>NZ_JBNNXQ010000001.1:0-385000 GCF_050881025.1 Aliiroseovarius marinus
GGGGTTTGGCCTGTTTTCCAAAGCGGCCTGCCTGTCCAGAGCGGTGGTCCCGTCAGTCGCGAGGGATGGTGGCTGGCCTGGCAGCTCCGTCGACGGGGTGGCGGTGTCCGGGTCAGGATATCCGGGGCCTGTGATATCGTCAGCTGTGGTCGGGCCCGGCCCTTGAACCGGCCCGTGAAGCAGGTTGTCCGGCGCGAGCCTCTCGTGCCCGGTGTTGAAGTTGCGCATCGTGGTCATCAGCGTGTCCGCCTCACGCGTCAGCGCATGGCTGGCGGCCGTTGTTTCTTCAAACATCGCGGCATTTTGTTGCGTCACCTGGTCCAGCTGGTTCACCGCCGAGTTGATCTCGGCCAGGCCGCTGCTTTGTTCCTGTGCAGATGTGGCGATCTCGCCCACATTGCGGCTGATTTCATTCACGCTGTCGACAATCCCCGACAGCGCAGAGCCCGCCTGGTCAACCAGTTCCACACCGCGTTTCACATGCCCGCCCGAGGCCGAGATCAGCCCGTTGATCTCGCGCGCGGCATCCGACGAGCGCTGCGCCAGTGCGCGCACTTCCGAGGCCACCACCGCAAACCCCCGCCCGGCTTCGCCCGCCCGGGCCGCTTCGACCCCGGCATTCAGCGCCAACAGGTTGGTCTGGAACGCGATATCGTCAATCACACCCGTGATTTTCGAGATCTGCTGCGACGAGCTTTCAATCTCGCCCATGGCGCCAACCGCCTCTCGCACAACCGCGCCCGAAGCTTCCGCATTTTCGCGCGCCGTTTCCACAACTTCACGCGCATGCGCCGCCCCATCCGCGGCCGAGCGCACCGAGGACGTCAGCTCGTCCAGCGCCGCCGCCGTTTCCTCAAGCGTCGCCGCCTGATGTTCCGTCCGGCGCGACAGGTCATCCGCCGCGTTCGAGATTTCGCTCGCTTCGCCCTGGATCAGGTCCGCATTCTCGACCACGCCGCACATCGCCGCCCGAAGCTTGTCCGATGCCGTGTTGAAATCCGCCCGAAGCTGTTCGTATTTGGCATCAAACGCCGTATCGATACGGATCGTCAGATCCCCATCTGACAGCTGGCCAAGACCCACACGCAGCGCATCCACAACCGCGGCCTGCGCCGCCTCCATCTCAGCACGCTCCCCCTCCGCACGCAAAATCGCCTCATGCGACTGCGTAACATCATTCCCGATCAATACGATCCGAAGTAGATGGCCATCATCGTCAAGAACCGGTGTAAAGCCCCCTTCGACATATCGTTCGCCACCCTTAAACTTGAACCGCCCATAGACACTTTTGCTGTCACGCAGGCGATCAAAGACGGGTCCGGATTTTTCGGCCAGCTCCGGATCAAAATCAAAAATTTCATCTGCCATCGGGCGCCGGTCCTGTGCAATCTCGGGCGCCAGACTTTCAAACAATCCATTTGCACTGATCAATTGGCCATCATAGGCAAAATCAGCTTTCACCTGATTGGTTTCGATCGAGGCAAGAATTGATCGGTTCAGGAAATCTTCGGTGATATCACGCCATTCAATCACATAGCCCAAGGCCTCTTGGTCATCACTTTCGATCAGATTGATCTCGATTTCATACCGTGTTTGGCCATAGGCAACTGATTTGCGCAACGGCAGCGCAGAAGGGTCGGACTTGATTTTGTCAAGCAGTCCCAATTGCTTGGTCGGAAAACAATCGCTGATCGAGCTCGACACGATGTTTTCGGCGGGAAAGTGCGGGCAAACCTCGGAAAGATCGCTGATATGGCCTTCGAAACTCGCCCGCAAAGCAGGGTTGGCATAGGTGATGATCATATCCGTATCCGTGATCATCAAACAGGCAGAGGACTTGTTCAGGGCCGTGCCACGAACCTGACTTTTATACATTTGCTTCGCCCCATCGCTGAGACGACAGGCAAATTTCTGTAGTGAGGACGCAATCTTACCAAGCTCGTCCTTGCGCCCAAGACCCGGAATTTCGCGGTCAAATTTCTCGGCAGCCACGTCGTCAATCGCCGATGCGAGCCCTGCGAAGGGTTTTGCCACCGTTTTCCAAACCAAATATCCGGTCACAAGCACAGATATGGCAAACACCGCCAAGGCGACCAACGCGCCAAAAACCTGATCCTGAAACGCCACAGCATGAAGATGCTCTGCCGTCCAGCCAATCGCAAGGACCCCATGGATGGGGTTTCCATCGCCACCAACAGGAACAGCAATCAACAGACCATCCTGGGTCATCTGAGTTGCTTCAGTTTCCAATGCTTTCTGGCCAAGAGAGGTCAGGGTTTCAACCAGATCGGTTCGATCCCCTTTTTCCAGCAAGACCCGCCCCCGTTTGTCCAGAGCAATCCCCATCACGGCGCCGCTGGCAGGGTCTTCCAACAGGTTCGACATACGCAGATCGACCCCGCGCGTGTTGCTCATCTGGAAGGACCCGGTCACGACCTGCGCGGTAAACTTCGTAAGCTCGCTGGCCTGGTGGGCCATAGTTTGATCAACGATGCGTTGGGACGTCGAATATGAGATAAAGGAGGTCACAATCCCGATCAGCGCAATGGTTGCCCCAACCACGACCATGATCTTAGTGAAAATTGTGCTCAACACGCCGGGCTGGCGATCGGTTTCAGGTGCCGTTTTCATATTGCTCGCTCTTTACACATCATCGAAATCTTCCGGGTTTCGACATGAGATAAGCACATAGGTCTTGCCCGACTGTTAACGCGACTGTATCGCGGAGAAGCAGCAGCCTGTCGCGCGAGGTGATCGGGCGCAACATCCGTCCAAGGAGCCACGAATGCCAAGCTGGCTGGAGTTTTTCGCCGCACTTGTCACCTTCATGGCGTCGCATGTGATCCCGACACGTCCCAAGTTGCGCAACTCCCTGCGCAACCTACTGGGAGAAAAGGGGTTTACGGTCTGCTATTCCCTGCTGTCCACGCTGCTGCTTGGCTGGGTGATCGTGGCAGCAGGTCGCGCGCCATTGGTGAATTTGTGGCCTTGGGCACCGTGGCAAAACACGGTCACCTTGCTGGCCATGGCCTTGGCCTGCACCCTTGCGGCATTGGCCATCGGGCGTCCAAACCCCTTGTCCTTTGGCGGCGCAAATAACGCGTCTTTCGACCCCCGGAATGCTGGAATCATCGGGTGGGTGCGCCATCCGCTTCTGGTGGCGCTGCTTTTGTGGTCGCTGGGTCATCTGCTGCCCAATGGCAATCTGGCTCATTTGATCCTGTTTGGCATATTCGCCAGCTTCTCAGCCCTTGGAAAACGGATTATCGACAAGCGCAATCAAAGGCTTTTGGGCATCGATACCTGGCAACGCCTGGCAAACACCAAGCGCGAAATCACAGTCACCAAATCGGGACTGGTGCGTGTCTTTATCGGTGCGGCCGTCTATCTGCTGCTTATCCACTACCACAGCGCAATTATCGGCGTGACACCCCTGCCCTGACCAGCTCCCCCCGTGCAACGGCGAGCGGCGTCAAACCGAACTCCTGCCGGAAGGCGCGCGCAAAGGCGCTGGCATCTGCATAGCCGGATCGAAGCGAGACTTCGGCAACCGACAACCCGCTTGCCTCCAACATCCGACGCGCTGCATTCAGGCGCAGACGCCGATAGACCTTGCGTGGCGATGCCCCGAAATGACGCTCGAACCGCGCTTCAAGATCCCGCTGTCGACACCCCGCCAGTTGTGCCAACTCGGGGATCGTTAAAGGGGTTTCGATATTGGCTTCCATCGCGCGCAGGCAGGTGTCCACCCGGCGATCCGAACGCGCGCGCGCCACGATCTGCGGCGCTGTGGCGTTTTCGGACATGAACATCTGGTTGATTTCTAACAGAATGGCGGCCCCGTGGTCCTGCCCGATCAGCTCGCAGGTCAGCTCATAGGCCGCCATTCCGCCGCTGCATGTGATCCTGTCGCGATCCTGCAACCAGCGCGCGCGTTCAACGTCGATATCGGTGAACTGCTCGGCAAAGGCATCCTGCAAATCAAAGTGAATGGTCGCGCGATAGCCATCCAAAAGCCCCGCGGCCCCCAACAACCAGCACCCGGCATCCACCCCTGCCACCGCATCGAAACGCCCCGCCAAACCGCGCAAAACCTTTCTGGTATGCGCGTTTGCGTGACGCATATGGTCATAACTTGCCACCGCATAAACCACGTCACCTTTGTCGATGTCGGCCAATCGTGCGGTCGGCATAATCGGCAACCCGCTTGAGGTATGCGCCACGTCATCGTCCGGTGTGACAATGCGCCAGCGATACGCCTCACGCCCCAACAACGTGTTGGTCGCCCGCAGCGGCTCCAACAGGTTTGCAAGCGCAAGGTTCGAGAACCTGTCGAACAAGAGAAACGCAATTTCCCGCGTTCTGGAGTCGGATTTTGACCAAATCTGCATAATGCAAACTAATTCCGCACGGAAGCATCCGTCAATTCCTCATGTGATAAACAGGTGAAACACCGCATCAGGAGGGACCGAGATGCCGCTCGCCATGAACAAAGACGTCTTCATCACATGTGCCGTGACCGGATCGGGGTCGACGCAGGACCGGTCGCCCCATGTGCCCCGCAGCCCGAAAGAGATCGCCGACAGCGCCATCGCAGCGGCCAAAGCCGGCGCCGCCGTGGTCCATTGCCATGTGCGAGACCCGGACACCGGCACCCCCGCACGGGATTTGAAACTATACCGAGAGGTCACAGACCGCATTCGCGACGCTGATGTCGATGTGGTCCTGAACCTCACGGCGGGCATGGGGGGGGACATCACTTTTGGTTCCACAGATGCGCCCCTCCCCGTGAACGCAGCGGGCACTGATATGGTGGGCGCGGAAGAGCGCGTGGCCCATGTCGCCGAATGCCTGCCCGAGATTTGCACGCTGGATTGCGGCACGATGAATTTCGCCGAGGCCGACTATGTCATGACCAACACCCCCGGCATGCTGCGCGCCATGGGGCAAATGATGACCGATCTGGGCGTGAAACCGGAGATCGAGGCCTTTGACACCGGCCATCTTTGGTTCGCCAAGGAGCTGGTCAAGGAAGGCGTGCTGGACGGTCCTGCCCTTGTGCAGCTCTGTATGGGCGTGCCGTGGGGGGCGCCGGATGATCTGAACACCTTCATGGCGATGGTGAACAACGTGCCGGACGACTGGACTTTCTCGGCCTTCGGACTGGGGCGCAACCAGATGGCCTATGTCGCGGCGGCCGTTCTGGCGGGTGGCAATGTGCGTGTGGGCTTGGAAGACAACCTGTGGCTGGCCAAGGGTGAGCTGGCCACCAACGAACAGCTTGTGACCCGCGCCCGCGGCATCATCGAAGGCATGGGCGCGCGGGTCATTGGCCCGGAAGAGGTGCGCAAGAAACTGGGCCTGACCAAACGGGCCCCTGTATGAACGGGCTCAAGGGCAAACGCGTCCTGATCACCGCAGGCGGCAGCGGCATTGGCGCCTGTTTCGCCCGCCGCTTTCACGCCGAAGGGGCCAAGGTCGCGATCTGTGACGTGGATGCAGAAGCGCTGGCAGATACGGTAAGCACCCTGCCCGGCGTGATCTCGGTCGCAGCCAATGTGACCCAGCCCGACGAGATGCAGCTGCTGTTTGACCAACTCGACAGCGACTGGGGCGGCGTTGACATGCTCTGCGCCAATGCAGGCACCGGCGGCCCCGCGGGCGCGATCGAGGACTTGTCGCTGGAGGATTGGCGTGCCTGCCTGTCCGCCAATCTGGACGGGGCCTTTCTGGCCTGCGGCTGGGCCGCGCGTCACATGAAGGAACAGGGCAGTGGCAGCATGCTTCTGACGTCTTCCACGGCGGGGTTGTGGGGCTATCCCATGCGCTCGCCCTATGCGACGGCCAAATGGGGCGTGATTGGGCTTATGAAAACACTGGCCTCCGAACTTGGCCCCTATGGCATCCGCGTCAATGCGCTCTGCCCCGGCGCGGTGGAAGGCCCACGCATGGAACGCGTGATTGCGCGCGAGGCCGAGGCGCATGGGCTGGACCCGGAGGAGCTGCGCAAGCGCTACGTCACAGGCGTGGCGATGAAAACATGGGTCACGGCGGATGATTTGGCAGACACGGCGCTTTTCCTGGCCTCAGACGCCAGTTGCAAGATCTCGGGTCAGGCCTTGGCCGTGGATGGACATACAGAAAGCTTGGTTGGATAGATGACAATGAAAGCAGCGATTATTGGCGGTGGCGTGATTGGCGGCGGATGGGCCGCGCGCTTCCTTTTGAACGGTTGGGACGTGGCGGTGTTCGACCCCGATCCCGAGGCTGAACGCAAGATCAGCGAAGTCCTGCTGAACGCGCGCCGTGCGCTGCCGGGGCTTTACGAAACGGCGCTGCCGACAGAGGGCAAGCTGACCTATCACAACGATCTGGCCGAGGCCGTCGCAGGAGCAGACTGGGTGCAGGAAAGCGTGCCCGAACGGCTGGAGCTGAAACACAAAGTGCTTGCCGACCTCATGGCTTTCGCGCCGAAAACTGCCATCATCGGCTCATCAACGTCGGGCTTCAAGCCATCGGAATTGAACGAAAAAGGCGCGCGCGCGATCGTTGCCCATCCGTTCAACCCGGTCTATCTTCTGCCGCTGATCGAGCTGGTGGGCGACGCCGACACCTGCACGCGTGCCGCCGACATTCTAAGCGGTATCGGCATGTACCCCTTGAAGGTCCGCAAAGAAATCGACGCCCATATCGCCGACCGCTTCCTTGAAGCCGTCTGGCGCGAGGCGCTGTGGCTGGTCAAAGACGGCATCGCCACGACCGAAGAAATTGACGAGGCCATTCGCATGGGTTTTGGCCTTCGCTGGGCGCAGATGGGCCTGTTTGAGACCTACCGCGTGGCCGGTGGTGAGGCTGGCATGAAGCACTTCATGGCCCAGTTTGGCCCCTGCCTGTCGTGGCCTTGGACCAAACTGATGGACGTGCCCGAGTTCACCGATGAACTGGTTGACCTGATCGCGGGCCAGTCCGATGCTCAGTCCGGCCACATGTCGATCCGCGAGCTGGAACGCCTGCGCGACGACAACCTTGTCTCCATGTTGCGCGCCCTGAAAGCCCGCGGTGACGGCTCTGGCGCGGGTCGGGTCATTCGCACCCATGAAACCGGCCTCTGGCCTGCCATGTCTGACGAGACGCCGATGCGCACCGTTGCCCGTGACGTGCCCATCGACTGGACCGACTATAACGGCCACATGAACGAGGGTCGCTATGGGCAGGTCTTTTCAGACGCGGCCGACCGGATCATGATCCATGTGGGGGCAGATCCAGAGTACATTGCCTCGGGTCTGAGCTATTTCACCGCGGAAACCAACATCAAATACATCGATGAATGCCATGCGGGTGAAGCCGTCTATGTGGATACGACCGTCACACTTGGCGAAGGCAAAAAGCTGCGCATGTGGCACGAAATGAAGCGCGCGTCTGATGACGGGTTGCTGGCCACCTGCGACCAATTCCTGCTGCATGTGGACCTGAACACCCGCAAATCCTGCCCGCCCCGCGCGGATGTGGAAGCCCGTGTTGAGGCTCTGGCCGCCCTGCACGCCAAAGGAGACGCGTGATGCATTTCGGTCTGTCAGAAGAACAGGAAATGATCGTCTCGACCGTGCGCAGTTTCGTGGAAAACGAAATCTACCCGCATGAGGCCGAGGTCGAACGCACGGGTCAGGTGCCCCATGAGCTGGGGCAAGAGATCAAGAAAAAGGTCATCGACCTTGGCTTTTACGCCTGCAACTTCCCCGAAGACGTCGGCGGCGCGGGGCTAAGCCACCTCGACTTCACTTTGGTCGAGCGCGAACTTGGACGTGGCTCGATGGCCCTCACGCATTTCTTTGGCCGGCCCCAGAACATCCTCATGGCCTGTGTGGGCGAGCAGCGCGAACGTTACCTTCTGCCCGCCGTGCGCGGCGAGAAGATGGACGCGCTCGCCATGACCGAACCAGATGCAGGGTCGGATGTGCGCGGTATGAAGGCCAGCGCAGTGCGGGACGGTGGCGACTGGGTTTTGAACGGATCAAAACACTTTATCTCCGGCGCAGAACACGCTGATTTCTTTATTGTTTTCATCGCCACAGGGGTAGACGAAACCCCCAAAGGCCCGAAGAAACGCATCACCTGTTTTCTGGTGGATCGCGGCACGCCGGGCTTTGAGGTGCGCGAAGGGTATAAGTCGGTCAGCCATCGCGGCTACAAGAACTACGTGCTGGATTTCGACAATTGTCGCCTACCCGACGCGCAGGTGTTGGGCGAGGTCGATGGTGGCTTTGCTGTGATGAACGATTGGCTCTACGCCACCCGCCTGACGGTTGCCGCTTTCTGTGTGGGCCGCGCGCGGCGTTGCTTTGATTACGCGCTGGAATACGCAGCCGAGCGCAAGCAGTTTGGCCAGCCCATCGGCAAGTTTCAGGGGGTGGGCTTCCAGATCGCCGATATGATCACCGAGATTGATGCGGCGGACCTTCTGACCCTCTCGGGGGCATGGCGGTTGGATCAAGATCTGCCTGCCAACCGCGAGATCGCCTCGGCCAAGCTTTATGCCTCGGAAATGCTGGCCCGCGTGACCGACGCCAGCCTGCAGGTCTTTGGCGGCATGGGGCTGATGGATGATTTCCCCATTGAACGGTTCTGGCGCGATGCTCGCGTCGAACGCATCTGGGATGGCACCTCGGAAATCCAGCGCCACATCATCAGCCGCGAGCTGTTAAGGCCTTTGGGGGCCTGACATGGGGGGCCGACATGACGCGCCTTGACCGCCTGTTGCGCCCCCGCTCCATCGCCGTGATCGGCGGCGGGGTCTGGTGCGCAAACGTGATCGAACAATGCCTCAAGATGGGTTTCACGGGCAATATCTGGCCCGTGCACCCAACAAAACCCGAGGTCGGCGGGTTGTCCGCCTATCCGTCGATCGAGGCCCTGCCCGACGCCCCGGATGCAAGCTTTGTCGGCGTGAACCGAAACGTCACGATCGAGGCCGTCGCGGCCCTGTCCGCCAAAGGCGCCGGTGGGGCCATCTGCTTTGCCTCGGGCTTTCGCGAAGCCAATGCCGAGCTGGAAGATGGCGCCGCATTAGAGCACGCCTTGCTGAAGGCCGCTGGCGACATGCCGATCATTGGCCCCAATTGCTATGGGCTGTTGAACCTTCTGGACGGCGTCGCCCTTTGGCCCGATCAACATGGGGCCGCCTGCAGCGACAAGGGTGTGGCGATCATCACCCAAAGTTCGAACATCGCCATCAACCTGACCATGCAAAAACGCGGCCTGCCAATGGCTTACGTGGTCACTGCAGGCAATCAGGCGCAGACCGGGCTGGCCGAGATCGGGCAAGCGTTGTTGGAGGATGACCGCGTCACCGCGCTGGGGCTGCATATCGAAGGCATTGGCGATCTGCGCAGCTTCGAGGCCCTGGCGCGACGAGCTGCGGAGCTTGGCAAACCCATCGTCGCACTCAAAATCGGGCGGTCAGATCAAGCCCGCGCCGCCACCATTTCACACACGGCATCGCTGGCAGGCAGCGATGCGGGGGCCCGTGCGCTGCTCAGGCGGCTTGGGGTGGGTCAGGTCGACAGCCTGTCGGATTTTCTGGAAGCGCTGAAGCTTTTGCATGTGGCAGGCCCGCTTGGGTCAAACCGGATCGCGTCAGCCTCCTGCTCTGGCGGAGAAGCCAGCCTGATCGCGGATGCCGCACATGGTCGGGGGGTGGCGTTCCCAGCGCTTACACAGGCGCAGTCCGAGGGGTTGCGCGCCGCGTTGGGCCCGAAGGTGTCGCTGGCCAACCCCTTGGATTATCACACCTATATCTGGGGCGATGTTGCGGCGATGACTGCCACCTTCACTGCATTGATCGACGGGGATGTGGGACTTGGCCTTGTGGTTTTGGACTTTCCACGCGCGGATCGTTGCGTCGGCGACGACTGGAACAAGGTGATTGAGGCAGTGGCTGCGGCCCAGACCGCCACGGGGCGGTCAATCGGCATTCTGGCGTCGCTGCCCGACACGATGCCGGAAGACATCGCCCAAAGCCTTGTGGCCCGCGGTATTGTACCGTTTTCGGGCATGGGGTCGGCCATTGCGGCGATCGAGCTGGCCGCCAATTTACCCCGTTACACCGCCCAGCCCCTGTTCTTACGTCCACCGCCTGAAACCGGCGCCGCGCTCTCCGAGGCAGAGGCGAAATCCGCGCTGAACGCGCATGGACTGCTCGTGCCGGGGGCGATACGCGCAGACAGCCCGGATGCGGCTGGCGACGCCGCGAACCGTCTGGGCGGTGCGGTGGCATTGAAGGGCGAAGGCATCGCCCACAAGACCGAAGCAGGCGCCGTGGCCCTGAACCTGACGGGCGCCGAGGCGGTGACCAAAGCCGCCCGCGCCATGCCTGCCGACAGCTTTCTGGTCGAAGAGATGCTGACCGGCGCCGTGGTCGAGCTTTTGATCGGCGTGATCTATGATCCTGCGCATGGCTATGTTCTGACATTGGCGGCTGGCGGCACGCTGACCGAGGTCATGAAAGACAGCCAGTCCTTGTTGATCCCGGCCACGCGTGACGACGTTCAGGCCGCACTTGGCAATCTGAAGATTGCGCCCATCATGGCAGGATATCGCGGGTCCCCCCCCGCCGATATGAACGCCGTTCTGGACGCGGTCGCGGCCATCCAGTCCTATGTGATGGCCCAGCCCGTGGCTGAAGTTGAAGTGAATCCCCTTATGGTCATGGCCGACCGCGCCGTGGCTGCAGACGCATTGATCCGCATCGGAGAAAAGACATGACCGACCTGACAAATCTGACCGACGGCCCGATCCGCACCCATCGACGCGGCAAGGTGATGGAGGTCACGTTGAACCGCCCCAAGGCCAATGCAATCGACCTGGCCACAAGCCGGATCATGGGGGATGTGTTCACCGTGTTTCGCGACGACCCTGACCTGCGCGTGGCGGTTGTGACCGCCGCGGGCGAAAAGTTCTTCTGCCCCGGTTGGGACCTGAAAGCGGCCGCCGATGGCGACGCGGTGGATGGCGATTATGGCAAAGGCGGGTTTGGCGGCTTGCAGGAGCTGCGCGGGTTGAACAAACCGGTGATTGCGGCGGTGAATGGTATTTGTTGCGGCGGCGGGCTGGAGCTGGCGCTGTCCGCCGACATCATCCTTGCCGCCGATCACGCCAGCTTTGCCCTGCCGGAAATCCGGTCAGGCACCGTGGCCGATGCGGCCTCGATCAAACTGCCCAAGCGCATCCCCTATCACATCGCGATGGAATTGCTGTTGACCGGGCGTTGGATGGACGCTGAAGAAGCCGCGCGGTGGGGCATGATCAACCATATCTACCCAGCCGCCGACCTGATGGCTGAAGCGCGCAAACTGGCCGACCTGCTGGCCTCTGGCCCCCCGCTTGTCTATGCGGCAATCAAAGAGGTGGTACGCGAAGCGGAAGATATGAAATTTCAGGACGCGATGAACAAGATCACCAAAAGCCAGTTTGAAACGGTCGAGGTGCTTTATCGGTCCGAGGACCAGATGGAAGGGGCGCGCGCTTTCGCAGAAAAACGCGATCCGGTTTGGAAGGGCAAGTAAACCCTTGCCCTGAAAAGGGCGGCCCGAACAAGCCGCCCTTTTGTGATTTCATATGTTTGCGTCAAGCATGCATGGCAGCGACAGCGTCGGCCAGATGTACCTGCCCGGTGACTTTGCCAGTCTCATCTTTGACGGGCACGATATGCCCTTCTGCACCCGCAATCACTTCCAATGCATCCTCCAACACCATGCTGTCAGCCAAGGCATCTCCGGCTGGCACGGCCCCGGTCAGGGGCTTTTGAAGCGCGCTGAGGCGCACCACTTTGGCGCGGTTGATTTCACGCGTGAAGTCCGCGATGTAATCATCCGCCGGGTGCAGCACGATGTCCTGCCCGTCACCTGTCTGGATCAATGCACCGTCGCGCAGAATGGCGATATTATCCCCCAGCCTCAGCGCTTCATCCAGATCATGGGTGATGAAGACGATGGTTTTGTGCAGCTCTTCCTGCAGCTCCAGCAAAATGCCCTGCATGTCCATGCGGATCAGCGGATCAAGCGCCGAAAACGCCTCGTCCATCAACAGGATATCGGCATCCGTCGCCAGCGCGCGGGCCAGCCCCACACGCTGCTGCATGCCACCTGACAGCTGTCCGGGATAGTAGTCTTCATAGCCGGTCAGCCCCACCCGATCGAGCCAATGGCGCGCGCGTTTGGCGGCCTCGGTGTCGTTCACACCCTGAATGAGAAGCCCGTACTCCGCGTTTTCAAGCACGGTGCGATGAGGCAACAGGGCAAACTTCTGAAACACCATCGACATCTTGAAACGGCGCAGATCGCGCAGGCGGGTGTCATCCATCGCCAGCACGTCTTCGCCATCAACCAGCACCTCGCCCGCGGTGGGGTCAATCAGCCGGTTCAGGTGCCGGATCAAGGTGGATTTCCCCGACCCCGACAAGCCCATGACCACCTGAATTTTCCGCGCAGGCATATCCAGCGAGATGTCATTCAGGCCAAGCACATGGCCGGTCTGCTCCAGCAGGTCGTCTTTCGACATGCCCTCGCGCACCCTCTCCATCGCCTTCGCAGGATTGGTTCCGAAGATCTTGTAAAGATTGCTGATCGAGATTTTGATATCATCAGTCATGTTTTGATCAGTCATGGCCGCTCTCCCGATAGGCTTGCAGGCGTTTGCCATAGGTCTGGCTGACGCGGTCAAAGATGATGGCCAAGGCCACGATGGCCAGCCCGTTCATCAGGCCAAGTGCCAGATATTGATTGGAAATCGCACGCAGCACCGGCACGCCCAGCCCCTGCACGCCAATCATGGACGCGATCACCACCATCGACAGGGCCATCATGATCGTCTGGTTCACACCGGCAAAAATATTGGGCAGTGCCAGCGGGATTTGCACGCCAAAGAGCTTTTCCTTGTAAGACGCGCCAAAGGCATCGGCGGCCTCCATCACCTGCTTGTCCACAAGGCGGATGCCCAGATTGGTCAGGCGCACGATGGGCGGCAACGCATAGATACAGACGGCCAAAAGCCCCGGCACCTTGCCGATCCCCAAGAGCATCACCACCGGGATCAGGTAGACGAAGCTGGGGATGGTTTGCATCACGTCCAGAATGGGTGTGATGATCGACTGTGCTCGATCATAGCGCGCCATCATGACACCCAGCGGGATGCCCACGAGGATACATAGGAAGGTCGCAACCGAGATGATCGCCAGCGTCGACATCGTGTCTTCCCACATGCCGAAAAAGCCAATGACCATCAGGCAGACCCCTGCCCCGATGGTGATCTTCCACGACCGTGCGCCGGCATAGGCCAGACCGCACAGCACCAGAATGATGATCGGCCATGGCGTGGCCAGCAACAGGTCTTCGAACCAGACCAGAAATCTCAAAAGCGGATAGAAGATCGCTTCGATGGTTTCCCCCCATGCGCGGGTGAACTCGCGAAACGTGCCATCGATAGCACGTCTGAGCGCACTCAGGTCCTTGCGCCCGAGCGACGGGAATTCGGTCAGAAACTCCATGTCCTGCCCCCCTGTATTTTTTTCTTATTCATGTGTTCACCGAGGGCACACAAAGCGCCCTCGGCTTCGATCAAATCTGCTGCGCGACCCCTATGGATCAGAGCGCACCTTTGACCTTGTCAGCAACGTCTGCGGGAACCCAAGTGGTCCACAGATCTTCATGCGTTGCCAGGAACTCATAGGCTGCATCTTCACCAGTCGCCTGGTTTTCAGTCATGAAGACCAGCATTTCGTTCATCACCGCACCCGGGAATACGCGCGCCTTGAAATAGTCCTGCGCCGGACCCGAGTTTGCGACGAAATCATCGGTCACAACGGTCGAAACCTGACTTTCAGTCCAAGACGACGGCTTGGGATCGGCGCAATCCTGTTCGGCCTTGACGATGCAGCCATCCCAGTTTTCCGATCCGCCCCATTCGGCTTCAAACGGCAGTTTCACCATCTTGTACTTGCCGATCAAAGCCGTGGGCGACCAGTAGTAACCAAACCATGGCTCGCCGCGCTCAGCCGCTTTCGCCATCGAGCCATCCAACCCAGCAGCCGATCCCGGATCAACCAGAACCCAGCCCTTTTCTTCCATACCAAAGGCACGGAACAGGTTGGCGTTTGTCAGCTGACAGCCCCAGCCTGCCGGGCAGGTCACGAAGGCGCCTTTTGACGAATCTTCAACATCCGGGAACAGGTCTGGGCGGCCCAGCACCTTTTCTACGGTGTTGAGATCAGGATGCGCTTCTGCGAAAGCTGGGGTGATCCACCAGCCTTCACCCAATTCAGTGATCGGGCCATCGTTCAGCACGACCATCGAACCTTCACCCGTTGCGACAGCCAAGGGCTCGCGAACTGCATTGGTCCACAGTTCAGGCGCCACATCCGGCTGGCCCTTTTCATTCATCGAGGCAAATGTGGTGGTGGTGGCACCGGGCACTTTCTCGACATCGCATCCATAGCCTTCGCTCAGGATGATCGCATCCACATTGGCCATAAGCTCGGCCGAGGCCCAGTTCATTTCGGCAATGGATACTTTACCGCACTCCTCTGCTGCGGCAGTTTGTGCAAACGCAAGCAATATACCGGTTACACCAAAGGCGCCTTTGATCGTTTTCTTCATTGTTGGGGGGTTCCCTATCCAGATCTTTTCGACTTGAAGGACCGCGGATCTTCGGTTTCACGGCCAGTCACCAGCCCTCGCGGCTGATTTCCAGAATGTATCCACCGGGTGAGGCGTCAATGCTTCTGGCTGCCCAGTCAGTGTGCACAGCCCGACCCCTGTTGTAAACCAAACCGGGAACAAAACTGCCCGTCCAGGGCGTTGACCCTACGGAAACCGAGCGTCGCGCACGGCGAAACCTGGTGGTCGGCACAACCAGGCCGGGCAAAACGGGTAAATCGCTTGACAGATCAACGGGCATCTCGCCTTCTGATGCGCAAAAGCGCCAAAGACATATCCGCAATAGACGAGGCCCCCATGATCCGACCTGCGTTCCGACCCGCCACCCTTTGCCTGCTCACCGCCCTTCTGCCCGCAACCATGCTGGCCCAAAGCGACACAGACGCCGCCGCAGCGCCTGCAGATGCGGCGCGCAACTGGCAGGTCCAGTGCCTTTCGGCAGGCCGCGCAGCCCCGTTGGTCTGCCGCGCGGCGCAAACCATCGTGGATGCGCAAGGCGGTGGCGCACTCCTGCGCAGCACTGTGATCACCTCAGAAGGGATCGACAACGCGACCAAAGCCATGCTGACCGTCGAGCTTCCGGTGGGCGTGCACATTCCATCCGGGGTCAGCGTGGGGGATATTCAGCTGTCGCTTGAAACCTGTGACAACGCGGCCTGCTATGCGCAGATACCGTTTGAAGGGGATGTTCAGGCGATGTTCATGGCCGGCGGCGACCAGCCGATCCGGTTTCGCATGACTGCCGATCAGGACGTAAACTTCACCCTGCAAACCGCTGGTTTTGCAGAAGCTTATGACGCGATCAAACTGGCTGAATAAGCCGTTGAGGCGTTTCGGGGGAAACATGTGGCGCATGTTCATTCAGAAACGCGCGCACCCTATCGAAACGCTTTAGAACGCGTGTTCCAACCTGAACCCAATCGCATTTGAGGTGCTATCCCCCAACCAGCGGCGCTGCGCGGTGACCTCGACCGATGTCAGAGGGCCAAGCTCAAGCCCGACCGAGGCCTCAACAGACCAACTGTCCTCCAGCGGATCTGTCACCGTGAACGGATCAGAGCTTGCCGGGGCCTCGATAAAGCGCCCGGTGGCGCTGGCCGTGCGATTGCCAAGGAAGGTCCGGCGCGCGATCTTCAACCCGCCGGTGACCGTGGCGCACCGTGTTTTGCAGCCGGTTTCAAGCGGCCCGTCAAACCCGATCTCGACCGACGGCGTGAAGACGGCAAACCGGTCCGTGCTTTCTTCCAACACCAGGCCAAGGTTCCCGCCCGTCTCGCGCAGGGCTTTGGTTCTGGTCTGACCCAAACTTAGCTCCGCGCCCGGACGCAGGAACAGCCCCGTGCCCAGGTCAAACCGTTTGCTGGCCCCAACCGTCAGGGCAAGGCTTGTGCTTTCCAGCTTGCCTGTGGTGGCGCCGCCAAGGAACGGATAGCGTGTGATGTCGGACCGCGCAGAGCTGGCCGCGAAACCAACGCTCCAGTCGATGCCCATGGCGGCCATGTCATAGCGCAGACCCAACATCGTATGGTGCCCTTCAACCCGGGCACCGGTCGCGCCATGGCGGGTGCTGTGAGAGCCGAAATCCAGTCCAAAGGACAGCCGCCCGCCCCCATCGGTCAGACGCGCGGCCCCCAACTGGCTGGTCGCCCGGTGACCGGTTTGGCCAAGATATTCAAACGAGGCGCTGCGCGCGCTCGTCTCGCTGGCGAAGCTCAAAGAGGCACAGCTGGGCATGGTCGCAGACAGGTTGCACCGCCCGAAACGCTCGGCAAATGACAGCAGCCCCAAATGGTCCTGCGCCTTGCGCGCAGCGTAGATATCCGCGTTCAAACTGTCAAAAAGCACCGGCAGGTCGCGCGCATCCGGCACGGCAAAAAGCGCGGCGGACAGCGCCTGCAGCCCCTCGGGCGCGCCGCTTGCAAAGGCCGCGTTCAGATGACTGCCCAGCGAGGTTTGGTTGCGGTTGAACCCGGCGGCACTCGTGGCAAAATCCACATCCCACGCCAGCACCAGCTGCGTGTCCGACCGCGCCTTGATCTGGTAGTCAACGATGGCACTTGGCGCGATGTCCAGCTGCAAGCCGCCTTTGTCAGCCCCTTTGGACGCGGTGGAAAACAGCGCCTCGGACCGGCCTGACCGCAGATGGGTCGGGTGATAGGTCAGGACCGACAAGGTGCCATCCCAATCTGCGCGTCCCGTGTTGATCAGGTGATCCGCCGTGCGGGTAGCAAAATCCAGGTCAAGGAAGGTCATCCCGGTGGTGGATTGCTGGAAATCCCCGGTCAGGCGCAAAGTGGCAAGCGTAGAGGGCCGTGATGTCGGGTCATGCGCTGCCATGCGCGCGGCTGCGTTCAGGTGACCGCTATCGCCAAAGGACAGCTCACCCGCATTGTGCAAAAGCCCCGATGCGCCGGCACTTCCATCATGAAGCGCTGACCGCGCGCCCAGAAGCATCAGCGCGCCGTCTTGGTTGTCGAACCGGTTTTCGCCGCCGCCCAGATCAAACACCCCGGCAAAAATACCCGAGTTGCGGATCGCGTCATTGCCGCTGAGGGCTTCAATGACCAATCCGTTCAATCCGCCTGCGGACTGAAGCTGACCCGCGTTTTCAAGCGTGTTTTCGCGGCCCCCAACCAAGGACACCGTGGCCTCGTCAGAGCCACCGGTGATGGTTGATCCCTTGCCGATCCCGATCTCGATCTTGGTGGGCAGGCTGCCATTTGCGGTTGTCTGGGCCAATATCGCATGGGAGTCCTTGCCCAATACGGTGATGTCGCCCTCGTAAAGGATATCAACACTGCCAGAGGGCGCGCCCGCCCCATCCAGAGCGGTTGCAAATATACCATGCGCCCCGTCACCTGCCGTGACAATCGTGCCTGTGTGATCCACCAGAACGTCACCCGCCTGCCCCACAGCACCGCTGCTGCCGACAAGCCCACGCCCTTCGCCGATCTCTCCCAGCACGCCGCCGCCGCCACCCACGGATTGCGCGAAGATGGCCGTGGCCCCGTCGCCCAGCGTGATGATGGTGCCCGTGCTGGTCACGGTCACATCACCGCCATCGCCGCCAGCCCCGCCCGACGCGCCAAAGGCCAGCCCATCGGTGTTCTCAGCACCATCCAGCCCGCGATCCACATTGCCGCCAAATCCGCCGCCACCGCCAACGGATTGGGCAAAGATGCCATAGCCCGCCGTGCCAGCCGTCAGGATCAACCCGTCATTGGTCACGGTCACATCGCCGCCATTGCCGCCTGCCCCGCCAGAGCCACCAAGGCCGATCGTGCCGGTTTCACCAAGCGCACCTGCACCCCCCAGACCGCCGCCGCCGCCAACGGATTGCGCAAAGACCCCAATCGCGCCATCGCCAAAGGCGGCCACATTGCCCCGGTTGGTCACCGTCACAGCACCGCCATCCCCACTGGCGCCGCCCTGACCGCCGATGACAATCTCATAGCGGCTGGTGCCGTCTTCGTCGTCTTCTTCTGCCTCCGGGGTCTCAGGCGCTGTCGGAGCGTCAGGAGCTGTGGGCAGGCCGGGCACATCCGGCGCCTCGGGCAGGTCGGCCACCCCGGGCAGGCCGGGCAGCGCCGGAAGGCCGCCCAGATCAGGCAGACCGGGCACAGTGGCCCCGGACAGTCCCGGCAAAGCGCCAAGGTCTTTCAGGCTGGGCAGGTTCGGCAGGCTGGTCAGATTGGGCAGGCCCGGAAGCCCCGGCAGGCCGGGCAGCCCTGCAAGGGCCGGGAACGCCGGCAGCGCCGGAATATCGGGCAGGTTCGCCACAAGGTCACCACCGATCCCGATCAGCTCGTCCAGGGTCGGCGCCCCGTGTTCGCCCTGACCACCGATGCCGCCACCGCCGCCCACGGACTGGGCAACAATACCAAAGGCATCCGCGCCGTAAGTCACCACCCAGCTGTCATTTTCCACGCTGACATCACCGCCGTTGCCCGCAGCACCGCCATCGCCGCCCATGGCCAAAAGGCGCGAGCGGTTTTGCGGCCCTTGCGGATCATTGGTGTCTTCCTTGCCCGCGAAAATGGTCACGGCTTTGGCATTGCCGCCCGCACCGCCTCCGCCACCAACGCTTTGCGCCATGACCCCATGTGCGGCCAATCCAAACGTGTTTACGATCCCGTCGATATCGACCGAAACCGCGCCGCCATCAGCCCCGGTGCCGCCCTGCCCGCCAAGCGCCACGGCAACCGCAAGATTGCGCGCGGGGTCTCCGCTGGAGCCGGTCGCAGGTGTCGTGGCGCGTGTCATGGCCAAAGACGACCCGCCGGCCCCGCCACCGCCGCCGATGGATTGCGCCAGAACCCCTTCGGAAAAGGCGCCGGTGGTCAGCAGATAGCCCGTGTGGGTCACGTCGACATCGCCGCCGGTATTGCCGTCTCCGCCTGCGCCGCCAAAAGCGAGCACATATTGGTTGGTGTCCCCACCACGGCCCATCGCAGCGCTGCCGGTGAACCCGCCAGAGCCACCACCGCCGCCGATTGATTGCGCCTGAATGCCCCGGCTGAACGCGCCTTGGGTGTAAAGGGACCCGTCATTTTGCACCGAAACCTGACCGCCATAGCCCGCGCTGCCCCCCGAGCCGCCCAGCGACAGGCCAAAGGCCGTGCTGTCCGCACCCGAGAAGCTCAGCGCAAGGGCTTGATTGGCCATGCCACCGCCGCCGCCAATGGATTGCGCCAACAGTGCATGCGACCCGGCTGCAAATGTGGTGACATCACCGCTGTTGTCCACCGCGACACGGCCCGCGTGATTGCCGGTGCCGCCCGAGCCGCCCAAAGCCACGCTAAATTGCTTGGCACCCGATCCGTTTTTCTTGGCAACGATGCTGCCGGCCACCGCTTGCCCGCCATTACCGCCACCGCCACCAATGGATTGCGCGGCGATGCCGTGGCTGCGTGTGCCGCCCGTGGAAATCGCCGCACTGTTGGTGACCGAAACCTCCGAGGCATATCCCCCGTCGCCCCCGTCCCCGCCTGCGGCAATTGCCAGCTGTGCGGCTTCGTTTTCCTTGGCGAAATTGAACGCCATCGCGCCGCCGCCAGAGCCTCCGCCACCGCCAAGCGACAAGGCGCTGATGCCGGTGGCATCTGCCCCGCGTGTCAGGATCGACGCGGTGGACGCAACCGTCACGCGGCCCGCGAAATGCCCGGTGCCGCCATCGCCGCCCAATTGCAGACCAAGCGTTTTACCATCCGCAAATGATCCGGTGAAGGCACCGGCAAAGCCTCCGGTACCGCCGCCGCCGCCAATCGCATGGGCCAGAATGCCGCCGCTGCCATTGCCCGCCGTGTCGATCAAGCTGTCAGAGGTCACCGCGACATCGCCCGAATGCCCGCCAGACCCGCCGGTGGCCCCCAGCGCGACAGACACCCCGTCAGATTTGGTCGACAGGGCCAGCCCTATATTCACCCCCGCATTGCCGCCACCGCCGCCCAGCGACCGGGCCATGATGGCCGTGGCATTGTGCCCCTGTGTCAGCACCTGACCAAGCGAATTCACCTGCACATCTCCGGCCCGCGCGCCGCTGCCGCCATTTGCCCCCAGCTGCAGCGCAAAGCTGCGCGACGTCGACAGCGCCCCGGACAGGTGCAGATTGGCCGATCCGCCACCGCCACCGATACTCTCGGCCTGAAGCCCCACGCTGCCCGCACCTGCGGTGAAGATATTGGCCTGCACATGATCCAGCGTCACAGCGCCGCCCTCACCGCCAGACGCGCCCGCGCCGCCCATGGTCAGGCTCATCCCAGTGCCGCTGGTGCCCTGCGCTGCCATGGTAAAGCTGCCATTGCCCCCGCCACCACCAATGGATTGCGCCTTCAGACCCACCGCGTCATCCGCGCGGGTCAGGATCTGGATCGCGCGGCCATCGGCGCCGATGCGCCCGGTCACAGCTCCGCCGGCACCTCCAGCGCCACCGCTGGAGCCAAAGGACAGGCTGCCGCCCATGCCTTTGTTGCCGCCGCCTGCGATCACGTAAGAGCCATTGCCGCCCCCACCGCCGATGGATTGCAACAGAACCGCATCCGCGCCCCGGCCTTCGGTGCGCAGCTCTGTGACCACGCTGGCCGCGCCCTCTTGCGTGAAGTTGACCGCGCCGCCAGAGCCGCCCGTGCCACCGCTTGCCCCGAAGGTAAGGCTCGCTGACATTGCGCCCGCGGCACGCAGCGACAGGCTGCCACCCGCCGTGCCACCGCCGCCGCCGATGGACTGCGCCACCACCGCCTGCGCGCTGTCACCCAAAGTGAAAACCGATCCGCGATTGGTCACATCCACCTGACCGCCATTGCCGCCATTGCCGCCGCTCGCGCCGATCGACAGGGTCAGCGCATTGCCCGAGGTCGCAGACAAGCTGCCCGCCGATCCCGCCGTGCCGCCACCACCACCGATGGATTGGGCCATCAGCCCGCTCGCGCGCGCGCCCTGCGTGGCAAGGGTGCCGCCATTGTCGACCGCGACCATGCCACCAGAGCCGCCGGTCCCGCCGCTGCCACCAAGGCTGATCGTCGCTGCCCGCCCGGAAGAGACTGTTCCCCCAAGGGCAAAGCCGCCGGTCCCGCCGCCGCCGCCCAGAGATTGCGCCCGAATGGCGGCGCTGTCTTCGCCCAGCGTGGTGATCATCGCGGTTTGGGTCACCGTGACATTGCCGCCCCAAGCGCCGCCATATCCTGCGCCGCCCAGCCGCAACGTGGCGCTATTGCCGCCGCCCGCCGCACCGACCGACAGGCCCCCGGCCCCCCCGCCGCCGCCGATGGATTGCGCCAGCACGCCATCCGACTGGCGCCCGCGCGTCAGGATCGCGCCATCATTGCTGACCGACACCAAGCCCCCCTGCGCCGCGCCGCCACCCGAGCCGCCGATGGTCACACCAAGCTGTGCGCTGTTGGCAAATGTGCCGCCGATGGAAAAGCCGCCATTGCCACCACCGCCGCCAATGGATTGCGCGGCCAGCCCGGTCGAGAAATCTCCTTGCGTCTCAATCGCCGCCTCGTTTTGCACCGTGACCTGCGCCCCGGCCCCGCCCGCGCTGCCGCGGCCGCCAAGCCCGACCGAGGCCGCCGCTGTCTGGCTGAACGCGCCCGAAATCGCCGCACCGCCATTGCCGCCGCCACCGCCGATGGACTGCGCCAGAATGCCCGCCGCGTGATCCCCCAGCGTCAGCAACTGACCCTGCGCCGTGACCGTAACCACTCCTGCAGCACCACCGGATGACCCCCGACCACCCAGACTGACCCCACCGCTAGCAGTCGAGGACAGGCCTGCAGAGACCGTCAGCCCCCCGTTACCACCGCCGCCACCGATGGACTGCGCAAGGATCGCATCAGAAAAGCGACCCATCGTGCTGATATTATTGTAACTCTCCAGGGTGACCTCTGCGGCATCGCCAGCGGCACCGCTGCGCCCACCCAGCGTCAGATCAACTGCTGCGGTGCCCGCGTTCAACCCACCTGCCACCGCAAAACCGCCATTTCCGCCACCACCGCCGATGGATTGTGCCGACAGGCCAGTGGCGTGATCGCCCAATGTTGTCACCGTGGCGCGGTTGGTCAGCGAAACAGTGCTGCCGTGGCCGCCGGTGCCGCCATTGCCGCCCATCACGATCCCCGCTGTGAAGGCGCTGTTGGACCCGCTGGCCCCCACCGCAAATCCGCCATTGCCGCCGCCACCACCGATGGATTGCGCCAAAACGCCCTTCGCGCCGTCCCCTTCGGTGCGCAGCGAGGTGTCAATGCCAATGTCCCCCAAGCTGACCGTCACTTCGTCCGCAAGCTGACCGCTGCCCGCATCGCCTCCAAATGCCAGATCGGCGCGGTTGCCACCCAACCCGCCTGCGGCTGCAAAACCACCATGGCCCCCGCCGCCGCCAATGGATTGCGCCACAATCCCCGATGACAAGCGCCCCTTGGTCAGGATGCTTTCGGTCACCGACACCGTAACTTTCCCCCCCGTGCCACCCTGACTGCCCTCGCCGCCGAAGGACAGGTTGGCGCTGCCGGTCTGCGCAAAACCACTGGACACGGAGAACCCGCCAGAGCCGCCGCCGCCGCCAATGGATTGGGCAAGAATAGCGGTGGAACTATCGCCATGGGTTTCAATATTACGGCCTGCATCACCCGCGTTGGTGACGATCACATGCACCAGGCCGCCTGCCCCGCCAGAGCCGCCAGACGCACCATAGGTAAACGATGCGTTGCCTGTGGTGGCAAAGCTGTTGGCACTGGAGAAACCGCCGTTGCCGCCGCCGCCGCCAATGGATTGCGCCACATAGGCATTGGCGTTGTCGCCAAAGGTCCAGGCCGCACCCGATCCGCGCAAGTCCACCTGCGCCGCATCGCCGCCGCTGCCGCCTGAACCGCCAAGGCTGGCCGTGGCACTGGCCGTGAAGCTGGCAGAAGCGCCAATGGCCATGCCGCCGTCGCCACCGCCGCCGCCAATGGATTGTGCCAAAACGCCGGTTGCGCCGTCGCCCCCCGTCAGGACAAACCCGTTGGCCGCCGCCCAGACCTGCCCGCCATCTCCACCACCGCCGCCTGAGCCACCCAGCGACAGGCTGCCCGAGGCTGTGCCGGAAAATGCGCCTGCCGCGGCAAGCCCACCTCGCCCGCCGCCGCCGCCGATGGACTGCGCCACAAGGCCCGATGACATGCCGCCCGAGGTTTCGATATTGCCATTGGCCGTGACCGTGACGGACCGGGCCTCCCCGCCGCTACCGCCGCCGCCACCAAGGGCAACGGACACCGCCCCCTTGCCTGCGGCACCAAGGGCAAGGCTCATCCCGCCATTGCCGCCGCCGCCACCCAGTGATTGCGCCAAAACGCCCACGGCATTGTCACCCAGCGTGCCGATGCGATCATAAGTGGTGACCGTCACGTCGCGGCCATTCCCGCCGCCCCCGGCATCGCCCCCGGCGGAAACCGCAAGGCTGCCCGCGCCGCTGGCCGCTCCAGCCACGGCGAAACCACCATTGCCGCCGCCGCCGCCAATCGACTGAGCGACGATCCCGTGCGACCCATCTCCGGTCGTTGTAACGCGCCCGCGCGAGGTGACCGTGACGTCATAGCCATAGGTGCCATAAGCCCCGCTGCCCCCCAGCGCAATCGCCCCGGCGCCGGTGCCGCCAAAGCTTGCTGACATCGAGTGACCCCCGCTGCCACCACCGCCGCCGATGGACTGCGCGACAATGCCCGCGGACATCTCGCCATCGGTGAAAATCGCGCCGTGGCTGTCCACCGTCACATTTGCCCCGTTGCCGCCCAGCCCGCCATTGCCGCCAAGCGCAAAGCCCAGACTGCCCACGCCGCCCATCGCGCCCGCAAAGGCAAAGCCGCCATTGCCACCGCCACCGCCAATGGATTGTGCCAGGATCGCGGCCGAGCGGTCGCCCAATGTTGTCAGGTCATGATAGGTGGTGACTGTGACGCTCTGCGCCTGACCGCCGGTGGCCCCGGACCCACCAATTGCGAAACTGAGCGCACCGCTGGTCGACGCCGAGCCTGACACCGCATAGCCGCCCGAGCCGCCGCCGCCGCCGATGGACTGCGCGCGCACGGCGTTGGACCAGTCGCCTTCGGTGCGGATCGCGCCACGATAGGCGACATCCACTGTGCCCGCACCGCCGCCGGACCCGCCATTGGCGCCGATCGCCATGGCCACCGAGAACCCGCTGCCAAAGGAAGATGCCATCGCCGCGCCGCCATTGCCGCCGCCGCCACCGATGGATTGCGCCAAGATGCCATCGGCGAAATCGCCGCGCGTGGTGATATTGGCAGATCCGCTGAAGCCAACCGAATTGGACACGGTTACCTGCGAGCCCCAGCCGCCATCGCCGCCGCTGCCGCCAAGCGCGAAAGAGGCAAAAGGCCCGGCCGAGGTCGCCGAGCCGCCCGTGCCGCCGCCGCCACCAATGGATTGCGCCGAAATTCCGGCGGCATGATCGCCCCAGGTGGAAATCACGCCGTCACTATAGACGCGGGCGAAAAGCGCGTTGCCGCCAGAACCGCCGCGTCCGCCAATGGCCGCCATGCCACTGGCATTGCCGCCATGCCCGCCACCACCGCCGATGGACTGCACGAAGATGCCCATCGCATCATCGCCCACCGTGGTTATCCACCCGGAGTTATGCACCGTGGCCACGCCCCCATGACCGGCCGAATTGCCGGCTCCGCCCAGTGACGCCGCCCCCGAGGCATTGCCGCCCACACCACCGCCGCCGCCAATCGACTGCGCCAGAATGCCATGGCTGCGCAGGCCCCCATAGGTGATGATGCCGCCGCGATTGGTGACCGTGACACCACCGCCATTACCACCCAAACCGCCGTTGCCACCAATCGCGTAGTAGCCATCCGCCGCACCGCCCGCGCCGCCTCCGCCGCCAATGGATTGCGCCAGAATGCCCACGGCATCATAAGCGCCCCATGTATCGATCCGGGCATTGTTGGTCACCGAAACGCCATTCCCGTTCCCGCCGGACACCCCGTTGCCGCCGGCCGAGAACAGATACCCGCCCGACCCCGCAGCACCGGCAAATCCGCCGATGGATTGCGCCAGAATGCCATTGGCCCCCGCGCCGCGCGTGACGATCGACGCCCAGTTCTGGTTGGTGACATTGATGAAGCCGCCGCTTGCGGCCGACCCGCCGGCGCCACCATCCCCCAGCACCCAGCCGCCATTGCCGCCCAACCCGCCGCCGCCGCCCAGCGACTGCACAACGATGCCCGAGGCCCGGAACCCATGGGTGCTGATCGCGGCCATATTGTTCAGAACGGCATATTCGCCGCGCCCGCCGACACCGCCGCGCCCCCCGCCACCAAAGAGGGTGCCATTATGCCCATTGCCCCCCTGGCCGCCCAGACTGCGCAGCAAGATACCGGCTGCGTCATTGCCATAGGTGATGATATTGCCTTGAACGATCGCCCCCAGCGTGCCACCGCGCCCGCCGGGGCCACCGGTGGTGTGGTCCTCGTCGCCCCCGACCCCGTGGCCACCATAGCTTTCCATCACCACGCCGTGGGCATTATTCCCGGTGGTCTCGAGCAAAAACACATTGCCAAACGCCCAGTTCTGATATTGCGCATTGGTACGATCATGCCCGAAGTCATACAGCGTATTGTCGAAATAGACCGCCACATCGTCTGGCGTGCGTGTGGGGTAGGAGTTGTCGATGCGCAGGGACAAATCACTGCCGGAAAAGCCAAAGCGTTCTTCAATCGTCGGGTAATTGGCGTCGCCTTGCAGCAGAAACCCGCCATAAGAGCTGATCTGCACAGCCGAGGCGCCGTAGCCATCGGCCCGAATGTAGCGCCCAACACCATCAGGCAGCAGGCGGGCCTCGAAATCCTGTGCACTATCCAGCGTGGGCTGCGCATAGTTCAGAAGGCGCACCGCCGAAATTCCGTTGGTGTGGATCGGGCGATCCAGATAGGCGATCTCGATCTCAGAGAAATATCCTGCGTGGAACGGGTTCTGTGCGTACAGGCCCAGAGTGTAGATGAAGGCCGAGGGGAAATGCACCCCATCGGCCTGATCGCCTTCGCAGAAAACCTCGATGATGGCGCCCGAAACAGGAAAGCCGTTATCCTCGATACAGGGATCATTTGCCAACGCGGGACCCGACACAAGCACGCCAAGCCCGGCCAACAGACCGAGCTTCGATACGTAAAGCGTCAATATTCTTGCGGCACCCAAGACAAGCCGGGGCGCGCGAGCGCGTCGCAAATACACTGTATGAATACACTGGGGACCCTGATGGTTTCTCCACCTGACGGGTCACCCTCCCCTGGCTACATCTTAGTCAAAAGGTTAGAGGCAAAATGCAAGCGGGTCAACAAAGTTAACAGGTTATGAATAGATCACGAGGCCAGCCGGAAAGCCTCGCGCCGAAGGTCGCGCGGGGTGATCTTATAGACCTGCTTGAAACACTTCGTCAGGTGACCAGACGCGGCAAAACCGGTGGCCAAAGCGATTTCGGGCAGTGGCAGGCTGGTATGGGTCAAAAGCTCGCGCGCTTTTTCAACCCGAAGCAGCCGATAGATCTCGAGCGGTGTCTGACCCAGAACGGCCATGAAACGACGCTGCAACTGGCGCTGCGACACCTCCTGTTGCGCAGAGAGATCATGGATAGACCACGGCGTTTCCATGTGGCGCTCCATCAAATCCAGCGTCGAGGACACCACCACATCACCGCCCGCGCGGCGGCGCAAATCATGCGCCAGCGGGCTGCGCGGCTTTTCCGGGCTGTCATCAAGCCCGACATAGGCCGCAAGCGCGGTCGCCACGAAGGCGCCGTGACTGTCGGCGATCAGCGTCAGGATCAGCTTGACAGCCACAAGCGGGCTGATGGCGCTGTGCAGGCGCGTGTCCTGCGTGGTCAGGCGATGGTGACCCGCCGACCGCAACCCCTCTTCCTGCGCGGCAAGGGCAAAATTAGGGTGGATGGCAAGGGGCAGATCCTCTTCGTGCCCCGATCCGCATAGTAAAAACACAGCGCCCCCCACCAGCACCACCTGGCGGGACAGGTTCATCACCTGCTGCGCGCGTTGCCAGTGTTTGCGTTCCGCCAGCCAACGGTCGTGAATATTGCCCAAAAACACCACGGTCTGGCGCTGCCACAAGGCAGGATCGCCCCCCGGCCAATCGGCCAGCGTACAGATGCGCAGATCATAGCGGGCATTCTGGATCAGGTCATTTGCCGCACGAAAGAGATCGGCGATGATCTGCGCCGAAACCGCGGGCGCCCCGTCCGGCACAATAAGGGTCACACCATGCCGGGTCGGCCTGTCGTACCCTGTCACCGCTTCAAGATGCGGCTTGGGCCTGAGAGTGTCGACATAGGTCATGCAGATCTCCTTTGGCGGGTAACAGGGTGGCACAGGTCTGGTGCGCCCCGACCAGTGAACCCGGTCGGGGCGCTTGGTTTCAGGACCGGTCAGTCCTCGTCGCCATAAGCGTCCATGGGCGGACAGGTGCAGACAAGGTTGCGGTCGCCATAGGCGTTGTCGACGCGGTTCACGACGGGCCAGTATTTGTCCACGCCCAGGTTCCCCGGAGGGAAGCAGGCCTGTTCGCGGGTGTAGGGCCGGTCCCAGTCGCCCACCAGATCACGCACCGTGTGAGGGGCGTGTTTCAGCGGGTTGTTTTCCGGGTCGATCTTGCCGTCGATGATGTCCTGCGCCTCGGCGCGGATGGACAGCATGGCGTCGCAGAAACGGTCCAGCTCGGCCTTGGGTTCACTTTCGGTGGGTTCCACCATCAGCGTACCAGCCACCGGCCAGCTCATCGTGGGGGCGTGGAAGCCGCTGTCAACAAGGCGTTTAGCCACGTCATCCACGGTCACATTGCCCTCATCCGCCAGCGGGCGGGTGTCGAGGATACATTCATGCGCCACACGCCCCGTTTTGGAGGTGTAGAGAATGTTGTAACCATCCTGCAGACGCGCCGCGATGTAGTTGGCGTTCAGGATCGCGACCTTGGTGGCTTGGGTCAGACCCGCACCGCCCATCAGAAGGACGTAAGCCCAGCTGACCGGCAGGATCGAGGGCGAGCCGAAGGGCGCGGCCGACACCGGCCCCACAGCGGTGCCATATTCCGGGTGACCCGGCAGGTGCTCTTCCAGATGCGCCTTCACGCCAATCGGACCCATGCCGGGGCCACCGCCGCCATGCGGGATGCAGAAGGTCTTGTGCAGGTTAAGGTGGCTCACGTCACCGCCCACGTCGCCCGGACGGGCCAGACCGACCATGGCGTTCATATTGGCGCCGTCGATATAGACCTGACCGCCGTGATCATGGGTGATCTGGCAGACCTCTTGCACAGTTTCTTCAAAGACGCCGTGGGTCGAGGGATAGGTGATCATGCAGGCGGCCAGATGGTCCGAATGCTGCACGGCCTTGGCGCGGAAATCCTCGATGTCGATGTTGCCATCCACGTCCGATTTCACCGGCACAACCTTATAGCCCACCATCTGCGCGGTGGCCGGGTTGGTGCCATGCGCCGAGGTCGGGATCAGACAGACATTGCGGTGCCCTTCCCCGCGCGATGCGTGATAATTGCGGATGGTCAGAAGCCCCGCATATTCGCCCTGCGCGCCCGAGTTGGGCTGCTGCGAAATCGCATCATAGCCGGTGATCTGGCACAGCTTGTCGTTCAGATCGGCAATCATCTCGTGATAACCCTCGGCCTGATCTTTCGGCACGAAGGGATGCAGATTGCCAAATTCGGGCCAAGTGACCGGGATCATCTCGATCGTGGCATTCAGCTTCATGGTGCAGGAGCCCAGCGGGATCATCGCCCGGTCCAGCGCCAGATCGCGGTCGGCAAGACGGCGCATATAGCGGGTGATCTCGGCCTCGGCGCGGTTTTGGTGGAAGATCGGGTGGGTCAGATATTCGCTTTCACGCAGCGCATAGTCCGGTAGGCGATAGGCGCGGTTGGCAACACTGTCGTCTTTCTTGTCGATGCCAAACGCCCCCCAGACCGCTTCGATGGTCTCGGCGCGGGTCTGTTCGTCCAGCGAGATGCCGATCCGGTCATCCCCCACGGCGCGCAGGTTCACACCACGGGCCACGGCGGCCTCCATCACGGTTTTCTGCAGCGGACCGACCGCCACGGTGATCGTGTCAAAGAAGACCTCCGGTTCGACCGAGAAGCCAGCTTCTTCCAGACCCGCCGCCAGACGCGAGGTCTTGCGGTGCACGGACTGCGCAATGGCTTTGATGCCATCGGGGCCGTGATAGACCGCATACATCGAGGCGATGACCGCCAGAAGCGCCTGCGCGGTGCAGACGTTCGAGTTGGCTTTTTCGCGGCGGATATGCTGTTCGCGGGTCTGCAGAGCCAGACGGTAGGCCTTGTTGCCGCGCGCATCGATGGACACGCCGATGATACGGCCCGGCATGTTGCGTTTTAGCTTGTCGGTCGTGGCCATATAGGCGGCGTGCGGACCACCATAGCCCATCGGCACACCAAAGCGCTGGGTCGAGCCAACAGCGATATCCGCACCCATTTCACCGGGCGATTTCAGAAGGGCCAGCGACAGGATGTCGGCCGCCACAACGGCGATGGCCTTATGTTCATGCAAAGCCGCGATTTCATTGGTGAAATCACGCACATGACCATGGGTGCCGGGATATTGGAAGATCCCCCCAAAGACCGCGCCCGGATCCAGATCATCAGGATCGGCCACCTGCACATCAATGCCCAAAGGCGCTGCGCGGGTCTTGATCACGGCGACGGTCTGCGGGTGGCAGTTCTTGTCGACAAAGAAGGCCGCGTTATTGGCTTTCGACCGTGACCCGCGATGGGCCATGGCCATGGCTTCGGCAGCGGCGGTGGCTTCATCCAGAAGCGAGGCGTTGGCAACCTCGAGCCCGGTCATATCCGACACCATGGTCTGGAAGTTCAAAAGCGCCTCAAGACGGCCTTGCGAAATCTCGGGCTGATACGGCGTATAGGCGGTATACCACGCGGGGTTTTCCAGAATGTTGCGCAGGATCGGCGCGGGCGTGGTGGTGCCATGATACCCCTGACCAATCAGCGAGGTCAGAACCTTGTTCTTCGAGGCCACCTGTTTCATGTGGTAAAGCGCGTCACGCTCGGACATGGCAGGCCCCCAATCCAACGCCTCTTTCTGGCGGATGGCGGGCGGGACGGTAGCATCAATAAGCTCGTCCAACGTCTTGAAACCAATCACTTTCAACATATCTGCCATCTCACGCGGAGACGGGCCGATATGGCGACGGTTGGCAAAATCATAGGCTTCGTAGTCGGTCAGTTTGAAGGCCATGTCGTGATCCTTATGCGTAAGCGTGGTGGCCCGCCGGGTGGGTCCGGCGGGCGAATGATGTCATCCGATAAGGGCTTTATACCCGTCCAGGTCCATCAGATCATCAAGCTGAGACGCGTCAGCCAGCTTGACCTTGTAAATCCAGGCGTCGCCCTCTGGGCTGTCATTCAGGGCACCGGGATTTTCTTCCAGCGCGCCGTTGGCCTCGACCACTTCACCGTCTACCGGTGCATAGATTTCAGAGGCGGCTTTCACGCTTTCGATCACGCCGATCTCGTCGCCTTTTTCAAAGTCGTCGCCCGCTTCGCGCTGCTCTACGAAAACGATCTCGCCCAGCTGGTCAGCGGCGTGTTTGGTGATGCCGATGGTGGCGATGTCGCCCTCGACGGTGATCCACTCGTGATCTTCGGAATAATAGGTGGTCATGTCAGGATGCTCCCTGTCTTAGCGTTTGTAGTTTTGCTGCACGAAGGGCAGCGATACGATTTCGGCAGGCTGAGCCTTGCCGCGAATGATCAGGTTCACTTTCTCGCCAACGGCGCCGTGGCCCTTGGCGACATAGCCCATGGCGACGGGACCGCCGACCGTGGGGCCAAAGCTGCCCGAAGTGATCTCGCCGATGGTGTTGCCCTCGGCGCATTGGATTTCCACATGCTGACGGGCGGGGGCGCGGCCTTCGGGCTTGATGCCCACCAGCTTTTTCGCGGCCCCTTCAGCCAGCTCGCGCTGGATGCGCTCGGCACCCGGGAAGCCGCCTTCTTCTTTGCGGCGCTTCTGGATCGCCCAGCTCAGGCTTGCCTCGATCGGCGAGGTCGACTGGTCGATGTCGTTGCCATAGAGGCAAAGGCCAGCTTCCAGACGCAGGCTGTCGCGGGCGCCAAGGCCGGCGGGTTCGCAATCGTCATGCGCCAGGAAAGCACGGGCGACGGCCTCGGCATCCGCTTCCGGGATCGAGATCTCGTAGCCATCTTCGCCGGTGTAACCCAGACGCGAGATGCGGCAGCTGACGCCGTTGATGTCCGCGACGGTGGTTTCCATGAAGGTCAGGTCACGGGCGGCGGGGCAGAGATCGCCCACCACATCCTCGGCCTTGGGACCTTGTACGGCAACCAGCGCACGGTCGAAAATCTCGGTGACCTCAACGCCGTCCAGATTGGCGGCCATATGCGGAATGTCCTGATGACGCATCGAGGCATTCACCACCACAAAGAAGTGATCTCCGGCGTTCGAGACGATCAGGTCATCCATGATGCCGCCATCTTCGTTGGTGAAGAAGCCATAGCGCGCTTTGCCTTCCTTGAGGGTGGCATAGGCCTGCGGGCAGATGCTTTCCAGCTTCTCGCCGATACCTTCGCCCTTCAGGATCACCTGACCCATGTGGCTCACGTCAAAAAGCGCGGCTTTCTCGCGGCAGTGCTTGTGCTCGCCCATGATGCCCATCGGGTATTGGACGGGCATTTCCCAGCCGGCGAAATCCACCATCTTGCCGCCAAGTTCGACATGCAGGTCATAAAGCGGTGTGCGTTTGGGGGTGTCGGTCATGGCCGCGCCTCCTGTTGGTTTTGGGTTCTTGTTCAGTCGCGCACGACTGTCACGGTGCATCAGTCGCGCACGACTGTAACTGTACAATGCGCGTTGCGCACGACGCGGGCGAGGTTCGGGCCGATCTCGAAGTTCGGGAAGTCACCCTTGGCCGACGACATAACGATATGGTCAAAGCCTTCTTTGTGAGCGAGCTTCAGAATCTCACGGTAAACGCTGCCTTCTTCAATGTGAACCGGCACGTCACCCGCACCGCCAGCTTCAAGGATCGCTTTCACGGCGTTTGAAACATGGTCCTTGGCCCCTGCCCCATAGTTGGCAGGCAGGTTGGGCAACAGGATGATCTCGGGGATCACGGATACGGCGTGCAACTCGGCATCGTAGAACTTCGCCTGTTCCAATGCGAAAGGCAGCGCCTTTTTCCACGACCGATCATCAGTGTGATCAATGGGCAGCAGGATCTTGCGTGTCATTGTCTCTCTCCTATCAAAAGGAATTTGAGGGTCCGGGGGCGACCCGCGCCGCCCCCGGGGATCAGGTTATTCGGCAGGCGTCGTGCCGCCTTCTTCCGAAGCTCCGTTCGAGGCGAAGAATTCGCGCGTCAGCTTGAAGATGACCGGGCTGAGCAGTGCCAGAGCGATCAGGTTCGGAATGGCCATCATGGCGTTGAGCGTGTCTGCCAGAAGCCAGATGAAGCCCAGATCAGCGGTTGCGCCGAAATAGATCATCACGATCCATGCGATACGATAGACCGGCAGAACCTTGTGACCCGCCAGGAAGCCCACGCATTTCTCGCCATAGAAGGACCAGCCAAGGATGGTGGTGAAGGCAAAGATCGACAGGGCGATGGCGATCAGATAGCCACCAATGCCCGGCAGGCTGTTTTCAAAGGCCAGCGAGGTCAGGGCCGCACCGCTTTCGCCGGACGTCCACGCCCCCGACGAGATGATCGCGAGACCGGTGATCGAACAGACGATGATGGTGTCGATGAAGGTGCCCAGCATCGCAACAAGACCTTGGTTCACCGGACCTTTGGTCGAGGCCGCTGCGTGGGCAATCGGTGCCGAGCCCAGACCGGCTTCGTTCGAGAAGACACCACGTGCCACACCAAAGCGGATCGCCATCCAGACAGCCGCACCGGCAAAGCCACCTTCGGCAGCAGACGCGGTAAAGGCGTGGGTGAAGACCAGCGACAGGGCGGCGCCAATGTTGCCGATATTGATCAACAGAACCAGCAGACCGGCGACAATGTAAGCCACGGCCATGAAGGGCACCAGCTTACCGGCAACCGCGCCAATGCGGGTGATGCCACCCAGAATAACGGCTGCGGTCAGGATCATCAGAACCACGCCGGTGACCGAGGTGTTCAAACCGAAATTGGCTTCCAGCACCTGCGCCACACCATTGGCCTGCACACCGTTGCCGATGCCAAAGGCGGCAATCGCGCCGAACAGGGCAAAGGCAAAGCCCAGCCAGGCCCATTTCGCGCCCAGACCGTTCTTGATGTAATACATCGGGCCGCCCACATAGTTGCCCAGCTCGTCCTGTTCACGGTATTTCACCGCCAGAACGGCCTCGCCGTATTTGGTGGCCATGCCGACCAGAGCGGTCATCCACATCCAGAACAATGCGCCCGGACCACCAAGGAAAACGGCGGTGGCAACGCCGGCGATGTTGCCGGTGCCGATGGTGGCCGACAACGAGGTCATCAGCGCGTTGAACGGGCTGATCTGCCCCGCGCCCTGGCTGTCGCGACCCTTGAACAACAGGCCAAAGCCCATGCCCAGTTTCAGGATCGGCATTAACTTCAGGCCGACCTGCAGGAAAAAGCCGACGCCCAGAATAAGGACCAGCATCAGCGGCCCCCATACGACGCCATTGATGGCTCCGACGATGTTGTTTAACGCTTCCATGGTTTCCTCCCAATGAATGCGGCCGATATCTTCGACCTTTGCGTTTTGTTATACTCCTGGGGCAAGCGCGAGATGGCGCGCCTGCTTCAGAGCAGCAAAATCTTCGTCCGCATGGAATGATGACCGCGTGAGCGGCGTGGCCGAGACCCCAAGGAACCCCTTGGCGCGGGCGGCCTGTTCGATGCGTTCAAACTCTTCCGGTGTCCAGAACCGGTCGATCTTGTGGTGTTTGGCGGTGGGTTGCAGATATTGCCCGACAGTCAGGAAATCGACATTTGCGGCGCGCAGGTCATCCATCACCTGCCGCACCTCTTCCATGGTTTCGCCAAGACCCACCATCAGACCGGATTTGGTGAACACCGCCGGATTGGCCCGTTTGGCGTCGTCCAACAGGCGCAGCGACTGGTAGTAGCGCGCACCGGGGCGCACGGTCGGGTAAAGCCGCGGTACGGTTTCAAGGTTGTGATTGAACACATCCGGTGCCGCCGCGAACACGGCCTCTGCCGCAGCCCCTTTGCCCAAGAAATCCGGCGTCAGCACCTCGATGGTGGTGTCTGGGGTCTGATGACGCACGGCGCGAATGGTCTGGGCGATATGCTCTGCCCCGCCGTCCTCCAGATCATCGCGGTCGACCGAGGTGATCACCACATGGCGCAGTCCCAGCTTTTTCACTGCCGCCGCCACCCGGCCCGGTTCAAACGCGTCCAGCGCCTCGGGACGGCCCGTCGAGACGTTGCAAAAGCTGCAGCCACGGGTGCAAACCTCGCCCATGATCATCATGGTGGCGTGACGTTTGGACCAGCATTCGCCCACATTAGGGCACGCGGCTTCTTCGCAGACAGTGACCAGATCATGATCCCGCATCAGGCGCCGGGTCTCGTAATACTCGGCGCTCTCGATCTTTTTCTTACGAATCCACTTGGGCTTGCGCGGGATCGCCGTATCGGGCTTATGCGCTTTTTCCGGGTGGCGAAGGCGAGGGACGTTCATTTTACCTCTCTTTTCGCCAAATGGGCCGCGTTGGGGCCGCGGGTCGTGAAACAGGGCGCGCGGCTGCCGGCCACCTCAACTGTGGGTAATATGATCACCGGGGCACCGGGTACAGCTTCGATCACAACCGGGTTGAACATTTGTTTCTCCGCCCTGCAGACACATTCAGAAATGCGCACTTTGTGGAATAGTTTCCTATTCGGGATTTCTTGTTCCCTATAGGAAACTTTTGGGGAATTGGCAAGTTTTGTGTGCAGCGGGATACTTTGACAGCTATGCGAACGCCTCCTAAGCTCGTGTGCAACAACGGGAAAAACGGAGGATCGGGCTTGGAGATCGACACAAGCGGCACTTCTCAGACCACAAACGACCCGGCTGAAGCCCCTGACGGCGAAGCGATGGGGCGTATGATTCGCGAGGCACGAAAGGCCAAGGGGCTGACCTTGGAGGATACGGCACGCGCCGCCGGGATTGGCCGATCGACCCTGTCAAAGATCGAAAACAATCAAACCCGGCCAAGTTTCGAAATCATTCGCCGCCTGACCCAGACGCTGGAACTGGAAACCCCGCAGCTTTTTGTGCAGGCGCCGCAAAGCAACATCTCGGGCCGGCGTGATTATACCCCTGCTGGTGCCGGCGAGGTGAAGGATACACCGACCTATCACCACGAACTTCTGTGCAACGAGCTGACCAGCAAACGCATGCTGCCCTATATCTCGACCATCCGCGCCCGCGATGTCAGCGAGTTTGACCCCTGGGTGCGCCATGCGGGCGAGGAGTTCATGTTCGTTCTCTCGGGCGAGCTGACCCTGCATACCGAGCATTACCGCCCCTTGGTGATGAAAGCGGGCGACAGCGTGTATTACGACGCGGGCATGGGCCATTGCTGCGTCTCTTCCAGCAAGGAAGATGCGGTGGTCCTGTGGGTGTCGCTGCAGGACTAGGCGCTTACATCTAAAGCGCCAGCCCCAGCTTTCGCCCTTCGTAAAACGCATAAGGCGCCATGCGCGGGGCGACGCAATCGCCGATCTCGTGGATATTCACGCTGGCTTCGCGCAGCCCGTCACCCACCATCGAAAACGCCTCGTTCGTGGTGGCCAGCACCAGCGTGTCGGCCGCGACCTCTTCGCTGTCACCGGTCAGAAGCGAGCGTACCACGGCCCCGCCCGCGCCCCATGCGTCAATCACGCTCTCGGTGATGAAGCGCGCACCATGCCCCGCCAGAACCTGCCGCGCCCGGTGATCAGCCGTGGTTCGCGCGATCTCTTTGCCGACCATGGCATCGGGGGTGACGATGGTGACCGCGTGCCCTGCCTCGGCCAGATGCCAAGCGGTGCCGACGCCGCGCCAATTGCCACCTTCATCCAACAACACGACGCGCTTGCCGATGGGTATCTCGCGGCGCAAGACCTCTTCAACGCTGGCAACATTGCCCGTATTGATCCCCGGCATCTCGTCAAGCTCGGGGCGGAAACGCTGCCAGCCCGTGCCCGTGGGCAGAGACCCGGTGGCAACGACGATCTCGTCTGCCGAAAACTCCGCCACATCCTCGGCATCGACAAAGCGGTTCAGATGCAGGGTCACGCCCAGCCGGTCAAACTGGCGTTCATACCAGTCCAGCAATTCCAGGATCTGCCCCCGGCGCGGCTGAAGCCCGGCCAGGCGAAACTGCCCGCCGATCTGGGGGGCCGCTTCGCACAGCGTCACCTTGTGGCCGCGTTCCGCCGCGATCCGCGCGGCCTCCAGACCCGCAGGCCCCGCGCCGATCACCAGAACGGATTTCGACACCGTCGCGGGCGTGAAGGGCTCGCCGCCCCACTCCCATTCCCGCCCGACGGACGGGTTGATCAGGCAGGAAATCCAATAGTCGCGTGACCGCCGCCCCCAACACATCTGGTTGCACGAGATACAGCCGCGGATGTCGTCTTCGCGCCCTTCACCCAGTTTGCGCGCCCAATGCGGGTCCGCAATCTGGCCGCGCACGATCGAGACCATATCCGCCTGCCCCGCCTTCAGCACATCACGCGCATTCTCGGGCGTGCGGATCTGGCTTTCGCTTTGCACCTTCGCCGTGACCAGCCGCGCCTTCAGCCGCGCGGTCACATCCACCGACAGCTTTTCGCCATAGACAAAGCTGGGCATGACCTTGTCAAACTCCACATAGCTGCCGGTGCCGCAGGTCACATAATCCAACTGCCCGGTGGCGTCATGGGCGGCGGCGATCTCGACCAACTCGTCGATGCTCAGACCCAAGGGATCATTGGGGGCCACGCTGATGGACAGGCCGATGATGAAATCATTGCCACAGGCGGTGCGAATGCCGTCCTGAATGCGCAGCCCGAACCGCAACCGGTTTTCAAACGCCCCGCCCCACTGGTCCTCGCGGCGGTTCGATGACGGGCGCCAGAACTGCTCGATCAGCGAATGATAGGCCGCCCAAATCTCGACCCCGTCAAACCCCGCCTGCTGACAGCGCCGCGCGGCATCCACGAACCCCATGATCTGCGCCTCGATCTCGTCTTCGCGCATCGCGTGACTGCCATCACTGTCGTGATAGCTGGGCTGGCCCGAAGGCGACATATTGGGGGCATAGGACAGGTCCGCATCGCCGTGTTGCCCGATATGATAGAGCTGCTGGATCATCACGGCGCCCTCAGCCTTGCAGGCCTCGGTGATACGCTGAAAACCGGGGATCACGGCGTCATCCGCCGGGCGAAAGTTGCCACGGGTCAGAACGGCGGTCGGGTCGGTGGGCATCGGCTCGACCACGATCATACCCGCGCCGCCGCGCGCGCGTTCAAGGTAATAGGCCAGATGCTGATCTGCTGGCAGCCCCAACCGGGACATATTGGCGGTATGAGCCCCAAAAACGATGCGATTGCGCAAGGTGCAGTGGCGCAGTTTCAGTGGTTCAAGCAATCCCTGCCCCATTCCCATTCTCCATCGGTCACATCGATCAAATTCAGGCAATCTTGATCCGCGCGCAATCAGTTGGCAAGCAGGGATATTCATGCCATCGTGGCGCCGGGCGCGGAAGGTCCGCTCGCGTTACGACGCCCCCCCGGCGCCCTGCCACACATAGAAACTGCCCCCTGACAGGAGACGGGATATGACCACAAACACGTCCCCCGCACGCGGATTTGACACGGCGGAATTCCAATCCCGCACCGAAAAGGCGCAGGCCGAAATGGCCGCGCAGAACCTGTCGGGGCTGCTGTTAATGACCGAACCCGAGCTGCGCTATTTCACCGGTTTCCAGACATTGTTTTGGCAAAGCCCCACAAGGCCGTGGTTCGTCTTTCTGCCCGCCACCGGCAAACCCATCGCGGTGATCCCTGAAATCGGCGCGGCCCTGATGCGCCAGACATGGGTCGAGGACGTCCGTACCTGGGCCGCCCCCGCGCCCGAGGATGACGGGATCAGCCTTTTGACCGAGCTGCTGGCCCCGCTGGCCCACAAAGGCGCGCGCATTGGTGTGATGAAAGGCCATGAGACCATGCTGCGCATGCCGTTGGGCGATTGGGAGCGTCTGATCACCGCCCTGCCCGGTCTTGAAATCTCAGACGCCACCGGGCTTGTGCAAGGGCTGCGCATGGTCAAAAGCCCCGCCGAGATCGAGAAGCATTCCCATATCTGCGCCATCGGCTCGGCGGCCTTTGGCACGGTTCCCGATTTGGTGCAAATGGGCCAACCGCTGGAAGAGGTGTTTCGCGCCTTTCGCCTGTCCGCCATCGGGCTGGGGGCGGATGATGCGCCCTATCTGGTGGGCGGGGCCGATCAGGGCGGCTATGCGGATGTGATCTCGCCCCCGTCGCGCCGCCCGCTTCAGGCGGGCGATGTCCTGATGCTGGACACGGGCTGCACATGGGACGGGTATTTCTGCGATTTCGACCGCAACTGGGCGATTGGGCGCGCGGATGACAGCGCGCGGCGCGCCTATGACGTCTTGTGGCGTGCGACCGAAGCGGGGATCGCCGCCGCCAAGCCCGGCAACACCTGCCGCGACCTTTTTAACGCCATGTCAGGCGTGATCGCCGAGATGGACAGCTCTGGTGGAGACATTGGCCGTCTGGGCCACGGGCTTGGCATGCAACTGACCGAACAACCCTCACATGCCGCTTTTGACACCACCGAGCTCAAAGAAAACATGGTGCTGACGCTGGAGCCATCGCTGTCTTACGGCGACGGGCTGATGATGGTGCATGAGGAAAACATCGTGATCCGTGACGGCGGTGCGGCGCTTCTGACCACGCGCGCCGCGCCGGAGCTGCCCGTGATCTGCGCTTGATCCGCGCGTAATCTGTGCCGGAATTGCAAAGAAGAGGCGCGCTATAAAGCGCCCTCTGCCTCCAGCACTTTGCGCGCCGCGCGGAAACATTCCAACGCCTGCGGCACGCCACAATAGATGCCGATCACATGGATGATGGCGCGAATTTCCTCGGGGCTGACCCCATTGTTCAGCGCGCCGCGGCAGTGCAATTCCCATTCATGCATCTTGCCCAAGGCACCGATCATCGACAGGTTCATCATCGACCGCGTCTTGGCGTCGATCACCTCGTCCCCCCAGCCAAACCCCCAGCACCAGGCGGTCATCGCCTCTTGAAAAGGGCGGGTAAATTCATCGGCAGCGGCCAGGTTCTTTTCGACATACTCCGCGCCCAGCGTGGCCTTGCGTTGGTCAAGCCCCTTCAGGAACAGGTCTTCATCAAAACTCATCGCGAAACTCCCCGGTGGTGATCTGCCGGATTTTTCCGGCCTGTCACTGTGCATAGCCCGATTTTCAGGCCGGGCCAAACAGGGAATGCGCCCCCCTACAGGCGCATGCGCGGCACGTCGTGGGGATCAAGACGCAGCTCGATCAACACCGGGCCTTTGCGGGCCTCAAGCCCGGACAGAGCGGCCTCGAGCTCGGCGTCATTGCGCACCTCGACCCCCTGCCCGCCCAGCGAGGTCGCAACCTCGGCAAAAGACGGCCAGTGGAACTCGGTCAGGCTGGGGTCCATCTTGCGATCCAGAAACTGGATGTGTTCAGCCCCATAGGCGCTGTCATTGGCCACGATCACAATCAGGTCCAGCCCCAGACGCACCGCCGTGTTAAACTCGTTGATCCCGCCCATCATGAAGCCGCCATCCCCGGTGAACAGCACAACCGGGCGGTCGGGTGCGGCCACACCTGCGCCCACGGCCTCTTGCAGCCCCTGCCCGATGGCCCCGAAATTCGCTGTCACAACAAAGCTTTGCGGATCGGGGGCCGAGAGGCGACACCAGACCTCGGTCATGAAACGCCCGCCATCGGTGACCAGCACGCGGTCTTTGGGCAGCGCCTCTTCCAGCCGCTCCAGCGCGCGCACATAGTTGATGCAGCCCTCGGCGGTGCGATCGGGCGGCATCGGGTGGGCGGTCAGCGCCTTGGTGTCCAGATCACGGGTGAAGCCGCTGGGGGGCACTTCGGCCGCGTCCAGCCAGTAAAGGATGGTCTCGGCCGTCAGACCGGCATCCGCGACCAAAGCGGCATCCGGGTGCAGCCCGCCGCCGATGGCGGTGGGGGTGACATCCACCTGCACGATGCGCTTGCCCGCCATCAGCTTGCCCTTGTCGGTGGTGAAATCATTCAGGCCGGTGCCAAAGCAAATGATACAATCGGTCTGGTCGATCAGTTCATAAGCTGCCGGGGTCGACAGGGTACCGAAAATGTCGATGTCATAGGGGTGGCCGGTAAACAGGTTCTTGGCCTTGAGCGTGGTGGTCAAAGGCGCCTCAAGCCGGTCGGCCAGCCGGATCAGCTCGTCACGCGCACCAATCGCGCCACCGCCGGCTAGGATCATCGGGCGCCGGGCCGAGGCGATCATGCCGATCGCATTGTCCAGCGCGTCCCCTTCGGCCACGCCACCGGGGGTGGTAAACACATCCAGCACCTGCGCGCTGTGGGGGGCCTGTTCCCACATGAAATCGGCGGGCATGTTCAGAACCACCGGGCGACGTTCCACCTGCGCACGGTAGAAGGCACGCGCCACGTCTTTGCCAACCGTGTCTGGGCTGCGCAGCTGTTCAAACCCCGCGCCTGCAGCTTTCACCACCTCGCGCTGGTCAATCCCCTGCAGATGGCGCGGGTTGGACACCGGCGTGTCCCCCGCCAGCAGCACCAAAGGCAGCTGCGAACGCACGCCTTCGGTCAGGGCGGTCATACAGTTGGTCAGCGCAGGCCCGTGAGTCACGGTTGCCACGCCAACCCGCCCGGCCACATGGGCGTAGGCCAACGCCATCAGAACCGCGCTGCCCTCATGCGCGACGGGAACAAACCGGCCCTGCCCTTCGCGCACGAAACTGTCCACCATGAAAAGATTGGCATCCCCCATCAACCCGAACATCGTATCTGCGCCATTGTCCACGACGGCTTGGGCGATGTTCTGATAGACATGAGTTTCGGCGGTTTTTGCGCTCATGGTGGCGGTCTCCAGTAAGAAACGATGCGAATTGCTTCACATGTTATAACAAAGGAGCCGTACGGATTTTACGCAAATCGCGTCCTGCGGGTGCGTTCTTTGCGCAAAATCCGCACCACTGACCTAAATCACGCCCGCTTCACGCACAAACCAGAGTACTGCGCGCGTTCGCCGCCTACAGGAAGCTCTGAATCAGCTTCGCCACTTCGCGACGCCGGGTGAACATCAAAAGATGCCCATCCGGAAAGGTCTTCAGCCGGGCATTCTTGATTTTATGCGCCAACAGCACCTGATTGGCCAAGGGGATCAGCGCATCGAACTGGCCCGCAAGGATCAGCGTGGGTTGCGTAAGCTCTGACAACCACGGCAGGCTGGTCCAGTTGCACATGGCGCGCACTTGGGTGAAATAGCCTTGCGCGCTGGGGCGCAGGGCATGGGCCGAGTATTCCTTGAACTGTTCAGGCTTCAGCACCACCTCGCCGCCATACATCCACGGGCCGATGAAATTGCCATAAGCCTTGTTGGTGAAGCGCATGGGGAACATGATCTCGGTCAGGGCAAGCGGCGTGCCCCACCAGCTGCCGATCCCCCCGGCAGAGGCAATGGCCAGCACCAGTTTATTCACCCGGTCAGGCGCGTTTCGGGTGATCTGCTGGGCCAGCGCCCCACCCCATGAAATACCAAGAAGATCAAAGTTTTCCACGCCGACCTTATCCATAAACTCCAGCGCAAGATCCGCGTAGTCGGGAATGGCTTCCATGCCCTCGTTCCATTCGGACTTGCCAACGCCCGGCATGTCGAAGGCAAGGATCGTACGGTCACAAAACTCCTCGATCAGAGGCAACAGGATTTCCAGCGACTGGCCCAAGCCGTTGCAGATCAACAAAGGCAGAGCCTCGCCTTCTGCGCGCTTGATCAGATAGCGCAGCTTGCGGCCCTGAACCTCGATCGCGTCCATCTCGACCTCACTCATCACACCCGTATCCAACATACTCATTTACCTTCCACAACATAGGTTCCCGGCGCCGCTTCCATCGGCTTGAAGGTCTTATTGCCCAGGCTGCGCGGTTTTGCACGCTCCCCGCCCGGATTGCTGGCCTCGAGCCAATCCAGCCAATGCGGCCACCAGCTGCCCTCGGTCTCGGATGCTGACCCAAGCCAGCCATCTGCATCACCCGTGCGCTCCCCATCCGTCCAGAACCGTTTGCGGTTGCGCACCGGATGATTGATCACCGTGCCCGAGACATGTCCCCCGGTGGTCACCACAAACTCAGCGGGACCGGACACCAAGGGCAGCGCCGAATAGGACCCTTTCCACGGCACGATATGATCGCCATCCGCGGCCAGGAAATAGCACGGCATGTCAATATTGCGCGTGTCCACCGGACGGCCAAGCAAGGTCAAAGCGCCGGGCTCTTTCAGCTTGTCGGCCATATACATCTCTTCAATGTAATACTTGTACCACTTGGCAGGCAGGTCCGAGGTATCCGCGTTCCAATAAAGCACGTCAAAGGGCGCAGGCTGCTTGCCCATCAGGTAGTTTGAGATCACGAAATTCCAAATGCTTTCATTGACGTGCAGCATTGCCATTGCATTGGCGATGTCACGTCCCGGCACCACTTTCTCGGCCTGAAGGCGCATGTCATAGGCGGCGTTCTGACCGTCATCCATGAACACTTTCACCTGACCCGGGTCCTCGAAACTGATCAGAGACGACAGGAAGGTGGCCGATCCCACCAGCGCTTTCAGATCGTCAGGCAGCACCGCCAGCGCCGCCAGCAACATGGTGCCGCCGTTACACCAGCCCAGCATGTCCACATCATTGGATTTCGAGATTGCCGAGGTGACTTTGAGCGCTTCATAAATGCCATCGCGGATATATTCATCCCAACCATTCTGCGCCTGATGCGGCTCAGGGTTGCGCCACGAGATCATGTAAACGGCCTGCCCCTGCTCCAGCAGGTAGCGCACCATCGACTTCTTTTCATTGAGGTCAAAAATATAGAATTTGTTCACGCAGGGCGGCACGATCAGGATCGGGTTGCCGCGTTGTTTGGCCGTCATCGGCGCGTATTGGATCACCTCGATCAGCTCGTTGCGGAACACCACCGCGCCGGGCGTGGTGCCAAGGTTGCCGCCCACCTCGAACGCGTCTTCATCCGTGGTGCTGATATAGCCCTTTTCAAGGTCCGCCAGAAGGTTCTGAAACCCTTCGACAAGGCTTTGCCCGCCCGTGTCCTGCGCCAGTTTCATCACCTCGGGATTGGTCATGGCAAAGTTTGTGGGCGCGATATTGTCGGCCGCGATGCGAGCATAAAAGCTCAGCTTGTTCTGTTCGTGATCGGGAAGACCTGCATTGTCCGCCAGATCGGTCATTGCCTTGGCGGTCAGCTCATAGGACTGACGCATCAGGGGAAACAGCCCTTCATTCCAGCTGTCCGCCTTGAAACGGTGATCCTTGCTGGGTTCGGCCTCGGTCGAGCCCTTCACCATCGCGCCCAGCCAGACCGAGGCCATATCGCTTTGATATTTCAGCCAGGTATTGGTCCAGCGCGCCATCGGGTGATCCCCATCGGCAGAGATCGCCTCGAAGCTTTTGAAGAAGTCCTGCGAAATGTCGTGCAGCTTGGCGGCGTCAAAGCCGGAAAACACCGGGTGGGATTCCATCGCGTCCTGAAACATCTTCTGGATCTCGTTGATCTGATCGTTGTGCATCTCTGTCCCCTTCGCTCTGTCCAAGCCAAAACAGGCCGGCCACCGTTGGAAATCTGCGCCGGGATTCTGTTTCATCCCATGTTCTTGCGCGACAATTATTGCACAAAGTTTGCGAGCGGCGGATGCGGCGCGATTTCAAGCGGTTATTGAGAGGGGTTTTGCGCAGGGAAAACAAGAAACGCGCGAAAATCATTGACGTTGGTCAGGGTGGGCCCGGTCACGATCTGATGGCCCATTGATCGAAAGAAACTATGAGCATCATTGCGCTCAAGCGCGGTTTGCACGCATATGCCTGCCTGGTCCGCCGCCGCCAATAGGTCGGGTGACACATAGGCCCCGGCCACCTCGGCCGCACCATCAACCCCATCTGTGTCGCACGCCAGCAGATGAATGCCCGGCGCCCCATCCAGCGCACAAGCCGCAGCCAAGGCGAACTCGGCATTTGGCCCACCGATGCCATCGCCACGCCGTGTGACCGTGCATTCGCCCCCCGACAAAAGCAGGATCGGGGCTGCATCCGACGCCATGCGCGCTTGCAAGTCCAGTGCCAACCGCGCCTGCCCCGCGCCAAGGTCACGCGCCTCGCCCTCCAGCGCGTCGCCCAGAATTTGCACATCGACCCCGGCCAATTGCGCCTTCTGTGCCGCTGCCGCAAGGGACTGGGACGGCGCGGCCACAATCCGGGTGACCGCCTGCGCAAGACGCGGATCGTCTGGCCGCACATGATCCGTGGCTTCAGAAAGCTGCGCGCGCGCGGATAGCGGCAAAGCAATGCGCCATTTATCCGCGATCGAGAGCGCGTCTTGCGGCGTGCTATCATCGCCCACGGTGGGACCAGAGGCGATCAGCGCCGGATCATCCCCCGGCACATCGGAAATCATCAACGACAAAAGGCGCGCCGGATGCACGGCCACCGCCAGTTTGCCCCCCTTCACCCGCGACAGATGCTTGCGCAAAATATTCATGTCCGAGATCGGCGCCCCCGACGCCAAAAGCGCGGCATTCACCGCCATTTTCTCGTCCAACGTCATCCCATCGACCGGCGCAGATAGCAGCGCCGACCCGCCGCCTGAAATCAGCGCCAACACCGTGTCCTCGGCCCCAAGCCCCGCCACCAAATCCAGCATTCGCCCGGTCGCGGCCACCCCGGCGGCATCCGGCACCGGGTGAGAAGCCTCAACGATTTCAATACCTTTACAGGGGCGCGCATAGCCGTAGCGGGTGATGACCAACCCCTCGCAAGGGCCATAATGCGCTTCAACCGCCTCGGCCATGCGGGCGCTGGCCTTCCCCGCCCCGATCACCACGAAACGCCCCGTTGGGCGATCCGGCAAATGGGCGGCCAGAACCTTCATCGGGTCCGCTTCGGCCACGGCAATATCAAAAAGCCCAGTCAGGAATGCGCGCGGATCTTGCATGTCAGGACAGCCAGCTTGCGTAGTCACTGACCAGCAGATGGGATGGCGCTTCGTCTTCGTCAATCTCGGCAAACCGCCCAATTTTCTCGCGGAAAATATTGTCGGTTTCATCGTCATTCACCGTCGACACCTCACCGATCAGAACGTCTCCGCCCTCGCCCCAGAAAGCATGCCAGTCACCGGGCATCAGCGTCACGCTTTCCCCCGGTGCCAGCTTCAGTTTTTCACCGGGCGCAAACGCGCGCCGGATACCGTCGCAAAGCACGCTGCCGCCGCGATCCTCGGCAAAATTGCCCGCCTCGTCGGACCCGTAGAGCTCGATCACCAGAGTGGCGCCGCCGCGATTGATGATGTCTTCGGCCTTGATCACATGGGTATGCATCGGACTGAGCTGATCCTGACGCGAAATCAGAAGCTTTTCGGCGTAGCACATGCCACCGCCACGTTCCAGATCCGCCAATCGCCCATTGCGCAAGGTGAACAAAAACAGCCCCATCTGGTCGAACCGCCCTGCCCCGTAGTCGGTGATGTCCCAACCGCAACGCGCTGCGATCAGGGCCGCGGCCTTGTCTTTATTGGCTGTGAACGTCTCGGGGGTCCAATAGGCGAACGGGGGCAGGACAAAGCCATAGCGGCGGATCATCTCGTCGGCTTCAGCCATGATCTGATTGATGCGGGAGCGTTTCATGCGGTCGCTTTCATCTGGGTGTTCCATCGGATCACCCTGACCTGTGTCACGCTGATCCATCCCCCGCCGCAATCAGGCGAGGCGGAAGGATGCTCGCACCAAACCCGCTTTTTTCGAACGAAGCAAGACAGTCGGCCCGGGATTTGGTCGGATATGAGTTGAGCCAAAGAGAACGAACGGCGCGCACGCCTGCGCTTACCGTATGACAAGCACCGAACATTGCACGCGTCGTGTCAGCCGTGACGCGGTCGACCCATCATCGGCTTGGATGTGATGAACATCGGAACGTCCGAAACCGTGAATTTGGCGCGGCTCTTGGCGCTTGGGCGCATATTCACGAGCGGAATTTGTCACAAGGTAAGGTGGCGGAGCGGAAGGGATTCGAACCCTCGAGACGGTTTCCCGCCTACACACTTTCCAGGCGTGCGCCTTCGACCACTCGGCCACCGCTCCGCCGCCGTTGCTACAGCAAAACAGGACGCGGGTTCAAGCGGTCATTGCAGGCAATCTGACGTTTTTCCCATGCACCAGCATCTGGCACAAATCGCCGCCCCAGCGACCGCTGGCCGAGCGTGATATTTGAATGCTGCTGGCAGCGGTTTGCCGGGTTTGCGGACCGCAGGTCCGCCACCCCCAAGCGGGCGCGATCCGTCAGGATCAAGCGCGCGCGGGAGCGCCCGCGTTCAGACCAGATGCAGGGCGACGCGCCGGTTCATCTTGCCCTTCTTTTCGACCTTGCCAATCCGCACGCGGCCAATCTCGCCCGTGCGCGCCACATGGGTGCCACCGCAGGGTTGCAGGTCGATCTGTTCACCCTCGGTCCCGATGCGCACCAGCCGGACCTGCCCTGCCCCTTTGGGCGGCTGCACCGACATGGTTTTGACCAGACCGGGATTGGCCTCCAGCTCGGCATCGGTGATCCATTGCTCGCTGATCGTCAAATCACGCGCAATCAGGGCATTCAGCGCATCTTCCACGGCCTGCTTGTCTTCAAGCGGCGCCTCCATCGCGAAATCCAGACGCGATTTTTCGGCCCCGATCTGACCGCCCGTGACAGGCAGCGGGATCACCACGGACAGAAGATGCAGGGCCGTATGCATGCGCATGTGGCGCAGCCGCAAGTCCCAGTCCAGATGCTGCACAAGCTCGACTCCGACATCTGGTAAACGCGCGCCCTCGGCAGGAACCAAGACAACCTCCTGCCCCGGCCCCTTCACCGAAGTTGCAACTTCCATGCTGCCGCCCGACCAGACAAGGCGGCCCTTATCCCCGGGCTGCCCGCCTCCGGTAGGGTAGAAAAGGCTTTGATCCAGAACCACGCCGCCCTGATCCGTGTGGGCGACCACCCGTCCGGCCGCCTCGGTCAGATATGCGTCATCGCGATACAGGTGCTCACTCATCGCCTTCTCCATCGGGATCGTTTTGCACGTCTTCAACGGTCAGCGCATCGCGTGTCAGCGCCGAGCCGGAGCCCTCCGCATCTTGCGCCGGCGCATTCGCAACATTTGGCGCAGTCTGAGCCAGAGCTTCTGGATTGCGCAGCCAGATATCACGCTGGGCAAACGGGATCTCGATGCCTTCGTCAACAAAGCGACGAGCAATCTCGTGGTTGATCTCGCTTTTCACTGTCAGCATGAAATTCACATCCGACAGGATCGCGCGAATTTCGAAATCCAGACTGTCCGCCCCAAAGCCTTGAAACACGACCGAGGGCGGCGGGTTCACGGTAACCAGCGGGTGACCTTCGGCAATCTCGCGCAGGATGGTTTCAATCTTGCGCGTGTCCGTACCATAGGCCACGCCGACCGGAATGATCACCCGACCAATGGAATTGCCGCGGGTGAAGTTTGTCACGACCCCGGACACAAGGTCACTGTTGGGCAGGATCACATCCGTGCGGTCAAAGGTCTCGATCCTTGTGGCGCGCACCGAAATGTCACGCACATAACCCATCTGACCACCCACCTCGATCCAGTCCCCTTCGGAAATGGGCCGTTCGATCAACAGGATGATGCCGGACACAAAGTTGGACACGATGGTTTGCAGGCCAAAGCCGATCCCAACAGACAGCGCCCCCGCGATGATCGCAATCGAACTGAGATCAATCCCCGCGGCGGTGATCGCGGCCACGGCGGCCAGGAAAATCCCCAGATAGCCCGTGCCCACCGCGATGGCATTCTGTCCGCCTTTGTCCATCCGGGTCTTGGGCAGGATCGTGGCCCGCAGCGCCAGCTGCAAGCCGCGCGTGGCGGCGTAGCCAATGCCGAAGATGATGGCAAACACCATGAAGCTGCGCGGGGTGATGCGCGCCTCGCCCATCTGGAAGCCTTGCAGGAAGGTCGCCCAAACCTCGGAGATATCCGTGGCGCGTGCACCCCAGATCAGCGCAAAGAGCGGCACGGATGCCAACACCAGAACCAGCCCGGCCAGCACGGGCAACAATGCCTGCTGGGTGCTTTCTTCATCCTTGCGCAGAAGCGTGCCGTAAAGATTTGTGATAAACCCGTATAGCAGTTCGATCACCGCGATCAGGCCCAATGTCAGCACCGTGGGGAACAGGCTGGCGGAGGCGAGGCTGTGATAGCCGATCGCCGCCATGACCGGCCCGGCAAACCCGACAATTTCGCAAGCGCGCCCAATCAGAGCGGCCATTCGGGCGCGAAATGCCCCCGGTGAACCCGCGGTGACCGGGCCAGAGTTCCGCCGCAGGATGCGCCCCAGACGCACCAGCAAGAACCCGGTCGCCAGAAAGATCGGAAAGCTCAGAACCGCCACGGTATCCGAGCTGTATTTTTCATGTTCCGCAATGGCGTTCAGAACCGAGTTCAACCCGGCCAAAAGCCCCAAAAGTGCGGCGTTCAAGCGGGCTTCGGCGCGGATCGCGGGCTTGGCTGCGGGCAGGATTTGGGCCGCGCCCGCCTCTGCCGAGAACAGACGCGTGCCAATCCAAAGCGCCACGAAGAAGATCAGCCCCAACGCGCCAAGGCTTGAGGCCAGCACCTGCCCGCGCAGCCCCAGAACACCGGTCAGATCAAGTGCCAGGATCATCGCAAATATCCCGACCACCGGCGCGATCACCTGCCCCAGAGACATCAGGAACCCAACAACCCCGCGCGATGGACCGGTCCGGCGCTCGCGCACATAGTTGCCCAAGCGGATGATCCAGCTGCGCGACCGGGTCAACAGCACCAGTGCCACCGCCAGCAAAATCAGGGTCAGCGGCAGATCTGCCTGCAAATCCTTGCGCTGCGCGTCACTGCCCCAAGCCTGCGTCACCTCGCTTCCCGCCAGATCCAATGTGGTCTTCAGGTCCAGAACTGCTGAACCCCACAAGATCGGGTTCAACGGCGTTGGGCCCAGCTTGAACAGGGCATCCGTCTGGCGGCTGCGCAACAGCGTGTCGATCTCGCGGATCAACACATCGGCACGGCTGAACGCCTCATCCGCTTCCTGCACCGGCAATTGCGCCGCATTCAGATCACGGGTCAGTTCGGCACGGCGCTGGGTCAACACGGCAGGCTCTGATCCGGGGGTTTCCGGCTCTGGTCCCAAGGTAGAGAGCTGCGTCTTCAACGTATTGATACGAATAGAGTTTTCAGCCTGATACTCTGAGAACAGCGTGCGCCAATCGGTCAGTTCCCCGCGCAAATCGCTCAGAACCTTGTCTGACGCCCGCCCCACCTCGATCGCCTGCTCCACCCGGTCTGCCAGTTTGGTCCAGGCCGTGTAGTCCGGTGCCCCGGATTTGGTCAGCACATAGGCCGGTGGCGTTTCGACTTGGGCCGGCGCGGCCGCCTCTTGCGCCGCGATGGCAAGCGGCCAGAAAAGCAGGATCAAACCAGCCAAAACCGCTGATACGGAGCGCAGGGTTGTGAACATCAGATTTCCTCAAACACCTCAGGCAGGAAGGCAGGACCGCGATCCAGCCAACCCGGCACCGGCAGGTTTTTCTCTTTCAAAAACGATGGGTTGAACAGTTTCGACTGATAGCGCGTGCCATAGTCGCACAGCATGGTCACAATCGTATGACCCGGGCCCATCTCTTGCGCCATGCGGATCGCGCCCGCCACGTTCACGCCCGATGACCCGCCAAGGCACAGCCCTTCTTGGGTCAGAAGGTCAAACACCACCGGCAGGCTTTCGGCATCCGGGATGCGGAACTGCATATCGGGGGTGAACCCATCCAGATTGGCCGTAATCCGCCCCTGCCCGATGCCTTCGGTGATCGAGTTGCCGGGGTTGTCCTGCCCGGTATAGAGCTTGTACATGCCCGAACCTTCCGGGTCCGACAGCGCCACCTTCACACCTTTGGGCTGAAGCGCGGCGCCAACGCCCGCCAAAGTGCCGCCCGAGCCCACGGCGCAGACAAAGCCATCCACCTTGCCGCCGGTCTGTTCCCAGATCTCTGGCCCGGTGGTTTCGATATGCGCCTGACGGTTGGCCACATTGTCGAACTGATTGGCCCAGATCGCGCCATTAGGTTCGGTTTGTGCAAGTTTCTCTGCCAAACGGCCCGAATAGCGCACATAATTGTTCGGATTTGAGTAGGGCGCGGCGGGCACCTGCACCAGTTCGGCACCGGCCAGACGCAGCATATCTTTCTTTTCTTCGGACTGGGTCTCCGGGATCACGATCACCGTCTTAAAGCCCATCGACGCACCGACCAGAGCCAGACCGATCCCGGTATTTCCGGCCGTGCCTTCGACAATGGTGCCACCGGGCTTCAGATCACCGCGGGCGATGGCATCGCGGATGATAAAGAGGGCCGCGCGGTCTTTCACCGACTGGCCGGGGTTCATGAACTCAGCCTTGCCCAGTATCTCGCATCCCGTGGCCTCTGACGCCGCCTTGAGCCGGATCAATGGCGTATTGCCGATGGTCGCCTCGAGATCTTTTCTGATGGTCATGTCCTGCCCCTTTCGCGCGGTGTGGATGCGTGTCTTCCTTCATCTGTATGTGTTGGCCAGAAGGGGTTCAAGGGGCGGCTTGCGGCGGGCCGGTCACGAAGCCGCGCGCAGATCCGCGCGATGGGCCATGAGCCAGTAGGCACAAAGCAGAAGCGGGCCGCAATTCAACTCTCCGCTCACAGCCAATTCCATCATGTGATCAAAGGAGATAACGTGGCTGCGGATGTCCTCGGCCTCGCTCTCCAACCCGCCAATGCCGCCCGCCCCATCAGGCAGATCACAAAGCGCAATATAGGTATAGAAATATTCGCTGCTGGCGCCGGGGCTGGGATAGTGACCGGGCAGCGCGATCAGACGATCAAAACTCAGCCCGGCCTCTTCGCAAGCTTCGCGGGCGGCGCAGGTTTCGGGCGCTTCCATCCCGTCGATGCGCCCCGCGATCGGTTCCAAAAGCCAGGGGCGCGGATCATGGCGCATATGCGGCCCCATGCGGAATTGTTCGATCAGCATCACGCGGTCACGCACGGGGTCATAGGGCAAAAGGATCACCGCATCGCCCCCCATGAAGGCCGCGCGGTTCACCGTCTCGCTCATGCTGCCATCATAGCGCCGGAAGGAAAGATCTTGCTCTTTCATCGCAAAAAAGCGTGTGTAGGGTTGGGTTTCCGAGGTGATCTTGATGTCGTCGGAACCAAAATCCACGCGCAAGTTTGCCGGGGACAGATCGCGGCGCGCGCGCACGCGGCTGGCGGCACGGGTGCGGATCATCGGGAAGCGTGCGGCAATCTCTTGTGGTGAAACATGGCCAAATGCCGCCATCACCTCGGCCGCCGCTTCCAGCGTCATCTCGGCCTGCGCCTCTGCCCAATCTGACAGCGACCACGGCGCGCCGGCTGTCCAAAGACCGGGATCAGGGAAATAGACCTGCGCTGCGACCGGGGCGCCGCCGTCAGGCTGGACCGTGATATCGCGCAACGTGTAGTCAAAGCCGCCCTCGTAGAAATTCAGGCGCGCCACGGCTGTCTCGCTGAGCCCCTCGACCAGCAAACCACGCGCAGTCTCATCCGGGCTGGCCTTGGAAATCATCGGAAAAGGCTGGTCTTCCACCCAATTGACCCGGTGCCCGCCCAAAGAGGCCGCACGCGCCTTATAGGTCTCGCCCTCCAGCACCAGCTCCAATAGGGGCAGGTGACACAAAGTGCCGTAAAAGAACAGATTCATATAGGCTTAGCCCCATTTCAACGCCGCCCCTCGGGCACACCACGTGGTCACGAGACAGCCCAGAAGCACGGCGATGATGATCTCTGCATTCACATATGTCACGGCATATTTTGACATGATCATGAAGATGTCCTGCAAGGCCTCAATCGGCCCGTCATAGCGCATCCGCAAGCTGCGTTTGATCATCTCGCCAAAGGCCACGGCAAAGAAAGACAAACCGCCAAGCAAAACCGCGGCGGTGAAGCCATTTGCACCGACGCTGCCCAGCCCCTTATCCATGCGCGGGCCCAGAAATTTCCAGCCGATCGCCAACCCAAGGGCTGCAATCGTGGGCGACAATTTGGATGCGTCGCGTCCCTCTTCGATCAACGGTTTTACAAGCTCGCCGGTGAAATACCCTGTCACGGCAAGGAAGATGGCGGCGATAAGCTTCGCGGCGGTTGGCATGTCAGCTCCTGTATCGAACAAGCGCCCCTGTTTCGGGGCCATTTCGGCAAGCATAGAGGTAAGCTGTGGCCAGATTATGGCGCGTTAACCTTTCCAGTTCCGGTCGCTTTCGGCAGGCCCACGGTCATTTGCACAACGTCACAATTGCCCGACCGGAAAGCGGCCGCACATGAGGTCAGGTAAAAGTTCCACATGCGCCGAAAGCGGTCATCAAACCCCATCGGCGCAATCCGGTCCCAGCCGCCGTTGAACATGTCAAACCAACGCCGAAGCGTCAGCGAATAGCTGTCGCCAAAGCTGATCTGGTGGCGCACCGCAAGACCTGCGCGGGCGACTTCTGATCTCAGCGCGGTTTTCGACGGCAACATGCCCCCCGGAAAGATGTATTTCTGAATAAAATCAACGCCTTTTCTATAGGCATCAAAGCGGCTTTCGGTGATGGTGATGATCTGAAGCGTGGCCTTTGCACCCGGTTTCAGGCAACGTTTGAGCGTGTTGAAGTAGGTGGGCCAGTATTTCTCTCCAACCGCTTCGAACATCTCGATCGAGGCGATCCCATCATAGCGGCCAACCTCGTCGCGGTAGTCCTGAAGCTTGATCTGAACGAGGTCGGACAGCCCGGCGCGCGCGATGCGCTCTACTGCGAAATCATGCTGTTCGCGGCTGATGGTCAACCCGGTGACACGGATGCCCTGACGCGCCGCATGTTCGGCAAAGCCACCCCAGCCACAGCCGATTTCCAACACGTGATCCCCCGGACCCACCCCCATTTCCGAAACCATCGAGGCATATTTGCGCGCCTGCGCCCGCTCAAGGCTTTCCTGCCCGTCGCGAAACAGGGCCGAGGAATAGGTCATCGTGTCATCCAGCCAAACCCGGTAGAACGCGTTGCCAAGATCGTAGTGATGGCTGATGTTCTTCTTCGCCCCCCGCTTTGAGTTGGCATTCATCAGATGGCGCATCCGTTCATAGGCGCGCAGCAGGATCTGGCCCGGAAACCCATCGTAAAGCATGTCATTGTCGTCTTGCAAAAGATCCAGCAGCGCCTGCAGGTCCGGCGTTGACCAGTCGCCCTGAATATAGGCGTCGCAAAAGCCCAGATCGCCCTCGCGCACCAGACGCGCAAAGACATCATCGTCATGCACCCGCAACTCGGCCACATAGCCCGGCGCGCCCGCCACGCGAAACCGGCGTCCATCCGGCATCACGAAATCAAGCCGACCGCGTCCAATCCGGCCTGCAATGTGAAAGACACGGGCAAAATAGCGGGGCAAATCGCGTTGCCCATGGGTCGATGTCAGGATCATGTTCCCCCCTGAAACCGCATTCCTGATGGCTTAAAGGCTAAGCTTTTCGGGGCGGCGCTGACAAGACAGCGGCTTTGCAGGCGCAGGATCACACGCTGCGCCTGCGAAAGGGTCATGCCAAATCCTCCCGGCGCGATTGCGCGGAGGATGGCGCATGGGCTTGGACGGTTTCTGGGAAGCCTGTGATCTGCAACGGATGCCACACCGGTGGCGATTGCGCCACGACCGGGCCCGACCCAAAGGATCAAGCCCGGTCAATAGTGCATTGTTTTACATCACAATTACAAGATTTGATCCAGCGCCTCGATCAACCTCTCGACCTCATCTGCACTGGTGTAATGAGTGAAGCTGACACGCAGCACGCCGTGATCCGGGTTCACGCCCTGCGCTTGCAACGCGCGCACGGCATAGAAATCACCGCCGCCGGCCATGATGCCTTTTGCAGCCAAACCTTGTGCCAGCGCTTCACCGGGCTGCGCGGCGGCAAGGGCCACGGTGGGCGCGCGGTTTTCGGCCTGAACCGGTCCCAAAAGCCGCACGGAGTTCTTCTGAGCGGCGTAGTCCAGCAACGGCTGAAGCAGCGCGACCTCATGTGCGCGCATCAGGTCATGCGCCCCTTTGGCAAGCGCGGCCGATTGACCCGTTATCCCGTGATGCGCCGCCAGCGCCTCGAAATAATCCGCGATCCCGGCTGAGGCCGCGACCTGCGCATGATCCGGCCCGGCGGGCGTGAAGCGTTTATAAAGGCTGCCTGCGTTGAAATAATGCCCCTGATTGGGCAAGGCCTCGCCCAGCGCGCGCCGGATCACCATGATGCCCTGATGCGGCCCATAGGTCTTGTAGGCCGAGAACAGATAGATATCCGCCCCCAACGCGTCCACATTCACCAAGCCATGCGGCGCGTAGCTGACGCCATCGACACAGGTAAACGCCCCGACCGACCGCGCCTTGGCGCAGATGGCTTTCACATCATTGATCTCGCCCACCACGTTCGAGCAATGGGGGAAACACACGAGCTTGACCTGCCCATCCGACAGAAGCCGATCCAGATCGGCCGGGTCCAGATGGCCGGTGTCGGGGTCAATCTGCCATTCGCGAAGCTCGACCCCTTCGTCGGCAAGGCGGCGCCATGGCCCGGTATTGGCCTCGTGGTCCTGATTGGTCACGACAATCGCATCGCCGGGTGACAGATACTGCCGAAACGCCTGCGCCAGCACATAGGTGTTCTGCGTGGTCGATGGCCCGAAAGACAGCTCGTCCGTCTCGACCCCCATCATCGCGGCCAGTCGCATGCGGGCTTCATCCATTTCTTCGCCGGCCAGGCGCGAGGCGTCATAGGGCGCATAGGGCTGCACCTTGCGCTGCGTGTAGTAGCGGGTCAGCCGGTCAATCACGGGCTTGCAGGTATAGGACCCGCCTGCGTTTTCAAAAAACGCCTGCCCTTGCAGGTTTGGCTCGGAAAATGCGGGAAACTGCGCACGCACCCAGTTGATGTCCAGTTCGGCCATGTTGGCTCCTTTAGTCATGTTAGGGGGATGCCTGTCAGATCAGAGCCACCCCGGATCCGGCAGGTCTTCCAGCCAGTCCGAGGCCCTTTGCGACCCTCGAACAGCCCCTGTTTGAACAAGGACAATATCTGGCTAGACCGCCCTGATTTGAGCGTCAAGCCCGCCCGAAACGGCATGCAATCGTACACCGAAATTCGCGTCGCAAACCTGGTCAAAAAACGACAAATTGTCGCAACTGGGCATAATCCTGTCCGTTTTGACGAACGTCCCACAATCTTGGTCCTTCACGCTTGCATGAACCTTTTTGGGCAAAACCAACAAGGACGGTTCAACAACCAAGGACAGGGAATATGAGTATCAAACCACCATTTACGGAGCTTCACATTCCGAAGGCTCCGTCAGGGTTCTATGAAGGCAACAGCCTTCCCATTGCGCTGATCTCGAAAGGGATCATGGTCGCGCTGGTGATCTGGGCATTGGTCTTCCCAGCAAACGCGAACTCAACCCTCGGCAGCCTGAACTGGCGCCTTCTGGAAGGGTTCAACAGTTTTTACATTATCATTGTAGGCATGTTCCTTTTCTTCCTGGCCGTCGTGGCCATCCTGCCATCCACCGGCAAACGCAAGATGGGGCTGCCGGGTGAAAAGCCCGAGTTTTCGAACTTCTCGTGGTTCTCGATGATGTTTGGCGCGGGTCTGGGTGTTGGCCTGATGGTCTTCGCCACAGCCGAGCCGCTGGGCCTGTGGGGATCGAACCCGGTCATCCTGACCGGAGATGTCGCCCCCAACACGCCCGAAAGCCTGCAGTCGGGCTATCGCTATACATTCCTGCACTACGGCTTCCACGCCTGGGCGATCTATGTGATGACCGGCCTGTCGCTGGCCTATTACGCTTACACGCGCGACATGCCGTTGACGATCCGCTCGGCTCTGACACCGCTTTTCGGCAAATACGTGAACGGCTTCTTTGGCCATATCGTGGACGTGCTGGGCGTTGTCGCCACCATTCTGGGTGTCTCGGTCACGATCGGTTTCGGCGTCAGCCAGTTCATCGACGGTCTTTATGCCATCACCGGCATGGAGTGGATGATGGACATGTCAGGTGAAGCACCTGCCCCGGGCAAGGTTGGCCTGATCACAGGTCTGGTCTGCATCATGGGTCTGTCGATCATCTCGGCTGTGTCGGGTGTTGGTCGCGGCGTGAAATACCTGTCGAACCTGAACCTGGTTCTGTCGCTGATCCTGCTTCTGACGTTCATCGTCTTTGGCTCGTTCCTGTTTGCCATGTCGACCTATGGCTCAGCTCTGATCGACTACATCCTGCACATCGTGCAGCTGTCCTTCGGTGCCTATGGCCCGCAGCCTGCTGGCGACTTCGCGGCGAACCTGCCCGAGGCAGCAGCTCCGCTGGCCGAAAGCCTGAAAAGCGGCGCGACAAACGCATGGGGCAGCTATGGCGGCTTCGTGTCGGGTCTGGAAGGCGATGCAGCCGCCCTGCCCGAGGATGTTCTGCGTGAAGTCTATGCAGCTGGTGAACCCGCCCGTCAGTTTGGCTGGCAAGCTGGCTGGACCACCTTCTACTGGGCTTGGTGGATCGCGTTCTCGCCTTTCGTTGGCCTGTTCCTGGCCCGCATTTCGAAAGGTCGTTCGGTACGTGAGTTCATCATCGGCTGTGTCTTCGCCCCGGCTCTGGTCTGCTTTGCCTGGATGACCATCCTTGGCGGCACCGCCATTGATCTGGAACTGAGCGGCGCGGCTGAAGGTGCGATCATCGGCGCGTCGAACACCTCGAAGCTTTTCGTCACCCTGGGCGAGATGATCTCTGGTCCGTTCCTGTCGGCCATCACCATCATGTGTGTGGTGCTGATCCTGACCTTCCTTGTGACCTCGGCTGACAGTGGCATCCTTGTGATGAACACGATCATGTCAGGCGGCGAGCAGGAAACCGGCATCAAGCACCGCATCGTCTGGGGTGTGGTTCTGACCGCTGTGATCGGCACGCTGCTTCTGGCGGCGGGGGAAAACAACCCGATGGATGCGTTGAAGAACGCGATGATCATCGGCGCGCTGCCCTTCACCATGGTTATGGGGCTGATGATGGTCTCGCTGACCAAAGCGCTTTACCGCGACGGTCTGCGTGACAAGCACGAGGACGCTCAAGCCCAAGCGGCTGAGTAGCAACCGCCAAGAAGAACCAAAAGCGGCGCCGGATCTTCCGGCGCCGTTTTTATGTCAGGGCGTCAAGTTCGGGATCATCCGGCCATCGCCTGCGCGCGGCTTCCAACAGATCACCGGGGTAGTAGTCCCCTTCGGCCATCGGATCGTCGCGCAAAACAGCCAGTGCAAAGGGCTTCAACACACCTGCGCCGATATCCTGCGCAATCATGATGCGCAGGTCTTCGGTGGTAAATTGTCCAAGGGGTTTTTGGCGCAGCGCGGTGGTCGTCGCCACCAAATACGACGCGCAGCACGGCGTTGGCCAGCGCTGCCCGTCAATCTCTTCCAACGTTTTATCGGCGAGGGACGCGGGTCCGCGCCCCTCTGCTTCTTCAGGCATTCACATCCACCACGACACGACCTTTGACACCCCCTTTTAGGATGTCCGCTCCCAAACCGGGAAGGTCTTCAAGTGTCGCAGGGGTGATCATGGCCTCCAGCTTGTCCATCGGCAGGTCTTTGGCAATGCGCTGCCACGCCCGCACGCGGTTGTCATAGGGCTGCATGACCGAGTCGATGCCCAGAAGGTTCACACCACGCAGAAGGAACGGAATAACCGTTGCCGGCAGCCCAGCGCCGCCAGCCAGACCGACAGCCGAGACCGACGCGCCGTATTTCATCTGGCCCAGCACGCGCGCCAGCATGTCGCCGCCCACAGCATCCACGCAGCCCGCCCAAGTCTCGGCTTCAAGCGGGCGTTTGGTGGTTTCGTTCAGGTCCTCACGGGCCACGATGGTGGTGGCGCCCAGGGACTTGATGTAGTCCGCCTGATCCGGGCGGCCTGTGACCCCGGCAACCTCATAGCCGAGGCCCGCCAGAATGGCGGTTGCAACCGAGCCAACACCACCCGCAGCACCCGTAACCAGCACAGGTCCCTGCCCCGGTTTCAACCCGTGATCCTCCAGCGCCATCACCGCCAGCATTGATGTAAAGCCCGCCGTGCCCACGGCCATCGCCTGACGGGTGGTCAAACCCTCGGGCAGCGGAACCAGCTTGTCCGCGTCAATGCGCGCCTTTTGGGCGTAACCGCCCCATGTGACCTCACCCACGCGCCAGCCGGTCAGCACAACCTTGTCGCCGGGCTTGTAGCGATCGTCATCTGACGCCTCGACCGTGCCCGCATAGTCGATGCCCGGCACATGGGGATAGTTGCGCACTAGCCCGCCGCCCTTAGCCGACAGGCACAGCCCGTCTTTGTAGTTCACGGTGGAATACTCCACGGCGACGGTCACATTGCCCTCGGGCAGCGCGTCTTCGCCAATCTCTTTGATCGACGCCGAGGCCAGCCCGTCGTCCCCTTGTTCCATTACCAGTGCTTTAAACATCGTCATGTCCTTATATCCAGAAAGTGTCATAGACGGTCGCCGCACGCGGCCCGTCAGGTGTCATCACATCCAGCTCGGTGCCCGTGTCCCAATGGGTCATGCGCACCATGCCTATGGCGACACCGGTGTTGAAATCGGGGGAATTGGCGGCCGAGGTCACCTGCCCCACCTGCCGGTCCCCATCCATAAGCGGCCATGCCCGATCACAGGGCGGCACACCGCCCATGATCTCGATCGCGCGGACCTGTTGCACAGGGCCTTCCTTCGCCACACGCAAAAGCGCATCGCGCCCTACGCAGCCAATGGCGCTTTCGGTCGAACAGAACCGCCCAAGGCCCGCCTCGTGCGGGGTATTCTCGCGGGTCATGTCGTTGCCATAGGACAGAAGCCCACCTTCGACACGCTCGATCCCATTTGGACAACCCGCATGGACGTCCATGCTTTTGCCCGCTTCCATCAGCGCATTCCACAGGGGCATCCCAATGTCGGATCCCTCGACATAGATCTCGAACCCGCCTTGCTTGGAATAGCCCGACCGGGCAACCACAAGGCTACGCCCCTGAAACTCCAACCGCTTGTAGCGAAAGAACCGGATATCACGCACCGCGTCGCCAAAGACGGCCGCCGCCAGATCATCCGATTTCGGCCCCTGAATTGCCAGGGGCGAGACATCGGGTTCATCCACCAGCACATCCAGCCGGAAGCCGTAAGCCAGCCCCTTCACCCACATGATCAAGTCACTGTCGGCAATCGAGATCCAGAAGCGGTCCTCGTCCAGTTTCACCGCCACCGGGTCGTTCAGCATCCCGCCGGTCTCGTCGACCATGGGCACATAGAAACACTGCCCGTCCTGCATTTTGGACAGGTCGCGCGGGGTGAGCATCTGGATCAGGCGGGCGGCATCGGGGCCACGCACTTCGACCTGACGCTCACAAGCGACGTCCCAGACCTGCACGGCCTCCTTCAGGTGGCGGTAATCTTCTTCCACCGACCGAAAAACGGTCGGCAGCAGCATGTGGTTGTAAACCGTGTAGCCTTTCACCCCAGCGGCTTCGACACCGGGGCTAAAGGGCGTGCGCCGCAAGCGGCGTGAGGGCGAAATCAAGGCCATCAGGGTCGCGCTCCCAAAGGGTCCTCCGGCCGCGTCAGCGACCGGGGCCTTTCCAGTCGATCTGGCAGATTTCCGCGGATTTGCCGTCGAAATCCCAAACGCGGCCAAAGGCGCGCACGCGGGCCTCATCGGCCTTGGCAACAGTGATGTCCGGACCCATCCAGTAGTTGGTGTTGGTGATCACCTGCTCGGCCCCGCCTTTACCCGGCACCGGGGTGACCGAACCGCGAATGGCTTTGCCCACGATCAGGCGGCGGGTGTTGCCTTCGGTCTCAAACGACACCGGCGCACGTTCAGCGCCAAGGAACTCGCTGACCAGCATCTTGAACAGGCCCGTGGTGCCCTTGGCCTGCCCGGTAAAGATGTGGCAGAGCGCTTCGAACGCCTCGTCCGAGGCGCGGTCATCAATGTAAGCCGCCGCTTTCCAGTTGCCGCGCGCCATGCGACCGGGAATTTCCAGCAAAAGCCCTACGTTCAAGCCCGCCAGGTCCACGTCGCCATACTGTCCGCTGTCAATGCGGATGCCCGCCCAGCCCATGCAGTAGCCCTCGGTCGGGGGATGATCCCCAAGGCTGACCACGCAGGGGCAGAAGACCGTGCAGTTACAGTTGAGGATCAGCTCCCCTTTGATGGTCCATTCGACCGTGCCAATTTGCGATCCGTCCATGTTATCCTCCCTGGACAAGCGCCACGACCCCGCCCGCGATCAGAACCCAGCCCAAGGGGCGGGTCAGATGGCGGCCCAGATCGGGCAGTTTTTCAAAAATCATGATGAGTGTGGCGAGCCCCATGAAAGCAAGGTTCATCACCCCGCCAACAAAGCCCAAAAGCATCAAGGCCCAACAACAGCCAAGGCAGATTGCGCCAAGCCGCAGGCCAAGGGCCACATCGTTCCAGCGTGTCTCGCGCCAATACTGCATGAAGAAGGCCATCGGCTGGCGACATTGGCTCAGGCAGCTGTCTTTCAGCGACGAAAACTGATACGCCCCTGCCCCGATCAGCAATCCGCCCGTCAGCCAGGGCGAGATGCTTTGCCCCAGCGGCGACAAAAGCCCTGCGCGGAAGAGCAGCAACTGACCAGCCGCAGCAAGGGCGGCAAAGCCCAGCCAGATCACCAGATAGCCTGCAACCAGTTCCAAAAACCCGCGCTGGGACCCCGCACCTGACGCGATCATGTCGTCATAGGTGGCAAATGTGGGCAAAGCGGTGGGCGCCATCATGGCCGCCGACATCACCGCCCACATGGCAAAAAGCCCAAGGAATCCGGCCTTGTCAGGCTCAACCACGCAAAGCGCGCGCCAGAACTCGGCACCATAGATGCGCGACAATTCCAACGCGTCAGACGGCAGCGCCATGGCGTAAAGAAGCACCCAGCCCACAAGGATAAGCCCAAAGAGCGCCAACCAATGTGGTGCTCCCATCGTTCTGATCCTTGACGCGACCGACATGTTGCCTCCATCTTGCGAGTCGGGATTCATAATGTCTGACAATTGCCCCTCCGGCAATCGAAATGTCAGACAATTAGAAAGTGACGCGGCGTGAAAACTGATTTGAACGAAAACGAAGACCTCTCGACTCAGATCGCAGAAGCCATTCGCGATGCCATTGTCGAAGGCAGCCTGATCGTGGATCAACGCCTGCCCTCCGAGGCCGAGCTTTGCGACAAGTTCGAAGTGGGCCGGTCCACCGTGCGCGAGGCGTTGAAACGTCTGGCGGCGCAAAACCTGATCCGCACCCAGCGCGGCGCGTCCGGTGGGGCCTTTGTGAACCGCATGTCCTTTGAAGAGGCCTATGACCAACAGATCACCACCTCGACCCTGCTGTTGTCGATGAACCGCGTGGGTTTTGAAACCGCCTGCGAAGCACGCTATGCGCTGGAACGCGCCTGCGCGCCCCTATCGGCCCAGCGCCGCACGCCGGATCAACTCGCAACGATGCGCGCCGAGATTCACCGCCAATCGCAACCCGGCCTGACGGACGAGGCTTTCTGCGCCTCAGACGTTGCCTTTCACCGGGCATTGGTCGATGGGGCGGGCAATCCGGTGCTGTCCTATCAATTGGCGGGTGCGGTCGAGGCGATGCAGCCATTGATGAACATGATCACCTACACGCAAAGGGATCGGGACCGGATCGTTGAACTGCACACAAGGCTGGCAGATGCGATCGAGGCACAGGACGAAAGCGCCGCCGTCGGTGTGCTGTCGGAACTTGATGCCTACACTGTCCTCTTGGCCAAAAACTTCATCTCAAGCACAGCCCGCAAACCCAAATAATCAAAACCGCCCCTGCGCGCGCCCTTTGAAACTTGACTTGCAACCGGTTTCAAGGTCCCCTGCCGCCGCAGGGAGGCGACTATGAAATTCGAGAAGCGAGACTACACACTCACGGTTTTGAACGGACAACGCCCGAAACCTGTAAAGTGGTGGGTGCCCGATATCGCACCAGAAAAGCTTGTTGCTCTTCGCACGGCAAACAACAGGCATGCTCTGATCGATTTTGGCCTCTGGTTTGTGCTGCTTGGCCTGACGGGATGGATGGCCTGGATCAGTCTTGGCAGCCCATGGGCCATTCCCATGTTCTTCATTTATGGCACGATATATGCGTCGTCCGATGCCCGCTGGCACGAACTTTCCCATGGCACCGTCTTTCGCACGAAATGGCTGAACGACAGCCTCTATCAACTGTGCAGTTTCATGACCCTGCGCGAGGCCTATCTGTGGCGTTATTCGCATACACGCCATCACACGCATACGATCGTCGTCGGCAGTGATCCAGAGATTCAGGTCGCCCGCCCGGCTGATCTTGTGCGCATCGCTCTCGATTTCTTTTTCATTCCGTCTGGCATAGGCGAGATACGGCGCATCACCAGCCACGCCTTTCGCGGGCTAAGCGCGCAAGAAGCACAGTTCGTTCCAGAACGCGCGAAGATGCGTCTGATCCGTAACAGCCGGATATATGTGTTGCTGTGGGTGTTGATCGTGCTGTGGTGTGTGATCGGCCAATCACTTCTGCCGCTGCTCTTCGTAATCGGACCTCGGTTTTACGGCGGCTGGCTTCATCAGCTTTTGGGGCTGACCCAGCATGCCGGGCTTGCGGAGAACGTCACAGATCATCGCGAAAACTGCCGCACGGTGATGATAAACCCCGTGTTTCGGTATCTCTATATGAATATGAACTATCATCTGGAGCATCACGCCTCGCCCACAGTGCCCTATCATACCCTGCCTAATTTTCACGCCTTAATTGCCGATCAGTGCCCACCCGCTTACCCCAGCCTCTGGGCAGCATATCGCGAGATCATGCCGGTCCTTTGGGCGCAAGCCACAAAAGACCCCGATATTCATGCCAGCCGCCCGGTGCCCAAAGCAGCAGTTCAAGCTTGAACCAGCCGGGCGCCGGACATATATGTTCTGTGTCTCGTCAGGGACTATGGACATAAACGCGCTCGTAATAAGCGGATCGGACCCGGGGGCGGTACCCGGCGCCTCCACCATAATGCACTCAGGGGCATCCTTCGTTTGGGGACCACCTTGATATTGTGGGGGCGAAATAGGATCGACGGACGTCTAAAGGGGTTAGCTTTGTTTCGGTGAGATACCACCGTTATCGGTTCACTTAAGCTAGTTGCAAACGACAACAAAGCTCCGGCAATGGCTCTGGCTGCGTAAGCAGTTCGGGTCGCCGAAACCTAAGTCCTTACGCCTAGCAGCGTTTGGCGGGGTTCGCAGGTACCTGGCAACAGAAACCTGCACCTTTCCACCAAAGCGTTTCGACTTATTGTTGCAGCGCAATCGTGAGGCGAAACGCGCGAAACCTACTGGTGTTGTGGCCGTTTCGAAATCAACTTGTGTCTCAAGTTAATCTCGAAACGCTTTAGTTTTGCACCTGTGTCCTGACCGCGCTCAGCCCGGCAAAAGCGTCGCACCCATTCTTAAATTGCAAACACCAAACTGTCTTTTAAGACAGGGCGCTATCGACGTTTGATTAACCACCGCGCTCTAGGCTGACCCCGAAGCCGCCCGCTGTGATACGCAAAACAGGAGCAAGACGTGACGAATTCAGACCTTCTGCGCCACTGGTATGACCGCATCTGGATTGACGAGGATCTGGATGCGATCGAACAGGTCTTTACCCCTGACAGTGCAACAATGATGCTTCTGGATTTTGCTCTCAGCCCCGAAGACATGCGCTCCATCGCCCTCGCCATTCTGGCACAAATACGCATCAGTCACGTGGATTTCCTGCGCGAAGTCGAAATGGGGGATTGGGTCTGGGTCGGCTACACGGTCAACGCCCACAGGCGTCGTGATGAGAAACCCATAACCTTCAGCGGGCAGGTCATGGCGCGGTTCTGCGACGGAAAAATTCTGGAAAGCTTCAATCAGGCTGACATGATCGGGCTTTTTGAACAACTGGAGCTGTTGCCGGAACACACTATGGAACTGTGCATGTCCGGCGAAGGGATCGAGCATTGACATCAAGCCCTGACAAAGGGGGCTGATCGGGGGGCTTGCCAAGCCCTGCCTTGCTGGGCACTACTCGGGCCGGACCCCTTTACCCGGACCCTGCCATGGCCCCCTTTGACACAGCTGACACCAAACCCGACCTGTCACAGATTCTGCGGGTCTTTACCCGGATCGGGCTGATGTCTTTTGGCGGACCAGCTGCGCAGATTGCGGTCATGCACAAAGAACTTGTCGAGGACCGGCCGTGGCTGTCAGAACAACAGTTTCTAAGCGCCCTGTCCTTTTGCATGCTCCTGCCCGGCCCCGAAGCGATGCAGCTGTGCACCTATGCGGGCTGGCGCCTGCGTGGGGTCACTGGCGGGCTGATTGCGGGGCTGTTGTTCATTCTGCCCGGCGCGGCGGTCATGATGGCGCTGGCCTGGGCCTATGCCAGCTGGGGCGATGTCCCGCTTGTGCACGCCATGTTTCTGGGCATCAAGGCAACGGTTGTGGTGATTGTGGTGCAAGCCCTTATCCGGCTGGGACAGAAAACCCTGAAACACCGGGTACATTGGCTGATTTCCCTGACCGCCTTTCTGGCGCTTTACCTGTTTGGCGCACCGTTCCCTCTGGTCATTGCCAGTGCCGCACTTATTGGTGCGATTTTCCTGCGCGGCGCATCTGACCCACCCGCGCCAATTCAGAAGACACCCCACCGCCAATCCATGCTGCAGCCGGTGCTCTGGCTGGCGCTTTGGCTGGCCCCGGTCGCCCTGGCCATGGGGCTGGGCGCCACAACACTTGCGGATATCGGGCTGTTCTTTTCAAAACTTGCCGTGGTCAGCTTCGGGGGCGCCTATGCGGTGCTGGCCTATATGGCGCAAGCCACGGTCGAGACCCATGGCTGGGTGACCCCCGGCCAAATGCTCGACGGGCTTGGGCTGGCCGAAACCACCCCCGGCCCGCTGATCCTGGTCACCCAGTTCATCGGCTTCATGACCGGATACAATATCGCAGGCACCGGGCTGGCCATCGCAGCGGCCCTGATGACGCTTTGGACCACCTTCGTGCCCTGTTTTCTGTGGATATTCACCGCAGCCCCCCATGTGGACTGGCTGACCACCCGTCCGCGCCTGTCCGCCGCCCTGTCGGGGATCACAGCCGCCGTTGTGGGCGTGATTGCCAATCTGTCGCTGTGGTTTGCGCTGCATGTGTTCTTTCATGACACCACAACACTGGCGCCGCTCTCTGCCACTGTTCCCGTGCCCACATCCCTTGACCTGAAAGCCCTTGCCCTGACCGGGTTGGCGGCCATGTTCCTGACCCGGATCAGCCTGCCCCTGACACTTCTGTGCATGGCAATTGCAGGCGGCGGGCTGTCGATCGCATTTGGGTAACAGTTCACTCTTTTCTTCGCGCAGCTTTCCCCTATTCTGGACCTACCAACGCAGGAGACCCGGCATGTCCGACACGATCGACTATGGCAATCTGATGCATGACGCCATGCGCTCTTTGATCCGCAAGGTTCTGGACCGGGTGGCGCAAGACGGCCTGCCGGGCGATCACCACTTTTTCATCAATTTCGACACCCATCACGAGGATGTGGAAATCGCTGACTGGATGCATGACCGGTTTCCCGAAGACATGACCATTGTGCTGCAACATTGGTTTGATGCGCTTGAGGTGCGCGAAGATGGCTTTACGGTCACGTTGAATTTTGGCGACAGCCCCGAGCCGCTTTATATTCCATTTGACGCGATCAACACCTTTGTCGATCCCTCGGTCGAATTTGGCCTGCGCTTTGAAATGCAAGAGGAACATCACCCCGACCTGCATCTTGCGGGCAAAGAGGATGAAAAGCTTGCCGAGGAAGACCAACCGGTTGAAGACCCGGAACGCGACGCAACCGCCGCCGATGCGCCGATGCAGGTAGACGCCAAAGAGCCGCATCAGGATGCCGAGATCGTCAGCCTGGACAGCTTCCGCAAATAGCCCGACGGGCAAGACCAGCCCGCCTGTGGCCCGTCTGTAACCCATCTGTGCGCTGTCTGTGGGCCGACTGCAGCAGTTCAATCACCCTATTCATTCGATCGTCAGCACCGTTAGCGGTATCCAACGGTATACAGGATTGAACTTTGCGCCCGATCCGCTATGAAGAACCCGGTTTTTCATACAAAGGCGCCTGACATGACACAGACCCGCACCGAATCCGACAGCTTTGGCCCCCTTGAGGTTCCCGCCGACAAGTATTGGGGCGCGCAGACGCAGCGCTCGCTGATGAACTTCCCCATTGGCTGGGAAAAACAGCCCGTCGCCATCGTGCGCGCGCTGGGTGTGATCAAGCAGGCCTGTGCCGAAGCCAACAAGGCCGCCGGTGACATGGACCCCAAGATCGCCGATGCCGTCATTCAGGCAGCCTCCGAAGTGGTCGCCGGCAAGTTCGACGACAACTTCCCGCTGGTTGTCTGGCAGACCGGGTCGGGCACCCAGTCGAACATGAACTCGAACGAAGTGATCGCCAACCGCGCAATTGAAATCATGGGCGGCGTGATCGGGTCGAAAGACCCCGTGCACCCCAATGATCACTGCAACATGGGCCAGTCGTCCAACGACACTTTCCCCACCGCCATGCATATCGCAACCGCCATGTCGGTGCGTGACGTGCTGCTGCCCGGTCTTGAAAAGCTGCTGGCAGGCCTTGAAGCCAAGGAAGAAGAGTTCAAGGACATCATCAAGATCGGCCGCACCCATACGCAGGACGCCACCCCGCTCACGCTGGGTCAGGAGTTCTCGGGCTATGCCCACATGATCCGTCAGGGCATCGAACGCGTGAAGCTGGCCCTGCCCGGCATTTACGAGCTGGCACAGGGCGGCACCGCCGTGGGCACCGGGCTCAACACCAAAAAAGGTTGGGGCGAAACCGTTGCGGCCAATATGGCGCGCATCACCGGCCTGCCCTTCGTGACCGCACCGAACAAATTCGAAGCCCTGTCCGCCCATGACGCCATGGTCTTCATGTCGGGCGCTTTGGCCACGGTCGCAGGCAGCTGCTACAAAATCGCCAATGACATCCGCTTTCTGGGCTCCGGCCCGCGCTCGGGTCTGGGCGAGCTGATCCTGCCGGAAAACGAGCCGGGATCGTCGATCATGCCGGGCAAGGTGAATCCAACGCAAGCCGAGGCACTGACGCAAGTGGCCGCCCACGTCATGGGCAACAACGCCGCGATGACCTTTGCAGGCTCGCAGGGTCACTTTGAACTGAACGTCTATAACCCGATGATGAGCTACAACCTGCTGCAGTCGATCCAGCTTTTGGGTGATGCGACCGACAGCTTCACCGAACGTATGCTCAATGGCATTCAGGCCAACGAGCCGCGCATCGACAAGCTGATGAAAGAAAGCCTGATGCTGGTCACAGCACTTGCCCCCACCATCGGTTATGACAACGCGACCAAAGTGGCCAAGACCGCCCACAAGAACGGCACCACGCTGAAGGAAGAAGCCATCGCGCTTGGTTTCGTGGACGAGAAGACCTTTGACGAGGTCGTCCGCCCCGAGCAGATGATCGGTCCTAAAGGCTGATGAAAAAGCCGGTCAACCTGAACCGGTTTCGCAAAGAAAAAGCGCGGGCTGCCAACAAGGCCCGCGCTGACGAAAATGCTGTGAAGTATGGGCGCAGCAAGGCGCAGAAGCGCGCCGAAACCTCGGACAAAACCCGCGCCCGCGCGGTGCTCGACGCCCACAAGCTGGACCCGAAATCATGAGCCGGCCCGAAAAACACTCGCTGACCCTGCATGGCCATCGCACATCCGTGTCGCTGGAGCCGGAGTTCTGGCAGGCCTTTCGTGACATCGCCAAGGCACGTGGCTTGCCGCTGAATGCGCTGGCCGCCGAGGTTGACCGGGCGCGCGGCGTGGAACGCGGGCTGGCCTCGGCGATCCGGGTCTATATTCTGAATTTCTACCGCGCGCGCTGACCGGTTCACGCCGTCAGGGCGGCTCGAATACGCGCCGTCTGGCGATGAGCGCGGATTTCCTGTTCGCTCAAACGTACGGGATCGCCCTTACGGCGCAGCACATCCGAAAACAGAAACTCGATCTCGTCTCGGGACACCGTCTCAGCCGGGGTTTCTTGCGTGACGTGAATACCAACAAGCCGCCATGCAGGGATGGCCACGCGATAGGCCATCGAACGGCGCGGTTTGCGGGTTTTGGCTTCAGTCTTGTTAAAACCGATCATGTCATCCTCCCCCAAGGATATGGGTCACAAAGGCGCGCCTTGGACATGGGCAGTCATGTCTTGCGGCCTGAACCAAAGATAGGGATCGCAGAGGTGTTGGATAAGACAAAACAAGGGGGGAAAAGCGGCAAGATGCTCACCGCAACCCGCTATCACCTTGATAAATAACCACGTTATATGTTGTCGCGAGGCGTTAGCCGCAACCAAATCCCATCTGCACCACGCACGGTCAGATGGGCCACAGGCATGGCGGGGCGGTCTTTCACCGGTTCAACCCGATAGGCGCGCAGGATCATCGACAGGATCAACGGCCCCTCGATCATCGCAAAGCCCGAACCGGGACATACCCTTTGGCCAGAGGAAAACGGCATATAGGCTGACCGCAGACAGGACTTGCCATTTTCCGTCTGGAACCGGCCCGGATCAAACGCGTCCGGGCGATCCCACAGCCGTTCATGACGATGCAAATGCCATGGGCTGAGCACAATCTGGCTGCCTTTGGGCACGTCGCGGTCACGGAAATGTTCAGGGCACGCGGCCTCGCGCACCATCATTGGAACGGGCGGGTAAAGGCGCATCGCCTCGCGGAACACATCACGCGACAGGCGCAGCTTGGACATGGTCGAGAAGTATATTTTCTCGGCATCAATATGTTCTTGCGCCTCTTCGGCCACGCGGTCCTGCCAATCGGGGTATAGCGCCAGCAGGTAAAGCGCCCAAGCCAGGGCCGAGGCGCTGGTTTCATGGCCTGCCAGAAAGAAGATAGCCACCTGATCCACCATTTCTTCGGTGTCAAAGACGGCCCCCGTTTCCGGGTCCGGCGTGGTCATGATCTTGGTGGCCAGATCGTCGGGCGCGCGGCCTTCGCGGATCTCCTCCATACGCGCGGCGGTCAGTTGGGTGATCAGCGCCCGGATGACCCGCGCGGTGCGTTTCGTGCCCCGGCTGTGAAAGCGGGGAAACCACTTGGGCAGCGGCAAAAACGCCCCCAGATTGAGCACGGGCTGGGTGCGCTGGTGTTCTTTGAATTCTTCAAACACCTGCCCCGCGACCTCGTGTTCGATCGGGATCGAGAAAAGGGTGCGAAAGATCACGTCAGCGGCGGCGTGGCTGGCGTGGCCTTCAATCTCGACGGGTTGACCATCAGCATGATCCGCCAGCCGGTCCACCAGCGCCACGGCCGCATCCCACATGGCGGGGAAGGTTTCGCGCAGGCGACCGCCCTCAAACGCCGGGTCGATGATCCGGCGCTGACGCTTCCATGTCTCGCCATTGGCGATGAAGACCGAATTTCCCAAAAGCGGCGCGAGCCCCTCGCGGATACGGTCCGATTTCGGAAAATCATCGGGCCGCCCCTTCAGCACAAGATCGACGAGCTTGGGGTCGTTGCACATGTAGCTGCGGAAGAACGGGGTGCGAAACTCGGCCATCCAGGCGCGGTAAAGCCGCGCGGGCTGGGCCGACAGGATGTCCTTGCGAAAAAGCTTCGCATAGCGCCAAAGCGACACGCGCCCCGGTCGTGCCGGTGGTTTTGGAGGAAGCACGTCTGTCATGGCGCCATTGATGTGTATTTCGACACGGCAACGTCAATGCGACTTTTCGACGGGGCACGCCCGTCATAGCGTTCGCGCAATGTGATCGGCCCGGCCGTGATACGGAAATAGTCGTAATCCTTGGGGCGATCAAAGGCGCAAAGATACTGAAAATGCAGGCGGAAAAAGCGCCAGCGCAGCTCGGCCCAACGTTCCGGGCTGAGGGTTTGGGTGAAGGCGGCCGAAAAGACCAGAGGCCAGCGTTTGCCCGTGACCGGAGCAACACCGGACACGCTGACCGGGTCACACAGCGCAAAGGCACAGCCATCCCCCGGCGCGGTCACATCCACCCATGCAATGCGATCTTGTTGGCTGAGGTCGTGCAAATCCCGGCGCAATCGATGCGCATCAGGCAGGAAACTGACCATCGGCACCACCTGTCCCAATGTCAGGAAATTCAGCGCGGGCCGCGTATCAGGCAGGCGCCCTGCCCTGAGCAGATCGGCCAGGATCGACACGCCCAGATGCGCGCCAGAGCTGTGACCCACCACCAGAACCTCGTCCACATCGCTTGTCAGAGCCTCGGCAATCTGGTCGGCAAATTCGGCCATGCGCGCCTCCAGCTCGGGCGGGTTCGCCCCCTTGGTCGAGGCCGAATAGCTGTAATCATGCATCAGGTAGTAGACAAACAGTTTGTTGTCGATCTTGCGAAACCACAAAAGCAACGTCACCACAGTGGCCAAGCCGATGCCCCATGCACAAAGCAGCCCCAACAGGGGCGACATCTGGCCCACCAGCCAACCGGTCAACCCGCCCAGAATGCGCCCCAGCAAGAGCGCCAGCCCCAGTTGCAGGATCAGCATGCCCACGGGGTACAGGGCGGCGATCACCGGCCCTTTGCGCAGTCGCATGAGCCGCCTAAGCGCCCCCGACCCAATATAGGTCCACGCCGTGCGCGCCATCATCAGATAGGTCTGGGCGATGTTTTGTTCCATGCTATCGCGCACGATGTCCGACCAGACCAGCACGTCGAACTCGGCCTCGGTCTCGCGCCCATCCATGCGCCCCGTGACCTGCCAGCCATAGCTGCCCGTACCCTGACGGCCAATGAGCTCGACCTCATAGCCCGACACCTCTGCCTGTGCGCGCCCTTCCTTGCGGTAAAGCTCGCGGTAGCGACGGGGGTGAATGGGGTCGTAGCCGGGGATGTAGAACACCCGTCGGCGGTTTACGGTCTGGATTACTTTGGCGCTGTCACTCATCTGCACGTGCCCTGGTTCGCCCCGACCCTAGACGGGTTATCGGGCAGAATTAAGACCCAAGAGGCAAAAAGGCGCGATTATCCAAGGGTGGCCATGGCCGGAAACATCTCAAGCAGCCAATAGGAGAAGCGCGAAAACCCGCCTGTCAGCATCAAAAGGCCAATGGTCCAGAGCAAAAGGCCCATGATCCGCTCGATCCGCTCCATGTTGCGCTTCATGAAAGCCATCAGACCGCCCATGCGCGGGAAGAAGGCCGCCACCAGCAGGAAGGGAATGCCCAATCCGATGGCATAGACGGCCAGCAAAAATGTGCCCCGCGCCACCGAGCTTTCGCCCGCCGCAAGCGCCAAAATGGCCCCCAGTTGCGGCCCGATGCAGGGTGTCCAGCCAAACGCAAACGCCAGCCCCAGAAGATAGGCGCCAAAGGCACTTCCACCCTGATCGCCTGCGTCCAAACGGGCCTCGCGATTGAGGAAAGGGATCGAGATCACGCCCAGAAAATGCGCCCCGAACACCATCACCACCACACCGGCCAGCGAGGCGAAAAGTGTTTGATTTTGCAGAAATAATGCCCCGAAGGCCGAGGCTGCGAAGCCCAGGAACAGAAAGACCGTCGACAGGCCCAACACAAAGAACATCGCCGCAAGGAACACCTTGCCTGCGCCTTTGCGTCCCTCGGTCATCTCGCCCATGCTGACGCCGGACATATAGGCCAGATAAGGCGGCACAATGGGCAAGACGCAGGGGCTGAGAAAGCTCAGGATGCCCGCGACGAAGGCGATGGTCATGGCGGGCACAAGGCTCGCGTCGATGAGGTCAATTCCAAACATACCCCCACATAGCGCGCCTTTTGCCCGCCGTCACCTGCCGCTTTGTCACATCTGCGCGACAGACCGCGCCGTCACGCAGGATGGACAGAGCGGGCCCGAGCGCCTATGGGAGATTATGGACTATGATGACGATCTGGACGCGATTGGGCTTCTATGCCCCCTGCCTGTGCTGAAAGCCCGCAAGCGGCTGAAATCCCTTGAGAAAGGGCAAGTGCTGCGGCTGCAGGCCACGGACCCGGCCGCGCTGATTGATGTGCCGCATTTCTGCGCCGAACAAGGCCATGACTATGTCGGGGCGTCAGACACGGATGCACCAGACGGCGTGACCTATTACTTTATCCGACACGGATGATCGGGCGATCCACAAGCTGATCCAGAACGAAAAAAGCCGGGCAGTTGCCCGGCTTTCTATTTCTTTTCAACAAGATCAGCGGTTCAGAGACCACCAACCCTTGCGCTTGGGCTTGGGCGGTTCATCAGCCTTCACCTCGGGCTCGGGCGCTGGCGCCGCCGGGGCTTCGACAGCCATCGCAGGTTCTGCGAGTTTTTCCGGTTCGGCTTTGGGCGCATCCGCTTCGGCTGCCACAGCATCCGCCTTCGGCGCGGCTTTCTTGCGCGGCGCACGCTTGCGCGCAGGCTTTTTCGGAGCTTCCTCATCGGGTTTCGTTTCGGCTTCAGCCTCAGTCGCACCTGCGTCAGCTTCAGTGGCGACTGCCTCTTCAGCTTTCGGCTTTTTGGCGCGGCTTGCCCGCTTGCGCTTGGGCTTTTCTTCCTTCGCCTCGGCTTCCGCTTCTGCCGGGGCCTCTTCTGTCGCCTCGGCCGCTTTCGCCTCTTCCTCGGCCTTTGCCTTCGAAGTCCGGCGCTTGCGCGCAGGTTTCTTGGGCTTTTCTTCCTCGGCAGGTGCTTCGGCCTCTACAGCCTCGGTCGCAACGGCGTCAGCGCCTTCGGCATCCGAAGCCGCCTCGTCAGTCTTCTTCTTACGCGAGCGGGTGGCGCGTTTACGCTTGGGCTTTTCTTCCTCGGCAGGCTTTTCTTCAGCCTCAGCCTCGGCGTCATCTGTGGCGGCCTCTGTCGCAGCTGCGTCTGCAGCCTCCGCGTCCGAGCCTTCGCCCTGCTCTGCCCCATCGACCTGATCATCCCCACCGCGACCGCGACGACGACGACGGCGACGACGGCGCTTTTTGGGCTTCTCTTCGCCGTTTTCACCGTTCTCAACAGCATCAGGCGCCTCTTCCGAGATCACCTCGGCCTCTTCGACATCGTCGATATCGGCCATGATGGCCGCATCTGCCGAAACAACCGGCGCCACAGCTTCGGGCACGGTGCGGGTGGCGGTCTTGAACTTTTCGATCGTGTAATCGGGCGAGATCAGGAAGGGATCGGCCTCGATGCGCACGGCCATACCATAGCGCGCTTCGATCTGCGCGATATGTTCACGCTTGTTGTTCATCAGGAAGTTCACGATCCCGATCGGCGCCTTCACCAACACCTCGCGCGAGCGGCGACGCACGCCCTCTTCTTCCAGCTGACGCAGGATATTGAGCGCAAGGTTATCATCCGAGCGGATCAGACCGGTGCCGTGACAATGGTTGCAGGGCTGGGTCGTGGCCTCGATCATGCCGGGGCGCAGACGCTGACGCGACATTTCCATCAGACCAAAGCCCGAGATCCGGCCCACCTGAATGCGCGCCCGGTCGGTCTTGAGCTTGTCTTTCATCCGCTTTTCAACGGCCGTGTTGTTGCGACGCTCGTCCATGTCGATGAAGTCGATCACGATCAGACCCGCAAGGTCGCGCAGACGCAGCTGGCGCGCCACTTCTTCGGCGGCCTCAAGGTTGGTCTTCAGCGCCGTTTCTTCGATCGAGCCTTCTTTCGTGGCCCGGCCAGAGTTCACGTCGATGGCCACCAGCGCCTCGGTCACGCCGATCACGATATAGCCACCGGATTTCAGCTGAACGGTCGGGTTAAACATGCCCGACAGGTAGCTTTCGACCTGATAGCGCGCGAAAAGCGGCATCTGGTCCTGATAGAGTTTCACGTTCTTGGCATGGGACGGCATGATCATTTTCATGAAATCCTTGGCCATGCGGTAGCCGGCCTCGCCTTCGACAAACACCTCGTCGATCTCGCGGCTATAAAGGTCGCGGATCGACCGTTTGATCAGGTTGCCTTCTTCATAAATCTTCGCAGGCGCGGTCGATTCCAGCGTGACCGAGCGAATTTGCTCCCACAGGCGCTGCAGATATTCATAATCGCGCTTGATCTCGGATTTGGTGCGTTTGGCACCAGCCGTGCGCACGATCAGACCCGCGCCCTGCGGCACGTCGATCTCGGAGGCGATTTCCTTCAGTTTCTTGCGGTCAGAGGCATTGGTGATCTTGCGGCTGATCCCGCCACCGCGCGCGGTGTTGGGCATAAGCACGCAGTAACGACCCGCCAGTGACAGATAGGTGGTGAGCGCAGCGCCTTTGTTGCCGCGTTCCTCTTTCACAACTTGCACCAGAAGAATCTGGCGGACCTTGATCACTTCCTGGATTTTATACCGCTTGGGGCGCGGCTTGCGGCGCGGGCGGATCTCTTCCGAGCTGTCATCATCCGCGACACGCTCGATCTGGTCATCTTTTTCCGAGGCTTCCAGCGGCGCATCTTCATCATCGCCATCGCTGTCATCATCCCCGTCCGCATCATCATTGCGGGCTTCGGCATCAGGTTTCGGCGCGTCCTCGGTGGTCTCATCACCCGTTGCATCGGCACTGGCATCTTGCGCGGGCACCTCATCGGCGGGAGCGGCAGCCGCATCATCGGCAGGCTCTTCCACCGGCGTATCAGCCACCAGATCCATCGGCGAATGCCCCTCTTCAGGGGTCGATCCCGCGTCGTCCAGATCAATCACATCCATGCCCGAGCTTGCGGCATCGACCTCTTTGGTCGCCACCGCATCATCGGACTTGGTTTCTTCTGCCTTGGCTTTCGACCGCGACCGACGACGGCGGCGCGTCTTTGGCTTGTCTTCCTCGGCGGCCATGGCTTCTGCATAGGCGCGCTCTTCTTCCAAGAGCGCCTCGCGGTCAGCCACCGGGATCTGATAGTAATCCGGGTGAATTTCGGAAAACGCGAGGAACCCGTGACGGTTCCCGCCATAATCCACGAAAGCCGCCTGCAGCGATGGTTCGACGCGGGTTACTTTTGCCAGGTAAATATTGCCAGCCAGCTGGCGTTTGTTCTCGGATTCAAAATCAAATTCTTCGACTTTGTTTCCGTCGACCACCACAACCCGAGTTTCCTCGGCATGGGTGGCGTCGATCAGCATCTTCTTTGCCATTGTAACTTTCTGCACCCGGATCGGCCGTGTCACGCCCCGGGGGACGCGCGCGGTGATAGGGGTGGCTTGTCAGGGCGAGGCGATGCGGGGGATGGGGCAACACGTCAAGGGGCATGCGCCCCACTATGTTCCCTTGCTCGATCCTCACACGCATCATCGCGTTTCTTCTCCGGTCCTGCTGATCCGGCCCAGCGCCACCATAAAGTGATCACCAAACCGGGCGGACCCATTCATTGCCCTGCCTGATTTCGTCAGACATGGGCGCATTTTCAGACCACCAAGCGCATCTTGCGCGTCTGGTTGTCGTCAATTTCCGGCCTCGGCAGCCATCCCGTCTGGCGGGTGCGTCCCGAAGCGCTCTCGGCCTGTTGCGGTCGGGCATGCGGCAATCTGGCCTGCATCCGGGTGCGCAACAGCGAAACTCGTGCGGCGGGGCTGCGATGTCGCAATCCGCCGTCCTTCGAACATAAGGTCGGTAAGGCACAAATTACAATGGGCAAAATGCGCGGGATGCGAGAAGTTTGCCCCCGCGCCATCGGCGAGCCTAAAGCGTTTCGAGATTAAGCCCAATCACAACTTGATTTCGAAACGCCCACAACGAGGGTAGGTTCCGCGCGTTTCGTCTCATTGTTGCGCCTCAACAACAAGTCGAAACGCTTTAGTAAAGCCCGCCCGAAGACAGCGATCCGAAATCCGCCTTGCCGGGCACCACCACCGTCTTGCCGGTCGAGGTCTTGACCTTTGCCGCCCCTTCATCCGCGTCGCCGCGACCGAACATAGGCAGGTTCGCACCCATGGCAAAACCACCGTCAAACATCACGCCAAACAGCGGCTCTTCCCCGTCACGGAAATACTCGGCCACCACGTGATCGCCACTGGCACTGTCAGACAGGCGCGCACCGGTGAAGCGGTCGATCTTGATGAAATGCCCGCCGGGCGGCACTTTGAACGCCCCGCCGCCATATTCCTTGATCGCCTCTTTCATGAAGCGCTGGAACACCGGGCCACACATGCCCCCACCCGAGGCGCCGGGCATGGTGCGCGGGCGGTCATAGCCGATATAGCAGCCCGCAACGATATTTGAGGTGAAGCCGACGAACCATACATCGCGCGCGTCGTTGGTTGTGCCGGTCTTGCCCGCAGTCGGCACCGGCAGGTTCACCGTCTTGCGTGCCGTCCCGCGTTGCACAACGCCGCGCATCATCGAGGTCAGCTGATAGGCCGTGATCGCATCCATCACCCGTTCGCGATCAGACACAATACGCGGCGCACGCCCGGCATCAATCAACGCATCCCCGCAATCGGCGCAATCGCGGCGATCGTGACGATAGATGGTTTTGCCCCAACGATCCTGCACCCGGTCGACCAGCGTGGGTTCGACCCGCTCGCCGCCATTGGCGAACATCGCATAGGCCGCCACCATCTTGAACAGCGTCGTTTCCTCGGATCCCAGCGAGTTGGCAAGGAACGGGTTCATCCGGTCATAGACACCAAACCGCTCGGCGTAACCAGCCACGGTTTCCATCCCGATCTCCTGCGCCAGACGCACGGTCATCAGGTTTCGGGATTGCTCGATCCCGGTGCGCAGAGGTGTCGGCCCATAAAAGCGGTTCGAGGCGTTCTTGGGCCGCCACAGCTTGCCGCCGGACCGCACCTCGATCGGGGCGTCGATCACGATGGTTGCCGGCGAAAACCCACTGTCCAGCGCGGCAGCATAGACAAAGGGCTTGAAGCTGGAACCGGGCTGGCGCGCGGCCTGCGTGGCGCGGTTATAAACGGAATGCTGATAGCTGAACCCGCCCTGCATCGCCAGAACGCGGCCGGTGTTCACGTCCATCGCCATGAACCCGCCCTGCACTTCGGGCACCTGCCGCAAGGTCCAGCGGATAAAGCTGCCGTCATCGTCGGACACCATGCGGCGCACATGCACGACCTCGCCAACCTTCAACAGGTCTCCGGCCACGCGGGCCTTGCGACCAAGGCTGCCGTCTTCATTGCGGCGACGTGCCCATGTGACATCCTTGGCGGGAATCCAATGGCCGTCATCGTCATCCTCGACCCCCTCGATGCCGATGCGGGCGTCTTTGCCGCCCACTTCCAGAACCACCGCGGGGAACCAGCCGTCAATATCGCGCGGGAACGTGGTCTCCAGCAAGGCTTCACGCCATGCGGCCTCGTCGCCCAGCACCGCGTCAGGCAGGCTGACCCCGGTGGGCCGCCAGACACCACGACCACGGTCATAGCGTTCCAGCTCGCGGCGCAGGCTTTTGGCGGCCTCGCCCTGCAGCTTGGGGTCGACAGTTGCGCGCACGGTCATGCCGCCAGTGAAAAACTCCTCTTCACCGAAATCGCGGCTCAGCTGGCGGCGGATTTCATCGGTGAAATAGTTGCGCGGCGGCAGCGCGCGGCGGAAGCCTTCGAAATCCCCGTTCTGGACCGAACGAAGGGGCAGCGCCACCTCGGCCTCATAGACCGCCTGATCCAGATAGCCGTTTTGGTTCATTTCACGCAGCACATAGTTGCGACGCCCCAGCGCCACCTCTTTGTTGCGTACCGGGTGCAGGCGCGCGGGCTTCTTGGGCAAGGTCGCCAGATAGGCCGCCTCGTGCGGGGCCAGTTCATCCAGCGTTTTATTGAAATAGGTCTGGGCGGCGGCGGCAACCCCGTAAGAGTTCTGGCCCAGGAAAATCTCGTTCAGATACAGCGCCAGAATTTCGTCCTTGGACAATGTGCTTTCCAAACGCACCGACAGGATCAACTCCTTGATCTTGCGTTCCGCCGAGCGTTCCGAGGACAGAAGGAAGTTTTTCACCACCTGCTGGGGAATGGTCGAGGCGCCGCGCAGCGCGCCGCCGCGGGCTGCTTCCACCGCCGCGGCGGCGATGCCGCGCGGGTCAAAACCGGCATGGGTGTAGAAGTTCTTATCCTCGGCCGAGATGAACGCGTGCTTCACCAGCTCGGGAATCTCATCGGCTGGCGTGAACAAACGACGCTCGCGGGCGAACTCATCCATCAGCTTGCCTTCACCGGAATAGACCCGACTGATCGTGGCAGGCGTGTAGTTCGCCAGCTGCTCGTGGCTGGGCAAGTCCCTGGAATACATCCAGAAAACGCCACCGATAACCAGCGCGGCCATGATGATGGTCAGCGTAATGCCGGTAAAGACGGCACCAAAAATGCCCAAGATGAATCTGATCACGCGCAAGGCCCCCGAGGAAATCTTCCCCCTCCTATAAAGGCACGCAAGGGCCGGGTCAAAACCCCCAAGGGGGGAAAATCGGCCAATTCACGCCCGTTTGCAGTCTGCCCATACGCCGTGCACGAGGCGCGTGGCACCATGATACGGAAAAGGTGGCCCTATTCAGGTTCGTTGGACCTTCTAATCTCGATTTGAATACATGGAGGAAAGTGTGATGCGTTGGGTGGTCATTTTCAAAGACAAACCCGAGATGAACGAGATACGCGCGAACAAAGCCAAGCGTGACGCGCATGTGTCTTATGTCAGGGCTCATCCCGAGCTTCTAATCGGTGGTGGCCTGAAACCGGGGCCTGATGACGCCTTTTGCGGCGCATTGTGGGTTGTCGAAGCACCGGCACGGATCGAAGTCGAAAGATTGATCGAGAATGATCCGTTTTATGTACCTCATCTCAGAAGTTATCAGATCTACACATGGGGTAAAATTTTGGAAGATCAGACAGCAACCCTGTAACGGCTTTGTGCGCCCGGCCGTCCCCCAGTTTTGGATGCCCGATTGCAACTGGCCCGACCCCGTCCTATGTCTTGAGCCAGACAACAACCGGAGGTCCGATGTTCACAACCCTTCCCTTCCCCGCCTGTCCTGTCTTTGATGCCAATGCGCAATCCGGTGACATGCCGCTTGAAGGCTTGCCAGAATGGGATCTCAGCGATCTTTACGCATCCGAAGATGCGCCGGAACTGGCGCGTGATCTGAAGTGGCTGGAACAGGCCTGCGCCGATTTCGCCTCGGACTATCAGGGCAAACTCGCCGGGCTGGGCGCGGATGGCATGTTGGACTGCGTCACGGCCTATGAAAAGATCGACCTGATCGGCGGGCGCATCATGTCCTTTGCGGGCCTGCGGTATTACCAGCAGACCACCGATGCCGACCGCGCGCAGTTCTTCCAGAACTGTCAGGAACAAATCACCGTCTTCACGGCACCTTTGGTGTTCTTTTCGCTGGAAGTGAACCGGATTGACGACGATGTGCTGACCGGCTGGTTTGCAGAAAACGCCGATCTTGCGCGCTATCAGCCCATCTTTGACCGCCTGCGCGCCATGCGCCCGCATCAGCTGTCCGATGAGCTGGAGCAGTTCCTGCACGACAAATCCTCAGTGGGCGCCTCGGCCTGGAACACGCTTTTTGATGAAACCGTCGCGGGGTTGATGTTCACCGTGAATGGCGAGGAACGCGGGCTGGAAGCCACCGCCAACCTGCTGACCGAAAAAGACCGCGCCACCCGCGAGGCCGCCGCACGCGAAATCGCCCGCGTGTTGGGCGAGAACGTCAAGATTTTCTCGCGTGTTCACAACACCTTGGCCAAGGAAAAGTCGATCGAGGACCAGTGGCGCAACATGCCAAGTCCGCAGGCCGGGCGGCATTTGTCCAACCACGTAGAACCCGAGGTGGTCGAGGCGCTCAGAAACGCCGTGGTCGACGCCTATCCGCGCCTGTCTCACCGCTACTACGAGCTGAAGCGCAAATGGCTGGGGCTGGATCGCATGCAGGTCTGGGACCGCAACGCGCCGCTTCCGATGGAGGATGACGCGCTGGTCAGCTGGCCTGAGGCCGAAAAGATCGTCATGGACGCTTATGCCGATTTCGACCCGCGCATGGCCGAGATCGCCGCGCCCTTCTTTTCAAAAGGCTGGATTGATGCGGGCGTAAAGCCGGGCAAAGCGCCCGGTGCCTTTGCCCATCCGACCGTGACCGACGTGCACCCTTACGTGATGCTGAACTATCTGGGAAAACCCCGTGATGTCATGACCTTGGCCCATGAATTGGGTCACGGTGTGCATCAGGTTCTGGCCGCGAAACAGGGTGAGATGCTGTCCTCCACCCCGCTGACACTGGCCGAAACGGCGTCGGTGTTCGGCGAAATGCTGACCTTCCGCAAACTTCTGTCCGAGGCGAAGACGCCTGCGGAAAAGAAGGTCATGCTGGCGGGCAAGGTCGAGGACATGATCAACACGGTTGTGCGCCAGATCGCCTTTTATGACTTCGAATGCAAATTGCACGAAGCCCGCGCCGAGGGCGAGCTGACGCCCGATGACATCAACGCGCTTTGGATGTCCGTACAAGCCGAAAGCCTGGGCGAAGCCTTTGATTTCATGGAAGGATATGAAACCTTCTGGTCCTACATCCCGCATTTCGTGCATTCGCCCTTCTACGTCTACGCCTATGCTTTTGGCGACGGCCTGGTGAACGCGCTCTACGCCGTCTACGAAGAAGGCGACGCGGACTTCCAGCAGAAGTATTTCGACATGCTGGAAGCGGGCGGATCAAAGCACCACAAAGAGCTTCTGGCCCCGTTTGGACTGGATGCCTCGGACCCCAATTTCTGGGCCAAGGGTCTGTCGATGATCGAAGGCTTCATTGATGAGCTGGAGGCGATGGAGTGAGGCTGAACTGCGCCTTCCCTTGAAACGAAAAACCCGCGCCCAAAAGCGCGGGTTTCTTTTTTGCCTTGGTGCAGAGATCACTGCTTAGGGAAATAGTCCTCGCAATCGCCATCACGATACACATCCGCCGTGCAGCAATGCAGGCCGCCGCCGAACGCATAGGCGTCGCGCAGTTCGACTTCGACCACTTCCATGCCCAGCTTGTCCATCTGCTCGGCCTGATAAACCTCGGATTTCTCGACACAGACGGTTTTCGGGTCCAGCACCAATACGTTCATCGAGAGCCACGTCGAGGAATAGCACAGCGGCGGCGGGGTGTTGTGGGCCGGTTGGGCGGCGTCCACGATCTCCCAGCCGTTCTTTTCAAACAATCCGCGCTGTTCTTCGGGCAAGCGCCGCTGCGGGTTGTTCACGATCAGGCCCGGGCGCAGGGGTGTGAAGGTCGCATCAATGTGGATCGGATAGGGATCGCCGGGGAAGTTCACCGTATGCACGCGGTGATCGGGGAAGTGACGGCGCAGCCACTCGATACCCTTCAGGTTCGTGGTAAACCCGTGCTGCACCACCAGATCCTTGCCAAAGCGCAGCACATCGGCGGCGTCGAACAGCGGCTCTTCTTCGGTGGTGACAAAGAATTTCTCGGCCGCCCATTCCAGACGTTTCTCGACCCCGATCTTCTCGGACAGGTAATCCGGGTGGTAATCCGCATCCGTCAGGCGCGGCTTGGGGGCGGCCTCGTGGCGGAAGTTCGGGTCCTCTTCCCAATATTCCTTCAGAAGCGGGCGATAGTTCAGATATTCAAACCAGCGACAGCGATAGGACATGGTGGCTTCCAGCATCTCGTGACCGACGGTCAAGAGCACGTCACGCGGCGGCATACAGCCGAACTGGCTGTCCGTATGGAAATCCGGCGTGGTCACGGGCTGCGAATGGTCAATGGACACGGGGCGGTCCACACGAATGCCACGCTTGCGCAGCTGGTCTGCGAAGTTGTCCAACAGCTCGTTGGCGCGGTCGATGGTTTCCTGCGGACGCCGCCCCCACTGGCCGCGCATGTCGCTGTCTTCGGGCACTTTCGCATCCAGCGCGGGTTCCTCGGGCGGGATGTGGCAATCATCGGCACGGCCAACGATCACATGGCGCAGTGTGTCCCATTCGTTCCAGCTTTTGACTTCAGTTTTGTCGGGTGACCAGGCCATGGGTGCCTCCTGTCTGAGGGAGGCAAAGGCGGGGCCTTCAATCTCCCGATTGAAAGTCCCGGCGTACAGGATCGTGGAAAGGGAACCGGGGTCTTGCCCCGCGGCGACGCCATCGCCGTGTCCTGTAGGGCTTCTAGCACTCACGAAAGTGGCAGAAAAGAGGGTTTCGCCGCTATTTCAACTGTCTGCCCCCGGACCCGCGCCGACTGCAATCTGGCATATAGATAGAGGGGCGCCATAAGCGCCCCTTCTCAGGTCTTCACATCCTTGCTGGATCAGTTGGGAACGACTTCCCCCGTCGGCCGCGGCGTTGCCGCCGTTTCCGCTGGCAAAACAGGATAGGTCACGGTTGGCAATGCGCCGGTCAGGCTGTCCAGAAAGGCCACCAATTGATCAGCGGTTTCGCCATCGATCTCTTCACCCAACTGGCTTTCGGCCATGATCTCGACCGCCACTTTCAGATCCCAGACCTTGCCCGAGTGGAAATAGGGCGCCGTCAACGCGATATTGCGCAAGGGTGAGGCGCGGAAGACATATTCGTCATCGACCGTTTCGGTCACCGCGAAACGCCCCTTGTCCCCTTCCGGCAGGACATCTGCACCGGGCTTTTCAATCAGGCCAAACGGATAGTAGCCATGCCCCCCGACATTCACGCCCGAATGGCAGGACGCGCATCCCAGATCGATGAACTTTTCAAGCCCGGCCAGTTGAAGCTCTGACATGGCCTGATCGTCGCCGTTCAACCACGCATCAAACGGAGCGGGCGTGATCAAAGTCGCCTCGAACGCCTCAATCGCTTTGGCGAAATTGTCAAAGGTCACCGGATCGGCTTCGCCTTCAAAGGCTGCTTTAAACCAATCCACATATTGCGGCATCGAGGTGAGCGTGGCGATCACATTGTCCGGCGTGTTGGCCATTTCGACGCCCGCCTGAACGGGTCCCTTGGCTTGCTCGGCCAAATCTGCGGCCCGCCCGTCCCAGAACTGCGCCTCGTTAAACACCGAGTTCAGCGCTGTGGGGGCGTTGCGTGGCCCCTTCTGCCAGCCATGCCCAATCGAAGTTTCAAGGTTGTCATCGCCACCCGTGGCCAGATTATGGCAAGAATTGCAGGAAAAAACGCCCGATGCGGACATGCGCGGATCAAAAAACAGCGCTTTGCCCAGTTCGATCTTGGCATCCGTAATCGGGTTGTCCTTTACCGCAGGCACTGTGGACGGCAGGGGTTTGAAGGTCTCCAAAGCCAGGTTCCGCAGGTCATTGGCGCTGGCCATCGTTGCAACAGACATCAAAAGCCCAGTTGCAAGTGTGATTTTCACAAACATCTTTCAGTTCTCCAAAAGCTCGCGCCAGTGCAGGTTAGAAAGATGGGCCATGCCAACTTTGATTTAGATCAATTCTAAATTAGAATTATTCTAAACTCGTTAAGGGCGTGGGCCAAAAACCGCGCAGTGATTTGCGCGCACAGTTCGGCGTAAGGGCAGAAACAAGAAAAGCCCGTGCATTACTGCACGGGCCTTTCTTTATCTGTAGGCGTTACCTGTGGATCGATCAGGCTTGCTCTAGCAACCCCTTGTCAGCGGCCAGTTCCTGCATGCGTTTTTGCAGCTTTTCAAACGCGCGCACTTCGATCTGGCGGATGCGTTCGCGGCTGACGTCATAGACGCCAGACAGCTCTTCCAACGTGATCGGCTTGTCCTGCAGGCGGCGCTGGGTCAGGATATCTTTCTCGCGGTCGTTCAGAACCTCCATGGCCTGCGCAAGCAGCTCGCGGCGCACGTTCAGCTCGTCGCTTTCGGCATAATCACCGGCCTGATCCGCATCTTCATCTTCCAGCCAATCCTGCCACTGCATGGCCCCTTCACCATCGGCCGAGATCGTGGCGTTCAGCGATGCATCCCCACCCGACAGGCGGCGGTTCATCGAGATCACCTCGTCCTCGGTCACGTTCAGGTCATTGGCAATACGCGCCACGTTCTCGGGCCGCAGATCACCATCTTCCAGCGCGCCGATACGGGCTTTCGCCTTGCGCAGATTGAAGAAAAGCTTCTTCTGGGCCGAGGTCGTGCCAAGTTTCACCAAGGACCACGAGCGCAGGATATATTCCTGGATCGAGGCGCGAATCCACCACATGGCATAGGTCGCCAGACGGAAGCCCTTTTCAGGGTCAAACCGCTTCACAGCCTGCATCAAACCCACATTGGCCTCAGAGATCACCTCGGCCTGCGGCAATCCATAGCCGCGATAGCCCATGGCAATCTTGGCGGCCAGACGCAGATGCGAATTGACCATCTGGTGGGCGGCGTCACGGTCTTCGTGATCGGCCCAGCGTTTGGCCAGCATATATTCCTCTTCCGGCTCCAGCATCGGGAACTTCCGGATCTCTTGAAGATAGCGGTTCAGACCACCTTCAGGCGTCGGGGCCGGTAAATTCTTGTAGTTGCTCATTGTGGCAAACGTCTCCTGTCGTTACCCCTCATGTTTAGAGGCTTAACATTCCAGATAAGCGCTAACATGGCGAAATCAAGAGGGGTGTCGCCGAAATTTGTGAACAAGATATGAACCCCTGCCCCGGTGATGTGAAGCCCATGTCATGAAATCTCACGCGCTCGTGCATAAAGTTGCAAATTACAACAAGGGCGCCATCATCCCGATCGAGTTGATCAGGAGCCTGCGCAGCACCGACCAGCTTTCCACCGCCGCGCGCGATACCGGCAAAGAGGCGTTCAGAAACATGGTTTGCTTGGCTCTGATCTCGGCGACGGTGGGCACATCCGCCAGCATCATGCTGTTTTCATAGTTCAGATCAAAACTGCGCCGATCCAGATTGGCAGAGCCGATCAACGCCGCCTGCCCGTCCACGGTCAGAATCTTGGCGTGCAAAAGACCCGGCTGGAACTCGTGGATTTCGACCCCGGCCTTCAAAAGCGCGCGGTAAAAACTGCGCGACGCAAAGCCGACGATATGGCTGTCATTATTGGCGGGCACATTCAGTTGCACCCGCACCCCACGCACGGCGGTGGCGCAAATCTGCTGTTGCAGCGCCTCGGACGGCACGTAATAGGGCGTGGTGATCACCACCTCTTCCTGCGCCGAGGCCAAAAGCATCTGCGCCATATCCGGCACGCCCTGCACGCTGATATTTGGCCCGGTGCCGGCAACAATGGCCGGGAACCCGGCCGCGGGCTGGGTGGTTTCTCGGTTCAGGATGTCCGAGATATCCGGCCCGCCATTCACCATCCAATCCGACACGAAAAGCCGCTGCGACTGCCAGGCCACGGGGCCGCAAACACGCAGCATGATATCCACCCATGGGGCAAATTTTCGCTTCACCAGAAAGGCGGCATCGGCGCAGTTCTGGCTGCCCACATAGGTCGTATCGTGATCAATCACGACGATTTTTCGGTGGTTGCGGATATCCAGACGACGGAAAATGGCGGCCACAGGGGCGAAACGAAACGGGAAAGCGACCACGGTTTCCACTCCGGCCGCGCGCATATCCTTCCACAGCGTATGGGTCAGCAGTTTGCGCGATCCAAGCCCATCGACGATGACCCGACAGCTGACCCCGCGACGGGCAGCCCGCATCATGGCCTCGGCCACGCGCGTGCCATTGCCATCCGTGAGCCAGATATAAAACAGCAAATGCACATGATCTGTGGCAGCGTCGATATCGCTGATCAGCCAGTCAACCGCTTCGCGGCTGTCCGTGGTCACCTTGGCCTGATTGCCGCCAACCGGTTGAAATCCATTCACAGACCCCGCACGCGCAAAGGCCTGTCGGTACAGCAAAGGCAGATCCGGCGGGTTTGGATCACCTTTGGGAACCTTGGGAAGTTCACGCCGTAAGTCTTTGAGTTTCTTGTCAGACCGTCGATCCGCGCTGGTATCCCCAAGAAAGAAATAGGCGATCACCCCCACCAGGGGCAATGACAGGATCACCACCACCCAAGCCAGACGTGACGCGGCTGAACGCTGCTCTCGGGTGACCGCGCGCGCGACCGTGGCGATGTCCACCACCACCAGCAGCAAGGCCCAAATACCGCCCCAAGAGGCCCAGGAAAGATCGGTCATGCGCGCCTCACGCCAATAACGCGCGGGCGGTCAGCCCGCGCGCAGGGTTTCAATCAGGGCAAGCATATCCGCAGGGATCGGCGCTTCAAAGCTGAGTTTTTCGCCCGAGACCGGGTGTACAAAGCCCAGCGTTGCCGCATGCAGCGCCTGACGCGGGAAGCTGCGCGCGGCCTCAGTCGCGGCCTCACCCACCAGCTTTGCGTTCAGCTTGCGCCGCCCGCCATAGGTGGGATCACCGATCAGCCCATGGCCCACATGCGCCATGTGGACGCGAATCTGGTGGGTGCGCCCAGTTTCAAGCCAGCATTCGATCAGCGCGGCCTGTGCCGGGTCACCAAAGCTGTCCAGAATGCGCGCGCGCGTCACCGCGTGACGCCCGCCAGAAAACAAAACCGCCTGTTTTTGCCGGTCCGTTTTGTGGCGTGCCAATTGCGTCGTCACTTTCAGGATATTGCCCCGTTCGAAATTGGCGCCCTTGATCCCGCCCAGCCGCGGGTCCGCCTGACTGGGGGCGCCGTAGGTCACCGCCAGATAGTGGCGCTCGGCGCTGTGCGCTTCAAACTGTTTGGCCAGCCCGTGATGGGCGGCGTCCGATTTTGCGACCACCAGCAGGCCCGACGTGTCCTTGTCGATGCGATGCACGATGCCGGGGCGCTTTTCGCCGCCCACGCCGGACAGCGCGCCGCCGAAATGATGCAAAAGCGCATTGACCAGCGTGCCCGTGGGCGTGCCGGGCGCCGGATGCACCACCATGCCGGCGGGCTTGTTCACCACAATGAGATCGTCATCTTCGTAAACAATGTCCAGCGGGATATCTTCGGGCCCGATATGGCTTTCCGCCGCCTCGGGCACGCGAACCTCAAGCACGTCGCCTTCGGCCAGTTTTGCGCGCGGATCATCCATCACCTGACCGCCCATGGTCACCGCCCCGTCAGCAATCAAACGCGCCAGACGCGAGCGCGACAGGTTCGCTTCCTCTGGCACATCGCGCGCAATCGCCTTATCAAGGCGCTTGGGCGGGTTCTCGGCAATGACAACCCGGACAATCCGGTGCGAGGTCGACATGGATAAAACTCCTGAACAGGAACTGGACGCAGCCTTGGAAGACAGCGCGGGCCTTGGCACCGTGCGCTACCTGAAAACGCTTGTCACGGCAATGACCGTGACGACGATCCTTGGGCTGATTGTGTTGATCACGGTGGTCGTCATGAAGTTTTCACAAGCCACGCCCCCCCCAAGCGCCCTACCCCTGTCCCTGCCCGAACAAATCACCCTGCCCGAAGGCGTGTCGGCCGAGGCAGTGACCATGGGCCAGGGCTGGATCGCGGTGGTGTCAGGCGATGAAATCCTGATCTACAACAGCGCGGACGGCGCCTTGCAGAAACGGATATCGATCCGCTGAAATCTTTGTCATTTCAAGGAGGGGGATGGTACCGACACCCCGGCTCGAACGGGGGACCTCTTGATCCACAATCAAGCGCTCTAACCTACTGAGCTATGTCGGCACGCCGGATGCATTTACCCCCCCACGCTGGGCTTTGCAAGAGGTCGCGGGTTGAAAAATGCAGGAAAGATCAATAACCCGGACAGGTGAAATTCAGGAGGCCAAAATGGGCATCAACGACGAAAGTGACATCGACGCAAACTTGCAGATCGGCCCGACCTCGATCGGTATGGTGCGCCTTTACGTGGAAGGCGGCGGGGTGGAACTGCCGATGGATTTCGAACCGGAAGAAGCCGAGGAAATCGCCGAAGAGCTGATGGTCGCCGCCAAACAGGCCCGCGCCCTGGCCGACAGCGCCAAGTCGAAGAAAAAGTAATCTTTTCTAGACGTTGACCAAAGCCGCCACGCCGGGATCGCGAAAGCCCTGCAACCGGCGTGCGGCATGGGTCGCAAATTTCTGCACCATCACTTTGCGGCGCGCGGGCGCCAGCTTGTCCTCTGGCCCCATGCGGATGATCTCGGCGTCATAGCTGTCTGCGATGATCAGCCCTGTGCCATCTGGTAAAAGCTCGGTCGGGAAATCGCCGTCCACCGCCCAGAAATAACGATCACACCACTCCAAATAGCCCTGCCATTTGTTGTCAGAGGTGAAATCCGCGCGGGAGGATTTGCACTCGACCACCCAGATCTCGCCCTTGGGGCCAAGCGCCATCACGTCGACCCGTAACCCACGTGTGGGCACCAGCTCTTCGACCGTGACGAAGCCATGCGCCAACATGTGACGGCACACGCCGCGCGCCAGAAGCTGGCCGGGCATCAGAGAGGGGGCGGTGGTTTCCATGAGTGCAGCATGAACAATTCATGAACAAATTGTCAATGGGGCGCGCGCCCGATGCAATGTCTTGTCTTGCAACCGCACGCCGCGCCGCCTATCTAAGCCAAGGCGGCTTCTGCCCTTCGCGTCACATGCGGGTAAAATTCCGGTGGCCTTAAGCAAATCCGAGGGAGCTGGCTCTGTTTGGACCGTGGTCCACTTACCTGGCGCCCACCTGTATATACAGGTCCTCGGGAATTCAGACCCCGACGGTTGCGGTGGGGCCGCCACTTTCCCCACATTGAACTCCTTCACCCGCGCGCTTAGATCGTTAACATGACTTACGCGATCGCCGCCCTTCTTTTGGCCGTCACTGCGCTGGTGGCCCGCCAGATTTCGCGCCACCGCAGGCGGTCTGCCCTTCTGGCAGCGCCGCTCAGCGCCCATCAGCGCGGCCTTCTCGCCCAGCAAGTGCCCCTGATTTCAAGCCTGCCCGCCGATCTGCGCGAGAAGCTTGAGGGCAAAGTACAGCTATTCCTGCACCAGATCAGCTTTCTGGGTTGTGACGGGCTGGAGGTCACGGAGGAAATGGAGCTGTCCATCGCCGGACAGGCCTGCCTTTTGGTGGTGAACACCGATGACTGGTATCACAACTTGCGCACCATCCTGATCTATCCGGGTGCGTTTAAATCCCGTCAGGCAGTGCAGCATGGGTTTGTCGTGACCGAAGAAGAAAGCGTGCGCATCGGCGAAAGCTGGGCACGCGGGCCAGTGGTGCTGTCATGGCAGGCCACCGCGCATGGCGCGCGCGACAGCAGGGACGGTCACAACGTTGTTTTCCACGAATTTGCCCATCAGCTGGATGATCTGAACGGCGAGACCGACGGCTTGCCTCGCCTGCGCACAGGGCAGGATTTCGCAGACTGGAAACGCGATATTCTGGACGCCTATGACCGGCTGGTCAGACAGACCGATAAGGGTCTGCGCGGCACGCTTGATCCTTACGGTGCGCAGTCACATGAGGAGTTTTTTGCCGTCGCGGTCGAGGCGTTTTTTGAGCGCCCGCATGACCTAAAAGCCGAAGAGCCCGCGCTTTATGGTCAGTTGTCACGTTTCTTTCGGTTAGATCCTGAAAGCTGGACCCGGGCTTAGCGCCCGGCGTCAACCCTCACCCGGGCCGGTTCGCCGGTCACGATGGGCTGACGTTTGCCGCCTTTGGGCGTGTCATCTTTTTTGCCCATGCGCATGACAACCAATGAAAACTGCACGCCTGCAAAGACGATCCCGTTGAACATGAACAGCATCAGAACCGCGATCCAGCCCATGTCCGAGGTCGACACAAGATGCCACAGATTGCCAACATTGGTGTAAAGCAACGCGGCAACGAAAACGGCCGACAAGGCAAATCCAATCAGGACGTTCTGGATATAAAGGCGGACAAGTTTGGGCATGGTTGGCTCCTGCTGGGCGGACATTGTCACCTTAGCGCAGCAAGCCCGCGACATGTAAGGGGCCAGAGGGTCGCAGGGCGATGGGCGCAAAGCTTTGCCGATGAGAGGTGCCAACGGAAGCGCGCAGGCAGCCTTAAAAGGCTTCGGGCTTCGCCTCTCTCGATCAGTTTGCTCGGACTTCGCCCTCGGCCTTAAAAGGCCTCAGGCTTCGCCTCTCACGTTCAAATTGCTCGGACTTCGCCCTCGGCCTTAAAAGGCCTCGGGCTTCGCCTCGCGGGCCATATGATCCAGAACTGCGTTCGAAAACTTCGCCTCGTCCCCTTCGGGGAAGAAAGCGCGCGCCACATCGACGAACTCGGTGATCACCACTTTGGGCGGCGTGTCGCCCTCGACCAGCTCGGCACCCGCCGCCCGGAAAAGCGCGCGCAGGGTCGGATCGATGCGCGCAATCGGCCATTTGGCCACCAGCGCCCGGTCCGTCATCTGGTCGATCTTGGCCTGATGGTTCACCGCGTCGCCCACCAGCTTGCGGAATAGCTTGCTGTCACCTTCCGCCATCGTGTGGTCGTCGAACTCTTCGCCAAAGCGGACATCCTCGAACTCGACCATCACGCGGTCGGCAGTCATCTCAGCGGCCTCCATCTGAAACAGCGCCTGCACCGCGAAGAAGCGGGCGGCGGATTTCATCTGGCGTTTTTGGTTGCCTGAAAGCGTCATGCGGTTGGGGTATCCTTCGTGTCACCGGCAAGCTTGATCGAATCCGTCAGCGTTTTGAAGCCAACACCTTTGCTTGCGGTGGCCCATTTGCGCGAAAGCGCGACCAGATGCAAGGCCGCAGCCGCAGCCCCCCCGCCTTTATTCTGATCCGCCACATCTGCGCGCACTTCGGCCTGCGCACGGTTTTCCACCGTCAGGATACCGTTGCCAATGCAAAGCCCCGACAGACCCATCATCTGAATGGCCCGGCTGGAATCGTTGCAGACCGTTTCGTAATGGGTGGTTTCGCCCCGGATCACGCAGCCCAGCGCCACATAGCCGTCGAAGTTTGACAGTCGGTCCGCCATGGCAATCGCAGTGGGCACCTCAAGCGCGCCGGGCACTTCAACGATGTCCCATGTGCCGCCCACGGCCTCGATCTCGGCCTTGGCACCTGCCACCAGATTGTCGGCGATATCCTTATAGTAAGGCGCGACGACAATCAGAAGCTTCACCGGCTTGTCAAAGCTGGGGCGGTCCAGAATGTAATGCTGTTCTGCGGTGGCCATGGTTCAGTCCTTTTGAATGGGGCGCGTGCCGGTGATGGTCAGCCCATAGGCGTCCAGACCGACATAGCGCGTCTGGGGGCTGTCGGTCAAAAGCACCATCTCGTTCAGACCCAGCGTGGACAGGATTTGCGAGCCAAGGCCGATCTGGCGCACGGTGCGCGGGCCTTCCTCTTCATCCGCATGCAAGGTCTTGCGCGGCTCACGGAACAGGCAGACAACGCCCCGCCCCTCATCCGCAATGATCTGCATGGCGCGCGGCAGCTCATCTGCAGGTTTCGGGCCAAGACCCAACACGTCCTGTGCTTCCTGCAGCGCGTGGGTACGCACCAGCACAGGCTCATCGGTCGAGATGTCGCCCTTGATCAGCACCACATGCTCGATCTCATGCGTCATATCGGTGAAAATCCGCATCTCCCATTCACCGCCAAATTCCGAGGTGATGGTCTCGCGACCGGTTTCACGCACAAGATTGTCGTGGCGGCGGCGATAGGCGATCAGGTCCGAGATGGTGCCGATCTTGATCGCATGTTTCTGTGCAATTTCAACCAGTTCCGGCAGACGTGCCATGGTGCCATCTTCGTTCATGATCTCGCAGATCACGCCCGAGGGATTGCGGCCCGCCAGGCGCGAGATATCCACGGCAGCTTCCGTGTGCCCAGCCCGCACCAAGACACCCCCATTGCGTGCCCGCAGCGGGAAGACATGGCCCGGGGTGGCAATTTCAGCAGGACCATTGTCGGGGTTGATGGCGGTGGCCACGGTCAGCGCACGGTCGGCGGCGGAAATGCCGGTCGACACGCCCTCGCGCGCTTCGATGGAGACGGTGAAGGCCGTTTCATGACGCGAGGAATTGTGCATCGCCATCATCGGCAGGCCCAGTTCGTCCACCCGCGCGGCTTCCATCGGCAGGCAGATCAGCCCGCGCCCATGGGTCGCCATGAAATTCACCGCCACCGCATCACAGGCATCGGCGGGAATGACGAAATCGCCTTCGTTTTCGCGGTCTTCGTGATCCACCAGAATATAGATCCGGCCCGCACGGGCCTCGGCGATGATCTCCTCGGTCGAGGCGATGGCATCCGACAATCCGGCTTCGACCGGACCGGGTTTCTCATATGTGGTGCTTTCAGACATGGCGCGTTCCCCTTCAGGCTCGGGGCTGAGTAGCGCAGGCGCGCGATCAATGCCAGTCCAAACCCGGCAAAATCCCCAACGTCAGCGCCATGCGCCCGCGGCTGACCGGCCCATGGCCGGGCAGCTCATCATGGGTGGCGCAGCCACGCCATTGGGCAACCGTTCAGAACTGCCAGAGCGCCGGAACGAATTGATAGGCATCGCCATCACGGCGCACATGACCCACGCCGGGGAACGGGAAGTGATAGCCAAGCACGGCAATCCGGTCTGTTGCGGCCATATCCAACAGGCGGTTGCGTGTGGCACCGACCTGCGCGCCATCACTGTCACGACCCGAATACCAACCCGGACGTGCGAAGTTCAAAATCGCGTGCGTCATGCAATCGCCCAGCGCAATGAGCTGCTGCCCATCGCTTTCCACCGCCACGGACATATGACCCGGCGTGTGGCCCGGCGTGTCGATCAGCCGGATGCCCGGCGCGATCTCGTGATCATTGCCCGCGAGTGTCCACTCCAAACCTTCTGTGTTGATCGAGTTCACCGCCCCCAGCACAAATTGCTGATCCTCAGGCGCCACACGGTCCACCAGACCGTCCTGCAGCCAATGAGCGTGTTCGCCCTCGCCCATCACATATTCAGCATCAGGGATAATGGGTTCGTCGAAATCATCGCGCACGCCCCAGATATGATCCGGGTGCGCGTGGGTGATGGCCACATGGGTGATGCCCATCGGGTCGATCCCGGCGGCCTCAAGGTTCTCCATCAGGCGCCCCGTCGTGTCAAACCAGCGCGTGCCCGATCCCACATCGACCAGCACGCGCGCCTCGCCCAGCTCGATATACATGTGGTTGGTGTGGGAATAGCCAACTTCGGGGTCGATATAGTGCTCGGCCATGAAGGCCAGCTTCTCGTCCTCGGGCGCGTTGATCGCCTGCCCGCCAAAGGGCAGCGTGAAATAGCCGTCCGACACGATGGTGACCCGCGCCTGCCCCAGCGTGAAGGAAAAATGCGCCGGATTACCTGCAGAGGGCGCGCCCAGCATGGCGCGGGCCGCAGCGGGCATGGCAAATGCCGGCGCGACAGCGGCCATGCGCAAAAGGTCACGGCGGGTCGGGCGAATGAGGGACATGGGCGAGCTCCGTCAAATTGGTGTTTCCCGGATCATATGCCCATATCGGAATATTTCAAACAGAGATCACGCCAAACAGCGATCAAGACTGTCCATAATCCGCCAACCGCGCCACGTAGCGCGCCAGCGTGTCGATCTCGAGGTTCACCCGGTCGCCCACCTTGGCCTGCCCCCAGCCGGTGACCTCTTTCGTGTGCGAGATCAGGTTCACGCCAAATTCGTCACCCTCAACCTCGTTCACCGTCAAAGAGGTGCCGTTCAGCGCGACCGACCCTTTGGGGGCAATAAAACGTGCAAGCTCGGACGGGGCGCGGAACCGCACGCGGGTGCTGTCGCCCTCGACCTCCATCGCGGTGATCTCGGCCACGCCATCCACATGGCCCGACACGATATGCCCGCCCAGCTCGTCACCCACTTTCAATGCGCGTTCAAGGTTCACCCGGCGCCCCACCACCCAGTCGCCCAGATTGGTTTTTGAAACGGTTTCGGCAGAGATATCAACGTCATACCAGTCATCGCCCAAGGCCACGACCGTCAGACAAACCCCATCAGAAGCGATGGACGCCCCGATATCAATGCCCGCCGTGTCATATCCCGTCGTGATGCGCGCGCGCATGTCACCCGCTTGCTCCAGCGCTTTGATGCGCCCTACATCTGTGATGATCCCGGTAAACATGGCTTCTCTCCTGCGTCTTATTCCCAAGACCTAGCCCCAAGCCCGGCCAATGCCAAGCCCGCAGAATGCACATGCTCTTGGCCCCAAATTGCCTTAATTCTGCCGTTACGGGGGAATATTCCCGGTATCGAACCCGTTTTGTTTCGGAAACTTAAACGCTATGAAGGGATAATGCCCCAGATCACGGGGCCATAAAGCAGACCAGTATGAGCAGTATTTCAGGACAAATCACAGGACAGAACCGCCGGTTCCTCTTCCTGCAAGGCCCACATGGGCCCTTCTTTTCCCGTCTTGGAAAAATGCTGACCCGTGCCGGGGCAGAGGTCTGGCGCGTGGGATTCAATGCCGGCGACCAAGTCTTCTGGCGTGACCGCGACCGCTTTATCCCCTTCACCGAACCCCAAGAAGTCTGGCCAGATCGCTTTGCCGAGTTGATCGACACCTATGACATCACCGACATCGTGCTTTATGGGGACACGCGCCCGATCCATGCCCAGGCGGTGAAAATCGCGCAGGCGCAGGGGCTTGGCGTGCATGTCTTCGAAGAGGGCTATCTGCGCCCTTATTGGGTCACCTATGAACGCGAAGGCTCAAACGGCCATTCACGCCTGATGCAGATGAGCGTGCCCGACATGCAGGACACGCTGGCCAATGCCGAACTTGATATCCCCGAGGCCCCGGCCCATTGGGGCGACATGCGTCACCATGTCTTCTACGGCGCGCTGTATCATTGGTTTGTGATGTTTCGAAACGGGCGCTATGCCAATTTCAAACCTCACCGTGCTCTGTCGGTCAGAAAAGAGTTTCAGCTTTATATTCAACGGCTTGTCCTGATGCCAATGCTGGCACTGGACCGGATCATCGCCACGTTGCGCATCAAATATGGCGGCTTTCCTTACCATCTGGCGCTTTTGCAGCTGGAACATGATTCAAGTTTCCAAAAGCACAGCCCCTTTGACAGCATGACCGACTTTCTGGCCCTTGCCATCGAAGGGTTCAAACAGGGCGCCGCCCCCCACCATCACCTTGTGTTCAAGGCCCATCCGCTGGAAGACGGTCGCGTGCCCCTGCGCCGCGAAATCCGGCGTCTGGCGCGCGAACATGGCGTCGAAGGCCGCGTGCATTATGTGCGCGGCGGCAAGTTGGCAAAGCTTCTGGACCATGCCCGCTCTGCCATCACGGTAAACTCCACGGCCGCCCAACAAGTGCTGTGGCGTGGCCTGCCCCTGAAGGTTTTCGGCGATGCGGTGTTCGCCAAACCTGAATTCGTGTCGACCCAGCCTTTGGCTGACTTCTTTGCTCTGCCAACCCGCCCGGACAATCGCGCCTATCGCGACTATCGTCACTTTCTTCTGGAAACCAGCCAGGTTGTGGGCGGGTTTTATTCGTCCCGCGGACGGCGTCAGTTGCTCAGGCAGGTGGTTGACATGATGCTGACCCATGATGACCCCTATGAGGCGCTCAAGCAGGGCACAGCGGCACCACGGCAACAGTTGCGCGTCGTGAAATAGCTCACCCCATAGGAAATGCTGGATTTTTTCCACCTTCCCGCGTAGATTCATAAAAAAATAAATCGAGGCAGCACTCCAAAAAGGAGCCCGAGCAGTGAAAATCATGGGTAAAAGCTGGGTCCGCAAGGCGGCCCTGTTTGCGCTTGTTGCAAGCGTAAGCGCATGTGGTTTGCCGCGTGTCGGACCAAATAAAAGCGAAATTTATGCAGGCTCGGTGCAGCAAAAAGGCGATGCTTTCGTCATTGCGGTGAATGACCGCGTGACCCGCGCCACCGCTGTCGTGCCTGCGCTTGGCTTCAGCCAGGAATTCCAGAACGCCGCCGTGATCGGGTCGGACACGATCCGCCCGGGTGACGTGCTTGGCATCTCGATCTGGGAAAACGTCGAAGACGGCATCCTGACCACAGCAGGCGCGCCTGCCGGTTTGGAAGAGGTGCAGGTTGACGGCGCGGGCTACATTTTCATCCCCTACGCTGGCCGGGTGAAAGCCTCGGGCAACTCGCCCGAAGCCATCCGCCGCGTGATCACCAAGAAACTGGCCGAACAGACCCCCGACCCGCAGGTCATGGTGCGTCGTCTGGCAGGCGACGGGTCGACCGTGACCATCACCGGATCAGTAGGTGGTCAGGGCGTCTATCCCATCGAACGCCCCACCCGCACGCTGAACGCAATGCTGGCCAAGGCCGGCGGCGTGTCCATCGCGCCTGAGATCGCCAAAATCCGCGTGATCCGTGGCACCAAAACCGGCGAGATCTGGTTCCAGGACCTGTTCAAACACCCCGAAACCGATATCGCACTGCGTGGCGGCGACCGCATTCTGGTCGAAGAAGACACCCGCGCCTTCACAGCCCTTGGCGCAACGGGTGCACAAAACCGCGTGCGGTTTGACACGCAAACCCTGTCCGCGCTGGAGGCGATTGCACAAGTGGGCGGGCTCAGCTCGGCCGTGGCTGACCCGACCGGCGTCTTTGTCTTCCGCAACGAAACGGCTGAAATTGCCAACAGCGTGATGGGTCGCAACGATCTTCAGGGCGCACAGCGGATGGTTTACGTGCTGAACCTGACCGAGCCCAACGGCATGTTCATGGCGCGCGATTTCGTGATCCGCGACGGCGACACCGTCTATGTGACCGAAGCGCCTTATGTCCAGTGGACCAAGGTTCTGTCCGCAGTGACCGGCTCGCTGTCGACCGCCGGGTCGATCTCGGCGCTGAACCAGTCGCTCAGCGGAACATCGACCAACTAAGGCCCGCCCAATGGCGCATGGCCCAGACATGACAGACCCCGCCGGAGCGCCCACCGCGCCCCGGCGGGTTTTCGTTTACAATGGCGGCTTTCTGACCCAGACGCGCGTGAAGCGCATCCTGCAGCTTGCGGGCTGGGACATTCGCGTGGGCCTGCCCGGCGACGGGGACTGGGTTGGCACATGGGGCAAAAGCCCCACATCGGGGCGCGGTGAAACCGTGGCCGACCGGCGTGATGCCCCGGTTCTGCGGGTCGAAGACGCCTTTCTGCGCTCGGTCCTGCCGGGACGATCAGGCGAGCCGCCGCTGGGGCTTTTGCTGGATGATATGGGCGTGCATTTTGACGCCGCGACGCCGTCTCGGCTGGAACAGATCCTGTCTGAAACACCCTTGGATGACAGTTACTTGCTGACCCGCGCGCGCGATGCCATGGCGCGCATGCAGAGTGCTCACCTGTCAAAATACAACGCCTTTGACCCCACCCTGCCCGTGCCTGACCCGGGCTATGTTCTGGTGATAGACCAGACCGTGGGCGATGCGTCCATCGTGCATGCTGGTGCCAATGAAGGCACGTTCCGCGACATGCTGGTGGAGGCCCGTCTGGCCCACCCGCACGCGCGTATCGTGATCAAGTCCCACCCTGAAAGCCAGGCCGGGCACCGCATGGGTCATTTCGGCCCCGAAGATGAAAACGATCAGGTCAGCCTGATCACCGATCCTGTCAGCCCATGGGCGCTGCTTGAGGGCGCGCAGGCCGTCTACACCGTGTCCTCGGGCATGGGGTTCGAGGCCATTCTGGCAGGCCATAAACCCCATGTGTTCGGCACGCCTTTCTATGCGGGCTGGGGGCTGACGCAAGACGCGCGCCCGGTCAATCGCCGGGGCCGCGCCCTGACCCGCGCACAGCTCTTTGCCGGCGCGATGATCCTCTATCCGACCTGGTACGACCCCTATCGCGATCAGCTGTGCCAGATCGAGACCGTGCTGGACACGCTGGAGGCGCGCGCGCGCGCCTGGCGCGAAGATCACCAAGGCTATGTGGCCTCGGGCATGCGCCTGTGGAAACGTCGCCCGCTGGCAGATTTCTTCCGCGCAGACACGGCCATGGTCTTTGACGATCACGCCACGCGGGCCGCCGACGGGGCCAACACGCTTGACCGCCCGCTGATGGTCTGGGCGGGAAAAGAGACCGAAGATCACAGCCTGCACCGCGCGCCTTTGCGCATCGAAGACGGGTTTTTGCGCTCGCGCGGGCTAGGGGCCGAACTGGTCGCGCCCCTGTCGCTGGTGCGCGATGATCTGGGCATCTATTACGACCCGACCCGCGAAAGCCGGTTGGAGAGATTGATTGCTGACGCCACCACCCTGCCCCCCTCTGCCCGCCTGCGCGCTGAGCGGCTGATTGCGGCGATCACCGGGGCGGGCTTGGGCAAATACAATCTGGACCGCGCCTTGCCTGAGGGGCTGGACACTCTGCCGGCGGGCAACCGCATTCTGGTGCCGGGTCAGGTGGAAGATGACGCCTCAATCCGGCTGGGCACGCAGGCTATCTGCACCAATCTGGGGCTGCTCAAAGCGGTGCGGGAGGCCAACCCGGAGGCGGTGATCCTCTACAAACCGCACCCGGATGTGGAAGCCGGGCTGAGGGACGGAAAGATCGACCGTGTTGATGCGTTGCGCCACGCCGATCTTGTGGCCGACAGCACCGACCCAATCGCGCTTTTGGCCCATGTAGATGCGGTCTGGACGATGACCTCGACCCTTGGCTTCGAGGCGCTGTTGCGCGGCCTGCCGGTGACCTGTCTGGGCACGCCCTTCTATGCCGGTTGGGGGCTGACGCAGGATCTGGGCAGCGTGCCCGCGCGCCGCACGGCCCGGCCCGATCTGGTCGCGCTGACCCATGCAACCCTGATTGATTACCCGCGCTATTATGACCCGGTTACAGGCACCGCTTGCACGGTCGAGGTCACCGTGACACGGCTGGCAGATGGCGAACTGCCCAAGGCACGCAGGTCCACGCGGCTGTTGGCAAAATTACAAGGTATTTTCGCAAGTTACGCCTATTTGTGGCGCTAGGTGGCGGTCAGTTTCGCGCTCGCCAGTGATGCAGGATATCAGCGCCAATGGCGCGGCACTCCACCAGATCGAACCGAGGTGCCTCGGCCAGACGCCCCAGCCCCATCGCCGCCAGCGACGGGCGCCCTTCGGCCCCGATGGCCAGACCTGCGGTATAGCCCACAAGCTCATCCACCATGCGCGCCGTCAGGAACGACGCAGCCACCGCACCGCCGCCTTCGCAATAGACCCGCGTCAAACCGCGCGCCCCCAAGGCCTGCAGCACCGATACCGGGTCCAGCGCGCCGCCAGCCTCCTCCACCTCGATCATCTCAGCGCCGAGCCCTGCCCAAGCCGAGACAAGCTCTGGCGCAGCCCGGCGACCATGGCAAATCCAGACCGGCACCTCGCGCGCCGTGCGCGCCAGCCCAGAGTCCAGTGGCAGGTCCAGATGACGTGACAAGATCACACGTACGGGCTGATGGGACATGCCCAATCCTCGCACCGTCAGGGACGGATCATCCGCACGCACCGTGCCCGCGCCCACCATCACCGCATCATGACGCGCGCGCATGGCGTGCACGTGACGACGAGCCTCGGGCCCGGTGATCCACTGGCTTTCGCCACTGGCGGTCGCAATGCGCCCATCAAACGACCCGGCGAGCTTCAGGGTCACCATCGGGCGTCCCTTGGTCACGCGGGTCAGGAAGCCTGACTGATCGGCGCGGGCTTCATCCTCGCACAGACCAGTGTCGACCTTGATCCCGGCCGCGCGCAGCATCTGAAACCCACCCCCATCCACGCGCGGGTCGGGGTCGCCCAAAGCACAGACCACGCGGGCCACACCCGCATCGATCAGCGCCAGCGCACAGGGCGGTGTTTTTCCGATATGGGCACAGGGCTCCAGCGTGACATAGACATCCGCCCCTTGCGCCAAAGCACCCGCCTGCGCCAGCGCCATGGGTTCCGCATGGGGCCGCCCGCCCGGCTGGGTCCAGCCACGCCCGACGATACGCCCCTCTTTCACGATAACGCAGCCCACGGCCGGGTTGGGCCAGACACGGCCAAAACCCCGCCGCGCAAGCGAAAGGGCCAGTTTCATGTAGCGCAGATCTGGGCCTGACACAGGCATGCCCAAACCCGCTTAGTCTTCTTCAGGAGCGATATCCGGGCGCAACTCGCTGACAAATTTGTCAAAGTCGTCCGCTGCCTGGAAGTTCTTGTAAACGCTGGCAAATCGCACGTAAGCCACGGTGTCGATCCGGGCCAGACTTTCCATCACGATCTCACCGATGGTCTTGGACTGTATGTCCGTCTCGCCCATGCTTTCCAAGCGCCGCACGATGCCCGAGATCATCTGGTCGATGCGATCCGGTTCGACCGGGCGTTTCTGCATCGAAATACGGATCGAGCGTTCCAGTTTTTCGCGGTCAAAATCCTCGCGGCGGCCATTGGATTTGATCACCACAAGATCGCGCAATTGCACGCGCTCATAGGTGGTAAACCGCCCCCCGCAAGCCGGGCAGAACCGCCGGCGGCGAATGGCCACATGGTCCTCGGCCGGACGACTGTCTTTCACCTGAGTGTCAATATTACCGCAAAACGGACAGCGCATGGGCGATCCCTTTCATTCTTTGTGCCTCATCCCGTGGGTCTTTGCCCACTTATCCACAGGCACTATAGGCGAGCCGCTAGGTCTTGTGTAGTGGAAAAAGCGCGCCGCTAGATACGGAAACGGACAAGTCTAGGGGGAATGTTGCGCATTTACTCCCCCTAAAGCTTTGCGGCCCGAACCTGAGACGGGGAAAGCCGAAACGCGGCAAGACACGTCAAGGGCGCAAGTGATACACGGCAGACTGCGTCAGGCCCAGCTCGAAACGCCTTAACGGGCGGGCAGCAGCGTCGCGACCACGTTTCTACGATGTGGCGCATCGCGATGTTCGAAAAGGTAAATTCCTTGCCATGTCCCCAGCGCCAAACGTCCGTTTTGGATCGGAATTGTGAGGCTCACCGGCATCATCGCCGATTTGATATGGGCAGGCATATCATCCGGCCCCTCATAGGTATGGGTCAAATAGGACATGCTGGGGTCGGTGGTGGGCGGCACCAGACGGTGAAAGAAGTTACGCAGGTCCACCTGCACCTCGGGATCAGCGTTTTCCTGAATGAGCAGCGAACAGGAGGTGTGCTGCACGAAAAGGTTCAAGAGCCCCATTTGGATGCCCTGCCCTTCGACAAAGCGGGTCACGTCACGGGTGAATTCGTAAAAACCCTGGCCGGTGGTGGAGATGGTGAAGGTGGTCATGGGTGGTGAAGCTCATATTTCGGGCCAAATCTCTTACACCAAACCTCCGCTCTTCTACGCATACCCTCATCAGCATTCACCACAAAGAAAGTACGGCTGGAAAATGCACGGGCCCTCACAGCAAAGGATGCAACAAGCTGTTGCATCCAATGGCGAATTTCAGCCTCATGCCCTCCAACGAACCTCGTGTTGTGGTGATAGAAAACGGCTGGGCGGCCTGCCGAAAGGAACACGGCTTCTTCAAGAGGTTGCCGTTTCCACATCTGCTTGTTGCAGTGTTTGTAGCGGCGATCGGGATAAAGGCCGTTGTCAGGATCACAGAAAACGAGATCACAGTGTTTTAACCTGTCAGCGGTTCGGGCAAACCACTCCCTACGCCACTGCTCCCGCCTAGTGTGGCTGGCGCTCGTAAAATCCAAAACTTCATCCGCATACACCGCAGCCTGTAGGGCACCGCTGTTTTGCAACCCAGACACAGACCTTTCGCCAGAGTTTACAATTGCGCGCAAGGCATCAAAAACCTGCGGATCTTTGGAACGCCACTCATCGGCGCGTTCAAGATAAGAGATGTGGCTCCCATCACCATTGTGGGCCTCGTCTGGGAACAGATACCAAGCCACACCCAACTGACGACCTTCTGACATGGCGTTCAGAAAGGAATACTTGGCGAAATCCCCCACATCTCCGACATATCTATTTTGCATAAATCACTCCAAAACAAAAAACGCCCCCTTGCGGGGGCGCTCTAAGCTACTGATCCAGGAAACTGCGCAGTTTGCGGCTTCGGCTGGGGTGTTTCAGCTTCCGCAAAGCTTTCGCTTCGATCTGGCGGATACGTTCGCGGGTGACCGAGAACTGTTGGCCCACCTCTTCCAGCGTGTGGTCGGTGTTCATGCCGATGCCAAAGCGCATGCGCAGCACGCGTTCTTCGCGCGGGGTGAGAGAGGCCAGAACCCGTGTCGTGGTCTCTTTCAGGTTTTCCTGAATGGCAGAATCCAACGGTAGAACCGCGTTCTTATCCTCGATGAAGTCACCCAGCTGGCTGTCTTCTTCGTCGCCAATCGGCGTTTCCAAGGAAATCGGCTCCTTGGCGATTTTCATCACCTTGCGCACCTTCTCAAGCGGCATTTGCAGCTTTTCGGCCAGCTCTTCCGGCGTCGGCTCGCGGCCGATCTCGTGCAGCATCTGGCGGCCTGTGCGCACCAGCTTGTTGATCGTTTCGATCATATGCACCGGAATACGGATGGTGCGTGCCTGATCCGCGATCGAGCGGGTGATGGCCTGACGAATCCACCAGGTCGCATAGGTCGAGAATTTATAGCCCCGGCGGTATTCAAACTTATCCACCGCCTTCATCAGGCCGATGTTCCCTTCCTGAATAAGATCAAGGAATTGCAGCCCGCGGTTCGTGTATTTCTTGGCAATCGAGATCACCAGACGCAGGTTGGCTTCGACCATTTCTTTCTTGGCCTGACGCGCCTCTTTTTCGCCCTTCTGAACCTGCTGCACGATGCGGCGGAATTCCGGGATGTCGACGCCGACATATTGACCCACTTGCGCCATGTCGCCGCGCAGCTTTTCGACCTTGTCGGTCGACTTCTCGATGAACGCCTGCCACGCGCGCCCGGTCTTTTCGCCCATCTCGTCCAGCCATGTGGGGTCCAGCTCGCGGCCCCGGTAGGCTTCGACAAATTCACGGCGGTTGATGCGCGCCTGATCGGCCAGTTTCACCATCGAGCTATCAATCGACATGATGCGGCGGTTGATGCCGTAAAGCTGGTCAACCAGCGCCTCAATACGGTTGTTGTGCAGGTGTAGCTCGTTCACCAGCTCGACAATCTCCGAGCGCAGCTTCTGATAGGCGCCCTCTTCTTTCTTCGAGAAGCTGTCATCCTCGTTCAGGGTCGCGGACATGCGCAGATCCTGCATTTCCGACAGCTGTTCATAGTCGCGCGCGATCAGTTCGAGGGTTTCCAGCACGCGCGGCTTCAGCGCTGCCTCCATCGCGGCCAGCGACATGTTGGCGGCCTCGTCCTCGTCATCATCGTCGTCATCATTGTTGATGGGGTTGCCATCCGCGTCGAGCTCTTGCTCTTTTTCCTTCTTCTCGGGCGCGGCACCTCCGGCAGCGGGGGTGACCTCTTCTTCTTCGTCGTCGTCATCCAGCTGATTGCCAAAGGTGGCGTCCAGGTCGATCACGTCGCGCAGAAGAATGTCTTCGTTCAGAAGTTCGTCGCGCCAGATGGTGATCGCCTGAAAGGTCAGCGGGCTTTCACACAGCCCGGCGATCATCGTGTTGCGCCCGGCTTCGATCCGCTTGGCAATCGCGATCTCGCCTTCGCGCGACAGAAGTTCGACCGATCCCATTTCGCGCAGATACATGCGCACGGGGTCGTCGGTGCGGTCCAGTTTCTCGGTCTCGGCCGTGGCAACGGTCACTTCACCGCCGGCGTTCTTCGCCACCAGCTCGGTCGAGCCCTTCTCTTCGTCTTCCGCCTCTTCGTCTTCGATGATGTTGATGCCCATCTCTGACAGCATCGACATCACGTCTTCGATCTGCTCGGAACTGACCTGATCGGGCGGCAGCACCTGGTTGAGCTGGTCATAGGTGATGTAGCCACGCTCGCGCGCCTCGGCGATCATCTTTTTGACGGCGGTCTGGCTCATATCGGCCATCGGCTCGGCGTCTTGGTCGTCCTTGCGGTCGGTGGCGGTGTCCTTGGCGGCCATGGGCTCTCCTTGCACAAAGGGGCGGGTGTCGGCGGGGCGTCCCCCTGCGTGCCGATCCGCAAAGTGATTCGGGTTGGACGAATCATCGGTCCGAATCAGTGATTCGCCAACCCGTGTAACGTGATTTCTTTAGGGGCGCTTTGCAAGCAGGTGACAGATGCAGCGCCCCATGGTGTTTTAAGTGCCCTTCTTGGGGTCGATCTGGGCCAAAAGCGCATCCAGCGCGTCGCGTTCTTCGCGGTTCAGAAGCGAGCCATTATCGGCCACCTCATAGGTTGCTTTATCCTCGGTCTGGCTGCGCAGCGCCTTGTTGCGGGCTTCTGCCGCCTGCCCCAACCGCCATGTCACCCCTTCGTCAGGCAGGGCGTTCATGTCAGCCTCGGCATCGATCACTTCACGCCGGGCACCGCGCAGGGCTTCCAGCTTTGTCAGTTCCTCGGTCAAGCAGGCCGAAACAATCTCGTCGTCGTCATCAGCCCGGATCGCGGGGGTAATGCGCACATGGTTGAGCGCAAAGAGCTTTTCAAGGGCCTGCGCGCCAATTCGGGCCTCGATCTGATCGGCCAGAACGGCTGCTCCGTCATGGGCATGGCGCAAAAGCAATTGCTGCAAGTCGCCATGGCCCGGTCCGACCATTTCAATCCGTTCCATCCGGCTTTCCACCTGATCAAGCATATCCGGGCGGCGGATCAGAATGGCCAGAATGACCGCCTCGCGCAGCGCTTCCTGCGCGCGATCATCGGCACTGGCCAGAAGCGAGGTTTTGGTCGATGCCAGCACGGGTGGCGTTTGTTGCCAGCCGCCCCCCTTGCCGGGCTGCCAGGCACGTTTCTGCCCGCCCTGCCCTTTAGATCCCTGCGGACGGGCGCGAAACAGCTCCCACCGCTTGTCTTTGATCGCCTGCCCATAATGGTTGCGAATGGACGGGTCCTGAATGCGCGCAATGGCGGTGCGCAGGTCCTTATCAAGCGCGGCCTTGCGTTCGGGGCTGTCAAAGACCTTGCCTTCGGTTTCGCGCTGCCACAGCAGGTCCACCATGGGCTGAGCACCATCAATCAGCGCCTGCATCGCCTCGGGCCCGCTTTCCTTCAGAAGGTCATCCGGGTCCTTGCCCTCGGGCATGATGGCGAAACGCAGGCTTTGACCGGCCTCCAAGAGCGGCAGGGCGTTGTCGATCACCCGCATCGCCGCGCGCAGCCCCGCTTTGTCGCCGTCCAGCGCGATGATCGGTTCGGGCGCAATGCGCCACAAAAGGCGCAGCTGGTCTTCGGTGATCGCGGTGCCAAGGGGGGCGACGGTGGCGCCAAACCCGGCCTCGGAGAGCGCAATCACATCCATGTAGCCCTCGGCCACAATCAAAGGTGCGCCCTTGCCTGCCGCCTCGCGTGCAGGCCCGTGATTGTAAAGGCTGCGCCCCTTGTCGAAGAGGTCAGTTTCGGGCGAATTCAAATACTTGGCATTGTCATTCGGGTCCATCGCCCGCCCGCCAAAGGCAATCGCCCGCCCGCGTGCATCGCGGATCGGGAAGATGATGCGCCCGCGGAACGTGTCATAGGGTTTGCCACCCTTCTGGCTGGGCTTGGCCAAACCTGCGCCAAGGATCAGGTCATCCTCGACCCCCTTGGCCTTGAGATGATCCCACAGCCCCTGCCACGCGTCCGGCGCAAAGCCGATATCCCAACGATCCAGCGCGGCATCGTCTAATCCGCGCCGGGTCAGGTAGTCACGCGCCTCGGCCCCCGCGCCGGTTTTCAGCATCAGGCGAAAATGGCTGACGGCCATTTCCATCACTTCGGCCAATTGCGTGCGCCGATCAGCCTTTTCCTGTGCCTTCGGGTCGCGCGCGGGCATCTGCATTCCGGCCTCGCCTGCCAGAATTTCAACCGCTTCCATGAAGCTGACATTTTCCGTCTCGCGCACAAAGGAAATGGCGTCGCCCTTGGCGTGACAGCCAAAGCAATAATAGAACCCCTTTCGGTCATCCACATGAAAAGACGCGGTTTTTTCCTGATGGAAGGGGCATGGTGCCCACATGTCACCCTTGGCCTGATTGGATTTGCGCTGATCCCACATGACCTTGCGCCCGGCAACCTGGCTCATGCTCAGGCGGGTGCGCAGCTCATCAAGAAATCCGGGTGGCAGAGACATGGGATATATATTGGGCCGTGCGGGCGGAATGTCCAGCGCTCAGGCACCCACCGCACCGCGCACCATGTCCCAATAGCGATCCGCCACCGCTTCGCGCGACAGGCGGCCGCCTTCACGGTACCATGTGTTCACCCCGGTCAGCATGGCAATCACCGCCATGGTGCTCAGGCGAATATCGGTCACGGCGATCACGCCTTCCTGCTGGCCCGCGCGCAGGATCGCCTCCAGCTCGGCCTCATACTGGCGGCGCAGGCTTTCAATGGCGGCGAAGTTGTCGGGTGTCAGGTTGCGCAGTTCCATATAGGCGATGAACACCGCATCGGGGCGTTCCAAGTGAAAGCGGATGTGAAAGCGCGAAAACGCCTCCAGCGCATCCAACGCGCCTGCGCCCTTCGGTTCCACATCCCAAGCGGCCAGAAGCTCTTCCATATGGCTGCGCATCAGGTCAAAAAGCAGGCTCTGCTTGTCCTTGGTGTAAAGATAAAGCGCGCCTGCCTGCACGCCGACCTCGCCCGCGATCTGGCGCATCGAGACAGCCGCAAACCCGTGACGCGCAAAAAGCGTCAGCGCCGCGTCGCGAACACGCGGGCCGGTGATTTCGCTGTGTGATCCGGTTTTACGAGCCATAAGTCGGGCTTAACTGAACAAACGTTCAAATCCAAGCGTTTCGCTGCGTCTTATCAACAATGAAAGGGCGGCTTGCCCGTCTGGGCAGGCCCGGATATGCTGCGCCCAACGCCCTGATTTCGCAAAGGTTCCCGCATGGCCCGCCCCCTGTTGATCTGCACCGGCCTGTTGGGACTGGCGCTGGCCGGATGTTCCAGCCCGCCGGATTTCGCAGATAACCTGTCCGCGGACACACCCTTCCCGCAGATCGTGCCCACCAGCCAGATCACCGCGCAAGTGCCGGTGGAAACCGCGTCTGAGAACACCGATGCGCTGGCCAACCGCGCAGCGGCCCTGCGTGCGCGTGCGGCTGCCCTGCGCAACCAAAGCGTGGTGGCCCCAGACGACAAGGCCGAACTGAACGCCGCCGATCCGCAGGTCCCTGCAGAGTAACCACCCGCCAGAAAATCGCCGCCCACCGCACCCAGCGGATTGCACAGCCCCGCGCCATTGGATATGCCTCGCGGGACGCAACCACAGCCGACGGAGACTGACATGAGTGACAAAGCCCCCCTGCGCCTTGGGATTGCAGGCCTTGGCACCGTCGGTATCGGCGTGGTCAAGATCATCCGCCGTCAAGCCGCCGTCTTGGAAGCGCGCGCTGGCCGCCCAGTGGTCATCACCGCCGTTTCGGCCCGCTCGAAAGACAAGGATCGCGGCGTGGACCTGTCGGGCTACGCTTGGGAAGATGATCCTGTTGCGCTGGCCAAACGTGAGGACGTGGACCTGTTCGTCGAACTGATGGGCGGCCATGAAGGCCCGGCGAAAGACGCCTGCGAGGCCGCCATTGCCACCGGCAAGGACATCGTGACCGCCAACAAGGCGCTTTTGGCCCATCACGGGCAGGAACTGGCACTGGCCGCCGAGGCCGCAAGTGTCTGCCTGCGCTATGAAGCCGCCGTGGCGGGCGGCATCCCGATCATCAAATCCCTGATGGAGGGGCTGGCAGGCAATGAGATTACCCGCGTGATGGGCGTGATGAACGGCACCTGCAACTATATCCTGACCCAGATGCAGGCGACCGGGCGCGGCTATAACGCGCTGTTCGAGGAATGCGCCGAGCTGGGTTATCTGGAGGCCGATCCCAACCTTGACGTGGGCGGCATTGATGCCGGTCACAAACTGTCGATCCTGTCCTCCATCGCCTTTGGCACGCAGGTCAATTTCGACGCGGTTGATCTGGAAGGCATCCAGCGCATCCAGCTGGAAGATATTGAAACCGCAGCAGAAATGGGCTTTCGCATCAAACTTTTGGGCGTGGCCCAGATGACCGGGCGCGGGCTGGAGCAACGCATGACCCCCTGCCTGGTGCCCGACAGCTCGCCGCTGGGCCAACTGGAGGGCGGCACCAATATGGTGGTCGTGGAAGGCGATGCGGTTGAGCAGGTCGTGCTGCGTGGTCCCGGCGCGGGCGAAGGCCCCACCGCCAGCGCCGTCATGGGCGATGTGATGGATCTGGCGCGCGGCATCCGCATTCCCACCTTCGGCCAACCCGCCGAGACGCTGCGCCCTGTCACCGGCGTGAAAGCAATGAAACCAGCGCCTTATTACTTGCGCATGTCGCTTCTGGACAAGCCCGGCGCCATGGCGAAAGTCGCCGCGGTGCTGGGGGATGCGGGCATCTCGATCAACCGGATGCGCCAGACCAGCCACAATGAAAAGCTCGCCCCCGTGCTGGTGGTCACCCACAAATGCACCCGCGATGCGTTGGACGCAGCCATCAGCGGTTTCGCCGCCACAGGCGTGGTCGATGGCGATCCGGTCGCCATTCGCATCGAAGAAGTCTGACCCTCAGCGTCAGCACCGCTTTTAATGGGGGCAAGGGGGTAAACCTCTTGCCCCTTTTGCATGCGGTGTCTAAACGTCAGGCAAACAAAGACAGTAAGGATTGCCCCTATGGCCGATAAAGTCGTTTTCGCCGACCGCATGCTTTCGCTGGGTCTGGCCCGTGTCTCCGAGGCCGCCGCCATGGCCAGCGCCACCCTGATTGGGCGCGGCGACGAAAAAGCCGCCGATCAGGCCGCCGTGAACGCCATGCGCGACCAGCTGAACCTTCTGGACATTCAGGGCACCGTGGTCATCGGCGAAGGGGAACGCGACGAAGCGCCCATGCTGTATATCGGCGAAGAGGTCGGATCGGGCGATGGCCCCGCCGTGGACATCGCGCTGGACCCGCTGGAAGGCACCACGCTGACCGCCAAGGACATGCCCAACGCGCTGACCGTGATCGCCATGGCCCCGCGCGGCACGCTGTTGCACGCACCTGACGTTTACATGGAAAAGCTGGCCATCGGGCCGGGCTATGACAAAGACGTGGTCAGCCTGGACATGTCGCCTGCCGAACGCGTTCAGGCGCTGGCCAAGGCCAAGGGCTGCGACGCCTCTGACATCACCGTCTGTGTGCTGGAACGCCCGCGTCACGAGGAAATGATCGCCGGCATCCGCTCAACCGGGGCGGCGATCCGCCTGATCACCGATGGCGACGTGGCGGGTGTGATCCACTGCGCCGAAGCCGAGATCACCGGCATCGACATGTATATGGGCCGCGGTGGCGCGCCTGAGGGCGTGTTGGCGGCGTCCGCGCTGAAATGCATGGGCGGCCAGATGTGGGGTCAGCTGACCTTCCGCAATGATGACGAACGCGGCCGCGCGGCCAAGGCGGGCATCACCGATCTGGACCGCATCTATACCCGCGACGAAATGGTCACCGCCGACGTGATCTTTGCGGCCACCGGCGTGACCGATGGCTCGATCGTCTCGGGCATCAAGCGTGAACCGGGTTTCCTGACCACCGAAACGCTGCTGATGCGTTCGAAAACCGGCTCTGTACGCCGCATGATCTACCGTAACCCGGTAGCTGCTGGCTGATGGCGCAGGCGCTCCTCCTGATCGACATTCAGGACGGGTTTGACGACCCTTTTTGGGGCGCGCGCAACAACATGGATGCCGAGGCCAACGCCGCCCGGCTTTTGACTCATTGGCGGGCGCAAAACGCGCCCGTCTTTCACATTCAGCACCTGTCCGTGACGCCGGGCAGCCCGCTGAACCCCGATGGTGGGCGGCCCTCTATCAAAGCCTGCGTTGCGCCTCGGACCGGGGAACCCGTGCTGACCAAATCCGTAAACTCTGCGTTCATTGGCACCGATCTCGAGACACGCCTGCGCGCCACGGGCGCAACGGCCCTGACCATTTGCGGGCTGACCACGCCGCACTGCGTGTCCACCACCACGCGCATGGCCGCCAATCTGGGCTTTCAGGTCACGCTGGTACATGACGCCTGTGCGGCCTTCACGATGAACGCAGATGCCAGCTGGCGCGCGGGGGATGCGCCCACCGCCGAGGATATACACCGCGCAGCACTGGACCAGCTCAATGGCGAGTTTGCCCATGTCACCTCGACCAGACAGGTGCTGTCATGAGCGCATTTCTGGGGGTCGAGACCTCTCTGACCGGGCGGCGCTGGGTCGGCCCTTCGACAGAAATCGACCGCGCGGCCGAGGCCTTGGCACAGCAAACCACCCTGCCCGCGCCCCTGTGCAAACTACTGGCCCGGCGCGGTGTGCCAGCCCATGAGGCAGCAGGGTTTCTGGACCCGACCTTGCGCGATCTTCTGCCCGACCCGCGTGGGCTGAAAGATATGGAGGTCGCCGCCACACGGGTTCTGGCCGCGCTGGACAAGCGCGAAAAAGTCGCCATCTTTGCCGACTACGACGTGGATGGGGCCACCTCAGCCACGCTGCTGATCGACTGGTTTCGCCATTTCTCCCAAGAGGTTACGCTCTATATCCCCGACCGGATCGCCGAAGGCTACGGTCCCAACACCCCCGCGATGGAAAAACTGGCGGCGGACCACAGACTGATCATCTGCGTGGATTGCGGCACGCTCAGCTTCGATCCCATCGCGGCGGCGCGGGCCAAAGGGGCGGATGTGGTGGTGCTGGATCACCATCTGGGCGGCGAGACCCTGCCCGAGGCCAACGCCGTGGTGAACCCCAACCGGCAAGACGAGATGGACGGACCGGATTACCTTTGCGCAGCGGGGGTTGTCTTCCTTTTGCTGGTCGAACTGGGCCGCATCCTGCGCGAGGCGGGGCGAAGCGGTCCTGATCTGATCAGCATGCTCGACATCGTGGCCCTTGGAACCGTGGCGGATGTCGCACCCCTGATCGGCGCCAACCGGGCGTTGGTGCGCCAAGGCCTGAAGATCATGGCGCGCCGCACCCGCCCCGGCATGGTGGCTCTGGCCGATGTGGCCGGGTTGAACGAAGCGCCCCGCGCCTACCATCTGGGCTACCTGATGGGGCCGCGCGTGAATGCGGGCGGGCGGATCGGCAAAGCCGATCTGGGGGCACGCCTTCTGTCCACACGCGACCCGCATGAAGCAGGGGCGATTGCAGAAAAACTCAACGAACTCAACGGGGAACGGCGCGAAATCGAAGCCCGCGTACAAGAGATGGCGCTGGAACAGGCCGAGGCGCGCGGGCTGGATGCCCCCTTGGTCTGGGCGGCCGGCGATGGCTGGCATCCGGGCGTTGTGGGCATTGTCGCAAGCCGCCTGAAAGAGGCGACCAACCGCCCCGCCATCGTGATCGGTTTTGACGGCGACGACGGAAAAGGATCGGGCCGGTCCGTTTCTGGTATCGACCTTGGTGCGGCGATCCAGAAGCTGGCCGCTGAAGAGGCAATCACAAAAGGCGGCGGGCACAAAATGGCCGCGGGTCTCAGCCTGACACGTGATCAGCTGGAGCCCGCCATGGCACGGCTTTCCGAGCTGATGGCAAAACAGGGCGCGGGCGAGCTGGGTGCGGCTGACCTGAAACTGGACGGCATGCTGATGCCGCCCGCCGCCACGGTTGAACTGATCGAGACGCTGGAAACCGCAGGTCCGTTTGGTGCCTCGGCCCCTGCCCCGCGATTTGCCTTTCCCGAGGTGCAGATCCTCTTTGCCAAACGCGTTGGGCAGAACCACCTGAAGGTCACATTCGGGGATGGATTGGGCACGCGGATCGACGCGATTGCCTTTGGCGCATTTGATGGCCCGATGGGCGAAGCTCTACAGAACCATGGGGGCGCGCGGTTCCATTTGGCGGGTCGACTCGAAATCAATCAATGGCAGGGACGTGTCAGCCCGCAACTTCGGCTGGAAGACGCCGCAAGGGCCTGAAAAGGTTCAAATAATTGACAAAGTAAAAAAGTCAAAATCCCTCTTGCGCGGACAATGGCTTTGACTTAGAAACCCCTCACCACAGCGTGGCCCGTTCGTCTATCGGTTAGGACGCCAGGTTTTCAACCTGGAAAGAGGGGTTCGATTCCCCTACGGGCTGCCACTTTTCCCCATATTTCCAATTTTGCGTGACGTTCTTGACTGGGAACTGAAGGGTGTTCACCTGCACCCTTGCGATCGGGCAAAAATCCCCGCACCATCGCGCCTGTTGAAAAAAACGCCCGAGGGCTATGATGATCCGTAGACGCTTTCTGTGCCTGACCCTGTTGACCCTGTCTGCTCTGCCCCCCCAAGCGACCAGCGCGCAAAACTGCGATCCTGCACGCCATTCCTATATCCGCTTGCCCCTGTCGATCCCCCTGCCCGCACTGCAAACACAGCTGAACGCTGCGGTGGACGAGGTGATGACCGGCGTTGAACAAGATCCCGTTCCGGGGCGTCTGGTGAATGACACGCTCAGCTGGGCGGCGCGACGATCTGACATCGTGCTGCGCGCAAATGGCAATGGCGGGTTGATCGCCGCGGCCAACATCCGCGGAAATGTCAAACTGACCGGTGGCCTGCAGGTTATAGGCGGCACGGTTGGCGCGCTGCTGAACCAGGTGGCCCCGGCCAATATCCCGATCAGCCAATCCGGCCGGCTCGAGGCCCAAGTGGTCACGGATGCCCGGCCCATCTTGTTTGAAGACTGGCGTCTGGCCCCTCAGGCGGTCGCCTCGGTGCGCATCACCCAAGCAGACGCCAGGATCGCCAAGCTTGGGAACCTGTCCTTTCGCCAGTTTCTGCAACCAAAGGTACAAAACCAGATCAACAGGCTGCTGGCCAAGCTTAACCGCGACATGCCAAAAGACCAGTTTCTGCGCAAAGAGGCGCAGGATCTTTGGAACGATGCCCATAAGGTGATTGAAGTCAGGGGCGAGGCTCCCGGCTGGATCGTGACACGGCCGGTTCAGTTTGAAGCGGTCCAACCCTTTGTAGATTCGAAAGAAAATGAATTGCGATTGGGGTTGAACCTGTGTTTTGACGCCTCTGGGGTTCTGACCCCCGAACGCCCCGATCGCCCCGCGCGCAGCAAGGTTGCGCCGTTGCATTTTATCGATGAGATCAAGTCCGGTGGCATCCAGCTGCGCCTGCCCGTTTTTGCCAGCTGGGACAGGATCAGCGACATTGCGACCTCGGAACTCGTGCACAGCCCGCTGACCTGGCCTCGTGGTTCGGGCGCGTTCAACATGACCCTGTCCCACGCCGACCTTGGCGGTTCAGAGGATGGGACGCTATCGATCAGGCTGGGTTTGTCTGCCTCGAAAGGGTGGATCAGCCGGGTGCTATTTGGGCAGGCCTTCGAAGGTGAGTTGACCTTCACCGCCACACCAAACCTGACGGACAACAAACTGACACTGAACAATGTGCGCCTGTCGCAGGACAGCGACAGCCTGTTGCTGCGCTCTGCCAAATGGTTGCTAAAAGGCCGCTTGGAAGAGCTTGTGGAAACCCATGTGCATGCGGATTTGTCGACGGCCAAAGCTGAAACCGAAACCTCGGCCAAAGAGGCCCTGCGGCGCCTGGCCCAGGATATGCGCTATGATGGGTTCAAGGTGGACTTCAACGACGCTGACATCAATCTGACGGCGCTGACCCCAGATCAAAACGGCCTTGGGTTCACCTTAACCGGAACGACCACCACTCGAGACGCGCAGGTGACCTTTGTGCCGCAGTTTTGAACTCAGCAGCGCCGCGAGACGATGGAAATTCAGAATTCTTCACTTTCTCCTCTTGCGCTTGCAAAACGGCTCGCCTAAGAAGCCGCCTACCAACAGCGTGGCCCGTTCGTCTATCGGTTAGGACGCCAGGTTTTCAACCTGGAAAGAGGGGTTCGATTCCCCTACGGGCTGCCACTTTTCCCAAAAGCAGATGATTAAACCGGTGCAACGCCTTCGAACCGGCAGATGGGCCGCTGCGAAGTGTATGGCGCGATGCGTGTCGCGATTTATTTAAGGGTAAACTCCGAACGACCGCCCGCGCCGTGAAAAACGATCTCGGTAATGGTTCCGGCATCGTTGCGAATAGCTTCAACCGACATGCAGGCGGGGGCGCCTGACAGGCCGCGGGTAAATTCACGGCAATATTGCCCCTGATCCAGCGTCCACGTGCCTGCAAAGGCGATGCCGTTAAAGACCCCCTCCAGCGTGCCATCTGCGTAAATGACCGCTTCGCTGACATGATCATTTTGCATGGTCCGGCCGATGATGGACTGGATGATATCCGCGGTCTCGACAGCCGGTTGAGCCGTGGCCCCAATCGCCATGCCAAAGAGCAACCCAGCGAAAGCAGGCATCTTGTGGAAAATCGACAAAGCAAAATCAGACATGGAACACGCTTTAGACAGGGACTGATGACCCGTCTGCTATTGTCCGCCCTGCCCCATGTCAACAGATGTAACGACCTGCCGGGGACTGTGCACCGACTGCGCGACCCCGTGGATACAGAAACAGGCCCGCCCGTTGCGTTTTGCCCCGTAAAGCGCGTGATCTGCGTCTTCGACAATACGCGCAATTGTCAGCTCTGCGGGGGTATATTGATCTGATTGCGCAATGCCGATACTGGCCGAAATCCGACACAGTTCGTCTTTGAAGGGGATGGGGCGTTCCAGTTTTTCGATGATACGTTCCGCAATACGCGCCAACCGATCTGCACTTGGTAACCGGTTGATCAATATGGTAAATTCATCCCCGCCAACCCGGGCCACAACATCCGTTTCACGCGTTTCCTCGCGCAGGACCTGAGATACTTTTTCCAGCACCGCATCCCCCGCCGCATGGCCCAACGTGTCATTCACAGCCTTGAAGAAATCCAGATCAATCTGCATCAGGGCAAACCCCGCCTGCGTCTCGATCATCCGCTCGAGCGACAGTTCCAGCGCGCGGCGATTGGCCAACCCGGTCAAACCGTCAGTAAGGGCTGCGGCCTCGGCCTCGCTTTTCTGTCCCTGCAGCCGCTCTGCTGCCTGGTGAGAGGCTGACATGGCGGCTGTTTTCGCTTCGACCAGATACATCAGTTCAATAGTCAGATCCGTGGGCGCAAAATCCGAGCCAGACAGATCATACCGCGCCACCGCATCCACGATCTTGTAGCCAAATGACAGGTTCAGCAACAAGGCCTCGCCTGCGCCCAACAAGGTGACCGTTGCGTTCACGGGCAGGCCTGCATCGTCTTTCAAACGCAGGTACACTTTGGTGCCCACCAGCTGGCGCACCTGACGAATCGAGGTGATCTTTTTGGGCCTGCGCAGTTCAAAAAGTGAAAACACGTTCTGACCGATTGGGCAGTCTGGCCCAAGCACTTTTGCGATTGTCGGCCCAGCATGGGTGATCCGACCTTCAAGGTCTAGGATCAGATGCATCGGCATCACATGATCAAATGCATTGAGGGGAACGTTTATCCTGTCAAACTTTGTCATCTTATTCCGCGTTTGCAACCAGTTGGAATTCTCGCGCCTCTCCATGAGACATGTCGACGAGCTGCGCAGTCAAAAGACGCTTGCCGCCGCGGTCATCCTGACATCCCGGCACCAGCTCAAGGATCGCCAGCGTGCCATAGTCATCCGCCAAGGCCCGCAGGATGCCCAATAATACCGCCGACAAATACCCTTCCGGGTCTTCCACGAGAATTTCAAAGGACAGCCCTGATGCTTCGTTCACCTCTATCGCGGGCAGGTTCAGGTCAGGCACCGCCAGGCTGGCACGCCCGGACAGATCCTCAAGCGAATGCAGGAAGTCTTCGTAGTCAACGCCCCCGAACCGAAGCAGGCGACGCACACGTTCCGAAACGGGGTTCGTCACCAGATAGGTGCCGAAATCCTCAAGAAGCGATTGCGGGGATTTGCGCAAACTGCCCGAGATTTCTTCGATCAGCGTCGCCGCAATCACATCGTCATACTGGAAAAGCGGTTCAAACCCATCTGCCTCATGGGCCGATTTACGCAACGCGCCGCGCCAGACCTCGGGATTATAGGTCTGGCATATAAACCCTTCAAATGACAGAAAGATCAGCCCAAGCATTCCACACTCACTTCATCGCAATTCACGCGAGTGTAGGCTGTGCCGGATTAACAGTTTCCAAATCCGACCGGATCAAATCGCCGTTTTTTGATCAAGTTGCGCTCAAATTGAACAAAATCGGCCCTTATCCGGCCTGGCTTAACCAGCTTGGCAGCGCCCCGATATCGGGCAGCACAACATCGGCAAACGGGGCAAGCTCGACCTCCGTGGCAAGGCCCGTCAGCACCGCAACGGTTTGCATGCCCGCAGCGCGCCCCGCATGCAGGTCATGCAGGCTGTCGCCGACCATGGCCACACGTGACGGGTCCAGCCCCAAAAACCGCGCGAAGGCCAGACAGGGGCCAGCATCGGGTTTCGACCCATGGCCGCTGTCATATCCGGACACGTAATCCAGCAATCCGGTCACCCCGGCACTGTCCAGATGCGCGCGTGCAGGGGTTTCGGCATCGTTCGTTGCAACGCCGAGCTTCAGCCCGCGGGCGCGCAAATCGTTCAGGAAAGGGGCCAGCGGCACGGCCTCGACCTGCGGTGCACGGGCCGCTTCTTCATTCAGAATATCTTCAATCTGGTCCCCCGGCAGATCCAGCAGCTGCTCAAGCTCGCCTACGATTTCCTCTGGCGTCCCGGCAATCACGACGCTGTCGCGCGCAAAGCGCCGATTGGGCAAGTCAAATCCAATAGCCTGCCCTAATTCTGTGGCGCGCGCGCGCGCGCCATCTGCAAAGCGCAGTAAAACGGCCTCGGCCCAGGCCTCCCAAGTGGCTTCGAACAAGAAAAGTGTTCCATCCTTGTCAAAGAGAACAGCATCTGCGCGCATGATATTTCCTATATATTACCGTTGCTTGAGAGGATCACGTCCAATGAGTTTGTGCTCCGCCCGGCAAAGCCTGCCGAGCCTGTGACGGGCGTTCATATGGCGCCTGAAGGGCTTCGCAGGCCGCGATAACCCAAGCGTCATCCATCATGATGAAATCCAGAACTGACGCCAGAAATGCCGGGTCCGAGGCCCCGGCTTTTAACGCCGCCTGATCGACGCCGCTTGACCCCATGAACACGGGCAGCAATTCGTCGTTTGAGATGAGCCAGCCAAGGGTCTGTAGGGCAAAAGTTTCGGCAGTTTCCGGTGTCACGGGCGCTCCATTCCGTTTTTGGCAAGGATTTCTTAACCAATCCGTCGCAATACTTACCAAAGCGTTGCTGAAACGGAAAAACAAGAGCGAGCAAGCCATGTCAGGTAGAATTTTGATAGCCGACGATTTCTTGACAAATCGTATCGTGCTGAAAGTTCGTCTGACCGCCTCTTGTTATGATGTGGTCCAGGCGGACACCAGCGGCGAAGTGGTTGAAATGGCACGACATTGTCGGCCGGACCTGATCATATTGGGCGCGGATGGGAACCGGTCTGCCAGCGCGCTCTGTGAACAGCTCAAGGCGGATGCCGTGCTGACCCATATCCCCCTTTTGGTGATCGCCCATGATTCTGCCAATGAACCCCGGCTGGAAATCCTTAAGGCGGGCGCGGATGAGGTTTTTGGCAAACCTCTGGACGAATCGACGTTGCTGGCCACGGTGCGCAGCCTGATCCGTCGTCGTGGCACCTATGACGATGTTCTGCGCCGCAAAGATTTGGCGCATGAATTTGGTGTGGCCGAGGCGCCGCAGGCCTTTGCAGGGCGCGCCAAGGTGGCACTGATTGCACCGGATGCAGAAACCGGCATCCTTTGGCGCATGCATCTTGCGACAGAATTTCGCCATGAATTGCTGATCATGACCCAATCTCAGGCGCTGGAGGACCTGTCGACACAAAGCAGGGTGCCCGATGCCTTCATCATCGGCTCGACACTTGCGGAAACCTCGGATGGGTTGCGGCTGGTCAGCGAGCTGCGGTCGCGGCGCACCACGCGTCATTCGGTGATCGTGGTGCAGGATTGCGGGGAAACGCCGTCTCCAAATTCGATGGCGCTGGATCTTGGCGCCGATACCGCCATGCGCGGGAGATTTGATGCAGCTGAACTGGCGGTAAAGCTGGACCGGCTTTTGGCCCGCAAGACCGAAGCCGATGCGTTGCGTGAGAATGTGCGCAGCGGCTTGGAACTGGCGCTTCAGGACCCGCTGACAGGGCTTCACAATCGCCGCTATGCCCAATCTTACTTGCAGCGACTGGAACAAGAGAGCCTTGAGAAACGGCAGCCCTATGCAATCATGATATTGGATCTGGATCGGTTCAAATCGGTCAATGACAGATATGGCCATCTGGTCGGCGATGAGGTGCTGATCGAGGTGTCAAACAGGCTGCGCAGCAATATGCGCGACAGCGACCTCGTGGCCCGCTTTGGCGGCGAGGAATTCCTGATTGCCCTGCCCGCGACGGATGAAACCGCCGCCCGGATCATGGGCGAACGGTTGCGCCGCGCGATCGGGGATCAGCCGATCCGGTCCCATGGTATCGGGCAGGACCTGGACGTGACCCTGTCCATCGGGGTTGCGGTTTCGACACCTGAGCCGGGACGCCACAAGTCCATGCAAGAGCTTTTGCAAGCGGCTGACCGGGCGCTTTACGTTGCCAAGTCAGACGGGCGCAATCAGGTGACATTTGTGCAAAGTGCTGCCTAAAACGTTTCCAGTTATTGCCCGATCACAGCAACAACCGGAAACGCCCACCATCCTGACATGTTGCGCGGCGCACCCACATCACGTTCATTCAACCCCATCTGGAAACGCTTTCGGCCGTAATCCCGCCAACTCTTTGGCGGCACAACGGTTTCTGCACCCCAAAACTATGAGCCAATTGCATCTGCTGTGATTTCACGGGCGGGTTCCGCCATGCCGCGGGTCAATCTGAGTGCCGCCCGCGCTTGACCTTGCGCGCGATACGATCTGCGAAGTCGCGCCGTTCCGCAAGGCTCATCAGGCTGATCCGATCAATCACCAACCCGCGCAGGGTTTGCGCCCGGCTGTGCATGCGATCCGCCTGCGACTGCATCAACAGCGCAAACCTGTCTGCGTCAAACGGGTCGGCGCGCAACTCCTCAAGCATCGCGGAAAACTCTTGCTCAAGCAGTTTCCCGTGATCCCGGTACGATCCCGAACGCGCTTTCATCTCTTTTCCGATGGCGCGGCGATCACGGGGCGTGAACGCACCAGCCAGCGGGGCAAATCCCAGCCGCCCAATCACGTCACGTTCCGGCCCGCGCGGATCAAAGCTCCGACCGTGGTGCCCGCCTGCCTTGGCCCCGACAACCAGCCCGATCACCAGAAGGTTCAGCGTAAGAGACACAGCCAAAAGCACTTTGGGCCATTTGCGGCGCGGTTTTGCGGGCCCTTGAGGGCCTGTCTTGTTCGAGGTCTCGCTCATCCTTCATCCTCCGCAAAAAGGCTTGTGTCCAGATAGCTGGGGGCCAGATCTTCCAAACTGTAGTCGGTTTGATCTTCCGAATACGTGCCGCTCAACACCAATCCGCCCGACAGAAGTTCCAATTGCACCGGTTGCGCAAACCCGATCCACACGCCAGCAACGGTGGCTGTCACCATCCCGGCTGCAGATGGCCAACCGCCGATGGCAGACAGGATCGCTTTGACCGCGCCCTGTTTGACCGGCATCTCGGCGTCACGTTCCAGCTTCTTTGGCTGCGGCTGCAGCCTGTCGGCATCCGCGAGAATGGCAGACATCAAAGCATCTGACGGCGCCGGATTATCCTGTCGCGCGGCGTTGAAGAATGCCTCCAATGCATCATCATGCGGAATTTCAGATCTGTCAGTTTTCGCCATAACCCAACTCCTCTCGGCGCCCCGCTAATGCGGCTGCCAGCGCCCGTTTGCCCCGCGCAGTCAAACTTTCGACCGCCTCGACGCTGATATCAAGAACCTCTGCAATTTCAGGGTTCGTAGCCCCTTCGAGATGCCGCAACGTGACGGCGATCCTTTGTCGTTCCGGCAGCGTCATCAACGCCGCCTCGAGTGCTTTGGCCCGATCCGCCGCGATCATGCCCTCGACCACCTGAGGCGCATCATCCTTTGGCTCTTCGATGGCATCGATATCCACCGTGCGCTTTTTGCGCAGCCGGTCCGTGCACAGGTTGGACACCACGCGATAGAGCCAGGTCGACAGTTTCGCCTCGCCCGTGCGCCAATTCGGCGCTTGTTTCCAAAGGCGCAGCATCGCTTCCTGCGTGACGTCCTCGGCCTCGGTCCGGTCCCCCAAAAGACGCGTGGCAAAACCCAACACCCGCGGCGCAAGCCGCCCGGTGAGGATCTGAGCCGCGACAGGGTCGCCGTTCCCGTATAGTACAAGAAGCGTCTCATCTGCCGCGCCGTCATACGCGTCCAGGGCCATATCCATACACTCTGCCTAAAGCGTTTCCAGTTATTGTTGGATCACAGCAATAACTGGAAACGCTCACCATCCTTACATGTTGCGCGGCGTTTCCACATCCCGTTGTTTCAACGTAATCTGGAAACGCTTTAACCGTTCCCAAGATCGGAAACAACCAACCGCACCCGCCCCAGGACAGGTGCGGTCACGTGACGTTAGCCGTCGTTCTTGCCGCCAGATTTACCGCCATGTTTGCCGTGCCCCTTCGCCCCATGGCGCATGAACATCTCTTTCTGAGCCGCGTCGAATTCAGCGGATGAAATCGCGTTGTCATCATCCGTGTCAAAGCGATCAATCATGCGATCCAGCTTGGCGGTCTCTGGGGCCATTTCCGTGAAGCTCAAGCTGCCGTTCTTGTCGGCATCGCGATCTTCAAGCATATTCTCCAGCTTCCAGCCCATGCGCTTTTGCATCATCTTGCCCTTGCGCTTGCCGTCGCCCTTGCCTTTCGCAGCCATACGTTCGGCCATCTTCTTTTCGGCCTGGGCTTTCAGCTCATCCAAACTCAGCTCGCCATTGCCATCGGCATCGGCGGCGTCAAAGCGCACCTTGGCGGCGGCGGCCAGATCTTCAACGGTGATCTGGCCTGATTTATCCAGATCAATATCCGCAAATTCCATCTGCATGAATCCGCCGCGGGGGCCCATCATGCCGCGCTCTCCGGATTTGCCACCACCAAACGCCATGGCGGCGGTCGAGGTGAGCGTCAGGGCCGCCCCCAATCCAAGGGCAATGGCGGTTGCGGCAGTTTTCTTTGTCAGCTTCATGACAGTCTCCTTTGGTGTCTTGCCTCATATGCCGGCGCCTTGCGTGCTGTCCGGCTTGATACAGGTAAAACGCACGGGTCGTGGTTTTCCGTCGCAACAATCGCAAATTTCCGCGACACGCCGCCGCAAGCTCAATTCAGGGTGTGATTTTCCCGGACGTTCCGCGTAAACTGAGCGGACGCGTGACACAGGAACCAATATGACCGACGTAACCACCCAGCCCTCGCCCCCCAATTTGCTTGAGACCAACGAACGCGAGGTGAAGCCCGCCCTGTGGAAAGGCTGGCGCAAACGCTGCCCCAACTGCGGAACCGGCAAGCTGTTTCAGGGCTATCTGAAAGTGAATGACCGCTGCACTGTTTGCAGCGAAGAGCTGCACCACCAGCGCGCGGACGATGGCCCGGCCTATCTGACCATCATCGTGGTGGGGCATGTCATGGCACCGCTTCTGCATATCGTTTATGTGCATTTCGTGCAGGATCCGATGATGCTGGCCACGATCTTTACCGTTGGTGTGGTGGCGGCATCGCTTTACCTTCTGCCGCGCTTCAAAGGCTTCATGGTTGGGTTCCAATGGGCCAAACGCATGCATGGCTTTGCCGGCCCCAAAGACAACAGTTAAATCAGAGGCGCCTAATATGGACAAATCCAAGATCATCCGCGACGCGGCCACGGTCATCCTGATCCGCGACAAGGACACGCGGCCTCAGGTTTTGATGGGACAACGCGGGGCGAAGGCGGCCTTCATGCCCAACAAGTTTGTATTTCCGGGCGGTGCGCTGGATGCGGGTGATCACGATATCCCGCTTGCAGATGCCGGAGCCGAGCCATGCCTGACCCGACTGGCAGAGCGGGCGGATGCCTCGAAGGCACAGGCGCTGTTGGTTGCTGCAATCCGTGAGCTGTGGGAAGAAACCGGGCAGATATTGGGCGCGCCGGGCACATGGCCCGGGGCCGTGCCGGAAGGATGGGAAGGCTTTGCAGATGCAGGCTTTATTCCGTCAGCCAAAGGCATGGCCTTTACTTTCCGTGCGATCACCCCCAAAGGCCGCCCGCGCCGTTTCGATGCGCGCTTTTTCGCGGTGGATGCGGGGGAATTGCGCACTGATATCGACGATTTTTCGCGCGCATCGGACGAGTTGAGTCATTTGCAGTGGATCCCTCTGGATGATGTGCGCCGGTTTGACCTGCCCTTTATCACCGAGGTGGTTCTGGCCGAAATCGTCGGCAACCTTCCCGATTTGGGCGCGCCTGCACAGGTGCCGTTTTTCAACAATTCCGACGAAGAAAGCCTGTTCGAGCGTCTGGGTGGGGTCGGACCTCTGTCAGCTGCGGGCTGAGGATCAGTTCAGAAACAAAACCAACACCAGAACCGAGGCGAGGATCAATGCAGTGCCTGCATATTCTCGCCCGGTGACCTTTTCGCGAAACACGAAAAGCGTGGCAGCATAGGAAAACAAAAGCTCGACCTGCCCAAGCGCTTTGACCAGGGCCGCATTTTGAAGCGTGAAGGCGGTGAACCAGCAAAAACTGCCCACCATCGAGGTCATCCCGACCCAGATACCAACCCGCCAGGCGGCAAATACCCGGCCAATCTCGCCTCGTTGGCGCAGCGCCATCCAAAGCATCATGATCAACGTCTGATACGCGGTCACAACGGCCAGCGTGAAACCCGCGCGCGCCACCACAGCCCCTGTATCCAGGGACAGCGACGCCCCGCGATAGCCAATCGCCGAGACCGAGAAAAGCAGCCCGGCCCCCAGCCCCAACGCCGCCGCGCGATTGAAAAACCGTCCCCAGCCCAGCGCCGTGCCTTCGGGCGGGTCTGACAACAGGATCAGGCCCAGAAACCCAACCCCGATGGCCAGCGCCCCGGCGATCCCGACACCCTCGCCCAGCACCACAAGCCCAACCAGCGCGGTCAAGACAACTTCGGTTTTCTTGAACGTGATCCCAACCGCGAAATTGCGTTCCGCAAAGAGCGCAACCACGCAGATCGTGGCCAGAATTTGGGCGATGCCCCCGGTCAGCGCAAAGGCAAAAAAGCTTGGTGACGGTGTGGGCACGGCCTGACCGGTCACGCTGAAATACCCCGCCATCAGCAACGCCACCAGCGGTGCAGAATAGGCAAAACGCGCCAGTGTCGCCCCGGTCGAAGTCAGCCGCGTGTCTTTCAGCCGCTTTTGCAGCATGAACCGAAGGTTTTGCGAAAACGCGGCAAGCAGCGTGACGGGGATCCAGGCGTGCATGATCTCGTACGCCTTTTCTAAAGCGTTTCCATATTCCGTTGAAACAAAGTGATATGGAAACGCAGCACGACGTGCAAGGATGGTGGGCGTGTCCAGCTACTCATGTGATCGGGCAATAGCTGGAAAAGCTCTAGCGTGTTTCCAGGCGGCTCATGTCATAGCCGTTGAACGCCAACACGTCGCGGGCGGCTTTCACGCGATCCTCGCCGCCGGACCGCTCCCGGTCGATGATCCAGCCAAAACTGCCCGAAGGCGTGCCGATCGCGGCGGTGCGATAATCGTCATCCACCCAAAGCACCCAATATTGCGTGTCAAAGGGCGCGCGGCCCACAACGATACGACCTGGCGCAGGCTGCGTGGTGTCATAGCGTTCCAGCAAACCTTCGCCGCCGCGTTTCATTGCATGGATTTCCAACCCGCTGATGCCTGCCCCACTGGCGTGGAACACAACCGATCCAAAGGTTGGCACGTCACCCGGATGCACCATCTCTCCGCGGATGGTCCAGCGCCCGGCGAAGCGGGCGGCGTCAAACCGGGTGGTGGAGCTGATCGGGCGTTTGGTGTTGCGATGGAAAGAAACGCCCTCGCCCCCGCCCGTCCCCAAACACCCGGCAAGCGCAGAGGTCACAGCCATGCCTGCAGTGGTCTTCAACGCAGCGCGACGTGTCAGCATTGCGGCCTCCCTCAAAACGGCATCGGATGGGCGCGATGCGCCGCATCGATATCCGCAAGGACATCTTCTGACAGCGTTAAATCCTTGCCCTCCAGCACATGTGACAGTTGTTCACGCGTCGAGACCCCGAAAATGGTCGACCCCATGAAGGGGCGCGAAACGGCAAAGGCCAAAGCCATCTGAACAAGGTCCAGACCATGTTTGTCAGCCACCGCCTGATAGGCATCCACCGCCGGAAACGCTCCCTCGGTCACCCGCCCGCCCAGACCGGGATAGATCGACATGCGCGAACCCGCAGGCACCGCGCCACCCTGATACTTGCCGGTCAAAAGCCCGGTCGCCAAGGGGGAATAGGACAACAGGCCTACATCCTCGTTCACGCACAGCTCGGCCAAATCCGTATCGGCCAGACGGTGCATGAGGCTGTATTCGTTCTGGATCGAGATCACCTCGGGCGCGCCCATCTCGCGCGCCACGCGCAACCAATTGGCCGTGCCCCACGCGCTTTCATTGGACAGACCGAAATGGCGCACTTTGCCCGCTTTCACGACCTTATCCATCGCCCCCAGCACATCGCGCATATGGGCTTCGGTCTGGGCGCGGTCCTGATGTGACGGATCAAAGCGCCAGTTCTGACGAAACGCATAGCTGCCCCGAAGCGGCCAATGGGTCTGGTAAATGTCGATATAGTCGGTTTGCAGTTTTTCCAACGAGTCATCGACCGCCTCGAAAATCACCGCGCTGTCATAGCCTTTGCCGCCGCGTTTCCAGCCCGGATTGTCACCCGAGACCTTGGTGGCGATCACCACATCATCGCGTCGCCCGGTTTTGGCCAGCCAGCTGCCAATCGTCGCCTCTGACGCGCCGCAGCGTTCAGCCTTGATCGGGTTCACCGGGTACATCTCGGCCGTGTCGATGAAATTGCCGCCATGGTCCAGAAACATGTCGATCTGGTCGTGCCCTTCGGCTTCGGTGTTGGTCGAGCCCCAGGTCATCGACCCAAGACACAGCGCGCTGACCTCCAGCGCACCGCCGGCAAGCATGTTCATTCTCATCGCGTTTCTCCAGATTTCGGGTTTTAAACATCAAGCCCGATTTGCGCGCCAGTTTGCCCAGTTGAACAACAGGTGCAACCCTTTGTTGATCCATGGAAAGGATCAGGTGCCGGGGGACGACCCCGCCTAAAGCGTGGTGTTTACCGCCCCACCATCCAACAAGATATTCTGCCCCACCATGAAACCGGCATGCTGGGAACACAGAAACGCACAGGCCGCACCAAACTCATCCCGCGTGCCATAGCGCCCCGCCGGGATGGTGGCGAAGCGCTGCGCGCGGGCTTCTTCCATCGTGATGCCTTGCGCGTCGACCACTGCGCCATCCAGTGCTTCGGCGCGATCAGTGGCGTGGATGCCCGGCAGCAGGTTGTTGATGACCACCCCCTGCCCGGCCACCTGCCGCGCTGTGCCCGCAACGAACCCGGTCAGCCCGGCCCGCGCCGTGTTGGACAAGCCCAACACCGGGATCGGAGCCTTCACCGACTGGCTGGTGATGTTGACAATGCGCCCCCAGCCCCGTGCAGCCATTGACGGGATCAACGCCTGCATCAGCGCAATCGGTGTCAACATATTCGCATCAAACGCCGCGATGAAATCGTCGCGCGACCAGTCTGACCACAGACCCGGAGGCGGACCGCCCGCATTTGTCACAAGGATGTCCACCTGACCTGCGGCAGCGAGCACCTTATCCCGCCCCTCAGCCGAGGTGATATCAGCGGCAACCGTGGTAACCTCGACGCCGGTTTCGGCCCGGATGGCCGCGGCCGAGGCCTCAAGCGGTCCTTCGCTACGCGCATTCATCACCAAAGACACGCCCTCGCGGGCCAAAGCCTCGGCGCACCCCAGCCCCAGCCCTTTTGACGAGGCGCAAACCAGCGCTGTTTTCCCAGAAATTCCCAGATCCATTCGGCTGCCCTTCCATGACATTTGCGTTCACTTGCCGCGTCACCCTAGCGCCGCGCGCCACAAGGGAAAAGCCCGGATCATGACGGCTGCCGGTTGACCCGCCTGCCCCCAACTCCTAGTGTTTTCCGGCCCAGCCTTGCGTGCATTCCACTCACCCTCACACTCACTTCAGGTCCGCCATGCCCCCCGAAACCTCCCATGACGACGTTTCTGCCAAATCACAGACCGAACCACCTGCCACGCAGATCCTGCAGGTCTATGGGGCCGACAGCTTTCGCGTGCGCCATGGTGTGAACGAAGGCGACGCGTTGTCTGACGCCTCGGAACTGGTGCTGGAAGACGCCTATGGGGTGGTGCCGAACGCAACGGCGCGCCCGCTGGCCTTAAGGGCTGACCCCGACAACGGGCATTTCCGCGTGGCGCAAACCAGCGAAACCGGCCAGCCCGGTGCGCCTGTCTTTCTGGACTGTCTTGTCACCTTCATGGGGCCGCATGGGCGCACGAAAGAGGCGTTGATCCTGGTGGAAACCGACCTGCACGCGCAAGAAATCGAGGCGGTTCACGTCTATCCGCTGACCCCGTTTGATCCCGAACAGCTCTACGCCCTGGTCACCATCGACCGCGAGGGCGCGCGCGCGCGACTGGCTGAAACGGCCTGCGTGTCTTTCGTCGCGGGCACCCATATCACGCTGGCAGATGGCCAGCAGGTGCCCATCGAAAAACTGAAAGAGGGCGACAAACTGCTGACCCGCGACAGCGGCCCGCAAACGATCCGCTGGATTGGTCAGCAGACCGTGCGCGCCGCCGGGGCTTTTGCACCCATTGTCATTCAGGCCGGCGCCTTGAACAACGACCGCGACCTGACACTCAGCCCCGGTCACCGGCTGTTCATCTATCAACGCGTCGACGCACTTGAAACCGGCAAGAAAGAGGTGCTGGTCAAAGCGGGCCTTCTGGTCAACGGCACCACCGTCACCCAGTCCGAAGGCGGCTTTGTTGACTACCACCAACTGCTTTTTGACAAGCACGAGATCATCTATGCCGAAGGGATCGCTGCAGAAAGCCTGTTTGTGGACCAGATCAACAAAAACGTACTGCCTGCCGACGCGCCCTATCACCAAAATCGAGCGCCCGCCCACGAAGTCAGCCCGTCAGATGTGGGTGGAAAAGATGCGGTGAGCCTCTTAAAAGGTGCTTCGAAACGTTAACTCAGCAATTAAACGGTAAGACATTGAAGAAAATCATTTTTGCTGCTGCGCTGGTCGCAGCAACAGCGGCCTGCAACAGCGGCCAAACCGATCAGACCCGTGAAAAAGCCAATGCGGCAGCCAGCGCGCGCGTTATGGCCACGCTCAACACAAGCCTGAAACCTGTGCTTGCCGACTGTCTGACCATGCTCTCTGGCGGCGCGCCGGTCACACAGGCGCGTATGGCATCCTATGGCTATGAGAAATCGACCTTTGGCTACCGCAAGCGCCTTGGGGATCGCACCATCGACCGGATCAATATGACAGAGCTGTCCGCCAGCTTTGGCAAAAAGAACAACAGCTGCAACGTGACCTCGTCAAGCTATGCCTCGCTGCACCAGGTTGGTGAGATCGTGCGCCAAACCTTACGCGAACAGGGGTTCAAACCCGCCGGTGGCAAACGCGGGCGCGAGCTGTTTCGCAAAAATGGTGTGACGATCATCGGCGGCGTGTCCCAGTATAATCACCTTGTGACGGTGAGCCTGAGCACCCGGTGATAACCGCGCGCGGCGGCAGGATTGCGCTGCCGCGCCCGTCCGGTTATAGCCGGGCCATGTTGGATACGAACACAAACCGCCCCGAATTGCCGCCCGAGATTGCGCGCCGTCGCACCTTTGCGATCATCAGCCACCCGGATGCGGGCAAGACGACCCTGACCGAGAAATTCCTGCTTTATGGTGGCGCCATTCAGATGGCGGGTCAGGTGCGTGCCAAGGGCGAAGCGCGGCGCACGCGATCGGACTTCATGAAGATGGAGCAAGACCGGGGCATCTCGGTCTCGGCTTCGGCCATGTCGTTTGATTTCGGCAAATATCGGTTCAATCTGGTCGACACGCCCGGCCACTCGGATTTCTCGGAAGACACTTATCGCACACTGACCGCGGTGGATGCCGCCGTCATGGTGATCGATGGGGCCAAAGGTGTGGAAAGCCAGACGCAGAAACTCTTTGAAGTCTGCCGCCTGCGCGATCTGCCCATTCTGACCTTCTGTAACAAGATGGACCGCGAAAGCCGTGACACCTTTGACATCATTGACGAAATTCAGGAAAACCTTGCCATCGATGTGACGCCTGCCAGCTGGCCCATCGGTGTCGGGCGGGACTTCATGGGGTGTTATGACCTTCTGAATGACCGGCTGGAGCTGATGGACCGCGCCGACCGCAACGTGGTTGCCGAAACCGTCGAGATCAACGGGCTGGACGACCCCAAACTGGCTGAACACGTGCCCGAGCATCTGCTGGAGAAGTTCCTGGAAGAGGTCGAGATGGCCAAGGAGCTTCTGCCCACGCTCGACCCGCAATCCGTGCTGGAAGGCCATATGACGCCCATTTGGTTCGGCTCGGCAATCAACTCGTTTGGCGTGCAGGAGCTGATGCAGGGCATCGCCAGTTACGGCCCAGAACCGCAACCACAGCAGGCTGATCCGCGCGCCATCGCACCCGAGGAAAAGAAGGTCGCGGGCTTTGTTTTTAAGGTTCAGGCCAATATGGACCCGAAACACCGCGACCGCGTGGCCTTCATGCGGCTGGCCTCGGGCCATTTCAAACGCGGCATGAAGCTGACCCATGTGCGCTCGAAAAAACCCATGGCGGTGTCGAACCCGGTCTTGTTCCTCGCCTCCGACCGCGAATTGGCGGAAGAGGCCTGGGCTGGCGACATCATCGGCATCCCGAACCACGGCCAGCTGCGCATCGGTGACACGCTGACCGAAGGCGAGATGATCCGCGCCACCGGCATCCCCTCGTTTGCGCCCGAGCTGCTGCAAGGCGTGCGCGCAGGCGATCCGATGAAGGCCAAACACCTTGAAAAGGCGCTGATGCAATTTGCCGAGGAAGGCGCGGCCAAAGTCTTCAAACCCAATATCGGCTCGGGCTTTATCGTGGGCGTCGTCGGCGCGCTGCAATTCGAAGTGCTCGCCAGTCGGATCGAGCTGGAATACGGACTTCCCGTGCGCTTTGAGCAATCGCAATTCACCTCGGCGCGCTGGATCATCGGTGACAAGGCCGAGGTCGAGAAGCTGGTCGAGGCCAACAAACAGCACATCGCCCATGACAATGACGGTGACCCGGTTTTTCTGACGCGTCTTCAATGGGATATCGACCGTGTTGAACGGGACTATCCGGACCTGAAACTGTCGGCCACCAAGGAAATGATGGTCTGATCCATGTGCACACCCCGCCCCTCGCCCCTGCAAAACCGCGTTTTGCCCACGGGCGAGGTGGTGGCGGACCCAGCGCGTGGGATGTTTACGGGAAACCGTGGCAATCTGCCCTTCACGGACGGCCGGCTGGGCACGTCACGCTGGCGACATCAGCATTGGATCATCTGCGATCTGAAACACCCCAAGGGCCGCTATCATGGGCCCATGCCCGCGCGCGCCTGGACGCCGCTGTTCTTTCTGGATGAAGCCGTCGGTTTGGCCGCCGGTCACCGCCCCTGCGCCTATTGCCGCCCCGACGCCTATGCAGATTTCAAAACCGCCTGGGCCAAGGCACATGGTGCGATGGGGCATAAGGATATGGACCACCAGTTGCACCGCGCCCGCGTGACCCGTAGCCGCCAGCACATCCGCCATTCTGCACAGGCTGACGATCTGCCCGATGGCTGTTTCATCTTGCATGACAGCACCCCCTGTCTGCTGGTGGGCGATAAAAGCCTGCCCTATGCCCCCACAGGCTATGGCACCCCCCTGCCGCGCCCAACCGGCAAGGTCACCGTTTTGACCCCGGCCCCAACGGTTGCAACCCTGCGCGCAGGATTTCGCCCAGTGCTGGCCCAATCCGCCTAAGATGTGCAGCAAAGGCAACGGTTTGCGCCGAAACGCACCGTTTTCAGCCCCGTCATTGACCCCAGCCCCTTTTTTCTTTAGGCCCCTAACCAATCGAAGGGGCGCGAAGACGCGCACAGGCCACACGGGCCCTCCCTTCATCAGCCGCACGGGCGCGAGATGTCCGTGAAACAGGACATACATGACCAAGTTTTCTGATCTGAAACTCAGCCCCAAGGTGCTGAAAGCCATCGACGAAGCGGGCTATGAAAGCCCCACCCCCATTCAGGCAGGCGCCATTCCCCCCGCGCTGGAAGGCCGCGACGTCTTGGGCATCGCCCAGACCGGCACCGGCAAGACCGCATCCTTCACCTTGCCAATGATTTCCGCACTGGCCCGTGGCCGCGCCCGCGCGCGGATGCCGCGTTCGCTGGTGCTGTGCCCCACGCGCGAACTGGCCGCACAGGTGGCCGAAAACTTCGACGTTTACGCCAAACACGTGAAACTGACCAAGGCGCTGTTAATCGGCGGCGTCAGTTTCAAGGAACAGGATCAGGCGATTGACCGTGGTGTCGACGTTCTGATCGCCACACCGGGCCGCCTTCTGGACCATTTCGAACGCGGCAAACTTCTCTTGACCGGCGTGCAGATCATGGTGGTGGACGAGGCTGACCGGATGCTCGACATGGGCTTTATCCCGGATATCGAGAAGATTTTCTCGCTCACGCCCTTCACGCGCCAAACCCTGTTCTTCTCGGCCACCATGGCGCCCGAGATCGAGCGGATCACCAACACCTTCCTGTCCAACCCTGAACGTATCGAAGTGGCCCGTCAGGCGACCACTTCCGAGACGATCACGCAGGAGCTTTGCATGTTCAAAGCCTCGCGCCGGGACCGTGCGGCATCGGAAAAACGCAAGCTTCTGCGCGCGCTCATTGACCGCGAGGGCGAGGCCTGCACCAATGCCATCATCTTCTGCAACCGCAAGACGGATGTGGATATCACCGCGAAATCCTTGAAGAAATACGGCTATAACGCGGCGGCGATCCATGGGGATCTGGACCAATCAAAGCGTATGGAAGTGCTTGACGGGTTCCGCGCGGGCACGCTGCAATTCCTCTGCGCCTCTGACGTGGCCGCGCGCGGGCTGGACATCCCGAATGTGAGCCATGTGTTCAACTATGATGTGCCGGGCCATGCCGAAGACTATGTGCACCGCATTGGCCGCACGGGCCGGGCCGGTCGTCTTGGTAAGGCGATCATGATCTGCGAACCGCGCGATGATAAGAACCTGGATGCGGTCGAACGTCTGATCGAAAAAGAAGTGCCCCGCATCGACAATCCGCTGGCCAAAGGCAAAGCTGAAAAGCCTGCAAAAGAGGGCGCAGCTGACAAGTCGACTGGCAAGGCGCAGACCGAAGACAAGCCCCGCCGCAGCCGTGGTCGCAAGTCAGACAGTGCCAAGCCTGAAAAGGTCAATGCGGACACGGCTACCAACACCGTGGAACAAAAAGACGCGCCCGTCGCGCAGGACAAAAAGCCCAGCCGCGACAAGTCCAGCCGGGATGAAAAACCCGCCCGCAATCGTGGGCGCGGTGGAGGTCGGCGTGACCAAAGCCCTGTCGGCATGGGCGATCATATGCCTGATTTCATTGCGAAAAGCTTTGACGAGCGGCGTACCGGTTAAATCGGAACGGGTATAAAATTAAAAAAGCGAAGTCGATCAGACTTCGCTTTTTTCGTTTCAATCATGGGACAGGCCGGTCACTCAAGCCGGCTCACAACCACCGTGACCTCAGGTTTACGCCCGATCTCGTCATTGGTGGATTTGCGGGCGATGCGTTTCAACTCGTCCCCCAGCTTGTCTTCATCGCGCAGGGTCTTGCGGCCTGCCCGCATCAGGAACTGACCGAGGTCTTCTTCCAACACATCCACCAAGGGGGCTTTGGACTGACCAACCTCGGGCAGGCCCATCAGCTCGACCCATGGCTCGCCCAGTGGTTCGTCGCCATCCAGGATCACGTTCACGATCACATGGCCGTTTAGCGCCAGCCTGATCCGGTCGCGCACGATCCCGTCCAGCGCGCCGATCAGAATGTCTCCATCCAGATAAATCCGATCCGTTTCAACATGTTCCACAACATGCGGCGCATCCCCGGTCAGATCACACATAGCGCCATTCACCACGACCATCGACGCACGTCCAGCGTCTTGCGCCAGTTTTGCATGTTCACGCAAATGTCGGTGTTCACCATGCATCGGGATCACCATCTCGGGGTCAATGATCTCATGCGCGCGCAACAGGTCCGGGCGGTTCGCGTGTCCGGACACGTGGTAACGGTCGTTCTCGGCCACCAGCTCGACACCCATCTCTGAGAACGCATTCATGATGCGGATCACACCGCGTTCATTGCCGGGAATGGTTTTTGACGAAAAGAGGAACATATCCCCTTCCGCCATGGTCAGCCCCATGTATTTGCCCCGCGCCAATTGCGCCGAGGCCGCACGGCGTTCGCCCTGAGACCCGGTCACGATCAGCATCAGGTTTTCGCGGGGAATATCGCGCGCATCCTCGGGCGTCACCGTGGTTGGGAAATCCTCTAACACACCTGTCTCGATGCCCGCCTGGATCATCCGCCGCATGGCACGACCCAGCAGACAGATCGAGCGGCCAGCCGCTTTGCCCGCTTCGGCCAGCTGTTTCACCCGCGCCACGTTCGACGCAAAGGTGGTCGCCACGACCATATGCGGCGCGTCCTTCAGAAGCGTGACCAGCTCGGGGCCGACCTCGGCCTCGGAGCGTCCGGCATTGGGGGAAAAGACATTGGTCGAGTCACAGACCAGTGCCTTCACACCCGGTTTTGCAATCTCGCGCCACAGCGCTTCGTCAAACGCATCCCCCAGCACTGGCGTCTCATCCAGTTTGAAGTCGCCCGTATGCACAATCCGGCCTGCGGGCGTGTCGATCACCAGCCCCGCGCTTTCGGGGATCGAATGGCTGAGCGGCATGAACGACACCTTGAAGGGGCCCGCCTCGATCACCTGCGGGTAAACGCCTGCTTCAATGATCGCCTCGGGCACCTGCCCCGCCTCTTCCATCTTGCGCTGCGCATGAAAGCGGGTGAAGGGGCGCGCATGCACCGGCGCTTGCAGCTTGGAATACAAACGCCCCACCGCGCCCACGTGATCTTCATGCGCGTGGGTGATGAAAATCGCCTCGAGCCGCTCTGCATTCTCGGCCAACCAAGTGACGTCCGGCATGATCAGGTTCACACCCGGCGTGGTGTCCATATCCGGGAAAGTCACCCCCAGATCCACAAGGATCAGACGTTCCTTTCCGGGCTGGCCATAGCCATAGACATAGGCATTCATGCCGATCTCGCCGGCGCCCCCCAGCGGGAGGTAAATCAGACGGTCAGCGGTCATATGTTGCCCTGTTCCTTGTTGTAGTCGTAAATCTTGATCAGACCGTGCATGGTCAGATCGTGGTCAATCTCGTCATAGAGATGCGCGCCTTGTTCAAAGAGCGGCGCGAGCCCTCCGGTTCCAATGACCTTCATGGGAAGGCCGTATTCGTCTTTCACTTTCCCGACGAGCCCCTGAATAAGGCCCACATAGCCCCAGAAGATGCCGGACTGGATGCAGCCCACGGTGTTGGTGCCGATGACCTTGTCTGGCTGGGTCACATCCACATGAGGCAGCGCGGCCGCCCCTTGGTGCAGGGCCTCCAGCGACAAGTTCACCCCCGGTGCGATCACGCCCCCGATATAGGCGCCATCATGGGCCACCACGTCGATGTTCGTGGCGGTGCCGAAATCCACCACCATGCAATCGCCGCCATAGCGTTCAAACCCGGCCACCGCATTTGCCAGCCGGTCCGGGCCGGGCGTGGTGCCCTGATCGACACGGGGGGCCACAGGCAAAAGGCAGTCGTTTTTGCCAACAACCAGCGGGCGACAGCCAAAGAAACGATCGGCAAAAACGCGCAGGTTCCAGACCACACGCGGCACGGTCGAGCTGACCACGACCCCGGTGATTTCCGGGTCAATCTTGTAGTGATTGATCAGCGTCGAAAACCACGTGAAATAGGCGTCTGCGGTGCGGGAATGGTGGGTCGAGGTTCTGAGCGTGCACAGAAATTTCTCGCCATCCCAGATCGAGAAGACGGTATTCGTATTGCCGCAATCAATGGCCAGAAGCATGGGCCACCCCCTTAGAAGAATATTTCAGCCGCGGGGATCACCTCGCGGGATTTCGCCGTTGATAGGACAAGGTTGCCCGCTTCGTCCACTGTTTCAAATCGCCCCACATATTCGTCGCGGGTGGTACGGGCGGTGATTGTTTCGCCCAGACGCGCGGCGCGGGCCAGCCATGCCTCGCGGATGGGGGCAAAGCCATAGGTCACAAACTGTGCCTCGTAATGGGCATAGGCCGGGGCCAGAAGATCAAGAAACTCCTCCGGCGTTACGTGGGCGCCGGTTTCGCCAGCCAGGCTGACCGGGGCCACCGCGCCGGGTTCAACCTGCGCCCGGTCCGGCGCGTCGATCAGGTTCACACCGACGCCAATGGCGATATGGCTGACCTGCCCCCCCGCAAGACCCGCGCTTTCCAACAGGATCCCTGCCACCTTGCCGCCATTCAAAAGCACGTCGTTGGGCCATTTCAGCGCCAGCCCCTGCACCCGCCCTGTGGCGGCGGCAAAGGCGTCATAGAGCGCCAGCGAGGCCACGAAACTGCGCAGGGCCACGCGGTCTGGCGTTTCGTTCGGGCGCATGACAAGCGTGGCGGAAAAATGCCCCTTGGGTGATTTCCACGCCCGTCCTCGCCGTCCGCGTGCCGCGGTCTGTTTCAGAGCCAGGATCCATGTGGGGCCCAAAAGGCCCGACGCGATGCGCCGGGCCTCTTCATTGGTGCTGTCCACCGAGGCGAGAATGCGTTTCGCAACGCCTTCGGGCCATGTGGGCAGGCCGTTATTTGACAAGGGCTTCGGCCGCAGCGGCAGCCGCACCCTCGATGCCGAAGAAGTTCACGACACCCAAAAGCACGATGGCAGCAGAGCCCATCAGCGCGGCCCATGCGGCAGGCGACATGTTCAGCTCCAGCCCTTCGCCTTCGTCACCGAAATACATGAAGTAGACGATGCGCAGGTAATAGAAGGCACCGATCACCGAGGCGATCACACCGGCCACAGCCAGCCAAGTCATGCCCGCCTGAACGGCCGCGATCAACACGCCATATTTGGCAAAGAAGCCCAGCATCGGCGGCACACCTGCCAGCGAGAACAACAGAACCAGCATCGCCAGACCCTTGAGCTTGTCATTCACGGCAAACTGGTTCAGCGCAGAAATGTCCGTGACCGGGCGGCCATCACGCTCCATCGACATGATGAAGGCGAAGGTGCCGATGTTCATGGTCAGGTAAACGGCCATGTACAAAAGCATAGCCTGAATGCCATAGGCGCTGCCCGCCGCCAGACCCAGAAGCGCAAAGCCCATATGGGCAATCGACGAATAGGCCATCAGGCGTTTGATGTTCGTTTGACCGATCGCGGCCACGGCGCCCAGGAACATGGACAGGACAGCCAGAAGCGCGATGATCTGCTGCCAGTCGCCCACGGCCTGACCGAAGGCGTCAAACATGACGCGGGCGAAAAGGCCCATCGCCGCCAGTTTCGGCGCGGTGGCAAAGAAGGCGGTGACCGGGGTCGGCGCGCCTTCGTAGACGTCCGGCGTCCACATGTGGAAGGGCACGGCTGAGACCTTGAAGGCCATACCGGCGGTCACGAAAACCAGACCGATCAGAAGGCCAAGGCCTACATGGCCGTGATCTGCCGCCTCGATGATGCCCGAGAAAAGCGTGGTGCCCGCATAGCCGTAGACCAGCGAGGAGCCGTAAAGCAGCAAGCCCGACGACAGCGCGCCCAGCACGAAATACTTGAGACCAGCTTCGGTCGATTTCACGCTGTCGCGGTTCAGCGATGCCACGACATAAAGCGACAGCGATTGCAGCTCGAGCCCCATGTAAAGCGCCATCAGGTCGCCCGCCGACACCATCATCATCATGCCGACAGTGCTCAGCGTGACCAGAATGGGGTATTCGAATTTCAGAAGGCCACGGCGCGACATGGTCGCCTCGCCCATCACCAGAACGGCAGCGGCGGCCAGCAGGATCGCCACTTTGGCAAAGCGCGCATAGGCGTCGTCGATGAACATGCCGCCGAAGGCCTCGGTCGTGCCAGACCCGCCTGCGATCATCAGGGCCACGACGGCCATCACGGCGCCGGTGATCCATGTGATCGGCTTGGCCAGCGCGTCTTTCGACGTGTAGACCGCGCCCAGAAGCGCCACCATGGCATAGATCGCAAGGATCAGCTCAGGCAGAACCGTTTGAATATCAACAGAGCTCATTTCTTGCTCTCCTTAATGCGATGCGGCCTGAGCCATGTCCGCTGCGTCAGCAGCAGGCACGGCGGCGTGGTAGTTGGTCAAAAGTGCCTCGACCGAGGGGCCGATGATATCAGTCACCAACGACGGGTAGACACCCAGAAGCAGAGTCATGAAAACCAGCGGGGCAAAGATCGCTTTCTCGCGGGCGTTCATCTCGGTGATCGATTTCAGGCTTTCCTTGATCAGGTCGCCAAAGACGACGCGGCGGTAAAGGTAAAGCGCATAAGCGGCCGAGAAGATCACGCCCGAAGTCGCAACCAGCGCCACCCAGGTGTTGGCTTTGAACATGCCGACCAGTGTCAGGAATTCACCAACGAAGCCCGAGGTGCCGGGAAGACCCACATTGGCCATGGTGAAGAACATGAAGATCAGCGCGTAAACCGGCATGCGGTTCACAAGGCCACCATAAGCGTCGATGTCACGTGTGTGCATGCGGTCATAGATCACGCCCACACACAAGAACAGCGCGCCCGAGATGAAGCCGTGCGAGATCATCTGGAAGATCGCCCCGTCCACACCCTGTTGATTGAGTGCGAAAATACCGGCGGTCACATAGCCCATGTGCGCGACCGAGGAATAGGCGATCAGCTTTTTCATATCTTCCTGCACCAGCGCCACCAGCGAGGTGTAGACGATGGCAATTGCCGACATCCACAGGATGAAACACGCCATCACGTCTGCGCCAATGGGGAACATCGGCAGCGAGAAGCGCAGGAAGCCGTAACCACCCATCTTCAGAAGGATCGCGGCCAGAACGACCGAACCTGCGGTGGGTGCCTGAACGTGTGCATCCGGCAGCCAAGTGTGCACCGGCCACATCGGCATTTTCACCGCGAAGCTGGCGAAGAAGGCCAAGAACAGAAGCGTCTGTGCGCCACCCACGATCTGGATACCCAGAAGGCTGAAGTCTTCCGATCCAAACTTGTGTGCCATCAGGGTCGGGATATCCGTCGTGCCCGCGTCGATGAACATATAGATCATCGCGACCAGCATCAGGACCGAGCCAAGGAACGTATAGAGGAAGAACTTGAACGAGGCGTAGATACGCTCTTTCCCGCCCCAGATACCGATGATCAGGAACATGGGGATCAGACCTGCCTCAAAAAACAGGTAGAAGAGCACCAGATCCAGCGCCATGAAGACGCCCAGCATCAGGGTTTCCAGAAGAAGGAAGGCAATCATGTATTCCTTCACGCGGGACGTCACGCCCCAGCTGGCCCAGATGGTCAGCGGCATCATGAAGGTGGTGAGCATCACAAAGAGGACCGAAATCCCGTCGACGCCCATCTTGTATTTCAGACCCATGATCCAGTTGCCCTCTTCCACGAACTGAAAGCCCGTGTCGGCAGGGTCAAACCCTGTGATCACCAGAAGCGAAAACAGGAAGGTTGCAACCGTTGCTGCCAGCGCAAGCCATTTGGCGTTGCGCGCGGCCGCTTCGTCATCCCCGCGCAGGAAAAGCGCCAGGATCACCGCCGCGACCAGCGGCAGGAAGGTGATGATGGAAAGCAGGTTGTTCATTAGTGCGCACCACCCGAGAAGAGGATCATAATGGTCACCAAAGCGACAATGCCAAGGACCATCGCAAAGGCGTAAGAGAAGACGTAACCGGTCTGTGCACGACCTGCCTGTTTGGTGAACCAGGGCACGATGCCCATGGCGACGCCATTCAGGAAGCCGTCAATCACATTGCCATCGCCGCGTTTCCACAAGAACCGACCAATGGCAAAGGCGGGCTTGACGAAAAGGACGTCATAGATCTCGTCGAAATACCATTTGTTCAGGAGGAAGTTGTAGACCAGCGGGAAGGTCGCCGCGAGGCGCTTGGGCAGGCTCGGGTTCACGATATAGAACCAGAAGGCTGTCACGAAACCGATCAGCATGGCGATGAAGGGCGAGACCTTGACCCATTTGGGCACGTAATGCGCGTCATGCAGGACGTGGTTGTCCGCGCCCATGTAGATCGCACCTTTCGGCGCTTCGCCGTGATGGGCCGCAGCGACCGGCGCATGGGCGGGGTCGGCCATGGTCTCGGCATGGGCCTCGTCCGTGGCATGGGCCGCGTCATCGTGGCTGTGGTCATCCGCAGCATGATCATCTTTCGCATGATCATCAGCATGGCTATCCGCAGCCTCGCCGTGATCGTCATGATGCGCGCTGGCATGGGCCTCGATGCCGAAGAACTTATTGACCTGCTCTTCTTTCCCGAAGAACGAGCCATACCAGATCATACCGGCAAACATCGCGCCAAGGGCCAGAACACCCAGCGGGATGGTCATGACAAGCGGGCTTTCATGGGCGTGCTCATGGGTGTGCTTGTCGCCGCGTTCCTTGCCATAGAAGGTCAGGAACATCAGACGCCAGCTATAAAAGCTGGTGAAGAGCGCCGCGATGACCAGCATCCAGAAAGCATAGCCGCCATTGGTGCCTGCATAAGCGCTTTCGATGATCGCATCTTTCGACAGGAAGCCCGCAAAGCCAATCGTCGTCAGCGGAATGCCGACACCGGTGATGGCCAGCGTACCAATCATCATCGCCCAGAAGGTGATGGGCAGTTTCTTACGCAGGTTGCCGTAGTTGCGCATGTCCTGTTCGTGATGCATGCCGTGGATGACCGAACCGGCCCCAAGGAAGAGCATCGCTTTGAAGAAAGCGTGGGTGAACAGGTGGAACATGGCGACCGAGTAAACACCGACGCCAGCTGCTACGAACATGTAGCCCAGCTGCGAACAGGTCGAATAAGCGATCACGCGTTTGATGTCGTTTTGCACAAGGCCCACGGTGGCCGCGAAGAAGGCGGTGGTGGCGCCAAGGAAGACGATGAAGCCAGTGGCCTCGGGCGCGTATTCCATCAGCGGCGACATGCGGCAGACAAGGAAAACACCGGCGGTCACCATGGTCGCGGCGTGGATCAGCGCCGACACGGGCGTCGGGCCTTCCATCGCGTCGGGAAGCCAGGTGTGCAGGATCAGCTGCGCCGATTTACCCATCGCGCCAACGAATAGGAGGAAGGCCAGCAGGTTGGCCGCATTCCAGTCGCGCCACAGGAAGTGGATGTCGGTCTCGGCCAGCGCGGGGGCGGCTGCGAAGACATCGTCAAAGCGGATGCTGTCGGTCAGATAGAAAAGACCGAAGATGCCCAGAGCGAAACCAAAGTCACCCACTCGGTTCACAACGAATGCTTTGATCGCTGCGGCGTTGGCCGAAGGTTTCTTATAGTAAAAGCCGATCAGCAGGTATGAGGCCACACCGACGCCTTCCCAGCCAAAGAACATCTGAAGCAGGTTGTCCGAGGTCACCAGCATCAGCATGGTGAAGGTGAAAAACGACAGATAGGCAAAGAAACGCGGGCGATAGCTTTCGCCCTCGAACTGCGGATCATGGGCCATGTAGCCCATGGAATAGAGGTGAACCAGCGACGAAACGCTCGTCACAACGATCAGCATGATCGCGGTCAGACGGTCCAGACGGATCGACCAGTCAACGCTCAAGCTGCCCGACTGCACCCAGTCCAGCAGGTGAATGGTCTGCGTTTCCGACCCCAGCCCAAGGAAAGTGATCCACGAAAGACCCGCCGCCAAAAACAGCAGCGCCGTGGTCAGAACTTGCGCGCCCTTGTCGCCGATGAACCGGTGACCAAAGCCCGCGATCAGCGCGCCGATAAGGGGGGCAAAAAGGATGATCTGTGTCATTTGCCTTTAGCCTTTCATCACGTTGACGTCTTCGACAGCGATTGTGCCGCGGTTGCGGAAGAAGCTGACAAGGATCGCCAGACCAATGGCAGCTTCAGCAGCGGCCACAGTCAAAACAAAGAGCGTGAAAACCTGCCCCGTCAGATCGCCCAGATAGGACGAAAAGGCGACAAGGTTGATGTTCACGGACAGAAGCATCAGTTCGATCGACATCAACAGGATGATGACGTTCTTACGGTTCAGGAAGAGCCCGAAAATGCCGATGACGAACAGCGCCGCCCCAACTGCGAGATAATGTTCAAGACCTACCATTAGATGTCGTCCCTTCCGTTCCGGGCCATGGTGCCGGTGCAGCTGGCCCTGTTTTTGTGCGTATTTCTCATCTCTGCCCCTTAAAGCCCCTGCCCCGGTTTCACGTCGATGATCTCCATCGCTTTGGCCGGGTCGCGGTGCATCTGGGCGACCACATTCTGGCGTTTCACATTGGTGCGGTGGCGCAGCGTCAGAACGATGGCGCCGATCATGGCGACCAGCAGGATCAGACCGGCCAGCTGGAACAAGAGGATGTAATCGGTGTAAAGGATCTGACCCAAAGCCAGCGTGTTATGCACCTCGTCCATCGCAGGCGTGACAGAGGCGCGCGCGGCCTCGGCCCCGTCCGAGAACTGCCAGGTGCCGAAGATCGTGCCCAGTTCCATCAGAAGGATCACACCGATCAGAAGCGCCAGCGGCAGGGATTTGGACATCTCGGCCTTGAGGGCTGCAAAATCCACGTCCAGCATCATGACGACAAAGAGGAACAGCACCGCAACCGCGCCCACATAGACGATCATCAAGAGCATCGCCACGAACTCGGCGCCCAGAAGGACAAACAAGCCCGTCGCGCCGACAAAGGCGGTGATCAGCCACAGGACCGAATGAACCGGGTTCCTTGCAATCACGGTAAAGAACCCGCCCACGACAGTCGTCAGGGCAAAGAGGTAAAAGGCGAAATCGGCAACGCTCATGCGTCCCCCTCCTCGTTTTCGTCAAAGACGGCATTTGCTTCTTCAAGCGCCCGGTTCATCGCCGGAAGGCCGCCCAACATGGACATTTGATAGATCACTTCCGCGATCTCTTTCTCAGTTGCACCTGCTTCCAAAGCATGGCGCACGGTCACCTTGATCTGCGGACCGGCCTGCGCGCCTGCCGCGACAAGCCCGGCAAGGCCCACCAGCATGCGGGTCTTGGCATCCAGACCGTCTTTGTTGAAGGTATTGCCAAACATCATATCCATCATGTCTTTCGGCATGGTGGGCATCAGCTTGTCGAGGCCCTCGGGCACGAACTTCTCGAGCGCAGGATTGAAGGCGCGCAGCATCATCGTGCCCTGCTCCATCATTTCCGCATATTTTTTCGAGAAGTCGTTCATCAGGTGTCCTTAGCGATAGGGCGCATCAAGTTCGATGTTGCGCGCAATTTCAGCTTCCCAGCGTTCGCCGTTCTCAAGCAGTTTTTCCTTGTCGTAAAACAGCTCTTCACGGGTTTCGGTGGCAAATTCGAAGTTCGGGCCCTCGACAATCGCATCCACCGGGCAGGCTTCCTGACAGAAGCCGCAATAGATGCATTTGGTCATATCAAGGTCATAACGCGTGGTGCGGCGCGAGCCATCCTCGCGCGGTTCGGCATCGATGGTGATCGCTTGTGCCGGGCAGATCGCCTCGCAGAGTTTACAGGCGATGCAACGCTCTTCCCCGTTGGGATAGCGGCGCAGCGCATGTTCCCCACGGAAACGCGGGCTCAGCGGACCTTTTTCAAACGGGTAGTTGATCGTCGCCTTGGGCGAAAAGAAGTATTTCAGCCCCAGCCCGAACCCTTTGATGAAGTCCGTCAGCAGGAAGTATTTCGTTGCGCGTGCGTAGTCAAAAGCCATCGATCAGCCCCCCACGGTCCAGCGGGCATAAGCGCCCCAGAATGCCCCGTATTGGGCGAAGAATGCGACCAGAACGACCCAGGCCAGCGACAAGGGCAGGAAGACTTTCCAGCCAATGCGCATCAGTTGGTCATAGCGGTAGCGCGGCGTGATGGCCTTCACCATCGAGAAGACGAAGAAGAAGAAGAAAATCTTCGCAAAGAGCCACAGGATGCCATCCGGCAGCGCCTCCACGGGGCTCAACCAGCCGCCAAAGAACAGGATCGAAATCAGCGTACACATCAGAACGATGGCCACATATTCACCGATCATGAACAGAAGGAACGGGGTCGAGGAGTATTCCACCTGGTAACCCGCCACCAGTTCCGATTCCGCTTCCGGCAGGTCAAACGGCGGGCGGTTGGTTTCCGCCAGAGCCGAGATCAGGAACAGGAAGACCATCGGGAAATGCGGCAGCCAGTACCAGCTCAAGAGACCTTTGCCGTCTTGTGCCATCACGATGTCACCGAAGTTCATCGACCCGGTCGAGATGATCACACCGATGATGATCAGGCCGATCGACACCTCGTAAGAAATCATCTGCGCGGCAGAGCGCAGCGAGCCAAGGAACGGGTATTTCGAGTTTGACGCCCAGCCGCCCATGATCACGCCGTAAACCTCAAGCGAGGAGACCGCGAAGACAAACAGGATCGCCACGTTCACATCGGCCAGAACCCAGCCGTCATTGAACGGGATCACCGACCAGGCGACCATGGCAAGCACGAAGCTCAGCATCGGGGCGAGCATAAAGACGAAACGATCCGCGCCGGCAGGCACCACGATCTCTTTCAGCACGTATTTCAGGAAGTCCGCAAAGGACTGCAGCACACCAAAGGCACCAACCACGTTGGGCCCCTTGCGCAGCTGCACGGCTGCCCAGACCTTACGGTCGAAATAGAGCAGGAAAGCAAGCGCCACCAGAAGCGGGACCACGATCAGCAAACACTGACCAATGATCAAAAGCGCGATGCCCAGATTTGTTGTGGTGAAGAATTCAATCATCTCTCTTCATGCCCTCAGACCGTCGGTATTCCGTTTTCACGGCAATTCTGCACGGTGACTTCCGCGTCTATCGTCTTCAGCCCGCGCGGTAGCGCCGCCGAGATCGTATAGATCGCATCCCCAGTCCAGCTTTTGCCGTTCTCATTCACATTGGTGCGCAGATGCCGGGCAAAACCATAGCCCCGGATCAGCGCATATTGCGCGGCCGCACATTCGCCATATGCCGCCACATCGTCATTGTTCCGCGCGCCCGTCATGGTCACGTGAAAGTTTACCAGATCGCCGTCCAAAAGGCGGGTTTCGACCCCCTGATAGACCGGCGTGAAAGGCTGGGCGGCGCGGTCCAATTGCGTCGCGGTCGAGGTACACGCGGCCAGCGCGCCAAGCGCAACCGCGCCCGACAGCCGGGCGGGGGAAACCCCGCCTTTTTGCGTGTTATGATCGACCTTCCGCATCACCGCGCCCGTTCCCCTTCTTATTCCGCCGCCAGTTTCGACCCGGCACGCGCGCGCGCCTGAGCCGACAGCTCGGCCATCACCTCGGACGCCCGTGCAATCGGGTTGGTCAGGTAGAAATCGCCAATCACATAGCGGAAGGAGGCATTGCCCATCTTCTCGACCGGCAGCGCCTGCCATTCGTTCTCGGCCACTTGGTCCACGCCGCCCAGAACCGGTGCGGCTTCGACCATCGCGCGGCGCAGAGCGGGTTGCGTGTCCCACGGCAGTGTCGCATCCAGTTCCGCCGACAGCGCCCGCAGGATGGCCCAGTTTTCCTTGGCTTCACCCGGCGCGAAATTGGCGCGCATCGCGACCTGCGGACGGCCTTCGGTGTTCACGAAAAGCCCGCTTTCTTCGGTATAGGCAGCACCCGGCAGGATCACATCGGCGCGCATGGCACCCCGGTCCCCGTGGCTGCCCTGATAGATCACGAAAGGCCCATCAGCGATCTCGATTTCATCAGCACCCATGTTGAAGATCACGTCGGCGCCTTGCGTCGCGGCCTCCATGCCACCTTCGGTCACGGCACCCAGATCCATCGCGCCGACGCGGCCAGCGGCAGTGTGCAGCACCAGCAGCTTCGACCCGGTGTCTTCGGCCAGTTTCATGGCGTTGGACAGAACGGCCAGACCATCGGCTTCGCGCAGAGCGCCCTGCCCCACGATCACCACGGAAGGTGCCTCTTTCACAGCGCCATAGTCTTTGCCGATCAGGCTTGCCAGCGCCGCGCGGTCATTGCCCACATGCGCATAATCATACGTCAGATCAACGGCTTCGCCGACCAGACCCACCTCGGCCCCTTTCAGCCACGCCTTGCGGATGCGGGCGTTCAGAACCGGCGCTTCAACCCGCGGGTTGGTGCCGATCAATTGGATGAACTTCGCGTTGTCGATGTCCTCGATCGAGGCCGTACCGACATAACCCGAGCGGTTGCCAATCGGCAGGCGGGCGTTGTCGGTGCGGCATTCAACGTTGCCACCCAGCCCTTCGATGAGGGTCTTGAGTGAGAACGCGGCTTCGGCAGATGCCAGATCGCCAATCAAACCGGCGACTTTGCTGGCACCCTTCATGGCCTCGGCGGCCTTGGCCAAGGCCTCGCCCCAGCTGGCTTTGCGCAGCTTGCCGCCTTCGCGGATGTAAGGCACGTCCAGACGCTGACGGCGCAGACCGTCCCAGATGAAACGGGTCTTGTCGGAAATCCATTCCTCGTTCACGCCATCATGGTTGCGCGGCAGAACCCGCATGACTTCGCGGCCCTTGGTGTCGACGCGAATGTTCGACCCAAGCGCGTCCATCACGTCGATGGTTTCGGTCTTGGTCAGCTCCCACGGGCGGGCCGTGAAGGCATATGGTTTCGAGGTCAGCGCGCCCACCGGGCACAGGTCAATGATGTTGCCCTGCAGGTTCGAGTCCAGCGTCTGGTTCAGATAGCTGGTGATCTCGGCATCTTCGCCGCGACCGGTCTGGCCCATCTGGCTGATGCCCGCGACCTCGGTCGTGAAACGCACGCAACGGGTGCAGGAAATACAGCGGGTCATTGCGGTCGAGACCAGCGGCCCCAGATCCAGATCATCCACCGCGCGCTTCATTTCGGTAAACCGCGTGCCGGACAGACCGTAAGCCACCGCCTGATCCTGCAGGTCGCATTCGCCGCCCTGATCGCAGATCGGGCAATCCAGCGGGTGGTTGATCAGCATGAACTCCATCACGCCTTCGCGGGCCTTCTTGACCATGGGCGAGTTGGTTTTCACGACCGGCGGCTGGCCTTCAGGACCGGGGCGCAGATCGCGCACCTGCATGGCGCAAGAGGCCGCCGGCTTGGGCGGTCCGCCCACAACCTCGACCAGACACATGCGGCAGTTGCCGGCAATCGACAGACGCTCGTGATAGCAGAAACGCGGCACTTCAATCCCGGCCACTTCACAGGCCTGGATCAGCGTCATTGCGCCATCAACTTCAACTTCCATGTCGTCAATGACGATCTTTTTCAGGTCGCTCATCACGGTCCCTTTTTCGTTTACGCGGCCCGGGTTTTCCCGATCCCGCACATGTCAGCCCCTCAGCGTTCGTAAAGTAACGAACCGGCAAAGGTGCCTTTTTCAATTTCTGCACGGCCCACCGTGCAATAAGTGTCTTCCTGCCCCTTCACCACGCCCTTGCCCGCCAAAAGAGGCTCTGCAATGGCACGGAACCGGTTCTGCTCAGAAGTGCTGTCCACATAGGCCATCACCTCTTTCGAGCTGAAGCCAAGCGACATGGCATGTTTGCGCAGCGAATAGGCCTTGTTCAGAAGGCGCAGCTTGCGCAGCCCCAGTTCGGAACAGTTCTCGTCGAGCAGATAGGCGACAGAGGCACCCAGCAGTTCGGCATGCATGCGCGCATCTTTGCGCAACACGTTGAAATCTGCGGCCGCGGCCACGCCTGTGCTGGCTGTGACAGCAAAACCGGTGGCCAAAAGAACAGTGCGAATACTCATCATGAGAGGTCTCCTTTGTATACAAAGGAGATGGGGATCAGACCCGTTGTCATGCAATAACAACGCGCTGAAACGGGCGCGAAACCGCCTGTTTTCAGTATGTTGCCTTGCTTGATCATCGCTTGGTTCCCTTTCGCACCCTGGCCCGCTTATTCCGCGGCCAGGCTGGCTTTGCCCTGCTTGTTCACACGGATGCGGTCTTCGATCTCGTCACGGAAATTGTTGATCAGACCTTGGATGGGCCAAGCGGCCGCGTCACCCAGCGCACAGATGGTGTGGCCTTCGACCTGTTTGGTCACATCCCACAGCATGTCGATCTCTTCCACATCCGCTTCGCCGCGCACCAGACGATCCATCACGCGCATCATCCAGCCGGTGCCTTCGCGGCACGGCGTACACTGGCCGCAGCTTTCGTGTTTATAAAATTTCGACAGGCGCCAGATCGCTTTCACGATGTCGGTGGACTGGTCCATGACGATCACAGCAGCCGTACCAAGGCCCGAGCCAAGTTCGCCGCGCAGATAGTCGAAATCCATGATCGCGTCGCGCATGTTCTCAGCGCGCACACAAGGCACGGAGGAGCCGCCCGGAATGACCGCTTTCAGGTTGTCCCAGCCGCCGCGAATGCCGCCGCAATGCTTTTCAATCAGCTCTTCAAAGCTGATCGACATGGCCTCTTCAACCACGCAGGGGTTGTTCACGTGACCCGAGATGCCAAAAAGCTTGGTGCCCGCGTTGTTGGGGCGGCCAAAGCCCGCGAACCACTCAGGGCCGCGACGCAGGATGGTCGGCACAACGGCGATGCTCTCCACGTTGTTCACAGTGGTCGGGCAGCCATACAGACCCGCGCCCGCCGGGAACGGCGGCTTCATGCGCGGCATGCCTTTCTTGCCCTCGAGGCTTTCGATCAGAGCGGTTTCTTCACCGCAGATATAGGCCCCTGCCCCGTGATGCAGGAACAGGTCGAAATCAAAGCCCGACTTGGCGGCGTTTTTGCCCAGAAGGCCCGCGTCATAGGCCTCGTCAATGGCGGCCTGTAGCGCTTCGCGTTCACGGATGAACTCGCCACGGATATAGATATAGGCGGTGTTGGCCCCCATCGCGAAAGAGGCGATCAGCGCGCCCTCGATCAGCGTGTGCGGGTCATGGCGCATGATCTCGCGGTCTTTACAGGTGCCGGGCTCAGACTCGTCTGCGTTGATCACCAGATAGGCCGGACGCCCGTCGCTTTCCTTCGGCATGAAGGACCATTTCAGACCGGTCGGGAAACCCGCCCCACCGCGACCACGCAGGCCCGAGGCTTTCATCTGCTCGACAATCCAGTCGCGCCCCTTCTTGATGATCCCGGCCGTGCCGTCCCAGTGGCCGCGCGCTTTCGCGCCCGCAAGGGTGCGGTCGTGCATGCCATAGAGGTTGGTAAAGATCCGGTCTTTATCCTGCAGCATTCGCTTTTATCCTTCATCCGCCTGGCGCTGACGCCAGATCCGATACGTTACGGCCAGTCCAAAGACGAACCCGGCCAGCGCCAGCAGATCCATCAGGGCCATGGTCCGGTTGGACCAGCCCAGCGAATTGCCGGCGAAAGTGGCCCCGACCCACAACACACCGGTCGCGGCGATGACAAGTGCTGCCATACGCCCCTGACGTCCGATGTTGTTTTGCGGGTCGGTTGCCATTTCCATTCCTTAATAGACCTTGCCCTTTTTGACCTTGGACGAGAACTCGGTCTCTCCGCCCTCAGCCAGGATCTTGGCCTGTTCTACCCAGCCGTCACGTTCGATCCGGCCTTTGAATTTCAGGTTGTCATCAACCCATGCGATTTCATCCGCACCCCATTTGGCGACCTGATCAAAATGCCAGAAACCAAGGCCGTTCAGGGTCTGCTCCAGCTTCGGACCAACGCCCTTGAGCTGTTTCAGATCGTCAGCACCCGCCTTACGCGGCGCTTTCATCGTGCGTGGTTTCTTGGATTTGCCAGTGGTTGCAGCTTTTGCCGCCTCCGAGGTCGCGGCCTTTTTGGCTGCAGGCTTTTTCGCTGCCGATGCTTTGGCAGACGCCTTGGCCGTGCTGGTCTTGGCCGCAGGCGCCTTTGCAGCAGAGGTTTTCGCCGCTGTTTTCTTCGCCGCAGGCTTCTTGGCAGCGGGTTTCTTCGCCGCAGCAGATTTACCTGTGGATTTGCCAGTGGTTTTACCTGTGGTTTTCGCGTCCGACGCCTTAGCAGGCGACTTCTTGGCGGCGGGTTTCTTGGCGGCGGGTTTCGCGGCCGAAGCGTCAGCAGCGTCTGCTGGTTTGGACGCTGATGCGGCTGATCCGGCATTCAGTGCCGAGGCAGGCGTTGCAGAGCCAGCGGCAGCTGATGCGGTACTGGCCGGGGCCGAGGCGCCGCCCGAGGTCGCCGCCGAAGCAGGCGCGCTGGCCGAAGCTGCAGCTGCCGCCGCTGCACCGGTTGCCGCAGCAGCGGTGCCACCAGCCGTTGATGTGGCCGCTTCAGCGCCACAGAAGATCTTTTGCAAAACAAAGGCCAGCGCCACCGCGGCAATCACGCCGATGATGAAGCCCACCACGCCGCTGATCATCAGGAAAAGCGCGAAACCGATCAGCGCGCCGATGATCCAGCAGGTGCGTTTGCAGGTGAAAAATCCGGTATTGTTACTCATTGTCCCTTATCCCTGTTGTTGGTGTTGGACACATTAAAAGAACGCACAGGTGCGGTGGCTTTTGGCTGCCTTTTCATGCACTTATGATCTGTTTCGTTCCTGAACATACCTGAGTTTCCCTTGCGCGGCGCTTAGTAGACCTTGCCCTTCTTGACCTTGGACGAGAACTCGGTCTCGCCACCTTCTGCCAGAACTTTGGCTTGCTCTACCCAACCGTCGCGCTCAATCCGACCCTTAAAGGACAGCTGATCGTCAACCCAGGCAATCTCGTCTGCGCCCCATTTGGCAACCTGGTCAAAATGCCAGAAGCCAAGACCGTTCAGAACGCCTTCCAGCTTGGGACCAACGCCCTTGAGCTGTTTCAGGTCGTCCGCACCCGCTTTGCGGGGGGCCTTCATGGTGCGCGGTTTCTTCGCCTTGCCAGTGGCTGCGGGGGCAGCGTCGGCTTTTGTCGCCTTAGCGGGCGCTTTTGCGGCGGTTTTCTTCTCGGCGGCTTTCTTCGGCGCAGCCTTCTTGGCGGCCGCTTTCTTGGCAGCCGGTTTGGCCTGCTGTGCCGCCGTTTTACCGGTGGCAGGGGCCTTCGGTGTGGGCGCTGCCGCCCCACGACCGGCAACTGTGCCATCTTTGCCAATCCACGGGGTCAGCAGCGGCACTTCGGTGCCGTCGATGCGTTTCACCGTGTCGCCAAGATCCGTCGCCAGCTGCACCGACGCGTTATACTGCGTCTTGCCGCTATCATGTTCCTTGAGCGAGGTCAGACCGGACAGAGGCTCTGCTGCATAGCGACCGTTTTGCGGGCCGGGCGTGGGCACATTGCCCGCACGCAGCTCGTCCACGATGCGACCGAAGCTCTCGGCCGTCAGGTCTTCGTAATAGTCCTTGCCGATCTGGGCCATGGGCGCGTTTGTGCAGGAGCCAAGGCATTCCACCTCTTCCCAGCTCAACTTGCCATCGTCCGACACAACATGCGGCTTGTCGGCGATCTTTTCACGGCACACCGCGATCAGATCTTCCGCGCCACAAATCATGCAGCCCGTGGTGCCGCAAATCTGGATATGGGCGACCGAGCCAACCGGCTGCAGCTGGAACATGAAATAGAACGAGGCCACTTCCAGCACGCGGATATAGGCCATGCCGAGCATATCAGCCACAGCTTCAATCGCAGGCTTCGTCAGCCAGCCTTCCTGTTCCTGTGCCCGCCACAAAAGCGGGATCACCGCCGAGGCCTGACGCCCCTCGGGGTATTTCGTAATCTGCCCTTCCGCCCATGCAAGGTTGGCTGGCGTGAAAGCAAAGCTTTCGGGCTGTTCATGATGCAAACGGCGAAGCATTAGCGGTCGATCTCCCCAAACACGACGTCCATGGTGCCGATGATGGCGGCGACGTCGGCCAGTTGGTGGCCTCCGGCCACGTGGTCCATGGCCTGAAGATGCAGATACCCGGGCGCGCGGATTTTCGAGCGGTAGGGTTTGTTCGTGCCATCCGAGACCAGGAAGACGCCAAATTCGCCTTTCGGAGCCTCGACAGCGGCATAAACTTCACCCTCGGGCAGTTTGAAGCCCTCGGTGTAAAGTTTGAAATGGTGGATCAGGCTTTCCATCGACTGCTTCATCTCGCCACGTTTGGGCGGGGACAGCTTGCCGCGGGCCATAACATCGCCCTGCCCTTCGGGGGCGCGCAGTTTTTCAACGGCCTGAAGGATGATCGACAGCGACTGGCGCATTTCTTCCATGCGCACAAGATAGCGGTCATAGCAGTCGCCGTTCTTGCCCACGGGGATCTGGAAGTCGAACTCGTCATAGCATTCGTAGGGCTGCGCACGGCGCAAATCCCAAGCCAGACCAGAGCCGCGCACCATCACACCCGAGAAACCCCAATCAAGGATCTCTTCTTCGGTGACCACGCCGATGTCGGCGTTGCGCTGCTTGAAGATACGGTTTTCGGTCAGAAGCCCGTCAATGTCGTCGATGCGCTTGGGGAATGCCTTCGCCCATGCCTCGATATCGTCGATCAGTTCGGGCGGCAGGTCCTGATGCACACCGCCGGGGCGGAAATAATTCGCGTGCAGACGGGCGCCACAGGCGCGTTCGTAAAAGCCCATCAGGGCTTCGCGTTCGACAAAACCCCAAAGCGGCGGGGTCAGCGCGCCCACGTCCATCGCCTGTGTGGTGATGTTCAGAAGGTGGTTCAGAATGCGACCGATTTCCGAATAGAGCACACGGATCAGCTGACCACGGCGCGGCACTTCAATGCCGGCCAGCTTTTCGATGGCCAGACACCAGGCATGTTCCTGGTTCATCGGCGCCACGTAATCCAGACGGTCGAAATAGGGCAGGTTCTGCAGGTAAGTGCGGCTTTCCATCAGCTTTTCGGTGCCACGGTGCAGAAGGCCGATATGCGGGTCAGCGCGTTCGACAATCTCGCCGTCCAGCTCCAGCACCATGCGCAGCACGCCGTGGGCTGCCGGGTGCTGAGGCCCGAAGTTGATGTTAAAATTGCGGATCTTCTGTTCGCCGGTCAGGGCGTCATCGAAGTTCTTGGATCCGTCCATCATGCTTTCACCCTCTTCTGGGTCCATTTGGTGGGCAGCGCGCCGGGCGCAGTGCTTGCAAGTCGTGTCGTTTGGGTCGCCGCGCGGGCGCGGTTCAGAGCGAACCAGCCCGAAAGGCCGGTCAGGGTTGCCCAGATCAGGAGTATGAAAACCTGCCCGCTCACGTCGTCTCTCAGCCCTTGGCCTCTTCGCCCTTCTCGTCTCCGGGCAGGATGTAGTTTGCACCCTCCCACGGCGACATGAAGTCAAACTGGCGATAGTCCTGTGTCAGCGTCACGGGTTCATAGACCACGCGTTTCTCGACCTCGTCATAGCGCAGCTCGGTATAGCCCGTGGTCGGGAAATCCTTGCGCAGCGGGTAACCCGAGAAACCGTAATCCGTCAGGATGCGGCGCAGATCCGGGTGGCCTGAAAACAGGATGCCGAACATGTCGAAGACTTCGCGTTCAAACCAGTTGGCCGATTTATGCACCTCGGTGATCGAGGGCACCATCTCGTCCTCGCGCACAGCCACTTTCACGCGGATGCGCTGGTTGGTGTACATCGACAGGAAGTGATAGACGACATCAAAGCGCTCTTCGCGCGCCGGGTAATCCACGGCCGTCACATCCACGAGGGTCGAGAAGCGGCACGCCTTGTCCGTCTTCAGAAACTCGATGAAGGCCGGAATGCCCGACAGCGGCACATTCACAGTCAGCTCATCGCGGGTCACATCCCAGCTCAGGACGCAATCGGGGCGCTTTGCCTCGATGGCGGCGCCAAGTTCGTTCAGGCTTTCGGTAATCGGGGCTTCACTCATCGTTTACCTCACGATCGTGCCGGTGCGGCGGATTTTGCGTTGCAGTTGCAGGATGCCGTAAAGCAGCGCCTCGGCGGTCGGGGGGCAGCCGGGCACATAGACGTCCACGGGCACGATACGGTCACAGCCGCGCACAACCGAATAGGAATAGTGGTAATACCCACCGCCATTCGCACAGGACCCCATCGAGATCACATAGCGCGGATCAGGCATCTGGTCGTAAACCTTGCGCAGCGCCGGTGCCATCTTGTTGGTCAGCGTGCCGGCCACGATCATCAGGTCCGACTGACGCGGAGAGGCGCGCGGCGCGGTGCCGAAACGCTCAAGGTCATAATGCGCCATGGCCGAATGCATCATCTCGACCGCGCAGCAGGCCAGACCGAAGGTCATCCAGTGCAGCGAACCGGTACGCGCCCAGTTGATGATGTCATCCGTTGAGGTCAGCAAAAAGCCCTTGTCGGCCAGCTGTTCGTTCAGAAGACGGGTCGCGTGTTCGCGGTCACCGCCAGCCGTATTGGCTCCGGTTTGGATTTTCTCTGGCATCACTCCCATTCCAGAGCCCCTTTCTTCCATTCATAGGCAAAGCCGATGGTCAGCACGCCCAGGAAAACCATCATCGACCAGAAACCGACAAGCCCCACATCCTTGAAGGCCACGGCCCAGGGGAACAGGAAAGCAATTTCCAGATCGAAAATGATGAACAGGATCGCAACCAGATAAAACCGGCTGTCAAACTTCATCCGTGCGTCATCGAAGGCATTGAAACCGCATTCGTAAGCACTAAGTTTTTCGGGGTCAGGATTGCGGACTGCCAGCACAACGGCGGCGAGGATCAGCACAAGGCCGATAACAATGGCTAGTCCGAGGAAAATGATGATGGGGAGGTATTCCCTGAGAAGGTCTTCCACGTGTGGCTCCTTTTAAAGCGGTTTTCCCGCCTTTCGCTAGCTATCTGCGGTTTACCGCCGCACCGTGTCAGGGTCAACCAAGAGGCCGTCGCATTCGTGAATTTGAATGAGAGCGCCAGCACCTGTCAGCACAGCGCCCGATGCCTTTGAAAGAAAGGGGTTTCGGTGACTTCCCCGGCGGTTTGCGCGCGCGAAGAGCATCACGTGTTAAACAAAAATCGCCCGTGCCGGATCAAAAAATTGAGCATGTGCAGCATCAGCGGCCTGCCGCGGCGTGAAGTGAGTCTCGCCAGAGCACCGCTCCAACCATCGGCCTCACCACCCGCCAGACTGCTTGCCTGAATAACCGATTGACCCGCTGACCTGCCTTAAAGCGTTTCGAGATTAACTCCAGACACAAGTTGATTTCGAAACGCCCAAAACGTGGGTAGGTCCCGCGCGTTTCGTCTCATTGTTGTGCCTCAACAATAAGTCGAAACGCTTTAGAAGCGCGCCATGCGAAAGGCAGGGCGCGGTCTTTGCGACCACACCCCACCCCGAGCGCATAAACCGCCTTGGAGCCCGTCAGCCCAGCCAGCTGGGTTTTCGTTTCTCAAAGAAGGCGGCGATGCCTTCCTGCGCCTCAGCGCTTTCCCAGCGCGCGACCAGCCCCGCGATGGTTTCGTCGATGATCTCTTCGGTGATCGGCGGGCCTAGACGACGCGCCAGCGCTTTGGCTTCGGCCACCGCGCCGGGGGCGACGGACAGGTAAGGTTTCACCTCGGCCTCGATCGCCGCATCCAGATCCTCGGGTGCCACAGCTTTGGCCAAGAGCCCCAGCGTCACGGCCTCCTCCGCGTCAAAAATCCGTGCAGACATGAAGACGCGCCGCGCCATTGCTTCGCCCAGACGGGCCAGCACGTAGGGGCCGATGGTCGCCGGGATCAGGCCCAGCCGGGTCTCGGTCAGACCAAATTTCGACCCCATGACCCCGATGGACACATCCGACACCGAGGCCATGCCGACCCCACCGCCAAACGCCTGCCCCTGCACCCGCGCGATCAGCGGTTTGGGCATTTCATTCAGCGCATTCAGCATCATGGCAAGCTTCTTGGCCTCGACCCCACGGGTCACCGGGTCTGCCGCCATCTGGTCCTGCATCCAGCGCAGATCGCCGCCTGCACAGAAGCTTTTGCCGTCGCCGGTCAGGATCACAACGCGCACCGCGTCATCCGCGCCCAGCGCATGGGCCGCGTCGGTCAGTTCCTCGATCATCTTGGCTGACATGGCGTTGTGCTTGTCCGCCCGGTCCAGAAGCAACGTGGCCACGCCACGCGCGTCGGTGGTGATTGAAATCGTCTCGTAACCCATGGTCACTCCCCTGCCCGCATCTGCCGCGCCATCTGGGCAGCTTGTTCCAGAATGTCCCGGTCCAGCCCGGTCGTGTAACCAAGAGCGGTCACCCGGTCGTGCACCGCCTCAGTGGCCACATTGCCCTGTGCGCCCGGCGCGTAGGGGCAACCGCCCAAACCGCCTACGGCGGCATCAAAAACGCGCAGACCCTTCTCAAGCGAAACCTCGACATTGTCACAAGCTCGCCCGCCCGTGTCATGATAGTGACCGGCAAAGCGATCCGCGTCCGCCTCGCCCAGCACGGCGTCCAGCATCGGCGCGATACTCTCGGGCGTGGCTTTGCCAATCGTGTCCCCCAGCGAGATTTCATAGCAGCCCATGGCGAGCAGCTCCTTGGCGACCCAAGCGACCTGTGCGGGCGGTGTGGCGCCATCAAAGGGGCAATCGGTCACGCAGGAAATATAGCCGCGCATCGGGATGCCAGCGGCGCGCGCCGCATCGGCGACCGGCTGGAAGCGCTCAAGGCTTTCGGCGATGGTGCAGTTGATATTGGCCTTGGAGAACCCCTCAGAGGCCGATCCGAAAATGGCGATCTCGTCGGCATTGGCTGCCACCGCGCCTTCGAACCCGCGCAGGTTCGGGGTCAGCGCCGCATAGGAGATGCCATCTGCACGGGTGATCCCCGCCAGCACATCGGCGCTATCCGCCATTTGCGGCACCCATTTGGGGCTGACGAAACTGGCCACTTCAATGCGGCGAAAGCCTGCGCCGGACAACAGATCCACCAGCGCAATTTTCTCTGCCGTGGGGATTTGGCGCTTTTCGTTCTGAAGACCGTCACGCGGGCCGACTTCGAAAATTTCCACGTAGTCCATGGGGTTATCCTGCTTTCATCATTCTGTGGGCACAGGATAGAAATCCTGCGCGTAAAACCTCTGTTCCCCTTCGCGGGCGATTACGCGCTGATAGGACGGCATCGCTTCGATACGCGCCTTATAGGCAGAGAGGTTCGGGAAATCGTCGAGCTTCACATAGTAGGGTGCTGCGAAGATGTTAAAGCCCATCATGATATCCGCCGCTGAAAAGCCGCTGTCCAAAAGCCACGCGCGCCCTTCAAGCCGTGCCTCCAGCCCTGCCATCACGTGTCTCAGCCGCGCCACGTTCAGCTTCAGCACAACAGGGCTGGCTTTTGCGGGCGGGCGCAGGAACACCATTTGCAGGTTCAGCTGCTCGATCAGGCTGGCCATGGTTTCGGCATAGTGAATCCACTGCAGATATTCCACACGACCCAGCTGCCCCGCCGCAACGCCCAGCGCGGGCGCATAGGTCTCGGTCAGATATTCGACGATCGCGCCGCTTTCCGACATGGAGATATCACCGATTTCCAGCGCCGGGATGCGGGTGGCGGGCGAGACGTTGCGCAGGTTGCTTTCATACATCTCGCGCGAGCCGATCTGGTATTCGACCACGTCAAGCGGTTCGCCCAGAATATCCTCCAGCCCGATCTCTTCGATGAGCCACAGAACCCGGACAGAGCGTCCATATTGTACATGGTGCAGACGGAAGGTCATGCGTCCTCCTCTTCATCTTCCAGACGAATGAGCGGCGCGCCCGCTTCAACCTGATCGCCATCAGCGCAGAGCACTTCGGCCACAACGCCGTCACGCGCAGCTTCCAGCGAATGCTCCATCTTCATCGCCTCAAGGATCGCAAGGCGGTCGCCTTCTTTCACTTCTTGGCCCGCTTTCGCAAAGACGGCCTTCACAAGGCCCGGCATGGGCGCTTCGATCACGCCCGCACCCGCACCAGCGCCCACATCCTGATCCAGCGGATCGGCCACGTGGAACTCCAGCCCGGATTGCGCAAAGACAGTCACGACATTGCCCGCCTTGGCCACGCGCGGACCACGGTCTTCGCCCATCTTCCACTGGCCGTTCAGGCAGGTGGCCTCGATGCTGTCCTCGCCAACGGTGATCACATGGCGATCCGCCCCGTGCGAGGTGACGACGACCTCATAAGTGTCCTCGGCATGGGTCAGGGTCACGAAATGATTGAGCCCGCCCCACAGCGTGAAGCCCGTGCCCTTGCGTTTGAGCAGGTCCAGCGCACAAAGCGCAGCCGCGCCAATATCGGCAAGGGTTGGCCCCGGCTCGTGGATCAGTGCCTCCAGATCGCGGTCAATCAAGCCTGTGTCGACATCGCCGCTCGCAAACCCTTCGTGACGGGTCAGCGCGCCAAGAAAGGCCAGGTTGGTGACCGATCCGGCCACTTCGGTCTTGGACAGGGCTGATGACAACATGCGCAGCGCGGCCGCGCGTGATCCTGCATGCACCGTCAGCTTGGCAATCATCGGGTCATAGAAGGGGCTGATCGTGTCGCCTGCCCTGACGCCCGTATCCGCGCGCGCACCTTCGGGAAACTTCAGGTGGCTCAATGTGCCGGTGGCAGGCAGGAAGCCCTTGGGCACGTCCTCGGCATAAAGGCGCGCTTCAAACGAATGGCCGGTGATGGTCAGCTCGTCCTGCCTTTTGGGCAGACCTTCGCCCGAGGCCACGCGCAGCTGCCATTCCACCAGATCGACGCCGGTGATTTCTTCCGTGACCGGGTGTTCCACCTGCAGGCGCGTGTTCATTTCCATGAACCAGAACCCATCGGTGCGCAGACCATTCGCGCCGTCCACGATGAATTCAACCGTACCCGCGCCCTTATAACCGATGGCCTCGGCGGCGCGCACGCCTGCCATGCCCATGGCTTCGCGGACCTCGGGCGTCATACCCGGCGCGGGGGCTTCTTCAATCACCTTCTGGTGGCGACGTTGCAGCGAACAGTCACGCTCAAACAGGTGCACCGCATGGGTGCCGTCCCCAAAGACCTGCACCTCGATATGGCGCGGGGACAGGATGTATTTTTCGACCAGCACATCGGCATTGCCGAAGGCGGTTTGTGCCTCGCCCTGTGCGGAGGCCAGCGCATCGGCGAAATCGGCGGGATCGTCCACGCGGCGCATGCCCTTGCCACCGCCGCCCGCCACAGCTTTGATCAGCACCGGGTAACCCATCTTGTCGGCCTCGGCGGCCAGCAGCGCGGGGTCCTGATCCTCGCCGTGATAGCCGGGCACGACGGGCACGCCTGCCTCGACCATCAGCTTCTTGGCGGCGTCTTTCAGACCCATTTTGCGGATTGCGTCTGCCGAGGGACCGATGAAGGTCAGACCGGCTTTTTCAATCGCTTCCACGAAGTCGGGGTTTTCCGACAGAAAGCCATAGCCCGGGTGAATGCCCTGCGCACCGGTGTCCAGCGCCACCTGAATGATGCGGTCGCCCAAAAGGTAGGACTGCGCGGGCTGCGGCGGGCCGATATGCACAGCCTCGTCGGCCATTTTCACATGGCGCGCATCTGCGTCAGCGTCCGAGTAGACGGCCACGGTGGCCACGCCCAGTTTGCGGGCGGTGTCAATCACGCGGCAGGCAATCTCGCCTCGGTTGGCAATCAGGATTTTCGTGAACATATTTCTGTTCCTTTTGTCGGGCGGAGGCGTTGGGCACTGTCGGCCCCCGAAGGTATTTGAGCCAAGAAGAAAGGCAGCAGCGTTACATGCGGAAGACGCCAAACTTGGTTTCTTCGATGGGCGCGTTCAAAGCGGCCAAAAGCGACAGGTAGAGCACTTCGCGCGATTTGCGCGGGTCGATCACCCCGTCATCCCACAGGCGTGCCGAGGCGTAGAGCGGGTGGCTTTGTTCCTCGAACATATCAATGGTGGGTTGCTTGAAACTGGCTTCTTCCTCGGCCGACCAGGTGCCGCCCTGACGTTCGATGGCATCCCGTTTCACGGTGGCCAACACGCCTGCCGCCTGTTCGCCGCCCATCACCGAGATGCGCGAATTTGGCCATGTCCACATGAAGCGCGGCTGATAGGCGCGACCGGCCATGCCGTAGTTGCCCGCGCCATAAGAGCCGCCCACAACCATGGTCACTTTGGGAACGTTCGTGGTGGCCACAGCGGTCACCATTTTGGCGCCGTGACGGGCAATGCCTTCGTTTTCGTATTTGCGGCCCACCATGAAGCCCGTGATATTTTGCAAGAAGACCAGCGGGATATTGCGCTGACTGCACAGCTCCACGAAATGCGCGCCTTTCTGCGCGGCCTCCGAGAAGATCACACCGTTATTGGCGATGATCCCGATGGGGCAGCCTTTCAGATGGGCAAAGCCGGTGACGAGGGTCTCGCCAAAGCGCGGCTTGAACTCGTCAAAGCGCGAACCGTCCACGATGCGCGCGATCACTTCGCGGATGTCATAGGGTGTTTTCAGGTCGGCAGGCACAACGCCCAGAAGCTCTTCGGCGTCATAAAGCGGCTCTTCCGGTTCCTGCCACTTAACGGTCGCAGGTTTCTCGCGGTTCAGGCTTTCCACGGCCCGACGGGCCAGCGCCAACGCATGGGCGTCATCCTCGGCCAGATAATCTGCCACGCCCGACAGACGCGTGTGCACGTCGCCGCCGCCAAGGTCTTCGGCGGAGACAACCTCGCCCGTTGCGGCCTTCACCAGTGGGGGACCCGCAAGGAAAATCGTGCCCTGCTCTTTCACGATGATGGTCACATCCGACATGGCGGGCACATAGGCGCCACCCGCCGTACAGGACCCCATCACCACCGCGATCTGCGGGATGCCTTTGGCGGACATGCGGGCCTGATTGTAGAAAATCCGGCCAAAGTGGTCGCGATCCGGGAAGACCTCGTCCTGTTGCGGCAGGTTCGCGCCGCCGCTGTCGACCAGATAGATGCAGGGAAGGTTGCACTCTTCCGCGATCTCTTGCGCGCGCAGGTGCTTTTTCACCGTCATCGGGAAATAGGTGCCACCCTTTACGGTCGCATCGTTACACACGATCATGCATTCCTGACCATGCACCTGACCGATGCCGGCCACCACACCCGCACAAGGGGCTGCATTGTCATACATGCCGTGGGCCGCCGTTGCGCCGACCTCAAGGAAGGGAGACCCGGGGTCCAAAAGGTTCGACACGCGATCACGCGGCAGCATCTTGCCGCGGCTCAGGTGGCGATCACGGGATTTCTGCCCGCCGCCGCCAACAGCGGCCTCGGCAGCATCGGCCACCACTTTCAAGGCTTCAAGATGGCCCTCGCGATTGGCTTTATACGCCTCGGATCCGGGGGTTGCTTGGGATTGTAGTTTCATCTCAGCATCCTTCGTGGTTGCAGATAGTGTCGCCATATCCATTCATGTCACTTTCCAGCGACAGGGCTTGGCGCGCCGTCAAAAACAGATGGCAGGAAACAGCTGCCGGGCCTCCGCCCGTGCCCCCACCCCATTTGCTACGTTCATAGTCACACGAGCGGTCGCGGAACGTGATCCAGGCGCGCTGCATCTCTTTCAACGCAGGCGCTTGCTTGGGTGCAGACGATCCGAGAACCGCCATCTCCTCGTCCTCGGCCTTCAAACGGGTCATAAGAAGACCGTAAGCACGGTTCAGGCGGCGATCCCAATCCTCGAGCTCGTGCCCAAGGCAGGACGACATGCCGACGGTGCTCATACCGCCCTCGGTCGCTTCCATGCAGTAGTTGGCAGCGGACCCCACGCAGCGCATAGGGTCGCCGTCTTCCCCCATGGCCGACAGGCAATCCGTCGTGGGATGGAAGCTGTAGGTCATATCCTGCGCCATGGCCGGGCTGGCCATGGTCAGGATCAAGGACAGGACAAGTGACGACTTGCGCATCACTGCGCGCTCATCAGTTCGCGACCAATCAGCATGCGACGGATTTCGGACGTCCCTGCCCCGATCTCCATCAGCTTGGCGTCGCGGAAAATGCGGCTCACTGGCGTTTCGTTCATGAAGCCGGCGCCCCCCATAGCCTGCACGGCTTGGTGTGCCTGTTTCATCGCTTCTTCCGAGGCATAGAGCACACAGGCAGCAGCGTCCTGACGGGTCACTTCACCCCGGTCACAGGCCTTGGCAACCTCGTAAACATAAGCCCGCGCCGAGTTCATCGCGGTGTACATGTCGGCGATTTTCGCCTGCATCAGCTGGAAGTCCCCGATGGGGCGACCAAACTGCTTGCGCTCTTTCATATAGGGCATGATTTCATCGAGGCACGCAGCCATGATGCCTGTGCCAATGCCCGACAGAACCACGCGTTCATAGTCCAGACCCGACATCAGCACCTTCACGCCTTTGCCTTCTTCGCCCAGCACGTTTTCAAACGGCACTTCCACGTCTTCAAAGATCAGTTCGGCGGTGTTTGACCCGCGCATACCCATCTTGTCGAAATGCTCGGACGTCGAGAAGCCCTTCATGCCCTTCTCAATAATGAAGGTCGTGATGCCCTTGGGGCCAGCGTCGGGGTCGGTCTTGGCGTAAACCACCAGCGTGTCGGCGTCCGGGCCGTTGGTGATCCAGAACTTGGTGCCGTTCAGCACGTAGTAGCCATTGCGCTTCTCGGCGCGCAGCTTCATCGACACAACATCCGATCCAGCGCCTGCTTCGGACATGGCCAGCGCACCAACATGTTCACCTGAACAGAGCTTGGGCAGGTATTTCGCCTTCTGCTCGTCGGTCGCATTGCGGCGGATCTGGTTCACGCAGAGGTTCGAATGCGCGCCGTAGGACAGCGACACCGAGGCCGAGGCCCGCGCGATCTCTTCCACCGCCACAACATGCGCCAGATAGGACATGTCCGACCCGCCATACTCCTCAGGCGTGGTCACCCCCAGAAGGCCCAGCTCGCCGAACTCTTTCCACAGCTCGTTGGGAAAGGCGTTTTTCTGGTCCACTTCGGCAGCAATGGGTTTGATCCGGTCCTGCGCATAGCGATGCACCATCTCGCGGATTGCGTTGACGTCTTCGCCCAGGTCGAAATTCATGGAGTTGTTGAACATGTGCCGCTTCCTTCTCGGATCTGATATTCAGGATCGCATTATTGAACGCTTGTTCAGTTAATGCGCCGAAAGCACGATTCGCGTCAACAGCCGCGCAAATTCACGCAGCGTCACGAATTGGAAACGGGGGCTTTAAGAGCGGGATTGATGAGTGATTGCGACCACATCCCGGATAATCCGGGCGATCAGCGCGCAATCGTCCAGACTGAAGGTCAAAGGCAGGCGCAGGTCAAGAATGCCCCTCAGGATGCGATCTGTGTCCGGCAGCTCTGGCGTATCGGCATAGCGCCAGCTGTCATATCGGCTGGTGAAACCGGCAGGCTCGGCACCGCCGAACCATTTCAGCTCCACCCCGCGATCCGCGCAGCGCGACACGACCTCCAGCACATCGGCATCGGACCAGTCCAAAAGCAGAAACTGGAACGAGGACATCACATAGTCCTCGGCCTCGGGCCGGTCGATCACCGTCAGGCCGGGCGTGTGCCGCAACCCTTCCTCGACCACGCGGTAGCGCGCGTTCCAAGCCGCGCATTGCTGGTTCAGTTTGGCCAGCTGAGGCCGCAGGATCGCCGCGCGCAAATTGTCCATGCGGCCGGAAATATTGGGCGTGACATATTTCACCTTCTCAAAGGCTTCGGGCGGTGGGCCGGCCAGATGGCGCTCATAGAGCATATAGCTGCCTGACAGGATGATCGCACGCGCCATCAGGTCTGGATCATCCGAAACAAGCAACCCGCCCTCGCCGGAATTCACATGCTTATAGGTCTGGGTCGAATAGGCGGCCATCACGCCGTGACGCCCGGACAAAACCCCGTTCCACCGCGCGCCCATCGTGTGGGCGCAATCCTCGATCACGCGCACCCCGGCCGCGTCACAAATCGCCATCAGCCGGTCCATATCGCAGATATGCCCGCGCATGTGGCTCAGAAGCAGAACGCGCGGCGCATCCTCTGGGGCCACCAGCTTTGCCAAATGATCAAGGTCAATGGTCAGCGCTTGGGTCACGCCAACAAAGACGGGGGACGCGCCAACCGAGGCAATCGCGCCGGGCACCGGGGCTAGGGTGAAGGCGTTGGTCAAAACCTCGTCGCCTGCGCCGACCCCCAGCGCACGCAGGGCCGTGGCGATGGCGTAGCCGCCCGAGGACACCGCCAGCGCGTAATCTGCGCCCATGAGCTGCGCAAATTCCTGCTCCAGCAAGGCCGTATGAGATGTCTCGCCCGGTGCCTCGTTATATCGGTGCAGACGCCCGTGTCGCAGCACATCCAGCGCGGCAGCAATCCCATCGTCTGGAATGGGGTCCTGCTGGGTGAAATTTCCGGTGAATCGTTCTGTCATATGGTGACCTTGCGCGCGCACCCTTTCGGGGTCAATGGGCGCGCGGGACCAAGGGATCGACCCTTGCCCCCGCGCCGCACCCGACATCTATCCGATTAACCGCGCGACGACCTCGTCCAGCGCATCATAATGATCCAGCATCGCCTCGGGCGCGAGCCGCGCCACGCCGGGGCCTTCGGGACCAAACCCCACAAGGATGCACGGCACGCCCGCGGCCTTTGCCGTATCGCGATCCGTGACCGTATCCCCCACCAAAAGCGCCTGCGCCGGATCGCCCCCTGCGCCTTTCACGGCGGCAAAAAACGGGGCGGGGTCGGGTTTTCGTGTGGGCAGCGTGTCGGCGCCGATGAGCGAGGTGAACTGATCCAAAATGCCCAGCCGGGTCAGAAGTGTGCGCGCAAGGCCTTCGGGCTTGTTGGTGCAGATGCCCACGCCATAGCCCGCCTGATGCAGCCGCCCGACCGCCTCCATCGCGCCGGGGTAGATCACCGTATGCCGGTCGATATCTGCGCCATAGGCAGTTAGCAGATTGGGAAACTCGCGATCAATCAGCGCCTCATCTGCCGCGCCATGAAGCCGTTCAAATCCAAGCCGCAACATCGCCCGCCCGCCATGAAAGGCGGTCAGCGCATCCGCCACCGGGTCCAGCGGCGCGCCCTGCCCCAGCGCGTCAAAACAGGCATTGGCCGCAGCGATCAGATCGCCCGAGGTATCCGCCAGCGTGCCGTCCAGATCAAAGATCACCGTGCGTCGTTCATTTCCGCCCATCGCGCCACTCCTATCGGCAAACCCTCGCCCAGCCCTGTAATCTGGCGTAAGGTTAATTGAACAAGAACGCCCTTGCGGGCCACGCCTCAAGGGGTAAAACGGGCCAAAAGGAATTGAAAGAGCAGATCGACATGGCGACAGCCCTGATTGTCCTTGCCGCTGGCAAAGGGACACGAATGAATTCAGACCTTCCCAAGGTGATGCACGAGGTGGCCGGCGCGCCGCTGTTTGCCCATGCGTTGGCCTCGGGTGCGATGCTGGACCCTGAACGCGCTGTCTTGGTCGTCGGCCATGGCGCCGAGACCGTGGGCAAAGCCGCCCGCGCGCTGGACCCGGACATCATCATCGCCGAGCAGACCGAGCAGTTGGGCACCGCCCATGCGGTTGCGCAAGCCCGCGACGCTTTGAACGGGTTCGACGGTGACGCGATCGTGCTTTACGGTGACACGCCCTTTATTCGCCCCGAAACGCTGGAGGCCATGGCCGCCGAACGCGCAGGCGGGGCAGATGTGGTTGTCTTGGGGTTCGAGGCCACCGATCCGGGCCGCTATGGGCGGTTGATCACGCAAGACAACGCGCTGGAACGGATCGTCGAATTCAAGGATGCGACAGATGAAGAGCGTGCTGTAACGCTTTGTAACAGCGGCGTTGTTGCTGCAAAGGCGTCGACCCTCTTTGATCTGATAGACGGGGTTGGCAATGACAACGCTGCCGAGGAATACTACCTGACCGATATCATCGGGATCGCCCGCGCGCGTGGCCTGTCTGCCCGCGTGGTCACCTGTGACGAAGCCGAAACCATGGGCATCAATGCACGCGCCGAACTGGCCGCGGCCGAGGACGTGTTTCAGACCCGCGCCCGCACTGAGGCGATGGAAAATGGCGTCACTCTGGTGGCTGCCGACACGGTATACTTCTCGCATGACACGGTGATTGGCCGTGACACGGTGGTGGAACCCAACGTGGTCTTCGGGCCTGGCGTGACCATCGAAAGCGACACCCGCATTCGCGCGTTTTCTCATCTGGAAGGATGTCATGTGTCGCGCGGCGGTGTGGTCGGCCCCTATGCCCGCTTGCGCCCCGGCGCAGAACTGGCCGAAGACGCCAAGATCGGCAATTTCGTGGAAATCAAGAACGCGCAGATCGAAGAAGGCGCCAAGGTGAACCACCTGTCTTACGTGGGCGACGCCCGCGTGGGGGCCGAGGCAAATATCGGCGCGGGCACCATCACCTGCAATTATGATGGCGTCTCGAAACACCACACGGACATCGGCGCGCGGGCTTTCATAGGGTCCAACACCTGTCTTGTGGCACCGGTTTCCGTCGGGGACGAGGCGATGACCGCCACCGGCACCGTGGTCACAAAGAACGTGCCCGCAGGTGCCATGGCCGTAGGCCGCGCCAAGATCGAGATCAAACCGGGCCTTGCGGTGAAATTGTTCGAAAAGTTAAAGGCCGCCAAGGCCAGACGCCAGAAAGGGTCCTGAAAATGTGTGGTATTGTAGGGGTTCTGGGAAACCACGAGGCCGCGCCCATTCTGGTCGAGGCGCTGAAACGGCTGGAATATCGCGGCTATGACAGCGCAGGCATCGCCACGATCAACAAAGACGGCGCACTTGGCCGCCGCCGCGCCGTCGGCAAGCTGGTGAACCTGTCAGATCATCTGGTACACGAGCCCCTCGCCGGCAAATCCGGCATCGGCCACACCCGCTGGGCCACCCATGGCGCGCCCACAACCGACAACGCCCACCCTCATCGCGCGGGCTCGGTCGCGGTGGTGCATAACGGCATTATCGAGAACTTCCGCGAATTGCGTGAAGAGCTGGCCAGCGAAGGGCTGGAATTTTGCACCGAAACCGACACGGAAACGGTCGCCCTTCTGGCGCAACACTTTGTGGCGCAAGGAAAATCTCCGAAAGACGCGGTTGCGGCCACTCTGGCCAAGCTGGACGGAGCCTTTGCGCTGTGCTTCCTGTTTGACGGCGAAGACGATCTGATGATCGCGGCGCGCAAGGGCAGCCCCTTGGCCATCGGTCATGGCGACGGCGAAATGTTCGTGGGTTCCGACGCCATCGCGCTGGCCCCGATGACCGACAAGATCACCTATCTGGAGGAAGGCGACTGGGCCGTCATCACCCGCGCGGGCGCCGAGATTTTTGACGCCGAGGGCCGCCGCGCCAACCGCCCGATGAAACAGGTGAAACTGGACGCCGCGCGGATCGAAAAAGGCGGCTATAAACACTATATGGCGAAGGAAATTGCCCAGCAGCCCACCGTGGTGGGCGAGGTTCTGGAAGCCTATGTTGCCGGTGATCAGATCACCATGGATCTGGGCGGGATCAATTTCGCAGATGTAGACCGCCTGTCCATCGTGGCCTGCGGCACCGCCTATTACGCGGGGCTTGTCGCAAAATACTGGTTTGAACACTATGCCCGCCTGCCGGTTGATATCGATGTGGCGTCGGAGTTCCGCTACCGCGAGGCCCCTTTCGCACCGAAAACGCTGGGCGTTTTTGTAAGCCAATCGGGCGAAACCGCCGATACGCTGGCCGCTCTGCGCTATGCGCAAGGCAAGGCCGACAAGATCCTGTCGCTGATCAACGTGCCCGAAAGCTCGATCGCGCGCGAAAGCGATGTGGCGGTGGAAATCCACGCAGGCGTCGAGGTCTCGGTGGCATCGACCAAAGCCTTCACCTGTCAGCTGACAAGCTTCGCCATCATGGCGCTGAAAGCCGCCCATGATCGTGGCCATCTGGATGACGCGGGCCTTGCCACCCACCTTGCCGAATTGCGCCAGCTGCCCGGACTTATGAGCCACGCATTGACCATCGACACCGCGACCAAAGCGATTGCCGAAAAGCTGGCCGAAGCGCGCGACGTGCTGTTTCTGGGGCGCGGCCAGATGTTTCCTCTGGCCCTTGAAGGCGCGCTTAAACTGAAGGAAATCAGCTATATACACGCCGAAGGTTATGCATCAGGCGAGCTGAAACACGGCCCCATCGCGCTGGTCGACAAAGCCACCCCCACCGTGGTCATGGCGCCTCATGACGGGCTCTTCGACAAGACCGTATCGAACATGCAAGAGGTGATGGCGCGTGGCGGACGCGTGGTTCTGGTGTCAGACGCCCGCGCCGCGAGCGAGGCCGGGGACGGCGTGTGGGAAACCCTCGCCCTGCCCGAAGCCCCCGAGCTTATTCAACCCATCCTCTATGCCATTCCCGCACAGCTTTTGGCCTATCACACGGCCATCGCCAAGGGCACCGATGTAGACCAACCCCGCAACCTTGCCAAATCGGTGACTGTCGAATGACCCTTGATGACGCGCTTGCCGCGCTAAATGCCCAGATTGAGCCGGGCCGTGCCGAAGGGCAAAAGGCCTATCACAAACAGGACCGCGAGGTTCTGGGCATTCCAAACCCCGCGCTGAACGACCTGACCAAGGACTGGCGTCAGAGCCTGTCCGTAGACGACCGCGTCGCGCTGGCCGATCAGCTGTGGAAAACGGATATCTTTGAAGCCCGCATCGCCGCGGCAAAACTGCTGACGCAGGCGCGTATACGCCCTGACGATGGCGTGTGGGAGCTGATCCAAAGCTGGGTGCCCGAGTTTGACAGCTGGGCCATTGCTGATCACGTCTGCATGGCAGGTCAGAAACGTCTGATCGCAGACCCGTCGCGGTTGGATCAGGTCGAGGCATGGACCCGTTCAGACCACATGTGGACCCGGCGCGCCGCACTGGTGATCACCCTGCCCTGGACCAAGCAGAACAACCCCAAACCCGACGAAGAAGCCGCGCGGGATCGCGTTCTTGGCTGGGCCGCAGGCTATGTGAATGATCCCGACTGGTTCATCCAGAAAGCCGTGGCGTGGTGGCTGCGCGATCTGTCAAAGCATGACGCTGACCGGGCACGTAGTTTCCTGAAAACTCACGCAAAATCCCTGAAACCTTTTGCCCTGAAAGAGGCGCGCAAGCACCTGCCCCCGCCCGCACATGTGCAAAAAGAGGCCAAGGATAAGCGCAAACAGGAATGGCGCGATCAGCGCGACGCAGAACGCAAGGCCGAACGGGGTGACTAAAGCGTTTCGATTTGGCCTGAGACAGGGGAAAACCGAGACGCGTTAGCCACCTGTGCGCAGCGCGCGGCGCATGATCTTGCCGGTTGTGGTCATCGGCAGCTCGTCCACAAACTCCACGATGCGCGGTGCCACATGCGGGCTGATCCGCTCGCGCACCAGGTGGGTCAGCTGATCCTCCAGCCCCGCGCGAACGGCCCCGTCTTTCACCACCACCACGGCCTTCACAGCTTCGGTACGCAACGGGTCCGGCACGCCAATAACGGCCGCCATGGTGACATCAGGATGGGTCATCAGGCAGTTTTCAATTTCGCTTGGCCCAATGCGATACCCGGCCGAGGTGATCACGTCGTCATCGCGGCTGGCGAAGGTGAAATAGCCATCCTCATCACGGGTCGCCAAATCCCCCGTGCGCAGCCAGCCATTCTGTACCTTTTCGGCAGTTTTCTCGGGCAGGTTCCAATAGCGCAGAAACATCACCGGATCACCTGCCCTGACGGCAATCTCGCCCATCTCGGCAGGGCCGCATTCGCCCCCGGCCGCGTTCAATAGCGTGACGTCATGACCCGGAATGGCCTGCCCCATTGCGCCGGGTTTCACATCCATCGCCGCCGCCACGGACGAGATCACTAAATTGCATTCCGTCTGGCCGTAGAACTCGCTGATCTCGACCCCCAGCGCATCACGTGCCCAGTCCAGAAGCCCCGCCCCAAGGCTTTCGCCACCAGACCCAATCGATCGAATGGCGACCCCATCAGGCACTGCCCCCGACTGGCGCAAAAGCTTCAGCGCCGTGGGCGGTAAGAACAGGTTGCGAATGGCGTGATCTGCGATCAGCTGATAGCAGGCCGCCGCATCAAATTTGCGCATGCGTTGCGACACGATGGGCACGCCATAGTAAAGAAACGGCAGCGCCAGATCCATCAACCCGCCAATCCACGCCCAATCAGCGGGCGTCCAACCCTTGTCGCCCGCAAGTGGAAAATCCGGGTTGTAGGTTTCGATGCAAGGCAGATGCCCAAGCAAGAACCGCTGCGCATGCAAGACCCCTTTGGGCGGCCCCGTTGTGCCCGATGTGTAGATCATTACGGCAGGGTCTTGGGCCTTGGTCATCACGCGTTCGGCCAAAGGTGGGGCTGCGTTCAGGATGGCCCAGAAATCCGCGGCACCTGCGGCAGGTTCGACCGTATAAACAGCTTTCAGATCAGGCAGTTGGTCGCGTATATCCGCCAGCTTCTGCACGCCTTCGGCGTTGGTGACGACAATCTTTGCCGCGCTGTCTGCCAGCCGATAGGCCAGAGCATCCGCCCCGAAGAGCGTAAACAGCGGCAAGATCACCGCGCCCAGCTTGTAGCCCGCGAAATGGGCAATCAGTGCCTCGGGCCCCTGCCCCAACAGAACCGCAACGCGATCGCCTGGCTGAACCCCCGCCTCACGCCAAGCCGACGCCAATCGGTCCGAGCCATCCTTAAGTGCCCCGAATGTCCAGTCCCGAGCGCGCCCCGCCCCATCCACATGGGTCAGCGCCACCCGGTCCGGATCGACCGCGGCCCAGCTGTCACAACAGCGTTCGGCAATATTGAAATCGTCAGGGATATCCCATGAAAACGCCGCGCGCATCTCTGCCCACGGCGCAAATTCATCGATCAGCTTGCGCGCACGTCCAAGGGCCAGCCAGCCCGCATCATCCGGCCGCACGCGGGCAGGGCTCACGACCCGAAGACCACCAGTTCATGCAAGCCCGAAAGGTCCAAATCCAAGAGCTGCAAGGCCGACAAGGAAATGCGGCTGCCGCCAGAATTCGTCGGGCGCAGCGTCACTTTCACCGTGCGCCCCGTGGCTTTCGATTGCACCCGGCCCTCGGTCTCGGACGACACAAGCGGCGTTTCCACCCAGAACCCGGGCGTGGTGGGGTCGCCAAGATTGGCAACCGTGGTGCCCAAAGATCCCGCCGGTGCGGGCGCAGGGGCCACTGCGGCCATTTTGTCGGCCTCGGTGGCGGTATCAAATTCGTTCACCGTGGTCGCATTCATCGGCGGCGCAGGCGGCGTGTTCGGCGCGGCGATTGGCGTGCCTGCAGGCTGCACCAGATGCGGCGGGCGCGGCAGAATGTTGTTCATGTCGATGCCTGTACATCCGGCGATGCCAAGGCAGGAGGCGGAAATGAGAATGACCTGTTTCATACCCCCACCGTGACCCAAATCAGCGCCGCTTTCAACGGTTGAAATGACGCGGTGCTGACTTGCGCGCCCGCGCGCCCAAGCGTAGGGTCCGACCATGGAAACACCCAAGCTTCTCGACCCGTTTGCACGCCCTGTGACCTATCTGCGCCTGTCCGTCACCGACCGGTGTGACTTTCGCTGCACCTATTGCATGGCAGAAAACATGACCTTCCTGCCCAAAAAGGACCTTCTGACCTTGGAGGAGCTGGATCGCATCTGCACGGCCTTCATCGGGCTGGGCGTACGCAAGCTGCGCATCACGGGCGGCGAGCCGCTTGTGCGCAAGGGGATCATGGGGTTTTTCGAAGGCATGGGGCGGCATCTGGACAGTGGCGCCTTGGACGAGCTGACATTGACCACCAATGGCTCGCAGCTGCACCGCTTCGCTTCTGATCTTTACGCGGCGGGCGTGCGGCGGGTGAACATCTCGCTCGACACGCTCAACGAAGACAAATTTGCCGACATTACCCGCTGGGGCCGGTTGCCGCAGGTGCTCAAAGGCATTGATGCGGCCCTGGATGCCGGGCTGAAGGTGAAAATCAATGCCGTGGCGCTGAAGGGGTTCAACGAAGACGAGGTCTTTGACCTGACCAGCTGGTGCGCGGATAAAGGCATGGACCTGACCTTTATCGAGGTGATGCCCATGGGCGATATGGGCACCGAAAACAGGATCGACCAATATTGGCCGCTGACCGAGCTGTCCGACAAGCTCGCCACGCGCTTCACGCTGAGCGAACTGGACGAGAGCACCGGTGGCCCCGCCCGCTATGTCCGGCTGGAAGAAACCGGCCAGAAAATCGGCTTCATCACGCCGCTGACCCATAATTTCTGCGAAAGCTGCAACCGGGTGAGGATGAGCTGCACCGGCCAGCTTTATACCTGCCTGGGCCATGACGGCATGTCGGATTTGCGCGCACCCCTGCGCGCCTCTGACGATGACGCCGCCCTGACCGAGGCCATCCACGCCGCCATCGCCCGCAAACCCAAGGGCCATGATTTCGACTATTCACGTCAGGGCATTCAGGGCCAGACCATCCGGCATATGAACCACACCGGCGGCTAACCCCGGCCCCCCCTCATTTTCTTGTTCTAAATACCTTGGGGTGAATTGGCGCAGCCAAGAGGGGCAACGCCCCTCCGCCACGCTCAGCTTAACCGATCGGCATGCGCTGTTCGGCAATCTCTGCCCACCACGAACAGCCTTCGGGGATGATGTCGTCATTGAAGTTGTATTCCGGGTGGTGCACGGCGGCCGTGTCGCCATTGCCCACCAGAATATAAGCGCCGGGCCGTTCTTCCAGCATGAAGGCGAAATCCTCGCCGCCCATCACCAAAGGCGCCTCGGTGCAGTCCCCCGCCACAGACGCGGCCACGTGGGCGGCAAATTCGGTCTGCGCATCATGGTTCACCATGACCGGATAGTTGCGGTCGTATCTGACATGGGCCTCGCCGCCAAACATATCCGCCACGCCTGAGCAGATCGCATGAATGCGTGCCTCGGCCAGATCGCGCATCTCTTCTGACAACGTGCGCACCGTGCCTTTCAGATGGACCTCTTGCGGGATCACGTTGAACGCCTTCGACGATGTTTCCACCGATGTGATCGACACCACCACCTGATGGGTCGGATCGGCATTGCGCGACACGATGGTTTGCAGCGCGCTGACGGCTTTGGCGGCCATCACCACCGGGTCCACCGTGTCATGGGGCTTGGCCGCATGGCCGCCACGCCCGGTAAAGCGAATATCCAACAGATCGGCGGCCGCGAAAAACGGGCCGGGGCGAATGGCAAAGGCCCCGGCGGGCTGGCCGGGCCAGTTATGCATGCCATAGACTTCCTGAATGCCGAAACGGTCCATCAACCCGTCTTCACACATCACGCGCCCGCCGCCGCCGCCCTCTTCGGCGGGCTGAAAGATCACCACGCAGGTGCCGTCGAAATTGCGGGTCTCGGCCAGGTATTGCGCGGCCCCCAAGAGCATGGCCGTGTGCCCGTCATGCCCACAAGCATGCATTTTTCCAGGATTTTCAGATGCATAGTCCAACCCCGTCGCCTCCTCGATGGGCAGCGCATCCATATCGGCGCGCAGGCCCACAACCTTACCCGACCCTGTCGCGCGGCCCCGGATCACGCCCACAACCCCGGTGCGCCCAAGCCCTTCGACCACCTCGTCACAGCCAAAGGCGCGCAGTTTCTCGGCCACGATCCCGGCCGTGCGATGGGTGTCGAACATCAGTTCCGGGTGGGCATGAAAATCCCGCCGCCACGCGGTGATGTCGCTGTGAAGCTCTGCAAATCGGTTCTTGATCGGCATTTTATACCCTTTCCGGACGCACCCGCCCGCCTGTTACAAATCCGGCCCCGGCACCAGCCGCGATCCATCCGAAAAACGCGAAAAGCGGAACCGCTGCATGTCATGCCCCGGCGCGCGCCCTTCAATCATATCTGCCACGATCCGCCCAAAAGCCGGACCAATACCAAACCCATGTCCGCACATGCCCGTGGCAACGGTCAGCCCCGGCAGCGTGTCGATCCGGTCCACGACAGGCACCACGTCGGGCAGCACGTCAATCATGCCGGCCCAGGCGCGCTGGATCGGCACAGCGCCCAGCTGCGGAAACACCGCCTGAAAGCCCTGTCGCACCTGTTCGACCTTGCGCGTGTTTGGGGCGGGGTTCAAGACCCGCATCGCCTCGAACGGGCTGGGACCGTCCATGGACCAGCGCCGCGGCGTGTTCCAGCCATCCGGATAGCCGCGCGGGGCTGCGAGGTGATAGGCACGCCCCAGAACGTCTTTGCGCAACTGCGCGGCGTATTTGGGCAGGGCCCGGAAAGCATCCGGCCCGAGGAACAACTCGTGAAACCCGGACGGGGCGAGCGTATAGCCCCCATCCGCGCGCCGCCGAAACGCCAGCCCTGCGCCGGTGGCCGCGCCGTCAAACACATTTGCGACCGGTGCGGTCTGGGCCACGGTGGCGCGCACCGAAAGCTGCGGTAAAGTCACACCGTGACGCCGCAAAAACAGCGATGACCACGCACCTGCGGCGACCAACACCTCTGACGCGCGAATGTTGCCCCGTTCTGTCACCACGCCACAGACTCGCCCGGCCTGAATGTCCAGCCCACGCACCGCGCAGCCCTCGTGGATCACAGCCCCTTCGCGCGCCGCCAATCGGGCCAGCGCCGGCACCGCCAGAAATGGTTCAGCCCGCATATCCGAGGCCGTCCACAGCGCCCCCGTCCAGCGAGCCGCCGCCGCCGGGATTTTGGAGGCCCAATCGGCACCTGACAAAAGAGCACTGTCCAGCCCGGCCGCCTGCCCATCGGGCAACCAATCGGCAAAAAGCTTCATTTCATGTTCATGATCAGCCAGATAGGCGACGCCAGAGCGCGTCAGCCCGATATCAACATCCAGCTCCGCCGAAAGCGACTGCCACAAGGCCCGCGCCTCAAGCGCAATAGGAATTTCAGCCGCATCCCGACCCTGAACCCTGATCCAGCCCCAGTTGCGACTGCTTTGCTCGCCAGCAATGCGCCCCTTTTCAAGAAGCGTCACCCGGCGCCCGGCGCGCGCCAGAAACACTGCCGCGCAAACTCCGATGATGCCGCCACCAATGACCACCACATCACAGCTGGCATCAGTTTCAGATCCGAAAGCCTCGGGGGCCGGAAACTGCGCGGGCGCGGCCATCGAGATCGGAAATTTCTGCCCGGAAATCTGGTCCAGCATGGGGGCTCCTGTTCGCGGATATCCTGCCGAAGACTGGGCCGCATTTGGCGTGAGCCGTCAAGCGAAAGCCGCCCAGACACGTTCTTGGGCACGGACCCAACACCGCAACAACGCCACCTGTTCTTTTGGTCAGGTCCTATGAGGCCGCTCCACTCAACCATAGGTAAGTATTTGCGTTGGTTGCATTTTTTGAATTCGCTAAAATTTTAACTAAATTGGAAATTTGCGAATTTACTGCATGATCATCCTTGATTCCTGCGCGTTTTCCATAGTCTTATTTTCCCCAAGATCATGACCATAGCAGACAAAACCTGCGCCCATGAACCGCCTGAGGGGAGATCACATCAATGACACCAAGACTGCCTGCCGCAGCAATTCTGTTGTCGCTTCTGCCCGTAGGTGCCATGGCCGAACGCGGCGCTGGCGGAGAGCTGCGCCTGCTTTACTGGCAAGCGCCGACCAGTTTGAACCCCTATCTTTCCTCCGGGCCGAAAGACAACGAAGCGGCCTCGTTGATCCTTGAGCCACTGGCGCGCCATGACGAAACCGGTCGGCTTATGCCCTGGCTTGCCACCCATATTCCGTCACGCGAAAATGGGGATATATCGCAGGATATGACACAGGTCACATGGACCCTGCGCGAGGGGCTTTTGTGGTCCGATGGCAGCCCGGTGACGGCAGATGATGTGGTCTTCACGGCGCGCTATTGCATGGACAAGGAAACCACCTGCCAGCAAGCTGCGAAATTTGCCGATGTGACCGCGGTGAGCGCCTTGGATGCGCAGCGTGTTCAGCTGGAATTCGCAACCCCCAAACCCTATCCGTTTGCGCCATTTGTGGGGCTTGAAAGCCCGATCCTGCAAAAAGCACAGTTTTCTGACTGTATTGGCAGCGCGGCCGCAAGCTGTTCAGAGGCCAATCTGCGCCCCATCGGCACAGGCCCTTATCGCGTGACAGATATGCGCGCGGGCGATGTCATCAGCTTTGACATGAACCCCAGCTTTCGCGACGCAAGCAAGCCCGGTTTCGCGACGGTCACCCTGAAAGGGGGTGGAGACGCCGTGTCCGCCGCGCGTGCCGTTTTGGAAACCGGAGAGTTCGACTACGCATGGAACCTGCAGGTCGACCCCGACATTCTGAAGACCATGCAGACCGGCGGCAAAGGCATGGTGATCAGCGCCATGGGCACGCCGGTCGAGCGGTTGATGATCAACCTGACCGACCCGGATGCCACCCTTGGCCCTACCCGGTCGACCCGCGATGGCGGAGCACATCCGATCCTGTCGGACCCACGGGTCACCCGCGCTTTGTCCATGGCCATCGACCGGCGCGTGGCGACAGAGCTTGGCTATGGCCCCGCAGGCCAGCCCGCCTGTGACCTGATCGCGGCGCCTGCCATCTATGTCGGCTCGGACGGGTTGGATTGCCTGACACAGGATTTGGACGGCGCCCGCGCCTTGCTGGACGATGCAGGTTGGGTGGACAGCGATGGCGACGGCATCCGCGACAAGGATGGCCGGGCGCTGTCTTTGCTGTTTCAGACCTCGATCAACCCGGTGCGCCAAACGCTTCAGGATTTGATCAAGGCGTGGTGGGCCGAGATCGGTGTGGAAACAGACCTGCGCGCGATTGAGCCTTCGGTTTTCTTTGGGGCCGACCAGACAAGCCCCGACACGTTCCGCAAGTTCTTTGCCGATGTGCAGATGTACACGAACTTCTTCCCGGGCACCGACCCCGAGGCCTATCTGAACAACTGGCGCTGTGATGCCGCCCCCACGCCGGACAATGGCTGGGCGGGGGCCAATATCCCGCGCTATTGTGACCCGGACTATGATGCGCTGACCCAAAAGCTGGCCCAGACGCAGGATATGGAGGCACGGGCCGCCATTGTGGGGCAGCTCAATGACATGCTGATCGAAGCTGGCGCCATCATCCCTCTGGTCCTCCGGGGCCGCGTTTCCGCGCGCGCCAATTCGCTTGCCGGGGTCAAAATGAACGCATGGGATAGCGAGCTTTGGAACATCGCGGACTGGACCCGCACCCGCTAACCGACTTAAGGTCAGATGCGCATCACTTCTTGGATGCGCAGGGGCTTAACGGGCAAGGATAGGCAGGCAGCATGTTTCGTGGCGCGTATCGACGGGTGGCAGTTCTGTTGCCGCTTCTCGCCGCGATCAGCGTGGTGATTTTTCTGATCACGGCCCTCGCCCCCAATGACCCGACTGCCCAGCTGCCCTTGTCGATCCCGCCCGAGCTGCGCGCCGAAATGCGCGAGGCGCTGGGGTTGGGCGAGCCGCTGCATATCCGCTATCTGCTTTGGGCCAAACAGTTTTTCATCCATGAACCTGTGTTTTTTCTGGAACAGCTGACCGGCTGGACCCTGCAGGCAACAACCACGCCACCGCCGCGGCTGATCAGCTGGTCGACCCAACTTCCCGTTGCAGAGTTGATCGCACAGCGCCTGCCCCAAACGCTTTGGGTGGTTGGCCTGTCATATGTGCTGGGGCTGATCCTGGCCCTGCCCATCGCGCTTTTATCCGCCCACCGGCCGCACGGGGTGTTTGACCGTTTGGCGGGCGGTGTGACCATGACCGGCTTTGCCATGCCCAGCTTTTTCACCGGCGTGGTGTTGATCCTGATCTTTTCGGTGTCATTGGGCTGGTTCCCGTCGGTCTATGACACCACACACCGGGTGACGGACCTGTCCAGCTTTGGCACCCAACTGCGCCAGATGGTGCTGCCTGTCACCGTTCTGGCCCTTTACAACATGGCCCAGATCGCCCGCTATATGCGCGCAGCCCTGTTGGAGCAAGTGTCACAGGACTATGTGCGCACCGCGCGCGCCAAAGGGGCCGGAGAGCTCAGGGTGATGATCACCCATGTGGCCCGGAACGCAGCATTGCCCGTGGTGACGGTCATCGCCCTTGGGGTGCCGCAGGTCTTTACCGGCGCGATCATCACCGAGCAGATTTTCCGGGTGAACGGGATTGGTCACTTGTTGATTTCAGGCATTCAAACGGGGGATGTGCCCCTTGTGCAGTCCCTGTCCTTTCTCTTTGCCGTGCTGATCGTGATCTGCAACCTGCTCGCAGATATCGCCTATGGCTGGCTGGATCCAAGGCTGCACCATGGGTGAACGGCACACCCCCCTTGCCCTGCCCCATCGCGCGGCCCAGAGCGGCGGCGGCATCGGGCTTGCGCTCATGGTGGCGCTTGTGCTTCTGGGCCCGCTTTTGTGGCCACTGGACCCCGCGGCGCTGGACCTTATGGCGCGCAATCAGGGGCCCAGCCTGAGCCACCCGCTTGGCACAGACCAGCTGGGACGCGATATGCTGGCCGCGCTGATCCGGGGCGGGCGTATTTCTTTGCTGGTGGCGGGGCTGGCCATGGCCGTCGCGCTGTGCATCGGGGTGGCGATCGGGGTGATGGCGGCCACGCTGCGCTGGCTTGATGCGCCCCTGATGCGCCTGACCGACCTGTTTCTTGCCTTACCTCTTTTGCCGCTGGTGCTGGTGATCCTGATGCTGTGGCGCGAGGCCCTGACCGCCCAATTGGGCAGCCAAGCGGGTGTCACCCTTCTGGTCGTGGCGGTGATCGGCCTGACCGGTTGGATGCAAACCGCGCGGGTGGTCCGGGCCGAAGTTCTGAGCCTCAGGGAACGGGACTTCATTCGCGCCGCGCGCGCATTGGGGGTCACGCCGGGGCAGATGATCCGCCGCCATATCCTGCCCAATATATCCGGCGTCATCGCTGTCTCGGCCGGTTTGGGCATGGCGCATGCGATCTTGACCGAAAGCGCCCTTAGCTTTCTGGGGCTTGGGTTTCCCGCTGATTTCCCCAGCTGGGGACGGCTGCTTTACGATGGCATTGGCTATATGGAAATCACCCCATGGCGCGTGTTGGGACCGGGTGCTGCGATCACCCTGACCGTGCTGGCGGTCAGCGCCTTGGGCGATGCCTTGCACCGAGACAGCGACCCGCGCAGGCCACGCGCGATGCGGGGCAGAAAAGGACGGTCCCGGCCCTGATCAAAGGCTGCTGGGGCAATATTTTCCCTAAGCACCGCCTTGACGGACAAGACCACGCGCGCCGCGCGCAGCTTGGAACAATTTCCCGTCGAGACACCTGAAACCGGGCACCACAACGCTTGCAATCCGCCCACATCCGGGACTAGGGGAACATATTCCCAAATGCGGAGACGTGAAGATGTTCGAGAGCCTCGGCTTTGAAACCCTGACCCCACGCACAGCCTCGATCCTATTCGGGCTGGGTCTGGGCGTGCTGTTTGGCCTTCTGGCCGAACTGACCCGCTTTTGTCTGCGCCGGGCGGCCATTGACACGGGGGCCAGCGGGCGCTCTGCCCGCGCGATCTGGACCACCGCGCTGGCCGTGGCTGTGATCGGCACGCAGGCCTTGGTTCTGACAGGGCTGATCAGTTTCGAAACCCACCGTTTCCACGCGCCCACCCTGCCTGTTCTGGCCATCGTGACCGGAGGGCTGATTTTTGGCGCGGGCATGGTGCTGACACGCGGTTGCCTGTCACGGCTTGCCGTTCTGGGGGCCTCGGGCAATCTGCGCGCACTTGTGGTCCTGGGCGTCGCCGCCTTGGCCGCCCTGGCCACCATGAAAGGCGTCTCCGCCCCCATCAGACACTCCCTGGCAGCGGTCGAGATCGCTGCCCCCACCCTTCCAACCTGGAGCGCCGCCTTACCCGCGCTTCTTGCGGCCCTCTTCATCGCACAGGCGCGTCCCACGCTGCGCGATCTTGGCCTTGCGGGCCTTCTGGGGGCCTTGGTGCCTCTGGGTTGGTTGGGCACCGGATTTGTGCTCTTGGACGAGTTCGACCCGATTGCCATGGAAAGCCTGTCTTTCACCGCCCCGCTTGCGGACACGCTGTTCTGGACCGCCGCCGCCAGCGCCGTGCCGGGCAATTTCGGCACCGGCCTTGTGGGGGGCGTGCTTTTGGGCGCGTTTCTGTCGGCAGCTCTGGCCGGGCGGTTTGTCTGGCAGGGCTTTGAAGGCGCAAGCCAGATGGGCCGCTATCTGACCGGGGGCGCGATGATGGGCATCGGCGGCGTGCTGGCCGGCGGCTGCACCGTGGGCGCGGGCCTGTCTGGCGTGGCGACGCTGTCGGCCTCGGCAATGCTGGCATTGCTGTCGATCATCGCGGGCAGCTGGCTGGCAGCACGGATCGAAAACCGTCTTAGTGCCCGATCGACTTACGAACCCGCCGCACCCCAAGCCACACCAACAACACCACAGGCAGCGTAAGCGCCGCGGTCAGCGTGCCTTTCGAGATGCCCAAGGGGCCACTCAGCGGGTAAAACAGGTAACTGGCCAGTGACACCGCATAGTAGCTGATCGCCACAACGGACAGACCTTCGACCGTTTCCTGCAAGCGCAGCTGCAACTGCGCACGCCTGTCCATGCTTTCCAAAAGTGCCTGGTTCTGTTCGGCCCGTTCCACATCCACACGCGTGCGCAACAGCTCGCCCGCGCGCGCAGCCCGGCTGGCCATGTTTTCCAGCTGGGCCTCTGCGCTTTTGGTGGTGCGCATGGCCGGGTCATACCGGCGCATCATGAACTCGCTCAAGGTCTGGCGCCCCCGGAAGCGTTCTTCCCTGAGCGCGCCAATGCGCTGGTTCAGGATCGCCTCATAGGCCCGCGTGGCGCCCAAACGAAACGAGGTCGAGGCCATCAGCTCTTCCAGTTCGGCAGAGATGCTCAGCAGCTCGCTCAACGTGGTTTCAGGCGGTTCATCCCCGCGCGTCATGGCCCCAACCACATGGGTCAGCTCCCCATCCACACCGCGCAGCTTGCGGTGAATTTCGCGCGCCTCGGGGAAGCCCAACATGGACATGGTCTTATAGGTCTCGATCTCGCACAGGCGCTGCACAATGCGCCCGATACGCCGCTTGCCGGTGCCCTGCGCAATAAAGGCGACGAACCGCATATGCCCGGCCGGATCAATGCGGAAATCCCCTGCCACCATGGCCGCACGGTCCAACACCCAGGTCGAGGCGATGCTTTCCGACACGAACCAATCGCGCACCAGCCGGTCCATTTCCTTTTCGGTTTCCGGCATCTGCTGCACACGGATATGGGCAGATGTGATGCGCGCGCCCGGGGCATCGGCCAGCCAGTCATCCGGGAAGACATCAAACCCCGCCGGATCAAAGGGACGCGACGAGATCCCGTCACTAAACACGGTGTAGCTGACAAATTCGTTGTGCTGTTCCCATTTCAGGTGATACCGCCCGATCTCGCCAAAATAGTGATTGGCGCCCGGGCTGGGATGCGGCGCACCGAAACGGTCCAAGAGCGCCACCAGATGCGCCCGGTCCGCTTCGCGATCACGATTGGCTGCGTGATCGGGACGCTTGATCGCCAAATAGACCGCCGTGCCGGGGGCGCTCAGCGCCGGTGACGGACGGGCATGCAGCTCGTTGGCCAGCTCATAGCGGCCGGGGTGATCAGTCAGGGTCATCATCGCGCGTGTCTCCTCTTGGCAAAGAGGTAACAGGAACGCGATACATTGCAACCCCTTAAAAACAAGGGGTTTTCGCGGGATTTAGCATACCGCGGAATACCGGTAACGCTCACATATCCTGAAGCATATCCGTCACCAGCCGGGTGAAGTCCTCGCCGCGTTTCTCGAAATCGGGATATTGATCGAAACTGGCCGCGGCAGGCGCCAACAGCACCGTATCGCCGGATCGCGCATCGCGGGCGGCGGCGGCAACAGCGCCCTGCATGGTTTCGCAAATCTCGTAGGGGACATCGCCCAACTGCAACGCAAATTCCCGCGCAGAATGGCCGATCAGATAGGCCTTGGACACGTTTCCAAGCGCATCTGACAGGCTTTCGATGCCGCCATCTTTGCCCAGCCCGCCCGCGATCCAACGAATATTCATGAACGCGCCAAGCGCGGCGCGGGCGCTGTCAACATTGGTGGCTTTGGAATCGTTCACATAGCTGACGCCGCCCGCCTCTGCGACCAGTTGCGAGCGATGCGGCAAGCCTTTGAAGGCGTGAAACGCGGCCTCGATCACCTTGGGCGCCAGCCCCAGCGACCGGCACACCGCATAGGCCGCGCATGCGTTCTGGTGATTGTGGCTGCCCGGCAGCCCTTTGATCGCACGAAGGTCCAGCGACGCAATCTGTCGCCCCTTGCGATACTCTGACAAGAAGCCCTTGCGCGCAAAGACCTGCCAGCCCGGCCCCGAGAGCTTGCGTTCCACTGATATGCGGATGACCCGGTCATCTGCCGCGCCCTCGGACAGCTGACCGGCCAGATAGGTGCCCTCGGCCTCGTCCACGCCAATAACGGCGCGGTCCGGCCCGCCTTCGGCAAAGAGGCGGCGCTTGGCGGCAAAATAGCCCCCCATGCCGCCATGACGATCCAGATGATCGGGCGACAGGTTGGTGAACACGGCGATATCCGGGGTGAGCGCGCGCGCAAGATCGGTCTGATAGCTCGACAGCTCCAGCACCACCACCTCGCCATCATGGGCCGGGTCAATGTCCAACACGCCGCGCCCGATATTGCCTGCAAGCTGCGCCGGGCGGCCTGCGTGTTCCAGCACGTGATGGATCAGCGCCGAGGTTGTCGATTTCCCGTTCGATCCCGTCACTGCCACGACCTGAGGCAGCGTGTCGAAACTGTCCCAATCGCGATCCGCAAAGCTGCGGAAAAACAGACCGATGTCATTGTCGACCGGCACGCCCTCACCCATCGCGCGGGCGATCAGCTTGTTGGGTTCGGGGTAAAGATGCGGGATGCCCGGGCTGACAATCAGGGCCGCCACGTTTTCCCACGCATTGCCCTTGGTCAGGTCATGCAGGGTCAGCCCCTGCGCCTCGGCCCGGTCGCGGGCCTCCTGCCCGTCATCCCAGCACAAAGCCTCTGCCCCTCCGGCCTCCAACGCATGCGCCGTGGCCAGCCCGGACCGGCCAAGCCCCAACACCGCAACCCTGCGCCCCTGATATCCTTTTACCGGGATCATGCGTGTCTCCTCACTAAAGCGTTTCGGGATAAACTTGAAGCATATGTTTCTTCCGGGACGCCCACGACATTGATATCTCTTACTGCGTTTCGGTTTTCCCCTGTCTCAGGTTAAAACCGAAACGCTTTATCTTTCACCCCATCGCTACTGCGTTTGGCGGAAAAACGAAAGCCCCGCCGGGATGGACGGGGCTTTGTTCTTTTAAGCGGCGCAAGACGCGATCAGCGCACTTTCAGCGTGGCCAGACCGATCAAGGCCAGGATCAGCGAAATGATCCAGAAACGGATCACGATCTGCGGCTCCTGCCAGCCTTTATGTTCGAAATGGTGGTGGATCGGGGCCATCAGGAACACCCGTTTGCCGGTGCGCTTGTAGTAAAGCACCTGAATGATGACCGACAGCGCTTCGGCCACGAAAATACCGCCAACAATCGCCAGCACGATCTCGTGTTTGGTGGCCACCGCAATCGCGCCCAAAGCACCGCCAAGCGCCAGCGAGCCGGTGTCACCCATAAAGACCGCGGCCGGCGGGGCGTTGTACCACAAAAAGCCAAGCCCGCCGCCAATCAGCGCCGAGGTGAACACGAAAAGCTCACCCGTGCCCGGAACGTAATGCACGTCGAGATATTCGGTGAAGTCGACACGGCCCACCGCATAGGCAATCACGCCCAGCGTGCCCGCCGCAATCATCACTGGCATGATCGCAAGCCCGTCCAACCCATCGGTCAGGTTCACCGCATTGGCGGACCCGACAATCACGATCATCACGAAGGGAATGAACAGATAGCCCATGTTCAAAAGCGTGTCCTTGAAGACCGGAAACGCCAGTTGATATTGCAGCCCTTCGGGGTGCACAGCCGAGGCCCAGATCGCCGCAATCGCCGCGATCGCCATGCCAAGGGACAGTCGGATTTTCCCGGAAACACCGGCTGTGTTGTTTTTGGAAACCTTGGCAAAATCATCCCAAAACCCAATCAAACCAAAGCTATAGGTGACAAATAGCGTGATCCAGACATAGGGGTTGTCAAGGCGTGTCCACAAAAGCGTCGAGACCAGAAGGGCTGACAGGATCAAAAGCCCGCCCATGGTTGGCGTGCCTTGCTTTTCCTTGTGGCTTTCGGGGCCGTCTTCGCGGATCGGCTGCCCGCGCCCCTGTTTCTTGCGCAGGATGTTGATCAGGGGTTTTCCGAAGATAAAGCCAAAGATCAGCGCCGTGAAAAAGGCCCCGCCCGAGCGGAAGGTGATATAGCGAAACAGATTGAAGATGTCGCCACCGTCCGAAAACTCGGTCAACCAATACAACATATTGTGGGTCCCTTCTTGGATTTACGGTAGCGATTGGCTCATTTTGCGGATCGCGTCAACAGCTTTGGACACAAGGCTGCCCTTGGAGCCTTTGACCAGCACCACGTCGCCGGCATCCACCAGCTGGTGGATTTTCGCGGCCATATCTTCGGCCGTTTCGGAAAATTCGCCTTGCTGATCGCCCTCGAGCCGCTCCCAAAGCGCCCGCATCCGGGGCCCGGCGCAATGCACAACGTCAAGGCCGCTCAGAAAGGGAAGGTCGGCAATCTCGGCGTGCAAAGCCGCCTCGTCATCGCCCAGTTCCAGCATGTCGCCCAAGACCGCAATGCGCCGCCCTTTGTGGATCGACCCGACCCCATCGACCGGGGTCATCGCGGCCAGCACCTCCAGCGAGGCGGCCATCGAAGTGGGATTGGCGTTGAACGCATCGTCGATCAGCGTGAGCGTCAGCCCCTCGGACGCATCCAGCGTGATCTCTTCGCGGGTGCCGCGCCCTTCGGGCGGTTGCCACAGCTCCATATCGCGGGCGGCCAGCGTTTCATCAGCCCCCAGGGCCTTCACGGCCACCAGCACCGCCAGCGCATTACTTGCAAAATGGCGACCCGGCGTTGCAATTTTAAAGAGCTGTTCCTGCCCGGCGACCATGGCCTTGCAGATCGTGGCATCCGGGGTCAGCGACACGTGGGTCAGATGGTGGTCATTGCCCTGATCCGCCCCGAAGCTTTGCGTGTCAAAGCCATCGGCGGCGGCGCGCAAAACCGGGGTCGTGTCCAGATCACCATTGATCAGCGCAACGCCGCCCGGCTCCAACCCTTTGAAAATGGACCCCTTTTCGCGGGCGATCCCGTTCAGATCATCGAAGGCCTCCAGATGAGCGGCGGCCACGGTGGTGACCATCGCCACATGCGGGCGGGCCATGCGGGCCAATGGCTCGATCTCGCCGGGGTTGCTCATGCCGATCTCGATCACGGCAAATTCCGTGTCGGCGGGCATGCGCGCGAGCGTCAGCGGCACGCCCCAATGATTGTTGTAACTCGCCTCGGCTGCATGGGTGCGCCCCTGCGGTGCCAGAACCGCGCGCAGCATTTCCTTGGTCGAGGTCTTGCCGACCGAGCCGGTCACCGCCACCACACGGGCCTCAGAGCGCGCCCGCGCGGCGACACCCAAGGCCTCCAGCGCAGGCAAGACGTCATCCACGATCAGAAGCGGTGCATCGGGCGCGACGCCATCCGGCACATGGCTGACCAGCGCAGCCCCAGCGCCCTTGTCCAGCGCCTGCGCGACGAACTCATGCCCGTCCCGCGCGGCTTTCAGGGCCACAAACAGATCGCCGGGCTGGATGGTGCGCGTGTCGATGGACACGCCCTCGACCGCCCAGTCCCCCTGCGCCGTGCCACCGGTGGCCCGAGCGGCCTCTGTTGCGGTCCACAAGCTCATGCCAGCCGTCCTTCCAATGCCGCCACCGCGACCGAGGCCTGTTCCACATCGTCAAACGGCAGCACATCCGTGCCGACAGTCTGACCGGTCTCATGCCCCTTGCCCGCAATCAGCAACGTGTCGCCCGGCCCCAGCGCGTCAACGCCGCGCAGGATCGCCTCGGCCCGGTCACCGATATTGGTGGCCTCGGGGCAGCCTTCCATCACCATGGCGCGGATCAACGCGGGGTCCTCGGTTCGGGGGTTGTCATCGGTGACAAAAAGCACATCCGCATTTTGCGCCGCCGCCTGCCCCATCAGCTTACGTTTCGACGTGTCACGATCACCGCCCGCGCCAAAGACCACCACCAGCCGGCCCAGCACATGGGGGCGCATGGCACGCAGAGCGGTTTTCAACGCGTCAGGCGTATGGGCATAGTCGACAAAGACCGATGCACCATTGTCGCGCGTGGCGGCCAGCTGCATGCGCCCGCGCACGGTTTCAAGCTCCTTGAAGGTGTCAAACACTTGGGCGGGGTCGGCGCCGCAGCCAATCGCAAGCCCCGCGGCCGCCAGCACGTTTTCCGCCTGAAAGCCGCCAATGAGGTTCAGCCGCGCGGTATGCGCCTGCCCGAGCCAGGTGAACATCAGCTCTTGCCCGGTGCCATCAAAGCGCCGTGCCGTCAGGCGCAGCTCGCAGTCGTCGCCCTGACCCACGCGGATCAGCTTTTGCCCGCGCGCCTCGGCAATCACCGCCATCTCGGCACCTTTGGGATCATCCATATTGATCACCGCCACGCCATCTTCGGGCAGCACACGGGCAAAAAGTCCCGCCTTGGCCGCGAAATACTCCTCGAAAGTTTCGTGGTAGTCCAAATGGTCCTGGGTGAAATTCGTGAACGCTGCCGCCGACAGACGCACGCCATCCAGACGGCGCTGCGCCAGCCCATGGCTGGACGCCTCCATCGCTGCATGGGTCACGCCCGCCCCCGCCATATCCGCCAGCACCCCATGCAGGGTGATCGGTTCGGGCGTGGTGTGGGTCAGCGGTGCGGTATAGGCGCCTTCGACCCCGGTGGTGCCCAGATTGGCGGCCCTGATGCCCATAAGCGTCCAGATCTGGCGGGTAAAGCTGGCGACCGAGGTTTTGCCATTGGTGCCGGTGGCGGCGACCATATGGGCGGGCTGCGCGCCGAACCACAAGGCGGCGGCATAAGACAGCGCCATGCGCGGGTCTTCGGTGACCACAAGGGCCGCGTCAGATGCCTCCAACTCGGTGGCGGCAATCTTTGCCCCTTCCGGGTCGGTCAGCACAGCCCCTGCGCCCATACGCAGCGCATATTGGATGAACTCGCCCCCATGCAGCTTTGCGCCGGGCAGTGCTGCAAACAGATGGCCGGGTTTCACCTGACGGCTGTCCACCGACAGGCCGGTGATCTGGGCGTCTTGCCCACCACGGGCAGACAGGCCCAGTTCGGCAAGTGTTTTCGTCTGTGTTGCGTCGCCCATATCGGCCCACCTTTGATCAGTTCGAGGTGAGTGTTACCCCAGTTGCCAGCATGGGTTCAACGACTGGTTCCAGATCAGGTTTCATCCCCAGCAAAGGCGCCACGCGGCGCACCACTTCGGCCGCAACCGGCACGGCGGTCCAACCAGCTGTGCGGCGCGGCTTGTGGCCCGATGTATCTAGCGGTTCGTCCAGCGTGACGATCAGAACATATTTCGGGTCATGCGCCGGGAACATGCTGGCAAACGTGTTGATCACCTTGTCATCATAATAGCCGCCACGGGGCTTGGGTTTGTCAGCCGTGCCGGTCTTGCCGCCCACGTGATAGCCTTCGACCTCGCCGAAACTGGCGGTGCCTTCGGTCACCACTTTGCGCAACATGTCACGCGCGGCGGCGGCGGCCTGGGCTGACATCACCCGTTCGCCATGTGCCACGCGGGTCTGTTTCAACACCGTGGGTTTCACCGCATAGCCACCGTTGGCAATCGCGGCATAGGCCGAGGCCAGATGCATCGGTGTGGTGGAGATCCCGTGCCCGTAAGAAATGGTGACCGAGCTGAGCTTGCCCCAGTTTTTCGGCACAAGCGGGGTTGAACCGCGCGCCTCTAAGATTTCAAAGGGCGTGCGCTCGAGCAGCCCCAGCTTGCCCAAAAACGCTTGCTGACGTTCAGACCCGATTTGCAGCGCCATGCGCCCCGTGCCCCGGTTCGAGCTTTTCACGATGATATCGCTGACCGAAAGATCGCCATAGTTCTTGTTGCGAAACTCGTTGATCGGGTAGCCCGCAATGCGCATCGGCTTGCCGGTGTCGATCACTGTAGACGGGTTCACCAGCCCCAGATCCATCGCCTGAATGGCGGTGAAAATCTTGAAGGTCGATCCAAGCTCGTAAACGCCCTGCACCGCGCGGTTGAAAAGCGGGCTGTCGGATTGGTCCTTCGCCTTGTCCGCCACCGTCAGGGGGCGCGGGCGATTGTTGGGGTCAAAATCCGGCAGCGACACGACCGAGATCACCTCGCCCGTATGCACATCCATCAGGATCGAGGCCGCGCCCTTGGCGTTCATCAGCTTCATGCCACCATAAAGCACGCGTTCAATCGCATCCTGCACGGTCAGATCAAGCGACAGCTCCAGCGGCTTGCCGCCATTGGCCGGATCGCGCAGATAATCGTCAAATTGCTTTTCCACACCCGCAACGCCGATCACCTCGGCAGCCGAGACACCCTCGCGGCCAAAACTGGCCCCGCCCATCACGTGCGCCGCCAGCTTGCCATTGGGATAAAGTCGCATCTCGCGCGGCCCGAACAAAAGCCCCGGCTCGCCGATATCAAACACCGCCTGCTTCTGCTCGGGGCTGATTTTCTTCTTGATCCACAAGAACTTACGCTTGCCTGTGAAATCCTTGATCAGACGATCCCGTTTGAGGTCGGGAAAGATTTTAACCAAGGCATCCGCCGCGCCTTCCGGGTCCACCATCTGCGGTGGTTGGGCATAAAGCGCATGGGTCACAAGATTGGTCGCCAGAATACGCCCTTTGCGGTCGACAATATCGGCGCGCGCCGTGGCAATCGCGGCGCCCGGTGCAGCGGCACGTGGTTCATGCGGTTCAGTGGCCGACAGCATCGCCATACGCGCGCCCACCGTCAGGAAGGCACATAGAAACAGCCCCGCCATGACCAACAGGCGACCCTCGGACTGAAGACGCGCGCGGTCGCGCATCTCGTTGTGGCGTTCATGCAGGTTTTCACGTTCGATCGCGTCGGGGTTTTCACCCTTCTCACGCGCTTCAAGAATGCGGGCTAGTGGGCGTAGGGGGACACGGGTCATTGTGGCACCTCGCCGATCACATCAAAGGTTTCCGTGATGGAATCCGTCAGATCCAACGCCTCTTTCGGGGGGAAGGCCACCTGATCCACGCGACCGAACTGCTCGGGCTCCAGGGGCACCAGCTCCAGCGCCTCGAAATTCATCACCGCCAGCTCGCGCAGCCGATCCGGGCGATTAAGATAGGCCCATTCCGCGCGCAACACCGCCAGTTCCTCTTGCATCGCGCCAATGTCGCGCTGCAACCTGTCCACCTCGTCCAGCGAGGCTTGCGTCTTGTAGTTTTCCGAATAGGCCCAATAGGCCAAGCCCATCACAATGAGGGCCGAGGTGATATAAAGCAAACTACGCATTACAATTTATCCTTGAAAACAAGGGGTGGCAGGCCAAGTTTCTTGCGATCCGAGGGGCCAGCCGGGGCCTCGGTCCGAGTGGCGACGCGCAGGCGGGCCGAGCGTGCGCGGGGGTTGTCGGCCAGCTCTTCGGCGTCCGGGCCGATGGCTTTCTTTGGCGTCAGCTTGAAGCGCGGCGTTTCCTCGGCAGCTTCGGGCGCATAGCGCGACCCGCCCCCACCGGTTGAGGCGCGCGCTTGCAAGAACCGTTTCACCACGCGATCTTCCATCGAATGGAAGGTCACCACGGCCAGCTTGCCACCGGGTTTCAAGGCGCGTTCAGCGGCCTCAAGCCCTTCGATCAATTGACCAAATTCATCATTCACCGCGATGCGGATCGCCTGAAAGCTGCGCGTCGCCGGGTGGCTTTGACCGGGTTTTGAGCGCGGCAAGCATTTCTCGATCACCTCTGCCAGCTGCAGGGTGGTTTCAAAAGGCGCCTCGTCGCGGGCCTTGACGATGGCACGTGCAATGCGGCGCGAGGCGCGTTCTTCACCGTAGTGGTAAAGGATATCGGCCAGCGTATCGGCATCAGCCGCGTTCACGATATCGGCGGCGGACGGGCCAGACTGGCTCATCCGCATGTCCAAAGGACCATCTTTCATGAAGGAAAAGCCGCGTTCCGCCAGATCGAGCTGCATGGAGCTGACCCCAAGGTCCAGAACCACGCCGTCCAGAAGCCGCCCTGCCAGCTCGTCCATTTCCGAAAATGTGCCTTCGCGCAGGGCCAGACGGTCGCCGTAGTCACCGGCCCAGCTGGCCGCCATGTCAAACACCATCGGGTCGCGGTCAATGCCGAACACAAGATCGGCGCCCGCGTCCAAAAGCCCCCGCGTATATCCGCCCGCGCCAAACGTGCCATCTGCCCAGTCGCCAGAAACAGGCGCGACCGCTTCTAAAAGCGGCCGTAGCAATACCGGGATATGAGGACGTTTTTCTGGTGAGTTTGGGGGGGCAGCCGGGTCAGACATCTCAGCCATCCCCTCCGCTGCCGCCCAACAGCGTCAACGGATCGAAATCTTCGTCCTGTTCGTCCAGCCAGGCTTCGGTCTTGGCCATCTCAACCTCGTCATAGGTCTCGGGCTTCCAAATCTGGAACGTGTCGCCGGTGGCGATGAAGAAGGCTTCTTTTTCCAGACCGATTTTCTGGCGTAGCTTGGCGGGCAGCACCAGACGGCCGGTTTCATCCACGGTGGTCGGAAAGGACTGACCGTTAAAGAGACGCTCCAGCATGCGCCGTTCCATCGAGCCACGGGGAAGCTTGGCGATCTGGTCATCGACCTCGTCAATTGCTTCGATTGTATAGGCTTCAAGATAGTTGCGGCGGTGGTCGCCATAGACAATGACAAGATTGGGGTTCAGGCCTTCGGTGTAATCCGGATCACCGGCTTCAAGCACACGGCGAAACAGGGCCGGGATCGAGACCCTGCCCTTCGTGTCCACCTTATGGTGGCTTTCACCTCTGAACCTGCGTGCCACTTTCGCGGCTCCTTCATTGTCCCTATTCACTGTCCCTCGCCCGCGATCGGGGCTTGGAATGAAAACGGCGGATTGATCTGCTGCCACTGACCAATCCGCCGCCTGTCCCGTTTCCGGGTAGTCCAGCTGCGCGCGCCACCTGGGGGGATGTCTGCTCGCGTACGCGCCGGATCTCTTTCATTCGATGAAGCGGGTGCCTGTATGAAACCTGACTTGGGAGTGTCACGAGGTCTTGTTGCCTCTTATGTCCCGTCCTCATCTTGAATACAGGGATAGCTTGGGAAATCGTGGGACGCAACAGGTTTTTACGGGAAATATGGGGCATATCTTGTTTCAGAGGGGTGGTAAAAACAAGATATAGCGTGCAAACAGCGCCATTTTTCACGATACCTAGCGAAAACGCAGCAATCCAAACACCATATATGGTGCTGCACATGCAGAAACAAACTGCGCCCATAAATTCCCAGAAAATCTCACTTTTCTTGGAATTGGCTGGAATATTCACCGCAATTCCGACCGGAAATCCGCGACTCTGCGCATTTGATTCGTGCGAAAACCGGCTTCCGCCCATGATTTCCCACACCCCATCCCATGCTTTCCCAGACGCGAAAAAGCCCGACGCAGGCGCGCCGGGCTTCTTGCATGGTCCTTTAACGAGTGCGGATCAGGCGATCCCGCGGGCCACCATATCTGCGGCGAGCTTGGCATAGGCCTCGGCCACCGGGCCATCTACCGCGGCAATGGGCGTGCCGCTGTCACCTGCAAGGCGCACATCCAGAGACAGGGGGATTTCCCCCAGGAAGGGCGCGCCAAGTTCGGCGGCCTCGTCCCGTACGCCGCCATGGCCGAACAAATGCGCCTCGTGACCGCAATTGGGGCAGACATAGGTGGACATGTTTTCGACCAACCCCAAAATCGGGATATTGACCTTGCCAAACATGTCAATCGCCTTGCGCGCATCCAACAGCGCCACGTCTTGCGGCGTGGACACGACAATGGCGCCGGTGATCTGTGATTTCTGCGCCAGTGTCAGCTGCACATCGCCCGTGCCCGGCGGCAGGTCGATGATCAGCACGTCCAAAGGCGCCCAATCGACCTGAAACATCATCTGCTGAAGCGCACCCATCAGCATGGGACCACGCCAGACCACCGCCTCGCGGTCGGATTTCAGCATAAGACCGATGGACATCATCTTGACCCCATGCGCCTCGACCGGGATCAGCTTTTCACCATCGGGCGAACTGGGCCGCGCGTTGGTGCCCATCATGCGCGGCTGCGAGGGCCCCAGAATATCGGCATCCAGAAGCCCGACCTTGCGCCCCTGACGCGCCAGCGCCACGGAAAGGTTTGAGCTGAGCGTTGACTTGCCAACCCCACCCTTTCCAGATGCGATGGCGATCACGTTGGTCACACCCGGGACCGGCAACGGACCGGCCTGCGGCTTGGGGTGACCCCCGATTTTCAGATTGGGCGGCTCTTTCTTGGGCTGCGCCGGGCCATGCGCAGTCAGAATGACGGAAACCTTCTCGACCCCGTCCAGCGCTGCAATGGCAGCTTCGGCGGCGCGGCGCTGCGGTTCCATCGTCGCGGCCTGCTCTGGCGTTTCCGCTTCAATCACAAAGCTGACATTGCCGCCATCGACCACCAGCGCCCGGATCATATCCCGAGAGGCAAGATCCCCCCCATCCGGCAGCGCCACCGAGGACAGCGTCCCCATGATCTTGTCCCGCATTCTGGCCTCTCCCCAATGTGCATTTCGTTAAAGTGCCCGTCAGCCCTTAACTTGGACGGTTTGACGCCATGTGCAAGGGGGAAAGGATCATGACAGGTCAAGGAACTGTGGAATGTCTTATGCCAACCCACGCAAAGACAAGATCAAGACACACGACCGGTGATGCCGCAATTGACCAAAGGGAAGCTATGATCACGCATTTTGCTGCGGTGCAGCTTAAGGGGAATTTTTAAGCGAACCTCCCCTCAACCTCCTAATAAATAAGCAATTTAATCTATGCGCCCAATGCATGGCGGCTTTGCTCAATACAGGTATTGTGCAATCGCAGCATCACCCCCATTTTGCCCTTGAAGCGACGATGTGAGCGCGAACGGATTTAACCTGGGCTTTGTATGTGGCCCGCGCCAGCCCTGATGCTGGCAAACAAAGTGAGTGAGTAAAATGGCACACGCAACTGAGATTCTTCTGGCCCGCGCCGGCATGGCAGACCGCATTGCCGCACGGATCGCAGATTGGAAAGAACAGCTGGAGCTGCGCGCGAGCTATCGCACCACTGTGCGTGAACTGAGCGCGTTGAGCGACATCGAATTGTGGGATCTGGGCCTGAACCGTGGCTCGATCCGCCACGTGGCCAAAATGGCCACCTACGGCAAGTAAGTTTCGGCCACCACCTCCTCCTCCCTGGTGGTGGCTTTGATTGGCGGCGGGGTCGACCTCCTCCCTGACCCCGCCGACCAATCACAAAGCTTCGGGCCTTCTTCCTCCTCCCTGAAGGTCCATGGGTCGCGACGATGTCCACCTCCTCCCGGGCATCGCCGCACCCCCAGATACGGGGCATTTCCACCTCCTCCCGGAAACGCACCGATACGGCAACAGGTCACCTCCTCCCGACCTCGCGCCACCTGACGTCGGCCTTCACCTCCTCCCGAGGGTCGCATCAGCAAAAGAACGGCGGCGCCCACCTCCTCCCGGGCGTCGCCGTTTTTTGTTTCAGGGTTTTGGATCAGATTAATGCGGGCGCGGGCTGGCAGTTGGGCGCGCCATGCAAAATAGCCAACACACGCTGCGCCTCCTGCATCGACAACAAAGCACGCGCCGGCTGTGCTGTCCTGAGCTGCCTGGGCAGCGGTTTGTCCTGCACGGATAATAGGTTTTCGGTCTGGTCGCCTGAAAACAGGGTTTCAACCTGCGCGCCCTCAGCCAGGATCAAATCATGGGCATTGGTGGCCAGGTTCATCCACGTAACAAAGGGGCGCTGTTCCAACCTGATCGTGCTGCCATTCACCATGGCACGGGCGGGCACCAGAACCTCGGTATGCCCGGTATAAACCTCAAGCGCCGGATCGCGCAGCAAAACGCGATGCTGCTGCGACAGCAAAAGCCTGCGCGAATTGCCGATGGCGCCCGGCGCGAACACAACAGGCGCGGCGCGCCCAATGGCCACCATGCGTCGCGAGGTGATCCAGCGAATGGGTTTGGCACCACGATCCTGCGTGATCACGCGATCCCCCTGCCTCAAATCCTGCAAGCGTCTTGGCCCGTCGGGCGTTTCGATGCGCGTTTCGGCACATAGACAGGGCAAGGTAACTTCTGACCCGCCATCATTATCGACAACATAGAACTGGGGGTCAGCCGACGGGGTATAGTTGTTCCAATACCACCCCTCCAGATCAAAATCCGGCGTCCAGATGATTTGCACAAGCTCGCCGTTGTGGCTGTTGATGCCTTCCAGCACCACGATATTGATGTCACCCCCGGCCACATCTGATCTTACGACGGTGGCATCTTCGATTGTGCCGCCCCCGCCATGACCAGTCCAGGTCACGTCATAGGTGTCGCCGATGTCAAAGATAAAGGGCTCGGGATCGCCATCATTCGAGGTGATCACAAGGTCGCTGAATGCGTTTGGCGGGTTGTCGAATTGCGAGGTGGTTCCCGTCACGCCAATATTGCTGCCGGTGGCGGCAGCAAACTCATTATCCGGACTTGTAAACGTAACCATAGCGCACCCTTTCGGGCTTTTTTACGCAGGAAGGTTCTAAGGGCGGGTTTACGCCAAGGCCGTTATTGGCAGGATTTTAAGAAAATTGCGCTCAGAACGGCGTGTCGCCGGCCTGGGCCGCGGGCACAACGAATTTGGCCACAACCTTCTTGGCGCCGGCCTTGTCAAATTCGATGTCCAGCTTGTCGCCTTCGATGCCCATCACGGTGCCATAGCCAAACTTGGTGTGAAACACGCGGTCCCCTTGGGTGAAGGACGACACGGCATTGGCGTCAATCACCAACCCGCGTGCCTCATTCGGGCTGGGCTTGGCGCGCAAGTTGCCCCCTGACCCAACCTGCGCCTGCATGCGCTTCCAACCGGGCGAGTTATAGGCATCTGCCCGGCTGGCTTTGTCTTCCAGCGGAGACCCTCCGAAATCACCCGACATGCCGCCATAACCGCCGCCATATAGACCCGGCGCGGTCAGCACCTCGACATGGGCCTCGGGCAGTTCATCGACAAAACGCGAGGGCAGTTGCGACTGCCACTGGCCATAAACGCGGCGGTTGGCGGCGAAAGAGATGGTGCAGACCTCCTCGGCCCGTGTGATGCCCACGTAAGCCAGCCGGCGTTCTTCTTCGAGGCCCTTGAGACCGCTTTCATCCATCGAACGTTGGGAGGGAAAGAGCCCGTCCTCCCAGCCCGGCAGGAACACGGCGGGATACTCCAGCCCCTTGGCCGCGTGCAGGGTCATGATGGTGACTTTTTCCTCGGCGTCATCCGTATCATTGTCCATGATCAGGCTGACATGTTCCAGAAAACCCTGAAGGTTTTCAAAGCTTTCCAGCGCTTTCACAAGTTCCTTGAGGTTCTCAAGCCGGCCCGGCGCTTCGGGCGTTTTGTCATTGAGCCACATCTCGGTATAGCCGCTTTCCTCAAGGATCACCTCGGCCATTTCGATATGGGTGTCGGCCTCGGCGCGCAGCTGGTTGAACCAGCGGTCGAGGTTGCCAACCAGCGCGGCCAGCCCCTTGCCGCCCTTGCCCTTGATCGCGCCCGTTTCGACCGCGATGCGTGCGCCTTCGACCAGCGAGACGCCGTTGGTGCGGGCCAGCATCTGTATCGTCTGCACGGCTTTGTCACCCAGTCCACGGCGCGGTGTGTTGACGATGCGTTCAAACGCCAAATCGTCGTCTTGGCTGACCGCGAGCCGGAAATAGGCCATCGCGTCGCGGATCTCCAAACGTTCATAAAACCGAGGCCCACCGATCACGCGATAGGGCAAGCCGATGGTCAGGAAACGATCTTCGAAGGCGCGCATCTGGTGCGAGGCGCGCACAAGGATGGCGATTTCATCGTATCCAAATTTCTGGAAAGCCGCGGCGAGAGAAAGGCCCTCTTGCTGTCTTGTGGTTAACTCCCACAACAAATCTCGCCTTTTCTCATCAGCTAGGAAGCTTTGGTGTTCCTTCAGCCGATCCAGCAGTTGTTCCCTACTATTCAAACCCTGCAATGCTTCCAAGCCATCAAGGCGTTTGACTTCGTTGGCCATCTGTTCTGACCGAATATTCTGTCTTCTTCTCGCGACTGGAGAGCTTCCATTGAAAAAGCTTTCGATTTCTTCGCCAACCCAGCGCGCTTCTTCGTCGCCATCCCAATGGCCAATCAGACGGACTTCTTCTCCGCCCTCGGCCGCTGTCCACAGTTCTTTCCCCAGACGGCTTTCATTACCAGCGATGACGCCAGACGCAGCCTTCAAAATGTGTTCTGTCGAGCGGTAGTTCTGCTCCAGCCGGACCACCTTGGCACCCGGAAAATCCTTTTCAAACCGTAGGATATTGCCCACCTCGGCCCCGCGCCAACCATAGATCGACTGGTCATCATCGCCCACACAGCAGATGTTTTTGTGACCTGCCGCCAAGAGGCGCAGCCAGAGATATTGGGCGACGTTGGTATCTTGGTATTCGTCCACAAGTATGTAGCGAAACCAGCTTTGATATTTGGCCAGAATGTCGTCGTGCTGCTGGAATATCGTAACCATATGCAAGAGCAGGTCGCCAAAGTCGCAAGCGTTCAGCGTCTTCAACCGCTCTTGATACTGCGCATAAAGCTCCGGCCCACGGTCATTGAACGCCTGCGCCTCGGACGCGGGTAGCGCCTCGGGCGTCCACGCGCGGTTTTTCCAATTGTCGATCACACCCGCAAGCAGCCGCGCGGGCCAGCGTTTTTCGTCGATATTGTTGGCGACAATGAGCTGCTTCAAAAGCCGGATCTGGTCGTCCGTGTCCAGAATGGTGAAGTTGGTTTTCAGCCCGACCAGCTCGGCATGTCGGCGCAGAAGCTTCACACAGATCGAGTGAAACGTGCCCATCCATGGCATACCTTCAACCGTCTGGCCCAGCAGCCCGGCGACGCGTTCCTTCATCTCGCGCGCGGCCTTATTCGTAAAGGTCACAGCCAAAATTTCATTGGTGCGCGCAGACCCGGTGGTCAAAAGATGCGCAATCCGCGTGGTCAGGGCTTTGGTCTTGCCCGTGCCTGCGCCCGCCAGCATCAGAACCGGACCGTGCAGCGTTTCGACCGCCTCGCGTTGGGCGGGGTTCAAGCCCTCCATATAGGGCGCAGACCGCGCACCCAAAGCCGCACCCATCGCGCGCTGCGACAGCGGTACAGGCGGCGCCCCTGCCCCGTCATCGGAATCATCAATCAGGTCGTCATTCTCAATGCTGCTCATCTGCTCTTCTTAGCAACGCCGTCGCCACAGGGGAAGAGCATGTTCCACATCTGTTCCAGCCACCCCACAAAATCCGCCGAAACTTTCCGCCCCCTAAAGGGGGCGCGGCGAAATGTGCCCCTATATATAGTGAGTGCCCATTGACAAGCCGCCCCTTCCCGACACATCTAACGCCTCCAGAAAGACTGCCATTATTTCATGGCGCAGCTGAGTCGAGAGGAAGTTCATGCCAGTCGTCGTCGTCGAAAGCCCGGCCAAAGCCAAGACCATCAACAAGTATCTTGGGTCGGATTACACGGTACTGGCCTCTTACGGTCACGTGCGTGACCTGCCCGCCAAAGATGGCTCGGTCGACACCGACAACGAATTTGCCATGACGTGGGAAGTGGGCCGCGACAGCGCCAAACATGTGCGCGCCATTGCCGAGGCCCTGAAAGACGACAACAACCTTATTCTCGCAACCGACCCCGATCGCGAGGGGGAAGCGATTTCGTGGCACTTGGAAGAAGCTTTGCGCAAGCGCCGTGCGGTCAAGAAAGATACGCCGGTCAGCCGCGTGGTCTTCAACGCGATCACCAAATCAGCTGTGACCGAAGCCATGCAGAACCCGCGCGACGTGGACAGCGATCTGGTCGAGGCATACCTCGCCCGCCGTGCGCTGGACTATCTGGTGGGGTTCAACCTCAGCCCCGTGTTGTGGCGCAAACTGCCCGGTGCGCGGTCTGCCGGCCGTGTTCAGTCGGTTTGCCTGCGTCTGATCGTCGAACGTGAGGAAGAGATCGAGGCGTTTAACGCCCGTGAATACTGGTCGGTGAAGGCGCTTTTGCAGACCCCGCGCGGGCAGGATTTCGAGGCGCGCCTGACGGTATTGGGCGGCCAGAAGCTTGACCGCTACGACCTTGAGAACGAGACCGCCGCCGAACTGGCCGTGCAGGCCATTTCCTCGCGCGATTTGGCCGTGCAATCGGTCGAGGCGAAACCCGCCACCCGCAACCCCTCGCCGCCCTTCATGACCTCGACCCTGCAGCAGGAAGCCAGCCGCAAGTTTGGCTTTGGTGCGCGGCAAACCATGTCTACCGCCCAGCGCCTCTATGAAGCAGGCTACATCACTTACATGCGGACCGACGGGATCGACATGGCGCCCGAGGCCGTGGCGGCTGCGCGTGACGCGATTTCAGACCGGTACGGCAAGGATTTCATCCCCGCCAACCCGCGGATTTACAAAAACAAAGCCAAGAACGCGCAGGAAGCGCACGAATGTATCCGCCCGACGGATATGACCGTGTCCGCCAGCGATTTGGCCAAGCTGGAACCCGATCAGCGCAAGCTTTACGACCTGATTTGGAAACGGACCCTCGCCAGCCAGATGGAAAGTGCACGGTTCGAGCGGACCTCGGTGGATGTTGGATCGGATGACGGCCAAGTTGTGCTGCGCGCAACCGGGCAAGTGGTTGTTTTCGAAGGATTCCTGAAGGTCTATGAAGAAGGCCGCGATGATCAGGTGGTGGATGACGACGACAAGCGCCTGCCCCAGATCATGGAAGGCGAGGCTGCCAAGAAGACCGGCATCACGCCCGAGCAACACCACACCCAGCCCCCGCCCCGCTATACCGAGGCAACGCTGGTCAAACGCATGGAAGAGCTGGGCATCGGTCGCCCCTCGACCTATGCGTCGGTGATCACCACCATTCAGGATCGCGAGTACGTTCGCAAAGACAAAAACCGCCTGTTCCCCGAGGACAAGGGGCGCATCGTCACGATCTTCCTGATGAACTTCTTCCGTCAATATGTGGGCTATGAATTCACCGCGAACCTCGAAGAGGAACTCGACGAGATTTCGGCGGGCGACATGGATTACAAAGAAGTGCTGGCGCGCTTCTGGCGGGATTTCTCGGCCGCGATTGCCGAGACCTCTGAACTCAGGATTTCCGAGGTGCTCGACAAGCTGGACGCAGCCCTTGCGCCCCAGCTGTACCCGCCGCGCGAAGACGGGTCCGACCCGCGCATCTGCCCGAAATGCGGCACAGGTCAACTGCACCTGAAAACCTCGCGCACTGGCGGCTTCGTCGGTTGCGGCAACTACCCGGAATGTACCTATACGCGCCCGATCGCTGGTGAAGGTGCTGAAGGGGACGAGCGTCTGCTGGGTGAAGACAATGGTGACGAGATTTGGCTGAAATCCGGCCGCTTCGGACCTTACGTTCAGCGCGGCGAACCCACGCCCGAGAACAAGAAGCCTCCTCGCGCCTCGCTGCCCAAGGGCTGGTCCAAGGACGACATCACGCTGGAAAAAGCGCTGATCCTGCTGTCCCTGCCCCGCGTCGTTGGCGCACACCCGGATGGCGGCGAGGTGAAGTCGAACTTCGGCCGCTTCGGGCCCTACATCATGCATCAGGCCGAGGGCGAGGCGAAGCCCGTCTATGTGAACCTGAAAGACCCGGCGGATGTGTTCGAGATCGGCATGAACCGCGCGGTCGAGATGCTGGCAGAAAAACGCGCGAACCCCGGTGGCCGTGGGCGTGCCGCCGCCAAGCCCTTGAAAGAACTGGGCGAACACCCGGATGAGGGCGGACCGGTAAACGTGCTGGACGGGCGCTATGGTCCCTACGTGAAATGGGGCAAGGTGAACGCGACGATCCCGAAAGAAGTCGAACCCGCCGACGTGACCATGGAAATGGCCGTGGGTTGGATTGCGGAAAAGGCAGCGAAGAAGAAGCCTGCGCGTAAGAAGGCAGCACCGAAGAAGAAAGCTGCAGCCAAGAAGAAGGCCGGCTAGGATGATCATTCGATGGTGGTGCGCTGCAACTGGATCGGGCTTGGTTCTGGACCTAGCAACAAAACCCAGCAATTGAAGTGCTGACTTGACCCTCAGTTTGAGCTTTGCAGCTTCCCTAGAGAAAATGAGAAAGTAGAGCTTTGGCAGCCCCCGGATTTGTTGGTTTGACTGGAACCACCTTACTCCTAGTTGGAGTTCTATTCCTTGTCGTTTCGATGCGGCCTATCTGGGATTGGATGGATAATTTGAGCATGCTTACCAATCCGATACGGCGAGCTATAAGCAAGAAATACCCACGCTACGATCGTGTATCAATGCAGGTTGGAAGATGGGTTTTCAAGGTCGTTGGTTTGGTGATCACCGCTCTCGGAGCGGCCACCCTGTATGCGATTTGGACGGTGGACAGCTAAGTTTATTAACGCGGAATTGCAGCTCACAACTCGGATACGCAGAACGCACTCTGGGTTCAACGCAGGCTTCTGAAATCGGCTCCAATCTTCCACGCCCGATAAGTAGAAATACCCGAAACCCCGCATTTCGTGCCAGTTTCGTTGACTCCTCAGCCCCCTCGCGCCAGAACACCTACGAAACTGACGAGAGGGCACTTTCATGAACAAGGTATATGGCAGCGCCGCCGAAGCTCTGGACGGGCTTTTGACGGACGACATGCTGATTGCCGCCGGCGGCTTTGGGCTTTGCGGCATTCCCGAGCTTCTTTTGGAAGCCATCAAGGACAGCGGCGTGAAGAATTTGACCTTCGCCTCCAACAACGCGGGCGTTGATGATTTCGGCATCGGCATCCTGCTGCAGACCAAGCAGGTGAAGAAGATGATTTCGTCCTATGTGGGCGAAAACGCCGAGTTCATGCGCCAGTACCTGTCGGGCGAGCTGGAGCTGGAGTTCAACCCGCAGGGCACTCTGGCCGAACGCATGCGCGCCGCCGGTCACGGCATCCCCGGTTTCTACACCAAAACCGGTGTGGGCACCGTGATTGCCGAAGGCAAAGACGTGAAGATGTTCAACGGTGAAGAATACATCATGGAGGAAGGCATTTTTGCCGATCTCTCCATCGTGAAAGCCTGGAAAGCCGATGAAACCGGCAACCTGATCTTCCGCAAGACCGCCCGCAACTTCAACCCGCCCGCCGCCATGTGCGGTAAGACCTGTGTGGTTGAGGTCGAGGAAATCGTGCCCACCGGCTCGCTGGATCCCGACGCGATCCACCTGCCCGGCATCTACGTGCATCGCATCATTCAAGGTGAGCACGAGAAGCGCATCGAACAACGCACCATTCGGGAGGCATAAGACATGGCTTGGGACAGAAACCAAATGGCCGCCCGCGCGGCACAGGAACTGCAAGACGGCTGGTATGTGAACCTTGGCATCGGCATCCCGACGCTGGTCTCGAACTACATCCCCGAAGGCGTCACCGTAACGCTGCAGTCGGAAAACGGCATGCTGGGCATGGGCCCCTTCCCGACCGAGGACGAGATCGACGCTGACCTGATCAACGCAGGTAAGCAGACCATCACCGAACTGCCCCAGACCGCCTATTTCGACAGCTCGATGTCGTTTGGCATGATCCGTGGCGGCAAGATCGCCATGGCGATCCTGGGCGCGATGGAAGTGGCTGAAAACGGCGATCTGGCCAACTGGATGATCCCCGGCAAGCTGGTGAAAGGCATGGGCGGCGCGATGGACCTTGTGGCCGGTGTTGGCCGCGTGGTGGTTGTGATGGATCACACCAACAAGCATGGTGATTCAAAAGTGCTGAAAGAATGCACCCTGCCCCTGACCGGCAAATCGGTCGTGGACCGCATCATCACCAATCTGGGTGTGCTGGATGTGGTCGAAGGTGGCTTGAAAATCGTCGAATGCGCCGATGGCGTGACCGAGGACGAGCTGCGCGCCGCCACCGAGGCCAAGATCGTCAACTGATCGCTGACTCTGACACAAACACGAAAGGCTCCGTTCGCGGGGCCTTTTTCGTTGCGGGCTGACCTGTGTCATGGTGCAGATGTCGACACCGTGCAATCTGGGCGCAGAGGACCCGCCATGGCTTATTTGACCCTGCCCCCCGACACACTGCCAGACGAACATATCTGCTGCGCCTTTTCCGACAAGAAATGCGCAGATGGCTATCAGGCCAAGAAAGACTGGCTGGCGCGCGAATACGCCCATGGCTACCGCTTTCGAAAACTGGACGAACGCGGCAAAATCTTCATTGAATTTGGCCCGGCTGAGGCCGCTTGGGTGCCGGTGACGGCGCCGGGGTGGATGATGATGGGCTGTTTCTGGGTCTCGGGCCGGTTCAAGGGGCACGGGCACGGCAAGGCGCTGTTGCACGACGCGCTGGAGGCCGCCCGCAGTCAGGGCCGCCACGGGCTTTTGGCCATCGCCGGGCGCAAGAAGATGCATTTTCAGAGCGATGGTAAATGGCTGATCCGGCAGGGGTTCACCGAGGTTGATCACACGGACAGCGGCTTTTCCCTGCTGGCCCTGCCCTGTGACGCGGCGCCCGCTGGCCCACCCCCGCGCTTCAACGAATGCGCGCGAACGGGGCAGATCGCTGGGGAAAAAGGCGTGACCGCCTATTACTCGAACCGCTGCCCCTTTACCGAATTTCACATCCAGACCTCCTTGGCCGAGACCTGCGAAAAGCGTGGGCTGGACCTGAAGGTGGTGAAGCTCGACACGCTGGAGGCCGCACAAAAGGCCCCCTCGCCCGCCACGATCTTCAGCCTCTTTGTGGACGGGCGGTTCGTGACCACCGACCTCAGCGCCTGTATGGACAGCCGGTTTGACAAGGCGGTCAAAGGGGCGGTGGCCAAGGCGGGCTGACTGGGCAGCTTGCCGCTTTGGTTCCTGATTGCGCGTTTTCCCTCGCATTCCCCCTGATTGTTTCATAATCTCGCCGCAATCTCCCGCCATAAGCCGGGCAATGACAATGAGCAGTGTAAACCCAGAACCGTCCGCAATCGGGAAACAATCCCGAAACGGATCCGCCACCAGCCCCAACCGGAGGCTGCGTGATACCCTTATCTTGCTTGGCCTCTTTACGCTGGTGCTGGCCGGGCTGATCGGGCTGGCCGCCGCCACGGGCTGGGAAGAGACCAAACACCAGTTGATGAAACTCTCTTGGGTGCAGTTCTCGGCCCTTCTGGGGCTGAGCCTTGTCAATTACCTCTTTCGCGGGCTGCGCTGGCATATTTTTGCCCGCAAGCTGGGTCTGCCCACGGGGTTGATGCAGGACCTGCGCCATTTCCTTGGCGGCTTTGCCATGTCGGTCACGCCGGGCCGTGTGGGGGAACTGGTGCGCATGCGCTGGCTCAAACGCGAAACCGGTTGGGCCTTTGAACGCACAGCGCCGCTTGTGCTGATCGACCGGGCGTCAGACCTGACGGCCATGGCGCTGATCCTTGGGCTGGCGCTGGCCTTTTCCACCACCGGGATCGCGGGCGGCTTGCCCGTGACCATCCTGGCGCTGATCGCCGCCTTTGCGGCCACCCGCCCGCGCCTTCTGGCCTGGATGGCCACGATGGGGCACCGCATCACCGGGCGCTTTGCCCGGCTTTGGGCCAAGGTCCGGCGGGCTGCTCATTCCCTGTCGGCCTTCACCTCGCCCACGCTGATCGCCATCGCCGCCCTTGTGGGCGTCATTGGCTGGATCGCTGAAGGCTATGCCTTTCATCTGCTTTTGATGTGGATGGGGGCCGATATCGGCTTTGCCAAAGCCGTTGCCATTTTCGTCTTTTCGACCCTTGCAGGTGGCCTGACCGGCGCACCGGGCGGGGTCGGCGGGGCCGAGGCCGCCATGGTCGCCCTTCTGTCACTGGAAGGCGTGCCGCTTGAGGTCTCGCTGCCCGCAACCGCCATCATTCGCGTAACCACGCTTTGGTTTGCGATCGGGATTGGCCTTGCCATCTTCCCCATCGCCGAGCGTAAATCACTGAGATAAGTACATGGTTTGGAAAACAACAGAATATGCCGGATGGGGGCGCGTGCTCACGGCCAAAGGTGAGCTGGCCCGCCCGGAACGCGCACGCAGCCTGAAAGCGATTGTCGCAGACAGCCCGGCGCCCGCCATTGGCAACCGCCGGTCCTATGGCGACGCCCCCCTGAACGACGAAGGCCGCGCCATCGACATGACCCGGATGAACCGGATTATCGCGTTTGACGCAGAGACAGGCGTGGTCACGGTCGAAGCCGGGATCACCATTGGCGAGCTGGCTCATATCTTTGCCCCGCAAGGCTGGTTTCCTGCCGTCATGCCCGGCACGGGCTTTGCCACTGTCGGCGGCTGCATCGCACAGGACGTGCATGGCAAGAACCACCACAACGAAGGCAGCTTCGGTCAGCATGTGCTGTCGGTCACGCTGCTCAATGGCGACAAGCGCACCGTGGCGACGCCGGGTCGCAACGCAGGGCTTTTCCGCGCCACCATGGGCGGGATCGGCCAGACCGGCGTGATCGCCGAGGCGAAACTGCAGCTGAAACCCTGCCCCGGCGACGTGATGATGGTCACGGAACGCCGCGCCAGCGGCTGGGAGGAGCATCTGTCGCTTTTGGACGCCAGCACCGCCACCTACTCGGTGGGCTGGATCGACGCCACCGCCACGGGTGACGCTCTGGGCCGCGGCATCGTGGAAGAGGCCGAACTGGCGGCGGGGCTTCTGCCCAAGGCCAAGCCCTCGAAATCCGTGCCGCTGGACGCGCCGAATTTCGCATTGTCCGGCCCCGTCGTGCGGATGTTCAACAACGCTTACTACCGCCGGGTGCCAAGCTCGGGCCGGTCCACCGTGAAACGGATCGACGACTTTTTCTTCCCGCTCGACAAGATCCACGACTGGAACCGGCTTTACGGCAAACGGGGCTTTTACCAGTTCCAGAATGTCGTCCCGCTGGATCAGGCCGATGCGCTGAAAAAGATGCTGGAAGAGATTGCCGGCGCCGGGCTGGCCTCGCCGCTGGCCGTGCTGAAACGCATGGGCACCGGGCGTGCCGGCCATATGAGCTTCCCGATGGAAGGCTATACGCTGGCCGTGGACTTCCCCGCCCGCGAGGGCGCGCGCGACCTGATTGCCATGCTGGAAGACATGACCGTGGATGCGGGCGGACGGCTTTATCTGGCCAAAGACGCGCTGGCCACGGGGCCCGCGATCAAGGCGATGTATCCTGAACATGCCGATTGGGTGAAGCTGGTGAACAAGGCCGATCCCGATGGGGCGCTGGCCACCGATATGGTGCGCCGTTTGAACCTGCGCGAGGCGGGGTAAGAAAGATGAGTGACATGACACAGAACCACTGCTGGATCATCCTTGGCGCCACCTCCTCGATGGCGCGCGCCTTTGCCCATGCGGTGGCGGATGAAGGCGCCAGCGTGATCCTTGCAGGCCGCGATATGGACGACCTGAAACGCTCGGCCACGGACCTGGCCGCGCGCGGGGTCGAGGCACAGGCGATGAAATTCGACGCCCGCGACATCGCGACATTTGCGCCGATCATCAAGGCGGCCGAAGCGCAGGACGGCGTGATCAATGCCGCCGTCTTTGTCGGCTCCATGCCCGAACAAGAGGCCATCGACGCGGACCCCAGCCTGATCGAGGGCGTGGTGAAAGACAGCCACACGGGGCCAGCCGCCTTCCTGACCATGCTCGCCCCGGTGATCGAAGCCCGCGAAGCCGGCACCGTGGTTGGCGTGGGATCGGTCGCAGGCGATCGCGGCCGCATTGGCAACTATGTCTACGGATCGGCCAAGGCGGGCTTCGCCACCTATCTGTCGGGCCTGCGCAACCGCCTGACCCGCGCGGGCGGCCATGTGGTCACCGTGAAGCCGGGCTTTGTGGATACGGCCATGACCTGGGGAATCGAGGGCATGTTCCTTGTGGCCTCGCCGCAAAAGGTGGCGCAGGACATCCTGAAGGCTGTGAAAAAGCAAAAGAACACGATCTACACGCCGTTTTTCTGGCGCTATATCATGCTGATCATCCGCCATATCCCGGAAATGATCTTCAAGAAGATGTCGATCTGAACCGCCCTTTGGGGCGTCCCAGCCCGTCATCGGTGGCTCATGCCCTTTGGTCATGAGCCTAAGGGGCGCTGCCCCTTTCGCCAAATCAGAGATTTGACGATCCCCGAGGTATCGCAATCAAGAAGAAAGAAGGCTCCTTCTTCTTGACCGAACTACCCTCGCCTAAGGCACGACATCAGCCGAGCGCAGCGAGGCCACCCCCAACCGGAGTACAGGCCGTCAGGCCGTGCTCTCCGGGCGGGAGGAAACCCGCTCTCACATCCCGAACCATTCTTGCCACAGGCCCGCGGCGTAGAACATGATCGCAATGGTGATCAGCATCAGGCCAATGCCACGTTTGTCCTTCATGGCAAAAACAATCGGGTCATAGTCCTGCTTGCCATACCAGCCCAACCGCACCATGCGGATCATCCACCAAGCGAGCGGCAGCTCCGCCACCCAGATCAGCCACTGCGTCTTGTAAAGGCCCAGCGCCTGTTCGGTGAAGCTGTAAAGGAAAAACGACACCAGCGCGGCCACCACGCCAATCCCCGCCACGTTCAGAAGGTCCGGGCGGTCGGGGCGGCCATATCCGCGTCCGGGCAGACGCTCGTCAGACGTCGCCAAGGTCAGCTCGGTCAGGCGTTTCACGCAGCCCAGCGCCAAGAACACCGGGAAAATGAAGACCAGAAGATAACCCGACACATAGATCCCGGTGGCCGCGGCACCCGCGACCACACGCAGGGTATAAAGAGAGGCCAGCATCGCGATATCCACCCAGCGCAGACGCTTGAGCTTCAGCGAATAGGCCAAAGACAGGGCCATATAGAAGGCCACAACCCCAAGGAAGGCCCAGCTGAGTGACGCTGCCACCCCCAGCGCTATCGCCGCCAGCACAAAGAAACTGGCCATGCCCACCTGAATGGGCACGGTTCCGGCTGCAAAGGGGCGTTTGCATTTCTTGACGTGCAACCGGTCCGCTTCAAGGTCCAAAAGATCATTCACCAGATAGATCGAGGACGCTGCCGCCGAGAACGCGATGATCCCCAGCACCGCCGCGACCAAAGTGCCCGCGTCAAACGCATGGGCAGCAATCATCGGCACAAGCAAAAGCACGTTCTTCACCCACTGGTGCGGCCGGAAGCTTTTCATCACGTCTTTCATGCGCCAGCCGCCGGTCACGCGGGTGACAGACTTGCCCTTGTCCTCCATCGCGCGGGCCGAGGCCTCGTCCCCCACGACCAACGCACCCTCTGCGTGATCCCAGACCGCGCGGTCCACGGGCGCATTGCCGCCATAGTCAAAGCCGCTCTCGCCAAACGCCTCAACCAAGGCCGCGGCCTTGTGCTTGCCCTTCAGGTTCACCACGCCATCCGAGGCAAAAACCCGCTCGGACAGGTCATGATCGGCGGCCAGCTGCTTGACCAAAGGTTCATGTGAGGCCGAGGCCAGAATGACCTCGCGCCCTTCGGCCTGCGCCGCGCGTGCCAAATCCAGCACCTCTTCTTCGACCGGCAAAAGATCGGTGCGCAGCTGGGCAATCTCGGCCAACTCGGCCTTCAGCCGCGCCGGGGCGCGAAAATGCGCGAAGCTGGCTTTTAAGGTGCCAATCGGGTCTTTGCCCATGCCGGCCCAAAAGCACTCGAACAACATATCGGTGCGCAAAAACGTGCCATCCACATCCAAAACCAGCGGCTTTGCCACTTTCTTGTCAGCCATTCGAATTCGCTCCCTTTACCGCGAAAACACATCCATCTGTTAAAAGCTCGGGCGGCGTCAGACACAGGCCCCGCGCCACCTGCCACGCGGCCAGCACCTTGGGCACATAAGCACGCGTTTCGGCATAAGGCGGCACACCGCCATTTTCTGTGACCGCGTTCTCGCCGGCGTTATAACCGGCCAGCGCCATGATCGGATCGCCCGCGAAATGTTCCAAAAGCCAGGCCAGATAGGCCACGCCGCCTTTGATGTTCTGCGCAGGGTCCGTGCTGTCGGTCACGCCGAACCGCGCGGCAGTGTCAGGAATCAGCTGCATCAGCCCCTGCGCCCCGGCCCCGCTTAACGCATCCGCCTTGCCTGCGCTTTCCACCGAGATCAACGCCAGCACAAGCGCAGGCGACACCCGTGTGCCCACGGTGGCGCGCAGAATATCTGTGCCATGCGCCTGCGCAATGCCCTGCAAATGCTGCAATCGCGGTTGGGGCACCCCATCGCGCCCGGATAGAAGATCAAGTGCTGCATATATATTGCTGCGCCCCTCTTCGGCGAATTTCGGAGAGATATCTGTCCAGAACCAATCCCAGGCCGTTGGGGTCGCCGGGCTTGAACTGCCAGCGTCTGGCGTCGTGCTTGTGTCGGCCGCTTTGCGAGCTGCCTCTTGCTGGGCCGGATCAATCTGAACCGTGATCCGCCGTGCGCCCGTGCTGGGCACGCCCACACGTTTGAAGGTGAAATCCTCGAACGGAGGAGGATCGCCCTCGGCATGGAGCACGCCACCAGCCCAAAGGGCCACAAATAAAGTTGTGCATCTTCGCAACCGCATGGTGCGGATCTCTGCTCTGTTATGGGGTCAAGCCTCGCCCCTTTGGAGCTGAAACCGGACCGTGCCGCCAAATTTGTTTTTTACGCTTCCCGAACAGCCTGTCTTTTTTGTCCGGGCAAATCGCATTTTCTTTGCATCGGTTTTGGCAGATTCAGCGCAAAAGAACCAGATTTTCCTTCAATTTTAACCCTATTGAACACGGCTGCGCGGGTGTTTTGGTTAATAAATCCAAGTTTTTAAGAAAAGATTTCTTTTAATTTCAATGGGATAAACAAAAAGCCTGCAAAAAATGCGTTAAGCCAGAAAAGGTACGAAACCTGCCCAACTCTCGCCCCAATCCAAGGGCTTATTAGCATCCATGCCAAGCAGCGCTGAGGGCAACACGAAACACCAAGGCGCCAAGGTTAGTAACACAGACGAGCACCTTTCGGAGGAACTGGAAAATGAAACTGTTCGAAATGATCAAAACTTTCAAGGCCGACGAAGACGGCGCTGTAACTGTTGACTGGGTCGTTCTGACCGCAGCCATCGTGGGCCTGGGCCTTGCCGTGCTGAGCTCGGTTTCGGGCGGCACCGAAGAGCTGACGAACAAGATTTCGTCGAGCCTGTCGACCATGACCATCATGACGCACTTCTAAGTCGCACAAGCGATCGAAGTGATCCCTAACTCGGAGCCTTCGGGCTCCACCCCAAATCAAAGTTTCTAAGGAGCGAAATTATGAAACTGTTCGAAATGATCAAGACCTTCAAAGCCGACGAAGACGGCGCTGTAACTGTTGACTGGGTTGTTCTGACCGCAGCCATCGTGGGCCTCGGCCTGGCCGTGCTGAGCTCGGTTTCGGGCGGCACCGAAGAGCTGACCAACAAGATCTCGTCGAGCCTGTCGACCATGACCATCATGACGCACTTCTAAGCGTCGGTCGAAAGACCAAGGCAAAGGACCGCGTCCCCTACCGGGCGCGGTCTTTTCCGTTAAGACTGCGCGGCACAGGCGCAGGGCACCCGCCGGAATTTGCCTCTGGATTGTTGCCAAATTATGTGAAATTCATTCAAAATTCACGCTTTGTGCCATATTTTGCCCCAATTGGGTGGTCACATCACAGCATGACCGATCCATCGGCTGCCCAGGTGGGCAGATCCGATCCGAGTGAAAGGAAACAACATGCGGCTGGTATTCGGACTTGTCCTTATCATTGGCGTGGGCCTTGCTGGCTTCGCTGTCTTCATGGCGAAGGACTATATTGGCGCCTATCAGGCCCAACTGGACGCCGAACGCGCCGCGCGTGCAAACGCTGTGCCGACGGTTGAAGTCTTTGTCGTCAATCGCGGGCTTCGCTATGGCGAACAGCTGACCGAGGCGGACATTCGCCCGGTGCGCTGGCCTGAGAACGCCATTCCCGATGGCACGTTCCGCGCCCTGGCCGAGATTTTCCCCGATGGCGAAAAGAAATTCCGTACCGTGTTGCGGGCCATGGAAAAAGACGAAGCCCTGATGCAGGTGAAAGTGACCAAACCGGGGGCCGATGCGGGCGTCAGTTCGCGCCTGTCAGCGGGCATGCGCGCTTTTGCCATCAAGGTTGACGTGTCCTCGGGCGTGTCAGGCTTCCTGCGCCCCGGTGACCGTGTCGATGTCTACTGGACCGGTCGCGGTGCCAGCGAACTTGGTGGTGGCACCAGCGGTGTAACCAAACTGATCTTGCCGGGCGTTCAGCTGATCGCGGTAGACCAGATCGCAGACAGCGACCAATCCGCCCCCACCATCGCCCGTACGGTCACCGTCGAAGTCACCCCCCGTCAGGTTGCGGCCCTTGCCCAGGCGCAAGCCACCGGCAACCTGTCTTTGTCCCTTGTGGGCGCCAAGGATGACACCGTGTCTGACGCGGTTGAAGTGGACCAAAGCGAGTTCACCGGCGAAACGGTCGCCAAGGAAAAAGAGGTCTGCACCGTGCGCACGCGCCGCGGCGCCGAGATCATCGAAACTCAGATCGCCTGCCCGGAATAACCGACAGGTTACCCCTTAGATGCCCGGTCCGCCTCATGCGTGGCCGGGCATTGTTGCGACATCTCCACATGAAATTGGCAGGGCAAGGCATTGATTCTTGCATTTTTTCGATTTCTAACGCAGGGTCGCTTTTAATTGGATGAAAACATCCGTCATCGGACACAAAGATCCGAGGCAAAGAACCGGGCAATGACCCACCTATCGACACGTGATCAGAGAGGCAGGATCACATGAAAATTGACAGATTTATCAAGGCGGCCCTCGTGGGCCTTGCGTTTGGAGTCGCATCAGCGCCAATCGGTACTAGTGCAGAAACCCTGCGCGTCATGAGCGGCGGGCCATCAAGCGCCCTGAAGGTGCCGATGAACCGGGCCGTGGTTGTGGAAAGCGACGCACCATTTGCCGAGCTTTCGATTGCCAATCCCGGCATTGCGGATATCTCGACCCTTTCGGACCGTACAATTTACGTGCTGGGCAAGGCGCCCGGCCGAACCACGCTGACCCTGTTGGGCGGCGACGGCAAGCTGATTTCGAATGTCGAGGTCCATGTGTCCCCTGACATCGCCGAATTCAAAGAACGTCTGCGCCAGATCCTTCCCGGTGAACAGATCGAAGTGCGCACCGCCAATGACGGTGTGGTCATGTCGGGCATGGTGTCGACCGTGGCCAATCTGGACCGCGCTCTGGAACTGGCTGAACGCTACGCGCCCGAACGTGTATCGAACCTGATGACGGTCGGCGGCAACCAGCAGGTGATGCTGAAAGTCCGCTTTGCCGAAATGAGCCGCACCGTGCGCAAGTCGCTGTCCAGCTCGATCCGTTTTGGCGGCAATGTTGGCAGTGTTGGCACACAGGCAGGCACCGGCACGCTGATCAGCGGCGCCAATGCGAGCCGCACCTCGTCAGACCCGGTTGTGCTGGCTGAGGGATCAAAAGGCGGCATGCTCTTCAACTTTGGCGCTGGCAGCCTGCAGATGAATGTTTTGCTGGAAGCCCTTGAAAGCAAAGGCGTTATCCGCACGTTGGCCGAACCGAACCTGACCGCCCTCTCGGGTCAGGAAGCCTCGTTCCTGGCCGGTGGCGAATACCCGATCCCGATCTCGAACGAAGAGGGCGCGATCTCGATCGAATATAAACCCTTCGGTGTCGAGCTCAGCTTTACGCCGCGCGTCTTGGGCGATGATCTGATCAACCTGACCATGAAAGCGGCCGTGTCCGGTCTGGACAACTCGGTGGCCTTTGATGGCGGCAATATCAGCGTGAACTCGTTCCGCCGCCGCGAAACCTCGACCACCGTGGAAATGCGGGATGGTGAAAGCTTTGCCATCGCCGGGCTGATCGAAGATGAGTTTACCGATCTGATCGGCTCGGTGCCGTGGCTGGGTGATATCCCGGTGCTGGGCGCCCTGTTCCGGTCGACCGAATATGAACGTGCGCAATCCGAACTGGTCATCATCGTGACCGCCCATATGGTCACGCCGACACGCGGTGACGTGCTGGCAGTGCCCACCGACCGCATCCGCCCGCCATCTGAAAAGGACCTGTTCCTCTTTGGCAAAACCGCCGCCCCCAACCGCCCCGCGAAAGGGGCTGCGGGCGAAGTTGCGCAACAGGACTTCTCTGGGTCCTACGGCTACGTGATGGAGGACTGAGACATGGCCTTGAAACGGATCAAACCGCTGCTCGCCGCCAGTTCGGTCATCGCCCTTCTGGCAGGTTGTGGCGACAACAGCGAAGCGATGCACTTCTGGACAAACGAAGCTGGTGGGAGCCTGGACGAGGGCTATTTTGGCGCCCCAACCGCCCATAATATCGGCGTTCATTCGGGTCAGATCAGCGTTGTGGCGGGCCTGGCAGAACGCTTTAACCAAGAGGTGGGCGACACGGTCAACTTTGCCTTCAACAGCGCCACGCTGGATGAGGCCGCCCGTGCAACCCTGCGCCAGCAGGCCCATTGGATCCGCCAGTTCCCCGAACTGCGCTTCCGCGTCTATGGCCATACCGACCTTGTGGGCGGCCCGGCTTATAACAAGCGTCTTGGCATGCGTCGCGCGCGCGCCGTGGTCAATTATCTTGTGTCGAACGGCGTCAGCCGCGCCCGTCTGGAGGCCGTCGTCAGTTACGGCGAAACCCAGCCTTTGGTCGCGACCGAAAACCGCGAGATGCGCAACCGTCGCACGGTGACCGAAGTCACCGGTTTCGTAAATCGCCACCCCACCGTGATGAGCGGCAAATACGGCGAGATCGTGCATCGCACCTATGTGGAAAGCGCCGAGCCGACCTCGGATCTGAGCAATGGGGCCGTGGCGACCATCACCGACGGCTGACACGCCAAAAAATCAAATCAGAAGGAAGGCGTGACATATTCACGCCTTTTTTCATTTGTGGTTTTGAAGACAAAAGCCGCGACAAAACAGTTCCCGATCTATTGTCTCCGCGGGCTGAACACCCCCTAACCTGTTGTTTTAAAGCCTTTTGACACGCCAACCGGCGCCTAACCTGCCTGATCACACGGCCGGTTTCGCCCTGTCTCGTCTCAAGAAACAGAAACGCGAAAGTCGCCGGATCGTCCCAAAAGAACGAATAATTTGGCCGTTTCAGCCGCATTCTTGCCCAGATTCACTGTCAAATCTGGGTCTGTATTGGGAGCAGTCCGTTTGCCGAAACTGGTGCGGATGCTGAAACCTGAATGAGGGCCGGGGCGGAGAACCCGTAACTGGTCACCTGAGTAAAAGGAACGAGGCTATGAGTGGGAGTGTTGCATTGCAAGTCGACCCGGAACCGATCGTGGCCTGCACGATCTCGCGGGACGTGCAGAATTTCGATTTGCTGATCGAAGACATGGAAACCGAACTGGGCGAAGCCTGGGGTGATCTGTCTTTGGATGACGCAATCACGTTTTTCTCGCAGCCCGATGCTGAGGCGCTGGAATTTGTGGCAATTGCCATGGATGATCAGGACGAGGCCGACCTGTCGAAGGTTGCCGCCATCATCAAGCAAGCCGCTGAAAAAGATATCAAGGTGATCGTGATCGCCGAAGAGGTCAGCCCCATCGCGCTGCACCAGCTTTTGAAGCTGGGCGCCGAGGAGTTTGTCCCCTACCCGCTGCCCGAAGGGGCCTTGCATGATGCCATTGACCGGCTGCGCAACGCACCGCCGGCGCATCTGGCCCCTGTTGATGACAGCCACGAGACCACGCTGAAAGCCACCGGCGACCGCGAGGCCGTGATCCTTGCCGTTCAGGGCATGGCCGGTGGATCGGGCGCGACCACGCTGGCCGTCAATCTGGCCTGGGAACTGACGCAGGATGCCGCGACGGGCAAGAAAAAGAAAAAAGCACAGGAACAAGCGGAAAAACCGCGCGTTTGCCTGTTGGATTTTGGCCTGCAGTTCGGATCGGTCGCCACCTATCTGGATCTGCCCCGCCGCGATGTTGTCTATGAACTTCTGTCTGACACCGAAGTGATGGATCAGGAAGTGTTCATGCAGGCGCTTCAGACCTATGAGGACCGCCTGCAGGTGCTGACAGCCCCGGCAGACATGCTGCCGCTGGATCTGGTCACATCTGAAGACATCCAGCGCATTGTCGAAATGGCACGCCTGAATTTTGACTATGTGATCATCGACATGCCGCAAACCGTGGTGCAATGGACCGAAACGGTTCTGTCGGCCGCACATGTGTATTTCGCCACTTTGGAGCTGGACCTGCGGTCCGCGCAGAACACGCTGCGCATGATCAAGGCGCTGAAAGCGGAAGAACTGCCCTATGAAAAGCTGCGCTATGTGCTGAACCGCGCGCCGAAATTCACCGACTTGTCGGGCAAATCGCGCGTCAAGCGCCTGGCGGAAAGCCTGGACATCGCGATCGAAGTGCAACTGCCCGATGGCGGCAAGCAAATCACCCAGGCGGGTGATCACGGGGCGCCTTTGGCGATGGCTGCGGCCAAGAACCCGCTGCGCAAGGAAATCCAGACCCTCGCCACATCGGTGCGCGAAGTGAACGAGGCAGAGGCGGTGGCCCAATAAGGGCCGCGCCATCTTGAAAAGCTGAACCGGAGGCGAGATGTTTTCACGCTACAAAAAACCCGCTGCAAAACCCGCGGCCACAGGCACCCCTCAACTGAAAGCGGTTGAGGGCGGCAAATCCGCAGCCGCGGCCCCTGCCCCGGCAGCGCCCGCCGCGTCCGCCGCGCAAACGGCCAAACCCGTTGCCGCGCGCAAGCAGGTTGCCGCGTCAGTGCCAGCCAAACCGGCAGCCACGGACAAGGAAAAAAAGCGCAAAGAGCGTCTGGGAGAGCTGAAAACAGAACTTCACAAAGAGCTGCTGGACAACCTCAACCTCGCAGCCCTTGAGGGGGCTTCGGAAAAGGATCTACGCGCAGAAATCACTGATATTGCGTCGGAGTTTCTGACGACACGTGATGTGGTTCTGACCCGTGATGAACGGCTGACGCTGAACCAGGAACTGTTTGACGAAGTGACGGGCCTGGGCCCGCTTGAAACGCTTTTGCAAGATGACAGCGTGAACGATATTCTGGTCAACGGTCCGCAGCAGGTTTTCGTGGAACGCGCCGGTAAACTGCAGCTGACCGATGTGACGTTCAAAGATGAGCGCCACCTTTTGCGCATCATCGACAAGATCGTGTCCGCCGTGGGACGTCGCGTGGATGAAAGCAACCCGCATGTGGACGCCCGTCTGGCAGATGGCTCGCGTTTCAACGCCATGGTGCCGCCGATTGCGGTGGATGGTTCGCTGGTGTCGATCCGTAAGTTCAAAAAGGACAAGCTGGGCATCAACGAGCTGGTGGATTTCGGCGCCTTCTCGGAAGAGATGGCCGCCTATCTGCAGGCCGCCGTTGCAACGCGCCTGAACGTGATCGTATCGGGTGGTACTGGCTCTGGTAAGACCACCACGCTCAATGCCCTGTCGTCCTTCATCGATGACAGCGAGCGCATTCTGACGATCGAGGATACGGCGGAACTTCAGCTGCAACAGACCCATGTGGGCCGGATGGAAAGCCGCCCTGCCAACGTCGAAGGCAAGGGGGCCGTCAGTCAGCGCGACTGTTTGAAAAACGCTCTGCGTATGCGCCCGGACCGGATCATCGTGGGTGAGACGCGTGGCGAAGAAGTTATCGACATGTTGCAGGCGATGAACACTGGCCACGACGGGTCCATGACCACGATCCACGCCAACTCGGCACGTGACGGGATTTCGCGTCTGGAAAACATGGTCGCCATGGCCGGCATCGAGATGCCGCTGAAGGCCGTGCGCAGCCAGATCGCCTCGGCTGTGAACCTGATCGTGCAGGCCAGCCGCCTGCAAGACGGGTCGCGTCGTATGGTCTCGATCACCGAGATCACAGGTATGGAAGGCGAGGTCATCTCGATGCAGGAAGTGTTCCGTTACGAACGCCTTGGCCTGTCGCCCGACGGCAAGATCATCGGGCGTTTCAACGCGACCGGCGTGCGTTCGCACTTCTCGGACCGGTTCCGTCAGTGGGGCTATGACCTGCCCGCATCCATCTATGAGCCGATTGGAGGCTAAGACATGCAAATCTCAGCGGAACCTATCATCTATGGCCTGATCTTCCTGGCCGTGATCTTGTTGGTTGAAGGCATCTATCTGACCGTTTTCGGCAAATCGATCAGCCTGAACAACAAGGTCAACCGCCGGCTGGACATGCTGGAAAAGGGTGCTGCCCGCGAAGAGGTGCTGGAAAAACTCCGCAAGGAGATGGGCCAGCACATGAAGGCACAGGGCATCCCGTTTTATTCGCTTCTGGCGAACAAGGCGCAGATGGCCTCGATCGCGTTCACTCCCGCCCAGATCGTGATGCTGATGGGCGCGCTGTCTGTTGTGGCTTATCTGGGCTTGACCGTCGGCACAGGGGCATCAGCTCCGATCCGCGCAGGTGTCGCGGTCTTGATGGGCGTCGGTGGCATCTATACCTGGATCAACAACAAGGCCAAGAAACGCATGGGGTTGATCGAAGAACAACTGCCCGATGCGGTGGAGCTGATGGTACGGTCTTTGCGCGTGGGTCACCCGTTTTCATCGGCCATTCACATCGTCGCCAAAGAGGTCCCCGACCCCTTGGGCACAGAAATGGGCATGATCGCAGACGAAGCTGCCTATGGCCGCGACGTGGGCGAGGCGCTGGCCGCCATGGCCGAACGTCTGGACAATCAGGACATGCGCTTTCTGGCCGTGGCTGTGACCATTCAGCAGACCTCGGGCGGTAACCTCGCCGAGATCCTTGACGGGTTGGCCAAGGTGATCCGCTCGCGCTTCAAACTGTTTCGCCGCGTGCGTGCCATCACGGCCGAGGCGAAATGGTCCGGCAACTTCCTGTCGGGCTTCCCGCTGATGGCTCTGGTGGGCATCAACGTGGCCCAGCCGAACTATTATGACGCGGTGCAGGATACCCCGTATTTCATCCCGGCCTGCCTTGTGGTTGGCGGCTTCCTTCTGGCGAACCTTATCGTCATGCGGATGCTTGTGAACATCAAAGTCTGATCGGGCGAGGAGCACAGATATGCAACAGTTGAATGACTTTCTGGTGAACCTCTTGGGGCCGATGGGACCGCTTTACGCGGTGGGCGGCCTGGGGGTCATCATGGTGCTGGTCACCCTGCCGATCCTGCTCAAGCGCGACGCTGATCCGCTGGACAAGATCAAAGATGCCCGCGTGCGGGTCCATCAGGATGGCGAAAAGATGGATCTGCGCGTCGGCGGCGGCGGCAAAGACAAGCTCGAGAAATACTCGGCCTTTCTGGAACCGCAGAACGAAGAAGAATACTCGGCCATCCAGCTGAAGCTTTTGCAAGCGGGCTATCCGGGCAAAGACGCTGTGCGCACCTTCCACTTTGCGCAGATGGCACTGGGCCTTGGCCTGCTGGCCTTTGGTGTTCTGCTGACCTTCCTCAAGGTGCAGAACGGGCAGGAAATGACGGCCCAGGAACGCATGATCTGGATCCTCGTGCCCGGTGTGGCCGGCTATATGCTGCCCAAATACTGGGTCACCCGCCGGGTCGAGACCCGCAAGGAAGAGATCATCAATGGCTTTCCCGATGCGCTGGACATGATGCTGACCTGCGTCGAGGCCGGCCAGTCCCTGGATCAGGCCATCCTGCGTGTCTCCAAGGAAATCCACGCCTCTTACCCGGCGCTGGCAGACGAGTTCTCAATCGTATCGCACGAGCTGAAAGCGGGTAAGGATCGCATTCAGGTGCTGCGCGACATGTCCGAACGTTCGGGCGTGGCAGATGTGGCCAGCTTCGTGACCGTGATGATCCAATCGGCCACATTCGGGACATCCATCGCAGATGCGTTGCGGGTCTATGCCGGTGAAATGCGTGACAAGCGCGTGATGCGGGCCGAAGAAAAAGCCAACACCCTGCCCACCAAGATGACGCTGGCCACGATGCTTCTGACCGTGCCACCGCTTCTGTTGATCTTGATCGGGCCGTCAATCTACGGCATCTATGAGACGCTGCAGAATGTCCGGTTCTGACGCATTGACGAAACCACGCCGGGCGCCAAGGAACTGAACACCATGCGCCTTTCCCCGGCCCTTTTCAAAATGCCCCGCCTCATGCGCGGGGCATTTGTCATTTTCACCCCGGTGTTTCTGGCCCTGACAGGCTGTGAGCGCAGCACCGGATTTGCTGACAAAGAAGGCAGCAAATTCGCACCCAGCACCTTGAAACGCGGCGCCAAAACCGAAGACGGGCTGGTCGTTGGCCACCGTCTGACCGCCGCGGGTGAACACGAACTGGCGCTGAAAGCCTATCTGCGCGCGGCCAGCGAACAGGGGGTGACACCCGAAGTGCTTTCGGCGATCGGATCAGCCAATCTTCGGCTGGGTCGTCTGGGACAGGCCGAAACAATCCTGCGCCGCGCCACGGAACTGGACCCCGAATTTGCCCCGGCCTGGAACAATCTGGGCGTTGTTCTGATGGAACAGGGCGAAATTGCCGAAGCAGCCCGTGTCTTCCAGGTCGCATTTGGCGTGGATCGTGGCGAAACTGCCCAAATTCGCGAGAATTTGCGCTTGGCGCTCGCAAATTTGGAAAATCCCGACTATGCTCCCAAGCATAATGAGACATTCGCGTTGGTGCGGCGGGGTTCAGGGGACTACCTGCTTCAGTCCGACATCTAAGCGAAGACACGAGCAGTAAAGGACGCAAAAATGCGCCATCCCATTCTTGTGACGCTCTGCCTTGGCAGTGCGATGGCCCTGTCAGCCTGCCAAAAGCCGGGCGATAAGGGCGAAGACGTTGAACGTGCCCTGGCCGATGTCAACGTGATCGATGAAAGCAACCTCAACGACATCATGCTGACCGTGGGTGACCCCGGCGAAGCTGTTGCCTATTTCAAACGCGCCGTGGCGGGCCAGCCCGACAGGATCGACCTGCAGCGCGGCCTTGGCCAGTCCTTGGTGCGCGCCAAACAGCCGACCGAGGCCGTGGGCGTGTGGAAAAAGGTTGTCGCCAGCTCTGAAGCGACCGCCGAAGACCGCGTATCGCTGGCCGATGCGCTGATCCGGTCGGGCGACTGGGATCAGGCCGAAACGGTTCTGGACAAAGTGCCGCCCACCCATGAAACCTACCGCCGCTACCGGCTGGAGGCGATGATTGCAGACAGCAATCAGGAATGGAAAAAGGCCGACAGCTTTTATCAAACCGCGGTTGGGCTGACCACAAATCCCGGTTCCGTCATGAACAACTGGGGCTACTCGAAACTGACCCGTGCGGATTACAAAGGCGCCGAAAAGCTCTTTTCGCAGGCCTTGGAATACGATCCCAAACTCTTCACCGCAAAGAACAACCTTGTTCTGGCACGCGCCGCCCAGCGCAAATACGATCTGCCGGTCGTGCCGATGACCCAGGTGGAACGGGCACAGCTTTTGCACACGATGGGCCTGTCCGCGATCAAACGTGGTGATGTCGCCATCGGCAAAGGCCTGTTGCGCGAAGCCATCGACACCCACCCGCAGCATTTTGAGGCCGCAACCCGCGCGCTTCAGGCGCTGGAAAACAACGTCTCCAACGGGTGATCCGCCGATGAATGTGGCTCAATCCGGCGCAACAGCGCTTGCCTTCCTGCCTTTTGTCGTGCCTGTCGCGGCTTGGGCGATCTGGTCTGATCTGTCACGCATGAAGATCCCGAACAAATCGGTGATGGCGCTGGTTGCCGTCTTCGCCGTTGTCGGGTTCTTTGCGCTCGACCTGACCGAATACCTGTGGCGCTGGTCACATCTGGCGGTCGTTCTGGTGATAGGCTTTGTCATGAACATGATGCGTATGCTGGGTGCAGGGGATGCGAAATTTGCCGCAGCCATGGCCCCTTTCGTCGCCGTGGATGACGGGTTTCTTATCCTCACCCTTCTGGCCGTGATGATCGTTCTTGGCTTTGTGTCCCATCGCGTCATGCGCAATATCCCCGCGATACGCGCCGCCACTCCGAACTGGGAAAGCTGGCAAAGGCGAGACTATCCCATGGGTCTGAGCCTTGGGGCCACCTTGATCCTCTACCTTGTGCTTGGTGCGTTTTTCGCAGGCTAAAGCCATCGCAGACCAAGATCCCAAACACAAAAAAGCCCGCAGCGCCATCCGGCCTGCGGGCTTTTCTTCGCTTGCTGGAGGGGGCTTTAGCCCGCTTCCTCTGCATCCTCTTCTTTGACTGGCTCAACCTTCTTGGGCTTCTCCCCCGGCAGCGCATAAAGCGTGTAAAGCTCGGTGCGGCGCACCTCGGTCACCTTGTCGATCCAGTCCTGCCCTGACACCTCGTTCAGGATTTTCATACGTGTATCGGCGGAAAGCGGGCAGCTGGGCACCATCAGGAAATCCGCGTTTTCGATGCCTGACAGATCGCCGTAATACCAAGGCGCCCCGCCCTTCAGCGGCGTCAGGTCGGCATACATCCAATAGCTCGACAAAAGGTCGGCGGTGAAGATTTGCGCGCCCTTGCCACCCGGCCAGCCTGCAATGTCATCTGCAACGGTCTTGAACCAGGCCACCATACCCAGCTCAAGCGAACAAAAGGGCAAATCCTCGCCTTTGAAATTCACCGCAGAATCCGTGCGCGCCTCTTCATCGTAATATGCTGCAAACACCGTGTCCGGACCATCAAGCGCGCGGCGCACATCCACGCGGTAAGCCCGTGGCGCGAAGGTCTGCAAATCCTCATGCACGCCGGTTCCGGGCATCAGCGGAGCATAATCCTCGACATCGGTTGAGGCATGACGCAACGGGCTGACAGCCATGTTCAGAAAGCTGGGCAGTGACAACATCAAGGCCGCTAATCCGGCCATCGGGATGGCGCGGCTCAAGTCCCAGCCGAAACCATTCCGGATCGGCTGCTCGGGCGTCATCGCCATCAACAAAAGCCCCAGAAGCCACAGCCATTGCGGATCATTTCCGAAGTTCTGGAAGGTCACGTAGAAGAACCCCGGCACCAGCAACAAAAGCATCAATCCCTGCGACATGCGCCCGGCCTGCCTGAGCAGGATCACCGCGCCGACCCCGACCATGGAGCCGCCCAAATAAGCCGGCGCCGAGATCACATCCTCGAGCGAGCGGCCCGGATAGGGTCGAATGTCCGACCCCGCCACGTTCAGAAGATCGCGCAGGTAAGCCAGCCAGAAAATCGGCGTGCCGACCCAAAGCGTGACCAAAACCACTGCAACACCTCCTGCAAGAAGGCCCCACAGCACTGTTTTCCACGCCCCGCGCGCAAAAAGCCCGACCAGAACCGGTACGAAGAAGGCGGCGAAATAGGTAACCTTGATCAGGGCCATAGCCGCCATGGCCAGGCCAATCACCACCCCGTCCAGCTCCTCGCGGTCCTGCCCGCGCGCGGGCAACATTGCGGTTGCGATGGCCAGAAACGCCGCCGCCCAAGCCCAGCGGTTGTAATGCATGGAAATCGAGACCGCGTCATTCGCCTCGCCATGCACCAGCGCCACGGCGTAGACAAGGATCGTCGCGGCGAAAACAAAGCGCCAGCCCTTGGCAAAGCGGCTTTGCGCAACCCAGTAAGCGGCCGGAAAAAAGGCAAGCGCCACAAGGAATTGGCCCGCGATGATCGATTGCCCGACGCCGTACCCTGCCTTGATAAACACGGCGATGGGCGCAAAGGCCATGACCCCGATCGGGGTTACGAAATTCAGATGTGGCCAGTCGCCGTCCCCCATGCGCAACAGCATTTGCAACAGATGCAGCGTGTCGCCTTCATGCTTGCCAATGTAAAAACCGCCCTTGGCAAAACCCACGGCCGCGAAGCCCGCAAGCAAGACCGCCATGAAGGCTGCCAAAATCTTTCCACTTTCTTTGCTCATACCTGCCCTCATTCTTTTGTAGCTAAATTAGCGTCAATGCGTCGTTCAGCAAAGCTTTGTAAAGCCTGACAGGGTTTTATGGGCGGCTGAGGGACCGGCGCAACAACAGATCGATCGAGCACAAAAATGAACATGCAAACCGCAGACATGATTGCGCCCCCGGCGCTGAAGACGGCCTCGGAAACGGGGCTGACCACGGTGATGATGCGTGACATCCTTTTGAAAACGATGTTTCGCACCAACCTTGAACGGATCACCGATCTGGAACGCGCTCTTTGCGTGCCCGGGCGCGTCGTTCAGGAACTGGTGGACTTGTGCCGCGATGGCGGCCTGGTCGAGGCGATGGGCACGCTGCATGCGGGCGCTCAGAGCACTGAAATGGGTTATCGCCTGTCAGACACCGGCAAAGCCCGCGCGCTGGATGCGCTGTCGCAATCCGAGTATTTCGGCGCGATGCCAATTCCGATGGATGTCTATGCCAAGCAGGTGAAACGCCAGTCGATCCGCAACATCCAGATGACACGCGGGCAGCTGACCGGGGCCATGGGGCACCTGATCCTGCCGCCGGACCTGCTGGACCAGCTTGGGCCCGCAGTCGGCTCGGGCCGCTCGATCCTGATGTATGGCCCGCCGGGCAACGGGAAATCCTCAATCTCAAACGGTATCCGTGACGCGCTTGGCGACCAGATCTACGTGCCGCGCGCCATCGAGTATTCCGGGCAGGTCATCACCGTCTATGACCCGATTGTGCACACCGCCGTCGAAGAGGAAGAGACCGAAGCGACCGCGCTGCGCCGTAAGGACAAGAAATTTGACCGCCGCTATGTCATCTGCGACCGCCCAACGGTGATCACGGGTGGTGAATTGACACTTGATATGCTGGATCTGGTCTATAACCCGACCGCGCGCACATATACGGCGCCGCTTCAGTTCAAATCCACCGGCGGCGTTTTCATCGTCGATGACCTTGGCCGTCAGGCCGATCCGCCCCAGGCGCTGATCAACCGTTGGATTGTGCCATTGGAAGAAAGCAAGGACATTCTGGCCCTGCAATCAGGCGAGAAGTTCGAAGTGCCGTTTGACACGCTGGTCATTTTCTCGACCAACTTCCACCCCAACAAGATCTTCGATAAGGCGGCGTTGCGCCGGATTTTCTACAAGATCAAGATCGACGGGCCGGATCAGGAGGGCTTTCTGAAAATCTTCGCCATGGTCGCGAAGAAGAAGAAAATGCCGCTGTCGCAAGACGCGCTCATTCACCTTCTGAAGAACAAATACCCGACAATCGACAATGTCTATGCGAACTACCAGCCGGTGTTCCTGATCGACCAGATGATCTCGATTTGTGAGTTTGAAGGCATTCCCTACCAGATGACACCCGAGCTGATCGATCGGGCATGGGAAAACATGTTCGTGAAGGAAGAAGAGATCATTCACTGATCCCTTCACCAAGTTTTCGCAACCAGAAATCCGGGCGGGCCACAAGGACAACGTGCCCGCCCGGTTCCGTTTGCCGAATGCAAGGGGAGCGTTCGGCAAAATCGCGGTCCTTCGGGCCCTCAGTGATCGTCACCCCCAGCAGGAAACAGCGCGGACATGGCTGTGATCTGCTGCGCGAAATCACCCTCCGTCGCAGCGTCCAGGCTTTGACCAGGGTCCAGTGCGACACCGGCTTCGGCCAGAATCGCGCGGCCAGCCTCAACCTCTAGGCCCGCCAGCGCCATCAGGGTCGCTTCATCCGCCTGAGATACCGCCATCATCACCGAACGCACCGGCGGTGAACCCGTGCCGCCAATGGGCAACAGCGTGGCCACGGTCAGCGCGGCCCCAGCACCCATGATCAGGCGCGCCAGTGGGCGTTTCAGATACAGCGTCATCGGGCGCCAGTTCAGCACCACATGTGCGCCGACGCCGATCACCATCAGCCACCCCGCCCATTCATGGACCACCTTGCCCAGCATGGTTTCCAGGTGGAAAAACATCAAAATTCCGGTCACACCCATCAACAGGAACGATCCCACCACCAAAGGGGTTGCCCATTTTCGCAGGTTTTGCATTGCCTTATCTCCAATTGCAGTCATGGCTGATACGCGCCCGCGCGAAATTTCCGTCGCGCTGAAATGAACAATTTCGCAGGGGATCAGAATTTCCTATCGTCCTCCCATGAGCACCCTGCCCAAAATGTTCACCGATTGGTTCGCCACGCGCGGCTGGACCCCGCACCCACATCAGATCGAGATGCTCGACCGGGGTCACGATCCAGCCCTGATGCTGATCGCACCCACCGGGGGCGGTAAGACGCTGGCCGGTTTCCTGCCAAGCCTGGTCGAGCTTGGAGCGGCCCCACCACCCGGGCTACACACGCTTTATATCTCGCCACTGAAGGCACTGGCGGCGGATATGAAACGCAACCTGACGACGCCGATTGACCAGATGGGGCTGGCGATCCGGGTCGAGGACCGGTCCGGCGACACCAGCCAAACCCGCAAGAAAGCCCAGCGCGCCGACCCGCCGCATATTCTTTTGACCACGCCCGAAAGCCTTGCCCTGCTCTTGAGCTACGAGGACGCACCACGCCTGTTTTCAACCCTCAAACGCGTGGTGGTCGACGAGCTGCACGCGCTGGCAGAAAGCAAACGCGGCGACCAGTTGATGCTGTGCCTCAGTCGCCTGCAAGCCATGGCCCCCGGCCTGCGTCGCGTGGGCCTTTCAGCCACAGTGGAAGACCCGCCCGCGCTGGCCCGATTTCTGGCCCCACATCCGGCGCCCTGCCCGATCCTGACCGCTGATCCCGGCCCCGACCCCGATATCTCGATCCTGACGACGGATACACCGCCCCCATGGTCGGGCGGCGGTGGGCGCTATGCCATCCCCGACGTGCTGGCCGAGGTTGCACGCCATAAAACCACGCTGATTTTCCACAACACGCGCGCGCAGGCCGAGATCTTTTTTCATGATCTGTGGCTGGCCAATTCGGACGGCCTGCCCATCGGCATCCATCACGGGTCGCTTGCCCTTGAGCAACGCAAGAAAGTCGAAGCCGCCATGGTCGCGGGTCAGCTGCGCGCGGTGGTGTGCACCGGCAGTCTGGACCTTGGGCTGGACTGGGGCGATGTCGATCTGGTCATTCAGGTGGGGGCACCCAAGAATGTGAAACGGCTGGTGCAGCGTATCGGGCGCGCCAACCACCGTTACAACACCCCTTCCAAGGCCCTGATATTGCCCGCAAATCGCTGGGAGATGATCGAATGCCACGCAGCCGTCGACGCGGTGCTTGCCCGTGATCTTGATGGCGATCCGCGCGGCCCCGGCCCGTTGGATGTTCTGTGCCAGCACATCCTGATCACCGCCTGCGCCGGGCCGTTTGATGCCGATGCGCTTTTTCACGAAACGATCAGCGCTGGCCCCTATCGCGACCTGGCCCGAGCCGATTTTGACTCCTGTCTCGATTTCTCCGCCACCGGGGGCTATGCGCTCAAGGCCTATGATCGCTGGCAGCGGTTGATGCGCCGGGCCGACGGCTTATGGCAGCTGCGCGACCCACGACTTGCCCAGAAAATCCGCATGAATGTCGGCACTATTGTGGATACGGACCGGCTGAAAGTGCGCATGAAGGGGCGCGGCCCGGCCTCGGGCGGCAAGCCATTGGGCGAGGTCGAAGAAAGCTTCGCAGCCTCGCTCACACAAGGCGACACATTCCTGATGGGTGGGAAAATTGTGCGCTTTGAAAGCCTGCGCGAAATGGAGGTGCAGGTCAGCCGTGATCGTGGACGCAAACCCCGGCTGGCGGTGTTTTCGGGCACGAAATTTGCAACCTCGACCCAATTGTCAAACCGCATCCTGTCGATGTTGAAACCCGACCCACCCGCGTCACTGCCCGCCCATACGCGCGACTGGATCTCGCTTCAGGCGCAAATCAGTCAATTGCCCCGCCCCGGCCGCATCCTGTTTGAAAGCTTCCCCCATGACGGGCGGGCCCACAGTTGCATCTATGGGTTTGCCGGGAAAAACGCGCAGCAAACATTGGGGCTTATGGTCACGCGCCGCATGGAAACTCTGGGGCTTGGACCGCTGGGTTTTGTGGCGACCGACTATGCCACGCTGATATGGTCCGTTGCCCCGGCGCAAGATCCCGGCGCATTGCTGGACCCGGCCGGGCTAAGGCACGGGCTGGACGATTGGCTGGCCGAAAACGCGTTGATGAAACGCAGCTTCAAAAACGCCGCCACCATCGCGGGTCTGATCACCCGCAACCTGCCCGGCAAGCGATCCACCGGCCGACAGGCGACCTTCTCATCGGACATTCTTTACGACACCTTGCGCAAATATGACCCCGATCACCTGCTGTTGCGCATCACTCGACAAGAGGCCATGGGAGGGCTGATCGGGTTTGGGCGCATTGAAGAAATGCTTGCGCGCACGGAGGGGCGGATTGACCATATGGACTGCGAACAGGTTACGCCCTTTGCAGCCCCCCTTTTTCTGGAGGTTGGGAAAGTGCCGGTAGAAGGGGCCGGCGAAGAGGCTCTTTTGCGGGCCGAAGCCCAAAAACTCATGCAGGCGGCGGGTTTGACCTGATGGTCCCTACCCGGGGGCTTGCATCCTGCGCGCAAAGCGCATTGGATTGAGGCATGAGCGGTTATGATTTCATCTTCGCAGGCATAGAGCTGACCCTTTTGCCCTCTGGCGCCCTTTGGTGGCAAGACGCGGCGCTCCTATGTGTCTCGGATTTGCATCTGGGGAAATCTGAACGGATGGCGCGACGCGGCGGAGATATTCTGCCGCCTTATGAAACCCGCGACACGCTGATGCGGCTGGAGCGGGATATTGAACGAACCGCGGCGCGCACCGTGGTCTGTCTTGGGGACAGTTTTGACGACCTCGACGCATCGGACAACCTGCCGGAAACCGAAGCGCAATGGTTGTCGCGCCTGATGGCCGGGCGACGCTGGGTCTGGATCGAAGGCAACCATGATCCCGGCCCGATGAATTACGGCGGCACCCATCTTGCCGAGCTTTTTCAGCCTCCCATTCATTTTCGTCACGAAGCGCGTGTTGGCGCATCGGGTGAGATATCCGGGCATTTTCATCCCAAGGCGCGCCTTCATTTGGGTGGGAAATCCGTCAATCGTCCCTGTTTGCTGCTGGATGGCGACCGCGTGATCATGCCTGCATATGGGACATATACGGGTGGTCTGCGCACCGACCATGACGTCTTGTCGCGCCTGATGCGACCCGAGGCGATTGCCGTGCTTTTGGGCAATCCGCCCCAGCCCATTCCAATGCCGCGCTAAAGCGTTTCGACATATTGTTGAAACGCTTTAGAGCAGCCCGCACATGTGACGCGGCGTTTTGCCCCCAACGCGCTGATCCAAAGATATGGTGACCGCAAAGGGGACCCCTATGACCAAACTTGCAGATGCCAAGGCGCAGCGTGTGTTGCAAAGCTTCAGGGCACAGAACCTGATGACGCAGATTGGCGCCGAGATCACTTCGCTGTCTCGGGGCCAATGCGAGATTTCCAGCCCGATCCCGGACAACATGCGCCAGCAACACGGGTTCGGGCATGCTGCGTTGAGCTTTGCTTTGGGGGATACAGCCGCGGGATATGCCGGTCTGTCGGTCATGCCGGATGATATGGAGGTTTTAACCTCGGAAATGAAAATACAGCTTCTGGCCCCGGCACAAGGCAAGCGCCTGATCGCCAGTGGTCGGGTGCTCAAAGCAGGTCGGCGTCTGGTGCCCGCCGAAGCCGACGTCTGGGCTGAAGATGACAACGGAGCCCGTGTGCATATCGCGCGGCTTCTGGGCACAATGGTGCCTGTTGCCGCAACGTGATCATGGATTCCACTGCGCAGCTGCAGGAAGATTGCCGCGTTAAATCAAGGAGATGAAGATGACGCAACGGGTGAATATCGAGCAAACAGGGGCGATTGCAACCGTCACGCTGACGCGTGCGGACAAACGCAATGCGCTGGATCTCGACATGATCCGCGCCATCGTCGCGGCAGGAGAAGAGCTGCGCACGCGCAAGGATGTGCGAGCGGTGATCCTGACCGGCGAGGGGCCTGCGTTTTCTGCCGGGCTGGATCTTGGCGCGATGCCGGAAATCGCCAAATATGCGATGCAGGGCGACGTATTTCTGGAACGCACCCATGGCCGATCCAACCTGTTTCAAGCGGCTGCCATGGTCTGGGCAGAACTCCCTCAGCCCGTGATCGCAGCCCTACACGGGTATGCTTTTGGCGGCGCGTTTCAGATCATGCTGGGCGCGGATATCCGGGTGGCGCATCCCGATACGCGGTTCTCTGTCATGGAGGGGCGTTGGGGACTGGTGCCGGATATGGGGGGCATGGTGTTGATGCGCAGCCTGGCGCGCGCTGACGTGATCCGCAAGCTGACCTATACGGCCGAAGAATTCCTGGCTGGCACGGCTTTGCAATATGGGTTTTTGACAGAACTGGCCGATGATCCGCTTGCACGTGCAAAGGAACTTGCACAGCAGATTGCCGAAAAATCCCCGGATGCGATCAGGGCCGCAAAAACGCTTATAAGAGAAACAGAAATTCTTGATACTGAAGCCACTTTGATTGCGGAAAGCAAGGCGCAAGAAGGGCTTATGGGACGCCCCAATCAAATGGAAGCGGTCATGGCGGGCATGCAGAAACGCGCGCCTGTATTCAAAGACTAGACCACTGGCAAACCTTCACGGGATGGCAAGCGTGTGCTTGGCTATCTCGCAAGCCGGGTTGTCTGGCAACGGACCACAGCAGGCGCGTATCCTCAATGTCTGGTGTGGCTACAACCTATGGCACTCATTGCGCCGCGACGATCTGCGTCTGCGTTTCCTCGCCCGTTTCATTGTCACCGCGATGATCAAAGCGGGACAGCAGGACTTCCATCGTTCGTGCCTCTGATCGCAGGTCTTCGCTGGTTGCGTGAACCTCTTCAAACATTGATGCATTCACCTGTGTTGCAGCGTCCAACTCGCCAATCGCGGAGGTCACGCTGGAGATTCCCGACGCCTGCTGTTCCACCGCCTCGGCCGCTTCGGCCGTCTGGCGTGAAATTGTACCGATTGCGGTCGAAATCTCAGAGACTGCCTGCATTGCCTCGGTGACCATCGACACGCTGCTTTCCACTGCCTGCGTCGATTCCCGGACCACGGATGTGATTTCTCCGACAGCTTCCGAGGACCGTTGCGCCAGCCCGCGCACCTCTGAGGCAACCACCGCAAACCCGCGGCCGCTTTCACCTGCGCGTGCCGCTTCGACCCCCGCGTTCAAAGCCAAGAGGTTGATCTGGAACGCAATATCTTCAATCACCGAGACGATCTTGTGAATGTTGCGCGATGTTGCCGCGGCTTCTTCAAGAGACTGAACCGCCTTTTGGGCGGCGTCGCCGGTGGCGCGCGCATTGGTTTCGGCCCCCGTGGCCCCGTCACTGGCCTGCGCAATATTGTCGGAAACGGAGTTTACAGTCGCGCTGATCTCTTCCATTGCAGCCGCAGCCTCTTCCAGCGCTGCGGCGCTGGTTTCGGTGCGTTTTGCCAATTCTTCCGCTGACCCGCGAATACGATCGGATCGCAGGGCGACATTCTGACCACTGCCCGCGATTTCATCGACCATCGCCTCCAGCGACTGCAATGTGCCGTTCATATTGACCTGAAGCTCGGCAAAGACCCCTTCATATGTGCCGGTCATGCGCGCATCCAGCTTGCCATGGGCCAAGTCGTGCAGAACCACGCCTGTTTCGTTCAGGCTCGTTTCCACACTATCCATAAATTCATTCACCGTTTTCAACAGAACCACGAGGTTGTCATCTTCTGTCGCAATCTCTGCCCGTTTCGAAAAATCACCACGGGTCGCGGCTTTCATCAGAGTCCCAATCTCGATCTGGACCCGCTCCAATTCGGCAAGCCGTTCTTGTTCGGCCTGCGCTTTGGCATCCTGCTCTGCGCGAGCCTTGCGTTCCTGCGCGATGTTTTGAGCCTGAAGCTCACGTTCACGCTCGGCGGCGGCCTTCTGGTCTTGTTCCAGCTTGCGGGTTTGCAGGATACTGTCGCGAAACCTTCTTGCAGCCGCCGCGATGGCGCCGATTTCAGTGGTTTCATCCTGATCGATAATCTCCACATCTGTGTTGCCTTCGGCCAGCTGCTTGAGATCATCCGCAATACGGCGTGCAGGTTCGGAGATTCGGCGTAGCAACACATGTGACGACGTCCAGACCATCACACCGCCGAAAACAGTCACGAGCAGCGCCCCGGCAATTGCTGCGCGTTGCGCCATCAACAAGACTCGATCAAGGTTACGCCCGGCAGCGAGCGCATCCACATCCAACGCCTCTGACAGGGAGGCCAATCCATCCAAAGCCGGTGCATCGGACACTTTCACGGCCGCATCAATATCTGCAACGCTCGCCCCGCCAGCCGCCATCTCCCGTACGCGTTGCACGCCTTTTTCATACTCCATCATCACAGCTTCAATGGCCGCAATTGCCGCGCTTTCTTCTTCACTGATCCCAAGCGCCTGATAGTCTGACAGGGCCGCCCGCGCCGCGACAAGATTGGCCTCAATCTTGGCAATACGGGGTTCATCAACACGCAACACATAGTTCTTGAACTGATGAATGAGACCGCCATAGCCCATTGCACGTTTCAACCTGATCAAGTGAAGATTTTTGGTTTTATCCCCTTCAAGCTCGTCACTTAGTATGGAGTTCGCAATCACATCCAACCCGGCAAGCGCCTCCGTGTCGGGGATCGTCACGCTGGCGTCAATCTGGCGGCTGTCTTTGCCCAGTGTCATGCCTGCGCGAACCTTCTTGGCCGCTTTCGTATACTGTTTGACCGTCGCGCGAACGGCGTCCAATGCGGCAAGATCCTCTTGTGACCGGGCCTGCATCGCCAGCCGATCCAATGCCGCATAGGCTGCATTCGCATCTTCTTCGATGCGGTTTGCATGTTTCTTGGAGCCGCGGATCACATAGTTTTTGAAGTTGTGGATCATACCACCATAGCCAAGGCTGGAGACAAGATCGCTCATTGCGCGTGCGCGCGCCGCGTTCGCATGTTTGTAGGTGTTCCAGGACATCCGACTGTTGTTGATCTGATAGGTCAGAAGCAAGGAGCTGACGAGAAGGACCAAAGCGGCCACGCCCGTCATCCACGTAAGATAGCGTGACATTTTGGTAATCGACCAATTTCCAGCCATGGGGTCCTCATATCTGAAACGAAGCGGTTCAGGGCTGAAACTAGGGCCGGTAAATGAAGATACTGTTATCAAAAAACCCGGTTCGAAAGTCGAACCGGGTTGGATTTGATAAAATTTATCTAAAGCGTCCGACCTTTAACCAGAGCCAGGAAAAGGTCGGGTGCTGCGCAACATATCAGTGTTTCGCGCGCCCTGCCCCAAACCCGTCATTCGGGTTTATGGCAGGACGTTTTATTGCTGGCTCAGGCTGTGAGCCCCTCGGGTTCGGCCAGACCATTTGCACGACAACAGGCCGTGACCGTGTTGGCCAACAGACAGGCGATGGTCATCGGACCGACGCCGCCGGGCACTGGCGTAATGGCGCCCGCCACCTTCGAGGCGCTGTCAAAGTCCACGTCGCCAACCAGCTTGTTTTTGCCGTCACGCTCGATCCGATTGATGCCCACGTCGATCACAGTGGCACCCTCTTTGATCCAGTCACCGGGCACCATTTCCGGGCGACCTACGGCGGCGACAACGATGTCCGCGCCGCGCACCACGTCTGGCAGGTCCTTGGTGCGGCTATGCGCGATGGTGACGGTACAGCTGTCGCCCAGCAGCAATTGTGCCATCGGCTTTCCAACGATGTTTGAGCGACCAATGACTACGGCGTTCAGCCCCGAAAGCGAGCCGTGATGGTCGCGCAGCATCATCAGGCAACCCAGCGGGGTACAAGGCACCATCGATTTCTGACCAGTGCCCAGAAGGCCCACGTTCGAGATATGGAAGCCGTCCACATCCTTGGCCGGGTCAATGGAGTTGATCACAAGGTCTTCGTTCAGGTGACCGGGCAGCGGCAGCTGCACCAGAATGCCATGCACATCCGCGTCATTGTTCAACTTGTCGATCAGCGCCAGCAAATCCTCTTGCGAGGTGTCGGCATCCAGCTTGTGTTCATAGCTGTTCATGCCCACTTCGACGGTCTGCTTGCCCTTCGATCGCACATAGACCTGACTGGCGGGATCTTCGCCCACCAGCACCACGGCAAGACCCGGTGTGATGCCGTTTTCTTCTTTCAGGCGTGCCACGTGGCCCGCGACCTTCTCGCGTATTGTTGCCGCAAAGGCCTTGCCGTCAATGATCTGAGCCGTCATCGTGCTCTCCTTACCTATCAGTCGAAATCCGAACGCGCAAAAGCGTCCCGATAGTGATTCATCTGCATCTCTGTTGCCATTACCGCGTTCGACATAAGCGTGGCAACGGTCACGGGGCCAACGCCGCCCGGCACAGGGGTGATCCAGCCGGCCACCTGACTGCAGCTTTCGAAATCCGCGTCGCCCACGGTTTTGCCATCCACACGGTTGATGCCAATGTCGATCACCGCGCAACCGGGTTTCAGCATCTCGCCCGTGACCAGCCCGGGCTTGCCCACGGCGACGAACACGGCATCCGCAGCGCGGCTATGCATCGCGACCGAGCGGGTCATGTGGTGGCACACGGTGACTGTCGCCCCCAGCCCCATCAGAAGAAAGGCGATGGGTTTGCCGACGATTTCCGAATGGCCAATCACGGTGACGTTCAGCCCTTCCATATCCAAGGGCAGGGTCTTCAGGATTTCCACAGCGGCCACGGCCGTACAGGGCCCAAGCGCCAGATCGTTATAGACAATATTGCCGATCGAGGCCGGGTGCATGCCTTCCACATCCTTCAGCGGATGCACAAGTTTTTGCAGCGTTTTCACCGGGATATGATCGGGCAACGGACGCTGAATGATGATGCCGTTCACGCGCGGATCGGCGTTCAGGCCTTGGATGATGCCCGTCAGCTGCTCCAGCGAGGTCTCGGATGGATAGTTGCGCGCCTCGAACTCGACCCCGGCGCTTTCCGCTGTCTTCTGCTGGTTGCGCACATAAAGCTCTGCCGCGGCGACATCGCCTACGGACAGGGAAATCAACGTCGGCTGCCAACCTTTTTCGGCCAGCAAGGCCGCCTTTTTGGCAACATCTGTCTTCATATCAGCGGCAATGGCTTTGCCGTCGATAAGGGTGGCACGGGTGCCCATCATGGCCCTCTCCTTCTTAAAGCGTTTCGACTTATTGTTGAGGCACAACAATGAGACGAAACGCGCGGAACCTACCCACGTTGTGGGCGTTTCGAAATCAACTTGTGTCTCAAGTTAATCTCGAAACGCTTTAGCGGGGATTTGGGTGAGGTCTTGAAATGCGAAGGGCGGGAATTTCCCGCCCCCCGTTAAACTTCCGGATCAGAACAGGCCTTCGACCTCGCCATCCGCGTTGATCCCGATCGACAGAGCCGCCGGTTTGCGCGGCAGGCCCGGCATGGTCATGATCGACCCGCAGACCACCACGATGAAACCAGCCCCCGCCGACAGGCGGACTTCGCGCACCGGAACCGAGTGGCCCGTGGGCGCACCGCGCAGGTCCGGGTCGGTCGAGAAGGAATATTGCGTCTTGGCCATGCAGACCGGCAGATCGCCATATCCGGCGTCTTCCCAGTCTTTCAGCTGGTTGCGAATTTTCGCATCGGCCAGAACCTCATCCGCGCGATAGATACGCTTGGCGATGGTCTCGATCTTCTCAAAGAGCGGCATTTCATCGGGGTAGAGCGGCCCGAAATTGGCCACTTCTGCATCTGCAATCTCGGCGACGCGGGTGGCCAGATCGGCAGAGCCTTCCGAGCCCAGCTCCCAATGGCGCGACAGGATGGCTTCTGCACCATGGCTGTCAGCGTAGTCTTTGACGGCCTGCACCTCGGCATCGGTGTCGGTGACGAAGTGGTTGATGGCCACCACAACCGGCACACCGAAGGATTTGAGGTTTTCGATGTGACGGCCAAGGTTGTCGCAACCGGCTTCAACCGCCGCGACATTCTCTGCGCCCAGATCAGCCTTGGCCACGCCGCCGTTCATTTTCATCGCACGCACAGTGGCGACCAGCACGACGACCGAGGGCGCAAGACCCGCTTTGCGGCATTTGATGTTCATGAACTTTTCGGCACCAAGGTCCGCACCGAAACCAGCTTCGGTCACGACATAGTCGGCCAGTTTCAGCGCTGTGGTGGTCGCGATGACCGAGTTACAGCCGTGTGCGATGTTGGCGAACGGGCCGCCATGTACGAAAGCCGGGTTGTTTTCCAGTGTCTGCACCAGGTTCGGCTGCATCGCGTCTTTCAGCAGCACGGTCATGGCACCATCAGCACCGATGTCACGGCAATAGATGGCTTTACGCTCGCGGGTGTAGGCCACGATGATGTCACCCAAACGCTTCTGGAGGTCTTCCAGATCGTTGGCCAGACACAGGATCGCCATAACCTCGGAGGCCACGGTGATGTCATAGCCGGTCTGACGCGGGAAACCGTTGGCCACGCCGCCCAGCGAGCAGACGATGTCACGCAGGGCACGGTCGTTCATGTCGACCACGCGGCGCCAGGCCACGCGACGCTCGTCAATCTCCAGCTCGTTGCCCCAATAGATGTGGTTGTCGATCATCGCCGACAAGAGCGAATGCGCCGAGGTGATGGCGTGGAAGTCACCAGTGAAGTGAAGGTTCATCTCTTCCATCGGCACGACTTGCGCGTAACCGCCACCCGCAGCACCACCCTTCATACCGAAGTTCGGGCCCAGCGAGGCTTCGCGGATACAGACCATGGCGTTCTTGCCAATGCGGTTCAGACCGTCACCCAGACCAACGGTGGTGGTGGTTTTGCCTTCGCCCGCAGGCGTTGGGTTGATCGCGGTCACCAAGATCAGCTTGCCGTCTTCTTTCGACTGGACAGAGTTGATGAACTCCTGGCTGACCTTCGCCTTGTCGTGGCCATAAGGCAGCAGATGTTCGGTCGGAATGCCCAGCTTGTCGCCGATTTCCTGAATCGGGCGTTTCTTTGCTTCGCGGGCAATTTCGATGTCAGATTTATAGCTCATGGCCGTTCCTTCAGAAAAGAAAGCAAAATTCACACGGCGCGCGCCCCTGTTGAAACGCGCCCGTTTCTACCCTTTTACATATCGCCAAGAATCCCGGCACACAGGGTGAAATCCGACATGTTTGCCGCGGATCACGTCGAAATGCAGATCAGCGGTTTCCGATAGACCACCGCGTTTCTTGCATGCCGCCCCGGTTTCCCGCCGCAGCACTTGCCCCGTGATCAGGGCTGCCAGCTGCGTTGGTCAGGAATATGCAGGCGCAAACGATCCCCAACCCGAAGCACACCGGGGCGTTCCACCGCGCAGGTCACCCCGCGCTTGCCGATGGCGGCAGGTTTGAACCCGATCCCGTGACCGGGGCGCGCCTTTTCGACCTCGCGACTGACCAGATTGCAGGGGCGGTTTTGCATATCAACCACCAAAGTGGCACCATCTTCCGCCTGCAGTCGGGACGACGGCGGCAGATGGCTGAAATCGGGCAGGCCTTCGACCACAACAGAGGCCCCCAACCATTGCGGATCAAGTGCCTCCAATTCCAGATCATGCGCGATCTCGGCCAGTTCTTCCGCCGAAAGCATGGAAATCTGCCGGGCATTGCGAATTTCAGTGCCAAGCGGGTGCTGGCTGGTCACACGCGGGCAAGACGGGCGCGTCACACCCGAACGCGCCTCGCCCATGATGCCGTCAAATCCCAGCGTGACAGAGGCGCATGACTGGCTTGTCAGCGTGTCCGCGCGGTCGGGGGTTTTGCCCAACCATGTGATCGTTGCGTGGTAATCGGTGGGAAGAAGGGCTGGCATGGGCGGCTCCGGCATCGCGAATTTCACGTCAAACTGAAGCGACACCTTCCCTTTGACAAGTCACGTTCCATGTCAGCGATGTAATGCCCGTGAGGCAATATCCCGATGGAGACCGACGCTTTACGCCGCCCTTGCCTGCCGAACCTCTTGCGGTGAATACGCGCGCAAAATACGTCGTGCTTCTCCGACTGTCAGGCAGGGCAGAACCGGACGGCAAGGCACGGCCCCGTGGAGCGCATCCGGCAATGCGGCCTTGATCTCTGCGCGTGCCTCTGCGCTCAGGCCATGCAAAAGCACGGGTCCGGGCAGCAGGCTTTCGGATGCCAAGCCGTCGACCAAGGCGACACTATGTGTATCGCATAGGAAATGGTGCCATCTGATCGAACGCCGCCCTTGCATGAAGCGCACGGATTTCAGCGCAACAAGAGATTTCGCAGGCACCATGACCGGCGCCTCAAACATATGCGTCAACTGCCCAAAGCCGCCCACAACGATCCGATGCTGGCCCGACACAATCATGTCGCGCACTGGCCGCCCCGGGCCCAACGCATCCTTGGATATCAGAACAGGTTTCTGGTCCCGCCTCAGATCATCCAGGGGCTGATCATCGCTCCAGGTCCAGAGAATTGGGTGTTGTTCCCCGCTGGGCGTGACCACGCAATCCCCCACGGACAGGTTTTCAACTGGCTTCATCCCATCAGAAGTCAAAACAATGCTGCCCGACGCATAGCAGGCCGGAATGACGCCGGAGTTGGTGGAGGGCTGTGTATAGTAGCTCGTGCCCCCATCATCCGATTGAAGAGAGCTTTCTGCATCCGCCGTGCCCACATCCGTGCTGGTCATCCCAGCGGCTGGGCCTTCGGTTGCGGTGACCGTATTGTCCCAATAGGAAACGAACTGCACCACATTGCCATCCGGATCCACCAAGGCAATTGCATCATCCGGATAAAGGTTCCCCGTGGGATCAGACGTGGGAAACCCAAGGGATGTATCATCAATCACATAGACATCATGTCCCCCCATGGTGCCTTCGGCAGTGTCCAGTGAAAAGCTGTTATAAATCGTCCCATCATATTGATAGACGATGACCTGATAGCCGGTCGGGTCCGTGCCCTGGGGCAACGCAATCTCGATAAACTCCTGCGTAGAGTCACCGTAATACTGAAACTCTGAAATATACTCGGGCATGAGGTCTTTGGTCCTTTGTTGCCCGATATTGTCCAACATCCCGATTTATACAGGTTAAAGCCGGGACAGAATATGATTAGGATTTTCGCAGAATTGATCAGACCCTATCCGGTCTGCGCGTTTGTGTCGGCTTTCATCTCGGCGATGCGCGCCAGTGCTTCGTCCCGCGTGTTGCGGATATTGGGCCGGAACGCCTGACTTTCGGCACGCAGGCGAATATCGGCTTCCGTTTCTGATCCGGGCGCATAGCGTACCGACCCGAGCGACCAGTTTAGGTTCAACACCTTGCCCCGCGCCGCATAGCGCACCCAGGCAGGCGCCTGAATACGGGTGTCTTCGTAATTGATGAGGAAAAACCACTTCTGACCGGTGGCGGCAACCTCTTCTTCGATCACGTCATAAAGCAGGTCCACATCCCCGGAATGCTCCAAAGACAGGCCCGTGAAATCCACATCCATAATCTGCGCTTCAGGCATGAAAGACAGACGCGCGCGCAAGGTCTCTGCATCATAATTCGGCGTATGCTGCAGCTTTTTCTTTCGCTTGGACGGCAGGCGTGCCAACCGTGCCAAAGCGCTGTCACGATCATAAAACAGGTTGGGATTGAACTCTGCCGTGCCCTGCGTCTGTTCGATCTGTCGGCGTGTGACCTCTGAGGCATCAAAGCGCACAGAGCCCATGGAATGGGCCAGGTTCAGCGCCTTGCCCCGACGGGCAAAAGCAACCCAGGCTGCGCTGTCGATGCGGGTGTTGCGGTAATCTACGAGGAAGAACCACAGCTTTTCGCCGGTCTCGGCAATGCGGTCTTCAACCCGGTCATAGAAGGCGTTCACCTGCGCGGAATTGGAGAAAACCAAATCGTTGAATGACACTTCCATGATCTCAGAGGCCAGATGGAATGTGATCCTTGCGTCGATTTCGTTCAGGTCCAATTCTTTTGTCATCTTCCCCCCTCGTGACACTATACGCACAGAACAGCCGCTTTCAAATTTCAACTATAAGACGCGGATCGCCCTAAAAATGCAATTTTTTTGAAGACATCTGCCGCCCCAAACAAAAAGCCCCGGAGAACTGGCTCCGGGGCTTTTGGTCATCATCGCTGGGGGATCAAGCCGTGGGTTCCGGCTCCAACCCGCCCTCGCCCGAAGGCTTCTTGCGTGGTTTTGTTTTCGGGATCGCGGCGACCGATGGGGCGTTTCCGTCTTCCGGCGCATCGTCGTCATCAGAAGCAGACGGCGGATCGCCCTTCATGACACGCTCGATCTCGGCCCCGGTCAGGGTTTCATATTCCAAAAGCCCCTGAGCCAGATTTTCCCACTCATCCTTGTTGTCAGTCAGGATTTTGAACGCGGTGTCATAGGCTTCCTGAATGAAGCGTTTCACCTCTTCCTCGATCAGCTCTTTGGTATGCGCCGAGACCGAGAAACCGGCGGTGTTGCCCGAATACCCTTCGGCCGCTTCGGCGTAATCGATATTGCCCACCTTGTCGGACATGCCCCAGCGCATCACCATGGCACGCGCCAGACCGGACGCCTGCTGGATATCTCCAGCCGGGCCGTTCGACACGTTTTCTTCGCCATATTTGATGATCTCGGCCGCCTTGCCGGCCATGGTCATGGCAAGCTTTTCTTCGCATTCCGACAGATGCCAGTTCAGGCGATCAATCTCGGGCAGGCTGACAACCATGCCCAAGGCGCCACCGCGCGGAATGATCGTGGCCTTATAGACCGGATCACATTGCGGCAGTTTCAGACCAACCACGGCGTGGCCAGCCTCGTGATAGGCGGTCTTTTCCTTCTGGTCATCGGTCAGAACCATGGACCTGCGTTCGGCCCCCATCATGACCTTGTCTTTCGCGTTCTCGAAATCTTCCATGGTCACGAAACGACGACCCACGCGGGCGGCCATCAAGGCGGCCTCGTTCACAAGGTTCGCCAGATCCGCGCCTGAGAAGCCCGGCGTACCACGCGCGATGATGCGCATGTCGGCGTCAGGACCCAGCGGCACTTTGCGCGCATGCACGCCCAGAATTTTTTCGCGGCCCTTGATGTCAGGGTTCGGCACGGTGACCTGACGGTCGAAACGACCGGGGCGCAGAAGCGCGGGGTCCAGTACGTCACGACGGTTGGTCGCGGCCAGAATGATCACGCCTTCATTGGCTTCAAACCCGTCCATTTCAACCAGCAACTGGTTGAGCGTCTGTTCGCGTTCGTCATTGCCGCCACCATAGCCAGCGCCACGCGAACGGCCCACGGCGTCGATCTCGTCGATGAACACAATGCAGGGCGCGTTTTTCTTGGCTTGCTCGAACATGTCGCGCACACGGCTTGCGCCGACGCCCACAAACATCTCGACAAAGTCAGAGCCCGAAATGGTGAAGAAGGGCACGCCCGCCTCGCCCGCAATTGCGCGCGCCAGAAGCGTTTTACCGGTGCCCGGAGGGCCCACCAGCAGCGCGCCTTTGGGGATCTGACCGCCAAGGCGGCTGAATTTCTGCGGGTTGCGCAGAAACTCCACGATCTCTTCCAGCTCTTCCTTGGCTTCATCAATACCTGCCACGTCGTCAAAGGTCACACGCCCCTCACGTTCGGTCAGCATCTTAGCTTTGGATTTGCCAAAGCCCATGGCGCCCCCGCCCCCGCGACCTTGCATCCGGTTCATCATGAAGAACCAGAAACCGATCAGCAAAATGACAGGAAGCAACAGGGTGATCAGGCTCATGAAGCCCGATTGCTGTTGCGGCTCGGCCTTCACCTCGACCCCTTTGGCGATCAGCTGGTCACTGACCGCGGCATCACGGGGCACAACGGTCTGAAAGACCTTGCCCGCGCCATCCTGATAGACAACTTTCTCGCCGTCGATCGTTGCCGATTTCACATTCCCGCCCTCAACAGCGGTCACAAACTCGGAATAGGTGGCCTGCGAGGCAGCAAGCCCGGCCTGACCGTTGGAAAACAGGTTGAACAAGGCCAGGATCAGCAGAAAGAGCACGATCCAGAAGGCGAAATTTCTCGCGTTGCCCAAGAGGGATCTCCTTTGAAGTCACGACGACACGTCGCTGGGGCGATCACCCCTGCGCTGTGTTCCTAAAATAGGGATGATCCCCATATGTTCAATGCGATAAAATGGACTTTAGGAATTCAGCGGCCGATGGGGCGGTTTTCAGCACGTTTTTGTCCCCAAAACCCGCCTCAGGCGCGGCAATCAGCGTGTTTTCGTCAAAAATTGCAGGGGTCGTCATCAAACAATCCCGTGACACGCCCGTGTCGCGCCATGTGTCGCAGGCATTGATATCGGGGCCAAGCGCCCGGATCACCTGCCCCGGCGCGACCTGCAAGCGCCAGCGCCCGTCCCAGACCCCGCCTGCCGTGCCGACCACATCGCGCAATGCCGAAAGCTCACGTCCGATGCAAAGACTGTCCTTTTGGCGGGTCAATACACAGCCCGCCAGAGTGCGCTTTTTGCCCGCCAGCGCCTGAGCTTCTGCCGCACATAGCGCGTCATATCGCGGCCGGTACGGGTTTGATGCCACATAGCGCAGCGCCGCGGCCAGCAGCCGATGGCGGGTTTCCACGGGCAGCGCCTCATAGGGCGCGCAGGCGAAGATCACATCTCCCGCCTCGACCCGAACACAGGTTTTCGCCGCATCATATGCCGCCTTTTGCAAGACCTCGCGCGCCGCCCCCATGTGGCGGGCCGTATCGATCAGCCGATCCCGGTCCAACCCCAATGCGGCCAGATCAGACATGGCCTGCCGGACACGCACCCGATCAAAACGCGGGTCATCGTTGGACGGGTCATCGACCCAGCTTTGCCCACGCGCGCGCAGATCACCGCGCAAATCGCTGCGCGAGGCCGCCAGAAGCGGGCGCAGCCAACGCGCGCCCTGATGGCGCCAATCATCGCGCATCGGTGCCAACCCATCCACGCCGGACCCGCGCGCAAGGCGCATGATGAAGGTTTCGGCCTGGTCATCCCCCGTATGGGCCAGCGCCACAGCGTCCACCCCCTGCGCCCCGGCCCAGCCCGACAGCAGGTGATAGCGCGCCCGACGGGCCGCATCCTGCAGATTGCCATCCGGTGCATCTGCCCATGTCAGGACGTCATGTGGGATGCCAAGCCCCTCGCAGGTTTGCGCGACCATGGCGGCCTCGGCGCGGGCCTCCGGGCGCAACCCATGATCTACGGTTGCCACGGCGAGCGACCCTGCGCTGGCCTGCGCCCAGTCATGGGCCAGAAACAGCATCGCCATACTGTCACCTCCGCCCGACACGGCCAGCCCCAGATGCGAAACGGGCCCGCGCGCGCGGGCCCGGTCAAGAGCAGCGGAGAAGATCTCGTAAGGCGTCACGGGCATCCCAGCGCGTTGCGCGAAGACGCGGCATCCGCAACAGCGGGTGCGCCGGGGAAGCGTTTGCCCACCTCGGCCAGGGTTGCGCAGGCTTCAGATACCTGCCCCAAACCGCCCAGCGCATGGCCCAAACGGTAAAGCGCATCTGGTGCCCGGTCACCATTGGGCGCGCCTGAGAAGGCGTTCAAATAGGCCCGCGCCGCGTTTTTGATGTCGCCCGATCCGGTCAACGCCTCGCCGCGCTGAAAATGCGCCTCGGCGGTCAGCGGGCTGCCCGGATAGGCATCGATGAAACGTTCGTAAAGACTGGCAGCCGTCGCAAATTCACCGGCTTCCAGCGCAGCGCCCGCCGCGTCGAAATCCTGCTTTTCACCCACCGCAAGCTCCTGCGCGGGTTGCGTGGTCACCGGGGCCGCAACGGGGCCTTTCGGGGCCTCGCCGCCACCCAGCGTGGTGGTTTCGCCCAGCTTGGTCACGTCACCGCCCTCAAGCTCGACCAGACGAAACTCCAGATCGCCGATCCGGTTGGTGCCGTCCTTGACGATGGAGTTGATACGAAACTCCAGCGTCTCGATTTTCGAGGTCAGCCGCGTCATCTCGCCTTCGATCGCGTCCAGACGCTGGGTCGGGCTGCCTGCCACTGTGGGCGCAGACACTGCCCCCGTGGTCGACAGCTCGGTGCGCAATTTCTGCACTTCGACGTAAAGAACGGTCAGTTCCTGCCGGATATCCGCCAGTGACTGCGCCCGATCCTGTGACATGGCAGGCAGCGCTGCGCCAGCAATCGCCAGCCCCAGAATGCCCGCTTTCAGATGTCTCAACATCATAAGACCCCCTTTTACCCGGCCAAATTCAGCTGCTGAGCGCGCCCGCGGCCAACACGGTCACCGCACGGCGGTTCTTGGCATAGCAGGCTTCCTGCGAGCAAATCTCAAGCGGGCGCTCCTTGCCATAGCTCACGGTCTGCAATCGGTTCGGCGCCACACCGCGTTCGATCAGGTAATTTTGCACAGCCGAGGCACGACGCGCGCCAAGGGCGAGGTTGTATTCCCGTGTGCCCTGCTCATCCGCGTGGCCTTCGATCACCGCCGTGTAGCTGGTGTTTTCGATCAGCCACGCCGCTTGCTTGGCCAGCACCTCGCTGCCCTCGGGCGTCAGCGTCGACTGGTCCACCAGGAACAAAACGCGGTCCCCGATGGTCTGGTTGAAATAGGCCGGCGAACGTGGGTCAGAGGCACTGCCGGGCACGATATCGCCCGCATTTGCTCCGGCACCCGCGCCGTAATCATTGTCGAACCGGTTCTTCGAACAAGCCGACAGGGCCAGTGTGCCGACAAGCACCGCAATAGCGAGATGTTTCATGATCTTTCCTGTATCCACTCATCGCCCGGATTGCGGGCCGTTGTTCTTGTTGTTGGGGCAAGACTAGCATTTTGCAAGCCCGTTGAAAACGTATCACGCTGGGGCAAGTGTCATTGGCTGATCCTTGCCCATCCTCCTTATTTCAAAAGCGGTGACCAGGCCGGGTCAGACGCAGCCCCATCCGTGACCACCCGGCGTAGATTGCGCCCGGAGATATCCACCGAATAAAGCGCAGCCTCGCCCGCGGCCCCCTGACTTTCGCGGGTGAACATGATCACCCGGCCATTGGGCGACCATGTGGGCCCTTCGTCAAGGAACGATGCCGTGAGCAACCGCTCTTCCGAGCCATCCGTGCGCATGACGCCAATATGAAAGCGCCCCGCGTTTTGCTTGGTGAAGGCGATCAGGTCACCGCGCGGCGACCACACGGGCGTGCCATAACGCCCCTGCCCGAAGCTGATGCGCGTCGCCTCGCCGCCGCCGGCGGGCATCACGTAAAGCTGCTGGTTGCCAGAGCGGTCACTTTCAAAGACGATCTGGCTGCCATCGGGTGAAAAGCTGGGCGCGGTTTCGATCGAAGGCGCCTGCGTCAGGCGACGCGACTGCCCGCTGGCAATATCCATCGTGTAGATGTCCGTATTGCCGCCTGCCGACAGCGAATAGACCACCGTGCGCCCATCGGGTGAAAACCGGGGGGCGAAGGTCATCGTGCCTTGCTGGCTGGACAGCGCCTGCCGCCCGACCGTGGCCACATCAAGCAGATAAACCTGCGGAAAGCCCGTCTCGTAGCTTGTATAAAGCACCCGGTCGCCGGTGGGCGAGAAGCGCGGCGCCAGAACCAGTGCCGAACTGTCGGTCAGAAACTGCACATTCGCCCCGTCATAATCCATCACCGCCAGACGTTTGCGCCGCGCGTTCTTGGGGCCGCTTTCGGCCACATAGACCACGCGGCTGTCGAAATACCCTGTCTCGCCGGTGATCCGGCTGTAAACGATATCGGCCACCTTATGCGCCATGCGCCGCCAGCTTGCGGCAGTGCCATTGAACTGAAGCCCCTCGCCCAAAGGCTGGCCTGAAAACACATCGAAGATGCGGAACTTCACCGCGATATTGTCACCCGATGTGGACACCGCCCCGGTGATCAGCGCCTGCGCATTGATCGCTTTCCAGTCGGCATAGGCCACGGGGCTTGCGAAACTGGTCACCGACGAAACAAACGCATCCGAGGGGATTTCGCGAAACAGTCCCGTGCCCGCAAGATCCGCCGCGATCACCCGCGACACCGACCGCGCCAGGGCCGAGGCCCCACCGTCTTCGGGTTGGAAATCCGGGATCGCAAAGGGCAAAGGCTCGATCACACCATCGGTGATTTCGATCCTCAGCGGGCCTTCGGCAAAGGCGGGAAGGCTTGGGGCCACAAGGGCGGCACCTGCGACAAGAATGGCTTTCAGGGCGTTGGTAAAGCTCATTTTATCCTCATCTTTTCAGGGTTGAATGTCATTTCGATCTCGCGCCACTGGCCATATTTCTCGGCAGGCAGGTCAAACCCGCGTGCGCCACATCGAATGATGGCGCGCCGGGCCGCCTGAAACGCCGTATTGGCAGCAGCTTGGCTGGGTCCGTCCCAACTGTCCAGTCGGATCGCTTCGGGGCGGCCTTCGCGGCTCATCGTGACCAGAACGACGACCGTGGTGGACATGGCTTCGGTCGACGAGGACCCAAGATTCCAACATTGGCTGACCGCCACGCGCAACCCGTCCTTTTCACCGCGTGTCAGGGGCGGGCCTTCGGGCACGTTCTGATCGGCACTGTCCTGCGCGCCGGAGGCCACTTCATTGGCCACGGCATTGGCCACCGCATTTGCGGTGCTGGGCTGTGGCGTTTCAGGTTCAGCGACCTGCGGTTTGGGGCGCGACGGGCGTGATTTGGGGCGGGTCGAGGTCGCGGGGGCAGCCGAGGGCGCCTCGGCCGGCTCTTCCGCTTCGGTCACGATCTCTGTCGTGGCCTCGGGCGGCGCGGCGGGGGTGACCTCTTCGGGTTGCGGGGTCGGGTCTGGTGAGGGGTCCGGCGTCACAGCCTCGACCGGCGCGGGGGCCTCTTCAGACGGGACCTCTGGTTCCGGGGCAGCTTCCGGGGCCACGCGCGGCGCAGGCGCGGGCGGCGCCGTTTCGGTCACCGGATCGGGTTCTGGGGTGGGGTCCGGCTCAGGCTCAGGTGCGGGCACGGGGGCCGGTTCAGGCTCTGGGGTCGGTTCTGGAACGGGTTCAGGTTCCGGCTCAGGTGCGGGCCGCGGTGCGGGGGTCGGACTGTTATCCGGGGCCTGTGCCTGAGGCTTTGGCGCAGACAGCGCGGCAAATTCATCTTCCGAGATAAAGGACACATCCGCGACCGGCACAAGCTCTTCGTCGCGATCCCATTTGAAGACCCCGCCAAAAAGCACCCACAGGATCACAATCCCATGAGCGGCTGTCGAGATATACAGCCCCCTGCGCATCGTTCCCTCAGTTCCCCTGCCCACTCAGCGTCGGCCCGCCACCTTCGGTCACAAAACCGATTTTGGAAAAGCCCGCAGCGTTCAAAGCGCCCATGATCTGGGCGGTGTTGTTCCAGGCGACCTCGCCGTCAATGCGCAGGAAAATCTTGTCATCCGCCCGTTCAGCGGCAATGGCGCGCAGGCGCGGGATCAAGTCATCGCGCGCAATTTCTGTGGTTTGCAAGAAGACCTCGCCCGCCTCGGTCAGAGTGATGGCCAGCGGCTCCTCTTCAGGCGCCTCCAGCGATTTCGCCGCGGTTTTGGACAGCTCCACCGGCACGCCGACAACCGACAAGGGCGCGGCCACCATGAAGATGATCAAAAGCACCAGCATCACGTCGACAAAGGGTGTCACGTTGATCTCAGCCATCACGCGGCGATGCTTGCCCCGCCGACGCCCGCGCCGGGCACGCCGATCCGCGCCACCCCCGCCTGATTGCACATTCGCGCCCATCTCAGCTGTCCAACTGGCGGCTGAGGATGGTGGCGAACTCGTCTGCGAAGGCCTCATAGCCCGCCAGAATATTGTCGCTGTCGACGCTCAGCTTGTTGTAAAATACCGCCGCCGGGATGGCGGCCAGAAGACCAAGTCCGGTGGCCAAAAGCGCCTCGGCGATGCCGGGGGCGACCACGGCCAGATTGGTGTTTTGCTGCTGCGCGATTTCGATGAAGGCATTCATGATGCCCCAGACGGTGCCAAAAAGGCCCACAAAGGGTGCAGTCGAGGCCACCGTGGCCAGAAAGCTCAGCCCCTTGTTCATGCCCTCGCCTTCCTTGGCGATGGCCACATCCATCGACCGGTCAATGCGCGACTGGGCATTGGCGATCAGCCCACCATCGGCCCGGTGCGAGCGCCGCCACTCCAGCATACCTGCCGAAAACACTTTCTCGGCCGACCCGCTGGGACTGGCCCCGATCTGGTCGAAAAGCTCATCCAGCGGCTCGCCTGACCAGAACTTTCGGTCAAAGACCTCGGCCTCGGCGCGTGCGCGGCGAAAGGCCATGAATTTCGTGATGATAATCGCCCAGGACCAGATAGATGCGATGATGAGCAACAGCATCACCAGCTTGACCGTCAAAGTTGCGCGAAGAAAAAGGGCGAAGAAGGAGAAATCAATCTCCGCCGCCGCCTGAAGCGTTTCCGTTTCCATAGCTCTGCCTCTGTACCGCTACCTCTTTGGGCAGCTTTTCTGCCTGAATATTAGCGCAAAGACAGGGGGAAAGCCATCAAAACCACGTCATCGGCGGCATTCACCGTGTTTTCAGTGAACAAACCGGCGAATATTTGCCGGAAGTCGCGCAGGCGCACCACTGTCCGAGACGCAAACAATGGTCACAACGGCTTGAAACAAAGGCTGTTCGTCGCGCTTCACGACCTGATCCAGCACCAGACGCGCCCCGCTGACCTGTTGAACAGATGTTTCAACCTGTAACGCATCGTCAAACTTCGCAGGCGCCAGATAGTCCGCTTCGACCCGGCGCACGGCAAAAACCTGCCCGGCGTCCCGCATGGCGTTCTGGTCCACACCAAGCGTGCGCACCCAATCGGACCGCGCCCGTTCGATATAGCGCAGATAATTGGCGTAATAGACGATGCCCGCCATATCAGTGTCTTCATAATAAACGCGGATCGGGAAATGGTGCATGGGGACCTCGTGATTTTCGGGATTGAAAATGCAATCAAACGCAGCCCTGCGCAATGCTGAGTTATAGGTTTAATCGAACGAACTGACTAGTCATGAATACCGTCGCCAGAACCGAAACGCCAATCGCCCAGATCTTTGAACGGCGCGCGCCAGCGGCACTCGTCCAACCCTCTTCCAAGAACAATTTTTCAAGACGATTTAGAAATATGTGAATCCCACAGGACAAAAGGAGCATTCCAACAAGTAGTGCTGCCCCCTCTGGGCTGTTCAACTTATGGCTCTTCCCCTCTTCTATGAAGAGCATTGGAATGAAAAACCCTATAAAATAGGGCCATGATCTAAGGAAGGAACCAAGGAAAGCGGGGATCTTTTTCCTGACCGGAACATGAAACACCAAGACAAACAAATAAGCTTGAAGACGGCCAATCAAGAAACCGAAAGCTGCCACAAAACAAAAAACGAAAATCCACCCAATAATCTGCATAGACACCTCAACAAACTATCGAAAATGGAATTTCATACAACAACACATCAATACTGCGTCTCCTCCTCAGGAGGCGCCACCTGCATGCGCGCATAAAGGCGCAACGCATGGGACGCGTCATCCGCAGCGACCGGCAACATCGGGTCATAGGCTGCTTTGATCAGCGCCGCGATTTCAGGTTTCAGGATGGTTTGCCCATCGGGCAACAGCGCCAGCGGGCTTTGATTGGCGAATATCGCGTCGCTCCACAAAAGCACCGCCTGAACGGCTTGGGTCAGGGCAATGGCCTCGGCGGGCAGCGCGGACATCTCGTCGGTCATGCACACAAAGGTGAAACAGGCCTGAATGGCGTTTTCATCATCAAAGCGGAAGGCGCGATACTGGCTGGCGCCCGCAGCTTTCAGACGTGCAACGGTGGCGCCAAGATCGGGGATCATCTCGCCCAGCTTCGGCACTTCGAGCAGCTCGTCCCAGTCGCGAAAGAAAAACACCATCAGGTTGGCGCCAAGCTCGGGGTCGGTCTCGGCCATCTTGTGACCGGCCAGAACCACCACCGCTTCGACCGCACCCTTCACGACCTCAAGCGTTTCCTCCTCCACGCCAAAGACCACCGGCACGATCGGGCGGCCCCATCGGGCAAAGGTGAAACTGCCATTGGCGCGGGTGAAATGTGCGGTCACATCTTCGGGGGTCATCAGCGGCGCGTCGGTCATATGGGTCTCCTTGATCGCGCCGGGTGTCCCTTAAACGGGCGCGCGTTTCAAGACTTATCCGTCAAAGAGCTGCCCCTGCCCGGGCTTTTGTGTTTCAGGCACCGCAAGGCCCAGATGTTTCCACGCCCGTTGCCCCAACATGCGCCCGCGCGGGGTGCGTTGGATCAGGCCCTGCTGCAACAGGTATGGCTCGATCACCTCTTCCAGCGCGTCCCGACTTTCAGACAGCGCGGCAGAGAGCGTTTCGATCCCCACCGGGCCGCCGCCGTAATGCTCCGCCATCAGCCCCATATAGCGCCGATCCGCCCCATCAAGGCCAAGGTTGTCCACGCCCAGACGGGTCAGCGCATTGTCGGCAATATCTCGGGTGATACGCCCGTCGCCCTCGACCACGGCGAAATCGACGACGCGGCGCAACAGGCGGCCTGCGATGCGCGGCGTGCCACGGGCGCGTTTGGCGATCTCGCGCGCGCCGTCCTCGTCGGCAGGCGCGCCCAGTTTGATGGCATTGCGCGAGACGATCTCGTGCAGCTCGTCCACGGTGTAAAACTGCAGCCGCGTCGGAATGCCAAAGCGGTCCCTGAGCGGCGTGGTCAAAAGACCCAGACGCGTGGTCGCGCCCACCAGCGTGAAGGGCTGAAGTTCGATGCGCACGGTGCGCGCGGCCGGGCCTTCGCCGATCACCAGATCCAGCTCGAAATCCTCCATCGCGGGGTAAAGCACCTCTTCGACCACCGGATTGAGACGGTGAATTTCATCAATGAACAAGACGTCATTGGTTTCGAGGTTCGTCAGGATCGCGGCCAGATCGCCGGCCTTGGCCAGCACCGGCCCAGAGGTCATGCGGAAATTCACCCCAAGCTCGCGCGCCATGATCTGCGCCAGCGTGGTTTTGCCCAGACCGGGGGGGCCGTGAAACAGCACGTGATCCATCGCCTCGGACCGTTTGCGCGCACTTTCGATGAAGACACGCAGATTGGCGCGGGCCTCGGCCTGACCGATGAAATCACCCAGGGCCTGCGGGCGTAGGGCACGTTCAAACTCTGCCTTGTCTTCGGGCGTCGGGGTTGGCCGCAATGTGGGGTCGGGCTGAGGATCGAAATCGGTCATGGGTCTTGCTTACTCCCCTAGCCTTTCGGCGCAAGCAATTTCAGCGCGGACCGGATCAGCCCCGCGGTGTTCAGGGACGCATCCTCGCCCAAAGCCTGCGCCACGGCTGAAGCCGCTTCGCCCGGCGCATAACCCAGATTGGTCAGCGCCGACAGCGCCTCGGCCTGCGCGGCCGGGTCAATGTCTGGCAGGTCAGGCACAGCAGACGCACCCGGTGCCCCCGCGCCGGGTGTCTCGATGACCGTGTCATCGAGATCAGGCTCAGGCGCGGCAGCGCCTGAGCCTGCCCCGCCCGCGTCAGGTGCCAAAGCCCCCGATCCGGTCCCCGCCAAAGCCATAACGCTGGCCGCCTTGTCTTTCAGCTCGTTCACCACGCGTTGCGCGGTCTTGGGCCCCACACCCTTGGCCGCTTTCACCGCGTTCCAGTCGCCCAGCGCAATCGCCCGGCTGACCCCATCGGCCCCCAGACTGCCCAGAATGGCCATCGAGGCTTTCGCCCCGATCCCCTGCACGCTCATCAAAAGCCGGTGCCATTCTTTTTCCACCAGCGAGGTGAACCCAAAGAGCTGCAGATTATCCTCGCGCACCAGAAGGTCGGTATAAAGCGCCACCGCCTCGCCGGGGCCGGGCAGCGCCGACATGGTGCGTTCCGAGACATAGACCAGATAGCCCACACCCTTCACGTCGATCAGCACGTGGTCTTCGGCACGGTAATCAATGCGCCCTGCAATCCGTCCGATCATGCCGTGGCCCTCCTGACAGCATCGTCCAGCCGGCCCGCGCTTTGGGCGTGAAAGGCATGGCAAATGGCGATCGCCAGCGCGTCCGCCGCGTCCGGCCCTTCGATCTCTACACCCGGCAGCTGCATGCGCACCATGTGATCCACCTGTTGCTTATCCGCATGGCCCACGCCAACCACCGCTTTCTTGACGGCATTGGGCGCATATTCCCCGATGGCAAGCCCCGCCTGCGCAGGCACCAAAAGCGCGATGCCACGCGCCTGCCCCAGCTTCAGCGTACCCACGGCGTCCTTGTTCACAAAGGTCTGTTCTACTGCGGCCGTGTCTGGCCCAAACCGCGCCAACACATCCGACAGCTGTTCATGCAGCGACAAAAGCCGGGTGGCCAGATCGCCCGTGCGCGAGGTGCACACCCCATTGGCCACATGGCGCATCCGCGTGCCCGAGGTGTCAATCACCCCCCAGCCCATATTCCTTAGCCCCGGATCAATGCCAATCACACGCATCTCATCTGCCCTGCTCACTGCCCGCGACACATTTGCGTGCCGCTTATTACTGTTGCGCAAGAACTAGCACGAAACAAGAACATTGGCCAGAAGGATTTACCTGCCGTTTACCTAACCCACGTGACCGCGAAGAAATATCTGAGTGGCATTTCCGTCTCATGGTTAAGGAAACCTTACCAAATTCCGCCCCCACAACCGGCAATCTGGACCGTTTTCGACCCCGGATATTCCAAAAGCGACCCGTTGCAAAAACCGCATATGTGACATGCAAAAATCCCGCTTGTCGTTCGGTATTTTCAATCCTAATTGGCGCATTAGAGCTGTGAGGCTCGTTCAACCTCTTTTTTGTGAAGGACACGAAAATGGCTGCTTTCGAAACCACCATGACCCACGCAACCGGTGGCGTCTTCGGGGGCCGTCTGTCCGACGCCATGCGCGGCATTGTTGCCACCATGGTCGCCTGGAATGACGCTCGCGAGACCCGCAACGCCCTGTCGAAGCTGACGGATCGCGAGCTTGAAGATATCGGGCTGTGCCGCGGCGACATCGACCGGATGTAACCGTTTGCCAAACAAAAAACCCGCGCAATCTGCGCGGGTTTCACGCCCCGCACAGGACAGCCTGTGCGGGGTTTTCTTTTACTTTAGGGTCATTCGCCCAAGGACAGCGCCACGAAACGGGGGTTGCCATCGCGTTGCACCAACAGCAGCACGGATTTGCGCCCGCCATCACGTGCAGCGTCAAAGCGCTCCTGCAGCTCATCGATAGAACCGACAGCCTGCTGTCCCGCCTCGACGATCACATCGCCTGCGCGAATGCCCTTTTCAAAGGCTTCGCTGTCCTCGTCGATATCGCGCACCACAAGGCCCGAAGCTGTGGGGCTCATGCCCAGATCGTCGCGGGTGGCAGCATCAATCTCGGACAGGGTCATGCCAAGGATCTTGCTCTGCTCGGGCTCTTTCGGGGTCTCAGCGTCGTCGTCCCCCCCTGCATTGCCAGCCACCGCATCTTCGCGGCGCCCCAGCGTGATCTTCAGCGTTTCGGTCTTGCCATCACGCAGCACCACGACACGCACCGCTTTGCCCACCGGGGCATTGCCCACAATGCGCACCAATTCGCGCGTATCCGTCACATCGACCCCATCGAAGGACAGGATGATGTCATTGGCCAACACGCCAGCATCCTTGGCCGGCCCATCGGGCACCACGGTCACCAGCGCCCCATCGGTGCTGTCCAGACCCAGCGCCTCGGCGATGTCATCGGTGATGTCCTGAATGCGCACACCCAGCCAGCCGCGGCGGGTTTCCCCAAACTCTTTCAGCTGGCCAATGACCCGTTCAACCACGGTCGAGGACATGGCAAAGCCGATGCCGATCGAGCCGCCATTGGGGCTGAGGATCGCCGTGTTCACCCCGATAACGTCGCCATCCATGTTGAAAAGCGGCCCGCCCGAGTTACCCCGGTTGATCGCCGCATCGGTCTGGATGTAGTCGTCATAGGCGCCCGACAATTCGCGGTTGCGCTGTGACACGATCCCGGCAGAGACCGAAAAGCCCTGTCCCAGCGGGTTGCCGACAGCCATCACCCAATCACCCACGCGCATCACATCGCTGTCACCAAAATTGACGAAGGGCAGCGGCGCGTCGCTTTCGACTTTCAAAAGCGCGATGTCGGTGTTGGGGTCGGTGCCGATCACCTTGGCCTGAAGCTGTTCACGCGCCCCTTCCCCACCGGGAAAGAACTCGATCATGATCTCGTCTGCACCTTCAATGACGTGATTGTTGGTGACGATGAACCCGTCTTCGGAAATCACGAAACCCGAGCCCAGCGCCTGACTGCGGCGCTGGCGACGTTCGCCCTCCTCGCCGTTGCCATTTGGCCCGCGCTGGTTGCGATCAAGGAAGTCGCGGAAGAACTCTTCGAACGGGCTGCCTTCGGGGATCATCGGCTGCGGCCCGCCTTCACGCTGGGCCACAATGGTCGAGGTGGTGATGTTCACCACCGCCGGGCTGACCGCTTCGGCCAGATCAGCGAAACTGTCCGGTGCGCCGCGCGCCTCGGCCCGACCCGCCAGCGCAACGACCGCGGCAACGGCCATGACCAGCGCCATAAAGCCCTGCATGAACCGCATCTGAATATGTTGGGGAGCTATTGCCTGCACTCTCACACGTCTCTCCTCTGCTTAGAAACTGCGGGGCCACTGATCCGGCAACGGGGGCCCGTTTGAACGACAGTTTCTAGATAGGAACGAAAAAGCGCAACGCAAACTTCGCACACGCCTTTTCACCGGCATGTGAAAGCCTGTCACACGCTGTGAGCCATCCGCGCCAAGCGCAGCCCAGATCAGCCGTAAATCGCGCGGGCTTGTGTGAAGGACAAAAGCTGACGGCGTTTTTCATCCCACAGATGCAGCCGCGCGCAGGCAAGGCTTTCGGGGATGGTCAGGCGATTGGCCTGTGCCAGTTCGGCATGATCGCGCAAGACCTCGGTCAGGCGATAGAAGGGAATGCGGCTGTAAAGGTGGTGCACATGGTGAATGCCGATATTGGCGCTGAACCACTGCAGCACGCGCGGCATGACGTAATGCGAGCTGCCCTCAAGGGCGGCATCATGCAGCTGCCAGTTTTCTTCACTGTTCCAATGGGTGTCTTCGAACTGGTGCTGCACGTAAAACAGCCACATGCCCGCCGTGGCGGCCAACAGGGTCGACGGCAGGAAGATCAGAAGAAGGGCTGCAAAGCCGCCAAAATACCAGATTGTGATCAGGGCCGCGACGATCACCAGATTGGTGCCCATGGCGCTGATCCAGTAGCGGGCATTGTTCATCAGCCCGAAGGGCAGACGATTTTGCAGCAGGAACAGGTAGCTTGGGCCAAACCCAAAGAGCACAACCGGATTGCGATAAAGCCGGTATTTGAACTGCTCATAGCGCGACAGCGCCGCATATTCATCCACCGTCAGGGTCAGAATATCCCCAATCCCGCGTTTGTTCAGATTGCCCGCGGAACTGTGGTGGATCGAATGGGTGCGCCGCCAGACCGCATAGGGGGTCAGGGTCAGCACACCGATCACGCGACCCACCCAATCACTTGCGGCGCGTTGTTTGAAAAACGCCCCATGGCCGCAATCGTGCTGGATGGTGAAAAGGCGCAAGAGAAACAGCGCATTCACCAGCGAAATGCCCAGCGTCAGCCACAAGCTGATCGACATCGACCACCAGGCCAGCGCCCAAAGCGCCACGAAGGGCACAATGCTGACGGCCAGTTCGAAACTGCTGCGCCAGCCATTGGGGTCGCGATAGTGGGCAAGGATCTTAACCCAATCCCGTCCGGATTTTGGTGTGTCAGCGGAAGGGGCGATGTCGGGTGTATGTTTCATGGGCCTGCTTTTCGATACTTGCCGCACGCATATAGAAGTTGGGCCGTTTCGCAAGCCATTCCTGCAAAATATGGCTGAGTTTCGAATATGTCGCAGGCCCGCGCCTTAACGCCCGGCGCCCGACAGCCAGACCAAGACCACCCCGGCGGCCAGCGCAACCAGCCCCAACAAACGCCGTTGATCCCGGCTCATCGCGGCCATCATCGCCACAAGGTCGTCCAAACGCGAAGGGGCCAGTGCGAACACCAGCCCCTCGATCACGAGCACAAGGCCCAATCCCAGAAGGATCAGAGACATCAGCGCCCCGTATCCGATTTCAGATAGTCGAAAAACTCGCTGTCGGGCGTGATGACCAGCGACGAGTTTCCGCCCGTGAGCGATTTTTCGTAAGCCTCCAGCGAGCGCAGGAAGGCATAGAATTCCGCATCACGGCCCAGCGCCTCGGCCAGGATCGCGTTGCGGCGGGCATCGGCCTCACCGCGGATGATCTGGGCCTGCTTGCGGGCTTCCGACACGGTTTCGACCACGGTCCTGTCTGCGGTAGCACGCAGACGCTGAGCGGCCTCGTTACCACGGGCGATCTCGTCTGCGGCCAGACGCTGACGTTCAGCGCGCATCCGTTCAAAGGTGGCTTCAAGGTTCTGCTTGGGCAGATCGGCGCGCTTGATGCGCACGTCGATGATCTCGACCCCCAAAGACAGCGCTTGGTTGCGGGCCTGATCACGGATCTGGTTCATCAGAACCACACGATCCGCCGACAGGACAACGCCTGAGTTCACCTTACCCAGCACTTCGCGCAGTTCAGCGTTCAGGATGCGTTCAAGACGCGGTGCAGCACCGGCGATCGAGCTTGCGCCCACCGCCCGGCGGAACTGCTTGGCATCGGCCACGCGCCAGCGCGCAAAGGCGTCCACTTCCAGACGACGCCCATCGGCCGGCGTGACTTCCAGTTTGCGCGTATCCAAAGGCAGAATACGGTCGTCATACTTTACGATCTCGTGGAAGAACGGAACTTTGAAGTTCAGGCCAGGATCCCTGATTTCAGCGGTCACTTCACCAAACCAAAGGCGCAGCGCGGTTTCGCGTTCGTCCACGATATAGATCGCCTGCATCGCAGCAAACACCAGCGCGATCAGGACAAAAAGAGAGGCTTGCATACGGCGCATCAGTTCGACCCTCCGCTGGATTTGTTCAGCTCATTGAGCGGCAGATAGGGCACGACACCGCCGTCCCCCCCGACGCCTTCGTCCAGAATGACCTTGTCCACGTTGGACAACACCTTCTCAAGCGTTTCCAGATACAGACGCTTGCGCGTCACATCCTGCGCCTTCGCGTATTCCTCATAGACCGAGATAAAGCGCGCGGCTTCACCTTCGGCCTCATTGACCACCTGCGCACGATAACCTTCGGCCTGCTCAAGCTGCTGGGCCGCTTCACCACGCGCCGCTGCCAACACACGGTTGGCATAAGCATCAGCCTGCTTTTGCAACGTGTCGCGGGTCTGTTCGGCCGCCTGCACTTCGCGGAAGCTGTCGATCACCTCGGCGGGCGGGTCGGCGCGGTCAAAGTTCACACGCACGATGTTCACACCCGACTGATAGCCGTCCAGCGTCGACTGGATCAGCTCTTCCAGCTCCTGCGCAATCACACCACGATCCGACGTCAGGATCGGGGCCAGACGCGACCGCGCGATAATCTCGCGCATGGCCGATTCGGACACCGCCTGAATGGTGTTTTCGGGGGCTGCCAGATTGAACACGAACTTCTCGATATCCGAGATGTTCCAGACCACCTGGAAATCAATGTCGACGATGTTTTCATCGCCGGTCAGCATCAGCCCCTCAGAGGTGCCATCACCAATATTGATGACGTTCTCGCGGGTCACTGGATAGATTTCCTTGGTGACAACTGGCCAGGGGGCGAAATTCAGCCCCTCTTCCCCCACGCCATAGCTCTCGCCGAACAAAAGCTCGACCGATTGTTCGGACGTGTCCACGCGATAGACACTGGCAAAGAGCCAGACCGCAGCCGCAACAAGCGCGATCAGCAGGATCGAGCCACGGCCAAAGCTGGGACCTTCCGATCCTGCGCCGCCACGCCCGCCGCCTTTGCGCGCGTCGCCACGGCCACCCATGAGCACACGCAGTTGCTCTTGGCCTTTCTTCATCAGCTCGTCAATTTCGGGCATCTGCGGCGGCTCGTTGCCGCCACGGTTACCGCCACCGTTTGAGGGGGGACGCCCGCCAGAGCCGCCACGGTTTTCACCGCCGCCCCAGGGACCGCCATTATCGCTGGCCATCTGGTCCATTTCCTTCCGTGTCAAAAACAGGGTTTCGCGCTCATAACTGGCCCGTCGGGGCGCAGATTTCAAGGCAAAGGGGGCAATATACGCCCCCTTTTCATATGTTTGTCGTGATTGTCGCGGATGATCCGTCGCCCGATCAGCCACCGGATCAATCACAGGGTCCGCTCCCCGGTCAATCGCTGCGGGTGGGTGACTTCATCAAAACGATCTCTTCCGACATGGTCGGATGCACCGCCACGGTGCGGTCGAAATCGGCTTTCGTCGCCCCCATTTTCACCGCCACGGCGGCCAGCTGGATCATTTCACCCGCACCGTCGCCCACGATATGCACACCCAGCACTTTCTGCGTGGCCTGTGATACGATCAGTTTGAACAGCACCCGTTCATTCGACCCAATGAAGCTTTTCTGCATGGGGCGGAAAGCGGCGCAATAAACGTCGATCTTCTCGGCCGCGCGCGCATCTTCCTCGGACAGGCCCACGGTGCCGTATTCTGGCTGGGTAAACACCGCCGAGGCCACGTTTTCATGGTCGGGCTTCGTGGGGTTACCGTTAAAGACGGTTTCGACAAAAGCCATGCCTTCGCGGATCGCCACCGGGGTCAGCGTGATACGGTTGGTCACATCCCCCACTGCATAGATCGAGGGCACCGAGGTCTGGCTGTAGTCATCCACAACCACCTCGCCGCCACGGCCCAGTTTCACGCCGGTCTCTTCCAACCCAAGCCCGTCCGTGTTGGGCACGCGGCCGGTGGCAAAGAGCACCTGATCAAAAACCTCTTCGCGCCCATCCGTGCCCTTGACCCAGATTGCACCGTCGCGCCGCTCCATCTGCTCGACCTCAAGGCCGACATGCAGGTCCACACCACGCTCGCGGATGTGCTCGGCCAAGAAGCCGCGCACTTCGTCATCAAAGCCGCGTAGGATCTGCGCGCCGCGATACCATTGCGCAACGTGACTGCCCAGACCGTTGAAAATGCAGGCAAACTCTGTGGCGATATAGCCGCCACCGACGATCAGCATGCGCTTGGGAAATTCCTCGAGGTTGAACACCTCGTTCGAGGTGATGCCCAGTTCAGCCGCGCCCGGTGTGTCGGGGATGAAGGGCCGCCCGCCCGTGGCCACAAGGATATGTTTCGCGGTGACAGTTTCGCCGGTCGACAGCGCCACCGTATGGGCATCTTTCACCACGGCGCGTGCGTTGAAGATGGTGGCGCCCGAGTTGCCCAGATTGCGGGCATAGATGGCCTCAAGCCGTTCCAGCTCTGCATGTAGCGCGGGGCGGAACGTGCCTTTCCAGTCAAAGTCACCGCGCGCATTGCCCTGCCAGCCATAGGCCGCGGCATCCGCGGCTGCCGGCCCGTGCTGCGAGGCAAAGACCATCAGCTTTTTGGGCACGCAGCCCCGGATGACACAGGTGCCGCCCATGCGGAACTCTTCCGCCAGCGCCACTTTCGCACCGCCTTCAGCCGCCACGCGACCGGCGCGCACGCCGCCCGATCCGCCGCCGATTACAAAGAGGTCATAGTCAAATCCGCTCATCATCTCTGCCCTTCCTGAGCCCGGCGCGTCGGCGCGGGCGCGTGTTGTCATCCGGCGAAGCTATGTGCTGGCCGCTGGGATTTCCAGAGCGCACCCTGTCACAGTCTTCACAAAACCGCGTGCTGTTCGCACGACACAAATGCGCGCGCTTTGCGGGGATCGTCAGAGGTCGGCGAAAATATTGTCGCTGTCGACAAACTCGATCCGCTCTTCTTCATGGGTGCCTTCATTGATGTCCGTCACCTCGACCCGCCCGTCGCCATGACCGATCACAACCACGTCACAAATGTCGATAAACAGCCCATTTTCCACCACGCCGGGGATCTGGTTCAGAACCAAAGACAGCTTGCGCGGATCACCGATGCGTTTCACATGCAAGTCGATGATATGGTTGCCTTCATCCGTGACATAGGCCGCCTGCCCGTTCATGCGCAGCGTCGCATCGGTGCCAAGCACATCCATCGCACCCAGCATTTCTTCCACCAACGCCTTGGTGGTCTGCCAGCCAAAGGGAATAACCTCGATCGGAAGCGGAAAAGCGCCCAGATGTTCCACCGCTTTTGACGGATCGGCAATCACCACCATCCGGTCCGACGCCGTGGCCACGATCTTTTCTTGCAGCAAAGCCCCGCCGCCCCCTTTGATCAGGCAAAGGTCCTCGTCATATTCATCAGTGCCATCGATGGTCAGGTCCAGCCATTTCGCTTCGTCCAGAGAGACCACGGGAATGCCCACCTGACGCGCCAGCTCGGCGGTGCGTGAACTGGTGGGCACGCCGGTGATGTCCAGCCCCTCTTCGCGCACCCGTTCGCCCAGACATCGCACCATCCACGCGGCGGTGGACCCGGTGCCCAACCCCACACGCATGCCGTCTTCGACATATTGCACGGCTCGCTTTGCAGCGACGAATTTCGCGGTGTCGATGGGGGAGAGTTCGCCGGACATGGAGCGATTCCTTTCACAGGACGGTGTAAGACTTCATGTGTTATAGGCGCATGAGGCAGCGCTGGCGAGAGTGGATGCAAATGGTCGCCTTTCGGCTGGCCAACAGCGCAGGATTTTGTTTCCCTATCCCCATGCTGAAACTTCATTACGCCCCCGACAACGCCTCGCTGATCGTCCGCCTTGTGCTGGAGGAGCTGGGCCTGCCTTATGAGACCCTGTTGGTGGACCGCGCGGCAAATGCCCAGCGCAGCGCGGCCTATCTGAAGGTGAACCCGATGGGGACGATCCCGGCTCTGGAAACACCGGACGGGGTGGTGTTTGAAACGGCAGCCATCCTGCTTTACCTCGCCGATCGCGCCGCTGCCCTAGCTCCGGCCCTGACCTCGCCTGAACGCGGTCCCTTCCTGTCGTGGCTCTTTGCCACCTCAAACGGTTTGCAGATGGACCTGCGCCAACATTTCTACGCCGAACGTTACGCGTCTGGCCCAGCTGCAGCGCATCGCGAAATCGTGTCAGACCGCTTGCGCGTGCATCTCGGGCGCTATGAAGCTTTGCTGGAAGAGGCGCATCCTTGGTTTGGAGCTCCACAACCAACGCTTCTGGATTTCTACGTGGCTGTGCCTTTGCGCTGGTGCGCGCTGTATCTGCAAGGTGAAGACTGGTTCAATCTGGCAGATTGGCCGCACCTTTACGCGCTGGCGGAACGGATCGAAACACGGCCCTCGATGCGGGCCGCCATGCGTGCAGAAGGTTTGGGTGACAGGCCCCTGAGTGCACCCGTGCCCGCCAGCCCCCCCGAGGGCGTGGCGCGCTGACGCCGCATCATACCTTCTGTTCCAGCATCTCCAGGGCAACAATCATTTCAGGAATGGACAGCCGCCCATCGTCATCCTGGTCAAGTTTCAATATAGATTTGAGGATCTCCTCCTCGTCCTCATCAACTTCCTCCAGCGCCTTGGCCTCGCCATAGGCGCGCCGTTCGACGTCCGTCAGAATACCATCTTCATTCAGGTCGGATTTCGTAAACCCGATCAACAGTCGACCGCGCGCCGACGCCCGTTCCGTGGCCATCAACACATCAAGTTCGGCCCGCGTTATCTGCCCATCCCCATTTAGGTCCGCCAGATCAAAGCGGCGTATTTCCCGCGCCCGTACCTTGGCGCGTTTCAGCGCGATGTAGTTTTCGATCCCCTGCACACCGATGGACCCGTCCTGCCCATAGCCAAGGATCAGCATGGTGCCTTCTTCGATGAAACGAGCGGGATCTTTGGTCAGCCTTTTGATCGAGGGGCCGGGCAATGCATCAAGCATATCCTGCACAACTTGCGACGACAGGGACGTCTGCTGTGCCATCGCCATAGGCGCATACATCGTCACGAAAAGTGAAAGAAAAAGAAGTCGTAGTGATCGCATGACAGTTCTCCTTGTTTCTGCACAACTATAACATCATGGTAAACACGGGCTTAACGCTCATCTTTCACGCCCATCGTTCACGCCTGACGGGACCGCCATCATGGCGCTGGACAAACACGGCGCGGCCCGCCATTGCTGGGCGCATGATCCGGGCGAAAGGCGCAAGCAGCATGGGCAAGCTCTTTTACATCGCATTGGGCTGGGGCGCGGTGGCGCTGGGGCTTTTGGGCGTGGTGTTGCCGGTTCTGCCGACCACGCCTTTCCTTCTGGTCGCGGCCTTTGCCTTTGGCAAAAGCAGCCCGCGTGCGCGCGCATGGTTGATTGATCACGCCCATTTCGGTCCCGCCATCGCCGATTGGGAAGAGCGCGGCGCCATCTCGCGCCGGGCCAAGACCCTGGCCGTCTCCATGATGTCGCTGGTATTCGTTGCGTCACTGGTCATGGGGGCGCCTTGGGGCGTACTGGCCGCGCAAGCCCTGTTGATGGGCGCAGGGGCAGCCTTTGTCCTGACCCGCCCAGACTGACCCCCGAGGGGCGCTTTTTTCGCCCGGAACGCTCTCGTGACAAGAAATGTCGCTTTCGCACTGACAGTGACGGGTAATAAAACGCAATCTGGACAAGACGAAACGCGCGAGGTCTGAAAATGTTCCTGTCTGTCTTTGACATGTTCAAGGTTGGGGTTGGCCCCAGCTCGTCCCACACGATGGGGCCGATGGTGGCGGGGGCGCGCTTTCTGGATCACCTGCGCGCCCAGCCGTTCAAGGTGCACGGGCTGAAAGCCTCTTTGCATGGCTCGCTGGCCTTTACCGGGGTCGGCCATGCCACGGATCGCGCAACGATCCTTGGCCTTGCGGGTTTTCTGCCCGACAGCTACGACCACGCCGCCGCAGAAGCGGCCATGGCGAAGATCGAAGCCAGCGGCACCGTCACGCCAGACGGGCTGGGCACGCTGCAGTTTGCGCCGAAAACCGATCTGATCTTTGACTACGATCACCCCCTGCCCGGCCACGCCAATGGCATGCAGCTGATGGCCACGGATGCGCAGGGCGATATCGTGGTGCGCGAGACCTATTATTCGATCGGTGGTGGCTTCGTCGTGACCGAGGCCGAACAGGCACAAGAGGCCGCGCTTGACGCAGCCGACGCCCGCACCCACCCGTTTCCCTTTGAAAACGCGCAGATGATGCTGGACATGGCGAAGGCCTCCGGCAAATCCATCGCAGATATGAAACGCGCCAACGAGCTGGAGCATATGGGACCGGCCTCGCTGGCCAAGGGTTTGGACCGGATCTGGGAGGTAATGGAAAACTGCATCCTGCGTGGGCTGGATCAGGACGGCATCCTGCCCGGTGGTCTTCTGGTCAAGCGCCGCGCCAAGGCGATCCATGACAGCCTGAAAGCCGAGCAGGGTCTGAACATGACCGCGCCGCATACGATCAACGACTGGATGAGCGTCTATGCCATGGCGGTGAACGAAGAAAACGCGGCCGGGGGGCAGGTCGTGACCAGCCCGACCAATGGGGCCGCCGGCGTGTTGCCTGCGGTGATTTATTACTGGCTCAACCACGTGCCCGGCGCGGCGCCCTCGCGCATTCACGACTTCCTGCTGACCGCTTCGGCCATTGGCGCCATCGTCAAGCACAACGCGTCGATCTCGGGCGCCGAAGCGGGCTGCCAGGCCGAGGTCGGATCGGCCAGCGCCATGGCCGCTGCGGGCCTCTGCGCCGTGATGGGCGGCTCGCCTGAGCAGGTGGAAAACGCCGCCGAAATCGCTTTGGAGCACCATCTGGGCCTGACCTGTGACCCGGTGCGCGGGCTGGTGCAGGTGCCTTGCATCGAACGCAACGGGCTGGGCGCGATCAAGGCTGTCTCGGCCGCCTCGCTGGCGCTGCGCGGTGACGGCACGCATCTGGTGCCGCTGGACGCCTGCATCAAGACCATGTTCGAAACCGGACAGGACATGATGGAGAAGTATAAAGAGACCTCGCTGGGTGGGCTTGCGGTGAACGTGCCCAATTGCTGATCAGCTGACCGCCGTGGCGGCCGTAACGGCCGCGATCACCGCATCCAGATGCGTGCGCGGCACAATGACCAGCATGCCCGGCCCATCGGTTTGAACGCTCACCCGCGGGCCGGTCACGATGTTTGACGTGCCAATCCGCGCCCAGGGGGCCATCTCCATACCCGTGGCAGGCCATTTCAACCCGGTCGAGGTCACGCGGCATTTCGCCATTGGAAACAATGCAAAAGCCGAGTCCTTCGGCAGCGTGATGTCCAGCGGGCGCGACAGGTGGAAAACAATGTCGCTCTCGCCGACCAAAATCACCGGCTTGTCGGGCTGACGGATCAACGTATTGAAAGCCGCCAGCGTGTGATCCATGCGCTTGCCCATGAAGCCAAGGCCAAGAATCAACGGAGCCTCGATCAGCGACAATGCCTTGTCGAAATCGGTGCGGTCCTGATCCGGCGTCTCGTAAAACGCCTGCGCCCCAAGGGCTTCGCGCGCCCGATCCGACACGCTGTCCATATCGCCGACCACAGCCAGCGGGCGTTGTCCAAAGCCCAGCGCCAGATCCGCGCCGCCATCCGCCGCCACAAGATCAGGTGCGCGCGTCAAGCATTCGGAAAGATTCTCGGGGGTAACCTCTCCTCCACCCAAAAGGGTCACATTTTGCGTAATTGGAAGAAAATGCTGTATCATGGGGACCTATTGTTGCCATTTCAGAAACTAAACACATTCCTGCCCGGAAAAAATACCGTGAATTTCGCGGTTTTGTGCAATTTCCCGAGACAACACATGGTAAACACAGTGTTGCTGGATCGGGGGAGAAAGCGAGTTAACTATGGTGAGTAACAGCAAGATTCTCACTGTATCTTACGGCACGTTCTCGTGCACGCTGGAAGGGTTCGATGAACCCTTTAACACGATGAAATCCATCGCGGAATATTTCCGTGATCTTGCAGCTGACGATCGCTACTTCGGGGCCGAACCGCCGACGCCGGATGCCGACATGCTGCATCGAATCGCAGAGCGCGAGATACAGAAACGGGTCGAAACCCGCATTGAAAACGACGAGATTGTACTGCGACAGCGCGGGGCCGAACTGCCTGCCGTGACCAAGACCGGTGCGACCCATGTCGAAGGCGAGCAATTGCTGGCCGAGACGGCAGCGGATCAAGCCGACGCTCCCCAGGAAACCGCAACACAAGAAGCGAAACCCGAACCGGTGCTTTTTGCAGCCCCCGAGCCGGGTAAAAAACCCACGCGTGTTGACCTGACACCGAAGGCCGCCGAAGCGGGTTCTGGCGATGAGGGTGTGCAACAAGCCGCGCAGGAAATCACGCAGTCTGAGGCCGCTGAAAAAGACGCGGACGCAGACAATGACAGCGCCGCCGCCAAGCTGCGCCGCCTGCGCGCTGTGGTATCTGCAGCTCAGGAAAGCGGTGACTATGTCGAAGACCAGCACGCCGCGTCATTCTTTGGTGCCGCTGAACAGGATGTATTCGAAGATGACACCGCGCTTGACGTGAATGTTGAGGACACGTCTGAGCTCGTCGCTGAGGTTGAAGACGCAGAGGTTGAAGCCCCTGCCCCAGCGCCGCAGGAAGAGCTGGTTTCGGAAGACACCGCTGTCGCCGCTGACGCGGTGGAGCCTGATCTGGCCGATCTTGAGGTGGCGCCCGAACAGGCCGACATGCAAGACGCGCAAGACACTGTGGCTGAAGTTGAGGACGCAACTGACGTTGACCCGGCAGATATTGCCGCTGACGCGGATGGGTCTGACGACGTGATCGGTTCAGTTCTGGGCCGCATGGAGGACGCGCCCGCCGACGCTGCGCAAACGGATGAGGACGTGCGTGCCGACGCTCCGACCGAAGCCCCGCAAGAGGATATTCCGCCTGCGGATGATGCCTCGGATATCGCTGAAGACAACGCGATTGAAAGCGACGTGGACCTGGAAGCGCTCGATGCGGTTTTGATGGCCGAAACCGGCGCACAAGATGCGGCGAAAGACGTTGTTGAACCCTCTGAGGACCTGGACGTTGATGCGCTGGCTCAAGAGCTGGCTGAAGACGTGGTTGAAGACACTGCCGACCAGCCCATTGACGCCCCCGAAGACCAAGGCGACGCCCTGCCCGTTCAGGCCGAAGCCGCCCGTCCTTTGGCCCGCGTGGTCCGTGTCAAACGCCTGCGCAAGTCAGATGGCAGCGAAGAAATCGCCCTGACGCAGCCCGAAGAAACACTCGCAGAGGACATTCTTGATCAGCCCATGCCCAAAGTGGCAGAGGCCGAGCCTGACGTCGACGCGGATGCCCAGATGGGTCTGAGCGCCGAGGAAGAAGCCGCCTTGCTGGCCGATCTGGCAGAGGTTGAAGCCGAACTGTCTGACACTTCGAAAGACGCCGACGCCCAAGCCCCCGCCCCATCGGGCGACGATGCCGAGGTGAACGCCTTTCTTGCCGCACTGGACGAGGACACATCCGAGACAGCCACACGCGGCGCCAATGTGTTTGACGACGTTGCCAATGGGCAAGCGGATGACACGCTGGATCGTATTCTGGCTGAGACGAACTCGCAGATGGAAAGCCAGGAGGTCACTCGCCGCCGCAATTCCATCGACCACCTGAAAGCCGCGGTACAGGCCAAACGCGCTGACGCTGAAGTTGGCGAAGACAGCACAAACGAAGATCGCCCGGAAGACGCCTATCGCGATGATCTGGCCATGGCAGTGCGTCCGCGCCGCCCCGGTCGTTCGGCTGAAAAATCAGGCCGCCGCCGCATGGCACCGCTGGTTTTGGTATCTGAACAGCGCATCGACACGGATGAAGACGAGGCGGCATCAAAGGCCGCGTCCGACACGCCGGTTCAACCGGTGCGCCCGCGCCGCGTCAACCGCGATGACATGGTGGCGGACGCAGCTCAGGGTCCGCGCGCGGTTGCAGCGCAGGCGACCTCGGGTGAAGCCCCGGATTTTGCCAGCTATGTCACCGGCGCAGATGCGTCCGACATGACCGGCCTGATGGAGGCCGCAGCCCGTTATGCAACGGATGTCGAGGGCCGCGACCAGTTTGGTCGCCCGCTCTTGGTGCGTATGTTGATCGGTCTGGAAGTCAATGGTGGCATCAGCCGCGAAGAAGCGCTGCGCGCCTTTGCCAAGCTGATGAAGGATGGTCGCATCGTGAAAGTCGCACCAGGCCGCTTTGCCCTGGCGAAAGATGATCGCAAGGAAGATGACCGTCAGACCGCGTGATCCTTCGGGCATCATAAAAACCGAACAAAGAAAAAGGGGCCTGAGGAGGCCCCTTTTTTATTCCTCGTCGTCTTTCAGGGCGTATTTCCCTGCCGGATCATGGGGATAGCTTGCGGGGTCCGCATCCGGGTCCGCTTTACCAACCCCCAAAAACACTTTGCGAAACGGGGCCATCCACAGAAAACCCAAAACCGCGTAGATGATCAGCTCCAGCCAGCTTGGCGGGCGGTCAAACAGGCTGACCACAAACACGGCCGCGACGATATAGATCGGCAGCCCGACCAACAGCACCACCAGTGCCCAGCGTTTGCGTGCTTTGTAGCTCAGAGCCATGTGATCAATCCGCGAACGGGTCGGTCACCAGAATGGTGTCGTCCCGTTCCGGGCTGGTGGACAGAAGTGCCACCGGGCAGTCGATCAGCTCTTCCACGCGTTTCACGTATTTGATCGCGTTGGCGGGCAGATCATTCCAGCTGCGCGCGCCTTCGGTCGATTCCGACCAGCCCGGCATCTCTTCATAGATCGGTTTGCAGCGCGCCTGCTCATCGGCGGCTGTGGGCAGATAGTCCAGCTCTTTGCCGTCCAGCTCGTAGCCCACGCAAATCTTCAGCGTTTCAAACCCATCCAACACGTCCAGTTTGGTCAGCGAAATACCCGACACGCCCGAGGTTGCGCAGGTCTGGCGCACCAAAGCCGCATCAAACCAGCCGCAGCGGCGTTGACGCCCGGTGGTGGTGCCAAATTCATGCCCGCGCGTGCCCAGCCGGTCGCCATCAACATCCGGCGTGCCATCGGCGTTCAGAAGCTCGGTCGGGAACGGGCCTTCCCCCACGCGCGTGGTATAGGCTTTCACGATGCCCAGCACATAGTCGATCGAGCCCGGCCCGATGCCCACGCCGGTCGCCGCCTGACCCGCGATGACATTGGATGATGTCACAAAGGGATAGGTGCCGAAATCAATGTCCAGAAGCGCGCCCTGAGCACCCTCGAACAAGATGCGTTTGCCCGCTTTGCGCTTTTCGTTCAGCACTTTCCAGACGGGGGCCGCATATTTCAGGATTTTCGGCGCCACATCCTGCAGTTGGGCAATCAATGCGTCGCGGTCGATGGGGGCAATGCCCAAACCTTTGCGCAGCGGGTCATGGTGCTGCAGCGCGCGATCAACGCGGGCTTCCAGCGTGGCGGGGTCCGCCAGGTCAGCCACACGGATCGCACGGCGCCCCACCTTGTCTTCATAACACGGGCCAATGCCGCGCCCGGTGGTGCCGATCTTGGTGCCTTTGCTGGCGGCCTCTTCGCGCGCGCGGTCGAGTTCACCATGGAAGGGCAGGATCAGCGGGGTGTTTTCTGCGATCATCAGCGTTTCAGGCGAAATATCGACGCCCTGCCCGGTGATCGTCTCGATCTCTTTCAGAAGGTTCCACGGGTCCAGCACCACACCATTGCCGATCACCGACAGCTTGCCGCCGCGCACAACGCCAGACGGCAGCGCGTGCAGCTTGTACACCTTGCCGTCGATCACAAGAGTGTGGCCTGCATTATGCCCGCCCTGAAAACGCGCAATCACATCCGCACGTTCGCTGAGCCAGTCAACGATCTTGCCTTTACCTTCGTCGCCCCACTGGGCGCCTACGACGACAACATTTGCCATGGTCTGATCCTATCTCAAAGAAAACCCGTGCTGTCATAACGACACAATGCCCGGCGGGAAAGGAGAAAACGTGCAGCCGGCACGATTGCACGGCGAAAGACAGCATTGGGCCCACAGCGCCGCTTGCACCCTTGCGCCTTTTCCCCTACATACCCCCGAGATCGAAACCACCCAGATACGAAAAGCGTGCCCGCATGGAAAACGTCATCCTCGTCATTCACCTGATCCTGGCGCTTGGCCTGATCGGCATCGTGCTTTTGCAGCGCTCTGAAGGCGGCGGCCTTGGCATTGGTGGCGGCGGCGGCGGTGGCGTGATGTCCTCACGCGGTGCAGCCACGGCACTGGGCAAGCTCACCTGGGGCTTTGCCATCGCGTTTCTGGTGACCTCGATCACGCTGACGATCATCGCGGCGAAAAACGCATCGGACGGATCGGTTGTGGACACGCTGGGCGTGGCGGAACCCGCTGCAGAAGGCGAGGCGCCGGTGGTGCCGGATGTGACCGACCTGCTGCCGCCTGTTTCAGACGACGAAAGCCTGACACCGCCCCGCGCGGATTGATCGGCGGCTTCATTTGCTGCAGCGCAGCCCGCTGATGCTGCACCAGACATTGGCCGGTTTCCGCCTTGGGAACCGGGCCGGACACGACCCACACAATACCTAGAGGCGGGGCAGAATATACCCCCATCATCTTGACGATCCGGTTGCACGGGAGGCCGGTTTCTGATATTTCTTTACTCCCGTGGAGTGCGGATTCGCACGGGTCGCTTCTGCGATTCTCTTGCGGCTCCCCAAACCAGAAGACCGGCCAGACAATCGGCCAGATAACAGGCGGCGCGCTTCGAAATCGACGCGCTTTTTTCACGGGGGCAGCCAACCATATGGCACGATACATCTTCATCACCGGCGGTGTTGTTTCTTCTTTGGGCAAAGGTCTGACCTCGGCCGCGTTAGGCGCGCTGTTGCAGGCACGCGGCTATTCAGTGCGTCTGCGCAAGCTGGACCCTTACCTGAACGTCGACCCCGGCACGATGAGCCCCTTTGAGCATGGCGAAGTTTTTGTCACCGATGATGGCGCCGAAACCGATCTGGACCTGGGCCATTACGAACGTTTCACCGGCGTGGCCGCCCGCAACACGGATTCGGTCAGCTCGGGTCGCATCTACACCAATGTTTTGGAAAAAGAGCGCCGCGGGGACTATCTGGGCAAGACCATTCAGGTGATCCCGCATGTAACCAATGAAATCAAAGACTTCATCGAAATCGGTGATGATGAGGTAGATTTCATGCTCTGTGAAATCGGCGGCACGGTCGGCGATATCGAAGCCCTGCCCTTCTTTGAAGCGATCCGCCAGTTCAGCCAGGAACGCCCGCGTGGCCAGTGTATTTTTATGCACCTGACCCTGCTCCCGTATCTGGCAGCATCCGGCGAGTTGAAGACCAAGCCAACCCAGCACAGCGTGAAAGAGCTGCGCTCGATCGGTATTGCGCCTGACGTGCTGGTTTGCCGCTCGGAACACCCGATCCCGGATAAGGAACGCGCCAAGATCGGTCTGTTCTGTAACGTGCGTCAGGAATCGGTCATCCCCGCCTATGACCTGAAGTCGATTTATGAAGCCCCGATGGCCTATCACAAAGTGGGTCTGGATCAGGCCGTTCTGGACGCGTTCCAGATCGCGCCCGCACCCAAACCGGACCTCAGCCGTTGGGAAGACGTCGAAGACCGCATTCACAACGCAGAAGGCGAGGTCCGCGTGGCCGTGGTGGGCAAATACACACAGCTTGAAGACGCCTATAAGTCGATCAAAGAAGCGCTGACCCATGGCGGCATGGCCAACCGGACCCGCGTGAAGCTGGAATGGGTGGATGCCGAGCCCTTCGACAAGGAAGACCCCGCGCCCTATCTGGAAGGTTTCCACGCCATCCTCGTCCCCGGCGGCTTTGGCGAACGCGGCACCGAAGGCAAGATCAAAGCAGCACAGTTCGCCCGCGAACGCAAAATCCCCTATCTGGGCATCTGTCTGGGCATGCAAATGGCCGTGGTCGAGGCCGCGCGCAACGTGGCGGGCATCTCGGATGCGGGATCGGAAGAATTTGACCACGAGGCGGGCGAAACCCGCTTCACCCCGGTTGTCTATCACCTGAAGGAATGGGTGCAGGGCAACTACAAGGTCAAGCGCAAAGTATCCGACGACAAGGGCGGCACCATGCGTCTGGGCGCCTATACGGCAGCGCTGACCGAAGGGTCGAAGGTGGCCGAGGTTTACGGTGCCGAGACCATCGAAGAACGCCACCGCCACCGCTACGAGGTAGACACGCAGTATCGCGACAAGCTTGAAGCCTGCGGGCTGGTCTTTTCGGGCATGTCGCCCGATGGCCGCCTGCCAGAGATCGTCGAATGGAAGGATCACCCGTGGTTCATCGGCGTGCAGTTCCACCCGGAGCTGAAGTCGAAACCCTTTGATCCGGCACCGCTTTTCGCTGATTTCGTGCGCGCCGCGAAAGAGATTGAGCGGTTGGTCTGATCGACGACAGTTCCAGTCAGATTGCAAATCACGGGCGGGGTTTCCCCGCCCTTTTCATTGCCTCACCGCTTCACTAGGCTTCGGACCAGCAAGGAGACCCGGCAATGACAGATCAAACCTGGACCAAAGATGCGCAGCAGGCCATGGGCGTGCTTTTGGTGCGGCTGGCCAAGGCCGATGCGCATTATGCGCAGGCAGAGATCGCCCGTATCGACCGCTTGTTTGCCCGCCATTACGATATGAACCCGATCGAGGCCGCACAGCTTCGCGCCACCTGCGAAACGCTGGAGAAAACAGCCGGCGAAACAGATGCACTGGCCGGTCAGGTGCGCAATCTGATGACGCTGGACCAACGTACCAGCATCGTGACCGCGCTGTGGCAGGTGTCCCTGGCAGATGGCGTGGTGCGCAATGAAGAGGCCGATCTGGTCGCGCGCGTCGCCGAGGCCGCAGACGTGCCTAAAAGCGAGCTGCCCGCCGGATGATACGTGCGGTGCTGTTGGCGGCCCTGTGTGGGCTGGCGCTGCCCGCAACTGCGCAGACTGTCACGCAGGCGATCACCCAAGAAATCACTCAGGTGCCCTATGACAAGGTGGTGTCCCAAACCGCGGGGCAGCTTGATTTCGAAAGCTTCCCCACCCTGCCTGAGCCCGGTCAGGCCGTGCCCGGGCTGGTCCGCGTGACCGGCCTGACGCTGGGCGACAGCCTTGCCGGTCAGGCAAGGCGCGCGGTCGACGGGTTCGATACCCTCGACCGCGCGCCCCGCGCGCCGGTCACCGTGGTCGCGGGGGGCAGCCCGGCCCTCGCCGTGGCCTATCACACGGGGTTTGGATCAAACGCGGCCTTCCCGATTGGGCCGGACGGGTTTGCGGCACGCTCTGGCCGGGGCGAAGGGGCGCTGGCCATGGGCTTTGACGCAACGGTGCACGCCTTTGGCCTGCGCCTGCATGCCGACTATGCGGACCCGCTGGGCAGCCGACCTGCCCCCGGGCCGGTCTGGCTGGACTTCTATGCAGGTGACGGCACCAAGCTGCATCGCGCCGAATTGCGGCCCGATCACGGCGTACAGAGTTACGGTTTTCTGTCGACCGCCCCCATCAGCGCCATCACCCTCACCCATCGCGATCCCGGCGGAATTGCGATTGACGACATCCGCTATTCGCTGGACAGTCTGACCAACTGACGAAAGGACATGATATGGCCAAAGGCTATTGGATCGGGCGGGTGGATGTCGAAGATCTGGACCGCTACATGGGCTATGTGAAAGCCAACGCCGCCGCGTTCAAGGAATATGGCGCGCGGTTTTTGGTGCGCGGCGGCGCCTTTGAAACCCGCGAGGGCCAATCCCGGTCGCGCAACGTGGTGATCGAATTTCCAAGCTATCAGGCCGCGCGCGACTGCTATGACAGCCCCGTTTATCAAGCGGCCAAGGCCATTCGCGAACCGGTGTCGATCTGTGATCTGATCATCATCGAAGGTTATGACGCATAAGTGAAGGAGAGCGGGCTGGCAGGTATCCCCTGCCCGCCCCAGATAGAGCCTATGATACGTGCCCTCTTGGACAAGCTGACCCAACCTGCTCCAACCCCGCTTGATGGCGCCGACGCGCGCCTTGCCATGGCCGCGATCCTTGTGCGACTGGCGCGGGCGGATCATGACTATTCCGCCAGCGAAACCGCCGAGATCGACCGCATCCTCGCCCGTCTGCATGGGCTTTCCCCGGATGACGCCCGCGCCCTGCGTTGCGAAGCCGAAGCGTTGGAGGCCGAGGCCCCCGACACCATCCGCTTCACCAATGCGGTCAAGGCAGGTGTCCCGATCGAAGACCGCATCGCCCTGATCGAAGCCGCATGGTCGGTGGTTCTGGCCGACGGGGACCGTGCGGCCGAAGAAGATGCCCTGATGCGCATGATCCCGCGGTTTCTTGGGATCAGCGATGTGGACAGCAATATGGCCCGTCAGCGCGCGGCGGCGCGGCTTTAAGCAATCCCCTCAGGCCGGGGCAAAGCGGGCTCCAACGGTCTTGACCCAACGTTAGGCGTGTTTCCCCGGCATTTACCACCAGAAGTCGATTGCAGCGTCTTTCAACGACAATGCGCCTGACCAACCGCCCATTTACCCGCATTAACGTGACCTCACCGTCATTTCGCCGTTGCAATCCGGTGGAAATTGCTCCCTACTCGGTGGCCAAATTGCCCTGTTCTGCTGACGGAAACCACGTGCCTGAAGACATCTCTGCCACCACCGCTGCTGACGCCACCCCGGTGATCGAAATTCGCGACCTGCATAAAAGCTATGGCGCGCTCGAAGTCCTGAAAGGTGTCGACCTCGTGGCGCCCCGTGGTCACGTCGTATCCCTGATCGGGTCGTCGGGGTCCGGCAAATCCACGCTTCTGCGCTGCGCCAACCTGCTGGAAGACAGCCAACAAGGCGAAATCCGCTTCAAGGGCGAACCCATCACCTGGAAGGGTCACGGGCTGCACCGGCACCCCGCCGACCGCGCCCAGGTCACCCGCATTCGCACCAACCTGTCGATGGTGTTTCAGCAGTTCAACCTGTGGTCCCATATGACCATCCTGCAAAACGTGATGGAGGCGCCGGTCACCGTGATGGGCCGCGACAAGGCTGAGGTCGAAGAAAAGGCGCGCGGATATCTGGCGAAGGTCGGGATCGGCGACAAATGCGATGTCTACCCGGCGCAGCTGTCGGGCGGCCAGCAACAGCGCGCGGCGATTGCGCGCGGGCTGTGCATGGAACCTCAGGCGCTTTTGTTTGACGAACCGACCTCGGCGCTGGACCCCGAGTTGGAGCAAGAGGTCGTTAAAGTGATCAAGGACCTGGCCAGCGAGGGGCGCACCATGGTCATCGTGACCCATGACATGCGCATGGCGGCGGATGTGTCTGATCACGTGGTCTTCCTGCATCAGGGTCTGATCGAAGAAGAAGGCGCGCCCGACGCGCTGTTTGGCGCGCCCAAAAGCGAGCGCCTGAAACAATTCCTGTCGGCCACACAGCCGGCTTGATGAACCAAAAGAACGAAACTTAACTAGGGAGTAAACCAATGAAAAAGCTGATCGTTTCGACGGCTGCTCTGGCGATCTCGGCGGGCTTTGCGCTGGCTGATGGCCATGGCAAGACCGTGCGTCTGGGCACCGAGGGCGCCTATGCCCCGTGGAATTTCCTCAACGATGACGGTGAGGTTGATGGCTTTGAACGCGAGCTGGGCGACGAGCTGTGCAAACGTGCCGAGCTGAAATGCGAATGGGTCACCAACGAGTGGGACAGCATCATCCCGAACCTCGTATCGGGCAACTATGACGCCATCATCGCAGGCATGTCGATCACCGACGAACGCGACGAAGTCATTGATTTCACGCAAAACTACACGCCGCCCGATCCCTCGGCCTATGCTGCCATGTCGGCAGACGTGGACCCGGCCAGCGGTATCGTTGCCGCACAGGCCACCACCATTCAGGCGGCTTTCGTGGCTGAACAGGGCTGGACGCTGGTCGAGTTTGCAACCCCGGAAGAAACCGTGGCTGCTGTGAAAAACGGCGAAGCTGATGCGGTTCTGGCCGACAAGAGCTTCCTTGACACCATGGTCGGCTCGGACGGTCTGGTGATGCTGGAGCGCATGGAGCAGATCGGCGGCGGCGTCGGCATGGGCATCCGTGAAAGCGATGGCGAATTGCGCGCCATGTTCGACAAGGCCATCCAGTCGATGAAAGACGATGGCTCGCTGAACACGATGATCGCGAAATGGGAAGTGGCTTCTCAGTTCTGATCTGATCAATTGGCCCGCGCGCAACCCGCGCGGGCCTTTTCTGCCGCACCTGCTTTTGCCGCTCCTGTGGCCCCAATCACCGAAATGCGCGATGTTTTCCTACTGCACCGATCCTTCCACGCTTGAGGGCCTGACATGGCTCAGCTGCTACCTGACCACGGGCAAGCATATGGCGTTTTACCAGTCCTTCGGGACGGTCATGGTGCTGTTGGCAATCACCGCGCCCGTGGCGCTGGCCTTTGGTTTTGCCGGCGCTACGGCGGCGCGGTCACGCTTTCTGCCGCTGAGCATTTTGGGCAAGCTTTACACCGCCATTGTGCGCGGCGTGCCGGACATTGCCTTTTTCATGTTCTTCGTCATCGCGCTGGATCAGGCGTTTGAATATCTGCGCCACAAGGTCAAATGCCCCGACTGGTCCGAGCCGATCCGTCAGGGCAGCGATTTCGTGGTCTGCAGCCAAGCCAAGCTGCCCTTGTCGGACAGCCCCCAGTGGGTGCACGAGACATATGGCTTTTCGCTGGCGGTCCTGACCTTCGCCATCGTCTTTGGCGCCTTTGCCGCCAACGTGCTGTTTGGCGCAATGAAGGCCGTGCCACGCGCGCAGCTGGAAACCGCCGAGGCCTATGGCATGTCGCCGCGCCAAAGTTTCTGGCGCGTTTTGGTGCCCCAGATGTGGATCTATGCCCTGCCCGGCCTGTCGAACCTGTGGATGATCCTTGTGAAAGCCACGCCACTTTTGTTCCTTCTGGGCGTTGAGGATATCGTCTATTGGGCGCGCGAGCTGGGCGCGACGAAGACCGCCAAATTCACCCAATACCCGCATGGCAACTGGATGGCTTACTACTTCTTTGGCCTTCTGGTCTTTTACCTGATGCTCACCTCGATCAGCGAGCGGGTGTTCAAACGCCTGACGATCCGCCTGTCTCACGGGCAGGCCACTGCTGCCGGTGAAGCGCAAAGAAAGGCCGCCCAATGAGCTGCGCACAGACCATTCAGGATTACGCGTTCCGTTCGATCGGCTATGGCGAACGGCTGTTGCCGCGCGAGGATTTCACCCTGTGTGAACAGGTCACGCTGATCGGGTCCGGCATGATCTGGAACATCTATTTCGGCCTGCTGGCGATCGCGTTTGGGTTCTTTTCCGCAACCGGGCTGGCGCTGGCCAAGAACAGCCATACGGGCTGGCTGCGCAAACCGGCGGAGTTTTTCATCTATGTGTTTCGTGGCTCGCCGCTCTTCATCCAGATGTTCTTTGCCTATGCGGTGTTCTTGTCGCTGAAGCAAAGCTTTCCCATCATGGCGCCCTTCACCTCGGCCTTTCTGGGGGCCACGGTGGTCTTGTTTCTGAACACCACCGCCTATACGGCCGAGATTTTCTACGGCGCGCTTCAGTCTATCCCCAAGGGCGATCTGGAGGCCGCGGACGCCTATGGCATCACCGGTTGGACGCGGTTCAAACGCATTGTCTGGCCGTCGATGCTCCGGCTGGCATGGCCCGGCTATACCAATGAAGCGATCTTCCTGTTTCACGCCACGGCGCTTGTGTTCTTCTCGGGCTTCCCGGTGTGGCAACAACGCGGAGACGCGCTCTATTACGCCAGCTATTTTGCCGACAAGACGTTCAACCCGTTTGTGCCCTACCCGATTCTTGCAGGCTTCTTCATCGTCCTGACCCTGATCGTGATCACGGTGTTCGGCATCATCGGCAAGCGTTTGAACCGGCATTTGCCGCAGGCCGCGATCCGCCGCCCCAGCTTCATGAAAACCCTGTTCCGTTAAGGGGTTCCGCCCCGCTGCAGGCCGCTGCCGCGCCCTTTGGGGGCGGTGGGGAGCCGTGCGTTTTACGCACGGTTCCTACGGCCTGCTGCACGCCAAAATCGCTCGCATCAAAGCGTTTCCAGATATTGCCCGATCACAGCAATACCTGGAAACGCCCACCATCCTGACATGTTGCGCGGCGTTTCCACATCACGTTCACTCAACGTAATATGGAAACGCTTTAAATTCCCCCCTTGCCCGTGAATTGCCTCTCGGCTAGGGTCGCTGTGAAATTTGATCAAATTTGGTGACTCATGAGGATCGGCATCCTGCAAGCAGGCCACTCGCCTGACGAACTGCGCGACAGCGTCGGTGACTACGGCGAAATGTTCACACGTCTTCTGGACGGACATGGCTTTGAATTTGAAATCTACTCGGTGGTGGACAACCAGTTTCCGTCCGGCGTTTCAGACGCGGATGGCTGGCTGATCACCGGGTCAAAACACGGCGCTTACGAGGAACACGGGTGGATCCCGCTGCTGGAAGATCTGATCCGCGACATCAAAGCTACCGGTCAGCCCTTGGTGGGCGTCTGCTTTGGACATCAGATCATCGCGCAAGCCCTTGGCGGCAAGGTCGAGAAGTTTGCCGGTGGATGGTCTGTCGGGCGCACCGAATATGATTTCGGGGATGGTGAAACCATGAAGCTGAACGCCTGGCATCAGGATCAGGTGACCCAATTGCCCGAAGGGGCAGAGGTCATCGCCTCGACCGATTTCTGCGCCAACGCGGCGTTGGTCTATGGCGATCAGATATTGACCATCCAGCCGCATCCCGAGTTTACCTCCGAGCTTGTCTCGGGGCTGATTGAACATCGCGGACGCGGCAATGTGCCCGAGGCGCTTTTGAACAACGCCCAAGCCCAACTGAACGATACAACAGACAATGCACGTTTCGCGGCCCGCATGGCGGAAGTCCTGAAACGGGGAGCAAAATCATGAGCAATGATAAAACCGACCGCAACGCCTGGATGACGGCTTTACCCGAGGCCGCACAGGACTATCTTCACGGCAAACGGCTGGACGAGGTGGAATGCATCGTATCAGACCTTCCGGGCATTGCCCGTGGCAAGGCCGTGCCCGCCGTCAAATTTGCCCGGCAGGACTACTTTCACCTGCCCGACAGCATCTTTTACCAAACCATCACCGGAGGTTGGGGCGAGGCTGCGGGGGACGAAGGGTTCATTGAACGCGACATGACCCTGCGCCCGGACATGAAAACCGCATCGGCAGCACCCTGGACTGGCGACTGGACGTTGCAGGTGATCCATGATGCGTTTGACCGCAACGGCGAACCGATCCCCTATAGCCCGCGCAATGTGCTCAAGCGCGTGGTCGAGCTTTATCGCGCAAAAGGCTGGGAACCGGTTGTGGCGCCCGAGATGGAGTTCTATCTGACCGCGCGCAATCTGGATCCGGCCGAAAAGATCAAGCCCATGATGGGCCGGTCAGGCCGCCCTGCCGCCGCGCGTCAGGCCTATTCCATGACCGCCGTGGACGAATTTGGCCCCGTCATCGACGACATCTATGATTTCGCCGAAGCCCAAGGGTTCGAGATTGACGGCATCACGCAAGAAGGTGGCGCGGGCCAGCTTGAGATCAACCTGATCCACGGCGACCCGGTGAAGCTGGCCGACGAGGTGTTTTACTTCAAACGCCTGATCCGCGAGGCCGCCCTGCGCCACGATTGCTTTGCGACCTTCATGGCCAAACCCATCGCGGAAGAGCCGGGATCGGCCATGCATATCCACCATTCGATCATCGACATCGAGACGGGCGAAAACATCTTCTCTGGCCCTCAGGGTGGCGAAACCGACGCGTTTTTCCACTTTATCGCGGGCATGCAAAACCACCTGCCCAGCGTGGTCGCCGTGCTGGCGCCCTATGTGAACAGCTACCGGCGTTACGTGAAGGACAACGCGGCCCCCATCAATCTGGAATGGGGCCGTGACAACCGCACCACGGGCATCCGCGTGCCCATCGCATCGCCCAATGCCCGCCGGGTGGAAAACCGTATCGCGGGCATGGATTGCAACCCGTATCTGGGCATCGCGGCCTCGCTGGCGGCGGGGTATCTGGGGCTGATCGAAGAAGAACGCCCGCGGGCGCAATACAAGGGCGACGCCTATGAAGGCGAAGAAGATATCGCCCGCGATCTGAGCCACGCGCTTGATCTGTTTGATGAGGCCGAGAAGATGCACGAGGTGCTGGGCCCCGAATTTGCCCGCGTCTATTCCATCGTGAAGCGCACCGAATATGACGAGTTCCTTCAGGTCATCAGCCCATGGGAACGCGAACATCTTCTGTTGAACGTGTAACCGCCCCCCACCACGGGGAGAATGCGCAAACGGCCAGTCATCACGCTGGCCGTTTTCTGTTGGCCAGGGCAGCGCATCGCACAACATCCGCCCGCACACCTGTCTGAAACAGACCCGCCCCTTGCCCGGTCTTGTTTCAACCTCTCGGACCGAATTTTTTCTGGTTTCAGGATTGAATTTCACCTACAGTTTTTCGAAAGAGATGTTTCGGAAAATCCGAAAAGAGTGGTGGATCGTCCCAACGCACCCGCCCCTTCGGACCGACAACCGGGCATCGCGAAGCTGGACATACAGGACCGTAAAATGACACTCGCACCCAATGTCTATGACGCAGAACCCATCCCTGACGCAGCCCGCGCCGAGATTGACCGGATGCTCGCCTCGGGCGACCTGTTTCGCTACACCGCGCCCGAAGATGCGCCGGTTGCCCTGCTAGAGGCAGAATTCGCCGAGATGATGGGCGCAAAATATGCGCTTGCCGTGGCAAGCTGTTCGGCGGCGCTGTTTTTGTCGCTGAAAGCGCTGGATTTGCCGCGCGACGCGAAAGTGCTGATCCCGGCCTTCACCTTTGCCGCCGTGCCCAGCGCGGTGGTGCACGCCGATTGCCAGCCCGTCCTTGTGGATGTGGGCGACAACTACCGGGTCGACATGGAGGATTTCGCCACCAAGCTGACCAAGGACGTGGGGGCCGTGATCATCAGCCATATGCGCGGGCATACCTCGGACATGGATGCGATCATGGATTTGTGCACGAAAGCGGGTGTTCCGGTCATCGAAGATGCCGCCCATTCTCTTGGCACGCTTTGGAACGGGCAAAAGATCGGCACCATTGGCAAAATCGGTTGTTTTTCCTTCCAATCCTACAAGATGCTGAACGCAGGCGAAGGGGGGATCATGATCACCAATGATGCCGATCTGGCCGCCCGCGCCGTGATCATGTCAGGCGCGTATGAGCATAACTGGAAAAAGCACAAAACACCTCATGGCGAGAACTCGTCTGACCTGGCCGATGCCTTTGCCCGCTGGCAAAACAAGCTGCCGCTTTACAACACGCGCCTGTCCAACCTTTCGGCCGCGGTGATCCGCCCGCAACTGGCCGAGCTGGAGCGGCGGGTGACGGACGGTTTGAAAAACCACGACTATGTCGCAGACAAGCTGAACCAGAGCAGTTGGATCGACGTGCCGCCGCCGCTGGCGCCCGAAACCCGTGCACCAGATTCGATCCAGTTCAATCTGGTGGGTATGAGCGACGAACAAACGCGGGCGTTTCAGGATTCGGCCAAAACGCGCGGTGTCTCGGTTCAGGTGTTTGGCATGAGCACGGACAATGCGCGCGCCTTCTGGAATTGGGAGTTCATTGGCGAGCAAGGCCCGCTGCCCCGGACCCGCGACATGCTGGCACGCGCCTGTGACACGCGCCTGCCGGTGCGACTTCAGAAGCCGGAATTGGATTTCATTGCCGATGCGCTTGTGGCGGCGGCGGCGGATGTGATGGAACGCAAGGCCGAAACCGCGGCCTGAGCATGAGCCCAGCCCTTACCTGACAGGGCAAGAGCCTCCCGCGCCCTAACGACCCTATGGTCGACGGGCTTGGGGGTGGCCCAAACCTACGGTTTGGGTGCGGGCGTCGTCACAACACGCGCAACAGGCCCTGCAGCCATGGGTATTCTGCCACGACCGGCTCAACAATCAGCTCATCCAGCAATTGCTTCATCTGCTCTGCCATATCCTTTGGCAGCCCGCCCAAAAGCTCGGCCCGGGCGGTAAGGTTGATCCGGCGGTGGAAGGGCGCAAATGGCAAAGGGATCAGATCGGCCGCATCCCGGAACCTCTGGGCGCGTAGAAATCCCAAAGGTGTGATGATGGTCCAGCCCTCGCCCGCCGCCACCATCGCCATGATCGCGTGATAGCTGTCCAGCTCGTATCGGTTGTCCAGCCGCAGATTTTGTCGCGCCAGATGCTGTGAGATCACCTGCCCCATGTGATGGCGCGCGGTGTATTGCACCAAGGGTAAAGCACGCAGCACCTCCAGCGGTTCGCCCCCCTGCGTCAGCCCTTTCGGCACCGCGACGACAAAGGGTTCTTCCATCAAGGCATGTGTTTCCGTCCAGGTGGGGACCGTACCTGTTTCGGCTGCGATCACCACATCCAATGCCCGCGCGTCCAACTGGTCATGCAAGCGGTGCGACGCCCCTGTTTCCAGCAAAAACCGGGTCTGCGACAGCTGGCCGGACAGCTGCGTCAAAAGCCTGGGTGTCACATCAGCATCGAAATCTTCGATCATGCCAAGGCGCAGCCGTGACATTTGCGACAGCGCCCCAAGTGCCAGTTCGGCGCGCGCCTGTTCTGCCTCGTTCAGGATCGCCTGCGCGCGCTTTAGAAACAATCCACCCGCCGGGGTCAGGGTCAGCGGGCGTGCGGACCGGTCCAGCAATGCAGACCCCAGCGCCGTTTCCAGATTGGTCAGTTGCTGGCTGACGGATGAGGGGCTGGCCCCAAGCCTGCGCGCCGCAACCGAGATCGAGCGCTCTTCTGCAGTGGCGACGAAGACTTCGACCCCCCAAAGGCTGATTTTGCCTGCCGTCTCGACCATGCGCCTTCCTTCCCTTGCGCAGAGGCTACGGGGTTTTGCGAAAAACAGGAAGGGCTGATGTGGCGGCCACTAAAGCGTTTCGCCTTAGTGTTGAGGCACAACAATAAGGCGAAACGCGCGGAGCCTACCAATGTCGTGGGCGTTTCGAAATCAACTTGTGCCTCAAGGTAATCTCGGAACGCTTTAGCGGCTCCATAACCGCTTGTGGCTGGGGTGTCTGACCGGCTCAATGCGCAGCTTCTCTGCCCCGCCGCGCCCCGGCCAAAGCGCAACCGCGCCCGTGTCTTTCAAGGCAATCCGATCAATCACGCGGGTTTTGGCGCAGGCATCCGGCAGGTCTTGTTTCCGCCAGGCCGACAACACCACCACATCCGCCTCTGTGCAGGCGTTGGGCAGTTTTTCTTCGGCCGCACGGCCCGAGATTTGCACAAGCTTTACGGCGCCAAGATCCACCATCAGGTATCCCTTCTGGCCTTCAAACCCATCGCGCAGGCTGGCCATGCTCTGGTCGGCTTTGTCCCCGTCGTTTTCCAACCACGACCGGGCCGAAAACCCTTCGCCGCGTGGCTTGGACAGGGCACGCCCCTGCCCGGTCATCACGCCCACAAGCCCGCCGCCTTCACTGATCAGAACCGGGGGGCGTTCGGCCCCGGCCCACAGCAAAAACGCCGCACAAGCCGGGGCCAAAGCCAAGGCGCGTTCCCGCCCGCGCAAGAGGACCAGCATCAACCCGCCCAGCGCCACGAGCGGCAAAACCGCGCCGGGAGGCGACACCACTTTGCCAATCGCCCCGTCCAGTGAAGACACAGCCCCCGCGACCCAGATGATCCAGCGGATGGGCCAGTCCATCAGCAAGACAGCCCCCCAACCCAGCCCGACCGGGGCCAACACCGCAGCCAACACGGCCAGCGGCATGATCACGGTGCCCATAACGGGGACGGACAGGATATTGGCCACAAGACCATAATGGCTGACCTGATTGAAATGCGCAGCGCCAATGGGGGCGGTCGCCAGCCCCGCAATGGCCGAAGACATGGCCACCGCCACGACCGGGCGCGCCCATTTGGGCAGGCGGCGGGCCGTGTCATCACGCGCGCGTTCACGCAGCCAGCCAAACACCGCCACCAGAGCGGTGGTGGCGGCAAAAGACATTTGGAACCCCGGCTCGGTCAGAGCCTCGGGCGTCAGGCACAGGACAATGAGCGCGGCAAGGGCCACGGCCCTGAGCGTCAGCGCGCGGCGATCAAACAGGATGCCCACGAACATGGTCGTAACCATGATAAACGCCCGTTCCGTGGCAATCGCCCCGCCGGACAGAGACAAGTAGAATGCGCCGGCCCCAATGGCGATGATCGCCGCCAGCTTTTTGACCGGATAGCGCAGGGACAGCATCGGCCACAGCCCCAAAAGCAACCGTGCCGCCTGAAAGACAAAGCCCGTCAAAAGCCCCATATGCAGCCCGGAAATGGCCAGAAGATGAGCCAGATTGGACCCGCGCAGCGCTTCGATCGTGTCCTGGCTCATCGCCGAACGGTCGCCGGTGGTGATCGCGGCGGCGAATGCCCCCGCCTCGCCGGGCAGGATCGACCGAACCCAATGCGAGATATTCTGCCGCATACGCGTCACGGCCAGATCCCAGCTGCGATCAGGCGGGGTCAGAACAAGGGCCGGAACACGCGTATACCCAACCGCGCCGATCCCGCGAAACCAGGCCATACGCTGGAAATCGAACCCGCCCGGTTCCACCGGTCCATTGGGGCCGGATAAATGCGCCGTCATGGCCACGCGCTGGCCGATCCGGGGGGTGAGATAGCCCTGCTCTCCATGCAGCGAGACACGCACGCGTCCGGGCAGTTTTCGCGGCGCCACATCGTCCAGACGCACCTGATCGAGCGTCAGCCGCACCGCCTGTGACTGCGAGCGGTCCACAACCACGATGCGCCCCTCGACCGGGCCGTAATATCGAAAACCCAGCACCGGGTCGCCCACCAGATGCGCGCGGGCACCCGCAAGGCAGAACCCAAACGCGGTAAGCGCCACGGCCAGCGCCATGGGGCCATATCCCCACGGCCAGCGCCACGCCATGGCAATGCACGCCAGAATTGCACAGGCCAGAAAGGTGTAGAGCACAATGCCGGGTTCGCGCGCCATGGCGAAATACAGCCCGATGCCCGTGCCAAGAAAAAGCGGTGCCCAGATCACGAGCCGCCCGCGTTCTTCTTCGATCCGGGACAGGAGTTTCACGGCCAGCACCCTTGTTCACGGCCTCCCTTTTGCGTAAAGCGTTGCCAGATCACGTTGACACGCAAGTATCCTGAAAACGCCGCCACCTTTGCCCGGTTGCCCGCGTTTGACCCGGGTCTTGGGTCTCAACACACGCCGAACCGATATTCACACCTGCTTAACCCCAGCATGGTTTCCAAAAGGTTAATGCCCGATGTCCCAAACCGATCAGATCGTCACCCGTTTCGCCCCCTCGCCCACCGGTTATTTGCATATCGGTGGCGCCCGCACGGCACTGTTCAACTGGCTTTATGCCCGTGGCCGCGGTGGCAAGTTCCTCTTGCGCATTGAGGACACCGACCGCGCGCGCTCGACCCCCGAGGCCACCCAAGCCATTCTGAAGGGTATGGCATGGTTGGGGTTGGACCATGACGGTGAGGTCGTGAGCCAGTTTGACCGCGCAGACCGCCACGCCGAAGTGGCCCACGAGATGCTGGCCAAGGGTCACGCCTATAAATGCTTTGCCACGCAGGACGAAATCCAGGCCTTCCGTGACGAGGCCAAGGCAGCGGGCCGCTCGACCCTTTATCAAAGCCCGTGGCGCGATGCAGACCCTGCCACCCACCCGGACGCGCCCTATGTGATCCGCCTGAAAGCCCCGCGTGACGGCAAAACCGTCATCCAGGACGAGGTGCAGGGCGATGTCACCATCCGCAATGATCAGCTCGACGACATGATTTGTTTACGTTCTGATGGCACACCCACCTACATGCTGGCCGTTGTTGTCGATGACCACGATATGGGCGTGACCCATGTGATCCGGGGCGATGACCACCTGAACAATGCCGCGCGCCAGACGCTGCTCTATCAGGCGATGGGCTGGGACCTGCCGGTCTGGGCGCATATCCCGCTGATCCACGGCCCGGATGGCAAGAAACTGTCCAAACGCCACGGCGCGCTGGGGGTCGAGGAATACGAAGCGATGGGCTATCCCGCCGCCGCGATGCGCAACTATCTGGCCCGTCTGGGTTGGAGCCATGGGGATGACGAATTCTTCTCGGACGCGCAGGCTCTGGAATGGTTCGATCTTGGCGGCATCGGCAAAAGCCCGGCGCGCTTTGACTTCAAGAAGCTCGACAACCTGTCGGGGCAGCATCTGGCCGCAATGCCGGATGATGCGGTTCTGGCCGCATTGGAAGGCTATATGGCTGCCGCAGGCGAGGCACCTTTGCAGGCGCAGAAAAAATCTCTTGTCGAAGCGGCCATGCCTGTGCTGAAAACTTCGGCAAAGACACTGCCGCAAATGCTTGAAAAGGCTCGATTTGCGACGGTTTCCCGCCCCATTGACCGGGACGAAAAGGCCGAGAAATCTCTAGATGATGTATCCCGCGGTATACTGAAAGAATTGACGCCGCAGCTGCAAAATGGTAGCTGGGACCGCAACACGCTTGAGGGCATCCTCAATGGCCTCGCCGAGGCGCATGACCTCAAGTTCGGCAAACTGGCAGCGCCCCTGCGCGCCGCCCTCGCCGGACGGGCCGTCACGCCCAGCGTATTTGATATGATGCTTGTGCTCGGACGGGACGAAACCATCGCCCGGTTGGAGGATGCAAGCGCATGAAGCACGGGCGCCTGCCCAACGGGGCAGGCTGCTGCCAACACGAACACGAAGGAATGATACATGGCTGAACAAACCGGAACCGCGAAACTCACTTTTGGCGACAAGGAGCTGGAACTGCCCATGTATTCCCCCACTGCGGGGCCGGATGTGATCGACATCCGCAAGCTTTACGCGCAGGGCGACGTGTTCACCTATGATCCCGGCTTCACCTCGACGGCGAGCTGCGATTCGACCATCACCTTCATTGATGGCGACAAGGGCGAGCTTTTGTATCGCGGCTACCCAATCGACCAGCTGGCCGAAAAATCGCATTACCTCGAAGTGTGCTACCTGCTGCTTTACGGTGAACTGCCGTCGGCCACAGAATTGCAGGATTTCGAAAGCCGCGTGACCAATCACACGATGGTGCACGAGCAGATGACCAAGTTCTACTCGGGCTTCCGCCGCGACGCACACCCGATGGCGATCATCACCGGTGTCGTGGGCGCCATGTCGGCCTTCTATCATGACTCGACCGACGTGAATGACCCGTGGCAGCGCGAAGTGGCGGCGATCCGCATGATCGCCAAGCTGCCGACCATTGCCGCGATGGCCTATAAATACTCGATCGGGCAGCCGTTCGTGTATCCGAAGAACGATCTGGACTATGCGTCGAACTTCCTGCGCATGTGCTTTGCCGTGCCGGCCGAAGAATACGAAGTGAACCCGATCCTGTCGAAAGCCATGGACCGCATCTTCACCCTGCACGCCGATCACGAACAGAACGCCTCGACCTCGACCGTGCGTCTGGCAGGTAGCTCGGGCGCCAACCCGTTTGCCTGTATCGCGGCTGGCATCGCCTGCCTCTGGGGCCCTGCCCACGGTGGCGCCAACCAGGCTTGCCTTGAAATGCTGCGCGAGATTGGCTCGGTCGACAACATTCCGGAATACGTGGCCCGCGCCAAGGACAAGGACGATCCCTTCCGCCTGATGGGCTTCGGTCACCGCGTCTACAAGAACTTCGACCCGCGTGCGAAGGTCATGAAGGAAAGTGCTGACGAGGTGCTGGGCCTTCTGGGCATCGAAGACAACGAAACCCTGAAAGTGGCCAAGGAACTGGAGCGCATCGCGCTGGAAGATCCTTATTTCGTCGAGAAGAAGCTCTATCCGAACGTGGACTTCTATTCGGGCATCATCCTCGAGGCGATGGGCTTCCCCACCTCGATGTTCACCCCGATCTTCGCCCTGTCGCGCACCGTCGGCTGGATTTCTCAGTGGAAAGAAATGCTGGGTGATCCGGGCCAGAAAATCGGCCGTCCGCGCCAGCTGTATCTGGGCGACACGACACGCGACTATATTGATGTCGCCAAGCGCTGATCTACACACACAGGCTTAAGAAAACGCCGCCCAATGGGCGGCGTTTTTTGTTTTTAGCGAAGAATGTTAGCCTACACTCACTTTATCAATCTTTTAGGAGAAAACGAATGGGTGGAGACGTCGGGAATGCATCCGAAAGCCATATTCTGAAGGTCACAGATTACGAAATCTCGTTGGGATGCCGTCAGGAAGGCATCAAGGGAAAAGTGGAAACCCGTCCAACATTGATCCTGAAAGGAAGACCTCTGCTTGGTAACGCGAAGACCGCGCTTCTGCGCGGCAGTCTGGACGCCCAACTGCGCGCGCCGCTTTACAACGCGAAGGCCAAACATATCGAGTTTTTCTTCCCGTTTGAGATCTGGCCCACATATCTCGAGCTCGTACAAAGCGAGAGCCAACTATATGTGCATTTCAGTCAACGCGAGAACGGCTCGTTGTTTGCCACGCTTACGACTGCCCGCAGCCTCTAGCGCGATGGCATGCCCCATGCGGTTGCGCCCGCTAAGCGGTCGCGATGGTGTTGGAGGGTGTGGGCCTGCCCCGGGCGCCCGCCCACACCGCGACGCACCCGTTGCATTGCCAAATGCAAAAGGGAGCGGCGCAACACCACTCCCCTGCTGATCTTACATGGTGATCAATTGGCGGCTCAGCGCCCTTCGTAATTCGGGCTGCGTTTTTCCAAGAACGCCAATACGCCTTCTTTGAAATCCCGCGACTTGCCGCATTCACCCTGCAGGCGCGCCTCAAGCGCCAACTGCTCGTCCAGCGTGTTGTTCATGGACTGGCGCAGCGCCTTTTTGATGTTGCGATAGGACAGGGTCGGCCCTTTGGCCAACTGCTCTGCCCGCTTGCGCCATGTGGCCTCGAAGGCATCATCCGCGACGCATTCCCAGATCAACCCAAGGTCAGCCGCTTCCTGCGCTGGCATCTTTTCGGCGAACAATGCGGCCCCCATCGCTTTGGCAAAGCCCATCTGGCGCGGCATCCAATAGGTGCCACCTGCATCCGGGATCAGGCCGATACGCGAAAACGCCTGCATGAAGAAGGCGCTTTGCGTTGCAATGACCACATCTGCGGCCAGTGCGATATTTGCCCCGGCTCCAGCCGCCGCCCCGTTCACTGCCGAGATGGTCGGGATCGGGCTGTTGTAGATGGCCTGCAGAAGAGGTTCGTATTCGTCTTTCAGGGTGCGTTCCAGATCAACCTCGGCCGCATTGGCACGGTCACCAAGGTCCTGCCCAGAACAAAAGGCCCGGCCGGACCCGGTGATCACCAGCGCGCGCGCCTTTTCGCCCGCTTCTTTCACCGCATGCGCAATTTCCGCCCGCATCTGGGTGTTCAGCGCGTTCATGACATCAGCACGGTTCAGGGTCAGCACCGCCAGATCGTCGGTGATCTCAAGCGTGATTGTATCGTAGTCCATCTCGTCCTCCCGGAGTTTGGCGCAGTTTAACCGACCAGCTGGTCAGGTAAAGATGAACGCCCCGTCATTTTGTGAAATTCCCCATCACCACAGGGTCAGTCTTTCAAAAGCTCCTGAAGCCGCGCTTCTTCGTCCGCATTCAGTGCCCCGGCCCCATCCTTGGCATTGGAGCGACGACGCAGATACAAGCCCCCCGCCACAAGGGCTGCCAGAAACAGCGCAGGGCCAGCAGCCCAAAGCACCAGATTGGCACCAGAGGTGTTGGGCTTCATCAAAACGTATTCGCCATAGCGCTCGACCACAAAATCCACGACCTGCGTGTTGCTGTCGCCTTCTTGCAGGCGTTCGCGCACCAAAAGGCGCAGATCGCGGGCAATCGCGGCATTGCTTTCATCGATGTTTTCACCCCGGCACACCACGCAGCGCAGCTGGGCCGAGATGTCGCGCGCGCGCGTCTCCAGCGCCGGGTCATCCAACACCTCGTCGGGGTTTACAGCCATGGCCGGCGTGCCCAACAGGGCTGCGGCCACGCAAAGCGATCGGATCAGCTGTTTCATTCTGCGGGCACTCCTTGAGCACGGGATTTTGCAGCCCCGGCAGCCACGCGGAACCGGCGGTCTGTCAGGCTGATCATCCCCCCCAAAGCCATCAGAGCGGACCCAAACCAGATCCAGTTGGCGAAGGGTTTCAGGAAGGTGCGCACGGCAAAACCGCCGCCTTCCTGCGGGTCCCCGATGACCAGATAGATATCGGTCCAGAACCCGTTCGAAATCGCCGCCTCGGTGGTGGGCATGGCCTGCACCGGATAGACGCGTTTTTCGGGATAAAGCGTGGTGACATGGTTGCCATCGCGCGTCACCCGCATTTCAGCCTGCGTCGAGATATAGTTCGGCCCTTGTTCACGGCCGACCGCCACAAGGGTAATCTCGTAGCCCGCCACCGGGAAGGTCTCGCCCACGCGGGCCACGCGAATATCCTCGACCTCCCACGCCATCAGGCCGGAAATGCCCATGAAGGTGATCCCCAACCCGGCATGTGCAGCCAGTTTTCCCCAATCAGCGCGCGGCAGCCGGGTCAGGCGTGACAGACGTGCAGACGGCGTGCCGCGGCCTGTGCGGCTGGCAATGTCGATCAGCGCGCCTGCCACCAGCCACGTGCCCAGGAACATGCCAATCGGACCCAATGCGGATTTGCCCGACTGCATGGCCCAGACCAGCGCCAGAACGGCCACGGCCAGAACAGCCGCCGGGATCAGCTGTTTCGCCACCCGCCCGATCTTGGCGCGTTTCCATGGCAACATGGCACCGATCGGAAGGACCAGCGCCAGCACGACCATGAACGGGGTGAAGGCGGCCTCGAAGAAGGGGGCGCCGACGGAAATTTTGCGGCCAAACAACTCGCCGATCAACGGCCAGATGGTGCCTACGAACACCACGAAGGATGACACCGCCAGCAGGATGTTGTTCACCACCAAAGCGCTTTCGCGACTGACCATTCCAAAGACGCCCTTGGCCTCCATGGCGCTGGCGCGTGCGGTGAAAAGGATCAGCGCACCCCCGGTGAAGAAGGCCAGGATCATCAGGATGAACACACCGCGCTCGGGGTCAGTTGCAAAGGCGTGCACCGAGGTGATGACGCCCGAGCGAACGATGAATGTGCCAATCAGGGAGAAGCCAAAGGCCAAAATCGCCAGCAGAATTGTCCAGCTTTTCAGGCTTTCGCGTTTTTCGACCACGATGGCCGAATGCAGAAGCGCTGCGGCAAAGAGCCAAGGCATGAACGAGGCGTTCTCGACCGGGTCCCAGAACCAAAAGCCGCCCCAGCCCAGCTCGTAATAGGCCCACCAGCTGCCCAGCGCGATGCCAATGGTCAAAAACACCCAGGCCGCCAGCGTCCAGGGCCGCACCCAGCGCCCCCAAGCCGCATCAATCCGCCCTTCGATCAGCGCGGCAACGGCAAAGGAAAACGCCATCGAAAGGCCCACATAGCCCAGATAAAGGAATGGCGGGTGAAAGGCCAAACCGGGGTCTTGCAACAGCGGGTTCAGGTCACGCCCGTCAAAGGGCGGCTGAGCAAGGCGCAAAAACGGGTTCGAGGTGAACAGGACAAAGCCCAGAAACGCCACCGCAATGGAGCTTTGCACCGCCAGAACGCGCGCTTTCAACGTTTTGGGCAGGTTGTCGCCAAACCACGCCGCCATCGCGCCAAACAGCGTGACAATCAACACCCACAAATGCATCGAGCCTTCGTGGTTTCCCCAAACGCCCGATATTTTGTAAAGCATCGGTTTTGCGGAATGCGAGTTCAGCGTGACCAGCTTGACCGAGAAGTCCGAGGTCACAAACGCATAGGTCAGCGCCAGAAACGAGGCAAAGACCAGTAGAAACTGGGCCGTTGCCGCGGGCACGGCCATCTCCATCCAGCTGGTCCAGCCCTTATGTGCCCCAATCAGCGGCACAATCGTTTGCACGATGGCCACGCCAAACGCCAAGATCAGCGCAAAATGTCCGAGTTCTGTAATCATAGGCGCGACACTACAGGGAGTCGCGCCCCGCCTCTAGCCCTGCAATGCGCAGATTTGGCACATGCGGCAGCAGGTCACGGGAAGTTGACGGTCAGACCAACAGGTAAATCACCGTGGACACCACCACGGCCCCGAAAACAGGCAACAAGAACGCCGCCCCGTGCAGCCCGAAAGAGCGATGGATCACGCTGAAATGCAAAAGCGCACCGGAGAGGTAAAGCGCAAGGGGGGCAAAATGCAGCGGGCTTTCGGCCATGGCGGCAGGTTCTCCGGCCAGCGAAAAAATCCACCACCACCCAAGAACAAGGCTTGCCCCCGACCAGCTATAGGCCATGCCCAGCGCAAGCGGCGTTGCGCGTTGCAGGTAAAGCCACAGGAAGGTCAGCGAAATCATCAGGCCCATCAGGGTGATTGCCCCGTATCCGATCTGATAAATGGCGTCGTAACCGGCCACCAGATAACCCGCCTGCAACAGCACAGCCAAAACCATCATCAGCGCAAATGCTTGTTTCATTTCTGCAAGACCTCTCGCACAGTGGCGTCTAATTCGGCCACCGCATGTTCGTTTCGTTCAATTGCGCGCTTCAGGCGATCCCCGGTCATCAGGTCCCGAAGGCGCGTTTTCAGGCAGGATATCCAGCGTCTGATCATCCCCGCCCCCCGCCTGCTGGCAGGCGTTCACGGATGATCGTGGTGATTTCGATCAACACGGATGAGTTCTTGTCCAGAACCGCCCGCGTGGCCTGATCTTTCTGCAAATCGCGATACAGAAGATAGAACACCAACAGCACCCACGGGCCATGTTCCGCCACCAGTTTCAGGATCAGATCACTTGCCACGGCGCGCCTCCTGCCAGTCGCGCAGTGCGGGATTGCCCTGCACATCGACCTGCCCCTTTGGCGTGACCGCAGGGGCCTTGCGCACAACCGAACGGGCGGTTGTTTTTGCGGGTTCGGGTTTCGAGAGGTCTTGTTTGACGGGTGACACCGAAGCATCGGGCGTGACCGCAAGCGTGGCGGGGCCTGCGGGCGGTTGCTTTGCCTTGGGCTTTGAGATCAGCGCGCCTTTCGGCGCGGGCAGGTCTTCAGCTTGGCGTGACCGGGTTTGAAACTCCTGCGCCTGCGCCAAGGTCCGGGCAATCGAGCGCTGAACCTCCTGCCCTTTCACCTGATGGCGCGCGCCGAAATAGAAGCTGACAATCGCCCCCATCAGCCACCAAAGCGGTTCAGGCACAAGAGCCACACCCTCCATCCGGCTGGCGAACCAGACAGGGTTGGTCATGGCCGCCACAAACAAGCCCAGCGTGGACAGCGCCAACGCCGGGCGCGGAACACGGTTCAACCCATCCATGAACCGGTCAAACCGTCCCTTTCGCGCATGGGTGAACTCGGCCGCGTAAGCCGCGATCGAGGCCGCCCGCAGATCATAGTCCCGTGCCGAGGCGGCCTCGGCATTTTCGCGGAAAACCTCTGCTGTTTCGCGCACCACATTGCCGCCCGATCCAAAAATCGTGCTGAAAACGCTTCCCATCAACCCCATGCGCGTGTCCTTTCGCGATGTTGTGCCTCGGTCAAATGATATTTCGCCGACATGAATTCTTCGGCGCGGATGATCCAGCCGCCCTTACCCCCCGATCTGCGCCGGGCATATTTGCGCGAGGCCCGACGCCGGTCGGCGAGGCGGTAATAATAGTTACGGCGTTCAATCCCGTAGGCGTCCACAAGGTGATCGGGGGCAAGGCGCATCGCCGCATGGGCAATGCCAATGGTCTGAGGCCCAATCGCGCCATCCTGAGACAGCTCGAACCCCATCTTGGCAAAGAGCTTTTGCAACAGGCGCACCGCATTGCCACCCGCATTCACATACATGTCGAACACCGACGCCTGCAGCGGCTCGGGCAAGTCACCGATCCGTGGCTTGTGATAGTAATGCCTCAGGAAAATATCGCGCGCCTGCGCCCGTGTCAGACGTTTCACATCCGCGGGCGTCACCTTGCCATCCCCTGTCAGGTCCATGCCCAACCGGCGCATCGTATGGATGGTCACCCCGAAATTGGTCGCCCCGCCGGGGTCATCGGGGTCGTTCACATAGCCGCCCTCGCGGGCGACAATCTGGTCGGCAATCTGTGTAACGCTTTGCATCCGGGCCTTTCCCCGCATCTGAAATACGGGGACAAGGCTGGTTAAGAAGCGTTAAGAAGCGTTAAATCAAGAGGACGGCTCGACGTAAACGCCGCTTTCCTTCAGGCTGTCCACGACCTCTTTCGGCATGTAATCTTCGTCGTGTTTCGCAAGAATTTCAGAGGCTTCAAAGACGCCATTCACATAGGTTCCGGTGCCGATCATGCCCTGGTTTTCCCCAAACAGATCCGGCAACACGCCCGTGTAGCTGACAGGCACCGTTTCGGCCCCATCCGTCACTGAAAACGTCACGGTTTCCCCCTGCCCGCGCACGATTGTGCCCTCGGCCACCAGCCCGCCCATGCGGAACACCTCGTTGGTGGCCGGCGGTTCCGCGATCACTTCAGCAGGCGAGCGGTAATAGTTGATCCCGTCTTGCAGCGCATAGCCAATCAACCCCGTCGACAGCGCAAGCGCCACGAAGGCCAGGACGATGATCTGAACACGCCGGGTTTTCTTCAGGTTCTTCAGGCCAGCCATATCTGCTTCCTTTTCAATCTGTTACGGGCCGTCACGGAAAGACCGGTGGCATCATAAGCCCCGTGGTCTCGTCTTCGCCCAGCATCAGGTTTGCGTTTTGCATCGCCTGCCCGGACGAGCCTTTGCACAGGTTGTCCAAAGCCGACACCACCAATGCGCGACCGGGGATACGGTCGCCTGACACGCCAAGATGGCACTGGTTCGACCCCATCACCTGCCCCATACCGGGCAATTTTCCCTTGGGTAGCACGGTCACAAAGGGCTCGTCTTGATATTGCTCAACCAGAGCTGCGTGGATCGCTTGCGGATCGCCATCCACATAACAATCGGCCAGAATGCCCCGGTTCACCGGCACCAGATGCGGCATGAACTGGATGCGCACGTCCCGTCCCGCCAGCATCGAGAACTCCTGATCAAACTCGCCCAGATGACGGTGCGTGCCGCCCTGCGCATAGCCCAGAACATCGGTCGAGCGTTCGGCAAAGAGCATATTTTCCTTCAGCGCACGCCCCGCCCCCGAGATGCCGTTTTTCAGGTCGCAGATGATCCGGTCCAGATCAATCAAACCGCCAGAGATCAACGGGCGCAGCGCATATTGCACCGTGGCCGCATTGCAGCCAGTGCCCGCCACAAGCCGCGCGTTCCGGATGTCGTTGCGATAGAACTCGGTCAGCCCATAGACCGCCGATTTCTGCAATTCGGTCGCCACATGGGGGGCGCCATACCACTTTTCGTACTCGGCCGGGTCACGCAGACGGAAATCCGCGCCCAAATCCACCACTTTCACGCTTTCGGGCAGGTCGCGCACCAACGCCTGAGACAGCCCATGCGGCAGCGCTGCGAAGGCCAGATCCACGCTAGAGAAATCAATCTCGTCCATCTTCACAAGCTTTGGCAGCTCCAGATGGCGCAGATGCGGATAGACATCTGCCATGTCCTGCCCGGCCTTCCGGTCCGCAGACAAAGCGACGATCTTCATCGTCGGGTGGGTGGCAATCAGCCGGACCAGTTCGGCGCCGGTATAGCCGGACGCGCCCAGAATGGCGATGTTATGGGTCATCAAGACCTCCTCGAACGTTCGTCGATCAGAAATAGGGGGTTTGGTTGCGCGCTGCAATCACGCAGCGTCGAAAGTGATCTTTCGTCGCAGGAACTGGGTCGCACGGTTGGAGACTTGAACCGGGTCACCGGTGGTCAGAAATTTGCTTTCTGTCCCGCTCCCGCGCATGTCGGGATGCCGTTCCAGGTAATCGGCAAGGCTGTCGGCCACCAGATTGGCCTGGCTATAGACCTTTACATCTGCGCCCAATGCATCCTGAAATTCCGTTTCCATCAACGGGTAGTGAGTGCAGCCCAGAATGGCGGCTTCAGGTTTGGGCATCTTGCGTTTCAAGGCGTCCACATGGCTGCGCACAAGGGCATCAGCCAGGATCATATCGCCGTCTTCAATCGCATCGACCACACCGCCGCAGGCCTGTGCCTCGACATCCACGCCAATGGCGCGGAAGGCCAGTTCGCGTTGGAAGGCACGGCTCGAGACCGTCGCGGGCGTGGCAAACAGCGCCACATGTTTCACCGCCACTTCACGCGGCGGGGTGTTGTCCCCCCAGTCCCGTTCGGTCATCGCCTCGATCAGGGGCACGAAGACACCCAAAACGCGCTTGTCAGCGGGGATCCAGCTTTCCTGCATCCGGCGCAGCGCCGCCGCCGAGGCGGTGTTACACGCCAAGATCACAAGGTCACACCCCTGATCCCACAGCGCCGAAACCGCCGTTTTGGTCAGCTCGTAGATGTCATCGGCATCACGCACCCCGTAAGGCGCATGTGCACTGTCGGCATAATAGACGAAATCCACATCCGGCAGACGCTTTGCAACCGCGTCCAGAACCGTCAACCCGCCCAGACCGCTATCAAATACGCCAACTGCCATTGTCTTCATGCCTTCTGCCAGAACATTCCACGCCCCGCGCAGGCAGGGCATGGTCTAGGCATAGGTCTGTTTGCGACGGAAATCCATCGCCTATTTGTCACGCAGGCCTACTCGGCAGCTTGCGTGACCGGAGCCGTCCCGTCGAAGGCGGCCCAAAGTGCGGCGCGGCGGGTGGCGGCGGCCTCGACGCTGGCCTCTTTCACCGGGCCAAAACCGCGGATTGACAGGGGCAGCTCGGCGATTTCCAGCGCAACTGACAGGTTGTCGTCGCCCAGCCCGGCCAGCAGCCGGTCCAAATCCGCCTCATATTCCGCAATCAAAGCACGCTCGGTGACCCGTTCTGCCGTGCGCCCGAAAGGATCAAACGCGGTGCCCCGCAGCCCTTTCATCCGCGCCAGAAGCGGGGCTGCGCGCTCAAACCACGCCCCGAACGCACGTTTCTTCGGGCGGCCATTGGCATCCGCCCCGCCCAGCATTGGCGGCGCAAGGTGATAGGTCAGCTTCAGATCGCCATCAAACTCATCCTCTGCCTTGGCCCGGGTTTCACACAAAAGCCGCGCGACCTCGTATTCATCTTTATATGCCAAGAGCTTATGATAGCCTTTCGCCACAGCTTCCTGCAGCGCTTCGGGCATATTGGACACCTGCGTGCGATACTTTGTGGCCAGCGCGTTGCCTTGGAATTTCACCAGATGATCCGCGCGGAAATCGACGATTTCGGCCAGCGTCTTGGGCAGGTCAACCACCTCGGCCTCAAGGCATTTCGCGGCATCTGCCGGATGCTCAATCGCCCAGCGCCCCAGCTCGAACGCGTGCTTGTTGCGATCCACCGCCTGCCCGTTCAGCGTGATGGCCTGCATCAGCGCCTCATAGGTCAGGGGCACATAGCCCGCCTGCCAGCTGGCCCCCAAGATCATCATGTTTGAAAAGATGCTGTCACCCATCAAAACGCGCGCCAATTCGGTGGCATCAAACATCGCCAGACGGTCGCGCAGACGTGCCTCAAGCGACAGTTTCAGCTGATCGCCGGGAATGGTGAAATCCGTGTCGCGGGTGAACTCGCCGGTCACGGTTTCATGGCTGTCCACCACCGCGCCGGTGCGCCCCGTTTTGGTCAGGCCCAGCGTATTTGATTGCGCCGAGACCACAAGCTCGCAGCCAATAAGCGCATCGCATTCGCCGGTCGCCACGCGGATGGCCGAGATATCCTCGGGCTTTTCGGCAAGGCGCAGGTGCACGGTGACCGCGCCACCCTTTTGGGCCAGCCCGGCCATTTCCATCATGCCCGCCCCTTTGCCATCGATATGGGCGGCCTGCGCCATGACGGCGCCAATGGTCACAACCCCCGTGCCGCCAACCCCGGTGATCACCGTGTTGTAGGTGCCGTTGATCGCGGGCAATTTGGGCAGGGGCAGCTCGGGCAGATCAACCTCGGCCGTGGCGGCTTTCTTCAGCTTGGCCCCTTCGACGGTCACAAAGCTGGGGCAGAAGCCGTTCACGCAGCTGAAATCCTTGTTGCAGCTGGACTGGTCGACGGCGCGTTTGCGGCCCAGTTCCGTGTCGACGGGCACGATCGAGACGCAGTTTGACTGCACCCCGCAATCGCCGCAGCCTTCGCAAATATCGGTGTTGATGAAGACGCGCTTGTCGGGGTCCGGGAATAGGCCCCGCTTGCGGCGGCGGCGCTTTTCGGCGGCACAGGTCTGGATATAGAGGATGACGGACACACCTTTGATATCACGACATTTTCGCTCAACTGCCAGCAACTCGTCACGGGTGTGAAAATCAATACCTTTGGGGAACTGGGCCGGGTCCACATCCTCTTTGTCATCATAGACGACATAGAGGTGTTTCACCCCCATGGCTTGGACTTCGCGGGCAATGCGCGGGGCATCCAGATCGCCTTCGTTGTCCTGCCCACCGGTCATTGCGACCGCATCATTGTAAAGGATCTTGTAGGTGATATTGGCATCAGACGCCAAAGCCGCGCGGATCGCCATATTGCCCGAGTGGTTATAGGTGCCGTCGCCGAGGTTCTGGAACACGTGCTCGGTGGTGGAGAACGGCGCCTCGCCGATCCAGTTCACGCCCTCGCCCCCCATGTGGGTGAAGCCGACCGTGTTTCGGTCCATCCACTGCACCATATAGTGACAGCCGATCCCGGCATAGGCGCGGCTGCCCTCGGGCAGTTTGGTCGAGGTATTATGCGGGCAACCTGAGCAGAAATAGGGCAGACGCGCGGCCAGCGCCGGGGCATTGTCGGCGGCTTTCGCCTGAGCCAGCATATCCAGCCCCGCCTTGACGGCTTCCGTGCCGCGCCCCTCTTCGATCAGGATGGCGCCCAGTTTTTCGGCGATCATGATCGGGTCCAGCGCATAGCGTGTCGGGAACAGCTCGATCCGGCGGCCGTTTTCCCACTGATCGCCCTTGTGCCAGCCATAGACACGGCGACCCCGGCGGTCGTCGAAAATGGCTTCCTTGATCTGCACTTCGATGAGCTTGCGCTTTTCTTCGACCACCACGATCAGGTCCAGCCCTTCGGCCCATTCATGGAACGAGGTCATGTCCAGCGGGAAGGTCTGGCCGATTTTGTAGGTGGTGATGCCCAACCGTTCGGCCTCGGCTTCATCAATACCCAGAAGGTTCAGGGCATGCACAAGGTCGAGCCAGTTTTTGCCAGCAGCAACAAAGCCGATCTTGGCCCCCGGCTTGCCCCACATGCGATTGTCGATCCGGTTGGCGCGGGCGTAAGCCTCTGCGGCGAAACGCTTATAGTCGATCATCCGCGCCTCTTGCAGCACCGGCTGATCGCCCACGCGGATGTTCAGCCCGCCCTCGGGCATGTCGAAATCGGGCGTGACCAGCTGCATACGATCCACGCGTCCGTCGATCACGCTTGTCGCCTCGACCGTGTCTTTCATCACCTTCAGGCCGGCCCAGACACCGGCAAAACGGCTGAGCCCGTAGCCATAGATGCCGAAATCGAGGATTTCCTGCACACCCGCCGGGCTGAGAACCGGGATATAGGCATCCACCATGGCCCAGTCGGATTGGTGCAACACGGTCGAGCTTTCACCCGTGTGGTCATCGCCCATGGCCATCAATACACCGCCATGCGGGCTGGTGCCGGCCATGTTGGCGTGGCGCATCACATCTCCCGTGCGATCCACCCCCGGCCCCTTGCCGTACCACAGGCCGAAAACACCATCATGCGCCCCTTCGCCGCGCAGCTCTGCCTGCTGGCTGCCCCACAGCGCCGTGGCCGCGAGGTCTTCGTTCAGGCCGGGGTGAAACTTGATGTCATTGGGCGCAAGCACTTTCTTGGCGCGATCCATCCACAGATCCACTGCCCCAACCGGAGAACCACGATAGCCCGTCACATAGCCCGCCGTGTCCAGCCCCGCGCGCCGGTCTCGCTCTTTTTGGGTCAGCATCAGGCGCACAAGCGCCTGCGTGCCATTCAACAGAACCTGCTCTTTAGACAGGTCAAACCGATCGTTCAGGGTGATTTCCGGCTTGCTCATGACGCACCTCCCAATACGTGACACATGCTTGCGTGCTGGCATCAGGTTAGGTCATAATTCCTGACCTTTCAACCGTTTTCACATCACAATCCGTGCTGGAAATCATAACGTTTCTGATGGTAACAAAGGGTCAAAATTATACACAAACAGGGATCGGTTGTTTCTTCATGGATTGGGACAAGCTCAGAATATTTCACGCAGTGGCTGATGCTGGGTCGCTGACCCATGCGGGTGACGCGCTGCATTTGTCGCAATCGGCCGTGTCGCGCCAGATCCGCGCGCTGGAAGAAAGCCTGAACGCAACCCTGTTCCACCGCCATGCCCGCGGGTTGATTCTAACCGAACAGGGCGAGCTTCTGTTTGACGCCACCCGCGCGATGAACCAGCGGCTTGAAGCCGCGGTGGCGCGCATTCGCGACAGCAAGGAAGAGGTGTTCGGCGAATTGCGTGTGACCACCACCACCGCATTCGGATCGCTCTGGCTGGCCCCGCGCCTGCCCAAGCTTTACGAGAAATACCCCGACCTGAAAATTGACCTGATGCTGGAAGAACGCGTGCTGGATCTGCCCATGCGCGAAGCCGACGTGGCCATCCGCATGAAAGAACCCAGCCAGGCCGACCTGATCCGCAAGCGCCTGATGGATGTGCATATGCGGCTCTATGCGACACCGCGCTATCTGGAGGAGCACGGGATTCCCGAAACGCTGGAAGATATGTCCAAACATCGTCTGATCTGCCAAAACACCTCCTCTGCGCAAGTCAGCGCAGGCGCGGCCCTTGTGCAGGAGCTGCTCACCTATGAAGTGAAATCGCTTTTGACCGTGAACAACTATTTCGGCGTCCTGCAGGCCGTTTTGCATGACCTTGGCATCGGGGTTCTGCCCGATTACGTCACGCAGGATTTCCCCGAGGTGCAGCGCGTCTTGCCGGATGCTGAAAGCAAGGACATTCCCGTATTTCTTGCCTATCCGGAAGAGCTGCGCGCGTCGAAACGGATCGAAGCCTTTCGCGATTTCGTCACCGAAGAGCTGATCGCCCAGCGGCGGAAAGCCTAAAAATTAGGCAATTTCAGCACCTCCAATCGGCACTGGACTGATGCATTTGCGTCACAACCGAAGGTCGAGCGAATTTCACACGGTATACAATTGTCCACAAAGCGGAGTGCGTAAACCGCTCAAATCACTTGCATTCTTGCGCATATTGCCCGTTTCACCGGCAAGCCATGCCGTGAAAACCCCAAAGCCATGCATTTTCCGCATAGCCGCAATGCAGCATTTTTCCTTGATGTGTTACGGACTGCCCCCTAAATCTGGATCAAAGCCGATGGTTGAGCATCGCTCTAGTCGGTTTTTACCTCCCTGTTGGACTTGGCCGGGCTTTGCCCGGCCTTTTTTTTGCGCAAAGCATAAACTTCCTGCAAAACAAGGCATCGAAGCCCTTTCCCAACGCCCCCCCTTCCCCTAAAAGCGCAGCAAATGACATTAACGTTGCGCGCCCGCGCGAGTCGATGTTGCTGCAACGCCGAAGGGGACCGAGTATGAGCGAGCCGAAGATCACCACCGACCTGATTGAATCCCATGGCCTTAAGCCCGACGAATACGAGCTGATCCTGGAAATCATCGGTCGTGAACCCAGCTTCACCGAGCTTGGCATCTTCTCGGCCATGTGGAACGAGCACTGTTCCTATAAGTCCTCCAAGAAATGGCTGCGCACCCTGCCCACCGAAGGCCCTCAGGTCATCTGCGGCCCCGGCGAAAACGCGGGCATCGTGGATATCGGCGACGGGCAGGCCGTGGTCTTCAAGATGGAAAGCCACAACCACCCCTCGTTTATCGAACCCTATCAGGGTGCGGCCACCGGCGTGGGCGGCATTCTGCGTGACGTCTTCACCATGGGCGCACGCCCGATTGCCGCGATGAACGCCCTAAGCTTTGGTGAAGTTGATCACCCCAAGACCAAGCAGCTGGTCAATGGTGTGGTTGAAGGCATCGGCGGATATGGCAACTGCTTCGGTGTTCCCAACGTAGGCGGAGAGGTTCGCTTTCACCCCGCCTATAACGGCAACTGCCTTGTGAACGCCTTTGCCGCCGGTTTGGCGGATGCAGACAAGATCTTCTATTCGGCCGCATCGGGCGTCGGCATGCCTGTTGTTTATCTGGGTGCCAAGACAGGCCGCGATGGTGTTGGCGGCGCGACCATGGCGTCGGCTGAGTTTGACGATACGATTGAAGAAAAGCGTCCCACCGTTCAGGTCGGCGACCCCTTCACTGAAAAGCGTCTGATGGAAGCCACGCTAGAGCTGATGCAGACCGGCGCCGTGATCTCGATCCAGGATATGGGCGCCGCTGGTCTGACCTGCTCGGCCGTGGAAATGGGCGACAAGGGCGGTTTGGGCGTGAAGCTTAACCTTGAAGACGTGCCCCAGCGCGAAGACAATATGACCGCCTACGAGATGATGCTGTCAGAAAGCCAGGAGCGCATGCTCATGGTTCTGAAGCCGGAAAAAGAAGCCGAAGCCCGCGCAGTGTTCGAAAAGTGGGATCTGGACTTCGCCATCGTGGGCGAAACGCTGGCAGAAGATCGCTTTTTGATCATGCATAATGGTGAAGTGAAGGCCGACCTGCCGCTGTCCCCCCTGTCGGGTCGCGCGCCGGAATATGATCGTCCGTGGGTGGAAACCCCTGCCGCCGAAGAGCTGGCCGATGTGCCGGAAATCGACGCGATTGACGGGCTGAAAGCCCTGATCGGCTCGGCCAACCATGCCGCCAAGCAGTGGGTTTACGAGCAGTATGACCACATGGTCATGGCCGACACCGTGCGTGCGCCCGGTCTGGGTGCGGGCATCGTGCGCGTGCATGGCACGGACAAGGCCGTGGCCTTCACCTCGGACGTGACGCCGCGCTATGTGAAAGCGAACCCGCTGGAGGGCGGTCGTCAGGCCGTGGCCGAGGCCTATCGCAACCTGACCGCTGTTGGCGCCAAACCGCTGGCCACCACCGACAACCTGAACTTCGGCAACCCCGAAAAGCCCGAGATCATGGGACAGTTCGTGGGCGCCATCAAAGGCATCGGCGAGGCCGTCGCCGCGCTGGACGTGCCGATCGTCTCGGGCAACGTGTCGCTTTACAATGAAACTGACGGTCAGGCGATCCTGCCCACACCCACCATTGGCGCTGTGGGGCTTCTGGACAGCCTTGATGACATGATCGGCGGCGTGGCTCGCGAAGGTCACGTGGCGCTGGTTGTCGGCGAAACGCAAGGCCATCTGGGTCAGTCCGCCCTTCTGGCCGAGGTCTTCAACCGCGAAGACGGCGACGCGCCGCATGTCGATCTTGAGGCCGAGAAGCGCAATGGCGACTTCATCCGCGCGAACCGCGAGCTGATCAAGGCCTGTTCGGACCTGTCGGATGGCGGTCTGGCGCTGGCGGCCTTCGAGATGGCCGAGGCTGGCGAGGTTGGCGTGCAGCTTGATGCCGCCGACACCCCCACGCTCTTTGGCGAAGATCAGGCGCGCTATCTGGTGGCCTGTAATTTTGATCAGGCCGAAGCTTTGATGATCGAAGCCGGGCGTGCCGGCGTGCCGATCACTTCGGTGGGCCGCTTCACCGGCGACAGCGTGAAGATGGGCGGTTCTGAAGCGCCCCTGGCCGAACTGGCCCAGATCTTCCGCACCGGGTTTGATCAGGCGCATTCCTAAGTGGAAGCGCCCGCCCCCCGCGACCTGACCCAGCTGGTGGCCGATTGCGCCGCCTGCGCGGGGCTGTGTTGTGTCTCGCCGGGATTTGATGCGGGCGACGACTTTGCCTTTGACAAACGCGCGCTGGCCCCCTGTCGCCACCTTGGCACGGACAACCTGTGCCGCATCCATGAAACGCTGGAAGATCAGGGGTTTCCCGGCTGTGCGCGGTTCGATTGCAAGGGCGCGGGGCCCTACGTCATGCGCCACATCTTTCCGCGCAAACGCTGGCGCAAGGATCGCGAAACGCTTGAGGCGATATCGGAGGCCTACCGCCGGATGCGCGCGATCTGCGATATGATCGAGCTTTTTCGCGTGGCACAGGCCCTTCCCCTGGCACCCGCACAAGAGGCCGCGCGGCAGGCGATGCTGGACCGGCTGTTGCCTGACCCGGCCTACACCGCCGAGACGCTGACCGAGGCGGAAGAAGGCGGGCTTTTGCGCGACGCCCGCGCGGTTTTGTCCAGCTTTCGCGATGCCGCAGAGCGCCGGTGACCCTTGCGGGTCCCTGCCCCTGCACATAGATTGATGAAAACACCAAGTGAGGATGCCACATGGCCATGGAAGCCCAACAAATCGAAGACCTGATCCGCGCAGGTTTTCCCGATGCCAAGATCACCATCACCGATCTGGCCGGAGACGGAAACCACTGGGCCGCCGAGGTCGTGGACGAGAGCTTTCGCGGCATGAACCGGGTGCAGCAACAACGCGCAGTAAATGCCACCGTACGCGCCCAGATCGACTCGGGCGAGCTGCACGCGCTGGCGCTGACCACCAAGGCGCCCGACTAAGACATCAGACATTGCGGGCCTGCCCGCACAGCGACCATCCAGGAAAGACAGACAATGACCGACGCAAAGACTCGAATCGACGACACCGTCAAAGCCAATGACGTGGTGCTTTACATGAAGGGCACAAAAGAAATGCCGCAATGCGGGTTTTCGTCCCGTGTGGCCGGTGTTCTGAACTACATGGGCGTGGACTATGCCGATGTAAACGTGCTGGCAGACGAAGAAATTCGCGAGGGCATCAAAGTCTATTCCGACTGGCCGACCATCCCCCAGCTCTACGTCAAAGGCGAATTTGTCGGTGGCTGTGACATCGTGACCGAGATGACCCTGTCAGGCGAGTTGGACACATTGTTTGCCGAGAACGGCGTGGGTTTCGACAAAGAGGCTGCCGACAAGATTCGCGAAGCGAACGGCTGACCTACCCATTGTTTTAAAACAAAAAAGCGCCCGTCATCCAACCATGACGGGCGCTTTTTCATTGTCTTTCGGCGTGATCAGCCAGCTTTGGCTTTTTCCTCGACCGACGCGGCCATCGCTTCGGCGCGCGCGGCAATCTCGGCCAGCGTATCCGTCACGGCCGCCGGGATCACCGGCACTTCAACCTTCACCGGCTCTGCGTTTTTCAGGGCGTCGAGCTCACGCTCCAACTCTGCCACACGCTGATCGGTGACCTTGACCTTGTCTTCCATACCGGCCGTGCGATCTGCCAGCATCAACCCGGCCATCAACAGCATCCGGCTTTCGGTCAGATTGGACATCTGGCTGGTCAGCACCGAGGCCTCGCCATCCAGCATGGCCGCCGCGGATTTCAGGAAGTGTTCTTCCCCATCCTGACAGGCCACATCGAAGTTTCGCCCGCCAATGGTGATCGTGACGTCAGGCATCCTGTGTCTCCTTCACGGTTTCACTTTCGGCAATCAACCCACCCAGCTCGGTCAGAACAGCCTCTAGCTCAACCCGGTCGGCCGCCTGCGCCGCACGCACGCCTTCCAGTTCGGCCATCATCGCCTTGTTGATCAGATGAGGTTCCGCAACGCCACCCGCGGCCGCCTCCCGCAGCGCCTGATTGTTGGCGCGCAATTCGTCATTCACCTTGCGCAGTCGGGCCAGCGCGGCCTCTTCCTGCGTCAAAAGCTCTTGCAGACGCTGGGTTTCCGCACGCATGTCTTCCAGCGCAGTCTCTTGCTGGGCTTTCACGTTTTGCAGCCTGTCCTCAAGCTGTGCGTTGGTGGTGCGCTCTTCTTCCAGCGCCGCCTGCATCTGGGTCAGCTTTTCATCGTCCCCAGAGGGCTGCGCCGCCATTGCGTCCAACCCCGTGCTGATCCGTTCCAGCGCGGTGGTGATGCGGGTTTCCAAATCGGAAATATCGTTCATCGTCTGCCCAAACTCATTTCGTCCCCCCATCCTGTCATAGTGCCGCCACCAAGGCAACGCATCGGCCCCGGGGCGAATCGGCACGATGCATGGATTGCAGCAATCTTAACCAATGCCCGCGCGAAATGCGCCCCCGTTCGTTTACAAGCACTTGGCCCCTTTCGTGCTGCTATGCTTGACCCGTGGCGCGGGGCTGTTATCAGGGGGCCGACCTGAACTTTTGCCAAAGGATCTGACCCTTGGATATTGCTGCGCTTGCCAAAGCCCACCCTGACCACTGGAAAAAAGCCGCTGCCATCCGTTCGCTGACGCTGGACGCTGTGGCTGCTGCAAACTCGGGCCATTCCGGCATGCCCATGGGCATGGCTGACGTGGCCACCGTGCTGTTTGAAAACCACCTGAAATTTGACCCGAAAGCGCCGCGCTGGGCGGATCGCGACCGGTTCATCCTGTCGGCGGGCCATGGCTCGATGCTGATCTATTCGCTGCTTTATCTGACCGGTTACGAAGACGTGACGCTGGATCAGATCAAGGACTTCCGCCAATGGGGCGCCATCACCGCCGGTCACCCGGAATATGGTCACGTCTCGGGCGTCGAGACCACTACGGGCCCCTTGGGTCAGGGCATTGCCAACGCTGTTGGGTTCGCCATGGCCGAAGAGATTCAGCGCGCGCGTTTTGGCAAGAAGATCGTCGATCACTATACCTATGTGATCGCCGGCGACGGCTGCCTGATGGAAGGCATCAGCCAGGAAGCCATCGGTCTGGCCGGGCGCCACGAGCTGTCCAAGCTGATCGTCCTGTGGGACAACAATGACATCACCATCGACGGCAAAGTATCGCTGTCGGACCGCACCGATCAGGTCATGCGCTTCAAGGCCTCGGGCTGGCATGTGCAGGAGATCGACGGCCATGACCCCGCCCAGATCGACGCGGCGATTGCCAAGGCCAAGTCGACCGGCAAACCCTCGATGATCGCCTGCAAGACCCATATTGCTTTGGGCCACGCCGCACAGGACACATCCAAAGGCCACGGCGCGCTGACCGATGCCGAGCAGCTGAAAGCCGCAAAAGAGGTCTATGGCGCACCACAGGGCGCCTTCGAGGTGCCTACTGACGTGAAAGCGCAGTGGGAAGCCATGGGTACTCGCGGTGCAGAGGCTCATGCTGAATGGGACGCCCGTTTTGCCAGCATTTCCGAGCGCAAGCAGGCCGAGTTCACCCGCGCCTATGACCTTGAGGCGCCCAAGAAACTGGCCGGTGTTGTGCGCAAGCTGAAGCGTGAAGTTGCAGAAAGCAAGCCGACCGTTGCAACCCGCAAATCTTCCGAAATGGCCCTGGCCGTGATCAACCCGGTGATGGGTGAAACCGTCGGCGGCTCGGCCGATCTGACCGGGTCCAACAACACCAAGACCGGCGATCTGGGCGTGTTTGATACCGACAACCGGGGCGGGCGCTACATCTATTGGGGCATCCGTGAACACGGTATGGCCGCCGCGATGAACGGCATGACCCTGCATGGCGGCATGCGTCCCTATGGCGGCACCTTCTTCTGCTTCACCGACTATGCGCGCCCCGCGATGCGCCTGGCCTCGCTGATGAAGATCCCGACGGTGTTCGTCATGACCCATGACAGCATCGGCGTTGGCGAAGACGGCCCGACCCACCAACCGGTCGAGCATCTGGCCATCTGCCGCGCGACGCCCAACAGCTACACGTTCCGCCCGGCGGACACGGTGGAAACGGCGGAAGCCTGGGAACTGGCGCTGACCGCGAAAGAGACGCCTTCGACCCTGGTTCTGACCCGTCAGAACCTGCCCACCCTGCGCACCGAGTATAAGCAAAAGAACCTGACCGCTCAGGGCGGTTATGTTCTGGCTGATGCCGAGGCCGGCAAACGTCAGGTGATCCTGATTGCCACCGGGTCCGAGGTGTCGCTGGCGATGGAAGCCCGCGCCAAGCTGGAAGCCGAGGGCATTGGCACCCGCGTTGTGTCCATGCCCTGCATGGAGCTGTTTGCCCAGCAGGACGAAAGCTATCGCCGCAAGGTGCTGCCTGCCGGCCCCGTGCGTGTGGGCATCGAAGCCGCCGTGCGTGACGGTGGCTGGGACCGCCTGCTTCTGGGGGAACGTGGCCGCGAAGCCAAGGCCGCTTTCGTGGGTATGGAGGGCTTCGGCGCCTCGGCCCCGGCAGCCACCCTGTTCGAAAAATTCGGCATCACGCCGGACAACACCATAGCCAAAGCCAAGGCGCTTTTGGGCTGATCTGGCAACGCTTCGGCAATACCTATCCTAAAGGCGGTCTTCGGGCCGCCTTTTTTCTTGCGTAGCGGCACAAATACCGCTCTGAATTCAGTTATTGTTTCTTTGTGGTCAACAATGAGTGGGGCGGCTTTCTGTGCCCTAAATGCCCTTTGGTAAAACGAGTTGGTTCATACTTTGCGGGTTTGATTTCTTTTCCCCGCCACAATCCCGGCGAAGCGTTGTCCAGCCTCATGGCCGCCTTCGTTGCCAAACTTTGCGCGCTGATTTTAGCCGTTGCCACCGTCAAACACCTGCTGATCGAGGCCTATCTGCTGGCGGGTCTTTGCGCCGTTCTTCTGGCGCTTCTTCTGATCGAGATGCATGGGTTCAAAACCCGCCGCACCCTGCCGGTGCCCGTCATCATCATCATGCTGATCACATTGGTCACCGTGCTTTTGACCTTGCAACAACAGGGTGCGTCAGCCGCGTTTTGGTTCTTTCCCCTGATGCTCGGCGGCTATTATGCCATGCCCACACGGCTGGCCAACAATTTCGCCGCTCTGGTCGTTGCGAGCAGCGCGGGATTGCTGTGGTGGCTTGGCGACAGCTGGTCCGTGATCCGCTACGTGCCCGCCATGACGATCTGTGCCCTTCTGATCCGTACAGCGATGTTGCAATCCAACCAACTGACCGCGCGCTTGTCTGATGCGGCCGAACGCGACCCTTTGACCGGTGCCTATAACCGGCGGCGACTGTCGCGGCTTCAAAGCGACTATGGGTACGGAACAGGGCAGCACGCCTTGCTTGTTCTGGACATCGACCACTTCAAAACCGTGAATGACCGCTTTGGTCATGCGGTCGGGGATCGCGTGCTGCGCGATGTTGTGCGTGTCATGCAAGACTGCATTCGCACCGAAGACACGTTGCTGCGCCTTGGCGGAGAGGAGTTCGCCATTCTGATGCGACGCGGAGGCGCCGGGAACTCATATGCGCTGGCCGAACGCATCCGTGATGCGGTGGCCGATGCACGGCTTCTTGGAGAGCACCAGATCACCGTCAGCATCGGCGTGTCGATGCTGCGCAGCCCGCAAGAGTTTGACAGCGCCCTGCGCCGCGCAGATCACATGCTGTTCATGGCCAAAAAGGCCGGGCGAAACCGAACCTGTCACGCGCAGGCCGCCTCGGCCCCTTAAAGCGTTTCGAGATTAAAGCGTTTCGGTTTTAACCTGTGTCAGGGGAAAACCGAAACGCGGCGAGAGATATCAGCATAGTGGGCGCTTCGGGATAAACATGTGCATCAAGTGTATCCCGAAACGCTTTAACTTGAGACACAAGTTGATTTCGAAACGCCCACAACATTGGTAGGGTCCGCGCGTTTCGTCTCATTGTTGGGCCTCAACAATAAGTCGAAACGCTCTAGGATCAGGCGCGCCCTTTGAACACGGCCGCCCAGATCGGGCCAATCACGCGGGTGGCGATCGGAATGATCAACACGCCCAAGGCCAGCCCAACCACGCCGTCCAGCCCGGCGGTGACCACCCATTCAACAAAGCCTGCAGCCTGTGGCACCGCCTGCGCCGCGGCCACCGCCGCGTGATGGATCAGGTCATAGGGGGCATGCCAGCCCAGCTCGTGCAACCCATGCACGATGATCGAGCCGCCCACCCAGATCATCGCCGCCGTGCCAACGACGGTCAGAAGCTTCATCAGGCCCGGCATGGCACTGACGATCCCGCGCCCCAGCGCCTGGGTCAGGCCAAGCCGCCCATTGCGCGCCATGTAAAGCCCCACGTCATCCGCTTTCACGATCAACGCGACAGATCCATAGACCGCAACCGTGATGCCCACGGCCACCACGGCTAGGGTGGCGGCCTCCATCCAGAAGCCGCTTTCAGGGATCGCCGCCAGCGAAATGGTCATGATTTCCGCCGACAGGATGAAGTCGGTCTTGATGGCGCCGGCGATCTTTTCCTCTTCCAGATGGGCCGGGTCGCCCTCGTCATGTTCGGCGTGATCCCATGTGTGTTCATGCGGGAAAAGCCAGTGCCAGACCTTCTCGGCCCCTTCGAAACACAGGTAAGAGCCGCCCAGCATCAAAAGGGGCGCGATCAGCCAAGGTGCGAAGGCCGACAGCAAAAGCGCAATTGGCAGAAGGATCAGAAGCTTGTTCTTGATCGACCCCCAGGCGATGCGCCCGATGATCGGCAGCTCGCGTTTCGCTTCGAACCCCTGCACGTATTTCGGGGTCACGGCGGCGTCGTCGATCACCGCGCCCGCAGCCTTGGCACCCGCTTTGGCCGCCTGCCCGGCCACATCATCAATCGATGCCGCCGCCACTTTGGCGATTCCCGCCACATCATCCAAAAGGGCAATCAAACCGCTCATACTCTGCCTCGTTCCACTTCATTTGTGCGTGTGGGCGAATCCTAGCGAAACCGTATGCGGGGGCAAGTGCCGGTCGGGATACCCGGCGGTTTTTATTCACCCTCGTGAAGGTTTGCGCTATCACGCTTAGCCCAGCGCCCAATACATGCCCGCCCTGCGCATGTTTTCGCTAACAGACTGTCAGTCAAGCCGTTTTCCGGGTTGGGTCAGCCCATACTCGGCGGTATACCGCGACAAACCATTGCGAAATTCTCGCGGCGCGAACACGGCGCCGCATCTCTGAGGGGAAATCAAATGACCGTCAAAGTCGGTATCAACGGATTTGGCCGCATCGGCCGCTGCACGCTGTCGCAAATCGCGGCCTCGGGGCGCGAGGACATTCAGGTCGTGAAACTGAATGCCACCGGCCCGCTGGAAACCGCCGCACACCTGCTGAAATATGACAGCGTCCACGGCCGTTTCCCGAACGAAGTTGTGCTGGGCGATGGCACCATGGATGTGGGTCAGGGACCGATGCAGGTCATGTCGACCTATGACATGGGTGAACTGGACTGGTCGGGCTGCGACGTGGTTCTGGAATGCACCGGCAAGTTCAATGACGGTGAAAAGGCCAAGGCCCACCTTGAACGCGGTGCAAAGAAAGTGCTGCTGTCGGCCCCCGGCAAGAATGTCGACAAAACCATCGTCTACGGTGTGAATGATGACGAGCTGCAAGCCTCGGACACGATGATTTCAAACGGGTCATGCACCACCAACTGCCTGGCGCCGGTCGCCAAAGTGCTGTTGAACGCCTTCGGCATCGAAAGCGGCATCATGACCACGATCCACGCCTATACCGGCGACCAGCCGACGCTGGACCGCCGTCACAAGGACCTCTATCGCGCCCGCGCTGCTGCCATGTCGATGATCCCGACCTCAACCGGCGCTGCGAAAGCCCTGGGCGAGGTTCTGCCCGCGCTGAAAGGCAAGCTGGATGGTTCGGCCGTGCGCGTGCCCACCCCGAATGTCTCGGCCGTGGATCTGACCGTTGTGTTGGAGCGTGACGTGACCGAAGCCGAGGTGAACGCGGTCATGAAAGAGATGTCCGAAGGTCCGATGAAGGGCGTTCTGGGCTATACGGAAGAACAGCTGGTGTCGACCGATTTCAACCACACCGAGGAAAGCTCGATCTTTGCGGCTGACCAGACCAAAGTCATCGGCGGCCGCTTGGTGCGCGTGTTGGCATGGTATGACAACGAATGGGGCTTCTCGACCCGTATGGGCGATGTGGCTGTGAAGATGGGCACCATCTGATCCCCATTCGCAGAACTGAATACACCCCCCCGCGGCCCCGGCTTGCGGGGGTTTTCTTTTGTCATGCCCCCATGCAAGAATGATGCAACCAGGCAGGAGAGACCCGTGACCAACCCAATTGCCATGACACTGGCCATTCTGATCCTGTCGTTGATCGGCTATGACTATTTTGTGCAGGATGGGATCAACCTGTTGTTTCTGGCCAAGAAACTGATGGAACTTACCGAATACCTCGCCTTTTGGCGCTAAGATCACCCCGCCTGATCTGCGCAGCCCCTTGACCTTTGCCTGAAAATGATGATGTTAGCGCTCACATTTCCCGGGCAACTGCCCCCATAAAAGGACGATGGACATGACGGTCAAAGTGGCAATCAACGGATTTGGACGGATCGGGCGACTGGTCCTGCGTGCCCTGATCGAAAGCGGTCGCAAAGACGTCGAGGTTGTGGCCATCAACGACCTTGGCCCGGTTGAAATGAATGCACACCTGCTGGAATTCGACAGCGTGCATGGCCGCCTGCGTGCGCCCGTCAGCTGGAGCGACACCACCATCGATGTCGGGCGCGGGCCAATTGCCGTCACGGCGCTGCGCAATCCGGCTGACCTGCCATGGGGCGATGTGGATATCGTTCTGGAATGCACCGGCATCTTCAAAGGCGACAAGGCGAAGGTGCATCTGGAAAACGGCGCCAGCCGGGTGCTGGTGTCAGCGCCCTCGACCGGTGCGGACAAAACCATCGTTTACGGTGTGAACCATGACACGCTGACAGCCGGTGACCTTCATGTCTCGAACGCGTCTTGCACCACCAACTGCCTCGCCCCCGTGGCCAAGGCCCTGCAGGATGCCATCGGCATCACCAAGGGTTTCATGACCACCATCCATTCCTACACGGGCGACCAGCCGACGCTGGACCGGATGCACAGCGATCCCTACCGCGCCCGCGCCGCCGCCATGAGCATGATCCCCACCACCACCGGTGCTGCACGCGCTGTCGGGCTGGTGCTGCCCGATCTGGCGGGCAAGCTTGACGGTGTGGCGATCCGCGTGCCCACCCCCAATGTCTCTTGCGTAGACCTGACCTTCGAAGCGGCCCGTGCCACCGATGCGGACGAGGTGAACGCAGCGATCCGCGCCGCCGCCGATGGACCGCTGAAGGGCATTCTGGGCGTGACAGACCGCCCGCTGGTCTCGACCGACTTCAACCACGACCCGCATTCTTCCACTTTCGCGCTGGATCAGACCAAGGTTCTGGACGGCAACATGGTGCGCATCCTCAGCTGGTATGACAATGAATGGGGCTTCTCGAACCGGATGCTGGATACAGCTGCCGAAATGGGCAAATACCTCTGATCAAGACCCTCCCAGGCCGTCCTGCCTGCGCGGTGACCCGCGCCACAGAATGAACAGCCCCGACAGAACGATCAACCCGCCCCCGATCACCATGCGCGGGGCAAGGGTTTCGTCGAATATCAGAATGCCCAAGGCCCCCCCGAACAAGAGGCGCGTATAGCGAAACGGCGTGACCGCCGAAACCTCGCCGGTGCGCATTGCCACCATCAGGGCTGCATAGGCCGCGACGCCACTGACCACCGCACCGGCCATGGCAAAGGCAATATCCGGCGCAGGCCAGACAAAGGCGCGGGCCTCCCATATGGCATAGAGCGCTCCCGCCACGATGACCGATAGGAATCCGTAAAACCCCAGAAGAACAGGGGAAATTGATGCTGGAGCCGCCCGGCTGGCCAGATCACGCCCGGCAAATCCCAGCATTCCCAGCACCGCGAGAAGCGAGAGGAGTGAAAACCCATCCGCGCCCGGCCTGAGCACGATGATCACCCCGATCAGCCCCAGACCGATCGCCGCCCAGCGCCGCCACCCAACCCGTTCTCCGAACACGATCGCCGCGCCCAACACCACCACAATTGGCGTGGCTTGCAAGATCACCGTGGCCGAAGACAGCGGCGTCAAGGCGATGGCGAGCACGTAAAACAACCGCCCTGAGATCTCGAAGCCCACACGGATACGCATCGGGCGCGACGCCACGTCCCGCGACCAGAGCACCTCGCCCCGCATAACCGCAACCAACGCAAACAGCGCAGCCCCACCTGCCCCGAACAGGATCAGAACCTGCGCGACCGGCAGGCTGACCGACGCGGCCTTCAGGAAAGCATCCTCTATGGCAAAGGCCGCCATCGCCGCCACCATGAAGGCGCTGCCTCTAAGGTTCGCCCCGTGTGTCTTGGAAATATGGTCTGTCACGCATGGCCCGCCCGGTTTCGCACCGGGACAGCGATAGACGGTTTTCGGTCGGGCGTCACGCCTGACAATGGTGTCGTCAGCCGATCTTGGCCAGAAGTTTCGCCTTCACCTCCGGCGTCACAAACTTGGACACATCCCCATCGAGCTTGGCGATTTCCTTGACCAGTTTCGAGGCAATCGCCTGATAGCGTGCTTCCGCCATCAGGAACACGGTCTCGACGCTGTCATCCATCGCGCGATTCATGCCAACCATCTGATATTCATATTCAAAATCAGTGACAGCCCGCAGGCCGCGAATGATGATCTGCGCGCCCACATCCTTGGCGCAATCAATCAGCAGGTTTTCAAACGGATGGGCCACGATCTCGGTGCCGGTTTCGGCCGACAGCTTGGCGCATTCCTCTTCGACCATCGCCACCCGCTCTTCCAGCGAAAACATCGGCCCTTTGCCAGTGTTGATCGCAACGCCAATGACCAGCCGGTCAACCAGCGCGCAGCCGCGACGGATAATGTCTGTGTGGCCCAGCGTGATGGGGTCAAAGGTTCCGGGATATAGTCCGACGCGCATGATCAGGTCTCCTTGCAGTGCGGGCACGCAACATTATGGCGCGCCCGAATGCAAGTTTTTTCCGCATTGCAGCGTATTCTTACCTAAAGCGCTTCGAGATATATTTGAATCACGAGTTTATCTCGAAACGCTCTAAGGTGCAGAAGTTACGCCTTAGTAGCCCATGATCATGTTTTTCAGCGCATCCGCCTGCTGTGACAGTTCGTCAAGACGCGCCTTGACCACATCGCCAATGGACACAAGGCCCACCATCTCGTCCCCATCCATGACCGGCATATGGCGAAAGCGGCCCTTGGTCATGGTCTGCAACACCTGAATGGCCCGGTCTCCGGGTGCACAGGTGATTAGCTCGGATGTCATCAGGTCATCCACCGGCTTGTCCAGACAGCCCGTGCCGACCTTACCCAGTTCGGACACGATATCACGTTCAGACAGAATGCCCTTGGGATGCACCCCATCCTCGGACACGATCACGGCGCCAATTTTCTTCTGAGACAGAAGATTTGCCGCATCCGCCACCTTGCTGCCCGGCTTGACTGTGGCCACCCCGTCAAGCGACTTGTCTTTGAGGATTTGGTGAATGAGCATCTGGCCCTCCCAGCTGGAATAATTGTATTTTTCTGTCTCCAGCGTCGCCTCAGGCGCAATAAAATGTCAAGGACTGTTTGCACCTGCAGCGCGATTTTACCGCCCGACCTCGGCCAGTGCCTCCAGCCGCTGCACCTCGTCACGGATGCCGCGCGCAAGTTCTTCCGCCACGCGCTGAAACCGTTCGACCCGCGCGTCGCCCTCGTGGCGCACCAGATAGAACGAGCGCGTGATCGACAGATCCTGGGTCAACACGCGCTTCAGACTGGGCGCAAACGGCAAAATGAAGTCATGGGTGACACCAACACCGCCACCCTCGCGCACCATTCCCAGTTGGACGGACACAAGGTTTGACGCCAGCGCCAGTTTTTCGATGCCCATATCATCCAGGAAATCCAACTCGGGATAAAAGATCATGTCCTGAATATAGCCCACCACCGGATGCTGGCGCAGATCGGCAAGGCACTCCAACCGGGGGGCCCCAGCCAGATAGGCTTCAGACGCCGCCAGATGCAGGTGATAATCCGTGATCCGCTGCACCGTGATCCGCCCGGTCTGTGGCGGCGAGACAGTTATGGCCATATCCGCCTCGCGCTTTGACAGGTTGATCACCCGCGGCAACGCCACAATCTGCAACTCCAGCTCGGGATGCTCGCGCTGGATTGCCGCGCAGACCTGCGGCAGGATGAAACTTGCACAGCCATCTGTCGCCCCGATCCGAACAACACCCGACAACTGCCCGCTATGCCCGGCCAGATCATCAAGCCCCGACATCACCGCCGCCTCGGCCCGTTCCGCATGGGCCAACAGGCGCAACCCGGCCTCGCTCAACGCATAGCCACGCGGCGATTTGATGAACAATGGCGCGCCCACATCCGCCTCCAGCTTCGCCACCCGCCGCCCCACGGTCGCCGCATCTTTCTTCAACACACGCCCCGCCCGCGACAGGCTTTCCCCCCGCGCGACCGCCAAAAACACCTTCAGATCATCCCAGTCCATTCAGAACCCTCACGCCCAACAACTTCCCGACCCCCATTTTCTTGTCCCAAATACCTTGGGGGAGCCGAAGGCGGGGGCAACGCCCCAGGCTCACGAAGTGAGCCACCTTCTGACGTGCTTCACGCATCGCACCTGCCGACCGCCAAGCCATCATTGCATTTTTGCAAAACCCTTTTGAGAAACTACCTCTTTTCCCGACAATTATGCAAGGCTATCCTCCGCCCAAATCTTTGGGAGAAGAACCATGCAAAAACTCGGACATTGGATCAACGGACAGATGGTCGACGGCACGTCGGGCCGCACCGCTGACGTCTACAACCCCGCCACCGGCGAAGTGCAGGCAGAGGTTGCCCTGGCCACCAAAGCAGAACTGGACGACGCTGTGGCCAAAGCCGCAGAGGCCCAGAAAGCCTGGGGCGCCACCAACCCGCAAAAACGCGGCCGCGTGATGATGGCGCTGGTTGGTCTTTTGAACCGCGACATGGACAAGCTGGCCGAGGCGCTGTCGCGCGAGCACGGCAAGACCATCCCCGACGCGAAGGGCGACGTGCAGCGTGGTCTGGAAGTGATCGAATACTGCATCGGGGCTGCCCAGATGATGAAGGGCGAGTTCACGGATTCGGCTGGTCCCGGCATCGACATGTATTCCATGCGCCAGCCGCTGGGCGTTGTCGCCTCGATCACGCCCTTCAACTTCCCCGCCATGATCCCGCTGTGGGGCATGGGCCCGGCCCTAGCCGCTGGCAACGCGATGATCCTGAAACCCTCCGAGCGTGACCCCTCGGTGCCGCTGATGCTGGCCGAGCTGTGCAAAGAGGCTGGCCTGCCCGACGGTGTGCTGCAGGTCGTGAATGGCGACAAAGATGCAGTTGACGCCATCCTCGACAACGAGACCATTCAGGGCGTGGCCTTTGTCGGCTCGACCCCGATTGCGCATTACATCTACTCGCGTGCCACCGCCAACGGCAAACGCGCGCAGTGCTTCGGCGGTGCGAAAAACCACATGATCATCATGCCCGACGCGGATATGGAGCAAGCAGCTGACGCTCTGGTCGGCGCAGGCTTCGGGGCTGCTGGCGAACGCTGCATGGCGATCTCGGTTGCCGTGCCGGTTGGCAATGAAACCGCTGACAAGCTGCGCGACGCGCTGGTCCCGCGCATCGAGAAGCTGAAAGTTGCCCCCTATACCGCAGGCGACGACGTCGACTACGGCCCCGTCGTGACCTCGGCCGCCAAGGAAAACATCCTGCGCCTGATCAACTCGGGCGTGGAGCAAGGTGCTGATCTGGTTGTAGATAACCGTGACTTCACGCTGCAGGGCTATGAAGACGGCTTCTTTGTTGGCCCGCACCTGTTTGACAATGTCACCACCGACATGGACATCTACAAACAGGAAATCTTTGGCCCGGTCCTGTCGATGGTCCGCGCGGAAACCTATGAAGAAGCCATCGGCCACGCCATGGATCACGAATACGGCAACGGCACCGCGATCTTCACCCGTGACGGTGACACTGCCCGTGACTTCGCCAACCGGATCAACATCGGCATGGTCGGCATCAACGTGCCGATCCCGGTGCCGCTGGCCTATCACACCTTTGGTGGCTGGAAGAAGTCGGGCTTTGGTGACCTGAACCAGCACGGTCCGGACGCGTTCAAATTCTACACGCGCACCAAGACCGTGACCCAGCGCTGGCCGTCGGGCATCAAAGAAGGTGGCGAGTTCAACTTCAAAGCCATGGACTGATCTTCAGCCCCTTGCAAAAACACAAAAGCCCCGGCATCGACCGGGGCTTTTTCGTTGGGCACGCGCGCCCGGGCCGGATTGAGAACGCCCCAGATTATCGAAGCGTCACCCCATGCCCCAATCCGGCAAGATGGCTGTCGAGGCTGCCAGCCTGCACCCCCAACGCCCCCAACACATCGGCCTCATCGCGCAGCACCGAAAAGACGGTGGGCACTTTCCCCTCTGACATTTGCTCCAGAATACGGGCAAAAACATAGCTTTCGGGCGAAGGCGCAAGGATGAGCATTCTATCTGCAGGCGCGTAATGCTGGTGCAGCTTTTCCTGCAGGGCCAGAAACTCCTCGAGCCCGTTCACGGGGCGATCCACGCTTTTGAACGCGCGCAGATCCATCACAACCGTGTAGCCCAACGGCACAGCCAGCGTGATCATCCATTCTGCCACCCGCGCAGATAGGCTCATCAACTCGATATCACCGCTGTAGTCCAAATAGACCAATGCATGATCAGGGTAGTATGTGACTGATTGTGACATGTTTTCCCCCAACACCCTCCGGCATAGTAGAAACCGAACATTACCTAAGGTAAAGTAGTAAAAACCCGACCATTTGCGCAGTAATTGCCCCCCTTACGCGTGAATTTGCAGGTTCAAAGCCACGCTTGTCCCCAACCGACCTTTTCTGCAAAGGTAAACCACGGCACCAAACACGCCGCGACATGGGAGAGACCAACATGGCAGCTCAGGAACCCCCTTTCTCCATCGGGATCGAAGAAGAATACCTGTTGGTGCATCTCGACAGTCTGGAACTGGCACAGGCCCCCGACGCCATGATGGAGGCCTGCGCGCGCGAACTGGAAGGTCAGGTCAGCCCGGAGTTCCTGCAGTGCCAGATCGAGATCGGCACCCGCGTCTGCCAAACCATCGGCGACGCCCGTGATGACCTGAAACGCCTGCGCGCAACGGTTGCGAAACACGCAAAAGCCCACGGTCTGGCCCCGATCGCGGCCTCCTGCCATCCGTTTGCAAACTGGAAAGACCAGCATCATGTGAACAAGGACCGCTATAACGATCTGCGCCGTGATCTGGCAGGTGTGGTGCGCCGCATGTTGATCTGCGGCATGCATGTGCATGTGGGCATTCCAGAGCCTGACACCCGCATCGATCTCGTAAACCAGCTCAGCTATTTCCTGCCTCATCTTCTGGCCATGTCCGCCAGCTCACCGTTCTGGCAGGGCGAGGATACCGGGCTGGCCTCGTACCGCCTGACCGTCTTTGACAACCTGCCCCGCACCGGGCTGCCGCCGCAACTGTCCGGCTGGTCGGAATATGAACGCTCGGTTCAGGCGCTGGTGGATATCGGCGTGATCGAAGACAGCTCGAAAATCTGGTGGGACCTGCGCCCGTCATCCCGTTTCCCCACGATCGAGGCGCGCATTTGTGATGTTCAGCCCCGGCTGGAAGACACGCTCAGCCTTGCCGCTTTGATCCAATGCCTGACCCGCATGCTTTGGCGCCTGAAGGCCCGCAACCAACGTTGGCGTCTGTATGACAACTTTCTGGTGGGCGAAAACCGCTGGCGCGCGCAGCGCTATGGCATCTCTGGGGGGCTGATTGATTTTGGTGTGGGCGAGATTGTGCCCTTTGACGAGCTTCTGGAAGAGATGATCAGCCTTGTGCGCGAAGACGCAGAGGTTCTGGGCTGCACGGCCGAAGTGGAAAACGCGCGGACGATCCTGTCGCGCGGCACCGCGGCCGACCGCCAACGTGCGGTTTTTCGCGATAGTGTGCAGGCGGAAAAGACACCAAAAGATGCGCTGCATGACGTGGTGCGTCACCTGATCGACGAATACCACGCCGATCTTTAAGGCGCCGCACGGGCAAGCCGTCCGTACCCACAGCTTCGCACCCTGCACCCCCCTGTCCAAACACAGTATTTCCCCCTTATAGCGGGGTCTGAAAAACTCCTGTAAGGATTGCGCCATAACGTGACCCGAAACGTGCACGGGAGGACCAGATGGATTTTGCGCTGACCGAGGAACAGACCCTCATTTTCGACATGGCCAAGGGCTTTGGCGAAGAGAATATCGCCCCCAATTCAGAGAAATGGGAGGCCGAGGGCACCATCCCGAAAGAGCTGTGGCCACAGCTGGCCGAGCTGGGCTTTGGTGGGCTTTACGTCTCTGAGGAATATGGCGGGTCGGGCCTGTCGCGTCTGGATGCCACGCTGGTTTTCGAAGCCCTGGCCATGGCCGACCCGGCGGTGGGATCGTTCCTGTCGATCCACAACATGTGCGGCGGCATGATCGACAAGTTCGGCAAGGAAGAAGACAAGCAAAAATGGCTGCCGGCGCTCTGCTCGATGGAGAAGGTCTTCTCCTACTGCCTGACCGAACCCGGATCAGGGTCGGACGCGGCTGCGCTCAAAACCCGCGCTGAAAAGACCAACGAAGGCTACGTGATGAACGGCAACAAAGCCTTCATCTCGGGCGGCAATTACTCGGATGTCTACGTGACCATGTGCCGGACCGGCGAAGATGGGCCCAAGGGCATCTCGACCGTGATTGTCGAAAACGGCACGCCGGGCCTGAGCTTTGGCGCCAATGAACGCAAGATGGGCTGGAAGGCGCAGCCGACCTCTCAGGTGCAATTCGACGATTGTGCGGTGCCGCATGAAAACCTGCTGGGCGAAGAGGGCAAAGGCTTTGTCTACGCGATGGCCGGGCTTGATGGCGGGCGTCTGAACATCTCGGCGGGTGCCTTGGGGGGCGCGCAAAAAGCGCTGGATTTGACCCTGCAATATATGGGCGAGCGGAAGGCCTTTGGCAAAACCATCGACCAATTCCAGGCGTTACAATTCCGTCTGGCGGAATATGAGACCAAGCTGCAAGCGGCCCGTACCTTCCTGCGTCAGGCCGCGTGGAAACTGGACAATGGCGCGCATGATGCGTCGAAATTCTGCGCCATGGCCAAGCTGATGGTCACCGATGTCTCTTTCGAGGTCGCCAATGGCTGTCTGCAGCTGCATGGCGGCTATGGCTACCTGTCCGATTATGGCATCGAAAAGATCGTGCGTGATCTGCGTGTGCACCAGATTCTGGAAGGCACCAACGAAATCATGCGCCTGATTGTCGGACGCCAGTTGCTGGCCGAACGCGACCGCAGCTAATGACGGACGTCCTGATACGGAAAGAAGGCAAAGCCGGGCGGATCACGCTGAACCGCCCGGATGCCCTGAACGCGCTGTCTTACGACATGTGCCTGAAGATCGACGCAGCCCTGATTGATTGGGCTGACGATGACGGTGTTGCATTGGTCCTGATCGACGCGGAAGGCGACCGTGCCTTCTGTGCGGGTGGGGATATCCGCGAAATCTATGACATCGGCCTGTCAGGCGATCCAACCCGCGCGCAAAACTTCTGGCGTGACGAATACCGCATGAACGCCCGCTTGTTCGAGTTTGCCAAACCCGTGGTCAGCCTGATGCAGGGCTACACTATGGGTGGCGGTGTTGGCGTCGGGTGCCACGGATCGCACCGCGTGATGGCCCGGTCGTCGCGCATGGCCATGCCCGAATGCGGCATTGGGCTTGTGCCAGATGTGGGCGGGTCACTGATCCTTGCCGGGGCACCGGGCCATCTGGGCACCTATATCGGCACCACGGGCGCGCGTCTGGCACCGGGTGATGCCATCCATGCGGGTTTCGCCGACCATGTCATCCCGCAGGCGGAATGGCCTGCCCTGATCGACACACTCGTGGCAACCGGCACACCGGATGTGATCCTTGAAGCCGCCATTCCCCCTATTCCCGGCAATATTTCGGCGTTGCAGCCCATGATCGACGCCCATTTCGGCAAAGACACTCTGGCCGAGATCGTCGCATCGCTGAAAGCCGAAGACAGCCAGTTTTCTCAAAATGCGCTGGAACAGCTGGCGCGCAATTCCCCCCTGTCCATGGCCGCAACCGTTCGGATGCTGCGCCAGTTGGGTCGGACCGAAGACGTGCGCAAAGCGCTGGAGTTGGAGTATCGGTTTGTGTTTCGCGCCCTGACGCATTCTGACCTGATCGAGGGCATCCGGGCCGCTGTGATAGACAAGGACCGCAGCCCCAACTGGAAACACGGGCTTGATGGGCCGCTTGACGACGCATTGAACGGGGACGTGGACGCGATGCTCGCGCCTTTGGGCGACAACACTTTGACATTCTGAGGAGAAAGCTCATGAAAATCGGATTTATCGGACTGGGCAATATGGGTGGCCCAATGGCGGCGAACCTTGCCAAGGCGGGTCACGAGGTGACGGGCTTTGACATGGCCCCGGTCGACATCGAGGGTGTGGCGCTGGCCAGCTCGGGTGCCGAGGCGGCTGCGGGCAAAGACGTGGTCGTGACCATGCTGCCCAACGGCCAGATCCTGCGCGCCGTCGCCGCCGAGATCGTGCCGGTGATGGACAAAGGTGCGGCTTTTGTGGATTGCTCGACCGTTGACGTCGAAAGCGCACGCGCGGTGGCTGAACAGGCCGCAGCCGCTGGCCTTTTGCCCGTGGATGCGCCCGTGTCAGGTGGCGTGGGCGGCGCTTCGGGCGGCACGCTTACCTTCATGGCAGGCGGCTCGGCAGACGCCTTTGCAAAAGCCGATCCGCTTTTCGACATCATGGGTCAGAAAGCCGTGCACTGCGGTGACAGCGGTGCAGGTCAAGCGGCCAAGATCTGCAACAACATGATCCTTGGCATCACCATGATCGGCACCTGTGAAGCCTTCGCGCTGGCTGACAAGCTGGGGCTGGACCGCCAGAAAATGTTCGACGTCGTGTCGACCTCGTCAGGCTACAGCTGGACAATGAATGCCTATTGCCCCGCCCCGGGCGTTGGCCCTGCCTCGCCTGCCGACAATGACTATCAGCCGGGCTTTGCCGCCGAACTGATGCTGAAGGACCTCCGCCTGAGCCAACAGGCCGCCGAAGCCGCAGATGCCGACACCCCGATGGGTCAGGCCGCAACTGATCTTTATACGCAATTCGTCGAAAACGAAGACGGGTTGGGCATGGATTTCTCGGCCATGTTGCCGCGGTTTGAGAAGCGCGGGCGCAGCTGAGGCACCTGCGACAAAAGGGGCGCTGCCCCCGGGTCGCCCTTGCGGGGCGACCCTCCCCCGAGGTATTTGGAACAAGAAAATAAGGCGGCGCGCTGCTCCTTTTTCTTGTCATCGATACCTCTGCCAGAGGCCTGAACGCTCATGAGCTGGACCCAGGACACACAAGACATTGCCAAACTGGACGCGCCCGCGCGTGCTCTTCTGGACACGCTTGAGCCAATGGACGTGCCCAAGGATGCGGTTCTGTTTTGTCCCGGCGAGGCGGTGAAAGGTTATGTCGTGATGCTGTCCGGTCAGGTTGACGTAAATCTGATCGGACCCAATGGGCGGGACATTCTGCTTTACCGCGTGGCACCCGGACAAAGCTGCATCCAATCCACATTGGGGCTGCTGGGCGGGGATGACTATACCGCAGAGGCGACCGCCGAAACCCCGGCCCGCCTTGTCGTGATCCCCCGCGATATCTTCTTTGCACTTCTGGACAGTTCATCGGGGTTCCGCCGGCTGGTCTTTGCGGCCTTCGCGGAACGCATGCAATCGATGATGCAGTTGATTGAAAACGTGTCCTTCATGAAGGTCGAGGCCCGTCTGGCCGCTTTGGTGCTGGAACGCGCGGGACCGGATGGATGCTTGCACATGACACAGGCCGAAATGGCCACAGCCGTTGGCAGCGCGCGCGAGGTGATTTCGCGCCGGCTTGAGAAGATGGCACAGGCGGGATTGGTGTCCCATGGGCGCGGCACCGTCACGGTGCTGGACGCGCGTGGCCTGCAAAACCTGATCCACGGCACCGCTTTCTGAGCCTCTGTGTGACCTCGTCACATGCCTTGTTTCACCGCGCATGTTAGGTGTCTTTCAAACGAGGAAAGGAAGTTGACATGTTGAAACGTAACGAAGGCACCATCGATCGCGCCCTGCGCATCATCGCAGGCCTTGCTCTTCTGGGCTGGTATTTCTTTGCAGGTGGCCCGATCTGGGCGCTGATCGGTATCGTGCCACTGGCCACCGGGGCGATGGGTTCCTGCCCGCTCTATTCGATCTTTGGGATCAACACCTGCAAGCTGAAAAATTAACCGCCTGCTTTCAGAGTTTTGCAACCTTTCCTGAATAAAAGAGGCAAGGTAGCAAGTGAATAAGTAAGCGCCGGGACCGAAAGGACCCGGCGTTGTGTTTTGAGAAGGGCGGATAGACAACGCTCGTTCATCAATTGTCGCAGGCATGCGGCCATAGCCGCACCGCACCGCTTGCAAAGACCCGCCGCGTTGACCATCCTGCGGGGATGAAACGTTTTTCCCAATCTCCGACCGACCCGGATTTCATCCAAGACCCCTATGCGTTCTATGATCTGGCCCGTGCAGCAGGTGATATTTTCTACTGGGAAGACTACGATCTGCCCATGGCCGTCAGCTTTCGTGCGGTGAACGCGCTGTTGCGCGATCGTCGGTTTGGGCGGGAACCCGTCACGCCACGCGACATTCCTGATCACCTGAAGCCCTTTTACGATGTCGAAGCGCATTCCATGCTGGAGCTGGAGGCCCCGCGCCACACCCGGCTGCGCAAGCTGGTGCTGCGGGCCTTCACATCGCGACGTATTGCCGGGCTTGGGCCCGAGATTGAAGCCCTTGCGCAGGGCTTGATCGACCAATTCCCCGACACAGAGTTTGACCTTCTGCCTGCTTTCGCCACCCGTATTCCGGTGATCATCATTTGCCGCCTTCTGGGCGTGCCTGAAGACCGTGCCGATGACCTTCTGAACTGGTCCAACGCCATGGTGTCAATGTATCAGGCCCGCCGCACACGCGAGATCGAAGATACGGCCATCGCAGCCACAGAGGCCTTTGTAAGCTTCATGCGCAGCTATATCGACGAACGGCGCAACGATCCGCGCGACGATCTGATCACAGAACTGATTGCGGCCGAAGAAGATGGTGAAAAACTCTCCTCGGACGAGTTGATTTCAACCTGTATCCTGCTCTTGAACGCCGGCCATGAAGCCACGGTACATGCGCTGGCCATCGCCGTGAAAACCCTGCTTGAGCAGGGAGCTGCCCCTGCCCTGCTGTCGCCTGATCAGGTGGACGCCACGGTGGAAGAGGTTCTGCGTATCGATCCGCCCCTGCATATGTTCACCCGCCATGTCTATGAAGATACACGACTTTATGGGCATGACTTCAAACGCGGCGACGAGATCGGCTTGCTTCTGGGTGCCGCCAACCGCGATCCCGACATCTGGGATGACCCTTCAACATTCGACCCCGCGCGCCCGGTAAAGCAAAACACGTCTTTCGGGGCTGGCGCGCATTTTTGCATCGGTGCGCCCCTTGCCCGGCTCGAGCTGGCACACGCGCTGCCGATCTTGTTTGACCGCTGCCCAGATTTGCAAATGACCGCTCCGCCACAATTTGGAAATGTCTATCATTTCCACGGGTTGGAACGGCTGATGGTGCGCGTGTGATCAGATCGGCAGCTCGGTGGAGAACTTGATCTCTTCCATCGACAAAAGCGCGGTGACGTTGAAGATTTTCACCTCGGAAATCAGCGCCTGATAGAAAACATCATAGGCACGCGCGTTTTCGACGCGGACCTTCAGGATATAGTCGATCTCGCCTGCCAGCCGGTGCGCTTCCATCACTTCGGGGCGCGCATGCAGGGCTTTCAGGAAATCCTCCTGCCAGCCCGCATCATGTTCGGCCGTTCGGATCAGCACGAAGAAACAAGCCTCGAACCCAAGGCTTTCGGCATCCATCACCATGGTGTTCTGACCGATCACACCGCCTTCGCGCATCTTGCGAATCCGGTTCCAGACCGGCGTCTTCGACGATCCGACCTTCTTCGCGATCACATCCAGCGACTGGCCTGCATCGCGTTGCAGCTCCCGCAGGATTTTCCGGTCGATATCATCCAGCCGAACAGACATTCTGCTTTTTCCCCTCTTCTGGTCCGCCCGTTCCAAACTGCGCGCAAACCGAAACAACATTCCTTATTCGCCGCGCCACCTCGCGGATTACAGGGAAAATGTCCTATATAGAGCGGGAACGCAACCGGAAAGGACATGCTATGCCCCGCCCATTTAGCCCCAAAGTGGTAACCGCCAACGACCTGATCGAAGGCGACGTGATCTATTTGGCCCGTGACGGGTCATGGGTGCGCGATATGTGTATGGCGTGGCTGATCGAGGATGAGGCAGAGGCCACCGCCCAACTGGCCCGCGCGGAAGCTGATCCTGCGGTGGCCGTTGGCCCCTATCTGGCTGACGCCGCCGCCGGTGCGACCGGACCCGTCCCGACCCATTTCCGCGAAACGTTCCGTGCCACCGGCCCATCGAACCGTTTCCACGGTAAGCAAACACAGCAAGCGGCATCGGAGGCCGTGGCCAATGTATGATTACAACCATTTCGACGAAGGCTTCGTGCGCAACCGTGTGGCACAGTTCCGCGAACAAGTTGGCCGCCGCATCTCGGGGGCGCTGACCGAAGACGAGTTTAAACCGCTGCGCCTGATGAACGGCGTCTATCTGCAGCTGCACGCCTACATGCTGCGCGTCGCGATCCCCTATGGGTCATTGAACCCGCACCAGATGCGCCAGCTGGCGATGATTGCTGAGCGTTGGGACAAGGGCTATGGCCACTGGACCACGCGCCAGAACATCCAGTTCAACTGGCCGCGCCTGTCAGACATCCCGGACATGCTGGACGCGCTGGCAGATGTGGGCATGCACGCGATCCAAACCTCGGGCAACACGATCCGCAACGTGACAGCTGATCACTTTGCTGGTGCGGCTGCGGACGAGGTGGAAGACCCCCGCCCCACGGCGGAGCTTTTGCGCCAGTGGTCCACTGACCACCCGGAATTCCAATTCCTGCCGCGCAAATTCAAGCTGGCTGTGACCGGATCGAAAGCCGACCGTGCTGTCACAAAGGCGCATGACATCGGTATCCGCATCGTGAAAAACGACGCCGGAGAGGTGGGCTACCAAATCCTCGTCGGGGGCGGTCTTGGCCGCACGCCCGTCGTCGGTCAGGTCCTGAAAGACTTCCTGCCGCGCGCCGATCTCTTGCCTTATGTCGAGGCCGTCGTCAGCGTCTACAACACGCTGGGTCGCCGCGATAACAAGTACAAAGCCCGCATCAAGATCACCACGATGGAGAACGGGATCGACAAGATCTTTGATCTGGTCGAAGCCCGCTTTGCCCAACTGCGTCCGCTGTTTTCCGGTGTGGACCAGGAGCACTTCGCAGGTATCGCCGCGGATTTCACGGCCCCTGACTTCAAAACCGCATCGCTGGCGCATTACCACGCAGCGCGCGACACAGACCCGGTCTTCCGGTCGTGGAGCGACACCAACGTGGATGACCACCGCGCCGAGGGCTACGGGATCGTCACGATCTCGATGAAGGCCCATGGGGCCACGCCGGGGGATGCCAGCGCGGATCAGATGCGTGTTCTGGCCGATCTGGCAGAAGAGTTCGGTCATGGCGACATCCGCATCAGCCACGAGCAAAACGTGATCTTCCCGCATGTCCACCGTTCGGACCTGCCTGCGATCTTTGCGGCTCTGCGCGCGCATGGCATGGCGACCGCAAATGCCGGTCTGATCTCGGACATCATCGCCTGCCCGGGCATGGACTACTGCGCGCTGGCCACGGCCCGCTCAATCCCCGTCGCGCAAGAGATTGCAGAACGTTTCGACGCGTTGAAGATCGAGCATGATATCGGTCACCTGCAGATCAAAATCTCGGGCTGCATCAACGCCTGTGGGCACCACCACCTGGGCCATATCGGCATTCTGGGGCTGGATCGCGCGGGCGTGGAAAACTACCAGATCACCCTTGGCGGTGACGCGGGCCCCGACACGGTGATTGGCAAACGGGCAGGTCCCGGCTTTGCCTACGACCAGATCGTGCCAGCCATCGAACGCCTTGTGCTGGCCTATCTGGAACTGCGCGAGGACGAAAGCGAGACCTTCATCGACGCCTATCGCCGTCTGGGCGAAGCGCCGTTCAAAGCCGCCCTTTATCCAGAGGAGGACAAGACACATGCCGCTTGAAATCCCCCTCCCCCCCGCGGCCGAGCGGGCGACTGATCTTAACCTGCGCTACCGGCACCATTCCGCAACATCTGTCGTGGAACGGGCGCTGTCAGATAGCACCATTGGCGCGCTTGCTCTTGTCTCCAGCTTCGGCGCGGAAAGCGTTGTGCTTTTGCATCTGGTGGCCAAGGTCGACCGCACCGTTCCGGTGATCTTTCTGGACACGCAGATGCTGTTTCAGGAAACGCTCGACTATCAGGTTGAGGTGGCCGAGAAACTGGGCCTGACCGACGTGCGGGTTATTCACCCGGACCCGGAAGAGCTGTTCGCCCGCGACCCGGACAACATTCTGCATCTGGCCGACACGGACGCCTGCTGCGCGTTGCGCAAGGTCGAGCCGCTGGACCGGGCGCTCAAAGGGTTTGACGGCTGGATCACCGGACGCAAACGCTTTCAGGGTGGCAAACGTGTCGATCTGGAGTTTTTCGAGGCTGAAGATGGTCTGCTGAAGGTCAACCCGCTGGCCCATTGGGCGGCGTCAGACGTGCAGGACTACCTGATCAACAACCGCCTGCCCAAGCACCCGCTGGTCTCGCGGGGCTTCCCGTCGATCGGCTGTGCGCCCTGTACATCGGCTGTGAAACCCGGCGAAGACCCCCGCGCCGGACGTTGGCGTGGGGCTGAGAAGACGGAATGCGGCATTCACTTTGTCGACGGAAAGATGGTTAGAATTGGAGCAGAAGCATGAGCGTGATTGTAACCGATAACGGCTTTGCCCGTGACGACTGGACCGAAGGGTTCGCCAGCCCGAACGAGCGCGCCGCCAATGACACGCGCGGGTTGCACATTGCCTCGGACGCCGATCCGACAGCGCTGGCTGATCTGATGGTGGGCGTGCCCGCCATTCGCATCGACTTTCCGTCCTTCGCGGATGGGCGCGGCTTCACGCTGGGTCGTCAGCTGCGCCTTCTGGGCTATGACGGTCGCCTGCGCGCCCATGGCCATGTGATTTCGGACCAATACGCCATGGCGCGTCGCTCGGGCTTTGACGAGGTCGAGATTTCGGACGAGCTGGCCCAGCGCCAGCCCGAAGCCGAATGGCAATACCGGGCCGACTGGAAAGCCTATGACTATAGGTCGCGGATGACCGGCTAGACCGCCCGTCGCGACCTCCCTATATACACTGACAAGAAAGGGCGGGGCATCGTGCCTCGCTTTACGCTGATGAATGAAGTGACGCCCGTTATGGATGCTGAAACCAAAGTAAAACCGGTCCCCACCCTGCCCGACGCGCAGACCGTGACCGATGTGGAACATTACACCGATCGCCTGTTTCGGTTCCGCTGCACACGGCCGCAGACCCTGCGGTTCCGGTCCGGCGAGTTTGTGATGATCGGCCTGATGGGCGACCCTGATCCCAAAACCGGCAAGCAAAAGCCGCTTCTGCGCGCCTATTCGATCGCCTCGCCCAGCTGGGATGAAGAGCTGGAGTTTTACTCGATCAAAGTGCCCGATGGCCCGCTGACATCGAAGCTGCAGCACATCAAGGTGGGGGATGAGATCATCCTGCGCCCCAAACCCGTGGGCACCTTGGTGCATGACGCGCTGATCCCCGGCAAACGCATCTGGTTCTTTGCCACCGGCACCGGCTTTGCCCCCTTCGCCTCGCTTCTGCGCGAACCGCAGACATACGAGGATTACGACGAGGTGATCATCACCCATACCTGCCGCGAAGTGGGCGAGCTGACCTATGGCGCCAACCTGATCGAGGCGCTGAAGGAAGACGAGCTTCTGAACGAGGTGATCGGCGAGGGTTTCTGGAAGAAGATCAAATACTACCCGACCACCACCCGCGAAGAGAGCCCCAAAATGGGCCGCATCACCGACCTGATGCGCTCGGGCGAGGCGTTCAAAGATCTGGGTGTCGAACCGATCTGCCCCAAAAACGATCGCGCGATGATCTGCGGCAATCTGGCTTTCAACCTGGAACTCAAGGACATGCTTGAGGAATACGGGCTTGAAGAAGGGGCAAACTCCAAACCCGCACAATATGTGGTTGAGAAAGCCTTCCTGGACTAAGGAAGACGCAATCCCTCGGAGTTCGGCGAGGCGGTGCGACAGCACCGCCTTTCTTTTTTGAACACATAAAGCGCAGCGCATTGCCCGAGCTGACGCCTGTCATACATATTCAATCGCCCACAAAAAAACCGCGCGGTGGGAACCGCGCGGTTTTGTGTCTTGCAGTTGCCTTTGGCTTACATGCCAAGCGCGCCTTTGATCTGCTCAATGGCAGCCTGCAGAAGTGCCGGGTTGTTGGCGGCAGCGTCAGCAGCGGTTTTCAGAGCCATCTTGGTTTGATCGTTCAGGTTGGAGCCGTCGATCATCTCGCCCACTTTGGCTGCGTCGAACCCTTCCGGGGTCAGCAGGGTCTTGGCGGCGTCCATCATACCAGCTTCTTCCGCCGGTGCTTCTTCTGCAGCGGCTTCCTCTGCAGGCGCTTCAGCAGCAGGAGCTTCCTCGGCGGGGGCTTCCTCTGCAGGAGCTTCAGCAGCGGGGGCTTCTTCAGCAGCGGCGGGTGCAGCGGCTTCTTCACCGGTGACCGTCTGTGCAACATTGCCCGCGGCCTCACCTGCGGCTTCTGCAGCCCCTTCGGCCGCGCCTGCAACCGCGTCTTTGGCGGCGTCGGCAAGCGACCCGATGGCGTTGGTCACGGCTTCGCTTTCACCCACCACGCCGGTGACGGCTTCGGTTACAGCGTCTACGGCGCCGTCCACAGCGTTGCCTGCCGCTTCGGTCACAGCTTGCGCTGCATCGCTGGCGGCTTCAGTCGCGGCACTTGCGGCGGCTTCGGCAGCGCTTGCGGCTTCTTCGGCAGCACTTGCGGCGGCTTCAGCAGCGGCAGCAGCTTCGGCGGCAGCGGCTTCTTCTGCAGCTTTGGCTTCGGCCTCTGCCTGAGCAGCGGCAGCAGCGGCGGCTTCTTCAGCGGCTTTGGTTTCCGCTTCAGCTGTCGCAGCAGCCTCTTCGGCAGCCATTTTCGCCTGATTGCCTTCGTACCACTTGTATCCGCCAAAGGCGGCAGCGATCACAACCAGGACAGCAATGATGGATTTGTTCATGTCGACTTCCTCAAACTTGTCTTTACAGGCGCAACAACATCCCTTGCCGCGCAATAACAGGCTTGATGTGAGCCTTTCAACGCGTGGGTGCAAGGGGAGTTTCGCCGAATGCGCGTCAAAACGCCCAGATTGACGCAACTATCGGCTTGAAAGGCAGCGCTGGCGGCTTTACCTTCCCACCCGGCAACTTTGCGAAACCACAGAAGGAATGGCACCATAGCCCGCAGACCTCATAACGCGCCCCCGCAGCGCGACACCGGCCCCCGCGTCAACGGACGCATCCGGGCCACTGAAATCCGACTGATCGGCGCCGATGGCGAAAACGAGGGCGTTGTGACGCCCGCGCGTGGCATGGAGCTTGCTGAACAGGCAGGGCTCGACCTGGTGGAAATCTCGCCCAACGCGAACCCGCCCGTGTGCAAGATCATGGATTTCGGCAAGTTCAAATATGAACAGCAGAAACGCGAAAGCGAAGCGCGCAAAAAGCAAAAGACCATCGAGGTCAAAGAGGTCAAGTTCCGCCCGAACACCGACACGCATGACTATGACGTGAAGATGCGCAACGTGGTGAAATTCCTTGAAAACGGCGACAAGGTGAAGGTGACCTTGCGGTTCCGTGGCCGCGAGATGGCGCACCAGAATCTGGGCCGTGAGCTTTTGGAACGTGTGGCTGAAGACATCAAGGAATTGGGCAAGGTTGAAAACATGCCCAAGATGGAAGGCCGCCAGATGGTCATGATGATCGGCCCGATGCCGAAATAAGCCCATAACGAACAGATAGGAAAACGCCCCGCCCTAGCGGGGCGTTTTTTTGTTGAGCAACAGAGATTGCGCGGATGCACCCGCCCGCTAGAGTGACCATATGGAAACGCTCTCATTTGTCATCCTCATACTCACCTTGCTGGCAACAGCGGTGATGGCGGCCTCGGCCTCGATCCAGGCACATCGCGCCGGGATGGACGCCTTTGGGGCCACTGTACTTGCCATCGCGACCGGCATGGGGGGCGGCACGTTGCGCGACCTGTTCTTGGGACGGACCCCGGTGTTCTGGATCACCGATATGCGCTATTTCGCGGTGGCCGTTCCCGTGGCATTGATCGGGTTCCTTGTCGCCAGCCGCATGACGGCGGGCAATGGGCGACGGTTGACCGTTCTGATGCATCTGGACGCGGTTGGCCTTGCGCTTTTCACACTGACCGGCGTGAATATCGCGCTGGAGGCCGGCACCCATCCCCTGATGGCAGTGGTTCTGGGGTGCATCACGGGCACAGCCGGCGGGATGATCCGGGATCTTCTGTGCAACATGACCCCAAGCCTTCTGAAAGAAGACCTCTATGCCACGATCTCTATTGTTGGCGGCGGAATATACCTGCTGTTGCTGCCAATGATGGGCGAGACCACAGCGCTGGCGGTCGGCTTTTCTGCCATCCTTTGTGCACGATTCCTTGTGTTGGCCCGTCAGGGTTGAGCGCGCTGCCGGGCCACCAGCTCGGCCATGATCGACACGGCGATTTCCGCCGGTCCAACTGATCCGATATCAAGCCCCACCGGACCGTGAATGCGCCTGAGCTGCTCGGGCGAGAACCCGCGCGCGGCCAGCCGGTCCAGCCGTTGCCCCTGCGTGCGGCGAGAGCCAAGCGACCCGATATAGAAAACCGGCGCGTTCAACCCGGCCTCCAACGCCGGATCGTCAATTTTCGGATCATGGGCCAGCGTGACAATGGCGGTGCGGCGGTCCAGCGACAGATCAGCCAGCACCTCGTCGGGGTAGTCCTCATAGAGGGTCACGCCGGGAAAGCGGTCGGCGGTGGCAAATGCGCCGCGGGGATCAATCAGGGTCACATCATAGCCAACAATCTGCGCCATCGGGATCAACGCCTGTGCCACATGCACCGCGCCGGCAATGATCAAGCGCAAAGGCGGGGCATGCAGATGGGCAAACAGCTCTTCAGACAGGCTGGTTTCATCGCCGCCATGCGCCGGGCGCAGCGCGCGCCGCCACCCATCAAACTGCAAATGGTATGAAACAGTTTGGCGCGCGGCACGGGCGGCCACCAGATCCCGCAACATTGCCAATGGCAGACCCTGACCCGCGCCAATGTCCTCGCCCACCGGTTCGACCAACACTTTGATTTCACCACCACAGGCAAGCCCTGCGGAAAACGCATCCTCGCCCGAGACGCCAAATTCCAACACCCGGCAGCGGCCATCGCGCAGCGCCTCTTGTGCTTCCAGCACGACCGCGCCCTCGACACATCCGCCCGAAACCGAGCCTTCAATCTCGCCACTGTCGGCAATCAGCATCTGGCTTCCCGTGGGGCGTGGGGCGCTGCCCCATGTATAGGCGACGGTGGCAATGGCGACCGCGCGGCCTTTCGCAATCCAGTCCAGCGCCAGCTCGGGGATGCGGTCGAAGCTTGAAGGGGGAATATGTGTCACAGTGGTCTCCACGGTGGCCTCCACGGTGGCCTCGGGGTTGGTTTTGCCCTATGTGGGCTGTCCCCGCATGCCTTGCAAGGGAAAGGGCCGCAGGTGGCGGCCCTTTCTGAAGGTCATGTCATGGATGGGATCACTCGGCCGGGGCCGGGATTGCATCACCGCGCGGCGCTTCGGGGACCGCAAAAGCCACGGCCACGAAGATCAGGCCCAAGACGATGCCCAGCACGTCCCCCGGCAGCGCCATGAGGCCCTCGTATTTCGCCCCCGGTACGGTGCCCAGCGTGACCTTGCCGCCTGCGATGGCATCCAGCATCCCGGTGGCTTTCACCGACGGGTAGGTGATCATGTAAGCCGCAGCGCCCAGCAACCCGCCGAGGATGAAGAACAGCGCATCCTTGCGACCCGTTGCTGCCGCCGCAACGCCGGTGCCCGGACAAAAACCCGACAGCGCCCAGCCCGCACCCAGAAGAAGCCCGCCGACAAAGACACCCACATAGGCGGTTTTCACCGACATATGGCCCACATCGACCAGACCGGCCATCTGGCCACCAAACATCAGGATCGACCCGACACCAATGGCCAGAAGGATCGCTTTCATCAGGCCCAGCGCGCGCAGGCTCAGCATGCGGATCAGAACCGAGGGGTTGGTGGCGCCGATCCGGTCAAGGACAAAGCCAAACGCCGCACCGATCACCAAAGCAAGTACAATCTGCATGTCTTATCCTTTCCTGTAAGTCATCATGGCCACGGGCACCGCCGCCGCAAAAGCGCCAGCGGCAAAGATGTAGCCCGACAGCGAGGTTTGCATCATGCCCGACATCATGTGGCCCGAGGTGCACCCCCCCGCCAGACGCGCACCATAAACCACGATAAGCCCGCCGACAAAGGCGATGGCATAGCGCGTCATTGGCGTGTCGCCGAAGTTTTCATAGTGGATCGCAGGCAGTTTGTTTTCATCCGCCCCATTGCCGCCACGCAGGATTGCCGACAGGAAGGCCCCGACCATCATCGCAATGACAAAGACAAAGCTGTAGTTCAGCGGATTGGCCACGGATTTCGCGTATTTGCCGTTCGATTTGGCGAGATAGGCGTTGGTCGAGCTATAGCCGTCCTCGGTCTTGGTCACCAGATCCGGGTTCACCGCATCTGCAATGATCCCATCAAGGATCACGAACTGGGTCGACACCCCGATCGGCTTGACCAGCAGCACGGCCAGGAAGAACACAAGGCCCAGCGCCAGCCCACCGATTTTCCAATTCAGTGTCATGAGACACCCCCTTTTGCATTCATTAATGTGAATATGTTATTCATCCGAAATGCAACGAAGTCAATGGACGGATTGACGCGCAGGCCCGGGGGCGGGTTGACAGGGGGCCATTCGGCTGGCTTGCTTGGCCATCTTTCATAGGAGCTTGTGATGCCTCTGGACCTTTGGCTTGCCTTCGTCGCCACCTGTATTCTCTTCCTGCCCATCCCCGGACCGACCGTGCTTTTGGTGATGAGCTATGCGCTGACACAGGGGCGCCGCGTGGCCGTGGGCATGGCGCTTGGCGTGGCACTGGGGGATCTGGTGGCCATGGTCACCTGCCTTGTGGGGCTGGGGGCGTTGGTCATGGCCTCTGCCACATTGTTCACGGTGCTGAAATGGGTGGGCGCGGTCTATCTGGTTTATCTGGGCGTGAAGCTTTTGCGCGCGCCCCCCGCCCGCATGGACCTAACCGCCCCGGATGAGAAACCCGCGCGCGATGTATTCTGGCACGCCGCCGCCGTCACGGCACTGAACCCCAAATCCATCCCCTTCTTCATCGCCTTCGTGCCGCAGTTCATGTCAACTGACAGCGCCTTTGCCCCGCAAGCCGCGATCCTGACGGCCACATTTGTCGGGCTGGCGGCGGTGAATGCGCTGGCCTATGCGCTGCTTGCCGACAAGCTGCGCCGCCAGATCCGCCGCCCATCGGTGCTGACATGGATGAACCGGATGGGTGCGGGTGTGTTGATCACCATGGGCCTGATGACCACGCGACTCAGTCGCACCTGAACCCGCCCCGACGTTGACAGGGGGCCAAGGCTCTGACACCCATGAGGAAAACCACGGGGTCGACCTTATGCGCATCACCGCCATTCTCTGCGTGAAAAACGAAGGGGCTTTTTTGCTGGAATGGCTGGCCCATCACAAAGGCATTGGTGTGACCGATGTGGTGGTTCTGTCCAATGACTGCGACGATGGCACGGATGCCATGCTGGACCGGCTCGACGAGATGGGCGAGATCGCCCATATCCGCAATGACGGCCCCTATGATCAGGGCGGCATCCAGTTCACCGGCCTGAAACGCGCCGACAAACATCCGCTGGTCAAAGATGCGGATTGGCTGGTGGTGCTGGATATAGACGAGTTCGTGAACGTGCATGTGGGCGACCGCACCCTGCCCGCGCTTGTGGGCGCTTTGCCCGATGCCGATGCCATCACCCTGACATGGCGCATGTTCGGCAATGCGGGCATCGTGCGCTATCGTGACGTGCCCGTGACGCAAGAGTTTACCCGCGCGGCACCTGCAGTGATGCTCTGGCCGTGGCGCGCCTTTCTGTTCAAAACGCTCTATCGCAACACGGGGGCTTACGCGAAACTGGGCGTGCACCGCCCACGTGCCCCGAAAGAGGGCGCGGACAGCACGCGCTGGTTTGACGGCTGTGGGCGCGAGCTTGCCCCCCGGTTCCGCCGGCAGGGCATCTTCTCGGCCTTCAACCAGCCCAACTATGACCTTGTGCAGCTTAATCACTATGCGCTGGGGGCGATGGAAAGCTACCTTCTGAAACGCGACCGTGGCCGGGTGAACCGGGGCGAGGATCTGATGGGCATGGATTATTGGTGCGAACGCAACTGGTCGGATGAAGATGACCCGTCGATCCTGAAGGCCACCCATCTGAGCCAGCCCATCCTGAGCCGTTTTCACGCCGATCCCACGCTGTCCAGCCTGCACCAAACCGCCGTGACATGGCGCACAAAACGCTATGAAACCCTGATGAAAGACGAGGCCTGCCGCGCCCTTATGGGACGGTTGATGATGACCCCGCCTGCGCAGCCATTGCAGCCGCACATTGCGGCCGAGTTGCTGAAACACACGCAAATCCAAGGCGGTGGTCGTGATTGACCACCAACAGGCAACAAAGTAGCAATTTATTAATAGTTTTCCCTGCTTTTGCCCTATTGCCCACGCAAACGCGCCCGCATTACTCTATAGCAAAGCCGTTGATGACAGTTTGATTTCGAGGAACCGCCATGCAGGAAACCCTGCCAGCCACTGACAAGAGCTCTGCGCAGGCCCATGCCGAAGCGCAGGATGAGCTTTGGCTTGAGCGCCTCGAAGAGGACGGCGACCTGCGTGGATATTTCGAACCCGTCGGCCCGAACCATTCGGCGATCCTGACGGATGAAGGCACCACGCTTCTGGTCACCTTCGAACGTGCCGCTGACCTGAGAACGGAAGATGGCGATGGCGATCCGCTGGGATGGTCACTTGTGGCCGAAAACGGCTGGTCGCACCTGTGCCTTTTGGCGCATGAAGACAGCTGGTTTCGCGACAAAGCGGTGTTTGGCTATTTTGACCGGCTCGTCGAAGACGGCTTCTTTGAAGAATTTGAGAAGGTCGTTTTTTATGGCGCGGGCATGTGCGGCTATGCCGCCGCAGCTTTCTCGGTCGTGGCACCGGATGTGACAGTGATTGCCGTACAACCTCAGGCGACGCTCGACCCGGCGCGCGCGGAATGGGACCAGCGCTTCCCCGCGATGCGGCGGACCTCGTTCACGGATCGATATGGCTATGCGCCGGACATGGTGGAAATGGCCGAAGATGTCTTCATCTTCTATGATCCCGAACTGCCCGAAGACAGCATGCACGCCTCGCTGTTTGATGGCGAAAACATCCATCGTATTCTGTGCCGCCGCATGGGCGAAAACATTGGCGAAACGCTTGAAAAAATGGATGTTCTGCCCGAGCTGATCGAGCTTGCAGGCGCCAGCGCTTTGGACGCTCAGACCTGCCACGAGCTTTTGCGCGCGCGCCGCGATCACGGGCCATATCTGCACCGGCTTCTGAACCGGCTGGAAGAAGACAAGCGCCATCTTTTGGTGAAAGCGCTGGCCGGAAATGTGGCCTCGCGCCGCCATGCTCCGCGCTTCAAACGGTCCCTGAAACGCGCTGAAGCCGCGCTTGAGGCCGAATTGGCGCAGGGCTGAAAAGGGTCACTGGGACCCACCGAATTCTACAGTTTGAAGTAAACGTTTCTTAACCACGCCCGCCGCAAGATGAGGGCATGAAACAGATTCGCACCCCCATTTCTGGCACCCCGATCGCCTTGCCCGGCGCAACCCAACCCCGCGGCTCAGCGCAGGATATGCCCCTTCACCCCGCTGATGAACTGGCCCATATCCGGGCCGAACTGCGCCGCCTGCACGCGCGTGAAGACGAGTTGAAACGTCACTACCGCGAAGATGCGAGCGATGCTGACCTGACGGGCGCTACCTTCGAGGTATCCGTCATGCGCCACGCAAAGCGCGTCTTTGACCCCTCGCTGCTGCCTCAAGCGATCCTGTCAAACCCACGTTTCTATCGTGCGCAGGCCACCACACTGGTTACAACCACACCAAAGGCGCCAAAGATCCCGTTTCAGGCGCTTTTGCCCGGCATGGTCGCAAGCGAAGAGGATGAGGCCGAAGATTTCGACCTCATCGAAATGCTGCCAAACTAGAGCCTCTCGGTTCTAGCCTGAGACAGCAGAAAACCGAAACGCAGTAAGAGATATCAATGTCGTGGGCGCTTCGGAACAAGCATGTCCTCAAGCCTATCCCGAAACGCTCTAACACAGAACCAGCGCGCCACTTTGTGATAGGCATCGTGTTGCGCTTTCCACTGGAACGCGGCGCGGCGCTGCGTTAAAGCTCTGGGCGATGACCCAGACACTTACGATCCGCCGCCCCGACGACTGGCACCTGCATCTGCGCGATGGCGAGATGCTGAAGACCGTCCTGCCTGAAACCGCACGGCACTTTGCCCGTGCCATTGTCATGCCGAACCTCGTGCCGCCCGTGGTGACCGGGGCCGATGCCACTGCCTATCGCGACCGCATCATGACCGCCCTGCCCGCCGGCATGTCGTTCGAGCCGCTGATGACGCTTTATCTGACCGAGGAAACGGACCCGGACGATCTGGCCGCTGCCCATGCGTCGGGCCTGATCACCTCGGTGAAGCTTTACCCCGCTGGCGCCACGACGAACTCCTCCAGCGGCGTGCAGAACTTCGACAAAGTGCGCCCGGTGCTGGAAAAGATGGCTGAAATTGGCTGCCCCCTGTGCGTTCACGGCGAAGTCACCGACAAAGAGATAGACATTTTCGACCGCGAGGCGGTGTTCATCGACCGTGTGCTCGATCCGATCCGCCGCGCCACGCCCGACCTGCGCGTGGTGATGGAGCATATCACCACCAAAAACGGTGCCGATTACGTGAAAGCCAATGACACCGGTCTTGGCGCCACCATCACCGTGCAGCACCTGATCCTTGACCGCAATGACATGTTGGTTGGCGGCATGCGCCCGCATTATTATTGCCTGCCAATCCTGAAACGCGGCGAACACCGCGAGGCGCTGATGGCTGCGGCCACATCCGGCGACCCACGGTTTTTCCTGGGCACTGACAGCGCCCCGCACCCGACCCATGCCAAGGAAAGCGAATGCTGTTCAGCGGGGTGCTTTACCGCGCCCAACGCCCTGTCGATCCTTGCCGAAGCCTTCGAGGCCGAAGGCGCGCTGGACAAGCTCGAGGGCTTTACTTCGCTGCACGGCCCCGCCTTCTATGGCCTGCCGGTGAACGAAGACACGATCACGCTCACCAAGGGCGACGCGCCCGTCATCTATCCCGCGACCCTGCAAGCGGGCGAACACACGGTGACCACGTTTGACCCCGGCTTCCCTCTGCATTGGCGCGTTGACGCCTGAGCCGACCACCTGAACAGACCGCCCGACCACATAGGACCACTGCCATGATCCCTTCGACCTTCCCCGCGAAAGAAGAAATCGCCCGCCTGACCGCCCGCATGCTGCTGGAAATCGGCGCGGTGAACTTCAACACGGATGAACCCTTCACGCTGGCCTCGGGCCTGCCCAGCCCCAGCTATATCGACTGCCGCAAGCTGATCAGCTTCCCGCGCATCCGCTCAACGCTGATGGATTTCATGGCCGTGACGATCATGCGCGAAGCCGGTTTCGAGGCGTTTGACAACATCGCAGGCGGCGAAACCGCGGGCATTCCCTTTGGGGCCTGGGTGGCCGAACGTCTGGCCCTGCCGATGACCTATGTGCGTAAGAAACCCAAGGGCTACGGCAAAAACGCCCGGATCGAAGGCGCGATGAGCGACGATCAGCGCGTGCTTTTGGTCGAGGATCTGACCACCGATGGTGGATCAAAGCTGTCCTTTGTCGACGCGATTCGCGACACCGGCGCCACCTGTGGTGCCACGGCGGTGATCTTTTACTACGACATCTTCCCCGAGACGGAAAAAACCCTGTCCGATCATGGCGTTCAGCTCATTCACCTGTGCACATGGTGGGATGTTTTGGCCGAGGCGAAGGCGCAAGGCGCCTTTACAACCGAGACGCTAGACGAGGTGGAACGGTTCCTGAAAGACCCGCGCGGCTGGCAGGCCGAGCGGATGAAATCCTGACAGAACCCACTTCATCTGGGAAATACCGTGCCTCGGCACACCAAATATGGTAGGCTGTTATCCACAGGTTTCCCACAGGAACATACATTTTGCCATGACCATGGTCAGGGCATAATACTCCGCCTCGAAGGGGCACATGGGCATGAACGAGATCAGCAGCATTCAGCAGGGCGAAAACGCAGGCAAGAGTGGTGAGGTGCAGGACAGCCTGCCCCACCACATCGAGGCGGAACAGCAGCTGCTGGGCGCGATCCTGACCAATAATGACGTCTATGACCGCGTGGCCTCGATCATCAATGCGGGCCATTTCTATGAACCCGTGCACGCGCGCATCTGGGAGATTGCCGCCAGCCGCATTTCCAAGAACGCGCTGGCCAGCCCCGTGACGCTGAAGACCTTCATGGAAGATGATGAGGGGCTGAAGGAGCTGGGCGGTCCGGCCTATCTGGCCCGTCTTGCGGGGGCTGCAATCTCAAGCTTTGCAGCGCGTGACTATGCCCAGATGATCTATGATCTGGCGATCCGCCGCGAGCTGATCCAGCTGGGGCAGGACATTTCGGCCAAGGCGCTGAAGGTCGACATCTCGTCCGAGCCGAAAGAGCAGATCGTCGAGGCCGAACAGGCGCTTTATAAACTGGGCGAGGCCGGACAGGCCGACACCGGGTTTCAAAGCTTCCTGAAAGCCGTTACCGACGCGGTGCAGGTCGCCAATGCCGCCTATCAACGCGAAGGCGGGTTGGCCGGGATTTCCACCGGGTTGACGGATATGGACGGCAAACTGGGTGGGCTGCACCCATCTGACCTTCTGATCCTCGCTGGTCGCCCTTCGATGGGGAAAACCTCGCTGGCCACCAACATCGCCTTCAACGTGGCCAAAGCCTATAAGAAAGGCACCAAGCCCGACGGGTCCGAAGGGGCCATTTCCGGCGGCGTGGTTGGGTTTTTCTCGCTCGAGATGTCAGCCGAGCAGCTTGCAGGTCGTATCCTCGCCGAGGCGTCTGAAATCTCGTCCCACAAGATCCGTCAAGGTGACATGGACGAAGGTGAGTTTCGCCGGTTCGTGCAGGCCGCCAAAGATCTGGAAAGCTGCCCGCTGTTCATTGACGACACCCCTGCCCTGCCGATCAGCCAGTTGGCCGCCCGCGCGCGCCGCCTGAAACGCACCCATGGGTTGGACCTTTTGATCATCGACTATCTGCAGCTCTGCCGCGGCATGTCCGACAACCGGGTGAACGAGATTGCCGAGATTTCGATGGGGATGAAAGCCATCGCCAAAGAGCTGAACATCCCGGTCATCGCCCTGTCCCAGCTGTCGCGTCAGGTGGAAAGCCGTGATGATAAACGCCCGCAGCTGTCTGACCTCAGGGAATCGGGCTCGATCGAGCAGGACGCCGATGTGGTCATGTTCGTGTTCCGCGAGGAATATTACAAAGAGCGCGAAAAGCCCGGCGATCACGAGCTGGACCGCATGGCGGCCTGGCAGGAAGAAATGTCCAACTTGCACGGCAAGGCCGAGGTCATCATCGGCAAGCAGCGCCACGGTCCAATCGGCACGGTCGAACTGTCCTTCGAGGCACAGTTCACCCGCTTCGGCAACCTGGTCAAAGCCTGGCAACAGGGCGCAAACGACGGGTTCTGATCATGATCACCGGGGTGAACCACATCACCCTTGCGGTGAACGACCTTCCGCGATCCATTTGGTTTTACACGGATATTCTGGGCGGGACCCTGCGCGCGGACTGGCCGCGCGGGGCCTATCTGGAATTGGGCGAGTTGTGGTTGTGCCTGACCCTGTCAGACGCGCCTATTGCACCGCGCAACGACTACACCCATATCGCGCTAACCTGTTCAGAGGCCGATTTCCCGAGGCTTTCCGAACTGATCGCAAATCACGCCGAACTTTGGCAGGACAACAGCTCCGAAGGTGCCTCGCTCTACTTCCGCGACCCTGATGGCCACAAGTTGGAACTCCACACAGGCACCCTCGCCTCGCGCCTCGACCACTACCGTGCGCAGTCCGAAAGCCGAATGCGTATCCACTGATCACATTTTCTTGTCATAAGTACCTTGGGGGAGCGCCGTATGGCGCGGGGGCAAAGCCCCCACAGGCTCACGAAGTGAGCCATCGAACCCTATCGCCAGTACCGCGTCACCATCCGATAATCCTTGCGCGGCCCTGACACAGTCCACGAGGATGACCAGTTTGGCCAATCCCCGAAACTGTAGGAAACGTGATACATATCCGGGTCACACCAGTGCTGATCACGGGGCTGACCGCCTTCAAGGTCGACATAGTGAAAGTCACGCCCATCCTCGAACAGCACCTGAATTTGCCCCGCACCGGCATCGCGCCAATGATAGATACGGCTTGCGCTGAAACTGTGGCCCTGTGCCGTCACAAGCTGCCCCTCCTCGCGATAAAGCAGCCCCTCCGGCACGGCGGAGAACGTGGCCGTCCCAGACAGGCGATGCACCGCTCCTGCCTGCTCGACAATCTCACGCTCAATGCGCCAATGCCCCAAAAAATCCACGAGTTTCACCCCGTACTCCCCTTTTTCGTCGCAAACATTGGCCCCGCGCGCCCATTCCCGGCACGCATCCCTTGTTCGCTGCATCGCGGCAGTTTATGAGAAGCGCGACTGCCAACCAACCGAAAAAGGCTTCGCCGATGATCCCTCGTTATGCCCGCCCCGACATGGTCGCCATCTGGTCGCCCGAAACCAAGTTCAAAATCTGGTACGAGATCGAGGCACATGCCTGCGATGCCATGGCCGATCTGGGCGTGATCCCGCGCGAAAATGCAGACGCCGTGTGGAAAGCCAAAGATGTCGAGTTCGACGTGGCCCGCATCGACGAGATCGAAGCCGTGACCAAGCACGACGTCATCGCCTTCCTGACCCATCTGGCTGAACATGTGGGCTCGGAAGAGGCGCGTTTTGTGCACCAGGGCATGACCTCGTCCGACGTGCTCGACACCTGCCTGAACGTGCAGCTGGTGCGCGCCGCCGACCTGCTTCTGGTGGGCATGGACAAGCTGCTGGCCGCTTTGAAGAAACGCGCGCTGGAGCACAAAGATACCGTTCGCGTGGGCCGCAGCCACGGCATCCACGCCGAACCCACCACCATGGGCCTGACCTTCGCGCGCTTCTATGCGGAAATGGACCGCAACAAGAACCGTCTGGAAAAAGCCCGCTGGGAAGTGGCCACCGGCGCGATCTCGGGCGCGGTTGGCACCTTCGCCAATATCGACCCGGCTGTTGAAGAGCATGTCTGCGAAAAGCTGGGCCTGCGCCCCGAGCCGATCTCGACGCAGGTGATCCCGCGCGATCGCCACGCCATGTTCTTCGCCACGCTGGGCGTGATCGCCTCCTCGATTGAAAACATTGCTGTAGAAATCCGCCACATGCAGCGCACCGAGGTTCTGGAAGGCGCCGAATTCTTCTCGATGGGTCAAAAAGGCTCATCCGCCATGCCGCACAAGAAAAACCCGGTTCTGACCGAGAACCTGACCGGTCTGGCCCGTTTGGTGCGCATGACCGTGATCCCCGCGATGGAAAACGTGGCGCTGTGGCACGAGCGTGACATCTCGCATTCGTCGGTCGAGCGCGGCATCGGCCCCGACGCCACCGTCACGCTGGACTTCGCCCTGCACCGTCTGGCCGGTGTCATCGACAAGATGCTGGTCTTCCCGGACAACATGCTGGACAACATGAATAAATTCCCCGGTCTGGTGATGTCCCAGCGCGTTCTGCTGGCCCTGACGCAGGCTGGCGTATCGCGTGAAGACGCCTATTCGATGGTTCAGCGCAACGCATTGAAGGTCTGGGAGGAACGTCTGGATTTCCGCGAGCTGCTCTTGGCCGACGAAGCCGTGGTTGAAGCCCTTGGTGTCGACGCGATCAACGAGAAATTTGACATGGGTTATCACACCAAACATGTCGACACGATTTTCAAGCGGGTTTTCGGCGAAAGCTGATCGCAGTTTCAAGCATCTGAAAGCGCCGGTCCCCGTGGCCGGCGTTTTCTTTTTCAAACCACACAGCAACCCGCTCAATTTTCGAGAAATTTCCGAAAATTCCCGGCGTAGGGTAAGCCCCTCTTAACCCCCCATGGGCAAACTGGCGCAAACAACAGCGCGAAACCGCATGCCCAACGATATGACCACCCTTGGAACCGACATGTTGCCCGGCGTAGCCGATGGCGAGATTATGCCCGACCTTGCCGATCTGGGCCTGCCCACCACGCCCGGTCAGCCGATCGCGCTGACGAAACGGCAAAAAGCGGCCATCATTGTCCGGCTTTTGCTGGCCGAGGGCGCCGAGCTGTCGCTTCAGGATCTGCCAGACAAGCTGCAAACCGAATTGATCCACCAAATCTCCTCGATGCGCTATATCGACCGCGCGACCCTGAAATCGGTCATTGATGAATTTGTTGGCGAAATCGAAGCTATTGGCCTGTCCTTTCCCGGCGGGATGGAAGGCGCCTTGTCCTTGCTGGACGGGTCGATCAGCCCCGCAACGGCGGCCCGCATGCGCAAGCTGGCCGGGGTCAAAGTCTCCGGCGATCCCTGGTCCACCATTGCCGGGCTGGACCCAGAACTTCTGCTGCCGGTGCTGGAAGAAGAAAGCACCGAAGTGGCCGCTGTTCTGCTGTCAAAGCTCAAGGTTTCCACCGCGGCAGAGCTTTTGGGCAAACTGCCCGGTCCACGCGCGCGCAAAGTGGCCTATGCGGTGTCGCTGACCGGTTCTATCGACCCGGAGATGGTGGAACGGATTGGCAGCGTGCTGGCCGAACAACTGGACGCCCAGCCAGCCAAAGCCTTTGACAGCGGCCCGGTGGAACGGGTGGGCGCGATCCTCAACTTCTCGCCCGCGGCGACGCGTGATGAAGTTCTGGATGGGCTGGACGAGGATGACGAAGTATTTGCCAATGCGGTGCGCAAAGCCATTTTCACCTTCGCCAATATCCCCACACGGATCGATCCGCGCGATGTGCCGAAGATCACCAAAGATATCGACCAAAGCGTGCTGATCACGGCGCTGGCCGCGGCCACTGGCGATCTGCAAGAGGCGAGCGATTTCATCCTTGGCGCCATGTCCAAACGCCTTGCCGAACAGATCCGCGAGGAAATGCAGGGTCTTGGCAAAGTCAAAGCGGCAGATGGCGAGGCCGCGATGACAGAAGTCGTGGGCAAAATCCGCGAGCTGGAAGCCGCAGGCGAAGTTCTTTTGATTGCAGAGGACGAGGATTAAACCCTCTTGCCGCGTTTCCGTTCCAACCTGCGGCAAGGAAGAACCGAAGCGCGCCAAGAGATCGCAATGTCGCGGTCGTTTCAAAATCAAGTTGTGATCCAACTTAATTTCGAAACGCTTTAATATACACGCGCGATGCCTGTGTAAGCCTTGCGGCGGTCGCGCCCTGCCGCTATGTCTGTGCGCCGAAACACCCGCGCGACACCGCTGTCGCGCGACCGAGGAGACCGGCAGGATGGTGCAAGAAAAACGGGGCGTTGGCCCTTACCTGACCCATGTGGCGGTCTCGGCTGTGCTGAACCTGCCCCGGCTTCTGCCCTATCGGTATCGGCTGCCCTTTGTCGGTTGGTTTGCCTCGCGGGTCATTGGGCCAGTGGCAGGATACGACAAACGCATCCAGCGCAACCTGGCCCATGTCTGCCCTGACATGCCTCAGGCCGAGGTGAAACGCATGCAGCGGAGCGTTCTGACCAACGCCGGTCGCTTTCTGGCCGAGATGTGGTCTGGAGAGGCATTTTTCGACCGGCTGCGCGGCACAGAGTTGTCCGGCCCCGGCGTCGCAGCCCTGCAAGAGGCGAAAGCCGCAGGTCGCCCGATCATCGCCACATCAGGACATTTTGGCAATTACGACGCCGCGCGCGCCGTGTTGATACAGGCTGGCTTTGACACCGGCGCGCTTTATCGCCCCATGTCGAACGCCTATTTCAATGAAAGCTACAAGGCGCGCATGGAAGGGTTCGAAGGCAAAGCATTTGAACAATCGCGCCGCGGCATGGGCAGCATGGTCAAGCACCTGCGCCAAGGTGGGCTTTTGGCGATCTTGCTGGATCAACGGGAAGAACAGGGCACGGAACTCAGCTTTTTCGGCCAACCCGCCATGACCACGCTGGCCATTGCCGAGATGGCACTGAAATACGACACGCTGTTCATCCCGGTCTTCGCGATCCGAAAAGAAAACGGATTTGATTTCGATGTGGTGGTCGAGGAACCGATCGAACACAGCGACCCTGAGACGATGATGCAGGAATTCAACGACAGGTTCGAAGCGCGCGTGCGACAGAATATGGATCAGTTCCTGTGGATCCATAACCGCTGGCAGATGCCGGCGGGCAGCGCGGACACGTCAACCGCCAGCTAAAGCGTTTCGTCTCATTGTTGTGCCCCAACAATAAGTCGAAGCGCTTTAATCACTCACTCGCCAAGCGCCAAGGCGGCCAGGATTTCGCCCGGATATCCACCCGGTGTGGCCGCTTGCAACAATATGGCCGCCGATTGCCCGTCAGGGGCGACCGGGTCGGGCAGTACAAACCGCGCCTCGCCTGTCCCATCCCATTGCCCCAGCGCGTGAATTTCCGTCACGATATTGGTCGAGGTGATCGAGCGCCCGGCGTTTTCACCCCGTTTGATCGCCACGGTTGCCTGCGGCTGGAAACGGACGATCTGGGCATAGATCACTTTGGGCAGCGGCAGGTTCGATGTGCTTTCCACCCGGACAACCTGCTCTGCACCATCTGCCTGACGCTGCAGGTTCACACGCCCGACGGCCATTTGGTGCCGGTGCAGGATCTCCATCACTTTCATCACGTGGCTGCCCACGGCCTGCTCGATCCCGCCGATCACCATCTGGGGCGTATAGATCGACTTGGTGCCGAACGCATAGGCATAAGCTTTCTGGCGTTTGGTATGTTCTGGGCGGGCAAAAGTGTCTTTCCAGCCGATGTAATCCCAGTAATCCACATGCATCGCAAGCGGCAGGATATCGGTCTGATGTGCCAGTTCCCCCAAGAGCTCATCGGCAGGAGGACAGGATGAACAGCCCTGCGACGTGAACAGTTCCGCCACCACAACCGCGCGGTCCCCGGCCTGCGCAAGGCCAGCGGTTACGCTTAGAAACACGCCAGTCACAAAGGTTTTGATCGCCCGCATATTGGTCTCTTTCCATTTCGCCCCTGTAGATTAGATAGCCCGCCGGGGCGAAAGCTTCCAATCAAGGTTTTGCGAGCAAAATGTTACAGTTTTCGCACCATAGCCCAAAAGAAAACCCGCGACGCCGAATAGGCGCCGCGGGGCATGCCGGTCATTGCTGGCAGGATGGCTTTAACGTGCCTCGGCGTCAGCAATGGCCGGGCGAATGATGTTTTCTAGGATGCTCTCGGTGATCGGTCCGGCAAACCGCTTCACCACGGTGCCATCCGCCGCCACGACAAAGGTCTCGGGCACGCCATACAGCCCCCATTCCAGACCCGTGCGCCCTTCGCCATCGGTCATCAGCGCGCTATAGGGGTTGCCCAGTTGTTCCAAAAACCGCGCGGCATTCTGGGGCACGTCTTTGTAGTTTATCCCCTTGATGTCCACACCTTCTGCCGCGAGCTTTTCCAACATCGGATGCTCTGCGCGGCACGGGGCACACCAACTGGCCCAGAAGTTCACCAGCTTCACCCCGCCCGAGGTCAGGTCTTCGCGGGAAAACCCCGGCGCGCCTTCAAAACCCGTGACATGCAATTCGGGCACCAGACCGCCCTCGCGGGTCGATGGCAACGCATTGCGATCCCCCTGCTGCATGCCCCACAGGAACATCACGGCCAGCCCGATAAACAGGATGGGCGGGATCATCATGAACCACGAGATGCCTTTTTTCTTCGGCTCGGCCACTTTCTTATCGGTCATTTCTTTGCGGCCCTTTCTTCAGCAGCGTCCAACTGCTTCTTCACCTGTACCGAACGGCGCCAGCTGACAAGGACCAGCGCGATCAAAACTCCGAGAGTGATCCCCCATGACGACAGGATCGCGCCTTCATATTTCCCAAGATCAAGCATCTTTCATCCTTTCGCGGGTTTCCAGACGATGCAGGCGCACAAGGCGCAGTTCAGTCCGGGTGCGGATCAGAACGAGGGCCACGAACAGAAGCACAAAACCCGCAATGCACATGAGAAGCGGCAGGTAATAGACATCTGCCACATGCTCTTCTTTATCCACCGACAGCGACGCGCCCTGATGCAGTCCCTGGTTCCAGAAATTCACCGCATAGCGGCTGAGCAGCGCAAAAACAGATCCCACGATGCACAGAACCGATGTCAGGTCCGCGGCCGTGTCCGGGTTATCAATCGCAGCCCACAGCGCCATATAGCCAAGATAGAACAAAAACAGGATCAGAAAGCTGGTCAGCCGCGGATCCCAGGCCCAATAAGTGCCCCACATGGGTTCACCCCAAATCGCGCCTGTGATCAGCGCAATGACGGTCATGCTGACGCCAATCAGCGCGGCCGCCTTGGCGGCGCGAACAGAGACGTGGTGGCGACGCACCACCCAGATCAGCGAGGTCACCAGCATCATCACCCAGATATTGATGGCCATCATGGCAGAGGGCACGTGGATATAGATGATCTTGACCGAATTGCCGAAATTCACCGCCTCGGGCGTGAAGAAAAAGCCCCAGATCAGGCCCGGTATCAAGGTCAGCGCAGCCAGCCCAATCACCCAGGGCAAAACCTTGCCGCTGAGCGCCATGAACTTGACCGGGTTTGCAAATTCCCAAAGTGACATGAGCTTCCTCTATTCGGTGGCGTGTCTTGGCGCAACCTTACAGGGCAGCACCTCACGTTGGTTTGACTTATCTCAGGTTTACACGGATTGCGGCAGAGGCCGCGAAAGGCAAAAGGGCCATGGCCCCGGCGGTGATCCCCGCCATCATCAATAGTGGTGTAGACGCGTCCAGCCCGGCGGTGCCGCGGGTGGCGGCTTCGGCCCCGAAGATGAGCGTCGGGATGTAAAGCGGCAGGACCAGCAGCGACAGCAACAGCCCGCCGCGTTTCAGCCCCACGGTCAGCGCCGCCCCGAAAGCGCCGATCATCGACAGGGCGGGCGTGCCCAATAGCAGGGTGACGAAGATCCAGTAGTGGCCGGGGCTTTCCAGGTTCATCAACCCGCCAAACAGCGGGGCGGCAAGGGTCAGGGGCAGCCCGGTGACCAGCCAATGTGCCAGCGCTTTGATCGCCACCACGCCTTCCATCGGCAAGGGCGCTGTGGCCAAGAGGTCCAGCGATCCGTCCTCGTAATCCAGCTGGAAAATCCGGTCCAGCGACAAAAGACATGCCAATAGCGCGCCGACCCAAAGGATACCCGGTGCGATACGCGACAGGATCTCGGCATCGGGACCAACTCCGAAAGGCACCAAGGTCGAAACGATCAGGAAAAAGGCAAGCCCCAAGCCAAAACCGCCGCCGGCGCGCATGGCAAGGCGCATATCCCGAACCAACAAAGCAATCATGAAAAGGCCTCGTCAAATTCGGCATAGGCATCGCGCGATGTGCCATTTTGAGGGCCATCGGCATCGGCCTTGAACGGGCCGATGTCAAAGGTCTCGGCCTCGAGCCCCAGATCGATATGCGTGGCAATCAACGCAGCCCCGCCGCCCGCCACATGGGCGCGCACCGCATTGGCAAACAAGGTCACGGAGGCTGCATCCAAGGACACGGTTGGTTCATCCAGCAACCAGATGGGACGTGCCGTGACCAACAGACGCGCCAAGCCAAGGCGGCGTTTCTGACCCGCCGACAGGTTGGCAGAAGGACGATGGGTCAACCCTTTCAGGTTAAAACCGTCAATTGCGGGGGTGATGTCATCGACCCCGTGAACCGATGCCCAGAAACGCAGATTTTCTTCAACCGTCAGCGTGGCCTTCAACCCATCGGCATGGGCGCCATAGGTGATCTGTTCGGGGTCTGCGGATATGGTCCCGGCCACCGGCGGCTGCAAGCCTGCCAATGTGCGCAGAAGCGTTGTTTTGCCCGACCCGTTCGGCCCACGCAGAATCAACACCTGCCCTTGCGCGAGGGTGAAGTTCAGCCCCTCAAGCAGCGGCACGCCACCGCGCGCCACGGACAGATTGTCGACCGTTAATTCCATGCTATGAGCCTTAGACCGGAAGGGCGGCCAGCGCAATGCGGCGACCCTCGGCGATCAGCACGTTATAGGTGCGGCAGGCCGCCGCAGACCCCATCAGCTCGATCCCGATGCCCGCCTCTTCCAAGGCCTCGCGCAAGGCAGCGGGCGGGTGCGCGATCTCGGCTCCCATGCCCAGAAACAGCACGTCAATCTGATCCGCCAGCGCGGTCAGGCTGTCGATATCGTCCAACCCGCCCCAGGCACTGGCGGTTTCGGCAGTGACCAGAACCGGGCCGTGCACGACCTTTCCTGCGACGCGGAAAAACCCCGGACCATAGCTGTCGACGGGTTGTGCGCTGTCATATGTCACTTCGTGAAACTGCATCCGCTTTCTCCTTATCCCACGACTGCGTATAGCCCCGACAGGGCAGAGCCCGCAATGATGGCATAGGCCACGCGGCGGTAAAGCCGTTCGTGATCAGGGTTGAAAATCCAACCTCCGATCAGGTTGCCCGCGATATTGGGCAGCATCGCAATGAGGCCAAGCGCCATGGGCAGGCCGAATAATTTTCCCGTCACGGCAAAGGCCCCCAGCATCAGAATGTCGAAGAAAAACAAAAACGCCGTGGTGTTGGCGCGGATCACGCGCGGACCATGTGGAGAAGCCATATAAAGCAGGATCACCGGCGGGCCGGGAATGCCGGCCGCCCCGCCCAAAAGCCCCGCGGCCCCGCCCGTGGCCCAGACCGTCTTGCGCGTGACATCTCCGTGATACCGCCAGCCACTGACAAGAGCGGCCAGCATCGCAAGGCTGATCAGCGACACGGCAAGTTTGAACACGGAAGGGTCGATGACGAAAAGCGCGGACAAGCCGATGGGCAACATCAGCGCCATACCCATCACAAGCCGCGCCAGATCACGCGGGTGGCCGTCTTTCAGTGCACGCGGAATGGCGGGCGCTGGACCGACGATATCCATCACGATCAGAATGGCGATGGACCAAACGGGGTCCACGACTTGCGACGTGATGGGCAGGAAAATCAGGGCTGTGCCAAAGCCTGCAAAGCCGCGCACAAGCCCAGCCAGAAACGCGGCGAACAGAATCCAGCCAAGCCCCGGCAGCGCCAGGGCTTGGGAGATCAGATCAGGCATCTATGTTGGCAAATTGGTTGCCCGCCGTATTGTCAGGCTTGGACCAATCCCGCTTGACGCCAAGGCGCAGCAGGATCGCCGAGGCCACGAAAATCGACGAATATGTCCCGACGATCACGCCCCAGATCATCGCAAAGACGAAACCGCGGATCACATCACCGCCCAGCACATAAAGGGCGATCAGCGCCAGAAGGGTGGTGACAGAGGTCATCATCGTGCGCGACAGGGTTTCATTGATCGACAGGTTCAAAACCTCTTTCAGGTCCATCTTCTTGTAACGCCGCAGGTTCTCGCGCACCCGGTCAAAGACGACCACGGTATCGTTCAGCGAATACCCCACGATGGTCAGAAGCGCTGCGATAATAGCCAGATCAAACTTGATGCCCAGAAGCGAGAAAATCCCGATGGTCAGCACCACGTCATGCACAAGCGCTGCCACGGCGCCAAGCGAGAACTGCCATTCGAACCGCAGCCAGATATAGACCAGAACGGCGGCAATCGCGGCCACCACGGCCAGAACGGCGGTGGTCACCAGTTCGCCCGAGACCTTCGGCCCCACACTTTCCACGCTTGGGAAGGTGATGGCCGGATCAACATTGGCCAGCGCCTGTTCGATCACGGTCATGGTTTCGGGGGTGATGGCCTCTTGACCTTCCTGCGCTTCGATACGGATCTGGCTGACATGCTGATCGGCGCGGAAGTTCACGTCGTTCACCTCGACAATCGAGATGTCGCCCAGCGCCAGCGGCGTCAGCGCGTCACGATAAGCCCCCACATCCACGGCCTGCGTGCTTTCCGTGCGGATCGTGGTCCCGCCCCGGAAGTCGATGCCGAAATTCAGACCGATCACCAAGAACAACACAACAGAAGCGATCATCGCCAGGCCAGATGCGCCCAGCGTGGCAATCGTGCGTTTGAAGAAATCAAACACGCGCCCCTGCGGAGCAAGGCGAATGCCTTTGATTTCAAAGTTGCGCGGACGCTTGCGTTCGAACCACATGACGATCATCAGGCGGGTCAGGAAAATCGCGGTGAAGACCGAGGTCAGAATGCCCAAGCCCAGCGTGACCGAGAAACCGCGCACCGGGCCAGAGCCCATGATGAACAGGATCACAGCGGTGATGAAGGTTGTGATGTTGGCGTCCAGAATGGCTGACAACGCTTTCTCATAGCCCAGTTCGATGGCGCGCGCCGGACCTTTGCCGGATTTCAGTTCTTCGCGGATGCGCTCGAAGACCAGCACATTGGCGTCCACCGCCATCCCGATGGTCAAAACAATGCCCGCGATGCCCGGCAGCGTCAGCGTGGCCCCGATCATCGACAGAAGGCCAAAGATCATGCCCACATTCAGAATGAGCGCCACATTGGCGATCAGTCCAAACCAGCCATAGGCCAGAACCATGAACACCAGAACACCGGCAAACGCCACGATCGAGGCGATCTTGCCCGCATCGATGCTGTCTTGCCCAAGCTCGGGGCCAATGGTGCGCTCTTCGACGTAGGTCAGCTCGGCAGGCAAGGCACCTGCACGCAAGAGCACGGCCAAATTGGTCGATTCCTCGATATCGAAATTGCCGGTGATGATGCCAGAGCCACCGCAAATCTGTTCGTTGATGCGCGGGGCCGAGATGACCTCTTCATCCAGCACGATGGCGAAAGGCGCACCCACATTGGCGCCGGTATAGTCACAGAAGGTGCGCGCGCCCGCCACGTTGAACCGGAAGGTCACAGCGGGCTGGCCGTTCTGGTCAAAACTGGGCTGTGCGTCGTTCAATTGCTCGCCGGTCACAACCGGGGTCTGTTCCAACACGTAATAGACGTCATCCTCGTCCAAAGACGGGTAGAGCACATTGCGCGGGCCGGGATTGGTTGCACCGTCCGACGTGCTGGTGACCACCGGATGGAAAGTCAGCTTGGCGGTTTTGCCAATGATTTCCTTCAGCTCAGAGGCCGACCCGATGCCCGGCACCTGAATCAAAATCCGATCCGTTCCCTGACGCTGGATCGTTGGTTCTCGGGTCCCCACCTCGTCAACCCGGCGACGGATGATTTCCAGCGATTGCAGGATGGTGCGGTTGTCCGTGGCGACGCGCTCGGCCTCGGACAGGGTCACGACGAACTCACCCTCACGACCGGGCTTCACCTCGATATCGGTGGAACCGACACCCGACAGGCTGACCACCGGCTGGGCCAAGAGCTCGACCAGCTCAATGGCGCGCGGCAGCGCTTCGGGTTTCGAGATTTTCACCCGCAGTTCCGACGGGGCGCCATCCTGACGGCGGATCGTGCCGATAACATCGCGTTCTTCACGCAGCGCATTGCGCACTTCCGGCCAATAGCCATCCATACGCGCCTCATAGACATCTTCGACCTGCACTTCGGCCAAGAGATGCGCACCACCGCGCAGATCCAGCCCAAGGTTCACCAGCGCATTGGGCGCCCAATCGGGCCAAGCCGACCGATCCGCCTCTAGCTCAGGGTTCGAGCCCGTGGTTTCGATGGCCGCAACCGCATCATTATGCAGCTCAACCCGGCTGTAAAACCCGTTGGGCGATGCAAAATACAAGCCAAGGAGCACAAGCCCCCAGATCACAAGACGTTTCCAGGTCGCGATTTGAAGCATGAAGCCCTGCCCTATAAAGCACTGTTATCAGATGGTTGCGCGGGAGCGCCGGATCAACCTTCGACCGGCTCGGTCTTGCCCATCACCTTGACGATGGTTGCACGCACGACGCGCACCTTGACGCCGGTTGCAATCTCGACCTCGACCTCGGTGTCATCTTTCACCTTGGTGATCTTGCCGATCACACCGCCCTGCGTCACGATCTGGTCGCCTTTGCGCACAGCTTCAAGCATCGCCTGATGCTCTTTCATTTTCTTTTGCTGCGGGCGGATCATGAAGAAATACATGATACCGAAAACAAGCAGCATCGGCACCAGCATCGAGCTGAAAATACCGCCCTGAGGGGCGCCTGCGGCCTGTGCAAAAGCAGGAGTGACAAACATGTGGATATCCCTTTTTTGGTGGCGGGCCGCATGGCGGCGCCAAATGTCAGGCCGCACCCTATATGCGGGCCTTGGGGTTGTCCAGCAAGCGGGTGACACGGGCGCTGCGATGGTGTTTTATCCCCCCATAGGTTGAGGGGATTTGCATGAGCGACAGAAACAAAACCACGTTGAACTGGTTTGGCTATCAAATCCCCTTGGGCATGAACGAGAACAAGCCCCTTGGCGTCTTCCTGGGTTTTCTTCTGGCGATTCTGGCCATTGTCGCAGGGCTGATGCTGGTTGGCGCGGTCGCCATGATCTTCGGCGTGTTCTTTGGCGAGGCCCAGACCACCGACCTGCGCGGCCCCGCCATGATGTTCGCCGCCATCATCGGCTTTCCGCTGGTGGTCTGGCGCTCTGTCGTGGCGCAGAAACAAACGGACCATGCCGGGGACGTCTTGTTCAACGACAAGCTGAACGAGGCGGTGCAGTACCTGCATGCGCAGCGGCAGGTGACGGTTGAAGATGACAAAGGCGAGAAGTTCAACGCATGGGAAGACGACATCATCCGCCGCAACGGCGCGATTGACCGGCTGGAGGCGCTGGCGGTGGAACGCCCCGCCTACGCCCCCCGCATCGCACGCATGCTGTGTGTGTATCTGAAAGAGATGAGCAAGGAGTATCCGGCAAAAGAGAAGCCGAAAAAGCCAAACGACGCCAAAATCTGGCTTTGGACAAAAAGCCTCAAAGTATCAAGGTCTGATATGGAAAGCGCTGCCCAGGTTCTGGGTCGCCTACACTACAAAACAGGCGTCCCCCCTAAGGAACTAGCGATAGATTTATCAGGGGCGAATCTTCAAGCGATGCGTTTAATTCGAAGCAACTTCTCAGGTGCAAACCTAGCAAATATTGACGCCGATGCTGCAATGCTACACGGTTCCGATTTGACCAGTTCTTGGCTAGATGGCGCAAGCCTAACTGGGGCTTGGTTAATTGGCGCAAAGCTCCGCTCTGCAGGAATTGGCGTCTTTTCTGACATGCGCGGCATACGCTGGAACATGGCTTCTCTCAGACAACTCAACTTAGGTGAGAGTGCCGTCAAAGCGGATCAAATTGGCTATGGCTTCGGTGACGCCTCTGTCAAACTCCCAAAAGATATGGAGAGACCTAACTGGCCCGACACCGTGCTTGATGACGCGACCTACGAGGCTGAATACGCCCTCTTCCTCAAAGACCCCGACGCCTACATCCCCCCACAGGACCGCAACGCCTAGGCACCGCAAATCCCCCTTCCCCCCCGCGCGCGCATCTGGCATATGCGCAAGGCAAGTAACCAAAGGACAGATCCATGCATGATATTCGCCTGATCCGTGACAACCCGGATGCTTTTGACGCCGCGATGGCCCGTCGGGGCTTGTCGTCCTTGTCAGGTGAAATCCTCTCGCTGGACGAAGCGCGTCGGGCCGCCATTTTGGCCGCCGAGACCGCGCAGGCCGACGCCAACAAGGCGGCGAAATCTGTTGGGGCGGCGAAGGCCTCGGGTGACGAGGCAGAATTCGAACGTCTGCGCGCGCTGGTGGGCGAGAAAAAGGCCGAGATCGCCGCGCTGAATGATCAGGCGAAAGAGCTGGACGGGAAGCTTTCCGACCTCTTGATGGGTCTGCCCAATATTGTCGCCGCGGACGTGCCCGATGGGGATGACGAAGACGATAATGTCGAGATCAACCGCTGGGGCACCCCGCGTGAATTCTCGTTCAAGCCCGTTGAGCATTACGAGCTGCCCGCCGTGCAGGATGGTCTGGATTTTGAAACCGCCGCGAAGCTCTCGGGCTCGCGCTTCATGGTGCTGTCTGGCGCCGTGGCCCGTCTGCACCGCGCGCTGGCCCAGTTTATGCTGGACGTTCACGTCAATGAAAACGATCTGACCGAGACCTGGACCCCGGTTCTGGTCAAGGAAGACATGATGCGCGGCACCGGGCAGCTGCCGAAATTTGGCGAGGACAGCTATCAGACCACCAATGGCTGGTGGCTGGTGCCCACCGCCGAGGTGCCGCTGACCAACATCGTGAATGGCGCCACGGTCGAAGAAGGTTATCTGCCGCGCCGCTATGTGGCCCACACGCAATGTTTCCGTTCCGAGGCCGGGTCGGCCGGGCGTGACACGGCGGGCATGCTGCGTCAGCACCAGTTTGAAAAGGTCGAGATGGTGTCGATCACCAAACCGGACGAAAGCGAGGCCGAGCATCAGCGCATGACCCGCTGCGCCGAGGATATGCTGGAACGTCTGGGCCTGCCCTATCGCACCGTTGTGCTCTGCACCGGTGACATCGGCTTCGGCGCAATCCGCACCCATGACATCGAGGTCTGGCTGCCCGGTCAAAACACCTATCGCGAGATCAGCTCGGTTTCGACCTGTGGAGATTTCCAGGCGCGCCGGATGAACGCGCGGATGAAGCCTGCCGAGGGTGGCAAGCCTGTCTTCCTGCACACGCTCAATGGCTCGGGTCTTGCCGTGGGCCGCACGCTGATCGCGGTTCTAGAAAATGGTCAGGAAGAGGATGGGTCGGTCACTCTGCCCGAGGTACTGCACCCCTATCTGGGCGGCAAAACCCGGATCACAGCAGAAGGCCAGCTGGCTTAAAGCGTTTCGAGATTAACTTGAGACACAAGTTGATTTCGAAACGCCCACGACATTGGTAGGGTCCGCGCGTTTCGTCTCATTGTTGGGCCTCAACAATAAGTCGAAACGCTTTAATCAATGATCTCATCCAGCAATGGATCAAGGGTGCGCGGGCGGTAGTCAGTCTTGCGCACCCTTTCTTTTGCGACCTCCGACACACGCGATGACCGCGGCTCATTTGTCGCGGGGTCCAGCAGCATCTCGCGGCTTTTCAGAAGCCTGCCCCACAGGTTTTTCCAAGACGGATAGCGCGCCGCGCCCTTGTCATCGACAGTCAGATCAGCCGGGGCCAATAGCGCTGCCAAGCGTTTGGCATTGAAGTCGAGTTTGCGTTCCTGAGCACCGGCAACGATCCACGCAGTTGGAAAGGCCGAAAGCTCTGGCACGCTTGCCGAGCCACCAACAATGCCATGATTTCCCGGAAACCAGAGCTGCTGATAGGGCGACAATGGTCCAGTCGGCGCGCCATTCAAATCGTCGAGGTTTTGCCAAAGCGCCGCAGGGAAATGCCGTCGCCTCTCGTCGATGGCCACCGCATGGCGCGCGGCAGCCACAGAGCGCGACAGCTTCGCATCGTGGAACCTATAGCGTCCGTTCAGGAATTTCGCGACGGGACCAAGGAAACTGGGGACACCCAACGCGCCGACCGTATCCCATACACCCAGATACCCCAGCTGCAGCAAATGACTGTCGTGACCCTCTTCGCGCCGCCAGTCCCGATCCTCTGGGCTGGTGGCAACATCCGGGGACAGGCGCAGCCGTTCACGCAGGGTGAGGGGGTGATCCGGTTTGGATCGCTTACCTTCGCGCGCGCGATAAAGTGCCATCGCCTCGGGGATCAGGTCGGTACGATCCGAGGGCAGTATGCCTGCCGTGCGGATCAGCCCAGCCAGCGAACGCGCCGTGTAAGCCCCTCTGGAAAAACCAAAAATATAGACCTGATCGCCAGGCTCATAGTTGAACATCAGCGCCCGGTAGGCATCTTCGATCCGGTCATCCAATCCCCACCCCAGGGCACCTCCAAGCCAACGATCCAACAAGCGCGACAGCCAGGTCACCCCCTGCCCCGTGCCTACGCCGGGCAAATAATGCGTGATCTGGGTTGTGCCATCGCGGGCTGTGGGGCGCACAGCCTGTGCGACACGCACCACATGGGTTGGATGGCGGGCATCTGACCGGTTCCAGGTGCCGTCGCAGAAAATGGCGATGCGTTTCATGAATGCTCCCCGCGAAATACAGGCAGCCTAAAGCATTTCCAACTATTGCCCAATCACAGCAATAACTGGAAACGCACACCACCTTTACATGTTGCGCAGCGTTTCCACATCACGTCCAGTCAACGTAATCTGGCAACACCTTATCATACCATCATGAGTTGAGAAATGCTTGCGCCAGCGCGCGCTTAAAGCGTTTCGGTTTTCCCCTGACACAGGTTAAAACCAAAACGCTTTAGTCAATGGTCACGCCACGGCGCCCGGCCAGATCCGTGAAATACTGCCATGCCACCCGGCCTGAGCGTGCCCCACGGGTCGCCTGCCATTCGATGGCTTCTGCCCATAATGTGTCGTCGTCAATCTCAACCCCGTGAGCGTCGCAATAGCCCCGGATCATGGCCAGATATTCATCCTGATCACAGGGGTGGAAGCCCAGCCAAAGCCCGAAACGGTCCGACAGGGACACTTTTTCTTCAACCGCCTCGGAAGGGTTGATCGCCGAAGAGCGTTCATTTTCGATCATGTCGCGCGGCATCAGGTGGCGCCGGTTTGAGGTAGCGTAAAGCACGACATTCTCTGGCCGCCCTTCGATCCCGCCATCCAGCACCGCCTTCAGCGATTTATAGTGCTGATCGTCATGGCTGAACGACAGGTCATCGCAAAACAGCACAAACCGGTGTTTTGATCCGCGCAGAAGGTTCAAAAGCCGCGCAACCGAGGGCAAATCCTCGCGTTGCAACTCAACGATCTTCAGCGCCTGCCCCCGGGCCAGAACCTCGGCATGCACAGCCTTCACGAGCGAGGATTTCCCCATCCCCCGCGCGCCCCACAAAAGCGCGTTATTGGCGGGCAGGCCACGGGCAAATTGCAACGTGTTGTCCAAAAGCGTGTCCCGCGCACGGCCCACACCGACCAGCAGGTCAAGGGCCACACGTTTTACGCGGGGCACAGGTTCCAGACGATCCGGGCCGATATGCCAGACAAACGCATCGGCGCTGTCGAAATCAGGGGCCTTGACGGGCGCCGGAGACATACGCTCCAGCGCCTCGGCGATGCGGCGGATCGCATCTGCGTCCATCACTCGCCCTTTTCGACCATGCCGGGATCGTCCTCTTCATCGTCAGGTGATGATGCGGCTTTGGTCGCCGTTTCATCGTCTTCTTCCTCGTCGAACTCGGCCATCAGCTCGTCGTCAAGTTCTTCGTCTTCGTCATCCTCGAACCAAAGCCCCTGCGCGCGCAGATCCGCTTCGCGTTTGCTTTCCACCCGTTTCACCAGCTGGATCGAGATCTCATAAAGCCCGTAAACCACGACAAACAAGATCACCTGCGTGATGACATCGGGCGGCGTGACCAGAGCGGCCAGCACCAGAATGCCAACCACCGCATATTTGCGCACGTCTGCCAGACCCTGCGAAGACACCAGCCCGGCCTTGCCCATCAGGGTCAACAGCACCGGCAGCTGGAAACACAGGCCAAAGGCCACGATAAACTTGATCGAAAGGCGCAGATATTCCTGCACCGAACCTTGGAAATCAATCGACGCCTCGACCCCGGTTTCGGCCACGTCCCCCGATTGCTGGAAGCCCAGAAAGAAGTCAAAGGCCAGCGGCATTACCACGTAAAACGCAAAGCTCGCGCCGATCAGGAACATGATGGGTGAGGCGAACATAAAGGGCAGGAAGGCGTTCTTTTCATTCTTGTAAAGCCCCGGCGCCACAAAGCGCCACAGCTGGTAGCTGATATAGGGGAAGGACAAAACCAGCCCGCCAAAAAGCGAGATCGAGATCGCAACGAAGAAACCTTCCTGCAGCTTGATCAGGATCAGACCACAGCTGTCCTGGCCGCGTTCAGCCATCGTTGTGCACAGCGGTTCGGTCAGGAAGTTGAAGATCGGATTCCAGACCGTAAAGCAAATCACCATACCAATGATGAAGGCCACGGCGGAATGGATAAGCCGCGTACGCAGTTCGGCCAGATGCTCGATCAGCGGGGCCGAGCTGTCTTCGATCTCGTCAGTGTCGCTCATGCGTCAGATGTATCCGTGGGTTTGGGCTTGGACTTCGCAGATGCCTTCGAGGCGGTTTTCGAAGCCGTCTTCGTGGCAGCCGGTTTCTTGGCAGCAGGCTTTTTCGCGGCTGTCTTTTTCGCAGCGGGCTTCTTTGCGGCAAGTTTCTTTGCGGCAAGTTTCTTTGCCGGAGCCTTCTTGGGCGCCAGCGCCTTGTCCGCCGCCTCTTTCGCCTTGGCCTTTTTCTGGGCTGTTGCCGCCTCTTTGGCTTCGGCCGCGGCCTTCGCCTCTTCGTCCTGTTGTTTCAGGGCCGACTTGGCGGTTGCCTCGTGGATTTTGCGCGCAGCTTCGGCGCGGGCGTCGTCCATCTCGGGCTTATTGACCTTCGCTTCCTGCGCCTTCACGGCGGCATCGGCATCCTTGGTGTCCTGCAAAGCCTTTGCCGGGTCCCATTTTTCGAACCCATCAGCTGCCTTGTTCAGCGCATCCAGTCCCATAGCTTTCGGAGAGGTGGCAGATTTGAACGTATCGGCAATGTCCTTGGCGCCCGATTGGTCCGCCGCGTCATTCATCGCCTGAGAGAACTCGCGCCCCATCTGCCGCGCGCGCGCCGTAAAGCGCCCCAACGTGCGGAACATGCCGGGCAGGTCCTTGGGACCGACCACGATCAAGGCCACCACGCCGATGACCAGAAGCTCGGTAAAACCGATATCGAACATAGGCTGCGCCTTTCCTTAGGCGGCTTACGCCTTGTCTTTCTCAGCTTCAGGAGTCACGTCTTTGGCGACTTCGGCAGCTTCGTCTTCGATTTCCTTCTTGCCGTCATCCACGCCCTTCTTGAACGCGGTGATGCCTTTTCCGACTTCGCCCATAAGCGACGAGATTTTGCCGCGGCCGAACAGAACCAGCACCACGACGGCGATCAGCAGAAGGCCCGGAAGGCCGATATTGTTGAGCATGTTTTTCTCCCTCACCGAAGGGCCATCCCGGCCCTCTCGAATTATATCGCCTGAAACATGTATTGCCTTCGCGGCCAAGTTCAAAGCCCCAATGCAAAAATCTCGGTCAAAATGCCGCGCAGCAGGGCGTCTGTGGGCGTGTCTGGGGGTGCCGCTTCGATTTTTTGAGCATTTTCTGCTGCACAACGTGGCCTTGGCGCCCAACCTGTGCGCATGTCGCAAAGCGATTCTTCTGGCGGCTCAGCCCTGTGGCGCGTCCGGACCGGGGGCCGTGCGATGTGGGAAGACAAAACAGCGGTCGCGCCGGATGGCGATCCAAAGCGCGGTGCCTTCCTTGGGCAGGAACACAGACGGGACCGAGGCGGTCAGCCGTGCGCCATCCTGCTCCATGCGAAAATCCACAAGGCTTTCCTTGCCGATAAAGCGCGCGCGTTCGACCAGTGCACGTGCCCAGACACCATGGTCGGGCGTCGGGCTTGGGCCCACCCCGCCGCGATCAAAATCGATTTTCAGATGTTGTGGACGGATCACGATATCGACGGTCGACCCATCCGGCACGCCCGGCGCCAGAAATTGCCCAAAGGCAGTTTGGGTCAGGGCGCCCTGCACCACGCCCGAGATCACGTTGACATCTGAGAAGAAAGCCGCCGCCTGCAGATCCACCGGTGCGTTGTAAATGTTGTAAGGCGCGCCACGCTGCACCACCTTGCCGCGCCGCATCAGCGCAATCTCGTCGGCCATACGCATGGCTTCTTCCGGCTCATGCGTGACCAAAAGAACCGCCGCGCCTTCTTCTTTCAGGATGCCCAGCGCCTCGTCGCGGATTCCATCCCGAAGCCGGTTGTCCAGCCCGGAAAACGGTTCGTCCATCAGCATGATTGACGGGCGCGGTGCCAGCGCGCGGGCCAGTGCCACCCGTTGCTGTTCCCCCCCGGACAGTTCATGCGGGTATTTATCGATGAATTTCGCAAGCCCGACCTTGTCCAGAAGCTCACGCACACGCAGGCGTTTTTCCGTACGCGTACCGGTCAGCCCGAAGGCCACGTTCTCGGCAACAGACAGATGCGGAAACAGCGCAAAATCCTGAAACATCAGGCCAATATGGCGTTTTTCCGGCGGCACGAACACGCCGGGGCCTGCCACCATCTTGCCGTCAATCCAGACCTCGCCGGCATCCTGCCGGTCAACGCCTGCGATGATCCTGAGCGTCGTGGACTTACCGCAACCTGACGGCCCCAAAAGCCCCGTCACCTGCCCGGCCTTCAGCGACAAAGACACGTTGCGCACCACGTCCTGACCGCCAAAGCTGCGTCTGAGGTCGCGGATTTCAAGCCGTGCCGTTTCCATTGCTGTGCCGTGCATCCCGGGCATTCCCTCTTCACGCCCCGACAATTCCGATGAATTCCATAAGGCATTCCCCGCATATCAGCCGCCTTCCCGCCTCGCAAGACCACCAGCCCCCCACAGGCGCCAAAAACGACACGCCCCGCGCCCATTGGTCGCCTTTGAGCATGTTTCGCCGTCAGGGCGCGCCACAGTGTAGGCACAGCCCGGAGGTCCCCATGCGCTTTCTGTTCAGCTTTGCCCCATTGCTCCTGTCGGTCGTGCTGCTGCAGCTCAGCTCGGGCGGCGTGGGGCCGCTGGATGCGGTGTCGGGGCTGGCGCAGGGTTTCACCCGCGCCGAGATCGGCCTGCTGGGATCGGCTCATTTCGTGGGCTTTTTCGTGGGCTGCTGGTGGGCGCCGCGGCTGATGGGATCAGTGGGCCATGCCCGCGCCTTTGCAGGTTTCACCGCCATGGGGGCGATCGGGCTTATCGCCCATATGCTTTGGGTCGCCCCCTTGCCATGGGCGGTGATGCGGATGGCAACGGGGCTGAGCATCGCGGGCAGCTATACGGTGATCGAGGCGTGGATGAACGCCCGGATCGACAACAACACCCGCGCCCGTGCCATGGGCGGCTACCGGATCGTGGATATGGGCGGCTCGCTTTGCGCGCAGCTGCTGATCGGGGTGTTGGAACCTGCGCATTACATCTCTTACAACATCCTCGCCATCACCTGCTGCGCGGCAATCCTGCCGCTGGCCCTGACCCGCACCCCTCAACCCGAAACCCCCGGCGCCCCGCGCCTGCGCCCGCTTCTGGCCTGGCATCGCTCGCCGCTGGCCGTGGCAGGGGTCATCGTGGCCGGAATCACATCGGCCGCATTCCGAATGGTTGGCCCGATCTATGGACAAGAGGTCGGGCTGGAGACCGGGCAGCTCGCGTGGTTCCTTGCCGCTTTCGTCTTGGGTGGCGCCTTGGCGCAACTGCCGGTGGGCTGGCTGGCTGACCGCTATGACCGGCGCTGGGTGCTGATCTGGCTTTCCGTTGCCGCAATCGTCAGCTGCGCGGTCACGGCCCTGTCGGCGGGGCTGGGCATCACGGCGATCTTCCTGGCGGCAGGGCTTTTTGGTCTCACCACCTTCCCGATCTTCTCGGTCGCTGCCGCCCATGCCAACGATTTCGCCTCGTCGCCTGAACGGGTCGAGCTGTCCGCCGCCCTGATGTTTTTCTATGCCGTGGGGGCCATCGCCTCACCCCTGGGTGCCTCGCACCTGATCGAGCAATTCGGCCCCGGCGCGCTTTTCTCGATGATTGCGGTCGGCCATGGGGTCCTGATCGTCTTTGGCATCGCCCGTCACCGCTCGCGCCCCACGGTCGAGGACCGCACCCCCTATACCTACACCCCGCGCACATCGTTTTCGATGGGGCGGCTTTTTGGCAAGCTTCGGGATCGGTCCTGATCGCGCGCCACCTCTGGTCATGCCGAACCCCATGTCGTATACGGCCCCAAACACGTTACGGGAGCTACCATGAACCGCGTCCTCATCACCTCGGCGATCCCTTACATCAACGGGATCAAGCACCTCGGCAACCTCGTTGGCAGCCAGCTGCCGGCCGATCTTTATGCCCGCTACAACCGCTGCCGGGGCCGCGAGGTCATGTTTATCTGTGCCACCGACGAACATGGCACGCCCGCCGAACTGGCCGCGGCCAAAGCCGGGAAGCCCGTGGCCGAGTTCTGTGCCGAAATGCATGAGGTTCAGGCCGAAATCGCTGAAGGGTTCCGCCTGTCTTTCGACAATTTCGGTCGTTCATCGAGCGACCGGAACCATCGCCTCACCCAGCATTTCGCGGGCAAGCTGGCCGAAAACGGCCTGATCGAAGAAGTGTCGGAAAAACAGGTCTATTCCAACGCCGATGGTCGCTTTCTGCCCGACCGCTATATCGAAGGCGAATGCCCCAATTGTGGCTATGACGGCGCGCGTGGGGACCAATGCGAAAACTGCACCAAGCAGCTTGATCCCACCGACCTGATCAACCCGCGTTCGGCCATTTCAGGCTCGACCGATCTGGAAGTGCGCGAAACCAAGCACCTCTACCTGCGCCAGTCCAAGCTGAAGGACAAGCTGGATGCGTGGATCGACACCAAAACCGACTGGCCAGTTCTGACCACATCTATTGCCAAGAAGTGGCTGCACGATGGCGACGGTCTGCAGGACCGTGGCATCACACGCGATTTGGACTGGGGCGTGCCCGTGAAGAAGGGCACCGAGGACTGGCCCGGAATGGAAGGCAAGGTCTTCTATGTCTGGTTCGATGCGCCCATCGAATATATCGCGGCAACCGCCGAACTGGCCGACAAACTTGGTGAAAGCGACGAGTTCTGGCAGCGCTGGTGGCGCACCGACAAGGGTGCCGATGACGTGCGTTACGTGCAGTTCATGGGCAAGGACAACGTGCCCTTCCACACCCTGTCCTTCCCCGCGACGATCATGGGGTCGGACGAGCCGTGGAAACTGGTCGATTACATCAAGTCCTTCAACTATCTGAACTATGATGGCGGCCAGTTCTCGACCTCCAAGGGGCGTGGTGTCTTTATGGATCAAGCCCTGTCGATCCTGCCCGCAGATTACTGGCGCTGGTGGCTTCTGAGCCATGCGCCGGAAAACTCGGACGCCGAGTTTACATGGGAGAACTTCCAAGCTTCCGTGAACAAGGACCTCGCCGACGTGCTGGGGAACTTCGTGAGCCGTGTGACCAAATTCTGCCGCTCGAAATTCTCTGAAGCCGTGCCGGAAGGCGGAGAATATGGCGAGGCCGAAGCCGCGCTGATCGCCGATCTGAACGCCAAGGTCCGTGCTTACGAGGGTCACATGGAGGCCATGGACGTGCGCAAAGCCGCGCAAGAGCTGCGTGGCATCTGGGTGGCGGGCAATGAATATCTGCAAGGCGCGGCCCCATGGGCGACGTTCAAAGAGGACCCCGATCAGGCCGCGGCGCAAATCCGTTTGGCCCTGAACCTGATCCGACTTTACGCGGTACTGTCAGCCCCCTTCATTCCGGATGCGTCCGAGACGCTGCGCGCGGCGATGGACACCGATATGGATTGGCCGGGTGACGTGGGCGAGGCACTTGCGACCCTGAAAGAAGGCCACGCCTTCACCGTGCCCGAGAACCTTTTTGCCAAGATCACAGACGAAGAACGCGAAGACTGGCAAGAACGTTTCGCGGGCACCCGCGACGCGTAACAGATCAGACAAGGGGGGCTCGGCTCACGCCTCGCCCCGCTTTCGGTGGCCGCGCTGTCGCGCGGTGCACGCTGCTGCCGCCGCTTATCTGGTGGCCACAGGGGTTGCGCACACTAAATAACGTGTTTCCTCTTTATTTAGCTCAAAACTGCGCTATCTTTACCTGTAAGTAACAAAACCTTGGGCACACTGATTTCAGATGGGCAACACGGGCAGAAAGAAGACCATGGTCGTGCAACAAAAGCAAAAGCCAATCCGGCTGTCGCTTGGTGACAAGCGATCCGTGCGCACGCAGTTTGGCGCCCTGCCCTTTCGCCTCAATGATGGCAAGGTTGAGATCCTTCTGATCACGTCACGCGGAACGGGCCGGTGGATCATCCCGAAAGGCTGGCCGATGGATGGCGAAACGCCCGCCGGGGCAGCCGAAACAGAAGCTTTCGAAGAAGCCGGGATTGAAGGCAAGCTTTATGATCACGTCTTGGGGTTCTATGCCTATGACAAAGGGTTTGCGGGCGAAAAGCTCCCCTGTGTCGTTGCGGTGTTCCCCCTGAAGGTCAAAAAGCAGCTCAAGGATTTTCCTGAAAAAGGCGAACGGCGCCGCAAATGGGTCAGCCGCAAGAAAGCCGCTCAACTTGTGTCCGAGCCGGAGTTGCGCCAGATGATCAAAGGGTTCGATCCCAAGGGGCTGAAATAGCAACGGGGCCAGTTATGGCTTGCGGTCAGGTCACGGGGCCATCATATTTCCTTGGTGCAGATGGTGAGGGCAGATGATCCGATATGCTTTGAAATGTGATCAGGACCACAGGTTTGAAAGCTGGTTCCAGAACGCGGACGCCTTTGACGGGCTTCAGGCGGCTGGCCATGTCACCTGTCCGCAATGCGGGTCCACTGCGGTCACGAAAAGCTTGATGGCGCCGAAAGTACGCCCGGCGCGCACCGCACATAAAGTGCAGTCCACGGAAAACAACGCAGACCAGACGAACCAACCCGCGGCCCCTGCAGGTGCACCGTCACACCCCACGCCAATGGCCGCCCCCGATCCTGAAAAAGCGGCTGAGATTGAAGCCGAGATCGCCAAGCTGCGCGCCAAGGTCGAAGCGGAAAGCGACTATGTCGGGGACCGCTTTGCGAAAGAAGCGCGCGCCATGCATCTGGGCGATGCGCCGGAACGCGCCATCTATGGCGAGGCCAAGCTGGAAGAGGCACGAGACCTGATTGAAGACGGGGTGCCTGTGATGCCGCTGCCGTTCTCTCCCACTCGCAAGATGAATTGACCACGCAGATATCTGCGACGCGGCTTTACGCCAATGCCGCGCATAATTTCTGCCATTCAGTTTGGGACATTGCCTGCGACCCGGCCAGTGCCCAATAGCTCTCGTGATGCTCCAGCACCTCTGACCCCAACTGCACAAGCGCGCCTGATGCAAGCGCCGCCGCGCAGAGCGGCACGGACGCCATGATGACCCCCTGCCCGCCCAAAGCCGCCGACAAGGCGGCTTGAAACGTATCCAGTTTCAAATGCGCAAGCGGCGTGGTTGCAATTCCAAACCGGGCGGCCCAGGCTTGCCAACCGGGGCGCGGGCCGGCGCAGATAATGCGCGGCCAACAGGTCCAGTGATCGCTACGCGACGCCAGAGACGGCGCCGCCATTGGCGCGATTTTTTCCTTATAGAGCTGATACTTGAAAGCGTGTGACCAATCCCCCGCCCCGTAACGAATGCGGATCAGATCATCAATCGGGGCTTCATGCGCGCCCACCACCATAGTCTGCAGTGACAGCTGCCCCCCAGCCAAATCTGACAAGCCCGAAAGGCGCGGCACAAGCCATTGTTCGATCACGGTCGAGCTGGCTGAAATTGTCATCTGGCGACGCCCACGCCCAAACAGTGCCTCGGAACTGTCGTGCAACCCGCCCAGCGCGGTGCGCACATGGGGCAGCCAGGCCTCGCCCTCGACGGTAAGCGCAATGGCACGGGGTTGACGCAGGAATAGGCGCGCACCCAGATGTGTCTCGAGCTGCGCAATGCGCTGGCTGATCGCTGATTGCGTCAGGCCGAGCTCGCCCGCTGCGGCGGTAAAACTGCCCAAACGGGCAGCCGCCTCGAACGCACGCACCCATTCCAAGGGGGGCATTTTGAACATTGCACTTGGCATTAGGATTTCCGCCTCTCAGGTAAAATATTCCTAATTTGCATTTATGCATAAACCCACTCACCCTGTCGTGGCAACGCATCTTCACAAGCCCCATGAAGGACAGGCCATGACAGCAGCGACCATCGACCCCTCTGGTCAGATTCTGACCCTTGAAACAAACACAGGCGCGCGTCGGTTTCACGCCATCTGGCTGCGTGACAACAGCCCCGACCCGGACACCCGCGCGGCAGGAAACGGCCAGCGCCTGTTGGCCCTGCGCGACATACCCGCAGACACGACGCTCAGCGCCGCATCGGTCCAAGGCGACAAGGTTCGGGTAAGCTTTGCCCCCGAAGGCAAGACGGTCGATTTCGATCTGGGCTGGCTGATGGACCACGCCTATGACCTCCCCGCCCCGGCTGACCGCGGCCGCACCGCGCCGGGCATCACCACATGGGGCGCAGAGTTGATGGGCAATGTGCCCTGTGGCGATTTTGCCCAGTTGGCCAGCGATCCGGCTGCTCTGCGCGACTGGCTGGAACTGGTGACCCGCTATGGGTTCGGCAAGATCGAAAACGGACCTGTCGAAGACGGCGCATTGTTCAAGGTGGTCGATCTGTTCGGCTTCGTGCGCGAAACCAATTATGGCCGCCATTTCGAGGTGCGCACCGAGGTGAACCCAACCAACCTCGCCTTCACCGGGCTAGGTTTGCAGGCGCATACCGACAACCCCTATCGTGACCCCGTGCCTTCGGTACAGGTGCTTTATTGCCTGGAAAGCTCGGCAGCGGGGGGCGAAAACATGGTGGTAGACGGGTTTGCCGCCGCACAGAAACTGCGCGACGAAGACCCCGCCGCTTTCGACGTGCTCGCGAGCCACTGCGCGCGGTTTGAATATGCGGGCGAAGAAGGCGTCTGCTTGCAATCGCGTCGCCCGATGATCGAACTGGCCCCGGATGGCGAGATCATTGCCGTGCGCTTCAACAACCGCTCGCTCTCTGCCGTGACGGACGTGCCGTTTGACCAGATGGCGGCCTATTACGCGGCCTATCGCCGGTTGGGCGAAATCATCGACGACCCGGCCAGCGAGGTCACCTTCCGGCTTGATCCCGGCGAAGGCTTTGTCGTGGACAACACCCGCGTTCTGCACGCGCGCAAAGGCTATTCCGGCGAGGGCACACGCTGGCTTCAGGGATGCTATTCGGACCTGGACGGGCTGCGCTCGACCTATGCTGCCATGTGTCGCGCGGGCCAGAAGGAGGCCGCCGAATGAAACCGGATATGGAGAAGCTGACAGCCGAAAACATCGTCGACTTCATCGGAGGTATTTTTGACCGGCGCGGCGGCGAGGAATATCTGGGCGAGCCGGTCACAATGGCCGAACATATGCTGCAAGGCGCCACAATCGCCGAACAGAACGAACAAAGCGAGGAGATCATCGTCGGCGCGCTCTTGCATGATATCGGCCACTTCACATCCGAGTTTGGCACGTACCACCCGGATGATACCGAGGATCGCCATCATGAAGATGCCGGCGCCGAAGTGCTGGAGCAGTTCTTTCCCAGCGTGATCACCGATTGCGTGCGCTTTCATGTGGCCGCGAAACGCTATCTCTGCGCGACCAAGCCGGAGTATTTCAAGCGCCTCAGCCCGGCCTCGGTTCATACGTTGGAATTGCAGGGCGGGCCGATGGACGACGCCGAGGTTGCCGCCTTCGAGGAAAACCCGAACCTTCGCGAGATCATCGCCGTGCGCTATCTGGACGAGGCCGGGAAACGCGCCGATATGGAAACGCCGGACTACTGGCATTTCGCACCGATGGTACAGCGCATGGTGGACAAGCACACAGGCGCATAACAGCGCGGGTCCGGGTCAGCGCATCACGAACGGATCCGGGATCGGGTCGTCGCTGGTGCGCAGCCAGACGGCCTTCACCTTGGTGTAATCAAGGGCTGCCTGCATGCCACCCTCGCGCCCATGGCCCGACAACCCATGCCCGCCAAAGGGCGCAATCGGGCTGACCGCGCGGTAGGTGTTGACCCAGACGATGCCCGAGCGGATGCGCCGGATCATGCGATGTGCGCGGGTCAGGTTCTGGGTGAACAGCCCCGCCGCAAGGCCGAAATCCGTGTCATTTGCGATGGCGATGGCCTGGGCTTCGTCGGTAAACGACGTGACCGACAGGACCGGCCCGAAGAACTCGGTGGTCAGACAAGGCGCATCCGGCGCGTCCGTGCAATCGAGGATCGTGGGCGGGAAATAAAACCCGTCGCGCTCCAACGCCGCGCCGCCCGTGACCAGTTTCGCCCCCGCCTTGATCGAGGCCTCAATAACCGAAGCCGCATGGTCGCGCTGACGCAGGGTGCAAAGCGGCCCGACCTCGGTCGCCATGTCGCCGGGATCGCCGATCACGATGGCCTCGGCCTTGGCTTTCAGTCGGGCAAGGAAGTCATCCTTGATCCCCGCTTCGATCACCAGCCGCGACCCCGCCACACAGCTTTGCCCGGTGGCTGCAAAAATGCCCGAGACCTGCGCGTTCACCGCACTGTCCAGATCCGCATCGGCAAAGACGATAAAGGGCGATTTGCCGCCCAGCTCCAACGAGGTCGAGGCAAGGTTTTCCGCCGAATTGCGCACGATATGGCGCGCGGTCTCTGGCCCGCCGGTGAAGGCGACATGATCCACATCGCGATGACTGGTAAGGGCCGCGCCGACCTCTGCCCCGCCAGTGATCACGTTGAAAACGCCCTTGGGGAACCCCGCCTGATCGAAGAGCCGCGCAAATTCAAGCATCGGCGCGGGGCCATCTTCGGACGCTTTCAAAACCACAGTGCAGCCCGCAGCCAGCGCAGGTCCGATCTTGACCGCCGACAAAAACAGCTGCGAATTCCACGGCACAACAGCGGCCACGACGCCCACGGGTTCACGCCTGAGCCAGACCTCCATATCGGGCTTGTCGATCGGCAGATGCGCGCCTTCAATCTTGTCGGCCAGCCCCGCGTAGTACCGGAAATACTCGGCCACATAAGCGATCTGCGCGCTGGTTTCGCGGATGATCTTGCCCGTGTCGCGGGTTTCGATCCGTGCCAGCTGGTCCCCGTTTTCAGCAATCAAATCCGCCAGCCGCATCAAAAGCTTGCCGCGCGCGGTGGCCGTCATGTCGGCCCAGTCAGGCGCGAAGAACGCATTACGGGCAGCCGCGACCGCGCGATCTACATCCGCCACGCTTGCCTCGGCCATCCGCGCCCATGGCGTGCCCGTGGCCGGGTCGAGGCTGTCAAACTGCGCCGCCCCTTCTGAGAACTCACCGCCGATATAGTGCTGAAAAATCTGCATTTTTCCCTCCGTCAGGTGAATGCGGGCATGACCTGTTGGATGAACCGCTCCAGCGATGCCTTCTTGCGCTCAAAGCTCATCGAGCTGTCGATCCAGAACGAGTATTCATCATATCCCAGCGCTTCGTAAGTCTTGAGGCGGGTGATGACCTGATCGGGCGTGCCGATGACCAGATCGCGTTCCATCGCCTCGGGCGAATAGAAGGGATGGGCGGCGATATCCTCGTCCGTGAGCGGCTCGATCAGCCCTTGGCTAATCTCGCGCTTGTTCATGAACCACGCGCCGAAATAGCAGTAGAAACGATTGAGCTCTTCGGCGCCCAGCTTCACATCTGCGGCATCCTCGGCCACATACGTGTGCTGCAGCAACATAATTTTTGGGCGCGCCACATCGGGAAATTTCTCGCAGGCCGCGTTGAACTTGCCCATCAGGTCCGAGATCTCCTCGTCCCCTTTCCAAAGCGGCGTGACCTGCACGTTGCAGCCGTTCGAGACCGCAAATTCATGGCTGTTGGGATCGCGCGCGGCGACCCAGATCGGCGGACCACCGGCCTGCAGCGGCTGTGGCGCCGAGGTGGTTTTGGGGAAGGAGTGAAACGCACCCTCATGGGTGTAATCCCCTTTCCAAAGCCCCTGCACCGCCGGGATCAGTTCGCGCATGCGCTGGCCGGCCTCCCAGGCATCCATGCCCGGCATCAGGCGCTCGTATTCGAACTCATACGCCCCACGCGCGATGCCCAGTTCCAGCCGGCCTTCCGTGATCAGGTCGGTCATCGCCGCCTCACCCGCCAGCCGGATCGGATGCCAGAACGGGGCCACCACCGTGCCTGTCCCCAGCCGCACGTTTTTTGTGTGGCGCGCAAGGTCCACAAGGTTCAGCATCGGGTTGGGCGCGATGGTGAAATTCATGCCGTGATGTTCGCCGGTCCAGACCGCATGCATCCCACCCGCATCGGCGATCTTCGCCAGCTCGACAAACTCGTCATAAAGCTGCTTTTGATCCTGATCGGGGGAAATGCGCTCCATATGTGCGAAAAGCGAGAATTTCATCGCGTTGCTCCTTTGTCGCCATCCTTCAGCGGGCGCACTTGCCCGGCGACTTGATTGCCATAATACACCCCGAAATTGCCCATCCGGCTTTCCACCGCAAACCGTTCCAGCATCGTGCAGGCCACGGGGTCTGCGATGTCCATCAGGGTCGAGGGGGAAAGCGCGGTGAACAGGCCATGGCGGGTCGTCTCACCCCCCGCCTGACACAGAAACGAGATATGCTGCGTTTCGCGCGCTTCATCTTCGTAGACGGAATAGATGAAACCGGGTTCGGCATCGACGCCGGTATCATTGATAAGCTTGGTCAAAGCAGCCCGCGCGCCGCCTTTGCCGACCTTGGCCTCAGGCAGAGCCAGCCGCCCCTCGCCTGCGTCCACAAGCAACACCTTGCCTTCATGTTCGATCAGCGCAGACACCATCAGCTGCGCGTTGTCGTTGAGCGCTTCGGCTTCGGCGGCAGGTGTGACATAGGCCCCGCGCGCATAGCCAAGACCGGGATGGATCGCGTTTTCAAACCCTTCAACACGGCCAATCAGGATCAGGTGATCGCCCGCCTCGACCCGGTTGAACATGGTACAGTCAAACCACGCCGAAACACCCTCAAACACAGGCGAGCCTGCCGGGCCGTCCTGCCAGTCCACCGCGGCGAAGCGGTCCTCGACCGGGCGGGCAAACGTGTTGGAGACCTCGACCTGATCTTCGGCCAGCACATTCACCGCAAAGCCGCCTGCGCGGGTGAAGGTGTCATAGTTGGACGAGCTGTTGGCAAGGCACACGAGCACCAAGGGCGGGTCCAGTGACACCGAGGTGAACGAGTTGGCCGTAAACCCAACCGGCTTACCATGCGCATCTTTCGTGGTGACCACAGTCACGCCAGTCATGAAGGCGCCAAAGGCATTGCGCAAGGCGCGCGGGTCGATGGGATCTGTCGCGTCGGTCATGCGATCTCTCCTGTTGCGGGGCGGGCCAGCCAGTCACGCAGCGCGTTGGTTACGGCTTCGGGTGCGGTCAGGTTCACCATGTGGCGATGGCCGTCGATGATCACAGCCTGCCCGTTTTGCGCGGCTTTGGCCATCGCGCGTGCCATGGCGGGGGTCGAATTGGCATCCTCGTCCCCGGTCAGCGCCAAAAGCGGGCAGTGAATGGTTGCGAAGCGATCCGCATAAGTCGCATCCCCATGGGCAAAGGCGCGATACGCCATGGCGTAGCCGTCAATATCCACCGATGACAGCCACCCGGCCACCTGCGCCCGCGCGACTTGATCTGCGCGGCTGTCTGAAAACCAACGGTCCAATGGCGTGTCGAGGTCGAACGCCCCCTCGCCGATCACAGCAGCGCGGGCGATCACCGCGTCACGCGCGGTTTGATCCCGACGATAAACCCCATTGACCAACGCCACGCGGGACACCCGGTCGGGCGAGGTCACGGCAAACCCAGCAGCGATCAGCGCCCCCATGGAATGCCCGGCCAGCGCGACGGGGCCAAGCTCCAGCGCGTCCAGAACGGCGTCCAGCCAGCGAACGTAGACAGGCAGGCCGCTCTGTGCGGGCAAAGGCGCGCTGCCCCCATGTCCGGGCAAATCCAGTGCAATGACCCGATGAGTTTTTGACAGCGCCTCTATCTGCGGGGTCCAGGCAGCAGATTGCATACCCACCCCATGGATCAGCACCAAAGGCGCACCCGCACCCACATCGCGCAGGGCAACCGGACCAAAGGGATCAGACAGCGGCCGGGTTATCAACGTCATGGCCCAATTCCTTCAGGTCCTGATAGCGATCGCCAATCCGGTGATGTGGCCGCCCGCCGATCGACGCGCCCAGCGCGATCACGATCTCGTCCGGGCCGGGGGCGTCTGCCACCTGCAGCTGGATCGTCAGGTAGTGGCTGCGCCGTCCGCCATCGTTCTTGTCCATCAGCGGAATATGCAGGGGCGCATTGGCCGGCCCGCGTGTGTTGGTGAAAGACAGATAGGATTTCGCCCCCACCGCCTCGCGGTAATGATTGCCAAAACGCAGCGTGTGGATCAGTGCCGAGCCATGCTCGACCTCGCCGTTCACGCCGACAATGGCGGATTTGCCGTAACCTTCGACCTTGTCGCCCCCTCCGGCGGCCTCCAGTACCATGCCGGTCAGAAGCTCCCCCAGGCCCGGCGCGCAGTCATGGATCGCGGGCTTCAAATCTTCGACAAACCCCTGCCCGGCCCATGGGTTTGCGATCACGGCCACAGCCGCAATCATCGTCAGCGGAGTGTCTGCGGGCTTTCCGCCCTCAATCAACGTGTGCTCCACATGCAGGAGTGTTTTGCGAATTTCAGCGGGCATTTGGCACCTGTTACCGGGTTGTGATTCGAGTTATCGTATGATGGTATACCATAAGACCGTAAGTCAATCCCGCCTTGCCTGCGCCCTTCGCCTTTGCTATCGCCGAACCATGACCACGCCCAGCCTTGCCAAGATCTCTCAGCCGCCCGCCACTTTGCGGGACATGGTTCAAGACCGTATGCGCGAAGCGATCATCGAAGGCCACTTTGCGCCCGGAGACCGTCTGGTCGAACGCCCCCTGTGCGAGCAGCTGGGCGTCAGCCGCACGGTGATCCGCGAAACGATCCGCTATCTGGAAGCCGAAGGCTTGGTCGAGATCGTCCCCGGCCGTGGCCCGATCGTTGCCCGGATGAGCTGGGACAACGCCCGCCAAATCTATGAAATCCGGCGCGTGCTGGAAACCGCCGCTGCGCGCGCCTGTGCACAGAACATCTCTTCCCAACGCGCCAATGCCCTGCGCGCAGCCCTCTCATCGTTGAAAGATGCGTTGGAGCAAAACCAGCCCGGCGCCCTGTTTCGCGCCACATCGGCTTTCTACAGCGAGATTTTCGAGGGCGCAGGTCACCATGTCGCCTGGGAAATCGTCGAACGTCTGAACGGCCGCATCAGCCGCTTGCGCAGGATGACCCTGTCTTCAACCGACCGTGACCGCCCCGGACCGGACCATATGCAAGCGATCTGCGACGCGATTTGCGCGGGCGATGCGGATGCTGCGGCCATGGCGGTCGCGCGTCATCTGGATGACACCGCCGCAATCGCCGCCCGCCTGCTCAACGAAGTGCCCGATACCTGACAGCGCGCTTGGGTCAGGATGGGTCGCGAAAGCCTTTGCGGCGTGCGGCTTCCGCCACAGCAGCCTGATAAAACAGCTCTTTCTGAGCGTCTGTTTGGGTGATTGGCACCACATCCATCTGGTCCAGCATCTCAGCAAGCCGCGCCTCAATCTCGATCGCATCTGACGCCTCAAAGCAATACCTGCGCAAATACCAGGCCAAAAACCGAACCCGGGCATCCGCATCCACGGGCGGGCCCAGAACCGCGGGCAAAAGCATCGACAGATCTGTAACGCTGGTTGTGGCCATCTGGAAGTCCGACGCCCCGAAACTGACCACATGTGCGCCGTGCACAAGCGCCTCGAAAAGCACACCGGAGTTACAGCCGACCACGCAATCTGCCCGGGTGATCAACCCATGGATCGATCCCGTGGCAATCATGACATTGGGATGTTCTGCCTCCAGCTCGGCCAAGGCGGGGCCAACGCGTGCCGACTTGCAAAACGGATGCCGCTTGATGATCAACCCCCGCCCGGCAGCCTGCAAATCCGTTGCCAGACGCCGCGCGACATCAATCTGGTCCAGATAGGCCAGCGTCGCGACCGGATCATCTTCTGTCTGCAGCGGGAAAAAGACAAATCCCCCTTCTGGCACGTCATCGAGATGATCAGGCTGCGCGTATTTCGAGATATTCTGATTTTGAATGCGAGCGCTCAGATCCAAAACGAATTCCCGCGCCGCCTCCAGCGGGTAGACATCAATCTCTGACAAGAAGGCATCTGGATGACGCGACAACGCCGAAAACCCGGAAAAACCTTCCGTATCAAACGTGTAGTAAGGCGGGATATAACTTTCCTTCAACCGGACAATATTTCCGCGCGTGCCTTGAGAATGATAACTGATCACCAGTTGATCATGGCGATATAGCCGCTTGGCCGTGTCTGCTCCGAACGGCAATTCCACAGGCAAAATACGCACCGACAGACGGGCAAGCGCGGTTAGGATCGAGGCATAAAGCCGCTGGTGGCGCACGCCATCATTGGGGTTGTCAAACCACCCCGCCGGCACCTCCAAAACGACCTCTGCCTCGCGCATTTCTGACCCCTCAGTCCCTTTTTTCGCCCAGCGGGAACATCACGCGCCCGACCAATCGGAACACCGGGCTGGCCATGCTGCGCACAAACAGGATCGGGTCCACCATCATGTCATTGACCAGATGACCGCGCCCGCTGCGCACAAGGATTTGGCGCAGCACCGGCTTCCAGAACCGCAAAAGGCCACCCGGACCATATGGGTTGGCGTTGGGATACATGAGACCGGTGATAAAAGGGCGGCGCGGGGACCATTTCTCGCGTGCAAATTCGGCAGGCTCGCGCATAAATTCCAGCACCAGCTCGGGGTCCAGATTGCGCGCGGTCATGGTCGCGGTCAGAACAGGGGACAAGCCCCAAAGTCGCCATCCCCAAAGCCCGTAGGACAACACGCGGGGCGACGGGCGTTCTGGCGCAGGATCGTCCTTGGCAAAGCGTTTCGGTTCAGAAAATCCAGCGCGGTCTGTGCGTGGCTTGGCACGGTCATACGCCGCCCCTACAAGCGCTATTTCCGCCTGCGTCAGCCATGCGCTATCCGGCTCGCATGTCGCCTGCCCGCGAAACAGTGGGCCGTCGCGTCCCAAGACATCATGGGCGATCTCGTCGTTGGACGCACGCGCCTCTTCCATGATTTTGCGCGCAGCTTCTTTGGGCAGGACCCAAGGCTTTACCGGCTCGGCACCCTGGGCCGCGCGTATTGCTGCACACCCACGCGAGACCTCTTCGATAAAAGCGAAATAGCTTGCGCGACTATCAAAGGGCAAACCATTGAAATGACGTATCAATTCAACATGGGCTGCACCGAATTGCGCCTCGTTTCGCGCGGAATCCGTGGCATCGGCAAGGGTGTTGAGAATGGGCAAATTCAACGCCTGAGCAAAATCTGCAATCAACCTACCGTCCACAAATTCCTGAGGATCATACAGCCGAACCGTGACGTTTTCTGCGCCAATTTTGTCAGACCAGGCCCGGATCGGCGTGCGATAGTCTAGCTGTCGGCGGGTGTCCGGACGGTCAAGCCATGCCAAGATCGGCTCTTCCACGCGCCCCACGGCCCCACCTGAAACAAACTCGCAATACTGTGCATTCGCCCAGTCATCCTGCCGACGCAGATACGCAATCATTTCGACGTCAAAGCCATCGAAATAATCAGCAATCAACTGCGCGTCATCTTCCAGAAAGAAGGCTTCGCTGGACAGGATAATCGTGTGAACTGTATCACCAAGCCGCGCCAGACCTGCCTCGATATGCTTTCGCAGCGCGGGATCGCCACGACGCGCACAAGCGCTGAACTGCGCATGGCCTGCCTGTTTGTGAGGGCGGTTTCGTTGCCAAAACAAGCCGACTTCCGGAAACCAGATGCCGGCGCGCAGAAGCTCGGGTCGGTTTGCCTCCAAGAGGTGCTGCAAATAGGTGCTGCCGGTTTTTGTCGCACCGATATGCACAACGATACGCGGCCTTGCCGTGCCTCGTCCGGTGACCGCGTGATCATGGGCAATCCGATCATTGCGGGCATAGCAATTCAGCGCGACCTGCAGATCCTGATGCAGCGCGTCATCGGGCGCGCGCAGCATCTCGTCCAGATAAAGCTCCTGAGCAATGGGATGCGCGGCAGCCGCGGCGTCGACCAGATCGTCGCGCGAGGCGCGAATGGCGGCGACCACAAGGGCCAGCGCAGCCTGATCCGGGCCGTAGTCGGGTGCCAGCCGGAAATCCCTGTCAAAATCACCCGCACGGAAATCGCAACGTTCAAACATGCCTGAAAGATGCGCCAGAAAATCTGACCGCGCTTTCTGTCCGGCCGCACGATAGAAACGGTAAGGGCCAGCGACGAACATGTGTTCGACCATTTTTGACAGATGAAATTCCAGATGCGGGCGCAAGGCGTGGCTACGACTTGCCGCACCAGCCGCCAGCAGAATATCGAAACTGGCATCAAAATTCTTGAGCTGAAGATCAAAGTCGCGTGCGGTCCGATCTCGGCGCATGGTCGAACCGGTGCGCATGCGATAAGCGGTACAGGGCACATGCGACACACCGATCCGGGTCGCCTGGGTCAAGGCCTTTACGACAAAGGCCCGTTCCTCCCATTGCGGGGTCAGGAAACGGATATCGTGGGTGTTCAGAAACTCTCTGCGATACAGGAAGTTCCAGCAATTGGGACTGTGAAGAAGCGCCGGATGATCGGCATAGGTGGTTGCCCCAATACGGGCCGGGAAATGCACATTGTCAGGGTCTTCGCGGCTTTCGAGGAACACGTCCTTGTCCGAGAACACGGCGATCTCGGCCTTGCGCCCCCGCACCAGATCGCAGTTTTCGGCGTCAGCGTGCCTGACCAGCTCAGCCAGCATATCGGGGTTGGGCAACCAGTCGTCCCCATCCAAAAGCCAGATATACTTGCCGCGCGCCACGTCGAGCGCCTTGTTGCGTGCAAAGCCCTGCCCAACATTTTCGCTAAGCGTGATTGGCTGGATGCGCGTGTCGCGGGCGGCCAACCGGTCGATCACCGCCTGGCTTTCGTCAGGGCTGGCATCATTCACGGGGATGATCTCGATCTCGCGCAAGGTTTGGGTCTGAACAGACCGCAGGCAGGTCTCGATGTAAGCCTCGACCCCATGCACCGGAATAATGACGGACACGATGGGCGCGCCAATCTGTTCGGGCCGGTTGGTCATGGTGTTTTCATCCGCGTAATCAGGCACGTGCCAAACCTCTTGAGGTCTTCAAATTCGCGGCATGATAGACCGGGCAGTCACCAAAGGACAGAGCGGATTAAGCGCACAACTTAAACCGCTTAGCCGAAAATCTCGCGGGTCAGTTGGTCATAGCGCACAAGCGTCGACAAGACATCTTCCAGCTCGCTCAGCGGGATCATGTTGGGGCCATCGCTGGGGGCAGTATCCGGGTCTTCATGCGTTTCAAGGAACACGGCAGAAACCCCAACCGCCACAGCAGCGCGCGCCAGCACCGGTGCAAATTCCCGCTGCCCGCCCGAAGAGGTCCCCTGCCCGCCCGGCTGCTGCACCGAATGGGTGGCGTCAAAGACAATCGGCCAACCGGTCTGCGCCATGATCGGCAGGCCCCGGAAATCCGTCACCAGCGTGTTGTAGCCAAAGCTGGTGCCCCGGTCACACAGCATGATCCGCTCATTCCCGGTACTGGCCAGCTTGTCGGCCACGTTCTTCATATCCCAAGGGGCAAGAAACTGGCCTTTTTTCACATTGATCGCCGCGCCTGTTTCACCTGCGGCCAACAGCAGATCTGTCTGACGGCACAGGAAGGCAGGAATTTGCAGCACATCAACGGCCTCGGCCACGGCGGCGCAATCTGCGGCGTCATGAACGTCGGTCAAGACCGGCAGGGCAAATTCTTCGGCGATTTTCGACAGGATCGACAAGCCTTCGTCGCGGCCCAATCCACGCACGCCCTTCAGCGATGACCGATTGGCTTTGTCATAGCTGGCTTTGAAAATGAAGCGCGCACCGATACGGTCGGTGATCTCGATCATGCGCTCGGCCATCATGCGGGAATGATCCAAGCTTTCCAGCTGGCAGGGGCCAAGAATAAAGGTCACAGGCGCGCCGGCGCCGATAGAGATGTCTTTGATCTGAAAGGATTTCGGGGTCATGCTTGGGCCTCCAACGCGGCTTCGATCCGGTCGACGTCATGGGGGTTGTTCAGCTCCCAGAACACACGGCCACGGGCTTCGACTTCGACGCAGCGGACCTTAACGCCAGCCTCGAGAAAGCGCAGCTGCTCAAGCCCCTCAAGGTCTTCCAACATCCCTGCCCCATGCGCCGCATAGGCCGCAAGGGCCGCTGGGCGATAGGCATAGGCGCCTACGTGATGAAACACGGGCAGCGGAGCGCCCTTGGGCAAGGAAGCAGCGTTAAACCAAGGCAGCACCTCTTTCGAGAAGTAAAGCCCGTTCATCTGACGATCCATCACGGCGGTGGTGCCGCCAACCATGCCGTTCTTGCGATCCTCGACGAAGCGCTCGTAGGTTTCGGTGTCGCAGCGCAGAACCGGCGTGGCCACCTGAACCGTTGCATCTGTTTTCATGGCTGCGATCATGGCGGTGATAAACCATGGCGGGGTCAGAGGCGCATCGCCTTGCAGGTTCACCACGATATCCGCCGTCACAGCCCCCGAGGCCACAGCCTCGGCGCAGCGTGCAGTGCCGTTTTCGCAGGCGCTGGAGGTCATGATCACGCTGGCGCCAAAATCGCGTGCGGCCTCGGCGATGCGGTCGTCATCGGTCAGCACATGCACCTCGTCCACGCCGTCGACTGATTGCGCCGCCTCCCAGCTCATGCGGATCAGCGATTTGCGGCTGCCATCCGCCTGCGTCAGTTCGACCAACGGCTTGCCGGGATAGCGGGTCGAGGCATAACGCGCCGGGATCAGAATGGCTGTCTTCATCAGGCGACACCTCCACGCAGCAGGTCATGCATGTGCAGAATACCCACCGGGGCACCGGCGTCATCCACCACCATCAGCGATGAAATGGCGTTTTCGTTCAACACCGCCAGGGCGGTCGCCGCCAGCGTGTCGCCGGTGACGGTCAGGGGCGCCGGGTTCATAATATCGCCCGCGCGGTGCTCAAACAGCTGGTCGATTTTGCGCCGCAGGTCGCCGTCGCTGATCACACCCACAAGTTGGCCATCCCCGTCCACGACGCCTGATATGCCAAAGCCTTTCTGGGTCATCACCAGCACCACCTCGTTCATTGGCATGTCGCGGTCAACCAAGGGCACGGCATCGCCGCCATGCATCAGGTCAGACACATATTGCACCTGTGCGCCCAGTTTGCCGCCGGGATGGAAAACGCCGAAATCCCGGTCCTGAAAACCGCGTTCAATCATCAGCGCGGCGGCCAGCGCGTCGCCCATGGCCAGCGTCAGCGTGGTCGACGTCATCGGCGCCATGCCGATCGGGCAGGCCTCGGGCGCATCGGGCATCAAAAGCTGGTAGTCAGCCGATCGCATCAGCGTTGATCCCGCATGTGACGAAATCCCAATCAACGGAATCGAGAAACGTTTGCAGTAATAGATCATGTCACCAAGCTCGGCCGTTTCGCCAGAGTTGGAGATCAGGATGCAGATATCATCCGCCCCGATCATGCCCAGATCGCCATGGCTGGCTTCGGTCGGATGAACAAATAGTGACGAGGTGCCAGTGCTGGCCAGCGTAGCCGAGATCTTGCGCCCGATATGGCCTGATTTCCCAACACCCGCGACGATGACCTTGCCGTTGCATTCGATGATCCGCGCAACAGCGGGGGCGAAATCCGCCGGCTCTTCGTTTCGCAGACGGGTGAGCGCCTTGATCACGGTGTTCAATGTTGTGCTGAAGGCGTCCATCCGGGCAGTTCCACCGTCAATTAATAAGGTACGGGATGCAGGCATCGTTATAGAGCACCCCCTTTGATTGCAACCGGCAATAGGCTGCGGGCGCCACCTGCACCACCGAAGCCCCAAGACTGGCCTGACGCAACCTCTGGTCCGCCGCGAGGTGGCTTCCCGTTTTCGTCAGAATATGACATATGGTGCAGGCGGCGTTGCGGCAAGATATCTTGCACTCCGGCCGCAGATGGTATACTGCGGTATACAGCACTTGGATTCCCTGTCGGTCAGAGGTGGCCGGACAAGGTAGCCGCAAATTCGAACACCCAACCGTTGGACATGTCATGAGCTTGTATACAGACTACCTAGCCGAAATCGAAACACGCAAAGGCGAAGGGCTGAACCCAAAGCCGATCGACGATGGCGCCCTTGTTGGCGAGCTGATCGAACAGATCAAGGACAGCGGCAATGAGCACCGCGACGCCTCGCTTGATTTCTTCATCTACAACACCCTGCCCGGCACCACCTCGGCCGCGGGCGTGAAAGCCGCTTTCCTGAAAGAGATCATTCTGGGGCAGGCCACCGTGGCCGAGATCACCCCAGAATTTGCCTTCGAGCTTTTGTCGCACATGAAAGGCGGCCCCTCGGTGAAGGTTCTTCTGGATCTGGCGCTGGGTGATGACGCCGCAACGGCCGCGCAGGCCGCAGACGTGCTGAAAACCCAAGTGTTCCTTTACGAAGCCGACACTGACCGTCTGGACGAGGCTTACAAAGCTGGCAATGCCGTCGCCAAGGAGCTTTTGGAAAGCTACGCCAAGGCCGAGTTCTTCACCAAGCTTCCCGAGGTGGAAGAAGAGATCAAGGTGGTCACCTATATCGCCGGTGTGGGCGACATCTCGACCGACCTTCTGTCGCCTGGCGCCGAGGCACACTCGCGCGCCGACCGTGAACTGCACGGCAAATGCATGATCAGCCCCGAAGCGCAGGTGGAAATCCAGGAGCTGCAAAAACAGCACCCCGACGCCCGCGTCATGCTGATCGCTGAAAAAGGAACCATGGGTGTTGGCTCGTCGCGTATGTCGGGCGTGAACAACGTGGCGCTCTGGACCGGCAAGAAAGCCAGCCCCTATGTGCCCTTCATCAACATCGCCCCCGTCGTGGCGGGCACCAACGGCATCTCGCCCATTTTCCTGACCACCGTGGGCGTGACCGGCGGCATCGGCATTGATCTGGACAATTGGGTCAAGAAGCTGGACGCAGACGGCAACGTGATTGAAGACGAAGACGGCGAAGCCGTGCTGGAAGAGGCCTATTCGGTCGCAACCGGCACCGTTCTGACCATCAACTCCAAGACCAAAACCCTGCATGACGCCGACGGAAAAGAGCTGAAAAGCGTTGCCGCCGCCTTCACCCCGCAGAAGATGGAGTTCATGAAGGCCGGCGGCTCCTACGCTGTGGTCTTCGGCAAGAAGCTGCAAACCTTTGCAGCCGAAGCTCTGGGACAAGAGCTGAAATCGGCTTATGCACCGTCGAAAGAGATCACCGCAGAAGGTCAGGGCCTGACCGCTGTTGAAAAAATCTTCAACCGCAACGCATTGGGCACCACGCCGGGCGCGACCCTGCTTGCCGGGTCCGACGTACGCGTGAAAGTGAACGTGGTGGGCTCGCAGGACACCACCGGTCCGATGACCGCGCAGGAACTGGAGGCGATGGCCGCCACCGTGATCTCGCCCTCCGTGGACGTAGGCTATCAGTCGGGCTGTCACACAGCCTCTGTCTGGGACAAGAAGGCACAGGCCAACATCCCGAAACTGATGCAGTTCATGAACGATTTCGGCCTGATCACCGCGCGTGACCCGAAGGGCAAATATCACGCGATGACCGACGTGATCCACAAGGTGCTCAATGACATCACCGTGGATGACTGGGACGTGATCATCGGCGGCGACAGCCACACCCGTATGTCCAAAGGCGTGGCCTTCGGTGCAGACAGTGGCACCGTGGCGCTGGCGCTGGCCACCGGCGAGGCCTCGATGCCGATCCCGGAATCGGTCAAGGTGACCTTCAAGGGCCAGATGGCTGAACATCTGGACTTCCGCGACGTGGTGCACGCCACCCAGGCGCAGATGCTGGACCAGCATGGCGACAACGTCTTCCAGGGCCGCGTGATCGAAGTTCACATCGGCACGCTTCTGGCGGACCAGGCCTTCACCTTCACTGACTGGACGGCCGAGATGAAGGCGAAAGCCTCGATCTGTATCTCAAACGACGAGACGCTGATCGGCTCGCTTGAGCTGGCTAAATCGCGCATCCAGATCATGATCGACAAAGGCATGGACAATGAAGCCCAGCTGCTTCAAGGCCTGATCAACAAAGCCGACGCACGCATCGCGGACATCAAGTCGGGCGCCAACCCCGCGCTGGCACCGGATGCAAACGCGAAATATTTCGCCGAGGTGGTCGTCGATCTGGACGCCATTGACGAACCGATGATTGCTGACCCGGATGTGAACAACGAAGACGTGTCCAAGCGCTATACCCACGACACCATCCGCCCCGTGTCCTACTACGGCGGCGACAAGAAGGTGGATCTGGGCTTTGTCGGCTCGTGCATGGTGCACAAGGGCGACATGAAGATCCTGGCGCAGATGCTGAAAAACCTCGAGAAGACGATGGGCAAGGTCGAATTCAACGCGCCGCTGGTTGTGGCCGCCCCGACCTACAACATCATCGACGAGCTGAAGGAAGAAGGCGACTGGGACATCTTGCAGAAATATTCGGGCTTCGAGTTCGACGATCTGTTCCCGAAAGCCCAGGCACGGACCGAATACGAGAACATCATGTATCTTGAACGTCCGGGCTGTAACCTGTGCATGGGCAACCAGGAGAAGGCTGCCAAGGGCGACACGGTTCTGGCCACCTCGACCCGCCTGTTCCAGGGCCGCGTGGTGGGCGACCTGCCTGAGAAGAAAGGCGAAAGCCTTCTGGCCTCGACCCCCGTCGTCGTTCTGGCGGCCGTTTTGGGCCGCACGCCTACAATGGAAGAATACAAAGCCGCGGTGGAAGGCATCGACCTGACAAAATTTGCCCCGCCGCTTGCGGTTCCGGCAACAACCAAGTCGGCGCATTTCTGATCTGCTGCTGACAGCCTGCGGCCTCGCAGGTTACTAAAAGCAAAGGAGCGGCTTGAGATATCAGGCCGCTCCTTTTTTGTCAGAGATGCTCGGGTTCCGGGCCCCAACCCGGGGTTAGAGACGGTGATGGTTCGTATTGGGCAGTAGACCAATAGTTTAGTGTCCAGACATCTCTGGTTTCACTTTGCTTTCCAGAAAGCTCACTATTTGCTCTACCCACTGCCGCGCTGTGTGTCCGTCAGCCGGATAGTGATAGTAGTTTCCTAACTTGGAGAGTGCATTGAATCCATCGTTTGCATCCTCAGGCAGCGTCTCTGCCAACGTCCGTAGGATCTTTGATATCAGCTCTATATCCTGATCATCGGATTCCGTTTCAAACAGAGCGGCAAAGAGCTTCCGGTTACGACCACTAGTTTACCTTCGGCACTGTCGGATATTGGGTCCCCGTCCCCCCCCTCGACGCAAAACGCCGCCGGCATTTCTGCTCGGCGGCGTATTGTTTATTTTCATCGTTGAGAGAATATTGGCTCTTTGCTAGGTTTGGCGGTGACCTACTCTCCCACACCTTAAGATGCAGTACCATTGGCGCAACCGTGCTTAACGGCCGAGTTCGGGAAGGGATCGGGTGTTTCACTGGTGCTGTGACCACCAAACCGAGTAAAGAGCCAAGTCAAGTATTACTGTGTGTATGCTTTTGATTGATAGTAGAAAGTCTATCTTCTACTGGATCAAATCAAGCCTATCGGACCATTAGTACCGGTCAACTGAACATGTTACCATGCTTACATCTCCGGCCTATCGACGAGGTAGTCTACCTCGGTCCTCAGGGATACCTTGTTTTGAGGGGGGCTTCCCGCTTAGATGCCTTCAGCGGTTATCCTGTCCGATCATAGCTACCCAGCACTGCCGTTGGCACGACAACTGGTCCACCAGTGGATCGTTCACCCCGGTCCTCTCGTACTAGGGGCAACTCCTCTCAAGTATCCTACACCCACGGCAGATAGGGACCGAACTGTCTCACGACGTTCTAAACCCAGCTCACGTACCTCTTTAAACGGCGAACAGCCGTACCCTTGGGACCTGCTCCAGCCCCAGGATGAGATGAGCCGACATCGAGGTGCCAAACACTGCCGTCGATATGGACTCTTGGGCAGTATCAGCCTGTTATCCCCGGCGTACCTTTTATCCGTTGAGCGATGGCCCTTCCACTCGGGACCACCGGATCACTATGGCCGTCTTTCGACTCTGCTCGACTTGTCAGTCTCGCAGTCAGGCTGGCTTCTGCCATTGCACTCAACGAGCGATTTCCGACCGCTCTGAGCCAACCTTCGCGCGCCTCCGTTACTCTTTAGGAGGCGACCGCCCCAGTCAAACTACCCGCCACACAGGGTCCCGGATCCGGATAACGGACCGCGGTTAGACATCAAACAGAACAAGGGTGGTATCTCAAAGGAGGCTCCCTCAGAACTGGCGTCCTGAGTTCAAAGCCTACCACCTATTCTGCACATGTTGTGTCTGATGCCAGTGTGAAGCTGTAGTAAAGGTGCACGGGGTCTTTCCGTCTAACCGCGGGAAGCCTGCATCTTGACAGGCAATTCAATTTCGCTGAGTCGATGTTGGAGACAGCGGGGAAGTCGTTACGCCATTCGTGCAGGTCGGAACTTACCCGACAAGGAATTTCGCTACCTTAGGACCGTTATAGTTACGGCCGCCGTTTACCTGGGCTTCAATTCGGAGCTTGCACTCCTCCTTTTAACCTTCAGGCACCGGGCAGGCGTCAGACCCTATACGTCGTCTTGCGACTTCGCAGAGCCCTGTGTTTTTAGTAAACAGTCGCCACCCCCTGGTTTGTGCCCCCAGTCAATACTTGCGTAGAAACTGGGCCTCCTTCTCGCGAACTTACGGAGGTATTTTGCCGAGTTCCTTCAACATCGTTCTCTCAAGCGCCTTGGTATACTCTACCTATCCACCTGTGTCGGTTTAGGGTACGGTCTCATGGAAGGCTATTTCCAGGAACCTCTAAGCAGCCCATTCAATCCGATAAGGATGAACTACCTTCGAGATCCGTCACATCTTCCTGGCCCAGGAATATTAACCTGGTTCCCATCGCCTACGCCTTTCGGCCTCGGCTTAGGGGCCGGCTTACCCTGCTCAGATTAGCTTTAAGCAGGAACCCTTGGATTTTCGGCGAGGGGGTCTCTCACCCCCTTTGTCGCTACTCATGTCATCATTCTCACTAGTGATCTCTCCACGGGATCCCTCACAGGCCCGCTTCATCGAAAGCTCCGATCCTCAAATGATCTGCGAACAGATCTAATGAGGAATGGAACTATGTCACACTACGCTCTGCTACCGCGTACACAAAAGTGCACACCCTAAGCTTCGGCTCATGGCTTGAGCCCCGGTACATCTTCGCCGCAAGACAACTTAAATTAGACCAGTGAGCTGTTACGCTATCTTTAAAGGATGGCTGCTTCTAAGCCAACCTCCTGGTTGTTTTGGTCGTCTCACCTGCTTTCCCACTTAGCCATGAATTAGGGGCCTTAGCTGTAGGTCAGGGTTGTTTCCCTCTCCACAACGGACGTTAGCATCCGCTGTGTGTCTGCCGGATAGTACTTCTCGGTATTCGGAGTTTGATTAGGATCAGTAAGGCTGTGGGCCCCCATTACCCATTCAGTGCTCTACCCCCGAGAGTATTCGTCCGACGCTCTACCTAAATAGATTTCGCAGAGAACCAGCTATCTCCGAGTTTGATTGGCCTTTCACCCCTAGGCACAGCTCATCCCGATCTTTTTCAACAGATGTGGGTTCGGTCCTCCAGTGCGTGTTACCGCACCTTCAACCTGGCCATGCCTAGATCACTCGGTTTCGGGTCTGATCCATCTAACTCATTCGCCCTATTAAGACTCGCTTTCGCTGCGCCTACACCTAACGGCTTAAGCTTGCTAGATAGACCAAGTCGATGACCCATTATACAAAAGGTACGCCGTCAGCCCTCAAGGGGCCTCCGACTGATTGTAGGCGTTCGGTTTCAGGTACTGTTTCACTCCCCTCGTCGGGGTGCTTTTCACCTTTCCCTCACGGTACTGGTTCGCTATCGGTCAGTAAGGAGTACTTAGCCTTCGAGGGTGGTCCCCCGATGTTCAGACAGGATTTCACGTGTCCCGCCCTACTTAATACGTCCAATCGTGCTTCATATACGGGACTGTCACCCACTATGGTTGCGCTTCCCAACGCATTCTATCCACACTCATGGCTCGGCTGGTCCCCGTTCGCTCGCCGCTACTAGGGGAGTATCTGTTGATTTCCTTTCCTCCGGGTACT
>NZ_JBNNXQ010000001.1:390000-1121327 GCF_050881025.1 Aliiroseovarius marinus
CTTAAACGGCACCCCGTCGATTTCTCTGTGTTTGTTTCCCCATTCCAAGAGCGCGAGAAGCGAAACCGCCAACCCCTTCCCTGCGCTTGTCAGGTGATACTCATACCGCGTGCGGGCGCCTTCGGGTTTATATGGGTGCTTTTCGACAATTCCGGCTTCGGTCATTGTTGCCAATCGCGACGACAACACCGACTTGGGGATCGAGATATCCTGCCGTATCGCCTCGAATTTGTGAACGCCGTAAAAAAGCTCGCGAATAATCAGCAAACTCCAGCGATCCCCCAACAGCTCAGCGGCTTTGGCCATACCGCAGCGTTTAGGAGAAAACTGAACATATGATTCTGAGTTTGACATTGATACCTAGCCATTCTAGCGTCATCTGAGTTCGGAAATCAAACTCAGGATTCGCACATGTCTGCTTTATCGCTTCTTTTGCTCGCCAAGATCATACTAACCCTACCACTCATCAATCTCTATCTCTTTGGGGACCAAAAGAGACTTAACAGCCTGCACGGTCAATACGGAGACAATCCCATGATCTATCGGTTTTGCGGGATCGGTCTTCTGGCACTTGTCGCCATATATGGTGCCGCTTTGACAAATTCACTATCCGGCGCGCTTCCCTTCGATCTCATTCTGGTGGGCATTGTCGTGAACTTGGGTGCCGCGACAATGTTGCTTGCATGGAATTCTCACCCCAAGCTGCGCTTTTCGATGTGGGTCTTCGGTGGCGCCGGCGCGGGATTTCTGCTGACCCTGGCCTTTCCTGATCAGGCTTTGATCCCTTTGCTCAACTCCGTCGCGTAAGACGGATAAATCTCGTTCATCGGAATGGATCGCCCGCTATCCTGCACCAGCCGCACGTGCCGCCTGCGCATCTGACGCGGCTCGGCCACACCGACCGAATGGGCGATGGTCTCGACCTCTTTCACGATGCCCTTGGCATAGCGCGCGACCTTCTCGTATTTATCCTCGGGCACCAGACCCTTTTGAAAGCGCGGATCATGGGTTGTGATGCCGGTGGGGCAGGTGTTCTTGTTGCACTTCAACGCCTGAATGCAACCCAGCGAGAACATGAAGCCACGCGCCGAGACGATGAAATCCGCGCCCGCACAAATCGCCCAGGCCACGTCACCGGGATTGACCAGTTTGCCCGAGGCGATGATGCGGATACGATCATGCAGCCCACGCGCATCCCGCAAGTCGACGATCTGCGGCAACGCCTCGCGAATAGGCATGCCCACCAGATCAATCAAAGGCATCGGCGCGGCCCCCGTGCCGCCCTCGCCCCCATCAATGGTGATGAAATCCGGGGCATCCTTGGGGTCACGCGCGGCGATCCGGTCAAACAGCTCTTCAAATGGCTCAATCGCGCCGATCACGGTTTTGAACCCAACCGGTTTGCCGGTGACCTCTCGAATATGAACAAGCATATCCAAGAGATCATCCCAATCGTCGACCTCTGGATGGCGGTTGGGCGATATGGAGGCCTCGCCTTCGCGAATGCCCCGGATCTCCGCAATCTCGGCCGAGACCTTTTCCGCGGGCAGAATGCCGCCTTTGCCGGGCTTGGCGCCCTGCGCCAGCTTCAGCTCAAACATCTTCACCTCGGGGTGGGCCGCTGCCTCGCGCAGCTTCTCGTCAGACAGGTTACCGTCATGATCGCGCACCCCGTATTTCGCGGTGCCGATCTGAAACACCACGTCGCCCCCGCCTTTCAGATGATAAGGCGACAGACCACCCTCGCCCGTGTTCATCCAAACGCCCGCTTTCGCGGTGCCCATGGACAAAGCCTCGACGGCGGGGCGTGACAGGGCACCAAAGCTCATGCCTGACAGGTTGAAGAAAGATTTGGCCTTATAAGGCATACGCGCATGGGGTCCGATCACCATGGGGGCTGTCTGGGCATATTGGCTGCCCAAGGGCGGGAAGGCTGCGTTCACAAAGATGGGCGTTCCGGTGACGGAAAGGTTGCGGGTCGACCCAAAGGCCACCGTGTTGCCATGGCCAGAGGCCGTGCGTTCCACCCAGTGACGCTGCGCGCGGTTGAACGGCAGCTCTTCGCGATCCATGGCAAAGAAATACTGGCGGAAAAACTCGCCAAGGTTGGAAAACAACGCGCGGAACCGGCCGATGACCGGATAATTGCGGCGCACCGCGTCATGGGTTTGCAACCGGTCGATCAGGTAAAGCACCACGACCACGGCCAATGCCACGCCGACCAGAAAGATCAACACCTGCGCCAAAAGCTCGATTGCCCAGAACATTGATTGCATCACATACCCTCCGTTGTCCGGGCAAGTGTAGCGCTCTGGGCGCTGGGGGAAAGACGCGCGCGCTGACATTTCCGTGGGTGCGCGCAAATTCCCGCCAGCCGCGCGCAGATACGTTTTTTGGGCAAAGCGCCGCCGATCAGCCCGGCTGGAACCGGACGGAAGCCGCCAGTGGCAAATTCCTGCTTTGGACCAGATGTTTTTCGCCTATGGGTTGAGGGTATTTTCGCGATCCCCTGCCGATTTTACCGAGACTTACCTTTTCCGGGTGAACCGGGCGGTCCCCAATGTTGGGTTGTCCCCGCGCCGTCTACCGGCGTGCTCGATAACACGAACAACTCACAACCCAACTCACGGAGTTCTACAAATGAAAATTGCATCTTTCGCAAGTGTTCTGGTCCTTGCCGCTTCAAGCGCTGCTTTCGCAGACGGGCTGGACGCAGATGGGGATGGCGTGGTGACCATTGATGAAATGGTCTCCATGTATGCAGATGTCACGCCCGAGGCATTTTCCACGGCTGACACAAATGACGACGGGACACTGGACGCGGATGAACTTGCTGCGGCTCAGGAAGCAGGTTTGATCCCCAGCGAAACCTGACGGTCCCGAGGCGCATCACGATGGCCGCTTGCCCCGATCCCCTACCACCGGGCCAAAAGGTCGCGTGACCCATCGCCTCTGGCACCATGCGTCGTCTCCCCAGACGCACCACTCACGAAAGACTGCGCCCGCCAGATATTCCCTGGCGGGCGCGACTTTATATATAGCTGTGTTCCGGGCACTTAGTGCACCACGGCATCCTCGGGCGGCTTGCGGTTGGACGATGACACGCGGTCACCCACCAAAAGCCCATCAGCGCCTGCGCTGACCGTGATGGTGTCGCCATCCATCACATCACCCGCCAGCAGCATCTCTGCCAGCTGGTTCTGAAGCGCACGCTGGATCACGCGCTTCAGAGGCCGCGCACCGAAGACCGGGTCATAGCCCTCGTCCGCCAACCACTTCTTCGCCGCCTCGTCCAGATCAAGCGAAATGTTGCGCCGCCCCAGACGTTTGGTCAGGCGACCCAGCTGAATGTCGACAATACCATCCATGTCTTCGCGGGTCAGGCGATCGAAGATGATCGTTTCATCCAGACGGTTCAGGAACTCGGGGCGGAAATGCGCGCGCACCGCGTCCATCACATCCCGCTTCGCGTCCGACGCATCCGCCCCATCGGGCAATTGGCTCAGCGCCTGCGCGCCAAGGTTCGAGGTCAGGATGATCAGCGTTTGCTTGAAATCCACGGTGCGCCCCTGCCCGTCGGTCAGGACACCATCGTCCAAGACCTGCAAAAGCACGTTGAACACATCCGGGTGCGCTTTCTCGACCTCGTCGAACAGCACAACCTGATAAGGCCTGCGCCGCACGGCTTCGGTCAACACGCCGCCTTCGTCATAGCCGACATAGCCCGGAGGCGCACCGATCAGGCGGGCGACCGCGTGTTTCTCCATGAACTCGGACATGTCGATACGCACCATCGCGCTGTCGTCGTCAAAGAGGAAGTCCGCCACGGCCTTGGTCAGCTCGGTCTTGCCCACGCCGGTCGGCCCAAGGAACAGGAACGAGCCCAGCGGGCGGTTTTCGTCGTTCAGACCAGCCCGCGCGCGGCGCACAGCGTTGGACAGCGCGGTCACCGCAGAGCCCTGCCCGATCACGCGACGGCCAAGGTCCTCTTCCATGCGCAGAAGTTTTTCGCGTTCGCCTTCCAGCATTTTCGAGGTCGGAATACCGGTCCAGCGTTCGACCACCGAGGCAATCTGTTCTGGGCGCACGGCTTCCTCGACCATCATGTCGGCCTCGGCGCCTTCGGCTTCCTCGAGCTTCTTCTCAAGCCCCGGAATGACGCCGTAAGACAGCTCACCCGCCTTCGCCAGATTGCCCTCGCGCTTGGCACCGTCCAGTTCTGCCCGCGCCCGGTCCAGCTGTTCTTTCAGATCGCGCGCACCTTCCAGCTTGTCGCGTTCGGACTGCCACTTGGCGGTCAGGCTGGCGGATTTCTCGCTCAGGTCCGACAACTCAGCCTCGAGCTTTTCAAGCCGGTCTTTCGACGCCTTGTCGTCCTCAACGCGCAGCGCTTCGGCCTCGATCTGCATTTGCAGGATCTGACGGTCGAGCGCATCCAGCTCTTCGGGTTTTGAGTCCACTTCCATGCGCAAACGGCTGGCCGCTTCGTCCACAAGGTCGATGGCCTTGTCGGGCAGGAAACGGTCGGTGATATAGCGGTGCGACAAGGTCGAGGCTGCCACCAAGGCGCTGTCCGAGATCCGCACCCCGTGGTGCAGCTCGTATTTTTCCTTGATGCCCCGCAGGATCGAGATCGTGTCCTCAACCGTCGGTTCCTCAACCATCACAGGCTGGAAGCGACGGGCCAAAGCCGCGTCTTTCTCGACATATTTGCGGTATTCATCCAGCGTCGTGGCGCCCACACAGTGCAGCTCGCCGCGCGCCAGCGCAGGCTTGATCAAGTTGGCCGCATCCATCGCGCCATCCGATTTACCCGCACCCACAAGCGTGTGCATTTCGTCGATGAACAAGATGATTTCGCCCGCCGCGGCGGTCACTTCGTTCAGGACCGCTTTCAGGCGTTCCTCGAACTCACCGCGGTACTTCGCACCAGCGATCAAGGCACCCATATCCAGCGCCATCAGCTTTTTATTGCGCAGGCTTTCAGGCACGTCACCATTGATGATGCGCAGGGCCAAGCCTTCCGCAATCGCGGTTTTACCCACGCCGGGCTCACCGATCAGAACCGGGTTGTTCTTGGTGCGGCGACTCAGCACCTGCATCGCGCGGCGAATCTCTTCGTCACGCCCAATAATCGGGTCGATCTTACCCTCAGCAGCCGCCTCGGTCAGATCGCGCGCGTATTTCGACAGCGCTTCATAGCTGTCTTCGGCACTGGCACTATCTGCCGTGCGGCCCTGACGGACCTGATTGATCGCGGCGTTCAATTTCTTGGCGTCCACGGCACCCGCATCCAACGCATCCCGCGCGTTCGATTTCACAACGGCCAAAGCCGTCAGCAGCCGTTCAACAGGCACAAAACTGTCGCCCGCCTGTTTGGCCAGCTTCTGCGCCTCGTCGATCACGCTGGCCGTTTTATTGTCCATATAGACCTGAGCGCCATCGCCCGTGACCTTGGACAGCTTGCCAATCGCCGCATCGACGGCCGCACGCACGCGATCGGGCGCACCGCCTGCCTTGGTGATCAGGTTGGCGCTCATGCCTTCCTCGTCATCCATAAGGGCCTTCAGCAAATGTTCGGGAACCAGTCTTTGGTGGTTTTCGCGCATGGCGATGGTCTGTGCAGCCTGAATGAAGCCGCGCGACCGCTCGGTGAACTTCGACAAGTCCATATCACTCTCCTTCTCAAGCGCCCATATTCGGAATGCCCGCCCCTGCGGCACATTCCATTGGGCCTCAGTTTCAAAATGGGAAGCACCTGACAAAAATACAAGATGACGCGACTTTCCAAATAGTCCCCTAAATAGTGAACGAATTTTGCCACAAACTTGAGGCAGATTCGTTGTGTTCACAGTAACGAGGGGACCGAAAATGCGCGTCACTGATGTCGAGATCTCAGAAACAGTCTTCAACGCCCAAGCCGGGGCGCATTTCGCACAGGTGGTGCTGCGCCTGTCCGACGCGGCGGGCAATCTTGTCAGCGACGGCTATTACCTGTCTCGCGCCGCTATGGATGAACATGCAGAGCCGATGACCATTCGCAAAGCACTGATCGACGACGCCTTGCGGCAAGCGCGCCGCATGCCGGAATATCGCAATGGCAGGCAGGAATTGTCGATGGATGCCGACTACGGCCCTATGGTCGCCTGATTGCCAAACATCGCAGCTGCGGTTACCACGGGGCCAAATAAAGGAGCCCCACCATGTCCGACGACCGCCTGATTGTTGCCCTTGATGTCCCCAATGCGCTGGAGGGCCTAAAAATGGCCGAAACGCTGGGGGATGCGGTGAATTTCTATAAGATTGGGCTTGGCATGCTGACCGGAGGTGGTTTGGCGCTGGCCAACGAGCTCAAGACTGAGCTGGGCAAGAAAATCTTCCTCGACATGAAACTTTTCGACATCGGCAACACGGTCGAGGCCGCGGTACGCGGTCTGGCGCAGTTTGATCTGGATTTCCTGACAGTTCATGGCGACCCCCATGTGGTGCGGGCCGCTCAGGAAGGTAAAGGCGCCAAGGATATGAAAATCCTTGCCGTGACCATCCTGACCTCGCTGGACCGGTCGGATCTGGATGCAAGCCTGATCAAACAAGGCGACGTGCAGGACCTGGTTCTGGAACGCGCCGCGCGCGCGATGGAGGCCGGTGCCGATGGGGTCATCGCCAGCCCGCAGGAGGCCAAGCTGATCCGCGCCCTGCCAGAGGCGACGGGCAAATTGATCGTCACGCCGGGCGTGCGGCCCGCAGGGACGGCATTGGGGGATCAAAAGCGGGTGGCCACCCCCGCTCAGGCCATTCAGGATGGTGCGGATCATATTGTGGTTGGCCGCCCGATCCGAAATGCAGAAAATCAGCGCGCGGCCGCCGAAGCCGTGCTGGCCGAGCTTGCGGCCATCTGAGCCTACAAACGAAAAACCCCGCCTCGGTGTCGAGACGGGGTTAAAAACTGGGTGCGTCGAAACCGAAACGCGCTACATTTCATTGATATCCGTATCCCATGTTTTGGCCTGCCCCTGACGCACGCCGAAAACCCGCCGCATGCCAATCCATGCCGCGATCGAGATCACGGCAAAAACCACCAAAAGCCACGGCAGGCTGGGCGATAGTCCCAAAAGCAGCAACAGCCCAACGACCCCCGCGCCAACCGCGAAGCCCAGGAAAATGAAACCAGGTGCCAGCATTTCAAGAATGCCCAACGCAATCGCGCCTGCCACCCAGACCCACCAAACAGACCACAACATCACGATTTCCCCTTCAACAACTTGAACGCATCCCCGAAGGCATCAATCGCATGGGCCGGCAAAATGACGGTCTGCTTGCCCTCTCCCGCGCCGACGGCGGTCAGGGCTTCGACCTGTTTCAATGCCACCTGATACTGCGCGGCCTCGATTCCGTTTTCCTTGATCGCCTTGGCCACAACCTCGGTGGCATAGGCTTCGGCATCCGCCGTGATCCGGCGCGCCTCGGCCTCTTTCTGGGCGGCATAAAGCTCGGCATCTGCGGCCAGTTCCACAGCCCGGCGCTGGCCCTCGGCCTCGGTGACCTGCGCCCGCCGCGCGCGTTCCGCATTCAACTGCTGCAACATCGCCTCGCGGGTGGCCGCATCCAGATTCACGTCCAGAATCTCGGCCCGCGTGACTTCGATCCCCCAGTCATCCACCGCATCGGCGACCTGCTGTTTGATCTGGCTGATCAGCTGCTGTCGGTTGGATTGCACCTCGTCCAGCTCCATCTCGCCGATGCCCGCGCGCACGATGCCCGCCACCGTGGTGGCAATCGCTGCATCCACGTCGCGGATACGGTAGACCGTCTTTTCAGGCTCCAAGATACGGTAGAAAACGCTGGTTTCCACCTGCACCAACACGTTGTCCGAGGTGATCGCGTCCTGACTGGCGGTGGGCAACTGGCGCTCCAGAATGCTGACCTTGTGGCGCACGCGGTCCAGAAACGGCACGATGAAGTTGATCCCCGGCCCCAATACCGACTGAAGACGTCCGAACCGCTCGACCACGTATTTCTGGCTCTGCGGCACGATCTTGACGCCCAGAAAAACGGCAAGGATCAGGAAGAAAGCAAGCAGCAGCAATACGGCATTGCCGCCGCCAAGCTCGGCTGGAATCTCGTTCATAAAAAGGACCTTTCACTGTCAGTCATTGTCTTAAAGATGGGGGCTTTTGGCGGGATTTTCAATCCGTCATAGCCCCAACCCAACCAGTGCCAGCCGCAATCGAGGTTTGAAGGTCGGGATGGCACGCGGGTCATTCAGCCAACGTTCTGGCGACATCAACCGCCAGCGCTGCCCCTCATCCCCAAACTGGATTTGATCCTCATGACCTTTGGGCAGTACTGCGCCAAACCACCATGACCGCTGGGCGCGATTGTCCAGATTTGGGAAGTCCTGCGCCCAGACAAGCGCCGAAGGAGGCAGCGCAAGCCCCAGTTCTTCGTGTGTTTCGCGCAAAACACAGTCCGCGGGGCTTTCCATGCCTTCGCGCCCACCGCCGGGAAAGTCCCACATATTCGGCCACACAATGTCAGGACGATCATCGCGCAGGATAGTCACCAGCTGATCACCAATCACCAGCACCAACTTCGCCCCGTTGAAGTCCTGTTTTTTCATGAGCGCACTCTAGGGTTTGTGACCCGCCCGCGCATCCGCTAATTTCACGCCATGCCATCGCTGTGCCGATCTTGCCTGACCCCCTTTGATGCGGGGCGCCGCTGCCCCAAATGCCGCAGCCCACGGGTAATATCACATCCCGAACTGTTTGAGCTGAGCATCGCGCACATGGATTGTGACGCCTTTTATGCCTCGGTCGAAAAGCGCGATGCACCCGAGCTGGCTGACAAGCCGGTGATCATTGGCGGCGGGCGGCGCGGCGTGGTGTCAACCGCCTGCTATGTGGCCCGCATTCGCGGGGTGCGGTCGGCCATGCCGATGTTTCAGGCGCTGAAGCTTTGCCCCGATGCGGTGGTGATCCGCCCGCGTGGCAGCCACTATGCGGCCGTGTCAAAGCAGATCCGGGCAATGATGGATGACCTGACCCCCTCGGTGGAGCCCCTGTCGCTGGACGAAGCTTTTCTGGATATGACAGGCACAGACAAGCTTCACCACGCCGCCCCAGCGGTGATGCTGGCGGGGCTTGTGAAACGCATGGAGGATGAACTTGGGCTGACCGGGTCCATCGGGCTCAGCCACAACAAGTTTCTGGCCAAAGTGGCCTCGGATCTGGACAAGCCGCGCGGGTTTTCCGTGATCGGGAAAGCCGAAACAGCCGATTTTCTGCGCGACAAACCCGTGGGGCTGATCTGGGGCGTGGGCGGCGTCAGCCAAGCCGCGCTTGATAAAGCGGGCATCCGCACATTCGCAGACCTGCTGAGATGGGAAAAGGATGACCTGCTCCTGCGGTTCGGCGGTATGGGCGAACGGCTCTGGCATCTGGCGCGCGGCGAGGACCGGCGCCGCGTCAGCGCGCATGCGCCAGTGAAGTCCATTTCCAAGGAAACGACCTTTTTCGAAGACACGTCAGATGCGGATCTTCTGGATGGCCACTTGTGGCGCCTGTCCGAACAGGTCGCCGACCGGGCAAAAGCAAAAGACCTTGCCGGTCAGGTGGTCACGTTGAAACTGAAACGCGCGGATTTCCGCAGCCTCACCCGGCAAAGCAATCTGGGCGACAGCACCCAATCGACAGACCGCATATACCGCACAGCGCGCGGGCTTTTTGACACCGTGATCGCCGAAGGACCATTTCGCCTGATCGGCGTCGGCATCAGCCACCTTGGCCCGGCGCAGGACGCCGACCGTTCTGATGACCTTCTGGACCCGAACGCCGCAAAACGGCGCGCCGCCGAACGCGCCACGGACAAGTTGCGTGAGAAGTTTGGCAAGTCGATCATTCGCAAGGGGCGAGCGCTGCGCTAAAGCGTTTCGACTTATTGTTGAGGCACAACAATGAGACGAAACGCGCGGAACCTACCCACGTTGTGGGCGTTTCGAAATCAACTTATGTCTCAAGTTAATCTCGAAACGCTTTAACGCACTCCAAAGGCTATTCGGCCGCCAAAGCGATATCGCCTTGCCCGATCTCTACAAGATCGGCGATGACATCCGACAACCGATCCCGCACCGCGTGGAAATTCGCATTCGGGCGGATCGAGGCCTCGTTCATGTAAAGCGCGCGGTCAATTTCGACCTGCACCACATGCTGCCCACGCGATGGGCGGCCATAGTGGTGAGCCATATAGGCCCCCGCAAACGGGGTGTTGCGCGATGTGATGAAGCCGGCGCGCGTAAAGGCCGCTTCGACCTGCTCCACGATCCGGCTGTCCGCCGAAGCCCCAAAGCGGTCCCCCAGAACCACCTGTGGTGCGGGGCAATTGCGACTGGCCAGACCGGCCACGGCTTCATGTGGCATGGAATGACAATCGATCAGGATCGCCTGACCAAAACGCGCACGTCGCTGATCAAGCAACGCCTGCAATGCCCGGTGATAGGGATGCCAATAGCTGTTCAGCCGCCGTTGCGCCTCTCCCAGTGTGATCTTTCCACGATAGATGGCCCGGCCACCCGAGACGACGCGCGGAATGACCCCCAGCCCCGATGTCACCCGCGCATTGGTATGGCTGTGGCGCAAGCCTTTGATCAGCGCGGGGTCCAGTTCGTCGGCGCCTCGGTTCAGATCCACATAGGCACGCGGCGCATTTGCTGTCAGAAAAGCCGCGCCATGACGGGGGGCCGAGGCAAAAAGCTGGTCGACAAAGGCATCTTCAGAGGACCGGATTGCGCGCTCGTCCAAAATGGAGCGATCAAGGAATTCCCATGGGTAATGCCGCCCGCTATGGGGCGAGGCAAACAGCACCGCGCTGTTCAATTCGGCAGGTTCAGCAAGATGGAAAGGTTCTTGGGACATGCACACCTCTTTGTCATTACATATAAAGGCAAAAATTCTCTGACCAAAAGCCCTTGCACATGACCCCGACTCCTTTTATAGGAACGCGAACCGGCGCGGGAATTCCCGCGTCGCGTTGTTTGGATTGGCTCTTTTGAGCTTGTTCAGCTAAGATTTTCGGGCGATTAGCTCAGCGGTAGAGCACTTCGTTGACATCGAAGGGGTCACTGGTTCGATCCCAGTATCGCCCACCATGAACCGCCGGACGACTGCAGGGTCAGATGGCAAAATGAAGCCTAGGCGCAACCGCAGCGCCGCGTTGAAGGAGATGGACCATGAAAGTTCGTAACTCGCTCCGCTCGCTGAAAAACCGTCACCGCGATTGCCGTATCGTGCGCCGTAAAGGCCGCGTATACGTGATCAACAAGACGCAGCGCCGGTTCAAAGCCCGCCAGGGCTGATCGCTTTAGCAGCGTTCGTTGAAAAGGCCGCCCAATGGGCGGCTTTTTTGTGTCTGATGCATGGGAAGCAGCCGAGACAATAACCGGGCCCACAGAATAACCGGGCCCACAGATCGTTCCTGCCCGAAACAAGAAAAAGGGCCGGGTTGCCCCAGCCCCTTCCAGGAGGAAACTCTGGTTGAAGTGTTTCGGTCTCAGTCGTAGACGCGCTGATCGTCGATGACGATGCCATCGTTGGGCAGACTGCCGGGGGTCACCAGCTCGATCTTGCCTTTCAGCTTCAGCGTATCGGCCACCGACTTGGCATAGGCATCTGCATCGCCTCCCTCGGCCTCGACCTGCACGGTCATCGCGTCCATTTCGCCAACACGGGTGGCAATCACGCGGGCCTTGGCGATCTCGGCATGTTTGGCGACGAAATCTGCGACCTGCTCGGGGCGCACGAACATACCCTTGATCTTGGCGGTTTGGTCAGCGCGGCCCATCCAGCCTTTGATGCGCATATTGGTGCGCCCACAGGGGCTGACACCGGGCAGCACAGCCGACAGGTCGCCCGTGGCAAAGCGGATCAGCGGGTAATCGGGGTTCAGCGTGGTCACCACGACCTCGCCCACCTCACCGGGTGCCACGGGGTCTCCGGTGCCGGGGCGCACGATCTCGACGATCACGCCTTCATCGACAATCATACCTTCCATCGCATCGCTTTCATAAGCCACGTTGCCCAGATCGGCAGTGGCATAACTTTGCAGGCAGGTGATGCCACGATCCGCATATTCCTGACGCAGGCTGGGAAAGAGCGCCCCACCGCCCACGGCCGCTTTGGTGATCTTCAGCTTGATGCCATCCGCATCCGCACGGTCGAGGATGATTTTCAGATAGTCCGGTGTGCCTGCATAGGCCGTGGTGCCGATATCTGCAGCCGCGCGCACCTGCAATTCGGTCTGGCCAACACCAGCCGGAACAACAGCCGCGCCCACCGCACGTGCACCGTTTTCAAAAATCATGCCAGCAGGGGTCAGATGATAGCCAAAGCAGTTCTGAACGATGTCCCCTTTTCCAATGCCACAGGCATTCAGAAAGCGGCCCATGCGCCACCAGTCATGACCGACACCACCGGGTTCATAGATCGGGCCAGGGCTTTGAAAGATATGGGAAAACTCATGGGTCGGCAGGCCACCAAACCCGCCCAGAGGGCCGTTTTCAGCCTGCGATTTGCCAATCTCGGATTTGCGCAACACGGGAAGTGCGGCGAGCGCCTCGGCCGAGGTGATCTTGGCCGGGTCCACATCCGCCAGAAGCGTGGCGTAACCGCTTAGCGCCTTGGCTTTGGCAATCTGCTTGGGCAAGGCATCGGCCAGACCAGCAGCGCGTTCATCCGCCGAGCGGGTTTCAAGGGTGTCGAAATACTCAGACATGGTGGGGACCCTTTCGTTGCAGCGGCAGCGTTGAGCAGGGGGAAACCCGGCCATGCGCTGCATGCAATTGTATACCTATGTTGGTTTGCGTTAGTGTGTGCTGCAACGCAGCATGGGCCGTTTCATCATGATCGACATGACAGACCGCATTCTTTTTGACGAGACCACCCAGATGGTCGAGATCGATTTCTCGGGCCTGACCCTGGGCAGTTCGCAGATCGTGAACGATGTCTACGACCAGATCCACGCGGCGATTGCCGCAAGTGGAGAAGACAAGTGGTTCATCTTGCTGAACGTCACCGGCATGCGCGTTGACAGCTTTGCCTGGACCTCGCAAAGCCGACGCGGCAAGGCGCTGACCAAAGCGCATAGTCAGGGCAGCGTGAAGCTGGATGACAGTGACATCACGCGCAAGGAACTGGCGCGCACTGCGGGAACCGATGCGTTCAATCCGAACCTGTTCGCGGGTCGCGATGCGGCCCTGGCGCGGATCGCCAGCTTCCCCTCGCAACGTGTGGCGAAACTGGACCGGACGCCGCAATATGATGCGGCGCAGATCTCTGGCCGATTGACGTTGACCGATACCGGCCGGTTGGCTGAAATTGACCTGTCCGGCCTGACCCTGCGCCATTCTGGCGACGTCGATGTGGTCTATGGCACCATCGCGATGATGTTGGAGGAAACCGGTCAAAAATGGTTCTTTCTGATCAACACTGAAGGGCTGCGCGTTGAACAGCCCGCATGGCTGTCCCAATCGCGCGCGGCCAAGCGGTTGCGTCTGAGCTACGCGCTTGGGCAGGTTGGATACGGCACAGCCGAACCCCGTGACAATGCGGCGCAAATCGTGGCGCTGCACCAACCCGAACCGCGCGACCGTAGGGCCGCGCTGGCCGAGTTGGACGCCATGCGCGCCCGCGTGGCCTGAGCGACAATTCACGCGGGCTACGGCCCGGCCAATTGCGCGCAGGGCACCCGTCGACACACGAGGTGCCGACAATTTATGCCACGTTTTCAAGTGCATCAGGCCAGCCAACGCTTCCGGCGGCGGTAAGACCGTACATCACGGAAGCTCTTGCGGCCTTCGTCGGACATGCCGAGATAAAACTCTTTCACATCCGGGTTTTCGCGCAGTTCTGCGGCCGGGCCGTCCATCACGATGCGGCCGTTTTCCAGAATATACCCGTAATGGGCATATTTCAGCGCCACATTGGTGTTCTGCTCGGCCAAGAGGAAGGTCACGCCCTGTTCTTCGTTCAGACGTTTCACGATCTCGAAGATCTGCTCCACAAGCTGCGGGGCCAGACCCATCGAGGGTTCGTCCAACAAGATCATCTCGGGGTTCGACATCAGAGCGCGCCCCATGGCAACCATCTGCTGCTCACCACCAGACGTATACCCGGCCTGGCTCTTGCGGCGCTCTCTCAAGCGCGGAAAATATTCATAGACCATCTCAAGATCGCGCGCGATCGCGGCCTTGCCCTGGGTGCGTGTATAAGCGCCCGTCAGCAGGTTTTCTTCAACCGTCAGGTGTTCAAAACAATGGCGGCCTTCCATCACCTGAATGACCCCACGCTTTACCAAAGCGGCCGGGTTCTGTTCGGCAATGTTTTCGCCCTTGTGCTCGATCGAGCCCTTCGTGACTTCGCCGCGTTCGGCTTGCAGAAGGTTCGAGACAGCTTTCAGCGTGGTCGTCTTGCCCGCGCCGTTGCCGCCCAGAAGGGCCGTAATACCACCCTTGGGCACGGTCAGGCTTACGCCTTTCAACACGAGGATCACGTGATTGTAGATCACCTCGATATTGTTGACCTCCAGAAGGGTCTCGTCTGTCTTTGCGGCGTCCAGCATATCAGGTCGTCCTGTTCGTAATCATGTCCCTGGGGGGTGTCCGGGCCCTGTCAGGCCCGGACGGTTTCGTCACAAAGCGTTGCTCAGTTGCAGCGCTCGGTGATGCTGTTTTCAGCGGCATAGGCAGCCGAGTCTTCGTCGATCAGCGGCTGGATCACATCCATGTCCGACGCGCCGAAGTCAGAAATCAGCGCCCACTTGCCAGCGGCAGCGTCCCATTGCTGGATCGCACCAGTGCCCGGTCCGCCGTGGTTCTCACAGCTTACGGTGAACGAGGGGCCAAAGCCGCCCATGCCCAGTTCGGCCATGCGTGCTTCGGTGATTTCAAGCGCTTCCAGACCGTCGCGCATCTGCGCTGCGGTGATGTCTGCGGTGCCGCTCAACTCCTGAGCTTTCTTGGCAGCCTCTGCCAACAGCATCGCCGCATAGACGCCACGGTTGTAGATAGCTTTGCCGATGTTGTCGCCCGCACCAGCCGCTTTGCCAGCATCCACAACGTGTTTCTGAATGTCAGCAAACACCGGGAAGTCGTCACCAACCGCGTGGAAGGTCACAGCCTTGTAGCCATTGGCTGCGTCGCCAGCCGGGGTCACATCGTGGTCACCACCCGACCACCACACACCGATGAAGTTCTCCATCGGATAGCGGATGTTGGCGGCTTCCTGAATGGCAACCTGGTTCATCACGCCCCAGCCCCACATCAGGACATTGTCGGGACGCTCACGACGGATCTGCAGCCACTGCGATTTCTGTTCCTGACCGGGGTGGTCAACAGGGATGGCAACCAGTTCGAAGCCGTGCTTTTCAGCCAGGCCTTCCAGCGTGCGGATCGGCTCTTTGCCGTAGGCAGAGTTGTGGTACAGCAGGGCGATTTTCTTGCCCTTGATGTCGCCGCCATTGATCTCGAGCAGGTGGTTCACAGCCAGCGAAGCCGCGTTCCAGTAGTTGGCCGGGAAGTTGAAGACGTTCGAGAACACCTTGCCGTTGGCTGCCGAGGTACGACCGTAGCCGGGGGTGTAGAGCGGAATGTTGTCAGCGGTCACTTTGGGGATCAGCTGATAGGTGATGCCGGTCGACAGCGGGTTATACACCAGAGCGCCTTCGCCCTTGGTCGACTCGTAGCATTCAACGCCTTTTTCGGTGTTATAGCCGGTTTCACATTCGATCACGTTGACCGCGACGCCACCGATACCACCGTCACGTTCATTCAGAAGCGTGAAATAGTCGGCAAAGCCGTCAGCATAGGGGATGCCGCCCGCGGCGTAAGGGCCGGTGCGATAGCTGAGCGAGGGGAACACCAGATCCGCAAGGACCGGGGTCGCCACCATAAGGGCCGTAACGCTGGCCGCTGCAAGTTTCGTAAATTTCATTTGCTTCCTCCCTAGATAGCAAGTGTTTGTGCCCATTCGGGTCACGTTGGATCGGTGGGCTGATCCTCCTCCTCGAAGGATCAACACACCAGATGGATGTCCGGGGCCCTTAGTGCGGGAAGGGCCACAGACGCAGTTTCTCTTTCGTCAGGCGCCACAGTTGCGCCAGACCGTGCGGTTCGAGGATCAGGAAGATCACGATAAGTCCACCGACGATCATGAACTCGAAATGCGCTGCCAGATCGGTCGGCCAGCCAAGGCCACCCACCAGCACGTTCTTCAGCAGAACCGGCATCAGGACCATGAAGGCTGCGCCTGCAAAGCTGCCGAAGATCGACCCCAGACCACCGATGATGATCATGAAGAGGATCAGGAACGATTTGGCGATGCCGAAGCTTTCGCCTGCTTCTGCGGCGCCAAGATACACGGCGAAGAACAATGCGCCAGCAACACCGACAAAGAAGGACGAGACCGCAAAGGCCGTCAGCTTGGCCATCAGCGGGTTCACCCCGATGATCTCGGCCGCAATGTCCATATCGCGGATGCCCATCCACTGGCGCCCCATCATGCCGCGCGTCAGGTTGCGGGCCACCCAAGCCAGCACCACGACGAACACCAAACAGATCAGGTATTTCGCCCAGGCTTCCGTATTAGGGCCGGTCACGATCACGCCGAAGACAGAACGCTCAGGCGCGTTGATCTGCCCAGATGCCGAGTAGTTGTAGAACCACGGCACCTTGTTGAAGACCCAGACCAGAAAGAACTGGGCAGCAAGCGTGGCCACGGCAAGGTAGAACCCCTTGATGCGCAGCGACGGCAGGCCGAACAGGACCCCAACGACGGCGGTGATGCCACCGGCCAGCAATACGTGGATCACGATCGACACCTCCGGGAAGGCAACCATCAGCTTGTAGACCGCATAAGCGCCCACAGCCATGAACCCCCCGGTACCCAGTGACACCTGACCAGCATAGCCGGTCAGGATGTTCAGGCCCAGCGCCGCGATGGCGTAGATCAGGAACGGGGCAAAGACCGAGTTCACCCAGTAGTCGTTGACGAAGAACGGGATGACGCAGAAGGCCACGAACATCGCGATATAGTACCCCATGCGATCCAGGCGGATCGGGAAGGTCTGGTTGTCGTCCTTGTAGGACGTCTTGAAATCACCGGCTTCACGGTAAAACATGGATCATACCCTCTCGATGATTTTTTCGCCAAACAGGCCCTGTGGCCTGAAGATCAGGAAGACCAGAGCCAGCACATAGGCGAACCAGTTCTGGGTTGCACCGCCGACCAACGGGCCGATGGCAAATTCGAAAAGCTGCTCGCCCACACCGATGATCAGACCGCCGATGATGGCGCCCGGGATCGAGGTGAAACCACCCAGCATCAAAACTGGCAGAGCTTTCAGGGCAATCAGCGACAGCGAGAACTGCACGCCGGACTTGGCGCCCCACATGATGCCTGCAACCAGAGCCACGAAGCCCGCAATCGACCAGACCAGAACCCAGATGAAGCGCAGCGAGATGCCGACCGACAGGGCTGCCGAGTGGTCATCTGCCACCGCGCGAAGGGCACGGCCCTGCTTGGTATACTGCGAGAAGATCACCAGCGCGGTCACCAGAATGATCGCCACAAGCGTTGCGACCAGATCGAGGTTGTCGATGAAGAACCCGTAGCCGAAGGCGTTGTAGGTCAGGTTGTCGATGGCCATGTTCATGCCCTGTGGCAGGCCAACATCAAGCGTCTTGATCTCGGACCCCCACATGATGTCCCCGAAGCCTTCCATGAAATAGGCCAGACCAATGGTCGCCATGAACAGGATGATGTCGGGTTGGCCGATCAGGTGCTGCAGGATGTATTTCTCAACGATCCAGGCAAAGAGCACCATGACCCCGGCCGCCAAAATGATCGCGATGATCGACGGCACTTGCCACGGGAAGTGATGAATATGCGTGCCGAAAACCGCATTGATCAGGTGGCTGAAGGGCACTTGGCCCTGCTGAATGCCCACCAGCGTCAAGGCCGCAAACAGCGCCATAACACCTTGAGCATAGTTGAAGATACCGGACGCCTTGAAGATCAAGACAAAGCCCAGCGCGACGAGTGCGTAGAGTACCCCGGCCATCAGGCCGTTGAGGGTAACCTCCATCGCAAAGAGTAGTTGTTCAGGCATGATCTCCCCCCTTAGTCGTGCGACACGCCGAGATAGGCGTCGATCACATCCTGGTTGTTGCGCACCTCGTCCGGTGTGCCGTCCCCGATTTTCTTGCCGTAATCCATCACGACCACGCGGTCGGACAGGTCCATGACCACGCCCATATCGTGTTCGATCAGGGCGATGGTGGTTCCGAACTCGTCATTCATGTCGAGAATAAAGCGGGACATGTCCTCTTTTTCCTCTACGTTCATGCCGGCCATCGGTTCGTCGAGCAAAAGCAGCGACGGTTCAGCAGCCAGCGCGCGCGCCAGTTCCACACGTTTCTTCAGACCGTAAGGCAGGCGCCCCACGGGCGTCTTGCGGATGTGCTGAATTTCAAGAAAGTCGATGACCTTCTCGCAGGCTTCGCGGTTTTCCAGCTCTTCGCGTTCCGCTTTGCCCTTCCAGATGGCCTGTTGAAACAGGTTCGAGCTCATCTTGTTCAGGCGGCCGGTCATGATGTTGTCCAGCACGGTCATGCCGTCAAACAGCGCGATGTTCTGGAAAGTCCGGGCCAGACCCTGCTGCGCCACCTGATAGGGGCGCATGGGCGGGCGTTTCGACCCACGGAACCAAACCTCGCCTTCCTGGGGTTTATAAAACCCCGAGATGACGTTCAGCATCGAGGACTTACCAGCCCCGTTTGGGCCGATGATCGCGCGGATCTCGCCTTCGCGGATATCAAAGCTGATGTCCTTGATCGCAACCACACCGCCAAAGCGCAGCGTGATGTTCTTGAGGTCCATGACAACGGGGCCAATGGTGCGCCCGTCTTCGGTGACGTAGCTGTCGGCGTTCATATCGGTCGTCATTCTGCCGCCATCCCCTGTTTGGTGCCAACCACAGCCGCATCGCGGATTTCGAGGGTGGCGTTGATCGAACCCTTGCGGCCATCCTCGTAGGTGACCTCGGTTTCGATATATTGCTCGGATTTGCCGCCATAAAGCGCGTCGATCAGAGGTTTGTATTTCTCCTCGACGATCTTACGACGCACTTTCCGGGTGCGGGTCATCTCGCCGTCATCTGCGTCCAGTTCCTTGTGAAGGATCAGGAAGCGGTGGATCTGACAACCCGACAGCATCTCGTCTTCAGCAACCGACTTGTTGACCGTTTCAACGTGTTCCTGAATGGTCGAAACAACGTCGGGATGGCCGGCCAGTTCCTGATAGGAGGCATAGGCCACGTTGTTACGCTCTGCCCAGTTGCCGACGGCGGTCAGGTCGATGTTGATGAAGGCCGTGCACATGTCGCGGTCATTGCCGAAGACAACAGCCTCCAGAATATCCGGGTAGAACTTCAGTTTGTTCTCGACATATTTCGGCGCGAACATCCGGCCATCGGCCATCTTGCCCACATCCTTGGCGCGGTCGATGATGCGCAGGTGGCCGTTCTTCTTGTCGAAGAAGCCAGCATCACCGGTTGCGACCCACCCTTCCGGGTCCTTGGTGTCAGCGGTCGATTCCGGGTTGTTGTAATATTCCACAAACGTGCCGGGCGAGCGGTAGAAGATCTCGCCATTGTCTTCCAGGCGAATTTCCACGCCCGGCGCAGGCACACCCACGGTATCGTTGCGCACTTCGCCATCCGGCTGGACTGTGATGAACACGGTCGCCTCGGTCTGGCCGTAGAGCTGTTTGAGGTTGATCCCCATCGAGCGGTAGAAGGCGAAAATCTCCGGACCGATGGCTTCACCGGCGGTGTAACCCACCCGGATGCGGCCAAAGCCCAGCGTGTCTTTCAAGGGCCCGTAAACCAGCACGTCACCACAGCGATACTTGAAGTATTCCTGCAGGCTACCGCGATAGAGCTTCAGCCCCAGCGGGTCTTTTGCCTTGAAATGATCACGCGCTTTCGAACCGTGGCGCAGTTTCGCAAAGCCAAGACGAATTGCGTTTTCGACAATCGTTTCAGCCGCGAAACCGATGCCCATCGCGTAGTTGAAGCCGTGGCGCAGTTTTTGCTCCAGCGTCTTCTTCTGGGTCGTGACCTTGCGCTTGGGCATGCCGTATTTCTCACCGGCGCCTGCTTTCGCGAAGTCCATGAAATGGTGGAACAGGGCGTATTTCAGATCGCCGCTGTCTTCCATACGGATCATCACGTTGGTCAGCTGGGTTTCAAACACGCGCGGCGGGGCGAAGTAGTAGGTCGGCCCGATTTCGCGCAGGTCGGTCATCATCGTGTCTGCCGATTCCGGGCAGTTCACGCAAAAACCGGTCCACATGGCCTGACCCAGCGAGAAGATGAAGTCACCCACCCATGCCATCGGCAGATAAGCAAGAATGTCTTCGTTGGTGCCAAGGCGATCAAACTCGGACGAGTTCTTTGCGCTTTCGATGATGTTGCGGTTCGACAGAACCACACCTTTCGGACGACCGGTGGTGCCCGAGGTGTAAAGCATCACGCAGGTGCTGTCATAACCCAGCTCGGCTTCGCGGGCTGCCATTTCGTCTTCCAGACGCGCATGGGCCACGCGGCCTTCTTCCTGAATGTCGTGATACCAGTGCAGATGGCTGTGGTCGTATTTGCGCAGACCACGCTTGTCGTAATAAAGCACATGTTCGATGTGATGGATCTTGTCCTGCACCTCGATGACTTTATCGACCTGTTCCTGATCTCCGCAGATGACAAAACGTGCGCCGCAATGGTCCAGCACGTATTCCATCTCTTCGACCACCGCATCCTGATAAAGCGGCACGGGTACAGCGCCAACTTTCTGTGCGGCCACCATCGCCCAATAATGGGCCGGACGGTTGCGGCCAATGATGGCCACGTGGTCCCCGCGGTTGATCCCCAAAGCCAAAAGACCCAAAGCGAGGTTCTGAATCTCTTCAGCGGCCTCAGCCCAGGTCCAGCTTTGCCAGATCCCAAATTCCTTCTCCCGATAAGCCGGGCGATTTCCATATTCCTTCACATTCCGCGCGAGTAGCGCTGGAATCGAGGCAAACGCGCCTGCAGAGGCTAGTTCTTGTGCCAAGTGTTCCTCCCACCGTCGATTGGCCGACGTTCCCAATTCTGGGGTCTGGTTGTCGGCGAATCTTCACCCTCAACCCTGACGTAAAAAAACTCGGGGTCAAAGGTTTCGGCACTTTTTCGCAAATGTATCGAATTGTTACAGATCGGATTTTGCACGAAAATCCCGCCACACGCGCCCTTTCCACCCGCCCGCACAGGTGCTACCGATAAACGCGGGAGGACCTTGCGTGCCGCTATATTCATCCGAAACAGCAGCCCTTACTCAGGCAGGCCTGAACCTAATTCAACAAGCCCTTTCGATCTATGATCGCAAGCTTACGCTGGTCATTGGCAACCGCCAGTTTCAGGACATGTTTGACTTGCCCGACCACCTGGCCCAACCCGGTGCAGGCTTCGCTGAAACCATTCGGCACCTTGCTGAACGCGGTGATTATGGTGCGGTCGGGGATATCGAAAGTTTCGTAACGTCACGTGTCGATCAGGCGCTGGCCTTTGAACCGCATTATGTCGAACGCACACGCGCCAATGGCCGTGTGATTTCCGTCGAGGGGCATCCGTTGCCACAAGGGGGATGGGTCACGGTCTATACCGACATCACCCCGATCAAACGGCAAGAGGCCCTTCTGCGCGCACGATCAGAAGAGCTGTCTGACAAGGTGCTTGGCTACACCGAAGAACTGGCCTCGACCAACCGCGCGCTGGCATCCGCCAACACGGCATTGGAAGAAACCAAACGCCAGTTGACGGAAATGGAAAGCCGCACCCGTCTGACCGCTGAGATGATGCCCGCTCATATCGCGCGCATCGATCAGGATCAGCGATATACGTTTTCCAACCGGCGGCTGGGAAAGGTCATTCCGGGGCGCCCCACGGACCTCTTGGACCTACACGCTTCTGAAGCGTTGGGGGACGAAGCCTATGGGCATATCGGCCCATTTTTCGCCAAAGCTTTTGCCGGTGAACCCAGCGTGTTCGAGTTTACCCACGAAACCTCTGGCCGGCGCATCCGCGTGGCGTTGACCCCGGATGTCAGCGAAGAAGATCAAGAGATCACGGGCGTCTACATCCTGTCGATGGATGTCACCGAAGAGGCCCAATCCCGCGCCGCATTGGCCCAGACGCGCAAACGCGAGCTGGCGGCTCAGCTGACCTCGGGCGTGGCCCATGACTTTTCGAATTTGCTGACCATTATCATGGGGTTGCAGAGCCGTTTGGCCTCTTTGGCAATAGGGGATGAGGCACAGGAACTGGTGCAGGCGACCAACGCGGCCGTGCGCCGTGGCGGGGTGCTTCTGGATCGGATCGCCTCGATTTCGGGGCGCCGGGATATGCATATGGAACCCGTCGATATCACCGAGATGTTGCGGGTCCTGGCCAGCCTTGCCCGCCCGACACTGCCCGACAATGTGACGCTGGATATCGAAATCCGCGACCTTGATGGCCCCTTGGTTCTGGATGCGGGCGCGGTGCAGGACGGGCTTTTGAACCTGATCATCAACGCGACCCACGCGATGGATGACGCCGGTGGGGTCATCACCCTGATTGCCCGCCCGATCCGCGAAACATGGGTCGAGTTTCGCGTCACCGATACAGGGCCGGGCTTTGCCCCCGAGGCGCTGGATCATGCGCTGGACCCGTTTTTCACCACCAAGGGCGGCGAGGGCTCCGGTCTTGGTCTGTCCATGGTCTATGACCAGACCAAAATGGCGGGTGGTCAGCTGAAAATCTTTAACGGCGAAGGGTGCGGCGCGGTCGTATCGATGCGCCTGCCCTTGCGAAAACCAGAACGCCCGATCACGCCACGTCTTGTGTTGCTGATCGAAGATCGCGACGAAATTCGGGAATCTGTGCGCGAAATGCTGATTTCGATGGGGCATCAGGTGATCGAAGCAACCTCGACCGAAGAGGCGCGCGATCTGGTGGCGTTGGACGGGCTTGGATTGATCCTGAGCGACATTATGCTGAAAGGGTCTGAAACCGGGCCGGAACTGCTGCGCGATCTTGCGGCAGAGGGGCTGAATGTCCCGATGCTTCTGATGACCTCCTTGCCTCCGGACGATCCACGCCGCAAGATGGCAGGGTTCGCCGTTTTGCCAAAGCCCTTCACAGCCGGAGAGCTGGCCACGTTTCTCTCGCAAGAGGTGCCATCATGAGCCAACCGATGATTGCCATTCTGGACGACGAACCGGAAATCCGGCGCATGCTGTCAAACGCGTTGGAAGAGGCGGGGTTTCGCACCGCGGCCTTTGCCCGCGCCACGGAATTTGAAGCCGCGCTGAACACGATGGCGCCCGATGTTTGCCTTGTGGATCTGGGCCTTCCGGACCGGGATGGACTGACGCTTGTGCACCGGCTGGCGCTGGAACGCGGCGCATCAATCATTATCATTTCTGGGCGTTCACAGGTGCAAGATCGCGTGACCGGGCTGGAACTGGGGGCGGATGACTACGTCACCAAACCCTTTGAGCCCGCAGAAGTGGTCGCGCGCGTGCGGGCGCGGCTGCGCGGTCAAAGAACCGGCATCAAAACCTCTCAGCTTGCCCGCTTCAACGGCTGGACCGCGCATTTTGACCGCTATGTTCTGGAAGATGACAAAGGCGAGGAGACCGCCTTTTCCCATGCAGAAGGCGAGGTTTTGCGCCTGTTTCTGGACGCCCCTAAGCGGTTGATTTCACGGGCACAAATGCAAGAGACCTTGGGCGGCGTCGCGGGCGAGAGCTTTGACCGGGCGATGGATGTACGCATCTCGCGACTGCGCACCAAGCTGCGCGAAGACCCGAAAAATCCTCGCCTGATCAAGACGATCTATGGCGCGGGATATATTTTTCTGGGTGATGTCAGCTGGGGTTAACGCAGCCGCCAGTAAGCAATTGCAAACAGGGCTTCTGCGGCAACGGCCAGAAAAATGCCCGGCCCGGCAAAGCCGCGCAGAAACTCAACCGTGCCCAAAAGCCCAAGTCCCGCCATCATGATAGCAAACCCCGTGCAGATGGCGCGACGCAGATCGGATGGAGCCGCGTCGCGGCCCAGCCATGCAATCAGGCCCAGCCCGACAAACAGCATCGCAGCCCGTCGCGCCATAAAACCTGCGCTTTCATGCGCCCCCACCTGAAACAGCCAATAAATCAGACCGGGTGCAAAGGTCAGGACCACCGCAAGCACGGCACACAGGGCCGCGGCGATGGTTGAAAGCTGCCTGTAGGTCACATTCATTGCGCTGCGATGACCTCGACCGCCTCGACCTTCACCGCGCAGAACTTCATCTCGGCAATCTTGCCATAGGGATCAAGTGCGGGGTTGGTCAGCAGGTTGGCCGCGGCTTCCACATAGGCGAACGGCAGGAAGACCATGTTTTCAGCGACGGCGTAGTCCGCCCGCGCCATAACGTCGATGGTGCCGCGCCGGGTGGTCAAGCGCACCATGTCGCCAGCCTTCATCCCCATGTCGCGCAGCGTTTTCGGGTTCAGCGAGCAGTTTGCCTCGGGTTCAATCGCGTCCAGCACCGTGGCGCGGCGGGTCATCGAGCCTGTATGCCAATGCTCAAGCTGGCGCCCCGTGGTCAGCACCATCGGGAATTCTTCGTCGGGCACCTCGGCAGGCGGGATGATCGAAGCTGGTGCAAAGCGAGCACGCCCCCCTTCACGCGGGAATTTGTCTCCAAACACCACCGCCTGACCGGGGTCTTCGGGCGACAGCGACGGATAGGTGACGGCGTTCTGGGTTTCCAATCGGTCCCACGAGATATTGGACAGCGAGGGCATGACCCGCTCCATCTCTGCGAAAACCTGGCTCGGATGGTCATAGGTCCAGCCCAGCCCCATGCGTTTTGCCAGCTCGGTCGTGATCTGCCAGTCCTCTTTTGCCTCGCCGGGGGCGGGCACGGCGGGGCGACACATCTGCACCTGACGGTTGGTGTTCGATGTCGTGCCGGTCTTTTCGGCCAGTGCGGCGGCGGGCAGAATAACGTCCGCATAGCAGGCGGTTTCGGTTAGGAAGATGTCCTGGCTGACAAGAAACTCCATCCGGCAGAGCGCTTCGCGCACGTGGTTTACATCCGGGTCGGACATGGCCGGATTTTCACCCAGAATATACATGCCCTTGATCTTGCGATCGTAAACCGCGTCCATGATTTCAACCACGGTCAGGCCGGGGTTCGGGTTCAGCTCGTCGACACCCCAGACCTCGCGATAGAGCGCCTGAACGCTTTCATCCTTCACCGATTTGTAGTCCGGGTAGAACATCGGGATCAGACCCGCATCAGACGCGCCCTGCACGTTGTTCTGACCTCGCAGCGGGTGCAGACCCGTGCCCGGACGACCCACATTCCCGGTCATCAGCGCCAGCGCGATCAGGCAGCGCGAGTTGTCGGTGCCGTGCACGTGCTGGCTGACACCCATGCCCCAGAAGATCATGCCGTTTTTGCCAGCCGCAAAGGTGCGCGCAGCGGCGCGCAGCTCATCCGCCGGGATGCCGCAGACCTCTTCCATCGCTTCGGGCGTGAAGGCCTTCAGATGCTCGCGCATCGCCTCCCAATTCTCGGTATGCGCGGCGATATAGGCATCGTCCTGCAGGCCTTCTTCGGCAATCACATGCATGATCGCGTTCAGCATCGAGACGTCCGCGCCGGGCTTGAACTGCAAGCGGTGCGTTGCGAAACGCCCCATGCCCACACCGCGCGGGTCCATGACGATCAGCTTGCCACCGCGCTGGGTGAACTGTTTGAAATAGGTCGCAGCGACGGGATGGTTTTCGATCGGGTTTGATCCGATGACAATGGCCACGTCGGCGTTTTCGATCTCGTTGAAGGTCGCAGTCACAGCGCCCGAACCGACATTTTCCAGAAGGGCCACAACCGACGATGCGTGGCACAGCCGCGTGCAGTGGTCGACGTTGTTGTGGGTAAAGCCCTGACGAATGAACTTCTGGAAGAGATAGGCCTCTTCATTGGTGCATTTGGCCGAGCCGAAACCGGCCACCGCCTCGCCACCATGGGTGTCGCGCAGGTCCATCAGACCCTTGGCGGCGACATCCAGCGCCTCGTCCCATGTGGCTTCGCGGAAATGGGTCAGCGGGTTGGCAGGGTCCACGTTCAGACCCTTTTCAGCGCCCTCTTTGCGGATCAAGGGTTTGGTCAGGCGGTGCGGGTGGTTGATGTAGTCAAAACCAAAGCGCCCCTTCACGCACAAGCGGCCTTCGTTCGCGGGGCCATTGATGCCCTCGGCATAGACAACCTTGTCATCTTTGACCTTCAGGCTGACCTGGCAGCCCACGCCGCAGAAGGGGCAGATGCTTTCAACTTCGCGGTCGAAATCCGAGGTGTCCTGAACCTTGGCAGGCATCAGTGCGCCCGTTGGGCAGGCCTGCACGCATTCGCCACAGGCCACACAGGTGGACGCGCCCATCGGATCGTCGATATCGAAAACCGGATAGGCGTCATGCCCGCGACCGGCCATGCCGATCACGTCATTCACCTGCACTTCGCGGCAGGCGCGCACGCAGAGGTTACACTGGATGCAAGCATCCAGATTGACGCTCATCGCGACGTGGCTGTCATCCAAAAGCGGCACGCGGTCCTCTTCCAGCTTCGGAAAGCGGCTGGCTTCGACACCGTTCAGCGCTGCCATGTCCAGAAGGTGAGACGAGGTATCATGCGCGGCTTCAGGCTGGTCCGCCATCAAAAGCTCCACCACCATCTTGCGAGCAGATTTTGCACGCGCATTGTCGGTGGTGACCACCATGCCTTCGGCGGGTTCACGGATGCAGGATGCCGCCAGAGTGCGCTCGCCCTCGATCTCGACCACGCAGGCGCGACAGTTCCCGTCGGCGCGCAGGTTCGGAACATCCTTGTGGCACAGATGCGGAATCAGCGTGCCTTCGCGCTTGGCCACATCCCAGATGCTTTCGCCTTCGCGGGCCACAACGTCGCGCCCATCAAGGGTGAATTTGATACCGTCGGTCATCCGTTCCTCCGTCATTCAACGACCAGTATAAACCACGGCTTTCCCTTCGTCATTTCGTCATTCCCGACGCCCGGCATCGTTTTTGCGCCAGACCCCCCTTTCCGAATTGTATCCAATTCTCTAGCAATGGGCGAAAAGGAGCGCACATGACCACCATCACGCTGATCCGCCACGGGCAGGCCAACAACACCGCAACGGACGAGGCGGGCTATGACAGGCTGTCTGATCTGGGCCGCCAGCAAGCGCGGTGGCTGGGGGAACACATGCGCGACACGGGGCAACGATATGAACGCATGTACACCGGCACGCTGACCCGCCACCAACAGACCGCAGATGAATGGGGCGCCAAGGACTTCACCGCCGATGCCCGGCTGGACGAAGTGCGTTATTTCGACCTGTCCGAACGCATGCACGCGCAGTTCGGCATCCCGCATCCAACGAGCCACGAGGAGTTCGTCGACCATTTGCCCCTAACCTTTGCCGCGTGGCAAGAAGGCAAAATCGACGGCGCACCCGAAAGCTTTCACGATTTTCAGACGCGCGTGTCCGAAGTGATACATGACATCGCAGAGCGGGGCGAAGATGCAATCATCTTCACCTCGGGCGGGTTCATTGGCATGGCAACACGGGTGGTAATGGGGTTGGATCTTGGCCCGTTCACCCGCACAATCCTGCCGATCATGAACAGCTCGATCCACCGGATGCGCCTGATGAATGCCGGGCTGACGCTGACCCAGTTTAACGCGGTGCCCCATTTGGAAGCCAAAGACCGCCACCATGCGCAAACCCATATCTAAGGAGACGACGATGACACATCTATGGGTTCGGGCCGAACAACGCCCCAATGAAGATCGCGTTGGATTGACACCGGAAGGGGCCGCCACGCTGATCAAGGCCGGGCTGCGCGTCACGGTCGAAGAAAGCCGCGTGCGGGCGATTGGTATTGATGGCTACCGCGATGCAGGCTGTGGAATTGCGGCTGAAAACAGCTGGCCCGACGCGCCGCTGGATGCGATCATCTTTGGTCTCAAGGAACTGCCCGAAGACGGCACCCCCCTGCCCCATCGCCACATCATGTTCGGTCACGCCTTCAAGGGCCAGCATTCGGGCCGGGCTTTGCTGGAGCGTTTCAAAGCAGGCGGCGGGACACTCTATGATCTAGAGTATCTGGTGGATGAAACCGGCCGACGCGTTGCAGCCTTCGGCTATTGGGCCGGGTTTGCGGGCGCTGCGGTGACGCTGAAAGCCTGGGCCGCACAAAAGCATGGAAAAATCTGCGGTCCGGTCGGCGCTTACAAGAACAAAGACGCGTTGATGGACGAGCTCCGCGCGGAACTGGACACAACTGGCGCGGACCGTCCGAACGCCATTGTCATCGGGGCATTGGGCCGTGTGGGCACGGGCGCTTCGGACCTGATGGAGGCGATGGGCGTCACGGTCACAAAATGGGACATGGCCGAGACCGCAAGCGGCGGACCGTTCCCCGAAATCCTTGACCACAGTCTTTTCATCAACTGCATCCTCGCGGGGCCGCAAACCCCGGTCTTTGTGCCGAAAGCCGCGCTGACCGCTGACCGAAAGCTGACTGCTATTGGCGACGTGGCCTGTGACCCCGACAGCGACTACAACCCGGTGCCCGTCTATGACAAAGCGACCAGCTGGGACGCCCCCGCCCTGCGCGTGGCGGAAGATCCCGTGCTTGATGTGATGGCCATCGACAACCTGCCCTCGATGCTGCCCTTGGAAAGCTCGATCGACTATGCCGGGCAGCTTTTGCCCTCGCTTGCGACGCTGACCGATTTGACATCGGGCGTCTGGGGCCGGGCCGAAGCGACGTTCCGCACTCATATGAAGGACATCTAGCATGGAAACCCTGATCGGCAGCCTTGCCGGGATCGTCAGCACCATTTGCTGGATGCCGCAAACCCTGCGCACATGGCGCACGCGGCAAACCAAGGACCTGTCGCTCTCGACCAACCTGCTGGTGCTGTTGTCGGTCACGCTGTGGCTTGTCTATGGCATCATGCTGGGTGCATGGCCCATGGTGATCGCAAACGCCATTGCGATGGCACTGGTCGGGTCGATCATCGTTGCGAAACTGAAATTCGGCTAAAGGAGCCTTTGACATGACAATCCACTGGTGTGGCACCGGCCTGTCGGCCATCCCCGGCCTGCGTCGCCTGATTGAAAACGGGCGCGAGGTCATCGTCTGGAACCGGACGGTCGAGAAGGCGAAAGAGGCCGTGGGCGATCTGACCAAAGACATTCGCGCGTTTTCGCTGGACGCTCTCGCAGACGCGCTGCAACCCGGCGACATTGCGGTCTCGATGCTGCCCGGCGACCTGCACGTGCCCGTCGCCAAGCTGTGCCTTGAGAACGGCGCGCATTTCGTGTCGTCCAGCTATATCGCGCCCGAAATGCGCGCGCTGGATGGCGCTTTCAAAGACGCCGGACTGGCCTGCGTGAACGAGATCGGGTTGGACCCCGGCATCGACCACCTGATGGCCCATTGGCTGGTCGCGGATTACCGCGCCTCGGACGCCTATGACGTGGGCAACAAGCTGAGCTTCATTTCCTATTGCGGCGGCGTGCCCAAGATCCCGAACCCGTTCCGCTACAAGTTCAGCTGGTCGCCGCTGGGCGTGCTGAAAGCGCTGCGTTCGCCCTCGAAATCCATCAAAGACGGCAAGCCATACGACGTGGCCCGCCCATGGGACGCGATCAGCGCCTATACCGCGCCCTTGCCCGAAGCCGAAACATTCGAGGTCTACCCAAACCGCGACTCGATCCCCTTCATGGAGGACTACAATTTCGACCCCGCATGGGACGTGGACCTGTTCGTGCGCGGCACCCTGCGCCTGAACGGCTGGGCCGAGGCATGGAAAGACGTGTTCGCCGAGGTCGAAACGCTGGATGGCGCATCCGGTGACGCGCGACTGAAAGAGATGTCCGACCAGTTCTGGGACGAAAACTCCTATGACGAAGGCGAACCCGACCGCGTGATCATGTGCGTCGCGCTGAAGGCCCAGAAAGACGGGGCCGATGCCTACCACAAAACCTATGTGATGGACGCATGGGGCGATGATCGCGGCACCGCCATGGCGCGTCTGGTGTCTACGCCTGTGTCGCTCGCGATCGACATGGTGCTGGACGGCAAAGCCCCCTCAGGCGTCACCGCCGCCACGGCTGACCCCAAACTGATCGAGACGTGGATGGGTCATGTAAAGGAACTCGCCCAACACGTGGCCGTGGTCGATCACACCTGAATATTGCGCCCGGCGGCAACGCCGGGCGATCCGCTTTTCCATCCGCTAACCATTTCTAAGCTCGCTTGCGGCAATCATACAAAGATGTGGAACGATCTAGATCCGATCTTCGGCCTTGGGCGTGGTCAGTGCATCGGGCAGGTCCATACAGATGCGGCGAAGAGCAACTATGTTAAATCTTAAGAAACATAAGAAATGGGCACTTGTTTGCGCGGGGTTCATTGCACTGAATTTCATTGGCATAAAAACCACCTGTGTGCGCCTTCCAAATGGGATCAATATTGGAAAACAAGCCGTTCTTGACCTGAGCATGTCCTACTGGAAGCCTGACATCGTACCGAAGTACCCAAGCGGAGCATCGCTTATCCCTGGAGATGCCTGGCCGTTTTATGCGACTGAAACCACCGTCTATGGCAGGGCGATAATGGTCGACGCAACCGATGATTTCGGATTTGCTTGGCGCAAAGATATTGGCTTGACTAAACGCCGCGACGATCCAATTCAATACGATAAAATCGTGTCTGAAGCGGGTGAACTATTGGAAGGTATACCGGATGGCATACTGGGGGTTCACATCGTGATGCTAGAGCTTCAGAAGCGCCCGGAATATGCCGGGCAGCGCTGCAGAACTCGACTGATCAGATGGTAATTCTCCGCGCGACAAAACGATACCGACTGCCAACACTTGGGCGCTCTTTGAAATGGGCACTTGTTTGCGCGGGCCTCGTCGCACTGAACTTCATTGGCGTAAGAACCACCTGCGTGCACCTTCCGAATGGGATCAATATCGGCAAACAAGCCGTTCTTGACCTGAGCAGGTCCTACTGGAAGCCTGACATCGTGCCGAAATACCCAAGCGGAGCATCGGTGCTTCCCGGGGATGCTTGGCCGTTTCACACCACCGCAACGACCATTTATGGAACCGCAGAGGATAGCAAACATGGCGATTTCGAGTTTGCCTGGCGAGAAGATACCGGCTTGATCAGACATGACGAGGACCCGAGGCTGTACGAAACGCTGCTGTCCGACGCGGGTTCGCTACTTGAAGGAACTATCTATGGCGGGTTCGATTCTCACATCGTGTTGTTGGAGCTTCAGAAGCGCCCGGAATATGCCGGGCAGCGATGCAGAACACGGCTGATCAGATGGTGGTGACCGGCGCCGATCGCTTCACCCCTTCCCAATCGGCACCACATTCTCGGCCCCGTCAGACAGTTCCTCAAAATCAAAGTTGTCCAGCCGTGCGGCCCGCTTCCCCGCACGCTCCGCAGCCGTGGTAATCCCCTCAACATCGCGGCGCGCCTGATCGAAATGTGTCTCCAGCTTACCCGCGCGCTCGACCACCAGTTCCACATCGCGGTGCAGGTTTTTCAGCATCTTGCGGATCTCGCCCGCCTGTTCGCGCATCCGCGCGTCTTTCAGGATCGCGCGCATGGTGTTCAGCGTGGCCATGCAGGTGGTGGGCGACACGATCCAGACGCGCGCCTCGAACCCTTCGCGGACCAGTTCGGGGAAGTTGGCGTGCAGCTCGGCATAGACGGCCTCGGACGGCAGGAACATCAGCGCGCCATCGGCGGTTTCGCCTTCGATGATGTATTTTTCCGAGATCGCTTTGATATGCGCCTTCACGGCGACCTTCATCGCTTTGGCGGCTTCGTTGAGCTCGTATTGCGTCTCGGCCTTGCGCAGCGCCTCATAGGCCTCCAACGGGAATTTCGAGTCGATGACAATCGGGCCGGGCGGATTCGGCAGGTGGATCAGACAATCCGCGCGTTTGCCGTTCGAGAGTGTCTGTTGCAGGTCATAGCTGTCTTTTGGCAGCGCCTTGGACACAATATCCGTCAGCTGGATTTCCCCAAACGCCCCGCGGGTCTGCTTGTTCGACAGGATATCCTGAAGGCTCAGCACGTCACCCGACAGTCGCGTGATATTGTCCTGCGCCTTGTCGATCACGGCGAGCCGTTCCTGCAGCTGCGTCAGGCTTTGGGTGGTTTTCACCGTGTTGCCCTGCAGGCTTTCTTTCATTCGTTCCTGCAACTCGGACATGGCGCGGGCGGATTTCATAGCATTGTCATGCAGCCGGTCGTTCATCTGCTGCTGAACCGCCGCCAAACGATGCTCCATCGCCTGAAGCACCTGCGTCTGCCCTGTCGCCTGTGCGTCCGAGACCGTGCGCAACCCGCCCGACAGCTGGTCCTGCCCGGCACCCAGCACCTGCACCGCCTGCCCAAGCCCGCCCATCTGTCGGGCCAAATCCTCGGTCGCCTGCGTCGATCGGCCTGCCCGGCGCATCACGACCAACAGCAGGATCACGATCAACAGCGCCAAAACCGCGCCGCCAATGGCAAGCAATGCCGGAAGCTCCAGCGTTGTGTCACCGATATGGATCATGTGCGTCCAAACAGCCTTTCGATATCTGCGAGTTTCAGTTCCACATAGGTGGGGCGCCCGTGGTTGCACTGTCCGGAATGGGGCGTGGCCTCCATTTCCCGCAGAAGCGCATTCATTTCTTCGGGCCGCATCCAGCGGCCCGACCGGATCGAGCCGTGGCAGGCGACGCGAGACAGAACAGCCTCGATCTTGGCCTGCACCATGTTGCTGTCACCCAAGTCGGCGAGTTCGTCCAGCACGTCCTTGATCATCGCGCTGGCGTTGATCTCGCCCAGAATGGCCGGGGTTTCGCGCACGGCGACGGCGTCGCCTCCGAAGGGTTCGATGACCAGCCCCATCCCCGCCAGATCATCCGCGACCTCGAGCAATCGCGCCACGTCACCCGCTGACAATTCAACAATTTCGGGGATCAGCAGCGCCTGACGCGCGACGCCATTTTCCGCCATCTGGCGTTTCAGTTTTTCATAAACCAGACGTTCATGCGCCGCGTGTTGGTCGACGATAACCATGCCCGTTTCGGTCTGCGTGATGATGTAGTTCTCGTGCACCTGCGCGCGGGCAGCCCCCAAGGGCAGCGCCTCTTGCGGGGCGTTCTGTTCGGGCTCGACCACCGGGTCGAACCGGGCCGAGGGCGCGGACATCTCGGCAAAGCCGGGCGTCTCGGGTGTGGGCATTTGCGCCTGATAGGACGAACGCATCGCGCCAAGGCTGGGGCGATCCATCTGATAGACGCGCGGTTCAGTCGGCTCGGGCCGCATGGCCCCCAACGCTGCCCCCGCCACAGTCGTGGACGCACGATGGCCAGCATTCGCCAGCGCATGACGCAGACCCGAGACAATCAGCCCGCGCGCCACGCCGGGTTCGCGGAACCGCACCTCGGATTTCGCCGGGTGAACGTTCACGTCGACCAGATGCGGGTCGCAACTGACGAACAGCGCCGCCGCCGGGTGACGGTCGCGGCTGAGAAAATCGAAGTAGGCCGCGCGGAGCGCACCGTTCAGCAGCTTGTCCTTCACCGGACGGCCATTCACGAACAGAAACTGCGCCACCGCAGCGCCGCGTGAATAGGTCGGCAGAGCAGCAAAGCCGGTCAGGCGCAGCCCTTCGCGTTCTGCATCAATCGGAATGGCATTTTCCGCGAAATCCCGGCCCAGGATCGTCGCCAATCGGCCCGAAAGAGCGTCGAACATGTCGCCGGTTTCCGGGTCCGCGCGGAAGGTCACGCGACCTTCGCCGCCCCCCGAGACATCGCGCAAGCTAAAGCCGATCTGTGGTTCGGCCATGGCCAGCCGTTTCACCACATCGCTGATCGCCTGTGCCTCGGCCCGGTCGGTGCGCAGAAACTTCAAGCGTGCCGGTGTGGCATAGAACAGGTCGCGCAGCTCGACCACCGTGCCGCCAGAAAGCGCAGCGGGCTTCACCGGCTCCATCTGACCGCCCGCAACCCGGATCACCGCCGCGTCAAACCCGTCTGCGCGCGAGGTGATGGACAGCCGTCCCACCGCGCCAAGCGACGGCAAAGCCTCGCCGCGGAAACCAAACGTGTGAATGTCCAGAAGGTCCGACCCGTCGATTTTCGACGTTGCATGGCGCGACATCGCCAGCGTCAGATCGCCCGGCGCGATGCCACAGCCGTCATCGGTCACGCGGATCAGTGTCTTGCCGCCATCGGCATAGGCCACCTCGATCCGGGCGGCCCCCGCGTCAATGGCGTTTTCCACCAGTTCCTTCACCGCCGAAGCCGGACGTTCCACCACTTCACCCGCCGCGATCCTGTTGATCGCAGCATCATCCAGTTGGCGGATGACCGGACGGCGCGTGGCCTGATCCGGGCTTATGTGGGGGCTATCCTCGGGCATACCACAAAACTTAGCATAGCCTCGCCCGATTCGACCATTGGCGAAATCCGCAGTGTTCGGTCTAAAGCGTTTCGATTTATTGTTGAGGCACGACAATAAATCGAAACGCGCGGAACCTACCAATGTCGTGGGCGTTTCGAAATTAAGTTGTGATCCAACTTAAACTCGAAACGCTTTAGTTTGATGTCACGCCATCGGGCTGTCCGACCACGACGAAATGCAGTTTATCGGGTTGGAAAAGGGTCGCCGCGACCCGGTTCGCGTCCTCCAACGTGACCGCATTGATCTTGTCATTTCGGCTGGCGATATAGTCAATTGGCAGACCTTCCATCTGCATCGCCACCATGATGTTTGCAATATTGGCATTGCCGTCAAACCGAAGCGGATAGGAACCTGTCATGTAGGTTTTCGCGGCGGTCAGTTCATCCTGCGTGAGGCCATTCGTCGCCATGTCGGACCATTCATTGCGCACCACATCAATCGCCTCGGCCATCACCCCATTCTGTGACGAAAAGAAACCGATCAGGCTTTCGGAGAGGTCTGCCGGATAAAGGTAAGTGCTGATCCCGTAGGTCAGCCCGCGCTTTTCGCGCACTTCATCCATCAAACGCCCATTGGACCCCAAGCCGCCCATAACCTCGTTCAGGATATAGGCCGGGAAGAAATCCGGGTGGTCGCGGGGCAGGCCCACATGGCCAAATCGCGCCACGGATTGAGGGGTGTCGAATGGGACGACAGACACACCGCCCGGCAAGCCAAACGCCACCCGTTCAGGCACTGCAGCCCCCGTCGCGGGCAGACCCTCAAACAGCTGATCCAGCAAGACGCCCAGCTCTTGGGCAGAGATGTCACCAACTGCGCCGACAAAGATCCGATCCAAAGCTATTGCATCAACAAAGGCCTGTTGAATGTCAGCGCGGGTCAATGCCGAAACGGTTTCCTCTGTGCCGCCGTCAAAGCTGCCATAGGGATGGTTCCCATAGGCCGCAGCATTCCACGCATCCCCCGCAATTGAGTTTGGGTCGGTGGCGCGCGATGCTAGATGGGACAGAACCTGCCCGCGCACGCGCTCTATCGCATCCTCGTCAAAGCGAGGTTCCGTCAGGGCACTGTGCAACAGCGCCACCGCGGCATCGCGATTTTCGGTCAGAAACTGCGCCGAGATCGAAACAGTATCCACACCCGCATCGAACCCGTAAGACGCGGCCAGTGCTTCGCGTGCCTCGGCAAACCCCTGCGCGTCCAGATCCCCTGCGCCCTCTTCAATCAGGCCCATCATCAGGTTCACGGAACCGCGTTTTCCCGGTCGGTCCAACGACGTGCCGCCGCGAAACCGGATTTCAAGTGACGTGAATGGCAAAGCATTCTCTTCAACCAGCCATGCGGTGATCCCCCCCGGCGAAGTCACGTTCTGGATGGCAATCTCTGCCCGCGCAGGAAGGGTCAAAGCAGCCAGTGCTGCCAAGGTCAGAATAAGGCGTTTCATCACATTTCTTCTCCACCTTCAGGGACCAGCCAGCCGGTCACGGCCCGCCGTTTGTCAAAGACCGCGCGGGCGGCTGCCATCACATCGTCGGGCGTGATGGATTGCAACACGTCAGGCCATGCATGCACGTCTTCAAGTGTCAGCCCTGACGTCAGCGCGGACCCATAACGTTCCGCGCGCGCCATCACATCATCAAGCGCATAGGTCTCGCCTGCGCGGATTTGAAACTTGATACGGTCGAACTGCTCAGCATCAATGCCCGTCTCCAGAAACTGGGCCACTTCACGATCCAGCGCGGCCTCGGCATCCTTCAGGCTCACCCCTTGTGCCGGCACCACGATCAGCGAAAAGCTTGTGCGATCAAGTGAGGTCGAGCTATACCCCGCGCCCGCATAGACCGCGATGTTTTCGTCAAACTGCAAGGCGCGGCCAAGTACCGATGTCGCGCCACTTCCGCCAAGGATTTCAGCAAGATAAACCAAGGCGGCCGCCTGTTTTTGATCCCCCGGATCACGTTCAGGCGCCAGATAGCGACGCAACACATAGGGCTGTGCCACACGGGCATCTTCAAAGCGAAGACGGCGTTCCGCCAGTTGAGGCGGTTCGTCAAGTCGGTCGCGCGGGGCAAGATCGGGCGTTGGGGCGAGCGGGCCATAGTGCTCCTGCGCCAAGCGGCGTACCTCTTCCGGTGTCACATCCCCGGCAACCACAAGAATTGCATTGTTGGGCGCATAAAAGCGCTGGTAGTAGGCCAGCGCAGCTTCTCGCGACAGGTCTTCCATTTCATGCCGCCAGCCGATGACCGGCGTGCCATAGGGGTGGTTCAGATAAGCCGCCGCGTTCATTTGTTCACGAAACAGCGCAGCCGGGTCGCTGTCCGTGCGCTGCGCACGCTCTTCCAAAATGACGTCGCGCTCGGTTGCGATATCATCTTCAGTCAGCTTCAGATTGCGCATCCGGTCGGCTTCCATCTGCATCATCAGTCCCAGCCGATCTGCCGCAACCCGTTGAAAATAAGCCGTGTAATCCTGCGAGGTAAACGCATTGTCCGACCCGCCATTCTCGGCCACGATCCGACTGAACTCTCCCGATGCCATATTGTCCGTCGCTTTGAACAACAGGTGTTCCAGAAAATGCGCGATGCCGGACACGCCGGGCGTTTCATCCGCGGCACCGGCACGATACCACAACATGTGAACGACCACCGGGGCGCGGTGATCCTCGATCACCACCACGTCCAGACCGTTCTCAAGCGTGAAATCAGTGACGCCTTCAAGCGCCTGACTTGTTGTGGGAAGACCCACGGTCAGCATCAAGGCCAAGGCCCCCGCCATCAATCTGTGCATCGGCTGCTCCTTCTGTCCGGTTGCGAAAGCGTTTCGAGACTAACTTGCGACACAAGTTGATTTCGAAACACCCACAATATCAATATGTTCCGCGCGCATCACGCTTATTATCGCGCCTCAACAATACGCCGATACGCTTTAACAAGGTACGACTTGATGGCCCATCATCAAGCCTTGGCAACAGAGATGTGAACGAAGTTAAAGCGTTTCCAGTTATTGCTGACTCAGAGCAATAACTGGAAACGCCCACCATCCTTACATGCTGCGCGGCGTTTCCACATCACGTTCGTTCAACGTAATATGAAAACGCTTTAATGAACCGTGCGCCAGCGGCACTTTGCGCAACGGCAAAAAGGGGCCAATCGGCCCCTTTCAAGTGATTATTCCACCACCAGTGACGGATCGGGTGGCGCAGCCGGGGTCCACAAACCACGGCGGCGCAGACGTTCCAGTTCGCGGTGTTGGTCCAATTCCTGGGCCTCATAGGCGCGGTAGTAGACATTCACGTTGAACAGGCGCTCCAACACTTTACCGCGGTTGTTTTTACGCCATTCAAGATCTTCGGCGGCGAGGCTTTGGCGGATATTCGGCGCAACACCGTAACGGCTTGCCGCGTTGACAATCGCGACTTCGCTTCCACGCAGCTTCGCAGTGTTGGCGCGCCCGCCCAATGCTTGTGCTGCATCTGCCAAAGGCGTCGGATCGGTCAGGTTTGCACCACCGGGCGTCGGGGTCGGCAAAGCACTGAAATCTTTCGGAGGTGTCAGGGGTTTCGTTGGCAGAATGGCGAACTCATCCGGGCCACCTTGTGTGGCCTTGATGTTGAGCAACTTCGGCTCGTTTCCGCTTGAACAACCAGCCAACACGGCCAGCGCCGCTGAAATGGCAAGAATTTTCAAAGACGATCCACGCATTTGACGTCCAACCCCCGGGTTTCCTACGAGCTTCTTAGCCCATTCGCAAAGGCACGTCACGGGGTGTTCTTCGACCCAGCAAAAAGAACCAGCCCAAACGCCCCTGCAAAGACGAATACATCCGCGACATTAAACGAAAATGGGTTCTGGATGCCACAGCAAGACATGTTTAGAAAATCGATGACGGCACCGTGAATCACGCGATCCGCGACATTGCCCAGCGCCCCCCCGACCAAAAGCCCGGCCGAGATCACAGCACGCCGCGCCAAAACCTCTTTGCGCACCCATTGAATGACCCACAAACAAATCACCAGACCCAGCACCACAAGCACCCAGCGCGTGGTTTGCGCATCAGATCCGAACAGGCCGAAATTCACCCCCCGGTTCCAGGCCATCTGGTAAACAAGGTAAGGTGGATAGATCGGAAGCGTGCCAAGACGCTCAAGGTCCAGCACCAAAAGCGCGTGATATTTGCTGGCCTGATCCAACACGAAGGCCAAAAGACCTGACAGAAACATCACGCGCATCATGGGCTTAGTGCCGGAAATGGCGCATGCCGGTGAACACCATGGCAAGGCCTGCTTCGTTGGCGGCGTCGATCACTTCATTGTCGCGCATGGAACCACCCGGCTGGATCACGCAGGTGCCACCGGCGGCTGCGGCCTCCAACAGACCGTCGGGGAAGGGGAAAAACGCATCCGATGCCACGGCAGAGCCTTTCGCAAGGCTTTCATCCAGCCCCAGCTCGGCCGCCATACGTTCCGCTTTCGATGCGGCGACATTGGCACTGTCCAGACGGCTCATCTGGCCGGCACCAACGCCAACAGTTGCTTGGTTCTTCACATAGACGATCGCATTCGATTTCACGTGTTTGGCCACTTTCCACGCAAAGAGCAGATCTTTCATCTGTGCGTCCGTCGGTGCCTTTTCGGTCACCACCTTCAGGTCATCCAGACCGACGTAGCCCACGTCTTTGTCCTGCGCCAAAAGGCCACCAGCCACCTGCTTGTAGGCGGTCAGAGGTGCGCGCGTATCGGGCAGTCCGTCGGTCAACAGAAGACGCAGGTTTTTCTTGGCGGCAAAAATCTCTTTCGCCTCTTCGGACGCACCGGGGGCAATCACCACTTCGGTGAAAATTTCGGTGATCTTGGTGGCGGTTTCCGCGTCCAGCGGCTGGTTCAGCGCGACAATCCCGCCAAAGGCCGAGGTGCGGTCGCAGTCAAACGCCTTTTGATAGGCCTCGGACAGCGTCGCGCCCTGCGCAACGCCGCAGGGGTTGGCGTGTTTGATGATCGCCACTGCGGGGCTGACAGCCGGGTCAAATTCGGCGACCAGTTCGAACGCCGCATCCGTGTCGTTGATGTTGTTGTAAGACAGCTCTTTGCCCTGCAGCTGAACCGCCGTGGCCACGCCGGGACGGTTCGATCCATCGGTGTAGAACGCAGCCTTCTGGTGGCTGTTTTCGCCATAACGCAAGGTCTGCTTCAACTCGCCCGCAAAGGCGCGACGGCGCGGGGCGTCCAGCGCCAAAGCCCCCGCCATCCAGGTGGAAACAGCAGCGTCATAGGCCCCGGTGCGCGCATAGGCGATCTGCGCCTGACGCTGCCGGAAGGCGTAAGAGGTTTCGCCGCCATTGGCATCCAGCTCGGCCAGCAGAGCGTCATAATCCTGCACATCCACGATGACGTTCACAAACGCATGGTTCTTGGCCGCCGCACGGATCATCGCCGGGCCGCCAATGTCGATGTTTTCAATGCAGGTGTCATAATCAGCACCCTTGGCCACGGTTTCCTCGAACGGATAGAGGTTCACCACCAGCAGGTCGATTGCGCCAATGCCATGTTCCTCCATCGAGGCAACATGCGCATCATTGTCACGCAAGGCCAGCAGACCGCCATGCACCATCGGGTGCAGCGTCTTGACGCGGCCATCCATCATTTCAGGGAAGCCTGTCACATCAGCCACATCCTTCACCGCAACGCCCGCATCACGCAGCGCCTTGGCAGACCCACCCGTGGACAGGATCTCGACCCCGCGGGCCTCCAGCGCTTGTCCCAGCTCGATCAGGCCGGTTTTATCGGATACGGAAATCAGCGCACGGCGCACGGGATGAAGGTCGGTGGTCATGTCGGTCTGGCCCCCCAAGGCCTGAAAGTCGTTCGCGCAAGGCCCGTCGATCAAAGCTGGATCACAACCTGATATCCAAACGCTCGCAGCATCAATTCAGTTACGAGCGCTTCGATGGTCACTTGGTTTCAATGACGCATCAAAACGCTTCTGGCAGCTCCGCCCGGTCGGCCTGTTCAAGGTCGCGTAGGACGGTTGGGGTGTCCTGCGCCTTTTCCAGCGTCCAGCGGATGCGTGTCGCATAATCCATTGCGACGCCGGATAGAACCACTTGTTTTGTTTTTCTGGGCTTGAGGCGTATCTTTTCCAGATAAACGCTGCTTTCCAGCCGCATTTCTCCGCGCCCTTCAAACCGAAGCACCCAGATCTCGCCCGATCTCAGCGCCATCGACACCGCCGTGCCCCCCAGATCAAGCGTGGCATCAACCTCGGGGTGCAAATGAAACCGGATGGAAAATGGAACACCCTGAAGCGCCGTGGCATCAAGCGCTTTGTCAAACAGCGCCTGATCCGCGTCGGTCACGGCTGCCAGCGTATCTTCGCCCTTCAGGTCACGCCCGTCATGCGACAACTCAATCCGGCGCATATGGGTCAGCCCGCAGCTGGGCGCGTACCCATCATGTGCCGCCACCAATCCGCTGGTGTCGCCTTCCTGCACCCGCTGCAGGTGAACATGTTTGGGGGGCGCGATCAGAAACAGACGCGGTATGCCGCCCACAAGAACCGGTGCCGACAGGCGTGACGACGAAAGCCCCTGCATTCCCAACACCGAATGCGATGGGGTGGCGCGGCCCGCTTTGTGCCACTCTTCTCCGAAATGCGCACCAGAGCCGCAGTTTACAATCAAGGGGCGGCGCCCTGACGTGACTTCCATCGCCAGGGTCGAGGCATGCCCATTGACCGAGGCTACGCCTTCGGGCGGGGGGGCCGTGTCGATGATCACGCTTGTGCGCCCTGCCGCAAGCCGCGAATAGCCCATAGCCAGCCCGGTATTGACAGCCGCCCTGATGCCCGAGCTTGCCAGTGCGTGATCAAGTCGCCCCTCAAGGCCACGCCCACCACCATGAAACCGGGCAAGCCCGCCGTCTGCATGGCGCAAAGCGCGCAGGGTTGGTGCGATCCGTTCAATCGCCGCCAGATGTGCCTCCTCTGCCTGACGCCCGCTTTCTGACAGGGCGAGAGCAGCCCAGTTCAGCAAGGTGAAAACCTCCAGCAACTCTTCAGGGTTGCGGGTGGCGATGCCCCCATCCGCGTCGATCTGGCTTTCGCATTCTTTAGCCAGCGCCACCAAAGCCGGCTCCACGTGGCGTTCCATGCCGGTCAGGCCAAGACCTGCATAGACCAGCCCCGTCAGCGCCTCGAACCGGGGCAACCCGGCCGATGCGGCCTGCCAGCGTCGTGACAGGAAAATCGTCTGCTGCCCAAGGGACCGGAAAAAGGCGGCACTGTCGTCGGACTTCATCCCGCCCAGCAAAAAGAGCGCATGATTGATCCAACGGATCAGGCGACGCCCGGTCAAATCCGGCGTCCAGCCTTCCCCCCGTCCGCGCCCGTATCTGGAAATCCAGTCCATCAACCAGCTTTGCGCCCGTGCCCGCGCATCTGCATCACCAACCGAAGCCAGATCATCAAGCCAGACAAACCCCTGCAGTTCTTCGGTGAACCCCTGACTGGGTGGATCAATGACCCACGGGCTTTGATCCGGCGCATTCACAAGGTGACCCGCACATAGGAAATTGCCCGCAATCAACTGCTTGCCGCGCGCATAGGCGCCAATTGTGCGCGGTTCCGGCTGAGACACGAACCCGGTGGCAGGCCGCGCCCGCGCGGCACGTTTGGCGTGCCAGCGGTTGGCAAAACGGGTGCGAAACCCGGAAGAGCGTGGTTCTGTCTCCAAAATCGTGCCTCGCCTCAAGTCACTGTCCGGTGGCCGCCCTGCGGCCAAACCCCTCTGGCGGGGGAATTACCGGCAGCATACAGGCCCGCCGGGGCCAAGTCATCGGAGAATTCCTGCCCGCGCGGTTTTTGCCGCCTCAGGGTTTTGTGAAGGCCGTGATGAAGAACCCATCCATGCCGCCCTGATCACTGAGATAATGCGGGAAAAGGCGCAATCCCTCCGGCCCGATCCAGTCTGGATCAATCCCGTCCAGACGCAGGGTATCAAGATCAGGGGTCAGGCCGGGATGCCGTTTGATGGCGTCACGCACCTGTTCCTCGCCCTCGTCGATCAAGAGGCTGCAGGTGCAAAACACAAGCCGCCCGCCCGGCTTCAGAAGCGCCAGCGCCCGGTCGATCATATATTCCTGCAACTCGAACAAAGCCGCGAAATCGCCACCATCCTTGGCCTGCGGAAGATCCGGGTGGCGCCGGATCGTGCCGGTCGCCGTGCAAGGCGCATCCAGCAAGATCGCATCATAGGGTCCGCCTTCATGCTCCAGCGCATCGCCCGCCAACAGCTCTGCCTCAAGCCCCGTGCGGTCGAGGTTTTCCTTCACCCGCTTCAGGCGCCCTTCTGACACATCCAGCGCCGTGACATTGGCCCCCATGGCGGCCAGCTGCATGGTTTTGCCGCCGGGTGCTGCACACATGTCCAGCACCTTGTCCCCGGGCTGCGGCGCAAGGATGCGCGCGGGCAACGCCGCGGCGACGTCCTGCACCCACCAATCGCCCGCCTCATAGCCGGGCAAATTGCTGATCTGTCCATGTTCTGCCAGCCGCACCGATCCGGTGGGCAGAAGTGATCCACCCATTGTGTCCGCCAGCGCGCGCGCATCTGCTTTCGCCGTCAGATCCGCCGGCGCGCCCGCGAAATGCGCGGCCTCCATCGCGGCCACAGCGTCCTTGCCGTAATCCGCCAACAGAGGTTTGCGCAGCCACTTGGGCAGACGCGGCACAGGCAGGCTGTCCCATTTGGCGCGATCTCCGTCGATCTTGCGCAAAACCGCGTTGACCAGCCCCCGCGCATGTTCCGTGTCTTTCTGCACCTTGGCGATCTCGACACAGGCATTCACCACACCATGCGCCGCGCCGCCATCGCAAATCTCGGCCACGCCCAACCGCAGGATATTCAGAACACGCGGCACCGGTCGTTGTCGCAGATAAGGCCCCAACATCCGATCGCAGCGATCCATGCCGCGCAGGGTCAGCATCACCAACCGCTGCACACGGGCGCGATCTTCGACAGGCACTTTTGCCAGCCGTTTTGGCAGCGCCTCGGACAAAAGCCGGTTTTCCTCGGTCACATCATCCAGCAGGTCTACCACCAGATGCCGCACGTCTTTCGGCTGGCCCATCATGCATCCTTTGCGTTTCAACTGAACCGGGCCTATATCATCCCCAAGAAAGCCTCAAGGATTGCAGCATGTCTGACGACCACGAAAACGCCGCCCCCACAGCCGAGGACGAAAAGCGCGATCTGCCGCCTGCCGCACTGCGCGCACTGGCCGAAGCAGAAGAGCGCCGCAAGAAAGCCGCGGCTGAGGCCAAAGAGATTGCCAAAGAATACGGAGGCCGCGATGGCCCCGAGCCCGTGCGCTTTGGCGATTGGGAAAAAAAGGGCATCGCGATCGACTTCTGATCGAACACCTGCAGCACACCCGGACCCGTGCCGCAGGCACGGACCGCCCCAAGCCCACCCCCAAGCCGGTTGACCAGCAGGTCAAAAAGGCGCGGGAGCGTTACTGGTTGAACACGCGGCTTGGGTGCAACTCACCGGCACGGTAGATGCCAACCGCCACCGCCTTGCCTTCGAAACTGGCCCAGGCTTCGTCGCCATAATCCACATCTGACGTCAGCACAGTGCCCGGATTGCCATGCCGCAAACGGGTCGCGCCATCCAGATTGGCGATCAGCTCGGGCAGGTCCTGCAGACCTTCTTCAAGTGGGCGCAGATAAGCGTCCAGATCGCCGGTTTTGGCCAGTTCCTCGACCAGATCCATGCTGACGCCATCTTCGGCATCAAACGGGCCCGACCAAATCCGGCGCAACTCGCGCACATGGCCGTGACAGCCCAGCGCCATGCCCAAATCCCGCGCAATGGCACGCACATAGCCGCCTTTGCCGCAGGTCATCTGAAGCGTGACGTGATCAGGGTCGGGACGATCCACAAAAACCAACTCTTCGACCCAAAGCGGGCGGGCGGCAATCTCGACGTCTTCGCCATCGCGTGCCAGCTTATAGGCGCGCTCCCCATCGATTTTCACTGCCGAGAACTTGGGCGGTATCTGCATGATGTCGCCGGTGAATTGCCCAAGGGCTGCGCGGATATCCTCGTCCGTCGGGCGCGCATCGCTTTCTGCAATCACTTCGCCCTCGGCGTCATCCGTGTTGGTGGCCTGTCCCAGCCGCACCGTGAACTCATAAGCTTTCAGCGCGTCGGTGATATAGGGCACGGTCTTCGTCGCCTCGCCCAGCGCCACGGCCAAAACGCCGGTTGCTTCCGGGTCCAGCGTGCCTGCATGGCCCGCTTTCTTTGCGTCCATCGCCCAGCGCACTTTGTTCACAACCGCGTTCGAACTGATACCGGCGGGCTTATCCACGACCAGCCAGCCATGGATGTCACGCCCCTTCTTGCGACGTCCCATCAGCTGTCCTCTGATCCGTCCATGTCACTATCTTGCGTGTTGCGCAGATCACGCTGCACAGCCTCTTGCGACAAGAGGCGATGCGTTTGATCCATCTGGTCGAAGGTCTCGTCCACCATGAAACGCAAGTCCGGGGTGTGCTTGATCTTCAGCGCACGCCCCAAGATGCGGCGCAGCTCGCCCTTGTTGCGGGCCAGCGCCTTCACGGCCTCGTCGCCGCCCTTGCCACCCAGTGGCAGCGCATAGACAGTCGCAATCGACAGGTCAGCGGTGACCCGCACCTCGCCGATGGTGATCGACATACGCCCCAGGTCGGGGTCATGCACATCGCCACGCATCAGGGTCTCGGACAGGGTCCGGCGGATCAGTTCAGCCACCCGCAGCTGTCGCTGGTTCGGGCCACGTTGGTCATCAAAACGGTTCTTTGCCATAGGCGCCATTTAGGGCTTCCTTGCACGCGACGCAATGGGGGCTTTGCCAAGCAGGCCTTCGCGCGCTAGATAGCGGGCAGTTTGAAGGAGACGATCATGAGCGAATTGCCGGGCATTGTGGTGATGGGGGCATCGGGCCGTATGGGGCAGATGCTGGTGCAAGAGGTAACAGCCAACCCCAAGGCGCGCCTTGCCGGTGCGCTGGAGCGCCCTGGCCATGACTGGATCGGACGCGACATTGGCGAATGCATGGGCGGCCAACCGCTGGGCGTCACCGTCTCGGACGATGCGCTGGAGGTAATGGCCAAGGCGCAGGCCGTGATCGACTTCACCGCCCCCATGGCCACCGTCGCCATGGCCGAAATCGCCGCGCAGGCGCGCGCGGTGCATGTGATCGGCACCACGGGCCTTTCGGATGATGACCTGAAAAAGGTCGCTCTGGCAGGACGCCACGCGAAAGTCGTGCGCGCAGGCAACATGAGCCTTGGCGTGAACCTTCTGGTGCAGCTGACCAAGAAAGTGGCCGAAGCGCTGGACGAGGATTACGACATCGAAATCACCGAGGCGCACCATCACCACAAGGTCGACGCCCCATCCGGCACCGCCTTGATGCTGGGCGAAGCCGCCGCCGAAGGGCGCGGTGTGGATCTGGCAGAGGTATCGGATCGCGGACGTGACGGTATCACTGGTGCACGTGAGCGCGGTCATATCGGCTTTCATGCGGTGCGCGGCGGCGACATCGTGGGGGAACATGATGTGATGTTTGCCGCTGCTGGCGAACGGATCGTGCTGCGCCATCTGGCCACGGACCGTGCCATTTTTGCGCGCGGCGCCGTGAAGGCTGCCTTGTGGGGGCAGGATAAAAAACCCGGTGAATACAATATGTTGGACGTTCTCGGCCTGTAGGCACGCCGCCAATGAAGGGATATGCTCTCGCCTGTCCTTGCCCTAACGGGCGCTGACAGTTGAGGGTAGCCCGTGCCTGCGGCACGAAAGCGGCTTGCGCTCAGGTCAGGATATCCCGGATCAGCGGTCGCTCTGGCGGTGCCTCTTCACCGATGACATAGGCTGCACGCAGGTTCGCTATTGCCACGTCTGCGTCGGCATCATTGGCCGCATGCACAAAGGCGATCACATCCCCTTTGCTCACCGATTGCCCCACTGGTGCTAGTCTGCTAAGCCCAACCGCCGGATCAATCCGGTCCGATGCTTTGCGACGCCCGCCTCCCAGCTCCACCACCGAAAGCCCAACATCACGCGCCTGAATACCGGTGACAAACCCAGACGCCTGCGCTGTGACGTCCCGGACAATCGGCGCCTCGGGCAAGTGGGTATCGGACCGTTCCAACAGATCCGTGGGCCCACCCAAAGCGGTGACCATGCGCGCAAAAACCTCGGCCGCCGCGCCGCTGTCCAGAACCTGGGTTACACGGGCGCGCGCCGCTGCCTGATCGCCCTCGACGCCCGCCAGGATCAACATCTGAGCACAAAGCCCCGTTACCACCTGATCCAGCCGTTCAGTGCGACGCGCGCCGGTCAGAAATTCAATGGCATTTTGCGTCTCCATCGCATTGCCCGCCGCATCCGCCAGCGGCTCATTCATATCCGTCAAAAGCGCGTGGCAGGGCAGACCTGCCAGCTTTGCAACCTTTTGGATGGAACGCGCCAAATCCTGTGCTTGCGAAAACTCGGCCATGAAAGCGCCATTTCCGAATTTCACATCCATCACCAACCCCTCAAGCCCAGCAGCCAGCTTTTTTGAGAGAATCGAGGCGGTGATCAGCGGGATGCTTTCAACCGTCGCGGTCACATCGCGAATCGCATAAAGGCGCTTGTCGGCAGGCGCCAGAGCCGCCGTCTGGCCAATGATCGCACAGCCGACATCGCGCACCACCCTGTCAAACAGCGCATTATCCGGCTGCGAGATATAGCCCGGAATGGCATCCATCTTGTCCAAAGTGCCGCCCGTGTGGCCAAGGCCGCGCCCGGAAATCATCGGCACATAGGCCCCGCAGGCCGCCAGAATGGGGGCCAGCATCAAGCTGACATTGTCCCCCACGCCACCGGTCGAATGCTTGTCGACCACTGGCCCGGGCAGATCAGGCCAACGAAAGACATCACCCGTATCGCGCATCTCAAGTGTTAAAGCTGCTGTTTCATCCGGTGTCAGCCCGTTCAGCCAAGCGGCCATGGCAAAAGCAGCCACCTGCGCGTCACTGGCACGCCCATCGGCGACGGATTGCACCAACTCAGACAGCTCCTCGGCGCTCAGCACCTGTTTGTCCCGTTTTTTGCGGATGATTTCTGAGATCAGCATTTGCACCCCTTTCCCTGTCACCTTCTGCCCTTCTTCGCGGCAAGGCAAGGGCGCACAGATGATGATCAGGGCTTGCCAATTCCGCAACAGGCAGACACAAATCCATCATGATCACGCGCGCGTTTCAAAAGGGCGATGCCCAGTCGACAGCGGTCTATTCAGACTGCGAATCTTACCGCTATATGCTGACGCGGATCTGGGACCCTGCCGGGCGCAAAGCGCTGTTCATTATGCTGAACCCTTCGACCGCAACGGAAGTTCAAAACGACCCCACTGTCGAGCGCTGCGAGCGGCGCGCCCGCACGTTGGGATTTGGGGCGTTTCGTGTCACCAACATATTCGCTTGGCGCGACACGGACCCGCGCAAAATGCGCGCCGCAGAGGAGCCAATCGGGCCGGGCAATGACGCGGCGATATTGGAAAGCTGCCCTTGGGCGGATCAGATCATATGCGGCTGGGGGGCGCATGGGGCGCATCTTGATCGCGGCAATCAGGTCGAGGCGTTGCTGCGCGGCACTGGGCTGCCAACTCATCATCTGGGGCAAACCAAAGACGGGCACCCGAAACACCCACTTTATATTGCCTATGCACAACAACCCGAACGGTGGTTTTGACACCACTTCCGTTCGTCAGACCGTGATATCCTGCGTGACTTCGACGTAAACGTCGTGAATGGTCGCCCCCGGAGCGCCGCGCAGAATGGCAACGACATCTCCGTTCACGGTCACCACGCCGTCGCTTCCGTCACCGGATGGCTGCACATCGTAAACCATGCCCTCTTCATCCAGCTCAGGGTCCAGAGAAATTCTCAGGAAATCTTCGCCCGGCACGAAATCAGTCACCTCGGCGCTGCCAATGCCTTGTTCCGCATCGGAATAGAGCCAGAAGGTATCATTGCCTTCGCCACCAGTCGCCGTATCCGCGCGATCCATAATCAACGTATCATTCCCGGCGCCGCCATCCAGCGTGTCCGCATCGCCATCAATATGCCAATCGAAACTACGCAATTCCTGCGAGCTTTCTTCGAGAGCGTGGCCCAGATGATCAATGACATCGTCACCATCACCCCCAAAAAGCGTATCGGCACCCAAGCCGCCAGCCAGGTGATCATCGCCGGCACCGCCATCCAAGATGTCATCATCCTGTGGCGCGGTTTGCCCAGACTCGGTCAACTCATGCGCGCCACCGCGCAGAATATCATCACCCTCTCCGCCCAAAAGCGTGTCATCGCCATGACCGCCATCCAGAATTGCTTCAATGCTATCGGCCCCGTCGAGACTATCATTGCCCTCGCCTCCAAACGCGGCACTGGCCCCTTCACCCGTGGTGATCTGGTCATCGCCACCACCGCCAAAGAGATAGCCCGCATCGTCGCCGCCTGTCAGAACGTCATCCCCGTCTCCGCCCGAAAGCAGATCAACGGCGCTGCCATCATCGTTTGTCAGTCTCGCGGTGCCGTGGAACAAATCGGCATCACCGCTACCAGTACCGTCAACGCCATCATCTTCAAGCGCCAGGTCATCACCGGCATCCGACCCGGTAACAACATCCGTTTCGGTCACGAAATAAGGCATATCCTCGCGGCCATAATGGGCGTCGGTTTCGCTGCCAAGAAGCTGGTCCAGAAGCGTTTCTTCGCGGTGCGGACTGGGACCATCGCCCATTCCGTCATCCGGCGATAGCACATCACCACCGGATGTATCACCCGAGCCGCCACCTGATCCCGACCCGGCAATGAAGTCGCCATTGTCGCCGACCGGCGGTTCATCGTTCCCCAATCCATTGCCTTCGCCATCATCCGGCGCATCGGCAGAAGACAGCAGGCCATCGGACATAAAGGCTACGGGCACCAGCCCAAGGAACAACAACGAAAACAACATCGAACTGGTCGCTCACTCTTTCAACGGGTTACACCCCGCGAGGATTCGCGGGGCAACAGACACATTCATCCGCTTGCGATTTTAGTCCATGCGTCGCAAACTCACAGAGAATAATACCTCGGATTTTATGTTAATGCAGGTGCAAAATGGTTAACGCGCCCGATGGGACGCCATCGCAACAGCAGCAAACCCAGCTTGCCGCAGAGGTTCGCCACCTACGCACAGAGGTTGAACGGATGAACAATCACCGGTTCATTCAGCTGCATGACAGCCTATGGAAGCTCGGTTTATTTCAGCTTTACAGGGGCCTGGCCTTCGGTTTGGGGTCGGTTCTGGGGGCCACTTTGCTGTTGTCATGGGTCATCTATGCGCTTGGAACCATCGACTTTATCCCTGTGATCGGGGACTGGGCGCATCAGATCATCGAAGAAATCGGCGTGCAGTCCGCCCCTTAAACGGGTTTTCCTTGCCAACTATGGAGATTCTGCCTATACGCCCCCATCCGCTTGCTTGCGCGGGCGGAGCCTCCATGGGCCTTGCTGGACGACATCCCGGCCTGCGCCATCCACTTCAATCTTGTAAAGGAGACCCCGATGTCGATCACTGCTGAAGAAAAGAACCGCCTGATCAAAGAGTTCGGCACCAAAGAAGGCGACACCGGTTCGCCCGAAGTTCAGGTTGCCATTCTGTCGTCGCGCATCGCGACCCTGACCGAGCACTTCAAAACGCACAAGAAAGACAACCACGGCCGCCGTGGTCTGTTGAAAATGGTTGCCCAGCGCCGCAAGCTGCTGGACTACACCCGTGCGAAAGACGAAGCACGCTATCAGGACCTGATCAAGCGTCTGGGTCTGCGTCGCTAAACGCATATCCATACCAACAGAAACGCCCGTCTTCATCCGAAGGCGGGCGTTTTCTTTTGCGCAGACGCGATGTTTCGCCTCAGCGCGTGCGGTCCAGTTTGCGGATCATCTGCGCCAAGCGCACCCCGATCGCAGCACTGCCTTTGCGCGACGGGTGGATCATATCGGCGCCGTGATAGGATCGGTCCCCATGCGGAACAAGTTTGGCGTTTGATAGGAAATAGACGCCCTTATAGCGCTTCGCCATGGTCTTCAGGCGTGCTTCATAGGCGTCACCGTCATCCTTGCAACTTTCGATCACGGACCCGACGCCGGGGCTGCGCAAATAGCCCACCATGATCACTTTTGCACCGGTCTGGCGGATACGGCCGACAAGGTTCACCACCTCTCCGCGTTTGCCGTCTTTGGACACCATGCGATCGATGCGGCGATCACATTTGTTGCACCCACAGCCAAACCACAGGTCATTGCCGCCGCCGGACAAAACAACCCAATCCCACGGCTTGCCGCGAAACTGCTTGCCGATATTCATGCCAATCGCTCCAGTCAGGGGCAGATTGTAGATGATGCGCGCGCCACCCACTGCGCGGTTCGCAACCGGCTCCTTCAAGGACTTGCCCAACATATCACCTATCGAGCGTTTCGACCCCTTGTGCCATGCCATCAGACTGTCGCCGATCACCAAAATACGCGGAGATTGCGCCTCTTTGGCAACCGAAGGCGAGCCGGTCAAAGCTGTCATGAAAACCACTAAGGCAAGAAACACGTCACGCATCATATGCACGTCCAATACTGAAAATGGGCTTCATCCGAAGTACCGCCAACGCCCCGGTGCGATCAAGTCACAATCCCGAAACAACCAGTTTCGTGCCGCACAGACGCGTCGCAACCTGACGCGAGGTCGGGCTTGATCCTTTGGCCCTGCCTGGAACAGGCTGACCGGGAAAAGGGAGGTCGCAATGAAGGAAACACTGCGGGTTTTGATGAATATGGGCACGCTGCACCGGTTGTTTCCGTTGTGGCTGGTCGGTGTCGCAACGCTGGTTATTGGAGCCACCTGGTGGCTGTTTCTTGCGCTGGCCTACGGCGTATTGGCACAGTTCTTCGTCGAATATGCCATGCACCGTTTTCTTCTGCACCGCGAACCACCCACCGATCAGGGCGTCTTCAACGACCTCTATCGCAGCCATATCGGGCATCACGAGTTTCCCTCGGACCCCGAGTTTTTCACAGGCGGCGACCACTGGTATCCGGTGAAATTTGGCCTATTGTCCTGCACGCTGCACGTGCTCGTTCTGTGGCCGATACTGGGGCTGCAATCTGCCGTGCTGTTTAGTGTGGTCGCCCTGTTTGCCGGATCGATCAGCGCCTATACGTTTTACGAATACTGCCACACATTGGCCCATTTGAACGTGCCAAAAGGCTGGTTCGGAAAACGCATCACCCGCACGCATCTGGCGCATCACTTTCAGGATCACGAGGCCACCTATCATGTCAGCTTCGGCATGAACTGGATCGACCGGCTGTTTGGCACCAAACATGACCCAGACACCGCCCGCGCCCGCTATGACCGCGAAACCATCCTGTCCATGGGCATGGACCCGGAAGACCTGCGCCTTGTCACGGCCCGCAAGGCTTTCGGCATCACCAAACTGCCACGCGGCAAGCTGGGTTGATCCCCGCCTGTTTGCGCCTGACAGTTTTGCTTTCCAAAGCCCTTGTTTTCCTGTATGGGCCACGCATCTGAGACGTGACGCTTTGACCCCGGCGCATGAAACGATAGAGGGGTCGGTGGCAATGGGGCCACCATGAAAACGGAAGACCCGGAGGGCCGGGAGTGCTTCCAACTAGGAAAACATGATGTTTGACGTAACTAAAAAATCGATGGAGTGGGGCGAAGAAACCCTGACTCTGGAAACGGGCAAAGTTGCCCGTCAGGCCGACGGTACCGTGATCGCCACTTTGGGCGAGACATCCGTTATGGCCAACGTGACCTTCGCGAAGGCACAGAAGCCCGGTCAGGACTTCTTCCCGCTGACGGTTCACTATAACGAAAAATACTACGCCGCTGGTAAAATCCCCGGTGGCTTCTTCAAACGCGAAGCGCGTCCGACGGAAAAAGAGACGCTGACCTCGCGTCTGATCGACCGTCCGATCCGCCCGCTGTTCGTGCGCGGCTTCAAAAACGAAGTTCTGGTGATCTGCACCGTGCTGAGCCACGACCTTGTCAATGATCCCGATATCGTGGCCATGATCGCGGCTTCCGCTGCTCTGACCATTTCGGGTGCTCCGTTCATGGGTCCGATCGCGGCGGCTCGTGTTGGCTTTGAAGACGGTGAATACGTTCTGAACCCGACCTGCGATGACATGCATCAGCTGCGCAACAACCCCGACCAGCGTCTGGACCTTGTTGTGGCTGGCACCAAAGACGCCGTGATGATGGTGGAATCGGAAGCCTACGAGCTGACTGAAGCTGAAATGCTGGGTGCGGTGAACTTTGCACACGAGCAGATCCAGCCGGTGATCGACCTGATCATCGATCTGGCCGAAGAAGCGGCGAAAGAGCCGTTTGACTTCCAGCCTGCTGACTACTCGGACCTCTACGCTGCTGTGAAAGCCGCTGGCGAAGACAAGATCCGTGCTGCTTACGGCAACACCGACAAACAGGAACGCGTTGCGGCCCTGTCGGTTGCCAAAGAGGAAATCGTTGCCGCTCTGACTGAAGAGCAGCAGGAAGACGAGAACCTTGGTTCGGCGCTGAAGAAGCTGGAAAGCGCGGTTGTACGCGGCGACGTCGTGAAAACCGGCAAGCGCATCGACGGTCGTGCTCTGGACACCGTGCGCCCGATCGTATCGGAAGCAGGCATCCTGCCCCGTACGCACGGTTCGGCCCTGTTCACCCGTGGCGAGACCCAAGGTCTGGTTGTGACCACTCTGGGCACCGGCGACGACGAACAGATGATCGACGCGCTGACCGGCACCTACAAGTCGAACTTCATGCTGCACTACAACTTCCCGCCCTACTCGGTCGGCGAAGTGGGCCGCTTTGGCTTCACTGGCCGTCGTGAAATCGGCCACGGCAAACTGGCATGGCGTGCGCTGCAGGCAGTTCTGCCCTCGGCCACCGACTTCCCCTACACCATCCGCGTTGTGTCCGAGATCACCGAGTCGAACGGCTCGTCCTCGATGGCATCGGTTTGTGGTGGCTCGCTGTCCATGATGGACGCGGCCGTGCCGCTGAAAGCACCGGTTGCCGGTGTTGCCATGGGCCTGATCCTGGAAGATGACGGCTCTTACGCTGTTCTGACCGACATTCTGGGTGACGAAGATCACCTAGGTGACATGGACTTCAAAGTGGCTGGTACCGAAGACGGCATCACGTCACTGCAGATGGACATCAAGGTCGCAGGCATCACGCCTGAGATCATGGAGAAGGCCCTGGCACAAGCCAAGGAAGGCCGTCTGCACATCCTGGGCGAGATGAACAAAGCGCTGTCGGAAGGCCGTCAGGAGTTTTCGGCACACGCACCGCGCATCGAGACCATGAACATCCCGACCGACAAGATCCGTGAAGTGATCGGCTCGGGCGGTAAGGTCATTCGCGAAATCGTCGAAGTGTCGGGCGCCAAGGTCGACATCAACGACGACGGCGTGATCAAGATCGCATCGCCCAACGGCGACGCCATCGCCAAGGCTTACGAGATGATCCACGCGATCGTCGCAGAGCCGGAAGAAGGCGCGATCTACACCGGTAAAGTTGTGAAGATCGTCGACTTCGGCGCCTTCGTGAACTTCTTCGGCAAGCGCGACGGCCTGGTGCACGTATCCCAGATCGAAAACCGCCGCCTGAACCATCCTTCGGACGTTCTGAAGGAAGGCCAGGAAGTGAAAGTCAAACTGCTTGGCTTCGACGATCGCGGCAAGGTCCGCCTGTCGATGAAAATCGTCGATCAGGAAACCGGCGAAGAGATCGCTCCGGAGCCGAAAAAGAAAAAAGAAGACGCTGACGACTAAGGAGGACGGTTCGGGGCACCCCGAACCGGCACCCGGCTTCGGCTGGGTGCGTGTTGTCAGACAAAAGAAAGCCCCGGTGTTTTCACCGGGGCTTTTCTGTTGCGCGGGGCTGCTTTGAACCCGTTTTGACAGATGCCACAACGGGCATGAATGACAGCTATGAAAACCGCTCGCGATGATCAGTCTGCAAGGTAGAATCCTCTGAACTCTTTGACCGTCGACAGGCAAAGGAGGGTCTTCATCTGTGCCACAGACGGGATGAGTGACAAACGCTCCCGGTACAGCGACTCGTAGTCCTCGGTATTTCGTGCTGCCACACGGATCAGATAGTCGGACTCTCCAGAGATCAGATGACATTCCAGAACCTCGGGCATCTCGTGAATAGCCTTCTCAAACGCTTCGATGTGTTCGCGCCGCTGGCTTGTCAGTTTGGCCTCGATGAACACCTGAATCTCCAATCCGACCTTCTTGCGATTCAGTCGTGCGGCGTAGTGAGAAATCTTCCCTTCGGCCTCAAGCATCTTTACCCGCCGGTGGCAGGCAGACAGCGAAAGTCCAACCTGTTCGGACAATCGCGCCATGGAAATTTGGCCGTCCCTTTGGAGTATGGAAAGAATGCGGGTATTAAGCTGATCCATGGGAAAAATTCTTACTCCAGGCTGTGGCATCGAAATATTTCCAGAAATTTTCCTAAATATCAAGAAATGGGAGAACCTTTCTTGTTGCGGTTGCGCTAACCTAAACCCGTCCTGAAACGGACACTCAACAAAAGGGAGGGAAAAATGCCCCACAAGATCGTCGTCGGCTATGACGGCAGTGACAGCGCCAATGCGGCGCTCGCATTTGCAACGGATCTGGCCAAAGCGCAAGGCGGCAACATTGTCGTCGCCCATGTGTTGGAATGGTCGCCATACTCGTTTCTGACCCCAAGTGAACTGGAGGAGCGTCACAAGCGTCGCGGTGAAGAATTGGAGCGCGCAGAGGCTGCGATACTTGCTCCGGCAGTTGAACGTTTGAAAGACAGCGGGCTGCAAATCGACACGGCTCTGAAATACGGTAACATCGCCACAACCTTGGGCGATATCGCGAACGCGTGCGGTGCCGACCAAATTGTGATCGGCCGCAACGGTGAGCCCGGTCTCTCGTCGCGTGTCTTCGGTTCTGTTGCCATCAGTCTTGCACAGGCCGCCCCCGTGCCTGTGACCATTGTGCCTTAAGCGAACAGGAAATATCATGACCAATCAAATTAAGGCGGCAGCTTTGGCTGCTCCCGCCATTCTGGCAGCATCTGCGCCAGCCATGGCTCAATCACTTGATCAAACCATCAATGAAGGCTTCGCAAGCGCGACCGGATGGTTCGTTAGCTTCATCTTCAGCCCGTTCCCCGGAACTTCGTTCCCATGGATTGTGATGTGGCTGGTGATCGCAGCAACGGTATTCACGCTCTACTTCGGTTTCATCCAGTTTCGGGCCTTCCCGCACTCGATCTCGCTGGTCAAGGGTGATTACTCCGACCCCAACGACGCGGGCGAGGTCAGCCACTTCCAAGCGCTTGCCACGGCCCTTTCAGGTACCGTTGGACTTGGTAACATTGCTGGTGTGGCCGTGGCCGTCGGCATCGGCGGACCCGGTGCAACATTCTGGATGATCCTTGCTGGCCTTATGGGCATGGCATCGAAATTCACAGAATGTACGCTGGGTGTGAAATACCGCAATGAGTACGAAGACGGCACCGTATCCGGCGGCCCGATGTACTACATGACCAAAGGCTTCAAGGAGCGCGGTCTTCCCGCAGGCGGCTTTATGGCGGTCCTGTTCTCGGTCTTCTGTATCCTTGGTGCCTTCGGTGGCGGCAACATGTTCCAAGCCAACCAAGCGCATGCACAGATTGCAAACGTTGTCGGCGACTACCCGGGCTGGATCACAGGTCTGGTCTTTGCCGCAATCGTATTTGCGGTGATCGTTGGTGGTCTTAAATCCATCGCAAAGGTGACCGAGAAAGTCGTTCCCTTCATGGGCGTGCTTTACGTGCTGACCGCGCTGGTCATCCTGATCATGAATGCAAACATGATCGGTTGGGCGTTCGGCGAGATCTTCTCGGGTGCGTTCACCGGCGCCGGTGTTGCCGGTGGTATGGTCGGTGCACTGATCCAAGGCTTCAAACGGGCTGCATTCTCGAACGAAGCTGGCGTTGGTTCGGCGGCGATTGCCCACTCGGCAGTGCGCACCAAGGAACCGATCACGGAAGGTTTCGTATCGCTCCTGGAGCCGTTCATCGACACCGTCGTGATCTGCACCATGACCGCCCTGGTGATCATCATCACTGGTCAGCTGATCAGCGATCCGAACACCGGCATGTATCTGCTGGACGAAGGCGCATCGACCATTCAAACGGTTGATGGCAACAAAGGCGTGGCGCTGACATCTGCAGCATTCTCGTCGGCCATTCCGTTCTTCAAGTACATCTTGGCGATTGCGGTTATCTTGTTTGCCTTCTCGACCATGATCAGCTGGTCTTACTATGGCCTCAAGGCCTGGACCTTCCTGTTTGGTGAAGGGCAGACCAAGGAACTGGTGTTCAAGATCATCTTCTGTATCTTCGTCGTGATCGGTGCCTCGGCCAACCTTGGCCCAGTGATCGACTTCTCGGATGCAGCGATCTTTGCCATGGCAGTTGTGAACATCGTCGCGCTCTACTTCCTGATGCCCGTGGTAAAAGGCGAGCTGGACAGCTATCTGTCGCGCCTGAAATCCGGAGAGATCAAGAAGTTCCACTAAGTGCGCTGCGCGCTCCAACACGGAGCGTGTAAATGACTAAGCCGCCGAACATCTCGGCGGCTTAGTTTCGGCTTGGTGGATTGAAGAGCCTAGGGTTTGTCGCCCAACACCGACAAACCATCAAAAGCAGCCATTCATCTTCAGAGGCGTAATGGCTGCTTTGTCCCGCATCGCAGGCGTAATAACTCGGCTTGATCCCGCCGCTCCTTACGTAACAACCACTTCGCGCCCGCCAGCCCCCAGCAACCACACATCCCGCCCCTCAATCACCGCGGCCGAGATCGCTTTCCCATGCCCTGCCCCGGTGTCGATGTTCACCCGATTGCCATAGTGTGTGACCGCGTCGACAGGCGTATGGCCGTGAACGATCAGCGGGCCGTGGTCTGCGTCTGATTGGTGGAACTCTTTACGAATCCAGCACAGGTCATCCTCGGTTTGATCCGCAAGCGCGACGCCTGGACGGATGCCTGCATGGGCGAAGTAGAGATCCCCCAACTGATAGCTGGATGGCAGCTGCGCCAGATAGGCCCGGTGGCTCTCGGGCACCGCGGCACGGGCCTTGGGGTGAAGCTGATAGGTGCGGATACCTTCGGGCACCTCGACACCATAGCTTGCCAAGGTTTCGACCCCACCAATCCGCGTATGCAGCCAGTTGTGGTCATAGAGCAGCTGGGTATCGACCATGGGGTGTTCGCGCAGGAACATCTCCATCATGCGATCATGATTGCCCTTCAGAACCACCCAATTCTCACCACGCGCTTGGCCCTCGATCAGGAATTGGATCACGCCCTTGCTGTCCGGGCCACGGTCTACCAAGTCGCCAATATGTACAACCGGCGCATCACCATCACCACAGCGCGCACGATCTTCGGCAATCAGGGCGTGCGCCGCCTGAAGCTTGTCGAGATGGCCGTGAATATCTCCGATCGCATAGGCGCGCGTCATGTTGACTTTCCTTGTGGGTTTCTATGGCGCCAAATTCCCCGCGACCCGTGGATTTGTCCAGCCCAGAATGGTCGCCAATGCAAATTAGGAAAGAGGGGATCCCCCCAATGAAACACGCAGTAGCAGAATTTATCGGCACCATGACCTTGGTGCTGTTCGGATGTGGTGCCGCAGTGATTGCAGGCGCGGATATTGGCCTGACAGGCATCAGCTTTGCCTTTGGTCTTGCGCTTGTCGGTATGGCTTATGGGATCGGCAATGTGTCGGGTTGCCATATTAACCCAGCTGTGACGATCGGCGCGGTGATCGCGGGTCGTCTGCCCAGCCCAAAAGCGCTGACCTATATCTTGGCGCAGCTGGCCGGGGCCGTCGTGGGCGCAGCAATTCTGTATGTCATAGCGACAGGCAAAGGCGGCGGGTATGACGTGGCCACATCAGGACTTGGACAGAACGGCTGGGGCACTGGCTATTTGGGCGAATATAACGTGGTCTCAGCCTTTGTGTTCGAGCTCGTCGCAACCTTCCTGTTCGTCGTGGTGATCCTTGGCGCGACAGGTGCAGGCGCTCCTGCGGCTGTCGCAGGGATGGCGATCGGCCTGACCTTGGTGGTGATCCATCTGGTCGGCATCAACGTGACCGGCGTATCGGTAAACCCCGCCAGATCGTTTGGCCCGGCTCTCTTTGCCGGGGGGCATGCACTTGGTCAACTATGGCTCTTTATCCTGGCACCGGCACTGGGTGCAGTAGCGGCCGGACTATTGTTCAAGTCAGGTATGCTTGACGCAGACTAAAGCGCTTCGACTTATTGCTGAGTCACGGCAATATATCGAAACGCGCGGAACCTATTGATGGTGTAGGCGTTTCGAAATCAAGTTGCGATCCAACTTAACCTCGAAACGCTATAATCAACAAAAAGCCCCGGAATTCCGGGGCTTTTCTCTTCAGGTCGACACTTATACGTCAAAAACCAATGGGCTGACGGTATTGAACATCCCGGTGTCACAAAGCGACTTCAGGATTGGTTCAGGGATCGGATTGTCCACATAAAGGATCGCAATCGCATCCCCACCGGTTTCCTTCCGGCCCAAGGTAAAGTTGGCGATGTTCACGCCATTTTCACCCATGGTTTTACCCAACGTCCCGATAATCCCCGGCACGTCATTGTTGGTGGTGTAAAGCATATGCTGGCCGATCTCGGCGTCGATATTGATGCCCTTGATCTGAATGAAGCGCGGCTTGCCATCCGAGAACACGGTCCCGGCAATCGAGCGTTCGCGCTTGTCGGTCACAACGGTCAACTTGATGTAACCGTCGAACGTGCCGCCCTTGGCCTGCGTGGTGGTCGAGGTCTTGATGCCGCGATCCGCTGCCACGACCGGCGCGGACACCATGTTCACGTCAGGCGTCTGCGGCTTCATCAGACCAGCAATCACGGCGCAGTCCAGCGCCTTGAGGTTCATTTCCGAGGCCACACCATCATAGAGGATGTTCACGGCCTTAACCGGCTCGTCGGTCAGCTGGCCAACAAAGGCGCCCAGATGCTCGGCCAGTTTGATCCACGGACCCATGACCTTGGCTTCTTCGGCAGTGACCGACGGCATGTTCAGCGCGTTTTGCACAGCCCCGGTCAAAAGGTAATCCGACATCTGTTCGGCCACCTGAAGCGCCACGTTTTCCTGTGCCTCGGTGGTGGCCGCGCCAAGATGCGGCGTGCAGACCACGTTGGGCAGGTTGAAAAGCGGGTTCTCGGTGGCAGGTTCTTCAGCGAAGACATCGAAGGCAGCGCCAGCAACGTGACCCGATTTCAGCAGGTCGGCCAGCGCCTCCTCGTCCACCAGACCACCACGGGCACAGTTGATGATGCGCACGCCTTTCTTGGTCTTCTCAAGGTTTTCGCGGCTCAGGATGTTGCGGGTGGCGTCGATCAGCGGGACGTGCAGCGTGATGAAATCAGCGCGTGCCAGCAGCGCGTCCAGCTCGACCTTTTCAACGCCCATTGCGTCCGCTTTCTCTTCCGACAGGAAGGGGTCATAGGCGACGACTTTCATCTTCAGACCCAGCGCGCGGTCACAGACGATGCCACCGATGTTGCCTGCACCAATGACGCCAAGCGTCTTGTTGGTCAGCTCGACCCCCATGAATTTCGACTTCTCCCACTTACCCGCATGGGTCGAGGCGCTTGCTTCGGGGATTTGACGCGCCACGGCGAACATCATCGCGATGGCGTGTTCGGCGGTGGTGATCATGTTGCCAAAGGGCGTGTTCATCACGATCACACCGGCTTTCGACGCGGCAACCTTGTCCACATTGTCGGTGCCGATCCCGGCGCGCGCGACCACTTTCAGATTGGTCGCAGCTTCAAGGATCTTTTCGGTCACTTTGGTGGCCGAACGGATCGCCAGACCGTCATAGTCTCCGATTTTGGCGGCAAGTGCGTCCTTGTCTTTGCCAAGGTTGGGTTCGAAATCAACGTCAATGCCGCGATCGCGGAAGATCTGAACGGCGGTTTCCGAAAGCTTGTCGGAGACGAGTACTTTGGGGGCCATGGTGGTGGTCCTTCTTCAAAGATGTAGGGGAAAGTCCCGCGCGGGTTTGCGCGGGACGGAATGCTTATTGCGCGTCGATCTCGGCGTTGAACGCCCAATCGATCCACGGCATCAGGGCCGCGACATCCGACGCCTCGACCGTGCCGCCGCACCAGATGCGCAGACCGGCAGGCGCGTCACGATAGGCGCCCACGTCCAGCGCTACGCCTTCGGTTTCCAGCCGCTTGGCGACAGCCTTGGCAAAACCGGCGCCATCTTTGATGCGCGCATCGGTGAACTTCACGCAGACCGAGGTGTTCGAGCGCGTCGCCACATCATCCGCCAGGAAGTCGATCCAGTCGGTCGCCTCGACAAACTTGGTCACTTCGGCGGTGTTGGCATCAGCCCGCTTGATCAGGCCTTGCAGCCCACCCACGGACCGCGCCCAATCCAGCGCAAAGAGGTAGTCTTCCACGGCCAGCATCGAGGGCGTGTTGATCGTCGCACCCGTAAAGATGCCCTCGATCAACTTGCCACCTTTGGTCAGGCGGAAGATCTTCGGCAAAGGCCATGCAGGGGTGTAGCTTTCCAGACGCGCGACCGCGCGCGGGCTCAGGATCAGGATGCCGTGAGCCGCTTCGCCGCCCAGCACTTTCTGCCAAGAGAAGGTGGTCACATCCAGCTTGTCCCACGGCAGGTCCATCGCAAAGGCGGCCGAAGTGGCGTCGCAGATGGTCAGACCTTCGCGGTCGTCCGCGATCCAGTCGCCATTGGGTACACGCACACCCGAGGTGGTGCCGTTCCATGTGAACACAACGTCATTGGCAAAATCGACCGATGCCAGATCAGGCAGCTCGCCATAGTCAGCCGTCTTGGCAACAGCGTCGATTTTCAGCTGTTTCACAACATCGGTGACCCAGCCGGCCCCAAAGCTTTCCCATGCCAGCATCTCGACGCCGCGTTCGCCCAGAAGCGACCATAGGGCCATCTCAACCGCACCGGTGTCGGATGCGGGCACGATGCCGATCTTGTAATCTGCCGGAATGCCCAGCACCTCGCGCGTGCCTTCAATAGCCGCTTTCAGCTTGTCCTTGCCAATGGCGGCACGGTGCGAACGGCCCAAAGCGGCGTCCGACAAAGCATCAAGAGTCCATGTGGGGGGTTTGGCGCAGGGGCCAGAGGAAAAACGCGGGTTAGCCGGCCGCGTTGCCGGTTTCGAAATAGCCATCGATGCTACCCTTCCAGATAAAGCGCCCCTCGTTGGGGAGGGGTGTCCCACGGACCGAGGTAAGGGTCAGGCACGCCCGGTGCAAGCGGAAATATGTCGTGATTGTCGCCCGATGGGTCGAAAACGAGCGCCAAATGACTACGATCGGAAACTTGCGCGCCATCGCGAAACCCTGAATTAACACCCGGTTTACGGATCAAACACAGATTTGCCCTTGTGAAGCGCGGGCCATCTGCCGCATGAAACAGGCAACGAAACCGCCCAGGAGAGAGCTCTTCATGTTCGTCACCACGCTGATCGCATCCCCCAAAGCCCGCAACCTTGACCCGGCGCTGGTCGAGAACCTGCGCAACGCCTGGGGCGGGGGTGACGTGGTGTGGCTTGCACCCGATGAAGCGGCCAGTTTTGATCTGGAAACCCCACCGATGAACGCGCAGGATGTCTGGCAAAGCTGTCAGGATATGGGCGTCGATCTGGTGATCCAGCCGCGCCATGGCCAGCGCAAGAAAATGCTGCTGGCGGATATGGATTCGACCATGATCCAGCAGGAATGCATCGACGAACTGGCGGATGAAGCCGGCGTGGGTGCGCGCGTGAAAGACATCACCGCCCGCGCCATGAATGGAGAGCTGGATTTCGAAGGCGCCATCGACGCGCGCGTTGGCCTGCTTGAGGGCCTGCCCGAACGCATCATCGACGACGTGCTGAAAACCCGGATCACCTATATGCCGGGCGGCGCCACTTTGCTGGCCACGATGAAAGCCAACGGGGCTTATGCGGCGCTTGTCTCGGGCGGGTTCACAGCCTTCACCAGTGCTGTCGCCACCAAGCTGGGGTTTGACGAAAACCGGGCCAACACGCTCGATGTGAAAGACGGCAAGCTCACCGGCCATGTGGTGCGCCCCATTCTGGGGCAAGAGGCCAAGCTGGAAGCGCTGGACCAGATCACTGATCGGCTGGGCATTGACCGATCCGAGGTCATCGCCGTCGGGGATGGCATGAATGATCTCTTGATGCTGGCCAATGCCGGAACCGGGGTGGCGCTGCACGGCAAGCCTGCCCTTCAGGCCGAATGTGATGTGCGGATCAACCATGGTGATCTGACCGCGCTTTTGTACCTGCAAGGCTACGCCAAGTCCGAATTCGTCGATGTTTGAAGCATCGACCGAGGTCTTTCTGTTCCTACTGGCCGCGGGTTTCGTTGCAGGCTTCATTGACAGTATCGCAGGCGGCGGCGGGCTGATCACATTGCCAGCTCTGATGTTGGCAGGCGTGCCGCCTGTCACCGCTTTGGCCACCAACAAAGTACAGGGGCTGTTTGGCGCAGGCATGGCGGCGATCACCTATGCGCGCAAGGGGCATGTCAACCTAAGGCAACAGGTGAAGCCCGCCTTAATCGCCTTCGCCGCGTCCCTTCTGGGTGCGCTTTGTGTGAATGCTCTGCCAACCGATCTGATCCGCTGGTTCCTGCCCGTTCTTCTGGTCGCCATCGCGCTGTTCTTCGCGTTGAAACCGGGCCTCAATGATGTGGACAGGCATCAACGTCTGACGCCTTTGGTGTTCGCTTTGACATTTGTACCGCTGGTCGGATTTTATGACGGACTTTTGGGTCCGGGCGCAGGTGCGTTTTATATGCTGGCCTTCGTCAGCATGGCCGGTCAGGGCATCCTGAAAGCCACCGCCCATACCAAGCTGTTGAATTTTGCGTCAAATGTAGGCGGGCTTGCGGGGTTTTTAATTGTGCTGTCGCCCCTTTGGTTCGTCGGCATCATGATGGGGGCCGCGCAAATCGCCGGCGCCTATGCCGGCGCCACCCTTGCATCGCGCATCGGGTCAAAACTGATCAAACCCCTGCTGGTGATCGCGTCCTGCGCCATGGCGATAAAGCTGGTCATTGACCTGCTCTAGTCAACGAGCACCCAGGTCAGGCGCACGGACGCTACATCGCGAGCAAGGTTTCCGCGGGCCGGATTTCCCCCGTCACCAACCCTGCGAAGTTCACGACATCCGGGTTCAGACGTTTCTTCACATCAGGGTGGGCGGGATCGAGCACACCAAGCTTGACCAAAATAGCGGCAATCGCGCATTCCGAGGCCCGCGTCGCCCCATCTTCGATCTTCAGCGCCACGCCCAGCTGCAAATCAGGGATGATCGCGATGAAAAATGCCTCGGCGCCGGTTTTCAGAGCAACTTTGCCCGGAGCCGTGCGCATCAGTTCCGTGCAGGCGCGGGTTTCGCCCGCCACCAGATCGGGGTGCAGCATCATCGCCTCGCGCAACCGGACCGAGGCACGTGCCCGCGCATCTCCGTCTTCTTTTGCTGCCGCAAACCCGGCCATTGCGCGCCCCATGCCCAGCACGGTGCAGGCATGGTTGGGCGCCGAGCACCCATCGATCCCATAGCCGGGACTGACCTCGTCCGTGACTTCTTCGAAAGCTTGTTTGATGGCCAGCTGAATGGGGTGATCCACCTCGACATATTCCGGGTCCGTCACGCCCATATGGCGGCTAAGGGTCAGAAAGCCTGCGTGTTTGCCTGAACAGTTGTTGTGAATGCGGCAGGGGCTGTCATCGGTTTTGATCAACCCGATCTTGGCAGGCTGATCCGCCGGCCATTGTGGGCCGCAGCGCAAATCATCATTGCCCAGCCCCATATCGTTCAACCAACGCGACACGCGATCCGTGTGGATGGCCGCGCCCTGATGGCTGGCACAGGACAGGGCTAGCTGTTCGGTGGTCAGCCCGGCCGCATCCGCCGCGCCGCTTTCCACCAATGGCAGCGCCTGCAACATCTTGGCGGATGACCGTGGGAAAATCATCTGATTGGGATCCCCCCAACCGTGAACCACCTCGCCTTTGGCGTTGCACACCACTGCATGGCCACGGTGCTGACTTTCCAACATACCGCCGCGCCAGACCTCAACCAGACGTTCCGATTGCCCCATCCCAAGATCCTTCCCTGCATTTCCACGACAAACGCGCGGATTTCCGCCACAGGGGCTTTCATTGCCCCTGCTTTTCAAGCTAAACTAAAAGGACTTGGAAACGACCCAAGCGCATCCGTCAAGGGCCACGTCAGATGGCCTGAATGCGCAAGGGCATGAGGCAGAGGCAGCTGGAGGCTGTGTTAGACATGAAACGGACGATTTTGGGCGCAATTTCCGCGCTGAGCCTAACGCTGGTCGCAACCGGAGCTGTTGCGCAGGAAAGTTCGAACCGCGTGGCCGCGAATACCGATTGGAGCGTCTTCGTAGAAGACAACCCGACCGAATGCTGGAGCGTCTCCAGCCCTAAGGAAACCGTAAACACCAAGAACGGCCGCGCCGTTGCGGTGAAACGCGGCGATATCCTGCTTTTCGTCAGCTACCGCCCCGGCAACAAGGTGAAAGGCGAGGTCTCGTTTACCGGCGGCTATCCCTTCGCCAAGGGGTCCACTGTGGAACTGGCCATCGGCAGCTCGACCTTCCAGCTGTTCACCGACGGGGAATGGGCCTGGTCGGCCTCGCCAGCCGAGGATGCCAAGATCATCGCGGCGATGAAACGCGGCGCCAAAGCCTCGGCATCGGCCCGGTCATCGCGCGGCACCCAGACCAAAGACACGTTCAGCCTGCTGGGCTTTACGGCGGCGGTTGAAGAAGCTGGCAAGCGCTGCGGCGGATAAGTTCTTTTCTTCAGGCAGGCAAAGCGCGCGGGGCTGAAAGCTTCGCGTGACAAGGCTCGTGCGATGGCCTATAGCTGCCGCCCTGATTTCGAAGGAACGCGCTATGGACCCGAAGGCTCCGATCACACAGGATGTCATGACCATCCCCCGCAAACCCCCCGAGGGCGACAAACGCAACCTCGTTGGGATGACGCGCGACCAGATGCGCGATGCGCTGATCCAGATGGGCACGCCTGAAAAGCAGGCCAAGATGCGCACCGGGCAAATCTGGCAGTGGATCTATCAGTGGGGCAAACGCGACTTCGCGGATATGACCAACCTAGCCAAGGCCTATCGCGCCCAGCTGGACGAACATTTCGTGATCGAAATCCCCGAGGTCGTGACCCGGCAGGTGTCCGAAGATGGCACCCGAAAATACCTGTGCCGCATCGCCGGCGGCCACGAGGTCGAGGTCGTTTATATCCCCGAAGAGGGCCGCGGCACGCTGTGCATTTCCTCTCAGGTGGGCTGCACGCTGACCTGCTCTTTCTGTCACACCGGAACGCAAAAGCTGGTGCGCAACCTGACCGCGGCCGAGATCATCGGCCAGGTGATGATGGCACGCGACGACCTTGACGAATGGCCCGTGCCCGGCGCGCCCAAGGATGAAACGCGTCTGTTGTCCAACATCGTGCTGATGGGTATGGGCGAGCCGCTCTACAATTTCGACAACGTGCGCGACGCGATGAAGATCGCGATGGACGCCGAGGGCATTCAGCTGTCACGCCGCCGCATCACCCTGTCAACATCAGGCGTGGTGCCCGAGATTGCCCGCACGGCGCAGGAAATCGGCTGCCTTTTGGCGATCTCGTTCCACGCCACCACGGATGAAACCCGCGATGTGTTGGTGCCGATCAACCGCAAACACAATATCGAAGAGCTTCTGAGCGCGCTTGCCGCCTATCCCAAAGCCTCCAACAGCGAGCGGATCACCTTTGAATACGTGATGCTGGCGGGTGTGAACGATTCAGACGAGGATGCCCACCGCCTGATCGACCACATCAAGCGTCACAACATCCCGGCCAAGATCAATCTGATCCCGTTCAACGAATGGCCGGGCGCGCCCTACAAGCGGTCGTCCAACAACCGCATCCGTGCCTTCGCGAACATCATCTATCAAGCCGGATACGCCAGCCCGATCCGCAAAACACGTGGCGAAGACATCATGGCGGCCTGCGGTCAGCTGAAATCGGAAACCGAACGCGCCCGCAAATCGCGGCGCCAGATCGAGGCCGAGGCCGGGATCACGCGCTGATCCAAAAACTGTCATGGCCCGCGCAATCAGGTCAAAACACCTGACCTGAAAACCGTGGCGGCACACGACAATCCTCTTTAGGCTCGGTGCATATTTCAAACACCATTTGCCAAAAAAGGGAGAAGAACATGTCTTGTTGCGACAGTTGTGATGACCGCAAATCAATGGTCGAAGCCGCCAGCACCTGGATGAATGGGATCAGATCGGGCCAACGCCGATCGGTCACCCTGTATTTTGACGACGGCTATGTGGCCACTGGGCGATTTGTATCGCTGGAAGACGGCTTTTTCACATTCGCGAACGCCCGCAATCCCGGACAGGGCGCAGGCAACAGCAGTGACACTGCCTGGCGCTATGAGGACTTTCCCTATTGCACCGTGAAGCGCATCAGAAGGGACTATTTCCGGCCCTATAAAGGCAGCGGAGAGTAGCGCAACCCAACGCATTGCCCACCAGGTCAATCCCAAACGGGTCCATCCCCTTCGCCTTTTTGTGGCCACAGACAGGCGATGTCTTGCCAGAATTTGCCCCCAAAACACCGCTTTGGTGTTCAATTTCTGCCACCGACACCCTGCATGGTTAATGGATCACGAACGAGGGTGGGCCTTGACCATGCAAATCAAAACAGAAACCAATCGCGTGCTGGACTTTCTGGCCGCTGAACGCGCCAAAGCACCGAACTTTCGCAGCTTCCGGCGCCAGTTGGTGGAATATGGCTATTGCATCTCGAAAGGGGCGCACGGGCTGGTGGTCGAAACCCTGCCCAACCGCCAAACCGTATGTGCGCTCCCTCGAGAATTGCACGTGTGATCTGACGCTCTAGCGCCCCGGCAACGCCGTGCGCGCGCCATCGGAAGGCCAGTTGTCGATCGCGTCAACGGCCTCTTGCGCCGTTTCAACGAACTTGAACAGGTCCAGATCCTCGGCGCTGATGGTGCCCGCATCTGACAGCGCGTCCCAATTGACGATGCGCGTCCAGAACTCCTGCCCGAACAGCAGAATAGGCACTTTCTTCATCCGCCCGGTCTGAATCAGGGTCAACGCTTCGAACAGCTCGTCAAGCGTCCCGAAACCCCCGGGGAAAATGGCAATTGCCTCCGCGCGCATCAGGAAATGCATTTTGCGGATCGCAAAATAGTGGAAGTTGAAACACAAATCCGGGGTGACGTATTCATTGGGTGCCTGCTCATGCGGCAGCACGATATTCAGGCCGATTGATACCCCGCCTGCATCCTCTGCCCCGCGATTGCCTGCTTCCATCACACCGGGGCCACCACCGGTCACAACAACGTTTTCGCGGTGGCTGTTCACCTTCGAGCGCAAGGTCATAAGCCGCGCAAATTCGCGCGCTTCATCATAAAACCGCGACAGCTCTTTCAGCGTTTCCGTGCGCGCGCCGTCTTTCTTCGCGGGCTCCGGGATACGCGCGCCGCCAAACAGCACAACCGTGCTTTCGACCCCGTATTCCTGCATCAAAAGCTCCGGCTTCAACAGCTCAAGCTGCAAACGCACCGGACGCAACTCGTCACGACACATGAAATCCAGATCATCATAAGCAAGCTTATAGGCGGGCGCGCGGGTCTGCGCGGTGTCGGGGGTTTGGTGTGCGGCCTCGCGATCCTGATGGCTGTCGCGAAGCGGGTGGTTGCGGTCGTCTTTCATGTCACTGATCCTGTCACAGCTGCGTTCCCCCAAGAGCTAACGCCTTTGCACGACAGTGACCAGACTTGCGCGATCAAGTTACGGCGAGAATGGGATTGCACCAGCCCACCGCGGGTTTTATCTATTATCTAAAATATGAGGCCCTCATGACAGCTACCATCGCCGATTCCATCTATCGCGAGCTTAGCGCGCAGATCATCTCGGGCGCGCTGCCGGCGGGTGAAAAGCTGCGTCAGGACCATATCGCCAAGGCGTTTGACACCAGCCACGTGCCCGTGCGCGAGGCTCTTTTGCGGCTTGAGGCCCATGGGCTGGCACAAAGCCAACCGCGACGGGGCATGCGGGTCACCGCGCTGGATCCCGAAGAGGTGCGCGAAGTCACCGAGATGCGCGTGGCCCTTGAAACGCTGGCTTTGCGCCACGCCACGCAGCGCGCTACGCCGTTGGACCTGAAACGCGCAGATGACCTGCGCAAGTCCTGCGACGACGCCACCGATATGCCCAGCTGGGAAGCCCGCAATCGCGCCTTTCACATGGCCACCCTTTCCCCCTGCGCCATGCCGCGGCTGTTGCAGACGATAGATGATCTGAGCATCGCAAACGCCCGACACCTATATGCCCATTGGCGTCATCGTTGGGTCCAGCGCATCGATACTGACCACGCGGCGATTCTTCAGGCCATGCGCCGCAAGGATGCAAACGCCGCATGTGAAATACTGACCCGCCACCTGCGCCGCGTCAGCTAAAGCGTTTCGACATATTGTCGTACCTCAACAACAAGTCGAAACGCCTCAAACTCCACCCGCCCATTTTATCTACGAAATTCTGACTGGATATTTTGTGCTTGATATTTTTATCAATAAAAAAGATGCTATGCCCCGACTCATGGTAATTTTATCTACAAAATGGAAAAACGATGACCTCCACCACTCACGCCCCCACCGAAACCCGCAGCCTGTCGCTTTCGGGCCAAGCCATTCGCATCGCCATCGGCGTCGCCCTCCTTGTGGCTTCATCCAAGTTTCAGGTGCCCTTCTATCCGGTGCCGATGACATTGCAGGTCGCAGCCATCATGCTGATCGCCGCCACTTATGGCCTGCGCCTTGGCACGGCCACCTTCGCGGCCTATCTGGCTGCTGGCGCAGCTGGCCTGCCGGTTTTTGCCGGCACGCCTGAAAAAGGCATCGGACTGGCCTATATGCTGGGCGGCACCGGCGGCTACCTACTGGGCTTCCTGATCGCCACCGCGATTGTTGGTTTCGTTGCTGACCGGATGCACAAGCTGGCGATCATCCCCGCGATGCTGGCGGGTCTGGCCGTGGTTTATGCGCTTGGCCTTCTGTGGCTGGCACAATTTGCGCCTGACACCACGACGCTGCTGGCCTGGGGCTTCACGCCTTTCATCTTGGGGGATCTTGTGAAAGTGGCCATCGCCGCCGTCATCGCCATCAAGCTGCCCAAGGCCTTGGGCAGCACGATCCGGGGCACCCAGCCCAATGCTTGATCAGCTGAACGACATCCGGTCCGACTGGACGGTTGACGAAGTGGAGGCGCTGATGCGCCTCCCTTTGCTTGAACTGGTCAGCCGCGCCAATATGGTGCACCGCGCCCATCACGACCCGGACGATATTCAGAAGGCCAGCCTTCTATCGATCAAGACGGGCGCCTGCCCGGAAGACTGCGCCTATTGTCCGCAATCGGCCCATCACAAAGAGGTCGAGCTGGACCGCGAGAAGCTGATGAATCCGGCCCATGTGGTGTCGCTGGCCAAACGCGCCCAACAGGCAGGTGCCGAACGGTTCTGCATGGGGGCCGCCTGGCGTCAGGTGCGCGATGGCGAGGAGTTCGACAACGTGCTGTCCATGGTGCGCGGCGTGCGTGACCTGGGCATGGAAGCCTGCGTCACGCTGGGCATGTTGAAACCGCATCAGGCCGAAGCCTTGGCCCAAGCGGGCCTGACCGCCTACAACCACAACCTCGACACCAGCCCCGAGTTTTACGGCAAGATCATCACCACGCGGACCTATCAGGACCGGCTGGAAACGCTGGCGCATTGCCGCGATGCGGGTCTGGATCTGTGCTGCGGCGGGATCATCGGCATGGGCGAAAGCCTGCGCGACCGCGCCTCGATGCTGCAGGTGCTGGCGGGTTTTGATCCGCACCCCGAAAGTGTCCCGGTAAACGCGCTGGTCCCCGTCGAGGGCACACCGCTGGAAGGCCAGCAAAAAGTCACCGCCTTCGATCTTCTGCGCATGGTCGCGACCGCGCGCATCGTGATGCCAAAAACCCGCGTGCGCCTGTCGGCGGGTCGGTCCGATTTCAGCCCGGCAGAGCAAGCGCTTTGCTTCCTCGCGGGCGCAAATTCGGTCTTCTATGGCGATGTGCTTTTGACCACGCCCAACGCGGGCACCGGTGACGATGTGGACATGTTTGCCGCTTTGGGGGCATTGGACGGCGCTTGAAGCCCACGAAACCCCGCGCGCCCGTTGCACAATGAGCGCGCGGGCCTTATAGCCCATGCGAAACATTTCTTACCGTGACGGAGCTGCCTGACATGTCGAACGCCCAACTCGAAGCCGCCATCGAAGCCGCCTGGGAGGCGCGCGACACGATCACCCCCGCCACCACAGGCGAAACCCGCGAAGCGATCGAAGACACTCTGAATGCGCTGGACAGCGGCAAGCTGCGCGTCGCGGTTCGTCAGGACAATGGCGACTGGCACGTGAACCAATGGGCCAAGAAGGCCGTGCTGCTGGGTTTCCGCATCAAGGACATGGAAGAGCACTCCGGCGGGCCGCAAGGCGGCGGCTGGTGGGATAAGGTCGATTCGAAATTCAAAGGCTGGGACGACAACCAGTGGAAAGCCGCAGGCTTTCGCGCCGTTCCCAATGCCGTGGTCCGCAAATCGGCCTATATCGCGCCGGGCGTGGTTCTGATGCCGTCTTTCGTGAACCTTGGCGCCCACGTGGACGAAGGCACCATGGTCGACACTTGGGCCACTGTCGGTTCTTGCGCCCAGATCGGCAAAAATGTGCACCTGTCAGGTGGCGTTGGCATCGGCGGCGTGCTGGAGCCGATGCAGGCCGGCCCGACGATCATCGAAGACAACTGCTTCATCGGCGCGCGGTCCGAAGTGGTCGAAGGCTGCATCGTACGCGAAGGCTCGGTTCTGGGCATGGGCGTGTTCATCGGCCAGTCGACAAAGATCGTTGACCGTGAAACCGGCGAGGTCATGTATGGCGAAGTGCCGCCCTATTCGGTGGTCGTGGCAGGCTCGATGCCCTCCAAGAACGGCATCAATCTGTACTGCGCCGTGATCGTGAAACGCGTTGACGCCAAAACCCGTTCGAAAACAGGCATCAACGAGCTTTTGCGCGATTGATCCCAAACAAAACGGTACCCTGATTTTCAAGGGCGTGCAGGACCAACCCTGCGCGCCCTTTTTTCTTTTTCCAAAGAAAAAGTGACGTAAATGCCGCCCTCGCCCGTATCACCTTTGTATCATCCAAGAATAAGGGAGGATCACATGATACGCATCATTTTCCTGTCAGGGCTGATCGCGGTCGGATATGCGGCGGAAGCGGCCCAAAGCACCGGCTCTGCCCCTAAACCCACGACCTGTTCGATCGCTGTTTAACCCGGCAAGACTTGATCCCACTGTGGATGCGGCCTAAGCCCTGCATATGGACAAAGACAAGAAACCGAAAAAACCCAAGAAGCCACATCAGGTCTACACGCTGTTGATCGAGGTGGGCCGCAAAGAGGGCGACGGGCTGCCCGAGGGCGCCACGGGGGCTGCGCTGGTGTGCTATGCGTCTGGCGTGGACGAAGCTGAGGCCGTGCGCGAAACGGTCGCCATTCTGAGGCAGGCTGACCTCGCCCCGCTGGACGTGTCCGGCTATGGCAGTCTGGACGAGCGTCTGGACCAAGGCCATGACATCCCTTCGGAAGAGCGCGAGTTGATGGGGCGTGCACTTGCGGAAAACAGCGTGATCGTTGCACAGATGACGCCCTTCTTCGACGACGCGCGCGAAGGCGCGAAACACTGATCTGCACGGGCTGCCCAAGGCCGCCCGTCACCCATCAGAAGATGACGAACGGCTCCGGGCGCACCCTATTTGAGTTACGCCATCAGGGGCGCACGATGGTCACGAAACTGTCGGGCACTGACGGATCCTGCATCAGGATCTTGGCGAGCTCCAGCCGCAGCTGAGACCGATCGCCACCCGCCGTGGTGGCGCCATTGCTTTCGATGATCTCTCCCTCGATGGACAAGGTAATTGCCCGCCCTTCAAAGGCTTGCTGCATCATCGCAATCATCGCAGGCTCCATGCCGCTTTCTGCCGCCGCCTGTTTCAGCTCTGCCAAATCAAACGATACGCGCAGATCGCCATTCTCAAGCCGCTCGATTTTCGCCGATTGCGCCGGAGACATGCCATCATCACCTGCCGCGTCAGCCTCTTCGTTCAGTTTGGCAATCAGGTTATCAATCGTGTCCGTTTCTTCCGTCACACATTGATAGCCTCCGTCATCCAGAACCGTGCCGACACCATCTTCGCAGGGGTCATCACCACTTGCCGCCGCCATCTGATAGGCTTCTGGCCCCATGGTGATCACTGATTTGACCGTGGCCGTGTCGTCGTCATGGACAACAAGCTTCATTTCGGCATCGAAACAGGCCGCCAAAGGCAGCAACAGCAAAAGAAAGAAAAGCTTTTTCATGGAAGTCCCCGAATATCTGTTTGCGGTCAGGCTAAAGCGTTTCGGGACAAACTTGAAGCACATGTGTGTTCCAAAACGCTTCAGAGCGCGCGCGGCGTGGTCCAGAGGCGGATCGCCTCACGCCACGTCCATAAGCGCCAATCCGCGCGCTTCGAACGCATTCAGCGTTGGGTGACACGGCACGCCGCCCAAGGGCAGAAATGCCGGGGGGATATGCGCCAGCGGCGAACTTGCATGAAGTGTCTCAGAGCTGAGCGTGTCGCCAATACACAAGCTTTCCGCCCACATGCCCGCCACATTCAAGTCCGCATGACGATCAAGCACGATATGCACCCAGTTGGCTGACCGCAAACGGCGCAGCTCTTCGACCCCGCGGTGGCCCAGAAGAAACCGGGCCTCGACAAATAGTTTTTCCCGACCGAACATATATTCCGCGCGTTCGTCGCTCAGCAGAAGCTTATAGTTCGGGGCACAGATCAGATCATCTTGCAGTCCGAAATATGGCGCGCGCAATCGGATCGCCCGTGACAGGCCAACCATTGGAAGGCTCTGGCGCACAAGATGGCGCACCGGCAGAGTGAAGCCGGACCCGGTGACCACGCGATCCCCGACATTAAGGTCTTGCACAGGGACATAGCCTGATTGAGTACGCACCAGCGCGCCCTCGTGCAGGCCAGCGGGCAAAGGCACGGGACAAACCTGATCAGCGAAAGCCAGCACACGCACCGGCCCTGCACAATATCGGCGCCCCGCGCGGGTCAACAGGACCAGATCGGACACGGGCATGGGAAACGGGTTGTCGGCAATCTGGATCATCGGGGCGTCAAGCGCTTCGCCCTCAAGCGACAGGCGGGCTGTGCCGCAAGCCGCGTCCCAGCTGAAGGTTGCACGCAATCGCCCGGGTCCAAGCGTGGGAGGCAAGCTCAATGCAATCACGCAGCGGCTGTCTGCATGTTCCTGTGTCTGGACAAGCATCAACCGATTGTCCGCACCAAGATGCAGCTTTAACCGACGTGCCCATCCCTCTGCGGCACTGAAATCCACAAGCGTCGTCCCACCGTCCGGCGGCGAGACATATTCGAACTCGACCAGAAGACTGCCCCGCGACAGAAGCTTCCGGGTGTCCGATTGCATGTCAGGGCAAACACGAAGCTGCGCTTCATAAAGGTCCGATATGCCGATCCAACCCATCTGCGCGCCTCGCCCGCCTTACGCGGCTTCGCGACTGGCCACCAGCAACCGCGCCTCATATCCCTTCAGGGTGCGCCGCGCTGCGGGCGAATAGCCTTCGCCGGTGGTTGGATCGATTTCCGGGAAGATCGCGCAAATCTCTTCAACGATCTCTTGCTCAAAGCTCTTTGTGGTCTGCGGTCCGGGCAGGAAGCTTTCCGATGCCAGCCCGTGTGTGAACACAACCTGATGACGATCAAAGAGCAGATGCACATAGTCAACGTCGCCGCCCTCGATCCGCCGCACCGACCGGTCGTTGACCAGATCCTTCGCCGCCACAAGCACCTCGCGCTCTCCAAACAAAAGCTCGGCCAGCGCATCGCGGATCAAGACCCGATGCAGCGGAGAGACCATGACCTCGCCATGTGTTCCGAAGGTGTTTTCACGAATGCGGATGGGGGCAAAATTGCCCCGTGCCTCAACAGCACGACGCCCGATCCAGCGCAGCGGCTGGGCACCATTGTCCTTGGTCAGCACCAGATCCCCTGGCTCCAAGCCTTCGACCGGGCGCGGACCATCTGGTGTGTCGACCAGCGTTCCCGCGACAAAGCACGGAATGCTGTCCACGGTCACAAAAGCGGTGTCCGTCTCGCCTGTGACACTGTCTTCAACCTTATAGGTGAAGCTGACGTTTTCGGTATCACCATCGCCCACAAGGGTCAGGGTGCCATCCGCATTCAACTGCACCGTCTGCCCCGTCGACAGGGTGACGCTATCCCCTGCGGTCACGGCAATCCCGTTGATATGCGTGATGGTCAGCACACCGGTCGAACTTGTGGTGTCATTCGCCAGCACGTCGATGGTTTTCGACCCATCGGGGTACAGGTTTGTCGTGTCGTCAAAGGCCAAAACTGCGGATTGGATCGAATCCCCCGCAATCAGCAGATTTGAGTCGTAAGAGCTGTCCGCCACATCCGCGATACCGATCTTGATCGAGTTTACGACCCCTGCTGTGACCGGGATTTTCACCGACATTGTAACGGTGAAACCATCCATCTCGGTGTTGTATTGGTCCCCGGTATTGTTGACGTAGAGGTTCGAGTTGTCGGTCGCGTTCACATTCCCGACAGAGCTATCTCCGATCGCCATTTCAACTTCTTGACCATTGATCCAGATGCCAACAGCGTCATTGTAGATCGAATTGGTATATTCGGGATATTCCTCGGACGAGAAAACGAACTGCATCGAGATATACTCGACACCAGCATCTGGCACGAAATCAATTTCCAGGAACGAGGCGTCATATGTATTGGTGCCGGCCAAGGCATTAAAGTCACTGTCGTTGTTCACGCCATAGGTATTGCGCGAAGTGTTCGAGTTCATGTTGGTGTTGGACCCACCATGGCTGTTGGTGAAGCTGGACGTGCGCCCCGTCGACAGAATGACACCGCTGTCAGAGGGCGTCACGCCGGCAGTGGTCGTATCCCCGCCGGAATAGGTGCCCGAACTGCGCCAGTCGCCGGAATAGGATGCCCCGGTCACGGTGACCCCGTCGCCGAAGATTTCTTGCGCCATATTCATGGCACTTGCGCTGTTGTTGATCGAGAGCTCGTTTGCTGTCGCCACGGCCGCCTCCATTCTCAGCGGCAGGGACATGGGAACAAACCGGGCGCAAAGGCGCCGGATATTGGATGCTGCTCTGTCGTGAACCGGCCGTGGTTTTCCACGTGCATACGGCGCACTGACCCTGCCTCAGGTCATTGTTTTCACAACTATGCCTGAATTTTTCCGTTCTGTTAACACATTGTTCACAATTCACGGGCGAAACGCAGGGCTGTCTCCCCCGCGCCACAGCCGCTTATGACAACGCGCCGTTTGCAGCCCCCTTGCCATGCAGGTAGAGAGGAAGAAAGGAGACCCGCGAATGTCACAGCCCATCGATCCCGTTGCCCTGACACAGAAACTGGTGCAATGCCCCTCGGTCACGCCTGACGAAGGTGGGGCGCTGGTCTTGCTGGAGGGGCTGCTGACGCAGGCGGGCTTTGCCTGCACACGGATCGACCGGGGTGGAATCTCGAACCTCTTTGCCCGATGGGGGTCGAAAAACGCCCGCACGCTGGGCTTCAACGGCCATACGGATGTGGTGCCGCTGGGCGACCGAGCTGCCTGGACCGTGGACCCGTTCGGCGGCGAGATCCGCGATGACGGGTTTCTTTATGGGCGTGGGTCCACCGATATGAAATCCGGCGTTGCCGCCTGGGTTGCGGCGGCGATTGATTTCACCCGCGACGCCCCTGAAGATGCCTCGCTGGTGATCACCATCACCGGCGACGAAGAAGCCGATGCCATTGACGGCACCACGGCTATCCTCGACTGGATGAAGGATGCGGGCGAAAGCATGGATGATTGCGTCGTCGGCGAACCCACCTGCCCCAATGAGATGGGCGAGATGATGAAGATCGGACGGCGCGGGTCGCTGACCGCCTTCTTCACCGCGCGGGGCGTGCAGGGCCATGCCGCCTATCCGCATCGTGCGCTGAACCCCGTGCCCGCTTTGGCCCGGCTGATCGCTGATCTGGACGCGCATGAGCTGGATCAGGGCACCGATCATTTCGACGCCTCGACACTTGCCGTGACCACCTTTGACACCGGCAACCCGGCGACCAATGTGATCCCGGCCGACTGCCGCGCCACGGTCAATATCCGCTTCAACGACGCGCATTCGTCAGACAGCGTGATCAAGTGGCTCAAGGGCGAGTGCGCCCGCGTGGGCAAGGACACAGGCGTGGACATCGAGATGACGGTGAAGGTCTCGGGCGAAAGCTTCGTGACCCCGCCCGGTGCCTTGTCCGAGCTGATCGCCACCTCGGTCGAAGCCGAAACAGGGCGCCGGCCCGAGGCCTCAACCTCGGGCGGAACGTCAGATGCGCGGTTCGTGAAAAACCACTGCCCTGTGGTCGAATTTGGCCTTGTGGGCAAAACCATGCACGCCGTGGATGAACGGGTCGAGGTGGCACAGATCACCCAGCTTAAATCCATCTATACCCGCATCATCAGGGATTATTTCGCATGAGCCGCATTCCGACGAAACAAGAGGTTCTGGACTGGATCAGCGAGAACCCAACCCAGACCGGCAAACGCGATATCGCACGGGCCTTCGGCATCAAGGGGGCCGCGCGCATTGACCTGAAACGGCTCTTGAAAGAGCTTGAAGCGGACGGTCATCTGGCCAAACGCGGCAAGACCTATCGCGACCCCGACAAGCTGCCCCCGGTATCCGTGCTGCGTGTCGAGGCCCCCGACGCCGATGGCGACCTGTTCGCAAGCCCGATGGAATGGGCAGGCGAAGGGGCCGCGCCGCGTGCGCTGATCATCGCCAAGGAAGGCGATCCGGCGCTGGCACAGGGCGAACGCATCCTGGCCCGCATGACCGAGGTGAAAGACGAACCCTACGCCTATGAGGCGCGTCTGATCCGCCGCATCGGCACCAACCCGATCCGCATTCTGGGCATCTTCCGCAAAGGATCGGAAGGCGGGCGCATCGTGCCCATCGACAAGGGTGCGGACAAGGAATGGCGCGTCGACCCCGGCGCGGACGAAGGCGCAAAAGATGGCGAGCTGGTCGAGGCGCAGCAATCCGGGCCGAAGTCCCGCATGGGCCTGCCCCGCGCGCGCATCGTGGCACGGTTGGGCGACCCGACGGCGCCCAAGGCCGTCAGCCTGATCGCCATCCACCAGCACGGCATCCCCGACGCCTTCCCCGACAAGGTGATCGAAGAAGCCGACGCACAAAAACCCGCGGGGCTTTCGGGCCGCGAGGACCTGCGCCACCTGCCCCTGATCACCATCGACCCGGCGGATGCGCGCGACCATGACGACGCGGTCTACGCTCATGCAGACGACAACCCCAAGAACCCCGGCGGGCACGTGGTTTGGGTCGCGATTGCTGATGTGGCGCATTACGTGACCCCCGGCTCGGCGCTGGATCACGAAGCGCGCCGCCGGGGCAACTCCAGCTACTTCCCCGACCGCGTGGTGCCGATGCTGCCCGACCGCCTGTCGGGTGATCTGTGCAGCCTGCACGAAGGTGTGCCGCGCGCCTGTCTGGCCGTGCGCATGGTGCTGGACGCGCAGGGTGAAAAGAAAAGCCACAGCTTCATTCGCGGGCTGATGCAGTCCCATGCCTCTCTGAATTATGCCGAGGTGCAGGCCGCACAGGACGGCCAACCCAACGATAAATGCGCACCCCTGATGGACGAGGTGATCGCGCCGCTCTACGCCGCCTACAAGGCCGCCCGACTGGCGCGCGAGGCTCGCCAACCGCTGGATCTGGACCTGCCCGAACGCAAGATCATACTGGGAGAGGACGGCAAGGTCGCCTCGGTCAATTTTGCCGAACGGTTCGACGCCCACCGGCTGATTGAAGAGTTCATGATCCTCGCCAATGTGGCCACCGCCGAAGAGCTGACCCGCCTGCGTCGCCCGCTTCTGTTCCGGGTGCATGAAGAGCCCAGCCCGGAAAAACTGGAGGCGCTGCGCGAGGTCGCACAGGCCTCGGGCTTTACGCTGGCCAAGGGGCAGGTTCTGCAAACGCGCCACCTTAATCACCTGTTGGCACAGGCCGAGGGTACGGAATTTGACGAGCTAGTAAATATCTCGACGCTCCGGTCGATGACACAGGCTTATTACCACCCGCAAAACTTCGGGCATTTCGGCCTGTCGCTGAAAAGCTACGCGCATTTCACGTCGCCGATCCGGCGCTACTCTGACCTGATCGTGCACCGCGCGCTTGTGACTGGGCATGGCTGGGGGGATGACGGGTTGTCGCGGGGGGATATCGACGGGCTGGAAAGCACCGCGCAGCATATTTCCGAGACCGAGCGCCGGTCCATGATGGCCGAACGTGACACTACGGATCGCTATTTGGCAGCCTATCTGGCCGAACGCGTGGGGGCCGAATTCACCGGGCGGGTGGCCGGCATCGCGCGCTTTGGCCTGTTTGTGAAACTGGATGATAGCGGCGCGGACGGGCTGGTCCCGATCAGCACCATCGGAAATGACTATTTCCGTTTTGATGCGGACACCCAAACATTGACCGGCGAAAGGTCGAACCTTGTCATAGGCTTAGGCCAGCGGGCCTTGGTAAAGCTGACCGAGGCTATTCCGACCACCGGGGGGCTGGCACTGGAACTGCTGGAGCTGGAAGGGCGCAAGCTGCCAACTGCACGCGGGCGCAGCCGGGGGAAATCCGGGGGGAAAACTGGCGGGCGAAAAGCCATGACATCCAAACGCAAATCCGCCAAAATCAAGCGAAAGGTAAAGCGATCGCGCAAGTAGCGCCCGCAAATGTGTATGAGGTGTCTGAGTGTCCGGACAGAGTACGTCCCAATTCGAAGGCTTTGAAAGCTGGGTTGTCGGCTTTCGAGATCGGGCGCTGGCGACAGGGGTCTCGGAACGGACGCTTGACCTGTGCTGGCCAAGGCTTTTGCCAGACCCGCGCATCTTGGAAAAACAATCCCATCAGGCTGAATTTACCCTGACCATCTGCGCCTATCTGGATCGGGTGGTCAGTGCGAAACGGGTCAAGGATGGTCGGGCAAGCTTTCGGGCTCATCGTTCCCTTTTGGTGCGGATCGCAGACCGATATCGGGTCGATGCGGCAGCCATCATGGCCATTTGGGGGGTCGAGACGAATTACGGCCGCACCCGCGGGGATTGGTCAACGCTTGGCGCCTTGACCAGTCTGGCACATTCCGGTCATCGCGCCGATTTTTTCGAAAGTGAGCTTCTGGCAGCTTTGTCCATTTTGGATGCAGGCGACATAACGCCAGCGGCCATGGTGGGCAGTTGGGCCGGCGCGATGGGGCATGGGCAGTTTATGCCCTCAAGCTATCATCGCTGGGCGGTGGATTTTGACAGGGATGGACGGCGCGATATCTGGCAGGAAGACCCGACCGATGGTTTGGCGTCGATTGCCAATTATCTTTGGGAACACGGTTGGCGGTTGGGCGCGCCCTGGGGTGTTGAACTGGGGCTGCCCGCGGGGTTCGACTATAGCCTGACCGGGCGCACCACCCGCAAGACCACAGCCGAGTGGACGGCCCTTGGGGTCACGGCTGCCGATGGCGGCGCGCTGGGCGACTACGGGCGGGGCAGCGTTCTTTTGCCGTCTGGCGCAGAGGGCCCCGCGTTTCTGACCTATCACAATTTCGATGTGTTGCTGACCTATAACCGGGCGGAAAGCTATGGCATTGCCGTTGGTCATCTGGCGGATCGGCTGTCCGGGGGACGCAAATTTCTGACACGCTGCCCCGAGGGTCTGACAATGCTGACCCGCGCCGAAATGCGCGAATTGCAGGAACGCCTAACCGGACTTGGGTTCGACACGCAGGGCGCGGACGGGTTCACCGGACCAAACACGCAAGCCGCGCTGCGTGCCTATCAGGCGGCGCGCGGGATGGTGCCAGACGGGGTCGGCACCGGCGCGGTGCTGCAAGCGATCCGCGCCGCGACCTGAGACTTACTCGAATTCCATCTCGGCATAGACCTGACCTGCATTCTTGGTGGCCAGTTCTTCAAATGTGTCGTGATGGGCAAACGGTGTCTGGTCGACGTAATAGGCCTCGTCAAGCGTGCCGCCGTTTTCCAGCAAGCTGCCAATCTCGCCGCGCAGATGCTTAAGATAGCCGATTGTATGTGCCTCGACCTGCGCCATGTTGGTGGGGTAGCCGTGGCCGGGGATCACATAGGTGGCATTGATCGGTGCAAAGACGGTTTCCCAGGTGTCAATCCAGCAGCTTGTGCACGTGTCTTCGAAGATCGGCGGGATGCGATTGTGGAAGGCCATATCACCTGCAATCATCAGGCTGTCTTCTGGCAGCCAAACCTGAATGTCACCCGGGCTGTGGGCAGGACCGGAATAGAGCACCTCGATGGTTTTTCCGCCCATCGTAATGACCTCTTTTTCCTCAAAGGTACGGGTCGGGCCCATCGGTTCGGTGCCTTCCCAGTTTTCCTGCGCATAGCGCTTCATGCCTTCGAAAAGCTGGCCTGCATATTCTTCAAACTCATGGGCCGCATCCACATGGGCCAACACCTCGACCCCCTGCGAAATCCAGTAGTTGTTGCCCAGCATCGCATGGCCCTGGCCGTTTTCGTTGATCACCAGCTTCACCGGCTGGTCGGTGATCGCCTTGATCTCGGCGTGCAGCGCTTCGGCCAGCTTGTAGTTGGCGCCCGCATTCACAACCACCACACCGTCGCCCGTCACGATAAAGCTGAGGTTGTTGTTATGGCCTGCATTTTCATAGGTCGGAGGGGCGGTGGCGCCGATGGCGGACCAGACATTCGGGATCACCTCGACCGGTTTTTCGTAGAGCACCGACGCCGGGTACTGGTCTGCGATGTCTTCATCTGCCAACGCGGGCAGGGCGAGACAGGTCAGGATGGCGGTGGTGATGCGAAACATGGGGGTCCTCCGGAAATAAGCTTCGGATAGATTGTCACATTCGCATGTGTTGTTCTAGCAAAAAGAGAACGCGTCCCGCCGGGGGATGTTAGGCCTCCGGCGGGGATGTTTTCGACAAGAAGAAGAGGTCAGCCCTGCGCGGCTTTGGCAGCGGCGCGCAGCGCGCGGATGTTGTCGCCATAGACCTCGGGCGTGTCGACCGATCCACCTTTGAACACGGCCGATCCTGCAACAAAGCAGTCGGCGCCCGCTTCGACCAGCGGCCCGATTGTGGTGGGATCAACGCCGCCATCAACCTGGATGTGGATGTCACGGTCCCCGATCATCTCGCGCACCTGACGCACCTTTTCGACCGAGGAGGGGATGAACTTCTGCCCACCAAAGCCGGGGTTCACACTCATCACCAGCACCATATCACAAAGCGGCAGCAGGTGTTCGATCACCGACGCAGGCGTGCCGGGGTTCAGGCTGATGCCTGCCTTGGTGCCGGTGGCCTTGATGGCCTGAAGCGTGCGGTGGGGGTGCGGGCCTGCCTCGTAGTGGGCGACGATCATGTCGGCCCCGGCATCGGCATAGGCTTCGATATACGGATCAACGGGCGCGATCATCAGATGCACATCCATGAAGGTCTTCACATGCGGGCGGAAGGCTTTCACGGCGGGCGGGCCGAAGGTCAGGTTCGGCACGAAATGCCCGTCCATCACATCCACATGCACCCAATCCGCACCCTGCGCTTCGATGGCCTGAATTTCCTGCCCGAAATTGGCGAAATCGGCAGAAAGGATCGAGGGCGCGATCTTGATGGAACGATCAAAGGACATGGGCAGGTCTCCGGCAGCAGGGATTTGCCGTTCTTATAGAGAGTTTCGCGCATTTGCGAAGAGCGAAAGCGCCGCCCGGTGCTAGCGCTGCGGCAAATCAGGATCACAACGCTTGCCTTGCATGCACCCCTTTACCTTTTGAAGCGTTGCCCGATCCGGTTCCCCAAAAGCAAACCCGCCGCAGGGATTGGTTTCCAGAAGATAGCGACCATCTTCGCGTTTCAGAAAAACGAGGTGTTCAACGCCATGGGCCAGACCGCCGCACCACGGGCCAAAACACTGCACGTTGATGTCGATGTCTCGCGCGAAGTCCGCATCAAACCCGGAGCGGGTCAGGCTTTTGCCTTCGATCCGGCCTGTCAGATGGTTGTCGGGCTTCACATCCTGCTGCCGCTCCCAATCCACCTTGGGCAGTTTGCGTTCGTCGAATGTGAGCTTGCCCAGAACGGCGACATAATCGTCCGGTGACTTGGCTGCATCTTTGAAACCGGCGACCGCGTTATACGGCATGCAGGACAGGGCAGACACAGCCGTTGGAAGGACGAAAAACAATAGGGCAAGCACAACACGCATCACAAATACTCCTGAAACCCTTTTACCACTTTTGCATAGATATCCCGCTTGAACGGCACGATGTTTTCGACCACCTGATCTGCCCCCATCCACTGCCAGGCACTGAATTCCGGGTGGTCTGTTTCAATATTCACCTGACTGTCATCGCCATGAAAGCGTAACAGGAACCAGCGTTGCTTTTGACCGCGATAGCGCCCCTTCCAGATTTTCGGGACAAGGTCGTGGGGCAAATCATAGGGCAACCAATCGGGCAGTTCGGCTTCGATGGTGACAAGGTCATGGGTGATACCGGTTTCTTCCCACAACTCACGCAGGGCGGCATCGCGCGGGTCTTCGCCATCATCGACGCCACCTTGCGGCATTTGCCACGCGGCGGCTGTGCCCAGTTTGGGAGCGTCAAGTCGTTGGCCGACAAGGGCTTTGCCTTGGGCGTTGACAATCATGATGCCCACACAGGGACGATAGGGCAGCTTGGCGATTTCTTCTGGGGTCATAGGGGCCTTCCGTGGGGTCCATGTCACTTTGGGATGATCCTAAGCATCATGTCAGGAATGGCCAGAGCGGAACGACAAAGGGCTGCCTGACGGCAGCCCTTAAAGCGTTTCGGGACAAACTTGAGGCTCATGTTTATTCCGAAACGCCCACAACATTGATATCTCTTGCCGCGTTTCGGCTTTCCCCTGTCTCAGGTTGAAACCGAAACGCTTTTACCAAAAGTTACCATTTCCCAGCCGGTTACTTTGCGGCCGAGATCGTCGACAGACCTTTGATCAGATCCACAGCATAGGACAGCTGGAAATCGTCATCGCGCAGCTTGGCAGCCTCTTCGGCAGCTTCGCGTTCTTCTTCAATCTGGCGCTGCTCGTCTTCGGACAAGCTGTCATTATTCAGACTGCCACGCAGATCGGCCTCGGACCGCTGACGGGCGGCGTTTTCATCCTCGGAGGTTTCACTGTCGGGTTGACGCGGAGGCTGCTCAACCACGATATCCGGCGACACGCCCAGCGCCTGAATAGAGCGCCCCGACGGCGTATAGTACCGGGCAGTTGTCAGGCGCATGGCCCCGTTTGACGCAAGCGGCATCACCGTCTGAACCGACCCTTTGCCGAAGCTCTTGGTGCCGACAACAATCGCGCGGCGATGGTCCTGAAGCGCGCCCGCAACAATTTCAGAGGCCGAGGCCGAGCCGCCATTGATCAGCACAACAATCGGCTTGCCTTCGGCAAGATCACCCGGTTCGGCGTTCTCGCGCGAGCTTTCGCCCGGATTGCGACCACGGGTCGACACGATCTCTCCGCTTTCAAGGAACGCGTCGGATACGGCAATCGCTTGTGTCAACAGCCCGCCGGGGTTGTTGCGCAGATCCAGAACGAAGCCTTCAACCTTGTCCATGCCGCCCAGCGCTTCAACCTCGCGCGCAAGGCCATCGGCCATGTTGGGGTAGGTTTGATCGTTAAACGTGGTCACACGCAGGACAACCGTGTTGCCCACGGTGCGCGCCGTGGCAGCGGTCAGCTTGATCGTGTCGCGAATGATCGAAACGTCAAAGGGTTCGTCCACGCCTTCGCGCACCACGGTGACAATGATCTCGGACCCGACAGGACCACGCAGCAGGTTAACCGCATCATCCAGTGTCAGCCCCAAAAGGCTGTCGCCATCCACATGGGTGATATAGTCGCCCGACTGCATGCCCGCATCATCCGCCGGCGTGCCATCCATCGGCGAGACCACGCGCACGAAGCCCTCTTCCTGCGTCACCTCAATCCCCAGACCGCCAAAAGACCCGCGGGTTTGCACACGCATATCAGCCGCATCTTTCGGCGACAGATAGCTGGAATGCGGATCAAGCGAGGTCAGCATCCCATCAATGGCGGCCTCGATCAGCTCTCCGGCTTCGACCTCTTCAACATATTGCGCGCGGATACGCTCGAAGATATCGCCAAACAGATCGAGCTGTTCGTAGACACTTGCGTTCTGATCGGCTTCCTGCGCCAGAAGCGGGCCTGCCACTTGTGTGGTCAACACCACCCCTGCGAGCGTACCGCCCAGCGCGGCCATCACGAACTTCTTCATCACATTATTCCTTGCCTGCCGCGAACCAGTCAGCTGGATTCACGGGCGTTCCATCTTTTCTCAACTCTATATAAAGCGTTTCCGACCGCTCTGCGCCAGTTCCTTCCTCCGGATTGATCAAAAACGCTTGATCATCGCCGGGGGCCGCCCCGCCCATAAGGCCAATTGGGGCGCCTTTGGCCAGCACTTCGCCCACATCGCCGTAAAGCTGGCCGAGCCCTGCAAGCACCATCAGATAGCCTTCACCCGGCTCGATAATGGCCACGTTGCCATAGTCAAGAAGCGGGCCAAGATAGCGGATCGTGGCTGGCCACGGCGTTGTGACGATGGCCAGGGGGCGGGTTGCCAGCACAAAACCAGGGCGGCGCACACCGGCGGCGTCAACCTCGTTAAAGCGGCGGATCACCTGCCCCAGAACCGGCATGTCCAGTCGCCCGGCTGCGCCGCGGAAATCGGGCAAGGTTCCAAACCCGCCCCCGCTTTCCGGTTCCGACATCAACCCGTCGGCAAAACTGGCCAGAGTGTCGGCACTGTCCAGCAAAGCCTTCATGCGCGCTTCGTCAGCGGTGAACCGGCGCGGTAATTCGATGCGCCGCGCGATGGCGAGGCTCAGTTCGAACCGGGCCTCTTGCGCGCCCTCCAGCCCGGCCTGCAAGGTGGTCACCGCGCTTTCTTGCAATTTGCGCAGGGTTGTCAGCTCTTCAAGCCCGGCGCGCAAGGTTTCTGCCTGCGCCTGTAGGGCCGGGGTCACCTCGGAGAGAATCATCCCCGCACGCGCGGTGCCAATCGGGCCATCCGGGTGGATCAAAAGCGCAGGCTCGGGCGCTTTCTGGATCGTTTGCAACACGCCCAGAAGCTGCGCCAAGCGATCGCTTTCAGCCTCCAGCGCGCCTTCGATTGTGGCCTCGCGCAGGCTGGCCCGACGCAACCCGTCGCGCAACGCGGCCAGCCCATCTTCATAGGCTTTTACCGTCTGGGTCAGCGCCGCCACGCGATCACGGGATTTCTGTGCATTGGCCAAAGCATCCGTCGCCTGATCCAACGCCTGCATGGCGGCGCGGGCAGCTTCGGTCGGGTTCGAGTTCTGTGCGCTCAGCGGCGTGGTCGAGGCCACCACCGCCAATCCGATGCCTGCCACAGCAGACCAGAGAGCGCGCGTCCGGATCACCGGCAGATCAGGCTTTCGCCGGTCATTTCAGGCGGCTGCGACAGCCCCATCAGCTCTAGCACCGTGGGGGCCAGATCCGCCAAACGTCCGTGGTTCAACGTAATGCCGTCAGGCCCGCCAAACAGCACCACCGGCACCGGATTTGTCGTATGCGCGGTGTGCGGCCCGTTGGTCGCCTGGTCCCACATGGTTTCGCAATTGCCGTGATCAGCCGTGACGATCATCGCGCCGCCGACCTCTTCCAGAACCTCCAGAACCCGGCCCAGCCCGTCATCCACGGCCTCGCAGGCCGCAATGGCTGCGTTCAGATCACCCGTGTGCCCAACCATATCGGGATTGGCAAAGTTGGTGACGATCAGGTCATAGCCCTCGCGAATGGCCTCGACGAAATGTTCAGTCACATCGGGGGCGGACATCTCGGGTTGCAGGTCATAGGTAGCGACTTTGGGCGAGGCGGCCATATAGCGGGTCTCGCCCTCGACCGGATCCTCTTTGCCACCGTTCAGGAAGAAGGTGACATGGGGGTATTTCTCGGTCTCGGCGGTATGAAACTGGGTTTTGCCGTGTTTCGCGACCCATTCGGCCAGCGTGTTCACGATATCCCGCTTGGGAAAGCAGGTGGTCATATAGGCGTTATGGGCGTCGGAATATTCAACCATGCCCAAAAGAGCCGAAAGCCGGGCGCGCTTGCCCACGTCAAATTCGTCAAAGCCCGGCTCGCCAATGGCGCGCAGAACCTCACGGGCACGGTCGGCGCGGAAGTTGATGAAGAACAGGCCGTCGCCGTCCTGAAGGCCCGTGTGGTCGTCGATGATCACCGGACGGATGAACTCGTCAGTGGTCTCGTTGTTGTAGGCCGAGGAAATTGCCGCATCGACCGAGCTGAAGATGTTTCCGGTGCCATGCATGATCGCGTTATAGGCCAGCGACACCCGCTCCCACCGGTTATCACGATCCATCGCAAAATAGCGCCCTGACAAGGTGACGATGCGCGCGTCTTCAGGCAGGTCAGCCTGAAAGGCCGCCAGCTGTTCGCGGGCAGATTGCGGGGCTACATCGCGCCCGTCGGTGATCGCGTGAATGGCAACGGACAGCCCTGCATCGGTCAATGCCTTCGCAGCGGCCACAAGGTGATCCTGATGGCTGTGCACACCGCCCGGGCTGACCAACCCCGCAATATGGGCGGTCCCACCGGCGGCTTTGACATTGGCGGCAAATTCCTGAAGGGCTGCGTTCTGGAAAAAGCTGCCATCCTCGATCGCCAGATCAATCTGCCCCAGATCCATCGCCACCACGCGGCCTGCACCGATATTGGTGTGGCCGACCTCGGAATTGCCCATCTGACCGGTTGGCAGCCCCACATCTGGCCCGTGTGTGATCAGGGTGTTTGACGGGCAGCTGGCCATCAGGCGATCAAAATTGGGCGTTTTCGCCAAAGCAGGCGCGTTATGCTCCACGCCATCGCGCAGACCCCAGCCATCGAGAATACACAATACAACGGGTTTCGGGGTGGTCATCGCGGGGTCCTTTTGCTGCTCGCCCTCTATCTATGGCGCGGGGGCGCATATGGCAACGGGCGCGCGCCGATCAGGCTGGATGTTTCAGACGCGGTGATAGGGGCTTCCGGCCAGAATACTGGCCGCACGATAAAGCTGTTCAGACAGCATCACGCGCACCATCATATGTGGCCAGACCATCTTGCCAAAGGACAGGCTGGCGTCGGCCTTGGCGCGCAGGGATGGGTCGATCCCGTCGGCACCTCCGATAACAAAGGCAACATCCCCGCGCCCGTCGTCGCGCCAGCGGCCCAGCAGGTTGGCGAAATCCGGCGAGGACATGACCTTGCCGCGTTCGTCCATCGTGCAGATCAGCGCGCCCTTGGGAATGGCACGCTCCAACAGGGGTGCCTCGGCAGACATGCCGCCCCCCTTTTTGTCTTCGACTTCATGGAGTGAAAGTGGCCCGAGGCCCAGCGCCCGCCCGGTCCGGTCGAACCGGGTGGAATAGTCATTGATCAGTTCAAGTTCGGGCGATTTACGCAGCCGTCCGACCGCGCAGACATGCACGCGCATTTCATCGCCCCCTGATCAGGTCGCGGCGTCAGCCGCGCCCGGTTCCATCCACATCTTCTCAAGCTGATAGAACTCGCGCACTTCCGGGCGGAACACATGCACGATCACATCGCCCGCATCGATCAGCACCCAATCGCCCTGGCTTTTGCCTTCGAGCTTTGAAAAGACGCCCATTTCTTGCTTCAGCTTGTCGGTGAGCTTTTCCGAAATCGCTGCGACCTGACGCGTCGAGCGGCCCGAACAGACCACCATATTGTCAGCCATCTGCGACTTGCCGTTAAGGCTGATCACCACAACGTCTTCGGCTTTGTCATCTTCAAGGGACTTCAGGACAAGCGCCAGCATCTGCTCGCTGGCTGTTTTTCCGGGGTTAGCCGTCATTGCGGTTTCCCCTGCGGTCGCGCCTGATGCGACCTCTGTTGGCAAAGACAGGACATTGTCCTCCTAACGCTGCACACCGTTCCGCCCCGGTGCTGGGCATGGAAGAATCGTAACACCTGTTTCAGGCAAGCTCAATTGCTACCACCTGATACAGGCGCGTTTTTGTGCAGCTATGCAACAATCCCGTTACTTGCAGAGGTCAAGCCCTGTCGCCGCAGAGGCGGCATCGATATCGCCAACTGCCTCCAGGGCGCGGTCGATCGGGACATTTGTCATCAGCGGCATCATCGTTTTTCCGCCATCCGTACTAAGCCGGATTGAAAACACAGCATCAGGCGTAGGGCCATTCCATTCAGCACAGGCAGCCACACCTACGGATAACGAACCGGTCGACGCATCCGCATCCTCAGTTTCCCAAGCACGCGCACGAGCGATATCTGCGCGCAGGCGGGGAAGATCATTTTCCGCGACACGATAGATGTTGCCTGCACGCGCAAGAACATAGCTGTGCTCAAAGCTTTCCCCCGTGGTCGCAAACCGGGCCGACAGACCAAGCGACGCACCGCCTTCAGGCACCCTGACGCCACTTGGCAGCTGAAGCTCAACGGCAATATCTGCGGGATCATTTGCAAAGGGGTCCATGGTCGCCAAACGCGCTAAGGTAAGCGGGTTCATTTGGCCGCAAGCAGACAGAGACAGCACCAGAAAGGCTGCAAATAGGGCTTTCAACATAACAGGCTCCAATTTTCGCTTGAAAGTTTTCTTTAATGTTTTACGATAAATTTTAAATGTAAAGGATAAAGTTATGGCCGAACACAGGATCCCAAGAAAATACACACGCCTTGCAACCTTGGGGCAGGGATTAAGCCTGCTTCTGCTCGCCGGGATTCCGCTGTTCCTGCTTGGGCAACTGGTTGTTCAAGGCCCTGAAACCTATCTGGAATTCATACCGGGCGCAGAGGCAGCATACCCCCCGGGCCCGCCCCGATCTGCGCTTTTCGCGGCAATTGGTCTGGGCGCGCTTCCAATAGCGGCTAGCCTTTGGGCTTTGTGGCATATCTCGTGCCTTTTTGCCTGCTTCCGCTCGGGGCACATTCTTACAATTGTCGCGACGCGCCATGTCAGGCGCATTGGGCAGGCACTGCTCTTGCAGGCTGTGGCAGCCTTGCTAACGGTGCCGCCAATCACAATGCTTATGACTTTGCACAACCCTGAAGGGCATCGACAGGTCGCGGTAGGGGTCGGATCAAATGAGCTATGGTTGGTTGTAAGCGGCGTGTTGCTGATCGTGATTGGGGCGGCTTTTTCGCAAGCGGTTGAGATCGACCAAGAGAACCGGGGTTTCGTGTAATGCAGATTACAGTAACTTTGGACGTCATGATGGCGCGTCGCAAAATCAAAGGGCGTGAACTGGCCGACAGAATCGGGATCAGCGAACAGAACCTAAGCCTGCTGAAAAGCGGCAAGGTGAAGGGCGTTCGCTTTGAAACTCTGGCCAAAATCTGTGATGTGCTTGATTGTCAGCCCGGCGATATACTTGAGGCGCAGGAATAGGGGCCGCCCGACAATTTGGCGACCAACCCTGGCGAGCCCCCAGATCAATCCGAAATGTGATGAGCGGGCTCTTCTTCCAGCATCCGCACCTCGCGCTGCGGGAAGGGGATCGAGATCCCGTTTTCTTGGAACGCATCCCAGAGCGACAGATAGACATTGCCGCGAATATTGGTCAGCCCGCCCGAGGGATCGTCAATCCAGAACCTCAGAATATAGTCCACCGAGCTGTCGCCAAATCCGACGATATGGCAGACCGGCGGACGGAACGAGAGCACACGGTCAACGCCACTCGCGGCCTCGATCGCAATTTTGCGCACCTTATGGGGGTCATCGCCATAGGCCGTGCCAAAGAAGATATCGAGCCGCACGAAAGAGTTCGTATGTGACCAGTTCACCACTTGCCCGGTGATCAGGTCCTCGTTCGGGATCAGATATTCGCGCCCGTCGCGCGTCACGACCGAGACATATCGCGCACCCAGCTGTTCGATCCAACCGAAGGTATCGCCAAGGCTGATGACGTCACCGGGCTTGATCGACTTATCCAGCAGGATGATCACGCCGGACACAAGGTTCGACACCACCTTTTGCAGGCCAAAACCAAGGCCCACACCGATGGCACCGGACAGAACCGCCAGCCCGGTCAGGTCCACCCCCACGGCCTTCAATGCGATGAAAAACGCCGCGCCATAAAGCGCCATTTGGATGAACTTGACCGCCAACACCCGCATCGAGGGCGAAATGTCCTCGTTTTGTTGGATGCGTGCAGCCGATCCCGTGGCCAGAAGCCGCGCCAGCGCAAACAGCACTGCCAGCACCACTACCACGCGCAGAATGGTCCAAAGAGAGATGCGGAAATCCCCCATCTCCAGCGCAAGGTTATCCAACACATTGGCGGCCTCGGCGGTCACCCCAAGGAAATAGAGCGTCACATAGATCCACATCGCCCACATGACGATGCGCCGAACAGGTCGGTTCGAAATCAGGAACGCTGCAATCCCAACAAAAAGCCACGCACTGACAATGGTCGCGACAAGGGCAATCAGATAGCTGCGCGACGGCCATGTCACCTCGCGCATCACTGACACTGTGCCCCATGACAGCACCAGATAGACCATCATCGAAATGCGGTTGCGCAGGTGAATGGCGAAACGCAGCTTGCGTTTGGACCAACCCTCTTGTGCGCGCAGCCAGGCCTCGACCCGTGGACGGGCAACCCGCCCGATCACAAGCGAGATCGCCACGAGGCACAGCATGATCACCACTTGGTAAAGCCGCCAGGTCTGGGTCAGGCTCAACAGGAAATCACCGCCATCCTCAACAAGGTCCAGCACCTGTTCGGTCAGCGTGCTACTCGACGCGCCTGCCCCGCCTTCGGTTGCCCCCGCGGTGGGTTCTGAAAGCTGTTCGGCGGTTGTGGCGGCCGAAGTATCAACCGTTTCCTGCTCCATTTGGCCTCCTGTTTTGCCCAGCATGACACGGGTTGAAGTACGAGGTCCAGAGCCTGCGCCCTTGCCCCACGCTTCGGAACCATGTATCCCCGCGCCATGACTCGGATTTTTGACATGGATGACCACGCGTTTCTGCCGTGGCGCTTCTTCGGCGCCCAGAACGCGGTGCTTGCCTGCCTATAAGCCTTTGACGCCCGTTCACGCGGGCGAGCAATCCCTGTCACCCTACCCAAATTCACAATGATATCCACGGAGAGCGATATGACCGCCCCGAAGACACTCTATGATAAAATCTGGGATGCCCACGTAGCCCATGAAGCTGACGATGGCACCTGCCTTTTGTATATCGACCGCCATCTGGTGCACGAAGTGACCAGCCCGCAAGCCTTCGAAGGCCTGCGCATGGCGGGCCGCAAGGTGCACGCGCCGGACAAGACCATTGCCGTGCCGGACCACAACGTGCCGACCACTGCAGGCCGCGAGGACCCGGCGCAGATGACCGAAGAAAGCCGCATTCAGGTGGCTGCATTGGACACGAACGCCAAAGAGTTCGGCATCAACTATTACCCGATGAACGACGTGCGCCAAGGCATCGTGCACATCGTGGGCCCCGAGCAGGGCTGGACCCTGCCCGGCATGACCGTGGTCTGCGGTGACAGCCACACCGCCACCCACGGCGCCTTTGGTGCGCTGGCCCACGGCATCGGCACCTCGGAAGTGGAACATGTTCTGGCGACGCAAACGCTGATCCAGAAGAAATCCAAGAACATGAAGGTGGAAATCACCGGCAAGTTGAAGCCGGGCGTGACCGCCAAAGACATCACCCTGGCCGTGATCGGCGAGACCGGCACCGGCGGCGGCACGGGCTATGTCATCGAATATTGCGGCGAAGCGATCCGCGATCTGTCGATGGAAGGCCGCATGACCGTCTGTAACATGGCCATCGAAGGCGGCGCGCGCGCGGGCCTGATCGCGCCAGACGAAACCACGTTTGAGTATTGCAAAGGCCGCCCCCACGCCCCGAAAGCAGGCCAGTGGGAACAGGCTGTCGAATACTGGAAAACGCTCTTCACCGACGAAGGCGCGCATTTCGACAAGGTTGTGACGCTGAAAGGTGAAGAGATCGAGCCGGTCGTGACCTGGGGCACCTCGCCCGAGGACGTTCTGCCGATCTCGGCCGTGGTTCCCAGCCCGTCGGATTTCGAAGGCGGCAAGGTCGACGCAGCTGCGCGTTCGATCGACTATATGGGCCTGACCCCCGGTCAGAAACTGACCGACATCGAGATTGACACCGTCTTTATCGGCTCCTGCACCAATGGTCGCATCGAAGACCTGCGCGCCGTGGCAGACGTGGTCAAAGGCAAGAAGATCAAAGACGGCATGCGCGCGATGATCGTGCCCGGTTCGGGACTGGTGCGCGCTCAGGCCGAAGAAGAAGGTCTGGCCGAGATCTTTGAAGAGGCCGGTTTCGAATGGCGACTGGCCGGGTGCTCCATGTGCCTTGCCATGAACCCCGACCAGCTGGCTGAAAACGAGCGCTGCGCCTCGACCTCGAACCGCAACTTCGAGGGTCGTCAGGGCTACAAGGGCCGCACCCACTTGGTATCGCCCGCCATGGCCGCTGCCGCCGCGCTGACCGGTCGCCTGACCGACGTTCGTGACTTGATCTAAGGAGACCGCAAGATGGAAAAGTTTGAAAAACTGCACGGCATCGCGGCCCCAATGCCGCTGGTGAACATCGACACAGACATGATCATTCCGAAAGTGTTCCTGAAGTCGATTGCCCGCACGGGCTTTGGCAAGAACCTGTTTGACGAGATGCGCTATAACCGCGACGGCTCGGAAATCGAGGATTTCGTGCTGAACAAGCCGCAATACCGCAACGCCGAGATCCTGATCGCCGGTGACAACTTCGGCTGCGGCTCGTCGCGCGAACACGCGCCTTGGGCAATTGCAGATTTCGGCATCAAATGCGTGGTCTCGACCAGCTTTGCCGACATCTTCTTCAACAACTGCTTCAAGAACGGCATCCTGCCGATTGTCTTGCCGCAGGCTGAGGTCGATGTGCTGATGGAAGACGCGGAACGTGGCGAAAACGCCCGTATGACCGTGGACCTGGAAGCCCAGGAAATCACCACTTCGGAAGGCACCACGATCAGCTTCGAGGTCGACGCCTTCAAGAAGCACTGCCTGTTGGAAGGTCTGGACGACATCGGCCTGACGATGGCGAAGAAGGCTTCAATCGAGGCCTATGAAACCCAGGCATCCGCGGCGCGCCCCTGGGTGTAAACGCCTGAAAAAATAACGAAAAAGAAAAGGCCGCCATGTTGCGGCCTTTTTTGTCTCGAATTTGGTGCAAAGTCGCACCAGTTTTCTCTTAATTCCACCACATTTGCCCTGCCAGATGGTCCGGTAGTTGAACTGGAGTTGTGAGCGTGCGCAGTATGTCGCCTGAGGCAAAAGATGACGCCCCAAAAGGCGCAGCTCCAACCGGGAAACAGGATGCGGCACGCAATCGCATCCGGCCAGGTGGAAGGAAGAGGCAGTGATGAACCGCATGATTGGTGCGTGTTTCCGCGCAGTATTGATGGTGATGCTTGTCGCCACCCCGTCGCTATTGGTGCCGGGTGTCTCTGGCGAGAGCGGCCAGATCGTCGCCATCGTGGCCTTCTTTGCCGCCGCCTTCACGATTTTCGAATATGGCTCCACTTACCCCGGCATGGTCGAGTTTCGGGATGCCCCACCCTTTAACCGGCTGCGTTACATCAGCCTGTTTGCCATGGTGTTTTGCCTGTCGGTGATCGCACGCGGTCAGACCGACACAACCACAGCCACGCAATTCCTGACATCCATTGGAGTGCTTGTTGGACAGGCCATCGACTTTCCCTTCAGCCCCGTGCGGCTGGTGGTGTCGATGCTGCCCGATACGGCCTCGTTCACGGATATGGTTCTGTTGCGCGCCGCAGCGGGCATGGCCTACCTGATTTCCTTGCTGTCCATGGCGACCTTCCTGATCTCGCTCAGGTTCACCAATTGGCCGATGCAGGCCACAACCGCTTTCAACGTCTGGATCAACCTGCCGACATTCGACCCGACCACGGGCGGAGACGTCGTGCGCCGTCTGATCCGGGACGCGCGGTTCAATATTCTTCTGGGCTTCCTGTTGCCCTTCATCACGCCTATCATCGTCTCTGCCGCAGCTTCTGTCTTCGGCACCATCTCGGTGGTCAATACGCAAACCCTGATCTGGACGGTGACAGCATGGGCCTTCCTTCCTGCGAGCCTTTTCATGCGTGGCATCGCCATGCAGCGGGTGGCGCTGATGATCAGCTCCGAACGCAAACGCAACACGCGCCGCGCCGAGGAAAATGGCTTCGTAACCGTGTAAGCGCAGCGCTCGTCGCAGCGCTTACCCTTGCAGCTTTCCCCCTACAAACGGCCAGTGCCGAGACCCTGCGTGTCGCCAGCTATCACGCCGATATCCGCAAGAAAGGGCCGGGCCTTTTGTTGCGAGATATCCTGAAGGGCGACACGCAGATCGAGGCGCTGGTGCGCGTGATCGTCACCGCAAAACCTGATGTTCTGGCCCTGCAGGGTTTTGACCATGATCTGGAAAATCACGCGCTGCATGCCTTTCAGAACGCGCTGGCCGCGGCGGGCCACGCAATGCAACACAGCTTCTCTGGCCCTCCGAATACGGGGGTAGAGACAGGGCTGGACCTGAACGGAAACGGCCGGTTTGGCGAAGCTCAGGACGCGCATGGTTATGGGCGCTACACGGGTCAGGGGGGTATGGCGGTGCTCTCGACCATCCCAATGGGCCAGATCCGCGATTTTTCACAGATGCTATGGAAGGACCTGCCCGGCAACAGCTTGCCCGGTCCGGATGACCTGCCATTGCCAGCCCCCGACGCCGCGACGATGCTGCGTCTGTCCTCGGTCGCTCATTGGGATATCGAGCTGACGCCCCCCGGCGCGCCCGCATTTCATCTGCTGACCTTCCACGCCAACACCCCCGTTTTCGACGGGCCCGAGGATCGAAACGGCCGTCGCAACCATGATGAAATCACCTTCTGGGCACGTTATCTTGATGGTGAACTGGCGGGGCACCCGGCCCCTTCCACACCCGTGGTGATCGCCGGAAATGCCAATCTTGATCCCGAGGACGGGGATGGTCGAAAACAGGCCATCCGTGCGCTGCTGGCCCGGCCCGATTTGCAGGACCCACGCCCGCAAAGCGCCGGGGGTGCCGCGGCGGCAGACCCAGAGCACCGGGGGGACCCGGCGTATGACACCGCCGACTGGCCCGATGGCAAACCCGGCAATCTGCGTGTCAGCTATGTGTTGCCCGATGCATCCCTTAACGTGACTGACAGCGGCGTGGTCTGGCCCGCGCCGGATGATCCGTTTGCGCAAACGGTTGAAACCGCATCACGTCACCGGCTTGTTTGGGTCGATATCAAGTTTTAAGCCTTTGTTTTCTTGACCCGAAGCGCCCGGCAGGCTACGCCCATCTGCGACGAATTCAGTGCAAGGAATGCCCCCATGACGAACCCCTCTCTGCTCATCCTGCCCGGTGACGGTATCGGCCAGGAAGTGATGACCGAAGTGCGCAAGGTCATCGATTGGATCGGCGCGAAACGCGGCGTGACCTTCGACGTGAGCGAGGACCTTGTGGGCGGCGCGGCTTACGACAAATACGGATCACCACTGGCCGACGAGACCATGGCCAAAGCGCAAGAGGTTGACGCCGTGCTGTTGGGCGCCGTGGGCGGCCCGAAATACGATGACCTTGATTTCTCCGTCAAACCCGAACGCGGCCTTCTGCGCCTGCGCAAGGAAATGGACCTTTATTCCAACCTGCGCCCGGCCCAGTGCTTTGACGCGCTGGCGGATTTCTCGTCGCTGAAAAAAGACATCGTGTCTGGTCTGGACATCATGATCGTGCGTGAGCTGACCTCGGGCGTTTATTTCGGCGAGCCGCGTGGCATCTTTGAAGAAAACGGCGAGCGTGTCGGCATCAACACCCAGCGCTACACCGAAGCCGAAATCGAACGCGGCGCGCGTTCCGCTTTTGAACTGGCGATGAAACGCGACAAGCGCCTGTGTTCGATGGAAAAAGCCAATGTGATGGAATCGGGCATCCTGTGGCGCGAGGTCGTGACCCGCGTGGCCAAGGACTACCCCGAGGTCGAGCTTTCGCACATGTATGCCGACAACGGCGCCATGCAGCTGGTGCGTGCCCCCAAGCAGTTTGACGTGATCTACACTGACAACCTCTTTGGTGACATCCTGTCGGATTGCGCCGCCATGCTGACCGGATCGCTGGGCATGCTGCCCTCGGCCTCGCTTGGTGCGCCCATGGAAAATGGCCGCCCCAAGGCGCTTTACGAACCCGTACACGGCTCGGCACCGGACATCGCGGGCGAAGGCAAAGCCAACCCCTGCGCCTGTATCCTCAGCTTCGCCATGGCGCTGCGCTATTCCTTCGACATGGGCGAAGAAGCCGACCGTCTGGAAGCCGCTGTCGAGAAAGTGCTGGCCGATGGCGTGCGCACCGGCGACCTGTTGAACGAAGCAGGGAAGACCCCGGTGTCGACCTCGCAAATGGGGGATGCGGTGATCGCGGCGCTGGACGCCAGCCTGTAATCTTTCCACCTTGTCTTTCAAAGCGGCCCGACAGATGTCTGGGCCGCTTTTCTTTTGCGCAATCGCCCCCATATCCAACGCATGACACAAGTGATTTTACATGATGAGCTGCCATCCGGGATGGAGGCAGAGGCCGCAGCGCTCTATTGGGAGGCCTTCGGCGGCAAGTTGGGCAAGCTTCTTGGCCCCGACAACCGCGGTCGCGCTTTTTTCGAGCGCAGCGTGAACCATGCGGCCGTGATCGCCGCCACGGATGCAAACGGTCGCCTTTTGGGGATTGTGGCCCATCAGGCCAGCGGCACCGGTTTTTCCAACGCCACCACCGTGACGCTGTTTCGACACTATGGGCTGGGCGCATTGTGGCGGTTGATCCCGCTGGCGATGCTGGAACGCGCTGCGCCGAAGGGCACTCTGCAGATGGATGGCATCTGCGTGTCAGCTCAGGCGCGCGGACAGGGTGTGGGGCAAGCGCTGTTCAACCGGCTTTTCGACATGGCGCGCGACAGGGGGTTCGCCCGCGTGACGCTGGATGTGATCAACACCAACCCACGCGCCCGTGCGCTTTATGACCGTTTGGGTTTTCAGGCGACCGGAACCGAAACCACCGGCCCGCTGAAACCGCTACTTGGCTTTGACAGCGCCACGAAAATGGTCCTGACCCTGTGATCGCAGCATTTTGGGGCTTGCCACCCGCCCGTCATGGCACTATCCCACGCGGCACGGTCGGGCTGTAGCGCAGCCTGGTAGCGCACCTGCTTCGGGAGCAGGGGGTCGGAGGTTCGAATCCTCTCAGCCCGACCAGTTTCCACGTCATTGCTTTTACGTCCCGGCGAAAGCTGCGGGTTCTATGGCTGCACTGATAGGATGACGACAGGGGCGCGTCGTCACCCCCGCGCCACCCCTGACACCGCATTTCAAACGCCCCCCCCTTTTCCCCTTGGCAAGTTTTGCCCCACCCCATTAGGGTATTTACATACCAATCGGGACAGAAAGATCCCGACCCGTTTTGAGGCCCACAGACGAGTTGCACCAATGACCAACGCCTTGCAGACGCCCCTGCGTGACCTGCACACCGAAGATGGCCGCGTTTTCGTGAAAGATGAAACCGCGCAGATCGGTGGGTCGTTCAAGTTCCGCGGCCCGGATCGCTTTTTTGAAAAGCACCCCGAAATTCGCGCCGTTGTGACCGCCTCCAGCGGCAATCACGCCATCGGGGTCAGCAATGCCGCCAAGATGAACGGCGCAAAGGCAACGATCTATCTGCCCGAAAACACGCCCGAAGCCAAACTGTCCAAGATCCAACAAGCGGGCGGCATCTGCCGCATGGTGCCCGGAAGCTATGAAGATGCGCTAAGCGCGGCCATCGCCCATGCCGAAGCTGGCCCGGACACCCTGCTGCCCAGCTATGACCACCCCGAAATCATCGCCGGGAATGGCGGGCTTTATGACGAAGCCGAAGCGCAGGCTGGCACCCGGTTTGACCGCATCGCTGTCCCGGTCGGCGGCGGCGGCTGCGTGTCCGCCGCGATCCACTACGCGGCTCGGAATGGCGCGCGGGTTCTGGCCGCTGAATACGCCCCGTTTGAACGGATCAGGCAAATCGCATTGGAACAGCAGGGCGACGACATTCAGACCGACCACCCGGCCGCCCCGTCAACCGAAGGGATCGCGATCCGCACCTTGGGCAAGCTGAACCGCCAGATCATCGCAAGCTGCCCAACACTCGATCTGGCTCAGGTGACCTATGAAGAGATGCTGGCCGCCTGCCGCTGGCTCTATGACAGCTTTGGCATCATGGCCGAACTTGGCGCCTCGGCCGGGGTTGCTGCCGCACTGAAACATCGCGCGCAGGGCGCAAGCACGCTTTGTGTGGTGACAGGTGGCAACATCGACCCCACACTACATGCAGAACTGATGGCCGGCCCTTCAAGCCCGCCCGACAGAGGCAAGGATTAGAGCCATGTGGACCCCTTTGGCTTTCGAACGGGATGAATACAAACTGGCACGCGCTGCCGGGCCGGTCTTTTCACATCAGTTCATCCTGACCCCTGACCCGATCGATGAAAGCGACGAGTTTCAACGTCACGACTTCGCGGGCCTGCATCTTTATACCGGCGCAAAGCTGAACGTTCAGATGGCAAAGTCCAAAGCGACCGAGGTGATGGTCCTTGGGGTTGCGGTGGACCCGGACGGGCATGTGCTGACATCCGAACGCCTGATGGACATTCTGCGCGACCACAAAAACAATCTGGCCGAGACGGCGGACTACCTGTCGATGAGCGCTGGACGATATATCTTCGCGATCAGCAATTCCCGCAGCAAATACCTGTATCTTGACCCAACGGGCATGTTGTCCGCGGCATGTGATCCCAAACGGGGCGTCATCGCCTCGGTCGCCACATTGGCCGTGCCCGGCCCGGTCGAACCCAGCGACTACCCAATGTGGGAAGAGGCCGCCTACCCTCGCGGCGCGCGGTTCTCTTTTGGCTATACGCTTGACCGGCGGGTGCGTCAGCTTTTGCCAAACCATCGGCTTGATCTGAAGACATTCACCTCAGAACGGCACTGGCCTTCCGAGGCGCAGGATCTGCGCTGCGCCAGTCCCGAACGTGCCGAAGAGGTGGTCAAGATCGCTTCGGACCGGCACATTCAGGTAATCAGCGCACTGGCCCGCCATTTCCCTGTCGCCCTTCCGGTCACCGCCGGACAGGACAGTCGGCTTTTGCTTGCCCATTCCAAGACATGCCTGAAGGACATCAAGCTGTTCTTCACCCATGTCACCAATTTCAACACCGAACGGGACGCCGAGATTGGCAAGACGCTTTGCGACAAAATTGGCGCGCCCCATACCACCTTTCGCGTGATTGGAAACTTTGGGAAGTTCCGCCCAGACCTTCCCCTGCCCGATCTGCGGCGTCGCATGCTGATCCGTGCGGGATATCTGGTTGATGAGGGCGACCTTGAGCTTGATCCGCAACAAAAACGAGAGCTTGCCGCCGCCGAGGCCGTGCCCGAAGATCATCTGGTGCTGCGCGGCCATGTGACGGATATCTCGAAAGCCGTGCTTTGGCGGTTTATCGGTCTCAAATTTTTCAAATTCCATCGCACCGACGCCTTGCCCGCAGAAACGGCCATCCGGCTGATGCAGCTGCGTCCGGCGAAAAGCGGGATTGTCGATTTTGACAAGTTCAATCCGCTTTACAACGCGTGGATCAAGGGATTGCCGAAAGAGCTGCACCGGCGGTCGGTAGATATGCTGGGCGTCGAACAGTATCGCCCCTACAGCCTCGGCCTGTCGTTCAACAGCTATCAGCGCAACTTCTATTTGGCGCCCGGCAACGACCGGCGCATTATCGCAGCCCTGGCCACCCCACCACCTGATCTGCGCGCCATGCTGTATGTGAACGACATGCTGCTTCAGCAGACTGTGCCGGAATTCTGCGAGATCGAATATGTCCGCGCCGACGACAATGCCATCCGCGAACGCCGCTGGCCGATGGAACGGTCACTGGACACCCAGTGACCTGCGCATCCGAACCGCCTGAACAGGGCATCACGCAACCATGCCCAACGCAGCGGTAGCTGTACGCTCTTTCACCGGAATGTCATCGGGGGAATTGGTGCCCAGAAGAGGACTCGAACCTCCACGTCCATACGGACACTAGCACCTGAAGCTAGCGCGTCTACCAATTCCGCCATCTGGGCACGGGTTGGTGAGGCGGGGATGTAAAGTGACCCGCCGGGAGTGTCAATAACATTTCTAAGCTTTTCTGACAGGTTTCGATTTTCTTTTTCCGGCAGAGAATTGCGAATCCCGGCAACCGGTCTTGCTGATCCGGTCCGCATCCCTGACAAATCGCTTCCAGAACCTCTTCAAACACCTTTGATTACTGTTTGCGCCTTGCTCTGCTCCTCTATCAGGGCTATTCAGTGGCCAAGGAATTTCCAGCGGTTTCAAGGAGAGCTCGCATGTCAAAACTGGTCACCATCTATGGCGGTTCAGGCTTTGTCGGGCGCTATATCGCGCGCCGGATGGCCAAGCAGGGATGGCGTGTACGCGTGGCAGTTCGCCGCCCGAATGAAGCGCTGTTCGTCAAACCCTATGGCGCCGTCGGACAAGTCGAACCGATCCTGTGCAACATTCGTGACGACAATTCTGTCCGCGCCGCCCTGCAAGGTGCGGATGCTGTGGTCAATTGCGTCGGTGTGCTTAGCGAGATTGGCAAAAACGGTTTTGATGCTGTCCATCACGAGGGCGCTGAACGTGTGGCCCGTCTGGCGACTGAAGAGGGCGTGAGCCAGCTGGTTCAGCTTTCAGCCATTGGCGCGGATGCCCAGAGCGACAGCGAATATGCGCGCACCAAGGCCGCTGGCGAAGCAGGCGTTCAGGCCGCTTTTGCCGGTGCTGTGATCCTGCGCCCGTCGGTGATTTTCGGATCAGAAGACCAGTTCTTCAACCGGTTCGCCGAAATGACCCGTTTTGGTCCGATCCTGCCAATCACCGGCGGCAATACCAAATTCCAGCCCGTGCATGTGGACGATGTGGCAAAGGCCGCTGAAGCCGCTGTTCTGGGACAGGTTGAGCCGGGCGTCTACGAGCTTGGCGGTCCCGATGTTGAAACCCTGCGCGCGCTGATTGACCGGATGCTGAACGTGACAGAGCGTCGTCGCTTGGTGGTAAACCTGCCTTTCGGCATCGCGCGACTTCAGGCTGGCATTTTTGATCTTGTGCAGTGGATGACACGCGGCCTGGTGAAGGCCCCTCTGACCCGTGATCAGGTGCGCAACCTCGCCCATGACAATGTGGTCAGCGAAGGCGCAAAGACCTTCGAGGATCTGAACATCACGCCGCGCGCCATGGCCGCGATTTTGCCTGACTATCTCTGGCGCTTCCGCAACCATGGACAATATGCTGCCATTCAGGCCTCGGCCAAGAATCTGCGCAGCGACACCTGATATTTTGAACGAATTTGGACAGGGGCGCGACATGTCGCGCCCTTTGCCGTTTCTGAGGCGTCGTTTCAGAGGTAAACGATTCCCAACAGGATCACCCCCAGCGCCACGCGATAAATCACATAAGGTGTGAAACTGACCGACCGCAGAAGGCGCATCATCAGGCTCAGCGCTAGAAGGGCGGCGAAGAAGGAAAACACCGCTGCAATCGCGCCATCCCGCGCCACTTGCGCATTGGCGGTGGCGACCACCTCGACCCCCAGAAGTGTCGCGGATGCAATGATGGTCGGAATTGACATCAGCATGGCCAGCTTGGCACCATCTGCCCGCGCGTAGCCCAACGCACGCGCGCCCGAAATAGCTGCGCCAGACCGCGAGGTGCCGGGGATCAGCGCCAGCGCCTGCCACAGCCCCATAATCACCGCATCCCGCATAGACCAATCTGTGGCCTGCTTCACTTCAGCGCCCTTTTGGTCAACCCAATAAAGCACAAGCCCGAAGATGATCATGGTCCACGCGATGACCGCAACCGAGCGCATCGCGTCATCCAAACCTGTCAGCTTCAGCACCAACCCGAACAAAACCGCCGGAATCGTAGCGACAATCAGCAAGAAAGCCAGTTTTGCCCCCGGCGTATCCACCTGCCCGCGCATAAGACGCGGCAAGCCTGCAAGGGCCAGACGCACGTCTTGCCAGAAGAACAAGACAACCGCCCCCAACGTGCCCAAATGCACCGCCACGTCGATCGCCTGCCCTTGATCCGGCAAGCCCGTCACATGCGGCAACAGCGCCAGATGGCCGGAAGACGAGACCGGCAGGAACTCGGTCAGGCCCTGAATAATGGCGACCAGAAACAGATGAGCAAGCGACATGAACAGCCCCCGATTGATGTTGACGGCAAGCTACAGAAGCGACCCCCGAAGGGACAGGGGGATAATATGTCAGTACCGCTGACTATTATTGCAGCACTCACCGCGTCAAAATCACACATTCCGACAATTATTTCGCATTTAGGTCAGTATTATTGACTTTTCATTCACATAGAGTCTCTATAGAAGTCACACTCCAAGCCAAAAGTCTGCCCATGACGGGCCAGCCGAGGGAGAGCCAGGATGGCAAAACAGCCAATGTTGAAATTCGTGTCGGTCGACCGGGATATGCCCCAAAAGCGCACCGCCGAGACCCGCAAAGAAGATTTCAACGAGATCTACGCTGAATTCGCCGCTCAGAAAGCTGCCGAGCAGGCCAGCCGCTGTAGTCAGTGTGGCGTGCCCTATTGCCAATCCCATTGCCCGCTGCACAACAACATCCCCGACTGGCTACGGATGACGGCAACCGGCCGCCTGAAGGAAGCCTATGCGCTGAGCCAATCGACCAATACCTTCCCGGAAATCTGCGGCCGCATCTGCCCGCAGGACCGCCTGTGTGAAGGCAATTGCGTGATCGAACAATCCGGCCACGGCACCGTCACCATCGGCGCGGTCGAAAAATACATCACCGACACAGCCTGGGAAAATGGCTGGGTCGAAGACATCACCCCGGTTGCGGATCGGTCCGAGAAGGTTGCCATCATCGGCGCAGGCCCCGGTGGTCTGGCCGCCGCGGACGTGCTGGTGCGCGCTGGCGTCAAAGTCACTGTCTATGACCGCCATGACCGCGCGGGCGGGCTTTTGACCTATGGCATCCCCGGCTTCAAACTGGAAAAAGACGTGGTCATGCGCCGCGTGAAACTGCTGGAAGATGCGGGCGTTCAGTTTGTGCTGAACTGCAATGTCGGTGAAGACATCACCTTCCAGGACATCCGCGCTCAGCATGACGCGGTGCTGCTGGCCACGGGCGTCTACAAGGGGCGTGACCTGACAGGGCCGGGTGCAGGGGCAAAAGGCATTGTGCCCGCACTGGACTACCTGACCTGCTCGAACAAGCTGAGCTTTGGCGACAGCGTGCCTGAGTTTGACAGCGGCGAATTGAACGCCGAAGGCAAAAACATCGTCGTCATCGGCGGCGGTGACACCGCGATGGACTGTGTGCGCACAGCGATCCGTCAGGGCGCCAAATCGGTAAAATGTCTCTATCGCCGCGACCGCGCCAATATGCCCGGTTCGCAGCGTGAAACACAAAACGCCGAAGAAGAGGGCGTGGAGTTCGTTTGGCTGTCGGCCCCGAAAGGGTTCTCGGGCGATCCGGTCAATGGTGTGATCGTGCAAAAGATGCGCCTTGGCGCACCGGATGCTTCGGGACGTCGCAGCCCGGAAGTGATCGAAGGTTCGGACTATACCGAAGATGCCGATCTGGTCATCAAGGCGCTTGGATTTGAACCTGAGGACCTGCCGACCCTTTGGGGCGAAAAAGACCTGCCGGTCACACGTTGGGGCACTGTGAAAGCCGCTTTTGGCACCCACCAGACCGACCTCGATGGTGTCTGGGCCGTAGGCGACATCGTGCGCGGTGCATCGCTGGTGGTCTGGGCCATTCGCGACGGGCGCGAGGCAGGCGCCAACATTCTGGACAGCCTGAACGCGACCGCCGCTGTCGCCGCTGAATAAACCCCATTTCCGGGCACGCCGGGCATCACGGCCCGCGCCCATCCGCAAGGAGAACCGACATGACGAAATATGATGAAAACTGGGTCCGCCGCGAAGAAGCCAAGCGCGCCTTCATGAACGAACATAGCCTTTATCGCGAAGGCGACGAACACAGCTCTTGCGGTGTTGGGCTGGTGGTCGCAGCAGACGGAAAACCGTCACGCAAAGTGGTCGAAGCGGGCATTGATGCCCTGAAAGCCATCTGGCACCGCGGCGCAGTCGACGCAGACGGTAAGACGGGTGACGGTGCGGGTATCCACGTGGATATCCCCGTGCCCTTCTTCTATGACCAAATCCGTCGCACGGGTCACGAGCCGCGCGAAGATCAGCTGATCGCCGTGGGTCAGGTTTTCCTGCCACGCACAGATTTCGGAGCACAGGAAGCGTGCCGGACGATCGTTGAATCCGAAGTTCTGCGCATGGGCTACTACATCTATGGCTGGCGCCACGTGCCGGTGGACATCGACTGTCTGGGCGACAAAGCCAACGCCACCCGACCCGAGATCGAACAGATTTTGATTTCAAACGCCAAAGGTGTCGACGAAGAAACCTTTGAACGCGAGCTTTACGTGATCCGTCGCCGGATCGAGAAAGCCGCCGCGAGCGCACAGATCAACGGGCTTTATATTGCATCGCTCAGCTGCCGCTCGATCATCTACAAAGGCATGATGCTGGCGGAACAGGTTGCGGTTTTCTACCCCGATCTGATGGACGAACGGTTCAAGTCTAAATTTGCGATCTATCACCAGCGCTATTCGACCAACACCTTCCCGCAGTGGTGGCTGGCGCAGCCCTTCCGCATGCTGGCCCATAATGGCGAAATCAACACGCTGAAGGGCAACCTGAACTGGATGAAATCGCACGAGATCCGCATGGCCTCGTCCTTTTTTGGCGAACTTGCCGAAGACATCAAACCCATTGTCCCCGGCGGGTCGTCGGATTCGGCCGCGCTGGATGCCGTGTTCGAAGTGATGGTGCGCGCGGGCCGCTCGGCCCCGATGGCGAAAACCATGCTGGTGCCCGAAAGCTGGTCCAAGCAAGCCATCGACCTGCCCCAGGCATGGAAGGACATGTATTCCTATTGCAACTCGGTCATGGAACCGTGGGACGGCCCCGCCGCCCTTGCCATGACGGATGGTCGCTGGGTCTGCGCCGGTCTGGACCGCAACGGATTGCGCCCGATGCGCTATGTGGTCACCGGCGACGGGCTGGTCATCGCAGGGTCCGAAGCAGGCATGGTGCCCACGGATGAAGCGACTGTGGTTGAAAAAGGCGCGCTTGGACCCGGGCAGCTTCTGGCCGTGGATACCAAGGAAGGCAAGCTGTACCACGACACTGAAATCAAAGATAAACTGGCCGCAGCCCAGCCCTTTGGTGACTGGGTTGGCAAGATCAGCGATCTTGAAGAAAGCCTGTCACAGCTGGAAGAGAAGCCGCTTTATCAAGGCGACGAGTTGCGTCGCCGTCAGGTGGCGGCCGGCTTCACGCTGGAAGAGCTGGAACAGATCCTTGCGCCCATGGCCGAGGATGGCAAAGAGGCGCTGGCCTCGATGGGCGACGACACGCCCTCGGCGGTTTTGTCCAACAAATATCGCCCGCTGTCCCACTTCTTCCGTCAGAACTTCAGCCAGGTGACCAACCCGCCGATCGACAGCTTGCGCGAATTTCGCGTCATGTCGCTGAAGACGCGGTTTGGCAACCTGAAGAACGTGCTGGACGAAAGCGGCGCACAGACAGAAATTCTTGTGCTGGACAGCCCCTTTGTCGGCAACGAGCAGTTCGTGAAGATGACCGAAGGCTTCAACGTGCCCATGGTCGAGATCGACTGCACCTTCTCGTCAGATGGCAGCGACGGCGCGTTGCGCATCGCGCTGGAAGACATCCGCGCCAAGGCCGAAGAGGCCGTGCGTTCGGGGGCTGGCCACCTTGTTCTGACAGATCAGGCACAGGGCGAGGATCGCATCGCCATGCCGATGATTCTGGCCACCTCTGCCGTGCATAGCTGGCTGGTCAAAAAGGGCCTGCGCACCTTCACGTCGCTGAATGTGCGGTCGGCAGAATGCCTTGACCCGCATTATTTCGCGGTGCTGGTGGGCTGTGGCGCGACCACGGTAAACGCCTATCTGGCCGAGGATTCGCTGGCGGATCGGATCGAACGCGGGCTGCTGGATTGCTCGTTGACCGAGGCGGTGCGCCGCTATCGTGAAGCCATCAACCAGGGTCTTTTGAAGATCATGGCAAAGATGGGCATCTCGGTCATCTCGTCCTATCGCGGCGGGTTGAACTTCGAAGCCGTGGGCCTGTCGCGCGCCATGGTGGCCGAGTATTTCCCCGGCATGACCTCGCGTATCTCGGGCATCGGTTTGAACGGCATCCAGAAAAAGTTGGAAGCGGTGCACGCGTCTGGCTTTGGGCCCGGCATGGAAGGCGGCAACAAAGTGTTGCCCGTTGGCGGCTTCTACAAGTCGCGTCGCTCGGGCGAGACACACGCATGGGAAGCCACCTCGATGCACCTTTTGCAATCGGCTTGTGACCGCGCCTCGTTCGAGATGTGGAAGCAGTATTCGGCCAAGATGCGGTCGAACCCGCCGATCCATCTTCGTGACCTTCTGGACATCAAGCCGTTGGGCAAGCCCGTTCCTGTCGAGGAAGTGGAGAGCATCAACGCGATCCGCAAGCGTTTCGTGACGCCGGGCATGTCGCTGGGCGCCCTGTCGCCTGAGGCGCATAAGACGCTGAACGTTGCAATGAACCGGATCGGCGCCAAATCGGATTCGGGTGAGGGCGGTGAAGATCCCGCACATTTCCACCCCGAACCCAATGGCGACAACCCGTCGGCCAAGATCAAGCAGGTGGCGTCAGGCCGTTTCGGTGTGACCGCCGAATACCTGAACCAGTGTGAAGAACTGGAAATCAAGGTCGCCCAGGGTGCGAAACCCGGCGAAGGTGGTCAGCTGCCCGGCATGAAGGTCACCGACCTGATTGCCCGTCTGCGCCACTCGACCAAGGGGGTCACGCTGATCTCGCCGCCGCCGCACCACGATATCTATTCCATCGAGGATCTGGCGCAGCTGATCTATGACCTCAAGCAGATCAACCCGCGCTGTAAAGTGACGGTGAAACTGGTTGCTGCCTCGGGCGTGGGCACGATTGCGGCTGGTGTGGCGAAGGCGAAAGCCGACGTGATCCTGATCTCGGGCCACAATGGTGGCACCGGGGCATCGCCTGCGACGTCGATCAAATTCGCCGGTCTGCCGTGGGAAATGGGTCTGACCGAGGCGCATCAGGTGCTTGCGATGAACAACCTGCGCGACCGCGTGACGCTGCGCACAGATGGCGGCCTGCGCACGGGGCGTGACATTGTCATGGCCGCGATGATGGGCGCCGAGGAATACGGCATCGGCACCGCAGCCCTGATCGCGATGGGCTGTATCATGGTGCGCCAGTGCCAGTCGAACACCTGCCCGGTGGGCGTCTGCACGCAGGATGAAGACCTGCGTGCAAAGTACACCGGATCAGCGGATAAAGTGGTCAACCTGATCACCTTCTACGCACAGGAAGTGCGCGAAATCCTCGCCTCGATCGGCGCGCGTTCGCTGGACGAGGTGATGGGTCGCGCGGACCTTCTGAGCCAGGTGTCTCGTGGCTCGGCGCATCTGGACGATCTTGACCTGAACCCGCTTCTTCTGGTGGTCGATGGCGCTGACAAGATCGAATACAACCGTGATCGTGACCGCAACGCGGTGCCTGACACGCTGGACGCCGAGATCGTGCGCGACGCGCAGCGTTTCTTGGAAGATGGCGAGAAGATGCAGCTGTCCTACACGGTGCAGAACACGCACCGCACAGTGGGTACGCGGATTTCCTCGCATATCGTGAAACGCTTCGGCATGCGCAACTCGTTGCAGCCTGATCACCTGACAGTGAAGCTTCAAGGCTCGGCCGGTCAGTCGCTGGGAGCTTTCGCAGCACCCGGCCTGAAGATCGAAGTGTCAGGTGACGCCAACGACTATGTCGGCAAGGGGCTGTCGGGCGGCACCGTGGTGGTGCGCCCGCCGCTGGTCAGCCCACTGGTCGCGGCTGACAACACGATCATCGGCAACACGGTGCTTTACGGGGCAACCGATGGTTACCTCTTTGCTGCAGGGCGTGCAGGCGAACGTTTCGCCGTGCGCAACTCGGGCGCCAGCGTGGTGATCGAGGGCTGTGGCTCGAACGGCTGTGAATACACAACCGGCGGTGTCGCGGTGATCCTTGGCTCGATTGGGTCCAACTTCGGCGCGGGTATGACGGGCGGCATGGCCTATCTGTACGACCCCGACGGCGAGGCGCAGGACCACATGAATATGGAAAGCCTTGTGACCTGCCCGGTCACGGTCGACCATTGGGAAGCCCAGCTGAAAGGCCTGATCGAACGCCACGTGGCCGAGACCGGTAGCCAGAAGGCAACCGAGATCCTGCGCCATTGGGAGCTTGAGAAAGGCAACTTCCTGCAGGTCTGTCCGAAAGAGATGCTGGACAAACTGCCCGCACCGCTTTCACGCGAGGCTGACGCGATCCCGGCAGAGTAAGCCAACCCAAAACGCTTTGAATCGCCCGCCACCGTGCGGGCGATTTCTTTTGTGCGGTCTTGACCTGAAACCCCGGCGCGTGGTCAGAAAGAACCGTGGCACGAGCAAAAAAGAAATCCTCTCGCAAGACGCGCAAACCGGGGCTGCTGTCGCGGTTGATCGGCCCGCCGCTAGGCTGGATGCGGCGCTGGTTGCGTCGCGCTGTGCTGCTGCTGGCTGCCATCTTCGTTCTGGGCATCGCGGGCTACGCGGTGATCAACCCGCCAACCACACCCTACATCCTGTCCGAAAAAATGCGCCTGGGCGAAGTTGACAGGGCGTGGGTCGATCTGGACGAGGTCGCACCGATCATGGCGCGGTCCATCGTTGCGGCTGAAGACGCAAATTTCTGCGCGCATTGGGGATTTGACATGCGCGCGATCCGGGCGGCGATCGAAGACGGCGGCGGTCGGGGCGCTTCGACCCTGACCCAGCAGGTGGTCAAAAACGTTTATCTCTGGCATGGCCGGTCATGGCCCCGCAAAGCGCTGGAAGCCATGATCACGCCCGCGGTGGAACTGGTTTGGTCCAAGCGCCGGATCGTCGAGGTTTACCTGAACGTGGCGGAGTTCGACGAAGGTGTGTTCGGCATTGAAGCCGCGTCGCGTCACTATTTCGGTATTGGACCAGAGGCGCTTTCCGCCGTGCAGGCTGCCCGGCTGGCCGCGCTTTTGCCAAATCCGAAGGAACGATCCGCCTCGCGCCCCTCTGCATTTGTGCGAAAACGCGCGCAATCCATTCTGGATGGGGCGGCCACGATCCGCGCGGACGGGCGATCGGCTTGCTTCGAGGATTGATCCCGGCGTGCAATCGGGGCAATAGAAGAGAGAGATTTTTCCCAAAGTGACCCTGACTGCACAATGAACCGCCTTTATCACGCCCCCCTGTCCCCCTTCTGCCGCAAGGTCCGCCTGTCGCTGGCTGAAAAGAAGATCGAAGTCGAGTTGGTCGAGGAGCGGTATTGGGAACGCAGCGCGGAATTTCTGCGCCGCAATCCGGCAGGCAAAGTGCCGATCCTGAAAATTGACGGCAAACTGATGACGGAAAGCGCCCCGATTTGCGAATATCTGGAAGAGGCGTATCCAATGCCCTCTTTGCTGCCCGAAGACGCAGATGGCCGCTACGAGGTTCGCCGACTGGTGGCTTGGTTTGACGACAAGTTCCACAACGAGGTCACATCAAACCTGCTGTATGAGCGGGTGAACAAGAAGGTCATGGGCGCAGGCTACCCGGAAAGCTCGAAGATCAAAGCCGGCGCGAAAGCGGTGAAATACCACCTCGACTATATGGGTTGGTTGCTGGATCAGCGGCGTTGGCTGGCAGGCAATATGATGACGCTCGCGGATTTCGCCGCCGCCGCGCATTTGTCGTCGCTGGACTATATCAGTGACGTGGATTGGAACCGGAATGAAAACGTGCGCGAATGGTATGCGAAGATCAAATCGCGCCCTGCCTTCCGGTCCATTCTTGCCGACCAGATTCCCGGATTTCCGCAGCCCGCACATTACGCGGACCTGGACTTTTGACCTCGACCGGGAAGAAAGCGGGATCATCAAATTCCATAGACCCGGTCACAGCCAAATCAGAGATTGACGAACGCGCACGTGACGAAGGGTTTGCAGCCACCGGCGTGTGCCGCCCGGATGCTGTGCCTGAGATTGCCGAGCGCCTGAACCAGTTCGTGGCCGAAGCGCGACATGGGGATATGGCGTGGATGGGCGAACGCATGGGGTGGCGCGGTGACCCCTCTGCGCTTTGGCCCGAAGCGCGTTCTGTCATCATGCTGGCAGAACCCTATACGCCAGATCACGACCCGATGGCCGTTTTGGGTCAGCCCGACCGCGCCGCCATCAGCGTTTACGCGCAAAACCGCGACTATCATGACATCGTGAAAAAGCGCTTGAAGCGCGTTGGCCGCTGGATGATTGAACGCTTTGGCGGAGAGATCAAAGTGTTTGTCGACACGGCACCGGTGATGGAAAAACCGCTGGCCGCGGCGGCGGGGCTGGGCTGGCAGGGCAAGCACACGAACCTGTTGTCACGCGACTTGGGGAACTGGTTTTTCCTTGGCGCAATTTTCACCACGCTGGAACTGCCCGTGGACACGCCGGGCCGTGAAAACTGTGGCAATTGCACAGCCTGTCTTGAGGCCTGCCCGACAGATGCCTTCCCTGCCCCGTTCCAGTTGGATGCCCGACGCTGCATTTCCTATCTGACGATTGAGCACAAAGGCCCGGTAGATGAAGCGTTGCGCGGCCGTTTGGGCAATCACATCTATGGCTGCGACGATTGCCTTGCCGCCTGTCCGTGGAACAAGTTTGCGGTCGCGGCCTCGGAAATCAGATATGCCGCACGGGACGAGCTTTTGGTTCCGAAACTGGCAGAATTGTCATTGCTGGACGACGCAGGGTTTCGTGCGCATTTCGCGGGCAGCCCGATCAAACGCATTGGGCGGGATCGGTTCCTTCGAAACGTACTTTATGCGATTGGCAATTCGGGTGATCAGACGCTTGCGCCGCATGCGGCAGCGCATTTGGCCGATGAAAACCCAGTGGTTGCCGACGCGGCAAAATGGGCCGCAGAGCAGCTGTCGCAGATCAGCGACTGATGCGATACGCCTCGACAACGCTGCGAATGCTGCGCGGAGCCGCGGCATATGAGACGGGCTTGAACTTGGACGCCCCCGCCTGAAACGCCACCCTTACACGCGTAGAATTGGCCACCGGTTTGATCGTCACATGGGCATCAACACCCTTGGCACGAAACGCCCGGTGCAGGGATCGGGCCATATCATCGGCGGTCTCTCGCAATTTTGCATTCGTGCCGACCAACAAAGTCACCTGAATGCCCTCGCGATATCCACCTGTATAGGTGCGCAATTTTTCGACAGTTTGCGACAAAGGGCGCGCTGAAGGATCACCGGTCATGGCGTGATAGCCGAGCGCCCCAAGGGTGGGTGCCCCAAGCAGAGCACTTGCTGACAGGGCATAGACAAAATTGGCCGTCATTCACCATTCTCCTGCATCAGTTGTCGGGGTCTGAATTGAAGGGCACATTCATGCGGTAGGCTTCGACCGCAGCGCGAATGCCCTGCGCGGCTTCGGAATGGGCAACAGGGCCGATATGAGACGCCCCGATGTCATAAGTCACACTGGCAGGGCCACCCGGTTTCGCAACCATCTCTATCGTTGTTTCAACGCCCTTTGCCGCGAACCCCTTTTGAATGGCGCGCGCCAGTGCCTTCGGTGCGGATTGGCGATCCGGATTCCATGTGATGCGGGTCACGATCTGGATGCCCTTGGCCTCGCCGCTATGCTGGTCCAAAGCTTCTTTCGTGATGCCCAAAGGGCGTACTGTGGGGTCTTGGCTGTACCATGCCCAGCCCAAGGCAAGCACAGTGGGGATGGTGATCACAAAGAAGATGCCAATCAGATATTTGGTGCTGGTGCGCATAAAAAACCCGGCCTTTCCTGCGGACAGGATAAAGGCCGGGTGTTCAATTTCAGTTAAGTGGCGCCGTTTAGCTGCGCACGAGTTTTTCGTAGCTTTCCGCGATATCGCGGGTCAGAGCACCCACTTCAAACGTGTAGTCACCAATCTGGCCCACCGGGGTCACTTCGGCAGCGGAGCCGGTCAGCCAGCACTGTTCGAAATCGGCCAGCTCTTCGGGCATGATGTGACGTTCGATCACGTTGATGCCTTTCTCTTTCAGCATGCCGATTACGGTCTGGCGGGTCAGCCCGTTCAAAATCGCATCGGGGATAGGCGTGTGCACCTCGCCGTCCTTCACGAAAAAGACGTTCGCGCCGGTCGCTTCGGCCACATAGCCGCGATAGTCCATGAACAAAGCATCCGAACAGCCCTTTGCTTCAGCCGCGTGTTTGGACATGGTGCAGATCATGTAAAGACCTGCGGCCTTGGCTGCGGTGGGAATTGTTTCCGGCGAGGGGCGTTTCCACTTGGCAATATCCAGCTTCGCACCCTTCATCTTGGCGTCGCCATAATAGTCGCCCCAAGCCCAAGCAGCCACAGCCATGCGCACCGGGTTTTTCGCCGAACTGACACCCATATCCTCGCCGGCCCCACGCCAAGCCACAACGCGCACGTAGGCGTTGGTCAGGCCGTTGGCCTCTACAACGGCTTGCTTTGCGGCCTCGATCTCATCAACGCTATAGGGGATGGGCATATCCATCATCTCGCCCGATTTCAGCAGGCGTGCCGAATGCTTGCGGCTGAGGAAAATCTTGCCGTCGTAAAGACGTTCACCCTCGAACACCGACGAAGCGTAGTGCAAAGCGTGGCTCAGAATGTGGACGTTCGCATCACGCCATTCGACCAGTTGGCCGTCCATCCAGATCTTGCCGTCGCGATCATCATATCCGCTCATATTCCCGTCCTTTCCAGTTCTGCGCCCCAGCTCATTGCCCAAGGCTTTTTCCAAAAGTTGCGCGAAATTGGTCCGCATCGGACATAATATTTCGCGAAATCCGCAATTCGCTATCAATTGATTCTTGGAAAGTCAACAACACTGACATAAAACTGGAACCTGTAACATGAAATGTGATGAGGGTCCGATGGCGGATGTACACACGCCCGGGGGGCAGTCTCTGCTGTTTCTGACAGACGAGCAGCTGAGAAAAGGGATCGAGGCAATGTTCTTTGCCTATCGCGGCTTCACCGCCGACCCTGATCGTATTCTTGATGAACACGGCTATGGGCGCGCGCATCACCGGGCGCTGCATTTCATCAGCCGCACGCCGGGCACCACGGTCAACAACCTTCTGTCGATCCTTGGCGTCACCAAGCAGTCACTGAACCGCGTCCTGCGCACTCTGATCGAAGATGGCTTGGTGGAAAGCCAGGTCGGCAAGCGTGACAAACGGGAACGCAACCTGATCCTGACGGACGCAGGTGTGGCGCTGGAACAGGCCCTGTCTGTTGCCCAGCGCGAACGCATGCGCCAAGCTTACCGCGAAGCAGGGCCTGAGGCTGTGCAAGGGTTTCGCGCCGTGTTGGAGGCCATGATGGACCCACAGCTGCGGCGGCATTTCAATCGGCTGAAGGACGAGCAACATGGCTGATCTGGCAGAGGCTCATCTTCTCATCATTGATGATGACGAACGCATCCGTGGGTTGCTGCAGAAATTTCTGGTGCGCAACGGTTTCTGGGTTTCCTCCGCCCGTGACGCGGCCCACGCCCGACGCCTGTTGGACGGGCTGGATTTCGACCTGATCGTGATGGATGTGATGATGCCCGGCGAAGACGGGATCAGCCTGACGCGCGGCCTGCGCGAAACGCTGTCCACACCCATTCTTCTCTTGACAGCCAAGGGCGATACCGAAGACCGCATTCGTGGGCTGGAAGCCGGGGCAGATGATTATCTGGCCAAACCGTTTGAGCCCAAAGAGCTGCTGCTACGCATCAACGCGATCCTGCGGCGCGTCCCAACGCCCGCAGACACCGTGGCGCCAAAGGACCTGACCTTGGGCGACAAACGCTATGACACGGAACGCGGAGAGCTATGGCAAGGCGAAGAGCTTGTCCGCCTGACCGCCACCGAAGCGCAGTTGATGAAGATATTTTCGGCCACACCGGGCGAAGCCGTCAGCCGGACGTCATTGGTTGAACAGCTGGGCCGGGATCAGGGGCAGGCACAGGAACGCGCGGTAGATGTGCAGATCACCCGGCTGCGTCGCAAGCTTGAAATAGACCCGAAACAACCGCGATACCTGCAAACGGTGCGTGGGGCGGGCTATATGTTGGCGCCGGACTGAGGCGAGGCTTTCCAAGGGAAAAGATGCTCGGCCGGTGGCCTAGTGAAACAGGGCAGCGCATTCTTCGGGCATGTCATAAAGCCAAACGAAGTAGGGCCGACTTTCGGTTCGCAACTTGATCCATGCCCGCTGTTCGTCGACACCGCCATTTCCGCCGGTAGCGATCTCTCCATTGCCGGACAGAAAATTCAGGTCACATATCCCGCTGTTTTCAAGGTCAAGCGTGTCATACCAGCGATAGGTGTATCCTGCGATCATCAGCTGATCCTTGCGCCATGCCAGTGTGATCACCTGCTCCCACCGATTGCGACCTATGGCTATGTTTTCTGATATCACCTGAAGCGACCCACCGGGGGTCAGGTTCAGGCTGGGTTGCTGCCCAACACCCCCGATCCAAACGGCGCGCTCTACCCACATATCTTTGGGGTCGCCATTCAGCCGGATCAAAAGATCCGCTTCACCGGTGTCACCGGCTTCGATCAGCCTGGCAAGATCCGGGATGCCATCCCCGGTGAAGTCCCCGACAAGCTCAGTGGTAAACCCCTGCGCCCAAACCGGGCTGGCGACAAAGACAAGCGGCAGGATGTAGCGCATTGGAACCTCTCTTGTTGTCGCCTCACTATTGTCCTAGCGTCGCGACATGACAACTTTGCTCTATACCCACGCCGTTTGCCATGACCACATCACCCCGCCCGGACACCCGGAACAGGTGGCGCGCCTTGAGGCGATCAACGCCACTCTATCAGGCACTGCGTTTCAGGACCTGATCCGTCGCGACCCGCCGATTGGCTCGCTTGACGACGTGCGGCTTGGCCATTCCCGCGCCTATTTCGAACGGATCGAGAATGCGCAACCCGTCGAAGGGTTGGCACAGCTGGATGGTGACACCTTCATGGCGCCCGGTTCGTTCGAGGCCGCCTTGCGCGCCATTGGCGGCAATATTGATGCCATCGATCAGGTGATGAGCGGACAGGCCCAGAACGCGTTTGTGGCCTGTCGCCCCCCGGGCCACCACGCCGAAAAAGCCAACCCGATGGGGTTTTGCCTGTTCTCGACCGTGGCGATTGCCGCCATTCATGCAGCAAACGCCCATGGTCTGGAACGCATCGCGGTTCTGGATTTCGACGTGCATCATGGCAACGGCACGCAGGATGTGCTGTGGCATGAAAGCCGGGTGCGCTTTGTCTCGTCCCACCAGATGCCGCTTTATCCCGGATCGGGCGGCATTCACCAAAAAGGGGCATTTGGTCAGGTGATCAATATCCCTCTTGAAGAAGCCACCGGTGGAGAGGTTATGAGGGAGGCCTGGGAAAAGGTTCTTTCGGAAGAATTGGAACCCTACGCGCCGCAGCTTGTGCTGGTGTCCGCTGGCTTTGACGCCCATACGCGCGATCCTTTGGCCAATCTGAACTGGGAGACCGAGGATTTCGCATGGCTGGCGCATCGCATCTGCGATCTGGCGGATAAATGCTGCGACGGGCGGGTGGTATCATCGCTTGAGGGCGGCTATGATCTGCAAGCTCTTGGCGACAGCGTCGGGGCATATATTGGCGTGATGATGGAGCGGGGCGCATGAGCGACAAACCAGTGAGCGAGATGTCCTTCGAGGACGCAATGCGGGAACTTGAAACCGTGGTTGGCCAGCTGGAACGCGGCGACGTGGCGCTTGAGGATTCCATCAAGCTTTATGAACGCGGGGCCGAACTGAAAGCGCGCTGCGAAACCAAGCTGAAAGAGGCCGAAGAAAAAGTGGCCGCGATCACGCTGGACAAAAGCGGCACGCCGACCGGAACCTCGCCTGTCGAAGGCCAGTAAATGTTCAAGACGCGGCTAGAAGACGCCGCCCGCGCCGCGCGCAGCCATCTGCACGCAGCCATTGACCCGGCTGGCGCCCTGTCTGCGCCCATGCGCTATGCCACATCCGGCGGCAAAGGTCTGCGCGCTTTCCTTGTGCTTGAAGGGGCGCGACTTCACGGCATGTGTGACACCCGCGCGCTTTGGCCTGCCGCCGCCATCGAAGCCATCCACGCCTATTCCCTTGTGCATGATGACATGCCTTGCATGGATGATGACGACCTGCGGCGCGGGTTGCCAACCGTGCACAAGAAATGGGACGAGGCCACCGCCGTTCTGGTCGGCGACGCGCTGCAAACACTGGCATTTGAGCTTCTGACACATGAAGATGTCGGCGACGCACGTGTGGCCTTGGTCGCCTCTTTGGCGCGTGATGCCGGGCAGCTGGGGATGGTGCATGGTCAGGCGCTGGATATTGCGGCCGAGACCGCCGAGACCCCGCTCACATTGGAACAGATCACAGAGCTTCAGGCCGGAAAAACCGGTGCCTTGATCCGATGGTCAGGCGAAGCGGGCGCCGTTCTTGCCGGGGCAGATTCCGGGCCGCTTAAAGACTACGCAACCGCATTGGGTCTGGCGTTTCAGATCGCAGACGACATTCTGGATGTCGAAGGCGATGCCTCTGCCGTGGGCAAAGCCGTGGGCAAGGATGCAGATGCCGGCAAAGCGACCTTCGTGTCCCTGCTGGGGCTAGATCAGGCGAAAACCCGCGCAAAAGAGCTTGTGGATCAGGCCTGTGACGCGCTTTCGCCCTATGGCGCGGACGCAGATACCTTGCGAGAGGCCGCGCGCTTCGTTATCCAGCGAGACAGGTAGCCCCGAAAGCCAACCGAGACATACATGGCCAATACACCTGACACTCCCATTCTGGACCGCGTGAAGGTTCCTGCCGACATGAAAACCCTGTCGGACCACGAACTTGAACAGCTGGCGCATGAGGTGCGGGCCGAGACCATTTCCGCCGTGTCAGAAACCGGCGGGCATCTGGGCGCGGGGCTTGGCGTTGTTGAGCTTACCGTTGCCCTGCACGCCGTCTTTGACGCGCCCAAGGACCGGATCGTCTGGGATGTGGGCCACCAATGCTATCCGCACAAGATCCTGACCGGACGCCGTGACCGCATCCGCACCCTGCGCTGCGAAGGCGGGCTATCGGGCTTCACCAAACGGTCAGAAAGCCCATTTGATCCGTTTGGCGCGGGGCACAGCTCGACCTCGATTTCCGCAGCACTGGGGTTCTCGGTCGCGCGCGACCTTGGCGGCGCGCCTGAACACGGGATCGGTGACGCGGTGGCGGTGATCGGTGACGGGTCCATGTCCGCCGGCATGGCGTTCGAAGCCATGAACAATGCAGGTCACCTGAACCGCCGCTTGTTTGTGATTCTGAACGACAATGACATGTCCATCGCGCCACCAGTGGGCGCGCTGTCCAGCTATCTCAGCCGCCTTTATGCCGAAGAGCCGTTTCAGGAACTGAAAGCCGCTGCCAAGGGCGCGGTCAGCCTGTTGCCCGAACCCTTTCAGGAAGGCGCGCGTCGGGCCAAGGAAATGGTCAAGTCGATGACTGTCGGCGGCACGCTTTTTGAAGAGCTGGGCTTTTCTTACGTCGGGCCCATTGATGGTCACGATATGGACAGCCTTTTGTCCGTCCTGCGCACTGTGCATGATCGCGCCACCGGCCCGATGCTGATCCATGTGATCACCAAAAAGGGCAAAGGCTATGCGCCCGCCGAAGCAGCCCGCGACCGTGGCCATGCCACTGCCAAGTTCGATGTGGCCAGCGGCAAACAACACAAAGCACCGTCAAACGCGCCCAGCTATACCTCGGTCTTCGGCAAGGAGCTGGCGCGGCTGGCCGCTGAAGACGACAAGGTCTGCGCCGTGACCGCCGCCATGCCGGACGGGACCGGGTTGAACCTGATGGCCGAACGCTATCCGTCGCGTTGCTTTGATGTGGGCATTGCCGAACAGCACGGCGTGACCTTCGCAGCGGGTCTGGCAGCGGGTGGTCTAAAACCCTTCTGCGCGATGTATTCGACCTTCCTGCAGCGCGGCTATGATCAGGTTGTGCATGACGTGGCGGTGCAACGCCTGCCCGTGCGCTTTGCCATTGACCGCGCCGGGCTGGTTGGTGCCGATGGCGCAACCCATGCCGGGTCCTTTGATATCACCTTCATGGCAAACCTGCCCGATATGGTGGTGATGGCTGCTGCTGACGAGGCGGAGCTGATGCATATGATCGCCACGGCTCATTCCATTGACGACCGTCCCTCGGCCTTCCGCTATCCGCGCGGAGAAGGCGTGGGTGTTGAGCTGCCCGAAACGGGTCAGGTGCTGGAGATTGGCAAAGGCCGCATGATCCGAGAAGGCGCGCGGGTGGCGATCCTGTCATTCGGCACACGCCTGTCCGAGGTCGAAGCCGCCGCTGAATCCTTGACCGCGCGAGGCATCAGCCCAACCGTGGCAGACGCCCGTTTCGCCAAGCCCTTGGACCGCGAAATGATCCTGTCTTTGGCTGAAAACCACGAAGCGCTGATCACCATCGAAGAAGGCGCCATCGGCGGTTTCGGCAGCCATGTCGCCCAGCTGCTGGCTGAGGAGGGTGTGTTTGATACCGGACTGAAATTCCGGTCCATGGTGCTGCCCGACACCTTCATCGACCATGCATCGCCCGCGCGCATGTATGAAGATGCGCAGCTCTCCGCCAAGGATATCGAAGCCAAGGTGCTGGATGTTCTGGGCATTGCCCAAATCGGCGAAAAACGGGCCTAACCTTCAGCTTTCAGCAGGGCTTTCAGCCCGTCCTGATAGGTCGGGTAACGCAGTTTCACGCCCAGTTCTTCCTTAATTCGGTCATTGCGCACGCGCTTTGATTCCGCGTAGAAGCTGCGCGCCATGGGGGTCATGTCTGCCGTCTCGAAATCTTCGGAGAGCGGCGCGGGCAGCCCCAGAAGTTCAGCAGCATAAGCCAGCACATCCTCGGGCGGGGCAGCGTTGTCGTCACAGAGGTTATAGATGCGCCCCGGATTTGGTTGCGCAACAGAGGCCAAAAGCACCTGCGCAATATCCTCGACATGAATGCGCGAAAACACCTGATCTTTCTTGATGATCCGCCGCGCCGTACCCTTGCGCACCTTGGCAAACGGCCCACGTCCCGGACCATAGATGCCCGCAAGCCGGAAAATATGCAGCGGCAGGCCGGTTTCCGCGGCAAGGGCTTGCCAGGCGGCCTCGGCTTCGACCCGCATTTGCCCGCGTTTGGTCGAGGGCGTCAGCGGTGTGGTTTCATCCACCCAACCGCCTTGATGATCCCCATAAACCCCAGTGGTGGACAAATAGCCCGCCCAGTCCAGTTGCGGTGCAATTGACGCGATCTCGTCTCTAACCCGGCGCAAAACGGGATCTCCGTCCGCATCCGGTCCGGCAGAAATAAGCAAGTGAGTGGCGCGTGACAGAGGCTCGGAGATATCCGTGCCCGGCCATTTGATCACGTTCGGGCCAGCCTCCCGCGAGGTGCCGATGATGGTGAAATCGTCTGGCAGCGCGGTTGCAAAAGCGCGCGCGGAATAGCCGTAGCCGAATATGAAAAGCGTCTTGTCCATGCGCGCAGTATCGCCACACAGGCTGGATTGAAAAGCGCTAAATCACCCCCGCGCGATAGGGGGTTGCGCTAACATGAGATTTCAGAACAATTGGTCCATGCAAAGACCAAATCTGAAAACATGGCCTGAAAGCGCTGCCCGATTGATCGCCGTGGCGGCCGGGCGCGAGCAGGCGGACAGTGTGATACAAGGCGGGCGCGTGGTGAATGTCCACACGCGCGAGGTTCTGGACTGGCAAGTGGCCATGGCCGATGGGCGGTTCGCCTATGTCGGCCCGGATGCCAGCCATTGTATCGGGTCAGACACACAGGTGATTGACGCCGGTGGGCAGTATCTGATCCCGGGTCTGTGCGACGGGCATATGCATATCGAAAGCGGCATGCTGACCCCGGCAGAATTCGCCCGCGCGGTCATCCCTCATGGGACCACCACCATGTTCACCGACCCGCACGAGGTCGCCAATGTGCTGGGGCTGGAAGGCGTGCGCCTGATGCATGATGAGGCGCTCATCCAGCCTGTGAACATATATACGCAAATGCCAAGCTGCGCGCCCTCTGCACCGGGGCTTGAGACGACAGGATTTGAAATCACCCCCGAGGATGTGGCCGAGGCGATGACATGGCCCGGCATCATCGGGTTGGGCGAGATGATGAATTTCCCCGGCGTGATCAACGGTGATCCCAAGATGCTGGCCGAAATGGCCGCCACGCAGAACGCGGGCAAAACCATCGGCGGGCACTATGCAAGCCCGGACCTTGGCCCGAATTTCCACGCCTATGCGGCTGGCGGTCCGGCAGATGATCACGAAGGTACCTGCGAGGCCGACGCGATCGCGCGCGCACGGCAGGGAATGCGGTCGATGATGCGGCTGGGATCTGCGTGGTTCGATGTTGAAAAGCAGATCACTGCGGTCACGCAAAAGGGTCTGGACCCGCGCAATTTCATCATCTGCACCGATGATTGCCATTCTGGCACGCTGGTCGAGGAAGGCCACGTCAACCGCGCCCTGCGTTATGCGATCAGCTACGGCTGTGATCCGCTGGTCGCGCTTCAAATGGCGACGATCAACACCGCCACGCATTTCGGGTTGGAGCGCGAATTAGGCTCTATTACACCCGGACGGCGCGCGGATGTGATCTTTACCGATGATCTCTCCACCCTGCCAATCAATCGGGTTTTCGCCCGTGGCGTCAGCGTAGCCGAAGCCGGCAAGATCACTGTCGACTGCCCTCATCTGAAATGGCCCGCCCATGCAAAGGCGACAATGCATCTGGGCAAAACCATCATGCCGGACGATTTCATCGTGAAAGCGCCCGACGGGGCGAACTCTGTGACCGCGAAGGTGATCGGCATTGTCGAAAACCAGGCGCCAACAAAGGCTCTAACACGGGACCTTTCGGTGTCTGACGGCATCGTTCAGACCGACGAGGCGCAGGACGTGGCGCAGGTTGCCCTTGTCGAGCGCCACAAAGGTACGGGCGGTGTCGTGAACGGGTTTGTAAACGGGTTTGGGTACACTGGCCAAATGGCCATGGCGTCCACCGTCGCGCATGACAGCCACCACATGATCGTGGTCGGCACATCACGCGATGACATGGCCTTGGCGGCCAATCGCTTGGCCGAGGTTGGCGGCGGAATGTGTGTCTATCAAGGCGGACGCGAGCTTGCCCTGGTCGAACTGCCCGTCGCGGGCCTGATGTCTGATGAACCTGCAACCGAAGTGGCCGAGAAAGCCAAAGGCATCATTGATGCGATGGAGACCTGCGGCTGCACACTGAACAATGCGTCGATCCAGCACAGTTTCTTGGCGCTGGTTGTCATCCCCGAGTTACGGATCTCTGATCTGGGGTTGGTGGACGTAACGAAATTCGAACTGACCGATTTGTTGAAGGATAATTGATGACCCCTGCCGACATTTCCATCCCTGCCCGAACACCTGATGGGGGCGCGCATGAGGTTTTCACGGACCCGCAGGCCGCAGTGGCACGATTGCAGGCGCTGTATGATGCGGCCTGCGCCTTTCTGTGCGACGCCTTCGAAGCAAACGCATCCGGCGATCAGCCACCGACACGATTTCGCGCCTTCTATCCTGAGATTCGCCTGACCACGACCAGCCACGCCCAGACCGATACGCGGCTGAGCTTTGGCCATGTCTCGGCGCCCGGCACTTATGCCAGCACCATCACGCGGCCCGATCTGTTTGAAAACTACCTGATCCAGCAAATCAGGCTTCTGATCGAAAACCACGGCGTTCCCGTGCAGATCGGATATTCGACCACGCCGATACCGGTGCATTTTGCCGTCTCGCGCAATCCAAACATCACCGTGCCGCAAGAAGGTGCGATGACCTATCCGCTGCGTGATGTCTTCGACGTGCCCGACCTGTCCACTACAAATGATGACATCGTGAACGGCGTGGCTGAACGTGATGCCAGCGGTGCGGGGCCGCTTGCGCCTTTCACGGCGCAACGGGTGGATTACTCGCTGGCACGACTGTCACATTACACCGCCACCATGCCCGAGGACTTCCAAAACCACGTTCTGTTCACGAACTACCAGTTCTATGTCGAGGAGTTCGAGGCCTATGCCCGCCAGATGCTGGCCGATCCCAACAGCGGCTATGACGCTTTTGTCGGACCGGGACATCACCGCATCACCTCTGCAGAGGCCGATTTGCCCACCCCGGCAAAACTGCCGCAAATGCCAAGCTATCACCTGACCCGTGCAGATGGTTCCGGGATCACTCTGGTCAATATCGGCGTAGGTCCATCCAACGCAAAAACGGCAACGGATCATATCGCGGTGCTGCGCCCGCACGCTTGGTTGATGGTGGGGCACTGCGCGGGCTTGCGCAACAGCCAGCGGCTTGGGGATTTCGTGCTCGCCCATGCCTATTTGCGCGAAGACAAAGTGCTGGACGACGACCTGCCCATCTGGGTGCCAATCCCGCCTCTGGCCGAAATCCAGATCGCGCTGGAACAGGCTGTGGCCAAGGTGACCGAATACGAAGGGTACGAGCTGAAACGCATCATGCGCACGGGCACGGTTGCGACCTTGGACAATCGCAACTGGGAGTTGCGCGACCAGCGAGGGCCGGTTCAACGTCTGTCCCAATCCCGCGCCATCGCTTTGGATATGGAAAGTGCCACAATCGCGGCCAACGGGTTTCGCTTCAGGGTGCCCTACGGCACGCTGCTTTGCGTGTCCGACAAGCCTCTGCATGGCGAGTTGAAATTGCCAGGCATGGCATCGGACTTCTACAAGACGCAGGTCGCACGGCATTTGCTGATTGGCATTCGTGCGATGGAGAGCCTGCGAAACATGCCGATCGAACGCATTCACAGCCGGAAGTTGCGCAGTTTCGAAGAGACTGCTTTCCTTTAGGGAACCCAGATCAATCAAAACACACATCGGTGCGACGCGCGTATTTCGATCAAACTCCAGAAGTGACTTCGATCAGTCCCGTCCCCCGTTGAATGGGCAGAAAACCAGTAAATCAAGAGGCCATTTCGGCAAAAAAGCGCTATTTATAGGGGAAATATGATCAACAAACCGTTGTGTCGCCCCTCTACATACAGTTAAATGCGCGCAATGAAGCCCAAGTAATGGGTAAATGTGAGGAGTGTAATACATGTCGAAACCGATGACCAAGACGCAGCTTGTTGCTGCACTGGCCGAAGAAATGGGCGCTGACAAGAAGTCGGCAACCGCTGCGCTGGAAGGCATCATCAGCATCATCACCAAGGAAGTTTCGGGCGGCGGCGCCGTGACCCTTCCCGGTGTTGGCAAGATCTACTGCCGCGAGCGTCCGGCCCGTATGGTGCGCAACCCCGCCACCGGCGAACAGATCCACAAAGACGCCGACAAAGTGGTCAAAATGACCATTGCGAAAGCTCTTAAGGACAGCGTGAACGGCTAAGCCGACCGCTTTCGGGCTTGCCCCGATACCTGAATTCAGAAAGGGTCGCCTCAGGGCGGCCCTTTTCTTTTCTCCGCCTGCCGGAGGAACAATGGATTTGCGCGCGATCATGATGGGGCTGGCCTTTGCCCTGATGTGGAGTTCGGCCTTCACATCTGCTCGGATCATCGTGTCCGACGCCTCGCCGCTTTTCGCGCTATCGCTTCGTTTCTTCATTTCCGGGCTTTTGGGCGTGTTGATCGCAAAGGCGCTGGGACAGACCTGGCAATTGACCCGCACCCAATGGCGTGCCGTGGTGATCTTTGGCCTGTGCCAAAATGCGCTTTACCTCGGGTTGAACTTCGTTGCCATGCAGTGGGTCGAAGCCGGGCTGGCGTCGATCATCGCATCGACCATGCCCCTGATGGTCGCATTCGCGGGCTGGGTGGTGATGGGGGACCGTCTACGCCCTCTGGCCATCGCAGGTCTTTTTGCAGGTGTCGTTGGGGTGGCGATGATCATGGGGGCACGTCTGTCCGGTGGGGTCGACGTGACAGGCGTCATCCTGTGCTTCATTGCGGCGGCGGCCCTGACGGCGGCCACGTTGGCGGTGCGCACCGCCTCGTCAGGTGGCAACCTGATGATGATCGTTGGCTTGCAAATGTTCGTCGGCGCCATCGCGCTTTTTGGCGCGGCCCTGGTTATGGAAACCCCCGCTGTCACACCCAGCCTGAAGCTTGCCCTGGCCTTCAGCTACACGGTGCTGGTGCCCGGCCTTCTGGCCACATGGGTGTGGTTTGCGCTGGTGGGCCGGATCGGTGCGATCAAGGCGGCCACGTTCCACTTCCTGAACCCGTTCTTTGGCGTGGCCATCGCATGGGCATTGCTGGGCGAAGCGCTGTCGATCACGGATTTCATCGGCGTGGCCATCATCACGGTGGGCATTCTTGCCGTTCAGCTGTCGAAACAAAACCCCACAGAGACGTGAAGCGGTTTGCCGCCATCGTGAGATGACTTTCGCGCCAAACTCCGTGACATTGCAGTCATGGAACTTGTCTTCGGATATCTTGCGGGCCTTCTGACCCTGATCAACCCCTGCGTCTTGCCGGTGTTGCCCATTGTCTTGGCCACCGCGTTGCAAGCCAGCCGGTTTGGCCCCATGGCCGTTGCCGCCGGGATGAGCGTATCTTTCGTCACGCTGGGCCTTCTGGTCACCGTGCTGGGCTACACGATCGGCCTGACCGAAGACATGGTCGCGCGGGCGGGTGCCATCCTGATGGTGGGCTTTGGCCTGATCCTGATGACCCCGGTTCTATCCGAGCGTTTTGCGACGGCCACGGCCGGTGTCTCGGCCCAGGCAGACACGACGCTGGATGACGTGGACCGGGGCGGCCTGTCCGGTCAGTTCCTTGGTGGGATGTTGCTTGGCGCAGTCTGGAGCCCCTGCATCGGCCCCACGTTGGGCGGTGCGATCTCACTCGCCTCGCAAGGCAAATCGATCACGTGGGCCGCCGCAATCATGATTGCCTTCGCACTGGGTGTGTCCACGATCATCATCGCATTGGGCTATGGCGCGCGGGCCGCGATCATGCGCAGGCAAGCGCTCATGCGGAGAATTGCGCAGAAATCCCGGCCGATCATGGGCGTGGTCTTTGTCGCCGTCGGCACCGCCATCCTGTTCCGTTTTCACCACACACTCGAAGCCTGGGCCGTGCAAAACCTGCCCGCCTGGCTGAATGACCTCTCTGTATCCCTCTGAAAGGAGACCACCATGAACCGTCGAGACTTCCTGTCCCTGACCGCAGCCGTATCCCTTGTCCCCGCCTTGGCGCGCGCAGGCGCCATGGACTATGCCCCGGGCCTTGTCACCAAGGCGTTAGAAAACGGCGAGACCGTGTTTCTAGACTTCAAAGCCAGCTGGTGCTCGACCTGCGCGGCGCAAGAACGTGTGATCAACGCCCTGAAGGCCGAGAACCCGGCCTATGACAAAGCCATCACCTTTATCGACGTGGATTGGGACCAGCATGGCAAATCAGAGCTTGCAAAATCCCTGCGCATTCCGCGCCGTTCAACACTTGTGGTGCTGAAAGGCGACAAGGAACTTGGCCGCATCGTTGCAGGTACATCCAAGGCGGATATTAAGGCTCTGATGGACACGGCGCTAGACGCCGCTTCGGCTTAAGCTCGACCTCTATGAAATCGGCTAAGGCAATACCTTAGCCGATCTGGCCGCGCGGCCCTTCGCCGATCTGCGCGCGATGCAGCATCAGGTGATCAAGGATCACACAGGCGGCCATCGCCTCGCCCACGGGCACAGCGCGAATACCAACACAGGGGTCATGACGCCCCTTGGTGATGACCTCGATCGCTTCACCAGTTTTGGTGATCGACTGGCGTGGGGTCAGGATCGAGCTGGTCGGCTTCACCGCAAAACGCACGACAATGTCCTGCCCTGACGATATGCCACCCAGAATGCCGCCAGCGTGGTTCGAACTGAACACGGGCTGCCCGTCATTCCCCATGAAAATCTCATCTGCATTTTCGGTTCCGCGCAGACCTGCAGCGGCCATACCTTCGCCGATCTCGACGCCTTTTACGGCGTTGATTGACATCATCGCGGCGGCCAAATCAGTGTCTAACTTGGCATAGATCGGCGCGCCCAGTCCGGCTGGCGCGCCACGCACCACAACTTCAATCGCAGCACCGACAGAATCGTTTTCCTTCACACGCAAATGCTGCAGATAGTCTTCCCATTCCTGCACGGCGCTCGCATCGGGCAACCAAAAAGCATTCTGGTCAATCGCGTCCCAGTCAAACTTTTCACGATCCAGATGCTTTTCGCCCATCTGGGTCATGTAGCCCTTGATCTCGAGCCCCGGCACCAGCGCCTTCAGCGCCTCGCGGGCAACACCCCCGGCGGCCACGCGCGCGGCCGTTTCACGGGCCGAGGATCGGCCTCCGCCGCGCGGATCGCGAATCCCGTATTTCTGCCAATAGGTGATGTCAGCATGACCGGGGCGAAAGGTTTTTTCGATCTCGCCATAATCCTTGGAGCGCTGATCCGTGTTTTCGATCATCAACTGGATCGGCGTGCCGGTGGTCTGGCCTTCGTACACGCCCGATAGGATGCGCACCTGATCCGGTTCGTTGCGGGCGGTGGTGTTCTTGTTCTGACCCGGACGGCGCTTGTCCAGCCACACCTGCAGCATCTCAGGTTCAAGCGGTACGCCGGGGGGGCACCCGTCCACGGTCGCGCCCAAGGCAGGCCCGTGGCTTTCACCCCAGGTGGTGACACGGAAGATATGACCAAAGCTGTTCATCGACATGGGTGCGCTCCTTCATTCCCCAGCGTGATAGCGAAGGGAGGTTCGAAAGGGAAGCACCCCGGCGCATCACTCCCCGCTTTGCTGTGGCCTGCGGTGTTTCGGCTTCGGTGAGGGACCCGCATCATAACGCGGGTTCGGGTTGCGCAGGATGGGGTTGCGCACCGAAACAGACGGGCGGCTTTCCCGCCAGACGATGAACACGCCCGAGGCAATGATCACCGCGGCACCAACGCCCACCCACATATCCGGCAGCTCGCCGAAAAACAGCGCCCCGAATGCGGCGGCCCACAGGATTTGACTGTATTGGGTTGGCGCGACCACCGCCGCTGGTGCCGCGCGGTAGGCCGCAATGATCATCATCTGCGCAAAGACCGACATGACCCCCACGCTGGCAGCCAGCCCAAGGTCGGTGATTTGCATCGGCACATACACGAAAGGCAAGGTGATCCCCATCGCCAAAATGGATGACAGCATGGGGTAAAGGATCATGACCGCTGTACGCTCTTCTCCGCCGATCTTGCGCATGATGATCGACCCAAGCGCTGAACAGAACGCCGCTATCAACGCGCAGATATGTCCAAAGGTGATGACGGTCACACCCGGGCGCAGCACGATCAGCACACCTATTAGGCCGATAATCACGGCGGCCCAACGCTGTCCGCGCACCGGCTCTCCCAGAAGCATCGCGGACATGGCGGTGATCAGCAGAGGTGTTGCAAAAAGCAGCGCATATACTTCTGCTAGGGGCAAAACGGTAAAGGCATAAAACGCCGTGGACATCGCGATGACGGATGTGGCCGCACGGGTCAGGATCAACCACGGATGATGTGGGCGGAAATTGTCGACCTGCCGATCAGCCAGCATCATCACAGCCATCGGCACAAAGGCAAACAGCATGGCAAAAAAGATGATCTGAAACACGGCAAACTGCATGCCGAGCTGTTTGATCACCGCGTCATGGGTGGCAAAAATCGCAAAAGCGGCAAAGGCAAAGCCCAGCCCGCGCAGGGGGGATTGAGGCATCTCCGACATGGAGCCGTCCGATCATAGTGGGTGTTAACGCTCACATCGCTGATCTTTAGGCCAAGGTCAAGGGGCTTGCAAATCTCCTGCAAACCCGTCAGGAGTAATCCCACCTCGGGGTGCTGTGACACCACAGCTGAGATGCGCAATCCGCGCGGACCCGTTGAACCTGAACCGGCTAACACCGGCGGAGGGAAGGTGATTTGGATGCCCCAAATGCCCCCATCCGTCCGGCGCATATGGAGGACCCAATGAAGACAGCCCTTTCATTTGTCGCAGGACTTGCACTGACCACGACCGCCGCCCTGGCTGCGGATAAACCCGTGCTGCAAGTTTATGCGCCTGACTATTTCGCATCCGAGTGGGGCCCCGGCCCTTCGATCGAAAAAGGCTTTGAAGCCCAATGCAATTGCGATCTGGAGTTTGTCACCGGCGACGTCATGCCCCGCCTGATGCTGGAAGGCGAACGCACCGAAGCTGACGTGGTGATCGGCTTGAACACCGACGTGACTGCCCGCGCCCGTGCGTCCGGCCTATTCGCCGCTCACGGGTTGGACGTCAGCGGCCTGACCCTGCCCGTCGACTGGACCGACGACACCTTCGTACCGTTCGACTACAGCTATACCGCCTTCATCTATGACAACACCAAGATCACCGAGGCGCCCACCAGCTTTGATGCGCTTCTGGCGATGCCGGACGACACCAAAATCGTCATTCAGGACCCGCGCAGCTCGATCTCGGGCCTGGCGCTTCTGTTGTGGGTCAAATCAATCTACGGCGATAAAGCAGACGAGGCTTGGGCCAAGCTGAACCCGAAGATCCTGACCGTCACCAAAGGCTGGTCAGAGGCGTATGGCATGTTCACCGATGGCGAAGCCGACATGGTGCTGTCCTACGTGACCTCGCCCGCCTATCACATCATCGCCGAGGAAGACCTGACCAAGTCTGCCGCCATCTTCGACGAAGGCCACTATCTGTATGTGGACCTCGTGGGCAAAATCGCGAACACCGATCAGCCTGAACTGGCCGACGCCTTCATGGCCTATGTGCTCAGCGAAGAATTCCAGTCAGGTATCTCGACCACCAACTGGTCCTTCCCGTCGAAACTGGCCGCTGACAAGCTGCCGGAAGGCTTCCAAAACCTTCCCGTGCCCGCCAAGGCGCTGGTCTTCTCGGAAGAAGAGGCCGAGGCAATCCGCAAGTCGGCTCTGGACGAATGGCTCGCCGCGTCTACCAAATAAACCGCACCACCATCCTTGGCGCCCTGGCGCTTGGGGTGGTGGTCTGCCTGACCCTTGGCACGCTCATCGCTGTTGCGATGCGGGCCGAGGGCGGCACGGGCCTAGGCCCGGCTGATTGGGCCGCGCTGCGCTTTACGATTTGGCAAGCGCTTCTGTCTGCTGCCCTCAGCGTCATCCTTGCGATCCCCGTCGCCCGCGCACTGGCGCGCCGCAGCTTCCCCGGCCGCTCTGTCCTGATCACCCTTTTGGGCGCGCCGTTCATCCTGCCTGTGATCGTTGCCATCCTTGGCCTGATCGCAGTATTCGGCCGCACCGGGTTGATCTCGCAGGTCCTGGGATGGTTCGGGTTCGAGCCGATCTCGGTCTACGGCTATCACGGCGTCATTCTCGCCCATGTGTTCTTTAACTTGCCGCTCGCCACCCGCCTGATCCTACAAGGCTGGCTGGCCATTCCGTCCGAACGCTTCCGTCTGGCGGCATCGCTTGGCATGGGCCCCTCTGACATCGCCCGCACCTTGGAACGCCCGATGCTGCGCGAGGTCGTGCCTGGTGCGTTCCTAGTCATCTTCCTGATCTGCCTGACCTCTTTCGCCGTCGCGCTTGCGCTTGGCGGTGGACCCAAAGCGACCACGGTGGAACTTGCAATCTACGAGGCATTCCGCTTCGATTTCGACCTTGGCCGCGCGGCTCTTCTGGCGCTTGTGCAGTTCACCCTTGGCGCCACTGCAGCCCTTCTGGCCCTGCGCGTGGCGATCCCCGGCGATATGGGCACGGGGCTGGACCGCGCCGTGACCCGCTGGGACGACACCCGCCTTTTGCGCGTGCAAGACGTCACCGCAATCCTTCTGGCGAGCCTTTTCCTGATCCTGCCCCTGACCATGGTTGTGCTGGACGGGTTGCCTCGTCTATTGACCCTCCCGGCCGAGGTCTTCTCCGCCGCGGCCCGTTCCGTCATGGTCGCGCTACTCTCGGCCGCTGTAACCTTGATGCTCTCGCTACCGATTGCCGCTTTCGCGGTGCGTAGCACGTCGCGGTTGGTCGAGGGCATCGGGTATCTCACCATCGCCGCTTCGCCTCTGGTGATCGGCACCGGGCTGTTCATCATCGTCTTTCCTTTCGTAAAGCCGTCGGACCTTGCGTTGCCGATCACGGCGCTGGTGAACGCGGCCATGAGCCTGCCGTTTACCCTACGCGCGCTGGTGCCCGCCCTGACCGCGATCGAGCGGGACTACGGCAAGCTGGCGGATGGGCTGGGGATGACCGGAATGGCCCGGTTGCGTCACCTGTGGCTGCCGCGCCTGCGCCGACCGATGGGATTTGCACTGGGGTTGGCGGCGGCTCTGTCCATGGGCGACCTTGGTGTCATCGCCATGTTTGCAGACGGATCAAATGCCACTTTGCCCCTACAGCTTTATCGCCTGATGACAGCCTATCGGATGGAGGACGCAGCCGCAGCCGCCCTTCTGCTTCTGGCCCTGTCTCTGGCGTTGTTCTGGGTCTTCGACAAAGGAGGTCGCGTAGATGCTGACCGTTGACAACATGCGCATCGCGCTGGGTGATTTCAGCCTTGCCGGAGATTTCAAGATTGCCCCCGGAGCACGCGTTGCCGTGCTTGGCCCGTCCGGGGCCGGGAAATCCACGTTGCTGGCGGCCATTGCTGGGTTCCAACCGCTAGATGCGGGGCAAATCCTCTGGGACGCAAAGCCCATGCCCAAAGACCCCGCCGCGCGTCCGATCAGCATGGTATTTCAGGACAACAACCTGTTCCCCCACCTGACCGTCGCGCAGAACGTGGGGCTGGGCCTGCGCCCGAACCTGCGCTTGTCAGACGAGGACAATACCCGCGTCGCAAACGCCCTGACCCGCGTGGGGCTGGAGGGTATGGGAGACCGCAAACCCGCGCAGCTCTCCGGTGGTCAAATCGCCCGCGTGGCGCTGGCCCGCGTGCTCTTACGCGACCGCCCGGTGCTGCTTCTGGACGAACCCTTCGGCGCGCTTGGCCCTGCGCTGAAAGCCGAAATGCTGGAACTGGTCCGCACGCTGCTGGATGAGACCGGAGCAACTCTTCTGATGGTCAGCCACGACCCTGAGGACGCCCGCGTGCTGTGTGATCAGGTGGTGCTGGTGGCGGATGGGGTGGCCCATGCGCCCGTTGGGACGGAGGAGATGTTCGCGAACCCGCCGGAGGTGATGCGGGAGTATTTGGGAGGCTAAGGAAACTCACGCACATACATGTCGGTGTCCGCAGTCGAGAGTTCTTGTTTCAATTCAAATCCGGCTTTCTGTAGCACACGCGCCGAAGCAATGTTGTGCTTGTCGACACCGCCAACCAAACGCACGGGCCTGATTTGTCCGACGGCCGAGCACAGGCCGAGCAACATCTCCGACGCGTACCCCTGCCCCCATGCATGTTGTGCAAACAGATAGCCAATATGCAGCACGGTTTGACCTAGTGCGTCCGCCCCTTCTGCAAGGATCAACAGCCCCACGATGTCAGACGTATGCAGGCTCTCTATAATATGAACGTCACTTTCTTCGAACCTGGCATCAATCCAGTCCGAAATAGAGCCCTTGCCACCCTGCAATTGAAGAGACGGTGGCAGATGTTCGAGAACCTCTGGCGTCAGAACTCCACGGAGCTCAACTTCCAGAGATGCGCGCCTCACATGATCCGCAAGCACGTCGCGCCAACTGAATACCGAGAGATGCTGTGTTGTGAAGCAGCAGCAGGCCATCGAGGCTCCTAGATCCGAAGTTTGAGCAACCCTATCAGGTGCCAAAGCTTCAGTCCATTTGCGCCCGAACCCGTGGCCTCCCACATGGCCGGTTGGACAAAAAAGGGCGCCTTGCGGCGCCCTTCTCTATTCTATCAAACCCAACGCTTAGGCGTCGAATTTCTTGCCCTTGTGCGGGGCCCAGAGCTTCTTGTTCGTCAGGTACAGAAGCGAGGTCAGGAGGACCAGCATCAGGACCGAAACGAAACCGGCTTGCTTGCGCGCCATCATCTTGGGCTCAGCTGTCCACATCAGGAAGGCTGCAACGTCTTCGGCCAAGTGGTGGGCCGAGTTGTTGTGACCGTCGTCATAGTCGACGGAACCATCTTCCAACTGCGGAGGCATGGAGGTCCAGCCACCCGGGAACACGTCGTTGCCGTTCAGGTACTGACCAGCGACTTCCTGTTCTTCACCGTTAAACCCGGTCAGGAAAGCGGCGATGTATTCCGCGCCACCCATGCCTTTGACCAGCTGGTTCAAACCGGTGCCTGCCGGGCCGTGGAAGCCCGCGCGGGCCTTGGCCATCAAGGACAGGTCAGGACCCATGCCGTCACCTTCAACGGTCGGGAAGAAGTCCGCAGGCGTACGCGCGCGGTCATCATCCAGTTCCGGATCAAAGATGGTGAAGTTTTCGGCCGCATAAGCGCGAACTTCATCCTCGGTGTATTCGGGGCCACCTTTGTCCGACAGGGTACGCAGCGGCACGTAGCGCAGACCGTGACAGGCCGAGCAGACCTCGGTGTACACTTTCAGGCCGCGACGCAGCTGTTCCTTGTCATACTTACCAAACGGGCCTTCGAACGAGAAAGCAACGTCATGGACGTGACCGCCGTCCCCAGCTGCCTGAGCCGGACCAGCGGCCAGACCCAGAGCGATGATAGCGGTTGCTGTGAGTTGTTTGATCATTGTTCTCGATCCTCTCACTCGGCTGCGCCGGGATAATGGGCGTTGAAATCTTCCTCGATCGTTGCCGGCGGCGTTGCGGGTTTCTCGAAGAGACCCAGAAGCGGCAGGATAACCAGGAAGTAGGCGAACCAATAGGTGGAGCCGATCAGCGAAATCCAGTCATGCGGGAAGTTCGTGTCACGTGCACCAACCCACATCAGAACGACGAAGTCGATCAGAAGCAGGCGATACCACCATTTGAAGGCCGGGCGATATTGACCAGAGCGCACCGACGATGTGTCCAGCCAGGGTGCCAGGGCCATCACGATGATGGCGCCGAACATGGCCAGCACGCCGAAGAACTTGGCGTCGATGATGCCGCCGGTCACGAAGCTGACCAGTTGCACAACCCAAACGTCAGCAGTGAAGGCGCGCAGGATCGCGTAGAAGGGCAGGAAGTACCATTCGGGCACGATATGTGCGGGCGTCGCCAGGGCGTTTGCCTCGATGTAGTTGTCGGGGTGACCCAGATAGTTGGGCATGAAGCCGACAATCGCAAAGAAACCGATCAGAACCAGACCCAGCGCGAACAGATCTTTGATCACGAAGTAGGGCCAGAACGGCAGGGTGTCTTTCTTGGCTTCTTCTTTCGAACCACGGCGCACTTCAACACCGGTCGGGTTGTTGTTGCCCGTGGTGTGGAAGGCCCAGATGTGAACAGCGACAAGTGCCGCAATCACGAAGGGCAGCAGATAGTGCAGCGAGAAGAAGCGGTTCAGCGTGGCATTGTCCACAGCAGGTCCGCCCAGAAGGAAGGTCTGCAGCGGCTCGCCGATGAACGGGATCGCACCAAAGAGGCCGGTGATAACCGTCGCACCCCAGAAGGACATCTGACCCCAAGGCAGAACGTAGCCCATGAAGCCCGTGGCCATCATCAGAAGATAGATGATCATGCCAACGATCCATGTGATCTCGCGGGGGGCCTTGTACGACCCGTAGAACAGGCCGCGGAAGATGTGGATGTACACAGCCAGGAAGAACAGCGATGCGCCGTTCATGTGGATATAGCGGATCATATGACCGCCATTTACATCACGCATGATGTGTTCGATCGACGCGAAAGCCAGATCAACATGCGGGGTGTAGTGCATTACCAGAATGATGCCGGTGACGATTTGCAGCACCAGGCAGAAGGCAAGAACGATGCCCCAGATCCACCACCAGTTCAGGTTTTTCGGCGTGGGGATCATCAGCGTGCCATAAGCAAGGCCAACGATGGGCAGACGTTCGTCCAGCCACTTTTCAAAGCCCGACTTGGGCTCGTAGTGATCGTGAGGAATTCCAGACATGTAAGCCTCCCTTATCCCAGTTTGATCGTCGTTTCGTCGACGAACTCGGCGACGGGAACGGGCAGGTTTTCAGGTGCCGGACCTTTGCGGATACGGCCCGAGGTGTCGTAGTGCGACCCGTGGCAGGGGCAGTACCAACCGCCAAACTCGCCAGCGCCATCACCCAGAGGCACACAGCCAAGGTGAGTACACACACCCATCATCACCAGCCATTCGCCAGCTTCGTCCATGGCACGGTTCTGGTCGTCTGCCGACAGGGCTGCGTCACGGTTGTCGTTACGGGCGAAACCGTCGATCAGGTTGTCAGCGGTGTTGTCCGCACGGGCAACGTCGATTTCTTCCTGCGTACGGCGGCGGATGAAAACCGGCTTGCCCAGCCATTTCACGGTGATCTGGCTGCCAACGGCAACGTCAGCAATATCAACGCGAATCGAGCTGAGCGCCCGAACATCGGCGGATGGGTTCATCTGATTGACGAGCGGCCAGGCGGCAGCACCGGCTGTTACAGCAGCGGCCCCCCCGGTTGCATAGTAAAGGAAATCCCGGCGGGTCCCTTCATGGTCGTCGGCGTGTGACACGAGCGCATCTCCCTAGCTAGGTTGCAAAACCGCAACCGACACGACTTGAGACCGCTTGAGAAAGCAGTCCGTTTCGCGGCTGTTTAGCCAACCAGAAGCGTTCAGTCCAGAAGTCATTAGGGCGCAGGGGGGGCTTTTCAAGCCATTGATGTCACATGTTAGCGCCCGCAGCATGATTTGTGCGCATTCACCCCCTCTGGTTGAGCCGTCATGGGCGACTCAGGTGGGCTTGGTGGCAACCATGGCTTCGCGGGTGCAAAACACGGCAAACCAGTCATCCAGAGCATCCCGGCCCTTGCGCCAGTTTCGATCGTCATGACGGAAATCCAGATAGCCCAGCGCGCAGCCCACAGCAATCTGCCCCATGTCGAGCGGACCTGAAAGATGGCTCATCCAGCGGCTATTGAGCGCATCCAGCGCGCCTTCGATCTTGCCCCATTGGGCATCCATCCAGCCGCCATACTGCATATCTTCGGGACGGCAACGGTTCTCGTAGACCATCAGCACACCTGCATCCATGATTGCATCCGCAGTGGCTTCCAAGGTCAAAACTTCCCAGATCCGATCCTCGGGGTACAAATTGCTGCCCGCGCGGGCGTCCAGAAAACGGGTAATCACCCGGCTGTCATACAGCGCCGGCCCATCCGGTCGGATCAGCGCAGGAATTTTTGACAGCGGGTTTGCGGCTGTGATCGTGGGATGCGGCGCGGTCGGGGACGACGCGATATCAATCCGCTCGATATCCTCGTTTTGACCGGTTTCATGAAGCAATACCCGCACCTTGCGGGCAAACGGCGACGGGCCAGCCGAGATCAGTTGCATCTGTTACACCTTTCGAAATCGGATACGGGTGAGGCTGACGGCATCAATCTCGAACCCCGGCCCATTTTCGCCAAGCCGGATCACCCGGCGCATCCGCGCGGTGGTGTTGACCTGTTCGCGCTCGCGCCGCGCGGTCAGACCCTCTGGCGCATCATCCAAGGCATCCTCGGCACGCTGATCACGCCGCCCGCGTTCAACCGAACGGGCAAGCGCATAAGTCGCAACCGCGACAGTGCCGTAACGCAAAGCGACGGCAGCAATTGGGGCAAGTGGTAGAGCCATGGGTTCCTCCTTGTCCTAAATGTAGGAAGTCCGACCGCTTCTGTCCACTTACGCAGGGGTATCCACACTGATTATAGCTATTTGTCGCCAGAGTCAGACTTAAGCTTCTCAAGATGCTCCTGACGCATTTTTGCAGTCATCTCGATCCGGCGTTCGTTTTGCAGGGCCCGAGCGCCGTCAATATCTCGCTTCGCTCGAGCATACCAAACGACGCCCACCAGACCGCTAAGAGCAAGGCTTATCACAACAGCCATGGGTATCGAGATTACCGTCAGCCCAAGTTCCCAACGGATTGGAAAACTGACCACTGTGAAAACACCCCATGAGAGCATCCAAAACAGGAAAGCCTCATTGGAAGCACTCCGCCGGGCATGGCGTGCAAGATATGCATCGCTTTCAATTTTGTTGTGATTCAAAATTACCTCCACCCATTCATATAGTTATGATAGGGTGCAACTTGGGGCTTTCAACCTAGGCGGGCGGTTCATTCATCAGTTTTGCAACTTCGGCAAGCTCCTGCCCAAGGCCAGTTAGCATGTGCCGTGCCGCGGATTTGCGCACCCCATCGGGTTTGTTTTGGCCCAGTTTCCACGTGCCATCAATCGTCTCGACCTCAAGCCGCATGGGAACAATCATGCGCTCCATTTTTGCAATGGCTTCGGGTGACATCTTGTCGAAGGTCCATGGGGCTTTGCCTTCAATGCGCGCCTCGTACGCCGCTGACTGACGTTCAAGAATGTCATGAAGCGCAACCTGCTCCAGCGGGACCAGCCGCCCACGCAGATGCACGGCGACATAGTTCCAAGTGGGCACCTGATCCTCCGCCCCGTACCAATCGGGCGAGACATAGCCATCCGGGCCCGTCACGGCGATGACCGCCTGGGTCTCCTGTTTCAGCCGGGCAATGGGATTGGAGCGGACCAAATGGAACTCGGCCATCTTGCCGTCATCGGATAGAAGAAACGGGATGTGAGACAGCAAAAGCTCATCCGCTGTCACGCAAAGCGTGCCGAATGCGCGCGTTTGCGCGAAGCTGATATTCGCGGCCTGCTCCGCGCCACGAAAGATCTTGTTGGGGTGCATGTTTCATCCTCTGGCAGTCCTGCCCGGAAGATGATCAGACAATCAGTTGTTTGTCCACGATGCGGCTTGGTGTGGCCGTGATCAGCGCGCCTTCTTCTTGCGGCTCATCAAAGACAACTTCAGCAAAGAACTCGGTGCGTCCCATTGTTGGGTTTTCCATCAAGACCCGATGTTCACGCCCGACATGTTCCGACAAATGGCGTTGAACCTGCGCATCTCCCGCCGCGCGCAGCCGTGCCGCACGCTCTTTGATTACGTTGCCGTTCACCTTGTTGGGAATCTTCGCCGCAGGCGTGCCTTCGCGCTTTGAGTACGGGAAGACGTGCAGCCAGGTCAGGTCACAATCTTCGACAAGCTTCAGGCTGTTTTCGAAATGCGCATCGGTTTCGGTGGGGAAGCCTGCAATGATGTCCGCACCGAAGGTGATGCCGGGGCGCAGTTTGCGGGCCTCTTCACAAAACGCAATTGCGTCGTCACGCAGATGGCGGCGCGCCATGCGTTTCAGGATCAGGTCATCGCCGTGCTGCAGGCTGAGGTGGAGATGTGGCATCAATCGCGGCTCGGAGGCGATGGCCAGCATCAGGTTCTCATCCGCCTCGATGGAATCGATCGAGCTGATGCGAAGGCGCGGCAGGTCCGGCACCAAACGCAGAATACGCATAACCAGATCGCCCAAACGCGGTTCCCCCGGCAGGTCAGCACCCCAGCTGGTCAGGTCCACGCCGGTCAGAACGACCTCGTTGAAGCCGCGATCCACAAGACGTTTGATCTGGTCCACAACCACGCCCGCAGGAACAGAGCGGGAGTTTCCTCGGCCATAGGGGATGATGCAAAATGTGCAGCGGTGATCGCAGCCGTTCTGGACCTGCACATAGGCACGGGACCGCGTGCCGAACCCATCGATCAGGTGGCTGGCGGTTTCCGTCACCGACATGATGTCGTTGACCTGCACGCGCTCAGTCTCGCCGATCAGGTCGGGGGCTAGCCCCGCCCAAGTTTCAGGCGACATCTTCTCATGATTGCCGATGACGGCGTCGACTTCATCCATGGCGGTGAAGGTCTCGGGCTCGGTCTGAGCCGCACAGCCGGTGACGATCACCTTGGCGTCAGGGTTTTCGCGGCGCAGCTTGCGGATCTCCTGCCGCGCCTTACGCACGGCTTCCGCAGTCACCGCACATGTGTTGACCACCACGGCCCCCTCAACGCCCGCATCATCCGCCAGACGTTTCATCGCCTCGGTTTCATAGGCGTTCAGGCGACAGCCCAGCGTCGCAAAGACAGGAGGTTTCGACGCCATCTTACAGCCCCTTCAGGAAGGCTTGCGTCAGCTGGCCCTTATAAACAAATGCGGTGGGGCCGGTCATCCAGACGCCGTCGTCGCGCCAATCCAGGGTCAACCATCCGCCATCCAGCTCCATCCGCACGCGCTTGTCCGTCAGGCCGCGTTGATGGGCCGCCACAGCGGTCGCACAGGCGCCGGACCCACAGGCCAGGGTGATCCCGGTGCCGCGCTCCCAAACGCGCATCCGGATCTCATCGCGTGACCGCACCTGAGCAAACTCGACATTTGTGGCTTCTGGGAAAAGCGGATCGTTTTCGAACCGGGGACCAATGCCTTCGACATCCACCGCCTCGGCATCATCCACAAAGAACACGCAATGCGGATTGCCCATGCCAACGGCCACAGGATCGCCATCTAGTGGAAGATGCTGCAAGTCCACATCCTGTGACAGCGGCAGATCTTTCCACGTCACCTGAGGTTGCCCCATGTTGACAGCAACCAAATCGCCATCGGCACGAGCCTCCAGCAGGCCGCGCGCAGTGCGGATCGTCAGCGCATCCTTGCCCGTCTGATCCATCATATAGCGCGCCACACAGCGCGTCGCGTTCCCGCAAGCGCCGGCCCGGCTGCCATCCGCGTTCCAGAAATCCAGATCAATATCCGCCTCGTCCGAGCTTCTGATCTCGGCCAGTTGATCGAACCCGACTCCACGATTGCGATCGCCCAGCCCCGCTGCCAAATCACCTGTCACAATAGCATCCCGCCCCCGTGAATCGATCATCACGAAGTCATTGCCTGCCCCATGCCATTTCATGAACTCAAAGGCATCCATATCTGCGCTTTCATTGGCCATAGGCCGCGATATAAGCCCTTGGCAAAACTTTTGCCAGAGATCGTGCAGATTCATTCGAAAATGGGGTTGACCCCGACCGCCCGTCGCTTTAGTCACCGCGCCACAGAGTGGGCCGTTAGCTCAGTTGGTAGAGCAACTGACTTTTAATCAGTGGGTCGAAGGTTCGAATCCTTCACGGCTCACCACTTTCATCTTAAATATCAAGATGTTGCGAGCCGCGCCTTAGGGCGCGGCTTTCGCTTGTCGAGCTGCCAGAGACGGCTCAAAGACGCAATAGGTGAGAATCGAGAGCGCTTCAGATACTGCTCTCCATACTGTGAAATTCATCCACAGCCATGGCAGAACACCGACACCAACGCCGGCAAAAACCGTCTTTCAAACATCGACAACCACACGATCCAAATTGGAAAACCTAAGCGCGTGCGATCCGTTTCGCCACATCGAGCATGCGGTGCGAAAAACCCCATTCATTGTCATACCAGCCAAAGACCCTCAAAAGTCCACCGGCACAGACCGAGGTCTCCAACCCTGATATCACAAGGCTTTCCGGGCGCATTCTCAGGTCCGAAGAAACCAGCGGTTCTTCCGTCCACCCCAGAACCTGCCCATTGGCCGCAGCTTTCAGTATTTCATTGGCTTGTTCCTCAGATGCATCCCGTGACAATCGCACGGTCAGGTCAATCGCAGAAACACTGGCGGTCGGAACCCGGATTGCACGCGCCTCGATCCGATCTGCCAGATGCGGCAGCACTTCGCCCACAAGGTTGCGTGCGCTGGTGGTTGTTGGCACCATGGACAGTGCCGCCGCCCTTGATCGCGCCGGATTATCGCGCGGCTTGTCAACAGTTGGCTGGCTGCCGGTATAGCAATGCACCGTGGTCATATGTCCACCGACAATGCCCAGCTCGTCATCAAGAAGCTTTAGAAGCGGGGCCAACGCATTGGTCGTACATGAGGCGTTCGACACAATCTTCTGTCCCGTCAGCTGATCATCATTCGCGCCCAGCACGATGGTCACGTCAGCCTCGGATGATGGCCCTGAAATCAGCACATTCCGGGCACCTGCCTGAAGTCCGCGCTCTGCCACCGCGCGTTTTCCGGCCATGCCGGTGCATTCCAGAACCACGTCGATATCGCCGAGATCCATCGAACTGATATCTGCAAGATCATGAAAAGGAATGGTTGTGCCGTTGATGGTCAATTCACCATCACCTGCCGTCACCTCTCCGGGGAAGGGCCCAAAAACACTGTCGTATTTGAACAGGTAGGCACAGGTATCAAGGTTCTCGATGTCGTTGATAAAGGCCACTTCGAACGGGCCGGGATCAGCGGACAAGATGCGCAGGATCGACCGGCCGATACGGCCAAACCCATTCAGCCCGATGCGGATTTTATCTGACATGCCTTCATCCCTTCACGCTTTGCAACGTTACAGAAGGGGAATGGCTCAGAAAGCGCAAGAGCCAGTGGCGACATTTACGGGTGTCCAAGCGGCATGTGCCGATTGACATCCTTGTAAAGCAGATACCGGAAGGGGCCGGGGCCGCCTGCATAGCAAGCCTGCGGGCAAAATGCGCGCAGCCACATGTAGTCGCCGGCCTCTACCTCGACCCAATCCTGATTAAGCCTGTAGACCGCCTTACCTTCCAGAACATAAAGCCCGTGCTCCATCACATGGGTTTCGGCAAACGGAATCACGCCGCCGGGTTGAAAGGTGACGATATTGACATGCATGTCATGAGACATATCCGCCGGGTCCACGAAGCGCGTCGTGGCCCAAGCCCCATCCGTATCGGGCATTGGGATCGGTGGGTGGGTGGCCTCGGTCGTGACAAAGGGGCGGGGCGGGGCAATGCCATCAACCGGCTGATAGGCTTTCCGAATCCAGTGGAAACTGGTGGGCTCTGTGGACACATTGGACAGCGTCCAGCCGCAGCCCGCGGGAAGATAAGCATACCCCCCTACCCCCAGCACATGCTCTGTGCCTTCAATATTCAAAGCAATCTCGCCCGCCACAACGAAGATCACGGCCTGCGCGCTGGTGTCGGCTTCTGGCTGCGTGGACCCACCGCCGGGTGCGACTTCGGCAATATAGTGCGAAAACGTCTCCGCAAAGCCGGACAGGGGTCGCGCCAATACCCAGAACCGCGCCTTGTTCCAATGGGGCAGCGCCGAGGTGGTAATGTCTGAAAGCGTGCCCTTCGGGATCACCGCATAGGCGTCGGTAAAGACGGCACGGTCGGTCAGCAGCTGCGTTTGCGGTGGAAGGCCGCCTTTGGGCACATAATAGGTGGGTTTGGACATGAGCCTCTCCTTCAGACGCCCCACTAAAGCGCGAATAGGCGCAAACGCCAAGCAATTTACGCCCGACGCTGAGGGCCGAGATGACAGCATCTCACGTTTTCGTAAGTTGGATAGACGCGAACCGGAATTCGGTTCACAAAACACACGAACCCACGCAGGTTTGGGATCAACAAGGAGGCGTCATGCTGGACGCATATGCACGAAAACTGATTGACCCGCCCCTGAACAGGGTGGGGCGCATGCTGGCGCGCATGGGCATCAGTGCGAATGCCGTGACGCTTTTCGGGCTTGCACTGGGGCTGGCGGCTGCCGGGGCGATTGCCGCCGGGGCCTTTACCATGGCGCTTTGGTTGGTGCTTCTTTCACGGCTGGCTGATGGGCTGGATGGTGCAGTGGCACGTGCGGCGCAAAAAACCGACTTCGGCGGCTATCTCGACATCGCTTCGGATTTTCTGTTTTACGGCATCGTGCCCTTCGGCTTCGTGCTTTATGACCCGACAACAAATGGCATTGCAGGCGCTTATTTGTTGCTAAGTTTCTATGTGAACGGCGCAAGCTTTCTGGGCTTTGCCATCCTGGCCGAAAAGCGCGAAATGCAAACAAGCGCTCAAGGCGTGAAGTCGCTTTATTACTCCAACGGACTGCTTGAAGGCACCGAAACCATCGCCTTTTTTGTGCTGCTTTGCCTGGCACCCCGCTTCTTCATGCCACTGGCTTGGGCCTTTGGCACCTTGTGCTTCATCACCGCCTTCCTACGCGTCTGGGGCGCGTATCAGGTGTTTGGTGACCCGATATCCGATCAACAGGAGACCTCATGAAACCTCTCGCTTTTGCCGCCGGTCTGGCGGTGTCCACCCTATTGCCACTGGCCACTCAAGCAGACCCTAATCCGGCGGATTGGGACGCTGTCCTGACCGAAGCAAAGGGTCAGACCGTCTATTGGAACGCCTGGGGCGGATCGCCCACCACCAATGCCTTCATTGACTGGGCCGGCGACCAGATCGAAGCGCGCTATGGCGTCACATTGGAACATGTGAAACTGACCGACACCGCCGACGCCGTGACCCGTGTTCTGTCTGAAAAGCAAGCCGGACAGAACGAAGATGGCGCGATTGATATGATCTGGATCAACGGCGCCAATTTCGCATCGATGAAAGATGCGGACCTTCTTTTCGGGCCCTTCGCCGAACAGCTTCCAAACTGGGAATTTGTCGATGTTGACGGCAAAACCGTGCGCACCGACTTCACCGTGCCAGTCGACGGCTTTGAAGCCCCGTGGGCCATGGCGCAGGTTGTGTTCATGTATGACACGGCGGACATCCCCGCTCCCCTGCCCTCGGCCGCGGCAATCCTTGACTGGGCCAAGTCGCATCCGGGTCGCTTCACCTATCCGCAGCCACCGGATTTTCTGGGTACCACTTTTCTAAAACAGATGCTGGTCGAGCTGCTCGATGACACCACGCCACTCTCGCAACCGGTGACAGACGAAACCTATGCCAAAACCACCGCCCCGCTTTGGGATTATCTTGAAGAGTTGACACCCGTGCTTTGGCGCGAGGGTCGCACCTTTCCCGCCACCGGCACGCAGCAGATCCAGCTGATGAATGACGGCGAGCTGGACCTGGCCATCTCGTTCAGCCCCGGCGCGGCCTCTACCGCCATTGCCAATTACGAGCTGCCAAACACGGTGCGCACCTTCGTTCTGGACAAAGGCACGATCGGCAACGCCTCATTTGTGGCAATTCCCTATAACTCGGGCTCGAAAGCTGGTGCGATGGTGCTGGCAAACTTCCTGATGTCCCCCGAGGCGCAGGCCAACGCCCAAAATCCCGATGTACTGGGCTATGGCACGGTCCTGAATATGGATGCCCTGTCCGACGACGATCGCGCCCGGTTCGAGGAACTGGAACTGGGCATTGCCACCTTGTCGCCCGCAGAGCTTGGCCGTGTACAGGACGAGCCGCATCCCAGCTGGATGACCCGCATTGCCGAAGACTGGCAATCCCGCTACGGCGTGCAGTAACCTCTGTGCCCCGCGGTCAATGCGGGGCGCAAACCAGACACTGATATGGCCAGCTTCCCGCGCATTCCACTTTTCCCTGCCCTCACCGCACTGATCCTTCTGGGACCAGTTGTGACCGGTTTGGCGGGCACGGTTCTGCCTGCATTTGGCCATTTCCCGGCAGCCGGCCATCATGGCCCGTCGCTGGACGCCTTTCGCACCCTTCTGACATGGCCGGGATTGGGGGCGGCCACGCGGCTCTCTCTTGTCACCGGGCTGGCCGCTTCGTTCCTGTCAATCGCGATGACCGCGCTGATTTTGGCCGGTTGGTCAGGCACGCGGGGGTTTCGTAGCCTTGAGCGCCTGTTGTCCCCCTTCCTGTCCGTGCCCCATGCGGCGGCGGCCTTTGGGCTGGCTTTTCTGATCGCACCGTCTGGTTGGATCGCAAGGCTGTTTTCACCCTGGCTCACCGGGTGGGACCGCCCGCCCGATCTGTTGATCCTGAACGACCCTTGGGGCCTCAGCCTCATCGCGGGAATGGTGGTGAAAGAGGTGCCATTCCTGTTGCTCATGTCCATCGCGGCCCTTGGCCAGATAGATGGCACAAGGCGCATGGCGCTGTGTCAAAGCATGGGGTACGGGCGCATTCGGGCATGGATGATCGCCATCTTCCCGGCGCTCTATGCGCGCATTCGCTTGCCCGTGCTGGTCGTGCTGACATGGTCCATGTCCGTGGTCGATGTGGCCGTCATCCTTGGACCATCAACGCCCCCGACACTATCGGTGCAAATCGTGCGCTGGATGTCAGACCCGGACATCGCGCAACGCCTGCTGGCCGCTGCGGCGGCCTTGTGGCAATTGGGACTTGTCATTGGGGCCGTTGGGCTTTGGTGGCTGGGCGAACACCTATTCAGCCGGCTGGGCCTTGTCCAAAGCCAGTCCGGGCGCCGCGGATCACATGACTTACCCCTGCGGGTGGCTGGGTTCACAATGGGGCTTGCAACGTCAATTGCGCTGATCTTCAGCCTGCTTGGATTGCTTGTCTGGTCCTTTGCCGGGTTCTGGAGCTTCCCCGACCTTGCCCCGGATCAACTTAGCCTGCGCAGTTGGGCGCGCCACTGGTCGGGCGCGTTCGAGGCCTTTGGTGAAACCGCCCTGATTGCCACGCTTGCCGTCGCAATCGGGCTTGTCCTGACCGTCGGCTGCCTGGAAACCGAAGAGCGTCACAACTTACGCCTCACCCGGCGGGGCATGTGGTTGATCTATCTGCCCTTGATCGTGCCGCAAACGGCCTTTTTGCCGGGGCTTCAAACCCTGTTTCTGACACTTGGGTTGGACATGGGGCGCATGCCTGTTGTGCTTATGCATCTGGTCTTTGTCTTGCCCTATCTGCGCCTGTCGCTGGAAGGGCCGTGGCAGGGATGGGATCGCAGACAAGCCACCGTGGCCAAGGCCATGGGCGCGTCGCATGCGCGTATTCTCTGGCGTTTGCGCCTGCCCATGCTTCTGGCGCCGCTTCTGACAGCGACTGCTGTGGGGGTGGCAGTTTCCGTCGGGCAATATCTGCCCACGTTGCTGGCAGGCGGTGGCCGGATTGAAACATTGACCACTGAAGCGGTTGCTCTGGCCTCGGGCGGAGACCGGCGTGCCATTGGTGTATTTGGATTGATGCAGACGGGCGCCGCATTGCTGCCATTCGCGCTGGCCTTGGCTCTGCCCGCGCTGATATGGCGCAATCGAAAAGGGGTAAGATATGGCTGACGGTCTTTCGCTGGAAAACATCGTAATCAAAAAGGGAGAGGACACCCTTTTGTCAGTCGACGCGCGGATTCCCCCCGGCACAGTGACCACCATTATGGGGCCGTCTGGCGTTGGAAAATCCACACTTCTGTCAGCAGTGATTGGCACATTGGCCCCTGAGTTCACGCTCTCTGGTCAGATCAAACTGAACGGGCAGGATCTGACCCGCTTGCCCCCCGAAGCCCGCGGCACCGGCATCCTGTTTCAGGACGCGCTGCTGTTTCCCCATCTCAGCGTCGGTGCAAACCTTGCATTTGGCCTGACGCCCGGCGGCACACGCACGGAGCGGCGAGACAGGATTGATGCCGCCCTTTGCGAGGTTGGCCTTGAAGGGTTTGCCCAGCGTGACCCCGCCACCCTCTCAGGCGGGCAACGCGCACGGGTGGCCTTGATGCGTATGCTGCTGTCACAGCCCAAAGCGCTGTTGCTGGACGAACCCTTCGCGGGTCTCGATGCTGAGTTGCGTGGGCAGATACGGGATCTTGTCTTTGAGCACGCAAGCGCAGGCGCTTTGCCGGTGCTTTTGGTGACACATGACCGCGAAGACGCGCTGGCCGCCGGTGGGCCAGTCATCACGCTGGATTAGAGCCTAGAAACGGGTCAGTTTGCAGCTTTCAAGCCGATACCCCGTCGGCGCGATACTGGTGCGAAACTCGGGGTCGTGACTGACCAGTAAAATGGATTGATCCAAGCTGCTCAGGATATCAACCAGACGGGCATAATTGTCCGGGTCAAGCGCATTGGTCGGCTCATCCAGGATCAGCACCTCTGGCTCCATCGCCAACACCGTCGCGAGCGTAACCAAACGCTTCTCGCCGCCTGAGAGCTTATGCGTGACACGGTCGCGCAGGTGCATCAGCCCCAGCCGGGACAAAACATCGTCAACAATCGACAGGGCTTCATGTTTAGACTTGCCCAGATTAAGCGGCCCAAAGGCAACATCTTCGGCAACCGTTGGGCAGAAAAGCTGGTCATCGGCATCCTGAAATACAAACCCGATACGGCGGCGCAGATCGTGAAAATCAGCCTCTTCCGTTCGTATCTGGCCAAAGGCCGAAATCTCGCCCGATGTGGGCACCAAAAGACCCATGATGATTTTCAGAAGCGTCGATTTCCCTGCCCCGTTCGGACCGACAATCGACAACCGCTCGCCGGGTGCCAACCGCATTGATGCGCCGTCAAGCACCGGGTCCAGCCCCGGATAGGCAAAGTGAATGTCTGAAAGCTCAATGAGCGACATAGGCGACCTCTGCCCAGATCAGGGCGGCCAGAGCCAGCGACAGGGCGCCGGCAAACATCAAATCCATACGGGTCAGGCGGAAGTCTTCCAACAACACGATCCGGCCGGAAAACCCACGGCATTTCATCGCGGCCAGAATGCGTTCGGATCGTTCAATCGCGCGCACCAGCATCATGCCCACCAGATAGCCATAGCTACGATAGGTGTGCCAATTGGTGCTCGGTCGGAACCCCCGCAGTTTCATCGAGGTTCTCAGGCGCAGATATTCCTCGCGCAGCACATCGATATAGCGGATCGTGAACATCATCAGATGCACCAGCCGTTCAGGCGTTTTCAGCGCAAACAGCGCGTGCCCCATGGTGACGGGTTCCATCGAGCCAACCAAGGTCATCACCGCCAGAATGACCGCATTGGCAGTCAGTGCAATTTCCGTGGCGCGCCAGAGGCCTTCCCATGTGGCATCAAACCCCCACAGGGTGAATATAGGCGTGCCGGGCATGGTAAAGGGCAGCAAAACCAGTGTGAAGATGATGAACCCATCCATCATCGCCATGCGTTTCAGCGTCTTTTGAAACGGCAGCCCTGAAATGACCAAAAGCCACATCGACAGGATCAGGGCAACCGACAGAACGCGCAGATCAGACAGGCCGACCACCGTGATTGCATAGACAACCGTCATCACAATCCGCATGCGCGGGTCCAAGGACGATACCGCCGCCCGCAGCGCCCCAAAGCCTGACAGGGGTTTGTCGCTTGATGTCAGGACATAGGTCACTTACCACCCTCCAGCTTGCGCCGCGCGGCGATATAAAAGCCCAGCCCAAAAAGGCCAATGATATAGCCGATCCCACCCAATACGGTCTGCAAGTCGTTCTTGTTCTTATAGGCGGCGATCTCTTGGCGCAGCGGGCGCAGTTCCGTGCGCAACATGGTGGCCAGCTCTGATCTGGCTTCGTCTGTCAGCCCCGCATGCACGGCCTCTCCTGCGTTGACAGTGTTCCCTTGCAGAACCGACGCCCCTGCGCTGTCCTGGGCAGCAACCTGCCCCATCAGTTGGGCGACTTCGGCGGCAGGCATGGTGACCTCGGCCACGTGACCCGCACCAAGGTCACCGCGAAAAATATGGGTGACCGGCTGTGTTGGGGTAAAGATGAAAAACCCATCTGCATCGGTCACGGTGTCACCCAGTTTTTTACCGGAGTCGTCAAACACCTCAATCGCCAGTTCAACGGCCATATCACCGCTGGAAAAGCCGATCTCGCCTTCGATGTCAGATCCAGAGGCAAAGACGCTGGCAATCACGTTGTGCGCCAACAGAGGAAGCGGCACGGACAGGGCAAGGATCAACGAGATGATGCGGATCATGCGAGACTACCTCGTGGGTTCAAAAACAGCTCGGGCTTCACACGGCGGGCCAGGAAGATCGCAGCACCTGTCAAAAGTGCTTCGATTACCATGACCGGGATATGAGCAAAGAACACAAGTTTGGCTGCGGGGATAAACTCATCCCCGGACAGCATCAGCGAAAAGGCAACGGCGAGCGTGGTTGTGGCGATGGCAAAACCGCCGCCAATCCCACCCCAGATCGCGCCGTGCATTGGGCTGCCGCGAGCCACAAGCGGGCGGAAAATCAAACCCGCCATGACAGCAGGCAGAGCAATATTCACCGCGTTCACGCCCAGAACGGTCAGCCCGCCGAAGCCAAAGAATACCGCCTGTAGCAAAAGCCCGACAAACAGCGCAGGAAAGGCCGCCCAGCCCAGAACCAGACCGGCCAACCCGTTCAGGATCAGGTGAACCGAACTGGGGCCGATCGGCACATGGATCAGTGACGCCACGAAGAAGCTTGCAGACAGAACCCCAGCCGCCGGGATACGTTCCAGCGGCAGTTTCTTTAGCCCCATGGCGAGGCCGCCAACCGCAATCACCGCGCCGCCAAGCAGCACGGGATTTGACAGGGCTCCATCTACGATATGCATTGCGCGGTCCTTACTTCAGCTCTGTGGCGTTGATCCACAGAACGGCGTCCTGGCTCAGCTCTTTGCCGTCATGCTCTTTCGCCGGGCCGGACCCCAGCGCCGCGAACCCCCAATTGCCTGCTTTCGGGATGCCGAACGTGAACACGCCATTGGCATCTGTCATGGCAACAATCGTGCCGCCCGGCATCGGGCCGACCGTGGCGTCAGTGGTTGCAAAAGCCGTCAGGTCGGGCTCGGACGCCATGTATTCGATCTCGATCTCGGCACCCGCAACAGGCTTACCCTCTGACAACACGATCCCAGAAAAAGTCGAGCCGACGACGACGTTATAGGGTTTGTTCAAAGGCAGAATCTCGGTCGGCAGACCAACGGGCTGGTCCCAATCGGTGGGCAGCGTGTTGCGGTTCAGAACCGATTTCGTGATCTGCTGAATGTAGATATCTTCGCTTTCCTCATAGTACGGCGCAGGCACGGTCACGACCACATAGTCACCCGAGCGTTTGACCGGCACAGAGGCGGTAAATGCAGCGGCTTCATTGTGTGCGCCCTTGAACGTAGCGGGCGCCACACGATCCATCAGGTCGGTTTTCTCGCCATTGTGGATCATGAAATACTCTTGCGGCTTTTCCATATCCATGGCGTGCCCGTTTTCCATCGGGTGCCAGAAAATCAGGCCCATCGGCACGTCGCCGGGCTTTTCAATCAGCACCTCGTCAGTGTGTTGCAAAAGGAAATGTGCCTGTGCGGCAACAGGTAATATAGCGGCCAAGGCTGCGGCCAGAATTGTCTTCTTCATATCGTCCTCATTCGACGTCGCAGGTCGCCCTGCAATTTAGAATGAACGAACGGGGTATTGGCTCGGGAAGGTCTTTGACCGCCGGGCCAGACGCTCACCCCGGCGTCCGGTGGAAATGGGCAATGCCCAGCGTCCGGCAGGTCTCCTGACTCGCGGGTCTTTGCTTGGCTGGCCTTCCCGGGATTGCCCCAGTGGCATATTCAGCTTCGCTCGCCGCTCACAGTTGCGGGGGCAGTTACGGGTTTGGCGCCTTATGGCTACACCTCACCGTATTCCCTATTACTACCGCGGTGCCTCTGCACGCACGGAACCGATCGCTTGATTTGAATGTCAGATAAGCAAGGTGCGAGTCAAGCAATTGCGCTTGCGCAAATGGGTCGCAGACAGGCAATAGCATGTCGCGAAATATCGCAACACACTGATTTTGCGTCACTTAATTTCAAGAGATTTATTAGCTACCGCGATAGGTGGAATACCCATAGGGGCTTAGCAGCAGCGGCACATGATAATGAGCAGGCTCTGACATACCAAAACGCAGGGGGACCTGATCCAGAAACAAAGGTTCTTTTCCGCTTTGATCTGACACACGCAGGTAGTCCCCGGCATGAAAAATCAGTTCATAAACCCCGGTTTCAAATTCATCTGCTGGCAAAATCTGTTCATCGGTGCGCCCATCATCATTGGTCACAAGCGACCTGACCAATGCCCGCGTGTCACCTTCAATCCGGTAGAGGTCAATTTGCAGCCCTTGAGCTGGGCAGCCCTTGGCTGTGTCGAGCACATGAGTGGTAAGATATCCGGTCATTGCGGCCTCCGTTCAGTCACCTCGCTACTATGAAGGGGCAATAGGCTTTGAACCAGCCCGTTCTTACCTGTGGCGTCCGGCGGCGCGCTGGATGCCTTGCCACAAGCCTTATCCTTCTTGGCACGCACTTAGATCCAACAAAGCCGAAAGCCGAGAGCAACGGCTTGCAGAACAAAGGCACGCTCTCAGGCATGACTTCGCATCATCATCCAGCAAATCCAACAAAACATGAAACGCTCGTGACCTCGCACAAATTCGCATATAACTGGAAAATCAAACCACGTCGCGAAGAGGTTCCTGTGAAACGATACACCCGTGATATGCGCGGTTACGGCCCCAATGCACCGCACCCGCAATGGCCGGGCAACGCCAAGGTCGCAGTTCAGTTCGTGTTGAATTACGAAGAAGGGGGCGAGAATTGCGTGCTTCATGGCGATGCCGCATCCGAGGCCTTCCTGTCTGACATTCCGGGTGCATCCCAATGGGCCGGGCAACGCCATTGGAACATGGAATCAATCTATGAATACGGTGCGCGGTCCGGGTTCTGGCGCCTGCACCGCTTGTTCACATCCGCGGGCATTCCTCTGACAATTTACGGCGTCGCGACCGCTCTTGCGCGCAGCCCGGAACAGGTTGCTGCAATGCGGGCCGCCGATTGGGAAATCGCAAGCCACGGCCTGAAATGGGTCGAACACAAAGACATGACCGAAGAGGATGAACGCGCCGCGATCGCCGAGGCGGTGAGGCTGCACACCGAAGTCGTGGGCACACCGCCGCGCGGGTGGTATACAGGGCGCTGTTCTGAAAACACGGTGCGCTTGGTCGCTGAACATGGCGGGTTTGACTATGTATCCGACACCTATGACGATGACTTGCCCTATTGGGCTGAAATAGGGTCGCATGATCAGTTGATCATTCCCTACACGCTGGAAGCAAATGACATGCGATTTGCCACAGCACCCGGCTGGGTGACAGGGGATGACTTCGGGCGATATCTGATAGATGCCTTTGACACGCTTTACGCAGAAGGCATCGAAGGGCGCCCCGCGATGATGACCGTGGGCCTTCATTGCCGCCTGATTGGGCGGCCGGGCAAAATTGCAGGGTTGAAACGGTTTATCGCACACCTTCAGTCTCATGATCACGTCTGGTGCCCTCGTCGGATCGATATTGCCGCGCATTGGGCCAATACCCATCCTCCGGCCCGCTTCGAGCGACCGAGCCAGATGCCGAAAGACCGGTTCGTCAGCCTATATGGCAGTATTTTCGAACACTCACCCTGGGTCGCGGAACGTGCCTATTCACTGGAACTTGGCCCGGCACATGACAGCGCAATCGGGTTGCACAACGCGCTTTGCCGCGCTTTCAGATCGGCAACAGAGGAAGAACGTTTGGCAGTACTGAACGCCCATCCGGACCTTGCCGGCAAACTGGCTTCGGCAGGTCGGTTGACCGCAGAGAGCACGTCGGAACAAGCGGGCGCGGGGCTGGACATGCTGACGGATGAAGAGCGCGCGACCTTCACCCGCCTAAACACGGACTATGTGGCCAAACATGGCTTTCCCTTCATCATCGCGGTGCGTGACCACGATAAAGGCTCTATCCTTGCTCAATTCCACAAACGGATCGACAATGACCGCGCAACGGAATTTTCGGAAGCCTGCCGACAGGTCGAGCGGATAGCCGCATTCCGCCTGAAGGACATGCTACCGTGATCGTCGCCCAGCCTCTGACCGCAGACGCATTCTCCGCGTTTGGTGATGTGATCGAGCTGACCGACCGTGACAGCCTGACCATCAATGACGGCATGTGTCAAAGGCATCACGATCTGGCGCATCTCGATTTTTCAGACGGCAAAGCCGGGATCAGCCTGTTCGACGGAAAAGCCCGACAGTTCCCCTATTCTCTGGATCTTGTCGAACGCCATCCATTTGGCTCTCAGGCCTTCATTCCGATGAACAATGTACCTCTTCTGATCACGGTTTGCCCGGATGAAAACGGACACCCCGGAACCCCGCAAGCCTTCCTGGCGCGCGCGGATCAGGCTGTGAACCTGCACCGCGGCACATGGCATGGCGTGCTGGCCCCGATTGGCGCGCAAGGGCTATATGCGGTTGTGGATCGGATCGGTGCCGGCAGCAATCTGGAAGAGGTGCGCTTTGAGAAGCCCTACAGGATCAGCGCGCCCAATTCGACCAATCAGAAATAAGAAATGTCGTCTGCCATCGCCATCTTGTTGCTGACATCAGACACAATAAGCTTATCGCCGTTGCCGAAATTCAGATACAAATCACCTTTGTAGAGCTTCCCGTATTTTTTCAGCATGGAAGAAACGGACATATTGCCTTGAACCAGATCACGATCAATCTTGATCTTATCTCCCTGCCCAGCACGGAAATCGGCAATGCGGTCCACACCGTCGTTGAATATGAATGTGTCTGCACCGGCGCCACCATACAGCTTGTCTGACCCCCGACCGCCATACAACTTGTCATTGCCATTTCCACCGTTCAAGGTATCGCCTTGGTCTCCGCCATAAAGCTTGTCAGCACCATTTCCACCATAAAGGCGGTCAGATCCGCTGCCACCCCACAAGTTGTCGTTTCCATCAAAGCCGTGAAGGAAATCATTACCGTCTCGTCCTACAAGACCGTTCCAAGCACTATTCCCGCGCACTTCGTCGTTTGCAGTTCCGCCAAATACAATTTCAACTGAGGTGAACTTGTCGCCAAACGCCGCACCCCAAGCTTTTTTACCACTGCGCAAATCAACAACAACCCGCGATGCCTCGGCAGAGTAATCTGCTGAATCGCGCCCAGCACCACCATCAAACCGATCAGCACCGGCGCCACCAACCATGCGATCGTTGCCGTCCTGACCTCTAAGCCAATCCGCACCGTTTTCACCGTTCAGAGTGTCATTGCCGGCGCCGCCACGAATTTCATCAGCACCGTCGCCGCCCATAAGCTGGTCATTGCCATTGCCACCACGCAGCAGATCCTCCCCACCGCGCCCTTCAAGGACATCATTACCGTTGCGCCCCTCAAGAGTGTTGTTTTCACCATCCCCATTCAGGGTGTCATCAAAATTCGACCCGACAACATGCTCAATCGAGACATACTGATCCCCGGCTGCCGCGCCCGACTGAGACACAGCCTGTAAGTCAACACCAACCGACCCCGTTGCATTGAAGTAGGTTACCCAATCCCTACCGGTGCCGCCGTCGTAGGTATCAGCGCCCAGACTATGCCAAAACAGATCATTGCCACCGCGCCCAAACAACTGATTGTCACTGTCATTGGCAAAAAACACATCAGTTCCACCGCCGCCAATGGCATTTTCAATCACCACCCCATGCGAAAGTACAAGGTTTCCCGTGTAGCCCAGAACATCGGAAATCCCTTCCTCACGCAAATCGAGCTTTTGCTTCACATTCACGTTGGAGAAATCAAATGTATCCGTGCCCGATGTATCAAACACGGTCATGGTCGTACCAATATATTCCCCCGCCAGCGAGGCGAACTGGGAGGCAGGCCCTTCGGCGTTGGAATTGAAGCCATAAGTAGTTGCGCCCGCGTTTGCTGCAACCGGCACGCCGTAAAGGTCCTGTATGGCCTTGATGTCGGCTGCCATCGGGGTCAGCACAAATGCCAAAGACGCATCAATGTCTGTATTCTCGGTTTGCGAGAAATAGGACATAACCGTCATCTGCCAACTGTCCTGCCGGTACTGGGCGTCAGCCCCATAACTGGCAGACCCGTTGTAACTTCCGGAATGTCCCAAGCCCAGCGCGTGCCCGATTTCGTGGACATAGGTCTGGTAGGAATAGGAATGCAGGTCATATTCATCCCCGGCATACCACCAGGTCGGAATATTCACGAATGACTGCGTGATGGTAGAGGAATACCACGGGTTGGACCAAGCGAATGCGCCGCTTTGGTCGCTTTGCTGAAATACAATCTGTGCGCCGGCACCGCCCGTATTCTGAAACGTGATCCCCGACACTGCCGACCAAGCTTCGAATGCCTGCTCAACAAACCAAACGCCCGCAGCATCAAGTTGGTCAACCGAATAGGTCAGCGTACCGCCAGCGGCAACGTTGAACTTATGCGGCGGTGCGAGTGAGGCTTCGTTCCAAAACCCTGTGGTCAAATAGTCAGCGACCTGATCAACGGTGAAATTCTGTTTGTTAGACGAACTCGAACCCGAACTGCCGCTGCCACTGTGCCCCTCGTCGTGACCGTGGTCGTGATCATGCGAATGCTGGCCCATCACCATAACTCGTTCCTCAATATATTTCTCGCCTGCAGATTGATTACACCGTTCACCAACACATCATCAATACCCGTATCCGCTATCCATCGCAGCGCAAGAAGATTACCGCTCATGGGTTAAACTGAGCTTAGTATCGCTGAAAAACCCGACGCAGAGCTTCTGACATGATGCCGCACACAACACCCGACGCGAAACAAGGCAAGAATAGTTGACTTCCAGCCAGTCTCACGACAGTTGGGGATCACCCTGCATAAGCACCAACCGAGCGAACCGACCGCCAAAACCGGGACAGTACGACGCCATGCAAAATATGACAGAGACGAAGCAAAAATCTGCCGACCAGATCGCGGCGCGTATGACCGGTGTGGATCTTACCCTCGACGGAAAGCCCGTTTTGACGGACGTCTCTGTGACTCTTGCCCACCCGCGGATCGGGGTGGTTGGGCGGAACGGCTCGGGAAAAACCAGTTTCTCGCGTGTGCTTTGTGGTCTGCAAGCCCCCACATCCGGTCAAATTCGTATCGACGGGATGGACCCGGCAAAGAACCGCAAGGCCGCTTTGCAGGTCGTCGGCATTCTTTTTCAGAACCCCGACCACCAGATTATCTTCCCAACCGTGATCGAGGAGGTCTCCTTTGGCCTGAAGCAACAAGGGCATGACACCCCTGAAACCGCCGCACTGGACGTGCTCGCGCGGTTTGGCAAAGCCCATTGGAAAGACGCGCATATCTACAGTCTTTCTCAGGGTCAAAAACAGCTGGTGTGCCTGATGTCGATCCTTGCGATGAACCCGAAGCTTGTGATCCTTGATGAGCCGTTTTCAGGTCTGGATATTCCGACCCGGCGCCAAATCCAGCGCTTCCTTGATCGCTATGAGGGGACCCTTGTGCATGTCTCGCATGATCCCCGTGATCTTGCGGAGTACGATCACATCATCTGGATCGACCAAGGCCGTCTGCATGAAGAAGGGCACCCAGCCGACATCCTGCCGCGCTATGAAGATGCAATGAACAAAATCGGAGAGGGCGATGATATCTCTGACCTCTCCAGTTGAAACGCGCGCGCATAGGTGGCCCGCGGGTCTGAAACTTGGCGCGCTGTGCCTGTCGACAGTTTTGCTGTTCATGATCAAGCCCCCCCTGTTTCAACTATGCGCCGGGGCCGTGACACTTGGGCTATACCTTCTGCCCGGCCGCCTTTTTGCAAAAGCAGGCGCGCGCGCCCTGTGGCGGCTTTGGCCTTTTGTGTTGCTGTTGATGGTCTGGCACGTGATCAGCGGCGACCTTGGGCAGGGCCTGCTGATTTCGACCAGAATGATCACGGCGGTGGGTCTGGCAAATCTGGTAACGATGACAACCCGGCTAAGCGATATGATTGCCCTGATCCGGTGGCTGGCAACGCCTTTGCGGCTGATCGGGCTAAAAACTGTCTATCTTGAGATTGCCATCGCGCTGGCCATACGTTTCACGCCAGTTCTGCTGGACAAATCGCAAAAGCTGTCGCAGTCATGGCGCGCCCGATCCGCACGTCGCCCCGGTTGGCGCATTGTTCTGCCCTTTGCCGTGTTGGCACTGGACGATGCGGACCACGTTGCCGAAGCCCTGCGCGCACGCGGCGGATTTGATGCCATGAAGGAGTGAGGACCATGGAAAAGAACGTAACTCTTATCGCCCTGTTTGCAGCCCTGATCGCAGCACTGGGGCTGATCCCGCCGATTTCCCTGCCCATCGGCGTGCCAATCACGGCGCAAGGCCTTGGCATCATGCTCTGCGGCACCGTGCTTGGCGCAAAACGCGGCGCACTGGCGGTGCTTTTGTTCCTGCTGCTGGTCGCAATCGGATTGCCGCTTCTGGCCGGCGGACGTGGCGGCGCGGCCGTCTTTGTCGGCGCCACCGGAGGCTTCCTGTTCGGCTTTCCCATCGCCGCTTTCGTCACGGGCCTGATCGTGGAGAAATGGCGCACAGGCAAACTGGCCGTGATCGCAAGCGTCGCCGCCATCATCGGGTGCGTTCTGGTGCTCTATGTATTCGGCATCATCGGCATGTCGATTGTGCTGGGCAAACCGATCATGGCCATGGCGGCCGTGATGGGCGTCTATGTTCCCGGAGATATCGCCAAAGCTGTCATCGCCGGGCTGCTGACCTCGGGCCTTTACAACATCCGCCCCGCCAGCGTCCTGTCGCGCAGCTGATACGCCCAAACACCGGGTTGGGCGCCAGACGCCCACCCCAATCTCTGCACCCGCGGTCGAGCACCACCGCGCAGCAATCCCCATGCGACCCCGAGGCCGCGAGCTATACCCAAAAAGCCGTCACCGCCGCCCGGAATTTCCTCGGGAGAGGATGGGCCGCGTGACAAGCGGAAATGTTTAAACCTTTTAACGCGGGACAGGCCGGGAAGTTGAAAGTTCTACGGCGTTTTGGGTTGGGGTTTAAAGGGTTTGAGGCTGAATCTATTGCAGCTAATCTAATTTAAGTGGATGTTGTTCGGTAGATCGAGAGGCACTTATGGCGACAAAGACATTTAGTACAGACAACAATACATATCGGCAGTTGCTCGCTGGAGGCGGTACATTACAGATCCCAAGATTTCAAAGAGACTATAGCTGGAAAGAAGAGCAATGGGATGACCTCTGGTCTGACGTTCTTGATTTGATGGAAGAACCAGATGGTGGATCTCACTATATGGGCTATTTGGTCTTGCAACCCAAAAAGGGAGATGTGTTGGACATCATTGATGGGCAGCAACGAATGACCACCCTCTCCCTTTTGGTTCTTTCGGCGATGCGGAAGCTCAAAGAATTAAAGGCTTCCGGGTATGATGAACTCAAAAACGAACAAAGACTTGAGGAACTGCGGAGAACCTACATAGGACAAATTGACACGGTTTCGCTGGAGGTTAATTCTAAACTCACTTTGAATCGAAACAACGATCACTACTACCAAACCTATTTGACAACGTTGCGCACAATGCCGTCGCGTGGTTTCAAAGCGTCTGAGCATTCAATGCGAAAGGCTACAGATTGGTTTTCGAAGAAATTTGCGGAACACGTCAGAGCAACTGGAAGACCTGAAGACGAACACGGCGAAGTGATCGCCCAGTTCGTGGACACGCTGAGTCGGGGTTTGTTTTTCACGGTTATTACTGTTGATGATGAGCTAAACGCATACAAAGTATTCGAGACTCTAAACGCAAGAGGAGTGAAGCTTGCTGCACCTGACCTGCTTAAGAACTACCTGTTCTCAGTAATCAGTAGGGACGCTGACCCTAAGAAGCACGACGAGGAAATGGATAGGGTCGAACAAAGATGGTCAAATATTCTGGAGCGACTTCAATCGGAGAACATTACGTCATACTTGCGCACCTATTGGGGAGCGCGTCGCTCATTTGTTCGCCAATCAGAACTCTTCAAAGTAATTAAGAGAAGTATCGACGACAGAAAACAAGCTTTCGAACTGATTTCGGGTCTTGAAGATGGGATGGAAACTTATCTTTCCCTGAGCCAACCAGATCAATCAGCGTGGACTGGCGAAGACAAAGACAACGCCAAGCTTTTGAAAATGTTCAGTGTACGTCAACCCTTCGCGCTTTTGATGGCGGCTCAAGATCGCATCCCGAACGGCTTTAGTCAGATACTCAAAGGCATTGTGAACATCACAATGCGCTACAATGTTATCAGCAATCTACAGGCAGCGGAACAAGAACGGACCTATTCGCGCGTCGCAATCGCAATATCAAAAGGGGACCTAATAAATTCAAACGAAGTACTAAGCGAACTTCGTTCTGTTTATCCAAGTGATCAAGTTTTTAAGGCTAGTTTTGAAACCAAAACATTTGACACGACAAACAGTCGAAATAAGCAGATTGTCCGCTATTTGCTCGCAAAGATCCAAGCCCAAGAAACTCAAACGGCATTCTCTTGGCCGCCTCCCGCAATCAGCGTAGAGCATATTCTTCCTGAAAACCCAGATAAGAACTGGCCCGAATTTGACGACGCGACGGCAGCAGCGGAAGTCTACAGGATCGGGAACATGACGCTTCTAGAGGAACAAACAAACCGATCTATCGGCAACAAATCCTACAATGATAAACGCCCTGAGCTTGCAAAAAGTAAGATTCTGACAACTTCGAAGTTAGCGGCAAGCTACCAAACTTGGGATATAGATGCTATTAATGATCGGCAATCTTCTATGGCTAAAATGGCTACAGGTATCTGGCGCGTAGCTCAACTTTCTTAGTTCCAAGCTTAAACCACCACCTCCATCCCCACCTGCTCGCCGACGCCAAACACCCGCTTACAGCGCGCAATCTCGTCCTCCGGACCCATCGCCTTGTTGGGGTTGTCGGACAGTTTCACCGTCGCCCTCCCGTTTGCTTTCACGGCCTTACAGACCAGCGAGAACGGGGCGAGGGCGTTGTCCGGCACGAGGTCTCGGAAATCGTTGGTCAGGAGCGTACCCCATCCAAAGCTGGTGCGCACTCGACCCGCGAATTGCTGGTGCAGTTCGATGATTTTGTCGGTGTCCAGACCGTCCGAGAAGATAACCATTTTCTGGGTGGGATCCTCGCCGCGGGATTTCCACCAGTTGATGGCGGTCTCGGCGCCCGTCGCGGGGTCTCCGCTGTCGATGCGGATGCCGGTCCAACCGGCCAGCCAATCAGGGGCGTTCTGAAGGAAGCCTTCGGTGCCATAGGTGTCGGGCAGGATGATGCGCAGGTTGCCGTCGTGCTCCTGTTGCCAGTCAGCGAGCACGTCATAGGGGGCTTGGGCGAGTTCGGCGTCGTCTTGGGCCAAGGCCGCGTAGACCATGGGGAGTTCGTGGGCGTTGGTGCCGATCGCCTCGATGTCACGTTTCATGGCGATGTGGCAGTTCGAGGTGCCGACGAAGCTGCCGCCCAACCCCTCCATCGCCGCTTGCACGCACCAGTCCTGCCAGAGATAGGAGTGGCGGCGGCGGGTGCCGAAATCTGCAAGGCGGAGGGTGTCGAGGGTGCGGAGCCCGGAAATCTTCTCCCACGCGCGGGTCATGGCGCGGGCGTAGAGGACTTGCAGTTCGAACTTGCCCATGCCGCGCAGGACGGCGCGGGAGCGGAGTTCCATGAGGACGGAGAGCGCGGGGATTTCCCACAGCATAACCTCGGGCCAGGAGCCTTCGAAGGTGAGTTCGTATTGGTCGCCCACGCGTTCGAGGTGGTAGGCGGGGAGGCGCATGTTCTCGAACCACTCCATGAAGTCGGGGCGGAACATCTGGCGTTTGCCATAGAAGGTGTTACCGCGCAGCCATGTGCTTTCGCCACGCGACAGCGATAGCGAGCGGATATGATCGAGTTGCTCACGCAGTTCACCTTCGTCGATGAGGTCAGCAAGGGGCACGTGTTTTGAGCGGTTGATCAGGCTGAAGGTGACCTGCGCGTCGGGTTTGTTGCGGAAGACCGACTGACACATGAGCAGCTTGTAGAAATCGGTGTCGATCAGCGAGCGGACGATCGGGTCGATCTTGAAGCTGTGATTGTAGACGCGGGTGGCAATATCGACCATTTACGCCTCCAGCGTGACGCCTGCGGCGCGCATGTTGTCACGCGCTGTGGCAAGCGAGCCGTCAAGGCCGATGGCCCGGCAAGCGTGTTCCAGCACGGTGACGTCGAAACCCAGTTTGGCGCCGTCGATGGCCGAGTAGGCGACGCAGAAATCAGTGGCGAGGCCGACTAGGGTCAACTTGGTGACGCCACGGCTACGCAGGTAGCCCTCCAGCCCAGTCGGCGTGGTCTGGTCGTTCTCGAAAAATGCCGAGTAGCTGTCGATCTGCGGGCGGAAACCTTTGCGGATCACAAGGTCGGCGGGGTCAGTCAAGAGGTCAGGGTGGAAGGCCGCGCCTTCGGTGCCCTGCACGCAGTGGTCGGGCCAAAGGACTTGGGGGCCATAGGGCATTTCGGTCATCTCAAACGGGGCTTTGCCGTCGTGGGAGGTCGCGAAAGACGAATGGCCCGCCGGGTGCCAGTCCTGCGTGAGCACCCCAACAGCGAACTCAGGCAGCATGGCGTTGATCAGCGGCACGATCTGGTCGCCATCGGCGACGGCAAGCGCTCCGCCCGGGCAGAAGTCATTCTGCACATCGATAACGATCAGGGCTTCATCTATTGGGCGCATGGCAATCCTCCTGAAACTACATGGGTAGGCAGCACAGGGGACCGGGTCAAGTTGTTGCTGTCAGAGGCAAGCACCGGACACGAAAAGGGCGCACCCAGTGATGCGCCCCGTTTGGTTTTTCATAGTATCTGTCAGATCAAAGTCGACTGATATCGTAGGTGATCCCCGTCAACTGGCGCAAAACGCCCAACAAAACGCCCGCCGAAGCAATTGAGCTTTCGGTGACAAGAACAGTGTCGCGATCCTGCACCTCAAACTTACCCGCGCTGAACAAGCCATCAGCCGTCGTCAGGTCGATCACGAAAACTGTACGCTCGTTTTCGGGGCCATTGCCGTCATTGCGCACGGCTTTCGACGAATAGTTGCGAAGCACTAGGATACCTTTGGGATTTGCGCGTCCGTCGGTCAACCCACCGATCATCGACATGGCATCAAGGGCAGAGATCTCTGACCGCGAGAAAGGCACAATGGCTTCTTTGCTCGCGGCCCCAAGCGAGCGGAAATAACGGCTGTCTGAAACCAAGGCGATCTTGTCACCGGGACGCAGGGCAACATCTGCTGAAGAACGGCTCATCACATGATCAAGCGACCGCATATAAGTACGGCCACCACGGATCAGCTTAACTTGCGGGTTCTTGAGATTTTGCTGCGGGCCTCCGGACGTGGCGATCGCGTTCAGGACGGTCATGTTCGGATCCTCAAGCGGGATCGGGCCAGGGTTTGAAACACCCGCCACAACCGATACGGCACCACGAACACCTTGCTGCACCCCAAGCTGAACCTGAGCCGAAGGAATGACCTCTTCATATTTACGCTGGATACGTGCACGCGCTGAAGGCTGCGACAAACCGGCAATGTGAACGGTACCCACAAACGGCAGGAAAATGGTTCCGCCCGCAGACACCTGCATGTCCTGCATGCTTACAGTCTTCTGCGAGGGAGAAGACAAAAGGCTGTCCTCTTCACTGTCCCAAACCGTGATATTCACACGATCAAAAGCGCGAATGGGCTTGTCTGATCCGACTGCACCCTTGCCGGGCCAAGAATAGCTTTTCTTGCTGTCCGCCGCTGGCCACTTGGAGAATTTCGGCAAGCTTTCGCGTGTCACACGATAGACAGCAAGATCTGAATGCGTCGTGTTTTCACTTCCAACGACCTCAGATTGAAAAGCGGCCCCGCGAGGCGCACCGCATGCACCCACGGCCAAGAGCGAAATAACAACCAAAATCAAGCGCATATACGCACCCCCAATGTGCCAGATCCATTGACGCTAAACAGTCTACAAATCGCCGTGGACCATAGGGGGGAAAGCCAAATTTAACAAGGTGGGTATCGCATATTTTGACATGTGCGCCACCCAGAACACAACCAGCAGCGCTTTGCCGAAGACTTCAAGTTAACTACGCGCTCATTTCCCGGTGCTTCTCGACCGCCTCACCAACATCCTTGAAATGCATGATCTTGCCCTTGTGCAATATACAGGCCTGGTCACACACCCGTTGGATCACGTTCAAATTATGCGTCACCAAAAGCGCACCGCTGGACTGCATCCGGTCCGTGAAAACACGCATGCTTTTCTTGCGAAACCGCGCATCGCCGACTGACGTAACCTCATCGACCAGGTAGGTATCGAACTTGATCCCCATAGACACACCAAAGGCCAGGCGCGAACGCATACCTGATGAGTAGGTTCGAATAGGCAGATAAAAACGCTGCCCAAGTTCGGCAAACTCCTCGACATAGGCGCGCAGCTCATCCGTATCCACACCATAAATACGTGCTAGAAACTTGGTGTTTTGCGCACCTGTAAGATCCGGGTGGAAACTGCCCGAAAATCCAATCGGCCAACTTACTGTACCCGAAATATCTATCGTGCCGCTGTCCTTCGCCATAACACCTGCAACCATGCGAAGAAGGCTGGATTTTCCCGCACCGTTGCCGCCCAGCAGGCCAATGACCTTTCCTGACTCAAAATCGATACTGATATTGTCAGCGACAACATTTGTCTGCCCGTTCAAATAGTAGGCTTTGCGCAGGTTCCTTATCCTGATCATCGCGACCTCGTTAGCGCCTGTCGCGTACAGAATAGTAGATCATCGTCGCCACAACCCAAAGCCCGAGCAAGAAAACCGCAATGGTTCCGATGATAATGAGCCGCTGAGGGTGCTGTGCTGATTCAGCGAGAGTTGGCTCGATATAGGCCGCAAGATACCGCGACTTACGCGACGCCTCTGCTGTTGCTGCGTCAAGATTGGCCAAGGCTGATAGGTAAGTGGTTTCCGCAAACTTCCGGTCTACCGAAAGACGTTCATATTCACCGATCAAATCTGCGTAGGCGCCACTGATCGTGCCCTCTTCTGAACTGAACCGTTCACGCTCGTCGGCCAAGCGCTGCTCGATCACTTCAACGCGACGACGCGCCTGAACCAAACGCGGATCACCTGCGCGCGCGGTCTGCGTATACAAATCAAGTTCGATTTGCGCTGATGCCAATTGCGTCTGAAGTGAATTCAAAAGCCCCATGCGCCCGAGAATGTCGGCTTCAGGGTCAATGATCTGTGTCCTCAGACGGAATGTTTGAATGGCCGTGCGCGCCTCGCGCAATCGCTCCAATGCTGCATCCAGCTCTGCACGCGCATAGCTCGTCGCATCATTTCTGGCAATTGCCGTCAGATCATTGATCATGCGAGAGCTTTCGTCGTAAATCTGATCAGCAACCGCTTTCGCATCTTCAGGGCGAAATGCTGTGACGCGGACTTCAATCAGCCCAGCCCCACTGTCGTAAAACACCTTAACAACCCGCTTCCAGAACGACTGTAGTTCCTCGATGGTGGCATCTTGTTTAACGCCAAATATCGGGTCACTTGGCATATGGTACATAGCCTTCAGATCAAGCGCCTCATCCACCAGGCGCACAATCCTCTGGCTTTGGATGAACTCGAACAGAACATCGGTGTCAGAACCGCTTGAGGACCCCGACAATTGTGCAATGCCCCCGAGCATCTCGACAGGAGAAGCTTGATCTTCAGCGCGAACGAAAAAGCCAAGATGAGACGCATATTGATCTTTGGCAATCAGCGTAAGGTAAGCGGTCGCCAATAGAACGGGCACCACAACGGCGCCAATAAATGTCTTTTTTACAAGGCCGTGACGCTTGCGCAGCCTAGCTGGTCCAGCGGGCTGAGGGAGTGGCTTCTCATCCGGTTTCTGAGCAGGCTCTTGTTGCTTGGCTGGCTCCGTTTGCGGCTCAGTTACGTCCTGCTTTGAATTATCAGCCGATTGCTCGGACGTGTTCTGATCAGCGGTTGCTTCTGGCTGAGCGGATGCGGTCTGTTTGTCTTTCTTGATAGGGGCATCTCCCCATCCATCATCATCCAGTTCGTCATCCAGCGCCTTCGCCTCGGCTTTGGCGTCCTTGGCGGCGTCATCGGCGTCTGGCCGCTTTTCCTCAACGGAAGCTTTAACTGCTGTATTCATTTGTGTATCCAAGTTGAAACACTTTGCAAAACGAGTGCTTTGGGGCACTTATCGGACACCTGACGAAACGAATCAACTCGATATTGAGAATATGGTAGCAGCTACACCACAGGACCCGACACGATTTAAGATGGGTCGCGCAATCGTCGCACTCATGCTGCGTGAGATGAGTTCGACTTATGGACGTTCATCTATGGGCTACTTCTGGGCGCTCGCGGAACCCATTGGTGGCATCGCCTTCCTGACCGTTATCTTCTCGCTTGCCCTGCGTTCACCCTCTATTGGGGATAGCTTCGCGCTTTACTACGCAACAGGCATGCTGCCGATGCAGCTGTTCACGCAAACAAGCAACAAAACGGCGGCATCAATCAAGTTTTCCAAGGCATTGCTGGGCTACCCAAGGGTCACCTTTGTGGATGCGATCATTGCCCGGATCACACTGAATAGCCTGACCCATTTCGTCATCAGTTTCGTTCTGATTGGCGGCATGGTGATCATCAGCCCATCCTTTGTCTTTCTGAACGTCCCGCAAATGGCCCTGGCATTCATGATGGCTGTTTCGCTGGCATTGGGTTTCGGAATGATGAACTGCTTTTTGTTCTGGCGCGTTCCTGTTTGGAAACAGCTTTGGGGCATCCTGACGCGCCCGCTATTTTTGATATCTGGCGTGCTCTACAATTTTGAAGACCTACCTCAAAACGCGCAAGACATTTTGTGGTACAATCCTGTGGTGCACGTGATTGGCCAGATGCGAATGGGTGTCTTTGCCACGTATGAACCCACGTATATTTCGTATATTTATGTCTTCGGGCTGTCGATCACGTTTACGGCCTTGGGGCTCGTACTTCTCAAGCGCTACTACAACGACATCATGTTCAAATAAACAGGCGACGCAAGCTGATTGGCACGTCGCCACCATAGGCCAATCCTTGCCTATCAAGGGGGCATACTCTAACTAAAGCGCGTTTGCCGCCCCTGAAAGACCCATACATGACCGCCACGCTTTACACTGCCTACCACAAAGCCTCTCATATTCTTGAGAACGATTCAGTGCGACCCATCCATGTTGGCGCTGCAGCGTCCGATCATGTCTTGCCCATGCAACGAGATGATGAAGGCGATCATATTTCAGAAAAGAACCCATATTTCTGCGAGCTGACAGCCCAGTATTGGGCGTGGAAGAACGACACCACATCCTCACATGTGGGCCTGCAACACTACCGCCGATTTCTGCAAATCAACCCGGATACAAACAAGGACACATTGTCCATCCACGGGACACGGCTGCCCGGGTTCTTCTACGGCTTCATCGATGACATCGGCCAATCAACAGACCAAATCGAACGCTGCGTGGCCGAATATGACATCGTTCTTCCAATCCCCTTTGACGTCAGCAATATCGGCTTCAGATCTACGCGCGAACAATACGCAAAATCCGAACATCACATCGGTTCGGATCTGGACCTTGTGGAAGAGATTATCGCAAGCGATCACCCTGAGTACGTAAACGCCTGCAAGGCTGAGTTTGACGGAACGGTTTTTTATCAGACCAACACGTTCCTGCTGCGCAAAGACATTTTTGACGACTACAGCAGCTGGCTTTTTGACATCTTGTTCAAAGCAGAGAAGCGGATCGATGCCAGTGCGCGCGACCAGCAAGCCGCACGTGTTTTCGGATATCTGTCCGAGCGTCTCTTCAACGTCTACCTGCGGCGCTATCGCGAAATGCACCCGGAGACCCGTGTTCTGGAGGTTCCTCTGTGTTTCATCGAGAACACTGACCCGTTAGAGCCGATCCCGGAGTTTTTCGAATTTGACGACGTCGAACAGACCATGCAGCTGGCGGTCGCCACGGATGCCAATTTCGCGCCCTATTGCCACGTTCTTGTGGCATCGGTCATCCGCAATCGCAAACGCGACTACGGCATCAACATCATCCTGCTCGAAGGCGGCCTATCCGCACAGGATATCGACCACTTCCGTCGTTACGCAAAACGATATCCGCTTGTAAATGTTCAAGTTCTTTCAATGGCGCATGCGTTTTCAAACGTCTATCTACGCCCGCCATTCTCCAAAGAAACCTTTTATCGTCTGATCCTGCCAGACCTGCTGCCCAATCATAAGAAGATCCTGTATCTGGACGCAGACATGACTGCGGTCGAAGATATCATCGAGCTGTGGGAGACCGAACTCGGAAACGCGCCAATCGCTGCTGCGACAGACTTCATCAATGTTGGATTTCAGGAAAGCGGCACACCCAGCGACATTGCCACGGGGACAATTCCAGCCAAGACTTATGCCGCGAACGTCTTGGGTCTGGACGGCATCGAAAACCAGTACTTCCAAGCTGGCACCTTGTTGATGAACCTTGACGAACTGCGCAAACGGAACATGTCGCGCATCCTAGTCGACGACATCCAGAAGAACAAATACTGGTTCCTGGATCAGGATGTTCTGAACAAACACCTCGCCCGCGATGCGGTGAAAATCGGGCAAGAGTGGAATGTATATCACGTTGCAGACGACCTAATGACAGCACTCGGCGCAGAACATCTCGCCGAGCTGAATGCGGGCCGCCAGTCACCCAAGATTGCCCATTTCGCCGGTATTGCCAAACCGTGGCACAACACGGTTCACCCGCTGAGCTGGGTGTTCTGGGAGCATGCCCGTCACACCCCATACTACGAAATCCTGATTATCCAGCTAAAGCGCAAACACCTGATTCAGCTTTTCCCCCATCCAAAAGATCTGTTGGGGCGCGCCTCTTTCAATCAGCCGAAGATGACGCTCTACCGATCCCTGCGCATGGTCTATCAACGCCTGCCCAAACGCGTGCGGGGCTATCTGCCACATAATTTGGTCAGAAAACTGGTCGATATGCTGCGCTGACCAGACAGAGCGCTCGCCAAGTCTACGGCCTCACGACCGCAGCGAATTGATCACACGGCGCAGGTGGTATTTTGCCTTGTCCTGAAGCGTCGGAGGTTGCGCGGCCCGGGGGGTATTCGGATAGGCCCCCAACTTCTCCTGCTGCTCCATGATCGTATCGTATAGCTCCAAATCCAGCTGGTTGGCGTTGCGGAACTTCTCCAAAACGACGGGACTGATATCCGCTTCGGTCACCACTGTGCCGTGCTCGACTCGTTTGAGCGTGTTCACAACCGGCACCTCGATAGTCCGGTCCTCCTGCTTCACCGCACTGACAACACGCGACAGATACCAATCAGTGCGGTCCTGTGTGGCCACACCGATATAGTGCTTGTTCAACCTAGCCATCAGAAGGTCACGATCATTGACCCTGCCACACAACCATCTCACTTGCCGGTTCGCCGCCCGCTTCGCCCCGGTAAAGGTCAGCACATAGTCGTCCAGGGATGCAAACTTCTCGGCGAAACTGGCGTGTCTCGGGTGCATGTTGCTGCGATTGTAGTTGTACAAGGACACCACCCGCTTGAGCGGTTCGCGGATGACCGCGATACAGTAAATTGGCCGAGGGCGGGGAAGTCCCGGATAGAACAACCCTGAAAATTCCAAGTGCCCCGTCAGGAACTTACCATCATAGGGGGCCTTGCTATTGGCCTGCTTCCATTCTTCGCGCGCCTTGTCCCATGCAAGATGCAGGTTGGGCGAAAACTCCGCCTTCAAAACCGATTGAACGGCAACACCTGCAGTCTTCGGAATGTGGATATGGGCAAGCATGCTGTTAGGTTCGATCGGGAGTTTCCCCATCAACCTGTCCATGCATTCATCCAAATCTTGCACCTTGTTATCCTCACGCCTCTTCAATCTCTTGCGTCCGGTTAGCAACTCAAACCAAATAAATCAATTGCACCCGAACCGATGCGAGGCACCGGTAGAAAAAAATATCCGGCGCGACGGACACCCCACCCTTGTAGGGGGCATGGTGGATTGTGGGAATCATTGACATTGCCATGCAACTATGGGGAATAGTCCGGATATTTCGGCCAAGCGGCAAAATAAAGGGCAGCCCATTGACACGTCAAACCAACGACCTATCAAGCCGCCTAAAACTCATCGCCGTCGTGGTGACATATAACCGACTTGCCAAACTCAAGCTGACGATTTCGCATTTGCTTGAAAACGCCCCCCATGCGCTTGATACGATTGTGGTGGTCAACAACGCGTCGACCGATGGGACGGCCGAATGGCTTGATACCGTAACCGACCCTCGTGTCGATGTGATGACCTCGACCCGAAACCTTGGTGGTGCCGGGGGATTTGAGAAAGGGCTGCGGCGTGCCTTCGGGCATCATCATGCCGACTGGGCAGTGGTGATGGATGACGACGCCTGGGCCGAGGTTGGCGCGTTCGAAAGCTTCGTGACTTCTGCGCCTGATGAAAACACCGCGGTTGCTGCTGCGGTCTATTACCCGGACGGCCGCATCTGCGAAATGAACCGCCCGTCAGAAAACCCGTTCTGGCACCCGCGCATTTTCCTGCGCACGCTTGTGAAGGGACGGGATGGCTATCACATTCCCCATGATGCTTACTCTGCACCCACGCCACACCCGATTGACCTGACCTCTTTTGTTGGCCTGTTCATCTCGCGCCAGATGGTCGAGGTCGCGGGCTACCCTGACCCCGGTCTGTTCATCTACGGCGATGACGTGATCTATACGCTGGGGCTGCGCAAGCAGGGGTTCAAGATCAACTTCGACCCGGCCCTTCGGTTTGTGCACGATTGCACGACCTTCACGCCCGGACAGAAGAAAACCTACACCCCTCTGTGGAAAGTCTACTACGCCTACCGCAACGGTCTGATGATGTACCGCCGCGCCGGAGGGATTATGTTCTGGGCGCTTCTGCCCCTGTTGCTGATCCAGTGGAAACGCGTGGCGAACCGCTATGGCGACAACAGGGACAAATACGAACGCTTGCGCAAGATCGGCATCCGCGACGGGCTGCGCCGCTGTTCAAAACGGTCTCATGCCGAAGTGCTTGAGATCATGAATGGCCGGGATGCTGGCTAGCAGGGTGCAAAAGCCGCGCGCCGTCAGGTCAAAGCGGATCGACAAAAAACGCCGGAACCTTGCCGCCATTTGAGCTGGCCGACAGAAAACCGTCCGCAGCATCCAAAGCCTCGCGGATTGTCACATCCATATCGAGGTAACGATAGGTGCCCAACCGGCCAACGAAACTGACACGCGCAGTCTGCTTTGCCAGTGCGACATACTCTGCCAGCAGCGCTTTTTCATCTACCTGGCGGATCGGGTAGTAAGGGATATCATCCGGCCCGCATTCACGCGAGAACTCGCGGTAGCACACAGACTGGTCATGGCTTTCCCATGGGCTGAAATGCTTGTGTTCGGTGATCCGGGTGTATGGCACGCTCTCCTCGCCATAGTTCATCACCGCACAGCCTTGATAATCCCCGTCATGAGAAAAACGTTCGAAATCAAGGGTGCGATAGCCCAAACGACCCAGTTCATAGTCGAAATAGCCATCTAGCGGCCCGGAATAGAACACGTGGTCATACCCATCGGCCTGATCGCGAGAAAAGGTCGTTTCGAGATGAACGGTGATCGAAGGGTGATCCAAAATCGCCTCGATCAGTGCCGTATACCCCTGCTCTGGCATGCCCTGAAACTTGTGAAAGAAATAGTTGTCATCATAGTTGAAACGCACAGGCAGCCGCTTGAGGATACTTGCGGGCAGCTCAGATGGATGCATGCCCCATTGTTTGATCGTGTACCCTTTGAAGAACGCCTCGTAGAGGTCTTTACCGACAAACCGCATGGCCTGCTCTTCGAAGGTTTGCGGGTCGCTGATGCTGGTGTCGGCCTGTTCACTGGTGATGAACGCATGGGCCTCTTCCGGGCGCATTGCACGTCCGAAGAACTGGTTGATCGTGTGAAGATTGATCGGCAACGAAAACACAGTGCCCTTGGCCGTCGTTTTCACCCGGTTCTTGTAAGGCAGGAAGGGGGTGAAACTGTTGACGTAGGTCCAGACCTCTTCATCATCCGTGTGGAAGATATGCGGGCCATAGACGTGCACCATGACACCCGTTTCATCGTCGCGTTCGGTATGGCAATTCCCCGCCACATGAGACCGGCTGTCGACAATAGTGATATCATGACCAGCTTCGGCAAGCTTGCGACCAATCACGGCGCCGCTCAGCCCCGCCCCTACGAGTAGAATTTTCATCGCCAACTCCGCCATTTCAAATCCAGAGGGGTTGTTTCATATCCACCGAAGCAAAGCAAATTCTATTGATCACGTGCCAGACAAACTGGCCCAAAATGGGTGTCGTCGGATCAGGGGAGCAGGGCCCTGCGCACCAAAAAATCATACACGGGCCATAGTCCTAAATCGAGCAGTCGCTAGAAAAACTGTATGTCATCCGCAAGCGCGGTTAAGCCCGTTACGCCATTCACGGTCAGACTGTCGCCATTGTCCAGCGTTATCACCGCGTTTCCATTCACGATCTCCGCGTTGTCGATCAGGAACTGAGCGGCATCTGTTGTGGCAACAAGGCTCGCTTTAATTCTGATCGTATCCCGTTCAGATCTATTAAAGTCGACAATTGTATCGTTGCCTGCAGTGAATTCAAAAACATCCGCACCAAGACCGCCTGTCAACAGGTCCGCACCACTTCCACCGCTCAGAATATCATCGCCTGAAGAACCACCAAGCTGATCATCGTGGTCCCCGCCATACAGCCTGTCGTTCCCATTTCCGCCAACAAGAACATCATTCCCAGCGGAGCCATATAGAAAGTCCGTATGATCGCCACCATAAAGCTGATCGTTTCCGTTCCCACCAATAAGGAAATCGCTTCCGGTGTTTCCATAAAGCTGATCGTTCTGATCCCCGCCATAGAGGTGATCGTTGCCCCGCCCCCCCGAGATCAGGTCATGCCCCGTTGATCCATAGACCGTATCAGCATGGTTACCGCCATAGATTTTGTCGCTACCGCCATCCCCAACAAGATAGTCATTCCCATCCGCGCCATAGAGACGATCATTCCCATCGCCCCCGAAAATCCGATCATTTCCCCCCAGTCCATTGACCATGTCATTCCCCCTCCAGCTTCTAACAAGGTCATTTCCGTTGCCCGCCCAGATTTTGTTTGCGACCCAGTTTCCAAACAACTGATCATCTCCAGCACCAGATTTGATATTCTCGATGATCGTTTTTTTCTCGATTTTCACATTTTTATATTTGCCACGCACATTGGAAAAGCTCCCCGGCGACAGGGATATTTTCTGGTCCTTCAGGGTATGAGTGAACTTCAGAACATCGATGCCACCTTGATCAAAAACGGTCATGGCACCCACATATTTGGTTTTCGAAAAAAGCTTGGCCGGACCTGCTGCGTTCGAATGCACCCCCCAAATTGTGTTTCCGGCATTCACTTTCTTGGCCCCACTCGGGACACCATAGAGGTTCTGAATCGCGTGAATATCTGCCGACATTGGCGTCACCACATACGCTTTCGAACCAACAACGTTTGGGTTTTCCGTTTGCGAAAAGTAAGACATGACACTGGATTGCCAGCTGTCATCGGCAAATTTTGCGTGTTTATGAAAACTGCCATGACCATTGTAATTGCCGGGGTGTCCCAGACCCAATGCATGGCCCAATTCGTGTAGATAGGTCTGATAGCCATAGCTGACGAGCTTGTAAGCATCCCCAGCAATCCAATCTTTCGAGACATTGATATGCGCCTTAACGATCTCGCTGCCTTTGTAGTAGTTGACGCTATAGGCCCCCTTCTGGGCATCGTCGAAACGAATGTCAGATTTTGAAAAGGCCACTTTCTTGAAGCTGATACCTGAAACGGCAGACCAGGCGGCGAGTGCTTTGTAAGCAAACCACTTCCCTGATTTTGAAAGCTTGTCGGCATTGAAGGTAATGACACGCCCGGGTTCGAGATCAAAATGGGCGTTCTTAGGTGTTTTTAAGTAGGCCGCGAAACCCGACGTCAAATGATAGGCAAGACCTTGGTCGCCACCAAAGGGTTTGGCTTGATAGCTCGTTACGACATTGTTTGCCTGAGCTCCCCATTGGAAAAAAGTTTCAGCCTTGTGCATTTACTCAACTCCATATTCTTCATCGGGCCGCAATTCTCAACGTCAGTACGCTAAGCTGGAAATGAGGCATTTTTAGGTCGCTGACCCGGTCAGTCTATGGGTTCGAAAATCAACATTTCATTAATTATCAATTGCTAACAAATAGTTGCGCGTTTCTTAGTTTCCATAAATCGCTGTTAAGAACTGCGCCCCGATATTGGGTCTGCGCCAATTTGTGCGTGGGTGAAATATCGAGGTGGTCGGGGTGGCCAGTTTTAGTTTCGCTGGTACCGTTGCTGGTGCCAGCATACTCTACGAGTCCGGCATCACGGACGTGCAGATCACATGGCAGGGTGGCCAAGCGTATCTGTACACGGTGAGCGGTTCTGCAGACGGGGTGATGGCGTTTTCCATCGGCTCAGGCGGGACCCTGACCCTCCGTGAACAGATCGCGACAAGCAGCGGCACGGTGGCCTCGCCAGTGCCAACGCTGGAAGTTGTCGAACACAATGGATCTGAAACCCTGCTTGCCTTTGGCCAGTATGACTGGCTTCTTTCCGGCTTCGACACGCAAGGCAATGCGGGGCTGGGCAATGTCGAGCAGTACCAATGGGGCCCAAGTGGCGTCGGGCTTCTGTCCGCTTTCCACGCGGCCCAGATTGATGGAACAACACATATCTATGCCGCGAGCACCACAGGCACAGGGTTCAAGCACTACACGGTCGATGCATCGAACACTTTCACCCTTGAAAGTGATCATAGCCAGTTCGCATCGATTGATGAGCCGGACATCGTGGACTTTGAAACCATCAATGTTGGCGGCACAGAAGTTCTAATTGCCATTTCTTCGCTACATGACGGCATTCAAAGCTTCACACTGGACAGCAATGGGACACCGACACTGGTCAGCGATTTCGCCGCGGAAAACTACTTTCCAGTGGGCAATCCAACAAAGATCACAACGGTAGAAGTCGGAGGGTCGTCTTTTGTGATCGCGGCGGCTGCCGGCAGCTCTTCCTTGACCGTTCTGGAAGTTGCTTCAGATGGGAAGCTCACGCCGGTTGACCACGTGATCGACAACCTCTTTACCCGTTTCTCTGACGTGACCGAGATCGCCTCCATCACCGTTGGAGACCGCGCCTATGTCGTCGCCGGGGGATCGGATGACGGGTTGTCGTTATTCACCGTCTTGTCGGATGGCACCTTGGTGTTGCTGGACACGATTGAGGACACCAATTCGACGACGCTGCAAAACATCTCTGCGTTGGAAATGGTGAATATCGGTGGTCAGATTGTCGTCTATGTGACCAGTGAAACAGAAGCAGGAATAACGAGTTACACGATTGACCCCGGCAGTCTTGGTCAGATCATTGAAGGGGGGATTGGCAGCGACACTCTGGCCGGTGGCGCCTCGCAGGATATGCTGCTGGGTGGGTTGGGGAATGACACCCTGTCGGGGGGCAACGGCGCGGATATTCTGAAAGACGGAGATGGCCAAGACACTCTGACCGGAGGAAGCGGCGCAGATAGGTTCTGCCTTGTGGCCGACGACGAACTGGACACGATTACGGACTTCAATCCCTCGCAGGACACGCTCGATCTGTCCGGCTATCATATGCTTTATGACGCCAATCAGCTGAACATTCAGTCGATGTCGTGGGGAGCGAAAATCACATATCGCGACGAAACGCTCGACATCTATCGCGCGGGCGGAGGCGCGTTGAACGCCTCTCATTTCACCACCAACAGCACCTTGACGTTGGAAAGACCGCCGAACGGGTTCGAACAAATCGCCGACGTTTTTTCAGGCACCGCAGGAGACGATGTTCTGGTCGGAGACGACGGGCGTGACATCCTGCACGGCCTTGATGGAAACGATACGATACTGTGGTCAGAGGGTGGCGATCTTTTATATGGCGGTGCGGGCATTGACACTGTGTCATATGCAAGTGCCGCGACCGGGGTGACCGTCAATCTGAACACCGGTGCAGGTGACGGTGGTGCCCTTGGCGATCAATATGATTCCATCGAGAACGTTCAAGGGTCTCAATTCGCGGACCATCTGACGGGCAATGGCGGTGCAAATCAGCTCTTCGGCGGCAACGGAAATGACGTCCTGAATGGTGGCGCGGGCGCGGATCACCTTGATGGTGGACAAGGGATCGACACCTTGAGCTACGCGTATCAAGGACAGTCTGTACACGTGTCACTGCTGACAGGAACCGCGACCGGAGGCGCCAGTGGGGACACATGGGCCAACATCGAAGACCTCAGGGGTTCGAACGGCAGTGACGTCTTGGAGGGGGAACACGGGAACAACAGGATCGAAGGCGGCGACGGCCATGACGTCGTGCATGGCCAGGGCGGCCAGGACACTCTGCTTGGCGAAAACGGCAATGACACTCTTCATGGCGGGGACGGGAACGATACGCTGGAAGGCGGCGACGGAAACGATCATCTTCACGGAGATGATGGTGACGACATCCTGCGCGGTGGGAATGGGGATGACGTCCTGTCTGGGGGCGCTGGCGCGGATCAATTCATCGGTGGCGCAGGTACCGACACGCTTGATTACTCCGGTATTAGCGGAGGTGTCACAATCGACTTTAGAACAGGCGTTGGAACCGGGAACGCTCTTGGGGATACGATCCATTCGATCGAGGTAATTGGCGGGTCAAACGCGAATGACAACATCGGAGGAACCGATGATAGCGAAACCCTTCAGGGCAATGCGGGCAATGATGTCCTGAAGGGCCATATGGGTGATGATTCCCTTTATGGAGGCACGGGCGACGATGTGTTGATTGGGGGCGTGGGAGCCGATGTGATGTTCGGCGGCACCGGCATGGATACAGTCTCTTACGCAGCGGCCGCTCAGGGTGTTGAATTGAGCCTGCAATCCGGCGGCACAATCGGGGAAGCGCTGGGCGATCAGTTCAACTCTATTGAGCGTGTTGTCGGTTCTGACCACAACGACGTGATTTCAGGCAATTCCAGCAACAACTATCTAGAGGGTGGTCAGGGGGATGACGTACTGATCGGCGGCGGCGGCAACGACCAGCTTGTGGGTGGCAGCGGGTTTGATCTGATCAGCTATGAGACCGCCCAGAGCGCTGCCAACGTTTGGCTTTGGTCTGGGACCGGCTCGGGCGCGGCACAGGGGGACAGCTGGTCAGAAATCGAAGGGGTTCGCGGCTCCAACTATAACGATTTGCTGAGTGGCGATGATCAAGACAACAGATTGGAAGGTGGGCGCGGAAATGATCGGCTCTATGGCGGTTTGGGTGCGGACCTGCTGTTGGGCGGTGACGGCAATGACTCGCTGTTTGGCGGGGACGGAGATGACGATCTGCACGGTGGCTCGGGTGACGACACATTTGTGGGCGGCAGCGGTGCAGACGTTTTCAACGGCGGCGACGGCATCGATACCCTGGACTACTCATCCATAAGCGGGGGTGTCGTGGTCGATTTTACCAACGGAACCGGGGCCGGAGATACTGCGGGAGATCAGATAGTATCGATCGAGATTATCCGAGGGTCGGAACAACTGGATATTATCCGCGGCTCTACAGATGCTGATCGGCTTTATGGCGAGGGAGGAAACGACACGCTGCATGGCGATCTGGGCAACGACCGATTGTTCGGTGGATACGGCGGCGACATACTGACGGGGGACGACGGCGCAGATAGCCTCTTTGGTCAGGCCGGAACAGACACGCTCAATGGTGGAGACGGCGACGATATCCTAAGCGGTGGGGATGGCAATGATGTGTCCTACGGCGAAGACGGGAACGACCTGTTCTATTCGGGCAACGGCAATGACCTGTTTGATGGAGGAACCGGTTTCGACACTGTCAGCTATCTTGGGCAAAGCAACGGTGTAACGATCAACCTGTCGAAAGGTTGGCATGCCGGGGCAGCCCTGCGCGACAGATTTGTTTCGATCGAAGAATTCATTGGCACAAACAAAAGAGACCTCCTGACCGGCTCTTCAGGAAACGATACATTTCGCGGTGCAAATGGCCATGACGTTCTGAACGGTCGAGGAGGAGATGATGTGTTGTACGGCGGCATGGGCAATGACCGCTTCATCGCCGGTCTCGGAAGCGACCGTTACTATGGTGACACGGGCCGTGACACCGTTGATATGCGCTACAGCTCAAGCGCCGCAACTGTCGATCTGGCACTGAACACGGCGGGCGGATCCATGTCTGGCGACAAATTCTACAGCATCGAGATTCTTTGGGGGTCAAAGTACGGGGATGTCTTCACCGGCAACTGGGCCAATAACGTTTTCAAAGGGTTCGGTGGAAACGATCGCATGCACGGCGGGAACGGCCACGATACGCTTTATGGCGGCGGAGGGCATGACTACCTGTGGGGCGGTTCGGGCAATGACACCCTTCGCGGCTATAAAGGCAGGGACTATCTGGATGGCGGCCCGGGGAATGACCGGCTCTATGGTGGGCAGGGCGGCGATACCTTCGTTTTCAATGCAGGCCGAGATCATTTCAAAGCTTTCAGTCATAAATGGGACACCATCCGACTGGATCGCGATTTGTGGGGCGGGGGCTGGAAATCTGTCAAGAACATCCTGAAATACGCAAAAATTAAGGGAGGCAAGGCTCACTTCGACTTTGGAGGTGGCGACAAGCTTGTCATCGATGGGGTGAAAAAACTAAGCTACCTGGAAGACAATATCGAAACCTACTGAAGCGCCAAAGCCGCACCCGCAACGCACGCTCCCCTGACCCGGTGTTAACCAATTGGCAGCATCACTCGGACGGGAGGTTCAAATTTGCGGAGATCCCCATGAGCAATTCCACAGTGCTGTCGCTGCCGCTTTTGCAGGCATCACAGGCGCAGAAACACGTCACTCATAACGAAGCGCTTCGGCTGCTTGATATCCTTGTGCAATTGTCAGTGAAAACCGCTGATGACACCGCCCCACCGCCCGGAGCAACCGATGGCGACCGGTATTTGGTGGCGGCAGGCGCAACCGGAGACTGGGCCGGCGAAGACACCAAAATCGCCCTGCTGGAAAATGGCAGCTGGCAGTTCTTCACCCCGCTGGAAGGTTGGCGCGCAGATGTCACGGCCAGTGGTGAACAGATGCGCTTTGATGGCAGCAGCTGGATCCTTGTTTCACAAGACCTCAACGGTATTGACCTTGTTGGCGTGAACACCTCGGCCGACGCCACCAACCGGCTGGCGGTTTCAGCGGATGCAACATTGTTGACCCATGATGGCAGTTCACATCAGCTGAAAGTCAACAAAGCCTCGACCGGCGACACCGGGTCGCTGCTGTTCCAGAACAACTGGTCGGGTCGCGCTGAAATGGGCTTGGCTGGCACCGATGATTTCTCGATCAAGACCAGTGCAGACGGGTCTGCGTGGAATGACACGGTGATCGCTTCGACCACTGGTGACGTCGGCATTGGCAAAGCCCCTGCTGCGAAACTCGACGTCGATGGCATCATGCGGTTGACCCCGGTGACAGTAGCAAGCCTGCCTGCGGCCGCAACACAGGGCGCAGGCGCAATCGCGTTTGTTTCCGATGCGTCCGGAGGTGCCCAGCTTGCTTATTGCGATGGCACAGCCTGGCTGAAAGTGGCCGATGGCACAGCCGTCTGAAGACATCACAAGATGCGGCAGGCCCTCGTCTGCCGCGTCTTAGCCGCGCATACGCCGCGCACGACGACCGGGCAAAGGCATCAGTTTTGCAGCGGTAAGATACAGGACATAGATATCCAGCCGGATGGATTTATTGCGGCTATAAATCGCATCCAGTTCCGCTTTGCGCGGAATGCAGCGACGGATATACACCGCTTCGCTTTCTTTTTGCGACGCGCATTTCGCCAGCATCCGCTCTTCATGACCGTGGAAAATAATAGATGCCAGCCCGGTAATCCCCGGACGTTCCTGAAGCACCACTTTGTAAACCTCGGGACATTTCTTGACGTATCTCGGATCAGGCGGACGCGGCCCGACGAAACTCATCTCGCCCTTCAGCACATTCCAGATTTGTGGCAATTCATCCAGCCGCCAACGGCGCATACTGCGACCCAGAGGCGTGATGCGGTTTTTTTTGTGCCCGCCGGTGATGCCCACATTCTCATGCGCTGGAACAGAGCGCATGGTGCGCACTTTCAGAAGGTCAAATTCTCGGTCAAAACTGGCGCTGCGGCGGGAACGATAAATGAACGGTCGTCCATCCTTCACAATCACCACAACATAAAGCACCGCCAGCACCGGGATCACCGGTACGGCAAGCAAAAGTGCAAACGTGATGTCAAAGAGGCGCTTCAAACTCAGCCTGTTCCGTTCCAATCGAACCCCTACCGGGGGTCAGCCAACCCATCCATCTTTATCGAAACCACGGCGCCCAATGGCGCAGTAAGCTTCGAACCCGGCACGCTTGGCATCTTTGGGAGAATAAATGTTGCGCAAATCTGCCATTCGCGCGGTCTCCATCCGTTTTGCCAACCGCTTCAGATCCAGAGCACGGAACTCGTTCCACTCGGTCAAAATCACCACTGCGTCCGCATTCTGCGCCGCCTTATACGCATCTTCAAACCAATGTGCACCCGGTAAAAGCGCTTCCCCCTCAGAACGCCCTTGCGGGTCCACCACACGCAGCTTGGCCCCTGCCCCGATCAACGCAGGCACAATGGTCAGCGCAGGCGCATCCCGCATGTCATCGGTATTGGGTTTGAAGGTGACGCCCAGCATCGCAATGGTCTTGCCGGAAACAGAACCGTCGCAAAGATCGACAATCTTGTCGATCATACGCCGCTTAACCTCGTCATTGACGGATATGACCGTCTCGGTGATCTGCATCGGCATCCCATGTTCCTGCCCGATCCGTGCCAACGCGCGCGTGTCCTTGGGGAAACAACTGCCGCCGTAGCCCGGCCCCGCATGCAGGAACTTGTTGCCGATCCGGCCATCCAGCCCAATGCCTTTTGACACCTGTTTCACGTCTGCACCCACACGCTCACAAAGCGCGGCGATCTCGTTCACAAAAGTGATCTTGGTGGCCAGGAATGCATTGGCCGCGTATTTGATCATCTCGGCGCTTTCCAGATCGGTGGTCACAATTGGGAAATCGCGCAGGAAAAGCGGGCGATAGATCTCTGCCATGACATCTGCAGCCCGTTCAGTCTGCACGCCAACCACCACTCGGTCGGGCCGCATGAAGTCGTCAATCGCCGCGCCCTCGCGCAGGAATTCCGGGTTCGAAGCCACATCAAACTCAAGCTCTGGGGCAGCCTTGTGAATGATCTGCTTCACCTTACGGTTGGTGCCCACAGGAACGGTCGATTTGGTTACGATTACCGCGTAGTGATCAAGCGAATCAGCAATCTCTTCAGCCGCTGAATATACATAAGTCAGGTCCGCATGGCCGTCTCCACGACGCGTTGGCGTTCCAACTGCAATAAAAATCGCATCCGCGCCCTTCAACGCCTCTTTCAACTCCTGCGTGAAGGAAAGTCGGCCAGCGGCAACGTTTTTTGCCATCAAATCCTCAAGGCCCGGCTCATAAATCGGGACCTCACCACGTTCGAGCATCGCGATCTTCGAGGGGTCCTTGTCGACACACACGACATCATGACCAAAATCCGAAAAACAAATGCCCGATACCAGCCCGACATACCCCGTTCCGATCATCGCAATTTTCATCTGCTCACACTCACCAAATTTGTCATTATTCTTACCAAACCGGGATGCGCCATCAGGCCTTTCCTGTCAACGCTACAAGCGATATCCCGCCGGAAAAGCCTGGTCCCAAAAATGCCAGATTCACGTCACCGCAATGCCGTGTAAATCTGCGATGCATGACAGGTCATAACCTGTCGGAGATGTGTGATGAAAAAGAAATTTGGCTTGCCGCTTCTTGCCGCCGCTGCGCTTTCTGTGTCGCTCTTTGCGGGACAAGCCCATGCTGCCTGCGCAGTGAAACATGTGCCAGGGTCCGAAAAATCCATATCTCACAAGGGGTTGAACCAAGCCCTGTTGGAACGCGCCATCTTGGCAAACATCAATGCCGAACGGTGCCGCCGCGGATTGTCACCGCTGGCTTCAAATGCTGGCCTGCGCAAACAAGCCGCCCGCCATTCAGCATGGATGGCAAGTGCCCGCCGCCTAAGCCACAAGGCAACACGCGGAAATCGTTCACTGAACGCGCGCCTGAAAGCATCGGGCATGCGATATCGCGCGGGTGCAGAGAACATTGGCGTCATGAATGTCTACAACATCCATGGCCGCCACTTCATGATTCGCGCCGCCAGCAGCTGTAACTTCACAACAACTTCGGGACAGCGCATCAACAAGCACAGCTATGCAAGCCTTGCGCGCCTTGCGACACGTTTGTGGATGGAATCGCCCGGCCATCGTAAGAATATTCTGAAAAGAAACGTATCTTACAGCGGTATAGGCGGCGCCATTCAGCCTGCAGCAGCGCATTGTGGTGAGGTTTTCCTTACCCATATCTTCGCGGGGTAAGGCAGGTATTGCAATGCTGCCACAGGGTAGGATTCATCTCTCTTGTGAGCACTTTGAAACCAAAAACAGACTTCCAATAGAGCCGCGTGTGTGCAAAACAATCATGGACGGCTCGCTAACCAAGCGATGCCCGCGAATTAATTATGGAGTATGGAACATGAAAAAAGTGATGACCCTTGCCGCTGCCGGCATGATCGCCCTGACCGCCCCGGCTTTCGCTGGCGCCTATGGTGACTCGGTTGTAGCCGAAGAAGAAGTTGTTGTTGTTGAAGAAGCAGGCAGCTCGCTGGGCAACACCGGCATGGCTCTGCTGGGCCTGGCACTGGTTGCTGGCATCATCGCCGCTTCGGACTCGTCGTCGGAAGAATAATTTGATCTCCTCGAAAGAGGTTATCAAACGAAAACGGCAGGCCCTCGGGCTTGCCGTTTTTGCTTTTTAGGATCATGATTCCTCACATGTTCGCCAGTGTCGGCGTCATTCATTAGGTGAGGCATCGTGTGAACAGAATTGTTCCGATCATTCTGGCAGGCGGCATCGGAACGCGGCTCTGGCCGATTTCACGCCAAAGCTATCCCAAGCAGTTTCGCAAACTTCGCGACGGCTCCAGCCTGTTTCAACACACGGCGCGTCGCTTTCAGGGCCGCGGATTTTCGCGCCCAATCATCATCACGGGTGAAGATTATCGCTTTCACGTGGTTGAGCAGATGGGCGAAATTGCTGGCTTGCCAGAACTGATTTTGCTGGAACCCAGTGGGCGCAACACGGCCCCTGCTGTTCTGGCGGCAACGCTGGCACAGGCGGAAAAGGATCCCCAAGCGCTTTGTCTGGTGACACCCTCAGACCATTTCCTACCCGACAGTCCCGCGTTTCTACGCGCCGTAGAGATTGGGACCCAAGCCGCATTGGAAGGCCATATTGTCACGTTCGGCGTCAAACCTGATCGCCCGGAAACGGGGTATGGCTATCTGGAACTTCCGCCCACACCGGATCACGATACCTCATGGGTCAAGCTCCTCTCGTTCGTTGAAAAACCCGACCTTGCAGACGCCGAGACGTTTCTAAATGAAGGGCGCCACCTATGGAACGCGGGCATTTTCCTGTTTCGCTGCGCGGATATGCTGGATGCATTCCGCGCATATGCCCCCGAAATGCTGCCCGGCGTGCAAGACGCCCTTAGGAACCACAAGCCGGACCTTGGCTTTACCCGTCTTGATCCGTCTGCATGGGATCAAGTCGAAGCGCAGTCGATTGACTATGCCGTGATGGAACACGCCAAAAACCTGGCTGTGGTGCCATATGACGGGCGCTGGTCGGACCTGGGCACGTGGCAAAGCATGTGGCAGGAGGAAGCGCCAGAGGATACCCCCGATGGCGCCGTTACCATTGGCGAAAGCCATGCTGTTGATTGTCACAACAGCTTTCTGTTTTCAGATGGTGGCAAACAGGTTCTTGTCGGGCTGGGGCTGGAGAACATCGTGGCCGTTGCGACAGGGGATGCCGTTCTGGTGGCAGACCGCAACCGTACCAACGAGGTCGGCGAACTGGTCAAAACGCTGTCTGGAAAAGGAATAACCCAAGCAAAAGAGCTTTCACGGGACTATCGTCCATGGGGTTGGTTCGAACGGCTGGCATCAGGGTCCGGTTTTCAGGTCAAGATGATCACCGTGCATCCGGGCGGCATTCTGTCGCTTCAGTCACACACGCATCGCGCCGAACATTGGGTTGTTGTGGAAGGCGAAGCCGAGGTGACCATCGGCAACGACACCTTCACCCTGCGCCAAAACCAGTCCGCCTATGTCCCAACCGGCGAGGTCCACAGGCTGGAAAACACGGGGGATCGCGACGCCGTTCTGATCGAAGTTCAAACCGGCAGCTATCTGGGCGAGGATGATATCATTCGCTACGAAGACGTATACGCACGCAGCTAAAGTGTTTCGCCGCCCGGCGCGATCAAATCAAAGGCGCAGGTTCTGAATGGCAAGGCTGCCGATGCGCTGACCAACCCATTGGCTGGATTTCAACACATTGCCGCGCCCATCAACCCAGTAAAGGTTGGTGAACGAAATCGCGCCGTTCGAACAGCTCTCTTTCATCACCGCCGCATCTGCATTGATGTCCCCGACAGCGACACGCTCGGACTTGGTCCGCGCCAACGTACAATTCACTGTCAGGCGCGTATTCTGACCCAGATCACCCAGATAGTAGTGATCGCGTGTGTAGCTCGCATTGCGGCGCGCCGTGATTGCCGAAACCGCGCTGTCGATGCTTGACGACATCAAGTCTTCACCCAGCCCGCGCGTGTTCGTCAAAACTCCGCGATTATAGGTGATCCCTTGTCCCGTAGCGCTGCCCCAGGTCACGTGATTGCCATTGCGCCCAACCGGGTTCATCGCCAGTACCGAGTTGGTTTCAACCCGTACCACAATCGCAATCGGGCCTTTGGTCGCTGCAAGAGCTTTGGCAACGATCACATTGGGATCAGCCGCTGCCGCAGGGCCCGCCGTTTTCTTGGCCTTGCCGGGTTTGATCTTGGACCCAATTTTCTGGCCCGCATCTTTCAGAAACCCGGCCGTCGCCTTGGCCAGTTCTGTTTCACTTTTGTCAGATCCACAGGAAGCAAGAGCCAGCACAAGTCCAGCCCCCATTAGCACCGCGCGGGCGCGTCTGTTCACATCAAGCCGCAGCACGGTTACCTCCAGAATTTACCCCAACGGTTGGCGAAGGCATCTCCGTGACCTTCCTCAACCCATTCAAACAGGCGACCATCCACCTTCAGGCGTGCGCCACCGTCACGTTCCAGCGAACGCAGCTCGGCAGCTGATTGATTGCGCGATGGGGTGCCCAGCGCCCATTCAAACGGAATTGACAGGCGGATACCTTTGTCAAAGGACCCTTCGCCGAAATCCTCGGCCGAGACGTTGGTCTTGGTGGCATAGCCCCCAATCTTCCAACCGTTGGCGAAGGTCCGATCCACCGACAAAGTGGCCCCGTAGTCGCCAGCCAGATAGCGGCCAACATCAACGCGGGTCGAGAAACCGTTGCCAAAGTCATAATAGGCCGACACGTGGCCGGTTACGATGTCGTAGTCCTGGAAACCAAAGAGCTGATCATAGTCACGCTTCTTCACCCAAGCGACTTCACCACCAATGGCCAAACGGCTGTCCACGGGCTTCCACAATAGCTCAGCCGAGACACCGCCGAACATCTTTTCCAGATAACCCACGGTTACGCGGCTATAGAGGTTTTTGCCCGGACGGTCGTACCAGCTGGCCGTCAGGTGTTCGATCGCGGGGTCGCCCTGCTGCGCATAAAGCGCGCCTTCGGTGCGCACATGCGGCAGCACAGAGGTGTTGAGATAATCATCATCGTCCAGATTGCCCCAGATACTTTTCTGGATCGCGCCGGACAAAACGATATTTGGCGTCAGCTGATATTTCGCGCTCAACCGCACGCCGAAATCACCGCGCACCGGGCTTGAGGGGTCAAAGAAGCTCAGCGCCATATAAGGGGCCAGCGCCCAGCTGAACCGGTTTTCAGGGTTCACCAGTTCGGAATTGCGCACCGCGCGCGGCGTGGCTTCGTCGATGGTGACGTGCTTGAATATCTCGGTGGACGGCGCATGCTCCAAACGCTCGATATCACTGCGGCGCATGGTGACGCTGGACAGGGGAACGCCGTTTTCCACCAAGGTGACCACAAAGGTCTCGACCGAAGGCGGCATGGCATGGGTCAGGATACGTGCGGTGCGACCGACGGCCTGCGACTGGGCATTAAAGCGCTTGTTCTCGACCTTAACTTCGACCCGGTTGGCCCCAAGGTTCATGGCGTGAAGAACCATGCCTTCTTTACCAACAGCATCACCGACCGCACGACGCAAACCCGTTTCATTGGTGGGGTCTGACACCCATGCCGTATCCCATGCCGCTGCATTCGAACGCGACGGGCGCGGCTTTACCGGCAGAGGCGCTTTTTCATTGCCCGAACGTGCCTGCGGATTGCGCGGGTTCAGACGGAAGGTCAGGCTTGCACCCAACGTGTTGCCGGCGACGTAAAAGGCGTTCAGGTGAACGGCCGGGGCCACTTCGTAATCGATACCAAAGTTGAACGGGGAGTCATGGGTCATAATGCCATGCTCGCGCTCACGCTGGAAACTGTCCGACGAATACTCGGCCTTGACGGTCAGCTTATCATTGACCTTATAGGACAAGCCCGCAAAGGGAGACACATCCCCCCGGAACCACTGCCCAAAGCTCAGGTTTCCGCCCACACCGAAATCAAGATCAGGGCGCACGCCGGTTGAACCGATCACGTTGTAGGTGGCAAGTCGCCCCCAACCCAGACCGCCGGTCACTTGCAGACGGTCACCGAAACTTTTCGTCGCAACGACATATTCACCCGCGTAGATCCCGGTGCCGATCAGGTCGCGGATACCAACCGAGACGGCCGGCAAATACTTGCTTTCGTTCAGGATGCGGTATTGCAGGTCGAAACTGCGATCGAAAAAATCTTGCCCTTTCAAGGGGCCGCTGATCCAGTATTTCTCAAGCTTGGTGTAACGGAAACTGCCCGACAAACGCGGCAGGATCTGGAAGGTCAGCGTGCCGTTCGCGATCGGGCCAAACTGCGTATAGGTGAAGGCAAGCTCACTATCCTCTGCAGCCGCGGCCGACGGCATCGCGATCAATCCGGGCGTACCGTAAATGGTATAACTTGATGACAGCGTGCCAACTTCGGCCATCGCAGGTGTCGATCCCACGCCCAGAAGGCCCAGCGCTGCAAGTTTGCAGAAGTCCACCCGAATATTCCTCACCGCTGTCTCCGTTCAACGCTTTTGTTTTCAAATACGTGATCCTGAAAGACAAAGCACGAAAAACCGACACGATCCTTCGAAAACTGGTGGATTGTCGCGCAAATACACAGGTTCCGTCGCGTCTGCTCTACAATGTGTAACGCCACGTTACCAGCCCTGACGGGGCAGCCTGCGCATATAGTTCAGGAAAATCACACCGAAACGGAGCACCCCATGAGCCTGTTCACCCCTACCGCCGCCTGGGTCAGCGACGAACACCGTATGTTCGCTGAAATGACCAACCGCTTTTTTGCCGATGAACTGACCCCGAATATCGAACGTTGGGTGGATCAGGGCATTGTGGATCGCGACTTCTGGCGCACGGCCGGGCAGGCAGGCATCATGGGTGGCGCCATTCCCGAAGAACATGGCGGCGCGGGTGGCGATATGGGCTTCGAAAGCGTTGTTATTTATGAACAAACGCGAACGGGGGATTGCGGCTGGGGCTATGGCATTCAGTCGATTGTGACCCACTACATCACCGCCTATGGCAGCGACGAACAGAAAGCCCGCTGGCTGCCCGGCCTTGCCTCGGGCGAGATTGTGGGCGCCATCGCGATGACCGAGCCCGGCACGGGATCTGATCTGCAGGCGGTACGCACGCGGGCCGAAAAGGACGGCAACCAGTATAAGATCAACGGATCGAAGATTTTCATCACCAACGGACAGGCTGCTGACCTGATCATCACCGTGTGCAAAACCGACCCGGAGGCCGGCGGCAAGGGCATCTCGCTGATCGTTGTCGAGCCAGACAAATGTGAAGGGTTCGAGCGAGGCAAGAACCTTAAGAAACTGGGCATGAAAGCCAATGATACTTCCGAGCTGTTTTACCAGGATGTGAAGGTGCCCCTGACCAACCTTCTGGGCGCGGAAGAGGGGCAGGGATTTTACCAATTGATGAAGCAGCTGCCGTGGGAACGGTTGCTGATCGCCATTCAGGCCCTTGGGGCGATTGATTTCGCGCTGGAACAGACAATTGCCTACACACAAGAACGCAAGGCCTTTGGCCAGCGTGTGATGGATTTCCAAAACACCCGCTTCAAGCTGGCCGAGTGCAAAACCAAGGCCGAAGTGCTGCGCAGTTTCGTCAACGATGGCATCGCGCAACTGATCAACGGCACGCTGGACGCTCCCACCGCCTCGATGGCGAAATATTGGGGCAGCGAGGTGCAAAACGAGATCATGCATGAATGCCTGCAGCTTTTCGGCGGCTACGGCTATATGACCGAATACCCGATTGCGCGGCTTTATGCGGACGCGCGGGTACAGATGATCTATGGTGGCACAAACGAGATTATGAAAGAGCTGATCGCCCGCTCGATCGACAGCTGATCGGAGATACCATGCCCCCGCTTCAAGGCCTGAAAACCGTCGAAATACAAGGCCTTGGCCCCACACCTTTTGCGGCTATGTGGCTTGCAGATATGGGGGCGGAGGTGGTGCGCATCCAACGCCCGAACCTCAAGCCACTGATCCCACAGAAGGTGGATGTGCTGAACCGCGGGCGCGGCTTTGTTGAACTGGACCTGAAGGACGATGCGGACCGCGCCCGCGCGCATGACCTGATCACCCGCGCCGATATGCTGATCGAGGGCATGCGCCCCGGTGTGATGGAGCGTCTGGGTCTGGGCCCCAGTGATTTCCCGAACAATCCCGGTCTGGTCTATGGGCGCATGACAGGTTGGGGGCAATCCGGCCCGCTGGCGCAATCGGCGGGCCACGACATCAACTACATTGCGATCACCGGCGCGCTCCATGCCATTGGCGGCGCACATCCGGTGCCGCCTTTGAACCTTCTGGGTGATTTCGGCGGCGGCGGCATGTATCTGGTGGCTGGCATGCTGGCGGCCCTGCATGGCGCGAAAACCACGGGCAAAGGGCAGGTGGTGGACGCCGCGATCACCGATGGCACCGCGCATCTGATGGCGATGATCTATTCCATGTATGGGTCGGGCATCTGGGCCGACGCGCGCGAAGCGAACCTGCTGGATGGTGGCGCGCCGTTTTATGCGGTCTATGAATGTGCTTGTGGCGGGCATATGTCCGTGGGCGCGCTCGAGGCAAAGTTCTATGCAGAATTTCTGGACCGGATTGGGCTGTCAGACGCAGACCTACCCGCACAGATGGACGTACCCGGCTGGCCTAAATTGCGAACGGCTTTCACCGAGAAGTTCAAGGAAAAGACCCGTGACGAGTGGGCGGCCATTCTGGAAGGCACGGACGCCTGCTGCGCGCCTGTCCTGTCCCTGTCCGAAGCGCCCGAGCATCCGCACAACAAGGCGCGGGGCAGCTTCATCCAGATCGACAATGTGGTGCAACCCAATAGCGCCCCACAGATGTCTGGCCAGAGGGATGGCGCCGCGCCCGGAGAAGAGCAGACACCGCTACCCTTCGCAGACGTTTTGTCCCGCTGGGCTTAAGGTTCGCGGAACGCTTCGCGCGATTTGTAGAGCGGCTTCAACAGATACTGCAGGATGGTCTTTTCGCCCGTGTGCAGTTCAACCTGTGCCAACATTCCCGGGCGGATTTCGATCTGTTTCTGACGATCTGATAACCCGGACATATCCATGCGCACGGTCACCCGGTAATGCGGTTCAGCGTTGGGGTCACGTTCTTCTGTGAATGTATCAGCCGAGATGAAGTCTACTTCGCCCTTCAGCGACCCATAGATCGTGTAGTCATAGGCCGACAGTTTCACCGTCGCCTCTTGCCCACGTTTCACATTGGCGATGTCCTTGGGCTTCACACGCGCCTCGATGAACACGTCTTCGTCCAAGGGAATGATCTGGAAAATCTCTTCACCGGGGCGCACGACGCCGCCGATGGTGGTCACGGCCAGGTTGTTCACGATGCCGCGCATCGGGCTTTTCAACACGGTCCGGTTCAGCTGGTCCTGGCTCAGTTTCAGGTTCTGCTTCAAGGTCGCCAGCTCTTTCAACGTGTCGGAATATTCTTGCGCGCGGTCCAGTTCGGTCTGGGTGACGATCTCGTTATAGCGCATCTCGGCGTCACCAAAGGCCTTGCGCACGCGTGTCACTTCGATCAGGGCGACGATCTTGTCGTCCAGCAAATCTTCCATCACCTGCAGCTCGCGCCCGGCTTCATCCAGCACGCGTTTTGCGCCTTCGGAGCGGCTGACATAGTCGCCCTGACGCGCCGCCAACAGTGCGCGTTCCGAAGCAACAATATCGCGCCCGCGGGTGGCGAACTCTTCCGGCACCGTGAAATCAAACTGCCCTTCCAGCTCGGCCTCCAGCCGCAGGCGGCGAATTTCCAACGCGGCGATCTGGTCCAACAGATCATCCACCGAGGTCTGAAATTCGGTCCCGTAAAGCCGCGCCAGAACGTCGCCCGGTTCGACCACGTCACCCTGTTTCACCGTCAGCTCTGCCAGAATACCACCTTCGAGGTTCTGAATGATCTGCGGGCGTGACGATGAAATCACCGTCCCGTCGCCGCGCACGATCTCGTCCACCCAAGCGAAGGCCGCCCAGAGCAGGAACAGGATCACGGTTGCCGCCGAAAGGTAGACCACCGTCGACGGGCCCTTCAGATCACTTTCAAACTGCGCGTCAAGCGAGGCCATCAACTTGCTCCTTGTCCAGCAGATTTCAGATGCGACAGAACCTGATCACGCGGACCGTCCACAGCAAGCCGACCGTTTTGCATGATCACCGTGCGTTCCGTCAGTTTCAGGATCGGCACGCGGTGGGTGGCGATGATTGCGGTGCGACCCTGAAGCCAGCTTTCCAACCGGCTGACCAGTGTCGTCTCCAAGGTCTGATCCAGCGCGGCGGTGGGTTCGTCCAACAGCACCACTTTCGGATCCTGCAGCCAGATCCGCGCCCAACCGATGGACTGGCGCTGACCGATGGACAGACCTTCGCCCGCGTCACGAATTTCAAGATCCAACCCCTTAGAATGACCGCGCACAAAGGGGCCAAGACCCGCGAAGTCCAACGCCTGCAACAGGCGATCATCGTCGCGCTCCAGTGACGACAGGTTCAGGTTGTCGCGCAGCGTGCCGGCAAACAGCCGCACGTCTTGGGACAAGTACCCAATGTTGCGGCGCAGATCGCGCGGGGCGATCTGGCTCATGTCGATCCCGTCGATCATCACGCGGCCCGATTGCGGCGCATAAAGGCCCGACAGGATCTTCAGAAGCGTCGATTTTCCCGATCCATTGGCACCAAGCACCGCCAGCCGCTGCCCCGGCTCGATGGCCAGGCCGGGTACATCCAGTCCCGGCGCGTCCTCGTCATAGGCGAAACGCAGCTCGCGCAGTTCGAAATTCCCCGACAGGGTTTCGCGGCGCAGATAGGTGCGTCCCTCGGCCTCGTCCTGTTCAGAGCCGGCAATCGTATCCAGCCCGTCCAGTGCAGATTTCACGTTGGACCAGCGCGCCAGCGTGGATGACAGCTGTGTCAGCGGCGACAGGGTACGCCCCGTCAAAATGCCCACGGCAATGATCGAGCCCACAGTAAACTCACCCGCGAAAACCAGATAGGTGCCCATGATCACGGCAGAAACGTAAGTGGCCTGTTGCACACCCTGCGACCAGAAGGTCAGCCAGCCCGACAGCCGTCGCTGTTCACTGTTCTTCACCGCCGACAACATGGTCAGCTCGGTCCACAATCGGCGCACACGGTCTTCACCGCGCTGCGATTTCACCGTGTCATGTTCAAAGATCACCTCGTGCAACAGCCGTGCCGCCTTGGCCGAGGCCCCTTGCGTTTCCTGGCTGATCCGCACCATGTGCTTTTGCAGGAAATAGCCCGGCAGCACCATCAGGATGCCACCTGCAATCAGGATCCACACAACGTTTCCGGCGATCGAGGCGACCAGCGCAAGGAACAGGAAAATGAAGGGAATATCGGTCAGCGCACCCACCGACGACGCAGTGAAAAACTCGCGCACCGAGCCAAATTCGCGCATCGCCGAAAACAGCCCCGACGGCGAGGTCGGCCGTTTGTCCGAGCGCATGCCCAACACCCGATCCATCAAGAGCTTCTGGATGTTCAGCTCAATCGCCCGCCCAGCCCCGTCCATCAGACGCGCGCGGGCAGCTTTCAACCCGGCCTCAAGCATGATCGCAACGAAAGCGCCTGCCGCCAGCACCCAAAGCGTGGCCGAGGACTGGTGCGGGATCACCCGGTCATAAACCTGCAGCGAAAACAGCGCGACGGCGACCGCAAGCAAGTTCGCCACGAAAGAGCCCAGCGCTACATCCATGAAGTAGCGCTTGTATTTCGGCAGCTCGCCCCAGAACCAGTGATCAGCCAGACGCGAGGTCGCGTGACGGTCGGCCAAGTCGTTCAGGCTTGCCTCGGCACGCAGCACGACACCTGTGAAATGCGGCGCGAAATCGGCCAGCGGAACCTCGGTGCGTCCTTCGCGGGCGCCCGGTTCAAACAAGGTCACATGATCTGCGGTCTGCGCCTCGACCAGCACAACCTGACCGTTTTGCATCATCGCCAAACCGGGCCAGATTTGAGGTGTTGGCACGCCAGAGAGAATGCGTTCGCTGCTTAACCCAGTTGAGGCGACCCCTGCCTCGATCACATCAATGCCAATCGCTTCGTCAGGGCCAAAACTCTCTGCCCGCGTGACCATCGCTTCGGCGATATCCACCGCATGTGCTTCATGGCCCAGCAGCCCGGCATAAGTCGCGATCAACTGCGCGCGGCCCTGCAAACGCTCTTGTGCGGTCAGGTTTTGCGTTGGTGTATTTGCCGCCGGGCGCACCAGTTTGGGCTTGGGCTTGATCTTCATGCGCGGCTTGGGCGCCGAGACCTTTGCCGCATCTGTCTTCTCTGGGCTGGGCGTTGCCACCTGCATAACCTTGCGGCGTGCTTTCGGCTGAGCCGCTGGTGGTTTGGGCGCGGGTTTCGGTGTGGAAACAGAAACCGTCCGGCGTGCCTTTTTCGGCGCAGGGTTGGCATTTGCCGAACCACCACTGACCCGGCGCGCCGTCGCCCCCGATATTGTCGTCGGCAGGGGCTTGCCCTGTGCGGCGTTCGGATCGCTCATATTTCAGATCCGTTCACCAAAAGGCCAAACTCACGCGCGGCCTCAACTTCCGTCCGGGCAATCTCATAGCGCACAGACACATGTTCCTGTTCCAGTCGCGACAGGTTCTCGACCACGCCAACCACATCCATGACTGTGCGTTGACCTGCGTTGAACTGACGCTTGAACAGGTCGGTATTTGCCCGCGCCTGCCCCACAAGGCTTTCGGCCTGTTTTTCACGTCGCTTCAGCGAAATGAGCTTCTGCGTCAGCGCAGCTTGCCGGCGGCGGCTGTCTTCCTGCGCCTGTGCGATCCGGCGTTCAGCGCCATCGCGCGCGGCCTTTACAGCTGCCAGATTGTCCATCGTGCCAAAACCGAACCCCTGATCCGAGGTCATCATCAGGCCCGCTTTCCCAGTGCCACCGATCTCGCCGCGTGCAGCCAGCCCTGGCAACAGCCCGGCCCGGTCAATCTTGGCCTGCGCCACATCGCGGCTCAGTTCCGCTTCTGCCAGAAGTACGGTCAGCGGTTGCCCGCGCGACGGGTCTTTGACATCTGACGTGCCCTTTACCCCGGTGACATCACTTGCCGACATCGCCGACAGCTCTGCCAGCGACGTCTTGGCGTTTTGCATTTGGCTGTCATAGGTGGATTGCAGCTCGGACAGCTTGGCGCGGATCACGTTTTGCTCGGACATATCCGACACCCCGCCATTCACGCGCGCCGTCATGATCCGGTCAAATTCGCGCATCTGCCCAAGGGCACGGTCGGCCGCGGCGGCTTTCTCGCGTGCCTCTTCGGCTTTCAGATACAGCTCAAGCCCTGTGTGGACGCGATCATTGGTATCAACGGACAAGTTCACGGCAGCGGCTTCAACATCCGCACGGGCGAACTCGCGCTCGGCCTTCTTGCGGCCATTGTCATAAAGCACCTGGTCCACGACCAGTGACGCAACCAGCTCGCCAAGGCTATCAAGGGAAACCTGCGGCCCCAGCGTTGGCAGCCAGTTCTTGTCGGCGGCACGGGCGCGCAACTTGGCGGCGGTCAGCTCGGCCTCGGCCGGGCGGGACGAGGCCGCCAGCACCGACTTGGCAATCTGATCGTAGGACGACCCCGGCATCAACACTGACTGGCGCGCCTGAAGGTTCGAGATGGTGGCAGATTGCGTCTTGCCTTCTGGTTGGAAGAAATTGCGCGGCGAAGATCGTGTGACCTCTGCCCCATCGCCTGGCGCGGATCCAAGACCCCCGCCGATGCCGTTCATGCACCCGCCCAGCGTCGTGCACAGCACAACAGCCATAAACGTGCGCGGAATATCCCGCCCTTTGAACAAAGCTCTGCCTCGCTTTTATATGTTTATCGGCAGGCCGCGATCATTTGGCGCCGCGGCCTTGCCGTTACTCGTATACTTACACCACGCTGGTGTTGACGTTCACGTCCTCCTGAATATAGAGCACGCCTTCGTTGCCCAGCGTATAGATCTCGTAGGTCTGACCGTTGATGGTCTCGGTCGTGTTGGTGTCCACGGCGCCAGCCGCATTCACCGTATCGCCACTGCCGCCATGGATGGTCAGCTCGTTCGAGTTGCCCGACGCGGCCAGCAGATCAGCTTCCGAAATGGTCAGAGTGCTGTCTTCCGAGTACTGCAACATGTCCACCGCTTCGATCTGGAACCCATCCAGCCCGGCGTTGGTCAAATCGAACGACGTCGACACGCCGTCATTGGTCAGCATCAGGGTCGAGGACTGGTTACCCGCCGCATCGGTCTTGGTGAAGACCAGCTGCGTGCCATCGGCCAGCGGCGCATCGAAGTCAAAGACCAGCTCGCCATATTCGGCGTCCACCTCAAGGTCATAGGCAACCTCGCTGATCGACCCGTCCGGGTTCAGCTGCTGCACAACTGTGGTGCCTTCGTCATCCAGCGTGTTCACTTCGCGAAGACCGTTGGTGCCCTGGTTGATCGCGGTGACCAAAGGCGCATCGGGCGCTTCTGCATCAACGGCGATGACCTCGGTGGCGGTGGCCCGGTTTCCTGCCAGGTCCTGCGCTGCGACGGTCAGGGTAAAGTCACCCTGCTCTGTCGGCATTTCGGCACCTTCAAAGTCCACGTCCCAATTGCCGTTTGCATCGACAATCGCCTGATGGGTGATGCCGTTGAAGGTCACATGAACAATGGATCCGGGTTCTGTGGTGCCCGTAAAGGTCATGCCATCTGCAGCCTCGGCGCCATTGACGACATCGCCATTGGTGCCTTCTGTGCTGGTGATCGCATGGTTGGTCACGATCGTGTCCACCTCGATATCCTTGGTCAACACATCCACGTTGCCTGCCGCATCGGTCGAGGTCACGGTAATGCCGCTGTCGCCGTGCTGAATGTCACCGACACCGAAATTCACACTCCAGTTGCCCGATCCGTCAACCGTTGCCGGTACAGCCGCGTTGCTTCCAATCTGCACCATCACTGTCGAACCAATTTCGACCGTGCCGGTGATCAGAACACCATCGTCAAGCTCTACGGCATTGATGACATTGTCACCGGCAATATTGCCTGCGGTGATCGAATGATTGTCAACAAAAGTATCCACTTCGACCGTATCGCTGACCGTCTTGGAGTTGCCATACTGATCGCTGATCGACGCCGTGATATTCGCGGTATAGTCACCCTGTGTGACTTCATTGGCCTGATAGACCGCAGACCATTCCCCGGTCGGAGAAGCGGTCACAACTTTTTCGACACCATGTAGTGTCACAGTCACATCCATGCCCGGCGTCGCTGTGCCGGTCACGATCACACCATCTGACGATTCAACCGCGTTGATCACATCGTCCAGCTCAATGGGAGCAGAGGACAGCGCCACATCACCCGCGACCGTATCCACGATCACATTTTGGGTCAGGCTAGAGGTGTTACCTGCCAGATCAGTGGACGACACCACCAGCTGGGTGGTGGTTTCCCCTGACGGCAGTTCAGCCGTTGTGAAGTCAAAGCTCCATGCACCGTCCGAACCCACGGTCATGGTTTTGGTCGTGCCCCCCAGCGAAATGGTGACACTTGCGCCCGGCTCTGTTGTGCCGGTCAGGGTCAAACCGCCTGCCACATCTGCGGCATTCAGAACGCCGTCATCAATGGTCGCATTCGCATCCTGTGCAAAGTCACGCACCAGAGTGTCGATCTCAACCGTGTGGCTGGCCGTCGCGATGTTGCCGGCAGGCGACGTCGCGGTCGCCGTAAACTCCGCATCATATTCACCCGGAGTGAAATCGCCGGCTGGGAAGGTCACAGACCAGCTGCCATCCACGGCGACCGTGGCGGGATAGCTGTCACCACCCACCATCTGCACCATAACGGTCGATCCGGGTTGGGCTGTGCCAGTCAGCGTCACACCACTGGGCAATTCGCCTTCGTTGACAATGCCGTCTCCGGCCACCGGAGTGGCGCTGAACTCGACCGACGCTGTCGTGTCGACCGACAGAGTTTCAGTCACTGTCGTGGTGTTGTTATAGCCATCGGTCGAACGGATCGTGACATTGGCTTCGTATTTGCCTGTCGGAATCTCGCCCGTTGCGAAATTGACCGTCCAGCTGCCATCTGTGCCAACTGTCGTGGTATGCGTGACCCCGGCAATCGTGACAGACAGGCTTGCACCCGCTTCACCCTGCCCCGAAATCTCGACCCCATCATCGCGATCAGACCGGTTTACGGTGATGCCCGTCGATTGGGTGCCATAGGTCACATCCACATCGGGCGCCGTTTGGTCGATAAAGACATTCGGGCCGTCCAGGTTGATCACCTTTCCGCCCTCTTCGGTGATTGTCACCGATGCATCATAGTCGCCATCCGCGGGCACGTTCCCACCGGTAAAGCTGGCGCTCCACTCTCCATCGTCTCCAATCGTTGTCGTGACGGTTTTACCGCCGATGACAACTTCGACAGTGGATCCCGGCGTGCCGGTGCCCGTCACGATAACCTCGCGCGTGTCGCCGCCTCCGATCACCTGAGCCGTATCATCGACGCTCGGTGTATAGGTCTTGTCGCCGCCGCCACCGCCGCCGCCAGTGCCACCGTCACCATCATCTCCGTCACCGCCGCCAAGCACGCCGCCAACCAGCCCAAGACCGCCAACAGCCCCTGCGATCGGCAGTGCCGCAGCACCAGCACCGCCACCGGCGCCAAGAAGACCAAGGCCCAGCGCCTGCGAGACTTCTTCGTCTCCAGCAACGACACCGTCCGCATAAACATCCGCGCCGGCCTCGGCGACGACCATCGGATCATCTGGGAAGACCAACCCATCCAGATGGCTCCATTTGCCCCAGCTGGCCGCTTCGGCGTAAGAGACGCGGCCATGCGCATCGACGGACGCTTCTATAAGCGCGCCGTTTTCATTCAGATACAGGTGATTTTCCTGAACCCCGTTATCTGCGAAGAACCCGCTCAACACGATCTTGCGGCCATCCGCCAGATAGAGTTCCAAGTCCTCTCCAGCTCGAACATATTCCCGTACTTGATCTCGCCCGATATTAAGCGAAACCGCGCCATCCTGGCCCAGGGTCAATGTGTCGGAAATTCCGGATTCAATAAGTGCGCCGTGCTGCAAAATGCCAGCATCGTCGCGAACGATATACTCGATCGCCTGCATGGTACCGCCTACCTCAGTATGTTACGGCCTTGTTTTTATGGCCGTTTCTTTTGCTCTATTCTCCCATTAGCCAGTTTTTGCGCATATTTCTAGTGGAAATCCCTCAAACAAACACAAAATGGGCCATGCGGCGCGAAATGTTGTAAATTCGCAAACAATATATTGGGGGGAGACTTCTGCACCTCTACAAGCAGAAATCGTCGACAGGACCCATTCGGGGGTGCTTGGGTGCATCTTTCGGGCGTAACAATAAACAAACCAAAACGTCGATTTTTTTCGTTTTAGCGCTTGCAAAGCCCGCAACCGAAGGATACATCCCCGCTACCGCGCTCTGGTAGCTCAGCTGGATAGAGTACTTGACTACGAATCAAGGGGTCGGGGGTTCGAATCCTCCCCAGAGCGCCACTTCTTCCTCTGTGAAACGACGCATAGTTTTGGCATTTGACGACCATACTCGTTCCACTGGCGGTTTTTCCTTATTCCTCATGCTAGGGTCAGACTTACAGGCTCAGACGGCTTGGCCAAAGACAAAGGCCTTACTAATCGGGTTGCCAGTGGAGGAGCGCTGCACTCTCACTCACTGAGACGGTCAGGTGTGTTTGGCTTAACCTGTTATTTCCGACCGAAGGATACGTGTCTCACTTACGAGGTGAAGGGAGGGCGGAAAGGCGTCACTCGCCGCAATACAGAGAACACCCATGGTCGCAAACAACAGTATCGCCAATCACCTGGTGGGTGCGGAATATGCCATTGATGTCTATTCGCGACGACTGCGGTGCGGGGCAAAGCGGATGTGTGCAGCTACGACTATTGGCTACGCAGCGTTTCTTGATATCCGCGGCCTATTCTCCACTGGGTCGACAAACAGGTCGTTGAGCTAAGATATGAGGTGCTGCACCCAACTTTTTCATTTGCTATGCCCTGACTGCGCCAGAGTTGGTCTAGCAAGCGCGTGCTCCTCTAGGCGATCAACGAAAACATTTCAGACAAGCTGTTCTTGCTTTGGCGCCAAGGCAAGAAGTATTTTTACGCGCGTCAACTATAAACTTTACAACAATGAGCTTCTTAAGCATCCTTCGAACCTAGGAAAAGGAACGTGCTTACGGAAGGGTTCGCTATGAGCGATCAAAAAATCAAGAATATGGAGGACTTTGCCGCAGTTAGCGGTATCTCTCGTCCGACAATTTCGAAGTATTTCAATGATCCCGATAGCGTTCGGAAATCCACGCGCGAGAAAATCGAGACCGCGTTAGAGCAACATGACTATCGGCCGAACATATATGCGGTGAATCAGAATCGACGTCAGACTAAAAATATTGGTTTGGTGGTTCCCAACTTAACTGACCCCTTTTTCGCCGGTTTTGCCCGAACGATTGAAGGGCTTGTCGTCAAGGCTGGCTTTAATCCGTTGCTGCTCAGCTCTCATGGTGGGCCCGAGCAAGAGCTTGCAAACCTCGACAGCCTTCGGTCTATCAAACCAGCGGGTGTGTTGTTGGCGCCCCTCGGTCGGGCATCGCTAGAAAAGCAGGTTCAAGAGTTCACCGATGAAGTCCCAACCGTGTTGTTTGACGCCAATCTCGAAGGGATTGGCGAGGCGTTCTTTGGCTCAGACAACAACCAAAGTATCAGTTTGATTGTTGATTATCTGTGCCGATCGGGCGAGCCACCGGTATTTTTTGAGTTGAAGGCACCCATCAACCCAAACGCATACAAACGACGTTCCGCCTATTTAGACGCCATGGAACGATTGGGGCATTCGCCACATCTGATCCAGGTCGATGGACAGGGTTGGAACTTTGAAGAAATCGGTTTTCGTGAAGGATCTCGGATCCTATCCAATCAACAGCTTCCTTCGAAAACAATTTTGTGCTCAAACGACCGGCTCGCAATTGGTCTGCTCGCAGCTGCATTTGAAAACGGCTTGAAGGTCGGCCGTGATCCGGGGGCTTCTCTTAGAATTGCTGGGCATGACGATCACCCATTCTCGCGCTTTACATGCCCGAGCTTGACGACCGTCTCGCAAGACTATGAGGCTATTGCAGCAAAAAGTGTCGAGACCGTTTTGTCATTGGTCGATTCTAGAGAACGCCTAAAAACGCGCGAAGAAATGCTATTTGAGGGTAAGCTGGTCATGCGGGGTTCTGCTTAACGCTATGATATCATTAAACTTACTTAGCTAATTTTACGCGTGTAAAGATATGGATTGACGCGAAGCAATAAACGTTGGTAGCGTTTGTGCACAACATCCAATCTAGGGAGGAACCCGGATGTCTTTTAAAAATGCACTTTGCGCTGCAAGCGCAATTGCCCTTTTGGGGGGCGCTGGCGCGAACGCCGACAGCCTGACAATCGCGATCGTGAACAACGGTCACATGATCAACATGCAAAAAGTCGCAGAAGCCTACACTGCGGAAACCGGGGTCGAACTCAACTGGGTTTCTCTGGAAGAAGGCGTCCTGCGCGAGCAGGTTACTTCGGACACCGCGACAGGTGGCGGTCAGTATGACATCATCAACATTGGCATGCAGGAAGCGCCCATCTGGGGGGCTGCTGGATGGATCGAACCGCTGAGCTTCAGCGCTGAATACGATGTGGATGATATCCTGCCTGCCATGCGAAATGGTCTGTCGCACGAAGGTACGCTCTATGCCGCGCCCTTCTATGGTGAATCGTCAATGGTTATGTACCGCAAAGACCTGGCTGACGCCGCCGGTGTAACCATCGCTGACAACGACAGCTGGGACAATGTCAAGGCCGCCGCAGCTGCAATCCACGACCCGGAAAACGGCGTTTATGGCGCCTGTCTGCGCGGCAAGCCGGGCTGGGGTGACAACATGGCGTTCATCACCACGGTCGTTAACTCGTTCGGCGGTGCTTGGTTTGATGCCGACATGAAACCTGTTCTGGATAGCGCAGAATGGAATGCCGCGATCAACTTCTACGTTGATTTGCTTGGCAACTATGGCCCTCCGGGTTCGGAAGGGAATTCGTTCAACGAAATTCTTGCGCTCTACAATGAAGGCAAGTGCGGCATGTGGATCGACGCGACGATCGCGGCTTCGTTCCTTGAAGTCGACGGTGTCGCCTACGCGCAGTCGCCGAACGCTGGCAACCCTGTTGGGGCCAACTGGTTGTGGGCATGGGCGATGGCAATCCCCGCCGGTTCACCGAACGCTGAAGCTGCTGGTGCCTTCATCGAGTGGGCAACGTCGAAAGACTACGTGAAAGCCGTTGGCAACCATCCGGACTTTGGTTGGGGCTCTGTTCCGACCGGTCAGCGTGCATCGACCTATGCGATCCCTGAATTCCAGGCCGCAGCGGGTTTCGCAGCTGCTGAATTGGCAGCGATCGACAGCGCCGCACCTGAAGCAACAGAACTGAAGCCTTACGTAGGCGTTCAGTTCGCCGCCATCCCGGAGTTCCCGGAAGTAGGTTCGGCAGTCGCTCAGGAGATGGCTGCTGCTCTGTCCGGTGCCAAGTCGGTCGAAGATGCTCTGGCAGCATCACAAGCCGCAGCTGATGCAATCATGCGTGAAGCTGGCTACTACGAGTAACTACACAGCTAGGAGGGCCTGGTCTCGCCGGGCCCTCTCACCACTCAGCCGCTTTTGTTGAGTTAACGACCCTGCGGCGCCTAAAGTTCAATCATTCGCAACTGACACGTCACAAGCTAAACGATGACCTCGTTTTGCTGGGAGGATAGACTAATGTCTGACAGAAAGCTTCCTAGGCTTCTTCAAACTCCAGCGGTTCTGCTGCTATTGGTTTGGATGCTGATCCCACTTGGGATGACTCTTTACTTCTCGTTCATCCGGTATGTGCTGAACAGCCTTCGCCGTCCGGAATGGACGACGCCCAGTCTGAGCAACTGGCGTGGGTTCGGGAACTATGAATTTGTTCTGAAGTCCAAGGATTTCCTGCTCGCCATTCAAAACAGCCTCTTCATCGTGTGCAGCATTCTGTTTTTGACTGTGATTTTGGGTGTGCTGATTGCGGTTCTGATCAACAAGAGCTTTCCGGGGCAAGGAATTGTCCGGGTATTGCTGATCTCACCGTTCTTCGTAATGCCTGCGGTGAATGCCGTCCTTTGGATCAACATGATCCTTGACCCTGTCCTGGGTTTGCAGGGTATCGCCGTTGCCGGGATAAACGATATCCTAGATGGGTTGCGACAAATGCCCGTTCTTGGCGGCTTCTTCTCGCTTTGGCCAGAATTTGAACCGGTATCGTTCCGTGCGACCCAAACATCCGCCATCGCGGTGATCATGATGGTGACATGGCAATGGACACCCTTCGCGGTTCTCATCTTCATGACCTCGCTTCAATCCGAGGATCAGCAACAAAAAGAAGCTGCTGTACTGGATGGCGCAAGCACCTGGTCGCAGTTCCGGTTTCTGACACTGCCGCACCTTGGCCGCCCGATTGCCATCGTGGTGATGATCCAGGCGATTTTCCACCTTTCGCTCTATGCGGAAATCGAGATCGTAAGCCGCGGCAACGGGAACAAGAACCTGCCTTACCTGATCGGTGAGTTCGCTAACAACAACATCGGCGCAGCCAGTGCCACCGGCATCTTTGCCGTAATCCTTGCCAACATCGTCGCGATCTTTCTGCTGCGCATGGTTGGCAAAACTCTGATGGAATAGGAGGGCTAGATCATGGCAATCGTTGCACAATCCTCGAAGTTTGGCACTTATGGGCGCCCTGTTCTGGCCTGGGGTGTTGGGCTGCTGTTCTTCTTCCCCATTTTCTGGATGGTTTTGACAAGCTTCAAAACAGACGCAGACGCGGTGAAGCCTGAATTCCTGTTCTTCTTCACACCAACGCTTGAGAACTATCTCAACATGACCGAGAACTATGACTATTGGCGCTTTGCCCGTAACTCTGTCATCTCAGCTGTTTCAGCGACAGTGTTTACCTTGTTCGTCAGCGTCCCCGCAGCCTATGCGATGGCGTTCAACCCAAGCCGGGCGACCAAGGACGTTCTGATGTGGATGTTGTCGACCAAGATGCTTCCGGCAGCGGCAGTGCTGTATCCGATGATCTTCTTGGCAAAAAGCATCGGGCTGTATGACACCCATATCTTGGTCATCACCGTGCTGAGCCTGATCAATCTGCCGATCGCAATCTGGATGTTGTTCACCTACTTCAAGGAAATCCCGAAGGACATCATCGAAGCGGGCAAAATGGACGGCGTGAACACATGGGGCGAGATCAAAGAGATCCTTATTCCCCTTGCTTGGGGCGGCATTGCATCAACCGCGCTTCTGGTCTTCATCTTTTGCTGGAACGAAGCCTACTGGACGGTTCGCCTGACCACCATCGACGCGGCGACTCTCTCTAAGCTCATTGAAGGCAACCGGGCCCCTGAAGGTCTGTTCTTCGGACGCCTTTCAGCCGTCTCAACCGCAGCCGTCGGACCCATCGTTGTCCTTGGATGGTTCTGCCAGAAACAACTAGTCCAAGGCTTGACCTTCGGCGCTGTGAAATAAGGAAAGATCATGGGACGTATTGTACTCGATCAAGTATCCAAGAAATTCGGTGACGTTGAAGTCATCCCCCCACTGGACCTGACCATCGAAGATGGAGAGTTTGCTGTTTTCGTCGGTCCGTCGGGCTGCGGCAAGTCCACGCTTCTGCGCATGATTGCGGGTCTCGAGGATCTAACCTCCGGCAACATCGAAATCGACGGCGAGGTCGTGACCGAGGTTCCGCCTTCGAAGCGCGGCTTGGCCATGGTGTTCCAGTCCTATGCGCTTTATCCGCATATGACGGTGCGCAAAAACATCGGCTTCCCGCTCCGCATGGAGAAGATGGAACAGGAAGAGATCAACAAACGTGTTGAAGCCGCTGCGCAGTCTTTGAACCTGAACGACTATCTGGATCGCAAGCCCGGGCAACTTTCCGGTGGCCAGCGACAGCGGGTCGCCATTGGCCGCGCGATCGTACGTGACCCTTCAGCATTTCTGTTTGACGAACCACTGTCGAACCTTGATGCAGCATTGCGCGTCGGGATGCGTCTGGAAATCAGCGAAATGCACGAACGCATGCAGACAACCATGATCTACGTGACGCATGATCAGGTTGAAGCGATGACAATGGCCAACAAGATCGTAGTGCTTCAGGCTGGTGTGATCGAGCAGGTTGGCTCGCCGCTGGAACTGTATCACAAACCTCAGAATGTGTTCGTGGCAGGTTTCATCGGCTCACCGAAGATGAACATCTTCTCTGGCCCAGAGGCTGAAAAGCTGGGTGCGCACACCATCGGAATCCGCCCAGAGCACACTGACGTCAGCATGACTGAAGGCACCTGGAAGGGCACCGTGGGTGTCGCGGAACACCTTGGGTCTGACACGTTTATCCACGTTCATGATACCGGGCTTGCAGACATGATCACTGTGCGCATCACCGGAGACATTTCGGTGAAACACGGAGATGACATTTATCTGACCCCGCAAGCGGATCAGATCCACAAATTCGACGCACAAGGGCTGCGGATCGAATGAACCGTCTGGATGGAAAATCTGCGCTGATAACGGGGGGCGCCCGTGGCATCGGGTTGGCCTTCGCCAAAGCCTATGCGGCCGAGGGTGCGCGGGTTGCCATTGCGGACATCAACGTTGAAAGGGCGCGAGACGCCGCAGCCGAAATTGGTGACGCAGCACTGGCCGTGGAAATGGATGTCTCTCGACAAAACAGCATTGATGCGGCTGTTCTTAAAACGGTGTCGGAATTCGACCAGATCGACATTCTGATCAACAACGCGGCCGTCTTCACCGCCGCACCGATCATCGAAATCACGCGTGAAGACTATGCGCGTGTATTCGACATCAATGTTGCTGGAACCTTGTTCACTCTACAAGCCGTTGCGCGTCACATGATCGAGCAAGGCATTCGGGGCAAGATCATAAACATGGCCAGTCAGGCGGGACGTCGGGGAGAATCCCTGGTTGCCACCTATTGCGCCTCGAAAGCAGCCGTCATCAGTTTGACTCAGTCCGCTGGGCTGAACCTGATCGCGCACGGGATCAACGTGAACGCGATCGCCCCGGGGGTCGTGGATGGTGAACACTGGGACGGCGTTGATGCTCTTTTCGCCAGGTACGAGGGTAAGGCCCTGGGACAAAAGAAAAAGGAAGTTGGCGACGCCGTTCCCTTCGGGCGAATGGCGCAGGCGGAAGACCTAACCGGGATGGCGATTTTTCTTGCCTCTCAAGACTCCGACTACATCGTTGCACAGACCTACAATGTCGATGGCGGGAACTGGATGAGCTGATGGTAGATCTCGCGCAGGAAACCGAATTGATGAAACTGAACGACGCGACCCTAAGTCAGCTCCCCGAGGCTGTCTTGCGCCCGCGCTATGATCGCGCGCGGCTTAAACCTGGGATTGTCCACATAGGCGTTGGCAATTTTCACCGTGCCCACCAAGCATGGTATCTACATCGCCTGATGCAACAGGGCGACGCGTTTGATTGGGCGATCATTGGTGCAGGCGTTCGTCAATATGACGCCAGCATGCGGGAAAAACTGCTTGCGCAGGACTGCTTGACAACGCTGATTGAACTGGACCCATCGTCGGCGACTGCGGAAGTTATCGGCTCGATGATTGATTACCTTCCCATCGAGGACAGCAATAGCGCACTGATCGAACGAATGGCACGGCCAGATATCCGCATCGTGGCAATGACCGTGACCGAGGGTGGATATTTCATTGACCCAGCCACCAAGGGATTTGACCCAACGCACCCAGACATCATCCATGACAGTCGCAACCCTAGTACGCCAAGAACCGCGTTCGGAGCGATTGTTGCGGCCCTTCGTCTGCGCCGTGAAAACGGGTTCGGCCCCTTCACCTGCCTGTGCTGTGACAACTTGCAGGGCAACGGGGATGTACTACGCCAAACAACTGTATCTTTGGCGCGACTAGCGGACCCAGATCTTGCAAACTGGATTGACGCAAACTGCACGTTTCCAAATTCCATGGTCGACAGTATTGTACCCGCAACCGGCCCGAACGAGCTGGCCTTGGCGCAGCAACTGGGCATTGATGATTTGACCCCTGTGACCCACGAAAACTTCCGCCAATGGGTGATGGAGGACGACTTCTGCGCCGGACGCCCGAACTGGGAAAACGTCGGCGCCACCTTTACGGATGATGTCCACAGCTTCGAGACAATGAAGATCCGTATTCTGAACGGTGGTCATCAGGTGATCGCCGTTCCGGGTGAGGTTCTTTCGATCAAAACGATTGCAGATTGCATGAAACATGAACTGATCAGCCAATTCTTTACCAAAGTGGCGCAAGAGGAGATCGCACCGCTGGTCAAACCTGTCTCGGGCATGGCCACAAAGGAATATGTCGCGTTGGTCCATAAACGTTTCTCAAACCCCAAGATCATCGACACAACCCGTCGGGTGGCCTTCGACGGCTCTTCGCGCCATCCCGGTTTTGTTATTCCCTCTATCCGTGAAGGTCTTGCGAATGGCACTCCTATCGAGGGGCTTACCTTGGTCGAAGCAGCATGGGCACGGATGTGTGAAGGGACGCGTGATGATGGCAGTCGGATCGAGCCGAACGATCCAAACTGGAACGACTTGAATGCGAAGGCCTTGGAAGCTCGTACAAAACCGAGCGCATGGCTTGAGATGAGCCAATTTTACGGTGACCTCGCGGTTGAACCTCGTTTTGCTGACAGCTTCGCTCGGTGGCTCTGCTTCATATGGGAAGAAGGGCTGGAAGCTGCGATCACAACCTATCTCGAAACCTGAGACATGACCCAAATCTACAATTTCATGCACGCGACTGGTATTCGACCCTTGTTCATTGAGGAAATCCTATGATCCTTTGCTGTGGTGAAGCCCTAATCGACATGATCCCTGAGCAAACGGTTCAGGGTCCGGATGGCTACGTGCCGCGATCCGGCGGTGCGATATTCAATACAGCCATTGGTTTGGGTCGCCTTGGTTGTCGCACGGGCCTTCTAAGCGGGATTTCAACAGATATGTTTGGCCATCAACTTATGGCCGATCTGAGGGCTAGCAATGTCGACACCCGATACGTCATTCGATCAGATCGTCCAACGACACTTGCGTTTGTAAAGCTATCCGATGGACATGCGTCGTACTCGTTTTTTGACGAAAATTCCGCTGGCCGAATGATTGCACCACATGACCTGCCTGAAAAAGTTGACGATGTATCCGCCCTATATTTCGGCGGCATCAGTCTGGCTTGCGATCCGGGTGCCGAGACCTACGCGCAACTTGCCGAAGTGCTTGCGCCCAATTGTGTTGTGATGATCGACCCCAATATCCGGCCCAGTTTCATCAAAAATGAACAGGCATATCGGGACCGCCTTGAGCGACTGTTCGGTTTGGCCGATATTGTGAAAGTCTCCGACGAAGACTTGAACTGGATCATTCAAACTGCGGATACGCTTGAGGAAAAAGTCACTCAAATACAGAAACTTGGGCCTTCAGTTGTGATCATGACGCGTGGCAGCTCCGGTGCGCAAGCATGGTTGCCAGATGGGCGTTCAATCTTTGTCGCCAGTCAGAAGGTCGATGTTGTCGACACCGTTGGTGCTGGGGACAGTTTCAATGCCGGTGTCCTTGCAAACCTGTCCGAAGCAGGTTTGCTTACCAAAACCGCAATTCGTGCGGTGTCAGAAAATGACCTCGCGGACGCAATTGGTTTCGGTGCGCGAGTCGCTGCAATCAATGTCGGCCGAGTTGGCGCAAATCCACCATGGCGTGATGAGCTTTGATAAATCGATTAAGCACGCCACGTGAGTATGCAACTAGAAATCCCAGCAAAATCCTGTCGCCTCTTCAGACACTTCCCATAGTTTTTCCATGACAGCCTTGTCGTAGGCGTGAGGATTGAGCCTGCCCTTGCCAACCGGGCCGCCAGTTTGCATTGGCCCCGTGGGTCCATAAAGTGCGCGTTGCTCCAGCCCATCCTCGGTCGCACACATGATTTCCGGATAAGCGCCCTTCTCTGCGCTTTGTACCATTGGCGTCTTGCTGATCAGCCACCAAGCTATCCGCGTCAAAAGTCCGCCACTGGAGCTTATCAATGATGTCGCGGAAGCACCGGGGTGGCAGACGTATACCTGAACTTCCTTACTTGTCGCCGTTAGACGATCCTGCAGCTCATAGGCGAACATCATTTGCGCCAATTTGCTTTGGCTGTAGACAGGGTTGGCACTGTAATTCTTATCCCAGTTCATATCGTCAAACTGGATCGTCTTGATCCCCAGATTGTATCCTAGGCTTGCTACTACAACGATCCGCCCCCTACTTGCATTGATCCGGTCATACAGCATTCCGCACAGCAGGAAATGACCGTAGTGATTTGTTCCAAGCTGGCTTTCAAAGCCATCAACCGTCAGCTTCTGTGTCGGCACTTGCGCGATGGCTGCGTTGCAGATCAGAGCGTCGATCTGAGGAACAGCGTGCTTCACCTCATCCGCCGCGTTGCGCACGCTTGATAGATCGGACAAGTCCATACGTACAAAGCTCACATCAGCTTCTGACCCGAACTCTTTTTTCAGCTTCTTGATAGCAGCAGTCGATTTGTCCGCGCCGCGGTTCAGCATCACCACCTTTGCCCCTTTCGACAGGAATATCCGCGAGGCCTGAAATCCGGCACCGGCGTTGCCGCCCGTGATGACATAGGTTTTACCCGCAAGTGACACGAGACGTTCAGGTGACCAGCCTCTGGGTCCAAAAGTTGTATCTGCCATTATTTGCTCCTTCTGGCGCTGGCGTGCGCGGTTCATACCTCATCCTGAAAAGGTAGATAACTCTCACCAATAGATACAAATAGGCGATATCATCGCGATTACTTGCCTAATTGTCTCAAGCGAGTTGTTTCACCTATAGTTGCCGCACTAGATTGACCCATGAGCAAAAACCAGATCAAACAGCTTATAAAAAGCCGTGCTAACCAAGACGGCCTAACGGAAACCGGCATTCAGGGCGTGCGCTTGTTCCAGGCGACACAAGCGATCCCTTGTATTCCTGTAGTATATGAACCCTGCATCGTTGCCATCGTGAGCGGCACGAAGGAGGCCGTTTTGGATGGCCGAAGGCATATCTACGACGACAGGCAATACTTGTGCTGCCCAATGTCGATGCCCGTGAAGGCGGGGACACCTACTGCATCCCCCGACAATCCCCTCTATGGCGTATTCATTTCACTAGATCAGCGAGCCATGACGGAACTGGCATTTGAGATGGAAAACGCCGGAGAGGTCCTCCCTGCAACCAATGAGGGTTTGCGCGTAGACGGGATCAAGATGGCCAAATGGGATACGCGTTTCACCGATGCGCTGTTAAGGCTGTTGCAACTTGGAGCGAATCCGACGGACACGGCGGTTCTCGGGGATGCGCGTTTGCGCGAACTGTACTATGCGATCCTTCAAGGCGAGGCGGGGATCTTTGCGCGGCACGCCTTTGGTGCCGGTAACGCCATCGCGCGGTCCATCGCGCATGTGTCGTCACATCTGGATGCACCGATTTCGATTCATGACATGGCGACCCGCGCAGGCATGAGCCGCGCCGTTTTCCATCGCAAGTTCAAGGAAGTCACGACAATGGCGCCGATCCAATTCGTGAAATCTATGCGCCTCAACACTGCGGCGATGAAAATCGCAGGCGGCATGACCGTGAACACCGCGGCAATGCAGGTGGGATATGTCAGCACGTCCCAGTTCAGCCGAGAATTCAAACGCATGTATGGGCAGTCACCACGACGGTGGAGAGATGACCATCAGGTTGCGATTGGAGATAATTGAGCATGCATTTTACCATTTCATTGAGAAGTCTCAGACCAGGCGGGTTTTGCAAAGGCTCCGGCTTGTCGCGAAATCAGGATCGCCAAGCTTGCCGCCAAGTTGCCTTTGATTGGTCCATCCTGATCAGCCAAGATCATCAAGTTTACAACTTGCCTCAGACCCAACTAACGCTTCCACAAGTTGAACGCACATAGTTCTTTCGGCTCAACGGCTTAACACCTGGACGAGGTAGCTAAGGCTAGTCTCACTGTGGCGCTCTGTTCGGCACAGCATCGGCAGCTCGAATTAGCTTTCTACTTCCTTGATCCTTCCAATAACGCGCCGCATGTAGTCCAAGAATGCTTGTGTCTCTGCGTCTGAAAGATCGGCGAGCACATCTTCGTTGATTTGCATCGCTGCCAGATGGGCCGAGTCCCGAATAGAGCGCCCTTTCTCAGTCAAATGGATTGTGCGCGCGCGCGCATCCGCCGGGTGCTCTTTGCGGGTAATCAACCCATCTCTCTCCATCCTTGTCAGCGTGTTTGCCAAGGTTGCTTGCTCGATATCGAGCAGCGCCAAAAGCTCTTTCTGCGTTAGTCCGTCTTTCTCCCATAGGACCAAGAGTGTCGGGAACTGCCCGGGGACAATCCCGAGCGGTGCTATTCGCTTGCGAAGTATTTCTACAAGCAGGCGGGCCATGTGGTTCACGAGGTATCCCGCTGAAGTCATGCGATCAAATTCCATAGCTCACAATTATCATTGCATAGCAAGCTATGTAACAGTATATAGCTTGCTATGCAAATCGAATCAGAAGGATCATTTTGATGAAAACACTCTCAGCAACTTGCGCCCTGCTCATGGCTCTTTCGGGCGCAGCGATGGCTCAATCAGACAAGATGACACCTGGTCGCGAGCTGGCGGAGCTTGTCTTTGGCTCAATCGAAGATGACCCGAACGGAACCGCCGACATGGGTGAGTTTGTCAGCTTCGGCCAAGACATTTACATCTCGATGGACGCCAATGACGACGGTTCTGTGGATAAGAATGAGTTTATCGAATGGGACTTTGGTTTCGACTTCATCGCAGAAGATGAAGGACAGGAACGCGCATATCTAACAGCGCAAAAGGTGATCTTTGCGATCTGGGATCGCGATGCCGACGGTAAAATCACCCAAAGCGAATATCACAAATCCATGGTGAATGACTTCAAACGCGCTGACGTTGACGACGACGCGTTTCTGACGCGTGGCGAATTCCTAGACGGTTATGTCGTCAACCTCGCCTATCGCGCCGCGCTTACCGGCAACTAAGCCCTTCACTTCACAAAACAGGTCGGGCTGATCTGGCACATGTGGGTCAGCTCAAAACAACGGAGCCAGAGCATGATTAAAGCAGCATTCAATATTGTGGCCATCTGCGGGGCGGCAGGGTTTGCAGGCGTTATGCTGAGCATCGGCGTGACACTGGGTGGGTATTGGCGCAGCCTGCCCACACAAGATTTTCTCGATTGGTTCGCAACCAACAATCAGTTCGTTTCGCGATCAATCCCGCTCATCTTCATGCCAACTCTGATCGGTCTGATCGGGTCTGTTTCCCTGTCCTGGGGCAACCCCGAGCTTAGATATTGGTTGCTGAGCGCGGCGTGTGTCTTTGTCGTGGCCATCCTTACATTTGCGTTCTTTGTGCCAACCAACACAGCATTCGCCGCAGGAAACATGGACGCAGTCACAGGTGCCGCTAAACTGAACCAATGGCTGACAATCCACTATTTCCGAATTGGGTTTGGCTTTGCCGCCGCGATATTCGGCTGCATCGCGCTCAAAGCATGACTGCACAAACTGACTTGCCCCAAAACACAACATTTCTGGCCCTCGTTGAGGCCATCGCGAAGAGGATAACCAAATGAAAACCCGCATCCACGCCATCGCAGGCGCAATCGGCCTGCTCATGATCCTGACCTTCTGGAGTTCGACCGTTCTGTCAGAGCTGTTTGGATCATATGAAACCATCGCGGCAGTGAAGGGATGGATCCTCAAGGGGATGTTCATCCTGATCCCGGCAATGGCAATTGTCGGCGGATCAGGGATGTCGCTGGGGTCGGGTCGAACAGAAAAACTGGTCACGGCCAAGCAGAAACGGATGCCGATCATTGCGGCCAACGGGCTTTTGATCTTGTTGCCGATGGCCTTCATTCTGGAAGCCAAAGCCGCGGCCGGTACGTTTGATACGATGTTCTATATTCTGCAAGGGATCGAACTGATCGCAGGCGCGACCAACCTGACTTTGATGGGTCTGAATATGCGCGATGGTATCCGTTTGACCGGGCGGAAGGGCCAAACAACAACAGTGAAGGTCGTAGGGCGCGAGATGGTTGCGGATGATACGCTTGCCGTGAAGCTCGCAAAACCCGCCGGGTTTACATTTAAGCCGGGCCAAGCCATCCGCCTGACGATCCCCGCTGAAGCAACGCATGGTGCGGGTGAAGCACGCATTCTTTCGATCGCAAGCGCCCCTCACGAGGCCGAGATAACCGTCATAACTCGCCTGCGCGACAACAGTGCCTTTAAGCAGGCTCTGAAAGTGATGCCAGAAGGCACGGAGCTGCAGATCGCCGGGCCGCTGGGCAGCTTTACGAAGGACGGTGATCAAGAGCGTCCCTCGGTATTTCTGGCCGGTGGGATTGGCATTACACCGTTTCTGTCAATGATCCGCGACGCTGATCACTCTGGCCGCTTGGACAACACAACGCTGTTCTATTCCAACCGCAGCCCTGCCGGTTCGGCGATGCTGGAGGAGTTGCAAAAACTGGCTTCGGCACACACAGGATTTCAGCTGGTCGCCACGATGTCAGATGCCAAAGAAGGCAGTGATTGGAAAGGCGCAACAGGTTGGATCGATCAGGAGATGCTGCGCAAGCATCTGACCGACCTCACAAGCCCGGTCTACTATTGCGTCGGTCCCGGTACATTCGTTGCAGCGATGACTGAATTGCTGACCTCAGCAGGTGTCAAAAAAGACAATATTCGGCTTGAACAGTTCAGCGGGTATTGATGCTGATCAACTCGGTGTAGGTTCAATTTGCCCGGATCACTTTCAGGCAATTGAATAGCAGTCATTAATGCCTGACGCGGCATTGGTCGCGTCCAGGCTCTTTCTGGGCACTCTCTGCACCTGGAACCAATGACCGCTTTCAAGCTGCTCTGAGGCGACGGAAAACCTCTGTGTCGTCAATGGCAAAACTATGCTTCGCCTCACACAGGCACAGCCAGAGACAAGACCCCGTCAAATAGGGTCAAACGCTTTCTACCCAGCGCACGCCACATCGAAAGCACTTGCTCAACAGGCCTTCGAACGTTGTCAGACTTGCCCGGGCAACCACAGTACAATTGCAGGGAATGCGACCAGAAGTGCGATCGTGATGGCATCCGCGATGAAGAACGGCGTCACGCCCTTGAACACATCCTGAACACTCAAATCATCGCGCACGCCCGCTACGACGAAGCAGTTCAAACCGATCGGTGGTGTGATCAGACAGAACTCGGCCATCTTCACCACCAAGATCCCGAACCAGATCGCACACATTGGCCCCGACATCCCGAAGGTGCTATCCGCAGCGGACACGAACTCGCCCCCGTTCAGGGCCATGACGGCGGGATAAACCACGGGCAATGTCAAGAGCAGCATGCCGATGGCGTCCATGAACATTCCCAAGACCGCATAGGCCAGCAGGATGCAGATCAGGATCAGCATGGGCGACATGGTCAGCGATGTGATCCAAGCCGAGAACGCGGCGGGAAGCTCGGCAAAGCCTAGGAACCGGACATAGATCAGCACACCCCAGATGATGGTGAAGATCATGACGCTCAGCTTCGCGGTTTCCAGCAGAGCATCTTTCAGCTGTGCCCACCGCATCCCACGATAGAGAGCCATCAGAAAGACCACGAAGGCTCCGATTGCGCCACCTTCTGTCGGGGTGCCCCACGCCTCGCCGCCAAACGGGTTGTAAACAAATAGGATGATGGTCAGGACAACGACAAGGATCGGCAAGGCGGGGGGGAGCGCGACGAAACGCTCTTTCCACGTGAAGCCTTTGACGGGGGGCCCGAAATCTTTGATCACCACCGCCATACCAACGATCAGGGCGCCATAGATGAACGCCGAGAAGGCGCCCGGGATGAAGCCCGCCAGCAAGAGCTTGCCCACGTCTTGTTCGACGATAATTGCATAGATCACCAGAATGGCCGAGGGCGGGATGAGCGACGCCAGCGTACCACCCGCAGCAACCACACCCGCTGCAAACTGCTTGTTATAGCCAATCTTCAGCATCTCGGGGATGGCGATGCGGGCGAAAACCGCCGAGGTCGCCACAGACGCACCGGACACCGCGGCGAACCCTGCGGTCGCGAACACCGTCGACACAGCCAACCCACCGGGCACCCACGCGAGCCACCGCTTTGCAGCCTCGAACAGGGCTTTGGTCAGCCCGGCATAATAGGCCAGATAGCCGATCAGGATGAAGGTGGGGATCAGGCTAAGCGCCTGACTGGAAATCTTGGAATGCGGCACTTGGCCAGCGGTTTTGACCGCAATGGTCATCGCCTTGCCGAAGCGGGCCGGATCATAGCCAAACTTGGCCCAGAAAATCCAGATCAGCCCAATCATTCCGGCAGTTGCCGCGGCAAAGGCCACGCGCATTCCCAATATGACAAGAACGAGAAGGCCGCCCGAAACGATTAGGCCAATTTCAATCGGTTCCATACCATTATCCTTAAGCGTCGTTGCCCGAGACGTGCTCGGCTTCCATTGCGGCCTGCTGGGCGGCGTCGGCGATCAGCGGAACGGCAATTGGGGACGTTGTCCCAGTGACCAAAGCGCGTGCATAGGCCCAGACCTGCAACGCAAGGCGCAGGCACAGAACAGAGAACGCAACGGGGGCCAGGAGTTTCGCGGGCCAAAGCGGCAGAGAGATATCGACCGAGCTGTCGCGGCTCCACAAGGGCGCGGCGAAGTCAAAGCTGCGGTCGAAATGTGCCCAGCTGCCCCAGACAAGAAGCAGCATCAGGGCAAGAACGAACAGCGTTGTGATCAGCTCGACCAGATACAGGCTGCGACCACGAAGTGCGCCGACCAGCATGTCCATCCGAATATGACCTCCATCGCGTTGAGTAAACGAGATGCCCATGAAGGCAATCAGTGGCATGGCCTGTTCGATCCAGTCTATATAGCCCGGCAGGGGCTGATTGGCGAAGTTGCGTCCGCTGACGGATACGACTGCCAGGACCATCAGGGAAAAGACTGCAAGCCCGCTGATCAAGGCCAACACGCCTTCAACGCGATATAGCTTTTGGTCGATGCGGCTTAGGACGCTGTCGTCGGTCAGGACAAGGGATGAACCTGCCATGGCACCACTCCGTTCAAAAAAAGGAAGCCCTGCGCCGGCGAGGCGCGGGGCGATGGGTTTAGCTGCCGTTGGCAATCATGCCGGTGACAAGATCATACAGCTCTTGTGCGGGCAGGCCCCGAGCCGTGTTATCGGCGATCCACGCCTCGGCGGCCGGGGCAGCGGCGGCATCGCGGAAGGCTGCAATCTCGTCATCCGAGAAGGTGACCTGCTGGATGCCCTTTTCTTCCAGCGCGGGGCCCCATGCGACCATGGTCTTGTTGTTGTAGTTGTCGACATAATGGGCCAGAGCCTCGTCCACGGAACCCAACAAGGCATCGCGGTGTTCATCCGACAGATTGGCCAGCGCGTCCGAGTTCACCACAACCGGGCAGTTCACGGTGCCGGGGTTCAGGTTGGTGGTCCACCAGGTGGCGTTCTCAATCGTGCCAAAGGACATATGGGCATGGGGGGCAAAGCTGACCGCCTTGACCACACCGCTGTCCATGGCCTGACGCACTTCCGAGGCAGACATCGAGGTCGGAACAGCGCCAATGGTTTCCATTGCCTTGCCAATCCCACCGGTCGCGCGCACGGTCAGACCCTTGAAGTCTTCCAAGGTTGAGGGCGCATCACCCGCACCAACAATGTTATACTGGGGCAGAGGCGACGGCATCAGCAGCGTCGCGTTCCAGCGCGCCATGTCAGCTTGCGTTGCCGGGTGGTTATAGACCGCCATCGACAGCGCAATCTCTTGCTCAAGCGACGTTACACCCAAAAACGGCAACTCCAGCACGGTGATCGAAGGGTTCTTGTCGCGGTGATAGCCCGCGCAGAACTGGGCCATTTCGAACGCTTCAATCGAAATCCCATCCAAGTTTTCTTTGTTCTTGGATAGGCCGCCATAGCTGAGGTTCAGGGTGAACTCGCCATTGGTTTTCTCGCTGACCAACTCGGCCAGTTTCTCAACATGCTCGGTAAAGGCGCGGCGTTTGCCCCACAGGGACACGTTCCAATCTGTGGCGAATGCTTCGCTGGCAATAGTCAGAGACAGCGCAGCAAGAGCCGCGCTTTTGAAAGTCGATCGCATGGTATTCCTCCCAGAAATCGCGAATTTGTGGGCACAGTATCCGTGCTGCGATCAGTCCTGACTATGAGGGAAATTGCCTGCGCTGAATGGCCAGCCCTGCGGAAATCCGCAGGGCAAATGGGCTACAGTAGCGCGTCTTTATCCAGCCCCAGTTTGACGATCTTTTCGTTCAACGTCCGGCGCCCGATCCCAAGCGCCTCGGCGGCGGCATCCATGCGGCCCTCATGCGCCTGAATGGCCTTGCCAATCAGCTCGCGCTCAAACGCGGCCACGGCTTCGCGCAGAGTGCCGGGAATATCGTCCAGATGCTGATCGGCTTCGATCGCCTGGGTCATGGAGCCCCCGCCGCGCCGCGCCGCCAGCACACGGCGCTCGCACACATTGCGCAATTCGCGCACATTGCCAGGCCAATCATGGGCCAGAAGGGCTGCCAGATCGTCCTGCGTGAGAGGGGGGACGGCCAGCTCATAAATCTTGGCGTAGTCATCCAAAAAATGGCGCGCCAGCAAGGCGATATCATCACGTCTTTGGCGTAATGAAGGCACGGTCAATACCACTGTGTTGATACGAAAAAGAAAATCCTGCCGCAGTCGCCCCTCTTTCACTGCCTCTGCCACATCTTCACTGGTGGTCGAAATGACGCGAAATTCCGTTGTAACCGTTTGCGTCGCCCCTACGGGCAGCACTTGTTTGTCTTCCAACACCCGCAACAGCTTGGCTTGCACCGCAAGAGGGCAGGCGCAGACCTCATCCAGAAACAACGTTCCGCCCGAAGCAGCGGTCAACCGCCCCTCGCGCTCACCTGCGACCCCGAACATCTCGACCTCGAATGTGTCAGGGGACAGCGCAGCACAGTTCAAAGCCAAAAATGGCACCTGCCCGTCGCCTCCCAAATCATGGAACGCCTGGGCAACCAATTCCTTGCCAGTTCCGGTTTCGCCGGTGATCAGAACGCTGGCCCCAATATCGGCCAAGGCCATGACATCATCGCGCAGTGTTGCGACCTCATCTGTTTGCCCCAGAAGAACCCGATCCAACCCGGACAACCGCATCAGCCGGGCTTTCAGCCGAGCGTTGTCGCGCCGCATCCGATTTTGTTCTGCGGCATGTGTCAGGATGCGCAGCAGGCGACGCGGTTCATAGGGCTTTTCGACAAAGCTATAAGCCCCATCCTGCATCGCTTGAACCGCCATCGGAATATCCCCATGCGCCGAGATCAGCACAAGCGGCGGGGCCCGTTCAAAATCCAGAGAATTCAGCAGCTCGAGCCCGCTCATGCCAGGCATCTGAACATCTGAGAGGATCACATCAGGCGTCATATCCACCAGCATCAACGACACCTGCGCAGCGCGCGAAATTGCCTCTGCATGCCAACCCGCCGCAGTCAGGAGATCCACGAGCGATTGGCGCATGGCTTTGTCATCATCGACAATCAAAACGCTATAGGGGCGTGTGTCCACCATCAAACCTGACCCTCTTCAAACGCGGCATGAGGAAAGGTTACACGAAAAACCGCCCCTTCCGGGTCAACATTTCGCGCGGTCATCTCGCCATCGTGATCCTTCACAATACTGGCCGAAATCGCCAGGCCCAGCCCCATCCCGCGCCCACTTTCGCGGGTCGTGACAAAAGGCTCCTTCAGGTCTTCCAATGTGGCGGAGCCGATGCCATGCCCGTTGTCTTCGATCTCGACCCAAGCATCAGCGCCGGTGATACCAGCCCGCATAATCAACCTCGGGGGGGTACGATCTTCGCTGGCATCCAACGCGTTGCGGACAAGATTGGTCATGACCTGTTCAACCCGCAATCGAATACCGCGAATGGGAACAGGCTGTGGCGGCAGATCCAGCGCCACCTCGGCCCCGATCTGCTGGACATTCGGCGCGACAAGTTCAAGCGACATCTGGATCGCCTCGCGCAGGTCCAGTTCTTTGAACGCTTCGGCATCCGAGCTTGCGAAAAACTTCAGCTGACGGGTGATCCCCTCCATCCGATCCACCAACCCACCGATATCAGCGGTCAGCTTATTGCCGCCACCCCCGCCGATCTCGGCGGCAACAAGGTGATTTCGCATGGCCGCAATTGGCTGCCCCAACTCATGTGAGACCGAGGCGGCCAGCCGTCCTAGGGCAGCCAGTCGGCTGGCGCTCTCAAGCTCGTTTTGGGTGCGTTTCAAGCGTCGCTCGGCCGTCAGCCTTTCGGTGATCTCCGTTGCCAACCGTTCGTTCGCCTGCCGCAGCTCGGCCTCTTCACGCTCAGAACGGCGCAGTTCCGCATCCACACGGCGCGCGCGCTGGATTTGAAACAAGATCAGCGCGACCGCAGCAAGAATCATTGCAATCGCTGTCACCAGCCACGCCCGCGTGCGCGCTTGATCATCGCTTGCAAAGAAATGGAGCTGCCACCCATGCGGCAGGTCATCCGCCACCAGATGCAGATGCTCAGATGACCCGATCCGGGCGCGTTGATCTGCCAGCAAGGACCAATCGAGTGGCGCCAAATCTTGTCCCGAGAACTGCCGCGCCTCAACTATTTCCTGCCGCCGTTCCGCCGTCAGCGGTGATAGCACCCGATAACGCCACGATGGGTCCGATGCCAGCAATACCACCCCATCCTTGTTGGCCAGAAACACCCGCTCGCCCGAACTGACCCAATTGTCTTCAAGCCCAGAGATATTGATCTTTATCGCCAGAACGCCAAGCATCTCGCCGGTCGTGTCATAAACCGCATCCGCCATGAAATATCCCGGCAGACCCGTGGTTGCCCCAATCGCATAAAACCGCCCCTGCTTACCCGATAGCGCATCCTGAAAATATGGGCGGAACGCATAATTCTGCCCGATGAAACTGCTTGTGTCCTGCGCGTTCGAAGCGGCAATAGTCAGACCATCCAGATCAATCAGATAAATCGCATCCAGCCCGGCGCGCGCCGCAAAATCCCGGATCCGCGCGTTCAGCTGATCCGTCCCGCGCCCTTTCGCGGTCTCGATCACAAACGGATCGCGAGCCAGTACGTAGGTCAGGTGCGAAAACCGCTCCAACTCCCCCGAAACCGAGCTTTGATAGAGCGAAAGGCGCCCCTGTGCTTTGGTCAGCTCTTCCGATTGAAAATAGCTATAGGACATCCTGAACAGGATGAGCGAAACGACCACAGTCGCGACGATCGGTAGGATAAGAGACCGCAAACGCATATAAATCGATTGGCTGGAAACACATGGGAAAGCAAGTGATTACTTTTCTCTCTCCATTGCAGGGCGGGAGTTGCAACTGCTCGAGCTACTCAAATGGGGCGCTAAATACTCGGCACCCGTAAGGGGGAAGTTCGTGTCTGCCGATGATCAACGGAAGGGTTATCTGCACCCCTGCATACTCGAGACCTCGGATTTACCCGTGCCTTGAGAAGCTGGCTTTGACGTTCTTTAAGGAGCCTTCAGAACAAGCCTTCACAACCGATCATCGCCGGGCTGTAATTTTTGTTGCTGAAGCGGGTACCTTCATGCATCAATTGAAATACCCAGACAATAAAGGCATTGCGCGCTGCTGTCGGGGAGAGCGGAGCCCGTCTGCTCAGGTTGAACCCCTAGGGTATCATGCGTGCATCAGGCTCCTTTCACGACACCCGGCGGCGCGCCGCCTGAACCTGAAGGGCACTGCATGCTTCACAATGATCAACTTGAAACCTGGGACCGCGAAAACTTCTTTCATCCCTCGACGCATCTGGCCGAGTTCGCGCGGGGCAACGCTCCTCATCGCGTGATCACCGGCGGTACCGGCTGTCATATCGAAGATCGCGACGGGAACCGCCTGCTCGACGCCTTTGCCGGACTTTACTGCGTGAATGTGGGCTATGGCCGGCCCGAGATTGCCGACGCAATTGCCGACCAGGCCCGCGAGCTGGCCTACTACCATTCCTATGTCGGGCATGGGACCGAAGCCTCGATCACCCTGTCAAAAATGATCATCGACCGGGCACCGAAGCACATGTCGAAGGTCTATTTCGGTCTGTCCGGCTCGGATGCGAACGAAACCAACATCAAGCTGATCTGGTACTATAACAACATCCTTGGGCGTCCCGAGAAAAAGAAGATCATCTCGCGCTGGCGAGGGTATCACGGGTCTGGGTTGATGACGGGATCGCTGACCGGGCTCGAGCTGTTTCACAACAAGTTCGACCTGCCCTTGGCGCAGGTGATCCACACCGAAGCGCCCTATTTCTTCCGTCGTCCGGATGTCACCCAAACCGAGGCCGAATTCGTGTCCCATTGCGCATCAGAGCTGGAAGCACTGATTGCACGTGAAGGCGCTGACACCATCGCCGCATTCATCGGCGAGCCGGTGCTGGGCACGGGCGGGATCGTGCCGCCACCCGAGGGCTATTGGGAGGCGATTCAAGCGGTGCTTGAGAAGCACGATATTCTTCTGGTCGCAGACGAGGTCGTCACCGGGTTTGGTCGCTTGGGAACGATGTTTGGGTCAGAACACTATGGCCTTCGCCCGGACCTGATCACCATCGCCAAGGGGCTGACATCGGCCTATGCACCGCTGTCGGGCACCATCGTGTCAGACAAGATGTGGAAAGTGCTCGAGCAAGGAACGGACGAAAACGGACCCATCGGTCATGGCTGGACCTATTCGGCCCACCCGATTGGCGCGGCGGCTGGCGTTGCCAACCTGAAGCTGATTGATGATCTGGATCTGGTCGCGAATGCGGGCGCGGTCGGGGGGTATCTGAACGCAACGATGCAGGACGCATTAGGGTCACACGCTCACGTCGGCGAGGTCCGCGGCGAAGGGATGCTGTGCGCGGTCGAATTCGTGGCTGACAAGGACAGCCGCACATTCTTTGATGCCGACGACAAGATCGGCCCGCAGATCGCCGCCAAACTGCTGGAACAAGACAACATCATCGCCCGCGCCATGCCGCAGGGAGACATTCTGGGCTTCGCCCCGCCGTTCTGCCTGACCAAGGAAGAAGCGGACCAGATCGTGGCCGCCACGGTGCGGGCTGTTCGCGCGGTACTGAGCTAAGGAGGTTTCAATGGCACAAACAAACGCACCATTCAGCCAAGCAGAATATCAACGCAGACTGACTCTGACCCGAACCGCGATGGCACAGGCCGGACTGGATGCGATCTTTGTCACCGATCCGTCAAACCAAGCGTGGCTGACCGGCTATGATGGCTGGTCCTTCTATGTCCATCAGGGTGTGATCCTGACGATGGAGGGCGAGCCGATCTGGTGGGGCCGCTACATGGACATGATGGGCGGACGCCGTACTTGCTGGATGGGTCACGAGAACATACTCGGCTATGGCGATCACTTCGTTCAGTCCACCGTGGTGCATCCGATGCAAGACCTTGCCGCGCACCTCAAAGCGCGCGGATTGGACAAAGCCCGTATCGGCGTCGAGATGGAGAACTACTACTACTCGGCCAAGGCTCATGCGGTGCTGAGAGAAGAAATGCCCGAGGCCACGCTTGAGGATGCGACCGCTTTGGTGAACTGGCAAAGACTGGTCAAATCCGAAGACGAGATTGCCTTCATCCGCAAGGCGGCGCGTATCTCGGAAAAAGTGGTTCAGACCGCAATTGACCGCGCCGCGCCGGGCGTACGCAAGAACGATCTGGTGGCTGACATCATGCATGCGGGCATCACCGGGGTCGGAGAGGTCTGGGGCGACTATCCTGCGATTGTCCCCCTGACGCCCTCCGGGCTGGACGCCACCGCCGCCCATCTGACATGGGACGGTGCCCCGATGCGCGAAGGCGAAGCGACCTTCTTTGAACTCTCAGGCTGCTACCGCCGCTATCACGCACCGCTCTGCCGGACCGTGTTCCTTGGCAAACCGTCGGAGGAGATGCTGCGGGCAGAACAAGCCCAGCTTGAAGGCATCGAAGCAGGTCTGAACGCAGCGCGGGCCGGCAATCGCACCTGTGACATCGCCAATGCCTTCATGGATGTGCTTGCCAATCACGGGATCGAACGGTCAGGCCGGATGGGCTATCCCATTGGCCTGAGTTATCCGCCCGACTGGGGGGAACGCACCGCGTCGATCCGCAGCGAAGATGAAACGGTTCTTGAACCCGGGATGGTCTTCCATTTCATGCCTGCGCTTTGGATGGACAGCTGGGGGCTTGAGACGACCGAAACCATCCTGATCCGCGACAGCGGCGCGGCCGAGCCGATGTGCAACATCGACCGTAAGCTCTTTGTGAAAGGCTAACCCATGCTGATTGATGCCAAGCGCATTCTGAAAGACCTGATCGCTTTTCCAACGGTCTCGGCGGATAGCAATCTGGCAATGATCAGCTATATGGAGGATCACCTTGAAACCTGTGGGGCGCGGGTCGAGGTTTTTCACGATCCCACGGGGCAGAAAGCCAATCTTTTTGCCACGCTGGGGCCGGACGTCGACGGTGGGCTGGTCCTGTCCGGGCACAGCGATGTGGTGCCCGTCACCGATCAGGACTGGTCTTCGGACCCGTTTGAAATGGTTGAACGTGATGGAAGGCTTTACGGGCGCGGAACCTGTGACATGAAAGGGTTTATTGCCGCGACACTTGCGATGGCTCCGCATTTCGCACGAACGCCTCGCAGCTCACCCATCCACTTTGCCTTCACCTATGACGAAGAAACCGGCTGTATTGGAGCAGGGCATCTGGCGCAATCGCTGTCTGAGCGCGGCATACGCCCCTCAATGGCGATCATTGGCGAGCCGACCATGATGCGCATTATCGAAGGCCATAAGGGCTGCTACGAGTATTCGACACACTTTCAAGGGCTAGAAGGCCACGGCTCGGCCCCCGATCTGGGGGTGAACGCGGTGGAATATGCGGTGCGCTACGTGGCGCGGCTTTTGGAATTGCGCGACCAGCTGAAGGCCAAGGCGCCAGAGGATAGCCGTTTTGACCCACCGTGGACCACGCTGAACGTCGGCGCCCTGCACGGCGGCAGCGTGCACAATGTTATTGCCCCAAAAGCAAAGGTGGATTGGGAAATGCGGCCGGTGCAGAACTCGGATGCGCAGTACGTCAAGCAAGCCATCGACACCTATTGCACCGACACGCTGCTGCCTGCCATGCAGGCCGTGTACCCGGATGCCTCGATCGAGACCGAGATCATCGGTGAGGTCGCAGGTTTGATCCCGGTTGATGGCAACGAAGCCAAGCGCATCCTAACCGAACTGACCGGGGCCAATTCGGCAGATGTCGTCCCTTTTGGAACAGAGGCCGGGATTTTTCAGAAGCTTGGCATGGATGTTGTTGTCTGTGGGCCGGGAAGCATTGAGCAGGCCCATAAGGCAGACGAATTCCTCGAGATCGATCAGCTGTCGCAATGTCTGGAGCTGCTGAAAAAAATTGATGGGGCAATCGCCAAAGTCGTTGCAGATTGATCGTTATGTGTTCCGGCACTGGCAGCCAATCCAGCATGGCGCCAGACAAAAGCTCTTGGCTGAGGTTGGACGCCAACGCATCTGACAGCCAAAAAAGATGCACATCAAACAGATCTTCTCAGACCCTAGTTGTCGGTTTTGTGGGTGCTTTTGGCAGAAACAATGCAGGCAATGTGGTCGCAAATGCATCCTACTTGGTAATGAACTATCAGGATGCACCATGAGATATTCTGCTCTGAGACTGATCAAGGAAGCCCTGACCGGCCACAAGGGCTGGGGCGCGCAATGGCGCGATGCTGATCCTAAAGAAGCCTATGATTATGTGATCATTGGAGGCGGCGGGCATGGGTTGGCCACAGCCTATTATCTGGCGAAAGAGTTTCAGGGCGCGCGGATCGCGGTGCTGGAAAAGGGCTGGATCGGTGGCGGCAATGTGGGTCGGAACACCACGATCATCCGTTCGAACTATCTGCTGGACGGAAACGAGCCGTTTTACGAGTTTTCGCTGAAGCTCTGGGAAGGCCTCGAACAGGACCTGAACTACAACGCGATGGTCAGCCAGCGGGGCATTCTGAACCTCGTGCATACGGATGCGCAGCGGGATGCGGCGCGCAGGCGCGGCAACGCGATGATCCTGAACGGATCAGATGCTGAACTGCTGGATACAGACGGCGTGCGCGCCATGTATCCCTTCCTGAATTTCGACAACGCCCGTTTCCCGATCAAGGGTGGGCTGTTGCATCGCCGCGGCGGCACTGTGCGCCATGACGCGGTCGCCTGGGGCTATGCCCGCGGTGCGGACCAGCGCGGCGTGGACATCATCCAGAATTGCGAAGTCACGGGCTTCAAGATCGAAGACGGGCGCGTGCTGGGGGTTGAAACCTCGCGCGGGTTTATCGGCGCCAAGAAAGTGGGCGTCTCGGTCGCAGGCAGCTCCAGCCGCGTGATGGCAATGGCAGGGATGCGTCTGCCCATTGAAAGCCATGTGCTGCAAGCCTTTGTGTCCGAGGGATTGAAACCCTTCATTCCGGGCGTGATCACCTATGGCGCCGGTCATTTCTATTGCAGCCAATCCGACAAGGGCGGGCTGGTCTTTGGCGGCGATATCGACGGCTACAATTCCTACGCGCAACGCGGCAACCTGCCGGTGGTCGAGGATGTGATCGAGAGCGGCATGTCATTGATCCCCGGTCTAGGTCGAGCGCGGCTTCTGCGCAGCTGGGGCGGTATCATGGACATGTCGATGGATGGCTCACCCTTCATCGACAAGACCCATATCGAAGGGCTCTATTTCAATGGCGGTTGGTGCTATGGTGGCTTCAAAGCCACGCCTGCCGCGGGCTTCTGCTTTGCCCATCTTCTGAAAACCGACCACCCGCATGAGACCGCAAAAGCCTATCGGCTGGACCGGTTCATGACCGGGCACATGATCGACGAAAAAGGGCAAGGCGCCCAGCCCAACTTGCACTGAGGACAGAGAGATGATCATCAACCATCCATTGCTGGGACCACGTGATGCACAGGAATTTACCTATCTGGGCGACGCAAATCTGATCAACCGTCCCTATTGGCTGTCGGAAAACGCCCTGCGCGAGTTTCACGACTATCTGCATCTGCGCGACAACCCGGCGGGTCTGCACCGCGAACTGTGGTTCCACGAACAGGGTGACCGGTCATGGCTGGTCGTGACCCGCGACACCACCACGCATGAGATCACCAAGGTCGAACTGGCCCGCGATGTTGCCCGTGCCAACGGTGCCGCTGTGGTGGTGCAATGACACAGGTAAACCGCCTTGCGGGCGGGCTGATCGACCACGCGACCCCGCTCACTTTTAGCTTCGATGGCAAAAGCTATCAAGGTTACGCGGGCGACACGCTCGCCTCTGCGCTTCTTGCCAATGGTGTGAGCCTGATGGGGCGTTCGTTCAAATACCACCGCCCGCGCGGCGTGCTGACGGCCGGGTCCGAGGAACCAAATGCGCTGGTCGAGCTGCGCTCTGGTGGACGACAGGAACCCAACACCCGCGCCACCGTGGCCGAGATTTATGACGGGTTCGTTGCCCATTCGCAAAACCGCTGGCCGTCGCTGGAACGCGATGTCATGGCGATCAATGATCGCTTCTCGGCCTTCCTGAGCGCTGGGTTTTACTACAAGACCTTCATGTGGCCGCGGGCGTTTTGGGAGAAGCTCTACGAGCCGATCATTCGCAAAGCCGCCGGTCTGGGCAGCCTGACAGGCGAAGGTGACCCCGACGCCTATGACAAGGGCTTCCTGCATTGCGACCTTCTGGTGGTGGGCGCAGGCCCTGCAGGTCTGGCCGCCGCGCTGACGGCTGGTCGGGCAGGCGCGCAAGTGATCCTTGCGGACGAGGATTTCCGTCTGGGCGGACGTCTTCTGGCAGAAACCGCTCCGCTGTCCGATCAGTCCGGCGCGGAATGGGTTGAACACGCGCAGGCCGAATTGACCTCGCTTACCAATGTCCGCGTGATGCCGCGCACCACCGTCTTTGGCGCGTACGATCACGGCGTCTATGGCGCGGTCGAACGCAACGCGGATCACCTGATTGCCCCCGAGGCAAACAAACCTCGCCAGACGCTCTGGCGAATCTATTCCAAACGCGCTTTGGTCGCCACCGGTGCGATCGAGCGTCCGATCGGGTTTGAAAACAACGACCGTCCCGGGGTGATGCTGGCCGGAGCCACCCGCGCCTACGCCAACCGCTATGCGGCCACGCCCGCGCAGTCGGTTGTGGTTTTTGCCAACAACGATGACGCCCACCAGACCGCCCGCGACCTGATCGCCAAAGGGATCGAAGTGCCCGCCGTTGTGGATATCCGCCCCGATGCACCAGCCATAGACGGCACCGAGGTGCTGTCCGGCGCGCATGTCGTGGACACCAAGGGCCGTCTGGATCTGAGCTCGGTCACCGTGCGCTTGGCAAACGGCCAGACCCGCGTGATCCCCTGTGGTGCACTGGCCATGTCGGGCGGCTGGAACCCCAACCTTGGCCTGACCTGCCATCAGCGTGGGCGTCCGGTTTGGAATGAAGATATCCATGCCTTTATGCCGGGAAAGGGCTTGCCATCAGGACAGAGCGTTGCTGGGGCAGCCATGGGTGAGATGTCGACCCATGCGGCGTTGATCGGAGGCGCTGCGAAGGCTGTGGAAGCGCTCTCAGATATGGGCATCGCGACCAATGCAGCGGACTTGCCCAAAGCCGAAGACGCTCCGGTGTCGCTCACCCCGTTTTGGCATGTGCAGGGCGCAAAACGCGCATGGCTGGATTTCCAGAACGACGTCACCGTCAAGGATGTGAAACTGGCGCATCAGGAAAACTTCACATCTGTCGAGCACTTGAAACGCTACACCACGCTGGGCATGGCGACCGATCAGGGCAAAACCTCGAACATGGGCGCGTTGGCGGTGATGGCCGAGCTGACCGGCAAGTCGATCCCCGACACGGGCACCACCATTTTCCGCCCGCCTTACACGCCGGTCTCGATGGGTGCGTTTGCGGGCCGTGCGGTGGGGAAAGAGTTCCATCCGACCCGCCTGACCCCCAGCCACAAATGGGCCGAGGAGCAGGGCGCGGTGTTTGTTGAGGTCGGCAACTGGCTGCGCGCGCAATGGTTCCCGCAAGACGGCGAGACGCACTGGCGCCAATCGGTGGACCGCGAGGTTCTGGCGACCCGCAACTCGGTCGGTATCTGTGATGTGACCACGCTGGGCAAGATCGACGTTCAGGGGACGGATGCCGCGGAATTCCTGAATAAAATCTATGCCAATGGCTTTGCGAAACTGCCTGTGGGCAAGGTGCGCTATGGGTTGATGCTGCGCGAAGATGGCGTGGCCTATGATGACGGCACCGCCGCCCGTCTGGCCGAAGACCATTTCGTCGTGACCACCACCACGGCCAACGCGGTTCTGGTCTATCGCAACATGGAATTCGCCCGCCAATGCCTGTGGCCGGATCTAGACGTACAGCTGATTTCCACCACCGAGGCCTGGGCGCAATACGCGGTCGCTGGCCCCAATGCGCGTAAGCTTCTGCAAAAGATCGTGGACCCGGACTTCGACATCTCGAACGACGCGTTCCCGTTCATGGCCTGCGGTGAAATCACCGTCTGCGGCGGCTGTCGTGCACGGCTCTTCCGCATCTCGTTCTCGGGCGAATTGGCGTATGAAATCGCCGTGCCGACCCGCTATGGCGACGCCTTGATGCGCGAGATGATGGCGGCGGGTGAAGAGTTCGACGTGACCCCCTATGGCACCGAAGCGTTGGGCGTGATGCGGATTGAAAAGGGACATGCGGCGGGCAACGAGTTGAATGGCACCACCACGGCGCTGAACCTCGGGCTGGGCCGCATGGTGTCGACCAAGAAGGATTGCATCGGCAATGTGCTGTCGCGTCGCGATGGGATGAACGCAGAAGATGCGCTGAACCTTGTGGGACTGCGCCCCGTGGACGCGTCGAAACCCGTTCCAGCCGGCGGGCATCTTATGAACGCGACCGGTCCTGTCAATGCGGCGCATGATCAGGGCTATGTCACCTCGGCCGCCTATTCGCCAATACTGCAAAGCGCCATTGGTCTAGGGTTTGTCAAGTCCGGATTTGAGCGGATGGGCGAGCAGTTGCGGCTGGTTAACCCACTGGAAGGGAAAGAGGTTTTGGTCGAAATCGTCAGTCCTCATTTTGTCGATCCGGAGGGAGAGAAGCTCCGTGCATAAGTTGAAACCCATCACCCCGCTGGGCACGGAGACCCCGCGCGTGGACCAGATCGGAACGCTGACCATTTCCGAAGTTGTGGATCAGGCTCTGGCATCTGTGGCTGCACGTGAGGGACAACTGGACGCGCTGACAAAGGCGTTTCCATTGACCTTGCCGGATGTGGGGACATCCGCAACTCAGGGCGATCTAACCGCTTTTTGGACCGGTCCCGATCAGTGGATGATCTCGGCCAATCACGACCAGCACGAATTGCTGGCCGCTGAGGTGAAACATTTGGTCGGCACCACCGCGTCCGTCGTCGAGCAAACAGACGGTTGGTGCCGGTTTGACATTTCGGGCGCCGCCCTATGCGACCTCATTGAGCGTCTGTCCAATGTGCCTGTCCGTAGCATGGCCACCGGCGATGTCATTCGCGGTACAATCGAGCATCTGGGCGCGTTCTTGTGGCGACTGGCCGGCGACCGCATGGCCGTGATCGCCCCGCGGTCCTCGGCCGCGTCCTTGCATCACGCATTGGTGGCGGCGGCCCGTTCGATCGCCTAAGCCACGCAATTCACGAGGGCAGCGCGTCGCTGCCCTTGACCCGCATCGAGTTCTTCGCCCGCCGATCTGCAATCGGCGTCATTCCAAAGCTTTCGCGGTAATGCCGCAGAAACGCGCCGGGTGTGGCATAGCCCACCATAAACGCGACCTCGGTCACCGGTGTATTGGAATACAGCACCAGCTGGCGCGCTTGGTTCATCCGCATTTTCCGGTAATATTTCAACGGGCTCTGCCCCGTCGCTTCCTTGAAGCTGCGTTCCAGCGAGCGGGTCGAGACGCCCACCGCCTCGGCCACTTTGCTGATCTGGATCGGGCTCTCGATATGCTCGGCAAAATGCTCGATTGCGCGCGCGACCTGTTTGGGCAGCAGGTCCTGACTTTTTGCGGTGTCATGGGCCGGGGTCTTCTGTGCGGCGGCGGCGCTGCGGATATAGGGGTGCTGGAACCAGCAAGCGACCTCGGCCATGATGTCTCCGCCCAGACGGGTCTCGATCAAAGACAGCATGTGGTCGAAGGCGGCCGAGGCGCCGGAAATGGTCGTATAATCCCCATCTTCGCAGATCACCGTGCTTTGCGCCGGGATGTCTGGAAACTCAGCCTCAAAAGCAGCCTCGTAGCACCAATGAACCGACAATGGATTGTCGCGCGTCAGCCCGGTATGGGCCAGGGCAAATACCCCCCCACTGATCGCGCCAAGCCGGGTTTTGCTGCGCTGATACCGTTGAAGGGCGGCATTGGCGCGTGACGGGGCTGCGAAGCGGGCATTTGGGCCAGCGGTGAACAGCAGAAGATCCAGCTCTCCGGCGTCGGCCAGCGTGCAATCCGGGGCAAAGCTGACCCCGGCTGACGAGCCTACTGGGGCGTCCTCCTCGGCAATCACCTTCCAGCGAAATGCCTCTTGCCCTGAGATCTCATTGGCGGCACGCAAGGGTTCGATGCATGAGGTCAGGCAGGCCATCGGAAAGCCGGGAAAGATCAGGATCCCCAAGGTTAGAGGCGGCAGGGTGGTGCTTGCATCGGTCACGAGGGCGCTCCCATCACTGTATCTTGCGAGATCTCTGCAGCGATCTCGAGGATGTGCCGTTCCAGAAGGCGTGCGGCGGGGGATAGGGTCGAATCAGCCCGGCGCAGCAGGTGAATTTCGCGCTTTGCCTGAGGATCAGCCAGCGGGCGAAAGACCAAACCCGCTGAGTTTGATGCCCTGACGGCCATTTCGGGTAGAATTGTGATGCCGATATTGGCCTGCACCATCCCCATGATTGATGTCAGGTTATGAGCCGACAACAGCGCTTTTTCGTGCAGCAGAACCGATGCATCAGCGCTGATCCCCGCCGACAGCGAGTTCGCAATAAGCCGCTCGTTCGCCAAAGCATCCCAGGTGACCGGGCCGGTATCCTGCGCCAACGCATGGGACCGCGCGCAGATCACGCCAAACGTGTCTGACAACAGGTGGTGACTGTTCAGTCCTGTGTTTTTCTGGCCCAGTGTGGCGATGCCAATATCGATACGGTCACGCGACAGTTCGTGCAGGATCGAGCTAGAGTCCATATCGCGAAGCTCAATGTCGACATCGCCGTAGTCATTGATATGGCGTGAAAAAACCTGTGGGATGATGGTGCCTGCAACAGATGGCACGGTGGCGATGCGCACATGCCCGTGGGTGGCCTTGGCAAAGCCCTCGATCGCTTTCACCGTGTTGTCGAACTGCTGCAGCTCGCGCTCGGCCTGCTCCAGAACAAAGCTTCCCAAAGCGGTCAGTTTGCTTTTGCGGTCGGTTTCAAACAGGGGTTCACCCAGATGGGTTTCCAGCTGTTTCAGCATCATGGACACAGCCGAAGGCGTGCGCCCCAACGTCTGGGCCGCATCGCTTAAATTTCCGCTGCGGGCAACGGTCGCAAAGCCGCGTAGCATTTCAATCTTCAGCGCCATTGTGATCACACTTCAGTTTTGCTTTAATAGCTTTCAGTAATTTGAGTTTGATTGAAGTTGTCAAAAAAGTCCATACTTGTCGAAACTGACTTCTGTGTGAGGCGACACTTCCATGACTGATATCCAAAAGAACTTGATCGCTGGCGAATGGCTGGCTGGCGTAAGCGAGATTGAAAACCGCAACCCATCGGACCTGTCCGATCTGGTCGGCGTATTTGCGCAAGCCAGCAGCGACCAGCTAGAGGCCACGCTGGACCAAGCCAAGGTGGCACAGCGCGAATGGGAAGCCTACGGCATGGAGCGCAAGCAGGCGGTTCTGAACGCCATCGGCAACGAGCTGATCGCACGCTGCGAGGAACTGGGCACGCTTCTGGCCCGTGAAGAAGGCAAACCCTTCGCGGAAGGCAAAGGCGAGGTGTACCGCGCCGGCCAATTCTTCACCTACTACGCAGCGGAATGCCTGCGTCAGATTGGCGAGAACGCGGACAGCGTGCGCCCGGACATCGAAATCGACGTGCGCCGCGAGGCTGTTGGCACCGTCGCCATCATCTCGCCCTGGAACTTCCCGACCGCGACAGCCTCGTGGAAGATCGCACCGGCCCTGTGCTACGGCAACGCCGTGGTGTGGAAACCCGCCAATGTGACGCCCGCCTCGGCTGTTGCGCTGGCCGAGATCATCAACCGCCAGGACATTCCGAAAGGTCTGTTCAGCCTTGTGATGGGCGCAGGTCGCGAAATCGGCCAGCGTCTGGTGGAAAGCCCGAAGGTGAACGCCATTTCCTTCACCGGTTCGGTGCCTGTGGGCAAGGGTATCGCCTCGGCCGCGATCCAGAACCTGACCAAGGTGCAGATGGAGATGGGTTCAAAGAACGCGCTGGCCGTGATGGACGACGCCGATCTGGATCTGGCCGTGACGCTGGCCCTTGGCGGCGCCTTCGGTGGCACCGGTCAGAAATGTACTGCGTCCTCGCGTCTGGTTGTGCACGAAGCCATCCACGACGCCTTTGTCGAAAAACTGGTGGCTGGCGCACAGGCGATGAAGGTGGGTCACGCGTTGGAAGAGGGCACCCAGATGGGTCCCGTTGTCAGCGAACAGCAGTTGTCCGAGAACCTTGCCTATGTTGATCTGGGTAAGTCGGAAGGCGCTGAACTGGCCTGTGGCGGTGCGCGTCTTGAGATGCCGCATCAGGGCTTTTACATGTCGCCGGGCGTGTTCCTGAACACCACCAACGACATGCGCATCAACCGCGAAGAGATGTTCGCGCCGCTGACATCCGTGATCAAGGTTGGCAGCTATGACGAGGCGCTGGCCACCGTCAACGACACCAACTTCGGTCTGACCTCGGGCATCGTGACGAAATCGCTGGCCCGCGCCACGCATTTCCGCCGCAACGCGCGCACAGGTGTTGTCACCGTGAACCTGCCGACCGCTGGCACCGATTACCACGTGCCGTTCGGTGGCCGTGGCGACAGCTCCTACGGCCCGCGTGAACAGGGCAAGGCAGCCGCCGAGTTCTACACCACGGTCAAGACCGCTTACATCAGTGCCGGTCCTGTCTGATGCGTATCGACGGTCTTCAATACGCCAACTGGTCCGAGAAGATCTTCCGCCAGCTTCGTGAAGGGGGCGTGGATGCAATCCACGTCACCATCTCGTACCACGAGAACTTCCGCGAAACGGTTCTGAACTTTGAAAAGTGGAACCGCTGGTTTGAAACCTACCCGGATTTGATCATGAAAGGTCAGTGGGCTTCGGATATCGACGTGGCCATTGAGACCGGGCGCACGGCTGTTTTCTTCGGCTTCCAGAACCCGTCGCCGATTGAAGACGACATCGGTCTGGTTGAAATCGTGCACACGCTTGGTGCGCGCTTCATGCAGCTGACCTATAACAACCAGTCGCTTCTGGCGACCGGCTGTTACGAGGCCGAAGACATGGGCATCACCCGCATGGGCAAACAGGTCATCAAAGAGATGAACCGCGTGGGCCTTGTGGTGGATATGAGCCACTCGGCAGACCGTTCGACCATCGAGGCGGCCGAGCTGTCCGAGCGCCCCATCGCCATCACCCATGCCAACCCGCATGACTGGTCGCCTGCGCTGCGCAACAAGAAAGACGACGTGATCCGCGCCGTGACGGAAAACGGCGGCATGTTCGGTTTCTCGATCTACCCGCACCATCTGAAAGACAAGTCCGCCTGCACGCTGGAAAGCTTCTGCGAGATGATCGCCCGCACGGCAGACAAGTACGGTGTTGAGCATCTGGGGATCGGCACCGACCTGTGTCAGGACCAGCCCGACAGCATCGTTGAATGGATGCGCGTGGGCCGGTGGACCAAGGAAATCGACTACGGCGAAGGGTCTGCATCAAACGCAGGCTTCCCGCCGATGCCCAGTTGGTTCGAAGACAACCGGCACTTTGGCAACATCGAAGCTGGCTTGAAGGCCACTGGCATGTCTGCCGACGAAGTTGCCGGAATCATGGGGCGCAACTGGTATCGTTTCTTTGGCGAAAACTTTGGGGCTCGGATCAAATGAACAAAGCAGATTCACATAGTGCGCGCCGAGACCCCGCCATCGTGATGCGCCTTGAGCGTCTTGGATCTCTGCATCAATGCCGCCTGAGCTTCATGCGTGTCCTTACCCGCCGTTTGGCGCAAGAAAACTGGCAGTTCTCACGTCCGGTATTTGACGTTGATGCCAATGGCGTAGGGCATGCAGTCTATACAGCACAAGGGCCGCAACGCGCATACTCTCTTGTGGCCTTTGCGCATGATCTGCCGCCAGAGATGCGCTCGGATCGCGTGATCGCAACCGCATGGGATGCCACATTCACGCTATTTGACGGGGTCCCGGATGCCGATGACATCAAGCGTCTGTCCGAAAACGTACCACTGCAAGAAGCGGGTCGGGTCAGCGAAAAGGAAATATCGGTTTCGCGCGCCAATCGATCGGTGCGTCTATGGGCTCATTTCGTAGATGCCCTTGCGTCTGGTCAGCAGCCCGATCAAGACAAGATTGATGCTGTTGGATACCTGATGCGAACCACTGCAGTCTATGGATCAGGCAAGCTGGGCGCGGCGGACCGCGAAAGCATTGCAGACCGCGATGAAATGATCGTCCCTTTTCAGGCCGAGATGTTGTCGGTCTTTCTGACCCGTGCCTTCGTGCGTGATCTGGTCCAGCATATGGCAAATGCCAAGGGTGGCGCCGATGCGGTGCAGCTTGACCCCGGCATTGCCCGCCAGCTTGGGATCGGCAACTCGACGGGATTGGGAATGGCGCCCTTCATCGTCAATCACCCCATTCTGTTCAACAACTGGATCATTGCCCGCGAAGAGGCGATTGCCCGCGTGCGATCCCTGAAAACGGCGACGGATGCCGCACGAAAGACCTTCACGAACATATTGCGCAGAAGCGAGGCCTCGGTTGACCGTTGGCAGTCCGAGCACCCGATCCAGATTGAGAAGCTCACGCAACTGCGCGCTGATATTGCGACCCTATCTGCGTTCATCGAAGGGGATGTTCTTCTCGGTGACAACCCATGGGACGAACTGATGCAGTGGGCAGAAAAGGAGCTCAGCCTGGAAGGGCAGGAGCTTGTTGCCTCGCTTGTGCTCGAACCTTACGGCGATCTTGTAGATGGATTGGCGGTCTGCATGGCGGACAGCAACGCGGATGCTTTCGCAATTGATGGCGCCATGTCCGTCGCGCAATGTCGGGCGCTGATCGAAAAAAGTTTCGGCTGGGCGTTCGACATTGACTGGACTAAAAAAGAAAACCGCGCGCGCGCTTGGTATGTTTCGGAAGAGAAGCTTGAACCGCGCCTTGGAGAACGGTTTGACGAACCGATCGAGGACTACGAACAGCCCCTTGCCCCTGCGCGTGATGCGGTTGCCGCCCACGTAGGTCTTGCCGCGTTTGACGATGAACAGCCGATTGCCGAGTTCCTGTTGCATCACCCCGAACATCGCCACACGATCCGGCGTGCGCAGATTGGCGGCATCGCGCCCTATGGCGAAATTCATGACAACACGATCTGCGCCACGGTTCTTCCCATCGACATGTTGCGCGCCAAACTATCTTTCTTTGGCGCAACACATTTCGACCCACGTTCTGATCGTTGGGTTCGTATTTGCATGTATGCCGGCGCACCCTACCCAGAAGATCTGACAGACGAAAACGCGGACCTTTGGGTGTACCCGGAGGTCACACAATGAGCTACTCGTTGAATGAGATGGAAGCGACAGCCAAGCGTGCGACGCGTGGTGCAGGATACCCCTGGGGTTTGGCCGAGGACGCTGCAAAAGCTGCCCGCTGGCTTTGCGTTCAAGGTCTGGATGGCAGCGCCGAGTTGGCGCACGTTTTGGAATGTCGATTTGAGGAACAGCCCACGAAACACAGGCCACACGCGCTTGCAGGCGTTTGGCAGGCCGAAAGCGATCTATGCCCCCTTGCTGCGGGTGCTTTATTGTCTGATTGCGCGCAGAACTTGAGAGCTGCACCGATTGAGATGCAGCACGTTATTGCCCCATCGGTTCTGCTGCCCTTTGCGGCAAACGCTGCAAAACGGCTGGGTCGAGCGGTCCTTATCGAAATCGACGAAGTGGTCGCCGTGACAGATGGCGCGCACCTCGACGTGCAAGGCAAACTACCCAGCCTAGCTCAGCGGGTGGTGGTGTCCCAATGCACTGAAACGGTGACGCCCCGCCACTTGCAGACCCGCTCTCACCCCTCCGCACAAAGCTGGGATATTCTGAACCGCTTTGCCCACAAGACATACGCCCCCGCAACCGAAGAATCCCGCGCATTGGGTGCCGGGGCGGGACTGTCTGACAATGACTAAGAAAGCATCAACATGGTAGATACGCAAACCCTGACCCTGGCCGAGATCGAAGACCTGTCTTTCCGTGCGCTTGTCGCCGCCGGTACATCTGAAGACAACGCGCGCCCTCTGGCGGCGGCCACTGCCGCGACCGAAGCCGACGGCGTTGCCAGCCATGGGCTTGCCTATATCCCGATCTATTGCGAACACGTGCAATGCGGGAAGGTAGATGGTCAGGCCAAGCCGAGCCTGACACGCCCACGCCCCAGCGTCGTCGCCGTCGATGCCGCAACCGGTTTTGCACATTCGGCAATTGATCTTGGGTTCGAAGCCTTGATCCCCGCCGCCCGCGAACAGGGCGTCGCCGTTTTGTCGATCCGCAACAGCTATAACTGCGGCGTTCTGGGGTATCACACCTATCGGTTGGCACAGCAGGGGCTGCTTGGCATCGGCTTCACCAACGCACCGGCGTCCATTGCGCCTTCTGGCGGAGCCAAGCCGGTCGTGGGGACAAACCCGTTTTCGATTGCGGCCCCGGGCGTGGATGGTCAGCCCGCGATCTTGATTGACCAAAGCGCCAGCACCATCGCCAAAAGTGAGGTGATGAAACATGCGCGTGAAGGCAACCCCATCCCCGTTGGATGGGCTTTGGACGCAGATGGCAACCCGACAACCGATCCAAATGTGGGGCTGAAAGGCTCGATGGCACCGTCGGGTGGCTACAAAGGCGTCGGCGTCGCGTTGCTGACCGAGATCATGGCCGCTGCCATGACCGGCGCAACCCTTGGAATTGACGCGTCACCCTTCTCGGGAACAGCGGGAGGCCCCCCAAAAACGGGGCAGTTCTTTATCGCAATTGACCCCGGAGCCACCGCAGGCGACGCCTATTCAACCAGTGTTGTCGCTTTGGCCCAAGCTATTCACCAACAAGAAGGCGCGCACCTACCTGGTGATGGCCGGCGTCATAAAAGGTTGTCTGCACAGAAAAATGGCGTTGCCGTAAACAAGGCAACACTTGCCAAGATCGAAGCAATCTTGAGCTGAAACCGGGCGGGAACTGATCGAAGCCTTGCTGTTCACAATGGTCATGGGGCTTGTGTGTGTTGTACTGGCGAGAACACTCTATCGCGACGGTGTGCACGATAAATCGGATGCAGCGGATCGAGCGTTGGCAGCTGAATGCGTAAGTTAGAACAAAACCAGGCAGCCCCTAACGGATGCCTGGTTTTACCGATCTCGAACCCCAACAAAAACTTGGACTAAGTTGAAGCCACAGCAGGCGACACAGCAACAAAACGGGGCGCCCGAACGCTTAGTCCTTTCAGATCAGGTTCACTGGTCCGCCCTGAACATAGGACTCTGTAGCTTTATCTGCGAGAATCTGTGCTTGCAGCCCATCATTCAAGTTTGGCGTTGGGGATGTGCCCTTTGATATCGCGTCGATGAAATGGCGCATCTCGGCACGGTAGGCGGCTTCATATCGTTCCAGGAAGAAATGTTGCGCAGGGGCCCGCGTGAACCCCGATGCGGTGGCCATTTCGACAGTGTTTTCATGGACGTTGTCTGCACGCAGCATCCCACCAGACCCATGCACTTCAATCCGTTGATCATAGCCATAGCTGGCGCGGCGCGAATTTGTAATCTGGCAGATCTTGCCGCTGGCAGTGGTCAAGGTAACAGCGGCCGTATCGACATCTCCTGCCTTGCCGATCTCGGGATCAACAAGTGAGGCGCCGACGGCATAGATCCGAACAAACTCCTCGCCCAGCAGAAAACGCGCCATGTCCAGATCATGGATCATCATGTCGCGAAACAACCCGCCTGAGCTTTTTATATAGCTGACGGGGGGTGGGGACGGATCGCGAGACTGGATCGTCACGATCTCGACTTCACCGATCTGTCCTTGCCGCAGGCGGGATTGCAGGTCTGCAAAGTTTGGATCAAAGCGCCGGTTGAAGGCCGTCAGGAACGGCACGCCAGCGTCTTCCACAACCTTCATGCAATCGCGGATGCGATCTGATGACAGGTCCACGGGTTTCTCGCAGAAGATGGCTTTGCCCGCACGGGCAGCGGCATGGATCAGGTCGTAATGCGTGTCCGTCGGGGTGCCGATCACCACGGCGTCTACGTCCGCGCTTTCAATCAGGGCCAGGGGCTCCAGCACCTTCGCGCCGGTGCGGTCCGCCAAGGCTCGCGCCGGGTCGGCGAAGGCATCCGCGACAGCGGTCACCGAGGTGCCGTCGATCTGGCTGATCGAGCGGGCATGTACCTGACCAATCCGGCCACAGCCCAGAAGTCCAATCCGTGTCATCTTAGGCTCCTTTGAACGCTTGCAGAACCCGGCGGGTTGCTGCCACCACCGGGTCGTGGGTTTCTTTCAGGATTTGCACCCGGTCAAACCGCGCCGGGTCGGCATTGATGGCATCGCGCAGAGCGTGTCCAAAGGCCATGCGCAGCTCGGTCCCGATGTTGAACTTGCAGATCTTCGATCCACGGGCAAGCGCGGTGCGCTGGGCGACCGGCACGCCTGAGCCGCCATGGATCACCAAGGGCACCTCGGTCACGGCCTCGATTGCACGAATGCGATCCACGTCCAAACCGCCTTCCTTGTCCTGCTGCAAATGCACGTTCCCGACCGAGATCGCCATCGCATCCACGCCGCTGTCGCGGGCGAAGGCCGCGGCTTCCTCGGGGTCCGTCCCGGCAGAACCTTCGCCACCGGAATAGCCGACGAAGCCGATTTCGCCTTCACAGGACACACCTGCCGCATGGGCCATTTCCGCAATCGCTGCGGTCTCGTCGATGTTCTGCTGAAGTGGTTTGCGCGACCCGTCGAACATCACCGAGGTAAACCCGCTGTCGATCGCCTCGCGGCATTCATCGAACGTGTACCCGTGGTCAAGGTGCGCCACGACCGGAACAGACGCGGCTTCGGCCAAATGGCGAAACATCTTGCCAAGTACCGGCAGGGGCGTGTGCTCGCGGCAGGACGGGCCTGCCTGCAGAATGACCGAAACACCCTCGGCCTCGGCCGCTGCCACATAAGCGCGCATTTCTTCCCAGCCCAGCGTGACCAGACCGGCCACGGCGTAGCCTTCCTTCAGCGCGGGCTGAAGGACATCTTTCAACGTCACAAGGGTCATTTGAACTTGGCCACCATGTCCATGATGCCGGGAATGGTCTGCAGCTGCTCTTCATGCGTCGGCTGGAAATACTGCTTCAGCGAGCGCTGGCTGAGACCGCCCAGAATGGTGAAGTAATACATCTGATAGCCCGGCAGAACCGCGCAAGGATGATAGCCCTTGTCCAACATGATCGTGGACCCATCCATGATATGATAGGCATCACCCGGCTTGTTGTCTTCACGCTGCAACATCTGCACGCCCGAACCGTAATTCGGCTTGAAGCGGAAATTGTAGGTCTCGTCGTGGCGGGTTTCGATCATCCCACCCTGCGGGTGCGGGCGATCCGTGTCGTGCTTGTGCGACGGGAAGCCGGACCAGCCGCCTTCGCCCACGGTGTAAAGCTCGCTGACCAAAAGGCGCCCCACGCGGTCGTGGTGGTTTGCGCCAAGGATATGCTTGATTTTGCGGTGGGTCTTGGTGTCGTCCGATCCGTATTGCACCACGTCCAATTCGGCCTCGCGCACGTCGAAAGGCTCTAGCACCTTGTCGTATTTCGCACCGGCGATGAAGGTCTCGGTCGCATCGGTTTTACAGGTGATACGCACCTTGGCACCGACGGGGACATAGACGCCCTCTGGCTCGCCATCCCACACGTCCTCGGTGCGGTTTCCGAGGTCGGGATAGATCGCGCCCTCGACATCCACATCGACCGTGCCGGTGGCAGGCACCACGCAGGTCTCGTAGCCGGGTACGGCGTATTCGAAGACCTCGCCCTTTTTCAGTTTGACAATGTTGAAATAGTTCAGCGGGACCAGGTCGTTATCCGCATCCACAATGGGTTTGTTCTGGTTGTCATGAGGCGCAATATGCATTGGGCTCTCCTTTCATTCCGTTGGGCCGGGATGCGAGGCCAGAAAGGCCTCAAGCTCGGCGGTTGTGGGCATGGCGTTGGCGCAGCCGGGTTTCGAGACGACGATGGATGCACAGGCCGAGCCGCGCAGGACGGCGTCGCGCAACCTGTGTCCTGCAGCGATCGAGGCCAGCAGCCCCGCCATGAAGCTGTCGCCAGCACCATTGGGTTTAACGGCAGTGACGGGATAGATGCCTGTTCGGATCTCTTCCCCATCAACCAAGGTGATCGCGCCTTCATGGCCCATCTTATAGACCACCATGCGCCCTTCGGCGGCGAGCGCACGCGCTTTGTCGAGCCCTTTGTCGATGCCGCCCGCCATGAAGCCAAACTCCTCGTCATTGCCGACGATCAGGTCACTTGCTTCGCCCGCACGCGACAGGACGTCTGCCGCAACCTCGGGCGAGGGCCAGCTATAGGGGCGGTAGTCGATGTCAAAGATCACCGGCAGTCCGGCCTTGCGGGCCTTGTCAAACGCCCCAAAGGTGGCCGAACGCGACGGTTCGGCAGCAAACACGGTGCCTGCCGTGATCAGTGCCGTAAAGGCCGAATAGTCGACCGCATCCATATCCGCTTCGGTGACCTGAAAATCGGCGGCCCCGTTGCGATAGATGACGTTCTGGAAATCCTCGATACAGCTTTCATATACCGCCAGAGATGTCCGGGCCTCGCCGCCGACCGACCGGACATAGCGTGTCTCGACGCCGTAGTCTTTCAAGCGGTTCAAGCAGAACCGTCCCACCGCGTCATCCGAGACGGACGTCACCAGCGCGGCCTCTGCTCCGAGCTTCACAAGCCCCGCGCAGATATTGGCCGACGAGCCGCCCAGATCAGCGCGGAATGTGGTGGCATCTTCGCTTTTGGTACCAATCGGGTCCGCGAACATATCCATGCCCGCGCGTCCAAAGACTGCAAAACGATTGCCTTTGATGCCTTCGATCAACGCCATCATACGCCTCGACGCTGCTTGGAACGGGAAGCTTCCCAGTCGATATGCGCGGCGCGCACGCGGTCATCTTCGGTGATGTGTGGTGTGCCGACCTCCCACCAGGCGTGACCTTCGGTGGTCCAGCCCTCGTAGGGGTCCACATCCATCACAATCACATAGGTTTTGTCTGACGCCTTGGCCCGTTTGAACGCCTCGCCAAGCTCGGCAGGGTTCGAGACCTTTTCGGCAACAGCCCCCATCGACGTCGCGTGGGCCACGAAGTCCACGCCAAAAGGCTGCGGGATGGTCGGGCAGTCCTCGAGCAAGTTGTTGAAGCTTTCGTTGCCGGTGTTGTTCTGAAGCTTGTTGATGACGGCGAAGCCACCATTGTCCAGCACCATGACGATCATCTTCTTGTCCGACAGGACGCTGGAATAAATGTCGGAGTTCAGCATCATATAAGAGCCATCGCCGCAGAAGGTGATCACGTCCTGATCAGGCTCCATCTGGGCTTGCGCGATGCGGGCCCCCCAAGCGCCTGCAATCTCGTAGCCCATGCAAGAGAAGCCGAACTCAACATCGACGGTGCCAATGTCCAAAGTGCGCCAGTTGGCGGTCACCTCGGCGGGCAGACCGCCAGCCGCAGCCACAACGCGGTCGCGTTTGTCACACAGGGCGTTCACAACGCCGATGGCCTGTGCATAGGAGTTCGGACGGTTGCCGTAGGACACGTTCTTTTCAACATAGTCGTCCCAGCTTTTCCGCTCGGCCTGTGCAAAGGCCACCCAATCTGCGGGTCCTTTATAGTCGCTCGCAGCACCTAGGGCCGCAAGACTTAGCTTGGCGTCCCCCACAACGGGCAGGGACATGTGCTTGCCCGCGTCATGCCGCGCCGCGTTGATTGAGATGAATTGCGCATCCTTGTCAAAAGCCGTCCATGAACCTGTGGTGAAATCCTGCAGGCGGGTGCCGACAGCGACGATGACGTCTGCTTTCTCGGCGATCGCGTTGGCGCTATCCGATCCGGTGACGCCGATGGGGCCGATGTTCAGCGGGTGCTCTGCCAGCATGTTGGCGCGCCCGGCGATGGTTTCGACCACCGGAATGTTGTGGGTCTCGGCAAACGCGGTCAGCTCGTCGACCGCGCGCGAGTACTGCACGCCACCACCCGCGATGATCATGGGACGTTCGGCGCCAGCGAGGGCAGCGACCGCATCGGCGATCTCGGCATCGTCTGGCGATTGCCGACGAATGCGGTGCACCTTCTTTTCAAAGAACTTGACCGGATAGTCATAGGTCCAGCCCTGAACATCCTGCGGAAGGCCAAGGAAAGCCGGGCCGCAATCAGCGGGGTCCAGCATTGTGGCGATTGCGGCCGGCAACGACTGGATCACTTGCGCCGGGTGGCTGATACGATCCCAATAACGGCTGACCGGCTTGAACGCGTCATTCACACCAAAGGTCGGATCGTAGAAGTTCTCCATCTGCTGCAGCACGGGATCAGGCAGGCGGGTCAGGAACGTGTCGCCGCACAAAAGCAGCATGGGCAAACGGTTGGCATGGGCAAGCCCGGCTGCCGTCAGAAGATTGGCGGTGCCCGGTCCGGCGCTCGCCGTACAGAACATGAAACGCTGGCGCAGCCATGTCTTGGCATAGCCCGCGGCTGCGAATCCCATACTCTGTTCATTCTGTCCACGATACAGCGGCAGCTCGTCACGCACAGTGTTCAGTGCCTCGCCCAGACAGGTCACATTGCCATGCCCAAAGATGCCGAAACCGCCTCCACACAGGCGCATTTCTTTTCCGTTGATTTCAATGAACTGGTTGGAAAGCCAGCGAATGATCGCCTGAGCGGTTGTCAGGCGGATGGTGTCGTCTTGCGCAGACATGTCAGCGTATCTCCCACGGGAAAAGTCAGTGCGGTGCCGAATGCGGCTTGCGGGGTTTCGATTCTCAGGATACAGTTTTTGCAACCGGTTGCAAATTGTTTTCAAACGAGGGAGGCGTCAACGTGGCACAGATCGGCATTGGCATCCTTGGTGGCGGCTACATGGGTAAGGCCCATGCGGTGGCCATGTCCGCTGTTGGCGCAGTGTTTGGAACGACGCTTCGCCCGCGATTGGAAATGGTCTGCGCGTCGTCCCCGGAAAGTGCCGAACGCTATTGCCAAGCCTATGGGTTCGCCCGCGCAACTGATAATTGGCGCGCGTTGGTCGAGGATGATGCGGTCGAAGCGATTGTCATCGCCACGCCGCAAGAAACCCACCGGCAGATCGCCGAGGCCGCCTTTGCCTTGGGCAAGCCTGTTTTCTGTGAAAAACCTTTGGGTGCATCGCTTGAAGACAGTGCGTCCATGGTGGCCACGGCTGAGGCATCGGGTGTGACGAACATGGTTGGTTTCAACTACATCCGCACGCCAGCCAGCCAATACGCGCGCGCCTTGATTGAGGCCGGAGAGATTGGCGACATCACCTGGTTTCGTGGCGAACACACAGAGGATTTTTATGCGGACCCGCAGACTCCAGCGAGCTGGCGCACCAGCGGGATGGCAAATGGCACGATGGGAGACCTTGCGCCGCATATGGTGAATGCAGCGCTGGCCCTGTTGGGTCCGATTGCGCGGGTCATGGCCGAAGTTGAAACCGTTCACAGTGATAGGCCGGGCGGGCGCGTGACCAATGACGACCACGCTCAAATGATGTGCCGCTTTGAAAATGGGGCAATGGGACAGATGTATTTCAGCCGCATCGCGACCGGGCGCAAGATGGGCTATGCATATGAAATCACCGGCACCAAAGGCGCGATCCGCTTTGATCAGGAAGATCAGAATGCGCTTTGGCTTTATCGGATGGACGACCCCGAAGCCGAGCGTGGCTTTCGCAAAATCCTGACAGGTCCCGCCCATCCTGACTATGAGCCCTTCTGTCAGGGACCGGGGCACGGCACCGGGTATCAGGACCAGATCATTATCGAGGCCCGCGACTTCCTGCGCGCCATCGAAACCGGCGCGGATGTGTGGCCCACCTTCCGTGACGGGCATGAAGTGAACCGGGTGATTGCAGCGGGGCTTGCCTCGTCTGATAGTCAAACCTGGAAAGACATCAACGACTTCTGAGCATCGGAGACACTAAAAGATGAGCATCAGAATTGGCAACGCGCCCTGTTCCTGGGGTGTTGAGTTTGCGGATGATCCGCGCAACCCGACATGGCGATCTGTCCTGAAAGACTGCGCCGAGGCGGGCTATAAGGGCATCGAATTGGGGCCCGTGGGCTTCATGCCTGAAGACCCTGCCGAGCTGGGTGAAGCATTGGCCGAACACGATCTGGACCTGATCGGCGGCGTTGTGTTCCGTGCCTATCACGACCCTGACGCATGGGACGATGTTCTGGACGCCACGCACCGTACGGCGCGGGCGTTGAAGGCGCATGGCGCGCAGCATCTTGTGCTGATCGACTCGATCTCGCCCCGCCGTGCGCCAACCGCGGGTCGGGCAGCCGAAGCCGAGCAGATGGACAAGGCCGAGTGGGTGGCCTATCGCGACCGGATCGCGGAAAGCGCCCGGATTGGCGCAGAGGAATATGGCCTGACCGTCGGCATCCACGCCCACGCCGCGGGTTTTATGGATTTCGAGCCGGAGCTTGAACGGTTGCTGAACGAGGTCGACGAAAGGCTTCTGAAAATCTGCTTTGACACTGGTCACCACTCCTACGCCGGCTTTGATCCCGTGGCGTTTATGAAGCGCCATGTCGATCGGATTTCCTATATGCATTTCAAGGATATCGACCCAAAGGTGAAAGCCGACGTGATCGAGAAGCGCACTGGCTTCTATGATGCCTGCGGGCAAGGGATCTTCTGCAATCTGGGCGAGGGCGACGTGGACTTCCCGGCCGTGCGCCAGGTGCTGTTGGACGCAGGGTTTGAAGGCTGGTGTACGGTCGAACAAGACTGCGACCCAACGCTTGACCCAGACCCTGTGGGAGATGCTCGCAAGAACCGCGAATACCTAGAATCCATCGGCTTCAAGTAAGGGGGGCGACATGACGAAACTGAAATGGGGCATGATCGGGGGCGGCGAAGGTAGCCAAATCGGTCCGGCGCATCGCCTTGGCGCCCTTGCAGACGGCCGCTTCGAATTCACCGCTGGAGCCTTGGATCACCGTCCCGATGTGGGGCGCGAATATGCGCAGCGTTTGGGCCTTGCAGCGGACCGTGCCTATGGCGACTGGGAAGAGATGCTGGCAGGCGAAAAAGACCGAGACGACAAGATCGATCTGGTCACTGTTGCCACACCGAACGCCACGCATTTCGAGATCACCAAGAACTTTCTGGAAGCCGGCTTTAACGTGCTGTGCGAAAAGCCGATGACCATGACGGTCGAAGAAGGTGAAGAGATCGTCAAGGTCGCCGAGAAATCGGGCAAGATCTGCGCAGTGAACTACTGCTATTCAGCCTATCCGATGGTACGGCAGGCCCGCGCGATGGTGCGCGCAGGCGAAGTTGGCAAGATCCGTCTGGTCGTCACCAGCTTCAGCCATGGTCATCACGGCGATGCGACGGACGCCGACAATCCGCGTGTGCGTTGGCGCTATGATCCTGAAATGGCAGGGGTTTCCGGGCAATTTGCCGATTGCGGCATCCATGCCCTGCACATGGCGAGCTTCATCTGCGATGACGAGGTGCAACGCCTCTCGGCCGACTTTGCCTCGACCATTCCGTCGCGTGTGCTGGAAGATGACGCAATGGTCAATTTCCGCATGGAAGGCGGAACTGTTGGGCGGCTTTGGACGTCGTCGGTGGCCATCGGCCGCCAGCACGGGTTCGACATTCAGGTGTTTGGTGAAACTGGCGGGCTGCGCTGGGCGTCCGAGCAACCCAACCAACTGGTCTATACCCCGGTTGGTGGCCGCACCCAGATCATCGAGAAGGGCGAAGGCGGACTGCATGAAGACGCACAACGTCTGAGCCGCGTGGCCATCGCCCATCCCGAGGGCTTCCCGCTGGCCGTCGCCAACATTTATTGCGATCTGGCGGATGCCATCTCCGGCGCGGATCGCGACGGGTTGCCCAATGCGGCGGATGGTGTGCGGTCCATGGCTGCCGTTCACACTGCTGTGGCGTCGGCCAAGGATGGCGGGGCATGGATGGATGCCCGCCCGCCGATGTTCCGATAAGCTTATGGGGCGGGGCGCAATGTGCCCCGCTCGACGATTGAACAAGGGAAAATTCGGGCCTCGGGATAGCGGTCCGGTTCGTCCAGCATTGCCACCATCAGTTCGATCGACGAGGTCACGATCTGCTGGATCGGCTGGTGAATCGTGGTCAGGTCGATGTTTTCCCACCGCGCCATTTCCATATCGTTCAGACCGATGATGCCAATGTCCTCAGGCACGCGCAGATTGCTGTCCTCGATGGCGGATAAAGCACCGATGGACAGCACGTCATCACCGCAGAAATAGGCTTGAGCGGGGGTGGTTTCGATCAGCCTGAGCATCTCTTTCCGTCCCGCATCGAACGAATAGGCTTCGGCAAAGGAGTGGGCGGTCAGAATGTCCGGGTGCTTGGTCATCTCTGACATGAAGCCGGCATATCGGTCCTGTGTCGACGTGGCATCCTCGGGGCCGCCCATGAATCCGACATGCGTGTATCCGCGCGCGATCAGGGCCTGCGCAGCCATGCGTCCGCACTCAACGTTGTCGATCCCGACAACATGAACCTGCGGTGCCGATGAGGAACGCCCAAAGCTGTGCACAACCGGCACGCCCGCGTCGCGAAACGCCTTAGCAAAGCCGGGCGGCAATGTGGACGAGGCGACAACGACGCCATCGACAGAATACTGACGCAGCATCCGCACCGACGCTTCGGGGTCCGTTTCGTCAGTCAAGTTCACCAGAAGCGGGCGCAAACCACGGTCCTGAAGCCCCCGTGTGAACAGGTCAAATACTTCAAGGAAGATCGGGTTGTGGAAGTTGTTCGAAACAAGACCAATCAGTTTTGTGCGCCCCGTGGTCAGCGAAGAAGCAAGAGCATTCGGGCTGTATCCAAGATCGCGCGCGGCCTTTTCAACCTTGCGCCGCATTTTATCGGAAACCGATGCACCATCGGTGAAAGTGCGCGATACGGCCGACCGTGATACGCCTGCGCGTTCTGCAACCTCTTTCAACGTAACGGCCATGTAGTGCTTGCCTTCTTAGCTTGCGTCTTTGATCCTTTTAGCGCGTTTTCTCGGTCTCTGCAGCATGAAACGAACCAGTCCTTTTTGCAACCGGTTGCAAAATGATGTCGGATGTGGTTTACTTTGAGTCGGAGAGGCGGGGAGGACCGCTCTCGCACCGGAAATAAGGTGAATTTTTGGGAGGAAATCATGACTTCACTTACGAAGAAACTTGCGCTTGCGGCCGCCGTGGTTGCAGCGCCGCTGATGGCGGCGACCGCTGCCTCGGCCGAGGGCGAGAAATACATTCTTGTCAGCCACGCGCCTGACAGCGACAGCTGGTGGAACACCATCAAGAACGGCATCGCGCTTGCTGGCGACCAAATGGGTGTCGAGGTTGAATATCGCAACCCGCCCACCGGCGACTTGGCTGACATGGCCCGCATCATCGAGCAGGCCGCAGCATCTGGCCCGAACGGCATCATTACGACTCTGTCGGACTATGATGTGCTGTCCGGCCCGATCAAAGCAGCCGTGGACAGCGGCGTTGACGTGATCATCATGAACTCGGGCACGCCGGATCAGGCGCGTGAAGTTGGCGCGCTGATGTATGTCGGTCAGCCGGAATATGATGCAGGTTACGCTGCCGGTCTGCGCGCCAAGGGTGACGGTGTCGGTTCGTTCCTCTGCGTGAACCACTACATCTCGTCGCCTTCTTCGACCGAGCGCTGCCAGGGCTTTGCTGATGGTCTGGGCATCGAGCTGGGCAACCAGATGATCGACTCAGGCCAAGACCCGTCAGAGATCAAAAACCGCGTTCTGGCCTATCTGTCGGCCAACCCGGACACAAATGCTGTTCTGACGCTTGGGCCGACCAGCGCAGATCCCACGCTGTTGGCGCTGGAAGAAAACGGCATGGCCGGTGACATCTACTTCGGCACCTTCGATCTGGGCGAAGAGATCGTCAAAGGCATCAAGTCCGGCGTGATCAACTGGGGCATTGACCAGCAGCCCTTCCTGCAGGCCTACCTGCCGGTTGTGGTTCTGACCAACTTCCACCGCTATGGCGTTCTGCCCGGCAACAACATCAACTCCGGCCCCGGCTTCGTGACAGCGGACGGCCTGGAAAAAGTTGAGATGTTCGCAGGCGAATACCGCTGATATTCTCCCAAAGGGCGGCCGGAGCGATTTGGCCGCCCTTATTCCATCCTGAATAAGGACACAGAGGCTTACCATGTCCAATGCACCCACCGAAACCGCGGTCGATGAAAGGATCAAAACCCGATCCCGATTCCGCGAAGCGATGATCCGCCCCGAACTGGGCGGGATTGTCGGCACTGTCGCCGTTTTCACATTCTTCCTGTTGTTTGCCTTCGACAGCGGCATGTTCAACAGCCAAGGCATCATGAACTGGTCAACCGTTTCGGCCCAATTCATGATCATTGCCGTGGGCGCCTGCCTTTTGATGATCGCAGGCGAATTTGACCTCTCGGTTGGCTCAATGATCGGCTTCGCGGGGATGCTGATCGCAATCTTCAGCGTGACACTCGGCTGGCCGGTCTGGATGGCGATCCTTCTGACATTCGCAATGTGTATCGCGATCGGGGCACTGAACGGATACATCGTGATCCGCACTGGCCTGCCAAGCTTTATCGTGACGCTGGCCTTTCTCTTCATCCTGCGTGGCTTTGCGATCTTCCTGCCGCAGGTGATCGAACGCAAAACCATCATTGGTGGGATCAAGGATGTGGCCGAAGGTGACTGGCTGGCGCCGATCTTTGGCGGCAAAATTTTCACCGGCCTATTCCAGTGGATGGGGGACGCGGGCATCATCGCCGTGTTCGAACGCGGCAGCCGCAAAGGCCAACCCGTCGTCGATGGCATTCCCATGCTGATCATCTGGGCCATCGTTCTGGTTATTTTCGGCCACGTTCTGTTGACCAAAACCAAATTTGGCAACTGGATCTTTGCCGCAGGCGGTGACGCCGAAGCCGCGCGCAACTCGGGTGTGCCGGTCAACAAGGTCAAGGTCCTGATGTTCATGTTCACCGCATTCTGCGCGACCGTCTTCGCTGTCTGCCAGGTGATGGAGTTCGGATCGGCCGGTGCCGACCGCGGTCTTCTCAAGGAATTTGAGGCGATCATCGCCGTGGTCATCGGTGGCGCGTTGCTGACAGGTGGCTATGGGTCTGTGTTGGGGGCGGCGCTTGGCGCGCTGATCTTCGGCGTCGTCCAGCAGGGCCTGTTCTTTGCCGGTGTCGAAAGCAGCCTGTTCCGCGTGTTCCTTGGGGTGATCCTGTTGGGCGCCGTGATCCTGAACACCTATATCCGTCGCATCATCACGGGGGAGCGTTGATATGAATCCTGAAAAAGCTCCAATCATCCAGATGAAGAACATCGAGAAGCATTTCGGCAGCGTGATCGCGCTGGCGGGTGTCTCGCTCGAGGTCTTCCCCGGGGAATGCCACTGTCTTCTTGGTGACAATGGTGCCGGCAAATCGACCTTCATCAAGACGATGTCAGGCGTACATCAGCCGACCCATGGCGAGATTTATTTCGAGGGCAAGCCAATGAGCTTTGGTGACCCGCGCGATGCAATCTCGGCAGGGATCGCGACAGTGCACCAGCACCTTGCGATGATCCCCCTAATGTCGGTCAGCCGCAACTTCTTCATGGGCAATGAGCCGGTGAAGAAAGTTGGGCCGATGAAGTTCTTCGATCATGACCTTGCCAATCAGGTCACGATGGAGGAGATGCGCAAAATGGGCATCAACCTTCGTGGCCCGGATCAGGCTGTAGGCACCCTATCAGGCGGCGAACGTCAAACGGTCGCCATTGCGCGCGCCGTGCATTTCGGCGCCAAGGTGTTGATCCTGGACGAGCCCACATCGGCTCTAGGCGTGCGTCAGACCGCAAATGTGCTGGCCACGATCGACAAGGTCCGCAAGCAAGGCATTGCGGTGGTTTTCATCACCCACAACGTGCGCCACGCCTTGGCTGTTGGAGATCGGTTCACAGTTCTTAATCGCGGCCAGACACTTGGTACGGCCCAGCGCGGACAGATCACGCCCGAAGAACTGCAAGATCTGATGGCGGGCGGACAAGAGCTGGTTGCTCTGGAAGGCAGCTTGGGGGGCACGGTCTAAGTCCCGCGCTCACCAAATCCGACCAATACCGGAACATAAAACGCAAAGTAGCACCCGCTGGCCTTAGTGCCTGCGGGTGTTATGCCATCGCGCCGTTGGACCTGTCTCGTATTTGAACCACCCAATACGCGCATTTCCGCCAACTTTTCTCAGACTGCGACCGTGCATTGTCTTGCCTAGAGCCGAGTGGCGGCGGCGTGGATTGTAAGTACCATTGATGCATTCAAAGAGTGCCATCCTGGCTTTTCATCGTGCGTTCAACGATCTCTATCAAGTCAATTTGACTTAGCTGGCGCAAGTGCGAAATCACCAAAAACCCAAAGAGTTCACGACGCGCTCTGTTGCTTGTTTCGGCGCGCAACTCTTGTGTTGACAATCATCGCACTCCTCGACAGCTTCCAGCGTGATGGTTTCGGCGCGCCAAAGGCAAACCGGATGAAAAGGGAATACGGTGAGGAAGAGCCAATCGGCGCCAAACCCGTGACTGCCCCCGCAACTGTAAGCGGCGAGCACCCCCGAGACACCACTGGAGCAATGCTCTGGGAAGGTAGGGGGAAGCATTGAGCCGCGAGTCAGGAGACCTGCCATCTGAACCGAAACTCAAACCGGGCGGGGTGTCCTGGAAGGAGGCCAGTTTGGCTTTGATGGCATTTGCCGCGTTCAGATTTGGTGTCTTTCCCTCCCCGCACACGCGCGGAGGGCGTCATGAACCGGAACACAACACACAAAATTACCATCTGCACATCCTGCCGGCACAAAGGCAGAACCTGTCGGCCGAGCTATGAACTGATCGACAGGCTTCGTCTGGCCGTGTCCGCCGTGGGCGATGCGATCAGCGAAGACTTCGAGATCTCTGGCACGGCCTGCATGGCAGGCTGTGATCGCCCCTGCACGGTCGCCTATCACAGCACGCGCAAAGCATCCTATCTGTTTGGCGACATCAACCCGGATGACGACATCGCCGACCTTTTGGAATTTGCACGACAATACGCGCTCCTTCACGATGGATGGTGCAGCTCTGTCGATCGACCGGGGAAACTTCGGAGCACAACCCTGGCCCGCATTCCGGCCACCATCATGGCCGTAGAAGACACTTTGGAGCGGGCATCATGAGCGCTGCAGGACTACGGGTCGAAGGCGTCACCTGGGCACCGTCACGCAAGTGTCCTTTGCTGCTCCATGAAACAAGCTTTGATGTCCCGGCGGGGCAAACCCTTGGCGTCGTCGGGCCAAACGGAGCGGGCAAAACCACGCTTTTGCGTCTGATCTATGGCTTTAACCGGCCGTTCACCGGACAGGTGTCCGTTGGTGGCCAGTCTCTGTCCACCCTCGCCCCGCGCGCGGTCGCCCGTATGGTCGCCGCCGTATTGCAAGAACAACCCACCGACTTCGCGCTGAGCGTACGCGAGATCGTCGCCCTTGGCCGCGTGCCACATCGCTTGGGCTTCGCGACCCTCGGCAACCGCGATGAGGAAGTGATCGCAGCTGCCCTAGACCGAATGGACCTGCACGGCATGGCACATCGCAGCCTGTCGACCCTTTCGGGCGGAGAGCGTCAGCGCGTCATGGTGGCCCGGGCTCTGGCGCAGGAGCCTCAGGTTCTGGTGTTGGATGAGCCGACCAATCATCTTGATATCCGGCATCAGCTTGAGGTGCTCCAACTGATCCGAGACCTTGATCTGACCATCATCACCTCGCTGCACGACCTGAACCTCGCCGCAGATATCTGCGACCAAATCTTGGTGCTGTGCAACGGGCATATGATGGCCGTTGGCACCCCTCAAGACGTGCTATCTGACCGGCTGGTATCAAAAACCTTCATGGTACAGGCCCGACTTGAAGAACTGAGCCTGAGCCGCAAATCCCATTTCTCTTTTCAACTTCCAAACTGAACAAAGGCAAACCCTATGAAACACATGTCCCATGCCCTTGGCATGAGCCTTCTGGCGACCTCGGCAATGGCAGATGTCACCGTCGACAGCTGCAACCGACACGTCACCTTTGACGCGCCGCCCAAAGCTGCCGTGTCCAACGATGTGAACCTGACCGAAATGATGCTGGTACTTGGTTTGGCCGATCGCATGGTCGGCTACACCGGCATTTCGGGCTGGAAAACTCTGAATGAAAATATGCGATCTGGTGTTGAAGTCCTGCCCGAACTTTCCGCCAAATACCCCTCGAAAGAAGTGCTGGTCGGCGCGGGCGCCGATTTTTACTTTGCCGGCTGGAACTATGGCTTGAAGGCAGGTGGCGAAGTGACGCCCGAAACCTTGGAGCCCTTTGGCATCAAGGTCTACGAGCTGACCGAAAGCTGCATCCATATCGGCGAGAAGCCGAAAGTCAGCATGAATGACATGTACAACGACATCCTGAATCTTGGGAAAATCTTCGGCGAAGACGTCAAAGCGCAGGAGCTGGTGGCAGGTTATAAAACAGAGCTGAGCACCTTCACCGCAGGCCTGAAAACCGCCGACCAGCCGCTGCGCGTGTTTGTTTATGACAGCGGCGAAGACACGCCCTTTACCGCAGGACGATACGCCATGCCGACCGCGTTGATCGAAGCAGCGGGCGGCAAGAACATCTTGGATGATTTTGAGAAAAGCTGGGCCACTGTCACGTGGGAAGAGGTTGTCGAACGCAATCCCGAAGTTGTTGTGATCGTGAATTACGGCGATGTGACCGCCGAAGAGAAACGCGCCTTCATGATGAACAACCCGGCTTTTGCCGATCTTGACGCGGTAAAGAATGACCGTTTCGTCGTGCTGGAATATGTCGAAGCCACCCCCGGCCCGCGCAACATCAACGCCGTGAAGAAACTGGCCAATGGTTTCTGGGGTCACGGCGGTCATCAGGGGCAATAAGACGATGCGGCACTCCACACAGCGTTTCCCCCTGGCGGGTATTTTCCTGATCGGAGCAGCTCTGTTTGGGCTGTCGCTTTCCTTCGCAATTTCGGTGGGCGCGGTTTCCGTGCCCATCGACACCGTGTGGGGCGTGTTTTTCAACCGAATGGGTCTGTCGGATGCCGAACCCACCTGGTCCGCGGGGCGCGCCGCCATCGTGTGGGAAATCCGCTTCCCCCGTGCGCTTCTGGCGACAATGGTCGGGGCCGGGCTGGCCGTTGTCGGTGCGTCGCTTCAAGCGGTTACCCGCAACCCGCTGGCTGATCCTCACCTGCTGGGCATCTCTTCAGGCGGCGCATTTGGCGCGGTGGCGGCGCTGTTGCACACGGGCCTATTCATGGGGCTCCTGACCGTGCCGCTCATGGCGTTTCTGGGTGCCCTGATGGCCACGGCCATGGTGTTGGGCGTGTCACGGATGGCCTCTGCCACCTCGGCGGATCGATTGGTTCTGGCAGGCGTTGCCGTGTCCTTCGTGATTATGGCAGGCGCCAACATCCTGATCTTTCTGGGCGACCCACGCGCCACACATACGGTGGTGTTTTGGATGCTCGGAGGGCTGGGTCTGGCCCAATGGTCACATCTTGCCTATCCGCTTGTCATTCTTCTGCTGGCCGGGGCCTGGCTTTGGGTGCAATCGCCAAAGCTGAATGCCATGACGATTGGGGACGAAACCGCGACGACACTTGGTATCTCTGTGGCCAAGTTCCGTTTGTCCGTCTTCGTCGCAGGCGCCCTCATCACCGGCGTCATGGTCGCCTTCTCGGGGCTTATCGGATTTGTGGGTTTGATGGTGCCTCACATCGTGCGGATGATGGTGGGCGGGGACTATGCACGTGTCCTGCCGGTATCCGCCTTGTTCGGGGGCATCTTCCTGCTCTGCGCTGACATCGCCGCACGTACCCTGATGGCACCCGAGGACATTCCAATCGGCATCATCACCGGCTTGATCGGCGGGTTGTTCTTCATTGGAGTTTTGGCACGAAGGTAAGCCAACACATACTGCTCTTGCAGTGGCGCGATGATCAGCTTCTGCGTTTGGTTACCTAAAGCGTCCTGCCATAAACCTGATTTGCGGGTTTGGGGCAGGACGCGCGAAACGACGATCAAAGGGGGATGACATTCAATCGCCCTCGGCAACCCCTTCAGCGCGTGCTTTTGCACGCCTTGCACGATAGCTTGGCAGCGCGACCAACAGCACCGCGACCGCCAGAAGCGCAAGTGTCAAAGGCCGTTCCCAGATAAAGGCAATTCCATCGTAGAGTTGCATTGACCGCGCAAAGTTGTCCTCCATCATACCACCCAGAATGAAGCCAATCAGAAGCGGAGCAAGCGGATAGTCGGCGAATTTAAGCGCCGTTGCGAAAACCCCGAACCCGACCAACAACAAAAGTTCGGTTGCATTGTTCTGGCCGATATAGGCCCCCATAAGCGTGAAGAACAATATGAATGGGATCAGGAAGTTGCGCGGAACCGACAAGACCTTGGCGATATAGGGGATCAAGGGCAGGTTCAAAATCAACAGGACAAGATTGCCAATGAACATCGAAATGATGACTGCCCAGAAAATCTGAGGCTCATCAATCATCAGGCGTGGTCCGGGGGTAACATTCAACGCGATCAGCGCACCCAACAGAATGGCCGTTGTCCCTGAACCAGGAATGCCCAATGTCAGCAGAGGCACGAAAGAACCCGTACAGGCCGCATTATTGGCGGTTTCTGGTGCCGCGAGTCCTTTGATCGACCCTTTGCCAAACTCGTCCTGTTCATGTTTGGGGGCGATATTGCGTTCAACTGCATAGCCAAGAAAGCTGGCGATGGTTGCCCCCGCACCGGGAAGCACCCCGATGAAAAACCCCTGCAGAGATTGTCGCCCTATGACAGGGGTCAGAGCTTTCGCCTCTGCGCCGGTGATCCGCAGATCCTTGATTTCGCCACTGTTCCCACTCAGACTTTTGGGTTTCAGGACAAGAAACAGCGCTTCAGGCAAAGCAAACATAGCCATCGCCAGCGTGATAAAGCCAAAGCCCGACTGCAAATCCATGATGCCCATCGTGAACCGTGGCAGGTTGAACAATGCGCCTTCGCCCACAGTAGCCATGATAAGACCCAGCAGTGTCATGATCATTGCTTTGGCCACCTGACCGGTTCCCGCGAATGCGGCAATCGCTGAAAGCCCGACCACCATCAGTGCAAAATATTCAGCTGAATGGAAAAGAAGCGCAACGGAGGACAGCGCAGGTGCAAATATCATCAGCAACAACGCCCCGATGGTACCGCCCGCAAAGCTGGAGATTGCTGCGATCGTCAGTGCTTTTCCTGCCTTGCCCTGTCGCGCCATGGGGTAACCGTCAAAACTTGACGCCACGGTGCCAGCGACGCCAGGCGCATTGAGCAGGATAGAAGACGTCGAACCTCCGAAGATCGCACCATAGTAGACGCCTGCCAGCAGGATCAGAGCCGCAGACGGGTCCCCCATCGAGATCGCAACAGGGATCATAATCGCAATAATCGACATTGGTCCAAGACCGGGCAGCATGCCGATGAACGTGCCAATCAGGCAGCCGCCAATCACCATGAAAAGGTTCTGAAACGAAAGCGCCGTTGTCAGGCCAATAAGCAGTCCTTCAATCATGTCAGCCTCCGATAAAGCCCGGCAAGGGGCGCATGTAGATGCCAAGAACTTCCTGCACCAGATACCACACGCCAACTGCTGAGATCACAGAGACTGGCAGCATGATGTGCCATTTGCGCTCACCCAGAATAAAGGAGCCAAGTGCAAGGAACGTTGTGGTGGAAAGAAGAAATCCAGCGGGACGAAGGCAAAGCGAATAGGCAACCATAAGCGCCAAAAGCATCAAAGCCTGACCCAGATGATAATCTTGCAAACGCCGATAGTCGATTTCGGCTTCTTTGCTTTCACTTTTCTCAAAACCCAGAAGAATGATCAGCGTTGTGAACACGCCAAGAACCGATAGAACTTTCGGAAACGTGCTTGGCCAAATCGGATTGCGGCGCATGAACGGAGCAAGGTTTCCATCCATGGTGAACCATGCCGCATAGCCATAGGCCAAACATACGCCCAACAACAAAAGTGCGATCCAACGATCCAGTGCCACTGACTTCCCTCCCAAGAAACTTCGATTTGCAGCAGAGCGTCAGCCGCTCTGCTGCGTGTTGTAGTCAGAGAAAGCCGAGCTTTTTCATCAGACCGCCGATGGCTTCTTCCTGCGCTTCGAGGAATTTCAGGAAGTCATCTCCGGAATTGTGGATATTGACCCACCCGTTGCGGGCGCGCACGTCTTCCCACTCTGCCGTATCATACATTTTGGAAAGCGCTTCCTGATACATGGCCAGTTTGTCAGCAGGCAAACCCGGAGCCCCAAAGAACCCGCGCCAGTTCACAAACTCAGTATCAATGCCCTGCTCTTTCATGGTCATCGCATCAGGTGCTGCACCAACGCGCTCGGGCGAGGTGACGCCAATGATTTTCACCTCTCCAGCATTGGACAGATCAACAGCCTCGGAGAAGCCTGTCGACAAAGCGGCAATTTCGCCAGACAGCAACGCCGCCATGGCTTTGCCACCTGCATCATAGGCAATGTACTTCACGTTCAGTGCATCTTTGCCTGCAGCTTCCATCACCATGGCCGCCACCAGATGATCCATCCCGCCGGGTACAGATCCACCACCGATAGCCGTTTTCGCTGGATCGGCGTCATAGGCGGCAATCAGATCTGCCATCGAGTTGATCGGGCTGTCCTTGCCAACAACAATGGCCGCATAGTCCCCAATCGTACCTGCAACAAGCGTCAGATCCCGGAAGTTATGCGGAAAAACACCGGTAAGCGAGCGAATGACGATGGGCGTTGAATTGACCATCAGGGTACCGTGGCTGCTGGCTGCATTTTCGATCAGATACCCAATCGCCTTGCCGCCACCGCCGCCAGACATGTTTTCAAAAGTGGCGCTGCCAACAAGACCCGAAGCCGTCAGAGCCTCGCCCGTTCCGCGCGCCGTTCCATCCCAACCACCACCGGCACCGCCGGGGATCAGAAAGTGAATACTGTCAGCAACCTTGTGCCCATCAGCCAAACCCGGCCCTGCAAGACCAAGCGCTGCCATAGCCGCGATAAAGGTGCGGCGACCTAGTGCAAGTTTCAACATATTGTCCTCCCAATTGACAACTGTCCGCATCGCGGCTCAGTTGAAGGGATATGAACACACCAACCTGACACAAACCTGTCACACGCCAACAAGAGGCTGACACCGGCCATGAAGTTCCTGCTGATCGAAGACAATCAAGAACTGGCAAACGCAATCGGCTCTCGGATGCGACTAGACGGCCATGTTGTTGATCACGCAGAGAATTTGGAAGACGCATCGGAGTTCGTTGCCACGGGGGACTATGACCTTATCTTGCTCGATATCATGCTTCCTGACGGCGACGGACGAGAGTTTCTGAAACGCCACAGAGCAAGTGATCTTGATACGCCAGTCATCGTTCTGACCGCGCGAAGTCAGGTCTCGGATAGAATCGGATCGCTTGATTTGGGTGCTGATGACTACATGACCAAACCATTTGATCACGCCGAACTCGAAGCCCGATGCCGCGCTATTTTGCGCCGCAGAACAAAAAACACAAAGACGACGATCGAGCTGGGTGGGGTCATTTTTGACCCGGTAGCAGGTCGTCTGAAAGTCGCCGGCACACTGGTCAATTTACGCAATCGAGAGCTTCGCCTTCTAGAGATTTTCATGAATGCGCCGGGGCAGGTTTTTTCAAAGAGCAAGCTCTCGGATCGACTGTTTTCCTACGATGACGATGTCTCTGAGAACGCGATCGAGGTCTATATCGGCCGCCTTCGCAAACGTCTATCCGCATCAGATTTGGGGATCACGACATTGCGCGGGATTGGCTACAGGCTGGATCAGAATGAGTAGCGCCGCCGTCTCTGGATCACTCAGAAACCAGTTGATGTTGGCATTGATCACTGGCGCCGCAGTTCTTGCATTTCTGTTATTTTTCACCGTACGCAGCTTTGCCGTTCAGGTCGCCCAACGTGGTCAGGACAACATCCTTCAGGCCTCGGTCACTGCGATGCTTGATGCAGCCGCCATCCGCGATGGAACGGTCGAACTTGATCTTCCCTATTCTGCATTCTCCATGCTTGGAACACCCGCAGATGACAGGGTGTTCTATGCCGTTTATCAAGATGGCCAGTTCTTGTCAGGCTATGACGATCTGGCATTCACTGATGAGGCTACGTTTCAATCCGGACAGATACGCGGGTCTCATGTGCGCATGACCGGAGCAACCCGCACGCTAATTGGACAGGGAAAACGTACGGACATTCAGATTGTCCTTGCCCAGACACAGGATTCTCTGTCGAAAACACTCCGTCAGATTTCGCGCAATGCAGCCATTCTGGGTCTAAGCTTTTTCGCGCTGGCCGCTGTTCTGTCCTATTGGGCAACCGCGACAACGATCGGCCAGTTAGGCCGGCTGACAACCTCGGTCACACGAAGAGGGCCACAGGATCTTAGCCCCTTTCACAAACCGGTACCGCACGAAATGGCGCCACTGGTCACATCACTGAATTCCCTTATGGGACGACTTGATCATTCCCTGAGCCAATCAGAAGACTTCATTGCCGAGGCCGCACATCGTGTGCGCACCCCGCTTGCAACAGTCCGGTCTTATGCCGAGGCCACCTTGCAGCGGGTCGACAAGCCAGAAAACCGCGACGCCATGCGCGCGATGGTCAAAGCCATCGATGAAAGTTCACGCGCGGCCGGGCAGCTTCTTGACCACGCCATGATCACATTCCGGGCCGACCACTTGAACAAAGACGACATCGATCTCGTCAAACTGGTGCGTGATTTGGTCCAGCGCATGACACCCATTGCCGAAATGAAAGACATGTCGATCTCGCTTTTGGGTGACCCAACCGTACCATCTTCTGGCGACCCCATTTTGCTTCAGAATGCTGTGCGCAACCTGATTGACAACGCCATGAAATACGGGCCCGCCGAAAGCACAATCGAGATTTCTGTTTCGCAAGCCCCCAAACCACAGATCTCCGTATGCGATCACGGGCCGGGCTTTCCTGAAACAGAAATAGAATTGCTGACAAAGCGGTTTCAACGCGGCGCGAACGCCAAGGATACAATTGGGTCCGGGCTTGGCCTGACAATCGCTCAAGACGTCGCCGTCGCCCATGGAGGCGCGATCAAACTGAGCAACCGACCCGGAGGTGGCGCATGCGTTTCTATCTTGCTTTAGCTCTTATATTCCTTTGCAACACCTCATGGGCACAGGAATGGGAAGATCACGAAACCTTCAGCGGCCCGCAAAGCAGCACCACGCTGAAAGTCATATCGAGCACAGACACGGATCTTTTTGCCCCTTTGATCCAGGCTTTTATGACGAAAAACCCCGACGTTGCCGTCGATTATTTTGTGACCGGAACCGCGGATCTCGACAGGCTCTTTCGCAAGGAACCAGACGGGTTCGACATCGCCATATCAAGCGCGATGGACCTGCAGTTCAAACTTGCAAATGATGGCTACGCCCGCGCGCTGAACACTATTGTGCACCCTCCGTGGGCACATTGGAGAAAAAGCTTGTTTGCCTTTACTGCCGAACCAGCTGCAATCGTGATCAACAGGTCGGCTTTCGATGGCTGGCCTGTCCCTCGGTCGCGTCAGGAGCTGATCGAAGCCTTGCGGGCACGCCCCGAGTTTTTCCGAAATCGTATCGGCACCTATGACGTAAACCAGTCCGGGCTCGGCTACCTTTTTGCAACACAAGACGCCCGGGCGACCGATACGTTCTGGAGGCTTATGGAGGTTATGGGAAGCTTGGGGGTTCGGCTATACTGTTGTTCGGGCGATATGATTGATGATCTGATCAGCGGGGAAATCATGGTCGCCTACAACGTGCTTGGCAGCTATGCCGAAGCCCGCTCTGACAACCAAAACACCCTCGAGATCATCTTGCCCTCAGACTTTCCCACAACAATGATGCGAACCGCTTTGGTATCGCGTAACTCCAAAAACTGGACAGCAGCCGAAAGGTTCATCCAGTTTCTGGTCACCTACCAATCCAATCCAGCAGAAGACACGCAATCGCTACCGCCATTGATTGACAGGAAAAACGGTTCCGAACGCGCGACTATTGCGCTTGGCCCTGCCCTGATGACTTTTCTGGACACCCTAAAGCGAAACAAGTTTCTTACCGAATGGGAGAATGCGGTGATCCAGAACTAGTCAGCTCTCGGTTTTGGTATACGCCCCGGTCACAATGGCGGTGCAGACCTCTGACCCGCCGGCCATTTGCGCCAATACGGGCGTCAGCTTCATCAGCACCCGCCCCCAGACATCAATCCGGGTTTCCGACCGGGCGGCGAGTGCGAAGGTGACGCTTAGTGACATGCCGGAGCCGTCGACCTCCAACTTGTAGGGTTCCGCGTGAAAGCCGTTCGTCCCGCTTTCCACCCAATGAAGCGATGCATAATCAGGGTTCAGATCGGCAGGCACCCAGCCCGGGTGGCTGAAGATAACGTCTTTGCTTGCGGACCGAATGGCCTGCGCCGCAACCATTTCACCGACGCCCTGCGGGCAGCCAGAGATATCCGGCGGCGCCATCTGCAGGCCCCATGTGCCATGTTGCGGATGAAATCGTGTCTGTGTTGTGCCGGTGAAGAAGTCCTTCGGGCCATCAAAAACAGTTTCAGTTTTCAAAGCGTCATCTGCCGTGAAGGTGATGTCTTCGCGTGTGTCCAGACCCTCGCCTTCAGCGAAGTCCAGATTCTCTCGCAGATCGCTGCCTTCACCTTCGGCAAAGGTTATATCGTCGTGTTTCTCTGTCACAACCCCATCTGCGCCAAAGACCATCTCGTATTCTTCGGGCGAGGTATAGGCCGGGCTAGTCGCTCCGGTTTTCGCATTTTTCACGATGATCTCGGGCACCCCGAAGGTATCGACAATACCGCGCCCTGCGAACATGTCGTTCAACGTGGCCTCGTCCAACATCGTGCCCGAAAAGCTCAGCTCGCCCCCGTGATCAATATATAGCGGCAGTTCCTGCGCGGCGCTCGCCAAAGGCAGCGTCGACATCAGCATTCCGATAATCATGCATCGCTTCATCACAGGACCCCTTAGTAGAGTTTCACAAATGCGGTCTGGTTGGTCGCGGTATTGGTGATCTGACCCGACCATTGATTGCTTTCGCCATCCCAATTTCCGGGACGTGACAAGAGCAGCTCGATGGCCCCATCCGCAAAGGCAACGCGCCCCTGCATGCTGGTCACAAGGGGGTGGTTGTCCCAGCCAAGGCGCAAATCAGCCTCGACCACAGACCCGTCCTGCAGGCCAAACTGACCGGGATTGGACAGCATCATCTGCGCTTTGATGGTCTCTGCCCGTTCATCTGGTTCCACGAACTTCATCAACCCGATTGTGCCGCCCATGATCTTGTCCTCGACGGTCCAGCTGCGGTCCAGCGGCAGCCAACCCTCGGGTTTGGGCATGTCGCCATGCAGGCTGAAATAGATCAGCTCGAAATCTGTCTGATCACGCAAAACATCCGTCGCCTCGTGGCACAGCAACCCTTGCGGAACCTCTTTACAGGGACCAAGCTGCGCGTCCCATTGGCGCGGGTTGAGCGCCACGCCGAATGCGCCGCCATGCGCGCGCGCCATGTGAACGGTCGGCTGCTCTGCCTGTGCCCCGCCAGCGGTGGTGTAGTAAAACGGCTCTTCGCTGGCCCAGCCGGCGGGCATGGCCCATTCCAAGGCCACGCGGCGATCCTGTATCCGACAGGGAGCCTCTCCGTCGCAGGCAGCCCAGACCGTAAATGGCAGGGATCTGGGACCGCTTTCCGCAGCCAGCTCTTCTTCGCTGATCATCGTGTCAGCGGCTTCGCCACTGGCGGAATGATCCCCGATGTCCTGCGCACTGTCTGGCAGGATGTCGATCACCGCCAGATGATGGTCCGTTCCATCCTGACGCAAAAGCTGAAGGCGATATGTGCCGGGCTGGACCTGTGGCGGCACCAACACCAACCCTTCATCGGGCACATCCGCCAAATGGCTATCCTGACCATCCAACCCGATGAACATCACCTGATCACCCTCAGTGATAGGCCCGTCCACCCGAAGCCCCCCGCCCATGCCGGGGCTAAGCGGTTCAACAAGCTGTGCCAGAGTGAAGACGGGCGCGGCATCCTGCGTGACAGCCGCCGCGTCGCCAGAATTGCTTTGCGTACCCGGCGCGACCAAAGTGACCGGGAAACGGCCCAGATTGTCCCCCAGATCGTAGCTTCCGTCGGCGATGACAATGATCTCATATGCGCCTGCTGGAAGGTCATATTCCCATGGATTGAAACTGTGCTCGGTGGTGTCGGGGTCGCTTCCAAACCGGTAGGTATAGGTCACATTCTGGTCATAGGCGCTGGCCCCGGCAGGAAAGAGCATCACGTTGTAGGTGGCGTTTTGTTGCAGGGGTTTCAGGCTGGTCAGCGTGAAAGAGATGCTGCCATCCGTGGCAAATGGCCCGGCACTTGTCACCTCGAACGCCGCGTTGCCTGCGGCAAATGGAATGGCAACCTCTTGCGTTGTGCCATCCAGAGTGACGGCCAGCTCTCCGGCCCCGCCATCCCCTTGCGCCTCGAAGCGCCAATCGCCGGTGGGCAATGCGATCTTCAGCCCGGTCAACACCTGATCGGCCCCGGTCAGGCTGCCAAGGTCGCGTGTTTCCCCTGTGTCCGAGTTGGTTGCGCGAAGCGACACAGTGGCGGGGCGTGCGGTCCCTTCTGATGTCGACACCGTCACATGGGCTGTGGTCAGGATGGTGGGGCTTGACGTGGACTGCGTCACCTTCGTCATGGCGGTGCTCAATGTTTCAGCGTTGCGTGCGTCCAAATACGTCCCGCCGGTGCTGTCAGCCAAACATTGCAACTGGGCTTTGTCTGCCGCTTCGCGGATATCAAACCCAATCACATGAGCGGTGAAATCAACGCCAAGCTTTTCAAGCTCTGCCCCCACGGCACAAGGGTCCAGATCGCAGGTTTCCCGGCCATCCGACAACAAAACAACCGTGGCTGCATTTTCAGTGTATTTCAGCTCTTCTGCCGCCATCCGTACCGCTTGCGAAAGCGGTGTTTTGCCGCGAGGCACCAACCCTTTCACCACCTCCGCCAGACCCGCAGCCGCCGCGGCTGAGGGCCGGGTCAACAGCTCGATATCACCGCAATCCCCTTTGCGCCGATGCCCATAGGCGATCAGCCCAACGGGTTGTTTTGTCTGCACCCAGGTCTTGGAAAGATCTGCAAACACCTTGCGGGCAATCTCGATCTTGGCGGTGCCGTCCACCTGCCCCCACATGGACCCAGAGGCATCGAACACAACCATCAAATCAGCGTCGTCCGCAGTCTGGGCATGTGCCGCTGTCCAAAATGACGACGCGATCAGCGCATAAAAACCCGCACCACCCAGATAAGACCAACGTGACTTTGCCATTCCAATCCCCTTCAACAATGTATCGCCGATGATTGAGTGGCTTGTCGGAATTGGCAACTTATCAAAACTGATATATCAATTTCATATGAACAGAGATCTTCTGGAAGCTGCCTATCGGCTTGAAACGGCAATGTCGCTGGAAAAAACCTGGCGCACGATCTCGGATGTCATGACGAGTCACCAGTTGAACCGTATGTATTATATCATGCGTGACGATGGCGCCGTGCCAAACTGGTTTGTTCTGTCCAACCTTCCAAGCCACTGGCCCCTGCAGGAAACAAAGAAACCCGGCTTTTTCGAACCTTTTGTCGCCCATTGCTGCGCCACGTTTGAACCAACCAAAGTTGGCGTGGAGTTTGTGGACCGGCATCAGGGGTATATTGACGACCAGACGCGCCAATATATTTCAGAGGTGGCCAAGTTCGATTGGACCGCAGGCCTTGGCTTCCCTTGCGGCCTGATTGGTTCGGGCCAATATGGCGGGTTTCTGATTGGCAACGATATGAACCGCCATGATTTCGAGCGCAGCGTCTTGCCGTTGGTGGACCAGTTGCAATCCTTCTGCCTGATTGCGCATCGAAAAATTGACGACTGGCGCCGCAAACACGCAGAGATTTCACCACGTCGCCGCCTGAGCGCACGCGAACATCAAGTGCTGGAACTGATGTCGAAAGGCCTGCGCCCCAAAGCCATCGCCGCTCATCTGGACCTGAGCGAAGCGAGCATCCGGCTTTACATTAAGAACGCACGCCTGAAACTGGGGGCTGCCACGAAAGAAGAGGCTTTGGCACGCTTTTTGCAATAAGCAAAACTAATCCACGCCACTCAATTCTTTGCAATCCAGTACAAGTTGCCGCTTGGAATTCCTGCTTCAGTTTTCATAGGCGTTGGGAAAAACAGCCGTTCGTTTAACGGTTCCATAGACAAAGCTCGTATCGATAGAGGCGATGCCACCGATGGGGTGAATGCGGTTTCGAATGAACATTTCATAGGCGTCTAGGTCAGGCACAAGCACGCGAAGCTGATAATCCATCGCGCCCGTCATCACATGACACTCCAGAACTTCTTCAATCAGACGGATCTGCTTCTCGAAATTCTGAACATCCTCTTGGTTGTGACGTTCCAGTTTAACCCGCACGAATACCGTGATGGCAAGGCCATAGGCAGCCGCATCGACATCGGCACTGTAGCCTTGGATAACCCCTTGTTCCTCCAAGTTCCGAACGCGGCGCAGGCAGGGAGACGGCGATAGGTGCACCGCATTTGCAAGGTCCTGATTTGTCATGCGGCCGTCTTGTTGTAGCGCGCGAATGATCTGTTTGTCTTTGGCGTCCATGTTCGACCTTATTGGCATATTATGCCAAATTCGTAGCAAGACGAGGCATAATTGGCAAGCACATGCCTTTAGCGGAAGCATATCATGACCTCAAATTACAACAGGAACCACGTCATGATCCGTCATTCTGGCTTTGCCACCCGCGCCATTCACCATGCCTATGATCCTCAACAGAATGAAGGCGCCCTGACGCCGCCATTGCATCTGACGTCAACTTTTGCCTTTGAAACGGCAGAAGCGGGGGGTGAGATGTTTGAAGGCGCGCGCGAGGGCCACATCTATAGCCGCATCTCGAACCCGACCTGCGACCTTCTGGAGCAACGCATTGCTACCCTGGAAGGCGCTGAAGCCGCGCTGGCGCTCTCTTCAGGTATGGGCGCAATCACGGCGGCGCTTTGGACCGTTCTGAGCCCCGGTGACGAACTGATTGTCGACGAAACACTTTACGGCTGCACCTTTGCCTTCATGCGTCATGGGCTGGCCAAATGGGGGGTCACCATCACCCATGTGGATATGACCGACCCCGAAAACGTCCGCGCCGCGATCAGCGACAAGACCCGCGTTGTCTATTTTGAAACGCCCGCCAATCCGAACATGCGCTTGGTGGACATCGCCAAGACAGCAGAAATTGCCCATTCTGCCGGGGCAATTGTGATCGTCGACAACACCTATGCCACGCCATATCTGACCCGCCCGATCGCGCTGGGTGCCGATCTGGTGGTGCATTCCGCCACCAAGTACCTCGGCGGTCATGGCGACGTGGTGGCCGGTCTGGTCGCAGGCACGGCTGAAATGGTGCAGGATATCCGCCTTGTCGGCATGAAGGACATGACCGGCGCGGTCATGGCGCCGTTCAACGCCATGCTGATCCTGCGCGGGCTGAAAACACTGGCGCTGCGCCTTGATCGCCATTGCGCCTCGGCCCAGACCGTGGCCGCCTGGCTGGACGCCCACCCGGCGGTTGGCACGGTGCATTACCCCGGCCTGACCTCGTTCCCGCAGCATGATCTGGCCAGCCGCCAGATGGACAAGCCCGGAGCAATGATTGCCTTCGAGCTTGCCAGCGACATGGAAGGCGGCATGGCAGCAGGGATCGCCCTGATGAACCGCCTGAACATGATCCAGCGCGCCGTGTCCCTTGGTGACGCGGAAAGCCTGATCCAGCACCCCGCGTCGATGACCCATTCGACCTACACCCCCGAGGAACGCGCCGCCCATGGCATCAGCGACGGTTTGATCCGCCTGTCCGTTGGTCTAGAAGAGGTGGAAGACATCCTTGCCGATCTGGACCAGGCCCTGCCTACGCCCGCACGCCAGGCCGCTGAATAAGCCAACCAAGGGAAGCTTTGCCATGACTGCAGATATTCAACATCTGAAAACCATCGAGCAGCGGCTCTTGTGGTTGTCGCATTGGATGATCCACCACGCCAACCACCTGCGCCCGAAGGTGGATGGGATCAAGATCGGCGGGCATCAGGCCTCGTCGGCCTCGATGGTGTCGATCATGACCGCACTCTATTTCTCGACCCTGAAGCCCGAGGATAGGGTGGCCGTGAAGCCCCATGCTTCGCCAATCTTTCACGCCATTCAGTATCTGATGGGCAACCAGACGCGCGAGAAAATGGAAAACTTCCGCGGCTATGGTGGGGTGCAAAGCTACCCCAGCCGGACCAAGGATATCGACGACGTGGATTTCTCGACCGGGTCCGTGGGTCTGGGCGTGGCGATCACGTCCTTTGCCTCGATTGTTCAGGACTACATCAAGGCAAAATCCTGGGGCGCGGATGCCCCGATGGGCCGCATGGTGGCGCTGGTTGGCGACGCTGAGCTGGACGAGGGCAACATTTATGAGGCCCTGCAGGAAGGCTGGAAGAACGACCTGCGCAACACCTGGTGGGTCATTGACTATAACCGCCAGTCGCTGGACGGGATCGTGCGCGAGGGGTTGTTTGAACGGATCGAGAAGATCTTTGACGCCTTTGGCTGGGACGTGGTGCGTATCAAGCACGGCGCCCTGCAACGTGCCGCCTTTGAAGAACCGGGTGGCGACAAGCTGCGCGCGTGGGTCGACAGCTGCCCCAATCAGGACTATTCGGCCCTGACCTTCATGGGCGGCGCGGTCTGGCGCAAGCGGCTGATGGATGATCTTGGCGATCAGGGTGATGTGACCGCACTGATCGAGGCGCGCAGCGATGACGAGCTGGCGGCCCTGATGGAAAACCTCGGCGGCAACTGCGTCGAGACCATGGCCCAGAGTTTTGACGCCATCGACCATGACCGTCCGACCTGTTTTCTGGCCTATACGATCAAAGGCTGGGGCACGCCCATCGCAGGTCACAAGGACAACCACGGCGGGTTGATGAACACCACCCAATTTGGCGCCTGGCAAAAGCACATGGGCGTGGCTCAGGGTGAGGAATGGGAGCCGCTGGCCACCGTCAGTGACCCCGCCGCGCTGCGTGACTTCCTGTCACGGGTGCCCTTCTTTTCCAATGGCCCGCGCCGCTTTGCCGATGACAAGTTGGCTGTGCCCGCCATCGACATCGACACCTCGCGCGAGACCTCGACGCAGATGGCCTTTGGCAAGGTGCTGGATGACCTGTCAAAAGGCGACAGCGAACTGGCCGCGCGCATCGTGACCACCTCGCCTGACGTGACGGGGACCACCAACCTTGGGCCCTGGGTGAACCGCCGCAAGCTGTTTGCGCGCACCGCGCAGGCTGATGCCTTCATCGAAAACCGCATCCCCTCGACTGCGAAATGGGAGTTCACGCCGGACGGCCAGCATATCGAGCTGGGCATCGCCGAGATGAACCTGATGCTGCTTTTGGGCGCGGCTGGCCTGTCGCATTCGATCTTCGGCAAGCGGCTTATTCCCATCGGCACGGTCTATGACCCCTTCGTGGCCCGCGGGCTCGATGCGCTGAACTACGCCTGTTATCAGGATGCGCGCTTCATCCTTGTGGGCACGCCATCCGGTGTGACGCTGGCGCCTGAAGGCGGCGCGCACCAATCGGTGGGTTCCCCGCTGATCGGCATGTCGCAGGACGGTCTGGCCAGTTTTGAACCGGCCTTTGCTGACGAGCTGGCGGTGATCATGGGCTGGGCCTTTGACTACGTGCAGCGCGACGGCGAAGGTGACCCCGACGAACGCACCTGGCTGCGCGATGAAACCGGCGGATCGGTCTATCTGCGCCTGACCACCAACCCCATCGAACAGCCCGGCAAACGGGTTGATGATGACTTCCGCCAGGGGGCCATCGACGGCGCCTATTGGCTGCGCAAACCCGGGCCGAACTGCGAAGTGGTCATTGCCTATCAGGGTGCGGTTGCCCCCGAGGCGATCAAGGCGGCAGGTCAGATCGGCGAAACCCGCCGCGATGTGGGCGTTCTGGCCGTGACCTCGGCCGACCGTCTGAACGCCGGCTGGACGGCCGCGCAACGCGCGCGATCACGTGGCAATGTCTCTGCGCAATCCCACATCGAAACCCTGATGGCGGGTCTTCCACGGCACTGCAAACTCATCACCGTGATAGACGGGCACCCGGCCACCCTGTCATGGCTCGGCAGCGTTGAGGGGCATCAAACCATCCCGCTGGGCGTCGAGCACTTTGGCCAAACCGGCACGATCGGTGACCTGTATCGTCACCACGGCATTGACGCCGACGCGATCGTCAAGAAGGTGAACGCCTTGACGGATGGAAGACGCACAGACCGAAGCGTGTTGGATCAACTGGCCCGGAACTGAGGTTTTTCCTCGGATCATTCCGCGTTGAAGACAAACAGCGTCTCGCCGTCGATCTTGTAGCCATTGATCAGCTCTTTGGCTGTTTCGGAATGCAACCACGCCTCCAACTCGGCCGCCAGTTCGGTTTTCACATGGGCGTGGTTGTCGGGGTTCACGGGCAGATAGGCGTATTGGTTGAACAAAACCGGATCCCCGGCAAACAGCACAACAAGGTCGCTTTTATTCCCGAAGTTCAACCAGCTTGCACGATCCGCCAAGATATATGCGTTCAGACCCGCCGCCGTATTCAAAGCCGCGCCCATCCCCGCGCCCACCGCATTGTACCAGTTGCCTTCGGGTAAGATTTCCGCCGCGTGCCACAAACTGAGCTCTTTCTTATGCGTACCGCTGTCGTCGCCCCTGCTGACGAAGGGGGCACGGGCATCTGCGATACGCTTCAAAGCGTCTGCCGCCTTGCCCGCCTCTTTCACATTGGCGATATCCTTTGCGGGACCGACAAACACGAAATCGTTGTACATGATCTCGGTGCGATGCAAGCCAAAGCCCGCTTCCAGAAACTTCTCTTCTGCAGCGCGTGAATGAACCAAAATCGCATCCACATCCCCGGCCTCGCCCAATTTGATCGCTTGACCCGTGCCGACCACCAGAAGCTGGACATCGATCCCGGTGTCTTTCTTGATCTGAGGCAACAGAATGTCGGACAAACCCGAATTGTGAAATGACGTGGTCACCGCCAGCTTCATTTCTTCCGCAATGGCCCCTGTGGCCAGAAAAACGGCGGTAGCAGCAGCGAAGAACGCTCTTTTCATTCGACGATATCTCCTTTTAGAAAGGCTTGAGATTCAGGGCTGGAATTGCCACCGAAGAACGTTTCCGCGCAGCAGTGTTCGTGGATCCTGCCATTCAGTAGGAACAGGACTTCAGTCGCCAGTCGACGGGCCTGACCCATATCATGGGTCGACATTATCAACCGTGTTCCAACCGCTGCCGTGCGGGTCAGAATCTCTTCGATCTCACGCGTCGCGCGCCCATCAAGAGAGGCGCAGGGTTCGTCGAGAAACAGAAGCTCTGGTTTGGTTATAAGCGCGCGGGCAAGCGCGAGTTTCTGGCGTTCGCCGCCGGACAGGAAATGACCAGGACGATCCAACATGTCGGCCAATCCCACCTCTGCCGCTGCATCGGCTGCGTGATCTCGTGCGTCGGCCCGGCTGTACCCGGCCAGTCGTAACGGATAGGCCAGATTGCCGACAACCGACCTGCGCATCATAATCGGCTGTTGAAATACAAACGCCTGATGGGCGCGGGCTTCCTCGGGCGAGCAGGCCCACTGAATGCTGCCGCCTCCCAACCGCGCAATGCCATGCATCATGCGCAAAAGCGACGTCTTCCCGGCGCCGTTCGGACCAACAACAACGGTGACCCCTTTCGCTTGCAGTTGAATATCCACAGGGCCGACCAGTGTTTTGCCGGCGCGGCGCAGCGTTGCACCCTTAAGTATGACTGGGAAAAGATTGCTCACCAACGCCCCGCCCGTTCGGTTTGGCCAATCACGTGGATGGCAAGGTTGACAGCAATGGCCATAGCGATCAGCACAAAACCCAAACCAAGGGCCAGCGCGAACTCTCCCTTTCCTGTTTCAAGTGCAATGGCAGTCGTCAGAACACGTGTATGATGGTCAATATTGCCTCCGACCACCATGATCGCACCGACCTCTCCGATCGCACGACCGAACCCGGCGAGTGACGCGGTCAAAAGTGCCCGACGTCCGTCCCAGAGAAGGGCTTGCACCCGCTGCATCTGTGTCGTGTTCATCGAGATCAACAAGTCATGATAGTCTGACCACAGCTCACGCAGTGACTGATGGGCAATGGACGCAATCAACGGCACGATAATAATGACCTGCGCGATGATCATGGCGGTCGGCGTGAACAAAAGGCCCAAAACTCCAAAAGGTCCCGACCGGCTGAGCAACACATAGACGATCAGACCCACCACCACCGGAGGCAAGCCCATAAGCGCATTGAGAACCGCGATCGTAACCCGGCGCGCCCGAAACCTGCGCACCGCCAGCAAGGCGCCCAAAGGCAACGCAATCGCCGAAGCGATCAGCAAAGCTGATAGCGTCACATATAACGACCGCAACGTGATTTCGATCAGGTCCGCGTCGAACGTTATGAGCAGCCAGAAAGCTTCTGTTATCCCGGACCAGATTTCCAAGATGTCATCCTCTAATGCGCCCAAGGACCAACGGTCCAGATCGCCGCCATGGTGGTCAGATTGCTCGACCACCAGCTCGATGATCAACCACAACTTTACGCGAGGCAAAAGAGGTTTCTAACAAAGAAGCGGCATTTTGGTTGCGTTGGCCGCCTCCACGCGGGTGTCCCTCGGCTTCAGTTTCCGAGCGGCCGTCTAGCCAACGCGTGCGCCCTCAGGGTCAAAATAGAAAACACTCTTGTTGGCATACCCGAATGTCAGCTGTTGACCGTCATGGACATCATGCTGACCAAACAGCCGCGCCGTGATCTGTTGATCCCCAACATGCGCAATAACGTTGGTGTCACCGCCAAGCTTTTCCACATGGCTTACGGTCACGGACAAAGCCCCATCCTTGTCAACAAACAGGTCCTCCGGGCGCACGCCCATGGTGCGATTGTCACCATCCGTCACCAAGCTTGCAGGGAAGAAATTCATCGCTGGAGAGCCAAGGAAACCCGCCACAAACTGGTTGGCCGGGTTGTTGTAAAGCTCCATCGGACTGCCCACCTGTTCGACCCGGCCATCGCGCAGAACAACGATCTTGTCAGCAAGCGTCATCGCCTCTGTCTGGTCATGGGTCACATAGATCATCGACGTGCCAAGCTGCGCATGCAGACCGGCAATCTCGATCCGCGTGTTCATGCGCAGGGCCGCATCAAGGTTCGACAGGGGTTCGTCAAACAGGAAAATCTTCGGGTGACGCACAATGGCACGGCCAATGGCCACACGTTGCCTTTGGCCGCCCGAAAGTTCGGATGGGTATCGGTCCAGATATTCGTCCAGATTAAGCATCCGGCTGGCCTCGGCCACGCGGTCGTCGATCACGCTTTTGGGCTGCTTTTCCTGTTTCAGGGCCAGCGACATGTTTTTGCGCACATTCAGATGCGGATACAACGCATAGCTTTGGAACACCATTGCAAGCCCCCGCTTCGAGGGCGGGGTCATATTCACCACATCATCCCCGATCCGGATCTCACCCGAGCTTGCGTCTTCAAGCCCGGCAATCACGCGCAGAAGGGTTGACTTGCCGCAACCGGATGGGCCGACGAATACGACGAACTCGCCTTCTTCGATCTCGATATTGATGTCTTTCAAAACATGAACTTTGCCGAAGGATTTGTTCACATTGGTCAGGGTCAGCGCCGTCATGGCGTCACCTCCGTTAGGTTTACGGGTTGTCCGGAACGGACGCTTTCGTCAGCGGCCAGGCAAATGGCCAGAGACTGAACAGCGTCCTGCATATGGCGGGTCAGGTCGATGTCATCACGGATCGCGCGCAGCATATAGGCTTGTTCGGCGTCACAGAGGTCCTGGTGGCCGGGCTCGTCCGGCAGGTCAATCAGGGTATCGCCATCGGGGCGGTGCACCAGCAACCCACCGACCTTTGTGTGGCCATCCACATCTGAAGACTCCGCTTTGTCGGCTTCGGTGATGGAAACCGACCCGGCGGGCGAGATCACGTCTTTCACAAAAAACGCCGTCTCGGACATCATGGGCCCCCAGCCAGCTTCGTACCAGCCGACCGATCCATCGTCGAAGGCGACCTGAAACTGGCCGTAGTTGTACATGTCGGGCGCAATCTCGTCGGACAGGCGCAGGCCCATCGCGTTCACGCGCACGGGTTTGGCATCCGTGATCTGGCACCAGACATCGATATAGTGCACCCCGCAATCGACGATTGGCGCAGTGGTCTGCATCAGGGCTTTGTGGGTCTCCCACTCGGCACCTTTGCTTTGCTGGTTCAGGTTCATTCGGAAGACGTAGGGCCCACCCAAAGCACGGGCTTCTTCGATCAGGCGCACCCAGCTGGGATGGTGGCGCAGGATATATCCCACAACCAGTTTCCGGCCCAGCCGGGCCGCCGTTTCCACAACCCGGTGCGCGTCATCCACCGTCGTTGCCAAGGGCTTTTCGACGAAGACATGTGCGCCTGCTTGCATCGCAGCCACGGCATAGTCTGCGTGGCTATCGGAATAGGTGGCAATGACCACGAGGTCGGGGTGAGTGGTGGCGAGGGCCTCGTGGAAATCGGTATAGATCGGATAGTTGGTCAGTTCAGGCTGATCGGTCTCACCTGAGCGATTGACCAGCCCCACAATCTCAGCGTCCGGGTGGTGGTGATGCGCCAGCGCATGGCTCATCCCCATATTGCCCAAGCCTGCGATTAGAACTCGGGTCATTTCACAGCTCCCGACGTGATGCCGCGGATCAGTTGACGCGAGAAAATCACATAAAGCACCAAGACCGGCAGGATCGCCATCGACAGCGCGGACAGAACCGCATTCCAGTCGGTCACAAATTGACCGATGAAGACCTGGCTGCCCAGGGTGAGCGTTTTGGTTTCCTCGGCCGGGGCCAAGATCAGCGGGAACCAAAGGTCGTTCCAGATCGGGATCATGTTGAAGACTGCAACCGTCGCCATGGCTGGGCGCACCAAGGGCAGCACCAGTTTGAAGAAGATCGCGTATTCGGAAAGCCCGTCAATGCGCCCCGCATTCTTCAAATCGTCCGAGACCTGCTTCATGAACTCGGACAGGATGAAGACAGCCAGTGGCAGGCCTTGCGCGGTATAGACAAGGATCAGCGCCCAGAGCGAGTTAACCAGCCCTGTCGCCACCATCATCTCAAGGATCGCAACGGTGCCGATGCGGATCGGGATCATGATGCCAAGAGCAAGGTAAAGCCCCATCAGCGTGTTGCCTTTGAACCGGTACTCGGCCAGTGCAAAAGCCGCCATGGCACCGAACAACAGCACAAAGAACAGCGACGCAACGGTCACGATCATCGAGTTCTGGAAGTAGAGGAAGAAATCCCCCTGCTTCATCACCGTCTGATAGCCGATCATCGAAAAGCTGTCCGCATCTGGCAAGGCTAGAGGCTCGCGGAAGATTGCTTTGCGCGTCTTGAAACTATTGATCAGGATCACGAAGACCGGGAACAACGCAATCAGCGTGTAAAGGATCAGCGCGCCATGCATCGCGGCTGTATTCAGCGGGTTTGTGCGGGCCTGGTTCATGGTCCTAACTCCTTACAGCTGATACCGGCGCATCCGGGTTTGGATGCCAAAAAGATAGAGGCAGACACCCACCAGGATGATCGCGAACATGGCACCAGCGATGGCCGATCCCATATGCGGGTCACCCAGTTGCAACTGGAAGCCAAAGAACGTCCGATACATGAACGTGCCAAGGATATCGGTCGAGAAATCTGGCCCCGCCAGCGCACCTTGCGCGGCATAGATCAGGTCGAACGCGTTGAAATTACCGACGAAAGTCAGGATCGAGATGATGCCGATGGACGGCAGGATCAGCGGAAGCTTAATCTTCCAAAAGGCCGACATGCCGGTGATCCCGTCAATCTCGCCCGCTTCCAGAACCTCTTCGGGGATCGACAAAAGGGCGGCGTAGATCAGCATCATCGGGATACCGACAAACTGCCAGACGGAAATCAGCGCAAGCGTGGTCAGCGCGTATTCTTCTTTGCCCAACCACGGCGCAAACAGAGATTTCAGACCCACCGCGTCCAGCATCGAAGGTGCAATACCCCAGATGGGCGACAGGATCAGTTTCCACGCGAAGCCAACAATCACGAAGCTCATGATCGTGGGAATAAATATGGCCGATCGGTAGAGCGCGGCGAACCGGAGCCTTGGATGGCTCAGGATGGCTGCCAGCGCGACGCCGATTGGGTTTTGGACCAGCATATGGACCAGAAAGAACCAGAAGTTATTGCCCAACGCGTTCCAAAACTGCTCCGACCAGATCGGGTCCCCGAACAGCGTGCGGAAATTCTGAAGCCCTACATAGACACGCGTTTGATCCACTTCGCTGAACAGCGACAAGCGCAACGTGTTGAACAGCGGGAAGATCATCACTGCCGTATAGACAAGCACCGCAGGGGCAAGGAACACGGCAATATGCCAACGGATACGAGGCTTTTGCATGGGAAACTCCGGGTGTGTGCCCGGACGCCATCAAAGCGTCCGGGTCGTTTGCAACAGAGGGAGGTTACTGTTGCGGTGCGTACCAGCTAGCCAGACCGTCTTGCAATTTCTGGCCAAGCTCTTCGGGCGACGAGGTGCCTTTGATGGCGGCAACCGATGCACCCCAGGTGTCATTTTCCAGGTTCGGCGTGCCACGCGACAGGATCTGGTATGTCGAGCGGATAGTGCTTTCGCACTCGCCGCGCCAGCCGACGATCTCTTTCGCCAGCGGGTCTTCCAGCTCAACAGGCGTGCTGGACAGCGGGAAGAAACCGGGCAAGGCGTTGCCGAAGATCGACGCGAACTCGGGGCTGGCGACCCAAGACAGGAAGGTTTTTGCCGCTTCCGGGTTGGCCGTCTTGGCGTTCATACCGATGCCGATATCGGTGTGGTCCGAGATATAGCAGGTGTCGCCCGCATTCTGGACGGGCGGCTTGAAGGCGCCCATTTCGAAGTCAACCAAAGCGTTGAAGCCCGAGATTTCCCACGAACCGGCCGGATAAACCGCAGCACGGCCCAGCGTGAACAGGTTCTGGCTGTCGGGATAGGTCTGGGCCTCATAGCCGTCCCCCAGATAGCCGCCCCATTTGGCGAGCGTCGCATAAGGCGCTACCCACTGCGGGTCGGTCAGTTTCTGTTCGCCTTTGATCAGCGCCAGACGACCTTCCTCACCTTTCCAATAGTTCGGACCGATGTTGTTGTAGCCCATGGTTGCGGCTTCCCACTGGTCGTTGGTGCCCATCGCCATCGGGATATAGCTGCCATCTTCCTTGATCTTATCGAGGGCGGCGAAGAACTCGGCTTCGGTGTTTGGAACTTCGATGCCCAGCTCGGCAAAGGCATCTTTATTGTAGATGAAGCCGTGGATCACCGATGCCATCGGCACGCAGAAGCTGGCCGAGCCATCATCGGTCTGCCACGCAGATTTCGCCACGTCCGAGAAGTTGCCCATGGCTTCCATGCCGCCCAGATCAGCCAGATGACCGGCATCATACAGCGCAAGCGAGGCGTCAAACGGGCGACAGGTGATCAGGTCACCGGCAGAGCCCGCGTCCAGCTTCGAGTTCAGAACTGCGTTATATTCCGCAGGGGCCGACGGGGTGAACTTCACCTTGATGCCGGGGTGTTCGGCCTCAAAGGCCGGAATAATCTTGTCCTGCCACAGGGTCAGGTCGTCATTGCGCCAGCTTTCGATGGTCAGCGTGACATCTTCAGCATAGGCGCTGGTCGCGACCAGCGCCGTTCCAGCAAGGGCCAGTGAGATAATGTTGCGTTTCATGTTTTCCTCCCAGGGGTTTGGTTATTGGTTTTTAAGTTTCTCCAGCACCGGACGCAGACGCCCTTTGCTGGAAATCAGTTGCGCCTGAGCGGCCTCAAGACCGCCCACGCCGCAGGCAATTAAAATGGCCGGCTTCACCTGACCGCCCGCCTGTGACAAGGCATCCGCAGCAACTGCATCATCCACAGCTGAAATCTGCGCCACGATCGTGCGCGCACGTGTGACAAGCTTGGCGTTGTCGGCGGTCAGGTTGACCATCATGCCGTCGTGAACATGACCCAGTTCGACTGCCATCAATGTCGACAGGCTGTTCAGCGCGATCTTTTGTGCGGTGCCCGCGCCCATGCGGGTCGACCCAGACAGAACTTCAGGCGGCGTCGCCAGCAAGATCGGATGGTCGGAAAGCTTCAGCAAAGGCGTGCCTGCATTGTTGGCGATGCCAATCACGGTGGCCCCCGCAGCTTTTGCAAGGCGGGCTGCTTCGAGTGTGTAAGGGGTTGTGCCACTGGCCGAGACGGCAATCACGCAATCTTGCGCCGTTATATCGTTCAGGCTGGCCTGTATCTGATCCGTTTCATCTTCTGTGCCACCCGGCATCTCGGCGCTGGTGGGCAATCCACCTGCCATGTGAATGCGTATCTGGGCAGGTGGGATGGAGAACGTCCCCCCCAACTCCATCGCATCGGCCGCGGCCATCAAACCGGAAGAGCCCGCCGCCACATAGTGCAAACGACCACCCTGCGCGATGCAGGTCGCCATCGATCGACTTGCTTGCGCAATAAAAGGGGCCGCCGCATCTACAGCGGCAGCGGCATCACCCTGCCCTTGCGAAAGAAGCACAGCAATCTCGTCCAGCGGCTGCTTATCCAGCCCCTTTGCGGCGACGTGCAATTGTTCCGTGACCTTTTGCGACACGCGATTCCCCCCTTGGATTGGCAAATAACATACCTATTAGATACCATTTGTCTACCATTTTGTTTTAGCCGCCCATCCACGGGCAAAGTTGGGCGCAAAACCAGCTATTTCGCGTAGGCAATTGCCAGTTGGCTCTTTCAATGTTCGAAAAGGTATTATATAGGTATCAGAATGAATCGCATGACGACCCATACCACTTCACCCGTTCTTGCCATTGATGGCGGCGGAACGCGCTGCCGCCTCGCCCTAAGGGACAGGCAGGAAGACGCGATTGTCGAACTTGGCTCAGCCAATGTCACAACGGATTTTGACGCTGGAATTTCAGAACTTATCCGCGGACTGGACCAACTTGCTGCGCGCACCGGTCTGTCTCTGGCCGCCTTGTCCAAATTTCCCGCCTATGTCGGGCTTGCAGGTGTCGCCGGTGAAGCCATTGCTGACCGGGCCGCCAAGGCGCTGCCATTCGAACATATCCTGGTTGAAGACGACCGCCCGTCCGCGCTTGTCGGTGCATTGGGCGCGAAAGACGGTATCGTGGCGCATTGTGGCACCGGATCATTTCTGGCCGCGCAGTCAGATGGACGTCGGAGATTTGCGGGTGGCTGGGGGCCCGTGCTGGGTGACCCGGCATCTGCGCAATGGGTAGGGCGACGCGGCCTGACAATGACATTGAACGCAGTGGATGGCATATGCGACCACAGCGCCTTGTCCCGGTATTTCCTTGACCGCTTCTCAGGCGCTGCAGGCATTGTTGCCTTTGCCGCAACCGCGCGCCCGTCTGAATTTGGGGCGCTAGCTCCGCAAGTGACAGCACATGCGGAAGACAAAGACCGGCTAGCCCGAAAAGTGATGCAAGAAGCCGGTGACAGCATCGCGGATGCTCTGCCAGTGTTGGGTTGGTTGCCCGGCATGACCATCTGCCTGACGGGCGGAATTGCCCCCCACTATGCACCATACCTGCCGGACACCATGCAAAGCTGCATCGCCGCCCCGCTGGGCAGCCCTTTGTCCGGCGCATTGGCACTGGCGCAAGCATTCAGCGAGGAGATCACCGCATGACCGCCTCTGATTTCCTCGACCCGCAAGCCTGGCTGGGGCAAAGCTCTGGCCCGCGTTACGTACAACTCCGCCGTCGCCTTGAAGACGCGATCGAACAGGGCATACTGCCTCCGGACAGCTCTTTGCCGCCCGAACGCGAAATTGCAGAGATCACGGACCTGTCACGCGTCACCGTGCGCAAGGCCATTCAAGAGCTGGTGAAATCTGGCATTGTCGAACAGCGGCAAGGGTCCGGGTCCTTTGTACGCGCCCCGGTGGCGCGGGTCGAACAGTCCCTGTCCCACCTGACTTCCTTCACCGAGGACATGAGGCGCCGGGGGCTTGAGACCACGTCGCGCTGGCTGGAACGTGGCGTTTTCATCCCATCGCCAGAAGAGGTGCTGACGCTGGGGCTTGCCACGGGCGATTCCGTCGCACGCATCTATCGTCTGCGCGAAGCCGGTGGCCAACCCATGGCGCTGGAACGCGCATCGCTGCCCATGGACATCCTGCCCAACCCGATCGAAGTATCGCGATCACTCTACGAAGTGCTTGAACAAAGCGGCAATCGCCCGGTTCGGGCCGTACAAAAGATCTCGGCGATAAATCTGGACCCCGAGGATGCAGATCTTCTGGGCGTGGCAGAAGGCACCGCCGGGCTGAGCATTCAGCGCATTTCCTATCTGGACAGTGGCCGCGTGGCCGAGCTGACCAAATCTGTCTATCGCGGCGACGCCTATGACTTCGTGGCCGAGCTGCGCCTCTCCAATTGAACAACATGAAGGCTGCCTGACATGTCAAACCAACCGACAACGCGCATGCGGCGCGAAATCAATGAAATTCCCGACGCTGTTGAACGGCTGTTGACCGAAGGGCGCGCGGGCGTTCTGGCCACGGCCGAGGAAATCCGCGCCTGCGACCCGCGTTTTCTTCTGTCCGTGGCACGTGGGTCATCGGATCACGCGGCAACCTATCTAAAATACGTAAGCGAGCTGCTTCTGGGCCTGCCGATGGCCTCGGTCGGACCGTCGGTCAAATCGATTTATGGCGTCGACGTGGCGGGCAAAGGGTCGCTCTGTATCTCGGTATCTCAGTCAGGCCAAAGCCCGGACATTGTGCGCCTGACAGAGGCCTTCGCCAAGACCGGCGCCTATACTGTGGCGATCACCAATGACGCCGACTCACCTTTGGCCAATGCGACCACGGCGACCCTGCCCATCCATGCCGGCCCAGAGCTGAGCGTGGCAGCGACCAAGACATTCGTCACCTCTCTTGTCGCCGGGCTTTGGCTTCTGGCGCAGTTAAAGGACGATGCCGAGCTGATCACAGCCATTCATGCATTGCCCCGACACCTTCAAGAGGCAACCGAATGCGACTGGTCCCCGGTAGTCGAAGCCGTCGACGGGCGGTCCCTGTTCACACTTGGGCGCGGACCAAGCTGGGCGATCTCGAATGAAGCGGCCCTGAAGTTCAAGGAAACCAGCCAAATCCATGCAGAAAGCTATTCGTCGGCCGAAGTGCTGCACGGTCCGGTTTCCATCGTCGAACCGGGTTTCCCTGTGATCGCGTTTGCCGCACAGGATGCGGCCGAAGACAGTGTCGCGGAAGTGGCAGATACGCTCGCCGACAAGGGGGCACTTGCCTTCGCGACCTCGAACCGGGTCAAATCGGCCACCTGCCTGCCCCATGTGCGCACCGATCACTGGATCACCGACCCGATCGCCTCGATCGTCTCGTTTTATGGCATGGTTGAAACCGTCGCGGCCCGCCGCGGGATCAACCCGGACACACCGCGCCACTTGAAGAAAGTGACAGAAACGGTATGACACAAACGGCGGTGACATTTCGCAATGGGCGCATCTTTGATGGGTCGGAATTCCACGACGCACACGCTGTCCGTTTCGAAAACGGCGTGCTGAGCGCTTTTGGCCGCGACACCGAAATCGAAGATATCGGCCAGGTAGTCGATCTGGCAGGGGACATCCTCAGCCCCGGCTATGTTGATCTGCAAGTCAATGGCGGCGACGGGATCATGCTGGGCGATGATCCATCGGTCCAAACCCTTGAACGCATGTCACGCGCCCATCGCGCATTGGGGGTCACTTGGTTTCTGCCCACCCTGATCACCGACACGGCTGAAAACACACGCGCGGCAATTGCCGCCACAACCGACGCCATCAGACAAAAGGTGCCGGGCATCGCAGGTCTTCATCTGGAAGGCCCGCACCTGTCCGTCACGCGCAAAGGGGCCCATGACGCGGCGCTGATCCGACCGATGCAGGATGATGACCTCTCCGAGCTTCTAAAGGCGGCAGCCACGCTGCCCTGCCTGAAAGTAACCATCGCTCCGGAAAATGTGTCCGAGGCGCAGGTTGCGGCCTTGGCCGATGCAGGCGTGCTGGTGTCACTTGGGCATACAGACGCGGACTATGACACCTGCAGGCGGTACATGGATGCGGGCGCGCGCTGCGTCACGCATCTGTTCAACGCAATGAGCCAACTGGGCAATCGCGAACCGGGCCTTGTGGGGGCCGCCCTGTCTGCCGGAGAGGTTTCGACAGGTTTGATTGCGGACTTGGTCCATGTCCACCCGGAAACCATCCGCGCTGCCTGGTCAGCAAAGACCGGTCCCGGGCGCATATTTCTGGTCAGCGACGCCATGGCCGTAGCGGGGTCTGACACAACAGAATTCCAACTGAACGGACGTACCATTCACCGCCAGGACGGTAAGCTGACACTGGACGATGGGACACTTGCCGGTGCAGACCTTGATCTGACCACGGCTATACGGATGCTGGTGACGAAGGTCGGTATGCCCCTTGCAGAAGCGCTTAGCGCGGCAACAAAATCCCCGACGCAACTGATCAAGATGCCAACAAAAGGCCCAACGGACCCAGATTGCAACCTGTCAGATCTGATACGGATTTCCCATGATCTCAGCAAATTGGAAATTCTTGGGTAAAGCTATCACCACCCTGCTCCCTATCCCAGACGTAGGTCGACAGAGCAGTAAGATCGGGCAGGACGCGCGAAACATGGATATGTTGCGCTGCGCCCGACCAATTCCCCGGCTCAGGTTAGAGGTCGGACGCTTTAGAAATCTAGGTTTTCCACGGAAAGCGCGTTTTGCTGAATGAACTCGCGGCGGGGTTCCACCACATCGCCCATCAGCTTGGTGAAGATGTCGTCAGCCTCGGACAAATCATCCACTTTTACCTGCAGAAGCGTGCGCGCTTCCGGGTCAAGCGTTGTTTCCCAAAGTTGATCGGGGTTCATCTCTCCCAGCCCTTTATAGCGCTGCAACGTCAGGCCCTTTTCCCCCTCGGCAAGAACGGCGTTCAACAGGCCGATCGGACCCTGAACCGTGATCTCGCGATCTTTGCGCGACAGCTGAGAGCTATCGCGATACACATCCCGCGTGTCCATCGATACTTCGGACAGGCGACGTGCTTCGCCTGAGCGCAGCACGGCACCATCCAGCGTGCGAATCTCTTCAACGCCACGCAGAATACGGGCCAGCCGAATGCCGTGATCCTGTGTGATCCGACCCTGCCAGCCACGCTCGTATTCCACTGCCACTTTGTCCAGCCGCGCTGCAACATCGTCTGCCACACGCTGCAAATCGGCATCTGCACGACCCGGATCAAACGCACCGGCAAGCGCGGCTTGTTCCAGAATATTGCGCGGATAATGCGTGGGGAAGGCATCCAGAATACGTTTGAACGTGCGCGCGCCATCAACCACACGCGCCAGATCTGCCCCGGCGATCTCTTCGCCGCTGGACAGGCGCAGAACGGTGCCCTCAATGCCCTGATCAATCAGGTAGTCCTCAAGAGCGGTCTGGTCTTTCACATAGACCTCGGACTTGCCACGCGCCACTTTGTAAAGCGGCGGCTGCGCGATGTAGAGATACCCGCCCTCGATCAGTTCCGGCATCTGGCGGAAGAAGAAGGTCAAGAGAAGCGTGCGAATATGCGCGCCATCCACATCCGCATCCGTCATGATGACGATCTTGTGGTAACGCAGCTTTTCGATGTTGAATTCGTCGCGACCAATGCCGGTGCCCAAAGCGGTGATCAGCGTGCCGATCTCCTGACTGGACAGCATCCGATCGAACCGCGCGCGTTCCACGTTCAGGATTTTACCGCGCAGAGGCAGAACAGCCTGATCATGGCGCGAACGACCTTGCTTTGCAGACCCGCCGGCAGAGTCACCCTCGACCAAGAAGATTTCACGTTTGGCCGGATCTTTTTCCTGACAATCCGCAAGCTTGCCGGGCAGCGATGCCACATCAAGCGTTGATTTCTTCCGCGTCATTTCACGGGCTTTGCGGGCGGCTTCGCGGGCCAACGCGGCCTCGATGATTTTGCCGACGATCATCCGCGCGATTTGCGGGTTCTCATCAAACCACTCTTGCAGCTTTTCGTTCATCAGACCTTCGACAGCAGGGCGCACTTCCGACGACACCAGTTTGTCCTTGGTTTGTGAACTGAACTTCGGGTCCGGCACTTTCACCGACAAAACACAAGTCAGACCTTCGCGCGCATCGTCCCCGGTGAAATTCACCTTTTCCTTTTTCGCCAATCCCGAAGAGTTGGCATAGAGGTTCAGCGTGCGCGTCAGCGCCCCACGGAAGCCCGCCAAATGCGTGCCGCCGTCGCGCTGAGGGATGTTGTTGGTGAAAGGCAGCACGTTCTCGTGATAGCCATCATTCCACCACATCGCGACCTCGACCCCGATGCCATCCTTTTCGCCGGTCACGAAAATCGGCTCTTCCATCAAAGGGGTCTTCGAGCGGTCAAGATACTTCACGAACTCCTTCACGCCACCATCATAGTGCAGCTCAGAGCGCAGCTTTTCGGCCGGACGTTCATCTTCGATGATGATGCGCACGCCGGAATTCAGGAAAGACAGTTCGCGCAGGCGATTTTCCAGCGTCTTGAACTGATAGTCGAGGTTCGAAAATGTGTCGGTCGAGGCCAGAAAGCGCACCTCGGTCCCGGTGCGGTCGCCACACTCGCCCACGACCTCAAGATGCTTCGCTGTCTCGCCGCGTTCAAAGCGCGCCACATGCTCTTTGCCGTCGCGCCAGATGCGCAGCTCCAGCCAGTCGGACAGGGCGTTCACAACGGACACACCAACGCCGTGCAGGCCGCCGGACACCTTGTAGGAATTCGAATCGAACTTCCCTCCGGCATGCAGCTGGGTCATGATCACCTCTGCGGCTGAAACGCCCTCTTCCGGGTGCGTGTCGACAGGAATGCCGCGCCCGTTGTCGCTGACCGACACGGAATTATCCGCATGGATCGTGACCGTAACCGCGTCGGCGTGACCGGCCAATGCTTCGTCGATGCCGTTATCCACGACCTCGTAAACCATATGATGCAGACCCGATCCGTCATCGGTGTCACCGATATACATGCCGGGGCGCTTGCGCACCGCCTCCAAGCCTTTGAGAACTTTGATGGATTCGGCGCCGTATTCGGCACCGTTCTGCGCGTCGTCAGTCATGTGGGACTTCCTGTTGTTCGTTCCGGAAAATATAGTGTTTCCGCACAGGATTGTCACGCATGTGACACAAGATTTAGCGGTTTTATGGCGATGTTTTTCCTAAAGCGTTTCGACGTATTGTTAAGGCACAATAGTCAGGCGAAACGCGCGGAACCTATTGATGTTGCGGGCGTTTCGAAATCAACTTTTGTCTCAAGCTAATCTCGAAACGCTTTAGACGAAAGGGATCACCAGTCCGACCATAACCAGCAGGCCTCCGGCCGCGTAGTTCATGTGCGTAAGTGCGCTCTCGGACGACAACAGAACACGGGCACGATCAACAAAATACGCCAGGATCAGATTGCCCACCAAGGGTACGATGAAGGACGCCACCGCGATCGCGATAATATCAACACCCGTCAGGCGCGAGAGGTCGAAGAACCCCGGCAAAACCCCCATGTAGAACAAAATGGCCTTGGGGTTTGACAAGATCACGATCAATCCCGCCACGAAACCTGCCAGCATACCTGGCCGCGTTAGCCGCCCGTCACCAGTCACTTTTTGGCCAGCCGACCGGATGATCGTGATACCAAGCCAAAGAAAGAAGAGTGCCGCGATGATGCGCAGCACCAACATCCCCCCTTCGACGCTGGCGGCCACCCAGCCCATGCCCAGCGCGGCCAAAACGGACCAGAAGATATCTCCGACCGCAACACCAAGCGTCAGCGGCCAGGCCTGCGCATATCCACCTGCCAAAACCCGTGCGACCAGCGCCACCCAGACCGGCCCCGGTGTCAAAAACAGAATGAACAGTCCAAATATGTAGAAGCCGAGTTCAGCGGGCGAGATTGTCATGCCAGGTGGCCGTCCTCATCCAGCGGCCAGTAAGGATTCATCGCATATTCCCAGACATGCCCGTCAGGGTCGGAGAAATATCCAGAATACCCACCCCAAAAGATTTTTTCAGGCCGGGTGACCACATTGCCCCCGGCGGTAATGGCCGCGTCGTAGGCCGCATCAACCTCGGCTTCTGTTGGAAAATTCTGCCCGAGAGTCATCGCGCCGGTTCCCAAACTCTGGACGGGGCGCTTCATGTCCTCGGAAAGCCCTTCAAGCGTATAAAAACCCAGTTTCATGCCATTCATGTCGTAAAAGGCCACCTTCTCCATCACTTCAGATGGCGACCAGCCGATTGCGCCGTAGAAGGAGACAGCACGGTCCAGATCCTTCACGCCCAACGTGATCAACGTAACCCGGTTGCTTTTCATCATGTCACCTCCTGCACATCCGAGATCCCATCGACCTCGGTCACTTCAAAATGGCTGGCGCGCGCACCCAGTTCGGCGAACAATTCCGGACCAGTGCCGGTCATGAAAGCCTGCGCGCCCAGCGCACAAATCTCGTCATAAAGCGCTGCGCGCCGTCCGGCATCCAAATGCGCGGCAACCTCGTCCAGCAACAAGATTGGCGGGGCGCCGAAGCTTTCTGCCAGTGCGCGCCCATTCGCCAATATCAACGACACCAATAGCGCTTTCTGCTCGCCCGTTGAACAATCCCGGGCAGCAATGCCCTTGGCCGCATAGACCGCCGCCAGATCACTGCGATGCGGGCCCACAAGCGTGCGGCCAGCCATCAGATCACGCGAACGGCTTTCCGCGAAAGCCAGCGCAAGATCTGCGCTGTCTTCGGGTAAATCCTCCCCAACCGGCTGGGTCATAGAGAGGTCCGCCACGGGAAATGCGGTCTCGGCCTCTTTCTGAGCTGATAGTAACTGCGCCACAGCCTGGTTTCGGTTGGCAATGATCATCGCCCCTGAGCGCGCCATCTGCGCCTCTAATGCGCCATACCATTGCCCATCCCGCTGCCCGTCTTTCAACAGCCTGTTGCGATCGCGCATGGCCTTTTCATAACTTAGAACAGCATCCGCATGCCCCGGCTCGAAGCTCATGGTCATACGGTCCAAAAACCGTCGCCGCCCTTCGGCGCCGTCCACCCAAAGCCGGTCCATCACCGGCACCAGCCAAACAACCCGCGCAATGCGCCCTAGCGCGACTTGCGGCGCGGTTTTTCCATCAATCTTCACCTGCCGGGACGTCCCGGCTTCGACCCAGGTTTCCACCTCGTGCACGTGATGAAGACTTTTCATCACGCCCGTGATTTTCCACCCCACGGCTTCAGGTTTGCGGATCATTTCGTCCAGACCCGCCCGGCGCAATCCACGCCCCGGCGACAACATAGACACCGCTTCGAGTATGTTGGTTTTGCCTGCCCCGTTGCGCCCATGCAGCACAACCGGGCGCCCATCCAGTGACAAGCGCGCCAGCTTATGGCTTCGGAAATGGCTGAGTGTCAGCTCGCGAAGGGCGAGTGTCATCGCGCCCTCCTTGTCAGCGGTTCAATGACGGACAGGTCACACACGCATGGGCATGACAACATAAACGGCGCTGGTGTCATTGCCTTCGCGCATCAGGGTGGGGTCACCGGACGAATTGAACATGAAGACAGCGTTTTCACGGTCCACCTGGCTGGCGATCTCGAGCAGGTACTTCGCATTAAACCCAATCTCGAGCCGTTCGTCATTGTACGCGACGACCAGCTCTTCCTCGGCCGCGCCCGCGTCAGGCGCGTTCACCGAAAGCACCAGCCTGTCTTCGTCCAACTGCAGCTTGACGGCACGCGACCGTTCGGAAGACACGGTGGCAACGCGGTCGACGGCCTGCGCAAATTCGCTAGCATCCACTTCAAGCTTGCGGGTGTTTCCGGCAGGGATCACGCGCGTGTAGTCAGGGAAGGTGCCGTCGATGACTTTCGAGGTCAGAGTGATCGCAGGGGTTGCAAAACGCACCTTGGTTTCCGAGACCGACACAGCAATCACCGCTTCGTCATCATCCAGAAGCTTGCGCAGCTCGCCCACGGTTTTGCGCGGGACGATCACGCCGGGCATTTCTTCGGCACCCGCAGGCAGATCCGCATCAATGCGCGCAAGACGGTGACCATCCGTGGCCACGCAGCGCAGCACCTTGCCGCCATCTGCGTCAGACACATGCATATAGACGCCGTTCAGATAATACCGCGTTTCCTCGGTCGAAATGGCAAATTTGGACTTGTCGAACAGGCGGCGCAGCACCGGTGCCGGGGCCGAGAAGTTGGCCGAGTATTCGGACGACGCCATCACCGGGAAGTCTTCCTTCGGCAGGGTGGCCAGCGAGAAGTTCGAGCGCCCCGCCTCGACGCTAAGACGCCCGGTGGCGCCGTCATCAGTCAGCTGAACAAGCGCACCATCGGGCAGCTTGCGGACAATCTCGTGCAGGGTCACGGCGGACACGGTGGTTGCCCCTGCGCGCTCAACCATCGCAGCGGTTTTGTCGACAACTTCAATATCCAGATCGGTTGCCCGGAACGACACGCTGTCGCCCTCGGCCTCGATCAGAACATTGGCCAGAATCGGAATGGTGTTGCGGCGTTCTACAACTGATTGCGCCTGTGCCACGGCTTTCAACAGTGCGCCGCGTTCAATACTGATCTTCATATCCCACTCCTGACAGATACCTGGGCCGCGCGCAGCTATCGCGCGCCGCCCGGCTCAATTTGTTACCCGGAATGTCCATTGGTTTGTCGGGCGGGTCAAGGCCTTAAGGCCCAAAACCCACCCTTGCAAGCACCCTGTCAGGCTTCCAGCGCGCGGCGCAGAAGCTCCAGATCCTCGGCAATCTGATCGTCGATGCCCTTCAGCTCGTCGATCCGCTTGACGCCATGCATGACCGTTGTGTGATCACGACCGCCAAACCGGCGACCGATCTCGGGCAGTGACCGCGAGGTCATGTGCTTGGCCAGATACATCGCCACCTGCCGCGGGCGGGCAATGGTGCGCACGCGCTTGGGGCCAATCATATCGGACAGGCGAATGTTGTAATGCTCAGACACTTTGCGCTGAATTTCCTCGACCGTGACCTTGCGATCTGACGCGCGCAAAATGTCACCAAGGCAATCCTGTGCCAACTCCAGCGTGATCTCGCGACCCACCAGCGAGGCGAAAGCAAACAGCCGCATCAAAGCACCTTCAAGCACCCGCACATTGGTCGAGATGCGATGCGCCAGGAACTCCAGCACGCCGTCGGCAATCACCAGACCCTTGTATTGCTCGCGATAAGCGTTGACCTTGTTTTGCAACACACCCAGACGCAACTCGTAGTCGGTCGGGTGCAGATCCACCACAAGGCCGCATTGCAGACGGCTTTTGATGCGATCTTCAAGGTCCTTGATCTCGCCCGGGGCGCGGTCAGCAGAAATGATGATCTGTTTGTTCTGATCCACCAGCGCATTGAACGTGTGGAAGAACTCTTCCTGCGTCGAATCCTTGCCGGCGATGAACTGAACGTCATCCACCATCAGAACATCAACCGAGCGGAACAGCTGTTTGAAATCCATCATCTGCTTTTCGCGGATCGCCTGAACAAAGCGATACATGAACTGTTCGGCCGACAGGTAAACAACGCGCAGTTCGGGCTGGCGGGTCTTCATTTCATGGGCAATGGCGTGCATCAGGTGGGTCTTGCCCAGCCCAACGCCGCCGTAAAGAAACAGCGGATTGAAGGTGACCGGGCCACCCTCGGCCACGCGGCGCGCGGCGGCATGGGCCAGCTCGTTAGGCTTGCCGACCACGAAACTGTCAAAGGTGAACCGCGCATCCAGCGCCGCACCGGGCAGGTCATCGTGATCATCTGACACAGCCGCGGCAGCAGCACCAACACCATTGGTCTTGGCAACCGCGGCTGGCTTTTCAGCCGCACCGGATTTGGGGACTGAGAACATCAGACGATTGACCGACAGTCCCGCGCCAATCATGTAGCTCAGGATTTTGTCGCCGAAATTGCGTTCCACCCAATTGCCCATGAAATTGGTTGGCACCAGAAAGGTCGCCACCCCGTTGTCCAGCTGTGCAAATTCAAGGGGCTCAATCCAGTTGGTATAGTTGTTCTGTCCCACTGCTTTCTGCAGCTTGTTACGGACCTGTCCCCATTCTTCGTTTGTCATATTACCTCGACCCGAGCTCTTCTTTTTAAGACCGTTCGCAAGCAGTCTCTTCAAACCAAAACCTACACGCGCAGAAATGCGCACACGGATCACATCGATGGTCCTGCCTCGCCAGAACCATCACCAACAACGCCACAAGGCAAACGCACAGCAAAACGGATTTGCCGTTACGTGCCCGATAGGCCACGAGACTTGATGTCGCTCAGGCGTGTGCGTCCCAAAGCACGCGCCTCCCCCTCTGTATCTGTCCGTCACCTAACGGCAACCTCGGCAGATACCGATGGTCGAATCCCTGATGATACGCAAAAGGCGGATCGCCAAGCAGCAGTCAACAACTTAACCCATTAAAAATCAACGGGTTAGTCTAAAGTTTTATCATAGTCCCAAGTCGGCGATGTGAATCGCTGAGGGCAAGCTAGCAATCTGCCAGCGGGCCACGCAACACATCTTCGCGCTTGACTCTGACTTTGGAAAAACGAATCCCAAGCCGCTTACACAATTCCGATCTTCAGCACCAAAAATGCAAAAAGAGCGTGCCCGTCTGGACACGCTCTTTTTGTTTTTCACCTGCACCCTTTCGGTGCAGAATCACGCTTAGGCCAGGGCCTTCACGCGTGCGGCCAAGCGCGAAACTTTACGCGCGGCGGTGTTCTTGTGGTAGACGCCTTTGGTCACACCGCGCATCAGCTCAGGCTGAGCAGCTTTCAGGGCAGCAGCGGCTGCATCCTTGTCGCCCGAAGCGATGGCTTCTTCAACGGCGCGCAGATAGGTGCGGATGCGCGAACGGCGGGCTTTGTTTACAGCGAAGCGACGCTCGTTCTGACGGGCGCGTTTTTTAGCTTGGGGCGAATTTGCCATGTGTCTGATCCCTCTTTCGGGTGTGTTTGCGTTGTCTAAGCTGCGCGTACAGCACCCGACCGGGTTCAGAACCGGTGATTCTGGCCTAAGCGGGCCTCACGCGCATGGATGGGCTGCCCTTTAAGCCATTTCGGCCGCAAAGGGAAGCCCTGTTTCTTTACTTGTCGCGGAACTGCGGTTCGCGCTTCTCGGTGAAGGCGGCCATGCCCTCTTTCTGATCCTCGGTCGCGAAAAGCGAATGGAACACGCGGCGTTCAAACAAGATGCCCTCGGTCAGGGGCAGTTGCTCGGCACGGTTTACCGATTCCTTGATCGCCATCACGGTGACCATGGATTTCTCGGCGATCTTGGCCGCGGCCGACATGGCTTCGTCCATCAGCTTCTTGGCGGGCACCACGCGGCTGACCAGCCCCGAACGCTCGGCTTCTTCAGCATCCATGAAGCGGCCTGTCAGGTTCATGTCCATAGATTTGGCGCGTCCAACCAGTTTGGTCAGGCGCTGCGTGCCACCCATGCCGGCCATCACGCCCAGGTTCACCTCGGGCTGGCCAAACTTGGCGGTGTCAGAGGCAATGATGAAGTCGCACATCATGGCCAGCTCACACCCGCCGCCCAGCGCGTAGCCAGATACGGCTGCGATGATCGGCTTGCGGATACGCATGATGGCGTCTTCTTCTGGTGTGAACAGATCGCCGGTGAACACGTCGACGAAGCTTTTCTCGGCCATCATCTTGATGTCAGCGCCGGCTGCGAAAGCCTTTTCAGACCCGGTGACGACGATGCAGCGCACTTTGTCATTGGCCTGGGCTTCGGCCAGGGCCTCGCCCAGCTCGCCCAAAAGCTCCAGGTTCAGCGCGTTCAGCGCGTCGGGCCTGTTCAGTTTGATCAGCGTGACGTGATCTTCGGTCTCTACGATGATATTCTTGTAGGCCATGGTTCCCCTTGCCTTTGTCCCAAGTCATTGGCCGGAATACGTAGCACGCCCGACCGTTCATTCAAGTTATCTTTGGCATTGCGCACAATAGAAAGTCGAGCGTCCGGATTGCACGATTCGCCGGATTTCCGCCTCGCAGCCCGAAGTGACGCAACGTTCACCCTCGCGGCCATAGACCCGGAAACTGTGTTGAAAATAACCAAGATCACCATCCGCCTGCCGGTGATCGCGCAAGGATGAGCCGCCGCTCTCAATCGCCTCTGACAGCACGTCGCGAATGATCGGAACCAGCCCCGCCACTCGGGTTTCGGCAATGCGCCCCGCCTTGCGCGTGGGGTGAATACCGGCCCGAAACAACACTTCACAGACATAAATATTCCCAAGGCCCGCGATGATTCCCTGATCCAAAAGAGCGGTTTTAATGGGCGTGTTCTTTCCCCGGAACGCCTCGATCAAATACGCCCCGTCAAACTGATTGCCTAAGGGCTCAGGCCCCAGAACCCGTATCAGTTTGTGATCATCCAGCGCATCGGTCTGGCACAGATCCATCGCCCCGAACCGCCGCGCATCGTTGAACGTGACCCGCGCCCCATTTTCCATGTGAAACACTACGTGGTCGTGTTTCTCCAACGGGGGATGATCATGATGGTACTTGCCCAGCGCGCGACCGGTGATCTGCATCCGGCCTGACATGCCAAGATGCACAATCAGCGTCTCGCCCGTGTTCAGATCTATCAGCAGGTATTTCGACCGCCGCCCCAGCCGCTCAATGCGCGCACCCGACAGCCGGTCCGCCATCCGGTCGGGAAAGGGCCAGCGCAGCCCTTCGCGGCGCACTTCGGCACGTTTGATGACGCTGTCCTGCATCACCGGGGTCAGCCCGCGGCGAACTGTCTCGACCTCTGGTAATTCCGGCATGGTTCAAGCCTCTCCATTGTGCGCGCCCCACTGTCACGATAAGAGGGAGCAACTGCAAGGATTGGGCAAGCCAGATGAGCACATCCGACACCAGAAAAACCCATTTCGGGTTCAAAACTGTCGACGAAGACCAAAAGGCCGGCATGGTCCATGGCGTCTTTACCAACGTAGCTTCGAAATATGACATCATGAATGACGTGATGTCCGTGGGCATTCACCGGGTCTGGAAAGACGCAATGATGGATTGGCTCGCCCCGCGCGACGGGCAGCGCCTGTTGGACGTGGCTGGCGGCACGGGCGACATTTCGTTCCGTTTTCTGGGGCGCGCGCCCGGCGCTGAAGCGGTCGTTTTGGACATGACCGAAAGCATGCTGGTCGAAGGGCGCAAACGTGCCGAGGCCGGAAATCTGGCCGACAAGCTGGACTGGGTTGTGGGCGACGCCATGGCCCTGCCGTTCGAAGACAACAGCTTTGACCGCTATACGATCAGCTTCGGTATTCGCAACGTGACCCGCATTCCCGACGCTTTGCGCGAAGCTTACCGCGTGCTGAAGCCCGGCGGTCGCCTGATGGTGCTGGAGTTCAGCCAGCTGCCCAATGACGGGATGCAAAAGCTTTATGACCTTTATTCCTTCAACGTCATCCCGCGCATGGGCAAGATGATCGCGGATGACTACGACAGCTATCAGTATCTGGTGGAATCGATCCGCAAATTCCCCGATCAGGACACTTTCCTGCAGATGATCCGTGACGCAGGGTTCGAGAACGCGAAATACCGCAACCTGTCGATGGGGATCGCGGCGATGCATTCGGGCTGGAAAATCTAAGATGCGTGGACCTCACAACATCTGGCGGCTGATCCGTACCGGCGCTACCTTCCAACGCACAGGCGCCATGGGCGTGGTGCTGGACGCGATGAGCGCCCCACCCGCGCTGCGCATTGCCGCCCGCGTGATCGGCTTTCCCTTCGCGTTTCTGGGCAAGAAAGGCGACACCTCCCTGCCGCCTGTGACCCGCGCGATCACCGCGCTGGGGCCAGCCTACATCAAGTTTGGGCAGATCCTATCAACCCGCCCGGACGTGGTTGGACCGGAACTGGCTGACCAGTTGCAATACCTGCAGGACAAGCTGCCGCCCTTCCCGCAAGAGGTTGCGCGCCGCATGATCGAGGCAGAACTGGGCATCTCGATCGACGAGACATTCTCGGAGTTTTCCGAACCCGTTGCCGCCGCCTCAATCGCGCAGGTGCACCGCGCACGCATCGCGGAAACCGGCAAAGAGGTCGCTGTAAAAGTGTTGCGTCCGAACATCGAACGCGCCTTCCGCACCGATATTGACGCCTTCCATTTCTCGGCCAAGCTGATCGAGTTTCTGCTGCCCTCGACTCGCCGTTTGCGCCCGACCGATGTGGTCGAGCATTTCGAAGGCGTGGTGATGGGCGAGTTGGATTTGCGCCTTGAAAGTGCCTCCGCCAGCGAGTTTGCCGAGAATACTGCGGGTGATGCAGGCTTCATCGTGCCCGAGGTCAACTGGTCACTGACCGGCCGCACCGTGATGACGCTGGGCTGGGGCGAAGGCATGGCCGCCAACGATCTGGAGGCCATTCGCGCCTCGGGTCTGGACATGAAGGACCTAGGCGAACGGGTGTTGCAACTGTTCCTGTCCCACGCATTGCGTGATGGGCTGTTTCATGGCGACATGCATCAGGGCAACCTGAAATTTGCTCCCAACGGAGACATTATCGCCATTGATTTTGGCATCATGGGGCGGATCGACGAATATACCCGCCGCGTCTATGCCGAGATTCTCTATGGCTTCATCACGCGCGACTATCGCCGCGTGGCCGAAGTGCATTTCGAAGCAGGCTATGTGCCAGCCAATCAGGACGTCGAAGAATTTGCCCGCGCCCTTCGTGCCGTGGGTGAACCGATTTTCGGCATGAACGCCACGCAGATATCGATGGGGCGGCTCCTGTCTTACCTCTTTGAAGTAACAGAAAAATTCGGGATGGAAACACGCACCGAGCTGATCCTCCTACAACGGACCATGGTGGTGGTCGAAGGAGTCGCGCGATCCCTGCATTCGGACATCAATATCTGGCAAGTCGCGAAACCGGTGGTGGAAAACTATATCTCCAGCTCGATCGGTCCACGCGCCTTGATCAGTGATTTGGGCCGCACACTGCGGGTCTTGGCCCGGTTCGGACCGCGCCTGCCAGAGCTGGCGGAAGCGGCTTTGATACGCCAGTCTACACCCCTTCCTGAACCTGATCGGGCCCGCCCGCTGCGTGCGATGGGTTATGTCGCTCTTGGCGGGTTCGTGGCGCTTGCGGCCGTGTGGATTTCAACCCTGCTCTAGCCCTGCCAGTTCAAGGTCAAAAGCTTGCAGATAAGCCGTGTCCCCCCGCGCGGCTTTCCACTTGCAATAAGCGGCCATGCGCCAGTGGAACAGGGGCTCTAGCGCCAGGTATCGTGTTGCCACATCCGGACGACCACTTGCACTGGCATAGGTTGCCAGAAAGTCCTGCTTTTCTGCCGGTGTCAGCGCGCGATGCCCATAGAGCACCTGCATGGTCGGGGAAAGAAAGATGGCGACATCCTCAGCGGGATCACCAATGGCCGGGCATTGCCAGTCGATCAAACGCAGGCCGTCTGGTTGCACCAGAATGTTCCCCGGTACGATGTCACCATGAAGAAAGACTTTGCGGGCAGCGGGGGCGCCGCCTGCCATAGACGGCAAGGGAAGAGTTGCCCCGGCTTCGCGCAGCATATTCTGTCCTTCGACCGTCAAAGCATCGGGCGCATCAGACCGTTCCGGCAATCCTTCCGGCAACGGCTGGGCATGCAGCCGCGCCATCGTCTGGGCAATATCCGCGATTTCTCCGCGCCAGGGTTGCCCGTCCAGATGCTCATAAAGCAAACTGGTGCCAAGCGCGCTTTGTTGAAACGCCAGCAGGCGGGGCGCCAGGGATCGACCGGCGAGTGCGGACAACGCAATTGCCTCCCGTGTCCCATCATTGACGAAAAGAGGGGTCGCCGCAGCAGGATCGTAGAGCTTGCAAACAAGATCCCGCCCACCCTCGCGATCAGAGACGCGCCAGATCGGATTGCTACGCCCACCCAGCAATGGGGTCCAATGAGCGCTTGCCGAAATATGACCAGAGGCAACCCAGAGCGCCCTAAGCGCATCCCCAGTTTTTTGTTCATCTCTGAACGGCATTCCACCTCTCCCCCAAGCCCGCAAAGCTAAAGCGTTTCGGTTTTAACCTGAGACTGGGGAAAACCGAAGCGCGCCAAGAGATATCAATGTCGTGGGCGTTTCGGAATAGACATGTGCCTCAAGTCCATCCCGAAACGCTTTAGGTTGATCCGGAGGGAAGCTCAAGTGGTCACACGGCCTCGCGCAGCGCGGTGATGGCGTCTGCCTGTACTTTCTCTCCACTTTCCAGAACCAGCCACAGATTGCCGCCATCATTCTGTGTTTCAACGATACGCCCATAGGCCTCGATTGGATCGGTGGACAGGTGCAATCCATTGCTGCGACTGGTGAGTTCAAAAGAATAGACCCCATGTGGCAGCGGATCGCCATATTGATCCAACCCATCCCATTCGACAGGTTCAGTCGACACGGGCAATGCTTTGCTGTCAACGATCCCGCCATCAGCATCTTTCACCACCAGTATCAGCTCATCGGCAGCAGATGCGGGTTTTGGGGACAAGGTGATCGGGTCACCGTCAAAGGTAACCGGCGCCGCCACGCGGGCTTCTTTTCCGACCCAATCAGCGATATCGGACATGCCCATAAGGCCAAGCTGAGTCCCCATCCCCTTGAGCAGCTCATTGGTTTGCACTTGCTGTTCAACATTGGCAAAGGTTGCCAGTTGCACCGCGTAGTCCGTGGATTCAATGGGGTTCAGGGGGTCTTGATTTTCCATCTGCGCGGTCAGCATGACAAGAAAAGTCTCGAAATCCGAGGCAATCATGGCATCGGTGCCTTCCGAGCTATCAAGATATTGCGCCGGTGGCGCGGTCAATGCGGCGGGCATGTTCTGGACGGGGTCCATCGCTGTCTCCTTAAATGCGAATATCTACACCAGACAAGGCGGCCAACGCCGGCGTCAGGTGGGTGTGCCCAGAGGGCTGTGAAGAGGGCTCTGCAGTCGCAGCGGGCTGGGAGCTGTAAATATCCGTTCTCTGTTCCTGATCAGGTGACCCATCGCCAGATGTGCTTGTGTCGCCTTGCTCAAACGTAAAACTGACATCTTCGTAGCCAAGGGTGCGGAATTCTTGTGCCAATTGTTCGATATTGCGCCGCATAAGCTCGAGCGTTTCTGGGCGTTCGAAGGTCAACGACACGGACATGCTTTGCGCGTCAGGCGCAAAGGTCATGCGAAGCTTCCCAAGCTCTTCCGGGTTCAATGTGATTTCAACTGGTTTGTCCGGCACGATGCGGGCCTGCCCGATAATCTGGGCCGCTATACTGCGTGGCACCTCTGCGGCGCGCATCTCGGCACCTGGCCTCATGCCGGATTGATCAGGCGCTCGCGGCTCAAACAGGGCAGCCTCAAACTGCTTTGACGTTTCTATGTCAGAAACCGGAATTTCGCTGAAAACATATGCATCCGGTCGGACCGGCAGCATGGAACTCCCTTGATTTGCCACCGTCAAGCCTTCCGGCGACGACGAGCTCCGCGCATCAGTAATCTGAGCTTTGATTGACGCAGGTTCGACCTCGCCCTTCAGAGCACCTCTGGTCCTTCTTGAAGGTTCCGTTTCATGCCGTGTCGATGCGTTCGCTGACCCCTGTGCAAAAGAAGGTACGGCACCGGGCTGAGTAGGAGCGACATTGGCTGCTGATGTGCTTCGATCACCAAACTGAGTTGCTCCGCCCTGTGTCTGACCTTGCAATGGCTCGCCCTTCTTGTCCGAGTGTTCCGCATTCATTTTTGCAGCGCCTGGCTGAGGTTGGTTCGGAACATCGATACGCGACGCTTGCGCAGAGCTGGCTTGCAGGGGCTGCGACAAAGCCGGCGCGTTTTTGCCGGAAACCTCCGCAGGAAACTGCGCAGGCAGGCGATCATCAGGTTCCTTTGTCGTTCTTAACGTTTCTTGCTCCAACGCTTCGTTCGATGCCGGCTGCCCATTCGAAAACGCAATGTGCGAGTTGGCCTGCGATATCACGTTTGCTTTGGCGTCTTGGGTGTCGGTTTTCGTATCTAACGTTGGCGCCGAAGGCAGCCAAAACTCAGGTTCCCCATCGGCATTGCGCGCCTGAACATGCGCAGTTTCCACCTGCCCGCTCATACGTTCAGACGGCGCTACGATTGGCGTGACCTCTGAGAGCGTCCCGGGCATGTCAGTGTTGGTCGCCGCTGCGGACCAAGGTACGCCTGTTTCTGTTTCGGTCTGAATATGAATGCTTTCCCTGGGCGCATCGATTTGCATTTCAGGTGATTTCTGCCCGCTCACAAATGGGGGCATCATGGGAACGGCGGTATCCGAAGTGACTTTGTTTGGCACATCTACGGAATTCGTCGACGCTGCCATCACGAGGTCCAAAGAGAACACGAGGTCCTGCTCGGGCACATCCTGTCCGCCCGCCTGCTCGGGCAGTTGCACAGCTTGCTCTGATGGCAAAGCTTCTTTGTCTCCGACCCTGGATAGGATCTGTTGCATTGGAATATGCATCTTTGACCTCGGGTATTCTTCCGCCGACACCAGCAAAAAAACACAGAGGAGTTACCACTTCTTTACTGGTTTGCCCGAAGATCGAGAAAATTTTCATGACCCGAGAGGCACTCGAATGATCACTGGAGCGATGCCCCCAACCGTGACGCAATCCTCTTCTGGCCCGCAGGACAACAGCGCGCGTGACAAGAAGCTTATGGACGCGGCCAAAGACCTTGAAGCAACGTTCCTGTCCGAGATGCTGAAGGCGGCAAAATTTGGCGAAGCTCGAGAAGGGCTTGGTGGCGGTGGCATCGGCGAGGAACAGTTTAGCTCTTTCCTACGCCAAACTCAGGCCGAAGAAATGGTCAAAGCCGGCGGTATTGGCTTGGCGCAAACCCTGTTTGAAGCCTTGAAGGAGCGTGCCGATGGGACTGTTTAGCACCGCAGGAAAGACCGATCTTCTTGAGGATGTTCTGGAACGTGAACGAGCGCTTCTCCTCTCCGGCGACATTCTTGGTCTGCAGCAACTGATCCCACATAAAGAGACCTTGCTCAAAAACGTGGTGACGCAAACGCTGCATCCGGATGCCATTGAACGGCTGAAATCTCTGGCCGCGCGCAATCAGGCACTTCTTGAAAGCTGCGCACGGGGCGTTCAGACCGCCAAGGCGCGACTGCAGGAACTTCAATCCGTCAAACAGGAACTGCGCACCTATACAGAGCAGGGAAAAAACCAGATGTTGTCGCGGGGCACCTCCAGCTTCGAACGTCGTGCCTAGAGATATTTTCCATAAAATTTAAGGCATTGAGCGCATACGGATTTAGATTTCCTTCACAAGTTCCAAGTCAAGATTTGCCTGCATCCCGTGGGGTGGCGCGCGCCAAAAAAGGTAGCGCTCAAGTCAGAATGACTTCTGAAACCCGCTTTCGGGCGGATTGAAAAACCCGGCGCAAAGCGCCGCTTGACTGAAGGAAAATGCCAATGTCCAGCATTCTGACCAACAACAGCGCCATGGTGGCGCTGCAGACGCTGAAAAATATTAACTCGAACCTGTCTTCAACCCAGGCCGAGATCTCGACCGGTAAATCCGTCGGATCCGCAAAAGACAACTCTGCTGTCTGGGCGATCTCGAAAGTCATGGAAGCCGATGTAAAGGGCTTCAAGGGCATCTCGGAAAGCCTCTCGCTTGGGGAAAGCACCGTCGCAGTGGCGCGCCAGGCTTCTGAAACCGTGACCGACCTTCTGACCGAAATCAAAGGCAAGATCGTTGCGGCGCAAGAAGACAACGTGGATCGCGGCAAGATTCAGACCGATATCGTTGCACTGCGCGATCAGATCACGTCTGTGGTCAACGCCGCTCAGTTCAATGGCCTGAACCTTGTTGATGGGTCGCAGTCGGGCACCAACTCGAACGGGAACACTGGTGTTGACGTTCTGTCGTCGCTTGATCGTAAAGCTGATGGCACCGTTGTCACCAGCTCGATCGGGGTCGATTCACAGAACCTGTCGCTGACTGCAGGCACCACGCTCGCCGCTGGCGCCGCTTCGGTCGGCACAGATGCCGGCACCGCTGGCGTCATCGACGCGAATGACGGTGGTACCAACGATTCGATCACGCTGGATACTTTTGCGTTCCTCGACACGTCAGGTGGCGCAACCGGCACCGCGGCCGTCAAACCCGATGCCGCCGGCGTAGATACCGCCGTCGACACCGGTATGGTTGTGGGCGACCAGCTGTCGCTGACCATCGGATCGGTGCAGGGCAACTATGTGGTGAAAGAAGGTGATACCGCTGAATCGGTCGTCGCAGGCATGAAAAATGCTCTCGTATCGGCCGGCTTGGATGCCAACAGCTTCTCGATGGATATCGACACCAACGCAGCAGAGCTGGTGATCACCAACGAAACGAATGCTGACATGGCCTTCTCGTTCAGCGCAACGCGCGGATCAGGTGGCCTGGCAGGTCTGGCGACCATGGACGTTTCTTCTGCTTCCGGGGCTGATGCAGCCTTGGGTGCCGTCGAGAACATGATCCAGACCTCGATTGACGCCTCGGCGGCCTTCGGTTCGGTCGAAGGACGGATCGAAATTCAATCGAACTTCGTTGGGAAACTGTCTGACTCGCTGAAGTCCGGCATCGGCGCCCTTGTGGACGCCGATATGGAGGCCACATCAGCCCGTCTGCAGGCCTTGCAGGTTCAACAACAGCTGGGCACACAGGCTCTGTCGATCGCCAACCAGGCGCCGCAGAACATCCTGTCACTGTTCCGCTAATGAACTGAGAGGGCGCCAAAAGGCGCCCTCTTATTCACCCCTGAATACACATATCACCGTCACTGGAAGGAAAACCCGTGAACGCAGTGCCCTCGGCCAAAACGGCCTACAATTCAACATCTATGGCGCCCGTCCGCACATCTCGCGGTACAGAATACGAAGTCTTCGCGCGCGTCACACGCAACATTCAATCCGCCGCATCCGCTGGCGAAACGGGATTTGGAAAGCTCGCCCAAGCGCTACACGACAACCGGCGGCTTTGGACGCTGCTCGCAGCAGACGTTTCAGAAAACGAAAATGGCCTGCCGGCAGACCTGCGCGCCCGCATATTCTATCTTTCTGAATTCACTGCCGATCACAGTCGCAAGGTCCTGTCTGAAGGCGAAAGCGCAGACATCCTTGTAGAAATCAACACGGCCATGATGCGTGGCCTTCGCCAGATGACGGAGGCAGCATGAGCGGTCTTGTCCTGAAACTCAGCCCGAAAGAACGTGTTCTTATCAACGGCGCCGTCATCGAGAATGGTGACCGCAGATCGCGATTGTCGATTGTCACACCCAACGCCAATATTTTGCGACTTCGCGATGCCATTCATCCGGAAGAGGTCAACACCCCTGTGAGACGGGTGTGCTATATTGCGCAACTGGTGTTGTCTGGAGACGCCGAAAAATCCGAGGCGAAGCTGCAACTTCTTCGCGGCATTGAACAGCTAAGTCAAATCCTTGTGGATGACGACAGCAGGTCGCTTCTGGACAGCGCTTCATCCGCTGCAATGGACGAGCAATTTTATCTCGCCATGAAGCATCTTCGTGCGTTGTTGCCACGCGAAGAGCGGCTGCTGGCTGCGCGCCTGTCATGAGCTATCAGCCGGTCATACCATTCGGCGGCATGGCCGGTTGGTCCTTTCTGAACAGAACCAGAGAGGCCCAACAGGAGGCATTTGAAACCTCGCCTCAGATGCAGCGTGATACCAATTATTTCGTTGAAAATATTGGAAAAATACAGACCGCCGAGGAGTTGGTCGGCGACTATAGACTTTTGAAGGTCGCTCTTGGGGCCTATGGTCTGGACGACGACATCGGGAACCGGTTCTTCGTGCAAAAGGTGCTGGAAGACGGAACACTGGACACAGATGATCTTGCCAACAAATTGTCTGACAAGCGCTACCTTGAAATGGCACAGGATTTCGGGTTCGGAGATTTCGACATACCCAGCACCCAGCTTTCGGATTTTGGAGCCAAGACGGTTGAGGCCTACAAAGAGAGACAGTTTGAAATCGCTGTTGGAGAGCAAAGCCAAGACCTGCGCTTGGCCATGTCTCTTGATCGCGATTTGGGCGAGATCCTGAAGAAATCCAGCTCCGACGAGACAAAATGGTTCAGCATGATGGGCAACCCACCTTTGCGATCCGTGTTTGAAACCGCACTCGGGCTTCCCAGCAGCTTTGGCACGCTCGACCTTGATCAACAACTTGAGGAGTTTCGCAATAAGTCCGAGCAATATTTCGGAAGTTCCGAGATTGACCAGTTTTCCGATCCGGAAAAGCGCGAAGAGCTGAACCGGCTCTTCCTTGTGCGCTCTCAAATCGCCAATGGAACAGCCTCGATGTCAGGTGGCGCAATCGCACTAACCCTTCTACAAAATATTTGACCGTAGACGCAGGCCACCTCGTCAAGCATCCGTCTGCATGGCGGCCGTCAGTTTCTCAAAACTCGCCCCAGTCCCCGACACTTCGCTTTCTGTCAGGAACTTGTCCAGCAATGGCCAGGCCTGAATCGCTTCGTCCAGTTCTGCATCGTTCCCTGCACTGTACAGCCCAGAGCGGATCATCATTTCAGATCGATCATATGCTCCCAACAGCCTACGTGCCTTTGATATCAATAGGTTTTCTTCATCAGTTGCTGCATCCGGAAGCGCTCGGGAAACGGATCTGAGAAGATCAATGGCCGGAAATCGGCCACGCTCCGCAATTTTTCGGTCCAAAACAACATGACCGTCCAGAACACCCCGAAGAATATCCGCGACGGGTTCTTCCATATCGGATCCTGCGACCAGTACCGAAAACACGGCGGTGATATCCCCAGAACTGCCAGCCCCCGGGCCCGCCCGTTCACACAAGGTGGTGATTTGATGTGCCGTTGAGGGTGGAAAACCGCGCAGATTCCCAGCCTCCCCTGACGCCAAAGAAATCTCTCTATGTGCCTCAGCAAAGCGCGTGACGCTATCCGCCAGAAAAAGCACATGCTGACCCTGATCGCGAAAATGCTCTGCAATCGTCATGGCGGTCCACGCACATCGACGGCGCACCATTGGAGACTGGTCCGAGGTCGCCGCGACGACCACTGACCGCCGCATACCTTCTTCTCCCAACACACGTTCGACAAACTCACGCACTTCGCGCCCTCGTTCGCCAACAAGCGCAATCACGACAACATCAGCTTGTAAACCGCGGGCAAGTTTCGCGAGCAACGTAGATTTACCAACACCCGATCCGGCGAATAGCCCGATGCGTTGCCCCCGGACGATCGGCAACAACGTATTGAAAACAGCCAACCCCGTTTCAAGCCGCGCGCCCAACGGACGGCGCTCGGTCGGATTGATCGCTTCCCCGCGCAGCTTTCTGCCAGACACACCGCGCAAGATGGGCCGTCCATCCAGTGGTTGACCCATCGGGTCCACCACACGCCCAATCCAGCCATCATCCGGCGCGATACTCACGCCCCCGTGCAAGATAACCTCATCACCGATTTGCACGCCTGTCGTGTCACCGTCAGGCAAGATGGTCACCGTGTCTTTCGACAGGTTCAACACCTCGCCCATACGGGCACTGGCATGTTTCGGCTTAATTTCAACCAGATCGGCCTGAGCCGCTTTATCCGACAGCCCCGAAACCTCGAGCACACCGCGAGAGATAGAAGAGATTCGACCGATATCAGCGGCAATCTGAAAAGACGAAATCTCTGCACATAGTTGTTCCAATCCGACTGTGGTCACCTGATGTTCCTTCTGCTTCTGGAAACCGTTTTTAAAGGAATCAGGGTTAAGGCTTAGTTGAAGCCAATCGAGGGAGAAGCCCCGATGTACGAAAAAATGCAGATCTTTAACAAGGCAACCAGCCTTGCGAAACATGCCGCTGCACGTCAGTCCGTCATTGCACAGAATGTGGCCAATGCGGATACACCCGGGTATCGCGCCCGGGATATTGCCTCATTCGCGCAATCCTATAAGGCAGGCGAAAGCGCGAGCATGCGCGCCACGCGGGTTGCTCATCTGAATGGCGCCATGGGCGCCCAATCCAACACCGAACCCGATGAAGTCTACCGGCCGGGGGCCATGTCCCCCAACGGCAACTCAGTTGCGCTGGAAAGCGAAATGATGGCCGCGGCCGAGGCAAAACGGGATCACGACCTAGCACTCGCCGTTTACAAAACAACGCTTGGCATCATGCGAAGCTCGCTTGGCCGCAGATAGGGGGCAGCACCATGAGTGATCTTAGAAATTCCGTTGCAGCCGCCGCTTCTGGCATGCAGGCCCAGGCCGAAAGGCTGCGCCATGTGTCAGAGAACATCGCGAATGCTGACACGCCGGGTTATCGCCGGAAAATGGTTAGCTTTGAGGCCGCCATGAATGCTGGTCAAAGCACCGGTCTTGTCGAGACCGGCAGGGTGCAGCTTGATAAGACAGCGTTGCCTTCCGTGTTCGATCCATCTCATCCGCTTGCGAATGAAAACGGGTTCTATGACGGGTCAAATGTGGACCTTGTGATCGAGCTTGCTGACGCACGTGAAGCCCAGAGAAGCTATGAAGCCAACCTGAAAATGTTCGACCAGTCCCGCCAAATGTCACGCGGGCTGCTGGACCTGCTGCGTAGATAAAGGAGAGAACAATGGATATCAAAACCGCTCTCGCGACACAGCAATATGCTGCATCCCGGCAAGCCGCTCAACCCATTCAAGGGTCAGAACAAAGTGCGAACTCTTTCGCTCGGGTTGCCGACGATTTTGCGAAAACAGTTCAAAATGCGGAACAGACGGCCATGTCAGCCATGTCCGGAGATGCCGACCCGCACGCCCTGGTGCAAGCCCTCGCACAGACTGAACTGGCGGTCGAAACTGCCGTCACCGTTCGGGACAAGGTGGTCGAAGCCTACCAGGAAATTCTGAGGATGCCGATCTGATGGATGAGATTGTATTCTACGACACCCTGCGAGCCGGGCTTTGGAGCGCAACCCTGATCTCCATGCCGATCCTGACGGTCGCGTTGATCGCCGGTCTGGTTGTTGGCTTGTTTCAAGCCCTGACATCCATTCAGGAAATGACACTGACCTTTGTCCCCAAGCTGGTGGCAATTCTCGTCGTGTTCTGGGGCAGCATGGGGTTCATGACCGAAACGCTCGTCGGGTTCTTTCAAACCCGTCTTATCCCACTGATCGCAGGAGGATAGCATGGACAATATCGGCTACACCTCCCTTACCCGCCAATCGGGCCTGATGCGCGAAATGCAGACCGTTGCGAACAACATCGCGAACGCATCAACAACCGGCTTCCGGCGCGAAGGTGTTATCTTCTCGGAGTTCGTTCACAACTTGGAACAAGCCGACCCGTCCCTATCAATGGCACGTGCCAACACTCGTGCCATTGATCTGAGCCAGGGCACATTGACCCAAACTGGTGGCACGTTCGACTTCGCCATCGAAGGCGATGGGTTCTTTCTGGTTGACGGGGCAGATGGGCAATATCTGTCGCGCGCTGGATCATTCACGCCTTCTGCAGAGGGCGAGTTGATGACCGCCGACGGATACCGGCTTCTGGACGCAGGAGGGTCCCCTGTTTTCGTGCCCCCCGGCGCGCAGTCAATCATCTTGTCGCGTGACGGCACAATGTCTGCAGATGGAAACCCGCTGTCGAATATCGGGCTATATGTTCCGACCGACCCAAACGACTTGCTGCATAGAAGCGGTGTGCTGTTCGAAGCACCCGGCGGTGTCGAGCCCGCCCTGACGGAACCCGTCATTCTGCAGGGGTTCGTTGAGAACTCAAATGTCGATCCGATCATCGAGGTCGCCCGCATGATCGAAGTTCAGCGCAGCTATGAACTGGGCCAACAATTTCTTGAAACCGAGGATCAGCGCATCCGCTCTGTCCTGAAAACGGTCATGGGATAAAGGAGATCTAAGATGAGAGCACTCAAGATTGCCGCGACCGGAATGATGGCCCAGCAGATGCGGGTTGAGACCATTTCCAACAACCTCGCGAACATGTCGACCACTGGCTATAACGCGAGAAGGGCGGAATTTGCGGACCTTCACTACCAACAACTTGCACGCGCCGGGTCGATCAATGCGTCCAATGGCGCGACATTGCCGACGGGTATCCAGCTTGGGTTGGGCGTTCGTACATCCTCGGTCAATATGCTGGTCCAACAAGGCACCCTTGCCCAAACCGGCGGCAAGTTGGACCTTGCAATCGAGGGTCAAGGCTATCTCGAAGTTACACTGCCGTCAGGTGCGTCAGCATACACACGTGATGGGGGACTGAAGCTCACAGGTGATGGATTGATTGTCACCACGGATGGCTACCCCGTTGTGCCGGAAATCACCGTACCAGCGGATGCGCGCGACATTTCTATCAACGCGGACGGGGAGGTCTATGCCTATTTCGAGAACGTCGTCGAACCTGAACTTCTAGGCAGTCTGACCCTTGCGAATTTCACAAATGACAAGGGATTGGAGGCCATCGGCTCAAACATGTTCCGTGAAACGCCTGCATCCGGTCCCGCCGTTGTGGGGGCTCCTGGTGAAGATGGTCGTGGACGCCTTCGGCAGGGATATCTTGAAAACAGCTCTGTCGATTCAGTACGTGAAATCACCGAACTGATCGAAGCGCAGCGAGGCTATGAGCTGAACTCAAAAGTCATTACCGCAGCCGATCAGATGCTCGCAGCAACGACCCAGGTGCGCTGATGAAACATCTGATCTGGACATTTCTATTCGGCAGTTTTGCACTGCCCGCGCTTTGCGACACGGTGGTGGCCACCCGCAACATCCGAACCAACAGCATTATCACGGAAACCGATCTAAAACTGGTCGCAACGGAAACTCCGGGCGGATTCGATACGGTAGAGGATATTGTCGGCCAAGAGGCCCGCGCAGTCATCTATGCCGGACGCCCGGTCATGGTCAAAGACATTGGCCCACCTGCCCTGATCGAACGCAATCAGATCGTCGCCCTTCTGTATAAGGCAGGTGGGCTTTCCATATACGCAGAAGGTCGAAGCCTATCCCGTGCCGGGTTGGGTGATCGCGTTCGAATCATGAATCTCAGCTCTCGTTCAACTGTCTCTGGCACCGTCCAGCAAGATGGCAGTGTGCTCGTTTCAAGTTCAATTCAACACACAAACTAAAGGCAGATTATGCGGATTGTTCTCCTCTTCATCACTCTGATCTCAATCACCGCATGTGCGCGAGTAAAAGACATTGGGCAACCACCCGAACTCCAACCGGTCGAAATGAGCGCCGAGCACATAGCTATGAACGCCTCCGCTCTTCCACTGAAAACTCCTGAAAAGCCCAAGCAGCATCGGGCCTCTTTGTGGAGCGGTGGACGCCAATCATTGTTGGGCGATCGCCGCGCGCAGATGGCCGGAGACATCATGACAGTGGTGATTGAAATCAATGATCGTGCGGAGTTTTCCAACAGTTCAGCACGCGCCCGCGGAGGGGCTGAAGAGATGGGAATTCCAAACCTTTTTGGGATCCCGCAATCAGTGGACAAAGACCTTCCGACAGGCGCGTCTCTTGGCAAGGCGGTTTCGCTATCTTCCAGCAGCACCTCAAATGGGAACGGCACTATCAAGCGAAACGAAAAGCTTGAGCTCCGCGTTGCTGCAACGGTGATTGGCACTCTTCCAAATGGCGTCCTTCAAATTCAGGGTACGCAGGAAGTACGCGTAAATTTCGAACTCAGAGAGCTTCTTGTCACAGGGTTTGTTCGCCCCGAAGATATCTCGCGCCAGAACGAGATCTCATATGACAAAATCGCCTCGGCTCGCATTTCATATGGTGGCCGTGGACAGATTACGGACGTGCAACAACCGCGATACGGCCAACAAGTCGCCGATATCGTTCTTCCGTTCTAAGGACTGGATCAATGGGTAAAATACTTCCGATACTTCTTGCATTGATTGGCTTGGCGGCTGGTGTTGGTGGCGGCATTATGTTGCGCCCGCCTCCCGAAGTGGTTGAAATCAACCCCTGCGGCGAAGGGGAAGCTGCACCAAAACCTGCTGCCGAAGAAGATCTCGAGGAGGAAGGGGCAACAAGCAGCGAGTTCGTGAAACTGAACAATCAGTTTGTTGTGCCAATCATCGAAAGTGAGAAGGTCAAAGGGCTTGTGGTGCTGTCCTTGAGCATAGAGGTCGAAACGGGCTCACGCGAAGGGGTTTACCAGAGGGAGCCGAAGCTACAGGACGCCCTACTGCAAACTTTGTTCGACCATGCAAACCGCGGAGGATTTGATGGCGTATTCACACAATCCAGCCGCCTGGACACGCTGCGCACGGCCCTTACAGAAAGCGCCCGCGTCGTTTTAGGCCCTGTCGTGATAGATGTCGAAGTCACCAACATTGTCAGACAGGACATTTAAATCATGGCGATTAGAACCGGTCAGAGGAAAAAGGCGTCAGATCAATAGCGCCGGACCGGTCCAATACCAAATCTCTGACCAGTTCGGCGGTTCCTGCCGATTGCGTTAGGCCCAAATGCGCATGCCCGAATGCGTAGACCACCTGATGCGCACGGCTGGAACGGGAGATCACAGGACGGCTGTCGGGAAGCGATGGGCGGTATCCCATCCATTGCACTCCATCTTTCAGATCGATACCCGGCATGAAACGGCGCACTTTTTCAACGAGGATTTCAGACCGGCGATAGTTTGCGGGCGCTTTCAGCCCTGCAAGCTCAACAGCCCCGCCTATTCGAATACCATTCCCGATGCGGCTGGCAACAAACCCATGATCAGCGAATGTTACATGTGTTTTCAGATCGAAGGTCGTATATGCGTAGGTCGTGTTGTAGCCGCGTTCTGTTTCAAGCGGCATATGATCCCCAAGCTGCTTTGCCAGATGATGAGACCATGCACCTGCTGAGATCACACAGCTTTTTGCCCGCCATTTCCCGTGATTGGTCGTAACCTCGACGTGATCGTCTATTGTCTGAATGCCACTGACCTCGGCAATTTCGAAGCACCCGCCCGCATCCTGAAAGGCCTGACCCACATTTTTTGTCCAAACCGCAGGGTCTGTGCAATTGAACCATCCAGGCGTATACCCAGCATAGGTGAAACGAGACGAGATGCCGGGCTGCACCTCTGCAATTGCAGCCGCAGACCTGAGAAGTTCAAAATCAATTCCCAGCTCCTTTCGCCTGTTCCAGACATGACCAGCCGCATCGAAGCTGCGTTGACTATCATATAGCTGAAGCTGCCCTTCGCGCCGTATCAGATGCTCGGCCTGAAGCCGGTTCAACTGACGTTCAAACGCGTCTTTGCACAGCCTCATCAATTCCGCCTGAGCACGTATGGATTCCAGATAGGTTTTCTTGTGACTGGCCCGCCAGAACCGATACATCCATGGAAGCAGTGCTGGCAAATAGGTGGGGCGCACCGAAAGTGGCCCAAGCGGATCGAGCAACCATCGCGGCGCTTTTTGCATAATGCCAGGCGCGGCAAGAGGCTCGATTTCAGAGAAGGCAAAGGCGCCCGCATTGCCTGCCGATGTCTCGGCACCAACCCCTTTTCGGTCTAGAAGCAGAACTTTCTGCCCCGCGTCCCGCAACGCCAGCGCCGCGCTAACTCCAACGATCCCTGCCCCAATGACAACTACATCAAAACTGCTCATGCCGTCCCTACCTGTCAGGAAATTCCATTCATGTATGGATCGTCGCAAGAAAAAATCAATTCAGAAAGTGCCGTGACATAGGCGCGGCCCAATATTTCCGGGACTACTCGATCATTTTCCGCATGCTGAAACTTCAAGCGATATCGGCTTCCAATGATGCTCTCTTGCACCCAAGTATCTCCGGGGGCCACACAACCGTCTTCCGCCAAACAGGCCAGCTTTGCCGACGACCCCGTGCCGCATGGGGAGCGGTCAAAAGCACCACCCGGGCAAAGCACAAAATTGCGCGCGTCACTTCCTTCCCGCAGGGCGGGTCCCGAGAATTCGATATGATCAATAAACGCACCGTTTTGGCCCGTGATATTATCAGCCACCAACGCATCGCGTATTCGTGTAGCGATCACTGTCAAATCGTTCACATGAGACAGCTGCAAAGGCGTTTCGATGTCGCTGGTCAGGAAAAACCAGTTGCCGCCCCAGGCCACATCGCCGGAGATCTGACCCAGCCCGTCGACGGCTACAGTCACATTTTTCAGATGCCTGTAGCTGGGAACATTGGTCACACGAACGGTGTTGTCATCAAGTAGGTCAACCGCAACCACGCCCACAGGTGTTTCAAACCGATGAACACCCGGACTGATGCGCCCCAGATAAGCAAGCGTCACCGCCAAGCCGATCGTGGCATGACCGCACATCCCAAGATTTCCAACCGTGTTGAAAAAAATCACGCCAGCCGAGCAGCTTGGGTCTTCGCTTTCGACCAGATAGGCGCCAACGATGGCATCATGACCACGCGGCTCGTTCAAGACGGCTGAGTATATCCAAGCGTGGTCGTTGCGCAGAACTTCGGCCTTCTGCGCAACGGTGCCCGGTCCAAGGTCAGGACCGCCGCTTAGAATAACCCGCGTGGGTTCGCCCGCGGTATGGCTATCAACCACTTTCATATTGGGCCGATCAGCCCTGACCTTTCCAGTTCGCATACCAAGCCTTGAATTGTTCAAATTGCGCACGCGCAAAGTTGCTTTGGGCCGCACTCAACTTATCGCTTTCATTGAAATGATAGCGGTAGTTCTTGTCCCCGGACAGCTCCATCAAAAACTTGTAGTAAAGAACCAGGTCGGCGCCTTCATCAAAGCGGGACAGAACCGCCAATGCATCTTCCAATTCCAAGGCGCGCCGATGGGCCACCGGATCACCTTTCGCCGCTTTGGATGAAAGCTCGACCAGATGCAGGACTTCTTTGGGCAGCACGTTGCCAATACCCGTGATCGCCCCTTCGGCGCCGCATCGGGTATACCCATGCACCACGGCCGTATCTACGCCGACAGCCAAGGTAACTTTGTCATCCTGGGACGTGATATGCTCCGCCGCATAGCTTAGGTCATCCTTGCCCCCAAATTCTTTGAAGCCAACCAAGTTCGGATGTTCAGCACGCAAGGAAAAAAACAAATCCGCACGTGTTGCGAACCCATAATAGGGGCTGTTGTAGATTACCGCAGGCGTATCGGGGGCGGCTGACAGGATCGCTTTGAAGTGATCGCGTTGCGCTGCAATCGAACTGCCACGCGACAAAACACGAGGGATCACCATCAGCCCTCGTGCGCCGACAGCGGCAGCATGTTCTGCATGGGCCACCGCCATGCGCGTGTTGATCGCGCCCGTACCGACGATGACCGGCACCCCTGCATCCGTCAGGCGCGCGACACCTTCCATGCGTTCGGCATCGGTCAAAAGCGGCCAATCCCCCATCGAGCCGCAATAGACAACGGCCGACATGCCTTGTGCCATCAACGCCGCGCCCTTCTCGACCAGAGCGTCAAAGTTTGGGGTGCGGTCCGCGTTGCAGGGGGTCATCAACGCAGGAATGCATCCATGAAAAGCAGAAACAGTCATCACTTCGTCCTTTAAACCTGATGTTTTCATGTGCATAACTTATATTGTATCCAATATTCAATATAAATATCGAAATGCTTCAACCTTTGGACACAACTTGCTAATCTGCGCCGAAGGAGACCCCTCGATGCAGCTAAAATCCGTGGATATTTCGAAAACAGCCTCGGCCACGTCGATCATTTTTGATTCGCTCAAGAAGGCGATCGTCGAAGGAGAGCTGACCGCTGGGACGCCTCTTCGGCAGGACGAGATCGCAAAAATGTTCAACACGTCCCGCATACCGGTGCGAGAGGCGATCTTACGTCTGGAAGAGCACGGATTGGTGAAATCTCAGCGTTATAAGGGCGCTGTGGTGTCATCCCTGTCACCAGAGGAAGCGTCAGAGATTTTTGACTTTCGTGCTTTGCTGGAACCGCATCTGATTGGGGTCGCGGTTCCCAAAATGACGCCTGAAGTCCTTGCAACCTCGCGCACCTATTGTGATGCATTTGCCAAGTCACCAGACCCGATGGAGTGGGGTGATTTGAACCGACGTTTTCACGCCACCCTCTATGAGGCCAGCGGGTTGACCTATCACATCGAAGCCATCGACAACGCGCTGAACCGAATTGACCGTTACCTGCGCGCGCAGCTGGTCCTGAGCGATGGCATGATGCGGGCAAACAACGAGCACAGCCAGATCCAGGACGCGTGCGAGCGCGGTGACGCCGAAGCTGCTGCAGACCTGACACGGGCGCATATTCTTGGTGCGCGCGACAGCTTGTTGTCAAACCTCGCGCGCCTGACGCGTTAACAGGGACACGCTTTACTTTGGGTCGCTGATTATCTGTCCGCGACAAACCCTGCCGTTCTCGGGTTCGACGCGGTGTCTGAGACTTTGGGAAAACACGTGGGGAACCCGTTCGTCCTCAGAAACTCATCCACCTATTCCGCTTCAATATGTGTCTCGACCCGGCCCAAGCCGTCAATCTCTGCAACGCAGTGATCACCGTGGGTCAATTCAGAAACACCTTCTGGCGTACCGGTGAATATCAAATCCCCGGGCATGAGTTCCACCAATGACGACAGATACGCGATCACTTCCTCAACCGACCAGATCAAGTCTGACAGGTCAGATGTCTGTCTTGCCTCACCATTCACCGACAGCGCAATCCGACCCTGTTTGAAATGTCCCGTTTCACCGACTGGATGCAACTCTCCGCAGGGCGCAGAATGGTCAAAACCTTTCGCCATATCCCATGGACGCCCGGCCGCTTTCGCCTCGGCCTGGATATCTCGCCGGGTCAGATCATTTCCCACTGCATAGCCCCAGACGTGATCCAGCGCGTCCTTGACGGCAATGTCGCGCCCGCCGGTGCCTATGGCGACCACCAGTTCAACCTCGTGATGCAGGTTCGATGTGCCGGGCGGGTAGGATATGGTTGCGCCATCCGGCACCAAGGTGTCAGCAGGCTTTGAGAAAAAGAACGGCAACTCGCGGTCTGGGTTTGACCCCATTTCACGCGCATGGGCTGCATAATTCTGACCAACGCAATAGATCCGGCGCACTGGGAACTTTTGATCGGACCCGGCCACGGGTAAAAACGGTTGTGCCGATGCGGGAATTGCCCAAGTCATTTAAGAAACACCTTTCCATTCATCGTGTCTGCGACCGGCGCGCCCATCAGAGACAAAACAGTTGGCGCCAATTGCGTTTGGCACAGAATATCACTGTCATCCGCAATCGTTGCATCCCCGAAATAGTAAAGCGCGACATCCTGTTGCACATCTTCATGACCGCCATGATGACCGCGATCTGTTTGGCCGTGATCAGCGGTCACGATCACCTCATAACCCTGATCCCGCCAGCGTTTGATGAACGGGGCCATCTGTTCATCCATCTTGAAACAGGCATCATCCATTTCATGACAGTCATGCCCAAATCGGTGCCCCATACTGTCCAGCGTACACGTGTGCAGGATACCGTAGTCGATCTTCTTGCGCTCGCACAGCATGGTCAGCGTGCCAAACAGATCGACATCCGCGGGGGTGCATTGGTTGATCATCCCATAGCCGGACATTGTGTGGAACCGGCCGTGATTGATGGTGTCGCTGTCTGGCTCGTCATATTCCACATCACGCACCACGTCGAAAGGCGAACGATTGAAGAACTCGGACCAGAAGGAATGCGTGACCGCCCCCGTCACGCCACCTGCCTTACGCACCTGACTGAAAATGTCGTCATGTGACAGGCGAAAGACGTCATGATTGCCCGTGCAGCCGTGCTCCTGCGGGGTGACCCCGGTATGGATCGAAGCATAACAGCTGGCCGAGGTCGACGGCAGCACCGCGCGCATCTTGAGCAATTTGGCGTCGCCGGATTGCACCCAACCTTCCAGATTGCCAAATAACCGGCGCCAATTGCGATACGGCACACCGTCGATGATAAGAAGCAGGAGTTTTCTGTCCATGTCTGCGCCCTTCCAGATTGCGCATTACGTTGCCTCACCCTAAGCGCCCCCAATCACAGATTTATGCAACATACGCGCCAAGTTGATGTCGGTTTTGATCTTCGCAACGAAAACGAGGGCATCAATGCGATGCCCTCGTCTGGATCTTGCCGCCGACCCTAGTTGCCTGCACTTTCCATCTTGCGGTTTTGGACAACCTCTTCCAGCCAGCCAAGCCGCATTTCAGGAACGGAACTAAGCAGCAGGTCGGTATAGTCGTCAAAGGGCGGCGCAAGCACTTCAGCCTTCGGGCCATAGCGCACGACGCGCCCCTGATACATCACAGCAATACTGTCCGCGATGGCTTTCACCGTCGCAAGATCGTGGGTGATGAACAGATAGGCCACGTTTTCGATCTTTTGCAGATTTTCCAGAAGTTTCAGGATGTCATCAGCCACCAAAGGATCAAGCGCCGAGGTGACTTCGTCGCAGATGATCACTTTGGGTTTGGCCGCCAGTGCGCGGGCAATACAGACACGTTGCTTCTGTCCGCCCGAAAGCTCTGCTGGATAGCGATCGATAAAAGCTTCGCCCATTTCGATCTCGTCCAGAAGCTCGATGATCCGCTTCTTCTTTTCGGCACCTTTCATGCCGAAATAGAATTCCAAAGGCCGACCGATGATCGTCCCAACGGTCTGGCGCGGGTTCATGGCGACATCTGCCATCTGATAAATCATCTGCAGCTCGCGCAGGTCCTCACGCGAACGGCCTTCCAAATCCGAAGACAGGTCACGCCCGTCAAAATGGATTTTTCCTTCTCGTGGGGGGAGCAACCCGGTGATCACACGCGCGGTTGTCGATTTTCCTGACCCGCTTTCCCCCACCACAGCCAGCGTCTGGCCGGGATGCAGTTCCATGGAGACATTATGCAACACGTCGAAATTCGTGCCCTTGTATCGGGCGGTGACATTTTCCACCGTCAGAACAGGTGTGTCCGTGGGCGGCTTGCCATCATGTTGTGTCGACCGGACAGACACCAGGTCGCGGGTATATTCCTCGACCGGGTTGTTGATGATCTGATCTGTCGTGCCATGTTCGACCATGTCACCCATCTTCAACACCATGATCTCATCCGAGACCTGCGCCACCACCGCAAGATCGTGCGTGATATAGAGCGCAGCCACACCGGTGTCCCGAATGGCTTCTTTAATCGCCATCAGAACGTCGATCTGAGTGGTCACATCAAGTGCGGTTGTTGGTTCGTCAAACACCACCAGATCAGGCTCGGGACACAGCGCCAGCGCCGTCATGCAGCGCTGCAACTGACCGCCCGAAACCTGGTGCGGATAGCGATCACCAATGTTTTCGGGATCCGGCAGGCCAAGCTTGGTGAACAGTTCAATCGCGCGGGCCTCGGCGACTTTCTTGGTGAACTTGCCCGCGTGCAAAGACGCCTCGATCACCTGTTCCATGATCTTCTTGGCCGGATTGAAACTGGCGGCAGCGGACTGGCTGACATAGGTCACCTCGGTCCCGCGCAGCTTGCGCAAATCGCGTAGGCTGGTGCCAATGATCTCGCGACCGTTGACCCAGACTTTGCCGCCGGTGATCTCGACCCCACCCCGGCCATAGGCCATCGAGGCAAGGCCGATGGTGGATTTCCCCGCCCCGCTTTCACCGATCAGGCCAAGCACCTTGCCCTTCTCAAGCTCAAACGAAACGCCGTGGACAATTTCGATATCCTTGGGTTTTTCGCCGGGTGGATAGATACGCGCGCCGATTTTCAGGTTTTCGACCTTTAAAAGCTTGTCGCTCATCCGCGGCCTCCTTTCAGGCTGGTGGTGCGGTTCAGCACCCAGTCGGCGACAAGGTTCACAGAGATCGCCAATGTCGCAATGGCCACGGCAGGCACAAGCGCTGCCGGGATGCCATAAACAATGCCGTCTTTGTTTTCCTTCACAATGCCACCCCAGTCAGCATTGGGCGGTTGTACGCCAAGGCCAAGGAACGAAAGTGTCGACACGAAGAGAACAGCGAAGATAAAGCGCAGACCCATTTCGGCCACCAAAGGCGATAGCGCGTTGGGCAGGATTTCGCGGAAAATGATCCAGCGACGCCCCTCGCCGCGCAATTTGGCAGCTTCAACGAAATCCATGACGTTGATATCAACGGCGACCGCGCGGGCCAGACGATAGACACGGGTCGAATCCAGCAGTCCCATCACAAGGATCAAGATGAACAGTGTCACCGGCATGACTGAAAGCACAACCAGAGCGAAGATCAGTGTCGGGATCGACATGATCAGATCGACAAAGCGGCTCATTGCCTGATCAATCCAACCGCCAACCACTGCAGCTGTAAATCCAAGGATTGAACCGAGTGTAAAGCTGAGGATCGTCGCAGCGGTGGCGATGAAAATCGTCGTCCGCCCGCCATAGATCATACGGGTCAGCAGATCACGCCCAATGTTATCGGTGCCCAGCCAGTGCTCTGACGAGGACGGCTCCCAGACATCACCAACGATCTCGGTCATAGAGTAAGGCGCAATCAATGGGGCAAAGACTGCCACAAAGAAATACAGCCCGGTGAAAAACAGGCCGATCAAGGCCGCAGGAGGTATTCTTGTCATTTCGGATGCCTCAGCCTTGGGTTCGCCAGGATCGACACGATGTCAGCCACCATGTTCAGCCCGATATAGACCGCCGCGAAGATCAGGCCGCAGGCCTGCACAACGGGCACGTCACGTTTGGCCACGTGGTCAACCAGATACTGGCCCATGCCGGGATAGACGAAGACCACCTCGACAACCACAACGCCCACAACAAGATACGCGAGGTTCAGCATGACCACGTTCACGACAGGGGCGATGGCATTTGGGAACGCATGGCGTGCGATGACCTGAAAGCTTGTCAGGCCCTTCAGTTCAGCCGTTTCGATATAGGCCGACTGCATCACGTTCAGAATGGCGGCACGCGTCATACGCATCATATGCGCCAGCACGACCATGGTCAGAACAGTCACAGGCAGCGCAATCGCGCTGAGCTTCTCGCCCAGAGACATGCTGTCATAGATCGTGGACACGGTGGGCGCCCAGCCCAGTTTCACGCCGACATAGAACATCAGCACGTAACCGATCAGGAATTCAGGTACCGAGATCGACGCCAAAGTCACCGCCGAAATCAGTTTGTCGGGCCAACGTTCGCGATAGCGCACAGCCAATAGACCAAGGAAAATGGCCAATGGCACGGCAACAACTGCGGCCCAGAACGCCAGGAACAGCGTGTTTTTCAGACGCCCGCCAAGGCTATCAACAATGTCACGACCATTGGTCAGAGCCGTGCCCAGATCACCCTGCAGCGCACCAAACAGCCAATTGAAGTAGCGTGTGGTGGCGGGCTGATCCATGCCCAGTTCTTTGCGCAGGTTCGCAAGGCTTTCGGGCGTGGCGGACTGTCCAAGGATGTTTTGTGCGACGTCACCCGGCAGGATGGTGGTGCCCGCAAAAATCAGCACCGAAGCCGCAAGAAGCAGAAGGGCGCTCAGCGCAAGGCGCTGAGCTACCAGTTTAAGGACGGGATGCATGAGCTGGCCTTATTTCAACCAGCAACGCGAAGCTGCCAGACCAGCCATCAGTTCGGCGTTCGGATCTGGCATATAACCACCGATGTCGTTGCTGACCCCGTCGATGAAGTCGTTGAACATCGGAACAATCACGCCACCTTCGTCATGCAGGATGCGTGCCATGTTGCTGTACAGCTCTTTACGCTTAACCGGATCAAGCTCGGCCTTGGCTGCCTGCAGCATGTTGTCGAAATCGGCGTTCTTGAAACGGGTGTCATTCCAGTCAGCCGTCGACAGATAGGCCGTCGAATACATCTGATCCTGCACCGGACGGCCCGTCCAGTAAGACGCACAGAAGGGCTGCTTGTTCCAGACTTCCGACCAGTAGCCGTCATTCGGTTCACGCTTGATTTCCAGCGGAATGCCAGCGGCGGCCGCACTTTGCTGGAACAGCTGTGCCGCGTCGACAGCGCCCGGGAAGGCGGTTTCAGCGACACGCAGAATGATCGGAGTACCATCGTGGCCCGAGTTCTTATAGTGCTCGGCCGCTTTAACCGGATCGTATTCGCGCTGCTCCATGCTGTCGTCGAACAGCGGGTAAGCAGCGTTGATCGGAACATCGTTGCCGACGCCACCATAGCCGCGAAGGATCTTGTCCACCATTTCTTGACGGTTGATCGCGTATTTCAGCGCAAGGCGCAGCTCTTTGTTGTCGAAAGGCGGCGTGTCGGTGTGCATGATGAACACATAGTGACCACGGCCCGAGACGTTCTGAACGGTGATGTTTGGTGCGCGATCCAGCAGGCTGGCGATCTTCGGATCGACCGAGTTCACCATATGCACCTGACCCGACTGCAGAGCCGACATACGGGCGGTTGCGTCGTTGATCACCAGAATCTCAACCGAGTCTGCGTGCCCTACGCTGTCATCCCAGTGATTGGCAAACTTGGTGAAGGTGTGGCGCACACCCGGTTCGTTGCTTTCAATCTGGTAGGGGCCCGTGCCGATCCCGGCATTGGGGTCATCCATGCCGCCATTGGGCTGGATCACCAGGTGATAGTCAGCCATCAGATAGGGAAGGTCAGCATTCGGCGTATCAAGGTTCAGCGTCAGAGTGTTGCCGCTGACCGACATGCTTTCGATGCCCTTTACGATACCCAAGGCGCCCGATTTGGATTCTTCATTCGAATGACGCTCGATCGTTTTCATCGCGTCTTCTGCGGTCAGGGTTTTGCCATTGTGAAACTCAACGCCCTGACGAATGTTGAAGTGCCAGGTTTTCGCGTCAGCCGAGCTGTCAATGCTTTCCGCAATGCGCATGTCGATCTCACCAGTTGGCGAGACGTTCACAAGCGTATCACCCCAGTTGCCCAGTGCAGCGCGCGGCGTCTGTGACGCAACAAGGCCCGGATCCAGCGAATCCGTACCTGCGCCACCGTTCATACCCAGTTTGATGGTGCCGCCCTTGTTGGGTGCAGCCGCCATGGCAGCGGTGGACAGCATGGTGCTTGCCGCAGCAGTCGACATGCCCAGCGCGCTGGCGCGCCCCATGAAATCGCGACGCGACATCTTACGTTCTGCCACGCGCTTGGACAGGTATTCGAGTTCTTTTGACATTGAGTGCTCCCTGAGTGTTCGGCGTGACTCGTGGTCCGCCTTTTTTATCGGTTCCGCTAACAGAGTTGCCCAGAAGCAGGCATATCGCAAGGGTGGATACCGACTTCGCGTTACAAGTTTGCGACATGCAAAGTCAAAAAGCGACACTCAACTTGGCGCCTGCGACATCGATGCAGCCTTACCAGAAACGAAAAAAGGCCGGGAAATGCCCGGCCTTTTCAGTTCGTTGATACCAATCAGAAGTTCAGAGAAATATCCCGATGGTACGAGGTGCACGACGCCATTTCGAGCGCTTGCTCTCTGGTAAAGCGCGGCTGCTGACGGACACCAAGCGTGTCACTGATTCCATCCACATAGACCGTCAGACCGGAGCGAAGAGCACTGTCTGCAGAGGCGCGCCAGCCCAGCTGAGCCTCGTAAGCCGCAACCGCATCGTCATAGGCGGCCATCGCCTTGTCGCGATCGGGCGTTTTGGCTTTCAGCGCTTTGCGGGCCTTGCCCAGCGCCTTCTTCACATCGCCCGCGCCTTCGATCTTGCCAAAAGCCTTCGCAAGATCGTTTACAAGACCCTCAGCTTCCTTTTCCGGGACCGTCATGATGGTTGCTTTCATGTCGCGCAGTTGTTGCTCCATTGCGGCAAAATCATCATTTGCATCCAGCACAGCCAAAACAGCCTGCGGCGCCTCATAGGCCGCATCCGCAGCGCGGCGATATTTGGTGCGCGCGGTGTTCTCTGCCTTGGTCAGCTTCTGGAATGTGCCATTCACTTCGGCCCAGCTTGCGGGGATTTCCGATTTCAGATGCTCTATCTCGGCCTGCAGAACGGCGACCTCTGCTTCAAGGGCTGCACGTGCTGACGCTTGGCTTTCGTCACGCATCCGACTGATCGTCGTCGACAGCTCTTTCGCATGGGCTTCTGCGCGGCGAACTTTCTTCTCGATCGCGCGCACGACCTTCTGTTGCGGACGATAAGCATCTGCAGCGGCTGAAACTTCGTCAGCAGAGGCAAAAGCACTGTCCAGCTCGACAAGTGCCGTGTCAGCCGCATCAAATCCGTCGGTCAGGTCACCGGCCAGATCCTTGGGCAGCACAGAAAGATCCATGGCGCGTGCTGCTGAAATCGCATCTCGCGTGGCGGTGCTTTGTGCCAATTGCTGACCTACATAGTCTTCAAGGCAGAGCTGCAGCTTGGGATTGCGCGGCGGCGGGCTGCTTTCAGACAGGAAGCTCACCCGGTTGGGCAGGTAGTTCACCAAAGGCGGGTACAGACCCACGATCACCAGTGCTGCGATCTGCAGCGAAATGAACGCGATGACGCCCTTGTACATCTGCACGGTCTTCACAATCGCCGGAGCAACCCCGCGTAGATAGAACAGCGCAAAGCCGAAAGGCGGTGTCAGGAAACTGGTCTGAATGTTCAGACCAATCATCACGCCCAACCAGACTGCGGTGATGTTTGCTTCGGGGTCAGCCAGCAGGATCGGCGCAACGATGGGCACAACAACCACGGCAATCTCGATAAAGTCGAGGAAGAAGCCAAGGATGAAGATCACCAGCATCACGATAAAGAACTGCATCCAGAAGCCGCCGGGCAGGCTCAGAAGGAACTCTTTCACAAGCTCTTCGCCACCAAAGGCGCGGAAGGCTGCCGTCAGCATCGCCGCGCCCAGCAGAATGATGAACACCAGCGACGTCGTCTTGGCGGTTTCAAGCATGACGCCCGCCAGCGTGTCTTCGATATTCATCACGCGCCAGCAGGACCAGACAAGCGCCACCAGCAACATCACGACAGCAATGGCGCCAAGGATGATGCCCAGCATGTCCGTGCTGTCTTGAATAGACTTCACGTTCATGTCGAAATTGGCTAGGACAAAGCCAATCATCGTCAAGGCAGCAATGGCCAGAAGGGCCGGATAATACAGTGACTTACCGGCTTTCGGCAGTCGGTATCCCGCCATGATCATCGCACCTGCGGCACCAATGGCACCCGCTTGGTTGACCGTGGCCACACCTGCGATGATCGACCCCAGTACAAGGAAGATCAGCGCCAAAGGCGGCACCAGCGTGATCAGCATGGTTTTGACGAAGGTGGTGTCATATTTGCCTTCGTAGGGCACAGCCGGCGCCAGTTTCGGGCGCAGGATCGCGAAGACCAGAATATAGGCCATATACAGGCCCACCAGGAGCAGCCCGGGAATGAACGCGCCAAGGAACATTTCGCCTGCCGAGGTGGAAGCCACATCGAAGACGGACGGCATTGACAGCTCCCCCGTCGCCTCTTTGTGCAGAGCCTTACGCGCAGTCGAAGCTTGGTCCGTGGCCGATGCCAGCTGGTCGGCCAGAATGATCAGCACGATGGATGGCGGAATGATCTGCCCCAACGTGCCCGACGCGGCAATCGTACCCGTCGCAAGTGACGGCGAATACTTGTTGCGCAGCATTGCAGGCAGCGAGATCAGGCCCATCGCAACAACGGTTGCCCCGACGATCCCGGTGGTAGCCGCCAAGAGCGCGCCCACGAAAACAACCGAGATACCAAGACCACCCGGCACCGGGCCAAAAAGTTGTGCCATCGCGACCAGGAGGTCTTCGGCGATTTTTGACCGCTGCAACATGATGCCCATGAAGATGAACAATGGGATGGCGATAAGCGTATCCCTCTCAACCTCCCAATAGACCCCCCTGAGGTTGGTCACCCCCGCAGACAGCCATTGGTTTGGCCCACCCGAATGGAAATAGGCATCAGTTGAGCCTGCAAAGATATAGCCGGCACCCGCCGCAAGGCCGATGGTGATGATGGCCGCGCCGGGAAGGGCAAAGGCCACGGGATAGCCTGACCCAAGCGCTGCGGCCATGATCAGGATAAGAAGAGCAAGGAAGTAGAATTCCATCAATCAGGTCCTCAGTGCGCCGCCGGTGCGACGTCTCGGTGTCCGGGCTCGTCGCGTTGGTCTGCGACGGCCTCAAGGAAATAGCTGACAAACTGGATCAGCATGGTGATGGCAAAGACGCCCAGAAAGGCGGCCATCTGGTATTTGATGAACATGCCGACGCCGCCGGCCTGGCTGATCTCGAAGTTGACGATCGGGCTGTTGATGATTGCGGTTTTGCCGTTGAAGCCAACCGCCATGATCACCCAGACGGTGCTCATACCCAGCGCAATCGACCCAAACGCATTCACGAATCCGCGCGTGGTACGCCCGAAGCCCGCATAAAGCACGTCGACGCGCACATGGCCCTCTTCAAACAACGTATAGGCCGAGGCAAAAAGGAACAGTGCCGCATACCAATAGCGTACAAGGTCACCCATCAGGGCTTGTTCATAGCTGAAGACAAAGCGCGAGATCACGATCAGAAGCTCTGCGGCCACGATCATCAACGCAAGCCAGGTAAAGCCCAACGTGCGCGAGCGCAGCGCAATCAAGAAGCCCAGTGCGATCAATGGCATGTGAATGTATGGGCCAACCCAGCGCGCCTTGTTGAACAGCTTGGCCGTCTCATCCCCGAACATGGCGTTCAGGATACCTTCGACCCGCATGAAGGCCACGGCGCTGTCAGCAATCCCGACCAGCAGCACGGCCCAGAACATTGCCCGGATGATGTAGATGTTGAAGTGATGAATTTTCATCGCATCCCAGCGCAGCGATGTAGATCGGCTGCCCAGAACATAAAGCGCAGCGACCCCGATTGACGCGGCATAGACCGCCAGGTTCACCCAGCTGCCGCCCGTGGCGCTTCCGTTGAAAAACGGCTTCACACCCGGCAGTCCAAACCCGACCACAAGAGCGTTATTCACCAAAAACGCAAACAGGAAACCCAGCATGCCCCAGGCAAAAAGCCGGGCCGTAATGGCGGGTTCGCCGTTGCGTGGAATGTCGGAAAAATCGGTTGCCATATGCTCCCCCGAGATCTGAAGACGCTTTGCCGGTTTTCACACCCAGACCGGCCGCCTTGCAAAAGAGCGGGACCGAAGCCCCGCTCTGATTTCATTTATACGTCGTGGTTCAGCCCAGACCCAACACGCGGTTGCGCTGGTTGATGTAGCCCACTTCGAACTGAGCCATCATGTTGCCCATTTCGCGCAGCTTGCCCTGGAAGCTGTCATTGATGCGCGCAGCCAGATCCGAGTGGTCGCGCGTTTCCGCGAACACTTCTTCTGCCGCCTCACCGAAGCTGTCCCAGACATCGTCATTGAACGAACGCACCTGCACGCCCTGCTCGTCCACGAGCTTGGCCAGGTACTCACCATTCTTGGCGATAAGTTCGTCATGCGCATAAGCGTGCTCTTCTGCACAAGCGGCTTCGATCACGGCTTTCTCGTAATCGGACAGACCTTCGTACCACGATTTGTTCATGCCGAAGGCCAGACCACCGCCCGGCTCGTGCATACCAGCCGTGTAGTAGAACTTGGCCGCTTCGTAGAACTTCATGAAGTAGTCGTTATAGGGACCAACCCACTCGGTCGCGTCGATCGAACCCGAAACAAGGTTTTCATAGATCTGCGAACCCGGCAGCGACACGGTCGAGGCGCCCAGTTTCGACAGAACCTGACCACCAAGGCCCGGCATACGCATTTTCAGACCCTTCAGGTCATCGGCGCTTTCGATTTCCTTGTTGAACCAGCCACCAGCTTGGGTGCCGGTCGAACCACAGGCCAGAGCCTTCAGGCCGAACTCGCCCGAAACCTCATCCCACAGTTCCTGACCGCCACCAAAGCGGATCCATGCATTCCATTCCGGGGTCGACATACCAAACGGTACGGACGTGAAATAGGCAAAACCGGGGTGTTTGCCGGTCCAGTAGTAATCGGCGGCGATATAGGCCTGCGCGTTGCCCGAGGCAACTTCGTCAAACGAATCAAACGCGCCAACACGTTCGCCCGACGCGAAGTATTCAACGTTCAGCGCGCCATCGGACAGTTGACCGATCCGGGCGGCCAGGCGCTGTGCCGAGATGCCCAGACCCGGGAAGTCCCGCGGCCAGGTCGATACGATGGTCAGGGTCTTGCCACCTTGGGCAAGTGCAGGGGTTGCAAGTGCGGTTGCACCGGCACCCAGCGCTGCACCCTTCAGAAACTTACGGCGTTCCATGTTGGTATTTCTCCTCCGAGTTTTATTCTGATCTTGTCAGAAGCACGAGCCCGACCAACGGCCAGCCCGCGCTGCCACGCCAATTACTACGCAGCTAAAATCAGATTTCAAATGATATTTCGCCAACTGGTAATATTTTTTTACCAGTTGAGGTCAGACATGCCTGAGCCAGCTGCGGCGTGATATCCCCACAAACTGGACCTAACACCTTGATGATTGCCGAGGATTCGCATCTGCGCAATGGCAAGCTTGAGGTTACGTATGGGCAAGTTCGTCGCAGGTGAACTGACTGACATAATTGCTCAAAAAGGCCGCAATTTTACTTTCTTCTCTGGATATTTCATTTTCTGAACTATAATGAGAGGCAGTCGAGTTGAATTTGGTGCACAATGACCCGCCCTGAAAAAGACCCGTATCTTGTCCCACCGCCCGAACCAGAGCTGCGCGCTTTGATTGGGGTTTTCGCGCTTTACCACTTTATTGAAACCAATATGGACGTGCCGGATGCCGCGTGTGACCTGCCCCATTTTGAGCGCAAGATCCTGGTGTCACTGGATCACCCAAAGCGAATCGGAACGCTCGCACGCGAGATGAATGTGCTACCATCAACCATGACCGTCGCAGCCGACCAACTGGAACTTCACGGGCTGGCCCAGCGCGCTCGCGACCCGGATGATCGCCGGGCCTGGCTTTTGACCCTGACCGAAAAGGGACAAGCCCAGCGCACGGAATTGGTTGCACTGGCACGCGCGCTGCTTTGCGACACTCTTGGCCTAAGCGAAGACGAGTTACATGGGTTTGCAAAGATCGCCGCCAAGATACACACGAATATTCGTCACCTGACGACCAACTGAGGACCGCCTATGACTGTTACCAAATCCGCACTGACCGCACTGGCTCTTTCCTTCGCCACCGCAGTGTCACCGGCGTCAGCACAAGACATCGCAAAGCCGGTCAAACTGATGACCATCGAGGACAAACGACTGGCCTTCAGTCGGGTTTTCTACGGCAAAGTCGTCGCACGCCAGACCGTGGACCTGGCATTTCAGGTTGGCGGGCAAATCACCGAGTTTCCTGTGATCGAAGGCGAATTCGTGGCCGAAGGCAGCCTAGTGGCCCAGTTGGACCAAGAACAATTCTCACTAGCCTTGGAACAGGCGACTTTGCAGAAGGATCAGGCCGAACGCACGCTTGAACGCCTGACCAAACTGCGCGGCAACACCGTCAGTCAGGTTTCGATTGATGATGCGGAAACCCAGGTTGGTCTAAGCGACATCGCGTTCCGACAGGCCGAAAAGAACCTGGACAACGCCACGCTCTGGGCGCCCTTTGACGCCTTGGTCGCAGCTCGCCACGTGGGCAACTTCAACACGATTGGCGCCGGATCCCCGATCGTGCGGTTGCACGATATGAGCGAAATCCGGGTGGAAATTGATGTGCCCGAAATCCTGTTCCAAACCGCGGGCGATGAAAAGAACCTGAGCATTGATGCCCATTTCCCCGGCCATGACGGCGCTTACCCGCTGCAAATTCGCGAGTTCAATGCAGAGGCTGCATCTGCAGGCCAAACCTATCGGCTGACCTTGGGCATGGTGCCTCAGGACGGGTTGCGCGTTTTGCCCGGCTCATCGGTGAATGTCGAAATCTCGGCTGATCACGACGCGGCTGTGATCGATCTTCCACAATCCGCCATGGCGGTGGCCCCGGATGGGACACCCCAGGTCATGATCTATGTCGAAGGCGCGGATGGCACTGGCACCATCAGGGCCACATCTGTCGAGATCACCCCCGCCGCCGATGGGCGTGTCACCGTCACATCAGGCCTGTCGCAAGGCGATGTGATCGTCGCTGCGGGGGCCTCCGCGGTGTCTGATGGCGCGCGCGTTCGTCCCTTCAACGGCTTTGCGAACTGAGGTCTGACATGCTCAACATTGCCCGCGCCTCAATCGAAAAGCCGCTTTATACGTGGCTGATCATCCTGACGATGCTGCTTGGCGGCATCTACGGGTTCTTCAACCTTGGTCGACTGGAAGACCCGGCCTTTACCATCAAACAGGCCGTTGTGGTCACCCACTATCCGGGTGCCAGTGCCCAGCAGGTCGCAACCGAAGTGTCCGAACCGCTGGAAAGCGCCCTTCAGAAGATGGAGGAGGTCGACAAGATCACCTCGACCAACCGTCCCGGTGAAAGTCGCATTGATGTCGAGATTAAATCCACCTACCCGGCAGACGCGCTTCCAGACATCTGGACCCGACTGCGCGCCCGCATTCGCGACACCGCGCGACAGTTGCCGTCGGGCGTTGCCCAACCCTTTGTGAACGACAGTTTCGGTGATGTGTTTGGCTTGTATTACGCCGTCACAGCGCCGGGGTTCTCTGACGCCGAAAAGCACGATCTGGCCACATTCCTGCGCCGCGAGCTGCTGGTCGTTGATGGCGTGGCCGATGTGGACCTTGCAGGCCTGCCCGAAGAGGTCATCTATGTCGAACCCAACATGACCATCGCCTTCAATCAGGGCATTCCACCAAACGCGCTGATGCAGGCATTTTCCACGTCAAACTCGGTGGCCCCGGCTGGCGGGCTGGACAGTGATGGCGGCCGCACAAGGTTTCGAACCCCTGAAGGCTCGGACACCGTCGAAGACATTGCGTCCCTGACGGTCGGTGTGAACGGCGTTCTGGTAAACGTTATCGACGTCGCCGAGGTCAGCCGTGAACGCGCGGCCAACCCAACCCAGATGATCCGCTTCAACGGGCAAGATGCGTTTACCATCGCCATTGCCGGGCTTGAAAACGAAGACATTGTGAAAGTCGGTCACCGCGTGGATGCCAGGCTGGCCGAACTGGATGCCAGCATTCCGCACGGCATTGACCTTCACCCGATCTATCAACAGCATCTGGTGGTCGAGCAAAGCTCCAACGACTTCCTGAAGAACCTTGCGATGTCAGTTGCCATTGTCATCGTGGTTCTGGGCGCGTTCATGGGATGGCGCGCGGCGTTGGTGATCGGCTCCACACTGCTTTTGACGGTCGTCGGCACCCTTTTGTTCATGTGGCTTTTTTCGATCGAGATGGAGCGCATTTCACTGGGCGCGCTGATCATCGCCATGGGCATGCTAGTGGACAATGCCATTGTTGTGGCCGAGGGCATGCAGGTCTCGATGTTGCGCGGTCGCACGTCGCGTGAAGCCGCAGACGAGGCAGCGCAGAAAACTCAGATCCCACTTCTTGGCGCAACCGTCATCGGTATCATGGCCTTTGCCGGGATTGGGTTGTCACCCGACAGCACGGGCGAGTTTCTCTTTTCGCTTTTCGCAGTGATCGGCATATCGCTTCTGCTGTCATGGGTTCTGGCCCTGACAGTGACACCGCTTTTGGGTCACTATTTGTTCAAAGAGGACAATCAAAGCGCGGACGACGCCTATTCTGGTCCGTTCTTCCGGGCTTACAAACGCATATTGGACTTGGCGCTGACCTTCCGCTGGCCCGTCATTGCTGCACTTGTGGCGACCACGGCAGCCTGTTTCATGGGGTTCGCGCAGGTTAAACAGCAGTTCTTCCCGAACTCGAACACGCCCCTTTTCTTTGTCTACTACAAGCTTCCGCAAGGCAGTTCGATCCATCAGGTCTCAGAGGACCTGACCCAAATCGAAAACTGGTTGCTCAAGGAAGAAAAAGTTGTGTCGGTCGCATCTTATGCTGGTCGCGGGGCGTCGCGTTTCATGCTGACCTACGATGGTGGCAAAGACAACCAAAGCTACGGTCACCTGATCATCCGCACCGCAGATCTGGCAGATATTCCTGATCTGCATTCCCGGCTTGAAACCTTCGGAAAAGAGACCTTCCCCGAAGCGGAATTCCGCGTGCAGCGTTTGGTGTTCGGCCCCGGTGGCGGCGACCCAATTCAAGCACGTTTCTCGGGCAGCGACCCAAAGGTGCTGCGGGCCTTGGCCAATGAAGCCATTGATCTGATGAAGGCAAATTCAGACAACCTTCTGAACCTGCGCACGGATTGGCGCGAGCAAGAGCTCGCCATCGAGCCGGTCTACGCCACGCAACGCGCCCAGTCGGCAGGGATCACGCGCGATGATGTGGCGTCGACGCTGCTTTTCGCGACAGACGGGATGCAGGGCGGTGTCTATCGCGAACGCGAACGTCAAATCCCTATCATCCTTCGCCGCCCGAATGACGAACAATTCAACCTGAACAACCAGTTGGTCTTTTCGTCAGTCGCAGGCCAGCACCTGCCCATCGAGCAGGTCACGGACGGGTTTGAGTTCAAGGTTGAAAACACTTTGGTTCAGCGCCGTAACCGCGTGCCGACCATATCGGTTGGTGCGGATGTTGCACCCGATGTAACCCCAGCCCACGCCCATGGCGAAATCCGTTCCGCAATCGAAGCGATGGCGCTGCCTGCTGGGTATAGTTTGGAATGGGGGGGCGAATTTGAAAACGCCAGCCAAGCGCAGGAAAGTCTTGGTGCGCAGCTCCCGCTGAGCGCATTGATCATGGTCCTGATCTCGATCCTGCTGTTCAATGCAATCCGCCAGCCGATTGTGATCTGGTTGTTGGTGCCGATGTCGGTAAACGGTGTCGTGGTCGGGCTATTGGGAACAGGCATGCCTTTCAGTTTCACCGCCCTTCTGGGGCTGCTCAGCCTGTCAGGTATGCTGATCAAGAACGGCATCGTTCTGGTAGAGGAAATCGACCTTGTCCGCGCACCGGGCCTGCCCTTGCGACAGGCCATCATTGATGCCTCTGCATCACGTGTGCGCCCGGTCGTTCTGGCAGCGGTGACCACAATCTTGGGAATGGCGCCACTGTTGTCAGACGCGTTCTTCGTTTCCATGTCAATCACGATCATGGGTGGACTGGCCTTTGCCTCCATCCTGACATTGGTGGCCGCGCCGGTCTTCTATTACGTGTTTTTCAAACGCGATGAAAAACGGGAAGTCACAGACAAAGCGGCGCAACCTGCATGATCTTCTGCGGGGTGTTCATGGTTGGACATCCCGGCATACATGCACGAAACGAAGCGGATATTCCTGCCGCATATCGGTATGCTTGAAGCTGTGTGAAAGGACTGGAGCGGGCGGCGGGAATCGAACCCGCGTCATTAGCTTGGAAGGCTAAGGTCTTACCACTACACAACGCCCGCCCAGTAAAATCACGACATATTTCATGCGCTTCTGGGCGTCAAGTGCACCCAGCACGGGAAATTGGAAGAGTGGTTGCTTGAAGGGTCTAAACCAGCCACAACCCGCAATAACCAAGCGTGAGCATCTGGCAATTGTGAATTGACTTGTTCTTTGGTCAAGTCGAGCGCCAGAGCATCATCTTGCGGGACCGGCGGTCGAAAGCATCTGGGTTAGGCACTCGCGCTGATGCCAACCGTTCGGCAATCTCGGGCGGCATGGCTGCTGCACGTGGTTCTGGGTTTTGGTTGACGTGAAGCTCCATGGTCTCGCTGATCGCCACGGGGGTGCCGTCGTGCTGCATGGTCAGATGCAGGTGAAACCTCTTTTCGTCGCTGTCCAGCACCACGGTTTCGACACGCAACTCTGCGCCAAGTTTGACCTCTTTCAGGAAATACTTGTGGTCTTCCAGCAGGTAGATCGTGCATCCGGTGCGCTGGCGATATGCCGCGTCGAACCCGATCGCATCCTGAACGGCGTCGACGGCATAGCTGAAAATCAGCCCGTAATAGGCGTCTTGCATATGGCCGTTATAGTCGATCCAGTCGGAAATGACGGTGGTCTCGTAGATGAAGGTTTCACTCATCTTTCAGTCCTTACCTCAGAGCCCATAGAATGCCGCGGCAGTATCATGGAATACCGCCTTGTGCATCTCGTGCGGAACGATGGCGCGGTGCGCTTTGACCAGCGTGGCATAGTCGGAATACAGGCTGTCGACCGGGAAGTTTGATCCGAACATGCAGCGGTCAGGACCAAACTGCTCAAGGCAGGTTTCGATGATTGGTCGGAAGTCGTCGACTGCCCAATCATGCTGAAACATACCCAGGCCCGAGAGTTTACAGGTCACTTGGGGCAGGGCAGATAGGTCGCTCAGTTTGGTGGCCCAATCGGCAAGCCCCGCGGTTGAACGATCATTCGGGCTGCCTGCATGGCATAGGGCGACCTTGGTGTCCGGGGCCTGTTCCAGCACCCGCGCAGTTTTGGCCATCAGCTCGGGGATCAATTGCAGATCAAAGGACAGTCCGCGATGGCCAGCCTCGCGCAGCCCCTCAAGAAATCGCGGATTGTCCAGCAGGTCGTTGGTGCCTGTTACTGCGTCTTCACCAGGCGCGCGGCCGACGATCTGACGCACGCCCTTGACGGTGGACAGCGCTTGAAAGGCATCGAGCTGCGCGTTCAGATCCGCTCCGGTCAGGTCGCAGAACACTACCTGCGCAATCGGCCAGTCTGGCGTGGCATCGGCGACGGACTGTACCCATTTGGCCTCGGCCAAGCCGTCATCGGCGCCGACCTGAATGTGGACCGATGCCGAGACCCCTTGTGCCGCCGCATCCCTGCGAAATTCATCCAGCAGATAGTTTCGTTGAATCGGTGAGGGGTCTCCGAAAAACCGTTCGACGCCTTTGGCCATCAGCCAAGGATAGCGAACCGCAGTCAGGTCCCACAGGTGATGATGCGCGTCGATCATGCGTATTCTCCGTCCTGTAGGCGCTGCAGGACATCAAGGCCCTGCGATTTCCAAAAATGCAGAAGGTCGATGAAGATCCAGTTCTCGGCCAGCTTATCCCCGTCACGGCGATAGATGTCGATCACGCGAAACTCACTCGTCTTATTGGTCGCAGGCATTCCCATGAAGTCACAGCTTAGACGGGCCGTGAAATTGGGCCAACCGAAGAAACCACCATAAGCGCCCTCGGCCAGTCGGGCGATGTGGGTGGTTTTGGACCGGTCCGAGAATGCTGCACGGAATGGGCCAGAGTGCTGTTTCGCATATCGTTGGATCGTATAGGTCGCACCGATTCCGGTCGGCCCCCACCATAGCATGTCCTCGGCCCAAGTCTGTCGCAACTCATCTTCGAGACTCAGTTCGTTGTCCCATTGCCCAAGATCACCAATCATGCGGTTGATCAGGGCCAGCGTATCCCTGCCTTCCTGTGAGGGTCGGTCATCGAACAGCAACCCGTCATGGGTTTGTGGCCCGGGTTGCACCAATTGAGCGGCGGTATGGTCGGGGAAAGGCACAATGCCCGCCTGAGCCATCAGGTGCAGCAGGTCGAAGTACATTGCCGTCTCGACGATCCTGCCTCCTTCGACCTTGTGAAACTCACAATAGCGTAGCATGGCGATTTTGCCGGTCGGCGGGATGCTGCAAAAGGCCTTGTCGAACAGACCCATCAGGTGCCCCATAGACACCACCCAGACGCTAGAGAATTCGTCCATGTGGTTGGCGCCTGCAAAAAAGATATCTTGGCGCCGCTGGAGCGATGTCAGACTTTGGCGCAGCGGACGCCAAAAGTCGGTCGCAACCTGCGAAGGGGCGGTCATCTCATTAAACGGATGGAACCCGCGCCACACGAAATTTGCGCCTGTATGTGCCTGCAAGACCTGCACCAGATCTGAGTCTGGGGCGTCGAACGCGGCATGGAATCGCTGCACCACGGCTTTGGCGTCTTGAATCATCTTCATTAATTTTCGCTTCCCGTCAGTGGCTTGAGGACTATTTGCATACGCTTGCAAAATTACCTTGCCAAATTGTCGCAGGCCAGTCTAACGTTTTTGCATGCGTATGCAAAAACTGATTCCAATGGGAGGGGAATCCGAATGGCCGAGATTCAGCTGAAGAACATCAGCAAGCGTTGGGGCAGTTTCGTGGGGGTTGAAAACTTCGACCTGACCATTGCGGATAAAGAGTTTCTGGTGCTTCTGGGACCGTCGGGCTGTGGCAAGACCACCACCATGCGCATGATCGCAGGGCTTGAAGATGCGACCGAAGGCGACATTCTGGTCGATGGCGTCAAGGTCAATGATCTCGAGCCCAAGGACCGCGATGTAGCGATGGTGTTCCAAAGCTATGCGCTCTATCCCAACATGAACGTCTACGAGAACATCCGCTTTCCGCTCAAGGTGCGCGGCATTGACCCCAAAACCCATGACGAAAAAGTCCGCCGCGCCAGCGCCATGGTCGAGCTGGACGATTTCCTACACCGCAAACCGGCCGAACTGTCGGGCGGCCAGCGTCAGCGCGTGGCCTTGGCCCGTGCCATCGTGCGCGAGCCCAATGTGTTTCTGATGGACGAACCACTGTCGAACCTTGACGCAAAGCTGCGCGTCTCGACCCGGGCGCAGATCAAGAACCTGTCGCACGAGTTGGCCGTGACCACGATCTATGTGACCCACGACCAGATCGAGGCGATGACCCTTGCCGACCGCGTGGTCATTATGAAGCAGGGAGTGGTACAGCAGGTTGGAACGCCGGTCGACATCTATGACCGACCGGCCAACACCTTTGTCGCCAGCTTCATCGGCTCACCTGCCATGAACCTGATCGAGGGTACGATGGAAGGCGGAGTGTTCCGTTCGAAATACACTGAAGTTACCGGGCTGGATGCCCCCGACGGCCCCATAACCCTTGGCTTCCGCGCCGAGGACGCGAACGTCGTTGTTGATGGCTCCAAAGGCGAGATAAACGCGCCGATCTACACCCTGGAGCTGTTGGGAGACAGCACCATGGTCTCGGTCCGTTTGGCCGGTCAGTTGGTGTCAGTGAAAGCCGACAAGACATTCCGCGCCGAAATCGACGACACCGTCTCGATGCATATCCACAAAGATCACTGCCACCTGTTCGATGCTGAAACAGGGGCACGTTTGGGGAGTTAACCCCACTTCTTCCGCCGCAAGGCGGGACCATCAAAGGGTGCAGACTTCGAAGATGCACCCACCACCCAGGGAGGAATACCAATGTTTTTTAGGAAAGTGGCTCTGTCCAGCGCCTTTGCCCTCATGGCAGGAAGCGCCTTTGCCTGTGAAATTGGCGCGCGCGTGAACATCATCGGCAACGAATTCCCGGCAATTCAGACCGTTGGCGCAGGCGCGGCGGAATGTACCGGTGCAGAGGTAAAGAGAAACCTGACTGCGGACCACAAGGACATCCACGTGGCCGGTATGCAGGGCAACCCGGCAGAGTACACCTCGGCGATCGTGGCGAACTCGACCCTGACCATCTTGATGAATGACGATCTGGTGCGTCCGCTGGATGAACTGGTCGCAAAGCATGGGCAAGGCTTGCAGAAGTCGCAGCTGATCACCGTCGACGGCAAAGTAATGGCTGTTGCCTTCATGGCAAATGCCCAGCACCTGATGTACCGCAAGGATGTTCTGGCCGATCTGGGCATCGAGCCGCCAAAAACCTATGAAGAGATGCTCCAGGCGGCCAAGATGATCCGCGAGAAGGGCGTCATGCAGAACCCGATCGGCGGCGCATATGCTGCGGGTTGGAACTTGGCGCAGGAATTCAACAACATGTTCATCGGTTATGGCGGCACCTTCTTTAAGGAAGGCACCGCAGAACCGAACATCAACTCGGAAGCTGGCGTGAACACGCTGAACATGATGAAGGCGCTGACCGAGTACATGAACCCCGATTTCCTGACTCATGACTCGAACGCGACCAATGCCGAATACCGTGCGGGCAACATCGCGCTTCTGAACATGTGGGGCTCGCGCGCCGCAACCCAGACCACTGCTGACGGTGTCACAGACGAGGTCAAGAACGGCCACGCCATCGCGGGTCCGATGACCGTGGGCGGCGGTTCGATCCCGGCGTCGACGCTGTGGTGGGATGGCTGGACCGTAGCCAAGAACATTTCGGACGAGGAAGCCGAGGCGACCTTCGTTGCTATGATGAACGGTATCCGTCCCGAGCTGATGCAGGATGCGGAAATCGCATCGCAAGCTGTCTGGCTGATCGAAGGCTATGAGCCGACCGAGGCAGCAATTGGTGTGTTCGACGCTGCAAAAGCTGGCACAGTGCCCTACCCGATGGTTCCCTATATGGGCCTGATGCATGGCGCGATCGGCAACGAACTGGCCGACTTCCTGCAAGGCAAGGAAAGCGCCGAGCAAGCGCTTGCCGACATCGAAGCAGCATATCGCGCTGCAGCCATGGAAAAAGGCTTCCTTAAGTAAGTCTTCCTCCCAACCGGAGAGGGGCAATCCTCTCCGGTTTTCATTCACTTAGTCTGGGTCCCAAGATGAAACATAGAACGTTCTTCTGGTTCTTCCTGCCGACGGGTCTTGCGATGTTTCTGTTCATCGCGCTGCCGATTGTTTCGGTGGTGACCCAGTCGGTCTTTGCCCCACATGAAGCGGTCTTAAAGACCGTTGAGAACTGCACCCCTCTGGTGGGCTGTACGACCGAAACCACCGTCGACCAAGAGGCCACCCGCGCCATCCGCGACGCGCAACCCCTTGGTCGTTTCGTCGGGCTGGATATCTATCTGGACCGCGGACACCTTGCGATTGCTGAACTGAACGAGGCATGGGACACCGCAGAGACCTGGGGTGACTTCTGGGACCGCCTGTTCAACCTGCCGCTTTATCGCGCGCTGGCATTTACCCTGACATTTACCTTCATCGTGACCCCGATGCTGATTGTGGTCGGCTTGATGATCGCGCTCGCCGTGAACTCGCTGCACCGCCACCTGAAGGGTCTGATGATCTTCTTCTCGCTTCTGCCGATGATCGTGACGCCGCTGATCGGCTCGCTGATCCTGTTCTGGATGGTCGACAGTCGCGGCATCATCGGTTCGGCGCTGGTGGCGCTGGCGGGGGATCCGAATTTCTCGCTCAAGGCATCGACCGGGCTGACCTGGGTGATGTTGATCGTCTACGGGATCTGGCACTCGGCCCCATTTGCCTTCGTGGTCTTCTATGCCGGGCTTCAGACCTTGCCCAAAGACCAGATCGAGGCCGCTCAGATTGACGGTGCAACCCGCTGGCAACAGATCAAATACGTGGTTGTTCCACACCTGATGCCGCTGGTGACCTTTGTGGCGCTGATCCAGCTGATGGACAACTTCCGGGTCTTCGAGCCTGTGGTCGGCTTCAACGCCTCGGCGCATGCCACATCACTGTCGTGGATCATCTTCAACGATCTCGGCGGCGAAACCCGACAGCTCTCGGCTGCTTCTGCAACCTCGGTTCTGACAATCATTGGCGTCGCAATCCTGCTGTCGCCCGTCCTGGTGCGCACTTGGCGTGATTTTAAGGGGAAGTAACATGGCCTCCAAAGCACAAAGACGCCCGCTGGGCCTGAGCATCATGATTTATGGCTTTGTTGGGCTGTGGTTCATCCTTGCCGCCTTCCCGTTCTTCTGGACGCTGTGGGGATCGTTCAAGGTCGAGCTCGACTTCTTCTCGATCGCAGACTGGACCAATGCCATCACGGGTGAGCGCACCAAGGCAACCTATGACAGCGCCTTCACCGGTGCCGCCTATCACGGCGCATGGGTGCAGGAAGAGTTCTGGCGCAATGTCATCAACACCTTCATGGTGTGCTTCTTCGTGGTCCTGACCTCGCTGACAATCGGCACGCTGGGTGGCTATGCTCTGTCGCGTTCTGGCTATCGCTATACCTTCTGGCTGCTCATCACCGCTCTGATCTTCCGCGCCATGCCGCCGATTACCTTGGTCGCCGGGTATCTGCTGCCCTTCTTTGAATGGAACGTTTGGGGCATTCTGCCGACCACGATCATCGTACTTGTGGCGATCAACCAGCCCTTCACGCTATGGATGCTGCATTCCTTCTTCCAGAACATCCCCAAGGAACTGGATGAAAGTGCCAAAGTGGATGGCTGTACCCAGTTTCAGGCCTTCCGCCATGTCATCGTGCCGGTCATGTGGCCGGGCGTGATCACCACCGGACTGTTCAGCTTCCTTCTGGCCTATAACGACTTCGCTGTTACCGCGATGCTGCTGTCGGAAAGCAACCGCACCATGGTGCCTGCCATCGCCGCTTTCCTTGGCACGACCTATACCGAAGGCAACGTGATGTTTGCTGTTGCGGCTGTTGTCTCGGCTACTGCGCCCCTGTTCGTCCTGGTGATGTTCTTCCAGCGCCAGATCGTTTCGGGTCTGACCGCCGGAGCCGTAAAGGGATGAGCGCATCCGCCCGTCATAACGCCATGGCGCGCCATCCGGCGTTGAACAGAATGCCACGGGATTTTCTGAGCGGGGTGCGCGTCACCCCCTCACGACCCCAATGCATTCTGAAAGGAGAGGCCCGATGAAAGGCTCCCGTCCCGAACAAGCCGTGCTGACGCGCGACACTGACATAAGCAAAACAGACGAAACCCGCCGGGTGATCGAAACCATGGTGGACGGTCTGAACGACCACCGCATCGACGACATTGGCGAGTTCTTTGCCCAAGGGTTCCGCTGGATGGGCAACCAAGGCTGCGGCACCAAGACGGGACTGCAAGAGTTCCAAGACAACTGGCAGCGCCCGTTCCAAGCCGCGTTTTCGGACAAAACCTGCATCGATGAGGCCCGCCTTTACATGGGCGAATGGGCCGCCGCCTTCGGGCGTCAGGAAGCTACCCATTCAGGGGAATTTATGGGCATCGCGCCCACCGGCAAGCGGGTCGAGATCCGCTATATGGATTTCTGGAAGGTCGTGGACGGCAAGATCGTCGACAACTGGGTGAACGTAGATTTCGCCCATGTCGCCGCACAGCTGGGCGTCGACCTTTTCAACGGCGAGGGCTGGGAAGCATTTGATCGCGGCGAAAAAGAAGCGCCGCGTCCCAAGAACCAAGGATAAGACCATGACCATCGAATACCTGAAACGTGGCAAACCCGAAGCAGACCGTGCCGAGGATGACGCCAAGACGGCGGCCGTTGTCGCCGCCACTCTGAAAGACATCGAGACGCGTGGCGACGCAGCAGTGCACGAACTGGCGGTCAAGTTCGACAGTTACGACCGTCCCAGCTATCGCCTATCTGAAGACGAGATCAAGGCCATCATCGACAAGGTCTCGGACCAAGACATGGCTGACATTCGCTTCGCCCAAGAGCAGGTGACGAACTTCGCCCAAGCGCAGCGCGACAGCATGCTGGATATCGAGGTTGAAACCTTGCCCGGCGTGATCCTTGGACACAAGAATATCCCGGTGCAATCGGTGGGTTGCTATGTGCCCGGCGGCAAGTTCCCGATGGTGGCCTCGGCGCATATGTCAGTCGCCACGGCAAAGGTGGCCGGCGTGCCGCGCATCATCGCCTGCACGCCGCCCTTCAACGGCGAACCAAACCCCGCAGTGATCGCCGCCATGCATCTGGGTGGCGCGGACGAGATCTACGTTCTGGGCGGCATCCAAGCGGTGGGTGCGATGGCCATTGGTACGGAAAGCATTGCGCCCGTGCACCTGCTGGTCGGCCCCGGCAACGCCTTCGTGGCCGAAGCCAAGCGTCAGCTCTTTGGCCGCGTTGGCATCGATCTGTTCGCGGGCCCGACTGAAACCATGGTGATTGCGGACGACACCGTGGACGCCGAACTGTGCGCCACTGATCTCCTCGGTCAGGCAGAGCACGGATATAACTCTCCTGCTGTGCTTGTCACCAACTCTCGGAGCCTGGCCGAGGAGACCCTGTCCGAGATCGACCGCATCCTAGACATCCTGCCCACCGCTGGCACTGCACGTGTCAGCTGGGAGGAGTATGGCGAGGTGATCCTGTGCGATACCTATGATGAGATGCTGGCCGTGGCAGACGATATCGCATCCGAGCACGTGCAGGTGATGACCGATCGTGATGACTGGTTCCTTGAAAACATGACCTGCTATGGAGCGCTGTTTCTTGGCCCGCGCACCAATGTCGCCAATGGCGACAAAGTGATCGGCACCAACCACACGCTGCCGACCAAGAAGGCCGGGCGCTATACCGGCGGTCTTTGGGTGGGCAAGTTCTTGAAAACGCACAGCTATCAGAAAGTCACCACCGACGAGGCGGCAACGCTGATCGGCGAATACGGCTCGCGTCTGTGCATGCTGGAAGGCTTTGTTGGGCATGCCGAACAGTGCAATCTGCGGGTGCGTCGCTATGGCGGGATCAACATCCCCTATGGCGAAGGGGCACCCTATCGCGACGCCGCAGAGTGAGATGAAGACGGGGGATGAGGGGCACTGCCCCGCGCTCCCCAAGGTATTTTGAACAAGAGGAAAGATGGACCGTCATAGCCGCCACAAGCAGTTGATTGCGCCCCTGCGTGCGGCGATGCGGGATTTCTCTGGGCAGCCGGTGCGGGAGGCTCTCGAAGGGCTTCTGGCCGAGGATGCCGAGATCCGTTTGTGTCATCCCATTGGCACGATGCGCGGGGCAGGCGAAGTCTATAAAACCGCCTATGCGCCGCTCCTATCTGCGATGCCCGATTTGGAACGGCGCGACTGGATCGTCATGGCGGGCGTGGATGGCCACGGCTGCGATTGGGTCGGGTGCGCTGGGCATTATCTTGGCACCTTCACCGCGCCTTGGCTGGACATTCCACCGACTGGTCATCTGGCACATATGCGCTTTCACGAGTTCTACCGCTTCAACGGCGACAAGGTTGTCGAGGTGCAGGCGATCTGGGACATCCCGGAACTGATGATGCAGGCTGGGGCATGGCCCATGGCTCCGTCGCTCGGGCGTGAGATTTTTGTTCCCGGACCTGCAACGCAAGACGGTTGTGTGGCGGATCCGTGGGATGCCGCGCGGGCCCAGGCGTCCTGCGACCATATCGTCGATATGCTGTCCCATCTTGTCCGGCACCCCGCGCAAGGTGGGCCCGAGGTGATGGAAATGGAGCGCTTCTGGCATCCACGGTTCAACTGGTACGGCCCTGCCGGGATCGGCACCGCGCGCGGCTTCGAAGGCTTTCGCAACTGGCATCAAATCCCGTTTTTGGCCGCCATGCCCGATCGCGGCGCCCACGACGACGCGTTGACCTTCCACTTCTTCGGGGATGGCGACTATGCCGCTGTTACGGGCTGGCCCAACATGAAACAAACAATCAGCGGCGATGGCTGGTTGGGGATCGCGCCCGCTGGGCAAGAGATCACGCTGCGCTCACTGGACTTCTGGCGCATGGAAAACGGGTTGATCCGTGAGAACTGGGTGCTGGTCGATCTGCTGGACATTTTCGACCAGTTGGGTGTGGATGTGCTGGCACGTATGCGCATGTTCAACAAGGCCCGACCAACGGGCAGAATTACTAAGACCGGAGACCGCCCATGACCCTGCCCAATACCCCTTCTTTCCGACTGGACGGAAAACGCGCATTGGTCGCCGGGGCCAGTTCGGGTATTGGTCTGGCCTGCGCTGTGGCTGTGGCCGAGGCTGGGGCTGAGGTCACGGTCGCGGCCCGTCGTGCCGAGGCGCTGGAGGATCTGGTCTCGCAGTTGAAGGATGCAGGGTTCTCGGCGCGGGCGCTGGCCATGGATGTCGCAGACGTCTCGGCCACGCAGGCTGCGGTGGCAGAGCACGGTCCATTTGATGTGCTGGTGAACTCTGCCGGGTTGGCGCGCCACTCCGCTGCCGAAGACACCATGGAAGATGATTTCGATGCCGTCGCGGGTCTGAACATCAAAGGGGCCTATTTCCTGACGCAAGCCGTGGCCAAAGGGCTGATTGAAGCAGATAAACCCGGATCGCTGATCAACATCTCAAGTCAGATGGCCAAGGTTGGCGGTCTGGACCGCGCTGTCTATTCCGCCACCAAACACGCGGTGGAAGGCTTCACCAAGTCTATGGCGATTGAGTGGGGCAAGAAGGGCATCCGGATCAACACGATCTGCCCGACCTTCATCGTGACCCCGCTGACTCAGTCGACCTTTGATCGCCCCGAGCGTCGTGCCTGGATCGAGGACAAGATCAAGCTTGGCCGCATTGGTCAGGTCGAGGACATTATGGGCGGGGTGGTCTTTCTGGCGTCCGAGGCGTCTAGCCTGATTACCGGAACCGCCTTGATGATCGATGGGGGGTGGACGGCAGAATGAAGCTCAAGGTCACATCCGCCGAAGTTGCCGAACGCGCTGGCGTCAGCCAGTCTGCGGTCAGCCGCGTCTATACACCCGGAGCGTCTGCGTCGAAGAAAACGATCGAGAAGGTACGCAAAGCTGCGGCTGAACTGGGCTATCGCCCCAATGTTCTTGCGCGCGCCATGGTGTCAGGTCGGTCGCGCATCATCGGGCTGGTGGTGGCCTATCTGGAAAACCAGTTCTACCCGATCGTGCTCGAGAAGCTGTCCAATGCGCTTCAGGAACAGGGCTATCACATCCTGATTTTCACGGCGCCAAACTCGACAGACGGGATCGACGGCGTGATTCAAGATCTGATGGACTACCAAGTGGATGGGATCGTGGCGGCGTCAGTCTCGTTGTCGTCGGACCTGGCGGAACGCGCTACACAAGCTGGCATCCCGGTGGTTCTGTTCAACAGGGGCCAAGACAACAGCCCCTTTGTCGAGGTGACATCGGATAACATAGCGGGTGGGCGACAGGTGGCAGAATTCCTGCTCGAGGCAGGTCACGAACGGATCGCGCATATCTCGGGCTGGCAAGGCAGTTCGACCGGACGTGAACGGCAGCAAGGCTTCAATGCCGCCCTTGCCGAGGCAGGGGCCGCGTCGGTGGCCACGCTGGATGGAATGTATAATCGCGATGTGGCGATGGAGTGCACCGAGACCCTGCTGCGCGATCACACCCCGGACGCCATTTTCGTCGGCAATGACCATATGGCCTTCGCGGTCATTGACCGGCTGCGTGCCCATGGCGTGGTGGTCGGCCAAGACATCTCAGTCATCGGTTATGACGATGTGCCGATGGCGTCGTGGGGGGCCTATGACCTGACCACGATCCGCCAGCCCGTGAACCGGATGGTGGATGCCACGGTCTCGGCTTTGATGCAGCATATCGAAAACCCAAACGCCGCAGAACCGCGCCGCGAGGCCATCGAAGGGCCGTTGATCGTGCGCGGTTCTGCCCGCAAGCCCAAAGGATGGACCAATGAAGGGATTTGACCCCAAGTTCCGCGATTTTCCTGATTACATTATCGGGATCACCAAAGAGATTTGGGAAGATCGCGGGCTGGCCACGCTGCATGACTATTACGCGCCCAAAATCGTGGTGCGCAGCCCCGGCAGTGTGGTGATCGGCAATGAAAGCGTGATTGGCGCCACCATGGCGACCCTTGCTGAATTTCCCGACCGCGAGCTGCTGGGCGAGGATGTGATCTGGTCCGGCACACCCGAGGATGGGATGCTGTCCTCGCACCGGATTCTGACCACGGCGACCCATCTGGGGGATGGCGTCTACGGGGCCGCTACGGGCAAACGTTTGGCCTATCGCGTGATTGCCGATTGCCACGCCAAGAACAACGCCATCGACGACGAATGGCTGATCCGCGACCAAGGCGCGATTGTGCGGCAGATGGGTTGGGATGTTGTGGACTATGCCCGCGATCTGATTACCCGCGAAGGCGGACCCGAGGCCTGTGTCAAACCCTTCACGCCCGAGATCGACCAAACCGGCCCCTATAGAGGGCACGGCAATGACAATGAATGGGGAAGTCGCCACGCCGGCATTCTGACCCGTATCATGAACGCCGACATCACCGTGATCAAAGCGGAATACGACCGCGCGGTGCAGGCTGAATTTGCGGGCGGTGTGACCGGCCACGGCTGGGATCCCGTCGAACGGTTCTGGATGGGTCTGCGCGCCTCCTTCCCGTCGGCAAAGTTCAAAATCCACCATCAGATTGGCCGCGACGACGCGCATATGCCGCCCCGCTCCGCCATTAGGTGGAGCCTGACAGGGACACATGACGGCTGGGGCGCGTTCGGGCGTCCAACAGGCGCGCAGGTCCATGTGATGGGTGCCAGTCATGCCGAGTTCGGCGCGGTTCTACCCGGTCAGGTCAAACTGCGTCGCGAATGGACCCTGTTCGACGAAACCTCGGTCTGGAAACAGATCTTGCTGCACACGGGTGATCTCTGAATGGCGAGCCGGATTTCATATCTGGATGCCAGTCAGGCGACCCGCAGGTTCCACTGCTTTCGGGCAGCCTTGCGGGCGAAGCGGCTGAACAATCGCCCGCCCGGGGCTGAGATGTGACCCCACAATCTCAGCACATGAAAGGAACAAAGATATGAGTACCATCCAATCCCGCATCGTCCGCTATGGCGAACTGCAGCCCTGTAAAACCGCCTTCATCGACGCCCACACGCCGGGCTCGGACCAGAAGGAAAACTTCACCATCATTGGCGGCGGCGTGTCGGAAAGCCCCGACCAGCATGTCCACATCACGGACAAGATTGGCTTCAACATTGGCGCGGCAGGACAGCCCCCGAAATGCCGCAACAGCCTGCACAGCCACACCACCGCCGAGGTGTTCTTCGTGGCCAAAGGCCGCTGGCGCTTTTTCTGGGGCCTGCACGGCAAAGCAGGTGAATTCATCGCCGAGGAAGGCGACATTTTCAACATACCCACCGGCATCTTCCGTGGGTTCGAGAACGTTGGCGATGACTACGGCATGATCATGTCGATCCTTGGCGGCGATGATGCGGGCGGTGGTGTGACCTGGGCCCCGCATGTCATCCAAGACGCCGAAACGCATGGCTTGATGCTGGGCGAAAACGGCGTGCTCTATGACAGCAAGAAGGGCGAGGAACTGCCCCACAACGTGGCCCCGATGCCGCTGCTGACTGACGAGCAACTGAAGGACTATCCCGAGGTGCCGGTGGATGCAGTGATCGGCCACTATGTCGCTCGTTATTGGGATCTGGCAGCCCTAGCGGCCAAAGGGCCTGCGAAGGTCATCGGCGAAGATGCCGTCATCAAAGACAAGCCGGGGTTCGAGGTCGAGTTCCTCGCCCGTGGCTCGGCTCAGAACGATGCGGTCACCGCGGATAAACCGGTGGTCCTGATGCCCGCACGCGGCCATTGGCGCGTGTCGGTGAATGATGTGACCACCACGGTATCCGGCGGCGACACCGTTCTGGTTTTGCCCGGTGAAAGCTATTCGGCAGCACCATCCATGACCGGTGAGGCGGGACTGTACCGCATCACCGCCACGGATGATCCGGCGGGTGCCACGTGGACCGGAAACTGATCTGAAACCAACGGGAAGGAGCCCACAATGACGCATATCAAAACCACCCATGTGGGCTCCCTCCCACGCTCGCAGAACGTGGTCGATTTCATATTCGCCCGCGAAAACGAGCAGCCTTTCGATCAAGCCGAGTTTGACGCCTGCATGACCGCCGCGGTATCCGAGACCGTGCGTAAACAGGTTGAGGCCGGGGTCGACATCGTGTCCGATGGAGAGACCTCGAAAATCTCCTACGCGACCTATGTGAAGGATCGTTATACCGGCTTTGCAGGCGATAGCCCGCGCAACGCGCCTGCCGATCTGAAGATGTTCCCCGGCTTTCTGAAGCGCCTTGCCGATGATGGTGGCACGCCAAAATATGCCCGCCCCATGTGTGTGGGCGAGGTGGTGTCGAAGGGGCAGGGAGAGCTTGAAAAAGACATCGCCAATCTGAAGGCTGCGATGGCCGAACATGGTGCCGAGCGGGGCTTCATGAACGCCGCCTCGCCCGGCGTGATTTCCCTGTTTCTGCAGAACGACTATTACAAGAGTCGCGAGGCCTATCTGGCTGCACTGGCCGACGCAATGAAGACGGAATACGAGACCATCGTTGCCTCGGGTCTGGACTTGCAACTGGACTGCCCCGATCTGGCCCTGTCGCGCCATATGCTGTTCACGGACCTGTCGGATGACGAGTTCATCAAGGTCGCGAACATGCATGTCGAGGCGCTGAACCATGCGCTGTCCGACGTGCCCGCCGACAAGGTGCGCGTGCATATTTGCTGGGGCAATTACGAAGGCCCGCATTGCTGCGACATACCCATGTCCAAGATGTTCGACACGCTGATGGCGACCAAGTCGCGCTACGTGCTGTTTGAAACCTCGAACCCGCGCCACGGCCACGAATGGACGACCTTCCGCGATCGTAAGGCGGATATCCCGGACAATAAGGTGCTGGTGCCCGGCGTGGTCGATACGACAACCAACTTCGTGGAACATCCCGAGCTGGTTGCTGAACGCATCACCCGCTTTGTCGACATCGTGGGTGCAGACCGTGTGATTGCCGGCTCGGATTGCGGCTTTGGCACGTTTGCGGGGTTCGGCGCGGTTGACCCCGACATTGCCTACGCCAAGCTGAAATCACTGTCCGATGGGGCGGCTTTGGTCAAATGACGCCTCTGATCCTGCTGCCCGGGATGATGTGCGACGCGCGCCTGTTTGGGCCGCAGATCGACGCGCTGTCCGGGCCCACTCCCCTTGTGATCATGCCGATGGGCGCGCATGACAGCATGTCCGCGCTGGCCAGGAGCGTGCTGCGCAACGCGCCGCCGCGCTTTGCGGTGGCGGGTCTGTCGATGGGCGGCATTCTGGCGATGGAGGTTCTGCGCCAAGACCCTAACCGCGTTGCCGGGATGGCCCTTATGGACACCAACCCCTTGGCTGAAAAGGAAGAGGTCAAAGCCCGCCGCGCGCCACAGATTGCCGCCGCCAAGAACGGTGAGCTACGCCGGGTCATGCGAGATGAAATGAAGCCGAACTATCTGACCGACGGCCCTAATCGCGGGGCCATACTGGACCTGTGCATGGCGATGGCAATGGATCTGGGCCCAGAGGTGTTCGTAAACCAGTCCAAGGCCCTGCGCGACCGCCCGGACCAGACGGATACGCTGCGCGCCTTCACTGGACCGACGCTTGTGCTGTGTGGGCGGGATGACGCGCTGTGCCCTGTCTCGCGCCATGAACTGATGCATGACCTCATGCCCCACAGCACGCTTGAAATCATCGAAGACGCGGGCCATTTGCCCACGTTGGAACAACCTGAACAAACCACGGCGGCCCTGTCCCGCTGGTTGGAGGCCCTATGACCCCATCCCTTCTTGCCCTTCTGCAAAAAGTCGACACGCCCACCATTTGCAACGCCATCGAAGTGGCCCAAGGCAAACGCGGCTTCAGCGCCTTCACCCGTGGCACCATGCTGTGCTCGGACCCGGATGGCGGGGCGATGGTGGGCTATGCCCGCACTGCGAAAATCGCCGCCGTGAACCCGCCTGAAGAAGACCCCGCCGTGATCAAAGAGCGGCGCATGAACTACTATCGCCACATGTCAGAAGGTCCGCGCCCGGCGGTTACAGTGGTCGAGGACTTGGACTATCCCCACGCCATCGGCGCCTATTGGGGCGAGATCAACACGACTGTCCACAAAGGCTTCGGCATATCGGGCGCGCTGACCAACGGCGTGATGCGCGACCTTGGCGATCTGCCCGAAGGCTTCCCTGTGGTGGCAGGATCAATCGGCCCGAGCCACGGCTTCGTTCATGTGAAAGAGATCGGCACCGAGGTCGAGATTTTCGGCATGACAGTGCGCGACGGCGATCTGGTGCATGCCGACCGACATGGTGCCTTGGTCATCCCACCCGAGGTAGTGCCAATGCTCGAAGACGCGATCCACAAACTGCTCGATACCGAAAAGCTGGTTCTGGATCCCGCCCGTGCCGACGGGTTTGACTTCGACATGTTCGAGAAAGCTTGGGCAGCGTTCGAGACCTCACGGACCTGAAGCCAAGTTAGGCAAGTCAGACAATCCTGAAGCCGGCTTTCACCGCAATCGTTGCGAAGGAGGGGAATGGGCCATTACCGCCCCTCCATTGCGGCTTCTCTGTTCAATTTCCATTCCGAGCGCAATAACGCTCTCCCTCCCGGTCCTCGGGAGGGTGGGTAAAGAGAACTCTCCGGTGTGGGAGCGCAAATCTGTGCGATCTTTCCCGCACCGCGTCCAATTTCCAAAGCCCGTTCTATGGCGGTTTGGCGCGCGGCTTGTGCCGCACGCTGAGCCGGATCAGGCGCGCGCATGACACCCTCGAGTTTAAGCCAGCGGTGAAACAGAGCGTCGCTTCGATCACGACCACAACCCGAAAGCGCAAGCTCCTTAACAATAGTCAAGCAGCTTGCGCGGGGACTCGCCTATCAAAAAACTCGGATAACTGAGCTGGAGGCCGATATGCGAGAAGTCATGACTAAGACCATGGCACGTAACGTGTTCTATGGCGGCTCGCTGTTCTTCATTGTGGTCTTTTTGATTTTGTCGGCACATTCGGTTCGCTACGTCGTGAACCAGTCGACAGCAAATGCCCCACTGACGGACAGTGTCGCCCGTGGCAAACATGTGTGGGAAAAACACGCCTGCATTAACTGCCACACACTTATGGGGGAAGGTGCCTACTTTGCCCCGGAACTTCAAAACGTGATGACCCGGTGGGGTGTGCAAGACGAACCTGAAGACGCCTTTGAGGTGTTGAAAGGTTGGATGGAAGCGCAGCCGACCGGCATCGAAGGGCGTCGTCAGATGCCACAATTCAACCTGAGCGACGAAGAGATTCGTGATCTGGCGGAGTTCTTCCGCTGGGTGAACACCATCGACGCCCAAGGTTGGCCGCCCAACGAGGCGGGCTAAGGCCGGACGAGGAGACAAGACATGAAATACCAAACACAAAAAATTGCCTATTGGTACTTCCTGGCAGCCATGGTGTTGTTCGCCGTGCAGGTGTCAGGTGGCCTTTTGGCAGGTTGGATCTATGTCAGCCCGAACTTCCTGTCCGAGCTGCTGCCGTTCAACATCATCCGCATGCTGCACACCAACTCTTTGGTCGTGTGGTTGCTTCTGGGGTTCTTTGGTGCGGCCTACTTCCTTGTACCGGAAGAAGCTGAACGCGAGATCCATTCACCCAAGCTGGCCTATCTGCAGCTGATCATCCTGCTGCTGGGAACCGCGGGCGTGGTCGTGACCTATGTGTTCGACCTGTTCCAAGGCAACTGGCTGCTGGGCAAGGAAGGCCGCGAGTTCATCGAACAGCCGGTCTGGGTGAAAGTGGGCATCGTCGTTGCCGCTTTGATGTTCCTTTACAACATCTCGATGACGGTTCTGAAGGGTCGTAAAACCGCGATCACGAACGTGCTGCTTCTGGGCCTCTGGGGTCTGGCACTGCTGTTCCTGTTTGCCTTCTACAACCCCGCAAACCTGGCGCTGGACAAAATGTTCTGGTGGTACATCGTCCACCTGTGGGTGGAAGGTACCTGGGAATTGGTGATGGCCTCGATCCTGGCCTACCTGCTTCTGAAACTGACCGGTGTGGACCGTGAGGTCATTGAAAAATGGCTCTATATCATCGTCGCCACCGCGCTGTTCTCGGGCATTCTGGGTACAGGTCACCACTACTACTGGATCGGTCTGCCCGGCTACTGGCAGTGGATCGGTTCGATCTTCTCATCGCTTGAGGTGATCCCCTTCTTCGCCATGATGAGCTTCAGCTTTGTCATGGTGTGGAAAGGCAAACGCGACCACCCGAACAAAGCGGCCTTGCTTTGGGCATTGGGTGCCGCAACTGTCGCCTTCTTTGGCGCAGGTGTCTGGGGCTTCCTGCACACGCTGCACGGTGTGAACTATTACACCCACGGCACGCAGATCACGGCCGCTCACGGTCACCTTGCCTTCTTCGGCGCTTATGTGTCGGTGAACCTGGCGATCTTCACCTATGCCTTCCCGATCCTGACCGGTCGCGACCCCTATAACCAGGTCCTCAACATGGTCAGTTTCTGGCTGATGACCGGTGGTATGGCGTTCATGACCTTTGTCCTGACCTTTGCAGGCACCGTGCAAACGCACCTGCAGCGCGTCATGGGTGAGAACTTCATGGACATTCAGGAAGGTCTGAACATTTTCTACCTGATGCGCTGGGGCTCTGGCCTGTGCGTCGTCATCGGTGCGATCCTGTTCATTTACGCCCAACTTGCGCCGCGCAAAGAGATCATCACGCGTAGTGCTGAAAGCGAAGGTGCCTGATATGGCCGCCGTAGAAAAAACCACGGAGGGGGCTTCGGCCCCCTTCTACTCACCCGTCGCCGATGAATGCGAAATTTTTGAAGCCGCTGAACGCCATGGGCTGCCGCTGCTTTTAAAAGGTCCGACCGGATGTGGTAAGACCCGCTTCGTCGCTCATATGGCCGCCCAACTGGGTCGCCCCCTTTACACCGTTGCCTGCCACGATGACCTCTCTGCCGCCGACCTTGTGGGTCGCTACCTTCTGAAAGGTGGAGAAACCGTCTGGGTCGATGGCCCCCTGACCCGCGCTGTGCGCGAGGGCGCCATTTGCTACCTCGACGAGGTTGTCGAAGCCCGCAAGGATGTCACCGTTGTTCTGCACCCGCTGACCGATGACCGCCGCATCTTGCCCCTGGACAAGACTGGCGAGGAGATCGAGGCTGCTTCGGGCTTCATGCTCGTGGCCAGCTACAACCCCGGCTACCAGAACATCCTGAAGACATTGAAACCTTCAACCCGCCAGCGTTTCCTTTCTGTCGACTTCGATTTCCCTTCCCACGACCGTGAAATCGAGATTGTGACACGCGAAAGCGGGCTGGATGTCAGCCGGGCGACGTCCCTCGTCCGGCTGGCAAACAAACTGCGCGGCCTGAAAGGCCAAGATCTGGAAGAGGGCGTCTCGACGCGCCTTGTGATCTACTGTGCCACGCTGGTTCAGGACGGCATGCCCGTCGAACGCGCAATCCGCACAGCCATGATCGAGCCCCTGACCGACGACGAAGATGTCAAGCAGGGCCTTCTGGATCTGGTCACCGCGATCTACGGCTAAGGCCAAGTTGCGACCGGTCACGCGCCGGTCGCAACACACCCAAACAGGACAACCTAATCACCCGAGGTTCCCCATGTCCGAACGTATTTTCGACCCCTTTGAGCCCGAAGAAACCGTTGGCAAGATCTGGCACAAATATGCCAGCGCTCTGGATGCCCGCGACGACCATGACGACACCGCCGTGTCTCTGGACGAAATCTCCGGCCGGCTCGGGGTGTTCTTCCGCGGTCTTGGCGGCAGCCACGCCGCCGAGATCAAGCCAGCAACGATGAAGGTCTCGAACCACCGCTTGTCTTTCCGCAAGGCCCTTGGCACATGGCGCGAACGCGAGGTGCGACCCAGCTTTGACGGCGAGGCGCTGCGCCTGCCCGAAAAAATTGCCGAGTTCCCCGCCCGCGAGGCAAATGCCGCGCTCTATTTCTGGCTGGTGGCTTCGGTTGCCCATGCGCCCGAGGCAGTCTTCGAAGATGATCCCCTACGTGCGGATTTGCGCGCGCTTCAAGCCTCGATCGCCATGACGCAGGCCACACTGAACGATTGCCCCGGCCTTCGCGGGTTTTATGAAACCCTCGTGGGCGCCTGCCGCACTATGCGCCCTGACACCAAATTACCGCGCGTCGAAGCCGCGATGGAAGCCGCCATCGAGCACTTGCTGGGCGGCCCGGAACCCAAGGGCAAACTGGCGATGGAATTTGTCACTCTGATCCGCCAGCCGGGCGCGCTGCTGGACGCCCATTCGGCCCCGTCAGGCTATCGCCCCTTCCGCCCGGTGCCGATGTGGCCCGACCTGCGACCGATGGCCAAACGCGCAGCCGTGGACCGGCTGCCCGAAAGCGAAGAGCAAGGACAGGGGCAAGGTGAGGAAGCCGAGGGCACCAAGGCGGCACGCCGGTCCGAAAGTGATCTGGCCGAGCGTCGCGACAGCCTGATCCTGCACAAGTTCGAAGCGATTTTCAGCTGGGTGGAAAGCCTGAACATGAACCGTCGCGTCGAAGATGATGACGAGGATAACGCCCGCCGCGCCGCCGAAGACCAAGACGAGCTGGCGCTGGGTCAGGTGTCTAAGAAAACGGCGACGCGCCTGAAGTTCCACCTTGACCTCTCACCCGAGGACGCCGATCGCGAGCGGCTCTCTGGCAAACACATGTATCCTGAATGGGACCACCGCACGGCCAGTTATATCCCCGACCACGCCCGAGTTCTGTCCAGCGTCGCGGACGAGGTCGAAGCCATCGACCCCGACCCAGCCACCGCCCGGCGCATTCGTGCCGTGAAACGGCAGTTCGAAGCGCTGCGCCCGAAGCGCGTGATCCTGCCGCGCCAGCTGGATGGTGACGAACTGGATCTGGAAGCCGCGATTGCGGCGCAGGTTGAACTGCGCGCCACAGGCCGCTCCAGCGACCGGGTCTATCGCGCGGCAAAGGTTCTGGAGCGTGATCTGGCGATCTCGGTCCTGATGGATATTTCACGTTCCACTGAGGCCGCCATAGGCGACCGTCAGGTGATCGACGTGGAAAAAGAAGCGCTGACCGCGCTGGCTTGGGGACTGAACGCCTGCGGCGATGATTTCGCGATCAACACGTTTTCGTCTCTGAAGCGGGGCCGGGTCTATGTGCAGGAATGCAAAGGTTTCGACGAACCTATGGGCCCAAGGGTCGAGGCGCGCATCGGAGGGCTGACCCCGGCCTTCTATACCCGCCTTGGCGCCGCAATCCGCCATAGCTCCACCGGACTGGACGACCGCCCCAACGCGCGCCGCCTTCTGCTGGTCATCACCGATGGCAAGCCCAACGATCTGGATCACTACGAAGGCCGCCACGGGATCGAAGACAGCCGCATGGCTGTGCGCGAAGCCCGCCGCAAAGGCCATGCCGTGCACGGCGTCGTGGTGGATCAGAAAGGGCAGGGCTGGGTGCAACGGATCTTTGGCACGGACGGATTTTCAGTCGTGCCCGATGCAAGCCGCCTGACCGCCGCACTGCCCGAGATTTATCGCCACATCACAGGTGGGGCATGACGGATCAAACCAGCGTTCTGGACGAGCTGCCCGGCGATCTGATGATCTGGATTCTTATCGTGTCCGAGCTTCTGGTTTTTGGCGCCGGGCTTTTGGCGTTTCTGGGCATGCGGGCGATGGACCCCACCGGGTTTGCCGAAGATCAGGCGGTCTTGAACCGCGTGGCCGGCGCCGCCAACACCGTCGTTCTGGTCACCAGCGGCTATTGTGCGGCCCGCGCCGTGCATTCCGTGAACCGCACCCGCCACTGGCTGGCAGGTGCGATGGGGCTGGGACTGGTCTTCCTGATCGTCAAATGGTTCGAATACGCTGAAAAGGCGCGGCTGGGCATCTCGATCGAGACCAGCGATTTCTTTACCTTCTACTACCTGCTGACCGGGTTTCACGCCCTGCATGTCGTGGCCGGGCTGGTGATATTCGCGCTGCTCATGCGCTGGGGGAACGCCCGCAATCTGGAAGCCGGGGCTGCGTTCTGGCACATGGTCGATCTGGTCTGGATCCTGCTGTTTCCCATCATCTATCTGGTGCACTGATGACCGCAACGATCCTGACCCGCGCATTGGCCCTGCTTGTGGCACTCAGCCTGATGACCACCATCTTTGCCGGCGTCCTGCCCGAGGCTGGGCCGGTCTTTGTCATGACGGTGCTGCTTCTGTCAGGCCTGAAATCCCGCGTGATCCTGACCGACTATCTTGGCCTGCGCGCGGCCCCGACATTCCGGGCGGGGTTCACCGCGTTTCTGATCGGATTTCTGGGGCTGGCTGCACTGCTCTATGCCCTGCCTTTAGCGATGTGAGCCTGCTTGACCATGATCAAGAAAAGGCGACCCAAGGCCCGCTATGTTGGGGGCCGAACATGACAGGAGTTCAGAAGATGAACGCTTTCAAACTGGCCGCAGCTGCGGCGCTCATGGCCTCACCCGCCATTGCCCATCACGATCATACCCCGCTACGTGAAGCCGTTGTCGACGGCCACTCCCACGCGGTTGGAGGCGCAACCATCTGGCTGGCCGCAGGCGCCATCGCCATGGTGATCGCGCTGTTCGCCGTGCAGAAATCGGTATTCCGCAAGCGATGACGCCCGCGCAAAACAAATCCGGGCGCTGGCCTGTCTGGGCCGTATCTCTGGTGCTCTACCCGTTTGCAGCAGGGGCCGCTTATGTGAACCTGTTCTTCCTGTTCCTGATGGGGCAGGCGATAGGGCTGCGCGCCATTTCCAGCGTCGAGGCCGTGATCGGCGGTATCATTCTAGGCATTCCCTTTGCCTGGATCGCCGGGCGCTGGATGCGCGGCATGATCGACGAGGCCGAAGACGCAGCCGACCGCGAAATCTAGACTCAGGCCAGTTTGGTTCTCAGGCCTTTCTCTGCTACCCGAGTTAAAAATTGCGATCGCCTGATCTGTATCGATGGGCATTGGTCGGCATATAGGCGCGATCAAAATCCGCTTGAAGTTACACTTTCCAAGGCCCGAAACGTCAGATTATTTGCGCCGCTTGACGTTGGTTAAGTGCCGCGTGAAGCAGCTGTGTCAGGTTCGCTTCATGGCCCACCCAGCGAGGTTCCTACCCTTCCACCTCGTTCCTGTTTCTCGACGACGGCCTCAGTGATCATGTCGCCTCTGTTCTTGGGTGAGGCCGGCGGCGACGCAGATCACGCCCGGGTGTTCGCACCCATAGGCCAACCGCCTTTATGCATGATCCCTCATGCATGCCGAGGCCGGTCGCTGCCCCTTACCGGGCAGCAGGCGGTTGGTCTTTCACTTTGTCGTAAGCACAAACTGAAATCCTGCGCGACTTGACTATCGTCATGCCCCACAGACCCCAGATCATGTTCACTTGGTGCAACGACAGACGTTCGGAGGATGACACATGGACTATCAGGCCTATTTCAAAACCCGCCTGAACACCCTGCGGGAAGATGGAAATTATCGCATCTTTGCTGATCTGGAACGCAAACGCGGCGCCTTTCCCAACGCCCACCACCGCGGCGAGAACGGCAAAGGTGACGTGACCATCTGGTGTTCGAACGACTATCTCGGCATGGGTCAACACCCTGATGTGCTATCGGCCATGCACCATGCGCTGGACACAGTGGGCGCTGGGGCTGGCGGCACCCGTAATATCTCGGGCACAACACATGAACATGTATTGCTAGAGGCCGAGTTGGCCGACCTGCATGGTAAGGAAGCCGCGCTCCTGTTCACCTCGGGATATGTCTCTAACTGGGCGGCACTGGGTACTTTGGCATCGCAAATTCCTGGCTGCATCGTGTTCTCGGACGCCCTGAACCATGCCTCGATGATCGAAGGCATTCGCCATTCGAAAGCACCGCGCGTCATCTGGAAACACAACGACCTTGAAGACCTCGAAGCAAAGCTCGCCGCTGCCGATCCCACGGCGCCAAAGCTGATCGCATTTGAAAGCGTCTACTCCATGGATGGCGACATCGCTCCGATCAATGAGATTTGTGACCTTGCCGACAAATACGGCGCCATGACTTATCTGGACGAGGTCCACGCCGTCGGCCTTTATGGCCCGCGTGGTGGCGGTATCGCCGAACGCGAAGGATTGATGGATCGGCTCACCGTGATCGAAGGCACATTGGGCAAAGCCTACGGCGTGGTGGGCGGCTACATAGCTGCCTCGGCCGAGCTGTGTGACTTTGTGCGAAGCTTTGCCAGTGGCTTTATTTTCACAACAGCACTTCCCCCGGCTGTCGCAGCAGGTGCCCGCGCGTCTGTACAGCACTTGAAACGCTCACAGACCGAACGGTCCCGGCAAAAAGAACGTGTCGCAACCGTGCGCGCTGGATTGGACGAAATGGGCATCCCGCATATCGAAAACCCCAGCCACATTATTCCGGTGATGGTCGGTGATCCCGTGAAGTGTAAGTTCCTTTCGGATGTGCTGATGCGTGATCACGGCATCTACATTCAGCCGATCAACTATCCCACAGTTCCCAAAGGCACCGAACGGCTGCGCATCACACCATCCCCGGTACACACAGATGCGGATATCCAGCACCTGCTGAACGCGCTGGAAGAGCTTTGGGCGCAATGCGAGATCGCACGGGTTCCAATGGCAGCGCAGTAGGCGAATTGGCATCCTGCCGCGTTGAGAAACGGTTCTGGCTATTTTGCTTCATTGCACATGGCCGCACATCTGGTGCTGGCACAAATACAGAAACGGCACGAAGAGAAGACTATGAAAATAGGCTCTATTACGTCTGAAAACCGCGGCGAAACCGATCAGATTCTCGTCGATCTGGCTGCGAAGATGCAGGCAAATGGCAAACGCCTGGTGGGTATCGTCAAGGATGTTGAATATGAAAGCCGGTTTGAGAACGGATGTGACATGCGGGTACGGGTACTGCCCGATGGCCCCGTCATACCCATTACACAATCTCTAGGTGACGGATCAGGCGCTTGCCGCCTTGATCCAGCCGGCATTACATTGGCGGTTCAAACCGTGATCAATAGCAACCTGAAAGAGGCAGATTTGTTCATCCTGAACAAATTTGGCCCGGAAGAAGGGCAAGGGCGCGGATTTCGTGATGCAATCAGCCTTGCCGTCAGCGCAGGCGTGCCTGTTTTGGTCGGGCTGGGATCAGGGGCCGAAATTCGCTCAAAGTTCGACATGTTTTGCGGCGGGGTGGCCGAAGCCATTGCCCCCGATTTGAACAAAATCGAACGCTGGGTAGATAGCGACAATCAGCTGGCCGACCGCAACAGGCTGTGATCAGCTTCGTACCCGCTGATGGCGTCGGCAATCATCTGGTCGACCCCCGGAAAACTGCTGATCACAGGTAGAACATGGCCGGTAAAACCACCTGATTTCAATGCTGCGTCGACGTCGTCCCGGACATGCTCGCCTTCCATTGCGAAATAAGGAAGACAAAGCGCGCCTTTGCCCACCTTTTTACACATGTCGATGATGGACGGATCTTGCTCCAGAAAGCCGACTTCCACCCTCGCATCCGGCAAAAGCTTGCCCAGCGCTGCGGAAAACGTGCGGGTTACACGTGCAGGTGCCGATCGCCCGCTGCCCGACCCATGCGCCACCACAAACAAAGAGGCATTTTCCGACTGAAGCGATTCCTGCACCTGCTCTGCGGCAATTCCCGGAAGGGCCGGGTCCATCCCAAATGGCACCATGATATCGCCCTGTCGCGATGCGACCCGACCCGCCAATGCCGTCCGAACGAACCACCCATCCGTCATGAAAAGAGGATATATCGCACCTCCGGGTTTCAACCGTTCAAGCGCTTGCTCCAAGCGACCCGGAGCCGCCATCGTGGCACAGCTCAGTACCGTATCTGACATCTTGTCCTGAACCCCTTCAACCAGCCTGTGCAATGCGTTTTCGGCTGGAATAGGGTCTGAAGGCTGACCATGTGACACGATGAGTGCATCAGCAAGTTGCATTTCTGGCTCCTTTTGTGCGAGCGCGGATCAGTGGCTTGTACCTTCTTCGAAGGTGATCTTGTTTTGAACATTATACTTGCCAGAAGGCTTTCGCATCGGCAGGCGTTTTACGATTTCAAGCGTCTTGGCATCATAGACCAGAACCTCGCCGTCATCCTCCCAAACCGACACCAGCGCATGGCTGCCATCCTTGGTGAATTCAACATGAGCAACCGTCGCGCCCGGAACCGGACGCAGGGTTTTCACAATCTCCAGGCTCTGTTTGTCGATGATGTGCATCGCGTCTTTGTTCGGTCCAAAAAACACATCCGCCCAGACATAGGGGGAGTTTTTATGGCTGCGCATGAAAAAGCCCGGCCCGTCAGTTTCGATTCTTTTCACAGTTTGCCAACTTTGCATGTCGATCACGGACACGACGCCTTCTTTCAGGTGAGGCGTTGCCATCACGGTGCTGTCACCATGCGCCCAGGTAATACCCGATCCCAGATGCGGCATGCCCGGAAGATCCAGATCAGCCACTTTCTGTCCAATCACAAGATCAATGACCAGCCCGTCCTCTCCCTTTCGTGACGCACCCATGACGTGCTCGTAGCTTTGGTCAAAGAAGAAATCGTCCAAGAAGTCCGGTGTGGTGATTTTTCGGACCGGAAAATCGGTGTCTTGCTTCGTCGGACCTTCGACCCGCCAATCATGGGTGAACCCACCAGCAAAGAGGTTCATATCGGGATGTTTGGCATAAGAAACCTCCCATATCTCAGGAACATCCTTTAGGGCGAGCACAAAGCTTTCACGCGGCGGCGCCTGATATACAGCTGAAACGCGACTGGGCGTACCATCCTTGCCTAGGACCTGGTGAACCTCGGCAACCGACAGATCTTCGGTTGACAGGATGGTCAATGTATTGGGCAGGTAGTTGGCGACAGCAAGCCATTTGCCGTCACCCGACATGGCGATGTTTCGACTGTTCAGCCCCGCGCGCACACGGCCCACCTGTTTCAACGCATAGATGTCATATTTCTGCACCCAACCATCGCGCGACATGATGAAAACGAACTTGCCATCCGGTGTGAATTTCGGCCCGCCATGCACGGCAAAAGGTGTGGCAAACCGATCGAGCACCTCGAACGTGTCCCCATCCAGAACCGAGACATGGTGATCCCCGGTTTCCACCGCCAGCGTGATATTCATCGGGTCCGAGGACCAGACCGGGCCATCAACAGGCGCATAATCCTCGTCCATCACCCTGCTGGCCATGATTTCCTCCGGCCCCCAAGGCGGGATCACATCAAGCGGTGTCTTCAGATACGCTGCGAGCTCCGCGATACGCTCATCTGACAATTCTTCAGCGTAGCCCGGCATCTGCGTGGCGACGCGACCGTCGCGGATGACCGCTTCGATCTTGGGGCCGCGCATACGCTTCAGCGTTTCCGGGATCAACGCAGGACCTTGAGCCCCAAGGCGATTGGCATCGTGACAGTCGGCACAAAGCTCTTGATAATCCGCGACGGGGTCGGCCCAGAGGGCAATAGGTAGAGCCGCAATGCCAACAGCCATTGCGATGGCGCGCTTAAGTGAACTGGTGTTTCGGGTCATTGCTTTTACCTCGGAAGGGGGTGACTTCGAGCCGTTCAGCATCAGCCACGCCAATTTCGTCATTTGTCAGATAGCAGGCCGGGTCTTCGGCCCACGGGTCTCCGGTAACCTGCAGCGCGCGGATGCGGGTATTGCCACCACAGACATCCTTGATCGCACAGTCCCCGCAGCGCCCTTTGAGCGGCCGCGGGCGGGTACGCAGAGTGGCCAGCATCGCATCATCCCCGGTCCACAACTCGGAAAATGGGGTCTCTTTCACATTCCCGATCGTGTAGTCGGACCAGTAGGTGTCCGGGTGAACCTTGCCGAGAAAGTCGATGTTGGCGACGCCCAGCCCGGACGCATTTCCGCCCCAGGCCACAAGGTGATCACGCAGGTGGGCAACCAAGGCCGGTGCAAACCGCGCTTGCGCCCATTGCAGGAAATAGCCTGCATCCGCATCATTGTTCCCAGTCACAATGTCCAGCTGTCGGCCACCATTGGCGCTTTCCCAGGCACGTTCCAGAAGCAGGTCCATTCCTTTTCGCGTCATCTGGTGATGGGCATCTTCACCGCGATGCTTGTCGCCGCGCCCGGCATAGACGAGGTGCGAAAGATAGAACTTATCAACCCCCTCATCATCACAAAGCTTCAGAAGGTCTGGCAGATGGTGTTGCGTGCCCTCGGTCAGGCAGAACCGCAAACCCACACGCACGTCGCGCTTCTTCAATTCACGCACGCCGCGGACTGCGGCATCAAAGGCGCCGTCTACTCCGCGAAACCAATCGTTTGTCTTGCCGATTCCGTCGATCGAAATGCCCACATAGTTGAACCCGATATCCGCCACCTGATCAGCCGTATCGCCAAAAATCTTGGTGCCATTTGTGGACAGCGCCAATACGCGCGTAAGCTTGCGCGCCCGTTCGGCAAGTGGGAACAGATAGGGGCTGTCCAGTGGCTCGCCCCCCGACAGGATGATCGCAGGTACTTTGAACTGGCCGAGATCTTCCAGCGTCTCAAACGCCTGATCCTCGGTCAGCTCGCCAGGAAACTTCACATCGGCGGACACCGTGTAGCAGTGGCGGCAACGCAGGTTGCAACGACGTGTCAGGTTCCAGATCACCACCGGTTTCACCATGCCCGACCCACGGCGCTGGCGCACGGGGGTAGGGTTGGCAAGCTGATGCATATATTCAGTCAGGCGGAACATATCAGCCCCCTTTCTTACGAAGCCGTAGCCCCGTCTTTTTCAGAATTCGGGTGGAATAGAGTGTATCCGAGGCAATCAACGCGTCGCCCAGAAGGTCCACGATCTGAAGCCGCTTCTCCTCTACCTCTTCGCGCGATGACCCATGCACCATGGCAAAAAGATTGTAGGGCCAATCAGGTAGGGCACGCGGACGTTCATAGCAATGCGTGACAAAAGGCAGCGCGCCGATCTTCGGACCGATCCTGGCCAATGAAGCGTCTTCGACATTCCAAACCGTCATGCCGTTGGCTGTCATTCCCAGCTTGTAATGGTTGGGCGCAGCGGCGATCCTGCGGATCACGCCACTTTCCTTCATAGCAGCCAGTCGGGTGGTCAGATCATCTTCAGTCAGGCCAAGCTCCTTGGCCACTTGCGCATAAGGCGCGGGAACCAAAGGCAAGCCCGATTGCAAAGCCTCAATGATGGTGCGATCTGTTGCATCAATCGTCATGCCGCCACCCTGAAGCCAATGAAAAACTCCTGAAGCTTCGGGAACTGATTCACTTTCAGCCCGGTTTCCGCTTCGATCTTTGCCGCAGTGTCGGCAATACCATCCAATGTCTCGCAGGCCAGCACGAACCACATATTCAACTTGTGAGCGCGTTCGTAATTATGCGCGACCTCGTCAAAGGCATTCACCTTTGCGCAAACCTCGTCAAAGCGCGCGGCCGGCACTTCCATCGCACAAAGACAAAAGGCCCCTCCCATGGCGGCAGCATCGAAAAACGGCCCAAACCGGGTCAGAATACCGCTTTCACGCAGGGATTTTACACGGATCAGCAGCGCGTCTTCGCTCAGGCCCAGCTTGCTGGCCAGCGGCGCGAAAGGGCGAGGCGTCAAGGGAAGATCCTCTTGCAGCGCGTTTACCAATGCCCGGTCGATATCATCCAGATCGTTCATGCCACGGCCCCTTTTCTGCGCGTAATCATCGCACCATTCTGGCGAAAGCAGCGGGTCGAGAAGAGCGCCTTGTGTTCGCACCCAACAAGCGGCTCAAGCGCTTTTGCGCGTTCCAGAACCGCCATGGCATCCGGCCGGGACTTGGCATGGATCATGGAGTAAAGCCGGTATGGCCAAACATCATCGACAGGTGTGCGTTCGTAGCAGAGCGTAACGCCCGGAAGTGACGCCAAGGCGGTCCCCGCTTCAACGACGCGCGAAGCAGACACGTTCCAGACCACCATCGCATTCGATGTCCAGCCCAACGCCCTGTGGCGCACAATCACGCCAAGCCGCGAGAGAACTCGGGCTTTCTGCAGCGCCGTGATCCGGGAAAGAACATCATCTTCCGAAAGCCCAAGGTCGCGGGCAACCTCGGCATAAGGCGTGGGCACGATCGGAAGACCCTGCGTCAGGGCATTCATGATTTCGTGATCTCCCGCCTGAATAGAGTCTAATTCAAGCGGTGTTTGCTCAGAAGAGCTTATGGGATTTGATACGCCCGACATACGAAACCCAAGATCGACATTGAACGGGCGAACCAGTCTAAGGTCCAAGACCCGCAAACCTGATCTTTCACTGATCCGCGCCAGCGTCGCGTCTACATGAGCGCGATCGGGGCCGGTTGCGACGAACCACAGGTTCCAGTGGTCTTCGCGCTCATAGGAATGGTTTACACCTGGTTCATCATTGATGATCTGGGCGACTTTCTCCAGGTCCACTTCGGGTGCTGCGACCGCGGCCAGAGTTGAAGCAGACAGAGTGTTCGGGGCGCAGGTGCCGCCAACACGCGTAATCCGCCCGCTTTGGTTCATCCGGGTCAGGCGCGACAGAACATCGTCTTCCGAGATGTCCAAATCCTTGGCGATAATCTGAAACGGGCGTGGGCAGATGGGGAAATTCCGTTGCCAATCATCCAGCAGCCTGCGGTCAATGGGATCGTGAACGTTTTTCATCACTCACAACCCTGTCCGATGCGCACGCGCAGTAAAGAAGATGCCCGACGGGCTATCGGCCTCGATCTCGCGCAGGAATTCGAAACTGTGAGTGTCATAGACCTTCACTTTGTTCTCATCCCGCACGCTGACCCAGATTTCATGCCCGCGCGACGTGAACTCCATGTGCAACACGGCGGGGCCGGGTTTGAACTGATGGATCACCTCTTTGGTGACGCTGTCGATCACCTGAATGGTGTCATTCATCGGATGCGCAAAGTTGACCCATACCTGACGCCCATCAGGGCGGGCCATGGCGAACACCGGCTGGCTATAGGTTTTGGTGCGGCCGGTTTCTTCCAGCGTGTTGGCGTCGATCCAGAGCACCTCGTGGTGACCAACGGCGGGCAACACGAATTCCGCGCCGGTCAGCGCCCAACCTTCAAGGTGAGGCATCTTGTAGACCGGCATTTCTTTTTGTCCGCGCCCATAATTGGGCAAAACACGGATGGGTTTCGGGTTGTCCTGCCAAAGGTCGAGCGCGGTCAGGCCGTCCTCACCGAAAAGCCCGGTGATATAGGTGCGTCCATTGCCAGTCACCAATGCGTCATAGGGGTTTTCACCCATCTCAGGGATCTTGGTGATCGCAGGGGCGCCTTCGCCAGACATGTCGGCAATCCAGGTCTCGCCCGTGTCCCACATGGTGAACACAAAACGGCGGCCCGGTGCGTCGACCAGCCCGATGGTTTTTGATCCGGTCGGGATGTCGGCCACCATCTCAAGCGTGTCGGCATCAAAGACGCGCACGCCGCCGGGTTCGTAGTTTGAGACCGCGACCAGCTTGCCGTCGTCAGAAATTGCGCCGCCGATCGAGTTTCCGCCCTGCACGACGCGCCCTGCTATCTTGCGTTCAACGATATCCACCTTCGTCAAACCGCCATCACGGCCAAACACATAGGCGTAGCGTTCATCCGGCGAATACACCATCGAAGCATGGCTGAGATCCCCCAAACCCTCGATTCGCGCCAGCGACGCGCGCTCGGACTGATCCACCAGAAGAACCGATCCTTTGGCGCGTTCGATCACAAGGCCAAGATCGCCGGTCGCAATGGTATCGGCGATGGCGGTTGTCCCCAGCATGGCAGCAAGAACAATGGAAGAGATCAGCGGTTTCATTCTGTGCTTCCTTTCAAAAGATAGTCGGCAATCCAGGCGGCTTCGGCCTCGGTGATCAGAGGGCGCCAAGGGGGCATGGCCGTGTCCGGGATTCCGTCCAGGATCACGATCTGCAGTACCTCGGGGTCATAGTGCTCTAGGGTCTCGGGCCGGATATCCGGCCCCAGCCCACCCTTAAGGGTCAGCCCATGACAAGAACCGCAATCCTGATGCACCAAACGCGCCAACGCGTCTGGATCAGGTCCGGCACTTTCTGCATGCGCGGCACCCATGAAGAGAAGAGAAGCCAATAAACTACGCATGGGCCGCAACTTCCTGGGCCGGGTCAGGCAATGCTTCATCATAAAGTGAGACGACTTTGCCGATGTAGAACAAAGTGGGCGGTTTCAGCTTGGCTTCGCGACTGTCCGTCGCGATCCGATCAAGTCGTGAAATCAACCGGCGTTCATCTGTGGTTGTCGCCTTCGATATGGCCATCACAGGGGTCGAGCCGGACAGGCCTTCGGTCATCAGCCCCACGGCGATCTGACCAATATTAGCGACCCCCATATACACAACAAGCGTGGTGTTCGGATCGGCCAGCTTCTTCCAGTCCAAATCCAATACGTCGTCGGATTGCCGGTGACCTGTCACAAACTGCACGCCAGTTGCCAAACCGCGATGGGTCAGCGGCACGCCGGTCACACTGGCCACGCCCTGAGCTGCGGTAATGCCTGGAGCATACTCGACCTCAATCCCGCGTTCTTTGAGATGTGCTGCCTCTTCCGAGCCACGCCCAAAGATCAGCGGGTCGCCGCCTTTCAGGCGCGCCACAATACGACCTGCAGCGGCCTCGTTTGCAAGTATCTCATTGATGCCCTCTTGCGGAACAGTATGCCGGTCAGAGGCTTTTCCAACGTAGATCATCTTTGCATCGGGGTTGGACATCGCGACAATCTCGGGTGACACAAGGCGATCATACACAACCGCATTCGCCTCTTTCAGCATGCGAACCGCCTTCATGGTCATCAGCTCCGGGTCGCCGGGGCCTGCGCCGATGAGGTATACTTTTCCGGTCATGACTTCTCTCGCTCGTCCATTGTCTGACCACAAGCCACACACCATCATGGACGACTGCACGGGTTCTGCGCCGTAGGGGAGGTATCGCCAGCGGGTGAGGCTTGGGCCGCGTTACAAGGGTAAGATGCGCGCAGGACGCCCTTGGTTCCTTGACAAAAGTTAAGCCGCCCTGAATTCAGAGCGGCCTGCTATTTTTGACGTTCATTTCCCATTGTTAGGGTCTATTTTGATGTGACCGTAACCATCCCGATCATCTCTTGTGTTTCCCAATGAGGACCACAAAGGTATTTTTGATCACCCTCCGTCAGGAACGTGAACTCGATGACTTCTTCCGGAAAGGCGCGATCGCTTTCGGGCTCTCCGGGAACGATCACGCTGTGGCTGGTGCGTTTATCGACATTGACCCAACGCACGGTCGTGCCCACGGGAACGGCAATCTCAGCAGGGCAGAAGCTGTACTTGTACATCTTCACCACAGTGACACCTTCTGCTTCTTCAGAAGGGGCACCGGTCATCTCAGTATAGCGCTCTTCTGCTTCGGCACATATGGCCGCGCGCTTGGCATCATCCCCATCAGCAGCACCAAACGAAACCGAACATAGAAGAGCGGTAGGCGCCAGGAAGGCCGTACGGAAAAATGAAAGCTGCATGTGATGTCCTTTCCGAAAGGAATATACGCGGCGGCCTACTGGGATCGGCCGCCGCGTCAGTTTATTGTGCGACCACGTTGATCGTGGCTTCTGCGTTGTCCAGAGCAAGGCTGGTGTTCAGTGTCACGTGGTGGAAACGCGCGGCTGCAAAGTCATCATGGATTGCGAAGCCAACCGTATAGGTTTTGCCCGCCTCCAACGCGACATCGCCTTCACCACCAACCAAAGGCCGCGAGAAGACCACGGTCCAAGTGCCGTCCGGTGACAGATTGGCTTCGCCCGCCATTTCGCCACCGTTTTGCACGCGGCTTTCCAGCAGGTAGCCGTTTTCTGCCGTACCATCAGCGTAGACGCGCAGAAGATCCATGAAGCTGCCATCGGCCAGCATCTGGTCGATCTCTTCGGGGGTCTTCAGCTGATCCCAGCCACCCTGAGCCTTGCCGCGACGGCCCTTGATCTCGATCTTGGTGCGGCTTTCGCTCAGATACTTGGTGATTGTACTGTCAGCTTTCAGCTGGGCTGCCACATCACCGCTGGCGGCGATTGCCTCTGCACCCGGATCGAACGGCATATAGGTGTTGTCCGCGTGGCAGGTCGCCCAGCAGCCAACCTGATCGCCCATCTCGATACCCGTACCGGTGATCATCATGGCCACCTTAATCTGGTTGTCCGGGTCCATTTTTCCGCCATCCACGAAGGGGGCAGGCTTGTGGCCGTCATCCGTCCATTGCATGCGGAAATAGACATTTTCGCCATCATGTGTGGCCTGAACAGTTGCGCCGATCACACCACGTTTGCCGGGAATAGGCGTTGGTTCCAATTCGTCCTTCTTGCCGCCACCACCGGCGACAATCTTGGTGCCGATGGCCTCCATTTCGGCCGCGTGGCAAGTGGTACACTGATCGCCACCCTTGGTCAGCGGACGGGCGCCACCATGGGTTTTCCCGTTCTGCACCCATTCAAACGAAGCTTGCCCCGGATAGAACAGGGTCAGGTCAGACGCGGCAACCGCGCTCCAGTCCACATTGGGCGCAACATTGCCACCCTCCGCAGCTCCGGCATCGGTCGCTGTGCCAGACATCTCGGCCTCGACCTTGGCGCGCTCGTCAGTGCGCGCGGCTTCAACAGCCGCCATGATTCGTGCCTTCTGAGCCTCTTCCTCGGCCTTCTTGGCTTCAGCTTCAGCCGCTTCCTTGGCTTCGACACGCGCAAGGCTGTCCAGATAGGCCTGCGGGATTTCACGGGCAAATTTCGGGTTCGGTGCTTCCAGCGTTTCCAGATATGCCTCGTCTGCACGGTCGCGCACATCAAGGTGTGCAATGCCCTTGTGGCAGTCGATGCAGGTCTGCCCGTTTTGCATGGCGTTGAGGTGCTGCTGACGGGCGCGCGGCGCTTGAAACTCCGGCATCATGCTGTCGAAATGGTGACAGTTGCGGCATTCACGGCTGTCCGTGGCCTTCATCCGTTCCCATTCATTCATCGCCAGTTGCAGGCGGTGCGCGTCAAATTTTTCAGGCGTGTTGATCTTGCCAGTGATCTTGCCCCACACCTCTTTCGAGGCCTTGATCTTGCGGATGATCTTGTGAGTCCAGTCCTTCGGCACATGGCAGTCCGAACAGACCGCGCCCACACCAGACCGGTTCACATCGTGGATCGTGCCTTTGTATTCCTCATAGACGTAATCTCCCATCTCATGACACGAGATGCAGAAGTCCTTGGTGTTCGTGGCTTCCATGGCGGTGTTGAAACCACCCCAGAAGATAATGCCCGCTATAAAGACGCCGGCAACCCCGGCCAGGGGCATGCCCCACAGGAACGTGCGTCTCCAAAGCGGCTTTTTGGGTGTTTGACCGTTGGTCATTGTCCAGGCTCCATTTTGGCTGGGTTAGAGACTGATTCCCATCCGGGTTTCAGCAAAAAGGGGCGGGCGCTTGGCCCGCCCCCTGGGTGTTTTCAAATCGCCCTTAGGTGACGTGGTTCGAACGGTTGTAAACGTTGAACTTGCCGGTCGGGGCATAGAGACCTTTCACACGGGTCTTCTCTTCCAGAGTCTGAGCGTCGAAGATAACCATCTCGCCGTTCGGCTCTTTCGAAGAAGCACGGTTCCATTTCGAAACCCATACCTCGGTGCCATCTTTGTTGAACTCGAAGTGAACGGCGACGTTGCCTTCCTCTTCGGTGATCTGGATGGTTTTCACGATCTCACCGGTCTCTTTCGAGATGACCTGAACCGACTGCTGCACTTCCAGCTCGGGGTGCTTCGTCTGGTCAACCCAGTAGTAGTCCGAGTTCGGGTGCGTCCGGATGAACAGACCAGCACCATCGGTTTCGACCTCGTAGCAGGTCTTCCAGGCGTCGTCCGGGCGGCCTTCGGGGTCGTTGCCCCAAACCGTCACGGTGCCTTCACCAAGGTGCGTCGTACCAGCAACCGGACCACATTTCGGGTCAACCCAGTTGGCGCCCGGGCCGGGGTGCGGCAGAGCAGCGGTGTCGATCATTGCCTCAAGCTTGCGCTCTTTGGTGTCCACAACAACCATCTTGTTCGACGCGTTGGCCGCAATCTGGAAGTAACGACCGGTCGGGTCAAAGAAACCATCGTGAAGGAACTTGGCCGAGTTGATCTTGTCGATCCTGAGGTTGTCCAGGTCGGAGTAATCAACCTGCCACAGCTGGCCCAGTTCTTTCACGGCAACGATCCAGGTCGGCTCGTTCGGCGTGGTGTAGATGGCTGCCACGCGGCTTTCTTCCACATAGTCGCCGTCCACGTTGGTACCGCGGGTCGAAACCACTTTCAGCGGCTCCATGGTCTGGGCGTCAACGATCGCGAAATGCGGAGGCCAGTAAGCGCCACCGATCACGTATTTACCGTCGCCGGATACAGCCACGTCACGGGCGTCATAGCCAATGGTGACTTCTGAAACCAACATCTTGTCCGGCGTCTGCCAGAGGTCGATTTTGGTCATCTTGCCGTCGCGGCCCATCGTGTACCAGAAGCGGCCCGGATTTTCCGGCTCTTCCAGCTTGTGGTGCTCGGAGGCTTTCAGAACGTGCACAGCATAACCTGTCGGGATGTGTGCCAGAACTTCTTTGGTGTCGCCGTCGATCACGGCCACTTTGCCTACGTCACGCTCGATGACGACGAAGAAGTTTTCCCAGTTGCGGCCATGCAGCGGCTCGGTCGGGTAGTCGGCTTCTTCGACATAGACCTTGCGGGTCTCTTTCATCATAGCCAGTGACATCTCTGGCGGCTTGGGCGGATCCATCTGGATATAGGTCGCCATATCCTTGATTTCCTGCTCGGTCATGATGTCCGAGAAGTTGTTCATCCCGCCTTCAGTACCCCAGGAGATGATTTTCTCCAGGCGTTCCTGACCAAGCTTCAGCGTACCACTGATGGTTTCGGTACCGTCAGCGTTTTTGGTCTTCACAACCGGCTCAAGGCTTTTGCCGGTTGCACCTTTGCGCAGCACGCCGTGACAACCGGCGCAGCGTTCAAAGTAGAGTTGTTTCGAGGCTTCGAAAGCCTCCTCGCTCAAGGTGGGGCCCTCGGCCATAGCCGGCAGAGCGACGCTGCCCAGCATCATGGCAAAGCCAATCCCCAGCGAATTGCGGATTTTCTTTTGGGTGGTTCCAAGTGACATGATCACTCTCCGTTTGCTTGGTGAGGCAAGGAGAGAATGAACCGAGTAGGGCTGGGTCTTCTTGACAATTGTCAACAAGACTCTCGAAATCGTGAGCGACCGACTTAATCACATATATATCAATGGTTTGGTCACGTTTTTTTCGGCTTTGAAACGTTGAATTCCGGACGCAAAAGCCCAACCCAATCCCACTTAACCTGTGAACTTCAAAGAATCCTGTCAGCGCAGCCAGGCTTGCGCAGGATCTTCTTCGGCGTAGACACGAAGATGGGCAATGTCATCAATCTTCGCCCGGTTCTGCTTCACCGAAACCCCTTCGCTTTTCAAACGTGCAAAAGCGCGACTTAGGCTTTCCGGTTTCATGCCAAGACGTCCCGCAATCAGGATTTTGTCGTAAGGCAAAACGACCTCGCAGGAACCCGTTTCGCATTCACACAACTCGCACAGAAACTCGGCGACACGCTGTGCACCTGTCCGGGCTTTCAGCGCCTCGATCTGGGCAACAAGGTTGTGCAGATGGGCAAAGGTTGCAGACAGAAGCGAAATGGCCGTATCGGGAGTTTCACGAATTCTGCGCAGGTAATCCTCTGCCTCAATGCGCATCAAGGTGCATTGGGTCACAGCCTCTGCGGAAACCGGGTAAACATCCCCGCGGAACGCTGCAGCCTCTCCGAAACTGCGGCCCTTTGTGAACACGCCGACAACCGCCTCGGCCCCGCTGGGTGCGATCCGATACAGTTTCACCCATCCTTGCAACACAATGAAAATCGCTTTCGCCGTTTCGCCTTGCAAAAAGATGGTCTGGCCGCGGTCGTACTCATGCACAATCGCGCGCGACAGAAGCAACTCGGCCTCTTCCGCTGGCATGGAGCCAAGCAACAGCGATTTACGCGCCAGCGCTTTGTATTCCGGCTGCATTCGGTGGCTCCCCTCGCTACCTGCCAGTATTGGATACGATTTTTAGCCCCATATTGGCAAGCAAACTGCAGCGCCCTTCCGCGACGGAGGGTACGTTGGGTCTATGAGTTTTTCAAACCAAAGCGTTTCGAGATTTACTTGAGACACAAGTTGATTTCGAAACGCCCACAACATCAATAGGTTCCGCGCGTTTCGCCTCATTGTTGTGCCTCAACAATAAGTCGAAACGCTTTAACTATGTGTTCAGGCGGTGATCAACTTCTCAATTCGCGCTGACGGAAAGCGATGCATCATCGCGTCGACCTGCTTTGGCGACATGATGCAAGCTGCGGTGGACAGGCCGTCGGCAATGGCCGCCTCTGCCGCCGATACACACACCATTTTCTGACGTGCTGCGTGACCCGATGGCGATATGATGTGGCGTTGATCTGCACCATAGCCCATCGCCACGGGCGCTGAAGTCGCTACAGCGCGGTCAGAGGTGGTCAGCCGATGTACGAGCCGGCCATCCGGAAGAGCAACCCCAATCGACCACGGCCCGGAAGGTCCGTTCCCCATCGCGGCGACCTCGCCCATATCCAGCAATACGTTTCGCAACCCCTGCGACCGCAACAGATCTGCGATGCGGTCAGTGATCGCGCCCTGCGCCACACCATTCAACGTCAGCGAGCCGCCTCGGTTCAACCGGACAGACGATGTTCCAAAGCTCAGCTGACCCCACCCCACCAGCGCCCTTGCTGCCGCAACACGCTCAGGATTTTTCTGCAACGCGAGTGCCGTCCACAAAGGCTGGATCGACGGATCGAATGCGCCTTCGCTGGCCTTGTGCAAAACGTCGCAAAGGCTGAGAAGCTGCAGAAGCTCTGGCGAAGGAGTGGTCAGCACCTTGTTTTTGTTCAGTCGGGTCAGCTCTGAATCGTCTCTATACAGGCTAAATATGCCCTCGAGACGTGACAGTTCCGCTTCGATCAGCCCGAAAATAGGTGCGGCTTCACTGTCGCTAATCCCCACCAGTTTCATCGAGACAGGACCTCCCAATGCATAGCCGGTCCAGCGTGCCACATGTGCACAAGCCGCGCCGGGGAAAACAGCGGTGGCGGCGGCGGTGATCGCCAAAAAACGGCGGCGGGTGGTGGTGTTCATAGCGGGGTCTCCAGGGTGAGAGAGAGATCAACAGGGCCAAGCGCGGCCTCATCGGGAATGGCGTCAAAGGGCAGGCTTTCACCGCCATAAGTGGCGGTAAACTCCGCAGCCCCTTCAGGTGTGGCAAAGGGCACAATCTCTGGGGCGCCCATACCTCCGGCGACCATGGCGCCGACCACATAGATCGCGTCGTCGGCTGGAATCCAGTTCGACACGCCCGGCTCTGCCCAGCTGGAAGCCGCGCTCATATTGCTGACATAAATCGCTGTTATCTCGGCGTCACGTTCCGGGCTTTTCAGATAAGCGATCATGTCACGCACCTGTGCAAAGAACAGGGGGGCAGGATGACCATCCAGATGAATTTGGCCCTTTGGACCACCATGTTCGGCAATGTTCATCTGACAGAAATAGCTCAGCGCCTGTTCGGTCAGATCAGCCGGGGGCGGAGGCGCTTTTGCCTCGTCTTCATTGCAAGCGGCCAGCGCCAGCGTGGCAAGCAGGATGAAGCGCTTCATGGCTCGACCCTCTTGAACGCGGCGCGGGCCAAAAGGAACGCCAGAACCGGCCAGACAGCCAGCGATGCGGGCGCTGCCCATGCGGGCAAAGTCTGTGCGGCTCCCGCCATGCCGGATGCCAAGGCGACGCCGTCCGAGGCGGCGATATTCCACACCCGGAACGCATCCGCCGGGTTGGCAACCATCAGCCATGGGAAGATCGAGCGGGTGAACGTGCCGCTGCCATCCATTACGACTGCGCCCAGAAGGCCAAGGTCATAGAGCACGACAAAGACCAGCCACAGGCCCGCCGACAAGCCAGCCGCAGCAGTTGCGCTGCGAGATAGGGCGGACACGAGGTAGCCAAGCGCAAGAAAGACCGCGCCCAGAAGGATCGAGGTGGCGATCAGGCGGGCCAGAGCAATCAGGCTCTCTGCCCCTGCCCCGCCGGACCAAGCAGCAATCGCACCCGCCGAGCCAAAGCCGACGGTCATGGCAAAACCAAGGGCCGCCAGATGCGCGGCGAACTTGCCCAGCAGAATTTCTCCCCGCCCGGCCGGGTAGGACAGTAGCAAGGACAGGCTGCCGCGTTCGGCTTCGCCTGCGATGGCGTCGAAACTGATCATCAGGGCCAGAAGGGGCGCGAGGTAGACCGACAGTGTGGTCATCGAGGTGACCGAGATGGTCAGCATATCGACCCCCAACGTGCCTGTCGGCGCGCTGCCTGCAAAGGTCAATGCCAGTGCGAAGAGCACCATCACGATCGTTGCCATCAAAAGCCAGCGGTTGCGGCGAAGGATCAGCATCTCGGTCGAGGCGATGGACAGGAAACGGGTCATTGCATCCCCTCCTTGGCATAGTGACGATAGAGGTCTTCAAGCCGCGGCGGCGTCATTTCGATATCCGCGACGGCCTCGCCCATCGCGGCCACGTCACGCAGCCGGGCCATCTTCTGGTCGGGGGCGCAAAGAATCTCGACCGACGCGCCATTGATGCGCGTGCCGCCCATCGTTTCAGCGATCTGATCGGCATGGGCGCCGGTAGCGCGAATGCGCAATCGGGTGGGCAGACCGGCCTGGACCGACAGCGCCTCGAGCGTGTCATCGGCCACCTTCACGCCTTGGCGCAGAATGGCGATGCGGTCGGTACGCGCCTCGACCTCGGTCAATGCGTGGCTGGCGATCAGAACGGCGGTGCCTTGTGCGGCCAGCTCGTCGATGATGGCATAAAGGTCTTGGCGCGAGATCGGATCGAGCCCACTTGTGGGTTCGTCCAGAAGTGCCACTTTTGGACTGCCCAGCAGGACCTGCGCCAGACCCAGTCGTTGGCGCATTCCCTTGGAATAGGCACCAATCCGGCGGTCCATGGCGTCGCCCAGACCCACGCGATCCAGAAGGCCGGAAATATCCGCGCCCTGCCCATCAAGCCGGGCAAAGAGCGTCAGTTGCTCGCGCCCGGTCAGGGCCGGGTGAAAGCTGACCGCTTCAGGAAGGTAAGCGGTCATGCGGCGGGCCTGTGCCGAGCCGGGCTTCGCGCCATTGATGCTTATCCGGCCATCCGTGAGAGGTGTCAGGCCCAGTATGGTCTTGATCAGGGTGGATTTCCCCGCCCCGTTATGACCCAGAAGCGCCACGCGCTCGCCGGGGTTCACGGTCAGGGAAACATCGTCCAGAACGGTCGCTTTGCCGCGATCCTTCCGAACGTTTTCAATAGTCAGTGCGTTATCCGTCATGGGGCACCTTTGCGATCGCAGGCGGTCTCGGCGCCTGCATGAGTGGGTGAGAGTCCACCACCCCGCCCGGTAAAAGCGCGGGGAAAGCGGATTGAGACCAGCGCACCAGCTGAACAGCCGGAGAGCCAAGAAGCATTTTTGCGGCAGGTTGGGTCCACAGCACGTGATCCATGCTGTCATTGGGGCGGTAAGGCGCGTCGGCCACGCCGTCCCCGTCCACGTCAAACGCGGCGAAGTCGGACCAGTGGTTGCCCTGTCCTTCCTCGGACCATTCGACCCATTTGGTCGACACGTATTTCACCTGCGTTCGGTTGCCGATGAAGCTGTTGCCAACGATCCGGTTGTTGTCGGAGCCGGCGGTAAAGTGAATGCCAATCCCGCAGCCCTGAAACCAGTTGCCAGAGAAGTCGTTCTTGTTCGAGTTATAAAGGAACGTGCATTTCTCGGCCGCGTTCTTCACATAGTTCCCGGTGATCACACTGCGGTTGGCGTAGTTCAGCATGACGCCGTGGTCGCGATCATTGATCGACACATTGTCCGTGACCTTCACGCGGGTTGAAAACATGATCGCGTAGCCAAGGTGGTTGCCGATCGACACGTTGCCCGACACCTCGGTGTTGTCGGCATACATATAATGTACGGCAAAGCGCAGGTCGCGGAACGTGTTATCGCGGAAGATGTTCTTTTTCGATGAGTTGACGAAGATGCCATCGCGGCCCCAGCGGACCCGATTATTTTCGACAATCGCACCGGGCGCGTTCCAGACATAAATGCCATTGCCGCGCGCGTTCATATGGCGATCCTGACGTCCTTCGATCCGGTTGCCCGACACCAACGCATCATCCGCGCCGTGGATGTCGATGCCGTAAAGGTTGCCCAAAAGCACGTTGTCGCGAATGACCGGCGCGTCAGCAGTTTTCAAAAGCTGAATACCACTGTCGATGCCCTCATGTTCGGACCCGGAGCCAATCACGGTCAGGCCTTGCACGGTCACGTTGTCACCGGTCACGGTGATCACGCTGCCGCTGCCTTGCCCGTCAATGGTGGCTTCCCCGCCCCCATCAAGCGTCACGGCTTTGTCCAGAACGACATTTTCAAAGTAAGTCCCGGGCCGCAGGCGAAGCGTGTCGCCTTCTGCGGCCCGAGCCAGTGTTTCGGCAATGGCTCCTGTCCTGTTGGGCACATCCCAATCCGCCGCCTGCGAGGGGTAGGCAGACAGAATTAATCCAAGGGTCAGGAGCCACCGCATATCTTACGCCTCGCGAGGTTCTACGAACATCCGGCCGCGCATCTCCATGTGGAGCGCGTGGCAGAACCACTGGCAATAGAACCAGTGAACGCCCGGACGGTCTGCGACGAAGGTCACGGATGCGGTTGCCTGCGGGGCGACCTCCATGGCGACACCGAAGTTGGCCATGCAGAACCCGTGGGTCACGTCGTCCACGTCATCAAGGTTGGTCACGTAAACGGTCACCTCGTCACCTTGTTTGACGGTGAACTTCTCCATCGAGAAGGTCGGTGCGACCGAGTACATGTAAACACGCACCTTGGTCGGATCGTCCTTGTCGCGGATGATCTCGTCATGGCCGTCTTCCAGCGACACACCATCGGCTTCGGCCTGCTTACGGGCGTCTTCCCATGTAATGTCGTTGCGATCCCAGACATTGACCGGGTTCACTTTCGAACGATGAACAACAATTGAATCGTGCGGCTCGGCGAAGGTCGGGCCATCGTGGACCACCTTCATCTTGTCGCCCGAGATGTCGATCAGCTGCTCGTTTTCAGGCTTCAGCGGACCAACATTCAGGAAGCGGTCTTTCGAGAACTTGTTCATCGAAATAAGCCACTTGCCGTCAGCTTCGGCGGTTTCACCCATCGAGGTCGAGTTGTGGCCCGGCTGATAGTGCACGTCCACCTTGTCGCGGATCGGGTCAACGTCTTCGCCTGCATAGGCTTTGATCGCGTCTTCGATATTCCACTTCACAACCTGGCTGTCCAGGAACAGCGTGGTGTAGGCGTTGCCTTTCCCGTCAAACGCGGTGTGTAGCGGTCCAAGACCCAGTTCGGGCTCGGCCACAACGCAGCTGCGTTCATCTGCACCGGCGAACACGTCGTCAACTTTTTCAACGTCGATCACCGAAACGGTGGGCGACAGTTTACCGTTGATACAGATATGTTTCTTGTCCGGAGCCGCATTCACGCCGTGTGGCGAGTTCGGGATTGGGATGTAGCGCGTGTAGTTCTTGTTCTGACCCTTACGGCCATCAATCACTTTCACACCTTTCAGCTCCTGATAATCACCTGCGGCGATGCCAGCTTCGATTTCCTTGATGTTGAAGACAACAACGTGGTCCAGCTCGCTTTCGGTCATCTCGGGCAGGTTCATCCCCATTTCCGAGTTATACGAGGTCGAGAAGGCGTATTTGCCCTGGTAGTCACAGTCGGTGTTGTCGAGGTTACCCGACACGATCACCTGCCATGCAATCTCCATGGTGTCGCCGTCGATCGCCGTGAAGATGTTCACGTATTCGGTCGGTTCGTCCAGGATTTTGCCGTCATTGACCAGCGGTGCTTCGTGTTCACCGTTGGCGAAAACGTAGCCAGTGCGCGGGAACTTCTGCGGACGCAACCCGTGGATGTCATGCGCGTTCGGGATCTCGATGATCTTGTCGCATTTCATCACGTCACAACGCACGCGGGCCACACGGGTGTTGGCTTTGTCGTTCATGAACAGATAGCGGCCGTCATAGGTACCATCCGTGAAGGACATGTGCGGGTGGTGAAGGTCACCGTTGTCATAGGTGACTTTGTTGTTTGCAGCCAGGAACTGCTTGGTTTCCGGCAGCAGACCTTCAGTCAGAATTTTCAGCGACTCGTTGGTTTGACCCCAGCCAGTGGCCGAGCAACGGTTGAACACGGGCACCCGCATCAGCTCGCGCATCGAGGGCATACCCAAAATGCGAAGCTCGCCGGTTTGGCCCGAGGACCAGAAGCCGTAATATTCGTCAAGTTCGCCGGGCTCCATGCTGACCTTGGCAGCCGCGCTTGCCTCTTTTGCGGTCATCAAAGTAGAGCCGACACCGGTGCCGGCGAAGACCGCGCCCGTGGCGGTGGCCCCCAACATGCCCCGGCGGGTCATGGATAGTTTCTTGGTTTCTTCAGTCATTGTGTTTCCTCCTTGGAGTATGACTATTTGGCGTTTGGATGGTTCGCCGGTGGGTTTCGCGGTGGGATCGTCATGTCCACCTTCCCGGCACGCTCACGACGCTTCAGCGTCTTGATCACAACCGGGCATTTCTCGGACGACTGGTACAGAACCTGGCAATGCAGGCAGTCGACACACTCGTTGGGATTGATCTCGCCTGTCGGGTGAATGGCCTGAACGGGGCATTCATTGCGGCAGGTCTGACAGGGATGGCCGCATTCGTGATAGCGTTTCAGCCAATCGAACATGCGGATACGGGCGGGGATCGCCAGCGCACCGCCCAGCGGGCAGAGGTAGCGACAATAGAAACGCTCGACGAACAATCCGGCGATCAGAAGCAGGACGGCAAAGACCACGAAGGGCCATTCGCGCACGAACTTCAGGATGATCGCGGTCTTGAAGGGTTCAACTTCGGCATAAGTCTCGGCCAATGGGATCGAGACCATCGACAGACCAAAGAGCCCGAAGAAGATCATGTATTTGATCGGCCACAGGCGTTCATGCAGGCCCCATGGCAGAGTCCATTGCGGGATTTTCAGCGCTTGGGCGGCCTTGTTCAAAAGCTCTTGCAGCGCACCGAAGGGGCAGAGCCAGCCACAATAAGCACCACGGCCCCAAAAGATCAGCGCGGCGGCCACGGCAAACCACTGAATGAAGACCAGCGGGTCCATCAGGAAGGCATCCCAGGTGAAGCCCGACCGCAAGCTACCCGCCAGCGCCATCAGGTTCACGATGGACAGCTGCGCGTTGGCATACCAGCCAAGGAATACCAGCGTGAAACTCAGGTAACCGATGCGGAACCAGTAAAACGCGCGCGCGTTGCGGGTGGCGTGAAACTGGAAGAAGAACGCGCCGGTCAGGACCAGAAGCATGACGCCCAGCACGCCAATCTCGACCGTTTTGTCTTTCCAGATGCGTTTCCACAGCGCGGATTTCGCGGCGGCTTCAGCATCCGCGTCATCGACAACGGGTGCAGCGGCTGCCACGGGCAACAAGAAACGCTCGGGCAGTTTGTAACCAAGATCAAACGTCAGGAACGTGCGCTCAAGTGCGCCAATCGACCGCTGCGCCAAAAGCTGCATGCGGAAAGGCTCGGTCGGGTCAAACTCGGCGTTCGCGGGCACCTTGAAGATGTCCAGCTCGGTGAAGCTGGGGCTGTCATCGGTGGCCAGCGCACCAAGACGGCGTTGTTGCTTGTCAAAGAAACGCACCGAGTTATCGCCCTGGATCATCTGAATCCGGTCGAAAATCCCACCGCGCACATAGCCCGAGCCTTTGAAACTGTAGGCCCCGCGCCCCAAAAGCAAGATCGCCTGCTCGCCTTCGTCCAACCATTCGATCAGGTTTGCGTATTCCGCGTTGCCCAGCAGGGTCCGGCCAATGGACGGCACCGAGACCACGGCCATATGCATGTCGATGAACGTGTCTTCGGGTGCGCCGCGTTCCGGGCGGGCAATGGCTTTAGGGTCGCCAGTCGCCTCAAACGCCGCGTTGATCTGACCAATGTCCAGTGTCAGGCGACGCACCGACCCGTCTCCGGATAGGGTGGACCAGTCCGAGGTCTCGTCCTTCGTCATGTCAATCTCACGGCGCGGCCCGTCTTGGGTGGCCGGGGACAAACCGCCCAGTCCAAGCGCACGCGACACTTTGATGCCGCCCCGCACAAGGCTGTCGTCGATCACCATGATCGTCACGGTCGCCCCCGAGATAATGTCCAGGTCATGCGCATCGCCACCCGCGGCCGCCTCGGCCTTCAGGTCCAGCCCGGCATAGCCCTCGGTCAGCTTGACCATTTTCGAATTGGGAATACCGATCAACACAATCGGTTCGGAGTGCTTCACCAGCTTCACGCCGGTCAGCACCGCATCGTGATCAATCGCGGCAACCACATGAATGGGTTTGCCGGAATAGCCCGTCGTGCCGACGAAATCCGAAGTCAGGAAGGCAAACGCAATGGTCTCGCCACCCTTCAGGATTGGCGCAACCGGAACATCGTCGCGAATGGGGCCGAACGCATCAGCGCCGGGGACCAGTTCGGCCGGGGTCAGATCGGGAAGGAACTTTGCAAGACTGTCTGCGCTTGCAGCGGTTGTCACAACCCCGCTCAGGGTCATAACGAGGGCACAAAGCCAAATATATATTGCGCGCTTTACGTTCACAGCGCACCTCCATTGAAAAGGGAATCCGCCATGATCGCGCACAAGGCGCGCGCTGTTTTTTCTTTGTTCACAGTTGGGGGGCCACGGGTTTCGGGCCAAGCATGTTTAGACCACAGCCCAGAAAACTGAGGACCTAAGGAAACCTGCATGGCTTGCATTTCCAGCTGAAGTTGTTGTGTGCCATTGACAGCCAAAAGGTCAAAGGCAACCGTCGCGCAGTTCACGCAATCTGCGCAGTCCGGGCAATCTGTGCTTTCATCAGGTGACCCCGATTTCGCAATGGCGTTCCCGTCGGAATCCATTTGCACATATGACACACCGAAATCCGAACAAATCTCAATCCAGTTCCCAGATGACGCCTGCGCAGCATTCACGCCGATCAACTGAAGCGACAGTGCAAGAACAGCCATAATAGCAACCGCAGAACGCAAAGCGCCCGCAGACGCCAACAGCGCCTTGGCATACCAGCCTCTATGATTTGCGAAAAAACGCACGCGTGATTCCCCGGTCAGTTTCCTGACCAAGTTCCTTCGGAAAGGCCGGGCACTTATTGACAATAGTCAAAGGGGGGTGTGCATTTGACGTGCTTTGGCCCTGAGAGCTTAGTCTCGCAAGCATTGAAAGCAGCCGCTCTCTCAGCGCGGGCTGCTTGGGAGGTCACACCCACGGCTCGGAAAAAAATCTTCTGGAATATGGAGTTATTTGATTTTTTTGGTGCCGCTGAGAGGACTCGAACCTCCGACCCCATCATTACGAATGACGTGCTCTACCAGCTGAGCTACAGCGGCCCATGTCAGCTGCCCTTCACGGGGGCAGCAGCGAGGGGGTTTTAGACGTGCGCTGGGATGGGTGCAAGAGAAATTCCGTCCGGCAAAAGCCAACAAAAGATTGGACCTGAACCATGGTTTTGAGGTTAGTCTGGTGGTCGCGCCGCTGACGGCGTTGGGAAACGGGGGCTAAACATGACAGACCTTGCCATTTTCTGGGAATGGATCGCCTTTGCAGTGAGGTGGTTGCACGTGATCACGGCAATCGCATGGATCGGGTCATCTTTTTATTTCATCGCGCTTGATCTTGGGTTGCGCAAAGCCCCGGATCTTCCCAAAGGCGCGCATGGTGAGGAATGGCAAGTGCATGGAGGCGGGTTTTATCACATCCGCAAGTATCTGGTGGCACCGGAAAACATGCCCGAACACCTGACCTGGTTCAAATGGGAAAGCTATGCAACCTGGCTGTCAGGAGCTGCCCTTTTGATGGTGATCTACTGGGTCGGCGGCGAGCTCTACCTGATCGACGCCACCAAGACTGAATTGGCATTGTGGCAAGGCATCGCGATATCAGCGGCCTCATTGACCGTCGGATGGCTGGTCTATGACAGGCTGTGCAAATCCGGGTTGGCGGCAAAACCGACCCTGCTGATGCTGCTGCTTTTTGCCCTTCTGGTGGCAATGGGCTGGGGCTACAATCAGATTTTCACCGGTCGCGCGATGATGCTGCACCTTGGCGCCTTCACGGCGACAATCATGACAGCAAATGTGTTTTTTATCATCATGCCCAATCAACGTATTGTGGTGAAAGACCTGCAAGAAGGTCGCACACCTGACGCCAAATACGGGAAAATCGCGAAACTCAGATCGACACATAACAACTATCTGACCTTGCCCGTCGTGTTTCTTATGCTGTCCAACCACTACCCGTTGGCCTTCGCATCACAGTACAATTGGGTGATCGCCGCACTGGTCTTTCTGATGGGTGTCACAATCCGGCATTATTTCAATTCGATGCATGCCCGCGTTGGCAAACCCACATGGACATGGGCCGTTACCACGATCCTGTTTATCCTGATCATGTGGCTGTCCACCGCCCCGCTGGACCAAAGCGACTATGACACTGAAGAATCGCGGGCGCTTACACCGACCGAACAAAGGTTCGCGCAAGCCGCCGGGTTTGAGGATGTCTCGGACATCGTTCTGGGCCGCTGTTCGATGTGCCACGCGCGCGAGCCGGGCTACGAAGGCATTCACCGCGCGCCGAAAAATGTGCTGCTTGAAACTGCCCCAGAGGTCGCGCGCTGGGCCAAGGCGATTTACCTGCAGGCCGGGCGTACAACGGCCATGCCGCCTGCCAATGTCAGCTACATGGAGCCCGAAGAGCGTCACGCCATCGTGGCATGGTATCAGGCGGCAACCAACTGATCCCGCCTGACCGCTGCCTTACGCCGATCAGTGGATAATGGGCTTCTCGTCTGCCTCTTTGACAACTTCGCCCTCCAAGACAGTTGGCTCGTCCTCTTCCTTGGCCTCAACCATATCCGCTGCCTCTTCGTCTGCTTGGGCGATTTCGGCAGTTTCGTTGCCAACCACTAAAGGCAGCATCTCTGTCCCGGCAGGAACGGCATCCTCTGCTGCGGGCGCGGGCTTCCAGGCCAGCGTGTCAAACCCATCGCAGTTGTTGCAGACAGGAAGCCAGGCGGCGTGAACATGGTTGCAGCTTTCGCAGACCCACTGAGGACCACGCGGCGCGGTGACGGCACGTGCCAACAGCGCACGAACGTCGTGATCTGTCGCTCCCTCTCCGCGTTCGATGGCCGCAAGCAGTGTCAATGCACGCTGTGACGGCATCGTATCGGGCAAATCGCCCAGCGCCTTGCGCGCCGCAGGATAGTCCTCGGCTGCAATGTTCAATTCAGCCACCAACATTCGGGTTTCCGGATCGCCGTCACGATGCTTGGTCAGCGCTCGGAACCGCTTGATCCGTTCGGACGGGCTTTCTTCTGGGGCGATTTCGGCGAATGCCGCTGCGATGTCAGGATGCGGTTGCGCGGACCATGCTTTCACCAACACCCGAGCCGCATATTTCGGCTTACCGTCCTCGATATACCCACGCGCAGCCATGACGGCTGCCGGCACCAGATCAGGCGATAGACGGTTCGCCTCGATCGCAGCTTCGCGTGCTTCGATGGGGTTACCGTCTTTCATCACACCTTTCGCCTCGGACAGTGCAAGAACCGCATCACGACGCTTGTGCACGTCACGCGGCAACGCGCCGTATTTCAGCTTGGCACCCAATGTTTCACGTGCGCCTTTCCAATCGTTGTTTTGAGCCTGAAGGCCCAGCAGAAGATCCTGCGTTTCATTATGACGCGGCTTCAGGGCAAATGCCTTCTTCGCCAGCTTCATCGCGGTTTCCGTGTCACCTTCTTCGATCTTTTGCTTCATAATGCCACGAACACCAACAAACTGGGTGCGTTCGTCTTTCAATAGCCGCTTGTAAACCTGCGCGGCTTTGCGTTTATCCCCTGTCATTTCGGCAGCTTGCGCACTGAGCAGATTGGTCAGTTCAGGGCGGCGCAGGTATTTCTCGGCCCGCGCGGCTTTGGTCATCGCCGTGCTGCCTTCACCCGATGCCAGCGCCATCATGCCCTCGGCCAGCGCCTCGTAGCCTTTGCGCTCACGCGAGCGGTCAAAGTAGCGCGAAATCGCTGTTTCATCCCCGTTCACGAAGCGGATGAATGCCACCAGCAAACCAAAAACGATCAAGGCCAGCCAGATCACAATCACCAGAAGCACTCCGGCAATAACCGCTTGCAAAGGCGCCATGTTGAATTCGGTCGCACCGATGGCGATGCGCACACCACCTTCGGTTTCCATAAGGATGCCGGCCCCCATCGTCACAAGCGCGATGGCAGCCACAAAAAGGATAATCTTGAAAAGAGACCAAAGCATCGGCGCGTCCTTAATTCAGGTTCAGTTGTTGGGCAGTTTCGCGGGCGGCATGAAGGGCATCGCGGCGTTCCGTTGCCCGCGCGATCCATGCATCAAGCGCAGGCTTTCCTGCCTCTGGCATAGCTTCAAGCTCGTTCAAGGCGACATCAATCTGCCCGGCTTTCAGCGCAGCCTCGGCGCGCGACAGAACGGCATCTGCATCATCGCCCTCTTTCGGCTCCAGCGAACGTGTGCCCAGCTGAGTGCGGAAGAATGCGGAAACCCGGTCCATAGACCCATCTTCCACCGCGGCACGGATCGACGCCTCAAGCGCAGACCGAGCGGCCTCTGGAAAGCTTGTTTGCAGGTTTGTCTGGGTCGCCACCCCGTCTGCCGCCGCAGATGAAAGCGCGGCCGGAGCCTCAATCGCTGCATTTTCAGTCAAATCAAAAAGCGCATCGCTGAAGGGCTGGCCCGTTTCAAGTGCGGCTTGCAAACGCGACAAAGCTGCGCGAGCGGCGGCGGATTTCGCAGCCGTAGCGGCCGACACTTCTAACGTTTCCGCGTTTTCTTTTTGCGATGTGATTTGCGCCAGTTCTGTATCCAGCATCTGACGCATCTGCTGCAATTCACGCTCGTATGCCGCCGCAGCTGCGGCCGCGGCTTCCATGCCAGAGCCTTGGGGCAGCTTTTCGACGGTATGAATGCGATTTTCCAGCTCGGAGATTTTGCCCGACAGCGTGTCGAATTGCATCCGAAGTTGCTCCAAGGCGCCCGTGGTCTCGCCGCGCAACTGATCGACTGCACGATCAGATGAAAGAGCTTCAATCGCAGTGGAGCGTTCTGCACCCGCCGCTTCCAGGCCAGCTACATGTTCCTTCAGCGCTCCAAGTTCTTCTACAATCGGGTCTACGCCATTTTGCGGGAAAGGCCATTGATCTGGATATCTTGCGGCGCCAAATCCAGCCGCAGCTGCGATTGCGCCCCCAAGCAGCAATGCAAAAAAACCAGATCCACTGGTTTTCGTTTTTTCAACGGCCACCGGCTCCACTTTTTCTGCGCCCGCCTCCGGCGCCCCATCGACTGATTTGTCACCGTCAGACACTGGGGCCGCTTTCGATCCGTTGTCATCTTCAACCAGATCATGCACCGGCTCTGTTTTCGGCGACTCCTTAGATGCTGGTTTCGCTTTTTCAGCAGCTTTTTCGGAGCTGGTGTCTTCGATCACCACGGCCTCTTCGACCTTCTCCACCTTGTCCTTGGCTGGTTTGCGCGATTTGGCCAATGTGTGAACCCCCGAATCTCACTTAAAATTTGCGACTTTTACGTCACTTAACCTAGCTTGCACCCGCCCAGCTCTCAAGCTGGGTCACGCGTTTAACGCTGCGACAATCCTGCTCACCATCGCATTCCCGGTGGGTTCCGGGGCAATCTCGACGACCCCTCCCATCAACTCCGTCCATGCCGCTGCGACCGCATCGCTTATTGCAATGACGCGGAGCCTCTGGCCAGGCCGGTCAATCGCCTGACCAGTCAAGCGGGCCGAACGCGGTGAAAAAAGGGGAAGGAGCGTTGGTTCCTCCCCTTCAATGGCTTTCTTCGCAGCGACACTAAGTGGTTGCGTGACCTGCGCATAAACCTGCAAATCCTGTGTGGTGCGCCCCATCTCACGCAAGTGGGCAGCTATATCCACCGCCTTATGTGATCCACACAGATGCACCAGAGGCGCATCGCCCGAGGTTTCTCGAAGCTGATCCAAAAGCCTGTGTGCATCAGGCGCCAAAGTAACAATAGTCGCACCCTGCGCCCGCGCGTGCTCTGCGGTTTTTTGCCCGACACAATGAACATTCACCCCGAGAAGTGGGCCCCGCACCGCATTGCAGGAGGTCAGGATCACTTCGGCCCCTGTGGGCAAAACAGGCCAGTCGCCGATTGGCGCGATCTCAATCACAGGCGACAGGATCACGTCTGGCTCATGGCCAAGACCTTGCACAACATCGCGCAACAGGCTCTGTGCGGCCTTGGCCGGGCGCGTCAGAACAAGTTTTGTCATGTTTGGCATGGGCATCGCCGGGATTGTCTCATCTCAACCTAGGTGTTACCCCGAGCCGACCACCCTCGCAACAAATCGCTATCATTATGACCGACTTCGCAGATACAGCAGGCACGCTCACCTTCCTTGGGTTGGAAAGCTCTTGCGATGACACGGCCGCTGCCGTGGTCCGACACGACCCCGGTTTACCGCCCAAAGTGATATCCTCGGTTGTTGCTGGGCAAACAGAACTGCACGCAGATTTTGGCGGCGTTGTGCCGGAGATCGCAGCCCGCGCCCATACTGAGAAAATGGATATCTGCGTGGAACAGGCTCTAACAAAGGCGAATTTGAACCTTTCTGACGTCGACGGAATTGCCGTAACGGCCGGACCAGGCCTGATCGGGGGCGTTTTGGCGGGGGTCATGTGCGCAAAAGGTCTGGCCATCGGGTCAAGCAAGCCTTTGGTCGGTGTGAACCATCTGGCGGGCCACGCCCTGACCCCTAGGTTGACGGATCAAATCGAATTTCCCTACCTCATGCTTTTGGTCTCTGGTGGCCATTGCCAGTTTCTTATCGCCAAAGGACCCGAAGAGTTCACCCGCTTGGGGGGAACCATTGATGATGCTCCAGGGGAAGCTTTTGACAAAACAGCAAAGCTTCTAGGTCTGCCACAGCCCGGTGGACCTTCGGTTGAAGAACAGGCACATATGGGCGATGCAAAACGTTTTCGGTTCCCCAGACCACTTCTTGATCGACCGGATTGCGATATGAGTTTCTCAGGCCTAAAGACCGCCCTTTTGCGCGAACGAGACCGGCTTGTCGAAACACATGGCGGCCTTCACAAACAAGATCGGGCAGATCTTTGCGCAGGTTTCCAGGACGCAATCCGTGACGTACTGGCCGAAAAATCGAAACGCGCATTGTTGCGGTATATGGAGCTGTCTCCAGAACACCCAACCCTTGCCGTGGCCGGGGGTGTCGCCGCCAACATGTCAATTCGGGGCGCGTTAGAGACGATTTGCGCCGAATTGGACACCCGTTTTCTCGCGCCTCCCCTCTCTCTTTGCACGGACAACGCTGCGATGATCGCTTGGGCCGGTATCGAGCGCTATCGCTTGGGTGGTCGCGATGGCATGGACTTAAAAGCCCGCCCGCGCTGGCCACTGGACGCACAGGCGCCTGCCATGCTTGGATCGGGAAAGAAAGGAGCCAAGGCATGAGCATTTCAGTTTTGGGCGCAGGTGCATTCGGTACCGCCTTGGCAATCTCACTTGCCCAGGACGGAAAGCGGATAGTGCTTTGGGCACGTGATCCGGGGGACATGCAGAACACGCGCGAGAACACGCGCCGCCTTCCCGGATACGAGCTTCCCGCCAGCCTGACGGTCACAGGTGACCTCGCGCAAGCCTGTGATGCGCCCATTCTTTTGCTGGCCACCCCGATGCAAAGCCTTTCGGAATTCATACGCGCTCACGCAGATATCCTGTCGGGAAAGATTCTTGTGGCGTGCTGCAAGGGTGTTGATCTGAAAACGGGTCTTGGTCCCGCGGAGATCATCCGCGCCAATTGCCCAAGCGCTACCCCGGCGATCCTGTCCGGCCCAAGTTTTGCAGTTGATATCGCGGCTGGTTTGCCCACCGCCCTTACACTTGCTTGCGAAAACGGCGAGATACTTCAGTCTGCGCTTTCAACCCACAATATCAGGCTCTATCGCAGCGCAGATCTGGCAGGGGTAGAGATCGGCGGCGCGCTCAAAAATGTCGTTGCCATCGCCTGTGGCATTGCAATTGGTGCCGGGCTGGGGGAAAGCGCGCGGGCAGCTCTGATGACGCGCGGCTTCGCTGAAATGCAACGATACGCGATCGCACATGGCGCTCGGCCCGAAACTCTGGCTGGTCTGTCCGGTTTTGGTGATCTGGCCCTGACTTGCGCATCTGAAAAGTCACGTAACTTCGCATATGGCCTTGCATTGGGCCGCGGCACCGCGCTCCCCACCGGCACCACGGTTGAAGGGAAAGCAACAGCCAAAGCAGTCTCTATTCACGCCCAATCCATAGGTCTTGATATGCCAATCGCGGATATGGTCGTCGCCGTTCTGGACAATCTCATCACCATCAGAGAGGCTATCGACATGTTGCTAGCCCGCCCGTTGAAGGAAGAATAAATGCTCATCGCGATCATCTGCACTGACAAACCCGGCGCAATCGAAACCCGCAAAGCCAACAGAGAGGCCCATCTTGCCTATCTGAAAGACACAGGCGTCGTTCAGCAAGCCGGACCATTTCTTGATGATGATGGCGTTATGTGCGGCTCGCTTCTGGTGTTGGACGTGGATGACATGGCAGAGGCAAGAACATGGGCGGAAAATGACCCTTATGCCAAAGCTGGACTCTTCTCCGATGTGCGCATCCAGCATTGGAACAGGGTGATTGGATAATGGCTTATTGGCTGTTCAAATCCGAGGTATCAACCTGGAGCTGGGATCAGCAAGTTGCCAAAGGCGACGCAGGCGAAGAATGGGATGGCGTGCGAAACTATCAGGCGCGCAATCACATGCGGGCGATGAAATGTGGTGACCTTGGGTTTTTCTACCATTCACAAAAGGAAAAAGAGATCGTCGGCATTGTCGAGGTGATCGCTGAAAGCCACCCCGACAGCACAACAGATGACGCCCGATGGGACTGCGTGGATATCAAGGCCGTTCGAGCGCTGAAAAACCCCGTATCACTCGCCATGTGCAAGGATGATGTTCGGCTTGCAGATATGGTTCTTGTCAACAACACGCGCCTCTCCGTACAGCCCGTGTCAGAAGATGAGTGGCAGATCATCCTTCAACTGTCTGAAGACGTCTAAGAGTGCCTGTGCCATACTGATCACAGAAACGGCAAACAGGAGAGATCATATGTTGCAAGTATTGGTAGCTGCAATCGCAGGGTATGCCTTTGGCGCGGCTTGGTACATGGCGCTGGCCAAGCGCTGGGTCGAAGCATCAGGCATCGAGACTGACGAAAATGGCCGTCCTCTGAACGGGTCTGACCCAAAGCCATATATCGTTGCCTTTGTCGGCGCTATATTGGTTGCAGGTATGATGCGCCATATCTTCGCCATGGCAGGCATCGAAGGGGCTGGCAAATCGGTCATAACCGGCCTGGGACTTGGCCTTTTTGTGGTTGCGCCTTGGATGGCAAACAACGTGATGTTCAGCGATCGGTCAAAATCGTTGATTTGGATTGATGGCGGCTATGCGGTTGGTGGCTGCACCGTGATTGCATTGGTTTTGGGACTGTTCTGAGCCCTTCAAACAAAAAGGAGGGCTCCGACGTCTCGAACCCCTCCTTTTCCACCCCACGTGCTCCCTCAGCACCACACGTGTCTCTGAATAAAAAGGGTCCGACCGTCCTGATCGTTCTTAGAAGCTAAAACAGTTCAGGCTGTTTCGCAATCTCATAGAGCGTCGAAAACTATTCAAAATCAATGCATTAAGGTTTCTTAAGCCTTAACAGAAAACAGGGCGATGCCAATTCTGACAACGCCCTGCTTACAAAAGAAAAATCGTCAGCTTACCCGTAGACGGATTCCTTACCGAAATGCTTCACCAGCATATAATAGACGACAGCGCGATACTTGTTCCGTTCGCTGCGCCCATAGGTTTCGATCACCGCATTGATCGCATCCATCAGCTGAGGACCATCAGCAAGACCCAGCTTCTTGATCAGGAAGTTCTCTTTGACGGTCTCAAGCTCACTGTCCTGCGTCGCAGCTACGGTCGAAGCGTCATCATTGTAGATCGCCGGCCCACACCCAATCGTTACCTTGGTCAGAAGATCCATATCCGGCGTGATGCCGCATTTCGACTTCAGATCTTCAGCATATTTTGCAATCAATTCGTCACGTTTTCCCATTTCGGTCTCCCAAAGTTGCGTCCGGGCACAGCCCCAATTCAGTAAAAGACTAGGCGCAATTAACGACTTCGCAAAGGAAAAGTTTGCCCCAGCATTCCCCCTAGGATTTTGCGTTGTAATAACGCAGGATGCGGCGGACACTTGGTCTTACAAGGAGGAAATCATGGGTCTGTGGAACTTTGTGAAAGGCGCCGGAAAGTCGCTTTTCGGTGGAAACGACGAGGCCGCTTCGGCCGATACGCTGAACAAAGAGGTCGCCGATCTGGGTATCGACACCTCGGGTCTGGATATCAAGGTTGACGGTGAGAAGGTCACCGTCTCGGGCGGCGAGAACCTCAGCGCAGAAGAGCGCGAAAAGGTCATTCTGGCTGTCGGTAATGTTGAGGGCGTCGCAGAGGTGGAGGCCGAGCTGGAAAACGAGCCGACCTTCCATACTGTAGAGAAAGGCGACACGCTTTGGGCCATCGCGGAAAAAACACTTGGCAACGGCGCGCGCTACAAAGATATCTTTGAAGCCAACAAGCCGATGCTGAAGGACCCGGACCTGATCTACCCCGGTCAGAACCTGCGCATTCCCAGCTGATCTGCACCGATACACCAACATTCACGGCCCGCCCAATCGGCGGGCCGTATTTTTATTGCCCCATTGGCCTCACAGCCGCAATTTTCGACTTGTAGCGTGGCCCGTTTCCCTGTCTCATCCCGGTGAATGCAGACAGACTAGGGGACCACGGAACATGGCATCATATTTGAAATCCACACCGACACGTGAGGGCTATTTTGGCGACTACGGCGGAGCGATGCTGCCACCCCCGCTTGAGCCTCACTTCAAAGAGATTCGCGAAGCCTATGACCGCATCTCGAAATCCGCAGATTTCATTGCCGAACTTCGCCATATTCGCAAACACTTCCAGGGTCGCCCAACCCCGGTTTCCTATCTTAAAAACCTGTCCGAACAATGTGGCGGGGCACAGATTTATGCCAAACGCGAGGACCTGAACCACACCGGTGCACACAAGCTGAACCATTGCATGGGCGAAGGTTTGTTGGCCAAGTTCATGGGTAAGAAAAAGCTGATGGCGGAAACCGGTGCAGGCCAACACGGCGTCGCGCTGGCCACCGCCGCTGCTTATTTTGGTCTGGAATGCGAAATCCACATGGGCGAGATCGACATCGCCAAAGAAGCCCCCAATGTCACCCGGATGAAGCTTCTTGGCGCAGAGGTTGTGCCGGTCGGCTTTGGTGGACGTTCCCTGAAAGAGGCCGTGGACAGCTGTTTTGGCAGCTACATGGAGCAAGCCGATAACGCACTTTTCGCGATTGGCTCTGTCGTAGGCCCGCACCCTTTCCCAATGATGGTGCGCGACTTCCAACACATTGTCGGCATTGAGGCGCGCGAACAGTTTTTGGAAATGACCGGTGATCTGCCAGATATGGTCGCCGCCTGCGTGGGTGGTGGATCGAACGCAATGGGCCTCTTTTCGGGCTTCATCGACGATCAGGATGTCGAACTGTACGGCGTCGAACCGATGGGGACATCGTCGAAACTGGGCGAACATGCCGCCACAATCACTTTCGGTGAAGATGGCGACATTCACGGCTTCCGCACCATGGTTCTGAAAGACGAAAACGGCGAGCCCGCACCCGTGCATACGGTTGCCTCAGGTCTTGACTATCCGGGCGTTGGGCCGGAACACGCCCATCTGCACCGCACTGGCAAAGCGAACTATACCGCCTGCGACGACAAAGAAGCGCTGAACGCGTTTTTCACCGTCAGCCGCACCGAAGGCATCATTCCGGCTCTCGAAAGCGCCCACGCGGTCGCCTTCGCCATGCGCGAAGCCCCTAAACATCCGGGCAAATCCATCCTGATCAACATGTCAGGCCGCGGTGACAAGGATATCGACTACGTGACAGAAAACTTCGGCTTTGGTGAAGACCTCTAAACTCGACACCTGCCGCGCGGCTCATTTTTTTGTTCAAAGAACCTTGAGGTGAGCGGCAAAACCGCTAGGGGCAATGCCCCTAGCTTGAAAAAGCAAAGCGCCGCCCGGTTGGGCGGCGCTTTTCCGTCAGGAAACCTTCTGGATCAGTACCGGTAGTGTTCGGGCTTGAAAGGACCGTCGACTGAAACACCGATATAGTCGGCCTGCTCTTTGTTCAGAGTAGAAAGCTTGACGCCAATCCGTTCCAGATGCAGTCGCGCCACTTTCTCGTCCAGATGCTTGGGCAGAATATAGACGTCATTTTTATACTCATCGCCCTTCAGCCAAAGTTCCATCTGCGCCAGAACCTGATTGGTGAAGGACGCCGACATCACGAAGCTGGGATGCCCCGTGGCATTGCCAAGGTTCAACAGGCGCCCTTCTGACAGCAGAATGATCCGGCTGCCCGAGGGCATCTCGATCATATCAACCTGATCCTTGATGTTGGTCCATTTATGGTTCTTCAGGCTTGCCACCTGAATTTCATTGTCGAAGTGGCCAATGTTGCCAACAATCGCCATGTCCTTCATCGCGCGCATATGCTCGATGCGGATCACATCCTTGTTGCCAGTGGTGGTGATGAAGATGTCAGCATCGGAAACCGCGTCTTCCAGCGTCACGACCTCGAACCCATCCATCGCGGCCTGCAGCGCGCAAATCGGATCAACCTCGGTCACCTTCACACGCGCGCCGGCCCCACGCAGCGATGCCGCAGAACCCTTGCCCACATCGCCATATCCACAGACAACTGCAACCTTACCCGCCATCATCGTATCGGTCGCACGACGAATGCCGTCCACCAGAGATTCCTTGCAGCCATATTTGTTGTCGAACTTCGACTTGGTGACAGAATCGTTCACGTTGATCGCCGGGAAGGGCAGCTGGCCGTTTTTCACCAGATCGTAGAGGCGGTGCACACCGGTGGTCGTTTCTTCCGACACACCCTTGATTTGGTCACGCATCTTGGTGAACCAACCGGGCGTTTCCGTCATGCGCTTTTTGATCTGTGCGTGAATGACAGCCTCTTCCTCAGATCCGGCAACACCCAGATCCTCGCCCGCTTCAGCACGCGCACCCAGAAGGATGTAGAGCGTGGCGTCGCCGCCATCATCCAAGATCAGGTTCGGACCGTCCGGAAACTGGAACGAACGATCCAGATAGTCCCAATGTTCTTCCAGCGATTGGCCCTTGATGGCAAAGACCGGCACGCCCGCATCAGCAATCGCCGCCGCCGCGTGATCCTGCGTCGAGAAGATGTTGCACGACGCCCAGCGCACATCCGCACCCAACGCGACCAGAGTTTCGATCAGCACTGCGGTCTGGATCGTCATATGCAGAGAGCCAACGATACGCGCGCCCGAAAGCGGCTTGGCCTCGCCATACTCGTCACGCAGCGCCATCAGGCCCGGCATCTCGGTTTCGGCAATATCAAGCTCCTTGCGGCCGAAAGCGGCAAGAGCGATGTCTTTGACAATATAATCCTGGGTCACGGCGGTTCTCCGGTCTTGATCCCGTTTCGTTGCGCCTGCCCTAGCATCCTACCCGTGAACACGCAATGAACGCCGATTGACTTCACGCGCAAAAAGGCGACATTGCAGACCTCAATCGGCAAAGAAGGACCCCAAAATGCCCGCCCAACCCCGCGCCTGGCAACGTATGCTTTCGGGACGTCGTCTGGACCTGCTCGATCCCACCCCAATGGATATCGAGATCGAGGACATCGCCCATGGGCTGGCTTTTGTCGCACGTTGGAATGGGCAGACCTTGGGCGATTTTCCCTATTCCGTCGCCGAGCATTCCCTGCTGGTCGAAACCCTTTATACCCGCATGAACCCGAACGCCCCGGTCAAATGGCGACTGGCGGCGCTGCTGCATGACGCACCGGAATATGTAATCGGCGATATGATTTCGCCGGTCAAGGCCGCCGTTGGCCCCAGTTACGGAGAGCTGGACGACCGCCTCACCGCCGCCATCCACATCCGCTTTGGCCTACCAGCGAAATTACCTGTCGCCGTCAAGAAAGCCATCAAGCGCGCCGATAAGATATCAGCTTTTCTGGAGGCCACACAGATCGCAGGGTTCAGCACGGTTGAAGCCGGGAAGTTTTTCGGCACTCCGAAACCGGACCTGACTACAGGCCTGGAAATCACATTACGCCCCCCCGCAGAGGTGCGCCGTGATTTCACCCAACGCCACGAAGCGTTGCTAAAGGAGCTTTGATGATCACGACCCGAGAAGCCCGGCCAGAGGATGCTCAAGGCATGAGCGAATTGATCACGCCGATCCTTGAGGGATGGGGAAGCAACCGCCGCCGTGATCCGGAACACATGCGTGCAAATTACATAGAGCACACGGACAATATCCGATGCACCATCGCGTATGATGAAACTGGTCAAATTCTGGGATTTCAGTCTCTAATCCTGCCCAAAACAGCCAACCCTTACAACACACCAGACGGCTGGGGAGAGATCGGTACATATGTAGCAGTAAGCAACGGACGCTCAGGTATTGGGCGGGCAATGTTTGCCGATAGCTTAGATGCTGCACGCAAGGCAGGGATCACAGATATCGAAGCCTCGATCGGACGCGACAATCCCCAAGGGCGGGCCTACTACGCGGCCATGGGGTTCGTGACCCATGACCTAACGGAAACGCTGGACAGGAAACGGTACCGGGTCAGCCCGTAGCGGTGCAGGTCTTGCCCGAAGCCGTGCCGCCTGACCGCCAGCCAACAAACCGTTCTTTGGTAAAGGTCAGAACAAGATTACCCCACCGCAACTGCTGCCGGATTTCCGGCGCGCACCCGGTTAATGGCAGCGCGACATGGCGCCCCAACTCTCGGTCAAGAACGGGCACAACACCTTTCGGAGAACGCCCGAAATCGATGCGCTTGCCAACGGGATCCACCCGCAGCCCGGCATTGTCTGGTCGAATATCCACCCCGATGCGAGGAGGCATTTTTTCAGGTTGAGGTGCGACGCAGCCTGACACCAAAACAACGCCGATCAAAAAAGCACCGATACGCGTCATTTCGGGCTGCGTTTGGCCAGAATCCGTTGCAGGGTCCGGCGATGCATATTCAACCGTCGCGCTGTTTCGGACACGTTGCGGTCGCACAGCTCGTAAACGCGTTGGATATGCTCCCAGCGCACACGATCTGCTGACATTGGATTTTCGGGCGGCGGCGGCAGTTCGTCGGGCTTGGCCAGCAAGGCCGCCGTGATGTCATTGGCATCCGCGGGTTTTGACAGATAGTCATTTGCCCCCAGCTTTACCGCAGCGACAGCCGTGGCAATGGCGCCATATCCCGTCAAAACAACAACGCGCGCATCTGGGCGTTTTTCACGGATGGTTTCGACCACATCCAGACCGTTGCCATCCTCCAATCGCAGGTCAACCACCGCATAGGCTGGCGGGCGGGCGGTCGCGATTGCACGACCGGCCGCAACGGACCCGGCCGTTTCCGGCGCGAAACCGCGTTTTTCCATCGCTCTGGCAAGCCGCCGCAAGAACGGTTCATCATCATCAACCAGCAGCAGAGTTGCATCATCCCCAATCGGAGCCAGTTCCTCGGTCGTCATCCGTCACCCTCCGGATCGCGCTTCATCAATAGAATACCTAGGCATTCCCTATCGTCAGGTCAAATTCGACGCCGCGTTCCCTGCTATGCGCCAAGCGCATCAATGAAGCACCCAACCCGATCCGCCATAGACGCCGGACTTTCATCGCGCTTGAAGAAATCCGCAAAGCCGCTTTCAGGAAACATCAGATAGGTGAAGGTCGAATGGTCGATCAGATAGTATTCTTCCTGGCCGGCTTCTGGCTCTTGCTTGCGATAGTAGGTTTTGTAGGCCTGACTGGCGGCCTTCACCTGTTCAGCCGTGCCCGTCAAACCAAGCATATCTTCATGCATATAGCTTGTGAAATCGGCAAGATGCTCTGGTGTGTCGCGTTCTGGGTCGACAGAAATAAATGCCGACTGAACATCATATCCGCGATCTTCAAGCAGGCGCATAGCCTCGGCGTTTCGGGCATTGTCCAGCGGGCAAACATCCGGGCAGAACGTGTACCCAAAGTAAACCAACGTTGGTTTGGTGATCACATCCTTTTCTGTCACAGTCTTGCCGGTTTCATCCACCAGTTCGAAAGGCCCCCCGATCGAGGCCACCCCAGTGCCAACACTACCCGCACGGCATTGGGCAAGCACATCGCCTTCTCCGGACGTGACATAGTAGGTGACACCAACAAGAGCGGCGACGGCGGTGGCGGCGACAATGGCAGATACGCGCTGCATCAGATTACTCCTTCAATCCTGGCGGCATTGATCCTTTGTTTTACGACGACTAACAAGGGAACATGTTGACGCAAGCAAAAAACACCCGGGGCAGGATCACAAATGACTGATGAGACCAGCCAGGTAGCACAACCCACCTCTCAGGATGCAGTCAACTTCAAAAACCGGCTGACCATCCGCTTGCGCACTCTTGTGGTGCTGCGCTGGGCGGCGATCTTTGGCCAGCTTGCAGCGATCATCGTCGCTTTGCGGTTCTTTGCGCTCGACATAAATCTTGGCCTTGCAGCAATCGCGATTGGCATGGCGGTTGTTGCGAACCTTGCTTCGATCGCTGTTTACCCCCGCAACATGCGCCTGAACGAACGGCAGGCAATCCTGACGCTGATGTTCGATACATTTCAGCTGGCCTTCATGGTGTTTTTGACCGGTGGGTTGCACAATCCGTTTGTCGTTTTGATTGTCGCACCCGTCACAGTCGCAGCCACAGCGCTTTCCAGCCGCGCCACGGTCATCGTCGGCGCTTTCGCCGTTGCGGCAACAACATTCGTGGCCGATTTCAACTTGCCGCTGTTAACCCTTTCCGGCGAAGCCATGCGGATGCCTGATGTCTTTGTCTTCGGGCTTTGGGTGGCCGTAGTCATTTCGGTTGTCTTCATTGGCCTATATACGCGCCGGATCTCGTCAGAAATGGCATCGATGTCAGACGCGCTACTCGCCGCACAAATGGCACTTGCGCGTGAGCAGAACCTGACCGATCTGGGCGGTGTCGTTGCCGCTGCCGCACATGAGCTGGGCACACCGCTCGCAACCATCAAACTTGTGGCATCCGAATTAGCCGAAGAACTGTCCGACCGGCAGGAGTTGCGCGAAGACGCAGCTCTTATCCACGAACAAGCCAACCGGTGCCGCGACATTCTTCAATCGATGGGGCGGGCTGGCAAAGACGATATGCTGGTCAAAACAGTCCCCATCATCGCGCTGATCGAAGAGGCTGCTGAACCTCACAGCGACCGCGGGAAGATAATCGAAATCGAGATCACTTGCGAAGGCGCTACTCCCGAAAATCAACCGTTTGTCCAGCGCCGCCCGGAAATCATTCATGGGTTGCGAAACCTGATCCAGAATGCGGTCGATTTCGCATCGACCAAAGTCTGGGTCGAGCTGTGCTGGAGCGATCACGACATTCGCATTCGCGTCATTGATGATGGGAAAGGGTATTCGCCAGACGTGATTGGCTGGATAGGCGACCCGCTATTGAAAGCACGCAAACCCAGTCACGAGCGCGGCACACGTTCTGGGTACAACGGCATGGGTCTGGGTTTGTTCATTGCCAAAACACTGCTTGAACGGACAGGGGCGCAACTGAGCTTTGCCAATGGCACCGAACCATACACCGGACGCCCACACCCGCGCGAACGATCCGGCGCCATCGTCCAGGTCACTTGGAATCGTGCCATAAGCGGATTGGAATCACACGCATCAGGCGCAGCGCTTGGGGAAAACAAGCCCTTTCCCGTGCAAGGATAAGCAAGATAGGTTAACGTCCTTTAGGACATTTTTCCTGTGGTTTCTAAGCGCTACACGAAATTGCCATATTCAGTTAAACCTTCATTAACCAAGCACAGCTTAGGTTGAAGCTTGTCTGATGCGTGCCCGCACGCTGCAAATCGACAGGTGGAATGATGGAAAATACAGTTCTTGCTCTTGGCCTTGTTGTTGTCGCTTTTACGATTTCCCTTGTTAGCCTCTATGTGATGTCCCTGTTTGAACGCCGCCGAAGCAAAACTTTAAGGCATGAGGCGAACTCGGAACTGGGAAGCATTGTTTTCCTGTTTGATAACGAAACCTCTGTGGATTCCACATCAAACGCTGAACAGCTTATGGCATCCGCGCCGCGCCAGAGAAACAAAAGCGATTGGGGGCATTTTGCAGCTTTGCTGCAGCCTCGCTTTCCAAACCTGACCGAACAAATCGGTGAACTGGCCGAACTTGGCCAGATGACCATCGTCTCATCAGATGGCAGCAATCGCATCGAAGCAGAGTGGCTAAACGGACTGGCGCGCATTGAGCTGATAGACACCGAAAGCGCCAGTGACGCGACGATGCCCGATCGCCTCAGCCTCGCAGCGATGCAGCACGAACTGGACACGTTGCGCAGCACCGCAGAACACGTGCCCCATCTGATCTGGCGTGAAAATGATCAACACGCCATCACATGGGCCAACCGCGCCTATATCGACACGGCTGCATTGCTTACCCCTGATGTGGACATTGCACCCTGGCCACCACAACGTCTGTTTGAACGGGCCCACCTGAACGAAGTTCGTGACGGTCAGGATGATCAATCCCCTCTGCGCATGGCGATTGACCTGCCCAATCGCAGCGAACGCAGCTGGTTCGAAATTCACGAGACAATTCTTGGCAATGAAAGCCTGTTTACCGCCACACCCGTCGACAAACTGGTCCACGCCGAAAACTCCTTGTCAGAATTCGTGACAACCCTGACCAAAACTTTCGCTCACCTGCCCATTGGTCTTGCGATTTTCGACCGCAAACGTCAGCTGGCCCTGTTCAATCCAGCGCTGACTGACCTTTTGACCTTACCGATTGAGTTTCTTGTCGGAAAACCCAAATTATTCTCTTTTCTGGACCAGCTGCGTGAAAAACGCATGATGCCCGAACCGCGCGACTACATGTCTTGGCGCCAACAAATGGCCGATCTGGAGGCCGCGGCGGTAAATGGCACGTATGAAGAAACGTGGTCCTTACCCACCGGCCAAACCTATCGGGTCACGGGCAGGCCACAGCCCGGGGGCGCCGTTGCCTTTCTCTTTGAAGACATCACCGCAGAGATATCGCTGACCCGCCGATTCAGGTCAGAGCTCGAAATGGGGCAATCCGCGCTCGACAGCATGCCCGAGGCGGTGGCCGTATTTTCCGCAGGCGGCGTCCTTTCGATGTCGAACGAAGCTTATGATTCACTTTGGGGCAACGACCCCTCGACAACTCTTGGCGATGTAAATCTGGGGGACGCTGTCGCAACATGGCGCAGGAAAGCGCAGGACACTCAAGTCTGGCAACAGCTTAAAAGCTTTGTCGCGGCGCATGGCGAAAGAACGGAGCAACACGCTCAGGTGCCCCTAAAGGATGGTCGTACGCTGGAATGTCGCTTTGTTCCGGTCATCCGTGGGGGGACGCTTGTCAGTTTCCGGCCTTCGCAAACAAAACAAGACCCCGCAAAGCTGGAGACGCCCGTACCGCTGGAAGCATGAACAGGCTTGCGTCGAGATAATCAGGGGATAAAACTCCTGCCATGGGCAAAGCGTTTTATCACAAGCTACATTTATCGACCGCCACGGATACTCAGGATTTTGCGATTGCCCTTGCTGCCCGCCTGAAGCCCGGAGACACAATACTTTTGGAAGGGCAGATCGGCGCCGGCAAAACCCATTTTGCGCGCGCGTTCATACAATCCCTTCTTGCGGCACATGGCCTTATGGAAGATGTGCCATCGCCGACCTTTACCATTGTTCAAACTTATGAGGCAGGCGGGGTCGAGGTCTGGCACGCGGATCTATATCGCCTGACCCACCCCGATGAAGTCGAAGAGCTGGGGTTGGTGGACGCGTTCACGTCAGCCATTTGTCTGGTTGAATGGCCCGACCGCCTTGGCGAGTTATTGCCCGCTGACGCGCTGAAAATCTCATTTTCACCGCACCCGGAAAAAGGTGAAGATTACCGCGAAGCAAACCTGACATCGACCGACCCCAAGTGGTTTGAAGCCCTAAGGGGGCTGCTATGACGACATCGCCGCGGCAAACCGAAATTGATGGTTTCCTCAAATCTGCAGGATGGAACAACGCTCAGCGCATTGCCCTGACCGGCGATGCTTCGACACGGTTATACGAACGGTTGATCCGAAATGATTGTGGAAGCCAGGCAATCCTGATGAACGCCGCTCCGGAAATCGCGGGGTCACAAGCCCGTTTTGTCGAGGTCACGCAATTCTTGGCGGATCTGGGTCTGTCAGCGCCATCCGTTTTGCATCAGGACCTCGCACGCGGGTTGCTGCTGCTAGAGGATTTGGGCGATGCGCTATTTGCAAATCTTACCCACTCATCCCCAGAGATTGAGCCTGAACTCTACGAAGCAGCAACCGATGTCATTCACCATCTGCACAGCGTTGCCGCGCCTGAAGACCTGCCAGATTTCGGCCCACAGGAAATGGCTGAAGCGATAGATCTGGTATTTTTGTGGTACCGCGATGGTGGCGCAGACGTGCTTACGGAATCCGACCAGAAAGCCACTGCTTCTCTTGCCCAATTGTTGTCCGGGATTGGTTCGTTCGATTGGCTGTCTTTGCGGGACTACCATGCGGAAAACCTCATCTGGCTACCAACTCGCAAAAAGCTGGCACGCGTTGGGCTTCTTGACTATCAGGACGCGGTCCGAACCCACCGCCTCTACGATCTGGTTTCTCTGATCCGAGATGCCCGCCGCGATGTGCCTGACGCCCTTGCGACTCATCTGATCCATCGTTTTGCTGATAAAATCAGCATGACCCGAGAAGAGGCTGAACGACAGGTCGCAATCATTGCTGTCCAACGCAATCTTCGTATTTTGGGGGTGTTCGCGCGCCTGTCGCTTCGTGACGGGAAAGCTGGCTATACTGATCTTCTTCCAAGGGTCTGGAGGCACCTTCAACACGATCTGTCCCACCCCGCTTTGGCTGGGTTTTCAGAAACTCTCTCGTCACTGCCCGCCCCGACCCCCTCTCACCTCGCGACGCTGGTTTCCAAATGATACACTCCGCCATGATCTTCGCCGCCGGGCGCGGCACCCGCATGCTGGACCTGACCCGGACACGTCCAAAGCCTTTGATCGAGGTTGCGGGAAAACCCCTGATCGACCATGCGCATGCCCTGACCATCGACGCAGGCATTCAAAATACCGTGGTCAACGCGCACTATCTTGGAGACCAGATTGCTTCACATTTCAACGGCCGGAATGTGCAGATATCGAATGAGCCGGATGCACTTCTGGAAACCGGAGGAGGCCTAAAACACGCACTTCCGCTTCTTGGGGCTGACCCAGTTATCACGCTGAATTCTGATGCTGTCTGGACCGGACCGAACCCAATTAAACGCCTCATGGAGGCATGGGACCCCGACCGTATGGAAGCGCTGTTGATGCTGGTGTCCAATCAGAACGCCGTCGGGCACAAGGGGAAAGGTGATTTTTTGATGAGTGAGACAGGGCGCCTGACCCGCGGACCTGGCTTGACCTTCACGGGCTGCCAAATCATCAAAACGAACCGGATCGCGACCCGGCCAGAGACAGTGTTTTCGCTGAACCCCGTATGGGATGAAATGATCCAAGAGGATGGCGTATTTGGGATATGCCATGACGGCAACTGGTGTGATGTGGGTCATCCCGAAGGCATAAAACTGGCTGAGGATATGCTGGAGCGATTGAATGTTTGAACCCAGCGACCGCCCTCGCGTTTTCGGTGTTGGCCTTGGTGTGGATTTTCCCAAAGCACTTCTGGCGGGATTGAGAACACGGCTAAGATCACACCCACCGCATGCCTTCTCGCGGGTTGAGTTGATCGTAAACACACGCAAGATGCAGTCCCGACTGCACGAGCTGGTCTTGCAAAGCGGTCCAACTTTTTTCCCAAAAATCCGCGTGGTCAGCGATCTGGTGTCTGACGTGTCTCTCACCGGTGCGATGACACCCGTTTCACCGCTTCGCCGTCGCCTTGAATTGCGCCAACTGGTTGTCGCTTTATTGGCACGTGAACCGGATCTTGCACCGCAAAGCTCTGCATTTGACCTTGCCGACAGTCTTGCAAAACTCATGGATGAAATGCACAGCGAAGGCGTTACGCCTGAAACCCTTCGCAACCTTGATGTAGGCGATATGTCCACACACTGGGAGCGAAGCCTAAGCTTTGTATCACTGGTCGATCGGTACTTTGGCGAACAGGAAGAACCTGATGTCGAAACCCTTCTAAGGCTATCAATTGAAGAAAAAATAAGGAACTGGACGGCATCGCCCCCTGAACATCCGATCATCATTGCAGGATCAACCGGGTCGCGTGGCGCGACAGCTCTGCTGATGCAAGCCGTCGCGAAATTGCCGCAGGGTGCGGTCATTCTTCCCGGTGTGGATGAAAACATGTCTGAAGCTCAATGGTCGCGGCTGGACGATAGTTTGACCGGCGAAGACCATCCTCAGTTCCGCTTTGCCAAGCTGGCCCGCAGCCTTTCGTTGACGCAAAATGATATCACCCAATGGAACCCTGACAGTAAACCAGCGAACGCGCGTCGAAACGCGCTTGTTTCATTGGCCCTTTGCCCGGCACCCATCACAGACCAGTGGATGGTTGAGGGTAAAAAATTTGTGGATGTGCGGACCGCAGGAAAGGGCCTGACCCTCGTTGAAGCGCGACTTCCACGTGAGGAAGCGCAGGCAATCGCGGTTATCCTCAAGAAATCTCTACAGGATGGCGTGCCCGTCGCACTGATTACGCCGGATCGGAACCTAACCAGACAGGTATCCGCCATTCTGGACCGATGGCACCTGATCGCCGATGACAGCGCGGGACGCCCTCTGTCTCTTTCTGCCCCCGGTCGGTTTTTGCGGCAGGTGCTGGACCTGCTGTGCGGCGACCCAGGAAATGAGGGGCTTCTTGCCCTTCTAAAACATCCCTTAACGCACAGCGCACCCAATGGTCGCGGCGATCATTTGCGCAGAACGCGCGAGCTTGAACTGCAAGTCCTAAGGGGACATCATGGTCCGCTTTCGCCGCAAAAGCTCTTGGACTGGGCGGCGAAATTTGAAGAGGATCCAGATCGGATTGCCTGGGCAGAATGGATCATAAACACTTTCTTTGACACCACGCTCAAAGGGGAAAATGATCTTAGCTCACTGCTGGCTCATCACCTGAAACTTGCAGAGAGTATCGCGCAAGGCGTCAATAAACAGGAAGCCAGCCAGCTTTGGCAGAACACCGCGGGTGAGAAAGCACGTGAAATCGTCTCCAAGCTGAAACAAGAGGCCGCTCACGGCGGAAAGATGGCTGCGTCTGAATATCGCGATCTTTTTAGGTCCGTTTTTGATAAGGAAGTCATTCGGGATACGGTATCTTCGCATCCTGGCATTATGATCTGGGGGACCATGGAGGCGCGGGTCCAGGGTGCTGACAGGGTCATACTTGCAGGGTTAAATGAAGGCTCATGGCCCGAAATGCCAGCGCCCGATCCCTGGCTAAACCGCCAGCTGCGCCTTGACGCCGGGCTTCTTTTGCCCGAACGCCGAACAGGCCTGTCTGCGCACGATTTTCAGCAGGCCATCGCAACAAAAGAGGTATTTCTGACGCGCGCCAAGCGAAATGATGAAAGCGAAACCATTCCCTCGCGCTGGCTAAACCGACTGTGCAATTTAATGTCAGGCATGTCTGACGAGGGCATCGAAACGCTCGAAGAAATGCGGGAGCGAGGCAAGAAATGGCTCGTATGGGGATCCATGCTGGACGAGCCGGAAGACGTGATAGCCGCATCACCCAGACCCTCGCCCGCACCGCCGGTCTCGACACGACCCAGCCAGCTTTCCGCAACTTCGATCACGCGTTTGGTGCGTGATCCATACTCTATCTATGCTGAAAAAGTTCTTGGGCTTCGTGCACTTGCCCCACTCAGCCAAACCGACGACCCATTACTGCGGGGTACGGCAATCCACGAGGTGTTTGAAAAATTTGTAGCTGGATATGTGGACGGCGCAGATTTTGAAAGTGAACGCGCACGCCTGCTTGCAATCGCGCAAGACGTCCTAGGCAATATGGCCCCATCGCGTGCTGTTGAGCTTCTTTGGCTGGCAAGGATCGATAAGATTGCCGATTGGTTCATTGACGGTGAAAAAGACCGTCAGGCCCGGGCGGATGAGATTGCCCTGGAAATCAGAGGCACGCTCCATATTCCCGAACTTGGCTTCACCCTGAATGCCACCGCCGACCGTGTTGACCAGCTGTCAGATGGTCAGCTCGACATCTATGACTATAAAACCGGGCAACCTCCCAGCAAGAAGGCTCAACTTCATTTCGATAAGCAACTTCTGTTGGAGGCTGTCATCGCTGAAGCGGGTGGATTTAAAGATATCGCACCACGCCACATACGTTCAGTTTGCTATCTGGGCCTTGGTAAGGGCGTTGTTGAACGCACTGAAATAACGCCAGAGATCACACGCAGCATCCGTGAAGAGCTTCACAGCCTGATCAGAGCCTATTCAAGCCCAGAACGCGGCTACACCTCACGGCGCGCCGTTCAGAAACAGCGCTTTGATGGGGACTACGACCAGCTCGCCCGCTTCGGTGAATGGGATGACAGCGAAGATGCTGAAACAATGGAGGTCGGAACGTGAACATCGACAGCGCCACGCTTCGACAGAACGAAGCCGCGACACCTGACACCTCTACATGGCTTTCGGCAAATGCCGGATCCGGAAAGACCCGCGTTCTGACCGATCGGGTCGCAAGGCTTCTTTTATCAGGCGTGTCACCGCAGAACATCTTGTGCCTGACCTACACCAAAGCCGCCGCAAGCGAGATGCAGAACCGTCTGTTTCAGACTTTGGGCCGCTGGGCCATGCTGGACGACACAACACTGTCTTCCGAACTAAAAAAACTTGGAGAACAGGCCGGAGGCGATCTGGCCTCAGCGCGGCGTTTGTTTGCACGCGCTATTGAAACGCCGGGCGGGCTGAAAATTCAAACCATTCATGCCTATTGCGCCGGCTTGTTGCGCCGCTTCCCAATGGAGGCGGGTGTCTCGCCGCAATTTACTGAAATGGATGATCGCGCATCAAAAACCATGCGGCAGAACATCTTGGAACGTATGTGCGAATCCTCTGGCGATAGTGCTTTGGTTCAAGAAATCTTCCGCTATCTCGGGGGCGGGGATATTGATGGCTTACTGATCGACATCACAAAACATCGCGAGCTTTTCATAACGCCCCTGACCAGGGAAGAACTGAAGCAAAAACTTCAGATTTCTTCTGCCGACAGCATCGAAGATGTGCTCGAGACCTGTTTTCAGCCAGGGGATCTGAATACCCTCAAGGCCTTTGCAAGCCATCTCGCCACAGGAAGCGCGATGGATGTCAAACACGCAAAGCTTCTGGCGGAGGTTTCTCTGACGCATCCGAATATGGCGCTTCTGTTGGCTCTTGAGAAATTTGTCCTTCTTCAAAAAGCGCCTTTTGAGGCCAAAATCGGCAAAGTTCCAACGAAGAAGCTTCAAACCGGTGTTTGCGAAGCAATTATGCCCCAGTTGAATGCACTCTTCGAACGTGTTGAGCAGGCCCGCAGGCAGCGCATTGCGCTTTCAAACCTTGAAAGGAACCTTGCTCTGCATGCGTTTTCTCATAGGTTTTGTGCGCTCTATGAAACTGAAAAAGCTCGACGAGGATTTTTGGATTTCGATGATCTGATCACCAAAGCAAGATCCCTTCTGACCGATCCCTCGATTGCATCTTGGGTTCTGTACCGACTTGATGGCGGAATTGACCATATTCTTGTGGACGAAGCTCAGGATACGAGCCCCGCGCAATGGGCCATCATTGATAATCTTGCGCGTGAGTTCACCAGCGGATCTGGCGCGCGCGATGACGTGGAGCGGACCATATTTGTCGTTGGTGACCCTAAGCAATCCATCTACTCATTTCAGGGCGCTGAGCCTGCCGCCTTCGAAAAAATGCGCGACAGTTTTGCCTCTCGTTTGAAGGATGTGGGGAAAACGCTTTCGGTTTTGCCGCTTGAGCATTCATTTCGATCGTCGGCCGCAATTCTGGAGTTTGTCGATTCCGCGCTGGACGAAGGGGATGGGCTAGGTGGTGAATTCAAGCACATCGCATTTTTTGACCAGCTCCCCGGTCGTGTTGATTTGTGGCCCGCTGTAGAGCAGGTGTCGGATGACGAAGATCGCCTTTGGAGCGATCCCGTCGATCGACCCTCGCCGCGCAATCATGTGGTGCAGCTTGCCGACCATATCGCGCAAGATATCCAGCACCTCATAGAAACAGAGACTATTCAAGCCAAAGAAGGTCATCGAAGAGCTGTGACTGCAGGAGATATTCTTATCCTCGTGCGGTCTCGCTCCACGCTTTTTGATGAAATAATCCGCGCCTGCAAAACACGCAACTTGCCGATATCCGGCGCAGACCGGCTCAAAGTCAGCGCTGAGCTTGCGGTAAAAGACCTGACAGCAATTCTGTCATTTCTTGCCACGCCTGAAGATGACCTGTCGCTGGCCTGTGCGCTCAAGTCCCCGTTATTTGGTTGGAGCGAAGATCAGTTGTTTCGCCTGTCGCACGGTCGCCCTAAGGGGAAATATCTTTGGCGCGCCCTGTCGGAGCAAAGCGAACGATATGAGCAGGAACTTGCAGTCCTGAGTGATCTTCGAGACGTTTCCGATTTTCTGCGTCCCTATGAGTTGATCGAGCGCGTCCTGAACCGGCATCAAGGGCGCCGAAAGTTCTTAGGTCGTCTTGGCCAGGAGGCCGCCGATGGGATTGATGCATTCCTGTCTCAATCCATGGCGTTCGAGCGATTGGAGGTTCCCAGCCTTACCGGGTTTCTGAACTGGCTTCAGGCTGATGACATAACAATTAAACGACAGATGGATACGGTGGGCGATCAGATCCGCGTCATGACAATTCATGGCGCCAAAGGCCTGGAAGCTCCCATCGTCTATCTTCCAGACCTTGCACGGAAAAGGGTTACGACCCCTCCGCAGGTGCTGTGCGTGGATGGACAATACCCGGTTTGGACACCTCCTTCCAATGAACGAGATCCTCTATCCGAAGACGCGTTGTTGAGCCTTCGGCAGGCCGACAACGAAGAACGAAATCGTCTTCTCTATGTTGCCATGACACGCGCTGAACAGTGGCTAATCCTGGCCGCCGCCGGAGAAGTCGGGGAAAAAGACACCGAGTGGTATCGCATATGCGAACGTGCGATGAGCCAGCGGCCTGCGGTGAAGCACGCCTTTCCGACAGGTCTGGGTCACCGGCTGGAACACGGGAGTTGGGACGGCGCCATTCATAGCCCCTCCCCAGAAAAAGAGTCTATTTCAGCTGAAAATGACACTTGGGAAACGGACATCCACCCTCTTCAGCCCCAGACCCCCAGCCCGGCATCTCCATCTCAGCTTGGTGGTGAAAAAACTGTCACAGGTGGCGGCGAAGAGGATCGGAACCCCGAAGCTTTGGCTCATGGAACCTTTGTCCATCAGCTGCTGGAACATTTGCCACAACACCCCGAAAGCAGCTGGGTAAAAATCGCCGGGAAATTGGCGGAAGCCAACAACCCAGAGCCCCATTCAGATTTCAAATCAGCCCTTCGAGAAGCATCCGGAGTAATCCAGGATCCGGAATTGAGCTGGGTTTTTGGGCCAGAAAGCATGGCCGAGGTGGAGGTCAGCACACCGCTAGGCCAACCCAATGAACAGATCATGCATGGAATTCTTGATCGGATAATCATCCGGGACGATCACATTCTTGTGGTCGACTTTAAGACAAATCGCCGCGTACCGGGTGAGCTTGATGATGTCCCAGAAGGGATTTTACGACAGATGGGAGCCTATCGTGCAATGCTCAAACCACTATATCCGCAACACGATATTGAAACGGCGATCATCTGGACCGCATCGCGCGATCTGATGTATTTACCCGACGCTTTGGTCGATCAGGCCTTTGCGCGCCTTGACGCTTCTCACCTGCCTACCTAGGTTCTCGTCAACCACTAGTTTCAGGAGAACACAAAATGGCAACTGTCGCTGTCACTGACGCCACTTTCGACGCCGAGGTCCGCAATTCCGATATCCCGGTCATCGTGGATTTTTGGGCTGAATGGTGTGGCCCGTGCAAACAGATTGGCCCGGCTCTGGAAGAGCTTTCGGCCGAGTATGAAGGCAAGGTCAAAATCGTGAAGGTCAATGTAGACGAAAACCCGAATTCACCCGCTCAGATGGGTGTACGCGGTATCCCTGCATTGTTTATGTTCAAAGATGGTCAGGTGATTTCAAACAAGGTTGGCGCTGCCCCGAAAGCTGCACTGCAGTCCTGGATCGACGAAAGCGTCTGATACTCACTTCAGAAACAAAAAACCCCACCTGATTGGTGGGGTTTTTTTTTGGTGCTCAATCAGGTTCAGATCAACAGTACCTGAGTACCCTTTTTCGCATATCCAAAAAGCTCCTGAATGTGCTGATTGTAAAGCCCGATGCAGCCATTCGACGACTGACGCCCGATTTTGCGCGTATCATGGGTTCCGTGGATTCGGTAATAAGTCCAACCCAGATAAAGCGCGTGAGTGCCCAACGGATTATCCGGCCCCGGCCCCACAAAAGCAGGCCATTCCGGGTTGCGCTTGCGCATCGCGGGGGTCGGCGCCCAGGACGGACCTTCTACCTTGCGAATTACGCTGGTGCGACCGCGGCGCGTCAGATCTTCTGACAGTGGGACAGACGATGGGTACAGGCGATAAATCGAGAGGTCTTCAGACCAATAATGCAAAACGCGCGAGCTGATATCCACAAGGATCGCACCATTCTTGGTGTTGCTGAAATAGGGGCGCCAATCCAAAGAGCGAAAGCTTGAAATATTCCGCTTCACCACCTCGGTCAGATCACGTTCGACTTCGGTGGTATTGCCAAATTGAGCCAATGCCGGGCTTGCAATTGTCCCTGCTGCCGCAACAGACCCGCTCAGAAATGCGCGCCGACCAAGCACGGTCTTGGTATTTTTCGACATGGGTTTCTCCATAAAATCACTCATATTTTCTAGCCTTATATTGCGAACTGGCATCAGTCGCAAATCAAACACATGTGAAATTGCCCAAATCAAGCGTGCGTTATTTGATCTTGGATCATTCTCTCTATAGACAGACTTGGAAACAATCTTTTTGTGAGTACCACAATGCGCCCTATTTTAATTGCCCTTGCCACAGCTCTTGCATTGACCGCCTGTCAGACCGGGGGGACCGAGGGAGGCTCGAAGGTCTATCGCATCTCTGCCGCAAAAGCGTCTAAGGTTCAGTACCGCATGCTGGATTCCATAAACGAACTGCGTCAGGCCTCAGGCGCGGGACCTGTTAAGCTGGATAGCAAGCTTAACGCAGCAGCATCCACGCATGCGCGCGATATGTCGGTGCAGAACCGGCCGTGGCATTTCGGCTCGGATGGGTCTTCACCCATCGATCGCTCAAATCGCGCTGGATTCCGCGGCATGTTCATCGGCGAAACCATTTCCGAAACCTTCGAAGATGAGCTGCAAACACTTTCTGCCTGGATGGACAAGGAAGACACCCGGCGCATCATCCTTGATCCTCGCGCAACAAGCATGGGATTCTCTTGGCATCAGGAGCGTAACGGAAAACTGTGGTGGGTGCTTGAGATGGGACGGGCGGGAACATTGGTTCCGTCTAGCTAAGCGATCGAAGCGAGATAGAACCCCTGCCCAGCCGCAGCTGCTCAGGGGTTGATATCAATGATCGTGCCCACACGAACCATCGTGTAAATCTCGATCATTTCTTTATTGTCCACGGAAATACAGCCAGCCGTCCAGTCTGGCCCGTTGGGATCCTGCTTGCGACGATCCCCGTGGATAAAAATATCTCCGCCGGGTTTTCGCCCCTGCGATTTCGCAAAATCAATATCATTCTGATTGGGGTAGGATATTCCAAGCGAAAGATAAAACTTGCTTCTGGGGTTTCGCCGATCAATCAGATAGCGCCCTTCGGGCGTGCGGCCGTCGCCTTCGAATTGCTTTGCACCGGTAGGCGCGAACCCAAGTTCGATATCATAGGCCTTAAGAACATCAGCATGGTGCAAAAGGTACATCTTCCGCGCTGATTTGTTGACAACAATCCGCGTCACTTCCGGTCCTGTATATTCATGCCGCTTAGGGCCACAAGACATCAGCAAGGCCACAGAAAGCGCCAAACAGGCTGCAAGTACTCGTTTCATGACTGATCCGCTCTTTATGGTTTCTTGCGCGTTATCGTAGTGCACAGCCCGCGGAAGGCAAGAGAGCCATTCTCCGCGACGCCGATCGGCAATGGAATTCCTAAGGCAGGCGGAAAATCGCGGCCTGTTCGACATGTGTGGACCATCTAAACTGATCAACAACGTGAACCGGCCCCATCTCATATCCCGCTCCAACAAGAACAGAAGCATCGCGTGCAAAGGTGACCGGATTACAGGACACCATCGCAATACGCTTTATCCCCGATTTCGCAAGCTCAGCGATCTGAGCCTCAGCGCCTGCACGCGGGGGATCAATCACAGCGGCATCAAAGCCCTTAAACTCATCAGGCAGAAGCGGCGCGCGGAAAAGATCGCGGGTTTCAGTGGTCACCATCCGCAGGCCTGATGTATGACGCCACCCTGCATCAAGCGCCTGCATCATGTCTGCTTGACCTTCGACCGCGTGAACTTCGGCATTCTCGGCAAGGGGAAGTGAAAAAGTGCCACATCCCGCAAACAGATCTACAACCCGACGCGCATCGCGCAGCCCTTCTTTTACAACCGCCAACAGAGAGGCTTCGCCTTCCTTGGTAGCTTGCAAAAACGCTCCAGGCGGGGGCGTTACCTTCGCCGCACCGAAAACCTGGAAAGGCGCACGGGCCATCGCGATCACTTCGCCATCCCAACTGAGCCGTGCAAGCCCATATTCATGCAAAAGCTGAGCGAGCGTGGCTTCGAGCGTGCGATCAAGGGGCTTGCCCCCCGTCACAGCTACATCCAGACCATTTGCAGATAGCGTCAACGTTGCCGAAATCTCTGCTTTGCGAGAAGCGCCTGCCATTGCCAAAGCGCCAACGGCCTTACACCCGTCAAGAATTTCAGGAACAAGTAATTTACAGTTATCGATGCCACTGATCGAACCGGATGCGCGCCCATGAAATCCAACAATCGGGCCCTTTTTTCCCCGACGTGCTGAAAGCGTCGCTCGCCGCCGCGAGAGGGCAGGAGATGTCTCTGTTTCAGCCAAATCTGCACTTATTCCGCGCGCTGATAGGGCCAAACCAACAACTTCATTTTTCCAATTGGCAACGAAATCATCCGAAGCATGCTGCAACGAACACCCCCCGCAGGCATTGTAGTGCGCACATGGCGCCTTGATGCGATCTGCTGATGGCGTGACGATACGCGGTGATGCGATCCGACCATCGGCAACATCCCCAGTCACGATCTCACCCGGCAAACAACGCGGCGCAAAAACGGGGCCTTGGGCAATACCATCTCCTTGATGGCCCAATCGCTCGATATGAAACAGCGTCTCTGTCACGTCAGCAGTTCCTCTTTGCTCAACTGAAATTCGGAAGCAATCCAGACAGCCTCCAATCGCTTCAATTCTGTTCCAAGTTCCGCGCCGGTAAATTCAGGCATCAGATCCTTGGCCTCAACTGGGAAACACACACGCGTTCCGCGCTCCAGATCCGACTCTAATCCTGCAGGAAGAGGTGTTTCGAACACTGCGGCACGCAATAGTATGATGTCCCGTGCCAGTTCAGATCCATGCCGATATGCAAGCTCTGACGGTGGCGTGACTGTTCCAATACCATCCCGCAATTCCAGCAACCGTGCTGCTTGCTTGCGAGACAGGCGCAAACGCCTTGCTGTTTCGTCCCCGCCCAACAACGCCAAGCGGCGCAATGGATCAGCAGATATCCCGGCTTCCAGATGTACCAATAAGCCCAACTTGGACGCATCCGCTCCCGGCAGAAGGCAGTTTAGAACCCCTGACGCCTCCATCGCTGCCAATGCCGGCGCCGGGTCGGGCGCTTTCATAAGCTTCAGCATTTCTGCACCAATCCGCTCCGCCGAAAGCGTCTCTAATCCTGCCAAATTTGCCGCACAGGCTGCCAGCCCGTCCGGGTCAATTCCTGCATACGCATCACCGAACCACGCATGGAACCGGAAAAACCGCAGGCTGCGAAGATAGTCTTCCCGGATGCGCGTCTGCGCATCATCGATGAACCGCACCCGACGTGCGGCCAAATCCTTCAAGCCATTTACTGGATCATGCACGACCCCGGAACGATCCGCATAGAGAGCGTTCATTGTAAAATCACGCCGATGCGCATCGTCTTCAACCGTAGTTGAAAATGCCACAACAGCCCGCCTGCCATCCGTTTCGACGTCACGGCGAAAGGTCGTGATCTCGACCGGAAGATGGTCGCAAATCACGGTCACTGTGCCATGCTCAAATCCAGTTGGCACAACCTTTAAACCCGCCTTTTTTGCCAAATCCATCACGCGCTGAGGTGTTGCATCTGTGGTCATGTCCAGATCAGAGACTTCGACCCCCAACAGCGCATTTCGTACACATCCACCAACCAAAAAGGCCTGATGCCCTTTCTGGAGCAACAGATCAAAAATCCGCTGAAGGCGCTCATCCGCCAACCAGGTTGATGTGATACGTGTCATGTTTCCAACAATTCAGCAAAACCCCGCAGCATGCGAGCCGTGGCACCCCAAATATAATAGGGGCCAAATGGAACCGTTTCATAGTTGCGCATTCTGCCCTGCCAAATCCGGCCTTGTTGGCGGTATTGAGCAAGATCAGTGACGTGTTTGAGCGGAACCGAGAACACCTCTTCAACTTCCCCCGGCTCCGGAGTTGGCGTAAATGTGTCTGAGATGAACGCAACAACCGGCGTGACCAAGAAGCCCGTTACCGTTTCATGTGGCGGTAAGTTCCCAAGAACTTCAACACTGGCTGCCTGAAGTCCGATTTCTTCATGCGCTTCACGCAGGGCAGCGGCTTCGATCGACGCATCGGCATCGTCGCGCTTGCCGCCCGGAAAAGCGATCTGGCCGGGGTGATGTTTAAGCGCAGAGGACCGTTTGGTCAGGATAACGCTCAACTCAGACTCGTGATAAAACAGGGGGACAAGCACCGCCGCTGGCCGCAATTGGCGGTCCGGCGATAATTTTATATCCGGATGTAGATCGAAATCAGAACTGGCCGGGCCAGGCCGGGCAAGAGCCATGCGGATATTATCCAAGTCAGACGTCACCCGAGCCGCCCTTTGCATCCTTTCCCACCGTCATTGGATCAAGGTCGTAATGCGCGCCACAAAACTGGCAATCCGCCGTCACGCGCCCGTCCTCGGTGGTCATATGCGCCAAATCCTTAGCCGAATAAATGGAAAGGCTTTCTCTCACACGGTCTTCAGAACAAGTGCAGCCAAAACGAACAGGTTGCGCGTCAAACACGCGCGGGCCTTCTTCGTGAAACAGTCTGTATAGCAGGTCCGTGGGCGTCACGGAGGGCCCAACCAGCTCCATCTCCTCAACTGAATCCAGCAAGATATTCGCCCGGTTCCAGTTTTCCTCGTCATCTCCGCTGACCAAATCTGACGCTGTCAAAAGCCCATCTTCATCTGTGCCTTCGTCAATGCTGACATGCGGCGAAGCTTTTGGCATATGCTGCAACATGACCGCTCCGGCACGCCAGCCATCCTCTCCTTCACCCCAAATCGACTTTCCAAATGTCAGATGGAAACGGGTGGGCAGCTGTTCAGATTGCGCGAAATAGGCTTGAGCACAATCAGCCAGAGAGGTCCCGGCGATAGGCGTCATTCCGGTATATGGTGCTTTGCCATCACCCTGATCGATCAAAACGGCAAAGAACCCTTTTCCGATCAAATCCAGCCCAGCACCACCGGCGGCAAGTTTTTCTTCGTCATAGCTGGCATAGGCCCGGATCATTGCGGGTTCGGCATCCGAGCCGGGGGCATAGTAATCCGTTGCGATCAACCTTGCGCCACCATCGCCTCTGATTTGCAGGGACAGTTTCCAACGCAGTTTGATTGCCTGGCCGATCATCGCAGTCAGGATCGCCGCTTCAGCGACTAGCGCCTCGATCTGCGCAGGATAGTCATGCTGAGACAGGATCTGATCCAGCACGCCATCAAGGCGCGCGAAGCGTCCGCGCACATCGCTTCTGTCCAGTTGAAACGGGAGGATCGTATCATCCCAGGCGATCTTGTTTCCGAGTGTCATGGGGTTTCCTATTGGCCGTTAGATTGGCATACCGCGTCTATATGGGGGCGGCAACCAAAGGTAAAAGGATGATCCGTCGATTTGGTTCTTCGAAACGCGCCAATCAGCGTTATCGGTTGCGCGCAGGTGCATATGCAATTCTGCCGCGCGCCGGCAAGCTATTGCTTACCCATCAAGGTGGTCTATTCGATGAGTTCCAGCTTCCAGGTGGTGGCATCGAGCCAGGTGAATCACCACTGGCTGCACTGTTTCGTGAAGTCTTTGAAGAAACCGGATGGACAATCGCCCGACCCAGAAAACTGGGCGCTTTCAGAAGGTTCACCTATATGCCGGAATACGATTTATGGGCAGAAAAGCTCTGCCATATCTACACGGCTTGGCCGGTGCGCATGATCTCTGCACCGACCGAGAAGGATCATTCACCGGTATGGGTGTCGCCTGACTGCGCAAAACAGCTAATTGCCAATGATGGGGACCGAGATTTTGTTGCCCGCTATGTCTGAACGCCTTTGTAGCTCATCATAATACAAGACAAGTCATCCCCAAATTCTGAGCTGCCCGCAAAGGCATCCAGCCCCCAAACCAGCGCCTCAAAAAACTGTTCGTTTGTCAAATTGTGATTCGTTGTCAGAAGCGTGGCAAAGCCATCTTCATCAAGCATATCGCCTTTTGCATTTTCGCATTCTGTAAATCCATCCGAATACAGCACCAAACGCTCACCCGGTGCGATCGTAACGGATTGTCGTTCAAAGGTTGCGCCATTGATCAGGCCCACAGGCATGCCACCTGTGCCAATATAGTCTACGGAGCCATTCTTGCGCAGGATCACCGGGTTCGGGTGCCCACATTGAGTGTACTCTACCTTGCCAGTGTGAAGGTTCAGATAGGCCAGAACCATCGTGAAGTAGTGTTCGGACTGCAGCTCATCAATCAGAATATTGTTCAATTGAGCCGCAACATCTTCCGGCGGCTTTGCACCGAAAACACCACCATCCATCTGCTCAAGCGCGATGTTTTGGCCGGGTGAACCGTCAGACAGATAGGATGCAAGCCGCGCGGTCAGCAGCGCTGACGCGATTCCGTGACCAGAAACATCAATCGAGTAGAAGGCCATACGCTTTGAATCTATGCGAAAATATCCAACAAGATCCCCCCCGACATGACCCGAAGGTTGAAGCATCTGGGACACTTCTGCGTCGATGAAATCCCGATAGGTTTCCCGAACCAAAGCCAGCTGCATTTTCCGTGCAGCCAAAAGATCCCGGTCCAGAGAGTCATACAAGCACTGCAGCTCGGCCAAAGTTGAGCTGACAAGGTTGTTTTTGGCCTGAAGCTCTTTTTGCATGGCCAACACCCGGGCGCCCGCATTGATCCTTGCGCGAAGCTCCTCTGGATTGACCGGTTTCGGTAGAAAATCGTCTGCGCCGACATCAAGGCCCTGCGCCACGGCACCTTTCTCGGTCTTCGAGGTCAGCAGGATAAAATATATGTACTTATCACCCGGCAGTTCGCGCAGCGTTTTGCAGAACTCCAGGCCATTCATACCCGGCATCATCCAGTCACTTAGGATAAGGTCGATATCCTCAGACGCACAAATCTCAAGCGCCTCGATGCCTGATGCCGCCTCTAACACTCGATAGCCTTGTTTCAACAATGAAGAACCAAGCAGCCGTCGCTGTGCGCGGCTGTCATCCACCACAAGAATCGTTCGAACAGCTTCCGTCGCCTGATCGGGCGGCTGATCAACCTTTGTAGCTTCAGGTATATGTTGCGGTATCGCGCTCAAAAGATCCTCGTTTTCCCTTGATCTGGCCCATGAATATTCCCGCCGGTTTAACAGGCGCTTAAACGTAAAATTGTCTTTTGTTTTGCAAGTTACCGGTCATTAACCTTGCTGTGGCACCCTGCGCGGTAAAGATGGAGGGATGCATGATCAGCTGGGCCCGTGTGAACGAGTTGAAAGACGAAATAGGCGAGGAAGATTTCGCCGAAGTGGCAGAAATGTTTCTGGAAGAGGTAGAGGAAGTGATCGCCAAGCTGCGTTCAGCCCCCGTTGAACAAGAGTTGGAACAGGATCTGCACTTTCTGAAAAGTTCGGCGCTTAATCTCGGCTTCGACGCCATGTCAAAATTATGCGGGGATGGAGAAACGAAAGCCGCACAAGGAGCATATTCTGCAATATCATTGCCCGGTCTGTTTGAGACCTACGAAGCCTCGAAACATGCCTTCGCGCAAGGCGCCTAGACCACAAACTCCGCGATGGTTTCGTCCTCGGTGATGTCTGAGTAAGCAAATCCATTTGCTTCCAGCTTTTCAAAGAGCGCCGCAAAATTTGCTGGATCAGTTGTTTCGATCCCCAAAAGAACCGACCCGAAATTCCGGGCGCTTTTCTTCATATACTCAAAGCGCGAGATATTGTCGTCCGGACCCAACATCTGAAGGAAGTCCTTCAAGGCACCTGGGCGTTGCGGCAAACGCAAAACAAAGTACTTTTTCAAACCCGAGAACCGTTGCGCGCGCTCCTTGACTTCGGGCAAGCGCTCAAAATCAAAATTCCCACCCGATGTGACACAGACCACCGTCTTTCCTTTGATCTGCTCTTTAAGGTCCTTAAGCGCATCCACCGACAAAGCTCCAGCTGGCTCCAAAACCACGCCTTCAACATTCAGCATATCAACAATGGTTGTGCAGATTCGGTCTTCTGGTATGGCAAGCACATGCGCGCGTGGCACCGATTTCAAAACCGAAAATGTCAGCTCTCCGATCCGCGCGACCGCAGCACCGTCCACGAAACTGTCCACCTCGGGCAACGTAACCAGCTGACCCGCCTCAAGTGCAGCAGAAAGGCTCGCCCCACCAGCCGGCTCCGCGAGCCGTACATCGACTCCATCCGCCATTTCCCGGAAATAGCGAATCATCCCAGAAGACAGGCCGCCACCGCCAACAGGCAGGACAATCATATCCGGCGCGCGGCCCAGTTGCCGGTCGATCTCTACCGCCACGCTGGCTTGCCCTTCAATGACATCACTATCATCAAAGGGGGACAGGAAGTGCCCGTTCTCAGCGTCGCAATACGCTTTTGCAGCTTCAAGCGTATCGTCGAAATAGTCACCAACAAGGCGGATCTCGATACAATCCCCGCCAAAAATACGTGTTTTCTGTATCTTTTGCTGGGGCGTGGTCACGGGCATGAAAATCACCCCCCGCACTCCAAAATGACGGCTGACGAAGGCCACGCCCTGAGCGTGATTTCCGGCAGATGCACACACAAACAAATCGCGCGACGCATCCTGCGCCAGCGCTTTGCCCATCGCATTCAAGGCACCACGGATCTTATAGCTTCGTACCGGGCTTAGATCCTCGCGCTTAAGCCAAATATCCGCGCCATACAAAGCCGACAAATGATCATTGCGCTGCAAGGGGGTTGCCGGAAACAACGCCCGCATCTGCTGTTCAGCCACACGGGCTCTTTTCAGAAAATCACTCATAGTGCGCCATGTTGCCCATCTGCGACGATGGAGCAACCCCAAAGAGCGCCTGCCCCCTTGCCCACAAGGGTCAAACCCAATACACCCGCGCGGAAACCAAATGAACGGAGACGTGACATGTCCGCGCCCAAGAAAGTTGTTCTGGCCTATTCTGGCGGCCTCGACACCTCGATCATTCTGAAATGGCTGCAAACTGAATATGGCTGCGAAGTGATCACTTTCACTGCTGACCTTGGTCAGGGTGAAGAGTTGGAGCCGGCCCGCAAAAAAGCCGAGATGCTGGGCATCAAACCCGAGAACATCCATATCGAGGACCTGCGCGAAGAGTTTGTACGCGACTATGTCTTCCCGATGTTCCGCGCCAATGCACAATACGAGGGCCTCTATCTGCTGGGCACCTCGATCGCGCGACCGCTAATTTCAAAACGTCTCGTTGAAATTGCCAAAGAGCATGGGGCGGATGCGGTAAGCCACGGTGCAACCGGCAAAGGCAACGACCAGGTGCGGTTCGAACTGGCTTGCTATGCGCTTGACCCCGACATCAAAGTGATTGCCCCGTGGCGGGAATGGGATCTTGGATCGCGCACGCGCCTTCTGGAGTTTGCCGAGCAGCACCAGATTCCGGTTGCCAAAGACAAGCGCGGCGAAGCGCCCTTCTCGGTCGATGCGAACCTTTTGCACACCTCGTCCGAGGGCAAGGTTTTGGAAGACCCGGCCGAAGATGCGCCTGATTACGTCTATCAGCGCACTGTGCACCCCGAGGATGCGCCGGACACGCCCGAATTCATCGAGATTGAATTCGAAAAAGGTGACCCCGTTGGCATCAACGGCGAAAAGATGTCGCCCGCGACCATTCTGACTGCGCTGAACGAATACGGTCGCAAGCACGGTATTGGCCGTCTGGATCTGGTGGAAGGCCGCTATGTCGGCATGAAGTCTCGTGGGATTTATGAAACCCCCGGCGGCACCATCCTGTTGGATGCGCATCGTGGCATTGAATCGATCACCATGGACCGCGGCGCGATGCATCTGAAAGACGAGCTGATGCCGAAATATGCCGAGCTGATCTATAACGGCTACTGGTTCTCGCCCGAACGCGAAATGCTGCAGGCCGCCATTGACTCCAGCCAGGACCACGTCACCGGCACCGTGCGCATGAAGCTTTACAAAGGTCTTGCCCGCGTGGTGGGTCGTTGGTCGGATCACTCGCTCTATTCCGAAGAGCATGTGACCTTCGAAGAGGACATGGGCGCCTATGACCAGACCGATGCAGCCGGGTTCATCCAGTTGAACGCCCTGCGTCTGAAACTGATCGCGATGCGCAACAACCGCTTCAAATAATCGAATTCTGAACCCTCAAACGCCCCTGTGGAAACGCGGGGGCGTTTTCTTTTTTGCGCATACCTCAGGGCCGGGCAGACAGAAATGCCTCAACTTCGTCTCGGGCAGGCATGGCATCTGCTGTGCCTTTCTGCGTAACCTGAATAGCAGAGGCCGCAGAAGCTAAGATCAGAGCCTGTTCCGGCTTGATCCCCTGATCAAGCGCCGCCGCGACATAGCCGATGAAGCAGTCCCCGGCACCGGTTGTGTCCACGGGCGTCACGGCAAATGCAGGCACTTGAAGGGGCGGGCCGTTGCGTTGCAACAAACGAGCGCCTTGCGCCCCGCGGGTTATCAAAACAGAAGGCACGTCAAGTTCTTCAACCGATTGTCCAAGCGCGCATGAAAGCTGATCCGCTTCGACATCATTCAAAACAAGCATATCTATGACCGGAAGCATCTTCGCCGCAGCTTCAGCGCTGAATGGCGCGGCGGAATAGATAACCCGCAATCCGTACTCTTGTGCCAGCTGTGCGGCTTCAAATGTCAGGTTGGTTTCGTTTTGTAAAACGAGCGTGTCGCCCTTTTTGGCACCCACCAGAATAGATTCAATGCGTTGCAGATCCTGACAGGAATTCGCACCAGAGAAGAGAACAATGACATTCTCGCCCTCAGGATCGACACAGATATTTGCATGCGCTGTGGGAACCTGAACCCGCGCCACGCCGGACACATCAACCCCCGCCGCCTTCATGCTGTCTGCGCACCATGCGCCATCAGGCCCAATGGCGCCAATATGAAACACCTGCGAGCCAGCCAATGCGGCGGCCACTGACTGATTGGCCCCTTTACCGCCCAGGCCAATGTCATGGCCGAGCGCCGCTAGAGTCTCTCCCGGGCGCGGAAGGTGTGACACTGCGTAAAAGTTATCGATGTTGATTGAACCAAGATTGAAGATGCTCACGACCGTCTCCTTATCCTTGCAGCCTAACGCCCTTGTCGGACAGCGCAAGAGCACCCTATTGTGACATGGAAGCGCTTTGTTTTATTCACTTTAGTGAATAAGACTTTGCTATTGTATTCCATTGTATACCGTATATACGAATGACAAATTCGCTTATCAGCATGGAGACCACCATGACCAAGATCCAAGCCACTCTTATCCCCGGCGATGGTATCGGCCCGGAAATCACCGAAGCCGTCACCGCCATTCTTGACCATATGGGCAGCCCCTTTGACTGGGATGTTCAGCAGGGCGGTGTGTCCGCACTGGACGCCACCGGCTCGCCCTTGCCCGAAGCCACGCTGGACAGCATTCGCCGCACCAAGCTGGCGCTGAAGGGTCCGTTGACAACACCTGTTGGCGGCGGCTTCAAGTCGATCAACCTGCAACTGCGTCAGGCCTTCAACCTCTATGCCAATGTACGCCCAACCAAGACGATCAAGGCGGATGGCCGGTTCGACAATGTGGACATGGTGATCTTCCGCGAGAACCTGGAAGGGTATTACATCTCGGACGAAGGCTACATGGAGCACAATGGCGACCCCGAAGGGAAAGTTTTCTCGACCGGCTACAACACCAAGGAAGGCGCCCAGCGCATCACCCGCGCCGCGTTTGAATATGCGCTGGCCAATGGGCGCAAGAAGGTCTCGATCGTGCATAAGGCCAATATCCTGAAATTGCTGTCCGGCATGTTTCTGGAAGAGGCGCGCAAGGTCGCTCTGGAATATGAAGGCCGTGTCGATTTCGACGAACGCATCGTAGATGCCTGCGCCATGCAGATGGTAATGTATCCCGATGCCTTTGACGTAATCGTCACCACCAACCTGTTTGGTGACATTCTGTCTGACCTCGCCGCCGGCCTGGTGGGTGGGCTTGGCCTTGCGCCCGGCGCCAACATCGGCAAAGACGCTGCGATCTTCGAGGCCGTGCACGGCTCGGCCCCTGACATCGCAGGCCAACAAAAAGCGAACCCCTGCGCCTTCCTGATGGCCGCCGGGCTGATGTTGGAACATGTGGGCAAGACGGACGACGCCCAGCGCCTGAAAAAGGCTGTGATCGAAACCGTTCAGGCCAAGGATCGCGTTACCCCCGACCTTGGCGGCACAGGCAACACCATGTCGATCGCAGAAGCGATCATGGATCGCCTGTAGCCTGAATTCGAAGGGTCGTGGCCCCGGCTGCGACCCTTTTTCACGGCGCTGTTAGCGCTCCGCCCTTTTTTTCTTCACGGGTTTTGTGTAAGGGGAAGGGGAAATCTCACCTTTCACCGTCCGGGGCGTTGACCCGCCGGTGAAGCTCTCCGCGAAAAAGAGGTGTCCTGACATGACCGATAAACCGCAAGCAGACATTCTGTATACCATTGTAGACGAAGCGCCGGAACTGGCCTCGGCCTCGTTCCTTCCGATTATCCGCAAATTCGTTTCCGCCGCTGATATTACCGTTGGCACGCCGGACATTTCGCTGGCTGGCCGCATCATCGCGACATTCCCGGAAAACCTGACCGACGATCAGCGTCAATCGGACGAACTGGCAGAGCTGGGCAAGCTTGTGAAGACCCCCGACGCCAACGTCATCAAACTGCCCAACATCTCGGCCTCGGTGCCGCAGCTGGTTGCGGCCATTGAAGAGCTTCAGGCACAGGGTTACAACCTTCCCAGCTACCCGGAAGATCCCCAGACTGACGACGAAAAGGCCATCCGTGCCCGTTACGACGCCATCAAAGGTTCAGCCGTGAACCCGGTACTGCGCGAAGGCAACTCGGACCGCCGTTCGGCCCGCGCCGTTAAGAACTTCGCCCAGAATAACCCGCATTCGATGGGAGCTTGGGAGAAGTCCTCGAAGACCAAAGTGTCGTCGATGCCAGGCAACGACTTCTATGCCAACGAAGTATCGGCCACCATCACCGCCGCCCAGGCCGGTGACGCGAAAATCGAATTCGTAGGAAAGGACGGAGCAACCACCGTTCTGAAAGACGGCTGGCCGCTGGAAGAAGGCACCATCGCGGATGCAACCTTCATGTCGGCGAAAGCGCTGGGTGCCTTCTTGGCTGACGCCATCGAAGACACCAAGAAAGACGGCACCATGTTCTCGCTTCACATGAAAGCGACCATGATGAAAGTGTCGGACCCGATCATCTTCGGCCACGCTGTCAAAGCATGGCTGGGTCCGGTTTGGGACAAGCACGGTGAAGCAATTGCTGCTGCCGGCGGTTCGCCTAACTCGGGTCTGGGTGACGTTCTGGCTGCCATCGAAAGCATGGACAACGCTGACGAGATCAAAGCGGAAATCGCTGCCTTGGACCGTCCGTCCATGTACATGGTCGACTCGGACAAAGGCATTACCAACCTGCATGTGCCGTCGGACGTGATCATCGACGCCTCGATGCCCGCCGTGATCCGCGCTGGCGGCAAGGGCTGGGACGAGGCTGGTGCGAAAGGTGACACCAACTGCGTGATCCCCGACCGCTGCTATGCCACCGTCTATGACGAAACCATCAACTTCTTCAAAGCCAACGGCGCGCTGGACGTGACCACCGCGGGTTCGGTGGCAAACGTTGGCCTGATGGCCCAAAAAGCAGAAGAATACGGTTCGCACCCGACCACGTTTGAAGCCCCGGCAGACGGCACCATCCGCATCGTGACCGCCAATGGCGACACGCTGCACGCGCATGAAGTCGAAGCTGGTGACATCTGGCGGTCCTGCACCGTGAAGAAGGCTCCGATTGAAAACTGGATCGAGCTGGCCATGGACCGTCAGCGCCTGACCGGTTCGGAAGCAATCTTCTGGCTGGACGCTAACCGCGCCCACGATGCCGAGCTGATCAAATACGTGACACCCGCACTGGAAGCCGCCGGCAAATCTGACCTGTTCCAAATCATGGCCCCGCGTGAAGCCACCGCGCAATCGCTGAAAACCATCACGGCTGGCAACGATAGCATCGCCATCACCGGCAACGTGCTGCGTGACTATCTGACCGACCTGTTCCCGATCCTGGAACTGGGCACCTCGGCCAAGATGCTGTCGATCGTGAAACTGATGAAAGGCGGCGGTCTGTTTGAAACCGGTGCTGGCGGGTCTGCTCCGAAGCACGTGCAGCAGCTGGTCGAACAAAACCACCTGCGCTGGGATTCGATGGGTGAGTTCTGCGCACTGGGTGAAAGCCTGAACTTCCTGGCGGACGTCAAAGGCAACGCAAAAGCCGGTGTTCTGGGTGCCGCAGCCGAAGCTGCGACCCAAGGTATTCTGGACAACAACCGTTCGCCATCGCGCAAAGTGGGCGAGCCCGACAACCGCGACAGCCACTACTGGTTTGCACGCTATTGGGCAGAAGCTCTGGCTGCACAATCTGATGATGCTGATCTGGCCGCCGAATTTACACCAATCGCCAAGGCACTGGCTGAAGGCGAAGCTGCGATCCTTTCCGAAATGGCCGCAGCACAAGGACCAGCCGCGGACATCGGTGGCTATTTCCGCCCATCGGTTGAGCTGAAAGCGAAAGTGATGCGCCCCTCGGCCACGCTGAACGCGATCATCGGCTGATCACTGTTTCACAATCTTAAAACGCCCCGTCGTAACTTCGGCGGGGCGTTTTTAATTCAACGGGGCCAAAACACCACCACGCTCAAGCTCTGCGCGCGTGGGTTCCCAAAGCTGATCAGGTGGCGTCTCAAAAGCTTGATCCACAAACCAGTCCTGCACACCTCGATCCGCTAAAAACTGCCGGTCTCGCTGTTGTTCAGCCTCTATGTCGAACAATGGCAGGGCCGCATTCCCCTCCAGCACATAGCGATGAAACCCCAGTTGCGCACCCGCATCCAGAATGCGTGTCTGACCGGCCATGAAGACCAACGTGCAGGACGAAGCACAGCGTCGTTGCACGTGGGTTCCAAGGTTGTTTTGTAAAACCAGCTGCGCCAACCCGCGGGCTTCAAATACATTCCCGCCATGGCTATCCAACAGAAGCGTTTTCAGGTTTGGATGAGTGACCAATGCCGCGCGAAACGCCTTCGTCACACCCGGAGATATGGTCCCTGACAACGCAAGGCTCGTACCGTCCTGAGAAACATCAAGGCTATATAGACCTGCGTGGTATTGTGACCGCCGCTCTGCATAGTCGCTTGGCGTCTCAGGGTCATCCGTCGCAAGCCAAACAGCCCACCACAAAGACATCATGACAAAAACAGCGACAATCAAGACGATCATACCGCCCCAAACAGGCAACTGCGCGCCCAGCGCCGTCCCGTGCCGATCAAGCGCTCGAAAATACCCAACCGCTTGCCAGACCAAGAGCGAAAGATCTGCTGCTATCAGGGGAAGGACCAATAATGGTGACAAAGACGCTTGATTTGAAAGCGCGATGAGGAAAGAAACCATTGCCAAACGCACACCAACCGCATTGATCCAGAAGCTCTGAACCACAGGGTGTTTGCCTTGCCAATGAGATTTCAGGTACCGCATGGCAAAGCCTAGGCCCCGCCACGCGGCTACGTCAAACGGCGTTTACTTCTCGCCCAAACGTGCGGCGGCAAGAACTGCCATGTTCAGAATGTCATTGGACGTCGAGTTCGTGGAGCAAATCTGGATCGGTTGATCAATGCCGGAAAGGATCGGACCAATCACCGTCGCGCCAGCAAGCTCTTGCATCATTTTTACCGAAATCGACGCCGAATGGCGGGCGGGTACAACCAGAATATTTGCAGGCCCTGACAGACGACAGAACGGATACTGCGCCATAACCTCAGGGTTCAGAGCCACATCAGCCGTCATCTCTCCATCGAACTCAAAATCCACGCCACGAGCCTCAAGTATTGCAGGCGCCTCGTGCAGTTTTTGCGCGCGTTCCGACACCGGGTAGCCAAATGTTGAGAAGCTGACAAAAGCCACACGCGGCTCCAAGCCCAATCCTCGTGCCACGGCTGCCGCGCGTTCTGCGATATTTGCCAGATCTTCGGTCTCGGGCCATTCATGCACCAGCGTATCCGCCATCAATACAATACGCCCGCGATGCAAAACCGCCGTAACACCAACCGCCCCATCTGCTGCGGTGGCGTCAAACACGTGGTTAATACGATCGAGAACATAGGCCGATTTCCGCGTCGCACCGGTGATCAACCCGTCACCATGGCCATGCGCCAACATCAGCGAGGCAAAGACGTGGCGATCCCGCGCCGCCAGGCGGTGAATATCATGGCGGTCGAAACCCTGTCGCTGCAGCCGCTCGTAGAGGTAGTCCTTGTAGGTGTTCAGATGCGGCGTGTTGGCTGCATTAACCACGCGCAATTCGCGCACGGCATCGCCCAGACCTTCTGCTTCCAGCTTGGTCTTCACATCATCCTCACGACCGACAACCAGCGCGCGCCCATAGCCATTCCGCTGATACTGTACAGCGGCACGCAGAGCTTGTGGGTTGTCACCCTCTGCAAAGATCATTGACGCCTGGTTCTTGCGTGCCCGCGCCGTGATCCCGCGCAGGATCGAGGCAGTCGGATCCATCCGCGCCTTCAGGCTGAGTTCGTAGCCATCCATGTCGATGATCGGGCGACGTGCCACCCCTGTGTCCATCCCGGCCTTGGCAACCGCAGGCGGGATCACGTGAATCAGGCGCGGATCGAAAGGCGTTGGAATGATATAGTCGCGGCCGAAGGTCAGCTTGGTGCCATATGCCATGGCAACCTCGTCCGGCACGTCTTCGCGCGCCAATTCAGCCAGAGCACGGGCACAAGCGATTTTCATCTCGTCATTGATCGCGCGCGCGTTGATATCCAATGCCCCGCGGAACAGATACGGAAAGCCCAGAACGTTGTTCACCTGGTTGGGATAATCCGACCGGCCAGTAGCAACGATCGCATCATTGCGCACCTCGTGCGCCTCTTCCGGAGTGATTTCCGGATCGGGGTTCGCCATGGCGAAAATGACCGGATTATCCGCCATCGAGGCGACCATATCCTGCGTCACAGCCCCCTTGACCGACACACCGAGGAACACATCCGCCCCATCCATCGCCTCTTCCAGCGTACGCAGCTTCGTATTGGCCGCATGGGCCGATTTCCACTGGTTCATGCCGTCTTTGCGGCCCTGATAGATCACGCCCTTGGTGTCACAGACGATGCAATTATCATGCTGTGCGCCCATAGCCTTGATCAGCTCAATACAAGCAATCCCAGCCGCCCCGGCGCCGTTCAGAACAATGCGACAGTCTTCGATCTTCTTGCCCGAGAGGTGCAGCGCATTCATCAAGCCAGCCGCGCAGATCACCGCTGTACCGTGCTGGTCATCATGGAAGACAGGGATATCCATCTCTTCTTTAAGGCGCTGCTCAATAATGAAACACTCGGGCGCCTTGATGTCTTCCAGATTGATGCCGCCAAAAGTTGGCCCCATCAGCTTGACCGCATTGATGATCGCCTCGGGGTCTTCGGTGTCCAGCTCGATATCAATAGAATCCACATCGGCAAATCGCTTGAACAAAACCGCTTTGCCTTCCATCACCGGCTTAGAGGCAAGCGCACCGAGATTTCCAAGCCCCAGCACAGCCGTCCCGTTGGAAATCACCGCCACAAGATTTCCCTTGGTGGTGTAATCATATGCTGTCTGCGGATCCGCCGCGATCGCCTCACAGGGAACGGCCACACCGGGCGAATACGCCAAGGACAGGTCACGCTGCGTTGTCATCGGGACCGAAGGCGTGACTTCAAATTTGCCCGGCGACGGGTCAAGATGGAAAGCTAGCGCCTCTTCAGGTGTGATCTTCGCTTTGGGCATATCGCGGGCCTTTGTCTTCTATCCGGAAGCCCAACCCATACAGGGGCAATTTCGCAGCCTCAACCGCTATTCGCGTAGTTTTATGTCTTTGGTAGCATTAATCTGGGTACTTTTCGCAAAGCCCCCACCCCGATGCCGCAATTTTCTAAATTTTTTGACTGGAATTTACCTCCGCCACTTTCCGGCGTGCCTTTTTCTTGCATCCAGCCTATATCACTCTCGGTTACTTCAAGAGGTTTCACATGGCACAGAAAATACTTTTGACGGGCGGCGCCGGGTTCATCGGGTCGCATACCTATGTGGAATTGGCGAAAGCTGGGTACGAGGTTGTCATCCTCGACAATTTTTCCAACGCCCAGCGCGATGTAACTGATCGGCTCGAAGTAATCTCTGGCCAGGACGTCACCTGTGTAGAAGGGGATGTCTTGAACGCCCCACTGCTGGACAAGCTGTTCGCAGATCACAAGTTTGACGCCGTTATTCACTTCGCTGCCTTGAAGGCTGTCGGCGAAAGCACCGAAAAGCCTCTGGACTATCTCACCACCAACATTTCGGGCCTGTACACGTTGCTTGGCGCAATGAAAAAGGCAGAGGTGTTCTCGCTGGTTTTCTCGTCATCAGCCACTGTTTACGGACAGCCCGACCAGCTGCCTGTACCCGAGACCGCACCCCGCAGCTTTAACAACCCATATGGCTATACAAAGCTGGTCTGCGAACAATCGCTGGAACAAGTTGCCGCCTCGGATGACCGCTGGGCATTTGGCATCCTACGCTACTTCAACCCCGCCGGAGCACACGATACTGCCCTTATTGGCGAAGATCCCAACGACATTCCCAACAATCTGATGCCCTATATTGCCAAAGTGGCCACAGGTGAGCTTGAGAAACTGTCGGTCTTTGGGGACGACTACGACACACCGGATGGTACCGGCGTGCGCGACTATATTCACGTGATGGATCTGGCGCGCGGCCACGTACAGTCGGTCGACGCCCTTTTGCGTACGGGCAACAGTCACACCGTGAACCTTGGAACTGGCACCGGGTATTCCGTGATCGATATGCTGCGCGCCTATGAAAAGGCTGCCGGGAAAGACCTGCCGCATCAGATGGCGCCTCGACGTGCTGGCGATGTGGCCAGCGTCTACGGAGACCCTGATCTGGCCCGTGAAGTTCTGGGCTTTCAGGCCGAACGGGACCTCGACGACATGTGCCAATCCAGCTGGAACTGGGTCTCGCGCCGCAAAAACACCTGACCCCCCTTTCGCCCCCTTCATCAACCCCCTAATCTGGCGCAAATCACGTAGCCTGGGGGCAAAAAGGTGAGCGAAAAACCGGCCAAGGTCACGCCGATGATGGCGCAGTTCCTCGAGATCAAAGAGGGCTATCCAGACGCGCTTTTGTTCTATCGCATGGGCGATTTCTACGAGCTGTTCTTTGATGACGCTGTGGCCGCAGCGGCCGCTTTGGATATCGCCCTGACCAAGCGCGGCAAGCATCTAGGCGAAGACATCCCGATGTGTGGTGTCCCAGTTCATTCTGCCGAAGGTTATCTGCTTTCCCTAATCCGGAAAGGTTTCCGGGTAGCGGTCTGTGAGCAGCTCGAAAACCCGGCAGAGGCGAAAAAGCGCGGCTCGAAATCTGTCGTAAAGCGCGATGTGGTGCGGTTGGTTACACCGGGCACATTGACCGAAGAGAGCCTTCTGGATGCACGTCGCCACAATTACCTGGCCGCATTTAACGATGTCCGCGGTGAAGGCGCGCTGGCTTGGGTCGATATTTCCACCGGTGCCTTCCATGTCATGCCCTGCCCACATCTGCGCCTTGGGCCGGAACTGGCTCGCCTTGCCCCGCGCGAAGTTGTCTTGTCTGAAACCAACACAGAGAACTCGGCAGAAGCAGTGACTGATGCGGGCGCATCACCCACCGAACTTGGCCGATCAGCGTTTGACAGCGCGAATGCCGAAAAGCGCCTGATCGACCTCTACAAGGTTGGGTCTTTGGACGCCTTTGGCAATTTCTCCCGCGCCGAAATGGGCGCGATGGGCGCAATCGTCGAATATCTGGATATAACCCAAAAAGGAAAACTCCCCCTTTTGCGCCCGCCAGTGAAAGAGCTGTCACAGGGCGCAATGCAGATCGACGCCGCCACCCGGCGAAATCTCGAGCTGACACATAGCTTGTCCGGTGGGCGCGAAGGATCGCTTCTGGCCACGATTGATCGAACGGTTACTGCAGGCGGTGGACGCTTGTTAGAACGTCGCATCTCAAGCCCATCACGCGACCTGAACGAAATCCATGCACGCCATGACGCGGTGCGTTTTCTGCTGGAACAGAGACTGATTTGCGACACAACGCGCGAAGCCTTGCGCAATGTGCCCGATATTGATCGCGCCTTGTCACGTCTGGGATTGGAGCGCGGTGGGCCCCGTGACCTTGCCGCCATTCGAAATGGTTTGGCAGCGGCGCAAGAGCTTTCGGATCGGCTTTCGCAGGGCGATCTACCTGCAAAGCTCGGGAATGCTTCACAGCGGCTCAAGGGCCATGACCCCCTGATTGACCTTCTGGACCAGGCCTTGGTGGCAGAGCCACCGCTTCTGGCCCGCGATGGCGGATTCATTGCACCGGGCTATGACCAGGATCTAGATGAATCACGCCAGCTACGTGATGAAGGGCGCAGTGTCATCGCCGGCATGCAGGCCCAGTACGCCGAACACACCGGCATCAGCGCATTGAAGGTCAAGCATAACAACGTCCTTGGGTATTTCATCGAAACAACCGCCACCCATGCGCAGAAGATGCTGAACCCTCCGCTGTCAGAAACCTATATTCACCGACAAACCACGGCCAATGCCGTGCGCTTCACCACCGTGGCGCTCAGCGATATGGAAACTAAAATCCTGAATGCCGGAAACCGTGCGCTTGAGATTGAGAAAGGTCTCTATTCCAGCCTAACTGAACAGGTATTGAAGCGGGCCGCTGAAATTGGAGAGACGGCGCGCGCGCTGTCAGAAATTGACGTCGCAACCGGCTTTGCAGATTTGGCCCGGTCAGATGGCTGGGCGGCCCCCAAGATTGATGACAGCCGCGCGTTTCACGTTCTTGCAGGTCGCCACCCTGTGGTCGAAGCCGCATTGCGGAAAACCGGCAGCTCGTTTGTTGCAAATGATTGCGATCTTGCGGATGGCACGAACAGTGCCGACATCTGGCTTCTTACCGGGCCCAATATGGCAGGTAAATCAACCTTCCTTAGACAAAATGCGCTGATCGCTCTTTTGGCTCAGGCAGGAAGCTTTGTACCAGCAAAAGAGGCGCATATTGGCCTTGTCTCGCAACTCTTCAGTCGGGTTGGCGCGTCGGATGATCTGGCACGCGGGCGATCCACTTTCATGGTAGAGATGGTTGAAACAGCGGCCATTCTAAACCAAGCCGATGATCGCGCTCTTGTCATTCTCGATGAAATTGGCCGCGGCACAGCAACCTATGACGGGTTGTCCATCGCGTGGGCAACGCTGGAGCACCTGCACGACGTAAACAAATCCCGTGCGCTATTTGCCACTCACTATCACGAAATGACCCAGCTTTCGGACAAGCTTGATGGCGTCGAAAACGCCACGATTTCCGTTAAAGAGTGGGAAGGAGAGGTTATTTTCCTTCACGAAGTGCACAAGGGAGCGGCTGATCGGTCTTATGGGGTTCAGGTCGCCAAGCTTGCGGGGCTTCCTGAAAGCGTGGTGGCCCGTGCCAATGTTGTCCTTGATGCGTTGGAAAAAGGAGAGCGAGAGGGGTCTGGCCAAAAGGCGGTGATCGACGATCTTCCGCTGTTCTCGGCAAGTGCAAAACCTGAGCCTGAAACCAAAATGCCTCAGTATCTGAAAGACCTGGAGTTGGTGCTTCACGACGCGCATCCGGATGACATGAAGCCGATCGAGGCTTTAAGCCTGCTCTACGAGCTAAAAGAAATCATGAACGACTAAGCCAACAAAAACCCCCGCGCCCTGCGGGGGTTTTAAGGTGTTCTTTGATTTAAGCGGGCGTAGAAGACACGCCAACCTGCGCAGGCCGCAAAAGCCGGTCGTGCAACATAAAGCCCTCAGCCATCACCTGAATGATGTCACCGGCCTTGGTGCCCGGAACAGGGGCCTCGAACATAGCTTCGTGCACTTCCGGGTCAAAGGCATCGCCGATTTCCGGCGCCAAAAGGCGAATGCCGTGTTTGTCAAAAATGCCCAGCAGCGCACGCATGGTCAGCTCAACACCTTCCAAAAGCGCTTTGTCCGCCTCGCCCGCCTCTTTCGAAGCGTCCAGTGCACGTTTCATGTTGTCGTAAACCGGCAGCATGTCGCGTGCGAGCTTTGATCCGCCATAATTCTCGGCCTCGCGACGGTCGCGCTCTCCACGCTTGCGTGCATTTTCTGCATCCGCAAGGGCCCGCATGAAGCGGTCTTTCATCTCATCCCGCTCTGCCCGGAGCGCCGTCAGCTCATCTTCGCCGCTCTGCTCTTCGACGCCCTCATCAGCGCCCGTTTCCGCCATCAGCTCTTCAATGGCGGCTTCCACGTTTTCAACCGCATCGGTTTTCGCGTCAGTCATGTCTTTGCCTTTGTCCTTGGCTTCTATCCTCGGTCCGCGATCATTTTGCCGATCAGCTGCGCCGTATAGTCCACAACGGGAACAATCCGACCATAGTTCAGCCGCGTCGGTCCGATCACGCCAACCGCACCAATTACCTTTCGATCAGCGTTCATATATGGGGAAACCACCAAAGAGCTACCCGAAAGTGAAAAAAGTTTGTTCTCTGAACCAATAAAAATGCGAACGCCCTCGCCCTGATCAGCGAGATCAAGGAATTCTGCAATATCACGCTTGCGCTCCAGATCATCAAACAGCGTTTTTATCCGCTCAAGGTCTGCGGCTTCGGTGTCCTGATCCAAGAGATTCGAGCGCCCGCGCACAATGAGCCGCTCATAGGGAAGCCCTTCATTTTCCCACAGGGCCGCACCACTTTCGACGAGCGCATGCGCCAGTGTATCCAACTCTTGTCGGCGCGATTTTATCTCTTGCGCGACGATGCCTTGTAGCTGAGAAATCGTGCGGCCCTCGGCTAGGGCATTCAGAAAGTTAGCGGCCTCTCGCAAAGAGCTGGGCGTTTGCCCAGCGGGCGGTGTGAACACACGATTCTCCACATGCCCATCAGCAAACACCAAAACCACCAACGCGCGATCCGGGCCAAGCGTCACAAATTCGATGTGTTTAATTGGGGCTTCGTGTTTTGGCGTCAGCACAAGACTTGCGCCGGCAGTAATGCCCGACAGCGCAGATCCGACACGATCCATCATCTGGGATATGTCGCCCTCGACACCGACAGTCGCATCAATTTTCTGCCGATCATCCGTTGTCAGGTCCGAAACCTCAAGCAGTCCATCGACAAACATACGAAGCCCAAGTTCGGTTGGGATGCGTCCGGCTGAAACATGCGGACTGCCCAAAAGACCCATAAACTCCAGATCCTGCATCACATTTCGGATTGTCGCAGCGCTGACCTTTTCTGTCATGGCGCGCGTCAGAGTGCGCGACCCTACAGGCGTCCCGGTTTCAAGATAGCTTTCGACCACACAACGAAACACCTCGCGCGAGCGGGCATTCATATCATCCATAATTTCCGGGCCGTCATGCATGTCTATTGCCTTGCCTTTTTGCCGGACCCATGGGTATCACGCTTTTGAACATGAAATAAAGGAAGAAGCCATGCGTCCCTCTGGTCGAAATTTAGATCAAATGCGTCCGATTTCAATCGAGACCGATGTGACAAAACACGCGGAAGGCTCGTGCATGATCCGGGTCGGAGATACTCATGTGCTTTGCACCGCGTCGCTGGAAGAGCGCGTTCCCCCGTTCTTGCGCAACTCGGGCAAGGGCTGGGTGACTGCAGAATATGGAATGCTGCCCCGTTCAACCGGCTCGCGCATGCGCCGCGAGGCAGCAGCTGGCAAACAAGGTGGCCGCACCGTCGAAATTCAGCGCTTGATCGGCCGCAGCCTACGTGCTGGTGTCGATCTTGTGGGACTTGGCGAGCGTCAGATCACCGTGGACTGTGATGTTATTCAGGCCGACGGCGGCACGCGTTGCGCCGCAATTACTGGTGGCTGGGTCGCGCTGCGCCTTGCCGTAAACAAGCTATTGAAAGCCGGAGATATTTCAACTGATCCCCTGATGGACCCAGTGGCAGCCGTGTCGTGCGGGGTCTATGCCGGCCAACCCGTCTTGGATCTGGACTACCCAGAAGACAGCGAAGCCGGTGTGGATGGTAACTTCGTCATGTGTGGCCCCAAGTTGATCGAGGTTCAAATGTCTGCGGAAGGCTCGACCTTCAGTCGCACTCAAATGAACGAGCTTATGGATCTAGCCGAAAAAGGCGTGTCTGAACTGGTTGCCGCTCAGATCAAGGCAACCACCTAATGCGCAAATTTGACGGCGATAAACTGGTGGTTGCCACTCATAATGCCGGAAAGCTACGCGAAATATCGGCTCTACTGGCACCGTTTGGAATCGCCGTCACCTCTGCCGGTGAGCTGGGCCTGAAAGAACCTGCAGAAACCGAAGACAGCTTTGCTGGAAATGCGCGGATCAAAGCACATTTCGCCGCCAAATCCAGCGGACTACCCGCCCTGTCCGATGACAGCGGCATCATGGTCGATGCTCTGGATGGCGCCCCCGGCGTATACACCGCAGATTGGGCCGAAACGCCCAACGGGCGCGATTTTCCGATGGCGATGGAGAAAACCTGGTCGCTGCTTGAACAAAAGTCCGCTCCACACCCCAGAACCGCACAGTTTTGCTGTACACTCTGCCTTGCGTGGCCAGACGGTCACGACGAAATTTTCGAAGGCAAAGTGGACGGATCGCTGACGTGGCCCATGCGTGGCGATAAGGGGTTTGGCTACGACCCAATCTTCGTGCCCAGGGGCTTTGACATCACATTTGCCGAAATGGACCCCGACAAAAAACACGCCATGAGCCACCGTGCGGACGCATTCGCCAAGCTGGTCCGAGGCGCCTTTGCCTGAGAATTGGCAAATTGGCGGCTTTGGGCTTTATGTCCACTGGCCTTTCTGCGCGTCTAAGTGCCCCTATTGCGATTTTAACAGCCACGTCACGGCGAAAATCGACCAATCCGAATGGGCCGAAGCCTATAAAGCTGAGATTCAGCGCTACGCGACGCAAACACCAGACCGCGTGCTGTCTTCGATCTTCTTCGGGGGCGGAACGCCCAGCCTGATGGACCCACAAACAGTGGACAGTATTATCCAGGCCGCTCAAAAGGCCTGGACCTTTGCCAATGACATCGAGATCACTTTGGAGGCGAACCCCAGCTCAATCGAGATGGAGAACTTCGCGGGTTACAAGGCAGCGGGCGTAAACAGAGTTTCAATGGGCATACAGGCCCTGAATGAAACCGATCTCCGCGCACTTGGTCGTTTGCACAGCGTAAGCGAGGCAAAAAAGGCTCTAACACTCGCCAACTCTATCTTTGATCGTGTCAGTTTCGATCTGATTTATGCCCGTCAGAACCAAACCCTGAAGAGCTGGGAGGCGGAGCTGAACGAGGCCATTGGCTTTGGCCCTACTCATATGTCGCTGTATCAACTGACAATTGAACCAGATACCGCCTTCGGCGCACGCCATAAGGCAGGTAAGCTCTTGGGGTTGCCCAGAGACGAGCTAGCGACCGATATGTATTTTCTGACGCAAGAGATCACAAAACATGCGGGCCTACCCAGCTATGAAGTCTCTAATCATGCTCAACGCGGCCAAGAAAGCCGTCATAACATGATCTACTGGCGCGGAGGTGACTGGGTTGGGATAGGTCCCGGGGCGCACGGCAGACTGACGCTGGGCAGCACCAGGTTTGCAACCGCAACACCGCTACAGCCAAATCAGTGGCTCGCCACCGCTTCTGATCAGGGAGGAGAAATCCTTCGTGACGCCCTCGAGGCAGATGAAATTGGGACAGAGTATCTGCTAATGGGCCTAAGGACGGTCGAGGGAATTGACCTCAAGCGCTTGAAAAGCATCAGCGGCATGTCCATAGAGCAAAGCAAAATCAATGGCTTACTAGAGATCGGCCTGATAGAACTGTCTAACGATCGTCTCTGGGCGACCGAAAGTGGTCGCCCGATACTGAATGGCATTATTCGCGAATTGATGCCTGATTGAGCAAGCGATCAGACAGAAAGCTTCCCGCAAAGCTCGTCGAGTTCGTCAAGATTTGAATAACGGATGCTCATGACGCCGGCCTCTCCGCCCGACAGGTGGTCGATTTGCACCTTCATGCCAATAGCAGCAGAGAGATCGGCCTCCAGCGCCTTCGTGTCTGCGTCCTTTTCTTTCCGAACTGTAGGTGATTTGGCCGGGTTAGGCTCGCTTTTTCCCTTTGCCAGCTTCTCAGCCGCGCGTACAGAAAGGCCCTTCTTAATGATCTGCCGCGCCAAATCGACCGGATTATCTGCGGTCACAAGTGTTCGCGCGTGACCAGCCGACAGCCGTCCCTCACGCACAAACTCCTGAACTTCGTCTGGCAGATTTAGCAGGCGTAGAAGGTTGGCGATGTGGCTACGGCTTTTGCCCAGAGCTTCGGAAACCTTTTCTTGCGTGTGCCCAAAGCGGTCCATCAAATCGCGATAGCCAGCAGCCTCTTCAATGGCATTCAGATCCGCACGCTGAATGTTCTCGATAATAGCAACTTCAAGCGCCTCTGTATCATCGTAGCTACGAACGATAACAGGCAACTCATGCAGTTGGGCAATCTGAGAAGCGCGCCAACGGCGTTCGCCGGCAACAATCTCATACTCACCTTCAGCATTAGGTTTTGGCCGAACGATCAGCGGCTGAATAACGCCTTTTTCTTTGATCGATGACGCAAGATCGTCCAATTGCTCTTGTGTAAAGCGGCGCCGTGGCTGTTCGGGGTTGGGCGAAATACGCTCAATTGGAACAAGCAGGTCGGCACGCCGAGGTGTTTCAGATTTTGTGGTCGAAGGCTCCTCTACCACAACATCTGCCATAAGTGCTGACAGACCTCGTCCAAGACCGCGCGATTTTTGTTTATTGCTCATAGTGCCTCCTACGCCTTTTTGGACAGCTCTCGCGCGAGATCGCGATAAGCCTGGCTGCCTTTTGAGTTTGGATCATACATCAATACAGGCATTGCAAAAGACGGTGCTTCGCTAACACGTACGTTTCTTGGAATGACCGTTTCAAAAACCAAAGCGCCCAGATTATCACGCGCATCCGCTTCCACCTGTCGGGAAAGGTTGTTCCGTGCATCATACATTGTAAGCACGACACCCTCGATGCGCAGGTCAGCATTTGCGGCCTGCCGCACCTCGCGCACAGTCAGCATAAGCTGAGACAGGCCTTCGAGTGCAAAAAATTCGCTTTGAAGGGGGATCAGGACACTATCCGCGGCGACAAGCGCATTTACTGTAAGAAGGTTCAAAGAAGGGGGGCAATCGATCAAGATGTAGTCCAGCCCAAGCGCCAGCAGCTCAGGGACCTGAAGAGCGTCCTTCAACAGATGGCTCCGCTTTTCATTTGAAACAAGCTCAATATCCGCTGAGGACAGGTCTGTAGTTGCAGGTGCGATCAACAGATTGCTAAGATCCGTTTCCTGGAGCACATCCAGTAGAGGCGCCTCGTCGAGCAAGAGGTCATAAGTCGACAGATCTCGCTTCTCAGCCCCAACCCCAAGACCGGTCGAGGCATTTCCTTGAGGATCAAGATCAAGCAAAAGCACTGATTTTCCCTGTTCCGCAAGGGCCGCGCCTAGATTGATCGTCGTGGTTGTCTTTCCAACCCCACCCTTTTGGTTGGTGATGGCAATTACCTTTGGAGATTTCGTTTGTGATGTATCAGGCACGCGAAAGTTCTCCGATTCTCAGAATAGCAGCATCCGAATTGGTCTTGCTGGCATAGGTATCATATTGAAAAGACCAGTTTTCAAGTGCTGAATCTATCTCATCTTTGTAGTTCCGGCCTTTTAAAAACAGACACTCACCATCTTTTGCAAGATGCCTGAAGGCCAGCGACAAAAGGTCATCAAGGCTTGCTAGAGCTCGGGCTGATACAATTTCCGCATTCTGCTTTGGTGCCGCCTCAATACGCTCACTTATCACAGTGAGCTTCGCACCGGTTTCTCGCCCCACGGTTCGCAAAAAAGCTGATTTTCGTTGGTCGCTCTCAATGCAGGTTGTTGTTCGATCAGGGTCCGTCTCAAGTGCCAAAATGGCCGTAACCACCCCTGGAAAGCCCCCTCCACTTCCCAAATCGCACCAATTTCTGTGATGCCCCGGCGCAATTTCTGCGACTTGGGCAGAATCCATAAAATGTCGAATCCACATGTCCCTGATAGTAGAAGGCGCAACCAGATTGATCGCGGGATTCCACTTTTGCAGAAGTGTGGCATAGGTGAGCAGCCGCTCCTGTGTTTCACGTGAAACATCGACCTGCTCAAAAAACTGCGCCTGGGTCATGCGCTGCGCGCCCTTTTGTTTTTACGAAGTCGGGACAAAAGCAAGGTAAGCGCGGCGGGCGTCATACCTTCAACCCTACCCGCATGCGCAAGGGTTTTTGGCCGAACACGGGTTAGCTTGTCCGCCAGCTCGTTTGAAAGACCATCGATTCCGCAATAATCAAAGTCATCCGGTATTTTATGTGCTTCATCCCTGCGAAGAGCGTCCACGTCTCGCTCCTGTCTTTCAATATAGTTGGCATAAAGCGCGTCACGGCCCACTTGTTGTTGAATTTCGGAGGGTATCTTCGCCAACTCAGGGGCGATACTGACAACATCAGAAAAGGTGACGTCTGGAAAAGCCAAAAGCTCGTAAGCAGAACGACGTGCGCCATCCTTACGCACCTTGAAACCGGCATCGCCAAGCTTCGATGCAGAAAAGCTGGTCGTCTTCAGTTTCTCTGTTGCAGTTGATAGCCGCCCCATCTTTTCCGAAAACAGCCGCGCCCTATTGTCACCGACACAACCCAAGCCCATCCCAAATGGTGTCAGGCGCTGATCCGCGTTGTCGGCTCGTAAGGATAGGCGGTATTCGGCGCGTGATGTAAACATTCGGTAAGGTTCGCTTACGCCCCGTGTGATCAAATCATCAACCATTACGCCAATGTAGGACGTAGCGCGGGTAAATATAGCTGGATCCAGCCCAGCCGCCTTCCGCGCGGCGTTTAGCCCGGCGACCAGCCCCTGTGCCGCTGCCTCTTCATAGCCCGTGGTGCCGTTTATTTGCCCCGCAAGATACAGGTTTTCAACATCTCGAAGCTCAAGGGTGTCCGTCAGGGCGCGTGGATCGACGTAGTCATATTCAATCGCATATCCAGACTGTAGAATTTTGGTTTGTTCCAAGCCCCTGATTGACCGAACATAAGCCTCTTGAACATCGATTGGCAAAGAAGTGCTGATGCCGTTTGGATAAACCGTATGATCATTCAGACCTTCAGGCTCCAAGAAAATCTGATGGCTTTCTTTGTCAGAAAAACGAACAATCTTGTCTTCAATAGACGGGCAATAGCGAGGGCCAACTCCATCAATATGCCCACCATACATGGCGGATTTTTCCAGATTATTCCTGATAATATCATGAGTCTGTGAATTGGTATGGGTGATCCCGCACGAAATTTGCCGCGCCTCCGGAGTGGCGTTCAGAAACGAAAACATGCTGGGCACGTCATCGCCCGGCTGAGATTCCAGCGAGTCCCAATCAATCGTCCGGCCATCGAGGCGTGGTGGCGTACCTGTTTTCAAGCGCCCCAAAGGCAGCCCGAAGCCGTCAATCCGCTCCGCCAGGCGAACGGAAGGCCGATCACCCATACGTCCGCCTTGGGACTTTTGTTCGCCAATATGAATAATACCGCGCAGAAACGTCCCAGTGGTCAGAATAACGGTTCGCGATTTTATCTCGCTGCCGTCTTCCAGAACGATTCCATGAACGGATAACCCATCAACGATCAAATCAGTGGTTTCGCCAATGATAAGCGACAAGTTGGGCGTCGAACGAACTTCTGACTGCATGGCAGATTGATAGATTTTCCGATCTGCCTGCGCACGTGGACCTTGAACTGCAGGGCCTTTTCGACGGTTTAGCAACCTGAACTGAATACCGGCGCGGTCAGCGACACGCCCCATCAGGCCATCCATGGCATCTATCTCACGAACCAGATGCCCCTTACCCAAACCGCCAATCGCTGGATTACATGACATTACCCCAAGATCTTCTTTTCTTAGGGTAACCAGTGCGGTACTCGCACCCAGTCGCGCGGCCGCATGTGCCGCATCCACACCCGCGTGTCCACCACCGACAACTACGACGTCAAAATCATAATGTTTCACGTGAAACACTCCCATCTACCGATGCGGTTATTTACCAAGGCAAAAGCTAGAAAAAATCTCATCAAGCAGATGCTCGACATCTACACGGCCTACCAAGGCGTCAAGCGCCCTCAAGGCCGTCCTAACTTCTTCCGCTGCAAACTCAGATCGGTCAGCTCCATGATCTATCTCGATTCGAGCTTCATCCAAAGCGTTCTTCGCATTCTTCATTGCGATACGATGACGCTCGCGAGTGGCCGTCCCCGCACCCTGGACACGTTCACTTAGTGTGATTGATATCTTTGAAACCAGCTCATCGAGTCCCTGCCCGGTCACCCCGGAAACTGAGAACTCAGTAGAATTTCGCTCATCAGCCTTTCCAACGACCAAAACATCTCCGTCTACAGGCTGAATGGAGAGGCTTTCGTTTTCGTGTTCCAACAAAAAGACACGCATATCTGCCGCTTGTGCCCGCGACATCGCTCTTTCGATACCGATTGCTTCAACCGTATCCGTCGTTTCCCTTAACCCAGCAGTATCCAACAGCGTCACCGCAAGGCCCGCCAGCTCCATCTGAACTTCAATGACGTCTCTTGTTGTTCCGGCAACTTCAGACGTGATCGCTGCATCTCTGCCAGCCAGCGCGTTTAGCAGTGTTGATTTGCCAACATTCGGTTTTCCAATGATTGCGACCTCAAAACCGGATCGAATCCTCTCGGCAATAACCGACCCAGAAACCTCTTTTTCCAAAGCACTGGAGACCTCTGCCAAAAGGGATCTGACCTCCGGCGACACATCAACCGGCACATCCTCGTCAGCAAAGTCAATTGTCGCCTCAAGCAATGCCGCTGCACGTATCAAATTTGCCCGCCATTTCTCTGCAATCGACCCTAGTGCACCAGAAAGCACGTTATATGCCTGCTTCCGTTGGGCTTCTGTTTCTGCCTCCAGAAGGTCTGCCAGCCCCTCGACTTGCGCAAGATCCATACAGTCGTTTTCGAGGGCACGCCGCGTAAACTCGCCTGGCTCTGCAAATCTAAGCCCATCAATTTCTGAAAGCTCAAACAAAACCGCGCGGATTACTGCCCCAGAACCATGAAGCTGCAACTCAACAACGCTTTCTCTGGTAAAACTCGATCCCTCTTCGAAACAAAGCACAAGCGCCTCATCAAGCACCAGACCACCCTGCCCAACGAGCTTTCTTAGGCCCGCCGTTCTGATTTCTGGAAGTTCACCAGCCAATTGACGGGCTGCTGAAAATGCAAGTGGCCCGGAAATCCGGACCACAGCGACACCCGCTTTTCCACGAGCACTGGCAAGAGCAAAAATCGTGTCCATTCTGCTAACTCATTGTTATGAATACATATTATGCATTCATTGAGTCGAAGAACTCGCCATTCGACTTGGTTTGTTTCAACTTGGAAATCAGGAACTCGATCGCGTCGGTTGTGCCCATTGGGTTCAAGATACGGCGCAGCACATATGTCTTCTGAAGATCCTTGGCATCAACCAACAGATCTTCTTTCCGGGTGCCTGATTTGAGGATGTCGATCGCCGGGAAAACGCGCTTGTCTGCAACTTTGCGGTCCAGAACGATCTCGCTGTTACCCGTGCCTTTGAATTCCTCAAAGATCACTTCATCCATACGCGAACCGGTTTCAATAAGAGCTGTGGCGATAATGGTCAAAGAACCACCCTCTTCGATATTCCGCGCCGCGCCAAAGAACCTCTTTGGTCGCTGCAGAGCGTTCGCATCAACACCGCCAGTCAGAACTTTGCCTGATGATGGCACCGTCGTGTTGAACGCGCGGCCAAGGCGGGTGATCGAATCGAGCAAGATCACAACATCGCGCTTGTGTTCAACAAGACGTTTGGCCTTTTCAATCACCATCTCGGACACAGCCACGTGACGCGTTGCCGGTTCATCGAAGGTCGAAGACACAACCTCACCTTTCACCGAGCGCTGCATATCCGTCACCTCTTCGGGACGTTCATCGATCAAAAGCACAATCAGATAACATTCCGGGTGATTTTTCTCGATCGAATGCGCGATATTCTGCAAAATCACGGTCTTACCAGTCCGCGGGGGTGCCACGATCAGCGAACGCTGACCTTTCCCAATCGGTGCCACAAGGTCGATGATCCGCGCGGAACGGTCTTTGATGGTGGGATCCTCGATCTCCATCTTCAGGCGTTCATCTGGGTAAAGCGGGGTCAGGTTGTCGAAAGCCACTTTGTGTTTGGCTTCCTCAGGATCACCAAAATTGATTTTCTCGACCATAGTGATCGCGAAATAGTTTTCGTTCTCTCGCGGTGCATTGATAACACCCTCGACGGTATCACCTGTACGCAGTGAATACTGACGGATCACTTCGGGCGAGACATAGATATCATCCGGGCCTGGCAGATAGTTTGCTTCAGGGGAGCGCAGAAAACCGAACCCATCCTGCAAAACTTCAAGTACGCCATCCCCGCCGATGACCCATTCATCCTCTGCCAGCTCTTTCAGGATCGAGAACATCATCTCGCCCTTGCGCATGGTAGAAGCGTTTTCGATTTCCAGCTCTTCTGCCATCGAGACGAGCTCTTTGGGGCTTTTGGCTTTCAGATCAGCGAGATTCAGACGGTTTTCGGACATGGATATGCTCTGCAATGGATCACGACGACGCTCAAGCGTGGTCTGATGACGCGTAGGGAAAAACTCAGGCCGGACGGCCTGCTTGCCCGATCACATAAGCCGCCACGTCTGTGGAGTCAACGAAATCAGAATTTAAACACCACCGAGAAGACAATCACGATCATCAAAAGCGTCGGCAATTCGTTCATCATGCGATAACGGCGTCCGGTCAGCGTGTTTGTACCTGACATGAACTCTTTTCGCCGTGCGGCCAGCCACATATGAAACCAGGTCATACCAATTACTGAAAACCCTTTCGTCCAGAGCCAGACAGACCCCCAATCCACCACACCTGGCGTCATCACCAGACAAAGGCCAAAGATCCAGCTGCTGATCATAGCCGGGTTCATGATCGCCTTCAGAAGCCTGCGTTCCATCGTTTGGAACAGTTCATCTGTTTCAGTGCCTGATCCAACAACCTCGACGTGATAAACAAACAGACGAGGTAAATAAAAAAGACCGGCCATCCAAGCAATCACAGAAATGATATGAAGCGACTTGGTCCAGAAATAGATATCTGACAGAAATTCACCCATTCTCTGCATTCCTTGCTTTCGACATGACCTGACCCTTCTTAAATAAATAAAAGAGAAGAAGAAAAGATGATGATGATGATTGTCCTGTGGATAATGGGGATTATACAATTACCCCCGAAGTTTTTCACAGGTGGATAACTACGCTTCATGCGCAGAAAACCAAAGAAAACCCTATATTTTTCTGAGAGTATAGCACCATAAAGCTGTCCAATTCTGTGGATGAAAAAGCAGAAACCTTGAAAATCCACAGGATGTAAAAATTGCTTACCTACAGTGGAAGAAAAGCGGAAACTGGAATAGAAACCACGTGACTTATCCATCTACATGATGGGGGACTGGTTTATCCCGAGATTCCAACACCGAAACAAACAGAAGTTTTCCACAAGGTTATCACATGGCTGCGTCTTTGATCCTTGCTTCAACCTCTAAGATCCGGGCAACACTTCTTCGCAATGCTGGGCTGGATATTGAAATCGTACCAGCGCGTATCGACGAAGAAATGATCCGAGCCTCTCTTGAAGCGGAAAATATGCATCCGCGCGACATTGCGGACGCTCTGGCGGAAGGAAAAGCCCGCAAAATTGCAGAAAAACACCCCGACCGGACCGTTCTTGGCTGTGATCAGGTGGCGGAGTTGGGTGGCGCCATTTTGTCCAAGCCTGCCAGCCCCGAAGAAGCGCGGGCGCAACTCTCTGCAATGTCCGGTCAAACACATCGCTTGCTCTCGGCGGCAGTTGTGTATCGAGAGGCCAAACCCGTCTGGAGACATGTAGGATTGGTGCGCCTGAAAATGCGTGATCTCGGTGCGTCTTACATACAGGACTATGTGCAGCGGAACTGGGATAGTATTCAACACTCTGTTGGTGCGTATAAACTGGAAGAAGAGGGCGTGCGGCTTTTCTCAAGGATTGACGGCGACTATTTCAATGTGTTGGGCTTGCCACTGTCCGAACTTCTATCCCATCTGATCTCGCAAGGAGATATCGAGATATGAGCGCCAAGCGCATTCCTCTGGCCGGCGTGATCGGCGATCCCATTGCACATTCGCTGTCGCCACGGCTTCATGGTCATTGGCTATCGTCTATGGGACTGCCCGGACATTATATTCCGATGCATGTGGTCGCTGAGGATTTGGAGCAAGTGCTGCGAACGCTTCAGAAAGTGGGCTTTGCAGGTGTGAATATCACCATTCCCCACAAAGAAGCCGTGCTTGAAATTGCAGATAAGATCACGGATCGGGCGGCGCTTATGGGAGCCGCAAATACATTGATCTTTGGGAAAGATGGTTCGATTTACGCTGATAATACAGATGGCTATGGATTTACGCAGAATGTGCGTCAGGGAGCTCCGAATTGGAACCCATCTGCAGGGCCGGCCGCTGTGTTTGGCGCTGGTGGTGCATCGCGCGCTGTGGTCGCTTCGTTGTTGGAGCTGGGCGTGCCCATATTGCGTCTTTCCAACCGCAGCCGTCCCCGCGCGGATGCGTTGCGTCAGGAGTTTGGTACCCGCATCGAGGTCTTCGACTGGATTCATGCCGGCAACATGCTGGATGGTGCTGAAACTGTGGTGAACACGACCTCGTTGGGCATGACTGGCAAACCGGAGTTCCGTGTACCCTTGGATGGGTTCAAGCCGGGCGCCGTGGTGACGGATCTTGTATACACGCCGCTCCGCACGCACTTCCTTCAAGCTGCCGAGGCCGCTGGTTGCATCACAGTGGATGGATTGGGCATGCTGTTGCATCAAGCCGTGCCCGGCTTTGAGCGCTGGTTTGGCGTGCGCCCAGAAGTGACCGAAGACCTGCGAACTGCGGTGATGGGCACATGAACGGGCCCTTTGTTATTGGTCTTACTGGTTCGATCGGCATGGGGAAATCCACCACCGCGAAACTCTTCGCCGAGGCAGGTGTGCCAATTTGGGATGCTGATGCGGCTGTTCATCGTATCTATTCGCCCGGAGGTGCAGCTGTTCAGCCGCTGCGCGCAATCTGCCCGGAGGCGATAGTCGATGGCGGTGTGGATCGGGACCGACTGAAGGAATGGTTGGGGCGCGATGACACGGCTTTAAGCCAGCTAGAGGCCATAGTGCATCCCCTTGTCGCAGAAGATCGCGCGACGTTTCTGGCTGAAACGGATGCGCCTGTTGTTCTTCTGGACATGCCCCTGTTGTTCGAAATCGGCGCGCACGATCATGTTGATCTTGTGGTGGTGGTATCCACCGACGCCAAAACCCAACGTGACCGCGTTTTGGCCCGCGGCACCATGACTGAAGCGCAGCTTGAAGCGATCCTTGCAAAGCAGGTTCCAGATGCTGAAAAACGAGCGCGGGCAGATGTGATTATCCCAACGGACAGCTTGGAAGGGGCTTCATTGGCTGTTTCTGAGGTGATTGCCCATGTGGAAGAAAGGCGCCGCAATGCGTGAAATCGTCTTGGATACGGAAACCACCGGATTTGATCCGCAATCCGGTGATCGCATTGTCGAGATCGGGTGCCTAGAGCTGCTCAACCATATGCCCACCGGGCGCACATATCATCAATATATTAACCCGGAACGCGGCATGCCGGACGAGGCGTTCGGCGTGCATGGTATCGGCCCTGATCTTCTGGACAACCCCCGCCCCGCTGAACCCGGAGAGGTTTTGCTGAAGGACAAACCGGTGTTCAAAGAGGTCGGACAAGCGTTTCTGGACTTCATCGGGGATGCGCAACTGGTCATCCACAACGCGAGCTTTGATATGAAGTTCCTGAACGCCGAGCTGAAGTGGATGGGCCTGCCGGAAATCCCATGGGCGCGCGCGTTGGATACCTTGGCCATGGCGCGCAAAAAGTTTCCGGGCGCTCCGGCTTCGTTGGATGCGCTATGTCGGCGCTATGCGATTGACAACTCATCACGCACCCTACACGGCGCGCTTTTGGACAGTGAAATTCTGGCCGAAGTTTATCTGGAACTAATTGGCGGCAGACAGCCGGATCTGGTTCTGGCGGGGGATACGACAGCGCAGTCCAGTAATGATGCTGTCGAAAACTGGAGGCCGCGCCCACGACCGAATGCACTGCCATCGCGCTTGAGCGAAAAAGAAACCGCCGCCCATGATGCTTTTGTGGAAAAGCTGGGCGACGGCGCGATTTGGAAAAAATTCAGCTAATTCGGTTCAGCTGACGGGCGCTTGTGCGGCCTCTGCGGCTGCGCGGCGCTCGATTTCCTGACGATACAGAGCCAGGAAGTCGACCGTATCCAGATTCAGCGGCGGGAAGCCACCATCGCGGGTGATGTCGGAAACGATCCGACGCACGAACGGGAAAGTCATGCGCGGGCATTCGATCATCAGGAAGGGATGGATCTGTTCTTCCGGCACGTTTTCGATGTGAAAAATGCCTGCATATTCCAGCTCCAGCAGGAACAATTGTTCACCGCCAGTTTTGTTGCGCGATCCGACGGTGTATTTTGTAACCACCTCGTACTGGTGGTCCACATTGCGCTTCTTTGCGTCCAGCGCAACCTCGACGCTGATATCAGGCTGAACTTCGCCCTGAACGCCGGCTTGTGCCAGGATGTTTTCAAAAGACATGTCGCGGATATACTGACCCAGCACCTGCATTTTCGGCGGGACGGGGGCTTGTTGTTGGTTTGTTTCCTCGGCCATGGGACCTCTCCTTCGGGAAAAACTGTCGGGATGTCCTTAGCAGGTTGGGCCAGCACCCTCAACCAAGGGGTTTCGCGAGCGCGAATTTGACGCTATGGGAGCCGGATGGAGACGATGATCCCCGCCTGGATTGATGGCAAACTTACCCCGGTTGAAAAGCTAAAAGCCCATGTGAAGGGCTTTAGGCATAAGGCCGTGTCCGTTTTTCTGATCCATGACGGCAAGGTGTTGATACAACAGCGCGCAGCCGGAAAATATCACACGCCAAACCTTTGGGCGAATACCTGTTGCACGCATCCGCATTGGGGCGAAGACCCTGCCGATTGTGCGGTGCGCCGGCTGGAAGATGAGCTGGGCATCACTGGCGTGGCCCCGATTTGGGCTGAGTTGTTGGAGTATCGGGCGGATGTTGGCGATGGCTTGGTCGAGCATGAAGTCGTCGACCTTTTCGTTGCGCATTGCGATGAACTTCCCGCTCTTTCGCTGAACCCGGATGAGGTTCAGGCGACGCGCTGGATCAGCCAAGAGGATCTGAATAACGAGATTTCAGAAGCACCAGAAAAATTTACGCCATGGCTGCGCATCTACATGGAAAACCACGCGAAATCAGTGTTTGGTCCAACCTGAAGGGCCTTTAATCTCTCCATGCGTTGGTTTCTTGCTTGCGGTGACATCGGTGAAGTCGCCGTCAATAATGTCCTCATCTGTCGGCCGCTGGTGTCGAGCGCCGCCCTCGGGACCCATGGTGAAGCTCTGAACTTTCACACGCGCCCGTGCCCAGTGAAACACAGCACGGCGAACGGCCGGGATCAAAAGCGCGAAGCCGACAAAATCAGTGAAAAACCCGGGGGTTAAAAGCAGCGCCCCGGAAAACAGGATCATTGCCCCATGTGCCAGCGGTTCGGTCGGATCATTAAGTTGCCCGAAGCTTTCACGCAGCTGCGACATGGCCAGCGCCCCTTGGGCGCGCATAAGTTGCGTGCCCACAACGGCCGTCAATACGACGATCAGAAGAGTGGGCCAAAGGCCAATTGCACCGCCGATTTGTATGAACAGAGCGATCTCGATCAGCGGAACTGCGATGAACAGCGCAAAAAGCCACATATTGTGCGATCTCCTTTTCGTGACACCGGTGGACTTGGCCCGGCTCTGCACCTACATATGTCACCGGTTGACGCGTTTCCATATGGCGCTTGAAAAGAGGTACACATGAGCTCTTCACTGATCCAGTTGCTCGTTCTGGCTGGCATAGCCTTGTTTTTGATCCTGCGCCTGCGCGACGTGCTGGGTACGCGTGAAGGGTTTGAAAAGCCTACCGTGGCCCGACAAGACGATCGGCGTCTGTCACGTGAGAACCTTGAGGTGATCGAAGGTGGTCCCGACAGCGACATCACTGACCACGCAGAAGAAGGCAGCGATGCGGCCAAGGCACTGGCTGCGATGAAAAGCGCAGAGCCTGGTTTTAATGTGGGTGAGTTCTTGGGCGGTGCCCGCGGCGCCTATGAAATGATCCTGATGGGGTTCGAAGCTGGCGATATGGCCAAGATCAAACCATTCCTGTCGGATGAGGTTTATGAGAGCTTTGCGGCCGTTGTCGAAGATCGTGATGCCAAAGGGCTGAGCGTCGAGGCGAATTTCGTCGGTTTGCGCGAGCTAAAGCTTGAAGATGCCGAGTTTGACAAAACCACCCGCGAGGGTGAGGTGACCGTGCGTTTCATCGGTGAACTGACATCTGTCGTGCGCGACAAAGGCGGGGATATCATTGAGGGCAACCCCAATGAGGTGAAGCGTCAGAAAGACATCTGGACCTTTGCGCGCATCATGGGGTCTGAAAACCCCAATTGGCAGCTTGTCGCAACAGGTGGCTGATGCTGGCCCGGCTGGCACTTGCGCTGGTCTTTCTGGCCGCGCCAGCCCAAGCAGCGCCCGAGGCCGCTGAGGTCACTCTTCTGTCTTTTGAGGACCTGAAGGGCTGGGATGATGATGATCATCAAGCTGGCCTTCAGGTGTTTTTGGATACGTGCCGTGATCTGGATGATGCGCAATGGCGATCCATTTGTGCGTTGGCGCAGAGCCAAGGGGACGGGAAGGCCTTTTTCGAGTTGTTTTTTCGACCCCTGCTGATTGAAAACGGTGAGCCCCCTCTTTTCACAGCTTATTATGAGCCGGAAATAGCCGGGTCATTGGTTGAAACAGATCACTATCGGCACCCGGTCTACGCCTACCCATCGGATGCTCCGAAAGGCACATCGTGGCTGACCAGGCGTGAGATTGAAGAGGGTGGTGCCCTGAAGGGGCGCGGGCTGGAAATAGCTTGGGTCGCTGATCCGGTTGAACTTCAATTCCTGCAGATTCAAGGCTCAGGGCGTATACGCTTGCGCAACGGGCAGACGGTGCGCCTTGGATACGGGGGCAACAACGGTCACCGGTTTAAGTCTTTGGGAAAAGAGCTGGTGCGCCGCGGCGTTTACGAGCCACATCAGGTGTCCCAGACCGTTATTCGCAACTGGGTTAGTCGCAATCCCGTTGAGGGGCACGATCTTCTGATGTCCAACCCCTCATACGTATTCTTTCGAAAGATTGGCACGGTGTCTCGCCAGAAGGGGCCGCTTGGGGCCATGAACCGTTCGATAACGGCACATCGAAGCCTGGCGGTGGACCCAAAATATACCCCCCTTGGTGCACCGGTCTGGTTGGAAAAAGCGGGTGCGGAACCCTTTAGTCGCCTGATGGTCGCACAGGACACCGGGTCGCGGGTAAAGGGCGCACAACGGGCAGATATTTTCTGGGGAACAGGTGATGCGGCTGGAAAAGCAGCGGGTCGCATTCGCGATGGCGGGCGCATGATTGTGTTGTTGCCGATCCAGCGCGCCTATGCGCTTTTGCCCGAGGGTCTTTGACCGATGGCGCGCCGCCCCGGGAAACTAAGCGCAGATGACAAAGCGCTTTGGAAGAAGGTGACCGAAAGCACCCAGCGCCTGCGAACCACAGCTGCACGGCCTGATGCCCGCACTGAAACGTCAGAGGCACAGCCACGCAAAGCGCCGAAACTTCCAGAAGTAAAGCACCCGCGGTTTCAGATTGGCGAACGTGCAAATCAATCCCGCAAGCCACATGATCTTGCCCCCTCAATGGCGGACCGTATTGCGGGTCAGCCGATTGCAATGGACCGCAAGGCCTTCGGCAAGATGAAAAAAGGCCGCCTGTCCCCGGAAGCGCGGATTGACTTGCACGGTATGACCATTGCGCAAGCACATCCTGTATTAAACCGCTTCATACTTGATGCGGTTGCGCATGATCGCCGTCTGGTTCTGGTGATTACGGGCAAAGGCAAGCACCGCGACGATGGTGGCCCAATACCGGTGCGCCACGGGGTGTTGCGCCATCAGGTTCCGCATTGGCTAAATTCGGCGCCACTGCGTCAACACGTCCTGCAGATATCCGAGGCTCATCTGAAGCATGGAGGCCAAGGCGCCTATTATGTTTATCTGAGGCGCAAGAGGTAAGCGCTATTCCGATTTGTTCGGGACGATCAGACGCGTGGCGTTTTGCACCACCAAAACGGATCCAGGCAATAGGCCGGGGCGAGTGGTTGGATCTTGCCCATAAGCGGCATCCAGATTTGGAAGACTGTTGAGCAGTCTCAGAAATGCTGGCGAAGCCAGCGCGACATTGTGCTCAAGCGCACCGTCAGAAAAGGCCGAAACATCCACCATCGTTACATTCAAATCGGCCAGCGCCCGGACGTCTGTTGAGTTGCCAAGACGTTCGCTTTGCCCTGTAATTCCTGCAGACAGCCGTAGTGCCCGGTCGCGGCTGGAGGTGAATATATAGAATGGCTCAGGAAGCTTGCCGATCCGTTTGGCCTGCTGGCGGAACAGGTCGATATCGATGTCTGGTGAAATCAGAACGACGCCGCCGATATTCGACAGGGCGCTATGCCCGCCTGAAATTGCCATTTGGCGCAGCGTTTCCATCGCTAGCAAAGCACCCATGGAATGACCGACAACCAAAATTTCATCGACGCCAGCACGCTCTACACTTGCCAACATTTTCTCTAGCCCATCACGTGCAAAAAGCATGGAATCGCGATCATACCCATAACCCAAGGGGTGGCCGGCGCTGGGCCAGGAATAGTGGACGGGCAGGAACGGAAGCTTCAGGTCCTCGGAGAGTTGGGCAAACCGATAAAGCCCTTCGGAAAAGCGATTGTTAAATCCATGCACAAACACAATGGCGGTTCGGGCCTCTCCGCGTCGGCCCTTCAGTGCGTTACGCATAGATTGTTCGAACGCTTTTGGTGTTGCGAACTGCGCATAATCATCCAAAAGGAAGTGCTTTGATGGGTCGGGCGTTTTACGGCCGGGCCAGTTTATTTCGCCGGGAATGCGATCTTCCGGAATAGAAATATCTGCGCGCCCGTAGAGGATTTCAGTACCCCTTTCACCTGTCGGGCGTCCCTCGGCGCTTAATTCGCGCGTTGTGGCAACAAAAACTTTCTGAACAGAACCGATCTCGCCTGCCCCACGATGAAGTGTAATCTCTCCACGAGGTGCGCAGGCAGCGAGTGCGGAGACAAGTAAGATGGGAAAGAACAGACGCAATGAACACTCCTCGGCTTTCCACTGGATAGCCGAGAAGTCCCATTGTGCCTAGCCATCAGAGGACATAGCGGCTTACATCTGTTGATGTGATCAGCGCACCAAGGTTTTCTTCGACAAAGCCCGCATCCACCACAACAGTATCACCAGAGCGATCCGGGGCCGTGAAGCTCAGCTCTTCGAACACACGCTCCAAAACGGTATAGAGACGCCGTGCGCCAATGTTTTCAACGCTTTGATTTACGTCGGCGGCAATCTTGGCGAGCGCTGAAATACCGTCTTCAGTGAAGTTAACCTCGACGGCCTCGGTGCCCATCAGTGCTGTGTACTGGCGAGTTAGTGCGTTGTCAGTTTCGGTCAGGATGCGCACAAAATCTTCTTCTGTCAGCGCGCGCAGTTCGACCCGAATGGGTAGGCGGCCTTGCAGTTCCGGCAAAAGATCTGATGGCTTTGCCACATGGAATGCACCAGAAGCGATAAACAGAATATGGTCGGTTTTTACCGGACCGTGCTTGGTTGAGACGGTGGTTCCCTCAATCAAAGGCAGCAGGTCCCGCTGAACGCCTTCGCGGCTGACATCACCGCCGCGCGCCTCTGCCCTGGCACATACTTTGTCGATCTCGTCTAGAAACACGATGCCATTTTGCTCAACCGCTTCAAGCGCGGCACGCGTGACGGTTTCGTCATCCAACAGCTTGTCCGCCTCGTCCGAGATCAGCACCTCGTAGCTGTCGCGCACGGTCATTTTCTTTTTCACGGTGCGCCCACCAAGCGCTTTGCCAAACATGTCACCCAGGTTCAGCATTCCCATGCCCTGCCCGGGTTGTCCCGGCATATCGAACATCTGCATAGGGTTCGATGCATCTGCGACATCCAGTTCAACCTCGTGATCATCCAGTTCGCCTGAGCGCAGCTTTTTGCGGAACATTTCGCGGGTTGCTTCGCGCGCGTCCTCGCCAGCGATGGCCTCGATGACACGGTCCTCAGCAGCACTTTCGGCGCGTGCTTTTACGTCTTCGCGCATATGTTCGCGGGTTTGCATGATGGCCGCGTCTACCAGATCACGCACAATCTGCTCTACGTCACGACCAACATAGCCCACTTCGGTGAACTTTGTGGCTTCGACCTTGATAAACGGCGCGCGGGCCAGCTTTGCAAGGCGGCGGCTGATTTCAGTCTTGCCGACGCCTGTTGGGCCAATCATCAGGATGTTCTTCGGATAGACCTCGTCGCGTAGATCGTCTGACAACTGCTTGCGGCGCCAGCGATTGCGCAGCGCGACAGCCACGGCGCGCTTGGCGTCCTTCTGCCCAATAATGAAGCGATCCAATTCGGATACGATCTCACGCGGTGTCAGGTCGGTCATGTCTGTCTTTCTCCAGCGGCTTCCCGTCTAAGTAAGCACCCTGCCGCCGGGTGCAAGCCTTGCGTCTTGCCGATCAGGGTCAAGCTGTGGCTTCATGGGGTCATTGTTCCACAAGTTACCCTCAGCGCGAGAGGATTTCCATGCGCCTGTTTTTGACGATACTCATTTCATTGCTTCTGAGCGTGACAATCGCGCAGGCTGGCAAACCCCTGAAGCTGAACCCAAAATATGAAGACGCGGACCCATATCCGTGGGATGAAATTTACCCGTATCAATATCCGGTGCATGGGTTGGATGTGTCGCGGTGGCAGGGGGATATCAATTGGAAACAGGCGCGGCGCTCGGGCGTGTCATTTGTTTTCATCAAGGCCACCGAGGGCGTCGAGGAAAAAGACCCGATGTTCCAAAGCCATTGGCGCGGAGCAGGGCGCGCCGGTGTGCCGCGTGCGGCGTATCACTATTTCTATTTCTGCGCACCGGCAACCAAGCAGGCGCGGTGGTTTATTCGCAACGTTCCGAAGCTGCGAAATGGTTTGCCGCATGTTCTGGATATGGAATGGAATCCGCGCTCTCCAACCTGCCGACACCGCCCCACTCCGCGCAAGGTTCGCGCCGAGGCGAAGAGGTTTCTAGACATTCTCGAGGCCCATTATGGTCGGCGCCCGATTGTCTATACGACGGTGGATTTTTGGCAGGATACCGGGATTGGAAAGCTGAAAGATACCTATTTTTGGTTGCGGTCGGTGGCGGCCCATCCCAAGGACCGCTATCCCGGTGCCAACTGGCTGTTCTGGCAGTATACCGGGACCGGACTTGTGCCGGGCGTAAAAGGAAAGGTGGACATCAACGTGTTCCGATCAACACCAGAGAACTGGCTGAAGTTTAGCCGCCAGTGATTTCTTCTACGGTCAGATTTCCGTTGGTGTAGACGCAGATATCTGCAGCGATGGCCATTGCTTTGCGCGCGATGGTTTCGGCATCACCGTCAGCCTCCATCAGGCCACGGGCCGCGGCCAGAGCGAAATTTCCCCCCGATCCGATGGCGGCAACATCATGTTCTGGCTCAAGCACATCCCCGGCGCCGGTGATCACAAACAGATCATTGCCGTCCGTGACGATCAGCATCGCTTCGAGCTTTTGCAGATATTTGTCCGTGCGCCAGTCTTTGGCAAGCTCGACCGATGCGCGCGCCAGTTGGCCGGGCGTGGCTTCCAGCTTGGTTTCCAGCCTTTCCAACAGGGTGAATGCATCCGCAGTTGATCCGGCAAAACCCGCGACCACATCGAAGCCGCCGGGGGATAGGCGTCGGACTTTCCGCGCGCTTCCTTTAATCACGGTCTGACCAAGGCTGACTTGCCCGTCTCCTGCAATTACAACCTTGCCGCCTTTGCGCACCCCGATGATCGTGGTGCCGTGCCATCCGGGGAAATCCGTCTCTGCCATGTTGCCTCCGTTGGGTTTCTTTCTATATGGACCCGTGGCCCGGATCGCACAAGCTTAGGCGGGTTGTTCTTGCTACAAGGGGCAGATAGCGTGCGCTCATGCCTGTTGCCCGAATTCTTCGTATTTATCTTGAAGTGGACATGCTTGAACACGCGCGATCCGGCGGGTTCGGCATTCTTTCCAGGTTGAAAAACGCTTTAGAATCGCGCGGTTTTCGTGTCGAGTTCCGCAGGAATAGTGACGAAGAAAGACTGAAATCTGCACAAAGGCAGGGCTATTCCCTGTTTCATATGCAGGACCCATTTCACGACCGCGCACTGAACCTGCGGCGCAGTTATTTCTATCCCTACTGGCGGATCGAGAGCACGGCTGAGCGATGGAATTTCGAGGTGGCGCAGAAAGCGTTCTATGCGCCGGTAATTGATGCAGCTGCGACAAAGGACTGGGCGGATGGCTGGCGCAAGTGGCTTTTGAAAACATCGCTTGATGCGGTTTCGCGGGACGGCCCGATCTATGTGCCCCTTCAAGGCCGCCTTCTGTCACAACGCAGCTTTCAGGTCGCTAGCCCCATTCAGATGTTGCGTGACACGCTAGAACGCAACCCCCAGACACCTGTCTTGGCTGGGCTTCACCCTGGTGAGTTTTATGAGCAGGACGAAAGAGATGCTGTCGAGGCGCTGGGCTCTGAATTTCAGAACCTGACGGTTCAGACCGGCCAGATGGAGGATGTCCTAAAGGCCTGCCGTTATGTCGTGACCCAAAACTCTTCGGCCGCGCTTATGGGGTATTTCCTGCACAAGCCTGCCGTACTTTATGGAAAGGTCGACTTTCATCATATTGCGGCGAATGTGGCTGACTTGGGGGTGGATGGCGCGTTTGATGCCGTGGCTGATCAATGTCCGGAATTCGATAAATACCTGTTTTGGTTTACCGAGATGAATGCAATCAAAGCAGATGCAGATGACGCCGAAGAGCGGCTTCTGAACTTGCTCGCAAGACGCGGCTGGGATGTGGATTAGGCGGGGTTAGAGCCTATTCTATCCACCCGCCCAGGTTTTTCTCAGCGATGCCAACCAGAGCTTGGATATGTGCGTCATCATCGTTCAGGCAAGGAATATAGCTGAAGCTCTCACCGCCTGCCTCAATGAAGGCTTCTTGGATTTCTTCTTGGATTTCTTCCAGCGTTTCGATGCAATCGGCCGAGAATGCGGGTGCGATAACGGCAATGTTTTTCTTGCCAGCTTTTGCAAGGCGCGCGACCTCTTCAACCGTGTAGGGCTTCAGCCATTCTTCCGGACCAAAAACCGATTGGAATGTCGTGGTTATTTCGGCTTCGTCCCAACCTAGCCGCTCTTTCAGCAGTCGCGTGCTTTTCTGGCATTGGCAGTGATAGGGATCCCCTTCCAGCAGATATCGCTTGGGCATGCCGTGATAAGAAACAACCAGTAGATCGGGCCGTTTTTCCATCGCTTCATAGCCGCGCTCGACGGATTGCGCCAGCGCATCCACATAGGCGGGATCGTCGAAATAGGGCTCGATGGTACGTGACGCGGGTTGCCATTTCTCGCTCATCAGCGCGCGGAAAAACTGGTCATTCGCCGTGCCCATCGTGGCGCCGGCGTAGTGGGGATAAAGCGGGAAAAAGAGGATGCGATCACAGCCAGCGGCAACCATTTCAGCGACTTTGGATTTTGTCGATGGATTGCCGTAGCGCATGCAAAAATCAACCATGACACCATCGCCATATTTGGCTTCAAAACAGTCTCTAAGCTTGGCAACTTGCGCTTTTGTGATGGTCATCAGGGGGCTTTCGCCCTGCTCTTCATTCCAGATCGATTTATATGCTTCACCTGAGGACTTTGGGCGCTTTGTCAGGATGATGGCTTGCAGGATGGGCTGCCATTTCCAGGCGGGATAGTCGATCACCCGCTTATCCGACAGGAACTCATTCAGATAGCGGCGCATGGACCAATAATCATAGCCATCAGGTGTACCAAGATTGGCAAACAAAACACCCACTTTTCGGGCGGGCAGTTTCGGGTGATCCGAGGGCATCTTCATGATCATGGCAGCATCCTTCGTCGCGTTTCGTTCTAGATAGGCGCTTTTGTCAGGGGGTCAATCGGTCAAATTGGTCTCATTGGTGCCCAGTGCGTCGGCAAGGCGCGTGGTGGCAGATCCTGGGCGCAGAGGTTTTTGCTGACTGTCGTCGGGTGTCCAGCCGGTCAGAAAGATCATCTCGAAGCTTGCGCAAATGCGCCCATTGCCTGCGGGAAAATGCGCGTCATAACTTTTGGATAGCTCTGTGAAAAAGCTGCTTGGCAAAGGTGTTTTCAGTCTTTGTTCCAGCGCATTTCGCTCTCCCATCAGGCGCAAATCCCTCATCAGGGCAAAAGCGTCTTGATAAGTGACCTCGCGCAGGGCGCTATCGGCGACCGGCAAGGCAAGGCCTGCGCGTTGCAAAAGCGCGCCCAGATCGCGGATTTCGCCCATCGGCAGAATCCGCGGAGACAAGCCGCCAGTCTTTGCAATTTCGGTTTCGGACAGGACTGCGCGCAGCTCTTGCAGTGTTTGACCGCCGAACATGACGGCCATGAAAAGACCATCCTTTATCAGTGCCCGGCTACATTGAATGATCTGACCAATAGGATCGTTGGCCCAATGAAGCGACAGGCCATGGATCACCAGGTCGTGTTCACCAGGGTGTAAAGAGAGAACCTCGGTGTCGGGTACAACGGTCGCATTCGGAAAGCTTTCAGACCATATTTCCGGAAAACCCGTAACGATCGCGGGTTTGGTAAACGTTCTGTTAACCTCTGTTAGGCGATCCTTGATTTCATCAATGGCAAGTTCCTGAAGGAACATGCCCTCTTGTGTCGCACGCCTGCGGTTCTGATCCAGCTGGCGTGTATCCGTAAGCTTTGGCGGTGTGTTGTCTGGCAGCTTCATGGGCGCGGACCATAGATGGAAGGTATGAAAATGCAATCGGTGCTGAGCCTGATCTATCCGCCGCAATGCATCAGCTGCGATCAGTCGACCGAGCGTGACTTTGCTCTATGCGGCTCCTGTTGGCGTGAGACCCCCTTTATCGAGGGCTTGGTCTGCGACCTTTGCGGGGAGCCGCTTGCTGGTGAAGATGATGGACATGTTGCTCATTGTGATGCCTGCATGAAACTGGAGCGGCCCTGGACGCAGGGGCGATCTGCGATGCTCTATGGGAAAAACGCCCGAAAGTTGATTTTGGCAATGAAACACGGGGACCGGCCTGAAATCGCGCGCGCTGCGGGTCCTTGGCTGGCGCGAGCGGGGCGGGATATCTTTCCCGATGATCCCGTGATTGTGCCGATCCCTATTCATTGGAGCCGACGGCTTAAGCGTCGCTACAATCAATCGGCCGAGCTTGGTCGGGCACTATCAAAAGAAACGCGGTTCGAGCATGTACCGGATGCGCTGATCCGGCCAATTCGCACGCAACCTCATGAAGGCATGACGCAAGAGGCACGGTTTCAAAATATGGAGCGCGCCATTCAGCCGCACCCAAAGCAAGGCGCGCGGATCAAAGCGCGGGATGTCATTTTGCTTGATGACGTTATGACATCCGGCGCCACCTTTCATGCAGCGACTCACGCAGCTTTGAAAGCTGGCGCGGCATCGGTCCGGGTTCTGTCCCTTGCGCGCGTTGCGCGAGATGCCTAATTGCCTATAGTCCGCATGGGAGCGGTTTGGCAAAAGGGGTATCTAACATGCAGCCAGTTACCATTTACACGTCGCCGCTTTGTGGATTTTGTCATGCGGCCAAGCGTTTGCTGAAATCAAAGGGCGTGAAATTCAACGAAATTGATGTCATGATGAAGCCCGCTAAGCGGCAGGAAATGATGTCACGCGCACATGGGCGCCACACAGTGCCGCAAATCTTTGTGGGCGATATTCACGTGGGCGGATGTGACGACCTCTATGATCTTGAGCGCAGCGGTAAGCTTGATCCGCTATTGGCAAGCTGATCCATGCGGGCGGCGCTGATCCAGTTTACAGCGGGCGACGATCCGTCTGTTAATTTGGAGGCGTTGCGCAGCTTGCTGGCGCAAGCAGCTCATGATGGGGCTGATCTGATATTGACGCCGGAAGTGTCCAATATCGTTTCGACCAGCAGACGCCACCAGAACGAGGTGCTGCACAAGGAAGCAGATGACCCCTCACTTGCTGCGCTGCGTAACGACGCCGAGAAGTTAGGGGTCTGGCTTCTGGTCGGATCGCTTGCCCTGAAGACAGGTGATCCGGATGGCCGATTTGCGAACCGCTCTTTCATGATCTCGCCCAAGGGGGCAATCTGTGCGCGCTATGACAAAATCCACATGTTTGATGTCGAAATAGACGCGCGCGAGAGCTACCGGGAAAGCGCAGGGTATCGTCCGGGAAGCAAGGCGGTTGTGGCGCATACGGCGCTGGCCAAGGTCGGGATGACCATTTGTTACGATATGCGCTTTCCGCACCTTTTTCGCAGATTGGCCAAAGCGGGCGCACAGATCATCACGGTTCCCGCCGCGTTTTCCCCGGTAACCGGGGCAGCGCATTGGGAAAGCCTGTTGCGTGCGCGCGCAATCGAGAACGGTGTTTTCATTCTGGCGCCTGCACAATGCGGACAGAATACCGCCAACAGAGCAACCTACGGACATTCGTTGGTGGTATCCCCGTGGGGTGAAATTCTGGCCGATGCGGGGGACGGTCCGGGCATCACAATGGTTGATCTTGACCTTGAAGACGTGGAAAGGTCGCGCGGGCGCGTGCCGTCCCTGTTTCATGATCGCGAATTTGAAGGCCCCTGATGTCGGAAAGCTCTGTCGAAACCCTGTCTGTCGCCCTTTTCAGCGAAATGTTCATGGCGGACCAGCTGGCCCGCAACCGGCTGTCGAAAGCCCTGCCAAAGGGTATGGAACTAAGTCATTTTTCCGTGCTCAACCATCTGGCGCGTGTCGGAGAAGAAAAAAGCCCCGCCCAGCTGGCCAAGGCTTTTCATGTCACGCGCGGCGCAATGACCAACACGTTGAACAAGCTGGAATGGGCAGGGCATGTTCATATTCGACCCGACTGGGATGATGCGCGGCGCAAGTTTGTGACGATCTCGCCGGCTGGACGGTCGGCGCGGGACGCAGCGCTTCAGGCCATCACGCCGATCATCTCGAATATGGTGACGAAGATTGGCAGCGATAAGGTCAGTAGCGTGCTACCGGTCTTGCGCGAAATGCGCCAACTTCTAAGCGAAGCAGAATGAACACGCTGGAACTGGCAACCGATTTCATGGTGCAATCGGGGCAATGTAACATCAGTCATTTTGATGACCGGGCTGTTCAGACCACTCCGAATGAGCCGAATTTCTGGTACGGAAATCGCGTGATTTTCAGGTCACCACCGCGTGATCCGGAGGCGCTGATTGCGCAGTTTCACAAGGACGTTCCACAAGCGAAGCATGTTTGCATCGGGTGGGATATTCCAAACCTGTCCCGCGATATGGTTGAGGCTTTGTTTGAAGGAAGCGAATTGTCGGTCGAACAGGCCGATACGCTGGCATTGCGTGGTGCATTGAAGCGAACAGAGGCCCCGGACGGCATAGACATTCGTCCATTTCACGCCCTGTCTGACTGGGCTCAAAGTGAAGCAATCGGGCGGCTGGATCTTTTGGACGACGGCGCGCCAGAGCAAGGTCTGGACCATTTTTTGAGCAAGCGATCCGATGGGCGTCGCGAGCAGATCGCGCAAGGAAAAGGGGCGTGGTTTGGTGCGTTTTCTGGTGATGTTCTGGTCGGGGATATGGGCATCTTCCATGATCAGACCTATATCCGATACCAATCCGTGCAGACCCATAGAGGCCACCGTAGACGGGGCATTTGCTCTGCCCTTTTGTGCACCGCATTGGATTGGGCGCAGAGCCGGGCAGTAAATGCTCTGCCGGTCATTGTCGCAAATGCCGATACGCAAGCCGGGCGCTTGTATCGTCGTGCCGGTTTCGAACTGGCCGAAACAACACTTTCCGCATACCGGCCGCCGCTATGAACGGTTAAAGCGTTTCGATTTATTGTTGAGGCGCGACAATAAGTCGAAACGCGCGGAACCTACCAATGTCGTGGGCGTTTCGAAATTAAGTTGTGATCCAACTTAAACTCGAAACGCTTTAGCTTTTTGGCTTTACCGAGGTCATGGCGTAGTTGACCGAAAGGTCCTGTGCCGAAAGTGACCAGCTCCATTTCACCGGGTTGAACACCATGCCCATCCGGTCAACCACATTCAGCCCAGCCGTGCCGATCAAATCCGACAACTCGTCAGGCGTGATAAATTTCGCCCAGTCATGTGTGCCTTTGGGCAGCCAGCGCATGATGTGCTCGGCGCCGATGATGGCAACCATGTAGCTTTTCGGATTGCGGTTCATGGTCGAGGCCACCATCAACCCGCCGGGTTTCAGCAGGTTCTGACACGCGGTCAGATAGGCCAGGGGATCGGCGACATGTTCGACCACTTCCATATTCAGGACGACATCGAACTGTTCACCCGCCGCTGCAAGGCTTTCGGCGGTGCAGTTGCGGTAGTCGATATCAAGCCCCATCTGTTCGGCGTGCACCTGTGCCACAGGGATATTGCCCGCTGCTGCATCGGCGCCAACCACCGTGGCGCCCAATCGCGCCATGGGCTCAGACAGCAATCCGCCACCACAGCCGATATCCAGCAGCCGCAAGCCCTTAAAAGGCTCCACATCATTCAGGTCGCGCCCAAACTCAGCGGCAATCTGGTTCGTGATATAATCCAGCCGCACCGGGTTCATCATGTGCAGCGGTTTGAACTTGCCGGTCGGGTCCCACCACTCAGCGGCCATTGCCTCGAACTTGGCAACTTCGGACGGGTCGACGGTGGTTTGAGTATCGGCGGTCATGGGAACCCTCTTTCTGATGGCAGGCGCGTCACGGGCATTATATAGATAAGATATGGACAAGGCCGCAGGAAAAAACAGCGCAGCCCCAAGGCTATATCCTCCGATCGAACCTTTCGACCGGCATATGCTGGATGTGGGCGATGGCCACAAGGTTTATGTAGAGCAAAGCGGCAATCCACACGGGTTGCCGGTTGTGGTGCTGCATGGGGGGCCGGGCGGTGGATCCTCGCCCGCGATGCGCCGGTTTTTCGATCCCAACGCCTACCACATCATTCTGTTTGATCAGCGCGGTTGTGGCCGCTCGCGCCCACATGCCAGCATTGACGCCAACACCACATGGCATTTGGTGCGCGATATAGAGCAAATCCGGATCACTCTTGGCATAGATCGCTGGGCAGTATTTGGCGGAAGCTGGGGGGCAACACTCGGGCTGATCTATTCCCAAGCGCATCCCAACAGGGTCGCCTATCTTATTCTGCGAGGCGTCTTTCTGGCGACGCGATCCGAACTGGATTGGTTTTACGGCGGTGGCGCTGGCCGCTTCTGGCCCGAGCTTTGGGATCGGTTTGAAAGCTTGATTCCCGCGGCGGAACGCCATGACATGATTGCCGCCTATCACCGCAGGCTGTTTTCCGGAAATTCGTCCGAGGAAATCCGCTATGCCCGTGCCTGGACGGGTTGGGAAAATGCGCTGGCATCAATCCAGAATACCGGGGTTATGGTGGATAGCCCCGCGGATTATGCACGGGCTTTTGCGCGGCTCGAGAACCACTATTTCCAGCACGGTGCATTTCTGGATGAAGACGGCAAAATTCTGCGCGACATGAAGCGGATCGCTCATATTCCCGGCACGATTGTGCAGGGTCGCCACGACATGATTTGCCCGCCAACCATGGCGTGGAAGCTGCACAACGCCTGGCCGTCCTCGGATTTGCGCATGATTCATCTGGCTGGCCACGCGCTTTCCGAACGGGGCATCGCCGACGAGTTGATCCACACGATGGATCGGTTGGCACGGCAGCGGGATACGCTGGGCTTGTAATCAGGGTGACGCGCGCCCAAATCGGGAAGAACAACACCTGAGGATTGTTATGAGCGACGCGAAATTCTGGAACAAAGTTGCCGACAAATATTCCCGCGATGCAATCGCGGACACGGCGTCTTATGAACACAAGCTGGAACTGACGCGCCAACACTTCACGCCGGAAATGTCTGTTCTTGAGCTGGCCTGCGGCACTGGCAGCACGGCGATCCTGCACGCGCCCCATGTCGGTCACTACCATGCCATCGACATTTCCGAGCGCATGATCGAGATCGCCCGCGCCAAAGAGATGCCGGACAATCTGACCTTCGAGGTTGCGAACTTTGAACAGATGGATATTGCGCCTGCGTCTTATGATATGGTGCAGGCGCACTCGGTTTTGCACCTGCTTCATGATCCTCAGGCAGCGATCCAGAAGGCGTTTGATGCCCTGAAGCCGGGCGGGGTGTTTGTCAGCTCGACCGCCTGTGTGGGGGGTGTCTGGTGGCTGAAGCTTGTGGCCCCTGTTGGTCAGGCGCTGGGCAAAATCCCGCATATCGCGTGGTTTTCGGAAGATGACCTGCGCCAGATGATGCGTGATGCTGGGTTCGAGGTGATCGAGGACTGGCGGCCCGAGGGTAAGATCAAGGCGCTTTTCCTGATCGCAAAAAGGCCCGACGCTTAGTCTCTTGCAGTTCCACGCGCTTTCCCCTATATCCATTGACAACAGCGGTGCTTCGGTCTCCACCCCCGAAGCTCCACCGGAAAATCCGACGGGCCCGCTGGCCCGTTTTTTTGTTTTGGAGAGATGTGTGAGCAACCTTGTTGCCAAAGCAGCAATTGACCGTCGACTGGCCGACATTGTCGGGCCGGTGATCGAAGATATGGGATTCGAGTTGGTACGCCTGCGGCTGATGGGCGGCAACACGCCCACGCTGCAGATCATGGCCGAACGTCCCGATGGCGGGATCGAGGTGGATGAATGTGCCCAGATCTCGACCGCGATCAGTGCGATCCTTGATGTAGAGGATCCCATCGAGGACAATTATACGCTGGAAGTCGGTTCGCCCGGCATCGACCGCCCCCTGACGCGCCTGAAAGACTTCGAGGCATGGTCGGGCTATGTCGCCAAGATCGAAACCGCCGAGCTGATTGACGGCCGTAAGCGCTTCAAAGGCGTGTTGGCCGGTGTCGAAGGCAACGAGGTTCTGGTCGAAATTGAAAACCAGGGCGAAGAGGTCACCATTGGCCTGGACTTCGACTGGCTTTCCGAGGCGAAGCTTGTTCTGACGGACGAATTGATCCGCGAAGCCCTGCGCCAGCGCAAGGATGCGGGTCAGATCGACGAAGCCCAATTTGACGAAATTCAAGAAATCACCGGTTCCGAGGAGGACTGACCATGGCAATTACTTCTGCAAACCAGCTGGAGCTCTTGCAAACCGCCGAGGCCGTGGCCCGCGAAAAGATGATCGACCCCGCGCTGGTCATCGAGGCAATGGAAGAAAGCCTCGCTCGGGCCGCCAAGTCGCGTTACGGCGCCGAAATGGACATCCGCGTGTCGATTGACCGCAAAACGGGCCGCGCCACCTTTACCCGCGTGCGCACCGTGGTCGAGGATGAAGAACTGGAAAACTATCAGGCTGAGTTCACCGTTGAGCAGGCCAAGCAGTATATGGAAAACCCGCAAGTTGGCGACGTTTTCTCGGAAGAGGTCCCGCCGGTCGAAATGGGCCGTATCGCTGCGCAATCCGCCAAGCAGGTGATCTTGCAGAAGGTGCGCGAAGCGGAACGTGATCGTCAGTACGAAGAGTTCAAGGATCGTGCCGGTACCATCATCAACGGTCAGGTTAAGCGCGAAGAATACGGCAACGTCATCGTCGATGTTGGTGCGGGTGAAGCCATCCTGCGTCGCAACGAAAAGATCGGCCGCGAGGCATACCGCCCCAACGACCGTATCCGCTGCTATGTGAAAGATGTGCGCCGTGAGGCCCGTGGCCCTCAGATTTTCCTGTCGCGCACAGCGCCGGAGTTCATGGCAGAGCTCTTTAAAATGGAAGTGCCGGAAATCTATGACGGTGTGATCGAGATTAAGGCCGTGGCCCGTGACCCCGGTTCGCGCGCCAAGATCGCCGTGATTTCCTATGACGGTTCGATTGACCCCGTTGGGGCCTGTGTTGGTATGCGTGGTTCGCGTGTGCAAGCCGTTGTGAACGAGCTGCAGGGCGAAAAGATCGACATCATTCCGTGGAATGAAGACCAGCCGACCTTCCTTGTGAACGCGCTTCAGCCTGCTGAAGTTTCCAAGGTTGTTCTGGACGAAGAAGCTGGCAAAATCGAAGTGGTTGTGCCGGACGAACAGCTGTCGCTGGCCATTGGCCGTCGCGGACAGAACGTGCGTTTGGCTTCGCAGCTGACAAACCTCGACATCGACATCATGACAGAGGCCGAGGAGTCCGAGCGTCGCCAGAAAGAGTTCGCTGAACGCACAGCGCTCTTCATGCAGACGTTGGATCTGGATGAATTCTTTGCACAGCTTCTGGTTTCTGAAGGCTTCTCGAGCCTTGAAGAAGTGGCCTATGTCGAAGTGGACGAGCTTCTGGTCATCGACGGTGTTGATGAAGCAACCGCCGGAGAATTGCAGGCCCGTGCCCGTGACTTCATTGATGCGCAGAACGCCAAGGCGCTGGAAAACGCTCGCTCGATGGGTGTCGAAGACAGCCTGATCGCCTTTGAGGGTCTGACCCCGCAAATGGTCGAGGCGCTGGCGGAAGACGGCGTGAAGTCGTTGGAAGATTTCGCCACTTGCGCCGACTGGGAACTGGCGGGTGGTTGGACCATCGTGGATGGCGAACGTTCGAAAGATGATGGATCGCTTGAAAAATTCGGCGTGACGTTGGAGCAGGCGCAAGACATGGTGATGACCGCGCGGATCCTTTTGGGTTGGGTTGATCCCGCCGAGCTGGAGGCCGAAGCCGAAGAAGGTGAAGGCGCAGAAGAAGCTGCAACTGCCGAAGGGGCTGAGGCCTGATCTCAGGCCTCAGGGGTTCCCGCATGACGCGCGGCGGTCACAAAAAGCGGCCTGATGAGCCGGAACGGCGCTGTATCGCGACCGGGGACACCCAGCCAAAAGCCGGGTTGATCCGCTTTGTCGTGGGGCCCGACGGAACGATTGTTCCGGACCTTCTGGGTAAGCTGCCCGGGCGCGGCATCTATGTTGCGGCCAACCGTGCGGCGATTGCGACGGCGATCAAGAAGGGCCTGTTTTCGCGCGCAGCGAAGCAGCAGGTCACGGTGCCCGATGGGCTTCTTGATCTGCTCGAGCGTGGCTACGCGGACCGCGTTGTCCATTTGATTGCCATGGCGCGCAAGGCGGGTCAGGCGATTGCGGGCTATGAAAAGGTTAAAGACTGGCTGGCCAAGGATCAGGCACAGGTTTTGATCCAGGCGTCGGATGGGTCCGAACGCGGCAAGTCGAAACTCAGGCCGCCCCGAGAACCGGGACGGTTTATTGAATGTCTGACCGGCAACGAGCTGGGTTTGGCGTTTGGACGTGAAAATGTGATACATGGCGCGCTTGCGTCTGGCGGTTTGGCCTCTCGTGTTGTAGAGGAAGCCCAGAAACTGACAGCGATGCGCGTGCAAGATAGCGACGGTGGGAAGGCCCGCCGGAAAGGTACGAAGACCAGATGAGCGATAATGACGGCAAAAAGACCCTCGGCCTGCGCGGAAGCCGCCCCGGCCAGGTGAAGCAGAGCTTCAGCCACGGGCGCACCAAAAACGTCGTGGTCGAAACGAAACGCAAGCGCGTTGTCGTGCCCAAGCCGGGTGCGGCAGCTGGTGGTGCGGGCGCCTCGCCTGCAGCTGGTGACCCCAAGAAACGCCCCGCCGGCATTTCAGATGCGGAAATGGAACGTCGCCTGAAGGCGCTTCAGGCTGCAAAAGCCCGCGAAACGGAAGAAGCTGAAAAGCGGGCCGCGCAAGAAAAGGCGCGCGAAGAAGAGCGTAAGCGTCGCCGCGAAGAGGCGGAAGCCAAAGAGCGTGCCGAACGCGAACGCGAAGAAGCCCTGAAGGCAAAAGCTGAAGAAGAGGCCCGCAAGAAGCGCGAGGCCGAGGAAGCCAAGACGCGCACGAAGCCTGCGCCTGCTGCCGATCCGGCTGCGGCTCAAGCCGCCGAGCAACGCGGAACAGGCAAACCATCTTCGGCACCCCGCAAAAAAGATGAGCGTGGCGGCGCCAATGATCGCCAGAACCGCAACAGCAAAGGTGGCCGCGATGATGGTCGCCGTTCGGGCAAATTGACCTTGAACCAAGCCATGCGTGGCGGTGACGGACGTCAGCGTTCGGTTGCATCGATGCGTCGTAAGCAAGAGCGTGCACGCCAGAAAGCCATGGGTGAATCGGTCGAGCGGGAAAAGGTCATCCGCGACGTTCAGGTCCCCGAAGCCATCGTCGTCTCCGAGCTGGCCAACCGTATGGCCGAACGTGTGGCTGATGTCGTGAAGGCGCTCATGAAAATGGGCATGATGGTCACGCAGAACCAAGCGATCGACGCCGATACTGCTGAACTGATCATTGAAGAGTTTGGTCACAAGATCGTCCGCGTTTCCGATGCAGACGTGGAAGACGTGATTGATACGGTCGAGGACAAAGAAGAAGACCTTGTCGATCGCGCCCCGATCATCACGATTATGGGTCACGTTGACCACGGTAAGACCTCGCTTCTGGATGCGATCCGGTCAACCAAGGTAACCGCCGGCGAGGCTGGTGGCATTACCCAGCACATTGGCGCCTATCAGGTGACAACGGAAAGCGGAACGACGCTGAGCTTCCTCGACACGCCGGGTCACGCTGCGTTTACATCGATGCGTGCGCGCGGTGCTCAGGTGACGGACATTGTTGTTTTGGTCGTTGCAGCTGATGACAGCGTCATGCCGCAGACCATCGAAGCGATCAACCACGCGAAAGCGGCTGAGGTTCCGATGATCGTTGCGATCAACAAATGCGACAAGCCCACTGCGAACCCCGATCAGGTCCGCGCTGAGCTTCTTCAGCATGAAGTGATCGTCGAGAAGATGTCGGGTGACGTGCAGGACGTTGAAGTTTCTGCCGTGACTGGCGCCGGCCTTGATGAACTGCTGGAAGCGATTGCCCTGCAGTCGGAAATCCTTGAGCTCAAAGCCAACCCGAGCCGTGCAGCTTCGGGCGCCGTGATTGAGGCCCAGCTGGACGTGGGTCGCGGCCCCGTTGCCACCGTTCTGGTCCAGAACGGGACGCTGAAACAGGGCGATATCTTTGTTGTTGGTGAGCAATGGGGTAAAGTCCGTGCGCTGGTCAATGATCAGGGTGATCGCGTGAAAGAAGCTGGTCCCTCTGTGCCGGTTGAGGTTCTCGGTCTGAACGGCACGCCCGAAGCGGGTGACGTTCTGAACGTGGTAGACACTGAAGCCCAGGCCCGTGAAATCGCTGAGTATCGCGAACAGGCGGCCAAGGACAAACGCGCCGCTGCCGGTGCTGCGACCACGCTGGAACAGATGATGGCCAAAGCGAAGGCCGACAAGGATGTGGCCGAGCTGCCCATTCTGGTCAAAGCTGATGTGCAGGGCTCTGCTGAAGCCATCGTTCAGGCGATGGAGAAGATCGGAAACGACGAAGTGCGCGTGCGCGTTCTGCACTATGGTGTGGGCGCAATCACCGAAAGCGATGTGGGTCTGGCCGAAGCCTCGGGCGCGCCGGTTATTGGCTTCAATGTGCGTGCGAACGCCTCGGCCCGTAACTCGGCCAACCAGAAGGGCGTCGAGATCCGCTACTACTCGGTCATCTACGATCTTGTGGATGATGTGAAAGCTGCGGCCTCTGGCCTGCTGTCTGCCGAAGTCCGCGAAAACTTCATCGGTTATGCGGAGATCCGCGAAGTCTTCAAAGTGTCTGGCGTTGGCAAGGTTGCCGGCTGTCTGGTGACCGAAGGCGTCGCGCGCCGCTCTGCTGGTGTGCGTCTGCTTCGTGACAACGTGGTGATCCACGAGGGCACATTGAAAACCCTGAAGCGCTTCAAGGACGAAGTGAAAGAGGTTCTGTCGGGCCAGGAATGCGGTATGGCGTTCGAGAACTACGATGACATTCGCCCGAATGACGTGATCGAGATTTTCGAGCGCGAAGAGGTCGAACGCACCTTGGACTAAGCCAAGCGTGTATGAATGCAAAAGGGGACGGAAATTCCGTCCCCTTTTCTTTTGGTGGCGAGCCAAAGTAGCGAGCGCCAATTCCAGCTTTGCAGATCAGGCAGCTTTCGCGTGCGTAACGGGCCATCCGATATGGATTTTTCCATCAACACGCAGCATCAGTCGCCCATCGGGCAGCTCTTTGACAAAGCGGCCCTGAACCATGATTCGGCTACCAAGCATGATCGTTTTCAGCATGAGACATCCCCCAGGAAATCTGAACTGTCCTTAGGATAGCATCTGAAAGGTAAAGTTCCTGTAAATTTTTAGAGAAGCTCTCTCAACACGGGGATCAAGGGAATGTCTGCCGGTGGCATCGGGTAATCTCGTAGCTCATTCACACGCGCCCATTTCAATACCTGCCCCTCTCGGGGCGTGGGTGTGCCCTCCCATTTCCGGCAGGCAAAGAGTGGCATGAGAAGATGGAAGTCCTCATAGTTGTGGCTTGCAAAAGAAAGAGGCGCCAAGCAAGAAGACCAGGTATTGATCCCCAGCTCCTCTTCAAGCTCGCGGATCAATGCGGCTTCAGGGGTTTCGCCAGCTTCGACTTTGCCGCCCGGAAACTCCCACAACCCCGCCATGGATTTCCCTTCGGGGCGTTGTGCCAACAGAATGCGCCCATCAGGGTCGATCAGGGCGACGGCGGAAACCAGAACCGTCTTCAAGACCGGTAGTCCGCGTTGATCTGGATATAGGCATGGGTCAGGTCGCAGGTCCAGACGGTTGCCTGCCCATCCCCAACGCCCAGATCCACGTCGATCAGCAGCTCGTCCTGCGTCATATAGCCAGCGCCGTCCTCTTCGCGATACTGGGGTGAAACCCAGCCCTTTTCGGCGACAAGGATATCACCAAACCGGATGGTCAGCTTGTCGCGATCCGCATAGGCGCCGGATTTACCGATGGCCATGACTACGCGGCCCCAGTTGGGATCCTCGCCGGCGACAGCGGTCTTCACCAGTGGCGAGTTGGCGATGGACAGGGCGTGGGTCTTGGCGTCCGCATCGGTTTTTGCGCCTGTGACGCGAACCTCGACAAACTTCGTGGCGCCTTCGCCGTCGCGCACGACTTGGTGGGCAAGGTCCAGCATCACCTCGTTCAAGGCGGCGCGGAACCCCGCGTGGTCGCGTTCAACCTCCACACCCGATGCCCCGGTCGCCGCCAGCAGCAGCGTGTCGGAGGTCGACGTATCGCTGTCCACGGTGATCGCGTTGAAACTGCGTTCGTTCAGGTCTGAGAGCATCGCTTGCAGATCGTCCTGCGCCACTTTTGCGTCGGTGAAAATAAAGACCAGCATCGTTGCCATATCCGGCGCGATCATCCCGGACCCTTTGGCGATACCTGCGATTTGTACGCTGCGACCGCCAATTTTTACCTCTGCCTTCGCGCCTTTCGGGAAGGTGTCTGTGGTGCGAATGGCCTGCGCCGCATCCTTCATTGCGTTGGGGGTTAGCGTGTCCTTCAATTCGGAGATGCGGTCTACGATCCGCTCATGCGGCAAAGGTTCACCAATCACGCCAGTTGAGGCGGTATAGACCCTGTTTTCCGGTACGCCCAATGTGCTGGCAACGGCGGATGAAATCGCTTCAACCGAGCCAGTACCGGCAGCACCGGTGAACGCATTTGAGTTGCCTGCGTTGACCAGGAAAGCTGCCCCATCAGAGCTGTCACTGCCCAGCTTGGCCTGACAGTCCAGAACGGGCGCAGACCGTGTTGCGGACTTGGTGAAAACACCGGCGATTGCCGTGCCGGGCTGCAGCTCAGCCAACATCACGTCCGGGCGGCCGACATATTTGACGCCGGAATTCACCGCAGAGAACCTTGCCCCCGCAATTTCTGGCATGTCAGGAAATGCAAGAGGGGCCAGTGGCGAAACCTCAAACGTGTGATCTTGCGCCGCTGCAAGCTGTGCCTTCAGCTTGGCGACCTTTTTCTTGAGCTTCTTTACCTTTTTACCCATGTCGCCGCCCTTACTTGTCCAACAACTCGGCATTGCCAAGAATGTCCGGGTCAATCCCGTCCAACTCGACCCGGTCGATCGTCGCGGCTTCCAGAAGCTTTGCAAGCGCGGCTTCGATCGCGTCATTTTCGATCTTTGCAGCAAGTTCTTCGCGAACTTCTTCAAGCGCGGGGGCGCCTTGCATGCGCTTGTCGTTCAGAATGATCACATGCCAGCCAAACTGCGTCTGAACCGGAGCTGAAACCGCGCCGCGATCCAGCGCGACCACGGCATCTTCAAACGGTTTCACCATCATTCCGGAGCTGAACCAGCCTAACTCTCCCCCATTGGGGCCGGACGGGCCGGTCGAATGCGTTTTGGCCAGAGCGGCGAAATCTGCCCCGCCCTCCAGTTCTGCGATCAGCTCTTTCGCCTTGTCTTCAGTTTCGACAAGGATATGCGAGGCGTTGAACTCTTCTGTCGGCTCTGCCCCGTCAAATTGCGCATCATATTCTGCTTTCAGGGCTTCATCAGTTACCGCACCTGAAATCACGCTGTCGATCATCTCGGCAGCGACAATTTCGCGACGCTGGTTTTCCAGCTGGATCGAGGTGCGGCGGCTAACTTCGCCAATGGCCTGACTGAGAACCGTTTGCTGGATCAGCTGTTCAACCAGACCCGGCAAAAGCACGTCATTGGGAAGCGATTGAAACTGTTCTGCCAACCCCAGACGCGCCGCAATCACATGCGCCATCGTGATGTCATCGCCATTTACGGTGGCCAGGATCGTGTCGCCATCTACAGAGATTGTGGCAGGTGTTTGCGCCGAAGCTGCGGTGTCTTCGGCATGGGCTGGCAGGACCAATGCGACGGCCATCGCAGTTCCCAGCAAAAAGGCGTTGCGGTTCAGCATGAATATGTCCTCAAAACAAGCCGGTTTCCCCGGCAACATTGACAGTTTTACACCCGACGCTTACATCGCTTGAAGGCTTGAGAGCGCTGGTTCTTGGGCTCCTAGATAGGGGGCCGGGCAGGGACGGGCAAGTTCCCTATGGTCACACCAGCGTCAGAAACGCTCAGAAATGCATTGAGGCACAAAAACATGCTTGGAAAAATCGCGCGCGCCGTCTTTGGGACCCCGAATGACCGCAAGATCAAAGCCACCCGACCGGTGGTCGAAAAGATCAATGCGCTGGAAGATGAATTTGCCGCGCTGAGCGATGATGGGCTTGTCGCCAAAACCGAAGAGTTCAAGAAACGCATTGCTGACGGTGAAAAGCTGGATGCGATCCTGCCTGAGGCCTTCGCAAACTGTCGCGAAGCCGCCAAGCGCGCTTTGGGCCTTCGGGCCTTTGATACACAGCTGATGGGCGGCATGTTCCTGCATCAGGGCAACATCGCCGAGATGAAGACGGGCGAAGGTAAAACGCTTGTGGCCACCTTCCCGGCCTATCTGAACGCGCTGACCGGCAAGGGTGTGCATATTGTTACGGTGAACGATTACCTCGCCCGACGCGACGCGGAATGGATGAGCAAGGTTTATGGCGCGCTGGGCATGACCACAGGAGTGGTTTACCCACAGCAGGACGATGCAGAAAAACGTGACGCCTATGCCTGTGATGTGACCTATGCCACCAACAACGAGCTGGGCTTTGACTATCTGCGCGACAATATGAAGTCCGACCTCAAGGACATGGCGCAGCGTGGGCACAATTTCGCAATTGTTGACGAGGTTGACTCGATCCTGATCGACGAGGCCCGCACGCCACTGATCATTTCTGGCCCGTCCGAGGATCGGTCCGAGCTTTACGTCACCATCGACGCGCTGATTCCAGAGCTGACCGAAGACCACTATACGATCGACGAAAAGAACCGTGGCGCTACCTTTACCGAGGATGGCAACGAGTTTTTGGAGGAGGTCCTGCATGCTCGCGGTCTGCTGCCCGAAGGTCAGTCGCTTTATGACCCGGAAAGCACCACCATTGTTCACCACGTGAACCAGGGCCTGCGTGCGCATAAGCTGTTCACACGCGACAAGGATTATATCGTTCGCGATGGCGAGGTTGTGCTGATCGACGAATTCACAGGCCGCATGATGGCAGGTCGCCGCCTGTCCGAAGGTCTGCATCAGGCTATTGAGGCCAAGGAAGGCTGCAAGACCCAGCCCGAGAATGTGACCCTCGCGTCGGTGACCTTCCAGAACTACTTCCGCCTTTATGGCACGCTGTCGGGCATGACCGGCACAGCGCTGACCGAGGCCGAGGAATTTGACGAAATTTATGGTCTGGGTGTTGTCGAAGTACCCACCAACCGCCCGATTGCCCGGATTGACGATCATGACGCGGTTTACCGTACAGAGCGTGAGAAATACGCCGCTGTGGTCGAAGAAATCGCCAAAGCCCATGAGAAAGGGCAGCCGATTCTGGTTGGCACCACCTCGATTGAAAAATCAGAAGAGCTGTCGCAGTTGCTGACACAGGCAAAGATCAAGCATGATGTTCTGAACGCGCGTCAGCACGAGCGCGAAGCACAGATCGTTGCCGATGCCGGCAAGCTGGGCGCAGTCACGATTGCCACCAACATGGCTGGCCGTGGTACGGACATTAAGCTGGGCGGCAATGTCGAGTTTAAGGTGATGGAGGCCATCGCGGCTGACCCTGACGGCAACCCCGATGAAATTCGCACCCGGATCGAAGCTGCACATGATGCCGATGAGCAGGCAGTTAAGGATGCTGGCGGCCTGTTCGTTCTGGCGACAGAGCGTCACGAAAGCCGCCGCATCGATAACCAGCTGCGCGGTCGTTCGGGCCGTCAGGGCGACCCGGGGCGCTCGTCCTTCTTCCTGTCGCTTGAAGATGACCTGATGCGGATTTTCGGCTCGGAACGGCTGGAAAAAGTGCTCTCTACCCTGGGTATGCAGGAAGGCGAAGCCATTGTGCACCCGTGGGTGAACAAATCGCTGGAACGCGCGCAAGCCAAGGTCGAGGGGCGCAACTTCGACATCCGCAAACAGCTTCTGAAATTTGACGACGTGATGAACGATCAGCGTAAAGCCATCTTTGGTCAGCGTCTGGAAATCATGGAAGCCGAGGATCTGTCAGAGATCGCAGGTGATATGCGTCATCAGGTTATTGATGACCTTGTCGACACCCATATGCCGCCGAAATCATATGCAGACCAATGGGATACGACCGGGCTTCAAGCGTCGGTGATTGAACATCTTGGTTTTGAGGTGCCGGTTGTTGACTGGGCCGCAGAGGAAGGCGTTGATGATGACATGATCCGCGAGCGCCTCTATGACGCGTCGGACGAGTTCATGGCCAAGAAGGCCGCTGACTTTGGGCCCGAGACCATGCGCTCGGTCGAGAAGCAGCTTATTCTTCAGACAATTGATGCGAAATGGCGCGAACATCTTCTGACCCTTGATCATCTGCGCTCGGTTGTGGGTTTCCGCGGCTATGCACAGCGTGACCCGTTGAATGAATACAAGACAGAAGCGTTCCAGCTTTTTGAAAGCCTGCTTGATAGCTTGCGGTCGGATGTCACCCAAAAGCTTGGACAAATCCGCCCGATGACGGAAGAAGAGCAACAGGCGATGATGCAACAGATGTTGCAACAGCAACAGGCGCTGGCAGAGGCGGGCGCTCAAAGTCAGGCCGCGCAGGAAGGCTTCGACGAAAATGATCCTTCGACCTGGGGCAATCCTTCGCGCAACGATCCCTGTCCCTGTGGATCCGGCAAGAAGTTCAAGCATTGTCACGGGCGGCTGGCCTGATCCAGCACGCTTGCGCATTGACGGTTGAAATCTGGGCCTCTTGCCCGGATGATTGGCCAGCGCGAGGCAGCTTGGGGTAACAGGATGAGTGTAGTCGGACGGATGGCAGCGGCCGCATTGGCGGCGCTCATCTGGGGGTTTCCAGCCTTGGCCGAGGACGTGACCCTCACGTCCCGCGACAAATCCATTGAGCTGACGGGCACGCTTCTGACCTTTGATGGCGAGTTCTATCGCGTTGACACGGAATACGGCATCCTGACGGTCGATGCATCCGGTGTCACATGTGACGGTCCGGGCTGTCCAAGCCTTGGGCCATATGTTGCAGAGCTGACCATTTCCGGTGCGCGCAACATGGGTGCGGTGTTGTTTCCGGCGTTGGTTGAGGGGTTTGCCTTGCGTCAGGGATACGCGCTGAAACGTGAAGAGCTGCGCGGCATCGGCACGCTTTATACTTTGCTCGAAGGCAATAACGGGCAGGAACTTGCCCGCGTCACTATCAAGCAATCCACCAGCTCAGAGGGCTTTGCAGACCTGCTTAGCCAAGAGGCAGATATGGTGCTGTCGATGCGTCAGGCATCGACCCGTGAACGCAGCATGGCGCGCGATGCAGGGTTGGGGGATTTGCGCATTGCACGACAAAGCCGTGTGATCGCCTTGGATGCGCTGGTGCCCATCGTGTCACCGGGCAACCCGGTTAGTCGCCTGTCCATTTCTCAGCTCGCCGCGATTTATGCCGGGAAGATCAAAAACTGGAAAGAGCTGGGTGGCGAAGACGCGCCGATCACGCCTTACATGATGGATATCGAGGAAGGCTTCAGCCCGGTTTTCATGCAGGATGTGATTTCTGCACAGGGTGTCTCTCTTTCAGACAAAGTGCTTTTCCACCCAACCAGCAGCGCACTTGCGGATGCGATTGCGCGCGATCCATTCGGGATTGCGATCACCACCTTTACGGAACGCGGAAATGGTGAAGTGGTCGAATTGTCAGGCGGGTGCGGGTTTTCGGTTCATGCGTCGCGTGCATCGATCAAGTCAGAAGATTATCCGCTGACCATGCCCATGTATCTCTACCTGCCAGAGCGGCGACTTCCCCTGATTGGGCGCGAGCTGCTTGACTATCTCCGCACTGAGAGCGCTCAGTTCGTCACGCGCCGCGCCCGTTTCGTGGATCAGGCCCTGACAGGACAGCCGCTGCGTGCGCAGGGTGATCGGTTCGCAAACGCGGTCACCGCCGCAGGATCCGAGATTGCGTTGGAGGACCTGAAGGGCATGGTCAGCGCACTCACGGGCAAAGAGCGACTGTCGATCAGTTTTCGGTTTGAAGGCGGCTCGACCCGGCTTGATGCGCCGTCACGATCAAATGTCGCTTTGCTGGCAGAAGCTTTGGAAAATGGACGGTTTGATGGCAAACGGTTGAGCTTCATTGGGTTTTCTGACGGGCAAGGTGATGCGGCGCAAAATTTGACACTGTCACGCAAACGCGCAATGCGTGTCAAAGATTTGGTGATGGGAGAGCTCGAGGCCTTCAACGCGGATCGCGTGACACTTCTGGTTGAAGGGTTTGGTGAAGCGATGCCAATGGCCTGTGACGACAGTGCGTGGGGGCGTGGCGTGAACCGTCGGGTCGAAATCTGGCTCGATTGACCTTCACAAATATCCCGCACTGCGAAAACTCAGCTCGGCCGATTTTCCAATGATAAGATGATCATGAAGAGTGATGTTTAACGCCTGCGCTGCATCGTTCACTTGGCTGGTCATCTGAATATCGCTTTCAGACGGCGTTGGGTCACCGGACGGGTGATTATGCACAAGGATAAGGGCCGAGGCGTTCAGCTCCAGCGCCCGCTTCACAACTTCACGTGGGTAAACCGGTACGTGGTCTACTGTACCTTTGGCTTGCTCTTCATCGGCAATCAGTACGTTCTTACGGTCCAGAAACAACACACGGAATTGTTCCGTGTCGCGATGCGCCATCGTGGTGTGGCAATAGTCCAGAACCGCATCCCAGCTTGAAATTACGTGGCGCTTGATCACCTTTGATCGCGCCATGCGATGCGCCGCGGCTTCGACGATCTTCAGGTCGGTGATCACGGTATCACCAATGCCCGGAACCGCGCGCAGTCTTTCCTTGGGCGCGGAGAGCACTCGATTGAAATCACCAAATGTCTCCAACAGTTCGCGTGCAATCGGTTTGACGTCACGACGCGGAATAGAGCGAAATAGTAACAGCTCGAGCAATTCATAGTCCGGCATGGCCTGTGCACCACCATCCATGAATCGCGCACGCAGGCGTTTGCGGTGATCCTTGATGTAAGACGGCAGTTTGCCGCCCTTCATCTGGATCGGAACGGCTGGCGCTTCCTCGCTGTCAAAGAGCGCCTGGGCCATCTCACCAAATTGGAATTGTCTGCTCTCGGTCATAAGACCAGACTGCCCAGAAACTGGTGAATGAATGGTTAACAGGCGTTAAAGTGTTTCGACTTATTGTTGAGGTACGACAATATGTCGAAACGCGCGGAACCTATTGATGTCGTGGGCGTTTCGAAATCAAGTTGTGATCGGGCTTAATCTCGAAACGCTTTAAGAAAGAACAATGGCCCGAGCTTTATAAGCCGGGCCATTGTTCGTTTCACGGTAGGGTGTCAGCCCTTCATGCTGTCCCAAAAGCTCTTCACCTTCGAGAAGAAATTAGAGCTTTCAGGATTGTTTTCTTCCGATAGTTTTTCAAACTCGCGCAGCAGTTCTTTCTGCTTCGAGGTTAGATTGACCGGGGTCTCAACGGCCAGTTCGATATACATATCGCCATTCGGGCCACCGCGCAGGCCGGGCATACCCTTCGCGCGCAAACGCATTTGACGACCGGACTGGCTGCCCGCCGGGATTTTAACCCGCGAACGGCCACCGTCGATGGTCGGGACTTCGATATCGCCACCCATTGCGGCGGCTGCCATCGAAACCGGGACGCGACAGTGAAGGTGGGTGCCTTCGCGGTCGAATATCTGGTGCTCGGCCACGTCGATGAAGATGTAAAGGTCACCCGAGGGTCCGCCCCGCATTCCAGCTTCGCCTTCACCGGCCAGACGAATACGCGTACCGGTTTCGACACCTGCCGGGATGTTCACCGCCAGCGAGCGTTCCTTTTCCTTGCGCCCGGCACCATGGCAAGACTTGCAGGGGTTTTGGATGATCTGGCCCGTGCCCTGGCAGGTCGGGCAGCTGCGTTCAACGGTAAAGAAACCTTGTTGCGCGCGGACCTTGCCCATGCCTGAACAGGTCGGACACATGGCTGGCTCGGCACCTGCTTCTGCCCCGGTTCCGTCGCATTCTTCGCATGCAACAGAGGTAGGTACGTTGATGGTTTTCTGCAGGCCTGAGAAAGCTTCTTCCAGCGTTACGCGCAGGTTATAGCGCAGGTCCGATCCGCGTTGTGCACGGGCACGTCCGCCACCGCGACCGCCGCCGCCCATGAAGTCGCCAAACAGATCGTCAAACACGTCTGAAAACGCGCTGGCGAAATCGCCTTGTCCGGGGTGTCCGCCACCGGGACGCCCGCCCATGCCACCTTCGAAGGCGGCGTGGCCAAACCGGTCATAGGCGGCTTTCTTTTCGGCATCCTTCAGCACGTCATAGGCTTCGTTCACTTCTTTGAACTGCGCCTCGGCGTTGGGATTGTCGGAATTGCGATCCGGATGAAGTTCCTTGGCCTTCTTGCGATAGGCTTTCTTCAGCTCATCTGCCGAAGCGCCCTTCGCGGCACCAAGGACCTCGTAATAATCACGTTTTGCCATGGGGTCTTCTCCCTTTGGGAGGGGGGCAGGGCAGCCATGCCGCCCCGCCTTTCACCTGATTGACTTAACGTTTGTTATCGTCAAGGTCTTCGAAATCGGCGTCAACGATGTCATCGTCCACAGCCGAAGGGCCATCAGCCTCTTCCGGGGCTTCACCCGCAGCTTCTTCCTGCTGCGACTTATAGATCGCCTCGCCCAGTTTCATGGCCGCTTCGGTCACGTTCTGGATGCCGCCTTTGATCTTGTCGGCACTGGCGTCGTCCTTGGCCAGATCGTCCTTCAGCGCGGCAATTGCCAGCTCGATGGCTTCGATCGTGGTCGGGTCGACCTTGTCGTTGTGCTCTTCCATCGACTTCTCGGTCGAATGGATCAGGCTTTCGGCCTGGTTGCGCGCTTCGACAAGTTCCTTGCGATCCTTGTCCGCTTCGGCGTTGGCTTCAGCGTCTTTCACCATTGCTTCGATGTCGTCATCTGACAGACCGCCCGAAGCTTGGATGGTGATTTTCTGCTCTTTGCCGGTGCCTTTGTCCTTGGCGCCCACTTCAACGATGCCGTTGGCGTCGATGTCGAAGGTCACCTCGATCTGAGGCATGCCGCGCGGTGCGGGCGGGATGTCTTCGAGGTTGAACTGGCCCAGGATCTTGTTGTCCGCAGCCATCTCACGCTCACCTTGGAACACGCGCAGGGTTACGGCGTTCTGGTTGTCTTCCGCGGTCGAGAAGATCTGCGACTTTTTCGTCGGGATCGTCGTGTTGCGGTCGATCAGGCGGGTGAACACGCCACCCAGCGTCTCGATGCCCAGCGACAGCGGGGTTACGTCCAGAAGAACAACGTCTTTCACGTCGCCCTGCAGAACGCCGGCCTGAATGGCGGCACCCATGGCAACCACTTCGTCCGGGTTCACACCCTTGTGCGGCTCTTTACCGAAGAACTTTGTGACCTCTTCGATCACTTTCGGCATGCGGGTCATACCGCCGACCAGAACTACCTCGTCGATGTCGCCGGTCGACAGACCAGCGTCTTTCAGAGCGGCCTGACAGGGCTTGATCGAACGCTTGATCAGGTCCGACACGAGGCTTTCCAGCTTGGCGCGGGTCAGCTTCATGACCATGTGCAGCGGTGCACCATCCGAACCCATCGAGATGAAGGGCTGGTTGATTTCGGTCTGCGAGGCAGACGACAGTTCGATCTTGGCTTTTTCAGCGGCTTCTTTCAGACGCTGCAGAGCCATCTTGTCTTTCGACAGATCAACCTGGTTTTCCTTTTTGAACTCATCAACCAGATACTGGACGATGCGCATGTCGAAGTCTTCACCACCAAGGAACGTGTCGCCGTTGGTCGATTTCACTTCGAACAACCCGTCGTCGATTTCCAGGATGGTCACGTCGAAGGTGCCACCACCAAGGTCGTAAACCGCGATGGTTTGGGTCTCTTCTTTGTCCAGACCGTAAGCCAGAGCAGCAGCGGTCGGTTCGTTGATGATGCGCAGCACTTCCAGACCGGCAATCTTGCCGGCGTCCTTGGTGGCCTGACGCTGTGCGTCGTTGAAATAGGCGGGCACGGTGATCACGGCCTGAGTGACTTCCTCACCCAGATAGCTTTCTGCCGTTTCTTTCATCTTGCCCAGAATGAAGGCCGAAATCTGCGAAGGCGAATATTTCTCACCAGCCGCCTCGACCCATGCGTCGCCATTGCCGCCGTCCACGATGGCGTAGGGAACCAGCTTCTTGTCTTTCTCGACAGCCGGGTCATTCATGTTGCGGCCAATCAGGCGCTTCACGGCGAAGACAGTGTTGTCGGGGTTGGTGACAGCCTGACGTTTGGCCGGCTGGCCCACCAGACGCTCTTCATCTTTGAAGGCGACGATCGAAGGCGTGGTACGTGCGCCTTCTGCGTTTTCAATGACTCGCGGCTGCGAGCCGTCCATGATGGCAACACACGAGTTTGTGGTGCCGAGGTCGATACCGATGACTTTGGCCATGCTCAAAATCCTCTCTTAGGCGATGTTGAAGGAACCGACCTTGCAAAGCATCGGCCCCTGATCCCAAATGTGACCGGTGCAGGTGTGCCTGCATCCGGTGTCGAGGCGTATATAAGTAGGCGAAATCGGGCCTGCAAGCCGTCCCGCACCCGGTAAGGGGCAAAAAAACGAGTCATTTTCAGGGTTTTGGTCATGTTTGCGCAAGACTTGGTGCCGCTCGATCTGGGTGGGGCGAAACTTTTCAAGGGGATGCTTGGTGCTGCGGCGCAAAGTGAACTGGTTGAGCAGGTGCGCGAAGTCGTTGCGCGCGCGCCACTGTTCCACCCTCAAACGGCGTCAGGGAAACAGATGTCCGTGCGTATGACGTCGTCTGGCCGCTTGGGTTGGGTGTCGGACCGCCGTGGCTATCGGTATGAGCCGCGCCACCCAGAGGGGACTGATTGGCCACCGATCCCGCCACTTGCTCTTGACGTGTGGCAAGCACTGTCAGGTGTGCCCCGTGACCCAGACAGCTGTCTGGTGAATTTCTATGCAGAAGGTGCGAAAATGGGGATGCACCAGGATCGAGACGAGGGCGATTTTTCGTGGCCGGTGATTTCGATCAGCCTTGGGGATGACGCGCTATTCAGAATTGGTGGTGTGGAACGAAAAGGCCCAACACAATCGCATTGGCTGACATCCGGCGACGTGTTGGTTTTGGGGGGGCCTGCACGTTTGGCCTATCACGGGGTGGACCGGATTAGATACGGGTCGTCTGCCTTGCTTAAATCATCCGGGAGGCTGAATCTAACCCTGCGCGCTGTTGATCAGTAGGTCTCAGCACTTTGCGAGATTGCGACAGGCCAGAAAGATCAACGCCGCGCATCCCAGCTGATCGAGGCGTGTTTGCGTGTATAGCTTTCCCCCATGAATCCGATCAGCGTGAAGGCCACCGAAACCAAAAGAGGATACATCCAGCTTGAGTGGTGAGGGTTGTAGTTGATGAAGGCAAAACCGCGCGCCTGGTCAATGATGTGAAACAGCGGGTTCCAGCTAAAGAAGACCAGCACATAAAAGGGCAATGTGTTGGCGACGAACATCTTGCCGGAGGCAATCATGTTCGCGCGCGTATAAACCGTTGAAGCAACGCTGGTGAACTGCGGAAACCACGGTTTCAGCGCCAGAAATATCAGGCCAAGTGACGCACCATTGAACCAGCCCAATAGCACCATCGAAAAGGTCGCGACCGGCTGATCAATTTCAACCGGCGTGACCGCCACATGATAGATGAACAGCACCACAAATACCGAAAACAGCTGGATATAGAGCGCCCCAAGAGCGGCCGAGATGATTGCGACAAAGGTGTTCATTGGCGCGTGTTGCATCATCGGGGATGCTGGACCCTCGGACCCGACCACAGCACCCAATGTCTTGGTATTGGTCATAAAGATGAAAATACCGGACATGATATAGACAAGGAAATCACCCCTCAGGGCGGACCCCCTCAGACCCAGAATGCCAAACATCACGTAAAATGTGGCGACCAGAACCATCACCTGGAACATATTGATCAGCAAGGCTGCAAAGGCATTGGCATGCGTCTTGCGCACGCTGCGCGCGGTCGCATGGTAGATGACTTGCATCATCATGAAAGCGGCAACCAGCTTTGACTGGCGTTGCTGAATCTCGAACATAAGGCTGCCTTTCGCCCGGTACGTGCTCTTTTTCGCAGGGAATTCTTGCTGTTCCTTTACCCAAATACCATAAGAGGGCTGCAAAATGTTATCAACAGGGTGAAAACCCGCTGTTTTAGGAGTGAGCCGTTGGATTTCGATCGTTTGGAAAGCGTGATGCGCAAACTGGCACTGGAAGCCGGAGATGTGATCATGGAAATCTACAATTCAGATGATTTCGATGTGCGCGCCAAGTCCGATGACAGCCCGGTGACCGCGGCAGACGAGGCAGCGGATGCGTTGATATCCAAAGGTCTGCGTGCCGTTTTCCCGGACGTGCTTCTGGTTACGGAAGAACAGGCTGACAGCCACAGTGAACAGGCCCGCGAATTTCTGATTGTTGACCCTCTGGACGGCACAAAGGAGTTCATCCATCGGCGCGGTGATTTCACGGTGAACATTGCCTATGTGGTCGATGGCACGCCGATCCGCGGCGTGGTTTATGCGCCTGCCAAAGGCCGCATGTTCTTTACCCGCGCTGGTGGCGAAAGCGTCGAGGAACAGGGCCCCTTTGATAAGGACGCCGTGGGTGCGTTGTCGCCGATCAAGGTTTCGACCCCTGACAATGATGCGCTGTTCATTGTGGCGTCCAAGTCGCACCGTGATCAGGCGACCGAAGACTACATCAACAAATATAGCGTCAAGGACAGCAAGTCCGCAGGCAGCTCGTTGAAGTTCTGTCTCGTCGCCACAGGGGAAGCTGACCTTTACCCGCGCGTGGGCCGGACCATGGAATGGGATACTGCTGCCGGCCATGCGGTCTTGAAAGGCGCGGGGGGCGACGTGGTGCGCTTTGACGATCACTCGCCGTTGACCTATGGCAAACCGATCTATGAAAACCCGTTCTTCATTGCCTATGCACCGGGCGTGGATCTGAAGAAAGCCTGATATGTCTGCCCTTGCCGCCCCTGTCAGCGTCATTGTCGTCAGCCGGGGGCGCCCTGCGCTATTGGGGCGATGCCTGCAGGGGCTTTCGCAGTTGTTCTACCCGTCTGTCGAAGTGATTGTCGTCGCGGATCCGGATGGCATCCGGGTGGCAGAGGCCTCGGGGTTGCCTTTGAAACTGGTGCCATTTGATGAAGCCAATATTTCGAAGGCGCGCAATTTGGGGCTGGCGCATGCGGCGGGCACGTTTGTTGCTTTCATCGATGATGATGCGGTGGCCGAACCCAGCTGGCTCAATCACCTGATCCCCCCCTTTGACGATCCGAATGTCGAGGCAACAGGGGGCTATGTGCGTGGGCGCAATGGGATTAGCCTTCAGTGGTCTGCGCAGTGGGTTGACCGGATGGGCCAGTCCCATCCTTTGGACATGACAGGCGATGTGCCCGAGCTGTTTCGTGGCCGAAAGGACATGGGCATCCGGACCGAGGGCACGAATTGCGCTTTTCGCCGCGACACTCTGTGTCGCATGGGGGGGTTCGACCCTGCCTATGCGTTTTTTCTGGATGAAACCGATGTGAATATGCGGCTGGGCGCACGCGGGGTGTCGACGGTTCTGGTGCCATTGGCCCAGGTGCATCACGGCTATGCTGAAAACGCGGTACGCACGGCAAGTCGCGCACCAACGGACCTGACGCAGATCGGGTCAAGCTCCGCTGTTTTTGCACGCAAACACGCGCCAGATGGCGCGGATGAGCCGGCGCGCGTGATCTGTCGCGATGCTCAGCGCCGGCGCCTTTTGCAACACATGGTGGAGGGGCGGTTGGAGCCGGGGCAGATCGCAACATTGCTGGGCGGGTTCGATGCTGGCTGGGCGTATGGGATAGAACGAGAATTAACGCCCCCAGTCCCCATTGAGCATGCGAAAGCTCCATTTAAGAGCATTTCGGCTAGCACGCGCGGGGCGCGGCTATTGTCGGGTCGTATATGGCAAGCCAAGCAGCTACGGGACAAGGCGCTGAAATTGCGAGAAAAAGGCCATGTGGTCACATTGATCCTCCTGTCGCCCAGCGCCCTTCCGATGCGTGAAGCATTTACCGAAGACGGTATTTGGGAGCGGTCGGGTGGGATATTTGGTCGCACCGATCGGCAAAATCGCATCGTTCAACTGAGCAGTTTCGGAAAACGCATTGCCAACGAAGTGAAAATTCTTGAGAAGCTGGGCCGATTGGATCAAAATCAAGAACAAACGCCATGATCTTGCCCGATTTGTCCGGTAATGAGGACACGAGTCATGTCTGATCAAGGCGCAATGTGAATATTCGGGCGCGAACCTGAATTTGTAGAAGAGGTAGAGTAACAATGAAGCGCAAGGTCACCAAAGCGATTTTCCCCGTCGCCGGCCTGGGAACGCGGTTTCTTCCCGCGACCAAATCTATTCCGAAAGAGATCATGACGCTGGTTGATCGTCCGCTGATCCAATACGCAATTGACGAGGCACGTGCGGCCGGCATCAAGGAGTTCATTTTTGTCACCTCGCGCGGTAAAGGCGCGCTTGAGGACTATTTTGACAACTCACCTGTGTTGGAGCAGGAGTTGCGCAAAAAGGGTAAAGACGAGCTTCTGGAAGTGCTCAAGGATACCAATATGGAATCCGGGGCCATCGCCTATATGCGTCAGCACAAAGCGCTGGGACTTGGGCATGCCGTTTGGTGCGCGCGCCGTTTGATTGCCAATGAACCGTTTGCCGTAATCCTGCCCGATGACGTCATCGCCGCGGAAAAGCCCTGCTTGCAGCAGATGGTGGAAGCCTATGAAGATACCGGCGGTTGTATGGTCGCCGCGATGGAAGTCCCACCTGAAAAAGCCAGCGCCTACGGTGTGTTGGATGTTCAGGAAGACATGGGTACGATGGTGCGTGCCAAAGGTATGGTTGAAAAACCTGATGTTGATGAGGCGCCATCTAATCTGGCCGTGATTGGCCGCTATATCCTGACCCCCGATGTCCTGCGCAGCCTCAACAAGATCAAAAGCGGTGCTGGCGGTGAAATTCAGCTGACGGATGCCATCGCAGAAGAGATCCAACAGGATCGTGGCGTCTATGGGTATCGGTTCCGCGGTCAACGTTTCGACTGTGGTTCGAAGGCTGGTTTCCTGCAGGCCACTGTGGCCTTTGGCATGGCCCGTCCCGAACTGCGCGAGGAGTTTACCGGGTATCTCCATGACCTCGTTGCCCAGCAAAAAGCAGCAGAATAATAGTGTTATGACGATGCCTGTCTACCGGGCGGGCGTCGTCATCCCTTTGCCCATGATATCTTCATGAGCGACTCATCCAACCTACCGTCCTTCTGTCTTGATCTCAGCCGCCTGGCATCGCGCGTCGGTCGTGGGCCCTGGACCGGTGTGGATCGGGTGGAGGCTGCCTATCTTGATTATTTGCTTGGTCAGCATGCGCCTCTCTTCGGCTTGGTGCGTACTGCGCTGGGCTTCGTGCTGTTGGATCGTACCGGGGTCGAGGCGCTGGCAGCGCGATTTCATGGCCGCCTGCCTTGGGGCGCGCCGGATCTGCTGTCGAGCATTTTCCTGAAAGCTTCGCCCGCCAGACGCGCGGTGGACAGTGATTTGCGTCGGATTTGCATTGCCCGATCTGGGCGCGGCGGGTTGGGGCGCATGCTGGCGCGTCATTTGCCCGCTGGATGTCGATACCTGAATGTCGGCCATGCAAACCTGAAACTACATGTTTTTGAGGCGCTCGCGCGCGTCCCCGGCATTTCGCGCGAAGTTCTGGTGCATGACGTGATACCGCTTGATCACCCTGAAATGCAGCGTGACGATACGGTTGAAAGCTTTGCAGCGCGTATGCGCGTGGTGTCGAAACATGCGGACCGCGTGATTTACAATTCGCGCACAAGCCAGCGGACAGCAGAAGCGCATTTTCAGGAATTTGGGCGTGTTCCGCCTTCGATTGTGGCCCATCTTGGTTTTGATATTCCAGAAGCCACAGCGCAGGACCTGCCGGGGGCGATAGACCCTACCCGACCGTTTTTCGTGACGATTGGTACAATTGAGCCACGCAAGAACCACACGCTTTTGCTGGATATTTGGGAACAGATCAGCACCGACACCCCCGCGGATACCTGCCCGCAACTGGTGATTATTGGCCAGCGCGGCTGGAAGAATGAAGACCTGTTTGCACGATTGGATGCCCGCCCCGCCAATGTAATTGAGCTTTCGGGATTGGATGATGCAGAGATGGTGACCTGTCTTGCACGTGCGCGGGCATTGTTGTTTCCCTCATTTGCTGAGGGATTTGGCCTTCCTCCGTTGGAAGCAGCCGCGCTGGGCGTGCCTGTGATTGTTCACGATTTGGATGTTTACCGGGAGTTTCTTGGAAATTATCCCATTTACGTAAACGTTTGCGACATATATCTTTGGCAAAAAAGAATAATGGACTTGGCATTGAAGCCCGGGACAGACAAGACGCCAGAACGCCAACACGCCTCGATGCATCCTGAGCTGCCCACATGGGGTGCTCATTTCAACAAGGTTCTGGCGTGATCGGGGTCCTCTGCGGTGGACTTCAAACCATATGAGAAGGGGCAAGATTGGGCGCAGTACGATCATATCGCCTGAGATTGCAGCGCAAGCGTTGGCGAATTCGTGCCCTGAGAAAGCGGCGCGAGCTAACTTCTGTTGCCGATCGCACCAGTCAGATTCGACCCGGCCATATTCTGTCCTTTTCGACCCTGCGAAACGAACGGGTCCGGCTACCTTACTTTCTGTCCTATTATCGCGACATGGGCGTGAATCACTTCCTGATCGTTGACAACGGGTCTGATGATGGATCGCGCGAATACCTTGCCGAGCAAGAGGACGTGTCGCTTTGGTCATCGCAAGCCAGCTATAAACGTGCCCGGTTCGGGGTGGATTGGCTGAATTGGCTGCAACGAAAATATGCGCATGGGCATTGGTGTCTTGTGGTCGATCCCGACGAATTTCTGGTCTATCCGTTCTGTGACACTCGGTCGCTTAAGGCGCTGACGGACTGGCTCGACGCAAGTTCGATCAAAAGCTTTGGCGCCATGCTTTTGGATATGTATCCCAAGGGCTCGATGGATGCGCAGCCCTACCTGGAAGGTCAGGACCCGATGGAGATTGCCAGCTGGTTCGACAGCGGCAATTACATGATCCAGAAAAATAGCTTGTTTGGAAACTTGTGGATACAAGGCGGCCCGCGCGCGCGGGCCTTCTTCCCGGACAAGCCCGAACGCGCCCCTGCTCTGAACAAGATCCCGCTGGTTAAGTGGGACCGCAGCTACACCTATGTCAGCTCGACCCATATGTTGCTCCCGCGCGGGTTGAACCTTGTCTATGATGAATGGGGCGGCGAAAAAGCGTCTGGATGCCTTTTGCACGCCAAGTTTCTGGACACATTCAGCGAAAAGTCAGCCGAAGAGCTGCAGCGCGGTCAGCACTATGCCAATAGCCATGAATACCGCGCCTATAACAAGCTGATGAAAGAAGATCCCGACCTCTGGTGCAAATGGAGCGAGAAATACATCAACTGGCGCCAGTTGGAGATTCTGGGTCTTATGTCTAAGGGAAACTGGGCATGAGCTTGGGTGTCGTCATGCTTGTCCACGATGCGCTCGGCCGGGCCGAAGAACTGGCACGGCATTGGGCGACGCATGGGTGCCCGGTGGTGGTGCATGTGGACAAACGCGTAAAGCGGGACGCCTATGCGCGTTTCGTGAATGCACTGAGTGATCTGGACAACGTCAAGTTTTCGAAACGGCACCGATGTGAATGGGGGACATGGTCCCTTGTCGCGGCCAGCCAGACGGCGTCAAAGCTGATGTTGAAAAGCTTTGCCGATGTACGCCATGTGCTGCTGGCTTCGGGCAGTTGCCTGCCTTTGCGCCCCGTGGCTGAAATGGTCGCCTATCTTGAAGAACGTCCGCAGACAAACTTCATCGAAAGCGCCACAACCGAAGATGTTCCATGGACTGTTGGTGGCCTGGATGCGGAACGGTTCACCTTGCGGTTTCCGTTTTCGTGGAAACGGCATCGTCGGTTGTTTGATGGCTATGTGCGGCTTCAACGCCGTGCCGGTTTCAAACGCAAGATACCCTCGGGCTTGGTGCCGCACTTGGGCAGCCAGTGGTGGTGCCTGACGCGCCAAACCCTGTCGGCCGTTTTGGAAGACCCCGAGCGCGAAACCTATGATCGCTATTTCAAACGCGTCTGGATTCCGGACGAGAGTTACTATCAGACATTGGTCAGGCTCTATTCGACCAATATTGAAAGCCGGTCACTGACCCTGTCCAAGTTCGATTTTCAGGGCAAACCACATATCTTCTACGATGACCACTTGCAGCTTCTGCGTCGGTCAGACTGTTTCGTGGCGCGTAAGATATGGCCTCACGCCAACAAGCTATACAGCAGCTTCCTGTCCGAAGATGCGTCGATCATGACAGGTGCTGAACCCAATCCGGGCAAGATCGATCGCATTTTCTCGAAGGCGGTAGAGCGCCGCACCAAGGGGCGGCCCGGCCTTGTTATGCAAAGCCGGTTTCCCAATGACGGCTGGGAGAACGGCACAACCGCTGCGCCATACTCTGTATTCGAGGGGTTTAACGAGCTTTTCGAAGACTTCGAACCGTGGCTGGCGCGCGCCGTGGGTGCCCGCGTGCATGGAAATCTCTTTTCCGCTGAAAAGGTCCAGTTCGCCGGGAACGAGACAGAGTTTTTTGGCGCGATGAGCTCGTCCGCGGCTGTGCGTGACTATAACCCGCAAGCTTTTTTGACCAATCTGATCTGGAACACGCGCGGGGAACGCCAGTGTTTTCAGTTTGGCCCGATGGATTCACAGGATGTCACCTGGACGCTTGCCAAGGATCCCAATGCGCAGATCTCTGTTGTAACCGGGGCATGGGCCTTGCCGCTGTTCAGGTCGAACCTGAACTTCTCGGATATTCGCCGCGAGGCTGCACGGCTTCAGAAAATCGAAAGCGATCATATTGATGTGCTGCGTTCCGGTTATGCGCGTGCACGCATCCGCATCTGGACGCTAGCCGATTTTGTGGCAAACCCGATGGAGCCGTTGCAAACTGTTATCGACGAGATTGGTTCACGCGGGTCTACTCGCCTGACAGAAGCGCCCCGCATGGTGTCTTTGGACGGATTTGGTCAGTTCCTGCAAAACCTGAAAAATCAGGGTATGCACCCATATCTTATGGGTGATTTCACCGTCGGGCAGGACCCTGGACCCACCGCTCGCTCTGAACGAAAACCCTATCTGGTAAAGTGATATATGACGCGTAAATTTGACTGTTTCATCATTTTCGCAGAGATGCGGACGGGTTCGAACTTCCTGGAAAGCAACCTTGATCAGTTCCCCGGGCTGAAATGCTATGGGGAGGCATTCAACCCCTATTTCATGATGTCACCCAAGATGAAGGAGCTTTTTGGGGTGACCGTCGCCATGCGTGACGCTGATCCGTTGCGCCTGATCGAGAAGATGAAAGAACATGCGCCGGGCATGCCGGGCTTTCGGTTCTTTCATGACCACGACCCGCGTGTTTTTGATGCCATGATTGAAGACCCGCGCTGTGCCAAAGTGGTTCTGACTCGCAATCTTCTGGACGCTTATGTGTCCCGCAAAATCGCGTGGGAAACTGACCAGTGGCAGCTGAATGATGTGAAACATGTGATCAAGAAGCAGGCCCGCTTCGTTCCGGAAGAATTCGAAAAGCTGTTCTATCGCATGAAAGCGTTTCAGCTGAAGGTTAAGGATCGGCTTCAGAAGTCCGGGCAGACGGCGTTTTATATCGACTATGAAGATGCGCAGGATATCGGGGTGGTAAATGGTCTCGCCAAATTTTTGGGCGAGACAACCGAAATCACCGAGTTCGCTGGGACGTTCAAGAAACAGAACCCCGAACCGGTCTCTGAGAAGGTGGTCAACTACGACGTGCTGCAGGAAACGGTGGCAAAGGTGGACACGTTTGATCTGCATCGTATTCCGAATTTCGAACCGTCCCGCCCGCCTGCAGTGACCACGTATTTTGCCTCAGAGGCGTTGCCATTGGTCTTTATTCCGATGAAAGGCGCCCCGCGAGAAGCCGTGTTGGACTGGATGCAGGGTTTTGGCGATCTGCGTGCAGACTTCACCCAGAAGACGTTGCGCCAATGGAAGAACCAGAACAAAGGCCATCGCAGCTTTACCGTTCTGCGCCATCCCGTGGCGCGGCTTCACGCGGCCTTCTGCCGATATCTGGTTTCGCATGGACCGGATACGTATTGGGAGGTGAAACACGCGCTGCGCAACAGCTATGGCGTGTCCCTGCCAGAGGAAGAGCCCGGATCAGACTGGGATCGTCAGGCGCATCGCGAAGCGTTCATGCAGTTCATCGAGTTTGTCGGCAAGAACCTGCAGGGGCGAACCGGCATCCGCATCGATGCGTCCTGGGCCACGCAATCAGCCATGGTTCAGGCGTTTGCAAATTTTGCCTCGCCGGATCACATTCTGCGCGAAGATCAGCTTGAAATGGGGCTTAAAAATCTGCTGGCCGAACTGGGTGAAGAGAGCCAGGAGGTGGCGCTTGGTCACGATCCAGAAGACATCCCATTCACATTGAGCGAGATTTATTCGGACGAGATCGAGAAAGCCGTACGCAAGCTTTACCAGCGCGACTACATGATGTTTGGGTTCAAACCGTGGAAAGCCGCCTGATCGCTTAGGCGGCTTTGTTCGACAGGCTGTCTGTCAAAAGCGCGTGCAGCGTCACGGAATCGCTGTTGGCGCGCAGTTTTGTGCAGATGGACGTATCGCGCATCGTGCGCGATACCAATGCCAGTGCCTTTAAGTGATCAACACCCGACCCTTCGGGGGCAAACAAAGCAAAAACAAGATCAACAGGCTGACGATCCACAGATGAAAAGTCAAAGGGCTTTTCGATGCGGATAAAGCAGCCAACCACACTGTCCAGACCTTCAAGGCGGGCATGCGGCAGAGCAACCCCATGTCCCACGCCTGTCGGGCCCAGAGACTCGCGTTGCTGCAGGGCATCAAATGCCAGGCCGCTGTCCAAGCCGTAGCAGTCCTGAACCATGTCCCCAAGATCCTGAAACAGGCGTTTCTTGGAGGACACGGTGGACATCACCTTGACGGCCGAGGGCGTGAGGATGTTCGAAAGTTCCATCATCAACCTTGTTCCCGCCCGCCAAGGCGGGGTTTTATGCTTCGCTAGCAGGGTCAATCCAGCCCACATTGCCGTCGTCGCGGCGGTAGACCACATTCATCCCCTGTGTTTTCTCATTACGGAAAACCAGAACCGGGGCATGTGCCAGCTCCATCTGCATGACCGCTTCACCCACGGACAGGGACGGGATACGCGTCTCCATCTCGGCGATGATCATCGGCTGCAAAGTTGCGGCTTCTGCCTCTTCTGGGCCTTCCTCTGCTGCGAGGATATACGAGGCTCCTTCGAAAACTTCAACCGGGTCTACGCGGTCGCGGTGATGATCTTTCAACCGACGCTTGTAGCGGCGCAGTTGTTTCTCCATTTTTTCGGCACATTGATCAAAAGCAGCATAGATTTCAGTTGCATGCCCCTTTGCCTGAGCGGTCAGGCCAGTAGAGAGGTGAACGACAGTTTCGCATACGAATTCATGCGCATTTTTTGAGAACACCACCTGAGCATCGGTCGGGCGTTCGGCATATTTCTGAACGATGCCGCCCAGTTCTTCTTTCACGTGAACCTGAAGAGCTTCACCAATGTCGATCTGTTTGCCACTGATTTGATATTGCATTCTACCTCCTATGGTATTTGCAGGCCTCAAGATATCGCGCCCGGGGGGCCACGATGAATTTCGTTTTTAGTTCTGATAGTTATGAGTGGTTTGCAGAAGGCCAATCGCCCAAATATTTCGGGGCGTTTCCTTGTGCGGACCCCTTCAGGGGCACGGCACGAACGAAGTGTCGCGTGTTCATGCATCCCCTTCATTTGGCGATGCGCGCGCGGCATTGTCAACCACAAGGCTGCATTTTTCAGGTGATCGAGAAGTTTTGTCCCAGATAAACGCGACGCACATTTTCGTCCCGTATCACTTCATCCGTGGTGCCGCTCATCAGCACATGTCCGTCATGCAGAATATAGGCGCGGTCCACAATTTCGAGAGTCTCGCGTACATTGTGGTCGGTAATCAGAACGCCGATTCCGCGATCCTTGAGGTCATGAACCAAGGTGCGAATCTCTCCAACAGCAATCGGGTCAACACCGGCGAAAGGCTCGTCAAGCAACAGATACTTGGGATTCGACGCCAAAAGCCGCGCAATTTCCACGCGTCGACGTTCACCGCCTGACAGAGCCAAGGCAGGTGTGCGCCGCAGGTGGCTGATCGAAAACTCGTTTAGCAGCTCTTCCAGCCGCTCGCGCCGTTTGTGCCGGTCTTTGGTCGAAATCTCGAGGATCGACAGAATGTTGTCTTCGACCGACATGCCGCGAAAGATCGACATTTCTTGCGGCAAATACCCGATGCCGAATTTGGCGCGACGATACATTGGCAAAAGCGTCACATCACGGCCGTCGATCAGAACCTGACCAGCCTCTGGCGTGACCAGTCCGGCGATGGAATAGAAGGTGGTGCTTTTCCCACAGCCATTTGGCCCTAAAAGAGCAACCACTTCGCCACGATGAAGTTCAAGGTTCACTTCCCGGATCACAGGTTTCTTGCGGTAGCTTTTCCGCAAACCGATGATGTGCAGCCCGGCATCACCATCTTCTACAGTCAGGGTCGGAGCAGCCATCAGTTACGCCCTGTCTGGATGATTGTTTTCACCCGCCCGTCCATCTGCCCGGTGCCGGTCGTGAGATTCACTGTAAGCGTGTCTGAGGAGAGCGCGTTTTGTCCCTGTGTCAGGATAACACCGCCTGACATGATAACGGTTCCGGATTTGATCGTGTAGACCGCCTCACGCGCTTCCGCCGCCTCTGCGCCATTGACCAACGTCACGCCATTTGTTGCGTGAAGGCGCGAGATCTCGCCTGTTGCATCTGGCCCGGACGCATATTCAACCCGCACTTTTCCAGCTGCCAGGCGCATTTCGCCTTGGCCAATCAGAACATTGCCAGTGAAGGTCGCAGACCCATCTGCCTGATCAACGGAAAGCGCATCGGCCGTGATTTCGACCGGCAGGGAACTGTCATGTTTCAAACCGCCAAAGGAAATTTGGGCCTGCGCATGTGCAAACATGGGCAGGGTCGCTGCAAGCACGAGCGTATAGAAGAAACGACGCATGATCACCGGGGTTCCCCCTTGTTCTGCGGATCGTATACCAGTTTTACCCTGTTTTTGAAAACAAGAAGATAGGGGGCAGCATCTCCCTCCTGACGTGTAATCTGGGCGTGACCCGCAGTCAGGGTCCCCATCGGTCCGTTCGCCTCAACCGGACCACGGCTTTCCACGCGTGTCGCATCCATTGCGGTCATCATCCCATCGGTGGTGATCCGGTAATTGGTCGAGGTCACCAAAGACACACCACCTGACAGGTCCACCAGATTGCGATCCCCGTCAATCTTCGCGCTGTCGGCTGTGATATCAACGAAAGCGCCGTCCGGCGTTTCGATGTGCGCGACCAATGCGCGCGCGGTGAAGCGGTTTGGCAGATCTGCGTCGGGCACCGCGCTTTCTGCAGAGAATTGGATCGAGGCGCCATCTGATGTCACGCTTGAAAATTGTGGGTTGGAGATCCTTTGCTCACCTGTCAGCTCCTCCAGATTGATCCGCGCATAGGTTAAAGAGCTGCCGGGATCGATGGAGTTCGAAATCAGGAACATGGTCGACAGCAACCCAAGCGCTGTCACTGGAAGAATGATCTTCAACCAGTTCACAAGGCGCGTATAGGTGAAGCCCGAACTGGACATGCGACGGTTCCCGTAACTACTACAGATTATCTAGCGCTATGCGCTCCATTTCCAAGGGGTGCGTTAGTGGGCAAATATGTCCTGCTCGGGCCAGCCAGCCAAATCCAGCTGGGCGCGCATGGGCAGGAAGTCGAAACAAGCCTGTGCCATTTCAGTCCGGCCTTCGCGCGCCAGACGCTGATCAAGCTCTTCACGCAGACGGTGCAGATACAGGACGTCCGACGCGGCATAATCCAGCTGTGCATTGGTCAGCTCTTCGGCTCCCCAATCGCTCATCTGCTGTTGCTTGGAAATGTCGACCTTCAAGAGTTGATCCAGCAGGTTTTTCAAACCGTGCCGATCCGTGTAGGTCCGCACCAGTTTTGACGCGATCTTGGTGCAATAGACCGGTGCTGTAACCACGCCGAAAGCGTTCAGCATTGCGGTGATGTCGAAGCGTCCAAAGTGGAATATCTTCAGAACATTGGGGTCGGTCAGCATCTTTTCCAGATTCGGCGCGCTGGTCTGCCCCTTCTCGACCTGCACCATATGTGCATTGCCGTCTCCGCCCGACATCTGCACCACACACAGGCGGTCGCGATGCGGGTTCAACCCCATGGTTTCGCAGTCAATGGCGACGACCGGACCAAGGTCCAGCCCGTCTGGAAGATCGCGCTTGTAAAGATGGTTGGCCATGTCGCCCTCATTAAAACCGTATCGGGTTCAGCCCGGATGGGATGAAGCCGATACGTGGCAAGAGTTATCAGTGTTACGGGCGTTTCGAAATAAACTTGGACCCAAGTTCATCTCGAAACGCTTTTATTCATCCCCGTGATAGGCCCACAGGGATGAAGGTTCAATGAAAAGGGTTACTTGCCGTAGTACAGCCCGACCACATGCTCGGCTTCGGCGAAAAATAGCCAACGGCCGATGATGGCGCCTGTGATGTGCAGCGCCAGGGCAATGAAAGCCGTGATATGACCTGCCGGGGTCAAAAGCAGGATGGCAGCCGGCAGCACTGTGCCAAGGCCCAGCGCGATCATGCGCAGCTTCTGGGCGTGCTTGCGACCCACGCGATAGACCATTTCGTCCAGCACATAGTTGCGTGCGGTATGGCCGCTTTCAAACATGCGGACTTCGCCCAGATGGCCAAGCCCGGTGGCGTCGCCCAAAGTGCCCCGGTTTGCCGCCCGTTTGTCACCCTGCTGCCAGTGCAGCCACATGACAACGGCAAGCGCGGCCAGCAACAGGCCCGCGATCTTTACTTCTCCGGCCAGAAGGGCGCCCCCTGCGATGGCGTGCAGCAGGAACAGCGCTGGGGTCAGCGGTTGGTTCCAGCGCGAAATGGTCTTGAGCTGGGTGTAGATCATGGATGTTGTGAATACTGTGATCAGCGCCAAAACAGAGCCTAATGCACCCAAAAACATCATGTCGGAGTCAAAGAAAATCCGCATCAGTCCGATCAATCCAAACAAGACAAGCGTCGCGACCGCAGCCACGCCCTCACGGCTCAGCCAGCTCGTGCGCCATTGGCTGAAGGCATATATGGCGTTTTTCTTGTTTCCGAGGTGGAAGGTCGAGGCCAATAACCCGCCCGCTGCCAGCACATAGGCAATCACGAAGAACGCAAAAAGCGTTGAACCACTAACGCGCGGAATACCAAGCCCCATCCAGGCCAGAAGCCCGAAGCCAAGCCCGGAAAAGGTGGTGAAGATAATAACACTGGGTGCGGGATGCATCCGTTTCCTCCGTCAGAGCTTTTCAAGCGCTTTATCAAGCCAGCCGAGGAAGCCTTTTGGCTCTTCGGCAAGGGCGTTCAGCGGGGCAGTATTCAGCTGATCTTTCGGGCGCGGTGGCAGATATTTGTTCACGGGTTTGGTGCCCAGATCGGGCATCAGGTCAAACCCGCCACGATCTGCCACTAGCTTGGACACGTCACTCTCTGGGTCACCCAGATCGCCGAAATGACGTGCCCCAGAGGGACAGGTGCGCACGCAGGCGGGCACACGGTCCTCTTCGGGCAAGTTTTCGTTGTAAATCCGATCAACGCAGAGCGTGCATTTCTTCATGATGCCTGCTTCGCGGTCCAACTCGCGCGCGCCATAGGGGCAGGACCATGCGCACAAGCCGCAGCCGATGCACCGGTCCTCGTCGACCAAAACGATCCCGTCTTCTTCGCGCTTATAGCTTGCGCCGGTCGGGCAGACCGTCACGCAGGGTGCGTCTTCGCAGTGCAGGCAGGACCGCGGCATGTGGACGGTTTGCGATGCGCAGCCCTCTTTCTGGGCTTCATAGCTGAACACGCGGTTCAGAAACGTGCCAGACGGGTCGGACCCGTAAGCGTCCTGATCCGACAACGGCGCGCCGTAGTTCTGGGTGTTCCACCCCTTGCAGGCGGTCACGCAACCATGGCAGCCTACACAGGTGTCCAGATCAATGACCAGACCCAGCTTCTTTTCGGTTTTCTCAGGCAAAGCAGTCATCAGATCTTCCTCGCCACGGTTTTGGGTGCCCTGCCGACCGGGGATTTGATCGGCGGGTGCGCAGGCTGGCTTTCAGCCGGTTTAGACACTGTTTTCTCAATCTTTACCCGCAGATCGAACCACGCAGCCTGCCCGGTGATCGGGTCGGAGTTCGCCCATCTGAGTCCGTCACTCTTGGGCGGTTGCAGCTCGTGGATCAGGTGGTTCAGAAGGAAGCCTTCGGTCGCTTCCGGCGCCTTTTCGTCCAGCGCCCAGGCCCCCTTGCGCTTACCGATCGCGTTCCACGTCCAGACGGTGTTTCCGTTCAGGCCCGCGTGATGCGCGACCGGCACGGTGATCGACCCGTGAACCGAGGACACGGTGGCATAGTCGCCTTCCTCGAAACCTTTCGCTTCCCAGATTTTGGTGGGCAGGTAGAGGTAGTTTTTGCCAGTGATCTGACGCAGCCAGGCATTTTGCGTGCCCCAGGAATGATACATATGCATCGGGCGCTGGGTCAGGGCGTGGATCTGGTATTCCTCGGTATCGACATTCCCATCCTCGAACGGTTCATACCAGATCGGCAGCGGGTCCATCGTGCGGGCAATCCGATCCCGCAGATTGTCAGGCGGTTGGATGTCGCCATGGCCCTCGGCGGCCAGTTGGAATTTCCGCATCGGTTCGACATAGAGGTTGAATACGTAGGGCGCTTCGGCATCGAAAATCCCGCGCTTCACCGCCCATTCCTGATAGTGCTTGTTCCACGGTTTGTAGAAGCTCGCATTCTCGGGGATGTGGTCAACCCAGAAGCCGCCGTTCTCGATATAACGGTCGAGTTGGGCTGGATTAGGCTCTCCTCTGCCCTTTCCATTGCCATCCGTGCCGCGCCAACCGGCCAGTGGCCCAACACCGGGGCGGCGTTCGTGGTTCACAAGGTAATCTGCGTAGTCCTCAAACTTTGCAGTACCGTCTTCGGTCACAAAGCCTGGTAGGCCAAGCTTCGCGCCCAGTTGGATCAGAACGGTCTGAAAGCCACGCACATCGCGATCCGGTTCGACCACCGGCCAGCGGATCGCATCCGCGGCCCCGTCCGCCTCGCATATCGGGCGGTCCAGCAGCGAGATACAATCATGCCGCTCCAGATAGGTGGTGTCCGGCAGGACCAGATCCGCATAGGCCACCATTTCCGAGCTATAGGCGTCTGAATAGATGATATTCGGGATCACGTAGTCGCCATTGTCGTCCTTGTCGGTGAGCATCCGCATCACCTTGGACGAGTTCATCGACGAATTCCACGCCATATTCGCCATATACATGAACAGCGTGTCGATCTTGTAGGGATCACCCGCATGCGCGTTCGAGATCACCATATGCATCAGCCCATGCGCCGACATGGGGTTTTCCCACGTAAACGCCTTGTCGATGCGTTTGGCGTTGCCCGCGTCGTCCAGCAGCAGATGCTCCGGACCCATCGGATAACCCAGATGGGGGCCGTCCAGCGGTTGCCCGGGGGTTACGCCAGCGTGCGGTTTTGGGTGCGCTTCGGGCGGTTTTGGATAGGGTGGTTTAAACCGGAACCCGCCCGGAACTTCGACCGAGCCCAGTAGAATTTGCAGCATGTGCAGCGCGCGGCAGGTCTGAAAGCCATTGGAATGCGCCGAAATACCGCGCATCGCGTGGAAGCTGACCGGCCGTCCGATCATCTTGTCATGCTTTTGGCCCTTCCAGTCCGTCCAGGGCTGGTCCAGAACGATCTCTTCCTCGAAGGCAACTCGCGCGAGTTCGGCTGCAATAGAGCGTGTTTTCTCCGCGGAAACACCTGTGCGCTCCGCGACGGCTTCGGGCGCATAGTCATCCGAGAGGTAGCGTTCGCAAAGCAGCTGAAACACAGGGCGGTGTGTGGCGCCAGCATGGCGATGGCTTGCTGCCAAGTCAGGCATCACGCCGGGTGTATCATAGTCAGTAAGCCTGCCGGTCTCACGGCAGATGATTTGGGGTTTCCCGGTCTCACCGCGCAGAAAAAGACCGTTTTCTGCCGAATTAGGCTCTTCATTTACTATGAAACCGGCATTTGTATAACGTGAAAGATAGCCAAGATCGATCTTGCCAGCGCCTATCAACTCGTGAACCAGCGCGAGTATGAACAACCCGTCAGTTCCGGGAGTTATCCCAACCCAATCATCGGCAATTGCATTGTAACCGGACCGTATCGGGTTCACGCCAATGATGCGCGCGCCGCGTTCCTTCAGTTTTCCCAATCCGATTTTGATGGGGTTTGAATCGTGGTCTTCTGCCACGCCAAACAGCATGAAAAGCTTGGTGCGATCCCAGTCGGGCTGACCAAACTCCCAAAACGCACCGCCCATAGTGTAGATGCCAGCGGCGGCCATGTTTACGGAACAAAACCCGCCATGCGCCGCGTAGTTCGGTGTGCCATAGGCTTGCGCAAACCAAGAGGTGAAGCTCTGGCTCTGGTCACGACCCGTGAAAAAAGCGAGCTTCGATGGGTCATCGTCGCGCAGGGGCGCCAGCAACCCGGCAGCCATCTCGAGCGCTTCATCCCATGAAATCTCTTCAAATTCACCGGACCCGCGTGGACCAACTCTTTTCAGCGGGGCCCGCAAGCGCGAGGGCGCATAGTGCTGCATGATCCCAGCCGATCCTTTGCCGCAAAGCACGCCTTTATTCACGGGATGATCTCGATTGCCCTCAATGTAAGCAACCTGGCCATCCTTCATATGGACGTTGATCCCACAACGGCATGCGCACATGTAGCAGGTGGTCTTGCGAATTTCGTCAGAGACCGGCGGAGATTTATCAACCATTGGGTCGTCTACTGTGCTCATTGTGTCTGGCTGTCCTGAATCAGGTGAATGCTGGTCGGTGAAAAAGGCGGCGCCCCTGTTCACGCATCTTATGACAAAAGAACCAGTCGACTGGGGTGCTCGGTAGGTCCAGTTGAGCAGGGGTCTAGAGCCAGATTTCAAGGCATAAACATCTTGAGATTCGTCTTCTGGGTGCGGTATGGCGTGCTGATAACTTTGCGAGTTTTGGATTGATATTCTGAATTTGTCGACGATTTCAACTATACTTTCCTTACCGTGCCGCCATATTCGCGAAATCTATGGAAATAATTCCCTTTGCGCCACACATAACCGAAAGCATCGGAGGCGCGATATGAATCATCTGCCAATTTTTCTGGATATAAACGGGGCAAAAGTGGTTGTTGACGGTGGTACGATAACCGCCGCTCGCCGGGTGGAGCGTGCGTTGAGTGCGGGCGCCGAGGTACATGTTTTTGATCCAGCGCCCTGTGAAGAGGTAAGGCGCCTGCTTGGCGCCCCCCGATTGACTCATCATGCGCGACTGCCAATTCCCGAGGACTACTCTGATTGCTTGATTGCCTATGGGGCATCGGATGACCCTAAGCGCGACAAAGCCCTTCACCGGGCGGCAAAGGCGGAGGGCGCGCTTGTGAATGTTGCCGATGTGAAACCACTTTGCGATTTCATAACGCCGTCGATCGTTGACCGCAGCCCGGTGGTCGTTGCGATCTCGACCAGCGGTGCTGCGCCAGTGATCGGCCGCATTTTGCGCGCCCGTATCGAGGCGTTGCTGCCCGCAGGATATGGTCGCCTTGCCTCCTTTTTAAGCGCATTTCGGGCAAGAATAGAGGCGAATTTTTCCTCGGGCCGCGTGCGCCGACGATTCTGGGAGCGAATGATCGATGGGCCCGTGGCGGATGCCTTCCTGTCGGGTGATACATCCGCATCCCATGCGCTGCTGAATTCAATGCTGGAAAATGGTGCCGATGAAGGTGGTGCTGTTTGGGTGGTGGGCACCGGAGATGATGTCGCCGACCTGATGACCTTTCGCAGCCTCTCTGTCATGCAGCGGGCCGATGTGGTGTTTCATGATGCCAGACTTTCCAATGATATTGTCGCGCTGTTGCGTCGCGATGCCGGGCGCGAAACCAACGAGCTGACAGCAGAGAGAGCGGCCCGCTACGCCCAAGAAGGTCAGCGGGTGGTTTGGTTGATGCCGGGCGATCCCGCGCAGGACCCGGAAGCAAAGGCAATCGCGGCAAGAATCGCGGGTTTTGGTGTCAGTATCCAGGTTCTTCCCGGTGTCTCGGATACCGGGCTTGATGCGCAGGTAGACGGCAAGGTGATCACGTTGCATTCGCGTGAAAAGGCGCAACCCCACGCGATGAGCCTTGTGCCGCGCGCCACGCTTTAGTGGGCCATGCGTCATAAATCTGTTACCCCATTGCCATATCCCGCGCAGGCGGACGAATGACAGGTCAAAGGGGGCACGGATATGGCACGAATTGCGATCAACGGTTTGGGGCGTATGGGGAAACTGGTCCTGAGGGATTTGGTGGACAACGGGTCCTCAGACCAGATTGTGTTGCTGAACGACCCAGTTGGAGACGCGGTTCAACACGCGCATCTTTTGGAATGGGATACCGTGCACGGTCGCTGGCCGGCTGAGATTTCACCCGGCGAGGATTGCATCATCATCAATGGGCGCAAGGTGAGTTTGAGCGCCTCTTGGACACTCGAAGACCTGCCGCTCGAGACGCTCGGTGTTGATTTGGTGATTGATTGCACCGGCGCTTTCAAAACGTATGAAAAGCTTGCGCCTTACTATGCGGCGGGGGTGAAAAAGGTCGTGGTTTCGGCGCCCGTGAAGGAAGAAAAGGCGCTGAATATTGTATATGGCGTGAATCATAACCTCTACGATGGGCATGATCTTGTGACCGCAGCATCCTGCACCACGAATTGCCTGGCCCCGGTGGTCAAAGTTCTTCTGGACGAGATTGGCATCAAACATGGTTCAATGACCACGATTCACGATGTGACCAATACGCAGACCATTGTGGATCGGCCAGCCAAGGATCTGCGGCGCGCTCGTTCGGCTCTGAACTCGCTCATTCCCACATCCACAGGTTCCGCAAAGGCAATTACACAGATTTTCCCTGAACTCGCGGGCCGCCTGAATGGTCATGCCGTACGTGTTCCGCTTCTGAATGCGTCGCTGACAGACTGCGTGTTCGAGGTGGAGCGGGCAACAACAGCTGAAGAGATCAACGGGTTCTTTAAAGCCGCTGCAGACGGACCTTTGAAGGGCATCTTGGGTTACGAAGAACGGCCGCTGGTCTCTGCGGATTATACCAATGACCCGCGCAGTGCGATTGTCGATGCATTATCGACCATGGTCATCAACGGCACGCAGGTCAAAATCTACGCGTGGTATGACAATGAATGGGGATATGCCTGCCGTTTGGCGGATGTGGTGCGTATGGTCGGAGCCTCGATGTGACAACGAGCGAACGCCCTCAGGGGTTGGCGGCCTATGTCACTGTCACGGTGGCATATTGGGCTTTCATGCTGACAGACGGCGCCTTGCGTATGTTGGTGCTTTTGCACTTTCATACACTTGGTTTCTCTCCTTTCACCCTTGCCTGGTTGTTTCTGCTCTATGAGTTCATGGGGATTGTGACCAATCTGTCCGCGGGTTGGATCGCTGCGCGGTTTGGTTTGAACTCTACCCTGTATTCGGGTCTAACACTGCAGGTTTTGGCGCTTCTGGCGCTGTCACAGCTGTCGGTAGATTGGGCGCTGGCCCTGTCGGTTGCCTATGTGATGGTCGTTCAGGGCATGTCGGGGGTCGCCAAAGATCTGGCCAAAATGTCCTCAAAAAGTGCGGTGAAGCTTTTGGCGCCAAACGCCAGCGAAGGGCTATTCAGTTGGGTGGCTCTTTTGACCGGTTCAAAAAACGCGGTGAAGGGTATTGGCTTTCTTTTGGGCGCAGCGCTGCTAGCGCTTATCGGGTTTAAGGCATCGGTTGTTGCGATGGCCATCGCGTTGGGGATGATCCTGATCAGCGTGGTCATTTTCATGCCATCCGGGCTGCCAAAAGGCTCTAAGTCAGCCAAGTTTTCACATGTTCTGTCGCGAGACGTTCGGATCAATCGGTTGTCTTTGGCGCGCATGTTCCTTTTTGGCGCGCGCGATGTTTGGTTTGTGGTTGGTATCCCGGTTTATTTTCACGCTGTGGTGTCCGATGGCTCCCACGCAGGCGACCGCATGGCATTTTTCATGATCGGCAGCTTCATGGCGCTATGGATTATCGGATACGGGGCGGTTCAGGCCTTGGCGCCTAAATTGCTGCGCGCAGCGACACGGGAACCCGAAGACTTTCCCCTGTTGGCGCAGCGTTGGTCTGGCATTCTGGCCATCTTGATTGCCTCTCTCGCATTCCTGACAGTATTCCCCGGCCCGTGGCTGACCCCCATATTGATTGCAGGGCTTTTGGTGTTCGGCTTCGTGTTCGCCGTGAACAGCTCGCTTCATTCCTATCTGATCCTGGCGTTTTCAAAGGCGGAAAGAGTGACGATGGATGTGGGTTTTTACTATATGTCCAACGCAACTGGCCGTCTGATCGGCACTTTGTTGTCCGGCTTGTCCTATCAACTTGGTGGATTGACGCTCTGTCTCAGCACAGCTGCCGCAATGGCTGCAGCAAGTTGGGCCGGTGCAGCTTGGCTTGCAAAGGCGAAAGTTGGAACATAGCTTCCGCTTATGGACTACAAGACACTGATTGATGAAGAGATCTGGGCCTTTATTCGAGAGACCGAGCGGTACTATCCGCCTGACGCGGTCAATCTATCGGTTCCCGAACAGCGCAAGGTCTATGACCGTATGTGCCGCGCCTTTTTTGCGGGCTATCCTAAGGGCGTGAACGTACGAGACGATCAAGCGCACACCGTACCACTTCGGATCTATGAAACGGGAAACTCACCCGGAACCATCATCTATTTTCATGGCGGTGGGTATGTTGTCGGCGGGCTTGATAGCCATGATGATATATGTGCCGAACTGTGTCTGCGCACCGGGCTGCGTGTGGTCAGCGTTGACTATCGGTTATGTCCTGAACACCGACACCCTGCGGCTTTCGAAGATGCGATCGAGGCGGTGCGATATGTGGCTCTAACATGGCAAGAACCGCTTGTTCTTGCCGGTGACAGTGCTGGCGGAAATCTGGCGGCATCAGCGGCGCATGCGCTGCGTGAAGAGCTTCGATTTGCTGGGCAAGTTTTGATTTATCCGGGTCTTGGAGGCGATATGTCAAAAGGGTCGTATCTGGAACATGCGCAAGCACCAATGCTGACGCGTGCGGATCTCGATTTCTATTCGGCCATGCGTTACGCAGCTGATGACCACACCCGCGACGCAACGTCGATGCCGCTGTTGGATAGCTCCTTCGCAAATCTGCCCGATACATTTGTGGTTACCGCAGCCTGCGATCCGCTTGCGGATGACGGCCGGGATTATCGCGATGCCATACAGGCCGCCGGAGGCCGTGCGGTATGGGTGAACGAGCCGGGTCTCGTGCATGGCTACCTTCGTGCGCGACAGGGATCGAGCCGCGTCAGGAAAAGCATAGAACGCATCGCGCAGGCCTGTGCCCAAATGGCAGAGGGAAGCTGGGAAGACTGAGCCTTTCCAGCCAGACCCACATATCGTATTCTGGCGCAAAATCAGGCGTGTTCTTTTTGCGCCAATAACGAGAGCAGCGCATGACACCACCGGCAGCATCCACGTTGTTTCGCAGCTTCCAAGGGCTGGTCGGACTAGAGAAAAGGCTGGATCAGGAGCTGGCAGACGGGCTGGTCGATCCTGATGGCGCGCGCCAACGCCTGGGAGAGGCGTCACGCCCGCGCCCCGAAGGTGATCTGATCTGGGCACATCTAGATACCGCAGGTGCCGTGCCTGAGCTTGTCGGGCTGTACAATGCGCTTCTTGACGAAAACCCCGACCTTCATCTTTTGATTACATCAGAAAAAACGCTGGATTCCAAAGAGCTCCCGCGGGGGTCTTTCTTCCAACATGCACCATATTTCGCTTCAGAGAGCATGGATGTGTTTCTGAACCACTGGACGCCACAGGCCGCTTTGTGGATGGCGGCGGAAATGACACCCACAGTGACGTCGGGGCTGTCTGCGCGCCGGATCGGCGTGGTTTGGATCAATGCAATTGCACCGCGCGAATCGCTCTGGCAACGGCATTTGATGATTGGGCAACTGAAGCAATCCCTTAGCAGATTTGTCTCTATCGTGCCCCGATCAGAAACAGATCTGGCGGCTTTCCTTCGTCTGGGTGTCGCGCAGGGCAAGCTGCTGGAGAGCGGTCCCTTGCAGCCGCAAATTGCACCTCCCGCGTGTGATATGGATGAACGAGATCGCCTGGCGCAAAAGCTTCAGGCACGTCCGGTCTGGCTTGCTTTGCGTGCAGATCCTGCGGAACTTCCATCCCTGCTTGCCGCGCATCGTCTAGTCAGCCGCAAATCACATCGCCTGCTTTTGATCTTGTCTTTGACCGACCCTTCCGAGGGGGCCAGAGTTGCAGCCGAGCTTGAGAATGAGCATTGGCAAGTGGCGTTGCGTTCACGTAGCGAGGATCCGGATCGGGATTGCCAGATTCTGATCGCAGATGGCGAAGAAGAATGCGCGCTTTGGATGCATATTGCACCGATCACGTTTGCCGGCGGCAGCTTGGCCTCTGGAAGCGATGTCCAACCGCTTGAACCTGCGGGGCTTGGGTCGGTCGTGCTCTATGGCAATGCCATGGGGCGCCACAAAGATGCCTTCCGGCGGTTGTCCGGCGCTGGCGCTGCGCGCCGCGTTCGGGATGTGAACACTTTGGCACGCGAGATCGAACACCTGTTGGCCCCCGACCGTGCGGCAAAGATGGCAATGGCGGCGTGGGAATTGACCACAAGCGGCGCTGAAACCTGTGATCGCCTGCGCGATACGGTCCTTCAAATCGTCGACGACGCTGTTGTAGAGGCGAACTCATGAAGACACCCGCTTTCTGGTTCGGCGATCCAAAGGCTCCGGGAATCAAGGCGCGCCTTCTTGCGCCTTTCGGCTGGCTGTATGGATATGGCACGGCACGTCGTCTGGCGCGCGGCAAGGGCGATGCTTATCAGGCCAAGATACCCGTAATTTGTATCGGTAACATCAATGCCGGGGGCACCGGAAAAACGCCGACAACCATCGCGCTTGCCCAGCATCTGATCGCGCGCGGGTTTTGCGTTCATATCGTTTCGCGAGGCCACGCCGGAAAGATCGAGAAACCCACGCGGGTGTCAGAGCGCGACCATAGCGCGGCGGATGTGGGGGATGAGCCGCTGTTGATGGCCGCATTTGCCGACACATGGGTTTCCCGTGATCGTGCTGCGGGCGTGCGGTCGGCAGAGCATGCGGGGGCTGAGGTTATCTTGATGGATGACGGATTCCAAAACCCCGCGGTGCACAAGTCACTTTCGATTGTTGTGGTGGATGCCGTGAAAGGGTTTGGCAACCGCCGGTGCATTCCGGCCGGGCCCCTGCGTGAACCCGTCACGCCCGGACTTCAGCGCGCGGACCTTATCTTGTCAATCGGTCCCGATGGTGCGCAGAAACGCTTTTCCAAGACCAATGCACCGCTGCCCTGCCCGCATGTGCAAGGTAAGTTGCAACCGCTTCCGACGGGTATGGACTGGAGCGGTATGAATGTACTGGCTTTTGCAGGTATCGGGCTGCCCGAGAAATTCTTCGCCACATTGCGTGAGCTGGGTGTGAATATCCTGCGCGCCGAGGCTTTGGCTGATCACCAACCGTTGACCGAAGCGTTGATGAAACGTCTGGAAATGGAGGCAGCAACGCTGGGCGCACAGCTTGTCACGACCGAAAAGGATGCCGTGCGCCTACCGGACGCGTTTCGCCGCAAAGTGCTGACTGTGCCGGTTCGGCTTGTGTTGAATGATTGGACTGCCCTGGACCAACAGCTGGATCGGATTGGGCTGGGTTAGAGCCAAAACTGACTCTGACCCGATCCCTTATTCAGCCAGTTTTTCGTCCAAAATCTCGGCGAAATCACCGTAGGACATGTTGGAGTATTTCTCGCCATTGATGATGAATGACGGCGTTCCCGTGATTTCATCCGCGCCTGCATTGGCTTGATACGCGGCGACCATGGACTGTGCCATTTCTTCATTTTGCAGGCAGGCATCCATCTCGTCATTGCTCATGCCAGTCGTGCGACCGATCTTCTTGAGGTTCTCAAGGATTGTCGCGGGTGTTCCATCGGCAATCCATTCTTCCTGACCCTGATAGATCAGATCAATCAAACCGAAATAGCGCGCATCACCGCCACATCGGGCGATCATGCCTGCCCACAGTCCGTAGCGGTCAAAGTAGACCTCGCGATGGATGAACTTGACCTTGCCAGAGTCCACATATTCGGACTTGAGTTTCTTGAAAACATCCTCGTGAAAATTTGCGCAATGGGGGCAGGTGAACGAGGCATATTCCACAACGGTTACCGGTGCCGCATCGTCGCCAAGCGCCATGTCCGGGGCAGGGTCGACCGATGCATCAGCCTCTTGCGCTTCTGCAATGGAAACACCCGGCAGGCTGCCGCTGTTCTGGGTCATGTAAATCGCACCACCAATGGCCAAAAGCGCGGCGGCGACGAGGGGAAGGTAACGGGTCATCTGATTCAACCTCTTTGGAGTTTTTGCTTTGTCAGCACATTGCGTGCCAGCATTTCAATGGCATTGCGCAGCCCATCATCCCCGATTTCTTCGGCGACCATGGCAGCCTTCGCGCAGGTTTCGGCATCTGGCTTCGCGTTTGACTTCGGAGCCGGCGTAAACTGCACTTGCCCTTCTGCAAAACCTGTGGCGGCAGTTTGCGTGATACGGACACGGGCAATTGCGTTATAGCCGTAAACGGCGTTCACCTTCTCGCGCAGTTGATCTTTCTGCATTTCCAGCATCGGTGCTTGCGCGCCAGTGGTCAGAACGGTCAGCGTCGCGCCCATACCGCCACGCGCGTATGAGATGTCAACTGGGCGGCTTATGGCAGCATTGGCCTCGCCAACGATTTCCGCCCAGTGGGTGAGCACGCGAGACACAGCAAACCCACGCGACTCGCCTGCCTCGCGGATGCGGGCGGATAAAAGGCTCGACGTGCGTTCGAAGCCTTTCTTGCGTCGTGCAGGGGATTTGATGTCTTTTGCGCTTGGCACTGGTCTCTTCCTGATCTGCGCCTATTTTAGGTTCTTCACGCTGCTATGCCAGCACAAACGTCTGATAGGGGATAACACTTGTGTGACGCATCAAAACCCGTCGAGCTTTTAGCTTGGTATGATCGCAATGCGCGTGATTTACCATGGCGTGTCAGCCCCGCAGATCGCGCATCTGGTGTAGTGCCCGATCCATATGCCGTGTGGCTTTCTGAGATTATGTTGCAGCAGACAACTGTGGCTGCAGTCAGAGACTATTTCACCCGATTTCTATCCTTGTGGCCTACAGTGGCGGCCTTGGCTGCGGCCGAAGATGACCGTGTCATGGGGGAATGGGCCGGGCTTGGTTACTATGCGCGCGCACGAAATCTGCTGAAATGCGCGCGGGTTGTTGCGAATGATGGTGCCTTTCCAGAAACACGCGAAGGATTGCAGGCGCTGCCGGGAATCGGTCCCTATACGTCAGCTGCGATTGCTGCGATTGCATATGATCTGCCCGAAACAGTGGTGGATGGGAACGTAGAACGGGTCATGGCGCGGCTCTTTCATGTGACGACCCCTTTGCCAGATGCGAAACCCGAACTGAAACGTTTGGCGGCGACGCTCACACCAGAGAACCGGCCAGGAGATTATGCACAAGCCGTGATGGATCTGGGAGCAACAATTTGCACGCCCAGATCGCCTTCCTGTGGTATTTGCCCGTGGAATAGACACTGTTTGGCCCGCCGTGAGGGCGATCAGGCAGACCTGCCAGCCCGAAAACCGAAAACCAAAAAACCAACGCGCTACGGTATCGTATATTTGGCGCGCAACCCGTCAGGAGAATGGTTGGCAGAGCGGCGGCCCGACACGGGGCTGTTGGGTGGCATGCTCGGTTGGCCGGGCGCTCCATGGGATGATGTAGCTGTTGCAGCTCCACCATTTGAGGCGGACTGGATCGATCCTGGGATCGAGGTGCGCCATACCTTCACGCATTTCCACCTGCGCTTGTCTTTGCGTGTCGTCGATGTCGGTCACAAGGTTGAACCGAAGGTGGGTCAGTTTCAGGACATTCGAGCCTCGGACCTACCCACGGTCATGCGCAAGGCATTTCATGCGGCAAGAAGTATTGTGTCGCATTGAGGCAAAGATGAATTGGGGGTAACGTCCGCGTGAGGGAACCAAAAGGACAAGACCAATGCTTCCTGCGTCAACCGTATCCCAATTCAGCCGCGCGGCCCCATTTGGCATCTCTATCATATTGCCGTTCCTTGTTCTGGCTGCAGCCACACAAGGGGGATGGTGGCTGTTGTTGCCCCCGCTTGGCACATGGTGGCTCTACACCATTCTTGACGCCATCATGGGCCGTTATACGGAAAATGCTGACCCGGATATCGAGGACCACGACCTTCTCTGGTATCGCCTGATCACGATGATCTGGTTCCCGATTCAGTTCGTGATGATCTATGGGATGCTGTGGTATGTGACGGGGGCGGATCACCTCTCCACAGCCGAGAAATTCGGTGCCTTCTTTGGTGTCGGTGTGCTGTCGGGAACGGTGGGCATTGTCTATAGCCACGAGCTGATGCATCAATCCAATCGGTTGGAACGTTGGTTGGCGGATCTGCTATTGGCAACCGTTCTCTACAGTCATTTCCGTACAGAGCATTTGTTGGTGCATCATCCCCATGTGGGCACCACCCGCGACGCGGTAACCGCGCGCTACAACGAAGGGTTCCATCGCTTTTTCTTCCGGGTGCTTCATGAGGCACCCCGTTCGGCATGGCAGGCAGAAAAGGCTATGCTGGCACGGCGCGGCTATTCGGTGTTTGACGGATCGAACCCGTTCTGGCGCTATGGAGTGTTACAGCTGATGGCGCTGATCCTGGCTGTCTTCGTCGGCGGCTGGCTGGGGCTGGCGCTGTTCCTGTTTCAGGCAATCGTGGCGATTTGGCAGTTGGAGCTGACCAACTATGTCGAACACTACGGTTTGACCCGCAAACATCTGGGCGACGGCAAATACGAACGCGTCATGCCGCATCACAGCTGGAATGCAGATCACAAGGCGTCAAACTGGCTTCTGATCAACCTACAGCGCCATTCGGATCACCACTACAAACCGGCGCGCCGTTTTCCGCTGCTGCAGACGTACCCAGCCAGCGAGGCACCGCAACTGCCGCGGGGCTATCCGGTTATGACCGTGGCGGCGATGATCCCACCTGTCTGGCGGCGCCTGATGAACCCGCGCGTGCGGGCATGGCGGCGGCAGTATTACCCCGAGATCGAAGATTGGACGCCCTACAAGGTCGGCAGCCTGCCGCCCCCGGTGATCCGCTAAAGCGTTTCGACTTATTGTTGAGGTACGACAATCAGTCGAAACGCGCGGAACCCATCAATGTCGTGGGCGTTTCGGAATCAAGTTGTGACCCAACTTAATCACGAAACGTTTTAGGGGAAGAAAACTGGCGCGTCGCCCTCGACCCAGGGCGCGCGCTTTTGCATGACTGATGCGAGCCTGTCACTGGCCAAAAACGTCTCTAACCAAGCGGAAACGCGGGGTGTGGCTTCGGCATCAAAACGCGGTTTTTTGATCATGGCGAACTGCCGGACAAAGGGCAGGATTGCCAGGTCGGCAAGGGATGGGCGGGAGCCAAAAAGCCAGCCGCTGGACAGTTGACCTTCAAGCTCTGCAAGGATTGCCATGGCCTCGGCGCGGGTCTGTTCAGGGTCGCTACCGGGATGACGTACCGCGTATTTCGTCAGGTCGAGCGCGGATTTGAACGGGCCGTCAAAGCGTTCGATCAGGTCAAACCCGGCTTCAGCCATGTCCAAAAGCCCCTCGGGATCAGATTGCTCCAGCGCCCAGCGCATAATGTCAAAGCTTTCATCCACCACGCCATCGTCAGTGACCAGACAGGGGACCGTCGCGCTGGGCGAGGCGTCCAGAAAGGCCGGTGCCTTGTCGCGCAACAGGATTTCGCGCAGCTCAACCGTGACGCCCGCGCTGGCAATCGCCAGACGTGCACGGATCGCATAGGGGCAGCGGCGGAAGGAATAAAGGATCGGGGTCATGGTCATCCTGTTCGCAAAGCCCGTCCAGCAAAGCAAAAAAAACCCTGCCCAACAAGTGGGCAGGGTCAGTTGAGACGTGCCGTGGCGGCGGGCCACAGGCACAGGCGGTACCTCGTGTGGCGGGCGCGTTGGGCGCGCCTCGCCGAATTCAATTTGGGATCAGTTCATTTCTGCGCGGATTTGCTGGCGCAACAGGTCGATCGGAACTTTCTTGCCGTCCTGCTTGAAGTGCCAGTAGGTCCAGCCATTGCAGCTGGGCGCGCTTTCCAGCGCCGCACCAACCTGATGGATTGACCCACGGGCCTCGCCGGAAATCAGCGTACCATCGGCGCGCACCTTCGCGGTTTTGCCACGCGGGCTGGACAGGATTTCGCCTGGACGCAACATGCCGCGTTCGACCAATTGGCCGAAGGGCACACGCGGTTCAGCACGTTTCGAGGGCGTTGTGGTCAGCGCCTCTTTGTCGAACTTTCGCACCTTCTCGATGCGCTTGGCGGCGACCTTACGGTAAGCCTCTTCGCGTTCGATGCCGATGAAGTCGCGACCCAGCATCTTGGCGACAGCGCCGGTGGTGCCAGTGCCAAAGAACGGGTCAAGGATCACGTCGCCCGGATTGGTCGAGCCGACCAGAACGCGGTGCAGCAGGCTTTCAGGCTTTTGCGTCGGGTGCGCTTTGTCGCCGTTCTCATCTTTCAGGCGTTCGTGTCCGGTACAAATCGGCAGAACCCAGTCGGAGCGCATCTGAACGCCCTCGTTCAGCGCTTTCAGGGCTTCGTAATTGAAGGTGTATTTCGCACCCTCGGCTTTTGAAGCCCAGATCATTGTTTCATGCGCGTTGGTAAAGCGTTTGCCGCGGAAGTTCGGCATCGGGTTGGACTTGCGCCAAACCACGTCATTCAGAATCCAATAGCCTTGGTTCTGCAGCTCGGCGCCCATACGGAAGACGTTGTGATACGATCCGATCACCCAGATCGCGCCATTGGGTTTCAGAATGCGGCGCGCGGCCTTCAGCCAGGCACGAGTGAACTGGTCATAAGCTTTGAAGCTGTCGAACTGGTCCCATTCATCGTCAACGGCATCGACCTTGGAGTTGTCGGGGCGATGAAGCTCGCCTTTCAGCTGCAGATTATACGGGGGGTCGGCAAAAATCAGGTCGACCGAGTTTTCCGGCAGACTGTTCATCACCTCGATGCAGTCACCGTCAAGAATCTGGTTCAGTGGCAGCTCGAGAGCCGCCTTCGTTTTGGTTTTCGTCTTCATTTCTGCCTCTTGTACCCGTCGCCTTCAGCGATCTGCGGTGGCGTGTTTTCACGCTCGTTTTGATGAGGTCAGCATGAGTCAAAGCTGATTCGCGGTCAAATTCTTTTTTGAATCAGTCACTTACATTTTTCTGTTGATACAAGATATTGTGCACTGGTTTGAACGAACGTCTATGGTGTGGGGTCACACCAAGATTTTGAAGCGCCAACCTGTGGCTTTTTGACGGGTATCCCGCGTTCGTCTCCCAGCCATAGCCGGGGTAGTGTTGCGCCAAATCCACCATGATCCGATCACGACATATTTTCGCCACAATTGAGGCCGCCGAAATCGACAAAGATCGTGCGTCGCCTTTGACAATGGTCTCGGATGACAGGGTCAGGCCGCGTGGGGTTTGGTTTCCATCAATCAGCAGATGATCCGGCTGGACAGACAAACCGGCCACAGCGCGCTCCATGGCAATGTGACTGGCGCGCAGAATATTGTGTTCGTCGATCTCTTCCACGGTTGCATGGGCAATCGAAACTGTGGCCGCGTCATGGATCGCGTCCCACAAGGCTTCTCGTTTTCTTGCAGATAGCGCCTTTGAATCATTCAGGCCTTCGGGAATATTGTCCGGGTCCAGGATCACTGCGGCGGCAGTCACGGGACCAGCCAACGGACCGCGCCCCACTTCATCCACACCGGCGACAAGAGACTGGCCGCGTGCGATAGCGGCGGTTTCAAAACTGAAATCTGGAACGGGTTTTGTCATAGAAATGGGGTGGCCCATCCTGCGTCCCACCGCAAGTAAAAAGGGCAGAGGCCGGAGCCTCTGCCAGTTAAGCGGCGCGACAGGTGAAGGGGATAGGCGCACCGCTGCTCGATGTTGGGTTAGCGGGTTTTGCGGTATCCGTTGGCGCGCATGCAGCTGGGTTCATAGACCTTGCGGGCGACGTATTTACCCTTTTGATTTCGGACGACGGCGGAGTTTGCGCACTGCCGGGGCAGGTTGGCCACACGCACGCCGTTTTGGCTCAAGCAGTATTCACCCCAGTAGCGAACCTTACCGAATTGGGTGTTGTGCCGACGCAAACACTGGGAAGGCAGACGTTTGAACTTTGGTCTCTTAGGTTTCTGCACCTTCGGTTTGTGGACGCGTTTGGGGCGGTGCGTATACTTTTTCTCGTCGTCATCATCCGAGAGGATTGCACCAAGAGCCGCCAAGCCAAAGAGAGCAGCGATGAAGGTCGCCACATCCTGATTGGTTTCCGATTGGCGATAGTGGTGCGGGTTTGAATTCGCGGCGGCGGGTGTCAGGGCAAGGGCCAATGACAAGGTGACGACTGATGTGATCTTGATCATACGTGTCAGGGGAAGGCTGCGCATCATATGTTCCTTTCTTTGGGCAGGTGTCGCAAGGCGCGACGGAAGATGCCTCAACCATGGGGTCAGGTCAGAAAGTCAGGCAATATCGGCGGGCTGATAGGTGATAACCGCTGGGCCCATGTGCAATTGATATTGAATAACGGCCCGCCCACGCGCATGGTTTCGGCATGATGAAACTTCGCACATATCTCCTGACCTCGGTGGCTGGCCTGATGCTGGCGCTACCCGCTCAGGCATCCTGCTTTGCTGATTATAAGGCCAAGCAAGATGACCCGCTGAAACTGCACTATGGTGTGATTGAGCTGCCGGATACGGCCTGCGCCAACAAGAAAGCCGCCGCGCGCCAAATTCGCACGCGGCTGGAGGCCGAAGGCTGGCACTTGTTGAAAGTACAATCCTTGTTTGACGAGAACGGGCTTGAGGAAAGGAAAGAGAGTGCCGGAAAATTCTTCCTTCGCTTCTGATACACGCCGCCTGTCGAACCGAGTGATCGTGATCGGCGTTGCTGCCATCGTCGCGATCCTTCTGGTTGCCGCGGTCTTCTTGTTCATGACCTTGCCGGATGCCAATGCATTCAACACGCGGGTCGAGCAGATTTTTGTCGAAAACGACAACCTGACGTCTGGCGCCGAGATCAAACTGTTGGAGATCCTTGCGCAAAGCGGCACCGCCTTTGCCGACACGTTGACCAGCTATCGTATGGTGATCTTCGTGCTTTTGGTGTTTGCCACGGCGCTTCTGGTGGCCTCTTTGGTGTTCCTTGTCGTCATCATCGGCCTAAACCGCCGCATGGGCGAGATCGAGCGCGCTGGCATCCAGGTCAACTCGTTGATCATCAGCCGCGAGGAACGGACCGTTTACCTGAACAACATGGAGTTTTCGCTGACCGAAGCCGCGATCGAGACGCTTTCCGCCCTTGCCGAGGCGCGCATGGACGAAGAGGTGCTTTCCGGGTCTGAGCTTGAGGGGCTGATTTCGGGTCGCAACGCCGCTGATTGTGACGAGGCCGCCGGCGCCACACGCATCAAACGTTTGCGGGACGCGCTGGGCAACCAGATGATGAGCGAACTTCTTGTCAAAACCATCGCGCGACGTGGGTATATGCTGTCTATCGACAAAGACGTAATTCGCATGGTTTGATGAAAAGGTGCCGATGCACTGCGTGACGGCCCATTGGAGCAGGCGGTTTTCGACCCCGGGCCATTGTTTGGCCATGTCACCGATGAGATCATACTTCGGTATCTGGAATTTCACTCCACGCTTGAGTTTGCCGGAGTAACTGGCGGTGGTTCACTCTGTCGAGAATGGCAATCTGTCTAGTGGTTATTGACCAGTACGAAACTATATCGATCTGGACCAGAACCCAAAAATACGCTATCGGAAATCAAGATCGCCAAGGGCGAATTGCTGTTGTTTTTCAAAAAGGAATTAGAGCGCTTTTGGAACCACCGAGAAGAAAATTTGGCTGGTGGATGCCCATCTTTTTTGTTTCAAGCTAGGATATTTTTTGAACCGCCGCAGTCTACACATCCCCTGCCATAACCCCGACCAACTCAAGAATGGACTGCAACTACGGTTCGTTGGGTTGTTGAGAATATTGATTCTCGTGACCTTGCCGCTTGGTTCACAGTTGATCGCAGGACCGCTGCGGATGTTAGACGGTACGCGCGCAGACTGTGCGTTCATGGATGAGTTCTCGACCGATTATGACCTGCGTGTCGCTTGGACCGGGGCTTGTGAAAACGGGTTTGCGCAGGGGTCGGGTACGGCGGTTGTGGTCGATGCCACCAGAATGCGCTGGTATTTCCGTTTTGAAGGCACTGTGGTGGATGGCGTCATGCAGGAGAGGGGCTATGTGGCCTGGCCGTCGGGGTTGTTCGCGCTTGTATCGTTCGAAAACGGCAAGATGAACGGGCCAGGGCAGGTGGCGCTGAAAGGGTCCTGGGGCATTCGTCTGATGACCGAGGGCATTTTTGTGGACAACAAATTTCCCGATGTCGATGAAGAAAACGGTGCCGAGATGGGCAGCCCGGCTTACGATAAATGGCTGGCTACAGATGTTGCGCGAATGCGTCGCGATGGCGACAGCATCGAGGCGCGTGAGGCTGGCGATGACAGCTGTCGGGGCCATCTGGAAGAGATGGCGCTTCTCGCGCAGCTTGACTGGCTGCACAAAGGCTGGAAGGCGGATGCCTTCGACGGGAAGATCTGGGATTTGGAAGGTTGCCGATATTCCCTGGAGAAACTGGCGGCTGGCCCAAAGCAAAGCGCCTCTCAGCGTGAGCAACGCAAACAGTTGAGGGCGCGTGCTTATCAGCAGGTCGCGCGCGAGGCCAAGCAGTTTGAAGTGACTTGGGCGGAGTATCTGACCCCCGAAGTTACCGACGCTCTGCGGTCGGCTGGCAAGTAAGGGGCCGCGTGATGAGTCCAAAATCCGCAACTGACACCGCAAAGATATTTCTGTCCTATTCACGCCGCGACCGGGAGCGGGTGGCCGATCTGGGCGCGGCTCTGGAAGAAGCAGAAGACCTGACGGTGTTTCGCGACACCGAAGACATTCTGCCGACCGAGGAATGGAAACCCCGGCTAGAGGCCCTGATCCGAAAATCGGACACGGTTGTATTCGCGCTGAGCCCTGCGTCTGTCGCCTCAGAAGTTTGCGCGTGGGAAATCGACCTGGCCCTGTCGCTCAACAAACGTATCATCCCGGTGGTGGTGGATGATGTGGATGGCGATGTGCCCCCGGCGATTTCCAAGCTGAACTATATCTTCATGACCGCACGCGATGACTTTCGTGCTGGGGTCATGAAGATCAGGGATGCCATCCATCTGGATATCGACTGGATCCGGGAACACACCCGTGTGGCCGAACTGGCAAACCGTTGGGGACAGGCGCAACGTCTTGGGGCGCAGCCCTTGCGGGGGCGAGAGCTTGAGGCGGTTGAACAATGGCTGATGTCGCATCCCGTCAACGCGCCCGCCCCAACGGATGAACAACGCGCCTTCATCCGCGACAGTCGGCGGCGGGCGCAGCGCAGGATGCGCATAGGGGTCAGCGTGGTTGTGGTGGCCTTTGCCATCGTCAGCACGCTGGCGCTTCTGGCTTGGCAGCAGCGAAATCAGGCCGTGGCCAGCGATCAGGCCGCGCAAAAGGCCCGTGCGGTGGCCGAGACCGAAAAGCAAAAGTCCCAAAAGTCGGAATCGCGCTTCATCGCCCGGCGCGCGATGGAACTGATGGATCAGGGTGCAACCGAAGATGCTCTGGCCCTTGCCCTGCGCAGTCTGCCCGATCCTGACATACCCAACGACCGCCCGCTGGTGCACGAGGCCGAACTGGCGGCGATCCGCGCCTATGGGGCGTTGAACACTCAAAACATTGTGGAGTTTGATCAGGCAATTGAAACCGTGGCCTTTGCCAAGGACGACCAATGGGCGCTTCTGGGCGGGTTTCGGCTTGGGCTGAAGCTTTTTGATCTGACCACCAACCGGGTGCTGCGCTCGTTCGAGGCCCGCGATCCAAAGGCCAGTAAGTTCGAAGCTTCTTTGCCGATTGCCGGGGGCGTCATCTCGGTCGCGGTACACCCGAGTGATCGCATGGTGGCGACCGGAGGTGATGGCGTGCTGCGCTTTTGGTCTTTGCGCGATGGGCATCAGTATTCTCAGGTTAATCTGCGGGATCAGGCCTTTGAGAAGCTGGCTTTCAGCCCGGATGGGGAACAGCTGATCGCTCATTTGCAGGACAAAAGACTGCTGCGTTCGACGATCAGATCCTGGCGCAGCTTGAAGTCGCTGCCGGACAAGGCACAAGCGTTTTGGATCTCGGATGACTCTCGGTTCCTGTTGGTCCAACACGCGCGGCCAGAGCGCGAGATTGGCGACGATGCGCCATTGGCAGACGATGTGCTCACCACCTATGATCTGCGCACCCTCGAAGCCATCTCGACCCGCAGCTTCCCCTATGAAGAGGCCAGAGCCATTGCCGTTGTGCCGGGGCGGGATGCAGTTCTGGTCCTAGGTAAGAAGGTCAACCGCGAGGTCAAAATCTCCGACCTGCATCACGAGGTTTTCTTTGATCGGCCCGCTGTCACACCGATGAAAGTCAGCTTCTCGGACGCGGGCGACAAGGCGCTTGTCCGTGTTTGGCAAAACCGTGCACAGGTTCTGGAATATGTGTCGGAGCCGACCCAAGCCCAGGGACAGGGGCGCTGGCAGGCTGTGATCTATCCCAAACAGACGTTTTCATTGTCCAAACCCAGGGTGCATGTCCCCGAGGTCTACGGCGATGCCATCGGTTTTTGGAACGGCGAGGGCCGTATTTGGGGGATGAATAATGATCGCAATGAACTGCGGGTGCATCGCCTTGACACGGCCGAAGATGGGCGGCCGGCCAAGCTGGAACTGCCCCTTCCCTTTGATCTTAAAGACGCAGCCCGAAACCTGTTTCATCTGAACGGCGGGCAGTTTGCCCTGATCTCGGGTCAGACCTTCAAGACCATGACCTTGCAGCCCGAAGCCGCCTTGGATCAGGTCGATCTGGGCAATGGGCTGATCCGTATCGAGGCCGCACCACGGGGGGATTACGCCGTGGCATTGGGGGCCGAGGCGCAGCTTCTGAACATTTCGACACTCCCGGGGGCTGTGGGCGACACAGTTGACCCGCTGGTGCGCGGGGCGACCGATCCGTTGGCGCCACGGTTCCAGATCACCCCTTATACGCGGGATCTGGACAAGGGGGCGGCCAAGCCGTTCAGCCGTATCGGTGATGTGATGTTTAGCCCCGATGGGCGCTATGTTCTGGTGGAATCGGACAAACCCGACACCCTGTTTGCCGTGCGCACCTACGAGCTGTTTGACAGCACGACGTTCAAAAGACTTCTCAGTTTTGATGGCAATTTTCCCGAGGTGGCGTTTGACCCACGCCAAGATGCGCTGGTCGTGTCGGGCTGGACCTCACTCACCCGCGATGGGCTGTCGCGAGATGGAACTGCAGACCGCGAGGATTTTGACAAGGACGCGCGAGATGGGTTGTTCAGGCTCAATCTTCAGGATGGCAGCATTCAACAACTATTTGACGGCGATCCGGCGGCGGTGACAGGGCTGCACCTATCCGCGGATGGCGCGCGAATTGCGGTGCAGACACACAAGTCGATCCGGGTTCTGGACCACGCGGGAACGGCCCTTGCCAGAATTGATGCTGAACGGATTGGTCCGGTTTTCATTACACCTGATGGGCGCAATATATTGCACACGGCCCGGGTCGAAGGGCAGGGCGGCAAGTATAAGATCGAGATTTATGATGCTGAAAGCGGTCAGCTTCGTCACTCGGTCGAGGGGCTGTCTTACACGCCAGACGTCTTGCGCTTTGGAAAAGATAGTCAAGCGGCGTTTATGACCGATGGCAAAAACATGAGCCGGCTGGACGTGGATTCAGCCAGCCTTGTCTGGACCGTCGGGAACCTGGAAACCTCGGCTGACGACTTGCTGCTGAGCGAGGATGGTCGTTTCGTCTCGAAACGCTTCCTTGAACGGGGCGATGCGTTGTTGCGGACCGAGACAGGTGAAGCGGTCTGGGATGGAGTGACCTTCGCAGAGCGCAGCAATTATGACAGGTGGCTGACCCATCGCTATGGGCAAAAGCGTCTGTGGGACCTGAGCAGCGGGCTGGCGAGCATGGATCTGCGCCACCACAAGGCATTGCTTGATGCGGTGTTTTTGCCGGGCAAAGAAGTGCTGTTGCTGTATTCGAGCGACGGGCAGGTCTTTCTGTCGCATCTGTGGCAAAACAGCGCCGCGATCTCACGCGACGCCCACAGGAAGGTAGAACGCCTTGCCCCGTTGACGCTCGACGACAAATGCGCCTTTAACCTGATCGCGCTAGAGGAGTGCCTGTAATGCGTAGATGGCAAACACCACTTGCGGTTCTGAGTTTTATCTTGGGAATGGCGGGTTATCTTCTGAACCTGTCGGCGGCCGGGCAGGGGATCACGACCCAGCCGGTGCTGGACGCTGTGTTCTTTACGTTCAAGCTGTTTGCAGGGGTGGCGCCCATGCAGATTACGGGAGACAGCGCGCTGGGTGTTGTGTGCCTGAACATTGCGCGCTTCACCGCCCCTGCGACCCTTATCATTGCCTTCCTGCGTCATTTCGATGATCTGTGGCGCCCGGCTATGATCCGCTTTCGACTGCGGCGATTGCTGCAGTTTGACGTCATCGTCGGGGCCGGGCAGGTTGCGGATGACCTCTTGGCGCGCAATGCCGAAGACAGCCGGTGGAGCATTCATGTCCTCGGCGGGTCAGATGAGGCGCCCAAATCCGGGATTGATTGGGACCCGAAGGCGCGGATTATCCGCCTGACTGGCGAGGCCCTGCACCGGATCACGCGCCGTCGCCCACTTGTGCCCGAGACCATAGTGTTTGCCGATGAATGCGACCTTGTGAACATCCAGACTGCGGAAAACTTTGACCGAGACCGTGTGACGGCAAATTGCGAGCTTGCCCATATCGGAGGCGAGGATTTGCGTCTGGACACCATCGCAGCCGGGGGCACGCGTGCGTCGGGCAACGGGCAGCGCACTCAGGTGTTTTCGACGCACGAATTGGCCGCGCGTGGCTATTTCCACACCAACGATGTCTTTATGGGGGCTGTTGCACGGGGTCAGGCTGCTTTGCATCTGGCCATTGTCGGTTTTTCGGATGATGCGGCGGCGTTGGTTTATCACACACTCAAGATTGCACCATTTCCCGATCTTGATCCGGTTCGGATCACCATTTTTGCCAGCGATCCGGCAGAGGTCTCGTCCCGGCTTCAGGCGCGTCTTCAGGGTACGGATTTGTTGGATCAGATCCAAGTGCGCCCCTGCACCACCTATGCCGCCATGGCGCCGCTGGTGGACGCGATGGCGGCAGAGAACGATCTGACAATGTGGTACCTAAGCGAGGCCAGCCTTGCCGGGGCTTATGGGCGCGCCATCGGCGTTGCGCAAAGGGTGCGCCAAGTGGCGGCTGGCCGGGCGCAGGTCGTCCTGCCCCTAACAGGAAAGGCGCTGGCCTTCGTCAAAAGCCTGCCGGGGAATGCGGATGGCGCGGTTCGTTGCCTGTGCGACAGCCTTGCCCCTTTGTCACATCAAAGCCTTGCCGGAGAAATGGACGCGCTGGCGCGCCGCATTCACGCGGCCTATCAGGGGTATAAGGTGATCACAGACCCCGAGGACGAACGTCGTCAGCTTGAAGACTGGTACGCGCTGGAAGAGAACTTCAAGGCCGCGAACCGCCGGGCTGCCGACGCGACCAAAACCAAGTTGGAAGCGCTGGGTGTGGGCGGTGCACTGGCCGATCTTCTGGACCGAAAGGTCAGCCTACCGCCGCTGGACCCCGCCCGCCTCGAGGCTCTGTCCAGGGCCGAGCATCTTTCATGGGCGGCGGACCGCTGGATCAACGGTTGGCGCTTTGCGTCCGAACGGGACAACACAAGGCGACTTCATCCTGACCTAGTTCCCTTCGAAGATTTGAGCGAACCCGTGAAAGAACTGGATCGCAAACAAGTCGAAAACGTTCTTTCGAGACTACACCTGTCTTCTGGATGACTATGCGAAACAAGAATCGAGACACAAAAAACGCACTGAAAAGCAAGGGAAATCAGGCGGGAAATGTAAACTGGCGACCCCGGCAGGATTCGAACCTGCAACCTGCCCCTTAGGAGGGGGCTGCTCTATCCAGTTGAGCCACGGGGCCGTCGAGGCGTGGCATAGGCAAACACAGTGGGCTTGTCCAGTTGCGTTCAGCGCCGCTTGAGGGTCTGTCCGCTGTCGATCTTAGGGGCCAGCTCTATTCGTTCGCCTCCTCCCGGTTCACCGGCTTCGGCACTTCGGTCTGCGATGATCTGTGCGGCGGCGCGCCCGATCTCTTTCCGGCACGCGTCCATTGTCGCAAGCTTGCGTGGCAGCCCGTCCAGCAGCTCAACCCCGTTAAATCCTGCCAGACCAACCTGTCCGGGCACGCTGATCCCTTTGTCGAGGCAATAAAGCAACCCGCCCGCACCGATCATGTCGTTGGAGTAATAAAGGAAGTCCAGTTCTGGTGTACGTTCCAGCATGGCCTCAGTCATTTCGCGCCCTTTGGCCAACGCAGATCCGCCCTCGTAGAACTCGCGATCCGCGATTTCGATACCTTCTTTTGCCAGTGCTTCGGTGAACCCTTCAAACCGTTTGCGGGCGCGGTGGTCCAGGGGCATCTTTGTGCCAAGGAAGCCAATGTTGCGATAGCCGGCCTTTAGGATCGCCTTGGCCATTTTGCGGCCCGCACGGCGGTGAGAAATGCCTACGCAGGCGTCAATGGCATCCCCATCAGTGTCCATGATTTCGACAACAGGAATGCCCGCCGCCTTGAGCATTGCTTTGGCCGCGTCGGAATGTTCCAGCCCAGCGATGATGACACCAGAGGGCCGCCACGAGAGCATTTCGTAAAGCACCTTTTCTTCGCGCTTCGGGTCGTAATTTGTCACGCCAACCACAGGCTGCAATGGCGTTTCGTCCAGCACCTCGTTGATGCCCATCATGACTTCGGGAAACACCATGTTCGACAGCGACGGGATGATCACGGCGACAAGATTTACCCGCTGCGACGCCAACGCTCCTGCGATTTTATTGGGGACGTAGCCCAACTCCTTGGCTGCTTCCAGCACACGTTCGCGCGTTCCCTGGCTGACGTCACCCCTGTTGCGCAGCACCCGGCTGACTGTCATTTCGCTGACGCCGGAGGCTTCGGAAACATCTCTGAGTGTGAGGGGGCGGCGGTTTGGAGAGGGGGCTTTATCTGTCACGAATGCGTCCTTGAATATATAGCGTCAGACACATGTTAGCGATAAAGAATTTCTTGGCAATGGCCTAATTTAAAAGGATGTTAGCCTAACAGCTTAAGCAAGCCTTTCCACCAACCCACGTTGCACCCGGGGCGCACCCGCGACCAGCCCGCGCAGTTGCGGATTTGGGTTGTTGAACAACGCGGGCCGTCCAAGTTGGTCCGAGACCTGACCGCCAGCTTCTTGAACGATCAATGCACCGGCTGCTACGTCCCATTCCCATGTCGCGCGCAGTGTCATCATGGCGTCAAACCGGCCTTCGCCAACCAGCGACATCCGGTAGGCCAATGAGCTGCGAAAGTTACGCTCTACCGGCGGGACATGCCGCCCTTTCCACATTGAAGGGTCCAGATTTGGCTTTGCGGCCAGAACCGTCGCGCCGTCCAGTTCAGCTTTTTCGCTGATCGCGACCGGCGTGCCGTTCAGCGTTGCGCCTTGTCCACGCGCAGCGGCATAGAGCTTGTCGCGCTCTGGCAGGTAGACAACGGCGGCCTCAACCACGCCCTTGCGGGCAATCGCAAGCGAATGCGCCCATGTGGTCGAGCCTTCAATGAACGAACGCGTACCGTCGATTGGATCGACGATAAAGACCTGCTCGGCCTCTAGCCTCTGTGGCGTGTCCTCGGTTTCTTCTGACAGCCAGCCATAGCCGGGCCGGGCACCGGTCAGCTCTGCGCGCAATAACCGGTCAACTGCCAGATCGGCCTCGGTGACCGGACCTTGTCCGCCGGGTTTTTCCCAGCGCTCGGCAGCCCCTCGGAAAAACCCCGATGCCACCTTTCCAGCTTGCTGTGCAGCCGCGATCAGAAGAGCGAGATCATCAGTCACCGGCAAGGGTCATCCCTTCGACAAGCAGGCTTGGAACCATCCGGCTAAGATGCGTTTCGGCGTCATTGGCGGGGATGATGCGTTTCAGCATATCCCGCAGATTGCCTGCGATGGTGCATTCGTTGACCGGATATGCGATTTGGCCGTTTTCCACCCAGAACCCCGAAGCGCCACGGGAATAGTCCCCTGTATTGGGATTGATTGTGGACCCGATAAGGCCCGTCACCAAAAGCCCGGTTCCCATTTGGGATATCAGCTCGTCTCGGGTCACATTCCCTTGAGTTAGGGCCACATTGGAAACCGAAGGCGATGGCGGCGAAGACGTCCCCCGCGAGGCGCTGGCCGTGCTTTCCATTCCCAGTTTGTGCGCGGTGGCAAGGTCCAGCGTCCAACCGGTCAGCACACCTTTTTCGATGATCTTGCGCGTTGTGGTGGCCAGCCCTTCGCCGTCAAAGGGGCGCGATCCCGATATGCGTTTGCGATGCGGATCTTCTACAAGGTCCAGGGTCTCGGGCAGTATCTGCTCGCCCAAAAGGTCCATGGCCCAGGATGAGCCGCGCGCAATCATGGCGCCATTTGCGGCAGCCAGCAGGTGGCTAATCAAAGAAGACGAGATGCGTTCGTCATACAGCACCGGATAGGCGCCGGTGGGCGGCTTTCGCGAGCCTGCGCGCTCGACCGTGCGGGTGCCTGCTTTGACGCCAATCTCGGCGGCAGATGGAAGGTCGCTTTGGAAGATACGCATTTCGCCAGCATAGTCGCGCTCCATTGTGGCGTCTTCACCCGTGATCGCAACTGTGGTGATCGCGCGGTTGGTGCGACCATAACCGCCTGAAAATCCGTTCGACGTCGCAAGGTGGAACTGGTGCCGCCCATATCCGGCCGAACTGCTGGCAACCTGACTGATACCTTTGACGCCAAGTGCTGCGGCTTCTGCTTCCAGCGCGTCACGTTCAAGTGCGGCGGGATCGGGTTCCGCGGTTGGATCGGCAAGCTCCAGAGCGCTCAAATCCCAGTTTTGCGCCAGTGCCCCGGGTTGGGCCAGCATGACATGTGGATCTTTGGGGGCTTCTTTGGCCATGGCCACCGCACGTTCGGCCATGCTGGCGATCGTATCCGCTGATACATCCGAGGCAGAGACACAGGCCTGACGCTGACCGACAAGCACGCGCAGCCCGATATCCACACCCTCGGAACGTTCGGCATGTTCCAACTGGCCGTTCAGCACATCAATTGAAACCGATGTGCCATCGACCGCCAGTGCATCTGCCTGATCCGCACCCGCTTTTTGGGCGGCGTCCAATAGCTGCTGGGTCAAGCTGTCAAGCGTGTCGCGCATGTGGCATCCTTTCATTGCGTGCCTTTCAGGTAACCTCTGCATCTCGTGCTCGCAAGATGTGTCTCTGGTATCCGCTCGAATGCTGCGCTAGCATTCATTCGAGGAGGGCCGCAACATGCAGGAAATGACAGGAAAAACCGTTCTGATCACAGGCGCAAGCCGTGGGATCGGAGAAGCCGCCGCACATGTTTTTGCGCAGGCTGGTGCCAATGTGGTCTTGACGGCGCGCAGCGCATCGCAGATTCAAGCCATTGCCAATGATATCGGGGACAAGGCGTTGGCCGTGACCTGTGACGTGGCGAATTGGAGCCAGGTTAAGGCGGCGGTTGATCTGGCCATCGCGCGGTTTGGAGCCGTGGATGTGTTGATCAACAACGCCGGCATGATCGAGCCCATCGGGCCCATTTCTGAAAGTGACCCTGCAGATTGGGCGCATGTGATCGATGTGAACCTGAAAGGTGTCTACTACGGCGCAAGAGCGGTGCTTCCTGGAATGATCGGGCGTGGCAGCGGCTCGATTTTGACCATCAGCTCAGGGGCGGCACATCATCCGTTGGAAGGATGGGCACATTACTGCACATCAAAGGCGGGGGTGCACATGTTTAACGAGGCGTTGCACCTTGAGAACGCGGGCAAAGGCATTCGCGCGATCGGGTTGTCACCGGGCACGGTAGCGACCCAAATGCAGCGCGAGATCAAAGCTTCCGGCATCAATGCGGTTGCCCAGCTGAATTGGGATGACCACATTCCGCCAGAATGGGTGGCCCGCACGCTTCTGTGGATGTGTTCTGAGGATGCAGATGAGTTCAAAGGGCACGAGGTTTCTTTGCGCGATGTGGCAATTCGAAAACGGGCGAAAGTGTTTGAATGATTGATCTGCAAAAGGAAGATGGTGTCTGGACGGTGACGATCAACCGCCCGGACAAGGCAAATTCGCTGACCAAGGCGATGCTGGAGGAACTGGCTCAGATTGCTCAGGAGGCTGCCGGGGATGCGCGCGTTATGATCCTGACCGGTGCCGGCAAGGTTTTTTCTGCCGGGGCTGATCTGGACGAAGCCAAGGCCGGACTGGCGACGGATGATGTGTGGGAGCGCCTATCCGGCGCGGTTGCCGCTGCGCCGTGCCTGACCATCGCTGCTTTGAACGGCACACTCGCGGGGGGTGCGTTCGGTATGGCCTTGGCATGTGACCTGCGTGTTTCGGTGCCGGGGGCCAAGTTTTTCTACCCGGTGATGAAGCTGGGTTATCTGCCCCAACCTTCGGACCCCGCACGCCTTTCAGCACTGGTGGGACCGGCGAAGGCCAAGATGATCTTGATGGCCGGGCAGAAAATCCTGACGGATGAGGCTTTGGCGTGGGGGCTGATCGACCGGGTTGTCGATACGGATGACGTGTTGGCTACTGCGTTTGAGCTGGCGGATCATGCGCGGTCTCAAAGTGCAGAGCACGTTGCAGCGATGAAGCGAATGATCCCCTGATATTGGCTCTATGCCGGCCTACTTGCACTCTTTCTGAGGCAATCACCCCTCAATCGGGACACAAAATGATAGCGGCTTTGCGCGACGTTAGGCGGGATCGGCTGACTGCGAAGGGCACAGATCGGCAAGGAATCCTTGCCCTTTGAGGCCAAACCGCTATCCATGCGCGAAAGCTTGATCAGGCAAGTTGTGAAGGCAGGGGACTTCAGATGGAAAACCGACCCGAAATTCTGAACACGGCGCTGGGCTATTTGAACCAGGGCTGGGATATCGCAGAAGGCTGGCTGTTATCTCCTGCCGCGTGGTCCCAGTTTGGCTTGCTGGTCGTGGCCTATCTGGCTGCAAGGTTCGCTGACAAGAAGCTGGAACCCTTGTTGACGCGCCTTTTGACGCCAAGTGGTGATCGCAATCACCCGATATCGAAACTGCGCCTGTTTGCCCTGATTTTCCTGCCCTTGACCATGCCGCTTCTGGCCTGGGTCTTTACGGGGATTGGCGAACAGGTGACCCGGTCCATCTTTGGGTCCGGGGCTGTTATCGCTTTTGGTAAACGCGTTTTCCTGTTTTTGGCGGTGCGTGCCTTTGCGCGCGAGATCATCAAGGATCCGTTCCTGAAGCTGTTGGGCAAATACATCCTGATACCCATGGCTGCGCTTTACGCGGTGGGATTGCTGGAGCTGGTCACCACGAAGCTTGACGAAACTGTCGTGCCGCTTGGCAATATGAGTTTCTCTTTGCTGTTTGCCATTCGCTTTGCGGTCGTGGGCGGCATCATTTTCTGGCTTGGGCGGTGGTCCAACGACCAAACCGCGCAAGTGATCAAAAAGCAGGAAGAAATGCGCCCCGCCACGCGCGAACTGGCAGCGAAAGCGGCCGAGATTGGCATCTTCGGTGCGGCCTTCCTGGTGTTGATGAACATTATGGGCATCAATCTGACGTCGCTGGCCGTTTTGGGTGGTGCGATTGGTGTCGGGCTGGGGTTTGGTTTGCAGCAGATCGCGTCGAACTTCATCTCGGGGATTATCCTTCTTGTCGAAGGGCAGGCCACTGTTGGGGACTATGTTGAACTGGATGGCGGCGAAGCTGGGACCATCGTCAAAATGACGGCCCGTGCGGCGATCCTCGAGACCTTTGATGGGCGCTGGATCGTTGTTCCGAACGAGCACTTCATTACCACGCGCGTGGTGAACTATTCAGATGCGGGCAGTGCCAATCGCTATGAGGCGCCTTTTTCTGTCAGCTACAAAGCCGATATCGAAGCCGTTCCGGGCATTGTTGAAAAGGCGGTGGCGGAGCTTGATTTTGTTCTGACAGACGGCGCGGAACATATGCCCGATTGTGAGCTGCGTGCCTTTGGCGACAGTGGCGTTGATTTCGCGCTGGAGTTTTGGGTGAACGGCATTGATGACGGCCGCAACAAGTTTACACCGCGCGTTATGATGCAAATCTGGAAGACCCTGAAGGCCAACGAGATCGAAATTCCCTATCCGCACCGTGTGGTCGAGATGCTGGGTGAAACGCCCAAGTCATCGTGACCACTGCGCTGGTCATTGGCGCAGGCCCGGCTGGCCTGATGGCGGCAGAAGAGCTTGCCCAAGCGGGCCTTCGCGTGACCATTGCCGAGGCCAAGCCCTCGCCAGCCCGTAAGTTTCTGATGGCGGGGAAGTCTGGTCTTAACCTTACAAAATCAGAGCCTGTTTCAGCGTTTTTGCCCCAAATTCACGGTCCAGACAGGCTTAGGGACATTGTCGCGGGCTTTGGTCCCGATGCGGTTCAGGATTGGGCCCGCGCTTTGGGGCAAGAGGTCTTCACTGGGTCGTCTGGCCGCGTTTTTCCGCAGGTGATGAAAGCGTCGCCTCTGCTTCGTGTCTGGCTTGCGCGGCTTGATGCATTGGGCGTCGAGCTGCTCCGAAACTGGAGATGGGTGGGCGTATCTCAGGACGGCCTGCAGTTTGACACCCCTGAAGGTCGGCAAGATTTGCACCCTGACGTGACGGTTCTTGCGCTGGGCGGCGCCAGCTGGTCACGGTTGGGGTCGGATGGAAAATGGGTGTCGATCCTGCAAGAAAACGGCGTCAGATGCACAGCCTTTCAACCCGCAAATATGGGTTTTCATATCGCGTGGAGCGATCATATGGAGCGCCATTTTGGGTGCCCTGTAAAGCCCGTGCGGGTGACGGCAGGCGAGCAATCTGTGTTGGGAGAATTTGTGCTGTCATCGCGTGGCGTTGAAGGGTCCGCGATCTACGCGATAAGCCGCGCCGTGCGCGATGGCGCGCAGCTATCGTTGGATCTTCAGCCGGATCGCAATGTTGCAGATGTTCAGGCGCGCATTTCGCGACCGCGCGGCAAGGCCAGTTGGTCAAATCACCTGCGCAAAGTGCTGAAACTTGATCCGGTGAAACTGGCTTTGCTGCAGGAATTCGCGCGGCCTCTTCCCACCGATCCAGCTGCGCTTGCCAGTCTGATCAAGGGCTTGCCGGTCCCGATCCAAGGCCCGCGCCCGATGGACGAGGCGATTTCAACCGCAGGAGGCCTGCCATTTGAGGCTCTGGACGACGGCTTGATGATCTCGGCCCTGCCAGGGGTTTTCGCCTGCGGCGAGATGCTTGACTGGGAGGCGCCCACGGGGGGCTATCTTTTGACCACCTGTTTTGCCACAGGGCGTCATGCCGGGCGAGCTGCTGCTGAATACGCCTTGAACGAAAGCGCTTCGGGATAAGCTTTAGCGCCGGCCACCCATCATTGCCAAGCGGATCAACGTGCGCTCCATCAACGCCATCTGAGGCGCTTTCTGTGCGGACCGAAGGGTCAGATCGGTCTCAATCAAGACCTCAAGCGCTTGCTCCAGGCGCCTCAACCCCCATTTCTGCGCCTGCCGGACCATACGATCACGGGACTTAAAATGCACCGGAGGGCGCAAGCGATTGATGCCTTGCCCGGGACCGGATGGGTCCGAACTGGCCGCATGTAGCGCGCGGAAATGGCGCGTGGTGCCAATGCACAGCCCAACGGCAGCAACGCCCTGAGCCTGCAGTTTTGCAAGAATAGGGCCGATCTCACCCGCGCGCCCCTCGGCCACCACGTGCAGAAGATCATCCAGTGCGGCTTCTGTTGATGCAGGCGCCACAGCCAAGACATCGTCGGGAGTAACCGGTGACGGATCTGACAGTTTGTAAAGCCCCAGCTTCTCGACCGTCTGGCGGAAATCTCCCGGATCCAGAGCGCGTGACAAGCCCATCAGGTCATTCATCGCCTCGCTGTCTACCTGCGCCACGCCAGCCCGTTTCAAATCGGCTTCGATTTCATCACGCGACGGCGGGTCGTCATAGATACCGGCGGCATAGGCGTTTGGATGGCCCTCAAACAGCTTGCGCAGCGCTGATCGGGCGGTCAGCGAGCCTGCTGTCACAACAACCTGCGCGTCGCCCTCTTGCCAGTCCGCAATTGCCGGGGTGATGATTTTGGTCAGCGTATCGGTTGCATCCTCGACAAAGGCGACGCGTGGACCGGGAAAGAACCCCTGTGCCTTGATCGCATCAGACAGCAAGGCAGGGTCCTTGCGCAAATCTGCAGCCGGAATGCGTGTCAGACGCATTTCATCTTCGCCTTCGGGGCCGATCAGATTGGCAATCAACTCTTGCCGCTTCAGCGCGACGCGCATGGCATCTGACCCAAAGATCAGAACACCGGTGCGCGAGGGGTCGGGTTTCGCGAAATACCGCGCGGCATCCCGCGTTGCCAGTTTCATGCGCCCCAATCCGCGTAGGTCGCGATGAAGCGGGTCGTCATAAGATCCGCCAATGACACCATCAGGCGACGATTTGCGTCCCGCTCGACGGCGGCCGTTGATACGGTTGACCCTTCAGTCGAATAAGAAGTGAAATTCGAGATGTTCCCGCGTTGCACCACGTCACCACTTGCGACCGAGGTCACGGTAAACTCGACAGCTCCCAACACCTGCGTTCGGGTGATTTCCTGCCGGGGTGTGATGCCGACGCCTTCGGATCGCGTGGTAATCGTGTAGTCAAGACGGTAAGGCGCGGACAGATTGCGCCCCAACCGGGTTTCCAGTTGCTTCACGAACTCATAGCTGTTGGCGTCACTGGGTTCTGCGACGCTGACCGCGCCGCGCAATCCGTCTGCCGAGCCTCCGGGTGCATAGGCCGGGGTGAATCCGCAGCCAGAGATCACGCTTGCAACGGCAAAGAATTTCAAAAACTTGCGGCGATCAGACCACGACATTCACAATACGTCCCGGAACAACGATGACTTTCTTCGGGGCCTTACCATCCAGCGCCCTGACAACAGCATCCTCGGCCAGCGCGAGTTTTTCAACCTCGGACTTGTCCATGTCTTTGGGCACGCTGATTTCCGCACGGCGTTTGCCGTTGATCTGGATCGGCAGGGTCACGGTATCCTCGACCAACATGGCTTCGTCGGCGACGGGCCATGCGGCCTGCGCCACCAGACATTCGCCGCCCAGCATCGACCAGATTTCCTCGGACAGGTGCGGCGTCATGGGCGACATCAGCTGCGCCATGGTGCGCATCGCTTGCTTTTGCGCCTTGCCGCCTGCTTTCGATTTCGAAATGGCGTTCTGGAAGGCGTAAAGCTTGGCGATGGCTGCGTTAAAGCCGAAGCTTTCGATGCCCATGGTCACGTCATGGATGGCTTTGTGCATGGCGCGCAGAAGCTCTTCATCGTTGCCGTCCGCGTCATCCATATCGGCGATTTTCACCGCGGTCGCATAAACGCGGGCCAAATGCTTCGCGGCGGCTTCTGCACCGGATGCGGTCCATTCCACGTCACGTTCAGGGGGCGAATCGGACAGGACGAACCAACGGGCGGTATCCGCGCCGAAGGCTTCGATGATGTTCACCGGGTCAACGACATTGCATTTCGATTTCGACATCTTGGCCGAAGGATAAACACGCAATCGTTTGGGTTCATCAGACGGATCTAGCTCATCTTGCGCGCGCCACCATCTAATGAGTGATGACGTGTCATTGGGATCGAGACCTTCCTCTTCGATGTCTTTCTTTGAAAAAGCCATTGGCTTTCCGGAATCCTCAAAGCGGACGACGTCTTCTGGGTAATAATATACAGGACGTGCATGCCAGACCAGTTTGGCAGAAGTGCCATCTGCTGTTTCAGCATCTTCGCCAGCCTCGATCTTTTCAGAACCTACGTACATTTCGTGGGTCACCATGCCTTGGGTGAACAGTGCGTTGAACGGCTCACGTGCTTTTTCTGGCAGGTGGCCGCAGATATTCATCGCGCGGGCGAAGAAGCGCGAATAGAGCAGGTGCAGGATCGCGTGCTCAATGCCGCCAATATACTGGTCGACATTCATCCAATAGGAGGCCTCCTCCAGATCGGTCGGCGTCGCCGCATTGGGCGAGGTGAAGCGCGCGAAGTACCAAGACGAATCGACAAACGTGTCCATCGTGTCCGTTTCACGCTTGGCGGGCTTGCCGCAGGATGGGCAGGCACAATCACGCCAGGTCGGGTGACGGTCCAACGGGTTGCCGGGGGTGTCGAAGCTGACATCCTCGGGCAGTTTGACCGGCAGGTTCTCTTTCTTTTCGGCCACAACACCGCAATCGTCGCAGTGAATGACGGGAATCGGGCAACCCCAATATCGCTGGCGGCTCAGGCCCCAATCGCGCAGGCGGAATTTCTCGACACCTGTGCCCCAGCCGGCGTCTTCGGCGAATTTGACGGTTGCGTCGATCGCCTCTTCCCCGGTGGCCTCGTCCAGACCGGCGAAATGGTCGACCCATTTCACCTTCTCGGTTTTCGGCGGCACGAAGGCTTCGTCTTCAACGGGCTTCGGATCGTCCAGCGACAGGAACGTGTCAACGACCGGCAGGTCATACTTCCGGCAGAAGTCCAAATCGCGCTGATCGTGCGCTGGGCAGGCGAAAATCGCGCCGGTGCCGTAATCCATCAGGATGAAGTTGGCGATCCAGACGGGCAGCTCCCAATCGGGGTTCAGCGGGTGTTTCACGCGAATGCCGGTGTCATACCCCAGCTTTTCGGCGGTTTCGATGGCTTCGGCGGTGGTGCCTCCCTTGCGCATTTCGACCAGCTGCGCGGCAATCTCGGGGTTTTCCGCCTCGAGCGCCTTGGAAATCGGGTGATCGGGTGAGATACCGACGAAGCTCGCGCCCAACAGCGTGTCGGGGCGCGTCGTATAGACCTCGATCCCGTCGCCACCATCCACGCGCTCGAAGGAGAACTGCAAACCTTGGCTGCGGCCAATCCAGTTGGCCTGCATGGTGCGCACTTTCTCGGGCCAGTTGTCCAAACCGTCCAGCGCATCCAGCAGTTCACCCGAATAATCCGAGATCTTGAAGAACCACTGCGTCAGGTCGCGACGTTCCACCGGCGCACCCGAGCGCCAGCCGCAGCCGTCGATCACTTGTTCATTGGCCAGAACCGTCATGTCGACCGGGTCCCAGTTCACCGTGGCGTTCTTGCGGTAAACCAGCCCTTTCTCCATGAAATCGATGAACATCGCCTGCTGCTGGCCGTAATATTCCGGGTCACAGGTGGCAAATTCACGGCTCCAGTCAATCGACAGACCCAGCGGGCGCATCTGACCTTTCATGGTCTTGATGTTGTCGTAGGTCCATGTGCCGGGGTGGCCACCCTGCGCCATTGCCGCGTTTTCGGCGGGCATCCCGAACGCGTCCCAGCCCATCGGGTGCAGAACCGAGAAGCCGCAAGATGACTTATACCGCGAGATCACGTCGCCCATCGTATAGTTGCGCACGTGGCCCATATGGATACGACCTGACGGATAGGGGAACATCTCAAGCACATAGTATTTGGGCTTGGTTTCATCGCGCTTGGCGGTGAATATTCCAGCCTCGTGCCAGGCTTTTTGCCATTTCGGTTCGATATCGGCGGCAGTGTATCGCGACATTCGTCAGGTCCTTGATGTGAAAACGCCGGGCGAGGGGCCCGGCGCATGTCTTATAAGTCTGATCGTTTCGGGTCTAGAGTTTACCGTCACGAATGCGCAGCTGGCGCGCACGGGTCAGGATTGCATCTTCGACCTTGCGCACGGCTTCTGCACTGGCCGGCCCACTGCGGGTATAAAGCGCAACTGAAAGCGACCGCGCGTCTAGTGCGGGATCACGGACATAGACTGTGGCCTTATGCGCCGTGCCGCCACCGGATGGGCGGCCATATCCGAAGACAATGATGCCTGAGAACGGGTCAGCGGCCTGTACCGGCATAAAGCTCAGAACGTCCAAAGAGGCATTCCAGATGTAGCGATTCACTTCGACCGTTGTGTTGGGATCGTCTACATTCGTGAACAAATCCCAGATGGTTTCACGCTTTTCTTCAGGCTTTGGCTGGTGCCGTAGGCCGCCAGTTGACTGTTTTTGGTTGCCAGATCCACCACCAAAGATATTACCCGATCCGGCTGAACCGCTTCCGCCGCTACAAGCAGCCAAGCCCAGCACAGCAACCAGTGCGATGCCTGATGCAAAAGTCTTCACGATGCGCATGAAAAATGCCCCGTTTCCCGATTTCTTCTTGTTAGTATATAAGGGGTCGGCAACGGGCAAGCGTTTTTGCGGCTGCGAAACAAGCGTGAAATTAGGGATTTCACGCGAATTTCCGGGGCTTGTAGAGTTTGGCGGGAAAAACTGTGGCATAGAAGCACCAATGCCTTCCGCAATCCAATTTACGGTTTCAGTCTGCTTGCAATGACCGCCTGAAAGATGGAATTACCCAAGCATACTCAATTCGGATTCCCCTGAATTGAGGCGAACTCTTGAAACATGAGGGAAAACGAAATGAAAAAGATTCTCTTCGCTTCGACCGCTCTGGTCGCATCGGCTGGCATCGCCGCCGCTGAAGTAAGCTTCTCGGGTGAAGCCGGCTTCGGCTTTGTCTACACCGACGGCGCTGCCGACGAGTGGGCACCTGATTACTACACCACCCTGTCGGTTGCCATGCGTGGCGAAACCGATGGTGGCCTGTCGTTCGGCGCTGACTTCGACATCACCATGGACGGCGGTGCAACCGCAGTTGGTGACACCGAAGTGTTCATCGAAGGTGGCTTCGGCAACCTGAGCGTTGGCGCTGTTGGTTCGGCTGTTGACGACACCCTGGGTCTGTCGGACATCGGTTACTCGGGTCTGGGTGTAGACAACGTTGCAGAAGCTCTGATCGACGCTGCTGACGTTGGCAACATCATGTACAAAGGCACCTTCGGTGACTTCGGCGTTGCTCTGTCGTACGACATGAACGGCACCGAGCAGTTCTCGATCGCTGCTACCTACGCCATGGGCGACTACAACTTCGGCCTGGGTTACGACGACATTGCTGACGGTTCGAGCACGATCCACGTGAAAGCTGGCGGTGCAATCGCTGACTTCGCTGTGAACGCTCTGTACTCGCGCAACAGCGACAACGACATCACCGCATACGGCCTGCACGCTGCCTACACCATGGGCGCTGCTACCGTTTCGGCTGCTTACTCGGAAGTTGACGTAGCCGGCGCTTCGGCTGACGCTTGGGGTCTGGGCGTTGCCTACGACCTGGGCGGCGGCGCTTCGGTTAACGCCGGTGTTGGTGAAGTTGGCGGCGTGACCGTTGCTGACCTCGGCATCATCATGACCTTCTAATCCTAACGGATTATTTGGTAAGGGAAGAGCGGGCCTTGCGCCCGCTCTTTTCTTTTGGGACATCTGTTATTGAAGAAACGACAGGATGACCCATGGCTCTTTCAGACATTCAGGACCACATCGCCAAGGAAGAGGCCCGAATGGGCCGTGCGCCGGGGTCTACACAATTAATTGCCGTGTCCAAGGTGCAGCCGTTGGACCGTGTGGTCGCGGTTCTGGACGAAGGGCATCGCGTGTTTGGCGAAAACAAGGTGCAGGAAGCGGCGGGCAAGTGGCCTGACCTGAAAGAGAAGTTCGACGGCATCGAGCTTCACCTGATAGGCCCGCTTCAAACCAACAAAACCCGGCAAGCTATGGGGCTTTTTGACGTCATTCAGACAGTTGATCGTCCAAAGCTTGTTCGTGCAATCGCACGTATCGCTCAGGAAGAGGGGTCTTGCCCCCGGTTGTTCATACAAGTGAACACAGGTGAAGAGCCCCAGAAGGCAGGTGTATTGCCGGAAGGATTGGGTGAGTTGGTCGAATTGTGCGATGAGCTGAAGCTGCCCATTGAAGGTCTGATGTGTATCCCACCATCAGACGAGGAACCCAGTCTTCATTTCGCGCTTTTGGCCAAGCTCGCGAAGCGGCATGACCTGTCCGGACTGTCCATGGGAATGAGCAGTGATTTTGAGCGGGCCGTTGCGCAAGGTGCGAGCTATGTCCGTGTGGGATCTGCGATATTTGGCGCCAGGGACTATGGCTAGGGGCTTTGCCCCTCTGCGCGGACGCGCATTCACTCCAAGGTATTTGGGACAAGAAAATAGAGATCGCGCAGATTCTTAACGGACGAATATCCGGCTTTGTGGTGTCCAACGCGCCAAAATCCAGCGCAAGTCTTTTGGCGCAAAGGCAAGGCAGCCCGCCGTAGGGTGGCGTGGTTTGCGCCATTGGTGGACAAAGATGGCCGACCCGCGCAGAGGAACTGCATTTGGGAAGTTCCAGTCACTATACAGCACAACATCGTACAGGCGCGCCGTCATGTGCAGCTTCTCGTGGCTCATCGGATAACTGGCAGCACGGAGCGGGTGATTGTAGCTTGTGTCAGAAGGGTCATCTGACCAGATATCATCGGGTGCAATCGGGTCCAGGCACATCATCCCATCTGGATGAGTCACGCGATCTGAACGGTATTTCCCCCCCACCAGCCGCCAGATGCCACGTGGTGTGGCGCCATCCCCCTCGCATTTATCGTCAGTCATGCCGCCGCGGCCGATTGATACGGGAAACCGGCGCCCCATGAAACGTGCACCCCAGCGCGTGACGACCATATCATGGCGTCGCGGGGTCACAGGAGATGTCCGGATTTCGCGGCTTTGGTGGCCAGATATGCGGCGTTATGCGCACCCTCGCCCACTTTCAACGGCACGCGGTCCGTGACTTTGATGCCCGTGGCCTCCATCATCGTCACTTTGCGTGGGTTATTGGTCATCAACCGCACCTTCGTGAAACCCAGGGATTTCAGGATTTCTGCCCCGATGCGGAAATCACGTTCATCATCTTCAAAGCCCAAACGATGATTGGCCTCGACCGTGTCGAAGCCCTGATCCTGTAGAGAATAGGCGCGCATCTTGTTAGCCAGCCCAATGCCGCGCCCTTCTTGGTTGAGGTAAAGCAGAACGCCCGCGCCTTCTTTCCCCATGGCACCAAGGGCGCCATGAAGCTGTGGGCCGCAATCGCATTTCAGGCTGCCCAGAACATCTCCGGTGAAACAGGCCGAGTGCAGGCGCGCAAGCACCGCTTCGTCGCGCGAGGGGCGGCCGATTTCGACGGCATAATGCTCTTCACCTCCGTCCTGTGGGCGGAAGATATGTAACCGACCTGCTTCGCTCACGCTGATGGGCAGACGGGCATGTACAACCGGTGCCAGCGACAATTCCCGCAGAGTGTCTGCATTCAGTTGAATTGCCGTCAGCGCGTTTGTGGCGGCAAGTGATGGTGCCTCGTTGGTCGCAATTACCAAAGCCGAGGGCAAAAGCTGGGCGGATTTACACAACGCGATCGCTTGCGCCTCTAACCTGTCATCCCCACCCCGGCAGGTGCGAAACGGACCTTTCATTGGGTTGGACAGATCATCCGCCGGGTCGGCCACAGCGGTTATCCAAGCAGTGTCTGCTTCTCTGGGCAGCTCGATCCGGGCCACACGGTCGGAATATGCGCGTGCTTTCAGGGTTTCGGCCCGGCGCGGGGTGATGGCCAGGGTGGCATCGCCAAGCGCGCGCAGGTTGTCCAGCCGCCCGGCAGATAAGGTCTCGGCTGCCGCTGCGATCACCCAACGCCCGTCCAGATGCAGCGCCACCGGCACACCCATGCGTAAATCAGCACGGGCGCGGGCAATCAGTTCGGTCTGGTCTGGGGCAAGCGTCATGGTCATCCTCGTTGCCCTTAGATAGGCGGTTCTGACACGATATGAAACATTTCCCGGCGAATTGACACGAGGGCGTGAGGGAAATGTAGCAACTCTTGTCATTTTCGTGCGCGCCCACAAATCTGATGTCAACACGACGAAGGAGGGCACCATGTCCACACTGAAGAAGATTTTGCTGGTTGATGATGACGAAGATCTGCGCGACGCTTTGGCTGAACAGCTTCTGATGACCGAAGACTTTGACGTGTTCGAAGCCGGAAACGGGGCCGAAGCAATCACCAAGTCCAAAGAAGCGCTCTATGATCTGGTGATCCTTGACGTGGGGCTGCCCGACACGGATGGGCGCGAGCTGTGCCGCGTGATGCGCAAGCAGGGTGTAAAATGCCCGATCCTGATGCTGACGGGACATGATACCGACGCCGACACTATTCTGGGGCTGGACGCAGGCGCCAATGACTACGTGTCCAAACCCTTCAAATTCCCGGTGCTTCTGGCCCGTATTCGCGCCCAGCTGCGCCAGCACGAACAATCCGAAGATGCCGTTTTCCAGCTTGGGCCGTATACGTTCAAGCCGTCCGTGAAAATGCTGGTGACCGAAGATGACCGCAAGGTGCGTCTGACCGAAAAAGAGACGAACATTCTGAAGTTTCTTTATCGCTCAAACGACGGAGTTGTGGCGCGAGACGTGCTCTTGCACGAGGTCTGGGGCTACAACGCCGGTGTCACCACCCACACGCTGGAAACCCACATCTATCGCCTGCGTCAGAAGATCGAGCCTGATCCCTCGAACGCACGTCTGTTGGTGACAGAAAGCGGCGGGTATCGGCTGAACGCCTGAAGTTCCCTTGTGCCTGGGGTTATGGGCACATTCCTCCCTGCAAGACTGGCCGGGCCCTCGTGGCCCGGTTTTTCTTTCACAGGAAGGTATCCGAACTCTGCTGTGTTTTCGCCAGAGCTCTCTATGCCTCCGGCCTCACGGCCTCATCCCCCATCAAATACCGCGGTCCTGCGCCTTTATCCGCTGCCACATCATCCGGGTTGTAAAGCGCGCAACGGTCCAGTGATAGACAGCCGCAGCCTATGCAACCGTCCAGCTTATCACGCAGGCGGGTCAGGGCTGCGATCTGTTCATCGAGTTCCGCGCGGAAGTCTTGCGAGATTTCGGTCCAGTCCTTGGCGGTGGGCGTGCGGCTTTGGGGAAGGCGCCCCAGCACGTCGCGAATCCGGTCCAACGTGAAGCCGAACTTCTGTGCGATCATCACGAAGCTTAGGCGGCGGATGTCAGACCGAAGAAACCGCCGCTGACCACCCGCATTGCGTTCAGGCGCGACCAAACCTTGGGTTTCGTAGTACCGGATCGCAGACACGGCCAGCCCGGTGCGATTGGCTAAGGTGCCTATGGAAATCTCGTTTCTGCGGTCCATGTGCATCCTCCGAAAGAAAAAGCTTGAGCTAAAGTTAGCTTTAGGAATTATCAACCGAGTCGCACCAAAGATCAAGGAGGCCAAAATGGCAAATCTGGAGCATGTGAATGTGACTGTATCGAACCCCAAGGCGACCGCCGCATGGCTGGGCGCCGTGTTCGGATGGAAGATCCGCTGGGAGGGGGATGCGATGTCGGGTGGATACACGGCCCATGTGGGCGATGAAGACAGCTATGTGGCTCTATACACGCCGAATATGGCGGTAAAAGACCCACAGCATTCCTATACAACCCGCGCTGGGTTGAACCATGTGGGTGTTGTTGTCGATGACATTGACGCGGTCGAAGCGCGCGCCAAAGCCGCCGGGTTCAAGCCGCATAATCACGGGGACTATGAACCAGGCAAACGCTTTTATTTCGACGATCACGATGGCGTTGAATGGGAAGTCGTGTCCTATGCCTGATGAAAGGGGGCGGGATGAAACTCGCCCCTGTTCACCCTATGTTTCTCGGTGTAGGGTCGCCTCAAACGCGCGAAACCGGAGGATATCATGAGCTTCACCCTGGCCACCTGGAACATCAATTCGGTTCGTCTGCGCGAGCCGATTGTCCTGAAGCTTCTCGAGGACGAGGCGCCCGATGTGCTCTGCCTTCAGGAATGCAAAAGCCCGGTGGACAAGATACCGCTCGAAGGCTTCAAGGCGCTGGGCTACACCCACATGGTGGCGCGCGGGCAGAAGGGTTATAACGGCGTCGCAATCCTGTCGCGCATCCCGATGGTCGAGGCTGAAAGTTTTGATTTTGCCGACCTCGGTCACGCCCGCCATATTGCCGGGCAATTGGAAAATGGCGTGACGGTGCATAATTTCTATGTCCCTGCAGGTGGCGATGTCGCAGACCGTGAGGTGAACGAGAAATTTGGCCAGAAGCTCGATTACCTGACAGATATGCGCGACCATTTTGGACGTGAGAAACCACAAAAATCGATCCTTGTGGGTGATCTGAATATTGCCCCGCGTGAAGATGATGTCTGGGACCACAAGAAGCTTCTGAAAGTCGTTAGCCACACACCCGTCGAAGTCGAGGCCCTAGCCGAAGTTCAGGACGCCGCCGGTTGGGTCGACGTCACCCGGCAGGATATCCCCGAAGGCCAGCTTTACAGCTGGTGGTCCTATCGGGCGAAAGACTGGGATGCGGCGGACAAGGGCCGTCGTCTGGATCATATCTGGGCAACGGGTGATATCTCGAAAGCGGGTCATGGGTCACGTGTCCTGCGTGCGGCGCGCGGGTGGGAAAAACCGTCGGACCATGCGCCGGTCTTCGCGACGTTTGACCTTTAAACCCGGGCGCGCAGGGTTCATATAGACCCCAAGGAATTAACGGAGCCAAAATCATGGAATTCGAACTGGGCGGCGCGCCGGACGGCGTGGAACTGATCAAGGATGTAAGCGAAGCAACCTTCATGCAGGACGTGGTCGAAGCGTCGCAAGAAGTTCCGATCATCGTCGATTTCTGGGCGCCTTGGTGTGGCCCGTGCAAAACACTTGGCCCCGCACTGGAAGCGGCTGTGACCGAGGCTGGCGGCAAAGTGCGCATGGTCAAGGTGAACGTGGACGAGAACCAGATGATTGCCGGCCAGATGCGCGTGCAATCCATTCCGACTGTCTATGCCTTCTGGCAGGGTCAGCCCGCCGATGGGTTTCAGGGTGCGTTGCCCCCCAGCGAAATCAAAGCCTTCGTTGACAAGGTCGCGGCCCTTGGTGGGGACGGCGGTCTGGCCGATGCGATTGCCGCAGCTGACGAAATGCTTGAAGCGGGCGAGGTTCAGGACGCCGCCCAGACCTATGCGGCGATCTTGGAAGAAGACCCCAATTCGGCCCCTGCCTTTGCGGGTCTGGCCCGCTGCCATCTGGCCGCCGACAAGCCCGATGACGCCGAAGCCACGCTGAACGGAGCCCCGGCCGAGATTGCCGATGCGCCCGAGCTGGAGGCCGTGCGCGCCCAGATCGAGCTGGCCCGTCAGGCTGAAAGCGCCGGCCCCGTGGCCGAGCTGCGCGCCGCTGTTGATGCCAACCCCGATGACCACCAGTCCCGCTTTGATCTGGCCGTGGCGATGAATGCGGCTGGCGATGTGCAGGGTGCCGTCGATGAGCTGCTCGAGCTGTTTCGCCGTGACCGCGAATGGAACGATGCCGCGGCCAAGACCCAGCTTTTCACGATTTTCGACGCGCTGGACGCCAAGGATCCCATCGCACTGACTGGGCGTCGCAAACTGTCGTCGATGATCTTTGTATGACGGGCAAGGTCGCGCTAGACTGGTTTTATGATCTCTCACGCTGACCTGCCTGACACTCTGCCGCTCTTCCCTCTTTCGGGCGCGCTGCTCTTGCCGCGCGGCCGCTTGCCCTTGCATGTTTTCGAACCGCGATACCTTGCGATGGTGGATGATGCGCTGAAGACACCGGGTCGGATGATTGCGATGATTCAGCCCATCGGCGAGGAATGCGGCATCAACACGCGGCTGCAATCCATCGGCTGTGCCGGGCGGATTACATCATTCACCGAGACCGAGGATGGGCGCTATATGGTGACGTTGACTGGCGTATCTCGGTTTCGGGTGGGCAAGGTCGAACAGGGTTTCACGCCCTATCTTTGCGCGGGCATGGACTGGGCGAGCTTTCATGCCGATCTGGGTGCCGCCGAGCATGATCAACAGATGGACCGCACGGGGTTTCTGGACCTTCTGACGCGGTATTTTGATCTGGAAGAGCTGCAGACTGACTGGGACAGCCTGCAATCCGCCGAAGACGAGTTGTTGGTCAACGCGCTGTCGATGCTCTGCCCGTTTGACCCGGCTGACAAACAGGCGCTCTTAGAGGCGCCATCTCTGACCACCCGTCGTGAAACGCTGGTCACGCTGATGGAATTTGCCCTGCGAAAAGGACAGGGAGAGGAGAAAATACAATGACTGAAACGCAAGGTTTTGACCGTCGCATGATCGAGGCATTGGTCTGCCCCGTCACCCAGACGCCGCTGAGCTATGACGCTCAGGCGCAGGAGCTGGTGTCGAAAGCCGCGAAGCTGGCTTTCCCGATCCGGGGTGGCATTCCGGTGATGCTGGTGGACGAGGCGCGCAAGCTGGACGATTGATCCAACCGACCCAAACGTGAAAAGGCCCGGCGTGATGCCGGGCCTTTCCTGTTTTGGGTCGCAGCGCCGCTAGTTGTCGTCGCTGTTCAACGCATTTGGATCGAACACGTTTCCGAAACCGGAATTGTTTGACGATCCGGCTTCAGGTGCCGCGCCTTCGTCCTCTTGCAAGGTGCTTGGGGCAAAGACGTTGCCGAAGCCCGAGTTGTTGGACGGCTTGGGTGCAGACGTCACAGCCCCGCCCTCGGCGCCTTCTTTCGCGGCCTTCTCGGCGGCGTCCTTGGCACGCTTGTCCTTCAGCTCTTGAATGCGCTTCTCGGTCTCGATGCGCTTTTGCTCCTGCACACCGGCGATACATTGCGCGGGGCTATAGGTCATGGCAGAGCCAATCACCGTCACCGTTCCGATCAAAAGCACGATCAGCGCGATGGCAGCCGGGTTGCGGCTGATGATGCCGGGCACCTCGATCTTGCCTGCAAGCTCGCCCACTGTGGCATCCTTGCGCGCATCCGCAATCATCGCTTTGCGCTTGATGTTGGCTTCGTTCAAAAGCGCGAAGAACACCGTCAAAGCCACGATCATGAAGGCCAGCGCCGAGATCGCCGGGGTGATCCCGTAACGGACCTTTTGGGCCAGTTCGATCGTCAGCGTCGGGTATTCCCCGAAGGTGAAGGTGGTGGTGTTGTAGTTCTCGAACGAAGCGAGGAACGCCAGCACCGCCGCCGACAGGATCGCGGGCATCATGAAGGGCATCAGCACCTTGCGGAACGCCTGAGCATGTGTGGCACCCAGGTCCAACGCCGCCTCGGTCAGCGCAATGTCATAGCGCTGAAGACGGGCCACCAGGACCAGCATGCAATAGCTGGCAATAAAGGTGGACTGACCGATGATGGTCAGAAACAGCCCGTTCGACAGGAAGCTGTCCGCGCCCAGTCCAAGCATCCGGTTGATCCGATCCCAGAACACCAGTGTCGAGATACCGATCACAACGCCCGGAATAAGGATCGGTGCGATGATGATCGTGTAGTAGGTCGCCCGAAGCTTGGGCCAGATCTGCGTCAGCATCAGTGCCCCCGCCAGACCCATGGCGACCGACATGACCACGGTGCCCATCCCCACAAGGATCGAGTTCTTGATCCCGTTCAGGATACGTTCGTCCTGAAACAGCGCTGAGAACCATTCGAAGGTCAGGCATTCCCAAGGGGCCGCCCGCGGGAAGCTGGGCGAGTTGAACGCCGTGATCGACATGACGACCAGCGGACCCAGCAGATAGGCAAAGAAAATGCCCAGATAGACCCAGATCGAGACGCGTATGATTTTATCAGAGGTCATTTGCCGATATCCCCCATGTTCACTTTGAACACGCGCATCAAGGCCAGCACCAGAAGGATACAGGTGACAAGCAGAACGATCGCGTAGGCCGCACCTTGTGGCCAGTCAGAGTTGTCGTTGAACTGCTGATAGATCAGCTGGGTGAACCAAAGCGAGGATGGCCCGCCAAGGATCTGCGGCGCGGCCAGCGCACCTGCAGACAGCATGAACACCATCGTACAGCCCGAGCTGATGCCCGGTTTGGCGTAGGGAATGACCACCCGCTTGTGGATGCGCCACCAGGGTGCACCAAGGTCACGTGCGGCCTCGATCTGATTGTGATCAAGGCTTTCGATCACGTTGTAGATCGGGAAGATCATCAAAAGGATGTAGGCATACCCAAGACCCGCATAAAGCGCGATGTCATTGCGGATGAAGTCAAAGGGCGTGTCGAAAACCCCCGTGCCCACAAGCAGCGTGTTGATGACGCCGCTTTCGCCAAAGATGATGCGCAGCGCAAAGGCCCGCAGAATCTCGTTGATCCAGTAGGGAATGATCAGCATCAGCGCGAAAACGCGGATGTGATTGCCCTTGGTCTGGCCCAGATAATAGGCAATTGGATAGCACAGGATCAGGTTGAACAGCGTCACACAGACGGCGGCCACCAAGGTGCGGAAGAATACTTTCAAGTCCACCGCGTTGTAATCCTGTGACCCGCCTTCGGGGCCATAGATCAGGTATTTGTAGTTCTCGAGCGTATAGACATCCTTCGGCCCACCGATTTCGGGCGGGGGAAGGTTTGGTCGGAACGAGAAGTCCAGCATCGACAGCTGTGGCAGGATGATCAGGCCAATGGTCCAGAAAAGGACCAGACCCAGCATCAACGATCCCATCAGCGTGCCGTTCCGGTTGAAGAATTCCTTCAGGAAACTAGGCATCGCTCCACTCCTTATTCCGCGGCCAATTCGCCGGCGGGGACGGCAACGGCGTTGTCGACCTCGTATTCCAGCGTCATGTCCTGGCCTGAATGGTCATCGAAGGACTGGCCGTGATTGGGGATGGCAACTTTCAGTTCCTTGCCGCCGTCGCCTTCCATGAAGATGTTGAAGCTGTTGCCTTCAAATTCCTCGTGGGTGACTTTTGCGGTGACGAAATGGTCGCCCTGTGTGCCGGTCGGCGCCAGAGAAAGCGCCTCGGGGCGGATGAACATCATAGCGTCGTCGCCGACCTTCATCTTACCGTGATTGGCGGTCGAAATGCGCGACAGCAGATCGCCCGAACGGTTGGTGCGGATCAGGGCGTGGTTGTCACGCACCTCCAGCACCTTGCCACGGAAGACGTTGTTTTCGCCCACGAAACTAGCGGCAAATGCGGTCGCCGGATCGTTGTAGATGGTTTTGCCATCGGCGATCTGGTCGATCACACCTGCGCGCATCACGGCGATGTCGTCCGACATGGTCAGCGCCTCGCCCTGATCGTGCGTGATGTAGATGAAGGTGATGCCCACCCGCTGCTGAATCTCGCGCAGCTCGGTGCGCATGTGTTGGCGCAGCTTCAGGTCCAGCGCGGACAGCGGTTCGTCCAGAAGCAGCACGTCCGGTTCGGCGCACAGTGCACGGGCAATCGCCACACGCTGACGCTGGCCGCCTGACAATTCGCTGGGCAGCTTGTCGCCCTGTCCGGGCAGCGCAATCATGTCCAGAAGCTCGTCTGCGCGCTTGCGACGTTCGCGGGCTGAAGCCCCGGCAATCTCCATCGAAAACGTGATGTTTTCCCAGATTTTCATCAGGGGAAACAGCGCGAGGTTTTGGAAAATCAGCGCGGTTGGGCGTTTGTTCGGCCCGATCCCACGCATGTTGTTGCCCCCGATCAGCACATTGCCTTCGCTGGGCTCAAGAAAACCCGAAACGGCGCGCAAGATCGTGGTCTTGCCGCAGCCCGATGGCCCGAGGAACGAAAAGAAATCGCCCCCTTTGATGTGCACATTCGCGTCGCGCACGGCGACGAAATCTCCAAAGCGGATCCAGAGGTTTTCAAGATCGACGCCTACTCCGGCACTCATATGGTCTCTCCCCATGAACAGGCCGATCACGCGCTGAGATCAGGCGTGCGACCGTTTTCAGACGTTTCAGTCAGGTTGGTGACGCGCCCCCACCCCATGGCGGAGGCGCGCAATCTTCAAGTCGCTTAGGCGCTCTTGAACTTGTTGACGAACTCGGTGCGCACGTCGGCATACCAAGGCGCTTCAGCAGGCCAGGGGTTCAGGTTGGCCAGGCTGTCACCCGGATAGGCTTCGGCGAAGTTCTTCTTGTAGGTGTCGCCCGAATGGGTGTCGGCACCCAGAACCGGCGAGTTATAGCCGTGGCTGTCGATCGCCTTGCCGGCTGGCTGCTGGCGATAGGCATAGTCGATGAAGGCATAGACTTGCTCTTCATTGGTGGCACCAACCGGCATCGACATGCCGTCCACCCATGCCATCGCGCCTTCGACAGGTGCCTGATAATGCACCGGCTCACCTGCCGATTTCAGGGCCAGCGGCGGACCATCCCAGGTCTGACCAACCACGACGCCTTCGTTCAGAAGACCGTTCTTCTGGGTGTCAGCGTCGTTCCAGATCAGCTTGATGCGGTTCTTGCGTGCGATACACCAATCGGCGATCTGACCCCAAACCTTGCGCATGGTGTCTTCGTCGTTGTAGGCGGCCCAGACCGAGCCCGGCTCCATCTCGCCCGAGGCTTCCATGTAAAGGCCAGCCCCCAGCATCATCGAGTGGGCGCGCCCCATGGTCTTGCCTGCGTTTTCTTCCGACCAGACGTCGCCATAGCTGGGCGCGTCGCCCGAGGGCAGCCATTTGTCGGTGCGATAAGCGATACCTTCCGTGCCCCAGATATGCGGCAGCCAATGGGCGCCCGCGTCACCGAAGTTCCATGCGTCGGTGCCGATTTTCGCCATCGCCGGGTTCACCGCGTCAATGTTCACTTTCGACAGGTCGAATGGTTTCAGCAGTTCAAGCGGCCCCCACTGCAGCGAGCGGTTGTTGGTCGGCGATACGATGTCAAAGCCCTGACCCTTGGTCGCTTTCATCTTGTTGATGATTTCTTCGTTCGAGCCAATGCCGGTGTAGTTCACCTTGATGCCGGTCTCGCCTTCGAACCCTGCGATGAATTCGGGCGGCAGATAGTCCGACCACATCAGGATGTTGATCTCGCCCGACGATGCCAGCGCGTTTTTCACGTAGAGAGGCGTGGCCAGTGCCGCTGCCCCCATCGTGGTCGCGCCTTTCAGCACCGAGCGGCGGCTGAATTTGGTCTCTGTTGTCATGGTTTTCTCCCGTTGGTTTTGTCGTCTTTTGTTATGCAGTCAGTCTTTGACATAAAGATCGGTCAAAATAGCACCAGCTACCTCTGCCCGATCAGTCCAGATGGAAGGAGTTCCAAGGTGCGACGGCAATAAATGCCTATCTGGATGCACGATTTCACCCTTCTTTCTTATTTGCACCCCGACTCAACTGCGCGTTTTATGTGGCTCGTTTTTAGCCCACACCCGGACATTGTTCTCGATTTTAGAATCGATTTCATGACAATCCAGTTTGCAGAACGCATGTAAGTGTCGGACGTGTTTGCGCTATCTGTCAACATTCCTCTGTGTCGGATTCCCTCCTCTGTCAGATTGAAAGGCCGATCAATGCCACACCTGATGCCATCAGACAGGCCGCCATCAGGCGTCGTTTCCAGTTGCCTTCTTTCAGAAAGAGAAACCCGATCAACGCCGCAAAAATGACCGAGGTTTCCCTAAGCGCGGACACCGCGCCCAAGGGCGCAAAGTTCTTGGCATAGAGCACCAGACCATATGCGACCATCGATACGCCGCCGCCCAACATCCCGATGACCCAGCTGCGCAGGGGCAGCGAAAACATCGCGCGCCCGCGCCGGATCGCCACGAACCCGGTGATGAAAATATGTAAAACCGAATGCCATGCCCAATAGCTTAGGGTTTGGCCGGAAAGGCGTACCCCGACGCCATCAACAAGCGAATATCCTGAAATGCAGATCCCGGTGCCCACGGCAAAAAACAAGGCAGCCCGCCCAACCCCGTGGCGCAACGCGGTCCAGCTGGACACTTGTATGGCCACTGCAATCAAAGCAATGCCCAACCAGGCTTGCGCGGGCAGAATTTCGCCCACAAAAAGCATCGCCCAAAGCGACACCAAGGCCGGCACAATGCCCCGGGCAATTGGATAGACAACGCTGAGGTCGCCATGCTTGTAGGCCTGTCCCAGCATATAGAAATATCCGAAGTGGATCACCGTTGAGGCCAGCAGGTAAGGCCAGCTTTCTATTGCTGGTAACGGGAGCACCGCAATCATCGCCAGACCGGGGATCACATGCCCCAAGGCCACCAGCCCCAATGTCGCCGTCCGATCCCCCGCCGTTTTCACGATGGTGTTCCATGTGGCGTGCAGCAATGCCGCCGACAGAATGATCAGGACGATGCCAGGGGTCATCGGGTCAGATCACCGCATCAAAAAGTTGCCGCAGGTTGTCACGGGTCAGCTCGACCGGGTTGCCGCCGCAACTAGGATCGTGAATGGCCCCTTCGACCAGTGCGTCCATCTTTTCGGTGCTCACGCCCATCTCGGACAGTTTGCGCGGGATGTCGAAGCTATCGTTGAACGCCTTCACGAAATTCTGAAAACCCCTGAACCCACCGTCTACGCCCAAATAGCCCGCCGCGCGGTCAAAGCGGTCTTTAATGGCGTCTGCGTTGAACTCAAGAACAGCGGGCATACAGACCGCATTTGTTGTGCCGTGATGGGTGTTGAAGATCGCGCCAACCGGGTGGGACAGCGCGTGGATCGCCCCCAGCCCTTTTTGAAACGCGGTCGATCCCATGGCGGCGGCGGACATCATCTGCGCGCGCGCTTCAAGGTCCGATCCGTCCTTATAGGCGCGCGGCAGATAGTCGATGACCAACCGCATGCCCTCCAGCGCAATACCTTGGCTCATCGGGTGATAATGAGGGCTCGAGAAGGCCTCGACGCAATGGGCGAAGGCATCCAATCCGGTGCCTGCCGTGATGAATTTCGGCATGCCAACGGTCAGTTCAGGGTCGCAAATCACGACAGATGGCAGGACCTTCGGGTGGAAGATGATTTTCTTCTCATGGGTGGCAGAGTTGGTGATGATCGAAGCCCGGCCAACTTCGGAACCGGTCCCTGCGGTGGTGGGAACGGCAATAATGGGGGCGATGCCGGCGGGGTCCGCGCGGGTCCACCAATCACCGATGTCTTCAAAATCCCAGACCGGGCGGGTCTGACCAGACATGAAGGCGACCATCTTGCCCAAGTCCAGACCCGAGCCACCGCCAAAAGCGATTACCCCGTCATGGCCGCCGGCCTTATAGGCCTCTACCCCGGCATTCAGGTTAATCTCGGACGGATTTGGATCGACCTCGCTGAACAGGCCACGGCCAAGTCCAGCGGCTTCCATGATATCGAGCGCCGCGTCTGTGATCGGCAGGTCAGCAAGCCCTTTGTCGGTCACCAAAAGCGGGCGCTTCATGCCAGCTTGCATGCAGGCCTCGGGCAGCTCCTTGATGCGGCCAGCGCCAAATTTCACAGCGGTCGGGTAAGACCAGTTTCCCATAAGGCTCATGATGTCACCTTTTTCAGATGGTAGGATTTCGGGCGCGTGAGGTTGTGAAAACCAATGACGGACAAACCGCCACCGCGCCCAGTGTTTTTGCAGCCGGTCCAGCACAGACCCGGGTCAAGATAGTCGGCACGGTTCATGAAAACTGTCCCCGTTTCGACCTGATCCCCCACACGCGCGGCACGATCCATGTCTTGGGTCCAAAGGCTCGCGGTCAGACCAAATTCGCTATCGTTCATCAACGCGATGGCGTCTTCATCGGACGTGACCTTCATGATCCCCACAACAGGGCCAAAGCTTTCATCCCGCATCACGCGCATATCGTGGGTGACACCCGTCAGGATTTGCGGGGTCAGGTAGGCGCCGCCGTCATCCTCGGCAAACCTGTCGATATGGGCCACGGCCCCATCGGCCAATGCCTCGGAAATCTGCGCGCGCACCTCATCGGCAAAGCGCACATTCGCCATTGGACCAAGCGTGGTTTCCGGGTCCAGAGGATTGCCCAGCTTGTAACCCTTCACGATCTCGATGGCCTTCGCGACGAAGTCATCAAACAGGCTCTCGTGCACGTAGATCCGTTCGATCCCACAGCAGCACTGACCGGAGTTGAACATCGCGCCGTCAATCAACGTGTCGACCGCTGCATCCAGATCGGCGTCTTCCATGACATAGCCGGGGTCTTTGCCGCCCAGCTCGGTGCCAACGCCCGTGAACGTGCCCGCCGCCGCGCGCTCCATCGCCCGACCACCGCCAACGGACCCGGTGAAGTTCACGAAGTCAAACGCGTTGCCCGCGATCAGATCATTGGTCACGTCATGGGACAGGAAGACATTCTGAAACACGTCCTCGGGAAGGCCTGCTGAATGAAAGGCCTGTGCCATGCGCTCACCCACCAGCAACGTCTGGGTCGCGTGCTTCAAAACGACCGCATTGCCCGCAATAAGCGCCGGTGCGATGGTGTTGATCGCTGTCATATAGGGGTAGTTCCACGGGGCCACGACAAAGACGACGCCATGCGGCACACGCTTGATATAGCGTTTGAAGGTCTCGTCCTCGCCCACCTCGATATCAGCAAGGCTCTCTGCAGCGATCGAGGCCATGTGGCTCGCGCGTTCTTCAAACCCGCCAAATTCGCCACCATAGCGCACGGGTCGGCCCATCATATGCGCCAGCTCTGGCACAATCTCGTCGTTCATTGCGCCGACGGCGGCCACGCCTGCCCTGACCAGATCGACACGTTCGGCCAAGGGGCGCGCGGCCCATGCCTTTTGTGCGCCCCGGACGCGATCAACGACGGCACGCGCAGCCTCAAGCGACAGCACTTCACGCTCTGCAAAAACCGATCCATCAATCGGCGAGATACATTTCAACAGCTCAGACATGTTTGCTTCCTTATGCCCGCTCAAATCCGCGCGCGATTTCCCAATCGGTCACCACGCGTTCAAATTCTTCGATTTCGACCTCGGCGGCGCGGGTGTAGTGGTCCACCACCGCGTCCCCCATCGCGGCCCGCAACATCGCTGACCCGTGAAGCGCATCGCGCGCGGCCTGCAAATTGCCAGGGATCATCCCGCTTTCACCCTGATAGACATCGCCCGAGGCAGGCGGTTGCAGCTCCAACCCCTCCTCGATCCCCGCGATCCCGGCGGCAAGCATCCCGGCAATCGCCAGATAGGGGTTCATGTCCGACCCGGGAATGCGGCACTCAACCCGCACGGCTTTGGTGCCGTCTCCACAGAGCCGATAGCCCGCCGTGCGATTGTCCACTGACCAGATGATCCGCGTGGGCGCAAATGTGCCCTTCATGAACCGCTTATACGAGTTGATGTATGGTGCCATGAACGCGGTATAATCGGGAGCGTATTTCAAAAGCCCCGCCATGTAGTTTTTCATCAGCGCCGACATACCCAGATCATCGCTGGGATCAAAGAAGGCGTTCGCCCCGTCTTTCCACAGCGATTGATGCACATGGGACGACGACCCCACCTTGTCGTGATGCCATTTCGGCAGGAAGGTCGCGGCATGCCCCTGCTGCCACGCGATTTCCTTGACCGCGTGTTTGGCGATGGTGTGATAAGCGGCTGTGTCCAGCGCAGGGGCGTATTTGATATTCAGCTCTTCCTGCCCGGTCTCGGCCTCGCCTTTCGAGTTCTCCACCGGCACGCCCGCATTCCACAGGTGATTGCGGATGGGGCGCATCACGTGTTCTTCCTTGGTGGTCTGCAGGATGTGGTAGTCTTCATTGTAGCCAGAGATCGGGGTGAGATCGCGAAAGCCTTCCTTGCGGATCTCATCAAAGCTCTTCTCGAACAGGAAAAACTCCAGCTCTGTTGCCACCATGGCGTCAAAGCCCATTGCCTCCAGCCGCGCCACTTGCCGTTTCAGGATTGCGCGGGGCGAATGGGGGACTTCTTCGTGGCTGTGATGGTCAAGAATATCGCACAGCACCATCACTGTGCCGTCCAGCCACGGCAAGGGGCGCAAGGTCGACAGGTCCGGCTTCATGACATAGTCGCCATAGCCGCCTTCCCACGAGGTCGAGGCGTAACCGTCGGGCGTGCCCATCTCCAGATCCGTGGCGAGCAGGTAGTTGCAGCAATGGGTTTCCTCGTATGCACCCGCCACGAAGTGACCCGCGTGAAACCGCTTGCCCATCAGGCGCCCCTGCATGTCGACAAGGCACACCAGCACCGTGTCGACCGTTCCGGCGGCGACCTGCGTTTTCAGGTCCTCAAATGTCATCACGCCCGTCATGGCGTTTCCTCCCATGTTGGGTCCGGCGGCTATCTTGCCACTTCGGACATGTCTTCGATCAACCGCGTTTCCAGAAGTTGCCCGTTGCGGTACAGCACCGGATAGGCGACCGCGGCGATATGGCTGTTAAACTCACGAAAGGCGCGCAGGGTTTCCAGATGGATGTCCGAGGTTTCGAAACTGTCCACCAGCCCTTCTTGCAACCGTTTCAGATGCCGCTTGCGGCTTTTGCGCTCTGCGCGTTTCACCTCGGTCTTCTCAAGGCTCAAAAGCCGCGCGCTTTCCAGATCATCTGACAAAAGCACATTCGAAGCGAGTTTCAGATTGGCGAGGCTGCACTCATGCAGGTTGCGCAGCTCGGTCCAGCCCTGTTCGGAAAACCGCGCCTGTTTTTCGCGCATTTGCCGCGCCAGAGGGGCCAGACGCTTGGCCACCACATCCCCCGCCGTTTCCAGCCGGATCGCGTATTCCATCAGGTCGCGCGCCAGCTTGGCGTTTTCCTTGCCAAACTCGCGTTGCGGGATCGCAGCGACAAACTCGCGGATACCGGTCAGGCGATCGTTCACGTCGCGATCCAGTGCAATCACAGCCCGGATGCTGTCTTCGTCGCCGCGGCGATACAGGTCGATCGTGGGCCGAAACATATTGCCGACCATATCCGACATCGTCAGAAGCTCTTGCTTCAGGCTGGCGATGGCCTGTGCAGGTGTGCCGATGTTTTCAGGATCAAGCGCCGAGTGCGACTGCAGTGTCGCCAAGGGATCATCGGGGTGTTTTGACCCGTTGGGCATCACCCCGGCGATGGGCGCCTCTAGCAACCTGACGAACGGCAAAGCAATCAGCAGAAGCGAGGCATTGAAGGCGATATGCGCGCTGACCAGCGCCTGCCCGGTTTGGGGCCAGGTGATCATCCCGGCGCGGGTGGCCAATGTGCAGGCAAACAGCATCGCCACCGCCCAGCTGCCTCTGAGCAGTAGGTTCGCAAAGGGAATGCGCCGCGCGGCGGGGGACATGCCACGAGACAGCCAGACCGGAATGAACCCTGCACCGAAATTGGCCCCCAGCATCAGGGACAGCCCCGCCGCAAACGGCACCGCGCCGATCTGCACAAGGGTCACACACATCAGGATCGCCGCAACCGAGCTGTGCATGACGAAAGCCAGCGCGCCACCGACAAGGAACGCGGTGATATAGTCGCGTGCAAGGTAGTTGGCGATCGCGGGCAGGAACGCACTGTCACGGATCGGGTCCATGGCTTCGCGCAGGAACCTGAGCGAGATCAGGATGAAGGCGATCCCCATCAGGATACGTCCGGCCTGCCGCCAGCTACGGTTTTCTGTTTTGACAAACAACCAGCCGCCTACCGCCAAAAGAACCGGCACCAGCCAATCAAGGCGGAACGAGAGGATCTGGATGATCAGAGCGGACCCAAGGTCACCGCCCAGCACAATCGCAAGGCCCGAAGCGAAGCTCAGGAACCCGCCAGCGGCAAAGCCCGCCGCCAAAAGCGCAACTGCGGCCGAGCTTTGCAAGACCACCGCCAGCCCAAGACCCGCCGCTGCGGTGCCGAGAAGGCTGCGTTCGCTGGTCATCATACGTTGGAACGAGGCCCCATAGCTTCGTTCGATCCCTGTGCGCACCATTCGTACGGCAAAGAGCAGCAACATGACTGCACCAAAAAGCTGGATGAGGAAGCTCAGGATCGCCATCAGTCGCCCCGTACCAAATCGAGCAACTCCGCGTGCAGGTCCGGCGTCGCCGCCGAAACCACCCGCCCATCTGATCCGAGGTTCAGCGCCTTGCCGTCCCAATCCGTCATCACGCCACCCGCCGCTGTCACCACGGCAGCGACCGCAAGAAAGTCATAGGGTTCCAGATCATAGTCGATCACCGCATCCACATGGCCCGCCGCGACCAGCGCATGCGGGTAGCAGTCATAGCCAAAGCGCCGCGTCTGCCCGGCCTGCATCAGCCGATCAAACAGCGCAGGGTGGTCACGATGCAGCTTGTCACCTTCGTTCACGTAGAGAATGGCCTGATCCAGCCGGGTATGACCCGACGCCTTGATGGGCTTGCCGTTCAGGCTTGCGCCCTGTCCGGGCACGCCTAGAAAGACCTCTTTCAAGGCCGGCATGCCGATGACGCCCAGGTCGGGGGAACCGCCCGTCAGATGGGCCAGCAAGAAGCCAAACAGCGGGTGACCGGACAGAAAAGACCGCGTGCCGTCGATCGGGTCGATGATCCACATGCGCCCCGCAGGATCGCCCTCGACTCCGTGCTCCTCGCCAAAAATGCCGTGCTCGGGGAAATGTGTTTTCAGATAGCGCCGGACCTCGGTTTCAACCGCCTTGTCGGCTTGTGTGACCGGGCTTTCATCTGCTTTGAACGCGACCCCAAGGCGGCCGTGGAAAAACTCCATGGCTGTGTCGCTTGCCATCTCGGCCATGCGCAGCGCATGGGTGGTCAGGGCGAGGTCCGATCCGTTCATTTCCGCTTGGCCTTGCAGATGATCAGCTCTACGCCCCAAGCCACCAACGCCTCGGCCAGCTTGCCTTTCGGGGCCTTATCGGTCAGGGCGAGGTCTACCCGTTCGGGCGGCATGCCCTGATGTGGGGCTTTCTCGTCGAATTTGTCATGATCCATGCAGACGGCGATCCGATCGGCGCATTCGGAGATGACTTCGGCCAGCGCCGCTTCGGCCGGGTTGGTGTATAGAAACCCCCGTTTGGCTGACACGGCATCAATGCTTAGAACCCCAACATCAAATGCAAACCGTCTGGCTTGCTGGGTCGTGACGTGACCGAATGTCCCGCGCTCGTCACTTTGCATCTCGCCACCCAAAAAATGCACCCTGTTGCCATTGTGGTTCATCAGGGTCTGGGCAACACCAATGGAGTTGGTAACCACCGTCAGGTTCCAGCGCGCGCGCAGCTCTTCGGCAACGAATGCGGTGGTCGATCCCACATCCAGAAACACGGTCATTCCATCCGCAATCAGATCGGCCATTCCCGCTGCAATCTGGCGTTTTTCATCTGCATTTTGTGCGATGCGTCGAAAGAAACTGGGGTCCGTTTGTCCGCCCGCCAGATAGGCGCCGCCATGCACCCGTTCTACCGCCCCGGCTTTTGACAGCGACTTGATCACCCGGCGCACGGTTTCTTCAGATACATCCAAAATCTTCGCCAGTTCTGCTGAACGCGCTGATCCTCCCATTCGGCGCAGGGCAGAAAGCAATTCCAGCTCGCGGTGAGACAGGGTTGATGGGTCGGTCACAGGTGGCTCCAATTGGTCAGATACCCACATCCATCCATAGAAATCCACAAGTCGGCAAGAAAAATGTCACTTATTCGACCAGATTCGTGAATGCGAATGCAAAAACTGTCAAAATCCCCCAAAACCACAACTTGTGCTGGACCCGGCGAAAAATACTGTCCTATCAATTCGGGGATACGCACAGGAGAATCGCCGTGACGGACAGGAAAAACGTGCTTTTTATCATCATCGACCAGCTGCGGGCGGATTGCCTGCACGGTGCGCTGGCCGATCATGTCGATTTGCCGAACCTGCGGGCGTTGATGGCTGACAGCACCACGTTTCAGCGACATTTCTCGGTTGTGAACCCGTGCGGGCCGTCGCGCGCCTCGATCCTGACCGGGCAATATTCGATGAACCACCGGTCGGTGCGTAATGGGACGCCCCTGCGCCACGACACGCCCACCCTTGCCAGCGAGATGCGTAAGGCGGGCTATCTTCCCATGCTGTTTGGCTATACCGACACCACGCATGACCCGCGTGTTCATACGCCCGATGATCCGTTGATGCAGACCTACGAAAGCCCCATGGCTGGCTTTGTCGAGCAGGTCGAGATGCGGCTGGAGATGTCCTATCCGTGGCGATCATACCTGATGGGCAAGGGGCATCATTGGGACAACTACTGGCAGCTCTATATCCCCGGCGGAGATGGGTCCGCTATCAATGCGCCCGCTGTCTATAGCGCCGAGGACAGCGACACCGCCTTCCTGACCGACCAGTTCCTTGACCGCATGCCTGCCTATGCCGATCAAAGCTGGTTCGCCCATCTGACCTATATCCGCCCGCACCCGCCGCTGGTCGCGCCCGCGCCCTATAACGACATGTATGACCCTGCCAGCTTGCCTTCACCTGCGCGCGTTGGGTCGCGTGACGATGAGGCCGCGGTACATCCTTTCTTTGGGCCCGCACTGGCCAAGGAAACGGCTGCGAATTTCGTCATTGGGGCCAAGGCGGATGACAGCGACGAGACCTTGCAGGCGCTTCGTGCGGTCTATCTGGGTCTGGCCACCGAGGTGGATCACCATATCGGGCGCGTGGTCACATTTCTGAAAGAGAGCGGTCAGTGGGAGGATACGTTGCTGATCGTCACGGCGGATCACGGCGAAATGCTGGGCGACCACCATGCCTGGGGCAAGCATTCGGTCTATGATGCGGCCTATCACACACCTCTTATCATCCGGGCGCCGGGAGGCATTGGCGGACATGTGGTGGACGTGCCGACCGAAAGCATTGACCTGACACCCACCATCCTGAACTGGGTGGGGCAGGAGGTGCCAAACGCAATGGACGGGCGGTCTTTGCTGCCCTTTCTATCGGGCGCCACGCCTGATGACTGGCGGAGCTATTCCTACTCGGAGCTGGACTTCGGTGACCCGATCACGCCAACCCTTTGGCAGAAGAAGCTGGGCTTGGACGCGAGCACGTCCAATGTAGCCATTCTGCGTGACAACCGCTTTACCCTGATCGAATTTGCCGCCGACCTTCCGCCGCTTCTGTTTGACCACGACGGAAAAGGCGAGCTTCAGAATGTCGCCGAAGACACGGCGTTCTTGGCTGATCTGACCCGACTGACACGTCAGATGCTGCGCCATCGGATGCGCAATATGGACCACACGCTGTCGCATGACATGGTCACAAATGACGGCCCCAAACGTGCAACGCGTTATCCTGAAAACGACGCCAGCGCGTAGTCGGCCACGTCCTTAAGGCTTTGCCCGCGGGCCATGGGTTCTACGCCCAAGCGGTCCATCGGCAGACCTGCGCGGTTCAGCCAAATGGTGTGATAACCGAACCATGTGGCCCCACAGATGTCCCAGCAGTTGGACGAGACGAAAAGGATCTCGGACGCGTCACAGCCAAACGCATCCGGGCCCATCTGATAGGCCTCGGGCGCGGTTTTGAACTTACCCACGGTGTCGACAGACAAGACATGATCCAAAAGCCCGCCCAGCCCTGCGGCGTTGAGGGCGTTGTCGATCATCGCACGCGTTCCATTTGACAAGATCGCCATCGGCACGCCCGCAGCCTTCAGACGGGTCAGCTGCGCGTGGTTTTCATCAAATGCGGCAAGTCTGTCATAGGCCTGCATCAGGGTCGCGCGTTGCTCTGCGCTGGGCGAAACAGAGTGCAGCGCGCAGGCATAATCCAGCCCGTCACCGGTGACCTGCCAGAAATCGGCATAGCGGTCGCACATGGTGCGAAGGCGCGTGTACTCAATCTGCTTGTCGCGCCAGGTGGTGACAATCGCTGGTCCTTTGCCCGGGAACAATTCTTCCGCCAGAGCACCCACAGAATAGACATCCAGAAGGGTGCCATAGGCGTCAAACGCAATCGCTTTGATGGACATGGGGGATCCTTTCCGTTTGGCCAAGCCTAGGGGCAGATGGGGCCGTCAGGAAAGGGAAAACGGGCGCGTGGGTATTCCTACCAACGCGCCCGGATGTGTTTAGTCGATGACGCGAACAGCGCCTTTTGCAGCGGACGAGGCCAGCATCGCATAGGCTTTCAGCGCTTTAGACACTTTCCGCTTGCGCGGCTCGGCGGGCACCCAGCCTTTTTCGTCCTGCGCGACCCGGCGCGCGGCCAGTTCTTCGTCCGAGATGGCAAGGTTGATGGTGCGGTTCGGGATGTCGATCTCGATCTTATCACCGTCCTGCACCAGTCCAATGGCGCCACCTTCTGCGGCTTCCGGCGAGGCGTGACCGATCGACAGGCCCGAGGTCCCACCCGAGAAACGGCCGTCTGTCAGCAGCGCACAGGATTTGCCCAGACCTTTCGATTTCAGGTAGCTGGTCGGATAGAGCATTTCCTGCATACCCGGGCCACCGCGCGGGCCTTCGTAGCGAATGACCACAACGTCGCCTTCCTTGACCTTGCCTGTCAGGATGTTGTTCACCGCCGCGTCCTGGCTTTCGCAGACATGGGCGGTGCCGGTAAATGTCAGGTTCGACGCATCAACGCCAGCAGTCTTCACGATGCAGCCATCCTCGGCGATATTGCCGAACAGAACCGCCAGACCACCGTCTTGGCTGAATGCATGTTCCTTCGACCGGATCACGCCACCTTCGCGGTCGGTGTCGAGTTCCTTATAGCGGTTCGATTGGCTGAACGCCTGCGTGGTGCGCACGCCACCGGGGGCCGCCTTGAACAGGCTCTCGGCCTCGGGATTGTTGGCGACCTTGATGTCCCATTTGGCAATTGCCTCGCCCATGGTCGAGGAATGCACGGTCGAGCAGTCGTTGTGCAAAAGCCCTGCGCGCGACAATTCACCGAGGATCGAGAAGATGCCACCCGCACGGTGCACGTCTTCCATATGCACGTTGTGGATGTTTGGCGCGACCTTGCACAAGCAGGGTACTTTGCGGCTGAGTTGATCCATATGGGTCATGTTGAAATCAACTTCACCCTCGTTGGCGATGGCCAGAAGGTGAAGAACCGTGTTGGTCGACCCACCCATGGCGATGTCCAGAGACATGGCGTTCTCGAACGCTTCAAAGGTCGCGATCTCGCGCGGGAGCAGGCCTTTTTCTTCGTCCTGATAGTGACGTTTGGTGATCTCGACGATCTTGCGGCCGGCTTCAAGGAACAGGTTCTTGCGGTCCGCATGCGTGGCAAGTGTCGAGCCATTGCCCGGCAGCGCCAAGCCCAGCGCCTCGGCCAGACAATTCATCGAGTTCGCGGTGAACATGCCTGAACACGACCCGCAGGTCGGGCAGGCGTTTTCTTCGATATGCTGAACCTGCTCGTCGGTGAAATTATCATCCGCCGCGGCAACCATTGCGTCCACAAGGTCAATCTTGGTCATGTCCAGATCGGCAATGTCAATCTTGCCCGCTTCCATCGGACCGCCGGACACGAAGATCACCGGGATGTTCAGGCGCATGGCGGCCATCAACATGCCCGGCGTGATCTTGTCGCAGTTCGAGATACAGACCATCGCGTCCGCACAGTGGGCGTTGACCATATATTCGACACTATCGGCGATCACTTCGCGCGACGGTAGCGAATAGAGCATCCCGTCATGGCCCATCGCGATCCCATCATCCACGGCAATGGTGTTAAACTCTTTGGCGACGCCGCCTGCGGCTTCGACTTCACGCGCGACCATCTGGCCCAGATCTTTCAGGTGGACGTGACCCGGCACGAACTGCGTGAAGCTGTTCACAATGGCGATAATCGGTTTGCCGAAATCGCTGTCGGTCATTCCGGTGGCGCGCCAAAGGCCGCGGGCACCGGCCATATTGCGGCCATGGGTCGAGGTTCTGGATCTGTAAGCGGGCATTTGGTCCCTACCTTGTCTGAAATTCTGCCGAATTGCCCTACCATCAAGTCGAAGTCGAAGCCAGCTTTGATTGCGGCGCGCATGGGTCGCGTTAATGGTTTGTTAACTTTCGGATCATAGCAAGAACACGGACCCCTGACGCGACCAAAGGAAGGCGCAGCAATGAAAGTTATCCTGTCAGCAGCGAGTTTTCTTCTGTTTGCTACCGCCGCCACCGCCCAAGAGCCTGACGCCCTGGCCCGTGCGATCGAGCTTGGGAAATGTCCTCAAACCGGCGTGAAGTCAGCAACATATCTGACGTCGGGGGCATTGCAGATCACGTGCAAGCGCAAGTCATTGTTCCGCAGCAAACCAAAAGATCAGGTTGCGCCCGTTGGTGCAGAAGCCACCAATATCGGACCGTTTGTCGGATCACTGGGACCGGGTGTTTTTGGTGCCGGCGCTGCAGGGGCCGGTGTTCTTGCGATTGCGGGCGGCAATTCGTCGTCCTCAGACACGCAGTAGAGCTTAGCAGCTGGGATATCCCATCCGGATCAACTCTGCGCCCGAAAGCCGCTTGAAGCCACGCGTGGTATAGCGCGCTTCGTTCAGAAACCAGCGGCGCAGTGCAGGCGCGTAATGTGCCGCAATCACCTGTGACCAGTGCTCGAAATCCGTCGGGTGCAAGGGTTGGCCATAGTGACTGGGGCCGTGAAATCCGAAGCGTGCACGCGGGCTGATGCACAGGTTTTCGACCGCCAGCAAAAGTGTGCAGGAAGACAGGCATTGTCCGGCGTGAATTTCGACCCTTTGACCGCTGGCCCGAAGCGCGGCAACTTCGGCAACGCGCGTGTGGATCACGCCCCCGCGATCGTTTCGCACGATCAATGCGCCACGTGGCGCGGCAAGAACCGGGCCCATGGTTTCGAAAACAACCAGCAGGACAAGCGCCATCATCGCGATAGCACGTGTCATGGCACGGCTCCCCAGCCGCGCGTTTCTTAAGGCAAACATGGCTCACCCCACTCCGCGTATATTGTTACACGGCCACCCCTCTGTGACCGAATCCAGAGTGGCACCAAGGGCTTAAGCAGAAGTTGAAGATGCGATTCGCCTAAAATTGACCGCAACGGGATGCCCGCGCTTTCCCCGGCGCGCGAGACGGGCTACAGGTTATGCAACGTCAAAAGGAGCACCCCATGTCGCGACGCAAAGCTCTGGTCACCGGATCTGCCGGCTTCATCGGCTTTCACCTTTCAAAACTTCTGCTGGCCGAAGGGTTCACGGTGCATGGCTTCGACGGCATGACCGATTACTATGACGTTTCGCTAAAGCAACGCCGCCACCAGATGTTGCTGCAAGACGCGCATTTCTCGGCCACAGAAGGGATGCTGGAAGACGCCGAGCTTTTTGACCGTGTGGCCGACGACTTCGAACCTGACGTGATCGTTCATCTGGCCGCGCAGGCAGGGGTGCGCTACAGCCTGGAAAACCCGCGCGCTTATATCGATTCAAACGTCGTGGGCACGTTCAACGTGATGGAGGCCGCCCGCCGGCACGCGGTCGATCACCTGCTGATGGCCTCGACCAGCTCGGTTTATGGCGCCAATGATGACATGCCTTTTTGCGAAACTGAAAAGGCAGATACCCAGCTGACCATCTATGCGGCCACAAAGAAAGCCAACGAAAGCATGGCGCACAGCTATGCGCATTTGTGGAACTTGCCGACAACGATGTTTCGCTTCTTCACCGTTTACGGCCCTTGGGGGCGGCCTGACATGGCGCTGTTCAAGTTTACCAAAGGGATCATCGAAGGCACGCCAATCGACATTTACAACAATGGCGACATGTATCGGGATTTCACCTATGTCGAAGATCTTGTGCGCGGCATTCGCCTGCTGATCGACGCGGCGCCCGAACGCCCGGACAGCCCGGAAGACATCGAGGAAGGTGACAGCCTGTCCCCGGCCGCGCCCTATCGCGTGGTGAACGTGGGCAACTCGGACAAGGTGAGACTCTTGGATTTCGTTGAAGCGATCGAAGATGCCTTGGGCAAAAAGGCTGTGCGAAACTACATGGAAATGCAAAAGGGTGACGTGCCAGCGACATGGGCGGATGCAAGTCTTCTGCATCGCCTGACCGGATATCGCCCGGCCACTGATTTTCGGGATGGCGTGAACAGTTTCGTCGACTGGTATCTGGACTATTTCAACCTAAAATAGAATTCGGAAGTTTTGGGCGCGGTCTCAGGATTTCATTTTGTCTGAATTCCGTTGAATTCGATCTAATTTTTATAAAAGTTAACTTCCCTTTAACGAATAATTAAGCAAGATTAATCGCGCGAGGGTTGTGGGGTGCTGACAGATATGAAGGCACTCGACCATGAAAGATTTACGAGAGCACGAAACCGTGGCCGTGGTGGGTCTGGGTTATGTGGGTCTGCCGCTGGCGGTAGAGTTCGGCAAGCAGCGCGACGTCATTGGCTTTGACATTGATACCACGCGCGTCGCCGAACTGAGCGCCGGTCAGGACCGCACTCGCGAGGTGCCCGAAGGCGATCTTGATGCTGCCTGTGGGCTGAGGTTTTCGTCTGATCCGAAAGCGCTGGAAGATGCCTCAATCTATGTGGTCACCGTGCCGACGCCCATTGATGCGCATAACCGCCCCGACCTGTCGCCCCTGATCAAAGCCAGCGAAACCGTGGGCGCCGTGCTGATGCCGGGCGATATCGTGATCTATGAAAGCACGGTCTATCCGGGTGCGACAGAAGAGGTTTGCGTGCCCATTCTGGAGGCAATGTCCGGGCTGTCCTTCAATGCAGATTTCTTTGTTGGCTACAGTCCCGAGCGCATCAATCCGGGCGACCAGGTGCATCGCCTTCCAAGCATTGTGAAGGTCACGTCGGGGTCCACCCCCGACGCGGCAGAGAAGGTCGACGCGCTCTACGCGCAGATCATCACCGCAGGCACGCACAGGGCGGAAAGCATCCGCGTGGCCGAGGCCGCAAAGGTAATCGAGAACACGCAGCGCGACTTGAACATCAGTTTGGTGAACGAGCTGGCGATCATCTTCAATCGGCTCGGAATTGATACTGGCGCTGTTTTGGAGGCGGCGGGAACCAAGTGGAATTTCCTGCCCTTCCGGCCTGGTCTGGTTGGCGGACACTGCATTGGTGTCGACCCCTACTACCTGACCCACAAGGCCGAAGAGGTTGGCTATAATCCACAAGTCATCCTGTCCGGGCGGCGCATCAATGACGGCATGGGCGCCTATGTTGCCGGACAGATGATCAAGGCGATGATGAAGAAGGGGATCAACGTTGCCAAGTCGCGCCTGTTGATCCTTGGGTTGGCCTTCAAGGAAGACTGCCCCGATCTGCGCAACACCCGGGTTGTTGATATTCTGGAAGAGCTTCTGGAATACGGCGTCAAGGTCGACATCCATGACCCGCTTGTCGACCCGGAGGGTGCGCGGAGCGAATACGGGATCGAACTTGTGCCCGACCCGCCCGCCCATGCCTATGATGGCGTGATCTTTGCTGTGCCACATCGTGTGTTTCTTGATCGTCCGGTGGGATGGATTGGTCGCTATGGAAAGAACCTGTCCGTCACCTATGATGTGAAATCTGCGCTTGATCGCCAACTTGCGGATCTGCGCCTGTGACGGGGGGGACGTTAACCAAGCTTAACGCGCTTCTGACCCCAAGAGAGCGCCGCCGTGGCATGTCAGTGCTTGCGCTGGTGGTTGTGATGGCCGCGTTTGAGGTGCTGGGCGTCGCCTCGGTTCTGCCGTTCTTTATGGTGCTGTCCGATCCGACGTTGATTGACAGCCAGCCGATGCTACAGCGGCTCTTTGCGCTTGGTGGCTTCGACAGCGCGAACGGTTTCCTGCTTGCGCTTGCGTTGCTGACCTTCACGTTTCTCATCACTGCAGCGCTGATCCGCAGCGCAGGCGAATATGCCATGACACGCTTTGTTCAGATGCGTCGTCACAGCTTGGGCACACGACTGCTTACGCGATACCTGCGCCAGCCCTATGCGTTTTTCCTTGGGCGGCATACGGGCGAGATGTCCAAAAACATCCTGTCAGAAGTTGAACAGGTCACCATGTTTGCCCTTGCTCCGGTGATGCGTTTTGCCATGGCCTCGGTCACGCTTGTCGCCATCCTGATTTTCCTGATGGTGATGGACCCCGCGATTGCGATCGGGGCAATTTTGGTTCTGGGCGCTGCCTATCTTGGCATCTTCGCAACCATCCGAAAAATCGTCACCCGCAACAGCGCGCGTCGGGTCGCGGCGGATCAGGCACGATACACGATTGCCCGCGAAGCGCTGGGCGGCATCAAGGACGTGCGCATTCTGGGTAAGGAAGACAGTTACCTCAGCCATTTTCGCACCCCATCGATCGAGGTGTCCCGTATGCAGGCCGCCAATCAGGTGTTGGGACAATTGCCAAAATACCTGGTCGAAGCCGTTGGCTTTGGTGGCATGTTGTTGTTGTGTGTTGTGCTTCTTGCCGCGCAGGGTGCAGGGGCCAGTGCTGGGGCGATATTGCCCAAGCTTGGGGTCTATGCATTTGCGGGTTATCGCATGCTGCCGTCTGTGCAGGCCATCTATCGGGCAATGGTCGAGTTCCGGTTCGGCGCCGGTGCAGTGGATGTGCTTTATCGTGATATGACCCAGTTGCCCGACGCACCGGCTGGCGTGGAGCAGGCACGCCCCCTGCCTTTGAGGTCCGCGCTTTCTTTGCAGAATGTGGGCTTCAAATATGACGCCAAGGGGCAGGGTGTCAAAGCGCTGACACTTTCGATCCCGGCGGGAAGTTCGGTTGGGATTGTTGGTGGGACAGGCGCGGGAAAAACCACCTTCGTCGATCTGGTGCTTGGCCTTTTGACCCCTGATCAGGGTGAAATCCTCGTCGATGGAGTGCCGGTCACCGATGACAACCTGCGGCGTTGGCAATCTTCCATTGGCTACGTGCCGCAGTCCATTTTCCTTGGTGACATGAGCATCGCTGAAAACATCGCCTTGGGTGTTGCGAAGCCTGAAATTGATATGGACCGTATTCGCGACTGCGCGCGACTTGCTCAACTGGATCAGTTTGTGGAAACCCGGTTGAGCGATGGCTATGACACGGTGATTGGCGAAAGCGGTGTGCGTTTGTCTGGCGGCCAACGTCAAAGAATTGGCATCGCGCGTGCGCTGTATCGCGATCCCGATATTCTGGTTTTCGACGAAGCCACCAGCGCGTTGGATACCGTGACCGAGCGCGACGTCATGAAGGCGATCAATGCGCTTTCCGGCAAGAAAACCATTCTTATGATCGCACACCGGATTTCAACTGTGGAAGCCTGCGACAAGATCATTCTGCTTGAACAGGGGCAGATAAAGGCTCAGGGCAAATATGCGGATCTGCTCAGCGACCGCGCTGAGTTTCGCGCGCTGGCAGGGGAAGCATCATGAAGATGGAGCTGCCACCCTCTGCCGGTTGTGACCCGCGCGCACGCATCGGATTTGTTTTGCCGGATTTGCGCGGCGGTGGGGCCGAGCGCGTTATGGTCACTTTGGCCCGCGAGTTCGCCGCCTTGGGGTATCGCCCGCATTTCCTGCTTGCCAAAGCACAAGGCGAGCTTTTGCACGAAGTGCGTGCGGCCCGCTATGGCGTAAGCGATCTTGGTGCGGATCGGTTGCGCCATATGGTTGGTCCCCTGCGCGCGTGGTTGCGCTCTGAAAACCCTGCCGCATTGATCCCGGCCATGTGGCCGGTGACAAGCCTTTCGGTGCTCGCGGCATCGGGGACTGGCGTGCCGGTCATCACGACGGACCATGCGACGCTTTCTGCGCAATATCGACCGAAGGGGTGGCTGCATATGGCGCTATTGCGTGCAAGTATCCGTGCGACCTATCCGCGTGCCGCTGCCAATGTATCGGTGTCGCGCGGGGCCGCAAAGGACTTGGAACAATTGGGCTGGCTGTCTGACGGACGGGTCGAAACCATTCACAACCCCGTGCCGCGACCGGTGTTTTCAGGGCCACCCGCCAAATGGCCAAACGGCAGGCGCCATCGCCTTTTGGCGGTGGGTGGGCTGCGGTGGCAAAAGGACTATCCCACATTGCTTCATGCGATGCGGCAGTTGATCGATCAGGGGGTTGATGCCGAACTGGTGGTGCTGGGCGATGGTCCTGATCGCTCTGATCTGATCGCGACGGCATCGCGACTGGGCGTAGAGGGGCATGTGTGCTTTGCAGGCTATGCCCAAACGCCGGGGGCCTACTATGACAGCGCGGATCTGTTTGTGCTGTCATCAAAAAGCGAGGGCTTTGCCAATGTTCTGGTCGAAGCGCTGTCTTATGGACTGCCCGTTGTTTCAACAGATTGTCCGCATGGACCCGCCGAGATTTTAGAGAATGGGCGCCATGGTGCATTGGTGCCTCCGGGGAATGCCCCCGAACTTGCCAAAGCCATCAAGGACACTCTGGCCGCTGCGCCGGACCCTGATGCAGCACGCCAGCGCGCGCGGGCCTTTCGCCCATCTGTTGCAGCCACGCGGCTTGCGGCGATGGTGCCCGCTTTGGCCGGATTGCAGGCAGGGGAAGACCGATGACCCTGCAAACATCCGTATTCGTGACCAATAACGGCCTGTCCGACCATATCGGGCTTGCGCAGGTGCTGCCCTATCTGGAAGGTCTCAGCCGATCCGGGCACAAGATTGTGTGTCTGTCTGTCGAACGCCCGGACAAAGCTCAAACCTATCATGACGAGGTTGCTCCCCGGCTGGCGCGCGCGGGCATCAGGCATCACCCGGTTCTGCGGCATGGTTCTGTGCTTGCGTCTCGGTTGGAGCGGTTTTTCATGCCGGCAACTCTGTCCTCGCATCTGGACCGGATTGTGCAGCGCTACAAAGCAAGTCTGATCCATTGTCGCAGCTACATGCCCTTGGCCTCGGCGCTGACCGCCAGCCGGAAACACCATGTGCCGATGCTGTTCGACATGCGCGGGTTTTGGATCGACGAGCGGATTGAAAGCGGCATTTGGAGCGGTGCGTTGGGGCAGGTCTATGCGCGCCATTTTCGCAAGTTAGAAGCCAACGCCTATGGTCAGGCCGATGGGATTGTCACCCTGTCACAAGATGCGCGCAGCGTGGTTCTGGGGGACCCGGCATATCGTGGGGCGCCGATTTCGGTCATCCCGTGCAGTGTAGATCAGTCTCTGTTTCAGCCCGATCGAGTGCTGGGCGGCCGTATCCGCGAGGTGCTTGGCATCGACCCTGATGAACTTGTGCTGGTGCACTCAGGGTCAGCCGGCCCGCTTTACAAGATGGAGGCAGCGTATCAGTTGGTGAAGGCACTGGAAGCCAAAGGCGCGCGCGTGCGACTGTTGCTTTTGGGGGATCATGATCCCGATACTCATCTGGCGCGTGCCCAAGCCGCCGAGGCGCCGCTTGCCAAACAACAGATCATTTGCCTGAAAGTCGCCCACCATGAAATGCCGGGGCTTTTGAACGTCGCGGATATCGGGCTGTCTTTTCGTCTGCAGAGCCGTTCCAGCTTTGGGGTGTCCGCGACCAAACTGGGGGAATACCAGGCCATCGGGTTGCCGGTGATCAGCAACGACGGCATCGGGGACATCCGCCAAATTCTCGCCCAGGAAGGTCTGGGCCTGGTTCTTACTGACCTTGGACCCAAGTCGATTGACGCCGCCGCAGGTAAAATACTCACGCAGAAATTTAGCGCGCCCGAGGCCATCAGGGCGGCTGGCCAAATGCGATACGACATGGATCGTGCGGTCCTGTCCTATGACGCGATGTATCGCCGTATCGGCGACAGCAGGAGGGCCGTGGCATGATACAAAGCAAACCGGTCGTGGCCGTAGATATATGCGGCACACTCTATCGCACCAACACCACGGCGGGCATGATCGCGCATCACCATATGCGCGTGGGAAACAAGTTGCGCGCGCAGCTATTGACCTTGCTGACGAAAAGGCGGCATCCGGTCCAGTTTGCCTTGGTGGCGATTGCGCGTCTCACCGGGCGTGACATGCATCGCGCATTGGTGCTTTGGACCCTGAAGGGCGAGGATTGTGACCACGTCGACGCATCCGCGCGGGACTATGTGGCGACCTGTTTGCCTGAGCTTGCGATCAATGCCACCCATACGCGCTTGGCTGTGATGCAGGATGCGGGCTGGGCGCCGGTTCTGATCTCAAACGCAATTGACCCGGTGGTGCGTGCGATTGCGAGCCATCTGGGACTGCCAGCGCTGTCATCGCAGTTGGGCCGGCGTGATGCTGTGTTCACCGGGGAGTTGGAACAGGATCTGACCGGCAAGAAACGTGCAGCGCTCGAGGCCTATCTGGGCCATTCACTGTGCCCTGACAGCTTCACGGTCATGACCGACAACAGATCGGATCGCGATCTGGTTGGTGCGGCGCAAACGGCGATCCTTGTCGCGCGTGGTGCACCGCGAAAATGGATGGGAGAGTGGGATGCCGAAATTCTCTGTCATTGATCTGACCAAGGCCGGGCTTCTGGTGCCGCTCGTTTATGGACAGCGCACACGGTACGATTTCCCGCGCGGGTTCGGCGTGAATGCCATCACGGCTTGGGTGCCGGGGGTGATCCTTGCGGCAGGATTGACCGGGGCAAGCTGGGGTGCGGCAAGCCTGAGCTATGCGCTTGGCTACATAGCGTTCTTTTGTCTGTACGAGATCGGCTACATGGTGAACGACAGCTATGGGCTGCGGCATGACCCGACGCCCCGGCCACGCTGCCCTGTTCCGATCACCATCGGATTTGCAGCGTTGTTTGTCGCGGTGCGCCTGTCGGTGTTTGTGTTGTTGCTGTCCTATCTAAATCTTTGGACGGCACCGATTTACCTGGGCGCGGTGGCGGCACTGCTGGTCGTGCTGGTGCTGCACAATCTGCTTAGACAAGTCGAGTTGAAAATCTTCAGCTTTGTACAGCTTTCGCTTCTGCGCTTCCTTCTGCCCCTTCTGCCTGCGCTGTTGTTGTCTGAGGCTGAGGGTCATATCACCACGGTGCTGGCTACCGGCGGGGTGTTGTTCACGCTGCCCCGGCTTTTGACATATCTCGATGCCAAGGGGCGCCTGACGCTACCCGAACGAAAAGAGCGGCCATTCTACCTTCAGGCACATCTGGCAAGCGCGCCATTGGTGGCGGTGATTGCGCTTGTTGCCGACACGCCCGCGCCCATCTACGTACTGGGTTGGTTGATCCTGGCGCAGGTAGCCTATGTTGCCCTTGGCGCGCGACGTTCTGCGATGAGCCCCTCACAAAAGGCATCGCAGGCGTGATCTATCCAGCTCTCTTTGCGGTATTGATATTGGTGCGTTTCGTTCTGGCTCGCGCTCCTGAATTACGCGATCAGTTTTACTGGGTGGTGTTGGCAGGGCTGTTTGTGTTCAGCGCATTCCGACTGGAAGTCGGGTGCGATTGGTGGGGCTACTACAAGCATTTCAGCCTTCAATATGACCTGCAAATGGCCGACGCTTTGGTGCGTCGCGATCCGCTTTGGTGGGTCTTGGTGCAAACCATTGGAGCGCTGGGGTTAAGCTATCCTTGGCTGAACGTCGCAAGCTCGGCCCTATTCTTTGGCGGCATTCATATTCTGGCGCGAACACAACCGGACCGGCTTGGCTTTTTGATCCTTCTTTACCCGGTTTTGATCCTGAACATGCCCATGTCGGGTATTCGCCAAGCCGCGGCAATTGGGCTTCTGGCCGCCGCCTTTGTCAGCTTTCAAAGGGGCAATCCCCTGTCCTATGCGCTGCGGGTCGTGATCGGCGCGGGGTTTCATTCCAGCACGGCCGCCTTTCTTTTGCTGGTTCCACTTGTCGGAAAATCTCATCCGCGGCTACGCCTTTTTTCCACGGCAATTTTGCTGGTGCCCGGTCTTGTGTTGTTGACCACGGGACAAGATGCGCAACTGGCGATCAGCCGCTATGTGAATACAGGCGTTGACGCGCAAGGGGCGCTGTATCGTGCGGGCATGCTGTTCTTAACGGGCCTTTTGTTCGTGCTTGCCCTTCGCAAGCCTTGGACACAGACCTTCCCGCCTGATCGGCGACTGGTCGGGTTTGGGGCGTTGATGATGCTGGCGACCCTGCCGCTCGCCTCGTTGTCATCCGTGATTGGCGACCGGTTGGGGTATTTTCTGGTGCCCCTGCAGGCGATTATCCTGGCGCGCCTGCCTTTCCTGCCACTGGGGTCTGCGCGGCCGATACTTAGCGCGCTGCCCTATCTTGCATTGCTGTTGATGTTATCCGTCTGGGCGCTGCGCTCATTTCACTTCGGCTATTGCTATCTGCCTTATGACACGTGGCTTTTCGGGTTGCCGGATCGCTACCGTTCGCCCTTGTGAGGTTTCATGAAGATCATCCTGACCGTAAATGCCGCATGGAACGCTTTGAACTTTCGCCGCCCGGTGATCGAGGCCCTTCTGGCACGAGGGGACGACGTGGTGGTGTTGGCGCCTGCTGACGATTCAGTGCCGATGCTGGAGGCCTTGGGCTGTGAATGTGTCGACCTTGAAATGGATGTGAGCGGCTTGTCCCCCTTGCGTGATGGTGCTCTAGCGCTGCGCATGGGGCGTCATTTTGCGCGCCTCGCACCAGATGCGATCCTTGGGTACACCATCAAGAACAACCTTTTCGGCGCTGTGGCCGCACGCAGGTTGGGGATACCATTCCTGCCCAATGTCTCGGGTCTGGGAACTGCGTTTCTGTCAGGTGGTGCGTTGCAATATATTGCCGAGACGCTCTACCGCCATGCGTTTCGCAATCTGCCGACCGTGTTTTTTCAAAACCCCGAAGACAGCGATCTGTTCATTTCACGAAACCTGACCCGGCCTGCGCAGGTCACGCTTTTGCCCGGCTCTGGCATTGACCTGCAGCGGTTTTCACCCCGTCCGAAATCCAAGGATAAGACCACGCGTTTCCTGATGGTGTCACGCTTGTTACGTGACAAAGGCGTGTTGGAATATGTCGACGCCGCGCGCTTGTTGAAAGCAGAAGGGGCAAGGGTGGAGTTCCAGATGATCGGTGCCACACAGGCCGAGAACCGCTCTGTCATCAGTGAAGATGACCTTGCCGCGTGGCAGGCCGAAGGGGCGATATCCCATTTGGGGGAAACCAATGATGTGCGCCCCTTTATTGCGCAGGCGGATTGTGTGGTCTTGCCCTCCTATCGTGAAGGCGCACCGCGCACGTTGATCGAAGCCGCCGCCATGGCGCGCCCGTTGATCGCAACCGATGTGCCGGGTTGTCGTCAGGTTGTCGAACATGGGACAACCGGGTTGCTTTGCGCTGTGCGCGATGGGCACGCGTTGGCTGACGCTTGTCGCCAGTTCCTTGCAATGCCTGAGGATGCGCGCAACACTATGGGAAAGGCAGGCCGCGCGAAAATGGTGTCGGAATATGATCAACGCCTTGTCGTGCAAGCCTATCTGACAGCCATCGACGCCCAGACGCGTCCGCCCCAGACGGCCATCTCGGATGGCTTTGGGGCAAAGAACCAAAGGGCAAAACGCGCATGAGTTTCTTCCAGCGGCGGCGCAGCCAACAAGACCTGGATGCCTTCCTGCCAGAAACGATTTCCCCTGATGCACCGTTCTGTGCGGTTGGGGATCTTCATGGCAGAATTGACCTGCTGGAGCGGATCGAGAAGGTGATCCTGCGGACAAGCCCGGGCCTGCCAACGGTCTTTGTCGGGGATTACATTGATCGCGGAGAGCACAGCGCAGATGTGCTCAGAATGCTCGCTTCAGGGGCCGAAACGGGCGATCAGCCGGTGATTTGTCTGATGGGAAACCACGAGGAAATGTGCCTGAATTTCATTGATGCACCTTGCGGTCCCGCAACTGCCTGGCTGCGTCATGGAGGCCTGCAAACGCTGGCAAGTTTTGGGATCGGAGGGGTTAGCCCGACCAGTGCAGAAGCTGCACTGACAGAGGCCCGCGATGCGCTCGTCGATGCCATGGGCCCGGATCTTTTGGCGTGGTTGCGCGCGCGCCCCCTGTCTTGGCAAAGCGGAAACGTGGCTGTAACCCATGCGGGCGCTGACCCGACCCGCGCCATATCGGCACAAAGTTCAGGCAGTTTGTTGTGGGGGCATCCGGGCTTTGCCAACCACGCCCGCAAAGATGGGGTTTGGGTGATCCATGGCCATGTGGTGCATGAACATGCGGGTCATCGTGATGGTCGGATCTGGGTCGATACGGGCGCCTATGCCACCGGACGGTTGAGCGGGGTGCATGTATTGCCCGGAGAACTGAGGTTTTTCAGTTCCTGACGGCCAAAAACCGGGATTTTTCAAATACAACCACAGGTTTTTACGTGAAGTGCATTTGCAATTCAGGTATGTATTAACCATGAGCGCCAACCGCCCCCAATCACGCAGGTCTCTGGCTGCGTATTTTCCTGTCGCCTGTCTGGTGACGGGGTTGGTTTTGCCGCCGAATACCGCGCATGCCGAACCATGGGCAGGGTTTAACAGCTATGGGTATCCGGGTCTGATTGACATGCCGCAGGCCCTTAGTCGGCAGGATGGCGAATTGGCCTTCACCACCAGCCACTTTCGCAATCAAACCCGCAACACGTTGACCTTTCAGATCACGCCGCGTTTGTCGGGGTCTTTTCGGTATTCGTCGCTGAACCATATCCGCCCCTATCCGGGACAGCCTGTTGTGCCCTACCGGTTTGATCGCAGTTTTTCCCTGCATTACCGGCTGATGGATGAAACCGCTCTCTGGCCCGCGCTGGCGGTTGGGTTGAATGATTTTCTGGGTACCGGACAGTATTCCTCTGAATATGTCGTGGCCACCAAGACAATTGCCCCACGTCTTCGCGTGACCGGCGGGATTGGTTGGGGACGTTTGGCTGGGGTTGGTCGCTTCGACAACCCTCTTTCTGTCTTGTGGGATGGTTTTGATCACCGCCCGGGCCGGGAAGCAGGCGATTTCGGCGGCAACGTTCACGGCAACAACTGGTTTCGTGGTCCTGCTGCGTTTTTTGGCGGGATCGAGTACCTAGCGACCGAGAAGTTGTCGTTTACGCTGGAATATTCCTCCGACGCCTATCCGAACGAAGATGGCACTGCGTTTGATCGCAAAAGCCCGATCAACTTTGGCCTGTCTTATCAGGCCACGCAAAATATGCGGTTTGACCTGAGATACCTCTATGGGTCCGAGATTGGGGCAGGCGTGACGCTCAGCTTAAACCCGCGCCATCCGCGATCGGGCGGAGGCACGGATCCGGCGCCGCAACCGGTTGTGCCACGTTCACAAATCGCCGCGCTTGGCTGGGGTGATCTGTCCGAAAACGCCCTGCGCGCCCGCCTGCGTCAGGCCTTTGCCGATGAAGGGCTAAGGTTGCACGGCGTGTCACGCACCGGGGCCCATATCAACGTCACGTTTGAAAACCTCTCATTCCCCAACACGGCGCAGGCCATTGGGCGCGCCGCGCGCCGCATGACGGCAGCGCTGCCAGCTGAGATCACGCGGTTCACATTGACCCCTGTGTCAAACGGGCTCACCGGGGCAGCTGTCACCCTTGCCCGCGCCGATCTTGAAGCGCTTGAACATCATGTGGATGGGTCGCAACTCAGCTATTCACGGGCGCAGATCACATCGGCAAAATCAGCGCGGGCATCAGCTGTCGATCCTGATCGCTACCCGTTGCTTGACTGGGGGGTGAAACCCTATCTGTCGACCAGCCTGTTTGACCCGGATGACCCTTTGCGTGCGGATGTGGGCGCCGAGCTGTTTGCGCGTTTCGAACCTGCGCCCGGGCTGGTTCTCGCAGGTGTGATGCGTCAGCGTCTGCTGGGCAATCTTGATGAAAGCACCCGGCCCTCGACATCGGTCCTGCCGCATGTGCGTTCGGATTTTAACCTCTATGAGCGGGAAGGTGGCACCGCGCTGACAGAGTTGACCGCCGCTTACTTTTTCCAGCCGGGAGATGCTCTCTATGGGCGCATCACGGCAGGCTATCTTGAGCCGATGTTCGCCGGGATTTCAGGTGAGCTGCTGTGGAAGCCAATCGATAGCCGTATCGCGCTGGGGCTGGAGCTGAATTACGTCAAACAGCGCGACTATGACCAGCTGTTTGGGCTAAGGGATTACGGCGTCGCAACCGGCCACGCGTCGCTTTATTGGGATATGGGCCGCGGGTTCCATGCGCAGGTTGATGCCGGGCGCTATCTGGCCGGAGATTGGGGCGCAACCGTGACCCTTGATCGTGAGTTCAACAATGGTTGGAAGGTGGGTGGTTTCGCGACCTTTACCAATGTCAGCGCCGCAGATTTTGGCGAGGGGTCTTTTGATAAAGGCCTGCGGTTCACCATCCCGCTGGCATGGGTGTCAGGCCGTCCGCGTCAAGACAGCTATCAGACCACAATTCGCCCAGTAACCCGTGATGGAGGCGCCCGGCTTGACCTGTCCGAACGCCTTTACGAGACCGTGCGCGGGTCACATGTTGCCGGGTTGGAACGTGGATGGGGGAGGTTCTGGAAATGACCCGATTTGCCCCTCTTGTCTTGTTGCTTCTTGCTGCTTGTCTGCGTCCTGCCGCAGGACCATCACTTGATGCTGCTCGCGCTCAGATCGCCAGTCTTCCTGCCCATGTGGTGTCTCGTGGCGTCATTCTGGTGCAAGCCGGATCGCCCCCACGTGTGGCGTCGTTGACCCCCAGCGGGAAGAATGGGCCGGTGACCACATGGCAAAGCGGTGACCGGGTCAGCCTGTCATTTCTGCAAGGCGTTTTGGTGGCGACGCGCGGGCTTGGCGATGATCTGATGGCGCAGGATGCGGGTCCGCTACCAAAACTGCTCTCGCAGGGGCAGGGTGGAACCTACCAGCGTCAAACCCGCCACCTTTCGGGCGAAAACCAAATCCGGGGCACGACGCTGACCTGCAGTCTGGAGCCCGGAAACCCTGAACGGATCTTGCTGGCAAACGGCACAACCGACGCCCGTCGATTTGTGGAAAACTGCCATGCCGGGACGCTCAGAATTACGAACCTTTACTGGCGTGATACGCGCGGCAGCCTTGTGAAATCCTATCAATGGATCAGCGAGGGCGCCGGATATGCGACCATCGAGATGATCTCGGCCCCGCCGGGACAGAAAAGCCCCTAGGAGATCAATATGACATCATTTCGCTCCTTGTTGCGTACCAGTGTTCTAACATCTTCTCTTGCCGTGACCCTGGCGGGTTGTGGCGTGACCTATAACAGCCCTACCGTGCAATCGCAGGCGGCGGGAATGGATGTCAAAGTCGTGCCTTTAACCCCGCAAGCGGTCGCGGTGGCAAACCGTTCAAACTATACCCCTTTGGCGCTGCCTGCGGCTTTCTATGCTGCGGCCGGCGGCAGTGGTCTGCGCGGCGCGGGCGCACTGCCAGAGATGCCCGACGGACCAAATCAGTCACGTAAGGCGATCGAAACCCGATTGCCAAAAGCGCAAAAACCACCGCGCTATCGGATTGGGGTCGGGGATGTGGTGCTTCTGGCGACCAAGGGATCCGCATCTACCATCGAAGGTTTGTCGGGTCTTTTGGCCGCGCAGAACCAACGGCAAGGCTATACGGTACGTGATGATGGAACGATCTCTATTCCGGATATAGGCCAGGTTGAGCTTGCCGGTTTGACCCTGGAGCAAGCCGAAGACGCGTTGTTTCAGGCGCTTGTCTCCAACAATGTCGACCCGGCCTTCAGCCTGGAGATCGCCGAGTTCAACTCGCAACATGTGGCGGTTGGTGGTGCAGTAAAACGCGGCGGTCTGGTCCCCGTCACGCTGAACCCGCTTGAGTTGGGCGAAGCATTGGCACAGGCGGGCGGCATTTCAGCCAAAGACGCCGACCTGACCGCGATCCGTATTTACCGCAATGGCTCATTGTATCAGATGCCGGTCAGCACATTCCGCAACGACCCCAAGATGCGACATCTTCCGCTTTTGCAGGGCGATGCGGTGTTTGTCGACAAAAGCTATGACCTTGATCGGGCGATGGGGTTTTATAAGGCGCAGATTGACGCCATTGGCCTGAAACGCTCGGCCCGGCGAGAGGCATTGGCCGAACTGGATGCAGAGATTTCGCTTCGACGTGCGGCATTGGATGAACGGCGCGATACATTTGCCGCCCGGGCAGAGCTGGACGCAGAGGAACGCCACTATGTCTACTTGGCGGGCGAGGTGAAACGACAAGGCCGAACGGCGCTGCCTTATGGGCGTCAGGCCACATTGGCGGATGTGCTCTATGAAAATGGGGGGTTTGATACCACAACTGGCGATCCCACACAGATTTATGTGCTGCGTTCCGGGCAGGACCTTAGCGAAATCACCGCGTGGAAACTGGATGCGCGCAATGTGATCAACATGACCTTGGCCACGCGGTTGGAGATGAGACCCAATGACATCGTCTTCATCGAAGAACAACCGATCACGAAATGGTCGCGCGCCCTGCAACAGGCATTCCCGATCCTTGTGAACAAAGCCGCCAATCCAGACAGCGGGTCTTAAGGGCTAGCGCGCGCCGTAATAGCCGTCTCCGAAGGTCGAGTAAGCGCCGTAGTTTCCGGCATAACCGTAGCGCGCCATGCCTTCGGGTTCGATCTGCGCCAAGACCATACCTGTGATCGGTATGTTGACCATGTCGAACTGGCGCATCCCTTCGGCGATTTGTGACCGCTTCGTGTTATCCCATGCCACCGAGTAGAGCACGGCATCCGCGTGACGGGCGATCACGCGCGCATCGGGTACGACCAGAACCGGCGGCGTATCAATGACGATATAGTCATAGGCGATACGGGCTTGCTGCAGAAGCTCTTCAAACTTGGCCGAGGCGAATACATCCGCCGCATTCGCATGTGAAAGCTCGCCAGCCAGAACGTCCGCCTTGAGGGAGGGATCGTGGAACACCGCCTCCGGCAGCGTGGTGGTGCCAGACAGCACAGAGACGATTCCATAGGTATGGTCGGCGTCAAAATACCGCGCAAAGGTCCGCCGACGAATATCACCTTCAATCAGCAAAACACGTTTGTTCAATCCAGAAAGGTTGTGCACCAAAGCAATGGACTGCGTGGTTTTCCCTTCACCGGGGACCGATGATGTGGACAGGATGATCTGCGGGGGATTGTCCAGATTGGACATCAGGATGGACGTGCGCAGATTTCGGATGGCTTCGGTCGCGGCAGAAGTTGGCTGCCCCGAAAGGAACCCCAGAAGCTGACTGCGATCCTTGATTGGAATGATCGGCACCTGCCCCAGAACCGGAACACCGGTATCACGCTCCAGATCAGCGGCGTTTCGATATCCGGAATGCAGAAACTGGCGCCCCAGAACCGCACCTCCGGCCCCAAGCATTCCTGCCATCAGGGACAGGATCAGGATAAGTGATTTGCGTGGCGCGACATAAACTCCCTGAACGGCTTCGGATAAAATGCGGCTGTCGGCCTGTTGAAGCCCACGTTGCACACTGGTTTCCTTTAACCGCGTCAGGAAGGTTTCATAAAGCACGCGGGTCGCCTGTGCTTCCCGATCAAGCTGTTGCAGCTGTGCAAGATCCGCGGCCTGTTGTTCTACCATGGCAGCTTGTTCTTTCTCGGCACGCAGAAGCGCATCATACTGAAGCGTAAGCCTGTCCTGATTGGTTTGAAGCCGTGTTTCCACCTGCTTGAAACGCTCCTGAAACGCTTGGGAGCTGTCCGACGAAGCCAGAAGACGCGACAGGGTTTTATCCTGCGAAAGATCCGCCATGACGGGCAGGTTGCCTGCGTCTTTGGCGGCCATCAGTTTATCCAGACGGGCACGTCCACTCACCGCCGCTTCCTGCATATTGGCAAGACGCCGCCTTGTGTCTTTTAGTTGCGTATTAGCCAGTTTAAGCGCTTGCGGACTGGCTGCGGTTGCGCGGCCACGCATTTCGGCGACGGCATCTTCTCGCTTTCGAAGCTCTGTCTCAAGCGTACTGACCCTTTGCGATAGCCACAGCACGGCGTCTTCAACCGCTGCAAACTTGGCGCGAACCTGATCTTCCAGATAAAGCTCGGCCAGCGTGTTGGCCATCAATGCGGCTTTCTGTTTGTCCAGCGAAGTGATGCTGATGGTAAACAGGTAGGAGTTGCGCTGCAGTTGCGCCGAGATGCTGGATTGAACATTTCGCACCACCTGATCGCGCATCACGTCTGTGGCGGGCGATACAGTTGATTGCTGACCCGCCAGAACAGAACGCAGAACGTCTTTCAGACTTGCAACGCTCAGTAGCGATCTTGTTCTGAGCTCTGGATTGAACTCAGGGTCTTGCGTCAGCTGTAGCCTGTCGACCAACTGCTCGACCAACCCCCGGGAACGGATGACATGCAGTTCGGTATTCATGCTGGAGATTTCGGTCGAGACATTGGCCATGACGGCGTTCAAATCCGGCATCTGCTGTTGGCCCGGCTGCAAGATCAACGTGGTGGTTGCCGCATAATGCGGCTCGGCGATGCGAAATCCATACATCCCCCCAAGACACATGCAGGCCGCTCCGACGCCCAAAATGAATCTCTTGCGCCGCCACAGGGTGTGAAGGATTTCAACCGGATCAAATCGCGCGTCCGGTGCGCGCGCATCGCTTTGAGTGGTGGCGGAAACAGGGCTGGCGTTTTGGTGGATATTCATGTGGCGGTCACTCGCTATTGCCCGTTTTGCCGAAAGACTGTCTGCAAAGTGCGCCCAAGCAACCAAAGCTCCAGAGCAAATCCTCGATGGCGGATGTAGTATAGGTCCGCTTCGACCTTCAGTTGGGTTTCTTCCGCCCCTTGGACGTAGCCCACTTCGGTCTGCGCATAACCGCTGATGCCGGGCAGAACGCGGTGGCGCTCGCGGTAACCGGGCACCTCTGTCAAGTAGGACATGGCGTGTTCATAGCAGTCCGGGCGCGGGCCGATCAGGCTCATCTCGCCGCGAAGGACGTTCAGAATTTGTGGCAGTTCGTCGATGCGGCTTTGCCGCAGGAAACGGCCAAGGCGCGTAATCCTGTCGGTTTCAAGCGGATCTTCAGGTCCACGCGCTGGCCCATTGCAGCTATGCATGGTGCGAAACTTCAACGCGTTAAACGGCGCACAGGATTTGCCCATGCGTCGCTGCACATAGAACAAAGGTCCGGCGTTAAACCACGGGTTTAAAAGCAGCAAACCTAGCGCAATAGCGACAAGGATCGGGAAAAGAAGAATGCTGAGAACGAGGTCGAACACTCTTTTTCCAACCCGATAGGCCATATGATTACGGTAAAAAACACCTCTCGCATGTGCGCGAGGGGCATCAGACACTGAGCTAAAGTCGAACATGAGACACCTCATGATTGTTTCAACTTCACTCCACCACACCTTGTAGTTGTTAACACATTTTAAGGCGGACACAAAGGGTTTTCCCCTCCTGAACAGATGGAGGGGGGCACTTATTTCGGTGAACTAGGCCGGATCAATCGTGGCAACTGGCGACAAGTTCAAAAGGGGGAGGGTCAGACTTGGCTCCAAACCAATCACGGCGAGAAGTTTGTCTACACTGGTCGAGGGAAACGGCCCCTCAGAGTAGGGGGTCCAGATGGTCAGCTTCATCTGCGCGCGTCCGGCGGCAACCAGATCGGCATCCGGTGCATGCGCGGGGGCCACAAGAGGTTGCGAGGCCAGCGTTGGGAAATCTTCGCTGGCCAGCAACGATGCAAGCGCAAATCGGTTCCCATCCCCATCTTCCCACCGGCTGTCACGGAAGGTGTAAATATCTGCCTCTGAGTTTCCTACGCAAAGCGCCAGTTGATTGGCGTCTGCGATATGGGCTTCTGGGCAAGCGATGGTGATGCGAAGGCTCATGTCGAAACTCCCATTTTTGTGGCCATCCAGCTTTCCAGCTCTGCCAGCTCAAAGGCTGTCGGCTGCGTGCTGCCTGCACTCCAAACCTGTAGGCCAAAAAGCTTGAATGCGCCTGGGATCGAAGCGGTAACCGCGCCCAAACCCACGCGAAGCGGCTGGTTGGGCACGGATTGAGAAGTCAGATTCTGGGATGTGTTCAAGACAACATTCCCGTCCAGCCGTGCTTCGATATTCCCGCTGGTGGCCAGAACCGTGATGACATGAGGTGTGTGCCCGCCCCAGGTGGTTCCGGCCAAATTTGTGGCTGATACGCCCTCATCGGACAGGCGGCTATAGTATTGAAATCGATCAATGCCTGGGCGGATACCGGCTGAAATACCATTGGTCGGGCTTTTGCTGATTTCAGCCAGATTGACCCGCGAAGATCCTGTCGCGGTGATCATTTGGTAGCCGATGACCATTGTCACCGGGTTCGCAACATCCAAAACCGGCGCAGAGACAAGAGTGTCGTCTACCCCATCGGTTTCCAGCCAATGCAAAGTGCCGTCAGTGCGATAGGTTGGACGCGCAGCGCTGGTGGCCTGTGACAGGTCGATACCATTGTTGCTTTGGTCCTGAACCAGCCCGACGGGCTGCCCATCTGCGCTGACCGGGATGCCGCCACCGGCATCCTGATACAAAGATGACAGGTTGGATGGATCCAGAAAAACTGTTGGTGAAACGTCCAGCGGCGAAAACGGCGCCGGCCCGCTTGGCCCCGCCCGTCGCTGGGTCGCGACGGTGGGAATATCCAGCCCGAACCCCATCATCAGATCAACACGAAAGCGTGGATGCCGCTTGCCGTGGTTCCTGTCGCGGCCACCTGAGTGACCCCCACCGGAAGGATGGAGTTGTCGGCGACGGTGATGGTGCGGCTTTGCCCGGCCACGGTCGTGATCGCCAAAGCGCCGCCGGTTTCCACATAAAGCGCGACCGCCACATCAGGCAGGTCTACGGCGTCCGCAGGGGTGATCGGCGCAATATCGGTTGCGGGGCCGCGCAGGGATAGCGATCGGTTCTCGAAAGGGTTGCTCATTCTCAGCTCCTGACATGTAGCACTGTGCTTGCCGCCGGTTATTCGTACCGGTGGCGGGGACACAAAGCGTTCTAGGGTCAGGAGTTGAAAAAGAGTTAAGCCACGCGTGCGGGGGGTTAGAAATCGTTAACCATTTCTGCGGTGCCTTGTGAGGGCAAATCGCGACGTGGTCATTCGCTGAGTGCGCTGGATATGGTCTGCAGTCCATCCCACAATGTATCCAACGAGGGTTTGGAGTTTTTGGGGTTGCGATAGACGCGGATTTCCAGATCGGTACCAAGCCGACCGTCGACCACGCTCAACCGGCCATCGTCCAGTTCGTCCCGGATCAGGCTTTCTGGCAGCCACCCCATGCCAAACCCTTCAAGGATCATCGCCTTGACGCTGTTGGCCAGGGCGTTTTGGTTCACGACAAAGACTTTCTGAGGCTTGATCAACTGTTCGATCATACCGTCCTGAACGGACCGTAGTGCAGATACCGCGCCGTAGGACAAAAGCGGCACGGCCTCTTTTCCACCGGGTGAAAACCCAAATTCCGCGCTGCCCGTTTTGGTGCTGCGGGACACCGGCAGAAATCGATCATGCGCCAATGTCAGATGTTCAAAATTTGCCACTTCCAGAGGGCCAAGGAAATCCATTGATGGATGCCAATAGCTCAGGATGACATCGCAATAGCTTTGCTGAAGCGCACTGACGAACTGATCGGCCGCCCAGGATGTGGAGTTCAGATCCGTATCAATCCCGCCCTCGCTGGTCAAAGGCGTGATCAGGGTTCTGTAATGCGTCATGTAAAGCGACTGAGGGGCGGCGATGCGGATCACGTTCTCTCCTGCGGCATCCACAGTCTGACAACGTTCTATGGTTTCTTCATAGGTTCGCAGCATGATCCGGGCTTGCGACAAGAACACATCGCCTGCCGGGGTCAATGTCAGCGGCAGGGTTTCGCGGTTGATCAGGCGCACACCGATGTCGTTTTCAAGCGCGCGAATACGGCGCGAGAAAGCGGGTTGGCTCACATTTCGATCTTCTGCCGCCCGCGAGAAATTGCGACACGCCACCAAAGCCTCGAAGTCTTTCAGCCAGATTATATCCAACGGACCAGTTCGCCTTAAGGGCCGACTGCCTCGCTCTCCAACCGTCCTTCTTCAAGGGCGTGGCAGGCAACAATGCTGCCATCGGGCTGGTGAATGGCTTTCGGCTTTTCACTTTTGCATCTGCTGTTCGCGAAGACACAGCGGCTTTCGAACGGGCAGCCCTGAGGCAGATTGATCGGCGTCGGAATCTCGCCCTTCAGGCGGATATGATTGGGCCGATCGTCCTTCAGCTGCGGCACTGCGGACAGCAAGGCCCGAGTATAGGGATGTTTTGGCGACGAGAACAGAGTTGCCGTATCGGCAACCTCGCAGACCGTTCCCAGATAGAGCACCGCGACGCGGGTGCCGAAATGCTCAACCACGCTCAGATCGTGCGTGATGAAAAGATAGGTCAGCCCCCGGCTTTCCTTGGCTTCCAGCATCAGATTAAGCACCTGCGCCTGAATGGAAACGTCCAGTGCGCTGATTGGTTCATCCGCGATGATAAACTCTGGATCGACCGTCAGCGCGCGCGCAATGGCGATACGTTGGCGCTGGCCACCGGAAAACTCGTGTGCATAGCGTTTGGCCCAGCTTGGGTCGACACCGACAGACATCATAACCTCGGCCACCTTGTCGCGCACCTCGGCGGCCGAAAAGCCCGGATTGTGATGACGCACCGGTTCTTCCAAGGCCTGCAGAATGGTCATGCGCGGGTTCAATGACGCATAGGGGTTCTGAAAGATCATCTGGATCTTCTTGCGCAAGGGCAGCATCTGATTGCGCGTTCTGTTGTCGATCCGGGCGCCGTCATAAAAAATTTCGCCGGAACTGGGTGTCAGCAAGCCGGCTACCAACCGTGCGACGGTCGATTTTCCGCAGCCACTTTCGCCAACCACGCAAAGCGCTTCACCCCGTGCGACCTCTAGCGAGACATTGTTCACTGCATGCACCGATCTGGCCTCTCGCACAAACCGCCCACCTTTGAACTTGATGGTTTCCAGAAAGCCCTGATCCAGGTCGAAGCGTTTCTCTAGGTTTCTGATCTCAAGCAGCGGCGATTGCGCGTCGGTTGCGATATCCTTCATTTCAAAGCCTCCCGGCGGGCATTGCCTGATTGCAATCGTTGAACTTCATGGCAGGCGACCTCGACTTCACCGAAATGAGAAATTTCGGGGATACGTGACCGACACAGATCCGTGGCGTATTCGCAGCGCGGATTGAACGGGCACCCAACAGGGATGCTTGTCAGCGAAGGCATGTTGCCCGGAATTTGCTTCAGCCGGTGACCCGGCAGTGTTTGCTGTGGCAAAGCGTTGATCAGACCCTGAGTATAGGGGTGCTGCGGATCATTGATGATCTCGCGCGTGCGACCGGCTTCGATGATGCGGCCTGCATACATAACCAACGTGCGTTCGGTCATTTGGCTGACCACGCCAAGGTCATGCGTGATCAGGATCAAGCCAACCTGATTTGATTGGCACAATTCCAGCATCAGCTCCATGATGTCAGCCTGAATGGTGACATCCAGCGCAGTTGTGGGTTCATCTGCGATGATCAACTGCGGGTCCAGAAGCAGGGCGATCGCGATGATGATCCTTTGCCGCATGCCGCCTGACAGCTCGTGGGGGTACTGCTCCAACCGCTCTTCTGGTGACGGAATATAGACTTCGCGCAGTTTTACGATGGCGATCTGACGCGCCTCTTCTTTCGACAGTTTCCTGTGCGTACGAAGGGTTTCGATCATCTGTTGGCCGATGGTCAGGACCGGGTTCAGGGTCACCATTGGGTCCTGAAAAATCATGGCCATCCGGTTGCCGCGCAACTGCCGCAGCTGCGGGTCGGACATTTCGACAACATCATCGCCTTCGAACATGATGCTGCCGCTGTCGATATAACCGGGGCGGCTAAGCAGGTTCAAAAGCGCAAAACCGGTGATGGATTTGCCCGCACCACTTTCGCCGACAATGCCAAGGCGTTCGCCTTTTGCCAGGTCAAAAGAGATGCCATTCAGGGCGGTGACCGTCTGGTCGCGCATTGCGAATTTCACGGTCAGATCACGGACGGAAAGAAGGCTCATCACATCACCCCTTGTAAAGTTTCGGGTTCAGGACGTCGCGCATCCAGTCGCCCAGCAGGTTGATGACAAGCACCAGTACGACCAGAACAACGCCGGGAATGACAGTGATCCACCAGCTGCCCGAGAAGATGTAGTCGAAGCCTGACGAGATCAGCGAGCCTAGCGACGGCTGGCTTGGGGGCATGCCAAGACCAAGGAAGCTGAGAGAAGCCTCGGAAATGATGGCGTTGGCCACCTGAACGGTCGAGATGACAAAGATCGGCGATAGCGAGTTGGGCAGGATGTGGCGCACCATGATCCGCGCCGGGCCAAAGCCCAGAACGCGCGCACTGTCCACGTATTCCTTCTTCTTCTCTGCCAGCACAGTGGCGCGCACGGTACGCGCATATTGCGGCCATTCGGCCACGCCGATCACGGCAATCAGGAAGTAAACCGCATATTGGTTGAAAGTTTCGGACCCGAACATCGCCTGCGTGACAGCCAGAAAGATGATGGCAACCATCAGCGTCGAGAAGCTCAGTTGGATGTCGGCCAGTCGCATCAGAAGGCTGTCGACACGTCCGCCGACATAGCCCGCGATCAAACCAATCGAGATGCCCAAGAATGCCTGCAAAGCCACGGCGCAAACACCGATCAAAAGCGACAGGCGCGTGCCATAAAGGATCGTCGACCACAGGTCGCGCCCCTGATCGTCCGTCCCCAACGAGAAATCAGGCAGGGCGCCGGACACCCAGAACGGAGGATACTCGGAATTCATGATGTCGATGGATGCCGGATCATAGGGATCATAAGGCGCAATCAACGGTGCAAAGAAGGCTGCGACAGCAATGATCAGGAAGATCACCATGCTGACAATCGCGACGGGGTTTTTGCGAAAGCTGTACCCCATGTTGGAGTTCCACGCCTTCGACCAACGCGAGGGTTCGGCGGCTTGGGTGATGGTTTCCGTGTTCATGCGCCCATCCTCGCGATGTTTACAGTTGGGTTCACCAAGCCGTAAATCAGGTCAACAATCGTGTTGGTGACCACGAATATGAAGCCCACGACAATCAGATACGCAACGATCAGCGGAGTATCGACGCGGTTCACGGCCTCAAGGAACATGAACCCCATACCGGGCCACTGGAAAACGGTTTCGGTCAGGATCGTATAGGCGACCATGGTGCCAATTTGCACACCGCCCACGGTGATCACGGGCAGAAGCGTGTTCTTCAGCGCGTGCAGGAAGTAGATGCGCGAGGGTTTGATGCCCTTGGCTTTTGCAAATTTCACGTATTCAGACTGCAGCACTTCCATCATCTCGGACCGGATCAGGCGGATGAACAAGGGCAGCATGATCGACGCCAGCGCGAAAGAAGGCAGAATGATGTGCATCCAGCCATCTGCAGAGGCAAAGTTTGTCTCCCAATATCCCCACACATGAACCGTGTCACCGCGGCCATAGGATGGAAACCAGCCATATTCGACCGAGAAGACGAAAATCATCATGATTGCCGTCAGGAAAACGGGGATCGAGATGCCAATGATCGAGATTCCCATAATGATACGGCTGAGTATCGTGTTGGGCTTGATGGCGGTGTAAACGCCCAGCGGAACGGACAGGCCGACGATGATGAGTGTCGCGCCGATCACCAGCTCCAGCGTGGCGGGCAGTTTTTTCAGGATGACGTCCAGCGCAGGCTCTTTGAAGAAATAGGAGGTGCCCAGATCACCCTGCAACGCGTTGCCTGCAAAGCGCAGGTATTGCGTCATGAAGCTGTCATTCAGCCCCAGTTCGTCACGCAACTGTTGACGGGTTTCTTCAGATACGGACTGACCAACCAGTTCGCGCAAGGGGTCGCCCAGGTTGCCCTGAATGGCGAAGCCAATGACCGAGATGACGAACATCACTGCAATGGCCTGAAAAACTCGTTTTACGAGATAGGCAAACATCGTCCTGACCTTTGTAGGTTTGTTTGGTCACGCTTGCCGGGGCTTCTGGCGCTTGCACGGGATATCCCGGGGCTGGCGTGGAAATGATGTGTCCGGGCCGACACCAGCCGGCCCGGAAAATTATCTTCCTTACTGAACGACCAGGTCGCCGAAGTAGGGGAAGTTCAGGGCGTTGACGATGTCAGCCGAGTTCATGTTCGACTTCGAACCCCAAGCCAGGTTCTGCCAATGCAGCGGGATGAAGGCGGCTTCTTCGTACAGGATACCTTCCAGCTTCTGCAGCTGTGCAGCGCGTGCGGCCGGATCGGTTTCACTGTTCGACGCATTCATCAGGTCATCTGCCATCGTGTTGCAGTATGCGCCCGAGTTGTACTGACCGTTGCCGGTAGCTTCATCCGGGCATGCCGACAGGAACTGGTGGAAGTTCGCCGAATCTTCGGTATCTGCGTGCCAGCCGATCATCATCATGTCTGCAGCGCGCTCGTCGAACTTGGGCCAGTATTGGGCCTTTGGCATGGTCTGCAGGTCAACTTTGATGTTGATCTGCGACAGCATCGACGCAACAGCCTGTGCGATCTTGTCGTCGTTCACATAGCGGTTGTTCGGCGCCATCATGGTGATCGAGAAACCATCAGCATAACCAGCTTCAGCCATCAGAGCCTTGGCTTTTTCCAGATCGAAACGCGGTGTGATGGCCGGGTCGTGACCCAGGTAGCCAGCCGGCGATGCCTGTGCACCCACGGTGCCGAAACCACGCATGATGCGGTCTACGATACCAGCGTTGTTCACAGCATAGTCGATTGCCAGACGCACTTTCGGATCCTTGAAGGCCTCGACGCGGTTCTGGTTCATCTGGAAGGTGATGATACGTGTGCCAGCCATGGTGATCAGGTCAACACCGTCAGCATCGCCAACGCGTTTCAGATCGGTCGGCGGCACCGGTGCGATGAAGTCAACGTCACCCGACAGAAGCGCGGCCACACGGGTCGGGTCTTCTTTAATCGGCGTCAGGATGATTTTGTCGACGTTGCCAGCGGTTTCAGTGTCCCAGTAACCGTCAAAACGATCAAAGACCACTTTCACGCCCTGTTCACGTTCGGTCACGACAAACGGGCCAGTACCCGAGATGTTGCGCGAAGCGAAGCTGTCGCCGTGCTTGACGATTTCCGACTTGTCTTTGCCGTCATCAGTGGTGCCGGTATAATACGCGCTGTCCATCGGGAAGATGTAGGTCGCGGTGTGCAGTACCAGCGGATAGGGCTCGGCGGTCTTCAGGTCGAAGGTCATGTCATCGACAACTTCGACATCGGTGAAGGGCGCGAAGATACCCTTGAAGTCGTCGCTGGCTTTCAAGCGATCAAAAGTCCAGTCGACGTCTTTTGCGGTCAGCATGTTGCCAGAGTGGAACTTCACTCCGTTCTTCAGCTTGAAACGCATTGTGGTTGGGTCAATCTGCTCCCAGCTTTCAGCCAAACGGGCTTCGAACTGCAAATCTTTGGTCCAGCGTACCAGCGGGTCGAACACCATGTGCGACAGCTGAAGCGTGCCGCCCGAAAGCTGTTCATGCGGATCAAGCGAGACCGGGTCAGCGTCATAGGCCACGCGTACCGTGTTTTCAGCCAGTGCGGCCGACGACATGGTCGCCACGGCGGCAAATGCCGCGAGGCTACGGACAAACTTTGTCATTGAATTACTCCCCTGTGTTTGTGCCAAAGACGCTAGTCGCGGCTGGGGGTAAGGGGCAAATGCCGATAACGAATAGCGTATGCGCAGGGCGCATGATGCTGTTGCGGCATAATGAAATCAAAGTGTTAGGGTTATATTTGCCGGCCTTGCAACAGCCGGGGCAGGTCCCCGGTCAAGCCTGCAGCTTCGCGAATGAACCCGCGTCGCAACCCCGGAAGGGCGTTCACGATCCCCAACCCAATGTCACGCGTGGCGCGCAAAATCGGGTTGTCGTTTGAAAAGAGACGGTTTGTGGCTTCGGTTGCCGCGACCATCTGCGCCACGTCAAAGCGACGCCATTCCTGATACCGCTCCAACACGTCCAGACGTCCGATATCTTCACCGCGCCGGCGTGCCTGGGTCAGAACTTCTGCCAGCGCCGCCACATCTTTGAACCCCGCATTCAACCCCTGTCCGGCGATCGGGTGCATCCCATGTGCTGCATCTCCGACCAGTGCCAGCCGGTCAGCAATAAAGCTGTTCGCGATGGTCAGGTTCAAAGGATAGGTGAAGCGTTTCCCCGCAAGGCCGATGTCACCAAGGAAAGACCCAAAGCGCGGACGAAGCTCGTCCAGATAACCGGCATCATCCAACCCGTGAATGCGCGCCGCTTCTTCGTGGGTTTCTGTCCAGACGATCGAACACTGTCGGCCCGGCAGCGGCAGGATTGCCAGCGGCCCCGCCGGCATGAAGAACTGATGGGCCGCGCCATTGTGCGGCAGCGCGTGATCTATCGCACATACCAGCGAGGTTTGACCGTAGTCATGCCCATGCCGCCCGATACCCGCACGCTCTGCGGTGCCCGAGCGACGCCCGTCACATCCCACCACAAGACGCCCGGTCAGGCTTTTGCCCGATGCCAATGTCAGCGTCACACTGCCCGGCGCGACTTCCTGTGCGACGACGCTGTCCTGATCAATCAGCGTGACGTTCGGATGCGCTTCCACGGCAGACAGAAATGCCCGAGACAAAAAACGGTCCTCGACCATATAGCCCATCGGACCTTCATCAATCTCGGCGTGATCAAATTCCAGTATAAAGGGGCCGGGGCCTTCGCCAGGACGCCCGTCCGAGATGCGAATATCAAGAAGCGGTTGGGCATCTGCTGCGATCTGCGACCAGACGCCAAGTGCTGCCAGCAAACGTTGCGAGGCAAGCGCCAGCGCATATCCGCGCCCGTCGAAATCATCCCCGCCACGCGCACCTTTCGGCAAGGCATCGACCATTGTGACCTTAAAGCCTGTATCGCCCAAAGCCAGCGCAAGGGCCGGGCCGTTCAACCCGCCGCCTGCGATTAGAATATCAGCATCGAATTTCATGGCTCCTTTCTGAACTCTGCGGCGGGGATTGTCCATGCGCGCAGGTGTCGCTACCGTCCAAAGAAAAGAACCCGGGGGAGACGGCAATGCGCGACGAATGGTTGAAGATGAATATGGGCGATCTGGGGCGCGCCATTGGGGCGGGTGACATTGACCCACTTGATCTGACCCGGACCTATCTGGACGCGATCGAGGCGCATCCATTTGCAGACCGCATATATGCGCGTGTCACTGAAGGTCGCGCTCTGTCCGAAGCGCGCGCAGCCTCTGACCGTGCTCGCGCTGGCCAGCGTCTTGGCGTGCTTGATGGCGTACCGATCAGTTGGAAAGATCTGTTTGATACGGCGGGCGTCGCGACCGAGGCTGGATCGGCGCTATTAAAAGGGCGCGTGCCCGTTGAAGACGCAGAGGTTTTGCGCAACGCGACCGCTGCTGGTCTGGTTTGTCTTGGAAAAACGCATATGAGCGAATTGGCCTTCTCGGGATTGGGCCTCAATCCAGTCACGGCAACCAGCCCATGCGTGAACAATCACGCAGCGGTGTCCGGCGGCAGCTCTTCGGGGGCCGCGACCTCGGTCGCCTTTGGGCTTGCGGCCTGTGGCATCGGGTCGGATACCGGCGGGTCGGTGCGCATCCCGTCAGCGTGGAACGATCTCGTCGGGCTGAAAACCACTGCCGGGCGGGTGTCTTTGAAAGGTGTTGTGCCATTGGTGGCGCGGTTTGACACCGTGGGGCCGCTGTGCCGAACCGTGGAAGATGCCGCCCTGATGCTGGCGGCACTCGAAGGTGAGCAGGCCGTCGATCTTCGAGGAGCCCGGCTCAAAGGCGTGCGCCTATTGGTGCTGGAAAACGGGTTGCAGCATTGCCGCGACCAGCCGTTCGCCGGCTTTGACAGCGCCTTGGGGCGGCTGATGGATGGTGGCGCCGCGGTCACACACGCGCATTTGCCACATGTTGACGAGGCGCTGGCGCTTTCCGGTGTGCTCTTTACCACGGAAGCCTATGCCACATGGCGTGATGAAATCGATGCCCGGCCCGACCTGATGTATCCGGAAATACGCGATCGGTTCCGGGCGGGGGCACAGTTTTCCGGGGTGGAATTCGTTCAGGCGTGGCAGCGACTAAAGGCAATCCGAGAGGAATTTCACGCCCTGACCGCTGGGTATGACGCGGTTGTTCTGCCGTCTTCTCCGATCATGCCGCCCAATGTGGACCGGTTGCTCACTGACCATGATTACTATGTCGAAGAAAACCTCTGGGCGCTGCGCAACACCCGCATTGGCAACCTGATGGGGTCTTGCGGGTTGAGCTTGCCCACCGGCTTGCCGTCTGCCGGGATCATGCTTTTGGGCGCGCCAATGGGTGAAGAACGGCTGTTGCGTCTTGGTGCTGCGGCAGAGGCCGTGTTGTCCTAAAAGCCACAACTCCCCCCTCCAAGCGCTGATTTTTTCTGCGTTTTTCTGGACCCGCGCGATTTTGCGGGCTATCGTCAGGGGAAACGGGGCGCAATGATCCCGATATCTGAGGCAGTATAAAGACGTTACCATGACGTTTCCCGAGCGGTTTACCGGCTTGCCCGAATATGCATTTCCGCGTTTGCGGACCCTTCTCGACGCTCATGCGCCGGGCGGCGAGGTCATGCATATGACGATTGGCGAACCCAAGCATCCATTCCCTGAATGGGTGCCGCAGGTGCTTGCCGAAAACGCTGACGGCTTTGGGAAATACCCGCCAAATGATGGCGCTCCGGAGTTGCTTGATGCGATCTCCGGCTGGATCAAACGCCGCTACGATATTGAATTGCCCGCAGATCAGATCATGGCGCTGAACGGCACCCGCGAAGGTCTGTTCAATGCACTGATCGCGCTTTGCCCGGAACAGACGGCGCGCGGCGAAAAGCCCGTCGTTCTGATCCCAAACCCGTTTTATCAGGTCTATGCGGTCGCTGCAGTGACCGTGGGGGCCGAGCCTGTTTTCCTTCCCGCCACGGCCGAGACCAACTTCCTGCCCGACTATTCGCAGCTGTCGCCTGAGATTTTGAACCGGACAGAGGTCGCCTATATCTGCTCGCCCACCAACCCGCAGGGGGCCGTGGCGGATCGCGACTACTGGGCGAACCTGATTGCCTTGGCCGAGAAATACGATTTCAAGATTTTCGCGGATGAATGCTATTCCGAGATTTATCGCGATCTCCCCCCGCCCGGTGCTCTCGAGGTTGCGCGCGAAGGTGGCGCTGATCCTGACCGAGTAACGATTTTCCATTCGCTTTCGAAACGTTCGAACCTGCCGGGCTTGCGTTCTGGCTTTGTGGCGGGTGGACTTGCATCGATCCAGCGTACCCGTCAATTGCGGGCCTATGCCGGCGCCCCGCTGCCGCTGCCATTGCAACGCGTGGCTGAGCGGGCTTGGACGGACGAAGCGCATGTGGCCGAGAACCGAGCGCTCTATCAGGAAAAATACTCAATAGCGGACAAGGTTTTCGACGGCGTCGCAGGATACAGGCCCCCAGAGGCAGGCTTCTTTCTTTGGTTGCCCGTTGATGATGGCGAAGCGGCAGCCATGAAGCTTTGGACTAAGACCGGCGTGCGGGTTCTGCCCGGCGCTTATCTGTCGCGAGACGTGAATAACGAAAACCCCGGCAAGGGGTATATCCGGGTCGCCATGGTGGCCCCAAAACAAGAAATGCAGCGCGGGCTCATCCAGCTTCGCGACTGTCTCTATAAGTGAGGACGAGGTGGCATGGCGTATCAGGCAAAACAGCGAGACCCCATCTTTGACAGCAACACCCAAGCGGTGATCGAACGGCGCGGCAAAGAGCTTTTGGGCATCGGGCTGATCGTGTTGGGCATCATGGTTGCCTTGATGCTGGGCAGCTACTCTCCCGAAGATCCGGGCTGGATGTCTGCGACCGAAGCACCGGTGCAGAATGCGCTGGGGCGTGTGGGCGCCTATTTGGCATCTCCCTTGTCTGTCATCGCGGGCCTCGGGGCCTGGGCTTTGGCGCTGGTGCTGGTTGTCTGGGGTCTGCGTATGACCTTTCACATTGGGGAAGAACGTGCGCTGGGTCGGATCATTTTCGCCCCGATCGCGATTGCCATTTGTTCGGTCTATGCATCGACCTTGGTGCCCGGTGCTGGCTGGACCCACTCTTTCGGTCTTGGGGGTCTGTTTGGCGACACGGTTCTTGGCGCGCTTCTTGCGGGCTTGCCGTTCAGCGCAGGTGCCGGCTTGAAAATCATGTCGCTGATTTTTGCAGCTCTTAGCGTGGTTGTTCTTCTGTTCGCACTTGGTATGGACCGGTTCGAACTGCGCCGCATTGCGCAATTCCTCATGGTCGGTGTGATCATGTCCTATGCGGGGCTTATGACCCTGCTGGGTAAAAGCGCAAAAGGTGCTGCCATTGGCGCGGCCGCCACAGCGCGTCACGTTCAGGCCCGTCATGCCGCCCGCAAGGAAGACCGGCTGGCTGGCTATGAGGACGATGAAGACAATATTTTTGCCGAGGAGTTTTCGGCCCCGCCGCCCCTGCGCACCTCACGTGTCTTGCGTGCAGAACCGCCGGTCGAGGCCGCCGCTTCGCAGGCTCCACACGCGATGGCGCACCCTGATCCTCAACCCGCGCCGGCCCCGCAAAAACAAGGCCTTCTGGCCTCGCTTATCCGTCGCGCGCCCGAACCTGAACTGGTCGAGCAGCCGGTGTTTGAAGGGGAAGTCCCCGAAACGCTGGGCGGTGAAGACCGTATTCGCGCCAAGGTCGCTTCGGCCCTGAAAAACCGTGAACGCCAGGTCGCAATGGAGGCAGCGCCGCGCGAAGAGCCACCGTTGGAGCGCGCTGTCGCCCGTCACCGTCGCGGCCCGGACCCGATGATCCTGGAAACAGCACCCATGGCCGAACCGGAAATTGCGCCCTTTGGTCAAGAGCCAGCGCTTTCCGCCTCGCCTGTCGAAGCACCCATGGCATTTGCCGAGGATCAGGGTGATGATCTGGCTCATGATGACGACCTGATTGTCGAAGACCTGATGGCCCCCGAGGCGCAGCCCGAACCGCGCGTCTACACGCCACCGCAGGCCGGTTTTGTGAAACCCGCGAAGAAAGTCGTTCAGCACCCGCCCAAAAAGGCGATCCAGCCCTCGACCCGTGCCAAGGCCGAGGCCCAGCCGACATTGAAGTTTGATGAAAGCCATCCCGACTTTGAACTGCCTCCGTTGAGCCTTCTGACCAACCCGGTGGCGATCGAACGCCATCACCTGTCCGACGAGGCGCTGGAAGAAAATGCGCGCATGTTGGAAACCGTCTTGGATGACTACGGTGTGAAAGGCGAGATCGTGTCCGTGCGCCCCGGCCCCGTGGTCACCATGTATGAACTGGAACCGGCCCCCGGTTTGAAAGCCAGCCGCGTCATTGGTCTGGCCGACGACATCGCGCGCTCTATGTCGGCCCTGTCGGCCCGTGTGTCGACCGTGCCTGGTCGTTCGGTCATCGGCATCGAACTGCCCAATGAAAACCGCGAGAAAGTGGTCCTGCGCGAGATCCTTTCGGCCCGCGATTTCGGCGACGCCAACATGCGCCTGCCGCTGGCGCTGGGCAAGGATATCGGCGGTGACCCCATCGTGGCGAACCTCGCCAAGATGCCTCACCTCTTGATCGCAGGCACCACCGGTTCGGGTAAATCTGTGGCGATCAACACGATGATCCTGTCGCTGCTTTATCGCCTTACCCCGGAAGAATGCCGGATGATCATGATCGATCCGAAAATGCTGGAGCTTTCCGTTTACGACGGCATTCCGCACCTTCTGTCGCCTGTTGTGACCGACCCGAAAAAAGCCGTTGTGGCTTTGAAATGGGTGGTGGGCGAGATGGAAGACCGCTATCGCAAGATGTCCAAGATGGGCGTGCGCAACATTGAAGGCTATAACAGCCGTGTGGCCGACACGATTGCACGCGGCGAGATGTTCGAACGCACCGTGCAGACCGGTTTTGACGACGACACTGGTGAGCCGATCTTTGAAAGCGAGGAATTCGCGCCCGAGAAACTGCCCTATATCGTGGTGGTGGTCGACGAGATGGCCGACCTGATGATGGTAGCAGGCAAGGAAATCGAGGCCTGCATCCAGCGTCTGGCGCAGATGGCGCGTGCTTCGGGCATCCATATCATCATGGCCACGCAGCGCCCGTCGGTCGACGTGATCACCGGCACGATCAAGGCGAACTTCCCGACCCGGATTTCCTTCCAGGTTACCTCGAAAGTCGACAGCCGCACCATTCTGGGCGAGCAGGGCGCCGAGCAGCTTCTGGGCATGGGCGACATGCTTTACATGGCAGGCGGCGCGCGCATCACCCGTGTGCATGGCCCCTTCGTCTCGGATGAAGAGGTCGAAGAGATCGTGACCTATCTGAAAAGCTTCGGCCCACCCGACTATGTAGGCGGCGTGGTGGAAGGCCCCGCGGATGACAAGGCCGACAATATCGACGCCGTCCTTGGTTTGAATACTGGCGGCAATACCGGCGGAGAGGATGCGCTCTACGATCAGGCCGTGGCGATTGTCGCGAAGGATCGCAAGTGTTCGACCTCGTATATCCAGCGCAAACTAGGCATCGGCTACAACAAAGCCGCGCGTCTGGTTGAGCAGATGGAAGACGAGGGGCTTGTGTCTGCCTCGAACCATGTCGGCAAACGCGAAATTCTGCTTCCCGAGCAGCAATAGAGACTTCGGACAACGATCCGGGCAGCGCCGACCCCATGCGGGCCGGCGCCAATCTTCAACGATAAATCGAGGCAAACCAATGATCCAACGACGTCACACGACCGACCGCATGAGCCAGAGCGTCACCCATAAAGAGGTCGTCTATCTTGCTGGTCAGGTCGGTAATCCCGGCGACAGCGTGGCAGACCAGACCCGCGAATGTCTGGCCCGTGTTGAAAAACTTCTGGACGAGGCAGGCTCGTCCACCCAGCACATGTTGCAGGCCGTGATCTGGCTGTCCGACATGAAGGATTTCGCCGAGATGAACGAGGTTTGGGACGCTTGGGTTCCCAAAGGTCACGCCCCGGCGCGTGCAACAGGGTCCGCAGACCTTGCGACACCTGAATTAAAGGTCGAAGTGATCGTAACAGCCGCAGTTGCCAAGTAATACCCTGCGCGTGTTATCGCCTATCACCGGCTGTTCGGGCTTATCATCCCCATATCAAACGGGATAAGATAAGCCCGAGCAGTTAAGGTAGGACATATGACCCTTTTGCGTACGACCATCGCCGCGCTGGTGCTTGCGGCAACACCTTTGGCCGCCACGGCCGAGAAGCTTTCTCTGAACAAGATCTCGAATTATTTGAACCGGCTGACGACGGCGAAATCGCCTTTCACCCAGATCAATGATGACGGGACCATTTCAACCGGTACAATCTATTTGAAACGCCCCGGACGCGCGCGGTTCGAATACAATCCTCCAATGGATGCCCTGGTGGTTGCCGGTGGTTCGCAAGTGGCAATCTTTGATGGAAAGTCCAACACGGGCCCGCAGCAATACCCGCTGAAGCGCACGCCGCTGAACCTGATCCTTGCCAAGAACGTGAATCTTGGTCGGGCGAAAATGGTTGTGGGTCACAGCTATGACGGCACGGCGACCACTGTGAAAGCGCGGGACCCCGAAAACCCTGATATCGGTACGATCGAGCTGAAATTTACCGCCAATCCAACCGAGTTGCGGCAATGGGTGATCACCGACGGTGGCGGGTCGAAGACCACCGTAATCTTGGGTGAGCTTGCCAAAGGCGCCCCGCTTGGGGCGTCTCTGTTCTCGATTTCACACGCGATCAATCAGCGGAAGTGACGATGCCTTTGTGCTGATCAACGGCGGCAGCTGGCGAGTTGCCGCTGATACATTTGTGACCGGGCACCGACTTCTCCGGCAATCCGCATCAGCCATGTCTTCGACTTGTAGCTGCCGCGCAGATATCCAGTACGCCCTTCGTGATAGGCCAGATACTGGTTGCGTGCATCTGTAAGTGGAATGCCGGTCACATCCCGCGTTTCGTTCATGTACCAACCCATGAAATCTGTCGCATCTTTGATGTCTGTGCGCCGCGCGCCACGACCACCTTCGGCCCGCTGGTATTCTTTCCAGGTGGCGTCCAATGCCTGTGCATAGCCAAATGCAGAGCTTTGACGGCCCATGGGCAGCACGCCGAGCACGTATTTCACGGGCGTACGCGCGTCCTTGATGAACTTGGATTCCTGATAGATCGTTGCCATTTGCACGTGAACAGGGACATGCCACTTACGTTCCGTGCGCTTCATGGCCCGGTAGATTTTGGGCCTTTGCTTAATAATGCTGCAGGCGTTGTCCAGATTACGCGGCGCCTTGGAGTTTCCACCCCCACAGGACGCCACGAAAAGAAGGATCACGGCTGCGCGAAGAAGTCTGCTCATCTGCCTCTCGCGTATCTTTGTTATTTTGCCACGAACATAGCCTAAAAATCGGAGAGAGGAAATTGAAAGCGGTGCTGTGCAGCTAGATTGGCACGGCTTTGCCGCATGGATACAACAACCCACCGCGTCATCCGTCCACAGTTTGTTTCCTAAAAAACCAACGACCCCGCATGGACATTCCCCGCCCTAAAACGGTAGGACATTGTTAGGGGTTGTCTGAGTTATGTTGAAATCACGCGCGAAATATCATCTTGGACAGATTGTCCGCCACCGGAAACATCCGTTTCGCGGGGTGGTTTTTGATGTGGACGCCATGTTTTCAAATACTGAGGAATGGTATGATGCCATCCCAGAAGACAGCCGCCCGGATAAGGACCAGCCCTTCTATCACCTTCTGGCTGAGAATGATCAGAGCTACTATGTGGCCTATGTGTCCGAGCAGAATCTGATTGCGGATTATTCAGGTGTTCCTGTTGGTCATCCAGACTTACCGGACCTTTTTGGTGAGTTTGAAGACGGTCAGTATCCTCTGCAGGTTCAAATGAACTGAGCGGTATCGCCCTTGTTTTGATTGCCTCTGGGCCGATCAGAGAACTTTCCCAACATCTTCTCGTTCCCAATCCCAAACGGGTTTCAGCACAGCTTGTGCGGGCCGCCTAGAGGTTGAGAGACCTCAGGGGCAGGCTCGCGCAGATGTTTTGGGCTGCCCGCTCTGCCATGGAAGGGGCAGCCGATTTGTAGGGGTTGGAGCCAGCGGATGCTGCATTCCGACCCCTCTTACGCGATTTTCGTTTTCTCTAGGGCGATGCGAAAGCTCAGAATATTTCGTGTGCCATCTCGTAAATAGCTCAGCTGATGGGTCAGCTCTTTGATCATGAACCAGCCAAACCCCCCTTCCGGCAGATCCTGAAGCTGCACATCAAGATTGTGGGGTTTCCCCTCGGGTAGATCCCCACCTGGAAAAGGCACACCATCATCCACCACCTTGAAGATCAGATCTTCACCAGCGCGGTTAACCTTCAGCTCAATGACACCATTTTCATGGTCAGCATGTGCGTGTTCGACGATGTTGTTCAAAACCTCGGCCAGCACGATTTCAACCACACCACGTTCTTCAACCGTCAGCCCAAGATGTCTTAGTCCATTCAAAGAACTGCCAAGCGCTTGCCGAACGGCAACCGGGTTGCTTGGAAAAATCAGGTTCAGCTCTGGTTTCCGAATAGGCGGATCTGCCATATGATAGTCCTTTGCACTTCCCATGAAGCAAAGCGGTTCAGGATGCATTCGCAATGTCGATCCCGGTGGCGGCTTCGACCGACGCATGAATGGTAAAGACCGAATCCATACGTGTCAGGCGCATGACCTTCGCAACGGTGTTGGTCAGGCTCGCCAGCTCCAGGCTGGTGCCATCCGGAACTTGTTTGAGGCATGCGACAATCGCGCCAAGCCCGCTCGAATCAACAAAATCGACATGGCTCATGTCCACGATGACACGGGACGGTGCTTCGTCGGTCAAACTGCGCATCTTGTCTTTGAACGCAATGGCAATGGCAGCGTCAATTCGACTTTCTGCAACTGTGATGACGCGCAGCCCTGCGGCATCCGTATGAGTGAGTTTCATGGCATTTCTCCTTCAGGCGGTAAGTAGAACTACACTCTAGACGGCGATCCTTACCATTCGGTAAGCGGTTGGAGGAATTCAGAGATGTTGGAGGCGATGATGAAGAACGTGGTTATTGCAGGGGCGGCACGCACCCCGATGGGTGGCTTTCAGGGTGCGTTTTCGAACGTTCCAGCTGCTGATCTTGGTGGCGCAGCGATCAAGGCGGCTTTGGAAGATGCAGGGGCAGAGGCAAGTCAAATCGAAGAACTTTTGATGGGTTGTGTTCTGCCTGCCGGTCAAGGGCAGGCTCCTGCGCGCCAGGCTGGTTTCGCAGCTGGTCTGGGCAAAGAGGTGCCCGCGACCACGCTGAACAAGATGTGCGGATCGGGCATGAAAACCGCGATGATCGCTTATGATCAGGTCGCGCTGGGTGGCACTGACATCATGGTTGCTGGTGGCATGGAGAGCATGACCGAGGCCCCCTATATCCTACCCAAGATGCGCAGCGGAGCGCGGATTGGACATGGCGCGGTCGTGGACCACATGTTCCTGGACGGTTTGGAAGATGCCTATGATAAGGGTCGCCTGATGGGCACCTTTGCCGAGGATTGCGCCGAGAGCTTCCAGTTCACCCGCGAAGCTCAGGACGAATACGCGCTGAAGTCGCTGTCGAACGCGCTTGAGGCTCAGAAATCCGGCGCGTTTGAAGGCGAGATCGCCGCCGTCACCATCAAGACCCGCAAGGGCGATGTGGTCGTGGGCGAAGATGAACAGCCCGGCAACGCACGCCCCGACAAGATCCCGACCCTGAAGCCCGCCTTCCGCAAAGATGGCACGGTGACGCCCGCTAATAGCTCGTCGATTTCGGACGGTGCTGCGGCGCTGGTCGTGGCCTCGGAAGATGCGGCAAACGCTGCTGGTCTGAAAATCCGCGCGCGCATTCTGGGCCATGCCAGCCACGCGCAGGAACCTAACCTGTTCACCACGGCCCCCGTGCCTGCCGCGCAAAAACTGCTGGACCGTCTGGGCTGGACCAAAGATGACGTGGACCTGTGGGAAGTGAACGAGGCCTTCGCTGTCGTCCCTATGGCCTTCATGCATGAAATGGGCCTGTCGCGCGACATCGTGAACGTGAACGGCGGCGCCTGTGCGCTGGGCCACCCGATCGGAGCTTCGGGCACGCGCATCATGGTCACGCTTCTGAATGCGCTGGAAAAACGCGGCCTGAAACGCGGTGTTGCTGCGATTTGCATCGGCGGTGGTGAAGGTACTGCCATTGCGATCGAACGTGTGTAAGGTCACACGGACCTGCAAGATCAAGGGCGCGGGTTTCCGCGCCCTTTTCATTTGGAAGACATGATGAAGATCAACTACTCTGAGACCGCCCAGATCATCGCCTCCCTGACCGAGGGCGAGACAGACGAGATCGCGCTGATGGCCACCGTCACCTGCGAGCTACATCACGCGGATGATCGCTTCGACTGGACAGGGTTTTACCGTGTGACCGCGCCAGAGGTGCTGAAGATCGGACCCTATCAGGGTGGACATGGCTGTTTGCATATTCCGTTCGCGCGCGGGGTGTGCGGCGCAGCGGCACGCACGGGCGAGGTGCAGCTGGTCGACGATGTGGAAGCCTTTCCCGGCCATATCGCCTGCGCCTCTTCGACCCGATCTGAAATTGTTTTGCCAGTTTGGAACGCCGATGGCGCGCTGATAGCCGTGCTGGATATCGACAGCGATCAGCCTGCGGCCTTCACGCAGGAAGACGCTGATGCGCTTGCGAAAATCCTGTCGAATACGTTCGCCCGATAGGATTGTTCTCTGTCGGAAACCCAAAACTCGACCCGTATCACAGCCTGAACACGACACCTTTCCTGTCGCAATCAGGCTTGCCACGAATCACCTTTCTGCCTCAGCATGAAAAAAAGCGTGAAAATTTCACGACAACATTCATGCGGAGGTCACATGCTACACAGCGATCCACAGCACCTGCACCGGACCAGTCTGGGGGCTGACCTGCGGGCCTTGCGCAAATCGCGTGGCATGACGATCTCGGATTTGGCGGATGCCTTGGGGCGCTCCATTGGGTGGCTAAGCCAAGTCGAGCGTGACAAATCCGAACCCTCGATTTCCGACCTGCGCGCGATTGCCGAGGCGTTGGGCGTGCCCATGTCGCTGCTCTTCGCTCACAAGTCCTCGCCTGCCGGGGAACAGGGGCGGATCGTGCGGGCTGGCAATCGCCGTCCGATGGGCGCAAGCCATGAGGGGTTGCGGGAAGAGCTTCTTTCCCCCGACCTGACCGACGATTTCGAAATGGTGCACTCAACCTTTGAGCCAAATTCCAAGATGCAAACCCCTGCCAGCCGTCCTACGCAAGAGGTCGGTTACATGGTCTCAGGCAAGCTGGACCTGACCATTGGCGGGCGCAGTTTCACCGTTCAAACCGGCGACAGTTTCCGCATCAAGCACGAGACCTATGACTGGGCGAACCCCTATGACGAACCGGCCGTTGCGATCTGGGTGATCGCGCCGCCGGTCTACTAAGGAGGCGACGATGATCAAAGGAAGCTGCCTGTGCGGCGCCATAACGTTTTCGACCGACGCGACACCGGAAGGTGCCTCGATGTGTCATTGCAGCCAGTGCCGCAAGCAATCGGGTGGCATCTGGTCCTCTGCCTTTGTTTCAGAAGCGGATCTGACCATCAACGGGACCGTTTCCTGGTACGCGGCCAGCGATTCAGCCAAGCGCGGGTCCTGCCCGACGTGTGGGTCGTTCTTGTTCTGGAAAGCCCATGACGAAGACACGATCAGCTTTGCCTTGGGCGCAGTGGACGGACCCACAGGGCTGTCGTTGGAAAAGCATATCTTCACAGCAGACAAAGGTGACTACTATCAGATCGCTGATGGTCTGCCACAGAAGGGTTAGGCCATGTTAGAGACGTTTTTCCTGATGGATCCATGGACCATCTTCACCTTTGTCGGGGCATCGATCCTGCTGTATCTGACGCCCGGCGCAGACATGATGTTCATCATCGCAAGCGGGATTGCCGGAGGCCCAAAAGCAGGTCTCGCCGCAACGGCTGGCATCATTTTGGGCGTGGCTTGTCAGGTCGTCCTTGCGGCGGCTGGTCTTGCCCTTTTGATTGCGGCATCACCCTTCGCATTGGACGCAATCCGATATGGGGGCGCCGCCTATCTGGCATGGCTGGCGTGGCACAGTTGGCGCTCTGACGGGTCGCCAGATACGCGCAGGGGACGCGCGGACCTTTGGCGCGCGTTTCGCCGCGGCCTTGTGACCAATTTGCTGAACCCCAAAGTGATCCTGTTCATCATCGCCTTCCTGCCGCAATTCGTGGACCCGCGCGTCGGCCCGGAATGGCAGCAGATCCTGATCCTTGGGATCATCTTCGCAATTGGCGGTTTCATTGCCGACGGGCTGATCGGTATCTTTGCCGGTCTGGCCGCCGACAAGGTCCGCAAATCCACTCACATCATGAACAAACTGTCCGCCGTGATCTTCGGAGCACTTGCCGCTCGGCTGGCATGGAATTGACCAACAGGAGACCCAGAATGTCCGATTTCCCCACCAAAGCACGCGTCGTCATCATCGGCGGCGGTGTTGTCGGCGCCTCGACGCTGTATCACCTTGGCCTGAAGGGCTGGACCGATTGCGTGCTTCTGGAAAAGAACGAGCTGACGGCCGGGTCGACCTGGCATGCTGCGGGCAATGTGCCCACATTCTCGACCAGCTGGGCCATCATGAATATGCAGCGCTATTCGACCGAGCTCTATGCGCGGCTGGGTGAAGAGGTCGATTATCCGATGAACTATCACCAGACCGGCTCGATCCGGCTGGCCCATACCAAGGAACGCATGCAGGAGTTTGAACGCGCTTGCTCCATGGGCCGTTATCAGGGCATCGAGATGGAAATCTGGACGCCCGAGCAGGCGAAGGAAAAATACCCCTTTCTTGAAACCCACGATCTGGCTGGCGTACTTTGGGACCCCAGCGATGGCGACATCGACCCGGCTCAGGTCACCCAAGCGCTGGCCAAAGGCGCGCGCGACATGGGCCAGAAAATCCTGCGCTTCACGCCTGCGACCGGCGTCACCCAGAAAGAAGACAAGACATGGATCGTCCACACCGAAAAGGGCGATATCGAATGTGACTATGTGGTCAACGCTGCGGGTTACTACGCCCAGCGCGTGGGCGAAATGTTCAAGCCTTACGGCGGACGCACTGTGCCGATGATGGTGATGGAGCACCAGTATTTGCTGACCGAACAGATCCCCGAAATCGAGGCGTGGTCCAAGGAACATGGCGGCAAGCTGCCCCTGATCCGCGACGTGGATGTGTCGTACTATCTGCGTCAGGAAAAGCACGGCTATAACCTTGGCCCCTACGAGCCGAATTGTAAGGCCCACTGGTTGGGCGACGACAAAATGCCCGAGGATTTCAGCTTCCAGCTGTGGCAGGAAGATCTGGACCGGATCGAAGATATCGTGGTCGACGCCATGGCCCGCGTGCCGCTGATGGAGACCTCGGGCGTGTCCAGTGTGATCAACGGCCCGATCCCCTACGCCCCCGATGGCTTGCCACTGATGGGTCCGATGCCCGGCGTTGAAAACGCGTTCGAGGCTTGTGTGTTTACCTTCGGTATCGCCCAAGGCGGTGGTGCCGGCAAGGTCATGGCGGAATGGATCGTCGATGGCGCGACCGAGTGGGACATGTGGGCAGTCGATCCGCGCCGCTATACAGACTACACCGATCAGGACTATTGCGATCAGAAGGGCATGGAGGTCTATGGCAACGAATACGCCATGCATTTCCCCCATCATGAATGGCCTGCCGCCCGCGACAAGAAACTGTCGCCTGTACATGACCGCGTGATCGCTGCCGGTGGCGTCATGGGTGCCTATAACGGTTGGGAACGCGCCAACTGGTTCGCCCAAGACGGCGACGATACATCGTTGGAAGCAACGCACACTTGGGGCCGTTCGGGTCCGTGGGAGCAACGCATCAAGGAAGAATGTGAAGCCGTGCGGGATGGCGTGGGTGTTCTGGACCTGCCGGGCTTCTCGCGCTTTGTTGTCAAAGGCGACGGTGCGGCCGAAGCGTTGCGCGGTCTGGTAACCGGTGGCCTGCCCAAGATCGGACGCATCAATCTGGTCTATATCGCCGACAACCGTGGCCGCATCCTGACCGAGATGTCGTGCATGCGTCTGGGAGAAGACGACTTTGTCATGATCACCGCCGCGACGGCGCAGTGGCACGACCGCGACATCCTGATGCGCGCAATGCCTGCCACCGTCACAGTTGAGGACGTCACCACAACTCGCGACACGCTGATCGTAACCGGACCCAAATCGCGCGATCTGCTAGCAGGTCTGTCGGATGCGGACCTCAGCCTTGGCTGGCTGACCCATCAGGCGGCCACCGTGGCGGGCAAACCCGCGCACCTGGTGCGCGTGTCCTTCGCAGGCGAACTTGGCTGGGAGGTCCACGCGCTGAACGACGACATGCCCGCGATCTATGACGAGATCGTGGACGGCGGCGCCAAGCCGTTTGGCATGTACGCGCTGAACTCCTTGCGCTTGGAGAAAGGCTATCGCGCATGGAAGGGTGATCTGTCGACGGATTATTCGCTGCTGGAAGGTGGGCTTGGCCGTTTCGTCAAGCTGGACAAGCCGCAGGACTTCCCAGGCAAGGCCGCAATCCAGAACGAGATGCAGCAGGGCGTGAAGAAGTCCTTCGTCACCCTGACGGTCGAGGCTGGCGAAGCCGATGCACCCTATATGTCCTGCATCTGGTCGGGCGACGAAATCGTGGGCGAAACCACCTCGGGCGGGTGGGGTCATCGCGTGAACAAGTCGATCGCGTTGGGCATGGTTCGCTCTGAACTGGCAAAACCCGGCACCGAGCTTGAGATCGAAATCTACGGCGAAAAGTTCAAAGCCGTGGTGCAGGAGGACCAGCCTCTGTGGGATCCCGCGAACGAAAGACTGCGCGCCTGATCGCATGAAAAACTGCCCCGCGCGTGCCAAGTTGCGCGGGGCACACAAACAGGGAGGGAACAGACGATGAAGGACATAATCCAACATCCCATTCAGGTCGATATCCTGATGTCGGACGGTTTTGTCCTGACCGAGTTGTCTGCCATTCTTGAACTTCTGCGCATTGCCAACCGCGTCACCGCGCGCGAGGTGTTTCGTTGGAAAAACCTGTCACGCCATGGTGGGGCTGTCAGTTGCCGTGCCGGGATTGACGTGGCGACCCAGCCGTTCCGTCCCAAACCATCAGCCGACTATGTCTTTGTTCTGGGCAATTCAAACCCAGACGCGAAAGAACTGTCGCTGCAAAAAGAAATCAAAGCCTATCAATGGGCTGGCGCGCGCGTGATCTTGTTATCCGAAGCTGCCAGCCGGCACATTGCCGAGACCGGCGAACAAACGATGAGCCATACCACGCATTGGGAAAACCGCGCGGTGTTGAACGAACGCGGCACGCCGGGGGTGGGATCTTATGCGCTGGTCGCTGATGATGGGCGGATCATAACCTCGGCCGGGATGGGTTCGACCCATGATCTTGTGTTGGCGCTGTTAGGCAGCCACCTGTCCGCGGCCTCGGTTGCGACGGTGGCCGACATTATGCTGCACGAGAAAATTCGGACCTTTTCGACGCTTCAACCCTTTGGTGGAAAGCAGCTTTCTTTGACGGGGAACCGGGCGTTGGACCAATGTGTCGAGTTGATGCAGGCCAATTTGGAAGAGCCGCTGCGCATTTCCGAACTGGTCGCGCTTTTGGGCATCTCGGAACGGTCTCTGGAACGCCATTTCCGCGCGCATTTCCATACCACGCCGAACGCGTACTACCGGGAACTGCGCCTGAACCACGCCAACACATTGCTTCTGAAAACCGCGATGAGTGTGCGGGATGTGGGATTGGCCTGTGGCTTTCCGAACGGGTTTTCGTCGCTCTTTCGCCGCCATTTCGGCGTGACCCCCATGTCACTGCGCAAGAGTGGAATTATGCCAGCTTACAATAGCTGATTTCCGGCACTTTTGTCGGAAATACGATGTTTGGCCGTGGCGTCTCGTGCCACCTTTGATCCGAATCCAGCAAGGAGTGATGTCATGTCTCTGCCCACACAAGCCCGCGTTGTCATCATCGGTGGTGGCGTTATTGGCTGTTCTGTCGCCTATCATCTGACCAAGCTCGGCTGGAAAGATGTGGTGCTTCTGGAACGGAAACAGCTGACATCGGGCACCACGTGGCATGCCGCCGGGTTGATCGCCCAGCTGCGCGCGACCGCGAACATGACCAAGCTCGCCAAATACTCGCAAGAGCTTTACGGCGAGTTAGAGACTGAAACGGGTGTCGCCACGGGGTTCAAACGTGTGGGCTCGATCAGTGTCGCATTGACCGATGAACGTATGGAAGAACTGGCCCGTCAGGCCGCTATGGCCCGCGCCTTTGGTGTCGATGTTGAAGAGATCACCGCCAAAGAAGCCCTGTCGCGATATGAGCATCTGAACATCGACGGCGTTGTCGGCGGCGTGTGGCTGCCCAAAGACGGGCAGGGTGATCCCGCCAACATCGCGCTGGCCTTGGCCAAAGGTGCACGTCAGCGCGGCGCTTTGGTGAAAGAACGCACCAAGGTTACCGGCATCAAGCGCGATGGGCGCAAGGTGACGGGCGTGGACTGGGCCTCGGATGATGGCTCGGAGCAGGGTCACATTGCCTGCGATATGATCGTGAACTGCGCGGGCATGTGGGGGCATGAGGTTGGTCGCATGGCAGGCGTCAACGTCCCGCTTCATGCCTGCGAGCATTTCTACATCGTGACCGAGGCGATCCCCAATCTGACTCAAATGCCGGTGCTGCGCGTGCCGGATGAATGTGCGTACTATAAGGAGGACGCGGGCAAAATGCTGCTCGGCGCGTTTGAGCCGAACGCCAAGCCGTGGGGCATGAACGGCATCGCCGACACGTTCGAGTTCGACCAACTGCCCGAGGATTTCGACCATTTCGAACCCATCCTAGAAAACGCCTGCAATCGTATGCCGATGCTGGCCGAGGCTGGCATCCACACCTTCTTCAACGGCCCTGAAAGCTTCACGCCAGATGACGCCTATCATCTTGGTCTAGCGCCCGAGATGGACAATGTTTGGGTCGCGGCGGGCTTCAACTCGATCGGCATTCAGTCGGCAGGTGGCGCGGGCATGGCGCTGGCGCAGTGGATGGAGGACGGCGACAAGCCCTTCGATCTGGGCGACGTGGACATCAGCCGGATGCAGCCGTTCCAGGGCAACAAACACTATCTGTTCGAACGCTCCAAGGAAACGCTGGGCCTGCTCTATGCCGACCACTTTCCCTTCCGCCAAAAGGCCACCGCACGCGGCGTACGTCGCACGCCCTTCCATCACCATCTGAAGGAACAGGGCGCCGTGTTTGGCGAGCTTGCCGGTTGGGAACGCGCCAACTGGTTCGCGAATGACGGTCAGAAAGCCGAATACGAATACACATGGGGCCGCCCCAACTGGTTCGGTAACGCTGCCGCCGAACACAAGGCGATCCGCGAGAATGTCGGCATGTACGATATGTCCTCTTTCGGCAAGATTAGGGTCGAAGGGCCGGATTCCGAGGCATTCATGAACTATGTGGGCGGAGGCGATTATTCCGTGCCCAACGGTAAGATCGTCTACACCCAATTCCTGAACCGTCGCGGCGGGATCGAGGCTGACGTGACCGTCACCCGCCTATCCGAAACCGCCTATCTGGTCGTCACCCCCGCCGCCACTCGTCTGGCCGACCAGACGTGGATGCAGCGCCATGTGGGCGATTTCCGCGTGGTGATCACCGATGTGACCGCAGGCGAAGGCGTCTTGGCCGTGATGGGCCCCAACGCCCGTAAACTGCTCGAAAAAGTCAGCCCGAACGACTTCACCAATGTCTCCAACCCCTTCGGCACCGCGCAGGAAATCGAGATCGGCATGGGCCTGGCCCGCGCCCACCGCGTAACCTATGTGGGCGAATTGGGGTGGGAGATCTATGCATCAAGCGACATGGCCGGACACGTGTTCGAGACACTGTTTGACGCCGGGCAAGACATGGGCCTGAAGCTTTGCGGCATGCACATGATGGACAGCTGCCGGATCGAAAAGGGCTTTCGCCATTTCGGCCACGACATCACCTGCGAGGATCACGTGTTGGAAGCTGGACTGGGCTTTGCCGTCAAGACTGACAAGCCGGACTTCATTGGCCGCGACGCTGTTCTGGCCAAGAAGGAAAGCGGGCTGGAAAACCGCATGGTCCAGTTCAAGCTGACCGATCCCGAGCCGCTGCTTTACCACAACGAACCCGTCATTCGTGATGGCGAGATCGTGGGTTATCTGAGCTCCGGTTCTTACGGCCACCATCTAGGGGCTGCCATGGGCTTGGGCTATGTGCCGTGTAAGGGTGAGAGCGCCGCGGATGTCCTGTCCTCGAGCTATGAGATCGACGTGGCGGGTACGCGCGTGAAGGCGGAGGCCTCGCTAAAACCCATGTATGACCCGAAATCGGAACGAGTGAAGGTATGACGTTCAACGATCAGCCCGAGTTAGAAGGAAACACGCTGCGCCTGCGCGGGTTGCGGGAAGAAGACCGCGACGCGCTGTTCCTCGCAGCCAGTGACGCAGAGACTTGGGCTGGTCATCCCTCGAAAGATCGGTATCAGCGGGCCGTGTTCGATCCCTATTTCGACATGTTGCTGGCGGCGGGTGGCACGCTGATCGTGATCGACAAGCCGTCCGGTCAAGTGATTGGATGTTCGCGTTATTATGTCGGTCCGGACGCGCCAGACGACATCGGGATTGGCTTCACCTTCCTGAACCACCGCTATTGGGGCGGCGCGGTGAACCTGCGCATGAAACAGTTGATGCTGGATCATGCCTTTGCGCATTTCGACCGAGTCAGGTTTCACATTGCGCCTGATAATATTCGTTCACAAAAGGCGACAGCGAAGATCGGTGCGGTGTTCACCAGTGACGAAAAGCTGGACCTGTCAGGTAGTGTGTTGCCGTGGAAATGCTATCGCTTAGATCGCGCCGCTTGGCAGCAGGTCAAGGCAGATCGGCTGGGGCTTTGAAACATCACGCGCGATGATATTTCGCTTCAAGGAAATCACCCTATCCAATATCCGCCTGTGCCTGCATAAAGGCTGGGTGAGGAAAGCGCGATGACAGCACAGACAAAACCGGAAAACGTGGACACACCGCATGGCTTGGCCTTTGCGATCACGGCCTATGTGCTGTGGGGCTTTCTGCCGATTTACCTGAAAGCCTTGGTCCACATTCCCCCGACCGAGGTTCTGGCCCATCGTGTGATCTGGTCTGTCCCGGTTGCAGGTGCCGTTTTGATCGCCACTGGACGCACACGGGACCTGCGCGCGATCCTGACCCATCCGCGCAACCTGATGCTCGCGCTGCTCACCGCAACGCTGATTTCGATGAACTGGGGCATCTATATCTGGGCGATCTCAGCGGAACAGACGGTTGAGGCCGCGCTGGGATATTACATCAACCCGCTTTTCTCGATTGTGTTGGCGGCTGTTCTACTGGGCGAGAAACTGACCCGCGCGCAATGGGTTGCCGTGATGCTGGCAGGGATCGCGGTTGTTATTCTGACCGTCGATACCGGGCGTTTGCCGCTGGTTGCACTTAGCCTGATGCTGACGTGGGGCTTTTATGCCTTTTTCAAGAAATCCCTTCCCATCGGTCCTAATCAGGGGTTCCTGCTTGAGGTGCTGATCCTGACACCACCCGCTTTGGCTTACGTGATTTGGCTCGGGTCAACGGGCCAGGGGCATCTTTTTACTGGCGCTTGGGACACAGCGCTTTTGATGGGGTGTGGGTTGGTCACAGCGGTGCCATTGATGATCTATGCCAACGGCGCCAAGTTGCTGCGTCTGTCGACGATTGGTATCCTGCAATATATCGCCCCCACGATGATCTTCATGGTCGCCGTGTTCATTTTCCGTGAGCCCTTCGGAGGTGCCAAGTTGATCGCCTTTCCGCTGATCTGGCTGGCGCTGATTGTCTATACCTCTTCGATGCTGCGCCAGATGCGTCGCAAGCGGTGACTTGCAGCGCACGGGGCAAGCGGCTATCCCGCGCCTATGTCGTCTGAATATAATCCACCCAATGACCCGCTGGTGATCCTGCATCAGGACCACGAGCTGTTGCTGGTCGACAAGCCTTCGGGCTTGCTGTCGGTGCCCGGCAAGGGCGAGCATCTGGCTGATTGCTTGGTTGCCCGTATTCAGGCGGTGTTTCCCGACGCTCTTTTGGTTCACCGGTTGGACCGGGACACCTCGGGCGTGATGGTCTTTGCGATGACCCCCCACGCCCAACGCCACCTTGGCCTGCAGTTCGAGAAACGGCAGGTGAAGAAGACCTATGTCGCCCGGGTCTATGGGCAGGTTGAGGGCAAAGAGGGCACAGTGGACCTGCCTCTGATCGTCGACTGGCCAAACCGCCCGAAACAGCATGTGGATCATGAGAACGGCAAACCAGCGGTGACGGACTGGAAGGTTGTGAAACGCGAAGAGAACGCGACCCGTATGCGTCTATTCCCCCAGACCGGGCGCAGCCATCAGCTGCGCGTTCACATGTTGGAACTGGGCCATCCCATTCTGGGCGATCCCTTCTATGCAACGGGCGACGCATTGAATGCCCCGCGCCTGATGCTGCATGCCGAAAGTCTGCGCTTGCGCCACCCGGATGGCGGAAAAGGGCTGACCTTCAAGGCGAAATGCCCCTTCTGACAAGGGTGACCTAGGGTCAGCGCCCCTTGCCGCCTGAGCCGCTTCCTGCTTTTTTGTTAGAACTTGCGAGGAGCCGATCATGCACCAACCCGTCATTTCCGGAACCGGGGTTTTCACCCCAGACCAGATCATTTCAAACGCAGAGCTTGTAGAGGCGTTCAACGCCTATGCGGACAAAGAAAACGCTGCGAATGCAGAGGCCATCGCGGCAGGAAACGCCGACCCTATTGGCCATTCCTCGGAAGAATTCATTGTCTCGGCATCGGGCATCCATCAGCGTTACGTGATGGACAAAACGGGTGTGCTGAACCCGGATGTCATGCACCCGGCTTTGCGCGAACGTGCGGATGACGAGATGGGCATCATGACCGAGATGGGGGTGGATGCGTGTAAAAAGGCGTTGGCGCAAGCCGGGCGGGATGCCAGCGAAGTGGATCTGATCATCTGCGCCGCGTCGAACCACGAACGTGCTTACCCGGCGATTGCCATCGAGATCCAGCAGGCGCTGGGCGCCGGCGGGTTCGGGTTTGATATGAACGTCGCCTGCTCCTCGGCCACATTTGGTATTCAGGCAGCGGCGGACATGATCCGGTCGGGCTCGGTCCGGCGGGCCTTGGTGGTGAACCCGGAAATCTGCTCGGCGCATTTGGAATGGCGCGACCGGGATTGCCATTTCATCTTTGGCGACGTGGCCACGGCGACGCTTCTGGAACGAAAAGGCGATGCGAAAGGCAATCATTTCGATGTGCTCTCGACGAAATGCCTCACGCAGTTCTCCAACAACATCCGCAACAACAACGGTTTCCTGCGTCGCACCCGCGAGGAAGGATCAGACTTGCCCGACCGCCGTGACATGCAGTTCATGCAGAACGGGCGCAAAGTGTTCAAAGAGGTTCTGCCGATCGTCTCGAAACACATCCTTGGCCATATTGCCGAAATAGGTGTCGGGCCGGACGATCTGAAACGGCTCTGGTTGCATCAGGCCAACAAGACAATGAATGATTTCATCGGCAAGAAAGTCCTTGGGCGTGTGCCGGAAGACGGCGAGCAACCCAATATTCTGCAAGACTATGCCAATACATCGTCCGCCGGATCGATCATCGCGTTCTCGAAATACTCGGATGATCTGAAGCCGGGCGACACTGGCGTGATCTGTTCGTTCGGGGCGGGATACTCGGTGGGGTCTGTTGTGGTGCGTCGCGCCTGATCAGCCTTAGTTAAAATGAAAAGGCGCGCCGGTTTCGGCGCGCCTTTTGCTTTGTTCGTGGTTTGATCAGTCGTTCGACCAGCCGGATACGGCTTTGACTTCCAGAAAGTCCTCGATTCCCAGAATGCCACCTTCACGCCCGTTGCCGGACTGTTTGTAGCCGCCAAAGGGCGATCCGGCAGCGCGTGAGGTTCCGTTCATCTCAACCATGCCCGAGCGCATCTGACGGGCCACACGGTTGGCGCGCGCACCGTCCTGCGTCTGGATGTAGTTGGTCAGGCCATAAACCGTGTCATTGGCGACCTCGACGGCCTCTTCCTCGGTGTCAAACTTCATGATCGACAGGACCGGCCCGAAAATTTCTTCGCGTGCAATGGTCATATCGGGCGTGACATCGGCAAAGACGGTTGGCTTCACATAGTAACCTTTGTTCAGACCCTCGGGGCGACCTGTGCCGCCCGCCACAAGGCGAGCGCCTTCGTCAATGCCGGTCTGGATCAGGTCTTGGATCTTGGTCCACTGCAGCTCGTTCACGACGGGGCCGATATGGCGACCCTCTTCAGAGGCAGGACCGACCTGCACCTTGCCGGCCACTTCGGCGGCTTCTTCTACCACACGGTCATAGATCGAGCTTTGTACCAGCATGCGCGACGGTGCATTACAGCTCTGGCCGGTGTTCTGCATCATGTGCAGAACGCCACGCTTCACGGCTTTCTCGTCGGCGTCTTCAAAGAGGATATTGGCCCCCTTGCCACCCAGTTCCAGCGCCACGCGCTTGATCGTGTCGGCGGCGGCTTTCGAGATGGCGATGCCCGCGCGGGTCGAACCAGTGAAGCTGACCATGTCAACATCGGGATGCGAGGTAAGCTGGCTGCCCACGCCCACGCCATCCCCGTTCACCATGTTGTAAACGCCGGCAGGGGTGCCTGCCTCATGCATGATCTCGGTCCAGACGATCGAAGACAGCGGCGCGACCTCGGATGGCTTCAGGACCATCGTGCAGCCCGCGGCGGCGGCGGCCACAACTTTCAGCGTCACTTGGTTCATCGGCCAGTTCCAGGGCGTGATCAGTGCGGTCACACCAATGGGTTCATAAAGCAGGCGGTCATTGGGCGCGTGGTCTCCGAGTGTCTTGTCGAACTCGAAACCCTTGAAGGCGCGGATGAAGTTTTTGATATGCCAGCTGCCCGCACCCACTTGCGAGCTGCGCGACAGATCAATCGGCGCGCCCATTTCAAGGCTCATGGCTTGTGCCAGATCCTCAGCGCGTTTGTTGTAGGCATCAAAGATGCTCTCGATCAGCTCCAGCCGTTCGGCTTTCGACGTGAAGCCCCAGGTCTTGAACGCCTCTTTTGCGGCAGCAACCGCTGCATCCGTATCAGCCTGCCCGCCAAGCGAGATGACAGCGCAGATTTCTTCGGTCGACGGGTCGATCACGTCGCAGTCATTGGCGACAGCAGGGGCGACCCACTGGCCGTTGATGTAAAAGTCGCGTTTCTCGATCATATTCCTGACTCCTTGGACGGGTTTGTTGGCAATGTGGCACCAAGGCGCTGATAGCGCAACCCGTGGAATCATAATTTGATCAAATTATCAAGAGGGGGTCAATACCAAAGCACGTGCGGGCGGCGACAGTAGGGCGCAAAGTTGCTCTAATGCTGTGTTCGCCCGCTTGTGAATCTCGTCGTGCGAAGGGCATGGGAGCTGCCCAATTGCGCGGCGAATCTGCATATCGCCCACCAAAAGGTCCAAGTACAAACCCGCAGCGTGGTGTTCGTCTTCAAACGCCAGCTCTCCCAAGTCCCGCGCGCGCAAAAGCGTCTGAACGATCAGCGGCGCGATGGTGTCGCGACCTGCCTTTGCAATCGCCTTGCCCAACTGCCCTGTTCCGTCTGCCGCCGCGGCCCGATTTAGGGCGATGGCGCGTTCGCCAACAAGGACTGACAAGAGCATTGGTCCGACGTTCCCAAGGATTTCCAAGGGTGATTCTTTTGCTTCCAGTTCGCGCTCCAACTGCGTGCGAACCTCTTCGGCATTCGAAGCAACAAGCTCCGAGAAAAGCCCGATCTTGTCACCGTACCAACGATAAAGAGTCTCGTTCGAGGCCTTCGCAGCTTTCGCAATTGCAAGCATGGAAGCCCCCGAAAAACCTTTCTTTTCCAATACAGTATAGGCCGCTTGGGCGATCTGTCGCTTCCGTTCTTCTTTTGAGGCGTCTTTCATCTTGGCTCCTATAACAGTGTTGCAATTAACAATGTTGACAGCATCCGTACATATAATTACGGATATGTACAGACGTACACTAAATTACGGATTTGAGAGAAGAGGAGAACACCATGCCGTCACAACATGACAAACTGGCCGCTGCTGGCTTGGCGATGCTGATCATTCTGCAAGCTGTGATGCTTGCCTCACTTTTTGCAGGGGTCCAGCCGCATCCCCCGGTCAAGATCCCGCTTGGGGCGATCGCGCCTATTCTGGCCGCAGGGTTCGCGACGGCAACTGCAGGGATCATGTTGCGTCCGTCGTCGGCGATCGGGCAGGTATTTGCGATTTTGGCCGTGCTGATCGCGATGTTGTCATTTGGTCCCCAGAAATATCTGAACGATCAGTTTCACCTGATCTGGCCTGCCGTCACTCTGGGGCAGATATCAGCCGTGATGGTTTTGGGATCGCTGTTTGGCGCACGTACCCAAACGAAAGCAGCTTGAAACGAAACAGGCCCGGTCTGATGACCGGGCCTGTCCAAGGACTTTACCAAGATTATTTGGTTTTCTTGGCTGCCTCTATCGCATCACTCAGGACCTCGCGGTCTCCGATGTGATTGGCCAACACAAGGATCAGACGTGCATTCAACGCATCGCTGTCCTCTTTGCTTTGCCCTTCATGAGCGGCCAGAAGTTCGGCGTAGAAATCATCCGCACCTTCGATATTCGGGGTCAGGATCAGGTCGGTCATATCTCTTACTCCTTGCCGATGGCGCGGCGGATAGCAGCGCGGATCTGGTTGTCGTCGAAGCTGGGGCGGCGGGCTGCCACATGCTGATCCGGGCGGATCAAGTAGACAGCGCTATCCGCTTTCCCCAGATACCGTTCACGCAGCGCGCCGGTGGTGTCATCCTTGACCGAAAGCGCCAGCCGCTTGACTGTGATGCCCTCTTCAACGATCTCGTCCGGTGCATCAGCATCGATGGTCAGCAGGATAAATTCATCCCCGAGTTTTGATAGCAGGAAGTCGTCGCCCAAAGGTGCGTCCGGGCAGACCGAACCGGGGCGCGACCGGGCAGGACCGTCCAGCGCATCGGCTGAGTTCAGCGGTGAGCCGTCATAGGTGCAGGGCACCGACAGGCGGCCTGAATTTACCAGCGGGCGGGCAAACTCATGATGTTCCGACAGGTCAAGGACAGCATCGCGCAGAAGGCGGCTCATTTCGGATTTCGGGGTGATGAAATCGGTGGAGCGGGTCGAGTTCAGGATGTTTTCATCCGCCCCGTGGATGCGCTCGTCGTTATAGGTGTCCAAGAGGCTGTTAGGCGCTTCGCCGCGCATCACCATGCCCAATTTCCAACCCAGATTGTCCACATCCTGCATGCCCGAGTTGGCGCCACGTGCACCGAAAGGCGATACCTGATGCGCCGCGTCTCCTGCGAAGAAAATGCGGCCATGACGGAAGCTGTCCATGCGCTTGCATTGGAACGTATAGATCGAGGACCAGACCATGTCGTATTCCACGCCCTCACCCAGGAAAGCGTCCAGACGGCGGCGAATATTTTCCTCTTTCATCTCTTCCTTGCGGTCGACGTCCCAACCGATCTGGAAGTCCACACGCCAGACATCATCGGGCTGTTTGTGCAGAAGCGTCGATGCGCCCGAACCGTGGGTCGGCTCAAACCAGAACCAGCGCTCGGTCGGGAAATCGTCGTTCTTCATCTTGATGTCAGCGATCAGGAAGCTGTCCTGAAACACCTTCCCGGTGAAATCCAGATCCAACATCGTGCGCAGTGGCGACGAAGCGCCGTCACATCCGATCAACCATTCGGCCTCAAGCGTATAGGGGCCATCGGGGGTCATGATCTCGAGCGAGACATAGTCGTCATGCACCTCGACGCTGTCGATGCGGTTCTTGCCGCGAATTTCGATCGGCGCGCCTTCTTTCTGCAACTCGTCAAAACGGTCCAGCTGGAAGCTTTCATAGTAAGGCTGCTGCATGTTGATGAAGGCGGGGTATTCGTGACCTTCTTCGGGCAGAAGGTTGAACTCGAACACCTGATCGTCCTTGTGGAAGACCTTGCCCAGATTCCAGACAACACCTTTGTCCACCATCGGCTTGCCGCAGCCATAACGGCCAGCAACCTCAAGGCAGCGCTTTGCGAAACAAATCGCGCGCGACCCCATGCCGACGCCTTCGTGGTCGTCCAAAACAAGCGTCGGGATGCCTTGGCGGCCAAGGTCCAGCGCTGTGGCCACCCCGATGGGTCCTCCGCCCATCACAACGACCGGATGGCGCACGGGCGTGGCCGCATCCTGATCGGCAGATTTCTTATAGGGGTAACGCTTGTAGGCAAGCGTGTATCTATCGTCGAACATTCGTGGCTCCTCCGCTACGTTTCGAAGATGGCAATGATACCGGCACAGATTGCAAGCATCACGCCGAAGAAGGTCAAGTAACGTGCGGCTTTGTCAGCCACACGACCGGCCTTTGTGCTGCGTTCAGCCTTGTTGAACGCAGCATGACGTCTGTTGAGGTTCTCGATCCTTTTGGCGCCGTAGGGATTGATGAACTCCTCAATCTCCATTGGCGTTTCATCCAGCGCTTTGTCGGCCACCAAACTTGACGCAATGAGCATCACGAGAAAGGACACAATAACTCCCGCCGCAAAAAAGAATGTGAGAACCTCGATCATAATCACCCCTGCAGGGCCTCCCACATCTCCAGATCGCGCTGAGCGGTCCAGATGCGGGGGGTGTCGATGCCGCGGGCCTCGTCATAGGCGCGGGCGACGTTGAAGGGCAGGCAGTGCTCGTAGATGGCGTAATCTGCGAATTTCGGGTCACACTCTGCGCGGACAGCATCCCATGCTTCTTTCAGAGATCCGCCACGTGCGGCGACTTTCGCAGCCGGGGCGTAGGTGCTGTAGACGAAATCACGGGTGCTTTCGATGGCGCGTTCAACGGCGTCTTTGCCGATCAGCGCTCCGCCACGGCCCGGCGCGATCGCATCCACGTCGAAGGACGCGATGTTGTCCAACGTGTCGCCCCAATCTGCGAAGTGTCCGTCGCCGCAATAGCAAGCCGAGTGATCTTCCACGATGTCACCAGTGAACATGACGTTCTGATCCGGCACGTGGATCACGATATCGCCCGAGGTGTGGGCGCGACCCAGATGCATCAGGTCGATGCGGCGGTTGCCCAGATAGACGGTCATGTCATCCGAGAAGGTGGTGGTCGGATAGGTCAGGCCGGGGATCGACTCGTGACCTTCAAACAGACGCGGGAAGCGTTGGAATTCGCTGTCCCAGTCTTCCTGACCGCGCTCGACGACCATCGCACGGGCCTGATCGCCCATGATGATCTGATCGGCGCCGTAGGCCGAAGCCCCCAGCACGCGCACCGCGTGATAGTGGGTCAGAACCACATGGCTGATCGGCTTGTCGGTCACCGAACGCACGCATTCGATCACTTTATTCGCCAGACGCGGGGTGGCCTGAGCCTCAACGATCATGACGCTCTCGTCGCCGATGATCACGCCCGAGTTCGGGTCGCCCTCGGCGGTGAAGGCATAAAGCCCGTCACCAATCTGGTCGAAGGTGATTTTCTTTTCGGTCATGTCGCCTTGCGATGCGAATGCTTTTGCCATTGGGTGTGTCCTTGTTGCGCGTTCTTTGTGTGAAAAGGGCGCGACGGGCGCGCCCTGAATGTCTATTGCTTGGGCCAGCTGACGGCGGGCAGAATTTGCCCGACACAATCGCCAAAACCGATCTGGAAGCCGTCACCCTTGGCGGCTCCACGCAGGGTCAGGGTGTCGCCATCCTCGATGAAGGTGCGGGTCTCGCCGGTGTCCAGCGTGAAGGGCTCGCGGCCCGCCCAGCTCATTTCCATCAGCGAGCCGTATTCGGTCTTTGTCGGACCCGAGATCGTACCGGACCCCAGAAGATCGCCCACGTTCATCGCACAGCCGCCGATGGCGTGGTGGCACAGCTGTTCAGCGGCCGAGTAATACATGCGGGTGTAGTTGGTTTCGCCAACCACCGATGCTGTGTCAGCCCCTTCGGGCTGCATCAGCACCTGAAGCTCGATGTCATAGAGGCCGTCCTTGGAACCATCGAGGTACGGCAGCAATTCCTTTTCGCGTTTCGGCGTGGGTGCGCGGAACTCTTCCAGAGCCGCGGCGGTCACGATCCACGGGCTGATCGAGGTGCCAAAGGCTTTGCCCTGGAAGGGCCCGAGCGGTTGGTATTCCCAGCCCTGAATGTCACGCGCGGACCAGTCGTTCAAGAGCACATAGCCAAAGATCATATCGTCGGCTTCATCCACGGTGATCGGCTGGCCGAACTCGGACGGTTTGCCAACGATGGCCCCCATCTCAAGCTCGATATCCAGACGCATTGAGGGGCCAAAGCTGGGCATCTCGGCGTCGGGTGCTCTGCGTTGACCGTTCGGGCGATGGATCGGCGTGCCTGAGATCACAACCGACGATGCGCGGCCGTTATAGCCGATCGGGATGTGCAGCCAGTTGGCGGGCAGATCGGGCGAGCCACGCAGGATCGCGCCCATGTTCGCGGCGTGCTGACGTCCGGCATAGAAGTCGGTGTATTCGGACACAAGGAACGGCATGTGAAGCTCGGCATCGGCTTGGGCGACCAGCAGGGGCGCAACCGCGTCCTGTTCGGTCGAACCTTCGCCCAGCAGTTGCTCCAGACGGGCGCGCAGGGCGGCCCATGCGTCCGATCCCAGTTCCATCAGCTCGTTCCAGAAGGGAACGTCGAAGACAGGCTCGTCCCCGATCTCGATCAACCCGGCCTCTTCGGCGGCCTGCATATCAAGGACCATATCCCCGATGGCCACACCACAGCGCGGCTCGCTATCAGCGGTCGAGAACACGCCATAGGGCAGGTTGTTCAGGGGAAAGGGGGTCTCGGCAGAATTCGCGCTGTCCACCCATGACTTTTTCAATTGGCTCATGTGATCCTCACTCGGCGTCGGCCTGTGCCTCAGGCCTTGCATCAGCAAAGGCAGGCAGGGCCAGACAGGTTTCTTCGATTTTGGTCAGACGCGGATAGGCGGTCAGATCCACCCCCCAGCGCCGTGCATTGTAATACTGGGCCACAAGGCAGATATCCGCCAGTGACGGAGTGTCGCCAAAGGCAAATCTCGTGTCCTTGTCGACCATCTGTTCAAGGGCGGCAAAACCGGTGTCCATCCAGTGGATCATCCATTGGCGTTTGGCCTCGGCATCCGCACCGAACGTGTCGCCCAGATGCCCCGCCACGCGCAGGTTGTTCACCGGATGGATATCCATTGCGATCACATGGGCTGCGGCCAGAACCTTGGCGCGGGCAATCGGATCGGCAGGCAGCAGAGCAGGCTCTGGTTGAACGGCCTCAAGATAATCAATGATCGCCAGCGACTGGGTCAGGACGGTGCCATCCTCTAGTTCTAGCGACGGCACCAGATGGGTTGGGTTCTTGGCCACGTAGTCTTCCGCGTGTTGCTGCCCGCCATCTTTCACAAGATGGACGGACACGTGATCCGCGCTAAGCCCTTTCAGGTTCAACGCAATCCGCACGCGGTAGGCCGCCGTGGACCGCCAATATCCATAGAGTTTCATCATTTCTTACCCGGCGTCCCGTCGAATTTCTTCTCAAGGCTGTCCCAGCAGTCGATATACTCATCCTGCAACGGGGCCTCGTTCGCGGCGAAGGCTGTCAGATGCTGCGGGAAGCGGGTCTCGAACATGAAAGACATGGTGTTATCCAGCTTCTCGGGCCCAAGGTTCGAATTTGAGGCACCCTCGAACGCATCACGGTCCGGCCCATGCGGCAGCATCATGTTGTGCAGGCTCACGCCGCCGGGGACAAAGCCCTGAGGCTTGGCGTCATACTGGCCGTAAATATTGCCCATCAGCTCGGACATGATGTTCTTATGATACCACGGCGGACGGAAGGTGTTCTCGGCCACCATCCAGCGCTCGCGGAATAGAACGAAGTCGATATTCGCGGTGCCGGGCTGGCCAGAGGGCGCTGTCAGCACAGTGAAGATCGAGGGGTCCGGGTGATCAAACAGGATCGCACCAACCGGGCAGTATGTGGTCAGGTCGTATTTATAAGGCGCGTAGTTGCCGTGCCACGCGACCACATCCAGCGGTGACTGGCCGATCTCGGTCTTGTGGAACTGTCCGCACCATTTGATGGTGATGGTCGACGGCACTTCACGGTCTTCAAATGCCGCAACAGGGGCCTTGAAGTCACGCGGGTTCGCCATGCAGTTCGCGCCAATCGGACCACGGCCCGGCAGCTCGAATTTCTGGCCGTAGTTCTCGCAGACGAAACCACGAGCAGGGCCTTCCAGCAGCTCGACGCGGTACACCAGCCCACGCGGGATGATGCCGATTTCCTGCGGCGCAAGGTCAATGATGCCCAGTTCCGTATAGAAGCGCAGCTTGCCTTCCTGCGGCACGACCAACAACTCGCTGTCGGCCGAGAAGAAATAGTCATCCACCATGGATTCAGTGACCAGATAGATGTGGCTGGCCATGCCGACCTGCGTGTTCACATCCCCCGCCGTGGTCATGGTCCGCATGCCAGTGATCCAGTTCAGACCCTCGGTCGTCGGCACGGGGTCCCAGCGGTACTGCCCCAGAGAAATCACGTCCGGGTCCACGCATGGTGCCGATTTCCAGTAAGGAACATCAATCTTGGTGTAACGCGCCGAATGCTTCACAGAGGGGCGAATGCGATAGGTCCAGGTCCGCTCGGGCGGGTTGGCGGTGAAGGCGGTGCCGGACAGCTGCTCGCCATAAAGCCCGTATTCGCATTTCTGCGGGCTGTTCATGCCTTGCGGCAGCGCACCGGGCAGAGCCTCGGTTTCAAAGTCATTCGCCCAACCGGGCATGTAATGGGTCTCGGTGCCAACAGCTGACACCGCGCGTGTCATGTCACGCGACGGGCTGTGCTTGTTCATGAATCCATCCGTTTCAATGTCGGCAGGGGCCGATCCTGTTGCCGCACAATCGTATCGTTGCATGTGAAACGAAGTCAAGAAAAAGGGACACTTCACATGCGAAGTAATGAAATGCCAACAATTTGAAAGGTTAAGCCGGTGTAAACCCCGCTTTGTTATCACTGTCCCTGGGTGAAAAATATGAGGTGGTGGGATGAGTGCGGATGGACAAGCACCAATAATCATCAAAAAGATTAAGAAAGGTGGTGGCGATGGTCACCACGGTGGCGCATGGAAAGTGGCCTATGCCGACTTCGTGACCGCCATGATGGCTTTCTTCCTTTTGATGTGGCTGTTGAATGCGACAACCGAAAAACAACGCAAAGGGATTGCGGACTACTTTAGCCCGACGATCCCTGTAAACCGGGTCTCCGGTGGCGGCGATGGATCATTTGGTGGCGACAGTGTCTTCTCGGAAGAAACCTTGTCACAGTCTGGAACCGGTGGCCTGCCCGCGGTGCCAAACGTGAACAGCGCCAGCTCGGGTGGCTCCGGCAGCGATGGCGAGAAAGAAGCGGAAACAGAAGCTCTGGAAGCTGTGGAAGAGATGTTGTTGGGGCGGTCTGGTGAAAGCATGGTCAGCCCGGAAACTCAGCGCCACATCATGACGCGCGTGACTGACGAGGGGTTGATCATTGATATCTTTGACCTCGAGGGTGATCCGTTATTTGAGCCCGACAGTGATATTCCGACCAACGTGACCACGCAGATCATCGCCATGGTGGCTCGTGTGTTTTCGCTGGTCGCCAATGATGTCGCTGTCGAAGGGCATGTGGCCACGCAGCCGCTTGTGATTGCCGAGAACACGGCCTGGAACGTATCAGGTGCGCGTGCCACGCGCGTGCGTCGCATGCTTGAAGCGGCTCTTCTTGATCCTGAACGCATACATCGTGTGACAGGTCATGCTGATCGCGAGCCTCATGACCAGAATGTCATGTCGCCACGAAACAACCGGATCGAGTTGATTCTGCTGAGAAACCAGTAGCTGAGAACAAATATCGTTCAGATTGTCTCTGTTAGGCCTACGTTAATGCTGCGCCTGTAATGCTGTGTCGACCAGAGGTTGATGCAGCAGAAAGGCGCACCATGACGATTTCCTCTTCGCTTAGTGCCGGCGTGGCCGGTTTGAACGCGCATGCCACGAAATTGGCAACGATTTCGGACAATATCGCGAATTCCTCGACATTCGGATATAAACGGGCCACGGCCGATTTCCAAAGTATGGTGATCGGCGGACTGGCTGGTGCCGGCAGTTACTCTGCCGGTGGGGTAAGGACGACAACGCAGCGTCTTATCGATGAACACGGGCCCCTGATTTCCACATCAAACCCGATGGATATTGCGGTTGGTGGGCGCGGCATGCTGCCCGTCACGCAAGAAGTTTATGCCGATGATCCGGCTGGCGCGCGTCCGATGATGATGACAACAACGGGATCTTTCCGAACCGATTCTGACGGAGTTCTGAAAACCGAAACCGGCCTGGTTTTGCTGGGCTGGCCTGCGGATGCTGATGGCAATATCGGGGTGAACCCCCGTGATACCGGCGTTGGACTGGAACCCGTCGTGATCAACTCGAACCAGACTGCCGGTGATCCGACAACGCAGATGAAACTGGGTGTAAACCTTCCTGCTGTTGAAACAGAAGCCGGTGCGGATGGCACTTCGCTGCCACTGTCAGTCGAGTATTTCGGGAACCTTGGTACATCCGAAACTTTGGATTTTTCGTTCACTCCAACAGTCCCTGGGTCTGGTGCCTCCAATGAATGGACGATGCTGATCACCGACAGCGCTTCAGGCGGTGCGACCGTTGGTGAATATACTCTGACCTTTGACGACAGCCGGGCAGATGGTGGTACGCTTGCCTCTGTTGCCGTGGTTTCGGGTGGTGCATATGATGCCGCGGCCGGAACTTTGGACCTGACCGTCGCCGGCGGCCCTATGACATTGACCATCGGCAGCATTGGGGATCCCAATGGCCTGACGCAGCTTTCAGACAGCTTTGCGCCCGTTTCAATCACCAAAGATGGCTCGCCCGTGGGCAATCTGACGGCGGTCGAGATTGACGAACACGGCTATATCAAAGCCACCTATGACACCGGATTCATCCGCACAGTCTATCAAGTGCCGCTGGTTGATGTTCCGAATCCAAATGGCTTGATTTCATTGTCGAACCAAGCCTATCAGGTCTCGCCCCAAAGCGGCTCCTTCTTCATGTGGGATGCAGGTGACGGACCAACCGGTGAAGTTGTTGGTTTCGCGCGCGAAGGGTCGACCACTGATGTGGCGGGCGAGCTTACCAACCTGATCCAAACACAGCGTGCCTACAGCTCTAATGCCAAGGTCATTCAGACCGTGGATGAAATGCTGCAGGAAACCACAAATATTAAACGCTGAACCACCTGACGAAAGGCGGTATTGATCCATGAGCATCGCAGGCGCAATGTCGAACGCTTTGTCCGGGCTGGGTGCCAACGCCCGCGCGGCCGAAGTTGTGTCGTCAAATGTCGCGAACGCAATGACCGAAGGCTATGGCGCGCGTTCACTCGCTCTGTCGACCCGGTCTTTGGATGGATCGGGATCCGGCGTGCGCGTCGAAGGCGTAATGCGCCATGTTGACGAAGCCTTGATTGGTGACCGGCGCCTTGCAGACGCGTCGGTTGCCTATGGAGATAGCCTGTCTTCCTTCTTGACGGATTTGGAAAGTGCGCTGGGCACACCAGATAAGCCCGGGTCACTCAGCGCACGCGTCGCCCAGTTCGAAGCCAGCCTGATCGAAGCAGCGGCGTATCCTGATAGCGAAGCCGCGCTGTCTTCGACGCTTGCCGCAGCCAAAGGCATAGCGTCTCATCTGAACAGCACCTCAGACATGGTGCAAACCGCACGATTGGAAGCAGACCGCGAAATCGCGGTTCAGGTCGAGACGCTCAATCAGGGGCTCAAAGATGTACAGGTCCTGAACACCAAGATTCGCGAAGCCACCATGCGGGGCGTAGACCCTTCGGGAATGATGGATCTGCGCCAGCAAAAAATCGACGAGATTGCCTCGATCGTGCCGATGAAGCAAATCTCTAGGGACGGAAATCAGGTGGCCCTGATCTCGACTGGCGGTGCCATTCTTCTTGATGGCAAGGCGGCAGAACTCAGCTTTTCCACCGTGAACCTGATCGTTCCGGAAATGACCATCGCAAGCGGTGCCCTGTCAGGCCTGCAGATCAATGGCCGGTCAATTGAAACCAGTGGCGCCCGTAGCCCAATTGCAGGTGGTTCCCTCGCGGCTCAGTTTGAAATCCGCGATGAAGTTGCGATCCAATCACAAACACGATTGGATGCCGTGGCGCGCGATTTTGTAGAGCGGTTCCAAGACAGCTCGGTTGACCCGACAACTGCACCAGGTGCCGCAGGTCTGTTTACGGATGCAGGTGCCGTATTTGATGCGGCCGACGAGCTTGGCCTGTCATCACGCCTCGAGGTTAACACACTTGTCGATCCTGATCAGGGGGGGGCTTTGTGGCGTATTCGGGACGGGCTTGGAGCCGCCGTTCCTGGAAATGTCGGCGATTCCAGCCTGATCAATAGCCTGGCAGATGCTCTCAGTAACAAGCGTGTTCCGGCGTCAGGCGATTTTCTGGGTGCAGCCAGAAGTGCAGGCGGCTTGACGGCTGATTTGTTGACGCTGGTCGGTTCTGATCGCAAAGCCGCCCAATCCGAACTCAGCTTCGCTTCTGCACAACAGTCGAGCCTGAAACAGATGGAGCTTTCGCAAGGTGTCGACACGGATGCAGAAATGCAAAAACTGATGCTGATCGAACAAGCCTATGCAGCGAACGCGCAGGTCATCTCGGCTGCGGACGAGATGTTGCAAGCGATCCTTCAGCTATGATCGGGGTTTAATCAGATGTCTTTTTCGACCTTTGGAGATCTTGCCAGCACGTTCCAGTCACGCACCTATAGCGCACGGATAAAGCAGGACCTGACCCGGTTGGGACTTGAGCTGACGTCGGGTGTTAAGTCAGACGTTTCCACCGCAGTCACGGGTGATTTCGGCCCCATCGCAGGCATAGAGCACAGTCTGAAACTGATGGATGCCAGAGATCAGGCGGTGAACGCAGCAACGACCCGAATGACTGTGTCGCAGACGGCCCTCGAAAATGTACAGACGCAGGTGCAAGACCTCTCTTCTGGTGTTCTGAGCGCCGTGAGTTCGAGGAACGCGACGTTGATCGGAACCACCGCGGTTGATGCACGACAGAAGTTTGCTTCTGTTATTTCTTCAATGAATGCCCAAGTCGCTGGCCGATCGGTCTTTGCAGGCGCTGCCACAGATGGGCTGGCGCTGGCTGATGCTGAGACAATCATTGCCGATTTGATGACGGCAGTTTCGGCGGAAACAACAGCAGGTGGGGTATCCAACGCCATCAACGATTGGTTTGATCTGCCTGGTGGAGGGTTTGACACAATTGCCTATCTGGGTGCGGCTGTTGATCAAGGGCCCATCCGATTGGGCAATGGTGAAACCGTTGAGGCGCCTGTGCGTGCCGATGACACTGCGATTCGGGATACTCTAAAGGCGCTCGCGAAAACACTTGTGATCGCAGAGGGCGCTCTATCAAGCGATGTTTCTGAGCAAGCTGGCTTGATGGAGATGTCTGCGCAAAACCTGCTTGAGGCGGTCGATGGGCTTACGATGGCACGCGCAGCGGTCGGGGCAGTTGAGGCACGGATCGAAAATGCGGCTGCGCAAAACTCGGCAGAGAAATCGACGTTGGAGCTGTCTCGAAATGAGCTTCTGGCCGTCGACCCCTATGAAACCGCAACCGCACTTCAGGCGCTCTACGGGCAAATGGAAAGCCTCTACACCGTGACGGCGCGACTGTCACAGTTGAACTTCACGGATTACATGCGATGAAAACTCTGATTCTGGCCTTCATTTCTTTTGTATTCTTGGCCACTACGAGCCAAGCAAACACCATCAGGATCAAGGATTTGGTCGAATTTGATGGCGTGCGCGGGAACGATCTTGTCGGCTATGGCCTGGTCGTTGGGTTGAACGGAACAGGGGATGGCATCCGAAATGCACCCTTTACCGAAGACATCATGTCAAACATCCTCGAACGCCTTGGCGTGAACATCACCGGAGAGCAATTTCGCCCAAAGAATGTTGCTGCTGTTTTTGTGACTGCGACCTTGCCGCCATTTGCGCGTGCAGGGTCGAGTATTGATGTCACGGTCTCTGCGATCGGAGACGCGAAAAGTCTTCTTGGTGGGACTTTGATTATGACCCCATTGAACGCGGCGGATGGTGAGATTTATGCTGTCGGTCAGGGGACTGTTATCGCTGGGGGCGCAACGGCTGATGGCGATGGTGCGAATGTAACTCAAGGCGTTCCAACCAGCGGTGTTATCCCAAATGGCGCGCGTGTTGAGTTGGAGTTGGACTTTGATTTCTCGGCTCTCAAGTCCATTCGGCTTGCGCTAAGAACGCCTGATTTCACCACGGCCGGGCGTATCGAGCGGGCCATCAATGGCAAATATGGCCGTGTTGTTTCACGGATGCTGGATAGCGGCACGGTGGTGGTCGATATCGGGGCAACCCGTGCGATATCTCCTGCGCATGCTTTGGGAACAATCGAAAACATCGGTGTTCAGCCCGAGCGGAAAGCGAAAGTTGTGGTGGATCAGCGTTCAGGGACCATCGTGATGGGCGCAGATGTCAGGATCAGCCGCGTGGCGGTGTCGCAAGGGAACCTGACGCTTCGAATCCAAGAGCAACCTATCGTGGTACAACCTAATCCTTTTTCCAACGGACAACCCATCTTGGTGCCCAGAACGAATGCTGCCTTGGAAGAAGAGCCCGGAATTGGTCTCGCGGAAGTCGAAGGCGGAACCTCGCTTTCCGAAGTGATTGCAGGGCTAAATGCGCTTGGCGTGTCACCGCGGGATATGATTGACATTCTGAAAAGCATCAAAGCCGCTGGCGCTCTACATGCCGAGTTCATTGTGCGCTAGCGTCTCGGTTAAACGATTCCCCCGCACGGGTGCATGCACCGCTTGATGAATGAAGAATACCTTCGGCTGAGTTGGATCTCGGGGAAGGAAAGCGCGTGTGCAACAAACGAAATGTGTATGAGTTGGCAATGTATGGCGGGCCAATATCTGGTTTTGGCATCTCAAATTGGCTTTAAGGCGTGATTGGCCTCTCGTGACCAGAGTCTATTTCGCATCATGTTGGCGGTGAGTGTTGAATATTTTTGGTGAGTGGGAATATGATTTTCTCATGAAGCGCAGCACACCATCTTTTTTCCCACCAGCCAGAGATCGCGTGCACGAAGTGTGTGGCGCGGGTGTTTATGGATTTGCTTTTGCACTTCTGTCGCAGTGCGGCGGAAGGGCGATTTGGGTGCGTGAGGCTTGGAGAAACCAACAGATCAATCCGTCAGGATTTGCAGATTATTTTGACCCCTCAAGACTAACAATTTGCAACACATCCGATCAGACGGAAACGCTTGCTGTTGCTGAAGAGGCTTTGCGTTCGGGCGCTGTTTCGCTTGTTGTAATGGTTCTTGGAAAGCCGGTTGGGTTGACGGAAGGGCGGCGATTGCAACTTGCGGCCAAGCAGGGCAAAACAAGGGGACTTGCAGTTATTCCCGAGGGGATGGGAAGCAACGCTGCGGAAACCCGATGGCGGTGCACGCCTGTGTTTGAAACGAGTGATGCGGACAAACCTCGCCGCGACTCGACTCTTCAATGCTGGGAGCTTATTAAGAACAAATCAGGAACATTGGGTGTCTGGCATGTTCGATGGGATGCAGCGTCGCGTCGTTTCAATATGGTTTCCCCGGTTGGCGAGTGACCGGGTTCTACGTCAGTATCCGCTTGATGGGCCATTTGCTCTTACTCTGAAGCAACGAAACTCAAATCGTATTTATTGCCTGAATAAATCCGCAGAAAACCACGGGCTGCAGCAGGGTATGCCCTATGCGGATGCCCGTGCATTCTGTCCCGATCTGCAAAGTCGCATTGCCAGCCCGAAACAAGACCATCGCTTCCTGTGCGCCTTGCGCCGCTGGGCCACACGCTATTGTCCCTGGGTGGGGCTGGAGGGTGAAGATGGCTTGGTGTTGGACATCACTGGGTCTGCGCATCTGTTTGGAGGCGAGGACACGATGCTGGCCGACATGCGTATGCATCTCATACGTGCCGGAGTGTCGGTTCAGATTGGTCTGGCAGACACGCGGGGGGCCGCCTGGGCAATGGCGCGGTATGGCGAAGGGATTGCCCCGCGAGGTCAGGTGTTGGCGGCTGTGGAACCCTTGCCTGTCGCGGCCTTGCGGATTGAGGATCACATCTCAATTTCACTGCAACGGTTGGGACTGAGATCTATTGGAGACTTGGCGAAAGCGGCGCGGGCACCGCTGACCCGTCGCTTTGGGCCGGGCCTGTTATTGCGGTTAGATCAGGCGCTGGGCCTGCGTGCCGAAGAAATTTCGCCCCATATGGAGCCTCCCCATTTTGCTGTGCGCATGACTTTGCCCGAGCCAATCGGGTTGCTGTCTGATGTCATGACCGGGGCAGAGCGGCTTCTTAAACAACTTTGCGCAAAACTGAAATCACATGAGATGGGTGCGCGAAAGCTGCGCCTGACCTTGCGCCGTGTTGATCAAGATCACCAGCAGGTGGAATTGCGTCTTGCGCGTGCAGTGCATGATCAAAACCGAATCCTTCCGTTGTTTGAGCGGGGGCTAGATGAGATAGATTCTGGTTTTGGCATCGACCAACTCAGGCTTGAAGCCACACAGGTCGAACGTATGCCAGCGCAACAGGTCAGTTATGTTGCTGATAGCGGGCAAGAAAAATTGGATGACCTGATTAGCCGGCTTGGCACGCGAATCGGGTTGGAGAATATTCATTGCTTTTTGCCCGCGGATAGCCACATCCCGGAACGCAGTTTCATCGTTTCCCCCGCAGCCTATTGCGAGCCGGCGGGGGGCTGGAGCAGTCCAAATCCACGCCCTTTGGTTCTTTTTCCACCTGAATCCATTGCCGCCAGTGGGCCACGCCCTCCATCACGGTTTCGTTGGCGACGCATGTCGCTGACCACGGGCCGGGCTGTCGGGCCAGAACGCATTGCACCGGAATGGTGGCTAGAGGATGAAAACTGGCGCTCGGGCTTGCGCGATTATTGGCGGGTGGAAACGCGCGAGGGGCGCAGGCTCTGGCTATTTTACACACCACAAAACCCTGGTTGGTTCGTGCAAGGAGAGTTCGTATGACAGAGCGAAAACTCCTCCATTGCCCGGTTGAAAATGCCCGGCAAGAGATGCAGCGCAATCGAGAGCAGGCGCTGGATTACGCCGAGCTTTGTGTGACCACAAACTTCACATTCTTAACCGGGGCTTCCCACCCTGAAGAATTGGTGGTGCGCGCAGCTGAACTGGGGCTGTCTGCTATTGCCATTACAGATCGCAACTCTTTGGCGGGGGTTGTGCGGGCCTGGTCTACACTGAAAGAACTGAAGCGAGACGCACAAGATGTGGTGAAAATTCGTTCACAACAGCGGGTGGATCCGTCTTCCCGTCAGGAACTTGGCCCAAGTATTCCGGTCACAAACCCTAAAACCAACCAGTTGCCCAAACTGATTGTTGGATGCCGACTGGTTTTGCAGGGGGGCTCGACGGATTGGATTGCGCTACCACGCGACCGGGCGGCGTATGAACGGCTGACGCGGCTTCTGACACTTGGCAAACGGCGCGCCCGCAAAGGAGATTGCATTCTTTACACCAAGGATATGATCGCCACCTGTAAGGGGATGACCCTGATCGCTTTGCCGCAGGGCGATCTTAACGTGGCTATACCGGAAGTCAGAGAGCTTCAAAGGCATTTCCCAGGCTATGTTTTTCTGGGCGCTGCGCCGCGCTACGATGGCAGTGACCAAGCCTATCTGGCGGCATGCGCCCAAGTGGCACAACGGACCTCAGCCCCGATGGTGGCTGTGGGTGATGTTCTGATGCACCGTGCCAGCCGTCGGCAACTGGCTGATGTTCTGACCTGTATGCGGGAACACATCACCATAGATCAGATCGGCACCCGCGCGCTTGCAAATGGTGAGCGTCGCCTCAAGGCGGGCGGGGATATGGCGCGCGTGTTTCGAACTCATCCCGCTGCGCTGCGCCGGAGTGTGGAGATCGCGGACCAATGTAGCTTTGATCTGGGAGAGCTGTCTTATGAATATCCGCATGAAGAAACGGATGGGGAAACACCGCTGGCGCGATTGGAACGCCTTGCCAAAGAGGGCCTGAAACGTCGGTATCCGGGTGGTCCACCGGATAGGGCAATCCAGCTCATGGAGAAGGAGCTGGAGGTGGTGCAAGCGCTTGATTTTCCAGCCTACTTTCTGACCGTTCATGACATTGTACACTTCGCAAAGTCACAAGGGATTCTGTGCCAGGGGCGCGGTTCGGCGGCAAATTCGATTCTGTGTTACCTTTTGGGCATCACCGATGTCAGCCCCGATATGATCGCCATGGTGTTTGAGCGGTTCGTGTCAAAGCACAGGGGTGAGCCACCAGATATCGATGTGGATTTCGAACATGAACGCCGCGAAGAGGTGATCCAGTGGATCTATGAGAAATATGGCCGCCACCGTGCCGGCCTTTGCGCGACCGTCATTCATTTTCGAACGCGTGCGGCTATTCGCGAGGTCGGGAAAGTGATGGGCCTCAGCCAGGATGTGACGGCAGGGCTTTCCTCGCAGATCTGGGGCATGAGCGATGGTGGCGTGGATCTGGATCGTATTCGCGAACTGGGACTTGATCCCGGAGATCGCCGTCTGATGCAGACACTTCATCTGATCAAAGAACTCATCGGCTTTCCGCGCCATCTGTCACAACATGTCGGTGGTTTTGTCATCACGCGGGGGCGGCTGGATGAACTGGCCCCGATCGAAAATGCTGCGATGGAGGATCGCACAGTGATTTGTTGGGACAAGGATGACATCGATGCTTTGGGCATTCTGAAAGTGGATATTCTAGGTCTGGGAATGCTCAGTTGTATTCGTAAGGCCTTTGGGTTGATGGAGGCTCATGAGAACCTGCAGCACAGCATTGCCACGATCCCGCAAGATGACACCGCCACTTACGATATGCTGTGTCGTGCCGATGCGATTGGGGTTTTCCAAGTGGAAAGCCGGGCGCAGATGAATTTCCTGCCCCGGATGCGCCCCCGAGAATTTTACGATCTGGTGATCGAAGTGGCGATTGTGCGCCCCGGCCCCATCCAGGGCGGTATGGTGCAACCCTATATCCGGCGACGCACCGGGCAGGAACAGCCCGCCCCGTTTGGTCCTGCGTTAGAAGAGGTGACGCGGCGCACGCTTGGGGTACCGCTATTTCAGGAGCAAGCGCTGCAGATCGCTGTGGTGGGGGCGGGGTTTTCGGCGGAAGAAGCCGATCACCTGCGCCGCTCGCTGGCTTCGTTCCGGCGTATGGGCACCATTGGCACCTATCGTGAGAAGTTCATCAAGGGCATGCTGAAGAACGGCTATTCGCAAGAGATTGCCGAACGTTGCTTTGGTCAGATCGAAGGCTTTGCCGATTACGGGTTTCCAGAAAGCCACGCTGCGGCTTTTGCCATGCTGGCCTATGTCTCGGCCTGGCTTAAGTGCCACCACCCTGCAATCTTTGCCTGCGCGCTTTTGAACTCTCAACCCATGGGGTTCTACGCGCCCGCGCAAATTGTCCGTGATGTACGTGAACACGGTGTGGAAACGCGTCCCATTTGTGTGAACCATTCAGCGTGGGATAACACACTTGAACGCCGCCCAGATGGGGTCTTGGCGCTGAGGCTGGGGTTTCGCCAGATTAAGGGGTTTCGCCAGGAAGATGCGGATTGGATTGTGGCTGCGCGCGGGAATGGATACCCTGACCCTCAGTCACTGTGGCTGCGGGCGGGATTGCGCCCGGATGTCCTGACCCGGCTGGCCGAGGCGGATGCATTTTCTGACATGGGCCTCACGCGGCGCGATGCGCTTTGGCAGGTCAAGGCCATTCGCAGCCCCGACCCGTTGCCGCTGTTCAATGATCCTCTTGATGGCGAAAATATCAATGAGCCAGAGGTCAGGTTGCCCAACATGCAACTGGGTGAAGAGGTGGTCGAGGACTACGTGTCCACACGGCTGACGTTGCGCGCGCATCCGATGGAGCTGTTGCGCCCCACGATGCCGGGGCTTGTTACCCACGCCTCTTTGCCGAACATCCCGCTGGGCCGTCACAGCGTTTGCGGTCTGGTTATCACGCGCCAACGTCCCGGCACTGCATCTGGTGTGATCTTTCTGACGCTCGAGGATGAAACCGGCGTCAGTAATATTGTCGTCTGGCCCAAAATCTACGAGCAGTTTCGGCGCATTGTGATGGGGGGGCGGTTGTTGCGGGTCACGGGATATTTGCAACGTGAGGGGATCGTCGTTCACCTGATTGCGCAGGATGTGCAGGACATGTCTGACAGGTTGTCGGAACTGGGGCACCCGCAGCCTGAAGCCCTGACCACTGAAGGCCCGCGTGCGGATGATACGCCCAAAGCCGCCCGCTATCCTGCCCGTGCCATGCATCCCCGTGATCAAGCAAAGCGACTGTTTCCCAGTCGGGATTTCCATTGAGCGGGTGCCGCAGGACCAATGCGTGAACGATATTAAGCCTTGGCGAGGAAATCTCGCGCGGCGGTGACGGCTTTTTGGGTATAGTTGGCGACTTCAGGGCCGGTCGGGTCATAGCGCGGAACGGCCCAGCCCATCGACGCAAAGCGGCGCATCATCAGGAACATGGGCAGCAAATGCTCTGCCTCTTGGCTCAACGCGCGGTGGTCCTGATACCCCGCCAGCGCCGCCGTCTTGATCGCCTCATACGCGGGTTCGTCAACGTTCTGGGTCATCATCACCGCAAGGTCGTAAAGCCGGAACCCAAACCCCGCGTCGTCAAAGTCGATCAGCGTCAGCAATCCATTGTGAATAAACACGTTTTCGCGCAGCGCGTCCGCATGAATCAACCCGAAATCCGCCCCGTTTTCAAGAAAGACAGAGGCCAGATCATGCGCCACAGCCCGCGCCCGCAGCACCATGTTCCGCTCGTCTTCGCTCAGCGCCGGACACTCCCAGAACCGCCCCCAAAATGGGTCGTCCCCTAAAAGGCCCGGGATGTCCCAGCGGTGCCGGGTAAAGCCCTCGGGCAGGGTAATCTCGTCCGTCAGATTGTGCAGCTTTGCCAGCTCCGCCCCGACATTGCGGTACAGCGCGGCTTGCTCCTCTGCCGTGCCTTGCAGTGGCACGCCGCCTTCGCCAATCGGTGCGCCTTCAACCCAGCTGACCATTGTGGCAGATTGGTTTTCCCCCAGCACCAAAACCGTATCGCCTGAAGGCAACGCAATCGGGGCGGGCACGCGCATGCCTTTCTTCGCCAGCGCGCCCATCCAATCCAATTCCGACCGAATGGCCGCCTCGGATTGATAGCCCGGACGGTGAAGCCGAAGGGCGGCGGGTTTGCCCGCGATCCGCACCTCGTGCACCGCGTTTTCACGATCCTTGATCATGCGCACATGTTGCGCGCCCCAAGCCTTGAGCGCGTGTTTCAAAGGTTCGTTCATGCGGGCAGGGCCTTCAAAGCATCATCCAGCGTTTCGACAAGCAGGTCGGCCTGCGCCTGATCAAAGCACATGGGCGGGCGGATTTTGATCCCGTGATAGTAGCGACCCACCGAATGCAACAGCACGCCGCGATTTCGCATGGCCTCTACCAAGTCCTTGCAGAACCCGGCGGCAGCCTCTGTGCTGCCATCTTTGGCAAACTCAAGCCCCAGGAACATTCCGGCGCCACGCGCGTCGGCGATCATGGGATGTTTCAGTTGTTTGAGCAGGTTGAGGGTATAGTCGCCCGTGTCCCGCGCGTTCTCGACCAGGTTTTCTTCTTCAAGAACCTGCAAGACAGCCATGGCGGCGGCCGCGGAAACCGGGTTGCCGCCGAAGGTGTTGAAATACCCAAACCGCGTACGGAATTCGGCCATGATTTCGGGCCGCGTGACGACAGCCGCCACCGGATGCCCGTTGCCCATAGGTTTGCCCATCGTCACGATGTCGGGCGCCAGGCCAATCCGGTCATGCCCCCAGAAATTGCGCCCGGTGCGGCCAAAGCCCGGTTGAACCTCGTCCGCGATGATGATGCCACCTGCGCGGCGCACCGCTTCGACGGTTGGATCAAGGAACCCTTTCGGCAAATCGGGGAAACCTTCATTTGCAAAGAAGGGGCACAAGATCAGCGTGCCAAAACCGTGGCCAGCCGCTTCAAGCTCATCGATCGCGCGCTGGATGCCGTCTGCAAAGGCTTGCGCTTGTGCCTCGGGGCTGCCGCCCAACGGGGTCAAGCTGTCAGGTGACGGCACCTTCTTGATCCAGTCCACCGCCCCGCCGATCGGAGTTTTCTTGGCTGACAGGTGACTGACCAGATCGGTGTTGCCGTGATAGGTGTTGTCCGTGCAGATAATCCCGGTTTTTCCAGTCATCGCACGGCCCATGCGCAGGGCGATGTCATTGGCTTCGGACCCGGTGCACACCATGATCATTGTATCCAGATCATGCGCCATCGTGCCTGTCAGGCGTTCTGCATAATCCAGAATACCATCATGCAGATATCGCGTGTGTGTGTTCAGGGTAGCGGCCTGTTTCGTGATCGCATCGACCACCTTTGGGTGTGCGTGCCCCACATGTGGCACATTGTTATAACAATCCAGAAACCGGTTGCCATCTGCGTCCCAAAGCCAAGCCCCTTTGCCGCGCACGATGTGTACAGGGTCGCGATAAAACGTGGTCATGTTGGGGCCCAGCAAACGCGTGCGGCGTGCCAGAAGATCGGTGCTCATGTGGATTAGTCCTCGTTGATACGGCCCCTTAGGGCTTTGACCTGACCGCGGCGGGTCTTGGCATCCATTCGGCGTCGTTTGGAGCCGAGCGTGGGTTTTGTTGGAATGCGTCGCTTGGGTGCGACCAGCGCTTTGCGGATCATCTCCGCCAGGCGTTCGGCTGCAATTTCGCGATTGCGGGCCTGGCTGCGTGTGTCCTCGACACGGATGGTGATGGCCCCATCCTGCGCCCATTTGCGCCCGGCGATACGTTTCAGGCGCGTTTTCACAGCCTGTGTCAGCTGTGGTGACCGGGAAGCTTCGAAGCGCAATTCGACAGCGGTCGAGACCTTGTTCACATTTTGCCCACCCGGACCCGACGAGCGGCTGAAGCTTTCGCTAAGCTCCCAATCTTGCAGGGTGATATCGTCTGTCACGCGGATCATGGGTGCACCCTAAGCCACTTTGGATCCGAAATGGAAGGTGCTAGGGCGTTTCGAGATTAAGTTATGATCCAACTTAATCTCGAAACGCTTTCGTAGCTGAAATGAAAAGGGCCGCCCCAGTGGGACGACCCTTTCGAGAATGTAGGAGGTGGGGCCGGTTAGACTTGGGTCAATTCGGCCCGCATTTCCACCCGGGGGCTGCCCCGGAAGGTCGCGACCTAGACTGTCCCAGCACCTCGCTCCGTTGTATCTCTTGACATGGACACCTCCTTTCTCGCTGTTGCTATATCTAGGAGCGTGCCACAGATTTTGCGTTTGTCAAAACTTTTCACGCAGGATTTGGTGAAAGTTTCGTGACGAGAAGGCGAAATGGCACCAGTGCCAGCAGTGCCAGCGCCAGTTTGACCATCCAGTCAGCCATGGCCAACGACACCCAGAGCGGGGCAACGGGGCCAGTGCCAAGAAGCGGCAGCATCTCACCTGCCCAGCTGACGTCATTGGCGGGTTCCAGCGCTGTCAAAGCGCCCGAGAACGCGATGGTGAAGAAGATCGCTGTGTCGACGGAGCTGCCAATCAGGGTCGATACCACCGGAGCGCGCCACCAGCGCCCATCCCGCAGTCGGTCAAAGATGGCGACATCAAGAAGTTGGGCGGTCAGGAAGGCAAGGCCGGACCCCATCGCAATGCGCAATGTCACAAGCGGGCCAAACTCGCCCATGATCTGCGTGCCGATAAAGCTGCAAATCACGCCAGTGACAAAACCGGCAAACACAACTTTGCGCGCGGCTTTCACACCATAAACGCGGTTCATCACATCGGTGACGAGAAACGCAAGGGGATAGGTAAATGCGCCCCAAGTCAGCCATTGGCCGAACAGGAATTGCACCAAGATATTGGACGCCACCACAATGGCGGCCATGGCGATAACGCCAGGAAGAAGACGGGTCATATTGTTGGTCCGTTTTAGCAAGGTTGCGGAGACTTGGCCCCTTTGTTCAGGGACGGGCTGCTTTTAAGGGGCTTTCACGGTTGGATCAAGCCCTCGCCGCAGGTCACGCATTATTCTTCAGCCACCTTCGGCACTCTGTATTCCACCAATTCGGTGACTTGGAAAAACTTGAAGTTGTCGTCAGAGACCATCGTCAGGCGTATGTCGCCTTTGTCGTCTTGCCAGACAGCGAGCCCTTCCAGATTATCATGGGCACCAACGGGGGATTGAAGCAGTTCGACCTCGTTGTGAAAGCCCTTCGCGCCGATGTCGAACCGCCTGACCCGGCTGGTGAACCCCAAAATGCCGCTCAGGTGACGTTCAAGTAGGTAAAACTTTCCATCCGGCCCGATATCAGCGCCAACCGGCAAATAGGGTGGGCGGCGCGGTATTGAATACGGTTTTTCCCAATTTTCCCGACCGGCGCGTTTCACGTAGACGGGAAACCGTCCGGAGTTGCTGCCGGTACGTTCCGGGATCGCATAGAGCGTGCCATCAGCGCCAATCGCAAGGGTTTCAAGCGAAGAGTTGTTCTGCATCGACTTGAAATCCGGGTGGCTTTTCAGATTGGTCGCCGCGCCGAACGGGCCATCATAGCCCAACACGCGATGCTTGGCTTCGAAGCTGACAAAAAGCTTGCCATTTGCATCCATTGCCAGACCTTCGGCATCGTTCCAGAACCGTTTGAACGGTTTCCCTTTCCGCGATTTCAAAGGCTGAATGCGGCTGGATTTTACGTCGCTGATCTGGCCATTTTTGCGGATAAGATAGCCGCGAAAGATGTGCGCCTTATCCGTGATGGCAACAAATTTACGCCCGCCCGCGTCCAGCTCCAAACCCGATATGCCGCCAAATTGCGGGTCGCTGCCGCGCCAACGATATGTGGACACAAGCTCGGCCTCGGATGCGGTTTGCGCTCCAAGATCGACGGTCAGAAGAGCGCAAAGCGCCCCTAACGCGATGAGAGCACGGGTCCGCATTGGTTGGGCAGGTCCTTCAGGGTGAGCGGGCCGCGCGGCTTACGTGGCTTGCTTGGTTTTGCGGGTTTTGGGGCGGGTTTCGGATGCAAAATATCCTGCACCCATTTCTCGGCATCTTTGCAGCCATCACCCGGTGGCGGCGGGGCCTGATTCACGCATCCCTTGACGCCTTTGGGACAGGAAAGGCGCACGTGGAAATGATAGTGATGTCCCCACCACGGGCGAATTTTCCTGAGCCACCGGCGATCTCCTTTGGCAGCTTTGCACATGGCCACCTTTGCACCGGGGAAGACAAAAATGCGCGCGACGCGCTTGTCTTTTGCAGCAGCCTTGAGAATCTCATGGTGCGCGCGGGTCCAGTTTTTGTTCACATAGGCGCCCTTGGCGCGGCGGGTGGAAATGGACGAAATGTTTTCGCGTTCATTCTTGCTGAGGTTCAGGCGTTGGGGCGGCAGCATCCAGATATCGGCGTCCAGTCCGATCTGATGTGACCGGTGACCGGTCAACATCGGCCCGCCACGTGGTTGGCTCAGGTCGCCGACGTAGAGCCCTTTCCAGCCAGGCTGCGCCGCCGCCTTGCGCGACAGTTTTTTCACGAAATCGATCAGTTCCGGATGCCCCCAGTTGCGGTTGCGCGACAGGCGCATTGCTTGCCAGGTCGGGCCGGTCTGAGGCAGTTGTTCGGCCCCGGACAGGCAGCCTTTTGCATAGGACCCGAAAGCGGCGGGTCGTGTGGCTGATCCTGTGCGTGCGGCGCCAAACAATTGCTTGGCAGCGGTTTCTGCCGTGGCCAAATCAGGGCTCATGCTGAAAGCGGCCGTGGCGACCGCAAGGCAGGTGATCCAGTTTCTAACAATTCTCATGACCAATAGACCTCTTAATGCTCACCATCAGGTTTAACCCAGATCAACAGAATAAGTCCCAGCAAAAAGAGCCCGATAAGCGGGGACACGCCGAGCCGCGCACTGCCCGTCATCGTTGTAAACCACGCGATCAAAGCAGGTGCCATAAAGGCGGTGGCACGTCCCGACAGGCCGTAAAGACCGAAGCTTTCCGTTGGCGCGTTGGGGTCTGCATGACGTACCATCATGGATCGGCTGGCGGCCTGCAAGGTGCCGCCCATGCCGCCAATCAGCATGCCGCACCCAAAGAAAATCGCATCGGGCAGGCTGGAATCGGGCGGCAGTGCGATGCCGAAAATGGCCTCGCGTGTCATGTTGATGATCAGAATGCAGACGGCAATCAAAACAAGGATCGCGCCGATAATCACTGGTTTCGGCCCGTGCTTTCCGTCAATCCGGCCGCCCAGCCAACTGAACAATGCCGCGGCCACCCCTGCAATGATCCCGAAGATGCCGATCGAGACGATGGACCAATCCAGAACAAGCCCTGCATAGACTCCACCAAAGCCATAAAGCCCGTTCAGCGCATCGCGATAAAACATTGAGCCGCCCAGATATGAAGCGAGGCTGCGTTTATTGCGAAGCCCGCGGATCGATCTGCCAAGGATGGAAAGTGCGGCAGAGAGGCTGTGTTTCTGGCCCGGGTTGGGAAGGTCTTTGACCCAGAGCGCATAGGGGATCATGAAGACCAGAAACCACAGCGCCACAAAGGGGCCAACCATGCGTGTGCCTTCGCGCATCGCGGGGTCAAGCAGGCCGAAGCCGGGGTCCAAGCCTACCAGAGTTTTCCCGTTGGGTTGCTCGGCGAAGAACACCAGCATGATGGCCAGTGCGATCAAACCGCCGACATAGCCGAAGGCAAAACCGGATCCCGAGATCTCTCCGACCTCGTCTTTGTCGGCCAGACTGGGCAGTTGGGAGTTGGTAAAGACCAGCGCAAATTCGGCCCCAATGAACCCCAGCGCGAACATCACGATCATTGCCCAAAGGTTCGAGCCATCGGGCTGCGTCCACCACAGGGACCCGGCGCCAACCACGTAAAGAAGCGCGAAAAAGGCAACCCATGGGCGCACGCGTCCGGCTGTATCCGCCAAGGCTCCCATGATCGGCGCGCCAAACCCAACGATCAGACCCGCCGCGGCCAAACCCCAGGACCAGACGCTTTGCGCCTTTGCGTCGGCCGCTTCCTCGGTCAAGCCCTGAGCCAGAAAATACTCGGCTCCAACAGCCGCGAAGAAAGGGCCAAAGACGAATGTCAAAAGCAATGTGTGATAAGGTTGGCTGGCCCAATCGAACCAATACCATCCCCAAATACGTTTGCGCGCTGATATGTCTTTCATTTCTGCCCCCTGTTTGAAGTGATCAAACAGGGAAAGGACGACAGGGGCAAGGGGGTCAATGCGCGGGTGGCCAGGGTCGCGTGGCGTCAGCGTCGATCCAGGCTTGCACCCATGCAGGCAATGTTGGCGATGGGTCGGTGGCACCAAGTGCTGCACAGGCGCGATCCGTATCCACGATCCCATTTCGATCGGTCACCGCGGCACGATAGATGATCTGATTGGCGCACTCATCTCCCAGCCACATGCTCTGTTCCACATAAAAGAACCGTGCGTCCCATCCGACAAGTCGGCTGCGCATCTCGAACTTCGCAAATGTGCGAATCCGTTTGCGGTAGCGCACGCTGGCTCCGGCCATGGTCAGCCCCCATCGCTGTTTCAGAAGAACGCGCGATAGCCCCGTGCGCCCGGCCAATGGAATGCGCCCAAGGTCGTAAAGCGTCAGGGTGCGCCCGTTGTTCAGCTCTCGCCACAGGTCGATGTCCCAAGGCCAGCACCGATGATGACTGACATGCGTGCCGGTTATCGGCAAGGGTGTGGCGCGGGCCGTCAGAGCCAGCTCTTTGAACATGCGGACAAACGGATACATGAGAACTCCTATGGGTTGTGCTTCCCCTGCCGCGCCTTAACCACAACGTCAATATGAACCGCGCGTCACCCTTGCCCTTGGGGCACAGGCCGCCTAGATGGAGGAAACGCAGACCAAGGAGCCACCATGCAATCCCTGTTCCAAATCCTGATGCTGATCGTCGATATCGCCTGGTTCATCATGATCGCGCATATCGTCATGTCTTGGTTGATCAACTTTCAGGTGCTCAACCTGCGCCAGCCGATCGTGGCGCAGATCTGGTATGGTCTGAACCGTCTGCTAGAGCCGATTTACACGCGCATTCGCGCCTTCCTGCCTGATATGGGGGGGCTGGATCTGGCGCCGCTCGTGGCCCTGATTGCGCTCTATGCAATTCGGATCATTCTGATCAATAACATCACGGCTTTCTACTAAGCCCTTGTCCATCGCGCAGGGCCGTGGGAATGTGCTGCTCAAACACGAGCAGCACACATATGCCCCGCGATCTGGACCTATTGAAATCCGTTTTCGGCTTTGATGAATTTCGACCCGGTCAGGCCGAGATTGTCGAGGCCGTTTCGGCCGGTGAAAACACACTTGCCATCATGCCGACGGGTGGCGGTAAATCTCTTTGTTTTCAACTGCCTGCCTTGTTGCGCGATGGGGTGACAGTGGTCATTTCACCGCTGATTGCCCTGATGCGCGACCAGGTGCGCGGCTTGCAGGCCGCGGGTGTTCAGGCAGGCGCATTGACCTCGGGCAACACCCAAGAAGAAACCGATGCGGTTTTCCACGCGCTTGAACAAGGTAAATTAAAACTTCTCTACATGGCGCCCGAGCGGCTGGCGTCGGGTGGAACACTGAACCTGCTGCGTCGGATCGGCACCAGTTTGATCGCTGTGGACGAGGCGCATTGCGTTAGCCAGTGGGGTCATGATTTCCGTCCGGACTATTTGCGGATCGGAGAGTTGCGGCGTGCGCTGAATGTGCCTCTGGCTGCGTTCACCGCAACAGCCGATGAAGAAACCCGCGTCGAGATTGTCGAGAAACTGTTCGACGGGCAGGCTCCGTGTGCTTTCCTTCACGGGTTCGACCGTCCGAACATCCACCTCGCGTTTGCTGCGAAGATGAACCCGCGTCAGCAAATTCTATCCTTCTCAGCTGCCCGAAAGGGTCAATCCGGTATCGTTTATTCCGCCACACGTGCGCGCACCGAAACGCTCGCAAATGCCCTGCGGGAGGCTGGCCATGCGGCGGTGCATTACCACGGCGGGATGGAAGCCGAAGACCGTCGCGAAGTCGAGCGGAGGTTCCAGCAGGAAGATGGCCTGATTGTTGTGGCCACCGTGGCCTTCGGGATGGGGGTGGACAAGCCCGATATCCGATGGGTCGCCCATTCCGACCTGCCCAAATCCATCGAGGCCTACTATCAGGAAATCGGTCGAGCGGGGCGGGATGGTGCGCCAGCCGACACTTTGACGCTTTTCGGGTCCGATGATATCCGCCTTAGGCGTGCTCAGATCGACGAAGGGCTTGCTCCACCTGAACGGCGGGCGGCGGACCATGGGCGGTTGAACGCGCTATTGGGTTTGGCCGAAGCGCATGGTTGCCGTCGCCAGCAGCTTCTGGCCTATTTTGGTGAAAAAGCTGCGCCCTGCGGCAACTGCGACCTGTGCTCAACACCGCCCGATCTGTTTGACGGCACCGTTGACGTGATGAAGGCGCTTTCGGCGGCGCTACGCACTGATGAAAGCTTTGGCTCGGGCCATCTGATCGACATTTTGCGCGGGAATGTGACCGACCGGGTGCGCGACCGGGGCCATGACGGCCTGCCGACTTTCGGGGTGGGGAAAGACCACAGCAAACCCATGTGGCAGGCCATTTTCCGGCAGATGCTGGGGCTTGACCTTGTGCGCCCCGACCCCGATCGGCATGGCGCGTTGCGGATCACGGAAAAAGCGCATCCCGTATTGCGGGGCGAGCAACAGGTTACGCTTCGGCGCGACACGTTGAAACCAGCCCGTCGACCCGCCGCGAAAATGCTTGTTTCAGAAGAAGATGCGCCGCTTCTGTCTGCGCTGAAAGCCAAACGTCGGGCGCTTTCCGAGGCAGCACGCGTGCCGGCATATGTGGTGTTCACCGACAAAACCCTCATTGAAATGGCGGAAAAACGGCCGGCAAATCTGGACGAAATGGCGATGATCGGCGGGATCGGCGCGAAGAAACTGGAAAGCTATGGGCAGGCGTTTCTAGAGGTGATTGTCGGTGCGCGACAAGACATGCATCCGACCCGCCGCAAACTTGCAGGCCGGTCGGCAGGTGGACTTTACGATCGGCTCGAAGCGTCCGCCGCTGCGCTGATACGTGGGGAAGATGGCACAGGGAAATATCTGACTGTGCCGCCCCGTATTTTGCGTCTGATTGCAGAACGCCGTCCCACCAGCCTATCGGATATGGCGCGGATATCCGGCATGGGGGATGCAAAGGCCGAGCGGTTCGGCCCGGCCTTTCTTGATATTCTGAACGAAGGGGAATGAGATGCTTGTGATTGTCTCTCCGGCCAAACGGCTTGATGAAACACCGGCGCTGAATGGGGCGGGGACGTCACCGATTTTTCTGGACCAGGCTGAGATACTGGCTGAAACCGCACGCGGGGTCGGTGCCACAGGGCTTGAAAAACTCATGCATATTTCACCCAAACTGGGCGCGTTGAACGCAGAGCGGTTTGAAAGGTTTGGCAGCGGAGAAGGTGAAAAGCCGGCGATTGAAATGTTCGCGGGTGACACATATGCGGGTCTTGATGCCTCCAGTTTCGACGCGGATACACGCCGTTATGCGCAAGATCATCTGTGCCTTTTATCAGGGCTTTACGGGCTGTTGCGGCCTGGGGACCAGATCGCACCGCATCGGCTAGAGATGGGCACGCGAATGGCTAACCCGCGCGGCAAGAACCTGTACGAGTTTTGGGGCGACCGGATTGCCGAGGCGGTGAATGCGCGCGCGCGGGAGACTGAAAGTCAGGCTTTGGTCAACTGTGCCTCAAACGAATATTTCAGCGCGGTTTCCCCCACGGCCCTAGGGGTCAGGGTGATCACACCCCAGTTTCTGGATTTGAAGAATGGCACACCGAAGGTGGTGAGCTTTTTTGCCAAGAAAGCACGTGGTTCCATGGCGCGGTTTATTGTGCAAAACCGGCTGCGCGATGTTGAGGCCCTGAAAGATTTTGACTTGGGCGGCTACCAGTTTCAACCAGAGCGTAGTGAAGGTGACACGCTGGTGTTTCTGCGCGACGCGGCGTAATCACGATTCAGGCAACGGACAGCGGGCAGCTTTGGGGCAGTTGGTGAGGATCTCGTCAAAAATGGCGGGCTTCTTGAGCGGCTTTGTCAAATGCTCGTCCAAACCGTGCGACATGATTTCTTCGGCATCCCCAGTCATCGCATGGGCCGTCAGGGCGACAATGCGTGTTCGATCCAGACCGGTTTCCTTTTCATAAGCGCGGATTCTGCGGGTGGCTTCTTTCCCATCGACTTCGGGCATTGAGATGTCCATGAAGACAAGGTCGGGATCAAAGCTCTTGAACAGGTCGATCGCTTCCTGTCCGTTGTTGGCAAACTGCAATTCTATATCCAGTGTTTTGACCAGTTTTGAGAAGACCAACTGGTTGGTTTTATTGTCCTCTGCGGCCAGCACGCGCATGGCGCGCGCGTTGATTGACTGTTCTTCAGTTGGCTGGTCCGGAGCGCTCGGTTCGCCGGATGCGCAAATGGATTCCACTTGATCGCGGAACTGGTTGACGGCTTCAAAGAAGGCGCTGCGAAGAACCGGGGTGTGAAGGACGTGAATATCTGGTGCGCTGATTTCGTTGCTGATTGTCTGGGCAGAATGTGGCGGACAGAGGATGAACACCAGTGGGGTAACCGCGTCGGATTTTGAAGTGGCTTCAACTTGTTCCTGCTGAAGGCATCTCCAACCCTTTTCATCCGTGAAAATCGCAAGAGGTTTGGTCGCGGGCAGGGTATCAGATAGATCACTTAACTCTGTCTGGAAACCCAGTGAGGACAGGCGCTTCTCTAAGATCGTACGGTCAAGGCCGGGTTCCATGAACAGCTGAACGGGGCCGCGTTTTTCCGGCAGCGACGGTGGCGTGATATGCTCTTCCACAGGCAAGGTGATATGGAAGCCGAAGCTTGACCCAACGCCTTCCTGACTGTCCACCCAGATTTCGCCCTTCATCAGCTCGACGATCTGCTTGGTGATGGCCAGCCCCAGCCCGGTGCCTTCGAATTTACGATTGCGTTCGTCTTCGACCTGGTTGAACTCACCAAAGATGTGAGCCTGCATTTCATCTGGGATGCCAATCCCGGTATCTTCGACTGTGATGTGAACGCGTTGTTGATCATCTTCGCCTACCGGCAGCCCAATGGCACGAATGATGACGTGACCCTCGTGGGTGAACTTGAGGGCATTCCCAATCAGGTTGGTGAGCACCTGCCGAATGCGCGCGGCATCTCCCATGAATTTTGACGGCATAAGGATGTCGAGGTCGACGCAGAGTTTAACGCCTTTTTCCTGCGCCGAAGGTTGAAGCAGCGTCACAACTTCAAGAAGGATCGCTTCAAGGTCGAACGGTTCAGGATGAAGCGAAAGCTTGGCGGCTTCGATCTTTGAATAGTCCAGAACATCATTGATGATCGACAAAAGCGCCTCTCCGGAGGTGCGGATCGTGTCTACGTAAAGCCGTTGCTCGTCATCCAGATCGCCTTCGGCCATCAGTTCGGCCATCGAGACCACACCGTTCATCGGTGTACGAATCTCGTGGCTCATATTGGCAAGGAAAGCGGATTTGGCGCGACTGGCGGCCTCTGCCCGGAACCGGGCGTCTTTCAATTCTGTCTGATAGTTGATGGTTTCGGTGATGTTCAGCCCAAGGCTAACCATGTCGCCATCACGCGAGCGGCGGTCGACAAGTTTGATATAGGTGCCATCCCAAAGGCGAATGACATGAGGGTCACGCCGAGGTGCACGCCAGCGCGAAAGCATCATGTCGCGCCAGGCAAGAGGACGCAGGTCGCCAATATCCACGATACCTTCTTCGGTCGCGATATTCAGGATTTCCGTATAGTGGATGCCGGGCGCCACACATTGAAGCCCGTCAAACGGTTCCAGATACGCCGTGTTGGCGGCGATCATCCTGTCGGTCTGATCGAAGACCGCAAACCCATCTTCTATGGTTTCCAGCGAATCCCACAGGCGCCGCTTGGCGATCACGACCTCTTTGTTGGCCTTTTCCAGGTCGGCGCGAACCTGGGTGTTCTCACCCTTGATTTCCTCGACCACTTCGCGGGTCTCGATGATCTCGTCCGAAAGCGAGAGAGCATGTTTGGACAGCACGCGGTTCGCGTCCGACAGCTCGGCCTGTTTTTGGGCCAAAAGCCGTTCGGCGGCCATTCTGGCGCGCCTTTCCTGGGCAAGAATATCTTCGATTTTCATCCCTGGTTCTCCAGTGCATGTGCTGTCGGAAACAGCATCGCGCAACAGGGTGAACAGGAACTTAACGGGAACGAGAAAATTTGAGGCAGATGTGAAAAACCCCAGCGCTGGGCCGGGGTTTCATCAAATCAATCTTCGTCGTCGCCATTGTCTGGCAGGTTGAAGAAACTGTCCGCATCGGGCAGCGCTTCTTCTTTCTCTTCCGGAGCATCCGACAGGGTGAAGGTTTCCAGCCCCTCGATGGCCGAAGGCATCTTTGGCTCGGTGTCCATGACGAGGCTTTGTTCGGTCGATACCAGCTTGCGACGCTCGTCATCCGACATGACGCCGCCTTCTTTGGCCTTCTTGGCCGCCGCCTTCTGAACCGCCTGGTCCAGCTCGCTTTGTTTGCAAAGACCAAGAGCGACCGGGTCAATCGGTTCCATATTCTGGATATTCCAGTGGGTGCGTTCACGGATCGACTGGATCGTGGGTTTTGTGGTGCCGACAAGTTTCGAGATCTGGCTGTCGGCCAGTTCCGGGTGGAACTTGACCAGCCAGAGGATCGAGTTTGGACGGTCCTGACGTTTGGACAGCGGTGTGTAACGCGGTCCGCGGCGTTTCTCTTCACCGGTGGCAGCCGCATAGAACTTTTGCTTCAGCTTGTGCAGCGGGTTGTTTTCGGCTTTCTCGATTTCTTCCGCATCAAGCTGGTTGTTGGCGACAGGATCAAAACCCTTCACCCCCGTGGCCACATCACCATCAGCGATGCCCTGAACCTCCAGTTCGTGCAGGCCACAGAAATCTGCGATCTGCTTGAAGCTCATCGTTGTGTTGTCCACCAGCCAGACAGCCGTGGCTTTCGACATGATCAGTTTGCTCATCTGAACACTCCTTACGAATTTGGCCCGGATACAACTTTCCCGCGCCCTGGCTGGGCTGTCTGGCGTCTTTGGGACTTTCCAGACCGGTTTCCGTTGTCGGGGAACTTGAGGCCTATATAAGGGAGAGGTGTCAAATTGGGAAGGGCAAATGCGTAAACTGGTATTGGGTGGCATGATGTGGCTGCTGGCGGCAACCGGCCTGTGGGCTGATGGCGAGGCTGCGGGTGATTTTGACTACTATGTTTTGGCGCTGAGCTGGTCGCCCAATTGGTGCGCGATCGAAGGTGATGCACGGGGATCAGAACAATGCGGTGCAGAGCGTGATCTGGGCTGGGTCGTTCACGGGTTGTGGCCGCAATACGAAGACGGCTGGCCCAGCTATTGCCGCAACTCGGCGCGCCCGCCGTCGCGCGGAATGACCAATGCACAGGCGGATATTTTCGGCGCTGGCGGGGCTGCGTGGTATCAATGGAAGAAACACGGCACCTGCGCGGGGCTGGAGGCCGAAGACTACTTTGCGTTGGCCCGCCTAGCCTATGAGCGCGTGAACCGCCCCGAAGTGCTGCGCAAGCTGAAAGACCCGGTGCGCCTGCCCGCCAAGCTGATCGAAGAAGCCTTCCTGCAGGCCAATCCCGAGTGGGAGCCGGATATGCTGACCATCACCTGTCGCGGAGACCGCATTCAGGAAGCGCGCCTGTGCCTGACTCGCGACCTTGAGCCGCGCATCTGCGCACGCGACGTGCGCCGGGATTGCTCGGCCACAAAGGCGCTTCTTGATCCTGTGAGGTAACCATGTCCCTGTTGAAACGCTTCTTTTCAGCCCTCTCCCCCGACCCGAAAGAGGTCGAGGCCGAAACTCGAAAATGGTGGGTGACCTGCAAAACCTGCGGCCACAGCAAGAACCTGTGGGAGGTCGGCGGTGTGCGTTACAAGGCGACAGGCACCAAAGCCAGCCGGGGGTTTTGTTCAAAATGCGGGCAGAAACGTTGGCTGAAGATTCACAAGAGGGACGAGGTCTGAGAAACAAGCTGCTACAGCCTTATACGGCTGCCACTATGAGAAGTGCTATAGGCTTCACCGCAAACATCCTGAGTAGTCAGGATCGTCGGCAGATATTGGCACCCTAAGAACTTTGATTGCGCGATCGTTCAGATATACCATGTGCGGGTGCCGGACAGCATCATGCAGGTCTGTTTCGTTCGCGGATACAGACAATCGTACCGTGTTGTTGTCCAGCCAAGTGATGCCGATCCCATTTGATGATCCAGCATTTGCGCTGTGAAGATTGCCGCCACCGGAGCCTCCACCCGATATGCGACATTGAAAAAGGGCTTGCGTTGTCGGAGTTTCCCCCGGGAAAAGACTGGTGGTGTAGAAAGCATAGCATACACCATCTGGAGATAGGTGTTTTGGGCCATCACAATGGCTTCCTACCGTTGGGTGGGCGAGCATTTGCCAGACGGCGAAAGCTGCGGTGGCTAGCAGAAACAGAATCGACCACTTGCCATTCATTTTTTCTCAAACCTCCAACACGATCTTCCCAATATGCGTGCTGGTTTCCATGCGGGCGTGCGCCTTGGCGGCGTCTTCCAGCGCGAAGGTCTGGTCCATCACCGGGGAAATGCGGCCGGCATCCAGCAAGGGCCAGACCTTCGCGGCCAGTTCCTCGGCGATGCGGGCTTTGGCAAGGTCGGATTGCGGGCGCAGGGTGGATCCGGTGACGGTCAGGCGTTTGGCCATGATCATCGCGAAGTTGATCTCGGCCTTGGGACCGGACAGGAAGGCGATGTGGACCATGCGGCCATCGGGGGCCAGTGACTTGATGTTGCGCGCGATATAGTCGCCGCCCACCATGTCGAGCACCAGGTTCGGGCCGCCTTCGGACCTCATCACCTCGACGAAATCCTCGGTCTTGTAGTTGATCGCCCGTTCTGCGCCCAAGTCGCGACAAACCGCGCATTTCTCGTCAGACCCGGCGGTGGTGAAGACCCGCGCGCCAAAGGCACTGGCCAGTTGGATCGCCGTGGTGCCGATGCCGGAACTGCCGCCGTGCACCAAGAACCGCTCGCCTGCTTGCAGCCCGCCGCGCATGAACACGTTGGACCAGACGGTGAAGAAGGTTTCGGGCAGGCAGGCGGCTTCTTTCATGCCCATGCCATTGGGCACGCGCAGCGCGTGGGCCGCCGGGGTTGTGACATATTCCGCATAGCCACCGCCGGGCAGAAGCGCGCAGACCTTGTCGCCCACGGCCCACTGCGTGACACCATCGCCCACGGCCACAACCTCGCCCGAGGCTTCAAGACCGGGCAGGGGGCTGGCGCTGGGGGGCGGGGCATAGCTGCCGGCGCGTTGCAGCGCATCGGGGCGGTTCACACCGGCAAAGGCCACCTTGATCAGGATGTCACCGGGGCCGGGGGTCGGCACGGGCTGTTCGCTCAGCTCAAGAACCTCGGGACCACCGGGTTGGGTGATCTCGATCGCGCGCATGGTTTTGGTCATTCACTGTCTCCTGACGGGTCTTCGGGCGTCCAGCGCCCCGGATATTGAGGGTTCGGCGCGCCCGGCGCGCGGATCGTATCAAGGATCTTGCCCGGCCCGGACATGAACGCCTTGTAAAGCGCCGATCCGCGCGCCTGCCCCTTGATCTTTTCGATCTGCATCACGTCGTCGATGCGGCGGTCCAGAAAGGCCCATGTGGCCTCGTTGCCTTCGCTATCGTCACCCAGCCAAAAGAGCACAACCGAGGAATAGACCGCCGAAAGCGTGGCGCGTTTCGTATACCAGTTCAGATCGGTCGAGCTGTCGCCCAGCGTCTCCCAGATCAGCCCGCAGGTGGTCCACAGCGCCGCGGCCCCGTCGCCCGCATTTTGCGGCAGCGCAAAGAACGCCATGCCCTTGCGCACCAGTTCCTTATCCGCAACCTCCAGCCGGTAACGCACGCCCGCCGCGATCCGATCGCGAAAGCGCATCTCGTCCAGATCAGCCGCGTTCAGGCGGTCCACCATCTGTCCGTCGCCCCAGCGGTGATAGGCCAACGCCAAATCCAATGCGCCACGGGGAAAAATCGCGCGGGCCTGGGCTTCGGTCATGTCGCAATCCTGAGCGGCGGCAGTGAGCGTGGCCTCGCTCCAGCCGTCAAAGGGGACATGGCTGATCGCGGCGTCGAGTAATCTGTCTTTATCTGTCATGGGGCATTACCTCGCATCTGAGGGCGAACTGGACAAGAGCGCATGCGCCTGCTACATGGGCGCTTCCTGCAATTCTGCAAACTCTAACTTAGAAAGGTGGTGACAACCACATGCAGGTTTCGGTTCGCGATAACAACGTAGACCAGGCGCTTCGTGCGCTGAAGAAGAAACTTCAGCGTGAAGGTGTCTTCCGCGAGATGAAGCTTCGGCAACATTTCGAGAAGCCCTCCGAGAAGAAAGCGCGCGAGAAGGCTGAAGCGATTCGCCGTCAGCGCAAGCTGGCTCGGAAAAAAGCGCAACGTGAAGGTCTTTTGTAAGATCTGATCATTGTTCGGTGGGTGGGTTGTCAACCGCCCGCCAAAACGACCCCCGTAGGCTTCCGCTTCCGGGGGTTTGTTTTTTCTGGGGTGTCGCTATGGTCATCTTATGACGTATCGAGTGACCGTAATCGCCAGTTATCCCCGCAATGCAGATACCGTCTTTGCCGAGGCCTGCGAGTTTTCCGAGCTGGTCGAGGCGATGAAAGGCATTGCATCATATGACGGGCTGCCCGATGGCCCGGCCCAAGAGGGTCAGACCTATATTGTCGACGTGACATTGTTCGGCGTGATCAAAAACCCCGGTCACAAGATGATGGTCGAACGTTTGGACCGACAGGCCCGCATTCTTCAAAGCCGCGAAAGCAACCCATCCGTTCGTCGTTGGGATCACGAATTGTCGGTGCAACCCGATGGGGCAGAGGGGCAGGGCGCTCTCTGGACTGATACGGTTGAGATCGATGCCCCCCGCAATGCATGGTTCACCGCCCAGTTTGCACGGTTCGTTTATACACGACGCCACAAGAAACGGGGTGCCGCGCATCTGACGTCCAAGGTTGAGCGGATCTGACGATCAGCGTGCGCGCCATGCGTCCAGAATATAGCGGCTGGTCATCAGGTCCAGATGCGCACCACCGCCGTTCTTATAAAGCGTGATGTCGTCAGGCTGGCGGGTAAAAACTCCCGTGGCATGATCATAAAGATCGCCCGCCACATCATCGCGGTTGATCACGCCGCGTGCCAGCGGGTCTTTGAATTCACCGATGTGATCCAGAACCGTATCGCGGCTGTCCATGAACAGCCGCGCACGGGTCAGGGCCACGTCATCAACCTCGCGCATGTCGGGGCGATAGGCGCCGATCAGGTCCAGATGCTGGCCGGGTTTCAGCCACTCACCCTTGATGATCGGGTCCGTCGTCATGGTGGCCGATGTGATGATATCGGCTTGCGCCACGCCCTCTTCCAACGAGGTGATGGCAGTGGTCTTGTCGCAATCGTCGGCAAAGCGCTGGGCGGCCTCAGGGCTTCGGTTCCAGATCAGGTACCGCGCGGCAGGGAAGAGCGCGCTATAGGCTTCGCGCAGGTTGCGCCCGACAGTGCCCGCGCCGACGATCAGGATCAGTTTGCTGTCGGGTCGCGCCAACAGCCGCGCGCCCAGCACGCTGTCACCGGCCGTCTTCCACTTGGTCACCAGATGGAAATCCACGATGGCCTCAAGCCCCCCGGTGGTGTCATCGTAAAGGTTCACCGCGCCATGGATCATAGGCTCGCCCCGCCCCGGATTGCCGGGCATGATATTGGCTGTCTTGACCGCACTGCCCAGCCCGTCAATCCAGGCAGAGCGGGTCAGCATCGTGTCCTCACCGCGATACAGGAATGTATCGCCAATTTCGGCTTTGGGTTTCAGATGTCCGTCCAGAAGTGCATCGGTCAGGGCGCGCCAATCAAGCCTATCATTGGCGTCAAACGGGATCATGTCCGGGGTCACAGGTCGGTCTCCTTGATCAATCCGCGCGCGATCAGATCATCGGCCCAATGGCGCGGGTCTGTAAAGTGATGGGTTTGCCAGCCACGGGCGCTGGCGGTGTTGATATTGTCGATACGGTCATCTGCAAAAAGCAGCCTTTTGGGGGAAATCCCACAATCTGCCTCGACCATGGCATAGATATCTGGGCTTGGCTTGGTCACCCCCATATGGCCGGAAATATAAAGCCGGTCAAACTCGTCAAAGAACGCATGGGCATCGCGGGTGATCGCAAAACTGCCGCGCCCGATATTGGACAGCACAAAAACCGAAATGCCGTGGGCTTTGAGTGCGCGCATGGTGGCAACAGACAGGTCGATTACCGGGCTGGCCAGATCCAGCCAGCGATCATGCCACCAACGGATTTCCGTGCGAAACTCGGGGTATTTTTCGGCAGTGTCGTAGACGATATCGCGAAAATCCCCGCCACGGTCCACAAGCTCGTTCATGAAGTGCAGGTCAACCGCGTCAAACATCGCCCGCCGCCGTTCTTCGCCGATCCAGCGGTCGTAGTGCTCTTCCGGTTGCCAGCGTAAAAGCACATTGCCAATGTCAAAGATGATGGCTTCAGGGCGGGGCGCAATTGTGTTCATGTGGGGGACGTTAGATCAAAGCTACCCCGATGCAAGCACCCAATTCAGCCCATCGCCGCGCGACCATGATACTCTACCAAAGAGGCAAGATCTTCAGGGGCTGTCGAGGCGGGGATGCAGGCATGTGCATTCGGACTGAGCGCGAAAAGGGATCCATCCGAAAAGAAGCTTGAAGAGGTCACGAACACAACGCGGGCATCAGGGCAGCGAAAGCGCAGAAAATCCGCGAGTGCGACGGATTTGCCATCCAGTTCCGCATTCATCACCACCACGTCAAAACAAGCATCATTCATGATCTGATGCGCACCCTCTGCGGTCAGGGCACAAGACACTTCTGCCCCTTGCCGTGACAAGTGACCCTCCCAGACCTTGGCCAGGTCCGGATTGGCTTCGATGATCAACACCCGCATAAGCGCTCTCCTGCGCAAGTATCGCCCTGAACGTACAACTTGCCTATTCATTTATCTGTGAGCGGTTAAGGGGAAAGGTCGCAAAATATGGTCATTCGTGACGCAGGCGGGCCCTGTCACGCCGGAAAACACGTTGTGTTTCGAAGGGAAATCCGGTTGAACCAGAGCAGATAACGGAGAATGCGATGACCACCTGGATTACGGTGTGCGACACCTGCAAACACGATGATTGGGCTGCGCGTGGGATGGAAAAGACCGACGGTGAAGCCTTGGCGGAACTGATCGAGGCCAATGCGGAAGGCACCGGAATTCGCACCCGCCGTGTGTCCTGCCTGATGGGTTGTGACAACAGCTGCAATGTGGCCATTCAGGCCCCTGGCAAGCTGGCCTATACGTTGGGGCGGTTCGAGGTAAGCGCAGAGGCGGCTCAGGGTATCGTAGACTATGCCAGTGAACATGCCGAAAGCGAGACCGGTCAGGTGCCCTATCGCCAGTGGCCCCAAGCTGTGAAAGGTCATTTTGTCACGCGCCACCCCCCCTTGCCTGACGCCGAATGACCATGCCAAAGCGAGATCACGGAGGCGGTCTGGACGCCGCCATCGCCCGGTTCGGCGGCACCCGTGAGGGCTGGCTGGACCTGTCCACCGGGATCAATCCCGTGCCCTACCCCGTCGGAGATTTCGCATCCGATGCGTGGAGCGCCCTTCCGGATCAAGGGGCGTTTGACCGGCTGGAGGATGCTGCGTGCAAGTTATGGTCTGTGCCCGAAGGGGCTGGCATATTGGCAGCACCAGGTGCATCGGCATTGATTGCGCGTATCCCTTCTCTGCTGCCTGCAGCAGAGGTACAGATCGCGGGGCCAACCTATAACGAACATGCGGCAGGATTTCGGGCGCAGGGTTGGAACGTGGTGGACCACGCGGCCCCCGCCCGTGTTGTGGTGCATCCAAACAACCCCGATGGCCGGACATGGGCTGGTCTGGATGTTGACCGCCCGCTGACCGTCATTGACGAAAGTTTTTGTGACGTGATGCCCGGTGACAGTTTGATTGAATTGGCCACAAAACCCGGCGTGCTGATCTTGAAGAGTTTTGGGAAATTCTGGGGGCTGGCGGGGCTGCGACTTGGGTTTGTGATTGGCGATCCCGAGCTGATTAACCGGCTGCGCGAAGCGATTGGCCCGTGGCAGGTCTCGGGCCCGGCATTGGAGCTGGGCGCGCGGGCGCTGGGCGATCTCGCCTGGGCAGAGGCCACGCGCGCACGGTTGACGCAAGATGCTGCGCGGCTGGATCAGCTGGTGGGCGCTCCGCTGGTGGGCGGCACCTCTCTGTTTCGCCTATATGATGTGAAGGATGCGCGCGCGATGCAGGACAAGCTTGCCCAAGCCCATGTCTGGTCGCGCGTCTTTCCGTATTCAGATGGCTGGCTGCGCCTTGGCCTGCCTCATCCAGACCGCTGGGGTCAGTTGGAGGCCGCGCTATGAGCTGTGTTGGTGTACTGGCGCTGGCGCTGCTTCTGGATGCGCTGTTCGGAGAGCCGGATTGGTTGTGGAAACGCCTGCCCCATCCGGCAGTCCTGATGGGGCGGGCCATTGGTTGGCTGGAGCGTGGTTTTAACGAAGGTGATGGCCGTTTCATGGCAGGTGCCATTGGGGTGACAGTTTTGTCTGCACTTGCAGGGCTGATCGGCTGGATCATCCCGCATTTACCTTTCGGGGGGCTTTGGGAAATCCTCATGGTTGCGGTGCTTCTGGCGCAGAAATCGCTTGCGCAACATGTTCAGGCGGTGGCCGATGCGCTGCGTCAATCCACCGATGAGGGACGGCAGGCTGTTGCGATGATCGTCGGGCGCGATACGGATGGCATGGAAGATGACGCGATTGCTCGCAGTGCAATCGAAAGCGCGGCTGAGAACTTCTCGGATGGGGTGATTGCACCCGCCTTCTGGTTCCTCGTCGCCGGATTGCCCGGCATGATGGTGTACAAGATGATCAACACGGCCGACAGCATGATTGGCTATCGCAACAAGCGTTACGAGCAGTTTGGAAAATTCGCCGCGCGGGTGGATGACGTCATGAACTGGGTGCCCGCGCGGTTGACGGCGGTGATCATGTTGGGGGCAAGCCGGCGGTGGGACGCATGGCGCCTGATCCGCCGTGATGCCCCACTGCACCGATCCCCCAATGCAGGCTGGCCCGAAGCGGCAATGGCCGCCACGTTGAACGTCGCCCTGTCAGGCCCGCGCGCCTATGATGGAGAGATGCGTGAATTTCCCTGGGTGAACGGCGAAGGCGCGCGCAATATTGGCGCCAAAGAGGTCGATCAGGCGGTGGATATGCTGTGGTCTGCCTGGCTTGTCGGGCTTGGCGTTTTGATCCTCTGCGCTATTGTGACCTGACCGCGCCCCAACTCGTTTCGCATGACACGTAAAGGTAAACCTATGAAGTCCTTCTTGCTGCCCGCTTTTGTTGCACTATCGCTGTCCTCGCCCGCTATGGCCGGGCTGGTCCCCTGCGGGGGCAGCTTTGCAAGCTTTACCAAGGCGATGAAGGCCGAGGCCGTGGCCCGTGGACATGACAAAGCGACGTTGGACCGGTTCTTCGCCAGTGCTCGGCAAGACAGCGCCACGCTGAAGGCTGACCGTTCTCAAGGTATATTCCAGCGGCCCTTCGTTGATTTTTCGCGTCGCTTGATCAGCGCGGACCGGATGAACCGCGGCAAATCCAACTTGCAGAAATTCGACAGTGTGTTTGATCGGATGGAAACAGAATACGGTGTCAGTCGCGGCGTTCTGACCGCGTTCTGGGCCTTTGAAACCGACTATGGCGCGTTTCAGGGGGACTTCAACACGCTGAACTCGCTGATGACCCTGTCGCATGATTGTCGTCGCCCGGAGCTGTTTCAGCCGCAGGTTTTCGCCGCACTTGAGCTGTTCGAGAAAGGGGATTTTAACCCTGCAACATCAACGGGTGCCTGGGCCGGAGAGATTGGCATGGTTCAGATGCTGCCCGGTGACATCATCGAGGCTGGCGTGGACGGCAATGGTGATGGCAAGGTGGACCTGCGCCGCACGCCGGCAGACGCGCTTTTGTCCGGGGCAAATATGCTCAAACAACTCGGCTGGCGCGCGGGGGAACCATGGCTGCAAGAGGTGACCGTTCCAAGTGACCTCAATTGGTCACAGACGGGTCTGTCCCATAAGAAATCGGTGGCCGACTGGGTCGCGCTGGGCGTGACGCCGCGCCAGGGTGCGTTTGCGGATGCCGGGCTGGAGGCATCGATTATCCTGCCGCAAGGGCGCAAGGGACCTGCCTTTATCGCCTATCCGAATTTCAAAGTGTATTTCGAATGGAATCAAAGCTTCGTCTACGTCATGACCGCAGCCTATTTTGCCACGCGGCTTGAAGGTGCCCCGGTCTACAACGTGGGCACGCTCGATCCGGCGTTGTCTGGTCAGCAGATGAAGGCGTTGCAGACGAAATTGCAAAAGCACGGACATGACGTAGGCAAGGTGGATGGCATCCTTGGGGCAAAGACCCGTGCCGCCGTTCAGGCGGAACAGGCCCGTCTTGGACTGCCCGCAGATGCATGGCCGACAGCGGCGCTTCTAAACGCGCTGTAACCCGGTAGATACGCTCAGGACAAGGCGCTTTCGAAGCTTTTCAGAACTTGCGTCCAGGCATCAAAAATCTCGTCGAAATCCGTCTGACTGACGCCATCCTGACCGGTGTAGATGTCGTATTCCAGCATCTTGCGGCCATCATCTGCAATATAGGCGCGGCCGTAGCGTTGCTTGGAATTCCAGGTGTTCACGCCCTCAAGCGTCAGCTCATGATCCGCTGTATAGCCCGAGAAGAACTGCAGCGAATTGCAGTTCTGCCCATCCTGACATCCATAGAAGAACAGAACCATCTTGGTGCCGTAATACTGGATTTCAATCTGAGGGTCCCCAACCTTGTCTTTGGACAGTTTCGCGGGGGCGCCCAGGTCCTCGAAATAGGCCAGAACGCTGTCAGGGTCAGAGGCGACTACCTGTTTGTCCGTGTCCTCGGCGAAGGCGTGCCCTGTGAAACCCGTCAATAGAAACGCGGCAGCAATAAATGTGTTTTTCATGGCAAATGTCCCGATTTCGTTTGTCGAACCCTAGGCGCGTTTGTTGGTGCAGTGCAAGCGGTCCGCCTGCGTCACGCCACCATCTGTTCGGCTTTTTTCAGATCAACACTGACCAGCTGGCTAACACCCTGTTCGGCCATCGTGACGCCAAACAGGCGGTCCATGCGCGACATGGTCACCGCGTGGTGGGTGATGATCAGGAACCGCGTGTTTGTGCGGCGTGTCATTTCGTCCAGAAGATCGCAGAACCGGGTGACATTGGCGTCATCCAGCGGCGCGTCGACCTCGTCCAACACACAGATCGGCGCGGGGTTCGCCAGGAAAACGGCAAAAATCAGCGCCAGCGCGGTCAGCGTCTGTTCGCCACCTGACAGAAGGCTGAGTGTCGAGAGCTTCTTGCCCGGCGGCTGGCACATGATTTCCAGACCGGCATCAAGCGGATCGTCACTTTCGACCAGAACCAGCTTGGCTTCACCGCCGCCGAACAGGTGCTTGAAGAGCGTGCCGAAGCTTTCATTGACCTGCTCGAACGCGGTCAGCAGGCGCTCGCGGCCCTCTTTGTTCAGCCCGGCAATGCCCGCGCGCAGCTTCTTGATTGCCTCTTCCAGATCGGTCTTTTCTTTGAGCAGATTGTCATGCTCTTCCTGAACTTCCTTGGCGTCCTCTTCGGCGCGCAGGTTCACGGCCCCAAGCGCATCACGCTGGCGTTTCAACCGGTTCACATCATGCTCGATCTGCTCGGACGACGGCATCTTGTCGGGGTCTGCCTCTAGGCTTTCCAGCAAAGCCTCGGGTGTGGTCTCCATCTCTTCGTTGATGCGTTCGGCGGCCAGCGCCACGGTCTCGCGGGCGGCATCTGCACGGGCTTCGGCGCGGGCGCGGGCCTCGCGGGCCTCGCCTGCGGCCCGTTCGGCATCCCGTTCGGCATTGGCGGCGTCACGTTCGGCGGTCTCGCCGATTGCAAGGCTGTCAGCGGCGGCTTTGCGCCGGGTCTCAGCCTCGGAAATGGCGTCGGCCAGTTCGTCGCGTTTGGCAGCCAGCTCGTCCGGGGCCGCCTGTGCCTCTTTCAGCTCCGCCTCGCTTTCTACCTTGCGCTCGTCCAATTCGGCGATCCGTTTGCCGGCGGTTTCCAAACGATGCTTCCAGCCCGACACTTCCTTGGTGATTTCCTGACTGCGTCGGGTGCGGGCCTCGCCTTCGCGGCGCAGCTCGTCATGGGCCGATCGTTTGGCCATCATCGTCATGCGCGCGGCTTCAACGGCCATCTTGACGTCATCGACCTGCGCACGGGCCGCGTCCAGATCACCCAGATCAGCCACACCCCGTTCGGCCTCGGCCAATCGCTGTCGTGCACCCAACGCTTCTTCCTCGTGGCGCTTCAGCGCAAGGCCAAGGTTTTCCAGCTTGCCCTCGGCAATATTGCGATCGGCTTCGGCACGCGACAGGGCGCGGTTGGCATCAGACACTGCGCGGTCTGCCTCCCGGCGCGCATCCCGCGCCTGTTTGTCCGCTTCGGTCGTTTCCACCAGTCGGGCCTTCAGCGTGTCATGGGCAGCGCGTGCGCCATCTGCGCGGGCCGAGGCCTCTTCCAGATCCTGCTTCAGTTCCTGCAGACGGTTGAGTTGCTCAAGCCGCAGGGCCGCGGTCGAGGGCGCATCTTCCGCACCCGCCCGGAACCCGTCCCAGCGCCACAGGTCCCCCTCAAGCGACACGAGCCGCTGACCGGGTTTCAGATCGGCCTGAAGGCGCGTTGCCTCTTCGGTAGAAACCAAACCGATCTGGCTCATCCGACGGGCCAGAACCGCGGGCACCGTCACGTAGTTGGACAGCGCAGTGACCCCATCGGGCAGCGGTTGCGGTTGTGTGTAGCCGGGCAGTGCCGCCCAACCCGAGGCGGCGTCGCCTTCGATTTCTGGCGCGCGCAGATCGTCGGCCAGTGCAGCCCCCAGCGCTTTTTCATAGCCGGGCTTGACGCGCAGGTTGTCCAGGACCTGCCCACCTTCGGACGCATCACGTTCGACCAGCCGGGCCAGCGCCTGAACCTCTGCGTGCAGTGCGTTCACCTCACCTTCGGCCGAGGAGCGGGCCGCGCGCGCATCAGCTTCGCGCGATTGCGCGTCAGAGCGTGCCTCGTCAGCAGCGATCAATGCGGTTTCGGCATCTTCCGAGGCTTTCGCGGCAGCCGTCTGCGCAGCACCGGCAGCGGTGAAATCTACCGAAGCCTTGTCGACCGCGCCTTTCGCGTCTTCCATGGCCGCGCGTGCGCGCCCAGCTTCGCCTTCGCTTTTCTCCAGCGTCTTGCGGCTGTCATCCAACAGGCGATGCGCGGATTGGTGGCGCGCGGCAAGCCGCGCGACGTCTTCCGTCAGCTGCGTCAGGTCCCCTTCGCGTTCCTGCAAAATCGCCGCACTATCGCGAGCATCCGCGTTGGATACCTCCAGCGCTTCATCGTGCCCCTCAGACGCTTTTGTCAGTTGATCCTGTTCCCAGTTCAGCCGTTCAATCGTCTCGCCCGCGTCCTTGTTCAACCCACTTTCGCGGTCGATGTCCTTGGACAATTGCGTGATGCGGGCGGTCAGCGTGTCGATGCGCGCGCGCGCCTGGTTTTCCTGATCCGACAGCTGGTCTCGCTGTACTTGCAGACGCTGCAGGATCGCGGCGGCAACGGCTTCTTCTTCGCGCAAAGGCGGCAGGCGATCTTCGGCCTCTTGCCGCGCTTTTGTGGCTTGGCGCGCGTCACCTTCCGCACTGGCCGCGGCTTTCACCCGTTCGGTCAGCTGCGCCTGTGCTTCGGCGCGGGCGGCGTCGGCTTCTTTCCAGCGACGATACAAAAGCAGCCCCTCGGCCCTGCGCAGATCATCACCAATGGTGCGATAGCGCGCGGCCTGACGGGCTTGCCGGGCCAGTTGGCCCAGTTGCGACGCCAGCTGTTCGATCACGTCATCGACACGGGCCAGATTGGTCTCGGTGCCCTTGAGCTTCAGCTCGGCCTCGTGGCGGCGTTGATAAAGCCCCGAAATCCCGGCGGCCTCTTCCAGAATGCGGCGGCGCGCCTTGGGCTTGGCATTGATCAGCTCGCTGATCTGGCCTTGCCGCACCAGCGCCGGTGAATGCGCCCCGGTCGAGGCATCGGCGAACAGCATGCTCACGTCACGTGCACGCACATCCTTGGTGTTGACCTTATATGCCGAGCCTGCGTCCCGCGTGATCCGCCGCACGATCTCGAGGTTGTCGCTGTCGTTAAAGCCCGAGGGAGCCAGCCGTTCGCTGTTGTCCAGAAGCAGAGACACTTCGGCGAAATTGCGGGCCGGGCGGGAGGCCGCACCGGCGAAGATCACATCCTCCATCCCGCCGCCGCGCATCGCTGTGGGGCGGTTTTCGCCCATCACCCAGCGAAGGGCTTCAAGCAGGTTTGACTTGCCGCAGCCATTGGGTCCGACCACGCCTGTCAGCCCGTCCGCGATCACCAGATCGGTCGGGTCCACGAAGCTTTTGAAGCCATTCAGTCGGAGTTTAGAAAACCGCAAGCGGTCTGCCCTTTTGTGATTCTTTCAATCTGGTGATTGTTCGGGGGCTTGGCGCGCGAGTCAACGGGCTGCCCCGATATGTGGATAAAACAGGCGGGTTATCCACAAGATATTGAAGCTTTGCTGTGATCAACCTGTGCCGCATGGCGTCATTCAACCCCGCCGGGTCGGTTTCGATCTTGACCCTTTGGGCCCTCACACGGCAAAGAAGTCCAGCATGGTTCCCAATGGGACATGAGGGAATGCAGCGGAGGCGACCCAATCCGGGGTCTGATGCTGCAGCCGCCCCCGCGACTGTAAGCGGAGAGCGCCCGCCTTACGCCACTGACCCAATGGGTCGGGAAGGCGGCGGTGCGCTTCGACCCGCAAAGCCAGGAGACCTGCCATGCACCAACGCAACCACCCGTCGGGGAGACGGGGAGAGGAGACCAAGATGCAAGCAAAGATCCCTGCCACCGTCGTGACCGGCTTTCTGGGTGCGGGCAAGACCACGCTGATCCGCCACATGCTGGACAATGCCAAGGGCAAGCGCATCGCGCTGATCATCAACGAATTTGGCGATCTGGGCGTGGATGGCGATATCCTGAAGGGCTGCGGGGACGAGACCTGCACCGAGGATGACATCATGGAGCTGTCGAACGGCTGCATCTGCTGCACCGTGGCCGAGGATTTCATCCCGACGCTCGAGAAGCTTTTGGACCGCGACACGCCGCCTGATCACATCGTGATTGAAACCTCGGGTCTGGCCTTGCCGCAACCCTTGGTGCGTGCATTCCAATGGCCCGAGATTTCGACCCGCGTGACCGTCGATGGTGTTGTGACCGTTGTGGACGGGAAAGCCGTGTTCGACGGGCAGTTCGCATCAAATCTGGATGCAGTCGAGGCGCAGCGCAAGCTGGACGAGAACCTGGACCACGAAACGCCTCTGTCCGAGCTGTTCAAGGATCAGGTGACCTGTGCGGATATGATCGTCGTGAACAAATCCGACCTGCTGGGTGATGCGCAGGCAGACGAACTTGTGGCGAAACTGACCGGGGATAGCCGCGACGGCGTGCAGGTTGTGCGCTCGACCATGGGCGCGCTGCCTGTTGAGGTTCTGTTGGGGCAGGGCGTGGGCGCCGAGGGTGACATGGACGCCCGTCTGTCGCTGCATGAGAAGGGGCATCATCATCACGATGATCACCACCATGACCATGATGACGATCATCACCATCATGACGACCACCATCATCACCACGATCACGACCATGAGGCGTTTGAAAGCTTTGTCGTCACTTTGGGCGAAGTGGCCGATGCAAAAGGCTTTGCTGAAAAGGTCGCAGACGTGATCCGCGCCAATAACATCCTGCGCCTGAAGGGTTTCGCAGCTGTTGAAGGCAAGCCCATGCGCCTGACACTGCAGGCGGTTGGTCCTCGCGTCGACACCTATTTTGACCAGCCCTTTGGTACCCAACCCCGCGAAACGCGTCTGGTGGTCATTGGACAGTCCGGCATGGACCGCGCCGCGATTGAACGGGCACTGACTGCATGACGATTTCGATTGCCGCAGAAAGCCCCCTGTCGGAGGATGCTCATGCGCTGATCGAAGGGTCTGAGGCGGCGCTCCGTGAGGTCTACTCGGTGGATGAATGTTTCACTTTCACGGCGGCCGAGTTGGATGAGCCATCTGTCACGTTTTTCGTGGCGCGGAGCGACGGGGTGGCGCTGGGCTGTGTGGCGCTGGTGGATTGCGGTGCATACGGTGAGGTAAAGCGACTGTTCGTGCGGACAGAAGCGCGCGGTAAAGCCTTGGCCGTTCGGCTGATGGCAGCGCTTGAGGCGCAGGCCCTCGCCAAAGGTATGCAGGAAATGAAGCTTGAGACAGGCGACAAGTTGGTCGCCGCCGTGTCGCTTTACCGCCGTTTGGGATACCGCGAATGTGGACCATTCGGCGCCTATGAACTACATCCCGCAAGCCTGTTCATGGAGAAAGAACTGTGAGCCGCGTTTACGCTTTCTTGCCCTTCGCGGCGGCAGCTTTCATCCGGGCCAGCAACGCGGCCTTGTCATCCTTGCGGTTCAGCGGGTTCTTCTCGGTTCCGCGTGCGTTGTGCTCGGAATGGCGTGGTTTGCCCTTGGCGGGTTTCGGCGCGCCGGCAGCTTTGTAATCCATGGGTCCACCCTGATCAGGTCATATTTGGCCGGTCCATAACACCTTAACGCAAGGGACGCGACATGCATCTTCTGGCAGCCACTCCGGGCAGCATTGATGACGGGAAAGAACCGGTGGATCTGGGGCAGACGCCCTCGGATCTGGTGTTCATTTCGGCCGCAGATACGGAATTGGCGGGCCTGTCACAGGCGCGCGCTGAAATGGCAGATGCGCCGGGATTGCGTCTGGCCAATATGATGCATCTGGCGCACCCGATGTCGGTCGATCTGCATATCGACAATTGCGCCGCCAAATCCCGGCTGGTGGTGGCCCGCGTTTTGGGCGGCGTCGGCTACTGGAAATACGGGGCCGAGCAATATGCGGCGCATTTGCGCGAGGCGGGTGTGCCCTTGGCGCTGTTGCCGGGGGACGACAAGCCGGATGCGGAACTGCGCGCGCTCTCGACCGTCTCGGACGAGGATTACGATGCGCTTTGGGCCTATCTGGTTGAAGGTGGGCCAGAGAACGCGGTTGGGTTCCTGAACTACACCAAGGCGATGATGGACGGCGGCGACAAGCCCGAAGCCGCGCGGCCTTTGCTGCGTGCGGGTGTCTATTGGCCGGGTGCTGGCGTCGCTGATCTGTCCGCCGCGCAAGAGGCATGGACCGAGGGCGCCCCCGTTGTGCCTGTCGTCTTTTATCGCGCGTTGGTGCAGGGCGCGGGGCTGAACCCGATCAACCGTCTGGTGAAAACGCTGCTCAGACAGGGGTTGAACCCGCTGCCCATCTTTGTGGCATCATTGAAAGACCCGGTATCCGTCGCGACGCTGGAAAGCCTGTTTGCCGAAGCCGCGCCCGATGTGATCCTGAACTGCACGTCTTTCGCGGTTGGATCACCATACGAAGGCGAGGCGTCCAAAGGGGCCTCGAACCCCTTTGAAGCGCCTTGGTGCAACGCCGCACCGGTCTTTCAGGTGGTTCTGGCCGGGTCGAGCGAGGAGGTTTGGGCCGAGGGCCTGACCGGCCTTTCTGCCCGAGATATCGCGATGAACGTGGCGCTGCCCGAGGTGGATGGGCGCATCCTGTCTCGTGCAATTTCCTTCAAAGGCGAGGCGTTTTTTGACGAAGCCACCGAATGCCCCATCGCCACCTATCAGGCGCGCGGTGATCGGGTGCAGTTTGTCGCGGAACTGGCTGCCAATTGGGCGGGTCTGCGTCGGGCTGAGACAGGCGATCGGAAGGTCGCACTGATCATGGCGAACTATCCCAACAAGGATGGCCGGCTTGCCAATGGGGTGGGCTTGGATACGCCAGCTGCCGTGGTGCATGCGCTGGGGCTGTTGGCGGGTCAGGGCTATGCAATTTCTGATGCGCCAGAGGACAGCGACGCCTTGATGCAGGCCGTCATGGCGGGGCCGACCAACTGGCTGACCGACCGGGCCGAGCGCGTGGGTGGCGAACGCCTGTCGCTCGATGTTTATCGCCGCCACTACGACATGCTGCCGTGGGAGATGCGCGAGGCGCTGGAGAGCCGCTGGGGTGCACCAGAGGATGATCCGTTCTTTGCTGATGGCTTCTTTTCGCTGTCGATCCTGACCTATGGCAATGCAGTTGTCGGCGTGCAGCCCGCGCGCGGCTACAACATCGACCCGACCGACACCTACCACTCGCCCGACCTTGTGCCACCACACAACTATCTGGCCTTCTACTTCTGGCTGCGTCACACGTTCGGCGCGCATGCGCTGGTGCATATGGGCAAACACGGAAACCTTGAATGGCTGCCGGGTAAGGCCGTCGCCCTGTCCGAAACCTGCTGGCCCGAGGCCGTGATGGGGCCGATGCCCCATGTCTATCCGTTCATTGTGAACGATCCCGGTGAAGGCACGCAGGCCAAGCGGCGCGCGCAGGCGGTGATCATTGATCACCTGACGCCGCCGCTGACACGGGCCGAGACCTATGGACCGTTGCGTGATCTCGAAGCTTTGGTTGACGAATACTACGAAGCGGCGGGCGTTGATCCACGCCGCATCGAACATCTGCGTCGTGAAATTCTGACACTGACCCAAGCCACAGGGCTGGACGCTGATGTCGGCATGAAGGGCGAGGATGAGGACAGCGATCTGGCCAAGCTCGACGCCTATTTGTGCGATCTGAAAGAAGCGCAGATCCGCGACGGGCTGCATGTGTTTGGGCAGTCGCCAACGGGCGATCTGGAGCGCGACCTTGGCATTGCACTGGTCCGCGTGCCGCGTGGGCAAGGGGAAGGGGGCGATGCGTCCCTGATCCGGGCTTTGGCCATGGATTGCGGCGTGGATATTGATCCGCTCGACTGCGATATGGCGCCTAAATACGAAGGCCCGCGCCACGAGGTGCTGGAAGCAATCGAGGCGGGCAACTGGCGCAGCAATGGCGACACGGTTGAACGGCTGGAGCTGCTGGCGCAAGCGGCGGTGGCGTGGGATGACGTGCCGGATGTGTTCGCTGCGACCAAGCCCGTTTTGGACGCCTATCACGCGAAGGTTTTGCCATCTGTCCGGGCCTGCGGACCGGATGAGGGGGAGGGGCTCCTCACCGCCCTGACCGGGCAGTTCGTCGCCCCTGCGCCATCCGGCGCCCCGACCCGAGGGCGGCTGGATGTGCTGCCGACCGGGCGCAATTTCTTCTCGGTCGACAGTCGCGCGGTGCCGACGCCAACGGCTTGGGCGCTGGGTTGGAAATCAGCCAGCCTCTTGATCGACAAGCATCTGCAAACCCATGGCGATTGGCCGCGCACGATGCTGGTCACGGCCTGGGGCACGGCAAACATGCGCACGGGTGGGGACGACATCGCGCAAGCTCTGGCGCTGATGGGGGTGAAGCCCAAATGGGACAGCGCCAACCGCCGCGTGACCGGGTTCGAGGTAATCCCGGCCAGCGCGCTGGGCCGTCCGCGCGTGGATGTCACATTGCGTATTTCGGGCTTTTTCCGCGACGCCTTCCCGCAGTTGATCGCCTTGGTCGATAGTGCGGCGCGGGCGGTTCAGGCACTGGATGAACCCGACGATGTGAACCCCGCTGCAGCGCGCGTGCGGGCGGGCGAGGGTGCATCACGGGTCTATGGATCGAAACCCGGTGCCTATGGCGCGGGACTTCAGGCGATGATCGACGAACGGCTCTGGGCCGACAAGGCTGATCTGGCTGAGGCCTATCTGGAATGGGGCGGCTATGCCTATGGCGCGGGCCATGAAGGCATGCGCGACCGAGCCGGGTTCGAGGCCCGTTTGGGACAGGTTGAGGCCATTGTGCAGAACCAGGACAACCGCGAACACGACCTTTTGGACAGTGATGACTATTACCAGTTCGAAGGTGGGGCAGCTGCGGCGGTGTCGACCCTTCAGGGCCGCGACCGGCCGATCTATCACAACGATCATTCGCGCCCGGAACGCCCGGTGATCCGTACGCTGGAAGACGAGATTGGGCGCGTCGTGCGCTCGCGCGTCGTGAACCCGAAATGGATCGAGGGTGTCAAGCGTCACGGCTATAAAGGCGCGTTCGAGATTGCCGCAACGGTCGACTATATGTTCGCCTTTGCCGCCACCACCGGCGCGGTGCGTAGCCATCATTTCGATCTGGTCTATGGGGCTTTCATCGAAGACGAAGCGACGCGAGATTTTATCGAAGAACACAACGACCCGGCGCTGAAAGAGATTGCCGAGCGTTTGCGCGAAGCGATTGAGCGTGGGCTATGGACGCCCCGGTCAAACTCTGCGCGGGCGATGTTGGAGCAGATGGTCTGACCCAGGCGGAGTATTTAGTTTAAGTGCCGCAGTCGATTTCGGCGCGCTGAATGGCTTGATCGCCAGATAGCGTGCCTTCGACCACCATGCAGCCTGTGGCTTGTTCAATGGCTTGATGCGCGCGCGCAAGAATCACTGACCCGCGTGGTGTGAGTTCGAAATTGGTGCGATACACTTCGACCCAGTTTTCGCGTTGATGCACAGAAAAAGTTGACCCGTCTACGGTGACCTGACGCGTCGCCGTGTCGGGATGCATGAATTGCGGGCTGGGGCTGTCACAGCCTGTCAGCATAAATATGCCAGACATTACAAGGAACTGGATGGGGCGCATTGCGTGATCTCCTACAATTCCACTGTGCCCTGCCTTGGTTAATGAAAGGTAAACCCACCCCTGCATGTCCTGCGACAACTTGGTCAGGCAGCACGGGTTGCCAACCGTTGCATTCACAACTATACATATTCAGGAAAATGAATATGAATGGAGAGATCCAATGCAAACCTCACGTCCTGCGGATAAGTATTCGCCGCTCTACTTTCTCGCCTCGGTTGGGGCTGGTGGCCTGTCGGTCACCTTCTTCATGTATCTGATGTTCTGGGTGAAACACCCGGGCCAGCCAGTGCCGGTCTTTGAAGACATCATGGCCGCCTTCACAGCCGGGTCATTCGGGCTGAAAGCTGCCATTGCCGTGGCCTGGGCCGGCATCGCGGCGATGGTGTTTCTGAACCTGAAATACCTGACATGGAACCTGAAGAGCTTCTCGGCCTTCCGGAAAACCGATGCCTACACCGCGCTGAAAAACTCCAATGCGGAAACGACAATCCTTGCGATGCCTCTGGCACTTGCCATGAGCGTAAACGGGCTTTTCGTTGCGGGTCTGGTTTTTGTGCCAGGGCTTTGGTCGATTGTTGAGTATCTCTTCCCCTTCGCCATGGCCGCCTTCCTGGCCATCGGTATCCTGGCGCTGAGCTTGATCGGTGATTTTCTGGGGCGCGTTCTGTCCAAAGGCGGCGTGTTCGACGTGACCGCTCACAACAGTTTCGCGCAAATGCTGCCGGCCTTTGCCCTGTCGATGGTTGCCGTTGGATTTGCTGCCCCCGCTGCGATGAGCAGCAATACCATCGTGGTTGGCATCTCGCTTGTTGGGTCGACTTTCTTCGGTATGGCCGCGATTGTTTATGCGGCGCTGGCGCTGTTCACGGCGTTCAACTCGATGTTGCACTACGGCACGGCCAAAGAAGCAGCCCCCACGCTGATGATCGTCATCCCACTGATGACCATTCTGGGCATCATGTTTATGCGTCAGAACCACGGGTTGCATGCGACCTTTGATGTGCACGGGTCCGCGGCTGAAACCATGGTGTTTCTGGCTCGCTTGATCGCCATTCAGGTCCTGTTCGGCCTCTTGGGCCTGACCGTCTTGTCGCGCATCGGCTATTGGAAGAGCTTTGTCTTTGGCAATGAAACATCGCCGGGGTCCTACGCACTGGTTTGCCCCGGAGTTGCCCTGTCGGTTCTCTTGCACTTTTTCCTGAATTCAGGACTGGTGAAAGCGGGTGTGGTCGACAAATTCTCGCTCATGTACTGGGTGATTTCCGCCATCGCGATTGCTTTCCAGTTTGCCATGATCGCCTTGGTTTTGCGCCTGAACAAACAGCACTTCTCGCGCTCACAGACGGCGGCTGTACCGGCTGAATAAACGAAGGTCCTTCGGAAAATAACAAGCGGGCGTTTCGGAAAACCGGGGCGCCCGCTCTTGCATCTGAGGTGCAGTGCTTTCACAGTGGAACGACATTTCAAAGTGAGGCAAGAATGACCGTAGATCCCGACCGCCACGCCACCAAGATGGCCAAGAAGAAAGCCGCCCGTGACAAGATCATGGCGACGAAGACCGATAAAAAGGGTCTGGTCATCGTGCACACGGGCAAGGGTAAGGGCAAAAGCTCGGCCGCCTTCGGGATGATCTTTCGCTGTATTGCCGCTGATATGAAATGCGCCGTGGTGCAGTTCATCAAAGGCGGTATGGATTGTGGCGAGCGTGATCTGATCAACGCCAAATTTTCAGATATCTGCGAGTTCTACACCATGGGCGAGGGTTTTACATGGGAAACCCAGGACCGCACGCGCGACATCGAAATGGCGCAGGCTGCATGGGAGAAATCAAAAGAGCTGATCCGTGATCCGTCCAACAAGATGGTGCTTTTGGATGAGATCAACATCGCCATTCGTTACGACTATGTCGATATCAACGAGGTGGTGAAGTTTCTGGTCGAAGAAAAGCCCGACATGACCCATGTGGTTCTGACCGGGCGCAACGCCTCGGATGACCTGATCGAGATTGCCGATCTGGTGACTGAGATGGAATTGGTGAAGCACCCGTTCCGGTCGGGCATCAAGGCGCAAATTGGGGTCGAATACTGATCCCGAAACGGGAGGAGAAACGATGCCGAAGTTTTACATGGCGTATCACGAGCCGACGGATGTGCCTGATGGCAAGAAGGCCGAGATGCAGGCCGCCTATAAGGCGTGGATCGCCAAATATGCGGATGTGTTCGAGATGCCCGAAACGCCCTTCAAGGCGCAATGGACCGTGGATGGCGATGGCCATCGCGAAGGCTTCAAACAGCCGATGATGGGGTTTTGCGTGATCAACGCACCCGACGCGGACACGGCGTTGGCGATTGCCAGTGAAAACAGCTTTATCCAGATGGGTACGATCCATCTGGCCGAGCTGATGGAGATGCCCAAGGGCTGAAGCTGCGTAGGGGGCGGGGATCAGCCCGCTTCCCCCTGCGCACGCAACTGATCCAGTGTCAGCCCCGGTGTGGCCACCTGTTCGTCAACGACCAGTTCGATCACCGCCAGTTTCCCCGAGGCTTTTGCGCGCTTGAACGCCGCGTTGAAGTCATCGGTCTTCGTGACTGTTTCCCCATGCCCGCCATAGGCGCGTGCGAGATCGGCAAAATCCGGGTTCACAAGGGCCGTGCCCGATACACGTGCGGGATAGGTCTTTTCCTGATGCATGCGGATCGTCCCGTAACGCCCGTTATTCACGATGATGGCGATGGGTTTGGCGCCGTGTTGAATGGCGGTCGACATCTCGTTCAGGGTCATCTGAAACTCGCCGTCCCCAAGCCATGCAATGACGGTGCGGTCGGGGTGCTGCAGGCTGGCAGCCACGGCTGCCGGGAAGCCATAACCCATCGAGCCTGAGGTCGGCGCCAGCTGTGTCCCATATTCCTTGAAGCGGAAATACCGGTGCAGCCATGTGGCGTAGTTCCCGGCGCCGTTGGTCATGATTGTATCGTCCGGCAGCGTTCCCGAAAGTTCGTGCATGATGCGTTCCAACTTGATCGGGCCGGGGGTTTCGACCGGAGTTTGAAACGCGTCATAGGCTGCGCGTCCCTGCTGCGTCCAATCGGCCCACGGTGTCGCGGTCAGCGGGGGCAGTTCACTGATCGCCGCAATCGCCGAGGGGCCGGTCGCCACCACGGTCTGATCCGCATGATAGACGCGCCCCAACTCTTCGGCGCAGGGATAGACATGCACGATCTGCTTGCCGGTGGTGGCCGGGTCCAGCATCTCGTAGCTGCCGGTTACAATGTCGCCCAGACGGCTGCCCAGAACCACCAAGGTGTCGGCCTCGTCAAATATGGTCTTCAGCGCCGGGTTAATGCCAAGACCGAGGTCTCCGATATAGTTCGGGTGGCGATTGTCCACATAGTCCTGACGGCGGAAGGCGGTGGCGACGGGAAGGGCATTGGTGACGGCGAAATCCATCAGCGCAGCGCCCGCTTCAGCCGTCCATCCCGGCCCGCCCGCGATCAAAAGCGGACGCGCTGAGGTCGTGATCGCGGCCATGATGGCATCTGCGTCCGCCCGGCCTACGTGGCCCTTTGTGGCGGGCAGGGCGGGGCGATCAGGCGCATCTGCCATGCTGCTCAGCATGTCTTCGGGCAGGGCGACCACAACGGGTCCCGGCCGCCCGGTGCGTGCCACATGGAAGGCGCGGGCAAGGTATTCCGGCAGGCGTTCGACCTGATCCACTTCACAGGCCCATTTTGCAAGTGGCCCGAAAAAGGCGCGGTAGTCGACTTCCTGAAACGCACCCCGGTCCCGGTGCGCCCGCGCGATCTGACCGACGAATACCACCATCGGCGTTGCATCTTGCATGGCCACGTGAATACCTGCCGACGCATTGGTCGCCCCCGGCCCACGCGTGACGAAACAAACGCCCGGTGTGCCTGTCAGTTTGCCATGTGCCTCGGCCATCATCGCGGCCCCACCTTCCTGGCGGCAAACGATGTTATCGATCCCGCTGTCGTAAAGCCCATCCAGCGCGGCCAGAAAGCTTTCCCCCGGCACGGAGAAGACGCGCGACACGCGCTCGGTCTTTAGGTGATCCACCAGAATTTGTCCGCCGTGGCGCATGGCTGCTCTCCGCTTTGTCTTGACCTCTGGCATGCGCTGCGCCCAAATCAGGCGAACGTGAACACGGAGGTCACTTTGTCCAAACACCAATTGCTTGGCATGTCCGGTTCCCTGCGTAAAGACGCAACGAACCGGTTTCTTTTGCGCAATGCCGCACGGCTTTATGGAGACGCTGATTTCACCGAGGCCGATCTGAACCTGCCGCTTTACGACGGTGATGTGGAGGCCGCTAAGGGCGTGCCAACCAAGGTCGCGCGTCTGGCGGAACAGATCGCCGCTGCAGATGCCGTGATCATATCGACGCCTGAGTACAACAAGATGCTGTCGGGCGTGTTGAAAAACGCTTTGGATTGGGTCAGTCGGGTGAAAGACAATCCATGGCCGGGCAAGCCCGTGGCCGTCATGTCAGCCGCTGCTGGCCGCGCGGGCGGGGATCGGGCGCAGGTGTCTCTGGTGTCGGCAATGACCCCGTTTCAGCCCAAGCTGATCATCGGGCCAGAGGTAGCCGTTGCCGGCAGTGCATCTGAGTTTGATGCGGATGGGGTGCTGGTCAATGATCGCTACGAGGCCAATCTTGCCAAGTTGATGGCGAAGTTGCGGGCGGAGGTCGCTTAAGGGCCACTTACAGGCTGGCTTCGACCCGGAAATCTTCCGGAATTTCGTCACACCCATCCAGCACCAGATCGGCCATCAACTCACCGACACGCGGAGCCATGCCAAAGCCGATTTTAAAGCCGCCATTGGCGATAAAGGCACCATTTCGGGTGGGATGTTGCCCCAACATCGGCGCACGGGATTTGGCGCGCGGGCGCACGCCGGCCCAGCGTTCAATCACCGGCGCATCTGCCAGTACGGGACAGGCGGCGCGGGCGCGGGTGATCACCTCTTCCAATGCTGCGTCACAGCTGGAGGGGTCTTCAAATTCGCGTTCGCTGGTGGACCCGATGGCCACTGTGCCATCCGCATGTGGGATGATGTGCACGGCGTCTGCGAAAAGCTGCGGCATGTGGCGCGCGTCGAAATCCAGCAGAGCACTTTGCCCTTTCACCCCGTTTCCAACGGGTTTGCCCAGTTGATCCGATAGGTCAATCAACCCGCGCCAGCCCGTGGCCCAGACTTCGGTCCCTTGGGGCGTGCCGTCTGTCACGATTTCACCGCCCTTGGCCTTGATGGCGGCAACCAGTGCGGCGCCCGCCCGACGAGGGCTCATCCGGGCAGTCAGCGTGTCGTGGATCAGAAAGTCTGTCGGGCTGGTGGGCGCCCAATCGGGGAAATCTGACGTAGGTCGCACCTGCCAGACTGCCTTGCCCTGCCACAGCGTGGCGGCTTCGGTCGCGCGTGCTCTGGCAAGATCAAGCAACCGGTCATCCGCGATGGGTTGCAAACGCCCGCTGCGGGCATAACCCGGCGATAGGCCTGACACGGCTTCCACATCGGCCCAATAGCTTTCCGCCATGATAAGACTGTCGAACTGAAAGGCTTTCTTGGTGTTCCAGCGTTCCGGCACATGCGGGGCCAGCGCGCCGACCAGCCCGCCGGATGACCCAGATCCCGGCCCGTTCGGATCAATAACCTGTACCTTGGCACCGCGTTTGGCGCAGCTCCATGCAACGGAAAGGCCGAAAACACCTGCGCCGTAGACTGTCACATCAGCGATTGCCATCGGGGCATTCCTTCTTCATGGTCGCGCGGGTTTCGACAAGCGTTCTAGGGCAGATCATGACAAAGCGCCAGACAGTGACGGCAACAGCCAGCATCACGTGGAAAGACAGCGGCGTGCCGGTGGCGGATCGGTTTGACGACCCGTATTTCTCGCTGGAAGACGGGTTGTCCGAGACGCGCCATGTTTTCATCGATGGCAATGACCTGCCAGCACGTTTCCTGCCCGATTTTCATATCGCCGAGCTTGGCTTTGGCACCGGGCTGAACATGCTGGCTGCGTTCCTTGCGTGGCGCGACGCGGGATCGCCTGCAGGTGTTCGTTTCACCTCGTTCGAGGCCTTTCCGATGGAGGCTTCGGACATCGAGCGCGCGTTGCAAGCCTTTCCAGAGGCGCATGCCGTTGCGGGTCCCTTCCTGACGGCATGGAACGAGGGCGCGCGACGGTTTGATCTGGACGGGTTCACGGTTGAGGTGGTCGAAGGCGATGCCCGCGAAACACTTGCCGTTTGGGACGGCAAAGCGGATGCGTGGTTCCTTGACGGCTTCTCGCCCGCCAAGAACCCCGAACTGTGGGGCGAGGCTTTGATGGGTGCGGTTGGCGCGCATACCGCGCCCGATGGCACGTTTGCGACATATACTGCTGCTGGTTTTGTCCGTCGTGCCCTAGACGCCGCCGGTTTCGACGTGGAACGTGTTCCTGGATACGGGCGCAAACGGCATATGAGCCGTGGTCAATTGCGACCCTAAAGCGTTTTGGTTTTGGCCTGAGACAGGACAAAGCCGAAACGCAGAGAGAGATATCAGTGTTGTGGGCGTTTCGCGACAAACTTGAAGTCAAGTTTTCACGAAACGCTTTGAAGGGACGCAATGGAGCGCAATAATCAGATCGGCATTTGGCTGATGGTGGCCACCACCTTCGTCTTTGCGATGCAGGACGGGATTTCGCGCCATCTGGGCGGGGAATACAACGTCTGGATGGTGGTGATGATCCGCTATTGGTTCTTTGCGGCGTTCGTCATCTGGATCACCCGTCGCAATGGTGGCCTGTCACAAGCGCTGCGTCCCGTGCGACTTTGGCTGCAAATCTCTCGAGGGGCGCTGCTTGCATTGGAAATCTGCGTGACCGTGATTTCCTTCACCCTGCTGGGGCTTGTTGAAAGCCACGCGATTTTTGCGGTCTACCCGCTGATGGTTGCCGCCCTGTCCGGGCCGGTGCTGGGCGAGCATGTAGGCTGGCGGCGCTGGGCGGCGATCGGAATCGGGTTCATCGGCATCCTGATCATCCTGCAGCCGGGATCCGGGGTGTTTTCCCCCTATGCCATCATTCCGCTCGTCGGGGCTGCGATGTTCGCGGTCTACGGGCTGATGACCCGGTTGGCGGCCAAAACGGACAGCACCCAGACCAGCTTCTTCTGGACCGGCGTGATAGGCGCCGTTGTCATGACAGCGATTGGGGTATGGTTCTGGCAGCCCATGTCTCAAGGCGATTGGGCGTGGATGGCGCTGCTGTGTTGCACAGGTGTGCTGGGGCATTGGCTCTTGATCAAATGCTACGAATTCGCCGAGGCCAGCACCGTGCAGCCCTTCGCCTATCTGCAGCTCGTCTTTGTCAGCTTCATCGGCGTCCTGGTCTTTGGCGAGACCTTGCACAGCAACGTGGTGATTGGGGCTGTCATCGTCGTGTCGGCGGGTATCTTCACCCTGATCCGCAGTCGCCGCGCTATTTCTTAAGCTCGTTTGACAGGCGCAATGGCTCCACTTTGCCTGTCAGTCGCGCGCGATAGACAGGCAGGCTTTCGGTGACGCGCATCACGTAGTTGCGGGTTTCGCGAAACGGGATGTGCTCGATCCAATCAATGATATCCGTCGACGGCGCACGCACGTCTCCAAATCGCTTGGTCCAGCTGCGCGACCGACCGGGGCCAGCATTGTACCCCACAGAGATCAGCACCGGGTTGCCATCGAAATCCTCGATCAGCTTGGCCAGATATTCTGACCCCAATCGCGTGTTATAGGCCGGGTCTTCGGTCAGGCGCGCCTTGGAGTATTCCATCTCCAACCGCTTTGCCATGTCAGAGGCGGTGCCCGGCATGAGCTGCATCAAACCGCGCGCGCCCACGCCCGAGACGACCGAGGGGTCAAATTCGCTTTCACGCCGGGCAATGGCAAGCTCCAGTGCGCGGGGCACAGTGCGGTTGCCCCGGCCAATGTCGGGCGTGGGGAAATAGGGCCGTGCGATCGTATGGCCCTGACGCGCCGCTTGCTTGGCGATCATGACCTGAAGATGTGGTTCATTCACGCTTTCGGCCCATGCGCCCAACTGCCCCAGTTCTTCACGCGTCAGGCGCTCGGCCAGATGCACGGCGAAGCGTTCGGCCCAATAGAGCTCTCCGGCGGCTTGCAAAAGACGCGCGGCTTCCATCACCGAGCCGCCCCAGAACGAGGCGCCTGTGACATCAGGAAAAGGTTCTGATCCGGTCAGGCGCGGGTCCATCGCAAGGCCTGCTTTTTCTGCCGCCAGAAGCCCATAGAAGCTGGTCTGGTATTCGGCCCCAAACGCGTAGGCGGCCTGGGCGGCAACCTGATCGCCCGCAGCCTCATGGGCGCGGCCCTGCCAATAGCCTGCGCGACCCAGACTGATCGGTGTGTCGACACCCAGTCGAAAGGTCTGGAAGTGCTCTTCGGCTGTGACCGGGTCTTTGAGTTTGCGCAGGGCAATATAGCCCGCCAGCCATTCCAGATCGTTGCGGTCGGCGCCTCCGTCCAGATGGTGAAACGCGGCAAGTCGATAAGCTTGTTCGGATTTGCCTTCGCGCATGGACCAACGTGCCAGAACCCGGCGCCAGCTTGCCCACCGATCGGGCTCGCCAAGGGTCTGCGCGTTTTCAGAGCGCGCCAAAAGCACATCAACCGCGTCCTGATTGCGCCCTTTCGAGGCGCGCCACAAGAACCGTTCGTAGGCAAGGCCGGGATCGTTCGAAAGACTCGACGGCACCGCGCTGATCAGGGCATCGACCCCGTTTTGCTTGCGGCGCAACGCAATGCGGGCAGTTGCCAGTTTTTGCTGATCAGCGCTGACCAATGGCAACAGTCGCGTCGCGCCACGGGTTGCGCCGCGCCACAAAAGCCCATCCAGCCGGTCCCAGTGATAGGGCTTTAGCGTCTCGCCATATCGCGACAGAAACGCCGCCTCTTCTTCGCTGTCCATTGTCATGGACAACCAAGCCAGAATGATCTGCGCGCGGGCCTCTTCTGCTTTGCCGGTGGCCGTCAATGCCTCTGCCAGACGCAGTGCGCCGGTGCCGGTCTGGGGCGGCTGGGTTTCGAAAAAGCCCAGCACCTCTGCCGGGGTATGGCTGTGCGGGATCGTATCTTCGGATCGTTTGCGCAGCAGCTTCAGGCCGGGCCAGTCCGGGCGGCGAGACAGGAACGCGCGCGTGTCGGAAAAGCTGCCTTTGGCTTCCCTTAGCCGGTGCCACTCAAGGATGTCCGAGGCAAGGTCGCCGCCTTTGGCCACCTCTGCCCGTGCGCCATCCCAGTCCCCCGCGCGGGCTTGTTCGATGGCCGATTTGAAGGCCGCAACAGCGCCGGCATCCTGCGCGACGGCCCCGGATATGGACGACACGGCAAGCGACAGCGCGACTGCAACGGCGCGCAAATGGCTCAATTTGATCCTGTTCATAGGCGAAACCTAACTTTGTGGCGCTAACACGCAACACACAAACTTGGCATTTGCGATGAACCCGGCTAGTTTCCGCCGCGTTTGCGGGGCGATTCAGCGCCTGTTCGCGGATGTATTGGAAACACAGACAAAATGGAGCGTGTCATGTTCAAAGGATCTCTTCCTGCCCTGGTTACGCCGTTCAAGGACGGTGCAGTGGATTTCGACGCGCTCAAACACCTTGTAGAGTGGCAGATCGAAGAAGGCTCTTCGGGTCTGGTGCCCGTGGGAACCACCGGCGAAAGCCCCACTTTGACTCATGAAGAGCATGAGGCGGTGATCGAAGCCGTGGTCGACGCCGCTGCTGGTCGCGTGCCAGTGATTGCAGGCGCCGGGTCAAATAACACCGCCGAATCGCTGCGCTTCATGGAGCATGCCAAGCGTGTTGGGGCCGCCGCCGGTCTGGTGGTCACGCCCTATTACAACAAGCCGACCCAGCGCGGGCTGATTGCGCATTATGAAGCGCTGGCCAACGCTGTTGACCTGCCCATCGTGATCTACAACATTCCGGGCCGTTCGGTCGTCGATATGACACCTGAAACCATGGGCGTGCTGGCCAAGCACAAGAATATCGTGGGCGTGAAAGACGCGACGGGCGATCTGGCGCGTGTCAGCTTTCAGCGTATGACCTGTGGCGCGGATTTCGTGCAGCTGTCAGGTGAAGACGCCACCGCGCACGGTTTCAACGCCCAAGGTGGCGTGGGCTGTATCTCGGTTACGGCCAACGTGGCCCCGCGCCTCTGTGCCCAGATGCAGGCGGCAACGCTGGCAGGTGATTTCGGCAAGGCGCTTCAGGTTGCCGATAAGCTGATGCCTTTGCATCAGGCGATCTTCATGGAGCCGGGTCTTTGCGGCGCTAAGTACGGCCTGTCCAAGCTGGGTCGTTGCGGCACCGAGGTGCGCAGCCCGTTGACCGAGATCACGGATGACACCAAGGCTGCAATCGACGCTGCCATGCGTCACGCAGGGCTGATCAACTGATGACAGAACGGCGCGAAGGCGAGCAAACTCTCGCCTTCGATCCTGCCGATAGCGATGGGCCATCTGTGGCATTCATCGGGCGTATCCGCACGCCGTGGCAACCGGGGGACGCGCCGGGAAATGTGGCAGGCGCGCGAAAACGGGTCGCCGAAGAGGGCGGGAGTTTTTTGATCGAGCTGGCGGATGGCTACCAGCCCGGCATCAAAGATTTCACAGTCGGTCAGCACATCATCGTGCTTTATTGGATGGATCAGGCGCGGCGCGATTTGATCGTGCAAACCCCGCGCCATGCAGATGCGCCACGCGGGGTGTTTTCGCTGCGCTCCCCCAATCGGCCCAATCCGATTGCGATGAGCACGGTCGAAATTTTGTCCCTGGAGTTAGAGGCGGGCGTCATAGGCATTGATGCTTTGGACTGTTTTGACGGGACCCCGGTGGTGGATCTGAAGCCATGGATTGCCACGATTGACGCACCGGTTGGCTGAGCAGTCTGGACAGTTCGCGGCGCAGGCCCTACATCCGGCTCATGGCCAAGGCAAAGTCAAAAGAAGAGACCAACTACAAGGTGATCGCTGACAATCGGCGCGCGCGCTATGATTATGCGATCGAGGAAGATATCGAATGTGGTGTCGTCCTGATGGGGTCCGAGGTGAAATCGCTGCGTCAGGGTGGATCGAATATTGCAGAAAGCTATGTCGCCGTGGAAGATGGCGAGCTTTACCTGACCAACGCCTATATCGCGCCGTATAAACAGGCGGTCACATGGGGCCATCTGGAACGGCGCAAACGCAAGTTGCTGGCCTCGAAACGTGAGATTTCCAAGATGTGGAATGCCACCAGCCGCAAGGGCATGACCCTTGTGCCGCTGGTCATGTATTTCAATCACAAGGGTCTGGTGAAGGTGAAAGTGGGCATCGCCAAGGGTAAGAAAGCCCATGACAAGCGTGCGACTGAAGCCAAGCGTGATTGGGGTCGCCAAAAGCAGCGTCTGCTGCGGCACGGCGATTGATCAGGTAATCCCGAAACCTTCATAAGGCAGGAACCGAACGGGCGTGCCCGGTGTGATGTCCATCGCCTCGTCTGGGAGCTCCACGAGCCCCGTGGCCCAGCTCAGACCAGAGATGCGACCGGAACCCTCGGATTTGAACACGTCCACCTGACCGTCTTCGTTTACACGTGCGCGCAGGTACTCGCGGCGGCCTGCTTTCTTTGATTTCTTGAACGCCGCGGGCAGGGTGAATGCCATGGGGGACAACCATGGTCCACCGGCGAGAACCGAAAAGGCCGGGCGTGCGAAGATCAGCGTGGTGACCAATGCGGCCACAGGGTTGCCGGGCAGGCCGAAAACCGGTGTGCCGTTCCATTGGGCCAAGGCCAGCGGGCGCCCCGGTTTGATCGCGATGCGCCAATGGTGCAGCGATCCGGTTTCTTCCAGCAAAGCAGACACGTGGTCTTCGTCGCCCGCCGAGGCGCCGCCAGAGGTCAGGATGACGTCGGCTTGGTTGGCGGCATCGTCAAAGGCGCGTCGCAGCGCGTCGCGGTTGTCAGCCACATGGCCAAGGTCAACGGGGTCGTAGCCCCAGCCTTGCACCAAAGACAGCAGCATTGGGCGGTTGGCGTCGTATGTGCGGGCAGTATCCAGCGTGCTACCCGGTTCCGTCAGCTCGTCACCCGTGGACAAAACGCCCACGCGCAGGCGATTGAAGACCTGCGCCCGTGCCAGACCAAGCGCCGAGAGGAGCGCAACATCAGGTGCGCGCATCTTGTGCCCCATGGGCAGTGCAAGTTTCCCGGCAGCCACATCCTCGCCCGCCGCGCGGGCATTGGCGCCGGGCTTCACACCTGCGGGAAACCGCAGCTGCGCGCCCTCGACCTGCACGTCCTCTTGCAAGACCACGGTATCAACACCCTGCGGCAGAAGCGCACCGGTCAGGATGCGGATCGCATGGCCCTTCGGCACGTTGCCGGTGAACGGGTCCCCAGCAGCTGCGCGCTCGGCAACAAGTGGCAGCGTGATCACGTCGCCCTTTGGCAGGTCCGCATAGGCAAAGGCATAGCCATCCACCGCCGAATTCGCGCCGGGTGGGTTCGACCTTGCGGCCATATGATCTGTGGCAAGGATACGGCCACGCGATTGCGCTGTTGGAATGGCTTCCGTTCCGACCACCGGGGCAAGGCGGGATTTCAGCGTCTCCAGTGCCTCGTCGACCGGCGTCCAGTGCACGCCCGGTGGCAGCGCGAAACAATCGTTTTTCAGGCCGTTGGACTTGCGTGGGGCAAGGCCCGTGGTTTCTGCAATGAACGTGGCAATGGCTTGCGTGTCATCCAGATTGAATACGGGCAGGTTCAGATCGGGCAGAGCCTCGTCACTGGCCACGGCGCGAATGGTGTCGTTCGTGGTGGCGAGCAAAGCCTCGCCGGTGGCGGCGCGATGGGCTTCGATTTTCGGGTGGGGCGCGGATTTGAAACCTTCGACAAGCACGAGGTCGCAGGGTTCAAGCCCCTCAATCAGTGCGGCCAGCTGTGGTTCAGGGTCGTTTCGAAGTTCGTGCAGCGTGGCGATGCGGGACGAAGAGACCAGCACCACTTCTTTCGCGCCAGCAACGCGGTGTCGGTGCGTATCTGTACCCGGTTGTTCCAGATCGACCCCGTGATGGGTGTGTTTCAGCGTCGAAACCCGTAGTCCCTGCGCTGTGAAATGCGCGATCAGGCGCTCCATCAAACCGGTTTTCCCGTTATTTTTCCATCCGGTGACACCAAAAACCTTCATGAAGCCGCCTCCAACAGGGTCTCGGCGCGGGTCAGGTCATCTGGTGTGTTCACATTGAAAAACGGATCATGGGGTGTGGCCGGGAAACTGGCCAGCGCCGCGCCGTGTTTGTCTGTCCATAGCACCACTTTGCGCAGCCCGTCGTTCAGGGCGGCGCGCAGGTCGTCGCGCAGCGCAACGGGCCAGAGGCCAAAGGTGGGTTGGCGCAATGCCCCGCGCTGTGGGTCAAGCGTGGCGGCCAGCGCAATCGGCGTGCCTTCGCGTTGGGCCGCGATCATCAGCCGGTCAACAAGGTCATGTGGAAAAAACGGTGTGTCGGCGGCGGCGGAAACGACATGTGTCGCCCCTGTTTGCGCGGCCCAGTCCATGCCTGCCAATACCCCTGCAAGCGGGCCAGCATAGCCGTCAATACTGTCGGGCAAAACGGGCAGCCCAGTGTCTGCAAATCGAGCGGGGTCGCCATTGGCGTTCAGTGCGATGGCGGCGACTTGTGGGGCAAGGCGCTGGGTCACATGAGACAGAAGCGTGCCGTCACCCAGAGGCAGGCGCCCCTTATCCCCACCGCCCATACGCGTGGCGAGACCTCCGGCCAGAATGATGCCTGCCGGGCGCGTCATTTGCCTGCCTTGCGTTGGTGCTTGCCGCTTTCACGGGCCACATGGGCGGGGTCCATATCGCGGATCAGGCGGTTTTCGCCGGACAGACAGGTAAACCGCTGCCCGCGCATGCGCCCGATCAAGGTCAGGCCCACCTCTTGCGCGATTTCGACGCCCCAAGCCGTAAAGCCAGAGCGCGACACCAACGCGGGAATGCCCATCTGCGCGGTCTTGATCACCATTTCCGAGGTCAGCCGCCCCGTGGTGTACAGGATTTTATCCGTGCCGGACACATTTTCAGACAGCATCCAGCCGGCCACTTTGTCGACCGCATTGTGGCGCCCGACATCCTCCATATAGACCAGAGGGCGGTCTTGGTGACACAGGACGGTGCCGTGAATTGCGCCGGCTTCCAGGTAGAGCGACGGGGTGCGGTTTATCTTGTTGGATAGCGCATAGAGCCATGATGTTTTGACGGTTGTTGATGGCAGTTGCAGCCCGTCCAGACCTTCCATCATGTCCCCGAACACGGTGCCAACGGCACAGCCGGATGTGCGCGTCTTGCGCGCCAGCTTGTCTTCGAAATCCGTTTCCGTGGCGGTGCGCACCACCACTGTGTCGATGTCGTCTTCATACTCGACGCCCGTGATCGTGTCTGCGGCGGACAGCATGCCCTGATTGCGCAAGAAACCCAACGCCAGATACTCGGGATAGTCGCCGATGGTCATGGCGGTGACGATCTCGCGCCGGTTCAGGAAAATGGTCAGGGGGCGTTCTTCGACCACGTTTATCGTGACGGGTTGACCGGTTTCGTCATGGCCTGTCACAGCACGTGTCAACCGCGCCGCGCTGGGGTCGGGCGCGATCAGGTATTTGGAAAGATCAGGGGCGGTGGACAATTGCAACTCCTGCGTCGACGCCGTAAGCGTTGAGGGTAATTTAGGATTTCGACATGACCACGTCCAACCCGAAACGACATTTCCTGCGCGGAACACGCGATGCATTGCCGTTTATTCTGGTGATTATTCCCTTTGCCGCACTTTTCGGCGTGGTTGCGACCGAAGCCGGGCTGAATGTGGCCGAGGTGATGGGCTTTTCCGTTCTGGTCATTGCAGGCGCGGCACAGTTTACGGCCGTGCAGTTGATGACTGAAAATGCACCGACATTGATTGTGATCCTGACGGCACTGGCGGTGAATCTGCGCATGGCGATGTATAGCGCGTCGCTGACCCCCTATCTGGGCAGCGCGCCGATCTGGAAACGCGCCGTGGTGGCCTATCTCATGGTGGATCAGGCCTATGCCTTGTCGCAAATCAAGTTCGAGATGGAGCGCGATCTGACTGTGTCTGAGCGCTTTGCCTACTATGTCGGCACCGTCGCGCCGCTCGCACCTCTCTGGTACGGGGCCAGCTATGTGGGGGCGGTGGCAGGCGCGCAGGTGCCGCCGGAGTTCGCGCTGGATTTCGCCCTGCCGATCACCTTCCTGGCGATGATTGCGCCCGCGTTGCGCACCTTGGCGCATGTGGCCGCGGCGGTGACCTCGGTTCTTGTCGCCTTGCTGATGGCCTGGATGCCCTATGGGTCGGGCCTTCTGGTGGCAGCGATCAGTGCGATGATCGTGGGGGCTCAGGTTGAACTTTACATGGAACGGAGGGCCGTGTGATGGCAGAGGTCAATCACAGCACCGTCTGGCTGGTCATCTTCGCGCTGGCCGTTGGCAGTTTCCTGATCCGCTTCAGCTTTCTGGGCCTGATCGGAGACCGCCCGATGCCAGAATGGGTGCTCAGGCACCTGCGCTATACACCCGTTGCAGTCCTGCCGGGGCTTGTTGCCCCATTGGTGCTGTGGCCGGCTGCAACTGGGGGAATGACGGACCCGGCGCGCCTTGCGGCGGCGCTTGTCACGTTGGCTGTGGGATATTTCAGCCGCAATGTCCTGGCGGCGATCCTGTCAGGCGCCGTCACGCTTTATGCGCTCTTGTATCTGCTGAGTTGATCCGGCGAGGCGTCAGATACCCTTGGTCAGGATCTGCCCATTGTCTTCGGGATCATTGTCACGGAAGGTTTCCGACCGAACACCCGGAAGTTCGCCGAAGCTTTCCATGATTTTCTTGGGGAAATAGGTCTGCGGAATAGACTGGAAGCCGGGCAGGCTGCGCAGAATGGCGCTGACCGACTGGCCACAATGCGCCTTGGGCACAGCGCCATATTGTTTTGCCGCGCGGATGGCCATTTCGGCGACTTGCGGGCTGACCACCAGATCTTGTTTCACCACGTCATACGTCACGCGGGCGTGGTAATCGATGTAGAAATCCACCGCCTTGTCGGTCATGCCATAGTGCAGGTCATGCCGTTCAGGCAGGTTGGGGTGGTGCCATGTGCCGGCGGGATCAAAGATCACCCGCTGCGACCCGTTGATCATCAGGGCCGCATGGGCACCAGACCCCGAGGCCCGCGAAATCACGGTGATCAGGGTCAGGGTCGGGGGACCATCATGCCGGTAAGCCGCTTTTGAAACGGCTTCGTCGCTGGCCCAGACATTGTCTGCTCCGCCACAGGCTGCAAGGCTCAGAACAAGAGCCAGTGCTGCAAACAAGCGCACCATGGTCACCCCTTACGTTTCAGTTGATCGGCTTAAGCGCCCAAAAGCGCCATGATGATCAGAACGACGATGATCGCCACCACTGAACGGACCGAAGCCTTGATAAAGCCTTCATAGGTTTTTTCCTGGGCGCTTGTGTCCATCGTGCCGTGTACGTGATCAGCCATAATGTTCATTCCTGTTCGTTGTCAGCGTTTGGGATCAATTAGCGGATTTTCAGACCGCTGTCACCTTGGTGAGTTGTTGATTTTACCTAAGCGGGTCAATCTTCTTCCAGCTGTGCGGCCAGACGAAAGCCGATCCGGTTGGGTTCGACGTGGTCGGCCTGTTTCGGCAAGGCGCGCAACATGACTGAAAGCTGGCTGACATGCTGGATCAACTGCGTTTTTGATCCCTCGCCATCCGAGCCGTAGAAGGTCAGAACATCCGGATCGAAAAAGCCGATGCCTTCGATGCGCAAGACGCCTGCATCGCCGCCGACAAAGCCCATTGCGATCTCGTGCTCATTGTCGAGCTGTTCCTCAAAATTCTTGATGTAGAGAATCAGTCGCTCATAGGCCCATTGCGCCGGGCTTTTCTGTTCGACGGGTGTTTGGGCCACTTTTTCAGGCAAGGTATGGTCTTCGACCACAACGGGGCCACCCTCGCCGCAGTTTACGGTCTTTCCGCGGGGTTTTCGGGCGGGCTTTTGTTCAGGTTTGTTTGTCATTGGACCACAGTTTTTGACATCAGTTCGCAAGAGTTTGGCACAGGTGGGCAGGGTCGTCACGTCGCGTTCTCGTGAGCGGTGCCAAAAAACAGGGGAATGTCGTTTTTGAGACAGAGCGCCCTGGGGGATGCGGTGACGCTGGAAAAAACAAGGAGCGCACCATGAAAGTTGGATTTGTCGGGTTGGGAAATGTCGGTGGGAAACTGGCCGGCAGCCTGTTGCGAAACGGAATTGACTTGACGGTTCTGGATTTGGACCCGGATTTGATGGCGGAGTTTGTGGCGCGCGGGGCTGCGAAAAGCTCGGGACCGGGCGCGTTGATGCGCGATAGCGATGTTGTGATCACCTGCCTGCCGTCCCCGGCGGCCTGCAATGCAGTGGTCAGCGAAATGTTGGACGAGGTGCGCGACGGCAAGATCTGGCTGGAGATGTCCACCACGGATGAGGCCGAGGTGAAGCGTCTTGGCGCCGAGGTGATTGCGCGTGGTGGGGCGGCGGTGGATTGCCCGGTATCTGGCGGATGCCACCGGGCGGACACGGGCAATATCTCGATCTTTGCCGGCTGTGACCGGGCGACGTTCGAGCGGGTTCTGCCGATCCTGACCGTATTGGGGCGCCGAGTTTTGCATACCGGAGAGCTGGGCAGCGCATCCGTTTTGAAGGTGATGACGAATTATCTGGCGACCGCAAACCTGTTGACGGTGTGCGAGGCGCTGGTGACGATGAAGGCTGCGGGGCTGGACCTGGCCACCACCTATGAGGCGATTAAAATCTCGTCGGGGACGTCTTTTGTGCATGAGACCGAAAGCCAGGTGATCCTGAACGGGTCGCGTGATATTTCCTTCACGATGGACCTTGTGAAAAAGGATATTGGGCTGTTTCAGGACATCGCTGACCGTAGCGGCGTGCCGTTGGAAATCTCGCCTTTGATGATCGAGATTTTCAAAGACGGGATTGAGCGTTTCGGCGAGCGGGCACAGTCAGATGACATCATTCGCCGGCTGGAGGAAGCCACGGGTCTGGACATCACCGCGCCCGGTTTCCCGGCTGAAATGGTGGACGACGAACCCGAAGAGCCGGGATACGAAGTGGTGCCTGCGCGGGCATAGGCAATGGTTTTCATGGTGCTCCCGCCCGTTCGGTCCCTGACGGGTCTCTCGGTTGGGGGTGGCTCATCCTGTGGATGAGCCTTTGGGCGCTCTAGACTGCGCGCCACAGCCATGCGCCGTCGTCGCGACGGGTCCGCGTGGCGCGGCCTTCGTGCAGAAGGTGGTTCAGATGGCCCACCGCTTCGACCAGCGCCAGCCCGTATTCTCCGCCCTTGATCTCGCGTTTGAAGAGCGGAGGGAAACACTCGCCAGCGGTGCGGGGTTCGGACAGAAATGCTTCCAGGCGTTTGAGCGCGCTGTGGTGATTGTCGATCAGCTGGCGCATGCGTGTGGGCAGCCCGGTGAAAGGTAGTTTGTGGCCGGGCAGGACCAGCTGGTCTGGCGTGGCGAATTGTTTGAGCCGTTCGTTGGCCTCGATCCAATCACCCACCGGGTCTGCATCCGGTTCTGTCGCATAGACGCCCAGATTCGGGCTGATCGTGGCAAGAAGCTGATCGCCACCGATCACCAATTCGCCATCCGTGGACCAGAGCGTGGCATGTTCCGGCGCGTGGCCATTGCCGATGTGCACATCCCAATCGCGCCCGCCGAATTGAATGCGGCTGCCTTCCTTGATGCGTTTGAAGCCCAGCGGCATGTCGGCAACGATGTCAGCATAGTTGAAAGGCCGTTCGGTCAGACGTTTTGCAAAGACGTCGCGATCCATGCCCGCCGCGCGCCAATAGGCCAGTGTTTCGTCCACGGGCGCCATCTGTTCGTCCAGCAAAAGCATGCGGGCGAAAAGCCATGCCGTGCGCGTGGTGACCAGTTCGGCGCCGTGATCGCGTTGGAACCACCCGGCCAGTCCCACATGATCGGGGTGGTGGTGCGTGACGATGACGCGCACCACCGGCTTGCCGCCCAAGGGGCCTGCCAGCAGACGCTCCCAGATACGCCGTGTCTTGCCGGTATCAAACCCGGTGTCGACGATGGTCCAGCCACCACCATCTTCGGGGGGGTCTTCGAAGGCAAACACATTCACATGATCCAAAGCCATGGGCAGCGGCAGGCGTGCCCAAAGCACACCCTCGGCCACCTGGATGACCTCGCCCTCGGCCGGGGCGTCGGGAAAGGGAAAGGCGAGTTTCCCGGTTGTCTCGCTGCTCACGATGCCAGGTCTTCTGGGCTGAGTGCATAAAGACCGGCCGCCCCTGCACGCGCTTGCGCAAACTGCGCCACGTGTTCGGGAAGCAGACGGTTGATGTGGAAACGGGCCAGCTCTGTGCGCGGGCCTTTTCCGCCTTCGGCAATGGCGGCTCTCAGGTGCAAATGCGCGCCCAACACGCGGGCAAATCCCATCAGGAAGGGTACGGCGCCAGCGAAGCGGTCTTGCATGTCATCCTGTTCGACCATCCATTCAATGGTTTCACGCAGGTCTTCGGCGGCGGACCAGACGGCTTCGGACATTGTGGGGAACTGTGCGCGGGCCCCTTCGGCCTGCGTTTCGATCTCTTCGAGCAGGCGGAAGGCGGCCTCGCCCCCATCCATCATCTTGCGGCCCACAAGGTCCATCGCCTGAATGCCGTTGGTGCCTTCGTAGATCGCGGTCACGCGCACGTCGCGGCAGTATTGCGCCGCCCCTGTTTCTTCGATGAACCCCATGCCGCCATGGACCTGTACGCCAAGGTGGCTGACCAGAATGCCGGTCTCAGTCCCATAGGCTTTGACGATCGGGGTCAGCAGGGCGGCGCGGGCCTTCCAGCTGTCGTCCCCCGTTGCGGTGGCCATGTCGATCGCTTTTGCCAGCGAAAGTGCCATGGCGCGGGCGGCAAACAATTCGCAGCGCATCTGGGTCAACATGCGGCGCACATCCGCGAAATCGACAATCATGCCGGTGCCGTTCTCGCCCAATGGCGTACGGCCCTGCTTGCGGTCCAGCGCATATTCGAGCGCTTTTTGATAGGCGCCTTCGCCAGCACCCAGACCCTGCACGCCGACACCCAGACGGGCGTTGTTCATCATGGTGAACATGGCGGCCATACCTTTGTGAGGCTCGCCGATCATCCAGCCTTTCGCACCTTCGAAGGACATCACGGCGGTCGGGCTGCCATGCAGGCCCATTTTATGCTCAAGGCTCACCACGCGCAGATCGTTTTTCTCACCCGGATTGCCATCGGCGTCGGGGATCAGCTTGGGCACAAGGAAAAGCGAGATGCCCTTGGTGCCCGGCGCGCCATCGGGCAGGCGTGCCAGCACAAGGTGGCAGACGTTTTCGGTAATGTCGTTGTCACCCCAGCTGATGAAAATCTTCTGGCCGGTCACCGCATAGGTGCCATCACCATTGTCCACAGCCTTGGACGTCAATGCGCCAACATCCGATCCTGCCTGCGCCTCGGTCAGGTTCATCGTGCCAGCCCATTCTCCTGAAATGAGTTTCGGCAGATAGAGGTCTTTGATCTCGTCCGAGGCATGATGCTCCAGCGCTTCGATCTGACCCTGTGTCATCAGGGGGCACAGCTGAAGCGACAGGTTGGCGGCCGACATCATGTCGTTCACGGCGGTTTGAAGGGTAAGGGGCAAGCCCATGCCGCCAAATTCCGGGTCCGCAGCCATACCAATCCAGCCACCTTCAGCAATCGCGGCATAGCTGTCGGCGAAACCCGGCGAGGTACGCACAATGCCGTTTTCCAGAACCGCAGGCGTCAGGTCTCCGTCACGATGCGATGGGGCAAGCTTGTCTTCACACATCTTGCCAGCCTCGGTCAGCACCGCCAAAGCGACGTCATCTGTAGCCTCGGCAAAACGATCCGTTTTCGGCAGGTCGTTGTAGCCAATGACGTGCTCGAACAGGAACTGGAAGTCTTCGGTTGTGGCGCGGTAGGTCATGTTCGATCCTTGGCTTCTGGGCTTTGGCCGGTTAACTGGTCTTTGATGATCCCTTACCGAAGGTCAGGGGAGTGGCAAAGGAAAACGCAGCGTCATGGTCGAGCGCGAGTTGAAAACCGAGCACCTAAAAGCGGATGCGGACGGCATCGCGCGCGCGGCGCAACTGCTGCGTGACGGAGTGCTTGTGTCCTTCCCGACCGAGACGGTTTACGGGCTGGGTGCGGATGCCACGAATGACACCGCTGTGGCGCGGATTTTTGAGGCCAAGGGGCGGCCCCATTTCAATCCGTTGATTGTGCATCTGCCATCGCTTGATGCGGTGGCGCACTATGCCGATCTGACAGGTGTGGCGCGCGATCTTGCCCATGCGTTTTGGCCCGGCCCATTGACCCTTGTGCTGCCCTTGAAGTCGAACGGACCGCTTTCGGCGCTGGTGTCGGCGGGCTTGCCGACCGTGGCCATCCGCGTGCCCGCGCACCCGTTGGCGCAGGCGCTTTTGACCCAGGCAGGCGTACCTGTCGCCGCGCCTTCGGCCAACCCGTCGGGGCGGATCAGCCCGTCAACCGCGCAGCATGTGCTGGATGGGTTATCGGGTCGGATCGAGGCGGTTCTGGATGGTGGCCCATGTGACGTAGGGGTGGAAAGCACGATCCTGGGCATCGAGCCCAGCCCCGTGCTGCTGCGCCCCGGCGGCTTGCCGGTTGAGGCGCTTGAGGCGGCTTTGGGTGGCCCGCTTGCCATCCGCGACGATGGCGCAGCGATCAGCGCGCCGGGTCAGTTGACCTCGCATTACGCCCCCGCGGCACGCGTACGGCTGAACGCAGAAGCCGCACGCCCAGATGAACGGTTGCTTGGCTTTGGGGATGTTGATGCGGATTTGAACCTGTCGCCATCCGGTGATCTGGTCGAGGCGGCGGCAAATCTGTTTGGGTATTTGCACCGGTTGGATGCGGACGGAGAAGCCCCGATTGCCGTGTCTCCAGTACCGGATCACGGGTTGGGGCGGGCGATCAACGACCGTTTGCAGCGCGCCGCCGCGCCGCGTGACTAAAGCGTTTCGAAATCAATAGGTTCCGCGCGTTTTAGACGTTACGCGTTCCCACCTTCAGAGGACAGCAAGAGCGGGTCGATGCCAAGTTTTGCCAATGCAGCCGACCATTTCCCCTCATTGTCCGGGGAAAACACGATGGCCTCTTCAGCGTCGCAGGTGAGCCACGCGTTTTGCAGGATCTCGTCCTCGATCTGACCCGGTGACCATCCCGCGTAACCCAATGCGGCAAGCGCCTCTTTCGGGCCTTCGCCATGGGCCATGGCCTCCAGAATATCGCGTGTCGCGGTCATCGAAAATGCGTCATCCACTTTCAGCGTCGAGGCGTCATTGTCGTATTCACCAGAATGCAGAACAAACCCGCGACCCCCTTCAACGGGACCCCCGAAGAACACCTTTCCGGCCTTGGTGATAGAGCTTGCGTCGATCTCAAGCTGTTTCAGCACGTCGCCCAGCGAAAGATCCGGGGCGGGTTTGTTCACGATCAGACCCATGGCACCTTCAGGTGAATGGGCGCATAGGAAAACCACCGATTTTTCAAAACGAGGGTCGCCCATTCCGGGCATGGCGATCAGGAGCTTACCGCTCAGATCCATCTGCGTGTCGTCTGTGCTGCTCATAGGTTCAGCAAAGCCTTCAATGGACAGAAAGGCAAGGGTGCGTTTCAGAGAAATCCCTGAATTGTGATTTCACATTGATCACGCTGTGCGTATGTATCAGGGCATGAAGATAGCGAAACTCATTCTGTCCGGCTGGATCGGTCTGGCCGCCTGTTTGTCGCCTGCACAGGCGCAAAGCGGCTATCCGCCCGCAATAGAAGATGTCGTGTCCGTAGATGTCCTGCCGGGGTGGCGCACTGAAAACGGCACACATATGGCCGCGATCCGTATCCGGCTGGCCGAGGGGTGGAAAACCTATTGGCGTGCGCCGGGCGAGGCGGGCATCCCCCCCAGCCTGAACTTGCAGGGGTCGCGAAATCTGGCGTCAGTCGCGTTGCACTGGCCGGTGCCCGAGGTGTTCGACACCGCCGGGATGCAAACCATTGGCTATACCGAAGATCTGGTCTTGCCAATGTCGTTGACGCCGCGACAGATGGGTCGGGATATGCAGTTGAAGGGCAAGGTGCATCTTGGTGTCTGCAAAGACGTCTGCATGCCCACCGAGGCAGAGATATCCGTTACCCTGCCGATGGAGGGTGCCGCCGCCAAAAGCCCGATCAAACGGGCTTTGCGGGCACGGCCGGATACCGCAAAAGAAGCGGGTTTGAAAAGCGCTATCTGCACCATTGACCCCATCCGTGATGGGCTGCGCGTGACCGCACGGCTGCGTTTGCCGCGTGTGGGGCGTGCAGAGGTGGTGGTGATCGAGACCGCAAACCGCTCGGTCTGGGTCGAGCCTGTGTCGACCACTCGTCAGGGGGATGTACTGGAAACCGTGGCTGATCTGGTGCCGGCATCCGGGAAACCGTTTATCCTGAACCGCTCAGATTTGCGTCTGACCGTGCTGGCGGCCGGACGCGGTGTCGATATTCGCGGCTGTACCGGCAGCTGATCCGGCTGACGAAAACACTTCGGACTAGATATGTGCCGCAGGTTTGTCCCGAAACGCTTTAGGGTCGCCAATCAAACATTCTTTGCCGCCTTTCCCGTTGCGGGGGGGTGATTCCACGCCTATACGGTATGCGACGAAGCCCATTGGGCCAGAGAGGTTGGCTGTCGAGGATCGACCCAGATAGGGGATCAGACACAGCGTCGTTGATGAAAAGAGGCAGCCTCTTTGCGCCCGCATTTTGCGTGAAAGGATGTCGCATGACCCGTCTTGCCCTTGTTCTTCTTGGCCTTCTGGCCGGTCCTGCCATCGCCCATCCGGGCCATATCGGCGAGATCGCCGGGCATGGGCATCTGGGGGGTATTATTTTGATCGGTCTGGCCGCCGCCATCGGTCTTTGGGCAGCGCTCAAGGGTCGCAAGGATGCCGAAGCCAAGGCAGATGATGCGGACGAGGCAGATGACGAAGAGCTGCAGGAGGCCTGAGGCATGTCGAAAATTGGTGTGATGATCTGCGGGCATGGCTCGCGCAGCCAGGACGCTGTGGATCAGTTCGCAGTCCTAGCTGAAAAACTCCCGGCTTACTTCCCCGACGACTGGATGACCGATTATGGCTATCTGGAGTTCGCCAACCCGGTGATCCGCGACGGCTTGGACCGTCTGCGCGAAGCGGGCTGTGACCGCATTCTGGCCGTGCCGGGCATGCTGTTTGCCGCAATGCACACCAAGAACGACATTCCGACGGTTCTGAACTCCTACGCTGAAAAGCACGGGATCGACGTGACCTATGGCCGCGAATTGGGCGTGGACCCCAAGATGATCGCCGCCGCTGGCGCACGCATTCAGGAAGCCGTCGACGCTGCCAATGCTGACAAAGGCGACGTGCCGCTGGAAGAAACCTGCCTTGTGGTCATCGGCCGTGGTGCCTCGGACCCCGACGCCAACGGCAACGTCGCCAAAGTGGCGCGTCTGCTGCAGGAAGGTATGGGCTTTGGGTGGTTGGAAGTGGGCTATTCCGGCGTGACCTTCCCGCTGGTTGAGCCTTGCCTGAACCACGTGACCAAGCTGGGCTACAAGCGCGTCATCGTCTTCCCGTATTTCCTGTTCTCTGGCATCCTGATCGACCGGATCTATGGCTTCACCGACAAGGTGGCCGCTGAAAACCCGGATATCCATTTCGTCAAAGCCGGATATCTGAACGATCACCCGAAAGTTCTGGAAACCTTCGCTGAGCGTGTGACCGAGCAGCTGGGCGAAATGCGTCCGCCGAACTGCGGCACCTGTGGCTATCGCACGCAGGTTTTGGCGATGGATGGCGGCGAGGCCAAGACAATCCCGGTGGAAACCCGCGAAAAGCACCCCGCCTTCGCAGACGTCCCGCCACCCACCTGCGTGATGTGCAAGTACCGCGTGGAAGTGCTGGGTTTCGAGGCCGAGGTTGGCGCCATTCAGGAAAGCCACCACCATCACGTCGAAGGGCAGGGAGCCTCGGCGCCCGGCTCGAACGTCGCGGATTGTAAGCTGTGTGACACGTTCTGCACCGGCGAATGCCGCCTGCATATGGGGCACCACCACCATCACCACGATCATGATCACCACCACGACCATGCGCATGACCACGATCACTCCCACGATCACGGGCACGATCATCATCATCACGATCATGACCACGTGCACGCGGAATACCCCCATGCGAAACACCCGCATGGCCCGGAATCGGCCCGATCGAAATGAGCACGGGCCGTCCTCCCTTGCGCTATGAACGCGACCCGATGGCGATCTATGCCGAAAGCTTCGCGACCCTGCGCCGCGAAGCGCGGCTGGAGCGTTTCCCGGGCGGGATGGCCGCGCTGGCGACCCGCGTGATCCACGCCTGCGGCATGGTCGAAGTCGCGGATCGGCTGGCGTTTTCATCCAACGCCTATGAGGTAGGCCACGCCGCATTGAAATCCGGCGCACCGGTGTTTTGCGATTGCGAGATGGTGGGCGCGGGGATCATCCGCCGCTATCTACCCGCTGAGAACGAAGTGATCGTCACCCTGAACGACCCGCGCACCCCGCCTCTGGCGAAAGAGATCGGCAACACGCGCTCCGCTGCCGCGGTCGAGCTGTGGGCAGACAAGCTGGACGGCGCTGTGGTCGCCGTTGGCAACGCCCCCACGGCGCTGTTCCATCTGTTGGAGCTGATCGACGCAGGCGGGCCGAAACCTGCTGTGATCCTCGGCTTCCCCGTTGGCTTTGTTGGCGCTGCCGAAAGCAAAGCGGAACTGGCAAACAACCCACGCGGATGTGAGTTTGTGGCTCTGCGCGGACGTCGCGGTGGCTCGGCGATTGCCTCTGCCGCTGTGAACGCACTGGCAGCGGGGCTACCGGAGGAAAACGCATGACCCAGCCTTGGCTGCATATCATCGGCATCGGCGAAGATGGCGTTGACGGGTTGGCCCCGGCCACTCGCGCGGTGCTGGATGCGGCCGAAGTTATCATCGGCGGCAGTCGCCATCATGATATGGTTGCGGGCGATGCGGAACGCCTGTCATGGCCCTCGCCCTTCGACAGCTTGATTTCTGAACTGGACGCACGGCGCGGCAAGCGCGTGGCCGTGCTGGCGACGGGTGATCCTTTGTGGTTCTCGGTCGGGGCCAAGATCGGGCGTCATATCGACCCGTCCCAGATCGTCTATCACCCGCAGGTCGGTGCCTTCCAACTGGCCGCCGCTCGTATGGGCTGGTCGATGGCGGATCTGGAAACTCTGACGGTACATGGTCGCCCTGTCGAGCAGATGATTGCCTTCATCCAACCTGATGCGCGGCTGTTGGTGCTGACCACCGGCTCTGAAACCCCCAGCCAGATCGCCGCTTTCCTGACGGAGCGCGGCTTCGGCAAATCCCGCATGACGGTTCTGGCTCATATGGGCGGCGAGAAAGAAGCGCGGTTTGATGGGTTGGCGGACAGCTGGGACCACGAGGTGCCCGAGTTCAATACGCTGGCGGTAGACTGTATTGCCGCCCCCGACGCAGCACTTCTGCCGCGCGTGCCGGGACTGGCCGATGAGCTTTTCCAATCAGACGGTACCATGACCAAGCAAGAGGTCCGCGCGGTTACGCTGGCGAAGCTGATGCCGATGCGCGGCGCGCTTTTGTGGGATATCGGCACGGGCTGTGGCTCGGTCGCGGTCGAATGGATGCGCGGCGCACGCTATGCCCGCGCCATCGGCATTGAGCCGAAGCCCGAACGCCGCGCCATGGCTGCCGCGAACGCGCTGGCGCTGGGCGTGCCGCGATTGGCGCTTGTCGACGGCATGGTCCCCGCCGCGCTGGACGGGCTTGATGCGCCCGATGCCGTGTTCATCGGCGGTGGCCTGACCGAGGAAACCTTCGACGCCGCGTGGGCCGCCTTGCGCCCGCTGGGCCGGCTGGTCGCCAACGCCGTCACCATCGAAAGCGAGATGTGCCTGACCGCGCTGCACAAGAAACACGGTGGGCAGCTGGTGAAACTGTCCGTCGAACGCGCCGAAGAGCTTGGATCGCTCTCTGGCTGGAAGCCGCTGCGCCCTGTCACCCAATGGAGCCTGATCAAAAGATGAACGGAACCCTTTACGGGATTGGCCTTGGCCCGGGTGACCCCGAGCTGATGACGCTGAAGGCTGCGCGCCTGATCGCTGCTGCAAAGGTTGTGGCCTATCCAGCGCTCGAGCGTGGTGACAGCTTCGCCCGGTCCATCGCGGCGGACCTGATCGCGGACCACGCAGAGGAAATCTGCATCCCCGTCCCAATGACGGTCGAACGCGGGCCCGCGCAGGCGGCTTATGACGCTGGTGCCGCAGCGATTGCCGAACGTCTGGCGGCCGGCGACGATGTGGTCGTGCTGTGCGAGGGCGACCCGTTTTTCTATGGTTCGTTCATGTATCTGTTTGCCCGCCTGTCGGACCGGTTCGAGTGCGAGATCATCCCCGGCGTGACCTCGATCACCACCGTTGCCGCCCGCGCGCAAAAGCCCTTGGTGGCCCGCAACGAACGCCTGACCGTGCTGCCCGGCCCGCTGGACGAGGCCGAACTTCGGTCGCGGATCGAAGGCGCAGAGTCGGTGGCGATCATGAAAGTAGGCCGTCACCTGCCGAAAATCCGCGCAGTCATTGATGACCTCGGCCTGACCGACAAAGCCACCTATGTGGAACGCGCCAGCTTGCCTGAAGAGGTCGTTCTGCCCCTGTCCGAGGCCCCTGAAAAGGCCCCCTATTTCTCGATGATCCTGCTTGCGAAAGGAACCGACCCATGGCTGTAACGCCTGTTGTAATTTGCCTGAATGCCTCGGGCGAGCCGCTGGCGCACAAGGTCGCCAAACTTCTGGGCGCGCAGGTGCATGGCCGTGAAACTCGCGTAGAGAAAGCCGATGCTTTCTTTCCCAACGCGCTGGATCACGTGCGCATGTTGTTTGCCGCGGGCACGCCGATTGTGGGTGTTTGCGCGGCGGGCATCCTGATCCGTGCGGTGGCGCCGATCCTTGCCAACAAGCTGGCCGAACCGCCGGTGGTGGCTGTGGCGGATGATGGCTCTGCCGTGCTGCCTTTGCTGGGCGGACACCGTGGGGCGAACCGTTTGGCCTCGCAAATCGCTGCGGACATTGGCGCGACTGCTGCTGTGACCACCGCAGGCGATGTGTCGATGGGCGTGGCGCTGGATGAGCCGCCCGTTGGCTATCGCTTGGCCAATCAGAAGGATGCTAAGGAAGCCATGGCAGAACTTCTGTCGGGCGCCGGTGTGTCCATTGTGGGCGAGAACATCTTTGACATTGAAGACGCAGGCGGCGCGGTTGAGCTGGTCGTATCCGAAGCGCCGGTCGAGACCGGCCCGACCCGTCTGGCCTATCACCCGCAGCGCTTCGCGCTGGGCGTGGGTTGTGCGCGCAACGCAGACCCGGATGAGCTGTGGCAGAATGTGTCAGAACAGCTGGCCGCCGCCAACATCGCACCCGAGGCCATAGCCTGCGTCACCTCGCTGGACCTGAAAGCCGACGAGCGTGCGATGAACGATCTGGCGCGCCGTCTGGGCGTGCCTTTCCGTGTGTTCACTGCCGCCGAGCTGGAAGCCGAGACCGCGCGTCTGGCGAACCCCTCGGACGTGGTGTTCGAAGAGGTTGGCTGTCACGGTGTGTCGGAAGGTGCGGCGCTGGCTGCGGCTGGGCCCGACGCCGAACTGGTCGTGCCCAAGGTTAAAACCGCCAACACCACCTGCGCCATCGCACGCGCACCCGCGCCGATCACCGAGATGCGCGGCCGGACCCGTGGCAAGCTCTCTATCGTCTCGATCGGGCCGGGCCAGCACACTTGGCGCACGCCGGAAGCCAGCCACCTTTTGCAGGAGGCTGAAGAGCTGGTGGGCTATGGCTTGTATATCGACCTGATCGGCCCACTGGCCGCTGGCAAAACCCGGTCGGACTTCCCGCTGGGCGGCGAAGAAGACCGCTGCCGTTATGCGCTGGAACAGGCAGGCAAGGGCAAGAACGTGGCTTTGGTCTGCTCGGGTGACGCGGGCATCTATGCGATGGGTGCGCTGGTGTATGAACTGTTGGACCGTACTGCCGAAGAAAAAGGCGTGACGGATGCAGCGCGTCGGGTCGAAGTGGTGTCCACACCCGGCGTGTCCGCGCTGCAGGGTGCCGCCGCCCGTGCGGGCGCACCGTTGGGTCACGACTTCTGCGCGATTTCGCTGTCGGATCTGCTGACCCACCGCGAGGACATCGTGAAGCGTCTGCACGCGGCCGCTGAGGGTGACTTCGTGATCGCATTCTACAACCCCGTGTCGATGAAGCGTCGCACCCTGCTGGCCGAAGCCCGCGACATCCTGCTGAAGCATCGCCCGGCGGATACGCCCGTCATGCTGGCATCCAATCTGGGCCGCCCGACCGAAAACATCCGCTATCGCCGTTTGGACGAATTGCAGGTGGATGAGGTCGATATGCTGACCGTGGTGCTGGTGGGCTCGTCGAACTCGCGGCTGGCGCAGCTGGGCGAAGGCCCGCGTATGTTTACCCCGCGCGGCTATGCCCGCCGCATTGATGGAGATCTGTCATGACCGTCTATTTCATTGGGGCAGGCCCCGGCGATCCCGAGCTTCTGACCCTGAAAGCGCAGCGCGTCATTGGTGAGTGTCCGGTGTGCCTCTACGCGGGGTCTTTGGTCCCGCCGCAGGTGGTGGCCTGTGCGCCCGAAGGTGCGAAAGTCATGGACACCGCCGCGATGACGTTGGATGACACCCATGCCGAGATCAAAGCGGCGCATGCGCGTGGCGAAGACGTGGCCCGTGTGCATTCGGGCGATCCGTCGCTTTACGGCGCGATTGCCGAGCAAATCCGCCGTCTGAACGCCGATGGGATCGACTATCAGGTCATCCCCGGCGTGCCTGCCTATGCCGCCGCTGCCGCTGCTTTGGGGCAGGAATTGACCATTCCGGAAATCGCGCAATCCATCGTGTTGACCCGTATGTCGATGCAGTCGACCTCGATGCCCGAAGGGGAAACGCTCGAGAACTTCGCAAAGACAGGCGCAACACTGGCCATCCATCTGGCCGTGCGCAACATGCGTGAGATCGAGCGCGTGTTGACGCCCCACTATGGCGAAGACTGCCCGGTGGTCGTGGCCTATCGCGTCGGCTGGCCGGACGAGATGTTCATTCGCGGCACGATCAAAGACATCCGCAAAAAAGTGCGCGCCGAGAAGATCACCCGCACCGCGCTGATCCTTGTCGGCCCTGCGCTGGACCGTGGCCGGGATTTCAAAGATTCCGCGCTTTATGATCCCGAAAAGCCCCACGTTCTGCGCCCGGTTGTGGGTGTTGATCTGGTCGAGGATCACAATACCTGATCTGGATGCACTGATCTAAATACGGTGGCGGGACGTATACACTATGTCCTACACACGAGGCATTCATGAGCACGTCCCGCCCCGCCATCCTTCTGTTTCGCAATGATCTGCGCCTGTCAGATCATGCAGCACTGACCGCCGCCTGTGCGGATGGTCGCCCCGTTATCTGCCTATTCGTGAATGATCCCCGCCCCGCTGACCCAATGGGCGCGGCGCAGCGGTGGTGGTTGCACCTTTCATTGACTGCCTTGGCGGCGCAGATCGAGTTGCTGGGCGGGCAGTTGGTGTTGCGCTCGGGTCCGACGCAGACGGTGCTATCGCAGGTGATCGCAGAGACAGGCGCGGTCGAGGTGCATTGGTCGCGTCGCTACACCCCCAAAGCGATCGCCGCCGACACCGTCCTGAAGACGCGGTTGAAAGCGCAGGGCATTCGGGCCGAGAGCCATACCGGGCGGTATCTGTTCGAGCCATGGCAGGTGGCCACGAAATCCGGCACGCCCTTCCGTGTCTTCACCCCGTTCTGGCGCGCCTGTCTGGCCCAATTGGATCAGGTCTCGCCCGCCTTGCCGATCCCCTCGGGCCTGACATTCCATCACGACCTGCCAAGTGACGACCTGCCGGATTGGGGATTGCTGCCAATGCGCCCCAACTGGGCCGCGGGTTTTGCCCCCCATTGGGTGCCCGGTGAGGCCGGGGCGTTAGTGCGGCTTGACCATTTCCTGTCTGCGCGGGCGCAAGGATATGCCGATGGGCGGGATTTCCCGGCCGAGGCGCGCGTCTCGAACCTGTCCCCGCATCTGCAAATGGGTGAACTCACCCCGCGCCAAATCCTGGCCAGCCTGCGCCGCGCCGAGGTGACAGGGGATGTCGGCGACCGCGACGCAACGAAGTTTCTGGCCGAGGTCGGTTGGCGCGAGTTCGCAGCCTATTTGCTCTATCACACCCCCAGCCTGCCCGAGGCCGAGTTCCAGCCGAAATTCGTGCCGTTCCCGTGGCGGGATACGCCCAGTGATCTGGTCGCGTGGCAGCGTGGGCAGACCGGATATCCGATCGTAGATGCCGGAATGCGCGAACTGTGGCAGACCGGCACGATGCACAACCGCGTTCGGATGATTGCCGCCTCGTTTCTGATCAAACACCTGCGGGTGAACTGGCGCGCGGGGCTATCGTGGTTTCACGACACGTTGCTGGATGCTGATGTGGCGTCAAACGCGGCAAGCTGGCAGTGGGTGGCGGGTTGTGGCGCGGATGCAGCGCCATATTTTCGCATATTCAACCCAATCACACAGGCCGGGAAATTTGATCCGAATGGCACTTATATCCGTCGCTGGGTGCCGGAACTGGCGGCGCTTCCTGATAAATACTTGGGCGCACCTTGGCAGGCGCCGGCTGCGATCCTGAGCGATGCGAAGGTGATCATGGGGACCACCTATCCGCATCCCATCGTTGATCATGCCAATGCGCGGACAGCGGCGCTGGCGGCTTTCAAGGCGCTGTAGGCCCAGAGAACTCTTAGATAAAAACTGCGCCAAGTGTTTTGGTTAAAGCGTTTCGGGATAAACTTCAGGCACGCGTTCATTCCGAAACGCCCACGACATTGATATCTCTTACCGCGTTTCGGTTTTCTCCTGTGTCAGGTTAAAACCGAAACGCTTAACTTGACCGTTACAATTCATGTGGCATGATAATCTCCCGCGATATGAGGATGCGTATATGCTTGAATATCTGCCGAAAGAGGTGCGCGAAGGGCTGGAAGCCGCTCGCAAGAAAGACCTGAAGAAGCAAAGCCGCCTGCGCATCCGGGTGAATGAAGAGGTGTTCCCGGTTCTGAAATTCTGGGAAACCGGGTTTTCGATCGATGCCGAACGGGCGCCGAAGCTGCGTGGGTTGGTGGACCTCTATGATGGGTCGCGCCATTTGTATCAGTGCCTGATTGTCGCCTCGGAAGAGGAAGACGGGCAGATGATTTATGAGTTCAAGCGCCGGGCTGAAGCCAGTGATCACGCGCCGCTTGATTTTGCACGGGCCGAACATGCGCCGGTGGGATTGATCGAAGGCAACGGCTAGAAGAAACTGGGTTGGTGATCCGCGCGCGGCCTGTCACGCTCGACATGCCGCCATAACTAATGCGTTTCGGGATAGACTTGAGGCACATGTTTGGTCTGAAACGCCCACGGTATTGATATCTCTTACCGCGTTTCGGTTTTCTCCTGTCTCAGGTTATAACCGAAACCTTTTATCTTGATGTGCAGGAAGTTGCGGGGCGCTACGGCCTGATTTCTACCTCTATCCCGTTTGGGGTCACCGCCCACAGCTCCTCAATCTCGGCGTTGGAAACGGCAATGCAACCTGCCGTCCAATCGCGTCTGATCGCGGTCAGAATATTTGCGCCATTGGGTTGGCCATGGATGAAGATATCCCCGCCCGGACTGACCCCTGCCGCACGGGCGCGGGTGATGTCTGCAGGTTGCGGATAGTCGATGCCAAGGGACAGGTGAAAGGCGCTTTCAGGGTTGCGGCGGTTGATCCTGAAAATACCCTCGGGGGTTTTCCCGTCCCCTTCTTGCTGCTTGTCCCCTTCTGGGGCAAAGCCCAGTGCGATGCGGTATTCACGCACCGCCGTATCGCCCTGAAAGGCGGTCATGCGGCGCGCGGATTTTTCGACCAGCAATCGGGTGATCTTCCCTTCGATCGGGGGCAGGGTTGCAGGTGGGGCGGGCGGGGTCAATCGGTCCCACAAGATCACACCAATCAGCCCGATCAGGGCGACCAGCAGCAGGCGGGAAAAGGCGCGGGCAAGGCGTTGCATATAGCCGCTATTTCGTGTCGGGCGCTAAATGGCAAGCGGGACCTGCGCCAAGCCTGTGCCGCGCGCAGGTCTCTGCCGATTATTGCAGGTCAGCAAAGGCTTTCTGCATGCGGGCCACCGCCTCTTCAACGCGGGCACCCTGAGTGGCAAGATTGAAGCGCTGGAAGCCTTCACCTCCGGTGCCAAAGGCCGGGCCGGGGCTGACGGCAATCTTGGCGTCATCGCGGATGCGTGCGATCACTTCGTTATGGCTCATGCCTGTGTCCGAGAAATCAACCCATGCCAGATAGGTGGCCTGCAGGGGCATGGACTTCAGCCCCGGGATCGCATTGATGCCTTCGTCGAACAGGGCTTTGTTGCTGGCCAGATGCGCAATCTGCGCGTCGACCCAGTCTGCGCCCTCGGGCGAATAGGCAGCGGTGATCATCGCCACGGCCATGCTGCCGGGGGCGTAGTCCATCCGGTAGAGCGTGCCACGCATGTCATTGCGCAGGGTCTCGTCCTCGATGATCATATTGCCGGTACGCTGACCCGCGATGTTGAAGGTTTTCGACGCCGCCGTCAGGGTGACAAGCCGGGGCGTGGCTTCAGGCGCCGCCACGGCCGTGGGCAGGAAGCTGTTGCCGGCATAGACCAGATCCTGATGGATCTCGTCTGACACCAAAAGCAGGTCGTTTTTCTCGGCAAACGCCGCAACGGCTTTCAATTCGTCCTTGGTCCAGACCCGGCCCGATGGGTTCTGCGGCGAACACCACAGGATCATCTTTTCGTTTCCGCTCAGGCGCGATTGCGCGTCATCAAGATCCAGCTCATAGCGCCCATCCTTCAGCACCAGCGGGCATTCCACCACCTTGCGACCGTTCTTTTCAATTTTCAGGGCAAATTCGTGATAGACGGGGGTGAAAATCACCACGCCGTCACCGGGTTGTGTCCATGTTTGCAATGACAGGGCCACGGCATTCCCAAGCCCCTGCGTGGACAGGACCCAATTTGGGTTTACATCCCAGCCGTGGCGCGTGCGCATCCACCATGCGACCGCTTCTTTGTAAGCGTCATATTCCCAGGAATATCCGAACACGCCGTGTTCAACCGCCTTGCGCGCGGCTTCGATCACGCAGGGAGCCGTCTGATAGTCGCTGTCCGCCGTCCACATCGACAGCCCGTCTTCTTGCGAGACCCCAAAAAGCTGCTCCATCTTGTCCCATTTCGAGGACTGCGTGCCGCGGCGTTCGATGATCGTGTTGAAATCCATGCTGTTTCCTCCCGGGGGCAGGTTAGTCGGTTGCGGCCGAGGTTCAACCCGGCTTGTCTGGCGGCGATCAATACAGAAATAATTCCATTTGAAAAGACATAAGTGGCACTAAATTCTAATTAGTTCGCTCATAATGGGAATCGGTTCTGCTTTATGTGGTATAAGTGGAACAGAATACTGATCGAATTTATTGGCGCCCGAAAGGCGCACCCATTGCGTCAGTCAAACGCATGTCATACATCCGCAGCATGACTGTCAAACCGATCCTGATCCACCCCGACCCGCGCCTGAAAAAGGTCGCAGATGCTGTGCCGGACCTGTCCGATGATCTGCGCCAGCTGGCTGATGATATGTTGGAAACCATGTATGACGCGCCGGGCATTGGTTTGGCCGCGCCGCAAATTGGTGTGTTGTCGCGGCTGATCGTGCTGGATTGCGTGCGCGATGAAGCCGAAGCGCCCCAGCCTATGGTGATGTTCAACCCCGAAATCATTCGCGCCTCGGACGAGCTGAACGTTTATGAAGAAGGCTGCCTGTCCATCCCCGATCAATATGCCGAAGTCACCCGCCCGAAAGAGGTTGGTGTGCGCTGGCTGGATCGCGACGGCAATGTGCAGGAGCGTGATTTCGACGGTCTCTGGGCAACCTGTGTTCAGCACGAGATCGACCATCTGGACGGCAAGTTGTTCATTGACTATCTGAAGCCGCTGAAGCGCCAGATGATCACCCGCAAGATGCAGAAGCTGAAACGCGAACTGGCCCGCTCGTGACCCATCGCCCTTATGTGAAATACCCGCACAAATGCTTGCGCAGTGTCGCGGAGCCGGTGGCGGCTGTCACGGATGAGACCCGTGCCATCTGGGACGAGATGATCGAGGCGATGGATGCCATGCCCGGCGTCGGTTTGGCAGCACCTCAGCTGGGCATCATGCAGCGTCTGGCGGTCGTGGATGCCTCGGACGAACGGGGGCAGGCGATCCGCATGGCCAATCCCGAGATCCTTCATGCCTCGACCCAGTTGCGCGACCATCAGGAAGCCAGCCCGAACCTGCCCGGCGTCTCGGCCATCATCGCGCGACCGCGTGCCGTGACTGTGCGGTTTCTGAACGAGGCCGGCGCGCTGGAGGAGCGCGATTTCGTGCATCTCTGGGCCACCTCCGTGCAGCATCAGATTGATCATCTGAATGGCAAGATGTTCATCGATCACCTGTCGCGCACGAAGCGGGACATGCTGGTCAAGAAAGCAAGGAAGCTGAACCGATGAGACTGGTGTTCATGGGCTCGCCTGACTTCTCGGTTCCGGTCTTGGAGGCGCTGGTTGCGGCTGGGCACGAGATCGCTGCTGTCTATTGCCAGCCCCCGCGACCTGCCGGGCGTGGCAAGAAAGATCGCCCCGGTCCGGTGCATGCCCGCGCGTTGGAACTGGGGCTCGAGGTGCGTCACCCGGTCTCGCTGAAGGGCGCAGACGCGCAAAGGGATTTTGCCGATCTGAACGCGGATGCGGCCGTGGTGGTGGCCTATGGCCTGATCCTGCCGCAAGCCGTTCTGGATGCACCCGCCTATGGCTGCCTCAACATTCATGCCTCACTTCTTCCGCGTTGGCGCGGCGCGGCGCCGATCCATCGCGCGATCATGGCGGGTGATCAGGATACCGGTATCTGCATCATGCAGATGGAGGCCGGGCTGGACACAGGCCCCGTGTTGTTGCGCGAAGCCACACCGATTGGTGCGCAGGAAACGACGGCTGAGTTGCATGATCGCTTGTCGGACATGGGCTCCCGTATGATTGTGGAGGCTCTGGCGCGACTGGACGAACTGGTCCCCGAAACGCAATCCGAGCATGGCGTGACCTATGCGGCTAAGATCGACAAAGCCGAGGCACGCATTGACTGGGCGCGACCTGCGGTCGAGGTGGACCGCCTGATCCGTGGCTTGTCGCCCTTTCCCGGTGCGAAATGCGATATGGCGGGCGAGCAGGTCAAGCTGCTGGCTTCGCGTCTTGCCCAAGGGCAGGGGGCTCCGGGGCAGGTTCTTTCGGGTCTGACCATCGCTTGCGGCGAGGGCGCCATCGAGGTTCTGCGCGCCCAGCGGCCCGGCAAGCGCGCGATGGAGGCAGAGGACTTTCTGCGCGGCGTCGATCTGCCTGACCACTTTAGCTGACCCTTTCATTTTCGCACCGCACCCCCATATATAAACCATGCCTATCGTACTTCTGATCATCGTCGGCGCGGCGGCTGGGTTTGTCGCCACGCGCCTTATGGACCTGCACACGGATGTGCCCACGACCATCGCCATCGGTGTGGCGGGCGCGCTGATTGGTGGCCTGCTTTTGCGGTTTCTGCTGATGCTGACCGGGTTGGCCTTTGGCTTTGTCGGCGCCTTGCTTGGCGCAGTTGCCGTGATCTGGATTTGGCAAAGGTATTCCGGTCGAAGTTAAACTTTGATTAACCTTCGTACCGCAAGCTGGACCTATGTTGGTACGTCTGTTTGTCCTGTCGCTCACCGTCCTGATCTCGACCAGTTTGCAAGCTTTGGCCGGGGCTTGGCCTCGCGAAAAAGGGCAGGTGTTTCTGTCCCTTGCAGCAACGCAGGACACAGACCGGCTTGATGAGAACCCTACGCTGTCTGTCTATGGGGAATATGGTCTGCGTCACAACATAACGGTGGCCGGGAAAATCACCTATGATTTCGCGTTGGAGGAGGTGACTGACTATGAAATCTCTGGCCGCTGGCATTTCCCTGACAATGGCAACCCGCTGCGCACCGCCCTGAGCCTGACTTTGGCTGGGCCAACAGATGAGTTGCGCGTGGAACCTGGCGTGCATCTGGGGCGGGGCTTTGAAACGCCCATTGGTCCGGGTTGGTTGGATGTCGAACTTTTTGCAAGCTTCTCCACCGAAGGCGATGCGACGGAATATGGCGGGTTTGGTGTGCTTGGGGTGAAGCCACATGACCGGTTGATGACCATGTTTGGCGTTGATGTTCTGGTCACGCCGGACGACACGTTCGTGAAAGCCGTGCCCCAGCTGGCATGGGAATTGAAGCCGGGACGGCATCTCAATATGCAGTATTCAAAAGGGCTTTCGGGAACGGATGAAAGCGAGCTGGGTCTTGGTTTGTGGCTGGAGTTTTGACCGGTCGTGATTTGCCCGTTGGGCGAAATGAGCCAATCGGTTTGCTCAATCCTTGAACGGCGCCATGCCCTCGCGGGCCAGCTCATCTGCGCGTTCATTCTCTGGGTGGCCCGCATGGCCCTTGACCCATTCCCATGTCACATGATGGCGCGCCTGTGCCGCGTCCAGACGTTGCCACAGTTCAACATTCTTAACCGGTTTCCTGGCCGAGGTTTTCCACCCGTTGCGTTTCCAGCCGTGAATCCAGCCGGTCACCCCATTCTTCACATAGGTGCTGTCGGTCACGACGGTGATTGCACAAGGCTTGCCCAGAGTTTCCAGCGCCATGATCGCCGCCATCAGCTCCATCTGGTTGTTGGTGGTCATCGCTTCGCCACCTTTCAGGGCGCGCTCTTTAACCACTGCACCGTTTTCCTTGGCCTGCAGCAATGTACCCCAGCCTCCCGGGCCGGGATTGCCCGAGCACGCGCCATCCGTATATGCAAAAAACTCAGCCATATGACAGCAACACCATCCATTCCGATACCGACCCTTCCAACCCGCGCCCAGAGCCGGGCAGATGGGAACCCGGCGTAAAACCGGCATTGGTCAGAAACATGTCCAGTTCATCGGCGCTGTAATAGGTGTAAAACCTTCCCAGCCGATCCCGTCCGGACCCCTTACCCAGTTTCATACCGATGTGAAAGACCCCGCCCGGCTTCAGCGCCTGCCGCAATATCTGAAGCGTTCCGGGCAACGCGTTACGTGGCAGATGCAGCAAGCTGAAATTGGCCCAGATCCCGTCATACTCATCTATGCCCGTGATCTCGTGAAACATGGCTTTGCGAGCGGGCACACCATGGGCGCGTGCGCGCGCCACCATCTCTTGCGAGCCGTCGATGGCATCAACGTCCAGACCGGCTTGCATCATGCGCTGTGCCGCGAGGCCCGGGCCGCAACCAAGGTCCAGAACCTTACCCCCTTCGGGCAGTTCGCTTAGAAAAGCCGACAGGCCGGGCAGGTCTTTGGAGGCGACACGCGTCTCATAGGCCTCAGCCTCGCAATCATAGACCGCAAGTGTCTGGGCATCGGTGCTCATGTGCGCTCAAACGCGAGTTTCAGACCCAGCCCGGCAAAGCTCGCGGCAAAAACCCGGCGCAGCCAGGTCATGGCGCGGGGGCTTTCCAGTACCTTGTCGCGTGCGAGAGAGGCAAAGACGCCATAACCAACGAAGACAACGAAGGTCATGGCCATGAACACGGCGCCAAGCAATAACATCTCGGCTGTGGCCTTGCTGGCATCGCCTGAAAGAAATTGAGGCAAGAAGGCCAGAAAGAACAACGACAGTTTCGGGTTGAGCACGTTCAGCATGGTGCCGCGTAAGGCAATCTGTGCCAAATCGCGTGAGCTTTCATTCGCGTCGACGGACAAAGCGCCCCGATCCCGTAGTGTTTGCCACGCCAGATAAAGCAAAAAGGCAACGCCCGCGTATTTCACGATCTGGAATGCGATGGCCGAGCTGTGCAGCACTGCGGCCAGCCCCAATATGGCGGCAAGCATGGCGGGTACAATCCCGATGGTGCAGCCAACACTCGCCGCGATGGCGGCCAGTTTCCCGCGTGTCAGCCCTGTCGCCAGCGTATAGATCACCCCCGTTCCGGGGGCCAAAACAACCACGAGCGCCGTCAGTAAAAATTCGATACTCATTTTGTGGCCTCTGCAGGGGCCCGAAGAACACGGGGTACTTTGAATTCGATGTTTTCTTCCGCTGTTCGGACCATGTCGACGGTCACGTCATAGCGGTCACGAAAGGCGTCAATCACCTCGTCCACCAAAACTTGCGGCGCAGAGGCGCCCGCGGTCAGCCCAAGCGCTTTGATCCCTTCCAGCGCCCGCCAGTCGATTTCTGATGCACGCTGGACGAGCATCGCATAGCTGCACCCATTCGCGCGGGCCACTTCGACAAGCCTGCGGGAGTTAGAGCTGTTGGGCGCGCCAATCACCAGCAGGGCATCCGATTTGGGCGCGATGGCCTTCACCGCCTCTTGCCGGTTGGTGGTGGCATAGCAGATGTCTTCTTTATGCGGGCCAATGATGGTTGGGAAGCGTTCGCGCAGGGCCGCGACAATCCCGGCGGTATCATCGACGGACAAGGTGGTCTGCGTGATATAGGCCAGTTGGTCTGGGTTGCGCGGGATGAGCGTGGCGACGTCATCGGCGGTTTCGACCAGAAGCACCTCGCCATCTGGCAGCTGCCCCATGGTGCCGATGGTTTCAGGGTGCCCCGCATGCCCGATCATCACCATTTGAAGCCCGCTTTGATGATGGCGTTCGGCTTCGATGTGTACTTTGGACACCAACGGGCAGGTGGCGTCCACATAGATCATTTCGCGGCGCGCCGCTTCGGCGGGCACGGCTTTGGCAACACCATGAGCCGAAAAGATCACCGGACGGTCATCCGGGCATTCTTCCAATTCTTCGACGAACACAGCCCCCTTGGCACGCAGCCCGTCCACCACGAATTTATTGTGCACAATTTCGTGGCGCACATAGATCGGCGCGCCCCATTTCTCGATCGCCATTTCGACGATCTTGATGGCGCGGTCCACACCGGCGCAAAAGCCGTTCGGTGCGGCCAGATACAGGGTCAGGGCGGGTTTGGTCATGGTGCCTCCGGGCGGTTTCCGGTCCTGGCAAGAGGTAAGGCTTTTGCGTCACCCCGTCCAGAGCGGCAAATGAAAACAGGCCGGGGATTGCCCGGCCTGTCTTCCTGTTCGATTGTTTGTCAGACGTCAGTCACTCTCGTCATCACCATCAAATTCACGAGGTGGGCGGCCGATCACGTCCTTCAGCTCTTCCAATTCGATGAAGTTGTCGGCCTGGCGCCGCAGCTCGTCAGCAATCATCGGCGGTTGGCTGCGAATGGTGGACACGACAGATACGCGAACGCCTTGACGTTGAAGCGCGGCTGCCAGTGGACGGAAGTCGCCATCGCCCGAGAACAGAACCGCATGGTCAATATGCGGTGCCAGCTCAAGCGCGTCGACGGCCAGTTCGATGTCCATATTGCCTTTGACTTTCCGGCGGCCCATGGAATCGGTGTATTCCTTGGCGGGTTTGGTCACCATCGAGAAACCGTTATAGTGCAGCCAGTCCACCAACGGCCGGATCGGTGAATACTCATCGTTTTCCAGCAAGGCGGTATAGTAGAAGGCACGCAACAATTTGCCACGGCGCATGAACTCTTGTCTGAGTAGTTTATAGTCGATGTCGAAGCCCAGCGATTTTGCGGCCGCATAGAGGTTCGAACCATCAATGAACAGCGCGAGCCGTTCGTCACGGTAGAACATAAAATTTCCTTTCCAATTGACCTTCGCGCAGCAATTCCGTGAGTGGTAAAAGGGGGAAATTACTTAACGAAGAAACACACACATGCAAACTAGGGATCGGGGCCAGTGTCGCAAGTAACAAATTGGGAAGATACCTGTCCAAAAGTACTGATTTTGCTAGGAAGTAACGCCACGTCAACCGTGCGGGAATCGGCAGATCTGATTTCACAAGCCATAGAGCGCATCGCGGCGCTGGGCGTGCAGATTGATTCGCAAAGCAAGATCTATGAAACCCCCTGTTTTCCTGTGGGTGCCGGGCCTGATTTCGCCAATCTTGCCGCCGGGTTGAGGACCGATTTGCCGCCAGAGGCGCTGTTGGCGCTTCTTCATCAGGTTGAGGATGAGTTTGGACGTGAGCGCCCGTCGCGCTGGGCTGCGCGCACGCTTGATATTGACCTGATCGGCTATGGTGACCGGATCTGCCCCGACGCCTCTACGCTGAAAGATTGGATCGAGATGCCATTGGAAGACCAGATGCAGCAGGCACCTTCCGAGCTGATTTTGCCTCACCCGCGCCTGCAGGATCGGGGCTTTGCGCTGATTCCCCTGTGTGAAATTGCCCCAACCTGGCGCCACCCGTTTTTTGGTCAAACTCTGGCGGAACTCTGTGCAGCCCTGCCAGAAAGCGCAAAAACCGGGGTGAAACCCCTTTGCGAAGGTGAATGAAGCGGTGTTTTTGCTTGTAAACCTCTGTTTTGGCCCCTAGATAGGCGGTTCACATCCCCTTGCAAGGAATGGAGCATACCCATGGCCCGCGTGACGGTTGAAGATTGCGTTGACAAGGTTCCGAACCGATTTGATCTTGTGATGCTTGCATCGCATCGCGCCCGCGAAATCTCGGCTGGTGCCGAGCTGACGATTGATCGTGACAACGACAAGAACCCTGTGGTCGCTTTGCGCGAAATCGCAGACGAAACCCAGACCGCTGATGATCTGCGCGAGCGGATGATCGAAGGTCACCAGACCCAGATCGAGGTGGATGAACCCGAAGAAGACAGCATGGCGCTGCTTATGGGGGCTGAAGCTGCGGACAAGCCTGCAGATGACGACATGTCGGAAGAGAAACTTCTGCGTGCTCTGATGGAAGCGCAGGGTCAGGGCTGATCCCATCCGGGAAAGGGAGCGTCACGGGTGACGAGCTGGAAAGACGAGCTTGCGGATCTCGATATTGACGGGCTGATCGCCAAGATCACCACCTATAACCCGAATGCCAATCCGGAATTGTTGATGGCCGCCTTTGAATATGGCGGCCAGATGCATTTCGGGCAGTATCGTCACTCTGGCGATCCTTATTATACCCATCCTTTCGAAGTGGCCGAGATATTGGCCGATATGCAGCTGGACGATGCCACCATCGTCACGGCGTTTTTGCATGACACGATCGAAGATACCGGGTCGACCTATGCGGAAGTGTCCGAGAAGTTCGGCAAAGAGATTGCCGAGCTGGTCGACGGGGTAACAAAGCTGACCAACCTTCAGCTCAGTTCGTCCGAAACCAAGCAGGCCGAAAACTTCCGCAAGCTCTTTATGGCGATGTCCAAGGACATGCGGGTGATCCTGGTGAAGCTTGCTGACCGCCTGCACAACATGCGCACGATCAAGGCGATGCGCCCGGACAAGCAGGTCCAGAAATCGCGCGAGACCATGGATATCTATGCACCGCTTGCCGGCCGGATGGGTATGCAATGGATGCGCGAAGAGCTGGAGGATTTGGCCTTCCACGTGCTGAACCCCGAGGGTCGAAGCTCGATCATGCGGCGTTTCCTGCGTTTGCAGAAGGAAAGCGGTGATGTGATCGAGAAGATCACAAGCGATATTCGCCACGAGCTGTCCGAGGCCGGGATCAAGGCCGAGGCCTTCGGCCGGGCCAAGAAACCATATTCGATCTGGCGCAAGATGCAGGAGAAGGATCAAAGCTTCTCGCGCTTGTCAGACACTTATGGGTTCCGCGTGATCACCAAGAACGAGGCCGATTGCTATCGCGTTCTGGGGGTGATTCATCAGCGCTGGCGCGCCATTCCCGGGCGTTTCAAGGACTATATTAGTCAGCCGAAATCAAACGGTTACCGCTCGATCCATACAACGGTGTCGGGGCGTGACGGTAAGCGCGTTGAGGTGCAGATCCGCACCCGCGAAATGCATGAGGTCGCGGAAACCGGCGTGGCGGCGCATTGGTCCTATCGTGACGGTATCCGCGTTGAAAACCCTTTTGCGGTGGACCCGGCCAAGTGGATCGCGTCGCTGAACGAGAGGTTCGAGGCGGCGGATGACCACGATGAATTCCTCGAGCATGTGAAGCTCGAAATGTATCAGGACCAGGTGTTCTGTTTCACGCCCAAAGGCGAGGTGGTGAAACTTCCGCGCGGTGCGACGCCGTTGGATTTCGCTTATGCGATCCACACGCGGATCGGTGACAGCTGTGTCGGCGCAAAGGTGGATGGCATTCGTGTGCCGCTCTGGACGCGTATCAAGAACGGCCAGTCGGTCGAGATTATGACCGCCGAAGGTCAAAGCCCGCAGGCGACTTGGATCGACATCGTTCAGACCGGGCGCGCGAAAGCTGCCATCCGCAAAAGCCTGCGCAGCGAAGATCGAGATCGCTTTATTCGTCTGGGCCGTGAACTGGCGCGCGTGGCTTTTGAACATGTGGGGCGTAAATCGACCGATAAGGCGCTGGCAACGGCGGCCAATCAATTGCGTCTCAAAGACACGGACGAGCTGCTGGCCCGGCTGGGATCGGCAGAGCTTCAGGCGCGCGATGTGGTGCAGACACTGTACCCGGAAAGCGTCGGTGAAGTGGATGAGATTGACCGCGACACTGCGGTTTCCGGTCTGGAAGCAGGGCAGGATTTTGACCGCGCCAATTGCTGCCAACCGGTGCCCGGGGAACGCATTGTGGGCATCACTTATCGCGGCAAAGGCGTCATGGTTCATACAATTGACTGCGACGCCCTTGCCGAGATGGACGAGGACACATCGCGTTGGGTTGATCTGCATTGGCACTCTGGAAAACACCCGGCCATTCATACGGTTAGCATACTTCTGACCATTTCGAATGACGCAGGCGTTCTGGGGCGTATCTGCACCTTGATTGGCGAACAGAAGGCCAATATCTCTGACCTGAACTTCCTCGACCGAAAGCCAGATTTCTATCGTCTGATTGTCGATGTGGATTTACGCGATATTGAGCATCTTCATGCCATCATGGTGGCGTTGGAAGCTGATAGCGATGTGGCCGCGGTTCGCAGGCACCGGGACATCTCCCGCAAACCATAACCCACCCGCGCGGGCAGGCAGAAGGAAAAGCATGTGTTCAAGAGAAACCCGCGATCGTATCTGCGTGTCGTAGCGGAGTTTTTCTATCCACGGGGGGGGTGGTATCGGGCGGCGCGTTACGTGATCCACCGTCTCAGACGCCTGCCAGATCCAGCGCATCGTATTTCGCGGGGGATTGCCGCGGGGGTGTTTGCGTCTTTCACGCCCTTCTTCGGGCTGCATTTCCTGACCGCGGCCATTCTGAGCTGGGCGATGCGTGGCAATATTCTGGCCGCGCTTTTGGCCACATTCGTTGGCAACCCGTTGACCTTCCCGCTGATTGCAGAACTTTCGGTCAATCTTGGCAACGCAATGCTTGGGCAGCCGTCCGATGTGCATCTGCCAGAAATCGTGGCCAGTTTCGCCGGGGCGACAAGCGATCTTTGGGCAAATTTCCGCGCTGCGTTTACAGATGATCTGGCTGACTGGACCCGGTTTTCGCGCTTTATGACGCGTGTTTTCCACCCTTATCTGGTTGGGTGCATTGTGCCGGGAATACTGGCTGGCACTGTGGGGTATGTGCTGTCTAACCCTTTGATTCATGCTTATCAGCGCCGCCGCATCAAGAAGCTCAAAGCGCGCTATGAGAAACGTATGGCAGAACGGTTGGCCGAGGCTGGCGAAATCGAAAAAAACAAGTAACACTGCTGGCCAAGCATTACCGGCCAGACAGGAGCGCCAACCATGACCAATTCCCCCGCACCCTTGCGACTTGGTGTGAATATCGACCATGTGGCCACGGTTCGAAATGCGCGCGGGTCGGCCTATCCGGATCCTGTTCGCGCGGCTCAGCTGGCCCAGGAGGCCGGGGCGGACGGCATCACCGCGCATCTGCGCGAAGATCGCCGCCACATTCGCGACGAAGATATCGATGGGCTGATGGCGGCCCTGACCGCGCCCTTGAATTTCGAATGCGCCGCAACCGAGGAAATGCAAGCCATTGCGCTGCGCCACAAGCCGCATGCGGTGTGTCTGGTCCCTGAGAAGCGCGAAGAACTGACCACCGAAGGCGGGTTGGATGTGGCGCGCAATGACAACCGTCTTGCCGAATACATCTCGCCCTTGCGGGACGCGGGCTGTCGCGTGTCGATGTTCATTGACGCCGATGCTGATCAGATCAAAGCGTCTGCGCGTATCGGGGCTGCGGTGGTGGAATTGCACACGGGTGCCTATTGCGATTTCCACGCGGAAGGCGCGTTTGACAAGCGCGATGCCGAGCTTGCCCGCCTGGGCGAGGGGGCCGCGCTGGCCCATTCGCTGGGGCTTGAGGTGCATGCAGGCCACGGGCTGACCTATGACACGGTCGCGCCCATCGCTGCCATGCCTGAGGTGGTTGAGTTGAATATCGGCCACTTCCTGATCGGCGAGGCCATTTTTCGCGGCCTGCCCGATGCCATCGCCGAAATGCGGCGCCTGATGGACGAGGCGCGGGCATGATCCGCTGGGCCACCTTGTTCCTGCTGGTCGCTTTGTCACCGGCGGCGGCCCAGACGGTCGAACCCTGTGACTGGCGCGCGAGCGCCGCCAATGTCGTCGAGCCATGGATCGACAACAGTCAGACCTTTGCCAATGGCGATGTGCGTCTGGCGGTATTGGACACGGTGGAACCCGCTGCGGGCGCCTATCACCTGTTGATCCTGTCCCCGCCGTATAGCGAGCTGGGGGATCGCCAGTGCCGCGTCGTATCGCTGGACGGATCGTTGGGTTTTGCCGGTCTAACGCTTGATGCAATCGAGGCTGACTATGACCCGGCACGCGGGTTGGTTTTCGCGCTGCCCGCCGCACTCTACGATCCCGATACAGGGGCCGGCAATTGGGGCCAGCTTTTTGTCACCCTGAACCAAGCCAGCGGAGAGATTACGACCGGGATGGGAGATCTCGCTCAATGATTTTGGGCATCGGCACGGACCTTGCGAATATCGAACGTATCGAGGGCACGTTGAACCGGTTCGGCGACCGCTTTCGCAACCGCGTTTTCACCGACCGCGAGCTGGCCAAGGCCGCACGCCGCAAGGACGAGGCCGGAACGCTGGCCAAGCGCTGGGCTGCGAAAGAAGCGTGCTCCAAGGCGCTGGGCACCGGGCTTGCGATGGGGATCAGCTGGCGCGATATGGCGGTATCTAACCTGCGCACGGGCCAGCCCGTGATGGAGGTCACCGGCTGGGCGCGTGAGCGGTTGGATCAGATGACACCCGACGGCCATGAGGCGCTGATTCATGTGACCCTGACCGATGACCACCCTTGGGCGCAGGCCTTCGTGGTGATCGAGGCGCGCCCGCTTTGAATTCGCCTCTTAAACGGGCGAAACCGCTGCATTTCCGGGGCTTTTGCGGGGGTCAGCTTGACACGCCCCGCCCATCCCCTCATATCGCCTGCAAAGGTACAGGCCCCAGGGGGCGCGTTAGGTAAAAGGCAGGAAACATGGCCGAAACACAAAAAGACAGTCTTTGGGACAATGTGAAGACCATCTTCTGGGCGCTTCTGATCGCCGGTGTGTTCCGCACGCTGTTCTTTCAGCCGTTCTGGATTCCGAGCGGTTCGATGAAAGACACGTTGTTGATCGGGGATTTCCTGTTCGTGAACAAGATGGCCTATGGCTATTCGCGCCACTCCTGCCCGTTCTCGTCCTGCCCGATTGATGGTCGCCTGTTTGGCTCTGAACCCGAGCGAGGCGACGTCGCGGTATTCCGCCATCCAACGCTGAATGTCGACTATGTGAAACGGGTAATCGGCCTGCCCGGCGATAAGATCCAGATTAACGGCGGTATTTTGTTCATCAACGGTCAAGAGGTCAAGCAAACCCCTGATGGCGTGTTCTCTGAGAACAAGGAACAACAAGGACGGTTCGGTCACTTGCCGCAGTGTGTCAACCGGCCCGTTGGAATAGGCGCCGAGTGCTTGAAAGAAAAATACATCGAGACGCTGCCGGGCGGTGTCGAACATTCGATTTTGAACTTCACTACCAGAAGCGTGGATAATACTAATGTGTTCACGGTGCCAGAAGGGCACTACTTCTTCATGGGTGACAATCGGGACAACTCGAAAGATAGCCGCGAAAAGCAAAACGCTGGCGGTGTCGGCTTTGTGCCCGCTGAATACCTTCTTGGACGCGCGGATCGGGTGATGTTCTCGGCGGCAGGCAAACGTCTTTTCTATTTCTGGACCTGGCGCTCTGACCGGTTCTTCAAGGAAATCGAGTGAAACTGTCAGGCGACCTTCAGGCCTTCGCGGCGCGGATTGGGCATGAGTTCAAAGAGCCCGATCTTCTTGTGCGCGCGTTGACCCACGGGTCGATCTCTTCTTCGACGCGACCAGACAATCAACGGCTCGAGTTTCTGGGGGACCGGGTGCTTGGGCTTGTGATGGCTGAAAAGCTGCTGCGCGATGACCCCAATGCGCCCGAGGGCACGCTGGCGCCGCGGTATAACGCTTTGGTGCGCAAGGAAACCTGTGCCGATGTGGCGCGACAGGTTGATCTGGGGGCGGTGCTGAAACTGGGCCGGTCCGAGATGAAGACCGGTGGGCGCCGCAAGCTGGCGCTTTTGGGTGACGCGATGGAGGCGGTGATCGCCGCTGTCTATCTGGATGCCGGTCTGGAAGCGGCCCGCGACATGATCCTGCGCTTGTGGGGGGATCGCATCAACAAGGTCGAAGCCGACGCGCGCGACGCGAAGACGGCGCTGCAGGAATGGGCGCAGGCCCGTAAAATGGCCGTGCCGAAATATGTTGAAACAGCCCGAGACGGGCCTGATCACGCGCCGGTGTTCACCATCGAAGTGCAGCTTGCGGATGGAAAATCCGCCACGGCGCAAGCCAATTCAAAACGTGCCGCCGAACAGGCAGCGGCCAAAGCGCTTCTGGCGCAGCTGGAAGGATAAACACATGTCGGATGCTCAGACCCGCGCAGGCTTTGTGGCGCTGATCGGCGAACCCAATGCGGGGAAATCGACGCTGACCAATCACATGGTGGGGGCCAAGGTCTCGATCGTGACGCACAAGGTGCAAACGACCCGCGCGCGCATTCGTGGTGTTGCGATCGAGGGCGATGCTCAGATCGTGTTCGTGGACACGCCCGGTCTGTTCCAGCCGCGCCGTCGTCTGGATCGTGCCATGGTGGCCGCCGCATGGGGAGGCGCGTCTGATGCGGATGTGATTGTCCTGCTTGTCGAGGCCCATCGCGGCGTCACTGAAGGTGTCGAGCGTATTCTGGAAGGTCTGAAAGAGATCGGTCAGGGCCGCACGGTGGCGCTGGCCATCAACAAGATCGACAAGGTCCAGTCCGAGGTTCTGTTGGCGTTGACCAAAGACCTGAATGAGCGGTTTGATTTTTCCGAGACTTTCATGATCTCGGCCGAGAAAGGCCATGGCGTGAAAGACCTGCGCACGTGGCTCGCTGGCCATCTGCCAACCGGTCCATGGCTCTATCCCGAAGACCAGATCGCAGACCTGCCCATGCGCATGATTGCCGCCGAAATGACGCGCGAGAAACTGACTCTGCGCCTGCATCAGGAACTGCCCTATCAGCTGACCGTCGAAACAGAAAGCTGGGAAGAACGCAAAGATGGATCAGCCCGTGTTGATCAGATCATCTATGTCGCGCGTGATGGGCACAAAGGCATCCTTCTGGGCAAACGTGGCGAGACGATCAAAGCTGTCAGCCAATCCGCTCGCGCCGAGCTGGAGGAGTTCATGGGGCGTAAAATCCATCTATTCCTGCAGGTGAAAGTGCGCCCGAACTGGCTTGAGGAAAAAGAGCGCTACTCAGAAATGGGGCTTGATTTCCGCGACGGGAATAAGTGATGCGCCTGACCGCGGATGTTTGGGTCTCGGCCTATCTGACACGTCTGCGCCTGTCTGACATTCCGGCTTTTGTGACCCAGAAGGGCGACGCGACGGCCGGGGCTGTTTTGGTCAAGATAAACACGCTCGATGGGCAGGCCGCCGTCTATCAGCGCAGCTTTGATTTGATGACAGGTGATCGTTGTTGGATGGTGTTGGTGGAAGGCGCCGAGGTCGATGTGGACGCTGCGATCACGAAGCAAAAAAGCTTTGATCCAGACCTTTGGGTGATCGAAGTCGAAGATAAGCAAGGCCGACATCTGTTGGACGAGCCGGGGCTTTCGGACTGACCGACCGACCGCTATGCTAAAGGGCAGGAGGTAGGCGATGGATTGGCGCGATCAGGGGGCTTTGTTGTCGGTGCGCAAGCATGGCGAAACCTCTGTCATCATTGATGTTTTCACCAAGGAACATGGGCGCCATGCAGGGGTCGTGCGCGGGGGTGTCAGCCGCAAAATTGCTCCTATCTTGCAGCCCGGCGCGCAGATTGATGTGTCTTGGCGCGCCCGCCTTGAAGAACATATCGGCAGCTATACCGTCGAACCTCTGAAAAGCCGCGCCCTTGTGATGTCTGACCGCACGGCCTTGGCAGGGTTAAACGCAATGACCGCGATTTTGGGATTTGCCCTTCCGGAACGGGAACCGCATCCGGTGCTTTATGCCCGCACGCAATCAATGCTGGACCTTCTGGGGGTGAACGAGGCTTGGCCCACGGCCTATCTGAAATGGGAGCTGGCTTTGCTGGATGAGCTTGGCTTTGGCCTTGACCTGTCCGCCTGCGCCGTGTCCGGGGCCCGTGATGATCTGGCCTATGTGTCCCCCAAAACCGGGCGCGCGGTGTCTGCTGAGGGCGCGGGGGAATGGGCGGATCGTTTGCTGCCGCTTCCACCCGAGCTGTTGGGGGTTGGCGAGGGGCAGTTGCAAAGCGTTCTGGATGGTCTTGTGACCACCGGACACTTCCTTCTTCACGGGGTCGCCCATGCTTTGGGAGATCGTCCTTTGCCCGAGGCGCGGGCGCGTTTTGTGGATCGGTTGCGCCGCGACGCGATCAATTCTTCCGGGCTTTGAACACCATTTCGTCGCCCTTCTCGTTCGACAAAATCAAGGTCGACCCCAGAGCCTCTGATTGGCTCATTTTTTCCAAAGCGGCAAAGAACTGCGTTTCAGCCTCCAAGTCAGCGCATGCCATTTTTGTCGCTGCGATGGGACCGGTTTCGAACCAGGGATAGGGGGCTTTCTGCGCGCTGAAATACCTGTTGCAGGGCGCTTGGCCGGTGATTTTACCCTGCTCGGGGAAGCGAATGGTTGCACGGGCGTCGAAACTGGAACCGTTCAGCTCTGTCAGCTCCCATACGGCCTCCGGATCAGCATAGCCTGAAATGGTTTCATCCTTGCATGCAGAAAGCAGCGTTGTGGCGGCGGCGACGAAGAGGATATGTTTCATAGGTTTCACATAGGTGCGCAGGAAGGCCTTTGCCAGTCGTCAGGCGTCCTGCAGGGCCAAAAGCGCGGCCAGAAGTGTGCTCATCGCGCTTTTGTTATCCGCGCCGTCTTTGGCGGACAGTGTTCCCATTCCGATATAGGCCCCGTAGATCATTCGCGCAAAATCTGGGTTGGTCAGATCGAGATCTGACAAAATGCCCGAGAGATATTCCATACGCTTTCGATCAATCCGTTCTACGGCATCCGCTACCGTATGGTCACTTTGCGCCCATGCGCGAATGGCAGGCTCCACGGCATCGCCGCCATGTTCTTCATCTGTCGAAGTTGAGATGTCGCCAAGCATATAGAGCCTGCGGACCGGGTCTGTCTCGGCGTCTAAGAAACGCGTGATATCATCAACGGCTCTTTCTTCCCACAGGGCAAGCATGGCGGCGTGGAATGCGGGAACATCTTTGAAATGCCAGTAAAAAGATCCTTTTGTCGCGCCCACCTCTCGTGCAAGCGGCTCTGCTTTCAAGGCTTGTGGGCCGGACCGGGCAAGGGCGCGAAACCCGGCAAGAATCCAGCTTTCTGCGCTTAGTTTTTCATTTGAAGTCGCCATTGCTCAAGCTCCATACGTAAGCGTATTGACAACTTAACGATGTCATGCACCATACGCAAGCGTATGTATCGAAAGGACAAGCAGTATGCAGACGATTCTGGTAATTCTCACCTATGCGATTTTGATTGGAGCCGCGGGTGTGCATGTGCTTTGGGCCTTGGGCGTCTGGTGGCCCGTAAGAGATGAAGCGGCGCTTGCGCGTACGGTGGTTGGTGAACCGGGCATCACACAAATGCCGCCGGGCTGGGCCGCCGGGTTGGTGGCCATTGCTTTGCTGATTGCTGCGCTGGTGCTGTTTGGGCTTACCAAAGGGTCAGCCATGGCGCCAAGCTGGCTTCTGAACACGATGGGTTGGGGACTGGTTGCAGTCTTCGGCCTGCGCGGGCTGATCAGTTATCTGTTTCTGTCGCGGGCCAGACGTATGGAAGAGCCATTTGCACGGCTCAACCTGATTTTCTATAGCCCACTTTGCCTGATACTGGCTTTGGGCTTCTGGTCGGTGCTTTAACCCAGCAGGCGGCGCGCGATGACCTGTGCCTGAATTTCAGCAGCACCTTCAAAGATGTTCAGGATACGGGCGTCGCAGAGCACGCGGCTGATCTGATATTCCAGCGCAAAACCGTTGCCGCCATGGATCTGCAGCGCATTGTCTGCACAGGCCCAGGCAATACGTGCGCCCAACAGCTTGGCCATACCGGCCTCAAGGTCACAGCGATGGCCGTGGTCTTTTTCCCAGGCAGAGAAATAGGTCAGCTGGCGCGCGACCATGATCTCAACCGCCATCATGGCCAGCTTGTTGGCGACGCGGGGGAAGTTGATCAGAGACTTGCCGAACTGTTTGCGGTCTTCAGCATATTGCATGCCGATTTCCAGCGCGTTCTGCGCCACACCGATCGCACGGGCGGCGGTCTGGATGCGGGCTGCCTCAAAAGTTTTCATCAGCTGCTTGAAGCCCTGACCTTCAACGCCACCCAGCAGGTTCTCGCCCTTCACTTTGAAACCGTCAAAGCCCAGTTCGAATTCTTTCATGCCGCGATAGCCCAGCACCTCGATCTCGCCGCCGGTCATGCCTTCGGTCGGGAACGGGTTCTCGTCGTCGCCGGGGGTCTTTTCGGCCAGGAACATCGACAGACCACGGTGGTCTGTGCTGTCAGGATCAGTACGCGCCAAAAGCGTCATCACGTGGGTCCGTGCCGCGTGGGTGATCCAGGTTTTGTTGCCGGTCACTTCATAGTCGCCATCTGCGTTCTTGACCGCACGGGTGCGCAGCGAACCAAGGTCCGAGCCGGTGTTGGGTTCGGTGAACACGGCGGTCGGCAGGATTTCTGCGCTGGCCAGTTTGGGCAGCCAGTGTTGCTTTTGCTCTTCGGTGCCGCCGGCCTCGACCAGTTCGGCCGCGATTTCCGAGCGGGTGCCCAAAGAGCCCACGCCGATATAGCCGCGTGACAGCTCTTCTGAGACCACGACCATCGAGGCTTTCGACAGGCCCAGTCCGCCGTATTCCTCGGGGATGGTCAAGCCAAAGACGCCCATTTCCGCCAGCTCTTCCAGAATTTCCAGCGGGATGTAGTCATCCTTCAGGTGCCATTCATGCGCATTGGGAACCACGCGGTCATCGGCATAGCGGCGGAACTGCTCGCGGATCATCTCCAACTCTTCGTCCAGGCCGGTGGCCCCGAAAGTGGCGTGGCCGGCATTGTCTTGCATCAGTTCGACCAGACGGGTGCGGGCGGCTTGGTTGTTGCCCTGCGCGATCAGCGTGTTGATTGCATCCGTGTCCAACGCTGCGCCATCAACACCCATATCGGCCAGACGCGCCATTTCGTTCTGGCTCATCATCATACCGCCCTTCATCTGGGCAAGGTATTCGCCAAAAGCGATCTGCAGGATCAGCTTTTCCATTTCGCCAAGCTGGCCATTTTCGGACAGGCGGCTGGCCCATGCGTTCATCTGGCGCAGGCTTTCCGCATAGGTGGCCAGCCACGACAAGGCGTGGGCGGCGGCTTGATGTTCTTCCAATTTCGCGCCCGACACGCGATCGCCTTCTGACACCAGCGCGCGGACATTTTCCTTGGCGGCGTCAAAGGTTGCTTCAACCGGGGCAAGGGCCGCGCCGGTTAGGTCAAGAAGGTTGTCGATCAGGGCGTTGGTCATCGGAAACTCCTGTCCATACGACCGGGATTCGGTCATTCATTTCGCGTCTGCAGAGAAATAGTCATTTTGCAGGTGCAGCGCAATTAAAATACAACAAGATTGCCGATTGCGAACAAATATGACGCAGTGGAATCTGAGGTGCCAGTTGCGCACGGGTGCAGTAGAACAGAAGAAATCTACGGAGATTGGCCATGGGTATTCTTGCCGAACTGCCATTGGAAGCGCTTGTTCTGGCGTTTTTCGTGACCTTGTTTGCGGGCTTTGTGAAGGGCGCGGTTGGATTTGGCATGCCGCTGATCATGATCTCGGGACTGGCGACATTTTTGCCTGTCGAGGTCGCACTTGCCGCGCTGATTCTGCCCACAGTTTTGACCAATGGCTATCAGGCGTTGAGGCAAGGTGTATCGGCGGCGGTCGAGGCCGTGTCCAAGTTCCGGGTGTTTCTGCTGGTGCTTCTTGTGATGCTGCTGGCGTCTGCGCAATTGGTCACGCATATGCCCAAGGATCTTCTGTTCATCGCGATTGGTGTGCCAATTGTGCTGTTCTGCGCCATGCAGCTTGTTGGCTGGTCGCCGCGGTTGCGATCGGAGAACCGAAATCGGACCGAGGTGCTCGTTGCGGGGGTCGCGGGCTTTGTTGGTGGTTTGTCAGGGGTTTGGGGGCCACCGACGGTGGCCTATCTGACGGCAATCAATACGCCCAAGGCCGAACAGATGCGTGTGCAGGGGGTGATATATGGGATCGGCGCGGTTGCTTTGGTTGTGGCGCATGTAAAGTCGGGGGTGTTGTCTGCCCAAACCGCGCCCTTGTCAGCCATGATGCTGGCGCCGGCGCTTGGAGGTGTTCTTCTGGGTGGGCACCTTCATGATCTGATGCCGCAGAGAACGTTCAAGCGCGTGACGCTGATCGTGTTGACGTTGGCCGGATTGAACCTGATCCGAAAGGGCGTATTGGGCTAGAGGCTAAGCGATCAACGCGGGCCACACCGCTTTGTTTTTGCGCCGGAAAACGTCGATATGTCCGATTTTATGCAAGCCGAACGCCTGAGGGGTCAAAGCGCGATGTTCGCATTGGCAGCCGGGATAAAGCTCTGTCATGCGCGCAACAGCGTGAGGGGGCACGGATGTATCATCGGACATCGAGATAAAATTGACAGGACACGCAAAGGCTGCTTTGGGCGCGGATGGAATGTTCGGGTCCTGTGCGGGGTAGCCACGCGTGGTGCACCAGCGTTTCCACTGGCGGAACACCGGGCCGGGGATGTCGGACCCCAGTCCCGACAGGCGACCCGGCACATAGCCAAGCGTGGTGTATGCGGCAGGGCCGACAGCGAACCAGAGAGCACGGACCGTGGCTTGAAACGGCCATGGGTGGTCTGTGGTGTGCACGGGTCCGGTGCAAATGGTGATCACGCGGGAGATCGCATCGGTGCCTGACTGTCGGGCCAGCATCAGCCCCCCAAGAGAATGCCCCATCAGCCAGAGGGGTAACCCACCGGCACGTAGAGCGGCCCAATCTCGCGCGGCTTGCGTGTCGTGCAGGCCCCAGTCGAGCATGTTGGCCGTGACCTTGCTGGAGTGTGTGGTCGCTGAGGCGCCGAAGTCTCGGTAATCATAAGTCAGGCAAGAGATGCCCTGTGTTTCGGCCAGCCAGGCGGCGAAATGACGGTAAAAGCGGTGCGGCACGCCCGTGGCCCCGTTCAGGACGGCCAATGCGCGCGGAGTGTCCGCTGCAAAGAAGGTTCCGGTGAGCGGCGCGGGGCCATCAATGATCACGGTTTCCGACATGCGGCCATGCAACCGCAACCCTGACCTTCACGTAAAGCATGACTAGGCGTAAGGTCACGGAGCGTAAGGCTATGGCGTCCGCCAAAAGGAAAACGCCCCGGCGCGAGGGCCGGGGCGTTTGCGTGATTGTCTACTGGCGCGTGGCTCAGCCGATGGCGACGGCTTTCACATCATCGTCAATGTCGCCTTCATACTGAACGAAGTTGTCCGAGAACATCTTGACCAGTTTCGCGGCTTGCGCGTCATAAGCGGCTGCGTCCTGCCATGTGCGGCGCGGGTCCAGAAGCAGGTCGGCAACGCCTTCCACCTTCACCGGAACCTCGAAGCCGAAGTTTTCATCCTTGCGGAAGGTGGTTTCAGCCAGCGACCCGTCCAGAGCAGCGGTCAGAAGCGCGCGCGTGGCGCGGATCGGCATGCGCGAACCAGTGCCGTAGGCGCCGCCGGTCCAGCCGGTGTTCACCAGCCAGCAGGTGGCGCCGTGTTTGGCGATTTTGTCCCGCAGAAGCGCGCCATACTCGGCCGGGCGGCGCGGCATGAAGGGGGCGCCAAAGCAGGTCGAGAAGGTGGGTTCAGGCTCGGTCACGCCCTTCTCGGTGCCAGCCACTTTCGAGGTGAAACCTGAGAGGAAGTGATACATCGCCTGCGCCGGGGTCAGCCGCGCGATCGGAGGCAGAACACCAAACGCATCACAGGTCAGCATGATGATGTTCTTCGGGTGGCCCCCGATGGCGGTTTCCGACGCGTTCGAGATATAGTGCAGCGGATAGGCGCAACGCATGTTGGCCGTCAGGCTGTCATCTTCGAAATCCAGTTCCTTGGTCTCTTCGTCATAGACCATGTTCTCGATCACGGTCGCGAACTTGTGGGTCGTGGCGTAGATTTCCGGTTCGGCTTCAGCCGACAGGTTGATGGTCTTGGCATAGCAGCCACCTTCGAAGTTGAAGGTGCCGGTGTCCGACCAGCCGTGCTCGTCATCGCCAATCAGCGTGCGTGCGGGATCGGCCGACAGGGTCGTCTTGCCGGTGCCCGACAGGCCAAAGAAGATCGCGGTGTCGACCGGATTACCCGTGGCATGGTTGGCTGAGCAATGCATCGGCATGATGCCTTTTTCGGGCAGCATGTAGTTCAAGAGCGTGAAGACCGACTTCTTGTTCTCGCCGGCATATTCGGTGCCGCCGATCAGGATCAGCTTGCGGTCGAAGTTCAGCGCGATCACCGTTTCTGACCGGCAGCCGTGACGCTCGGCGTCAGCGTTGAAGGTCGGGCAGTTGATGATGGTGAATTCGGGTTCAAACTCGTCCAGCTCGTCGCGGTCGGGGCGACGCAGCAGGTGACGGATGAAAAGGTTGTGCCAGGCCAGCTCGGACACGACACGTACATCCAGACGGTGTGCGGGGTCCGCGCCACCGAAGAGGTCCTGAACGTAGTAGTCCTTGCCCTTCATGTGCTCCAGCATGTCTTCGTAAAGAACATCGAACTTGGCCGGATCCATCGGAGGGTTGTTTTCCCACCAGATATGCGGCTCTACGCTGGGCGTCTTGACGACGAACTTGTCCTTCGGAGAGCGGCCCGTGTGCTTGCCGGTCTCGACCAGGAAGGCGCCGCCATTGCCCAGACGACCTTCGCCACGCTCCAGCGCGGCTTCGATCAGAGCAGGCTCCATCAGGTTGTAATAGACATTGCCCAGCCCTTCGATCCCTTGATCTTCCAAGCGGCGCGCCGGGTTTACCCGTCCAGTGGTCATTTATTTGCTCCTGTCGCCGGTCCGTTATGTCCCCCGGCGTATCTGTTTCACATGAGACCGCGCAGCACCCCTGCCACGCGCGCCAACCCTCATGTGAACGAGGGCCGGTAAGGGCGCTATAGCACGCCGCCTTTCAAATGGAACAGGTCGCTTTGCCCCAGTTAGCGCAACCAAAGGCTTGTTTGCGCAACCAGCAGATCCCCTATCGGAACGGATTGTGAGGCATATTCGCCATCATTTCACACTTTCAGGGCAAGATTGATGCACCCACCCGACCGATTCGCAGTTCGATGTTGATTCGCCCTGCGTAAAACGGGACAATGGAAAAAAACATAACAGAGCAGTGCAAGGAGACCTCTTATGTCGAGGATCGCTTTGGTGGACGATGACAGAAATATCCTGACATCCGTGTCCATGACGCTTGAAGCCGAGGGCTTTGACGTCGAAACCTATAATGACGGGCAAAGCGCGCTGGACGCGTTTTCCCAACGTCTGCCCGACCTCGCGGTCTTCGATATCAAGATGCCGCGCATGGATGGGATGGACCTGTTGCAGCGGGTGCGCCAGAAGACGTCGACCCTGCCGGTGATTTTCCTGACATCGAAAGATGACGAGATTGACGAAGTACTGGGGCTGCGTATGGGGGCGGATGACTATGTCACCAAACCATTCAGTCAGCGCCTGCTGGTCGAACGCATCCGGGCGCTTTTGCGCCGTCAGGAAGTCATCACCAATGACGAGGCCGGTGAAGTCGAAGAAAGCAAGACCATGGTGCGCGGCGAACTGGTCATGGACCCGCTGCGCCACGCGGTCAGCTGGAAGGGCAATGATGTTTCACTGACCGTGACGGAATTCCTGCTGTTGCAAGCGCTGGCCACCCGGCCGGGTTTCGTGAAAAGCCGCGATCAGTTGATGGATGTCGCCTATGACGATCAGGTTTATGTGGATGACCGCACCATCGACAGCCACATCAAGCGTCTGCGCAAGAAAATGCGTACGGCGGATGATGACTTTTCGGCGATCGAAACACTTTACGGTATCGGATACCGTTACAACGAAGAATGATCGCCAGCGGGCGTTCAAGTGAATGGTGGTTATGGTGAAAGACACCAAGACAACCTCTGGCTCTGATGTGGTGCTGGGCGAAGACTGGGTCTCGCCCAGTGGCATGGTGGATCCGGAACTGCGGGACCGACGCGCGCAAAGGGGGCTGATTTCGATCAACCGCTCGCCGCTGGCACGCAAGATCATTACATTCAACCTTCTGGGGCTTGTGGTTCTGGTTGCGGGGGTTCTTTATCTGAACCCGTTTCGCGACAGCCTGCTAATTCAGCGCGAGCTGGGTCTGGTGGTGGAAGCCGAGCTGATTGCAGATGTGTTCGAAGCGCAGCTGGCCCAGATGGGGACCGATGAGGCCGCCCCGGCGGAGGCGGCGGTTGATGCGGTCACGCAAGACACGCCCGACACCGCGGTTGGTGACGCAGCTGACGCCGTACCGGCTGCCCCAACAGTCGCACCGCCTGCCCAAGTCGACTACGGCTTCTCCGACACTCTGTCGAACCTGCATTTGCCGGTTGGGCTCGAGGTGTTTGTCTTTGATCCCGAGGCGATGATCCTGGCCAGCTCTGTTGGTCAGCCCCGTGCCGAGCCAACGCCCGTGGATGGGTTGAAGCGGGACACCAGTTCCACGGTGATCACCGATTTCCTGAATACGGTCTGGGAAGGTGTGTCGGGGCTGTTTGCTGATTCTGATGCCGTCAATCAGCCGCTGGATGCGGAAAACATGGCGCGCACGCTTGTCGCGGGCGCGATGGGCGGCTCGACCCAAGTGTCAAATGGGGTGGATGAGCAGGGTGGCACGGTCTTTTCGGTTGCGACCCCGATCCTTCAGGACGGCGCCCCGATGGGCGTTGTCGCCATCACCAGCGCCGCGGGTGAACTGGACCAGCTGGTGCGCGCCGAGCGCGAGCAGCTGCTGCAGATGTTCGTGATTGCCATCATGGTGTCGATCGGTCTGAGCCTGCTTCTGGCCTCGACCATTGCAAACCCCCTGTCCGATCTGGCCGCTGCGGCCGAGCTGGGGCGCGATAAGAATGCGCGCAATGTCAAACCCGGCCGGGTGCGTATCCCTGATCTGACCGGTCGTCCCGACGAGATTGGACGCCTGTCTGGTGCCCTGCGCGGCATGGTCGGAGCTCTTTACGACCGCATTGATTCCAATGAACAATTTGCCGCTGACGTGGCGCATGAGATCAAGAACCCGCTGGCCAGTCTACGCTCGGCCATTGGCACGTTGCGGTTTGCCAAAAAGGACGAACAGCGCGAAAAACTTTTGGATGTGATCGACCATGATGTGCGCCGTTTGGACCGTCTGGTCAGCGATATTTCCAATGCCTCACGTCTGGACAGCGAGCTGGTGAAAGAAGAGGAAGAGGCCTTCGATCTGCTCAAAATGCTGCGGAACCTGACCGAGTATCTTGGCGGCGAAGCCGAAACCAAAGGTGTGGATTTCATCACCGATCTGCCGGCGCAACCTGTGCATATCAGCGGGCTGGAAGCGCGTTTGGCGCAGGTCTTTGTGAACCTGATCACCAATGCGTTGAGCTTCTGCGAAGATGGCGATGCGATCCGGGTTTGGGCACGGCGTCGTGAAAACCGCGTTCTGGTCGTGATCGAGGACACGGGCCCCGGCATTCCTGAACAGGCGTTGACCAAGATTTTCAAGCGCTTCTATTCCGAGCGACCCGAGAACCAGTTTGGTAACAATTCTGGGCTTGGTCTGGCGATCTCGAAGCAGATTGTCGAGGCACATGGCGGCGTGATCTGGGCTGAAAACATTCGCCCGACGGATGCGGATGTCACCTCGGAGCCGCTGGGTGCACGCTTTGTTGTGGGCCTGCCTGTCTGATGTCGGATGCCGCTGGGCCGCAGGATGAGAACTTCCATGCCACCGCTGTGGCTGTGGGTGATCTGGGGGTGATGATCATCGGGCCATCCGGGTCGGGAAAATCCGCGCTTGCGTTGGAGCTGATCGGCATGGGGGCCGCGCTGATTGCGGATGATCTGACCCATGTTGCGCCTCAGCCTGAAGGGCCGCTTCTCAGCGCGCCAGACAGGCTTCGCGGTGTGATTGAGGCGCGTGGTGTAGGGCTTATCCAAGTGCCTTGGCAGGCGTCCGCGCGATTGTCTCTTGTGGTGAATATGGGCGAGATTGAATTGGAACGTCTGCCACATTCGCCCCACCAGACCACTGTTGCAGGGATGCCGATTGACACGCTTTACCGCGTGGATGCCCCCTATTTTGCCTGTGCGATCTATAACCTCCTGCGGTATGGCAGATATATGGATGCGGCCGCGGGATAGTCGGGCGCACAGGGTTGTGAATGGCGGTGAGGCCACAGCCTTCCTATATCCATGAAGGCCCGGCATACAGCCCGGGGCTTTTCGGGGGTGCCAGAGAAAGCAGTTGCCATGACGAACGAGAAAACCAAATCCGGTCAGAAACTGGTCCTTGTCACGGGACCGTCCGGGGCGGGTCGCACCACGGCGGTGCGGGTGCTCGAAGATATCGGCTACGAGGTGATCGACAACCTGCCTTTGTCCCTGATTGACCGGGTGTTGTCCGGGCCTGCATTGGGTCATCCTTTGGCGCTGGGCGTGGATGTGCGCAATCGCGATTTTTCGACGGAAACCATGTTGAAGATGATCGAAGACCTTCGTGAAGACGACGCCATCGATATGGAGCTTTTGTATCTCGACAGTACGCCTGATGTGCTTGTGCGTCGCTATTCCGAAACTCGAAGGCGTCACCCTTTGGCCCCGGCGGAAACCCCACAACATGGCATCGATCGCGAGCTTGAGCTGTTGGTGCCAGTGCGGGGCCGAGCGGATGTTTTGATTGATACCTCGGATCTGTCCCCGCATGACTTGAAGGCTGAAATCATGCGCTGGCTTTCCGTGTCAGGGGACGAAGCGCTGGCTGTGTCCGTGCATTCCTTTTCGTTCAAGCGCGGGGTGCCGCGCGGGCTGGACATGGTGTTTGACGCGCGTTTCCTGCGCAATCCTCACTGGGAGCCTGCCTTGCGTGGCTTGGATGGGCGCAGTGATGCGGTGGCGGACTATGTCACTGAAGATGAGAGATTCGCTGAATTCTTCGACCGGGTCAGCGGTTTGGCAGAATTTCTGATCCCAGCCTTTGGCGACGAGGGCAAGTCTCATCTTGCCATTGGCTTTGGATGCACGGGCGGGCAGCACCGGTCAGTTGCCCTAGCGGAAAGATTGGCAAAGTTGCTTGCAACCAAAGGGCGGCAGGTGTCAATTAGACATCGGGAATTGGAACGCCACGCCCGTACGGGTGGGGTGAAAGGAACGGGGAACTGACGTGATCGGTATCGTGATCGTGGCGCATGGCGGTTTGGCGCGTGAGTATCTGGCGGCGGTCGAACATGTGGTCGGCGCGCAGCCGGGAATGCGCGCCATTTCCACCGATGCGGAATGTGATCGCGATGGAAAACGTGCCGAGATTTGTTCGGCCGCAGACGAGGTCGACAATGGCGACGGTGTTGTGATCGTCGTGGATATGTTTGGTGGCTCTCCGGCAAATCTGTCGCTGACCGCTTGCTGTCAGGTCAATCGCAAGATTCTTTATGGTGCCAATCTGCCCATGCTGTTGAAACTTGCGAAAACGCGGCATCTCTCGGTCGAGGCGTCGACGCAGAAGGCGCTTGCTGCAGGGCGCAAATACATCGACTGTATCGATGTCAGTGAGGAGTAATGGCATGAGCAACAGTCGGTCACTTGAGATCATCAATGTGAAGGGTTTGCACGCCCGGGCGTCGGCGAAATTTGTCGATACGGTTGAAAACCATGATGCATCTGCACGGGTGTCCAAAGACGGTCTGGATGCAGAAGGGGATTCAATCATGGGGCTCTTGATGCTGGCCGCGTCTCAGGGCACGACCATCGAGGTGGAAACCTCGGGTCCGCAGGCAGCAGAATTGATGAACGCGCTAGAGGCGCTGGTTGCTGATAAGTTCGGCGAAGGCATGTAAGCATCGGCGTGCCGGTCAAGGATGAAGGTCAACGTGGTTCAGGATGTTCAGAAAAACACTGCAACGCAAACAGGTGACGCGTTGAAGCCGACCCTGTCGCATCAGCAATATGATCGGCGCAGCCTGACCTATGCGAATTCATTCAACAACCCGCTGCAATCCCTGATCATCAGAACGGTGGAATGGTTCACCGGTAAGCTGTCGATCCTACGCATGGTGCGCAATTTAGAAAAGCGTGGCGCTCCCAAGGGGCAGGCGTTCTGGAAGGCCTGTCTGGATGTGATGGGCGTCACGGTTCAGACGCCGGATGAGCAGCTGGCCAATATCCCGCTGGAGGGGCCAGTGGTGGTTGTCGCAAACCACCCGCATGGGTTGGTTGATGGCATGGTGCTGGCTGAACTCATTGGGCGTCGGCGTGATGATTACCGCATTCTCACGCGTTCGGTGCTGGACGGGTTGGACGAGGTTGCCTCGTCTTACATGATCACGGTGCCGTTCCCCCATGATCCCGAAGCACAAAAGAAGATGGTCGAAATGCGCGCGCAGACCATGGCCTTCCTGAAACAGGGCGGGCTGGTGACATTGTTCCCGTCGGGCGTTGTGGCGTCATCAGACAGTCTGATGGGGCCGGCAATTGAACGGGAATGGAATGTTTTTACAGCGCAGCTCATTCGCCGCTCAGGTGCCCGCGTGGTGCCGATTTACTTCCCGGGCGCCAATACCCGTTGGTACCAGATCGCAAACCGGCTTTCGGCCACCATGCGTCAGGCGCTTTTGCTGCATGAGATCGTGAAAAGCTGCAACCGACCGATCAAGCCGGTGGTGGGCAAACCGCTGACGGATAGCGAGATGGAGCCGCTTAACAGTGATCCGCGTGGGTTCATGGCGTGGTTGCGCGAGCATACATTGTCTCTGCGCTCGCGTTGAACAGAAAGGGCGCCTCGTGGCGCCCTGTCGTTTTATGAATTCGTCGTTTTGTCTGCCCACCGTCTTACCGCGTCGGGACTGGTGCGTCGCCACGGTAGTCATAAAACCCGCGCCCGGCTTTGCGCCCGACCCAGCCGGCTTCGACATATTTCACCAAAAGTGGGCAGGGGCGATACTTGGTGTCCGCCAGCCCATCATGCAGCACGTTCATGATCGCAAGGCAGGTGTCCAACCCGATAAAATCACCCAGCTCCAGCGGTCCCATCGGGTGATTAGCCCCCAGTTTCAGAGAGGCATCAATCGAGGCAACCGATCCCACGCCTTCATAAAGCGCATAGCAGGCCTCGTTGATCATCGGGATCAGAATGCGGTTCACGATAAAGGCAGGATAGTCTTCGGCGCTCGCCGCGGTCTTGCCCAGGTTCTCAACAACTTTCAGGCAGGCCTTATAAGTTGGTTCGTCCGTTGCAATGCCCCGGATCAGTTCGACCAGCTGCATCATCGGCACCGGGTTCATGAAGTGAAACCCCATGAATCGCTCGGGCCGGTCTGTCCCGCTGGCAAGCCGCGTGATCGAGATCGACGAGGTGTTCGAGGTCAGGATGGTGTCCGGGTTCAGATGGGGAATGAGCGTGTCGAAAATCTGCTTCTTGATGGTCTCGTTTTCTGTGGCGGCTTCGATCACAAGGTCGGTCTGACCAAGATCGGGCAGCTTCAGCGTGGTCGAGATTCGCGCTAGGGCGGCGTCGCGATCCTCGGCCGCGATTGCGTCACGAGAGACCTGCCGGTCAAGGTTCTTGGTGATGCGCGCGACAGCTGCGTCCAGACTGTCCTGACTGATGTCGTTCAGCCGAACCTCGTAGCCTGCAAGTGCCATGACATGTGCGATGCCGTTGCCCATTTGACCGGCGCCGACCACGCCCACTGACTCAATGCTCATCCAATGTTCCTTCTTCTGCTTTGACAGACTATGCGTCGGCTCGTCTGGGGTGCAAGGGTTAAGCGCGCCCTAACAGATTAATCCGCATTCTACGTTTAGCGATTTGGCAAGAGTTTGGTGCGAATCTCCGTTTCGGGTGAAATGTTATGGAGTGGGTGGAATGGCTTACGAAAAGCTTGATAAGGAACCACTGGACTATCTGCCGTGCAGATACGGCGCATCAAAAATCTTGTTTCGGGGGCCGAAACGGTCGCTGGACGGTGACTATATCGTAGCTCTGGGTGGCACCGAGACCTATGGGCGGTTCATGGAGCGCCCCTATCCTGCGATCCTTGAACAGGAAGCGGGTGTGAAGGTCATCAATATGGGATGTCAGAATGCCGGGCTGGACGTTTTTCTGAACGATCAAAGCGTGCTGGATGCCTGTAACGGCGCCCGTGCAACGGTGATCCAAATCCCTGGCGCTGCGAATATGTCGAACCGGTTCTACGCAGTGCATCCGCGACGCAATGATCGGTTTTTGCGGGCATCAAACCTTCTGAAAGCCATCTACCGCGAGGTTGATTTCACCGAGTTCAATTTCACGCGGCATCTGCTGACGACGTTGAAGGAGATTTCCGAGGACCGCTTTGCCATGGTCGAACAAGAGCTGCGCGAAGCTTGGGTGGCTCGGATGAAGACACTGATCCCGCGTGTTCGTTCCCGCGTGGTGTTGCTTTGGCTGGCGGATCACCCAATTTCGCAGGGAGCGCAGGCCGGCCTGCTTGGCCCTGATCCGCTTTTCGTTGACGAAGAGATGATCAACGAGGTGCGGCCCTTTGTGCACGACATATGCGAAGTCGTCGTGTCCCCCGAGGAAATTGAAGTCGGCAAGGATAGCTTGCTGTTTGCCGAGACCGATCGGGCCGCCGCCGACCAGATGCTGGGGAGTGTTGCGCATCTGAAAGCGTCACATGCACTGGAAGCCGGTCTGTTGGATCGGTCAAGGTAATCAAGGAAGCAATTTCAGGCCGCGCTTTGTCCCGGCGCGCGGGGGACCCCCTGCCTGACGTTGCAAAAGAAAAGGCCCGCCAAACTGGCGGGCCTTTTTGATCTCAAATCAAATGGATCAGAGCTTCTCTGTCAGCGCCGGGACGGCTTCGAACAGGTCAGCGACCAGACCGAAATCGGCCACCTGGAAGATCGGCGCCTCTTCGTCTTTGTTGATCGCAACGATGATCTTCGAGTCTTTCATACCAGCAAGGTGCTGGATGGCGCCCGAGATGCCGACGGCGATGTAAAGCTCCGGGGCGACGACCTTGCCGGTCTGACCCACCTGCAGGTCGTTCGGGGCATAGCCCGAATCCACGGCAGCACGCGAGGCGCCAACGGCGGCGTTCAGCTTGTCAGCGAGGGTTTCGATCAGTTTGAAGTCTTCCTCCGAACCAACGCCACGGCCACCCGAAACAACAACGCCAGCCGAGGTCAGCTCGGGGCGGTCGCTTTCGGCAACCTTGTCTTCAACCCATTCCGACAGGGCCGGATCAGCGGCAGCCGATACGGTCTCGACCGGTGCCGAACCACCGTCGCCAGCCGCGTCAAAGGTCGAGGTGCGGAAGGTGATGACCTTCTTGGCATCCGACGATTTCACGGTCTGCATGGCGTTGCCGGCATAAATCGGGCGTACAAACGTGTCGCCATCGACCACTTCGGTCGCGTCCGAGATCACCATCACGTCCAGAAGAGCGGCCACGCGGGGCATCACGTTCTTGGCGTCGGTGGTGGCAGGCGCCACGATGTGATCATAGTCGCCAGCCAGCGATACGATCAGGGCAGCGGTCGATTCCGCCAGGCGGTGACCCAGCGACGCATCTTCAGCAACCAGAACCTTGGCGACACCGTCGATCTTGGCAGCGGCTTCACCAGCGGCGGCAGCGGTGCCACCAGCGGCCAGAACGGTCACGTCACCCAGCGATTTCGCGGCGGTGACAGCTTTGGCAGTGGCGTCCAGCGCCAGTTCGCCATTGTTGACTTCTGCGAGAAGAAGAACAGCCATTATACAGCCCCCGCTTCTTTGAGTTTCTCTACCAGCTCGTCAACCGAACCGACGATGATGCCGGCAGCGCGTGCGGCGGGCTCTTCGGTTTTGACGATCTCAAGACGCGGCGCGGTGTCGACGCCGTAGTCGGCGGCGGTTTTCTCGTCCAGCGGCTTTTTCTTGGCCTTCATGATGTTGGGCAGCGATGCATAGCGCGGCTCGTTCAAACGAAGATCAACGGTGACGATGGTCGGCATCGAAACCTTGATGGTCTGCAGACCGCCATCAACTTCGCGGGTCACAACGGCCTTGTCGCCATCGATGTCCAGCTCGGAGGCAAAGGTGCCTTGCGACCAGCCCAGAAGGGCCGACAGCATCTGGCCGGTTGCGTTCATGTCGTTGTCGATGGCTTGCTTGCCAGCCAGCACCAGACCGGGCTGTTCTTCCTCGACCACTTTGGCAAGGATTTTGGCAACGGCCAGCGGCTCGATATCGTCATGCACATCATCGGTCGCGGTGACCAGAATGGCGCGGTCTGCGCCCATGGCCAGAGCCGTGCGCAGGGTTTCCTGAGCTTGCTTCACGCCGATGGATACAACGACGATTTCGTCGACCTTTCCGGCCTCTTTCAGGCGGATGGCCTCTTCAACGGCAATCTCGTCAAAGGGGTTCATCGACATTTTTACGTTGGCAAGATCGACACCGGTTCCGTCCGCTTTCACACGAACCTTCACGTTGTAGTCGATCACGCGCTTTACAGGCACAAGCACCTTCATTGGCGTGGTTCTCCCAGTTAAGCCCCGAGGGGCAGTCATGCTCTCGCGACACGTTTAGCGGGTTGGACGCGCTGAAAACAGCGTAAAATCGTCACGTACGGTGCCGGGGACGTCGCGTTCTTTCGTTTTGGGGGGGATTCTTTGCAAGAATGTTTCCGTTTCAAGGGAAGCGCAGGGAATCGACTTGCGGCATCGGTGGCTCACTGCGTGAGCCTGAGGGGCGCTGCCCCTGCGCCAAATCAGAGATTTGACGCGACCCCGAGGTATTTTCGACAAGAAAATGGGGCGGATGACGTTTGCCGGATCTTGTCTGCCCGCGCGCAGCGCGGGCCGCCCCCAAGCCCGTCAACCGCCAGGTTGCAAAGGGCGCGGGAGCGTTTGCGACCCGCCTAGCGGTTCGCGCCAGGCACCCAAAGCACATCAGTTTTCCCGTCATCATTGGCGACGCGGGCGGCCACGAAGCACCAATCTGACAGGCGGTTCAGATATCTGACCGTGACCGGGTTAATGTCTTCTTGCGTCGCCAGTTCGGTCGCAAGGCGTTCTGCGCGCCGGCTGACGGTGCGCGACAGGTGCAGGTGTGCGGCCAGTGCCGATCCGCCGGGCAAGATGAAGCTGCGCAGCGGTTCCAGCGCCTGATTCATCGCGTCGATCTCGGCTTCAAGCCGGTCCACTTGTTCCTGTGCCATGCGCAGTGGCGGGTATTCCGCGTCGGCATCTTTTTCCATCTCTGGTCGGCACAGGTCTGCGCCGAGATCAAACAGATCGTTTTGAATGCGCGCGAGGGCTGCATCGATTTCGCCTTCAGCATGAAGTCGCGCCATACCGATTGTTGCGTTGGTTTCGTCGACGGTGCCATAGGCGGTGACACGGGCATCGTGTTTTGCGCGCCGTGATCCGTCGCCCAACGCTGTTTCACCTTTGTCCCCGGTGCGGGTGTATATCTTGTTCAGGACAACCATCAGCCGTTTCCTCCGCGCAGCCAGACAAAGAGCAAGATAAGGGCAATCGCCACGGCCTGTGCCCCGATCCGCCAGCGCATCAACTTGTTGGAATACTTATGTGCTGTTTTGCCGCCAACACCAAAGGACCCGATGCCCAGCATCAGGATAATCAGCACGGCGGCGCAGGCCAGCGCAACAAGCATGAACAGGGGATCGTCGGACATGGGGCCTCGCAGTCTGGGTTCGGCAATTGGATAGACGGCCCCGGCACAAATTGCGAGGCCCAAATGGCGTGTTTAAAGCGTTTCGACTTATTGTCGCGCCTCAAGAATAAGTCGAAATGCTCTAGCCGTTGGGTGTCACGCGATCATTCAGGCGCGTTGACAGAAGGCGCCGGGCGATGCCTGCAATGCGGGTGGCCGTGGTCACATAATAGCGCGGCTTTGGGCGCGGGTGTTCCAGCGCGTGAACAAGCTTTTGCGTCACCGCGGATGGCGGCAGTTCAAACGTGTCTGGTGTGCCGCTGTCATCGTAAAGCCGTTCGCGCAGTTTTTCATATAGCCCGCGACGGGGACTGTTTTGCCAGTCGATCCAGCGTTCAAAATGGGGTTGGGCATTTTCGCGAATGCGTGTGGTGATCGGGCCGGGTTCGATCAGGATCACCTCAATCGGTTGACCGCGCATCTCCAGTCGCAGCGTGTCGGTCAAACCTTCCAGCGCGTATTTCGAGGCAACATAGGCCCCGCGCCATGGCAGCGGTGCAAAGCCCAGCACCGAGGAGTTGTTGATCACCCGACCATGCCCCTGCGCACGCATCACGGGCAGGACCAGACGGGTCAGATGGTGATAGCCAAACAGATTCGTCTCAAAGATTGTGCGCAGCGCGTCCGTCGGCAGGTCCTCGACAGCGCCGGGAATGGCGAATGCGCCATTGTTGAACAGCGCATCCAGCGTGCCGCCTGTACGGTCCAGAATTTCTTTCACGGCGCTTTCCATGCTGGCTTCATCCGCATGGTCCAGACGCAGGCTTTCCAAACCTTCACTTTGCAGGCGCTCACAATCTGCGTCTTTGCGACAGGTTGCAAAAACGCGCCAGCCGCGTTTGGCCAAGGTATGTGCCGCGTCGTAGCCGATGCCGGACGAGCAGCCGGTGATAAGGATGGATTTGCCTGTCATGTTTGCTCCTGTTTCGCCCGAGATATGTATCAGGCTGTGCGCCATGAAAAAAGGCGCAGCGTGGTTGCTGCGCCCGAGTTGGCTCTTGAAACGTTTTTTGTTGTCTTAAAGCTGAGGCTTCAGGAACTTCGAGGCCATGAAGCCGCGCGCGCCGGTTTCGACCACTTTGATCTGGCTCCAGCCATTGTCGGTTTGTGCAATCTCGATCACTTCCATGCCGCGTGTCAGGCGCGACACAACGCCATAACGGGTCGATGGTCCGCCGCGCATATTCACCGAACTACCACTGACATAGAGTGTATCCATCCCGGTATCATCTGCAGGTGCCATGATGGCCGAGGCAGGCTTGGTCATAGCCATGGCCCGTGCCGCTGCTTCGGCCTTGGCGGCCGGGGTCAGCTTGGTGTCGTCCGTCGTTGCAGAAGCTTTCACCAGCAATGCAGGCGCCGGGCGGTCGAGCGCGGGCGCGGCCTGCGCATTTGCGGTCGAAATGACCTCGTTTCCGGATGGCTGTGCGACCACCGCTGCATTGTCCGCGGGCAATTGCGCCGAGACGGCGACAATGCTGCTTTGATCCACGGTTGGCTCGCGTCCGATTCTGTCGGCTGGCAGGCCGTCATCACGTCCAAAATGCATCATGGCGGCGCCCATTACGCCCACCGTCAGCAATGTCATTCGAATAATACCCATAATATCCCCCTACTCGAATACCTGTTAACATCACGCTTTAAATCTGGTCGCGGGGAATGTAATTTGGATTTCCCCCCGCGCGTCTGTGCTTTACGCGACACTTTCACAAAGATACACAACATTTATGACTGATGTAACCGAAAACCACGAAATCCAGCCCGAAGAAGTGTCAGAACCGTTGCGCCGCGCCATTGGCGAGCGTTACCTGACCTATGCGCTGTCCACCATCATGCACCGCGCGCTTCCTGATGCGCGGGATGGGTTGAAACCTGTGCACCGCCGCATCCTTTATGCGATGAGTCGACTGAAGCTGGCATCGGGTGGTAAGTTCCTGAAATCGGCCAAGATTTCAGGGGACACCATGGGTGACTTTCATCCCCATGGCGACGCGGCGATCTATGATGCCATGGCGCGTTTGGCGCAGGATTTTGCGGTGCGTTATCCGCTGGTCGACGGGCAGGGGAATTTCGGCAACATCGACGGCGACAACCCGGCGGCCAGTCGATACACCGAGGCCCGCATGACCTTCGTGGCCGAGGCCATGTTGCAGGGCCTTGACGAAAACGCCGTGGATTTTCGCGACAACTACGATGGCCGTCTGACAGAGCCGGTCGTGCTGCCGGCCGAGTTCCCGAATCTGCTGGCCAATGGTGCGGCGGGGATCGCCGTGGGGATGGCAACCAATATTCCGCCCCATAACATTGCAGAGCTGATCGACGCTTGCTTGCATCTGATCAAGACGCCGGACGCGCGCGACGACACGCTTCTGAACTACGTGCCTGGCCCGGATTTCCCGACGGGTGGCGTGATTGTCGAACCGCCGGAAAATATTGCACAGGCTTACCGGACCGGGCGCGGGTCCTTCCGGTTGCGCTGCAAATACGGGATCGAGGATCTGGGGCGCGGACAATGGCAGATTGTCGTGACCGAGATTCCCTATCAGGTGCAGAAATCCAAGCTGATCGAGAAGATTGCCGAGGTCATCCAGACCAAGAAAGTCCCGATCCTTGCAGATGTGCGTGATGAAAGCGCGGATGATATTCGCATCGTGCTGGAGCCGAAGTCCAAGAATGTGGACCCTGAGCTTTTGATGGGGCTGATGTTCCGCAACTCGGACCTTGAGACGCGGTTTAGCTTGAACATGAACGTGCTGATCGACGGGGTGACGCCGAAAGTGTGTTCGATGAAGGAAGTGCTGCGTGCCTTCCTTGATCACCGCCGTGACGTGCTGGGCCGCCGGTCGCGTCACCGGATGGAGAAAATCGACCATCGGCTTGAGGTGCTGGAAGGCTTTATCGTCGCTTTCCTGAACCTTGATCGTGTGATCGACATCATCCGTTATGACGACGATCCCAAGGCCGCGCTGATGCGTGAAAACTGGGGTATGGATCATGTCCGCGCCATGTCCGAGGCCGACTATGTCAGCCCTGCGCCGGGCGAGGGTGAACTGTCCGAGGTTCAGGCCGATGCGATCCTGAACATGCGCCTGCGCAGCTTGCGCCGTTTGGAGGAGATCGAGCTGGTGCGCGAGCGCGATGCCCTGATGGAAGAACGGGCGGCTCTGGAAGACCTTCTGGAAAGCGAACACCTGCAATGGGATCGCATTTCCGATCAGCTCAAGGAGGCGAAGAAGACCTTTGGCAAGGCGCATGAGGGCGGCGCGCGGCGCACCCAGTTCGCCGAGGCCGGCGAGGTCGAAGAGGTGCCGCTTGAGGCCATGATCGAGCGTGAGCCGATCACGGTCGTGTGCTCGCAGATGGGTTGGGTCCGCGCCATGTCCGGCCATATCGACCTTGGTCGCGAGCTGAAATTCCGCGATGGTGACGGCCCGCGTTTCGTCTTTCATGCCGAAACAACGGACCGGCTTTTGGTCTTCGATTCCAACGGTAAATTCTTCACCCTATCAGCTGCCAACCTGCCCGGAGGGCGCGGCATGGGCGAACCTTTGCGTCTGATGGTAGACCTGCCCAACGAAGCCGAGATCGTGGATTTGTTCATTCACAAACCCGGCCGCAAACGGCTGGTTGCGTCGAACGAGGGCAATGGGTTTGTCGTCACGGAAGATGACGTTCTGGCGCAGACCAAGAACGGCAAGCAGGTTTTGAATGTCGGCGAGGCCAAGGCGAAAATCTGTGCGCCGGTCGAAGGCGACCACGTGGCCATCATCTCGGAAAACCGCCGTCTTCTGGTGTTCCCGGTGGCCGAGGTCAACGAGATGACCCGCGGTAAGGGCGTGCGCTTGCAGAAGTATAATTCTGCACGCGGCAAGCAGGGCATTCTGGAGCTGGATGGGGGGCTGTCTGACGTGAAGACCTTCACGTTGGAAGAGGGCCTGTCCTGGCCTGCAACCGGGGACCGCACCCGTACGGAAAGCGATATGTCGCCATGGCTTGGTAAGCGTGCTGGTGTCGGGAAGGCCCCGCCGCATGGCTTCCCGCGCAACAACAAGTTCGCCTAACCCATGCCTCCGTCCGTCATAGGCACCACATATGCCGGCGCTAAGGGGCCGATGTTTTGGCTGGCCTTGCGCACCGGCGTTCTGACTGTGTTGACGCTGGGGTTCTATCGTTTCTGGGCCAAAACCCGATTGCGCCGCTATTACTGGAGCGCAATCCGGCCGGGCGGCACGCCCCTGGAATATGTGGGGGACCCGTTGGAGAAGCTTTTGGGCTTTCTTGTCGCCGTGGTGTTCATGGCGTTCTATATCGGCGTGGTGAACCTGCTTTTGATGTATTTCAGCTTTGCCCTTCTGAAAGGGAATGCTGCGGCTTATGTGCTCAGCTTCATTGGGTTGGCGCCCATCATCTTTTTCGCGCAATACCGCGCCCGCCGCTATATTCTGGCGCGCACCCGATGGCGGGGTATTCGGTTTGGGCTCGAGCCGGGCGCGTGGGGCTACAGTTGGCGCGCGATGGTGCATTGGGGCGTGGCCATCCTGAGCCTTGGCCTTTTGTGGCCGCTCACAACGCTTTGGTTAGAGAAATACCGGGCGTCACGCACCTATTTCGGATCAGAACGGTTTACCCAATCTGGCCGACGCGGGTTGCTTTTTGGTGCCATGAAACACGTCTATTACCCATTGATCCTGAGCCTTGTGGCCGGTGGCATGGCCGCCGCTTTTGACAACCCGGCCTGGGCTGCATTCGGGTTCCTGACCCTGCCCTGGTTCATCTATGGTCTGGCCTATTGGAAAGCTGAAAGCTTCAAACGCATGACCGAGGCAAAACGTCTGGGCGCGATTGGTTTTGAAACCGCGCCGCGCCCGTGGCGGATCATGGGCATCTATGCTTTGGGTGGGATGCTCATCAATCTTGTCCTGTCTGGCTTTGTCCTATTTGCCGTGATGTTGATCACACTTGCCGCCGGGGTGAGTGATTTCGAAAACGCTGACCTGTCCGACTTTACAGAGCTTGGCATACTGCTTGGTCCGGGCATTGCGCTGCTCTATTTCGGGGTGTTTCTGGCCTATCGCGCGATGGTGCATGCATGGATCACCCTGCCGCTTGCAGCCCATTTTGCGCAGGTGACCCGTCTGATCGATGCGCAGGGCCTGATGGACATCACGCAACGGGATCGCGACGCTTTTGCCGAGGCCGAAGGCTTTGCCGATGCGCTTGATGTCGGGGCTGCAATATGACGACGCTGGACAGCCCAAATTGCTTTGCCGATCTGGCCCAGGGGGATCGTGCCCATCTGACGCGTGTGGGGGTGAGTTTGGGCGCTGAAGGTCTGGCGATGGATTTGCCCGATGGTGACCGTATCGTTTGGGCATGGGAGCAGCTGCGCGCATTGCGCGATCAGGCAGATCGCGACGGTCTGGTGGTGGCGGTTGCCAAGGACCCGCTGCGGCGGCTGTATCTGAAAGATGACCGCGTTATTGCCGACCTGAAAGCCCGCGCGCTTCATCTGTCACGACGCGATCGCCTGATCCCGCTTCGTAAAATAGCGGCCTGGGCGGCCGGGGCGGTGGCGTCCGTGGCGGCGATCATCTTTTTCCTCGTGCCGATTATGGCCGCACAGCTTGCAGCGCTTTTGCCCCCCGAGGGCGAGAAAGCGCTGGGCGATGCTACCTTCGAACAGATTCGCACGGCCCTGTCAGAAACGGGCTTTGATGGCACACGCATTTGCGACGCCCCGGATGGTGTTGCCGCGATGCAGGCCATGTATGACCGGCTCGACCCCTCAGATGACCTGCCATACGAGGTGAAAATCCATATTCTCGATCACGATATGGTCAACGCTTTTGCGCTTCCCGGTGGGCGACTTGTGTTCTTCCGTGGGCTTCTGGAAGAAGCGGAAAACGCCGAAGAGGTCGCGGCCGTTCTTGCCCATGAAATCGGTCATGTGGTCAATCGCGACCCGACCCGTGATGCGCTCAGGTCTGCGGGATCTTTGGGCGTATTGGGGCTTTTGTTCGGAGATTTCGCGGGTGGCACGATTGCCCTGTTCCTGGCCAACCAGTTGATCAATGCAAGTTACAGTCAGGCGGCTGAGGCCGCAGCAGACGACTATGCACATGAATTGCTTGAGAAATCCAACCTTTCTCCTCATGCATTGGGCAGTTTCTTTGATCGCCTGAAAGCCGAACACGGAGATGCCGAGGGGATCATCGCGCATTTCGCATCGCACCCTCAGATGGCGGACCGGATTGCAGCTGCCCAAGCAGCGGTTGACCCTGATCGCGCCTATGGCAAGGTGCTGGATCAAACGCAGTGGCATGCGCTGAAAGCGGTATGTGCCAGCGGTTCCGCCCGCCAGTCGGATGAGGCAATTCCTGAAAAGAAAAACTGGCCATAAACCAACATTGCGCCCGCACGATGTGATGCCTTCGCCAAATTCCTGCGGTCTCGCCACCAGAAGCCTTGATTTTCCCCGCGCAAGCGAGTAGCTAGCGCGCGATATTGAACCCGGGTTCAGCCGAACCCCCCAAGAGACGAGGCTTTGGCTCATGGCAAAGGAAAAGTTTGAACGCGGTAAGCCGCACGTAAACGTTGGCACGATCGGCCACGTTGACCACGGTAAAACCACACTGACGGCAGCGATCACCAAGTATTTTGGTGACTTCCAGGCATA
>NZ_JBNNXQ010000002.1:0-746247 GCF_050881025.1 Aliiroseovarius marinus
CCAACAAAACGCGCTGCAATTGCCCGCCTGACAAGGTCGATATTTGCCGCCGCTCCGCCCCCTGCATGCCAACCTGCGCTAACACCTGTGCAATTTCCGTGCGCGGGTGGCGACGTGGCAGGTTCAGGAAATCCAACACGGGCATCGGCATGCTGGATTCAATCACCAGCTTTTGCGGGACATAGCCCACCCGCAGCCCTTCTTTTCGAACCAAATCTCCACTTGCAGTGCGCAGGCCCATCAGCGCGCCCAGCAACGTGGATTTACCCGACCCATTTGGGCCGACGATCGTGACGATTTCCCCGGCATCGATCTGGAAATCCACATGGTCGAGGATCGTTTCTCCGCCCGCCTGAACAGTCAGGCCGCGTGCCGTGATGAGCCTCATGCGTTGCTGCCTGTACGGCAGGAAGGGCACAGCCCTAGCGCCTCAAGATTGGTGCGTTCGACTTGGAAGCCGATTTCCTGGCTTTCCGCATCAACCATGGCCCGCACATCATCAGCCAGCAATTCTTCAACCGCTTTACAGGACCGGCAAATCAGAAAAAGCGGCGCGTGGGATTGCTCTGGCCCAGTGCAGGCGGCAAAGGCGTTGAGCCTGCGGATGCGGTGCGCCAAACCCTGATCCACCAAAAATTCAAGCGCGCGATAAGCGACCGGAGGTTGTGACCCAAACCCATCACTGGACAGTTTTTCCAGCACCTCATAGGCGCCCATCGCGCGATGTTCATGCAGCAGGATTTCTAACGTGCGCCGCCGAACGGGCGTGAGACGCGCGCCCGTATCCCGGCAATGCTGCTCCGCCCGATCCAGAGCAGTTTTCGTACATTTGGCGTGATCATGGTCACCAAAGGCGGACCCGGGTTGAGCGGTCATATTGACACCGTCATATTTGTTATAGTATCACATCACATGATATAAGATTACATCCAGAGACACAAGGTCACCATGTTCAAAACTCTTCTTGCCGCTGCCAGCCTCGCGCCGATCGCTGCCTTCTCTGAAACCCCTAAGGTTATCACCGACATCGCGCCTGTGCATGCCTTGGTGACCCAAGTCATGGCGGGTGTCGGCGAACCCGTGCTTTTGATGCCTCAGGGCGACAATCCGCATAACTTCCAGCTGCGGCCTTCGCAGATGGGCGCTATTCAGGACGCCGACCTGTTTGTTTGGATCGGCCCGGAACTGATGCCCGCCCTGGAACGTGCGCGCAACGCCGCAGATGGTCTCACAGCATTGTCCCTGCTTCACGTGCCCGGACTTGAAACCCTGACCACGGATCACGTGCATGATCACGACCACGATCATGACCATGCCGAGCATGACGATCACAATGACGATCATGACGAGCACAATCACGATGACCATGAACATGAGACGTCTCATGACGACGACCACAGCGAGCACGCGGATCACAAAGACAGCGATCACGGGCATGATGAAGAGGCACATAAGGATCATGATCACGACAGCCATGATCATGATGAGCACGAAGAGGATCATGGGACAGCACAGGGCGAGGCCAAGCGGCTGGACCCCCATGTTTGGCTTTCCCCGGCCAGCGCGATGGTTTGGCTGGATGCCATTGCAGACGAGCTGTCCAAAATCGACCCGGACAATGCCGCGCTGTATCACGAAAATGCACATAAGGCCGAAGAAAGCTATGCCACGCTCGACGCAAAAATCGATGCCCTGCTTGAGCCGGTGCACGAGAAGGGGTTCATCGTGGCCCATGACGCTTACAGATATTTTAACAATCGCTATGATCTGAACCAGAAAGGAACGCTCAGCGAAAGCGATGCAGCCTCGCCAAGTGCGGCACGTCTGGCAGAGATTGAAGAGCTGACGCGCTCAGGCGAGATTACCTGCGTTTTCATGGAGCCTGGTCATTACGAGGGGCTGATGTCAGAGTTCAGCAAATCTGACGGGGTTCGTGTTGGCATGCTGGACCCTACGGGGCAGGATATTCCGATTGGGGCAGACATGCTGGCGGGTCTTCTGTGGATGCACGCCAACGCAGTGCATGACTGCTTGTCCGGCAAGTAACGCCGACCGAAAATATCCAGCGTTTCGCTGGTGCCTGTCACCGACAAAGCACCGAACCGCATGCCGCCAACGCAGGCGCGTGGCTAAAACAATCAAAGCCGGGCAAGGATGACCTGCCCGGCTTTTGCCATTCCCTACTGTCCCACATACCGCTCAAAAGTCCTCCCAATCATCCATATCGGGGTCTTCTGTTGGGGCGGGGTTTGGCCTGTTTTCCAAAGCGGCCTGCCTGTCCAGAGCGGTGGTCCCGTCAGTCGCGAGGGATGGTGGCTGGCCTGGCAGCTCCGTCGACGGGGTGGCGGTGTCCGGGTCAGGATATCCGGGGCCTGTGATATCGTCAGCTGTGGTCGGGCCCGGCCCTTGAACCGGCCCGTGAAGCAGGTTGTCCGGCGCGAGCCTCTCGTGCCCGGTGTTGAAGTTGCGCATCGTGGTCATCAGCGTGTCCGCCTCACGCGTCAGCGCATGGCTGGCGGCCGTTGTTTCTTCAAACATCGCGGCATTTTGTTGCGTCACCTGGTCCAGCTGGTTCACCGCCGAGTTGATCTCGGCCAGGCCGCTGCTTTGTTCCTGTGCAGATGTGGCGATCTCGCCCACATTGCGGCTGATTTCATTCACGCTGTCGACAATCCCCGACAGCGCAGAGCCCGCCTGGTCAACCAGTTCCACACCGCGTTTCACATGCCCGCCCGAGGCCGAGATCAGCCCGTTGATCTCGCGCGCGGCATCCGACGAGCGCTGCGCCAGTGCGCGCACTTCCGAGGCCACCACCGCAAACCCCCGCCCGGCTTCGCCCGCCCGGGCCGCTTCGACCCCGGCATTCAGCGCCAACAGGTTGGTCTGGAACGCGATATCGTCAATCACACCCGTGATTTTCGAGATCTGCTGCGACGAGCTTTCAATCTCGCCCATGGCGCCAACCGCCTCTCGCACAACCGCGCCCGAAGCTTCCGCATTTTCGCGCGCCGTTTCCACAACTTCACGCGCATGCGCCGCCCCATCCGCGGCCGAGCGCACCGAGGACGTCAGCTCGTCCAGCGCCGCCGCCGTTTCCTCAAGCGTCGCCGCCTGATGTTCCGTCCGGCGCGACAGGTCATCCGCCGCGTTCGAGATTTCGCTCGCTTCGCCCTGGATCAGGTCCGCATTCTCGACCACGCCGCACATCGCCGCCCGAAGCTTGTCCGATGCCGTGTTGAAATCCGCCCGAAGCTGTTCGTATTTGGCATCAAACGCCGTATCGATACGGATCGTCAGATCCCCATCTGACAGCTGGCCAAGACCCACACGCAGCGCATCCACAACCGCGGCCTGCGCCGCCTCCATCTCAGCACGCTCCCCCTCCGCACGCAAAATCGCCTCATGCGACTGCGTAACATCATTCCCGATCAATACGATCCGAAGTAGATGGCCCTTGCTGTCACACACACCGGTGAAGCCACCGTCCAAAATGCAGCTGTCACCCGAAGGAAGCCGCACGTCAAACGCACCGAAGGCACTTTCCCCGCGCGCCGCCTTCTCAATCAGATCACAATCACCATCAGGATCTGCATTTCGAATGAACGTGCCGATTTTCTGACCCAAAAGAGCAGTTACCATTGCCTCGCCACGCGCCATAAACAGATCATTTGCACCCGCAAATCCGCCATCGGGGTCAAATTCCAGTTTCATCTGGTTGCTTTCGATCGAACTGAGCAGCGCCTGCGTCATGAATTGCTGGGTCACATCTTCCATCTCGACCACGAAACCAAGCGCTGCCCCATCGTCGCCGCGCACCAGGTTTATGATCAGTTCAAGGCGCAGATCATCAATCGCCAAGCTGACGCTGCAAGGCAGACTATCATGATCTTCCAATTTGGCGTGAACACGTTCGCGGACACCTTCCGGATGGAACAAATCAATGCTGTAGCCGATCAGGTTTTTCGGATCAAAATCCGCATAAACCTGTCGAAATTTCTCAGCATTTTGCTGACAGAAGTCAAAGGCCGCCCCATTGGCATGGGTGATGACGTGATCTGCATTCACCATCATGATTGCCGAAGACGAGGAATCGAACGCCGCCCCCCGGAAACTGCTTTCAATGTTGGCAACGGCGGCGATTTCTAGGGAGGATCGGAAGTTCTCGAGCGTATGGGCGATTTGGCCGATTTCATCTTTCCGCGTCAGACCTGAAACCTGGGTTCCGTAGTCGCCCGCAGACACCAGCTGCATATCTTCACCTACGCGCGTAAGTGGACGTGACAGGCCACGGGCAAAAAGAACCGCCGCGACAGACACGGCCCCCAGCACCCAAAGCGCGTCTTGTATCAGGTCTGTTAGCAACGTGTTGGCCGCTTGGTAGATTTCCTCAAGCTGCATGGACGCGGTCATGGCCCAGCGTTGATTGAACACCTCAACCGGCGCATAGGCGACCACAAGCTCTTTGCCGTCTTCCCCGATCATATGGGTCACACCCGTTTCGCCTGCCAATGCCAGATCCACGCCTGCATCTGTCACTTCGAACGCGCCAACCTGCGACGTTTCCGAGAAACGAGAGTTCGTACGAGCCAACCCATCAGGCCCAGTCAACATTACGTCACCCGTCGCGCGTAGCCCTTCCGTTTGTTGGGTCACTGCCAGAATGGGTTCAATCGGCACCTGATAGGCCAAGACACCAAGAATTTTCCCCTGCCGGTCGACAATCTGCGTGGCAAGGAACGCTGCCGGAGCAAACCCGCTGGGTTCATATGTGCTGAAATCCTCGAAATGGCTTTCGCCGGCCTTCAGCTTCATCGCCCCCTTAAACGCACGTGCCAATCCGCTGTTTTTGAAGGGGCCGTTTTCAAGGTTCGTTGCGAAATCTGCCTCTTTAAACACGGTGTAGACGATGTCCCCATCGGTCGAGATCAGGAAGATATCATAGTAGCCGCGCGCCTTGAGAAGCGCGCGATATTCCGGGTGGCTTTGCGCGTGAATTGTGGTGTAGGTGCTGCCATCCCCGGCCCATGCCAGCGCGTCTTTTTCGCCCGCTGGATGCGGGTTTTCATGGATATACAGGCGTTGCAACGCCTCGGTCCGGTCGCCATCCACAAGCCCCCAGGACCGTTCAAAACCCCGCATCGTACGCGCGGTGGACGACATGGAAGAAATCACTTTCAGGTCGTTTTTCATTTGCGTCAGGTTGCTGCTCAGAAGCTGACCACGCGATGAATTCAGTGTTTGTAACGCATTCTCTGCATGCGCCAGCATATTGGCTTTGTTCTTGCTGTAAGACACAAACAACTCGCCACCCACAGATATGCCAACCAGTAAGATCATGACGGCTGGCAACAGGTAGGCGATCTTGAAGCGACTGAAGAAACGCATGTGGAAAACTCCGTTGGGCTACTGGCAGCGCCCCAATCAGAACGGTCTGCGCAAGTGTTCGCCTATCTAGGCCCACAGAGGTGAACATAGATTTAAACAACGGCGGTTTTCCCGACACCCACGCGAAAAGGGCGCCACACGGGCGCCCTTTCTGATCAATCAAACTGGCTGGTTGTCAGCTTTAAAAGAACGCCTGCAACCCTGTCTGCGCACGGCCCAGGATCAGCGCATGCACGTCATGTGTACCTTCGTAAGTGTTTACCGTTTCAAGGTTCACCATGTGGCGGATCACGTTGAATTCAAGCGAAATTCCATTACCGCCATGCATGTCGCGGGCGTGACGCGCGATCTCAAGCGCCTTGCCGCAATTGTTGCGCTTGATGATCGAGACCATCTCGGGCGCGGCTTTGGCCTCGTCCATCAGGCGACCGACCCGCAGGGCGGCCTGCAAGCCCAGCGAAATCTCGGTCTGCATATTGGCCAATTTCAACTGAAAGAGCTGCGTTTGCGCCAAGGGTTTGCCAAATTGCTTGCGGTCCAAACCATATTGACGGGCCGCATGCCAGCAGGCCTCGGCTGCCCCCATGGCACCCCAGGCGATGCCATAACGGGCGCGGTTCAGACAGCCGAACGGGCCTTTCAGCCCTTCGACATTTGGCAGCAAAGCGTCTTCGGACACTTCCACGCCCTCCATGACGATCTCGCCCGTGATGGACGCGCGCAAGCTGGCTTTGTTTTCGATCTTGGGCGCTGACAGGCCTTTCATACCTTTTTCCAGCACAAAGCCACGGATCTTGCCGCCATGCGCGTCTGACTTGGCCCAGACCACAAACACATCCGCGATGGGCGCATTTGAAATCCACATTTTCGAGCCAGACAGCACATAACCGCCATCGACCTTTTTGGCGACGGTCTTCATCGAACCGGGGTCAGAGCCTGCATCCGGCTCGGTCAGGCCAAAACAGCCGATCCATTCACCCGAAGCCAGTTTCGGCAGATATTTCTTGCGCTGTTCATCGCTGCCATAGGCATAGATCGGATACATGACGAGCGACGATTGCACCGACATCATCGAGCGGTAGCCCGAGTCGATCCGCTCCACTTCGCGCGCCACCAGACCATAGGTCACATAGCCCGCGCCGATGCCGCCATATTCTTCGGGGATCGTGGTGCCCAAAAGGCCCATCTCTCCCATCTCGGCGAAAATGGCCGGGTCGGTGGTCTCGGTTGCATAGGCCTCGGTCACGCGCGGGGCCAGTTTCTCGGCGCAATAGGCCTGGGCCGCGTCACGCACCATGCGTTCGTCTTCGTTGAGCTGGCTCTCCAACAGGAACGGGTCTTCCCAGTTGAAGCTGGACAGTTCGGGGCGGGATTGAGGGGCAAGATCAGCCATGTCTCAGGCTCCTTTCGCGTTGATGGCGGCTTCGATGGAAGCTTCCAGAATATCAAGGGCTTCGTCCAGCTGGTCAGCCGGAACAGTCAGGGGCGGCAGCAAGCGCACAGCGTTGGCGCGGGTGCCGCAGGGCAGGATGATCAACCCGCGCGCTTCGGCCTCGGCGACGATGGCCTGGGTCAGGGCGGCGTCGGGTGCGTTCGTGTCCCGGTCAGTGACCAGTTCAAAGGCAACCATCGCGCCCAGACCCCGCACGTCGCCAATGGCTTCCATGCCCTGACGCGCGGCCAGTTCGGTCAGGCGCGCTTTGATCTTGTCGCCCACATCTGTGGCGCGTTCGCAGAGCTTTTCCTCGTCGATCACATCAAGAACCGCATGGGCCGCGGCCACGGCCAGCGGGTTGCCTGCATAAGTGCCGCCGATGCCGCCCGCGGGGGCTGCATCAACAATTTCGGCCCGGCCGGTGACAGCTGAGAGCGGGAAGCCACCCGCCAGGCCTTTTGCCATGGTCACCAGATCGGCGGCGACACCGGCATGATCGAAGGCAAACATCTTGCCTGTGCGCGCAATCCCAGCCTGCACCTCATCCGCGATCAGCACGATGCCATGTTCGTCACAAATGGCGCGGATTGCCTTCAGGAACTCCGGCGGCGCGATGTTGAAACCACCCTCGCCCTGCACGGGTTCGATGATCATCGCAGCCACACGCTCGGGATCGATCGAGCTTTTCAGCATGTTGTCCAGAACCGACAGGGACTGTTCGACCGACACGCCGTGGAAGGCATTCGGGAAGGGCGCGTGCAGAACTTCGGGCGGCATGGCGCCGAAGGCTTTCTTATAGGGGTTCACCTTGCCGCACAGTGCCATGCCCATCAACGTGCGCCCGTGAAAGGCGCCGGAAAAGGCAATCACGCCCGACCGACCCGTGAAGGCGCGCGCCATTTTCACCGCGTTTTCAACGGCTTCTGCGCCGGTGGTGACCATCATGGTCTTTTTGTCGAAATCACCCGGCGTGGCGGCGTTCAGACGTTCGGCCAGCGACACGTAGCCTTCATAGGGGGCGACGTGGAAACAGGTGTGCGTGAAGGCTTGGGACTGGGCAGCGACAGCGGCCATCACCTTAGGGTGGCGGTGGCCGGTATTGTTCACCGCAATGCCAGCTGCGAAGTCGATGAAGCGTTTTCCATCCACATCCCACAGCTCGGCGTTTTCAGCACGCGCGGCATAGATACCCCGTGTGGCCACTCCGTTCGCCACAGCATCTGCGCGGCGTGATTTGAGAGCGTCAGTATTCGACATGCGAACCCCCTGTCAGAATTTGATTCCATGCCATATTGCGCAAAATTCTGAGCAATGCTATCAAAATTTTGCGCAAGATATACGAAAGCAGAGACTCGCCGGCGCCGACAAAGGCCACCGGGAAAGGGGATCAGAATGCAAGAAGACTTTGATGTTGGCACCCGCTTGAAAGAGCTGAGACAGCAATTTGGCTTATCTCAAAGGCAATTGGCCGAGGCTGCCGGCGTGCCCCATGGGCAGATCTCGATGATCGAACGCAACCATTCATCACCCTCGGTCGCGAGCTTGCGCAAAATATTGGGCGGCCTGCACATGTCCATGTCCGAATTTTTTGAGCCCGAAGCCCCCAGCGCGCAGCAGGTTTTCTTTACCCCATCCGAGCTGCGCGACCTGACATCCGCGCTGTATCAGGACAATGAAGCCGCGCAGCGCATGATCACGATCCGTCAGGTCGGCGATGCCAAGGCGCATGGGCTTCAGGTGTTGCAGGAGTTTTATGAACCCGGTGCAGACACCGGCGAGACGATGATCGAACATGAAGCCAACGAGGGCGGTATCGTCATTGAGGGCGAATTGGAAATCACCGTGGGCGAGGAAACCCGCATCTTGAAAGCAGGTGACGCCTATCTGTTCAATTCCCGCGAACCACACCGGTTTCGCAACATCTCGGACCGGCCCACCCGCGTCGTCTCCGCCTGCACCCCCCCTTATCTCTAATCCCCTACCGAACAGGAGAGATCATGCACCCGCTTGAAGGTCTGAAAGTCGTCGAACTGGCGCGTATTCTGGCTGGCCCCTGGATTGGTCAGTCCCTTGCCGATCTGGGCGCCGATGTCACCAAGGTCGAGGCTGAAACGGGCGATGACACCCGCAGCTGGGGACCCCCATTTATCGAACGTGACGGCGATAAGACCGCCGCATATTACTACTGCGCCAACCGCGGAAAAGACGTGATCACCGCCGATTTCCGCACGCCAGAAGGGCAGGAAAAAGTGCGCGAACTGATCCGTGACGCCGATATCTTGGTCGAAAACTTCAAGGTTGGTGGGCTGGAGAAATACGGGCTGGATTATGCGAGCCTCGCCAAGATCAACCCACGCCTCATTTACTGTTCCGTCACCGGGTTCGGGCAGGACGGGCCTTGGGCCAAACGCGCGGGCTATGACTTCCTGTTGCAAGGCCTGTCGGGCCTTATGTCCGTGACTGGCGACCCCGCAGGCCAGCCGCAGAAAGTCGGCGTGGCGATCACCGATATCGTCACCGGGCTTTATGGCACCATCGGCATTTTGGCCGCCGTCGAACAGCGCCATCGCACCGGGCGCGGCCAGCACGTGGATATGAGCCTTCTGGATTGCGCCACCGCGCTTATGGCCAATCAGGCGATGAACTTTCTGGCGACGGGCAACAGCCCCACGCGGCTGGGCAACGCGCACCCCAACATCGCCCCCTATCAGGTCTGCCCGGTGAAAGACGGCCACATCATACTGGCCGTCGGCAATGACGGGCAGTTTCAGCGCTTTTGCGAGGTGATCGGGCGCGACGATTTGGCCAGCGATACGCGCTTTGGCACCAATTCAGATCGTGTGGCCCATCGTGCAACCCTGACGCCCGAGATCGAAGCAAGCCTGAGCGAATGGAATATGCAAGACATCCTGACCGCGCTTGAGGCGGCAACCGTGCCTGCAGGCCCCATCAACACAATGGCGCAAACCTTTGAGAACCCACAAATCCAACATCGCGGCATGAAAATCAGCCCGGATGGCGTTCCGGGTGTACGTGGGCCGTGGGTGTTTTCTGATGCCGAACTGCGGCTTGATAAATCTGCACCGGTCCTACCGAAAAAGGGCTGAGCCGCAGGCGATATGCCCCGCAATGCGGCGCGTGCGCATCGCATCAACACAGCAAAAGGGCAGACGCGCCGCTCCTGCCCTTTCGTTTTTCAACTGCTCGCTTTCTTATTGAAAGACCGCATCCGGGTTATCCAGGCTGTCGGACCCTTCCACTTCGATCGCATCCGAACCAACAGCCGCAACCGCGCGTTCGATGTTGCGGGTCTGCGCCACAAGATGGTCGATGGCGTTTTGCACCAGCGCCCCGCCTGCGTGACCGGCACCCAGCATCTGGTCATACGATGTACCGGCCTCGGCTGCCGTGCGAATGTCGCCCAGCGCCACCATGGTCTTGTCCATATCGCTCAGAAGCGCATTGGCAAGCGCCGCGTCCTTGGCCTTTACCAGATCATAAAGCGATGCGCCCTCGACCACGCTGCCATCCACGCGCACATAACGGCCGGTATAGACATTGCGAATGCCCAACCCGTCGAAGTAGTGCGAGTTATGGGTGTTGTCGGAAAAGCAGTCATGCTCTTCTTCCGGATCATTGAGCAAAAGGCCAAGCTTCATGCGCTCGCCAGCTTGTTCACCATAGGACAAGCTGCCCAGACCGGTGAAAGCCATCACAATGCCTTTAGAGGCGTCCGTGGTCACGTCGGTGCGACCCTGACCGGCCTCGCCCCAGTTGGCAACCGCGTCCTCAAGGTCTTTGATCAGCAGGTCCGTGGCGGCCACCAGATATTGAACCCGACGATCACAATTGCCGCCAGTGCAGTTTGCCGTGTCAAAATCGCTGGCCGGGCGGTTGCCCGCGCCGTGATCCGTGCCCGACAGGTCCTGACCCCACAGCAGGAACTCGATGGCGTGGTAGCCCGTGGCCACATTCGCCTCGATCCCTTCAACTTCGTGCAGGCTTTCCAAAAGTGCAGGGGTGATTTCGGATGCGTCCACCATCGCCCCGCCAACCGTCAGCTTGGCATTTGCGATGACATTGGCGGTCGAGAAGGGGTTCTCGTCATTCCCACCATAATCGGCCGCGATATAGTCGATCAGACCTTCGTCCAAAGGCCAGGCATTCACTTTGCCTTCCCAGTCATCCACGGTCGGGTTGCCAAAGCGGAAGGCTTCGGTCTGCTGATAGGGCACGCGCGCGGCAAGCCAGGCGTCTTTGGCGGCCTGAAGTGTCGCATCATTCGGCGTGGCAACCAGCGCATCCACGGCGGCTTTCAACTCATTGGCCAGCGTCAGGCTGTCTTCGTAGCCCGCCAGAGCGATATCCGCGTAATTGGCAACAATTTCATCCGGGCTGGCCGCGAAGCCCATAGAGGTTGTGGCCATCAAAGCCACGGCGGAAAGTGTAGATTTGAACATTGTGATCCTCGGTTCCAGTTTCCCAGATCGCATAACACGAGTAAATTAGTCAGGTAAATAGTAATCTGATAAAAATACTCAGAATAAGACCAGCTACGCCTGAAAGGGCTTTCTCTGCCCGATTGCGCAGGCTATCACGTGCCAACTCCGGAGCACCCCATGTCTTACTCGGTCAAAACCCTCGGCGACCTTGCCACCCTGCCCCATGATCAGGTCATCGACGTGCGCTCTCCGGCAGAATTTCAAGCCGATCACCTGCCCGGCGCCATCAACCTGCCCGCCCTGTCCAACGAGGAACGCGCGCGGGTTGGCACGATCTATGTGCAAGACGACCCGTTTCGCGCGCGCAAAATTGGCGCGGCCCTTGTGGCGCGCAACATGGCGCATCATCTGGAAACTGCGCTGGCAGATCGCCCGGGGGGCTGGCGACCGCTGGTCTATTGCTGGCGTGGCGGGCAACGGTCCGGGTCGGTCGTTTCGATCCTGGCCCAGATCGGCTGGCGTGCGGACAAGCTGGACCATGGCTATCAGGCTTATCGACGGCTGGTGAAAACTGCCCTTTATGACACCCCCCTGCCCATGCGCCTGATCCTGATTGACGGCGGCACCGGCACCGGCAAAACGCAGCTTCTTGCGGCGCTGGCAGCGGAAGGCGCGCAGGTGCTGGATCTTGAGGCTTTGGGACAGCACCGAGGCTCTCTCTTTGGTCTTGTGGGCAAGGCACAACCTGCGCAGAAAATGTTCGAAAGCCGCATCGCGGGCACCCTTTTGAACTTTGATCCCGCCCGCCCCGTATTTGTCGAGGCGGAAAGCAACAAGCTGGGCCGTCTGATCCTGCCGCCCAGCCTGTGGCAGGCGATGATCCGCGCGCCGCGCTGGCAGATCGACGCGCCCCTGAAAGCCCGCGCCCAACATCTTCTGACCAGCTATCCCGACCTGATTGCAGACACGGCGCGGCTAGACGACACGCTGGGCCAACTGATCCAATATCACGGGCATGACAAAGTGAACATGTGGCGAGAACTGGCGCGCAGCGGGCAATTTGCCGATCTGGCCGAAGCCCTGATCGCGCAGCATTATGACCCGCGCTATCGCAGAGCTTCACACAGCTCGGCGCCCAACGCACAGCGCGTCAGCCTTGATCGGCTGGATGCCTCCACACTGAGAGATGCGGCACGTCGGCTGATGGAAGGTGAAACGGAAGCCTAGCCCGGCCCTAGCCTTGCAACCGGATCACGCCTGCCTCATCCGTCATTTGCCCGATCCGAGCGATAAAATGCCCCTCGGCCTCTATCCCTGCACAGAGCGTCTCGACGACAGCTTCAGGCACCGCTGCCAACATCCCGCCCGCTGTTTGCGGATCATGCAGCAATGCTGCGATCTCTGGATCTGCATTCGGGCCGACAATTGGCGCGGCCGTCTTGTTGGCCTCGAAAAGCGTGGAGCGCACCCCGGCGCGGGCAAGCTCCAGAGCGCCTTTGAAAAGCGGAATGGACTGCGCCTGCAGCACCGCCCCGGTCTCGCTGGCCCGGCAGAGCGCCGCAAGGTGACCTGCCAGACCGAACCCGGTCACATCTGTCATCGCCGTGGCGTGGTCGGACAAGAGCGCGGCCACCCTGCCCTGCGGCGCGCAAAGCACCTCGAACAGAGACGCAATGTCATCGCCCCCTGCGCGCCCCTGCATCTCGGCCGCCAACAAGGTTCCACTGCCAATAGGCCGCGTCAACAAAAGCACATCCCCCGGCCTCGCCCCTGCATGCGTGACCGGCTTGCGGGTTTTCGGCATCAAACCCGTCAGGGTCACACCCAGCGTGGTCTCGACCCCCATCGTGCTGTGACCGCCCACCAACGCCGCCCCTTCGGCGCTGAGCACCTCATGAGCCGTGGTCATGATTTCATCCATGCTGCGCGCCTGAAGCGCCTCGGACATGCGCGGCAGGATGATGTTCAGACTGGCCGCTTGTGGCGCGGCGCCCATCGCCCAGATATCGCCCAGCGCGTGCAGGATCGTGATGCGGGTCATCACCGCCAGATCCTCGGTAAAGGCGCGCAGGTGATCGGTGGTCATGACCTGAACCTCGCCCCCAACCGACAGGATCGCGGCATCATCGCCGGGCAGGCTCAGAACGTCAGCGCGTGTGGGCACAGGCAGCTTGGACAGCGCGCCGGCCAAGGCGCCGGGTGACAGCTTTGACCCACAGGCCCCACACAGGGTCTGGGTCGGGAAAGCCTCGGGTGCTGCCTGCTGTGGCGGCGCGTCCTGCGTCATCTGCGGCAATTGGCGAAACTGGTCCATGAATTTCTGATCAATCCGATTTTTCCACCGCCACAAGACAGGCCCGGACAGGCTGCGCCCCCATTTCTCGGCCAGCGCATCCTTCCCACCCAGTGAGATCAGTTTCAGATAGTCCCCCTGCGGCTTGAAGGCGCGCAGATCGCCGCCTGTCACGGCAGCTTTCAGATTGTCCAGCAACACAGGTGCCGCCCGCACCGCAAACACCCCGGCCTTGGGGCGCGGAGCATGGGCCATATGGGCACAATCGCCTACGGCAAACAGGTCCGGGTGGCCCTGAACCGCCAATGTCGGATCAACCTTGATGAACCCGTCTTGGGTCAGGGGCAGCGGGCTTTCGGGCAGCCAGCCATGGGCAAAGGCGCCCGCGGCCCCGACAGTGAAGTGACTGGCCACGCTGGCGCCGCCCGCCAGATGCACATGGGTCGCGTCAATGCGCGTGACGGGCGCGCCCAAACGCACCTCGACGCCCAGCTGTTCCATGGCGCGCAAAAGCCGCGCCTGAGCGCCCTTGGTGCGGGCGGTGATCTGCGGACCTGCTTCGATCACGGTGACATGTGGGGCTGACACTCCGCCGGATATCAATGCATGGGACATGGCCATGGCCAGCTCGACCCCGGCCACGCCGCCACCGATCACAGCGATCTGGGGAGGAACCTCACCTGCGATCATCCGCGCGCGCATATCTCGCCAGCGCGCAGCGTAAAGATCGAGCGGCTTCGCGCCGGTTGCATGTTCGGAAAACCCTGGAATATCAGGCATCTGCGCATGAATTCCCACATCAACCGAGGCCAGATCATAAGCGATGTTTCCCCGCCCCGCGACCGTGATCGTTTTGGCCACAGGATCAATCGCGCTGGCTGCACCAAGGATCAACCGCGCGCCTGCAAACCGCGCCAGTTTCACCAGATCAATATCCAGCGCCTCGCGCGTATAGTGCCCGGCGATATGCCCCGGCAACATGCCGGAATAGGGTGCAGTGGGGCCGGGATTGATCAATGTGACACGCACCCCGGGCAGCGGGTTCATTCCCCACATGCGCAGGGCCAGTGCATGGGCGTGGCCACCTCCGACAAAGACAAGATCGCGGGTCAGAACGGGTTGTGAAAGCATGCGCACCTCGTTGGTCTGAGCCACGCTTAGCCGATCCGGGCGGCGTTGACCACGCTTGCGTCACGCGCCGCTTTGCGCCACTGATATGCATCACACAGCCAAAAACAGGACACCCGCCGTGACCCAAGCTGCGCCTCCGCGCCTGCCCTCGACCGAACGCTCGCTGCCCATCGCACTGATCCGGGCCCGCGAACGGGTGATGGCCCCGATCCGCGCGATGCTGTCCAGTTCGGGCATCACCGAACAGCAATGGCGCGTGTTGCGCGTCTTGTCTGAAGCCGGTCCCATAGATGCCACTGAACTCAGCGACCGTGCCTGCCTGTTGCTGCCTTCGCTCACCCGGATCACACGGACTTTGGCCGATCAAGGGCTGATCAACCGCACCCAAGACAACACGGACCGACGCAAACAAACGCTGACCATCACCCCTGAAGGTCGCGCCCTGATCGAGGACAACCTGGAAGAGGCCGCGCGCATTGCCGCCGCGCTGAAAGAGCTTATGGGGCAGGAAGACTTCGATCAGCTTCTGAGGCTCTTGTCGAAGCTTGACGCGTTCAAGGCCTGATCTGAGGCCGCCCCGCTGCCCAGCCTGATGCCTGCGCCCGATCTGCCACGGGCCTCAAGAAGTTTTCCCGCATGCGCGCCAACATCTTGCCCAAGAGGGTATTTTCGTCTTTCCTTGGCACGGGCAGCAATAAAATCAAAACCGTTGTCTGGTATGAGGTCAACAGGGGGCAGTCCCTGTGCAGTAGGTTAAGGGGCAGGCATGGCACGCGAACGCGAGGTCGGAACTCTTTGGATTGGTGGACCGCTGAGCTGGATGGAACAGCTTTGCCTGAAGTCCTTTGTCGACAAGGGTCAGAAGATCACCCTGTTCAGCTATGAAGACATCCCCAACGTGCCCGAGGGCGTGATCCGCCGCGATGGGCGCGAGATCATCGATACAGATGACTTCATCAAATACGAGAAAAAGAACTCATTTGCGCTGTTTGCCGACTGGTTCCGCCTGCATATGATCCACAAATGCCCCGGCATGATCTGGATCGACACCGACGTCTATTGTCACCGCCCGATGGATTACGACAGCGACTATGTGTTCGGGTTTGAATTGCCGGGCGAACACCGGGTCAACAACGCTGTTCTGGGCATGCCCGCGGATAGCGAGATGCTCAAACAGGTGCTTGAATTTACCGAGGACCGCTTTTCGGTCGCGCCTTTCCTACCGAAAAAGAAACAAAAGGAAATGCAGCTGGCCGCCGCCAATGGCGATCCGGTGCATATCACCCAGCAGCCATGGGGCGTCTGGGGTCCGATGATGGTCACTCACTATGTGCACAAGCTGAAACTGCAGCCCGAAGTGCAGCCTCTGGATGCTTTCTATCCGGTCACCTTCCGTGATCGAAAATGGTTCATGCATGATGCATCAAAAGTCGCGGCCGAGCTGACCGAAAACACCACCGCCTTGCATCTCTGGGCGTCGAACAAGCGGCAATTGGGCAATATGCACAATGGTTTACCACCCAAGGGCTCCTATCTGGAAAAGCTGGTCAAGGAACATGGGATCAACGCCGCCCTTGCCCCCATCAAGGGGCGCGGCGCGACGGCCTTTGACGGCGCCCTGATTGACGAGGTGGAGTTGGAACAGGTGGAGAGCGTCGCCGATATCTCGGGCGGGGCGCGCAGCTTCGTGTTGGCGCTGCACCACAAATATGACTGCCAGATCCAGCTTGTGAACACCAATAAACGCGGCAAATTCAAGGACGAAGAGCAGGACTGGATCGAGGGCTACGTGAGTTTTCTGATGGATCACGACGTGGACCCCGACGCCATCACGGTCATCAATGATGAAAAAGACCTGAAGCCGGTCGATATCCTGTGTAATCTGAGTGGCTTTGGCGACAAATGGCGCATCAGCGCCGCCGAGACCTTCCTGCGCCGCTGCTTCCATTCTGACACGATCATGTTCGGTGATGTGCGCAAAGGCTCCGGTGCCTTCCCCTTCCTCAGGGATTTTGGCACCAACGACCCGATCACCCAGATGAAAGTGGATGGCAAAGACGTCACGCGCATGGCGTTTCAGGCACATCCCCCCGCGCCCGAGGCCGATGATGGCAATTGGGACAAGATCGCAACGGGCCTTGCAGGCAAGCACGGCTGGTATCGCCCCGGCACCAATGGGCACAGCTTCCTATACGTGCCCCGCGACCCCGACACGCTTGTGGTGACCTTTGACAATCTCGACATCGCGATGAACAAGCGCGATGACCGCCGCCCCTGGGGCTATTCGTTTATCGAAGCGCAAGGCTGGTCCATGCTGGGCGTGCTTGCGGGCGGCTGGACCTGGTATCGCGAGCCATGGGTCTATGACCAATTCGACGACCTGAAAAAGTCGGGCTTTTTCAAACAGTTCAAACGCGTTGTATTTTACGGCGCTTCTATGGGTGGCTACGCGGCCTGTGCGTTCTCACCCGCCGCCCCGGGCTGTGACGTCGTGGCGATCTCGCCGCAAAGCACGGTGGATAAATCCGTGGTCCCGTGGGAGACGCGCTATAAAACGGTCTGGGACCGGGACTTCACCGGCAAATACGGCGACGCGGCCAAAGTCAGCAAAAAGGCGGGCAAGATCTCGATCCTTTACGACCCCTACGAGCCGCTGGATGCACAACATGCAGCGCGGTTCACCGGCAAGAACGTGACCCACCTGCGCGCGCCCCTTCTGGGTCACCGGCTGGGCAGTTCATTGAACCAGATGGGTATTCTCAGCCCCATTATCCTTGGCGCTCTGAACGGCACATTGACACAGGAAGACTATGCGCAGCTTCTGAAAGCACGCAAAACCTTCCCGCGATATCAAAAAGAGCTGTTCAGTCGCACAGTCAAAAAAGGGCACAAGGATCTGGCCCGCAAACTTGGGGCGCATATCCTGAAGCAAAACCCCAACCGCGCGGTGCGTCAGGGCATGAAAGAACTCGGGGGCTGAGTGACCTGACGCAAAAGACCGGTGGCGCTCCCGCACCTTCATGACCTGACGGTCAACAGGTTTGGGGGGTGGCCCGCGCTTGCAGCGCGGGTCCAACGCCGCCCGAAATTAGCCGAGGGCTAAAGCGTTTCGACTTATTGTTGAGGCACAACAATGAGACGAAACGCGCGGAACCTACCAATGTGTGGGCGTTTCGAAATCAACTTGTGCCTCAAGTTAATCTCGAAACGTTCTAAACAGCATAATTCGAACAGCTTGCACCCCGGCTTTTTTCAAATCACCCGGATCACCACCAGAATTCGAACATTCATCATTTTCTTGTAATAAATACCTCGGGGATGGCCCATGGGCCGCAGGCCACTGCGGCATCACGGGGCAAAGGGGCAGCGCCCCTTCGCGCGCGCAGCGCGCCGCCAAAAACAGGCTCACAACGTGAGCCTACCCGATACCATGCAAGCGCCCCCGGCGCGCAAATCCCACGGGGTCAGTGTTCGGTTTCCCCATCCGCAACCGTGAAGAAGAACGGCGGCTCCAGGTCGCGCGCCACCACCTCGTCGGGCACAGAGCCCGGCCCCTGAAGGAACACGTTTGCCCCGAAGAAACTGTGCATGCGCGAGAGTTTCTCCAACCGTGGCCCTGTCAGCTCTTCGTAAAACTTGGCGTAGTTCGGCGTGGCTTTCAGCTCGTCAATCTTTGCCCGGTGCGCCGCGACACAGGCCGTGTGTTCGCGGCGAATATCTTCATCCGCCATCAGCGCATCAAAGGCCTCTTGCAGGCGCGGGATCATACGCTGGATCGACAGCTCTTCCTCGGCGTTGTTGTTCATCCGAAACCAGTAAGCCAACCCCTGATCGCGATCCACATGGTTCACCCGCCCGCGGTCGCGCTTGACCAGAAAGCTCTCTGCCGATCGCACGGCATAGTGGTTGAGCTGCACGAGATCATACCCATAGGTCTCGGTCGTCGAGCGCCACGCATTGCGATACATCTCGCGCGGCAAAGGTTTGCCCGAGCCATTCACCCAATTGATCTCTTCCCACAATTGCGGTTTCAACCCCTTGGGGCGATGCACCCCCAGTTTCTTGAAGATGCCGGTGTTCTTATAGAAGGTCTTGAACCCCCAGGCCTGATGCGGTTTTCGGGCCAGCTCTGGCGCGCAGCGCAGGAATTGCTTGGTGATGAAACCGGGATCAAACTCATGTACATCGCAATTGCCAAAAAGCCGCCAGGTCATAGAAATCAGATTGGCATCGGGCACCTCGGCAAACAGCGCATCAAGCGTCCCATCCCCGCATTTGATGGTGATGAACTCATCCACATCCATGCAAACCACCCATTCGGCCTCGGCGATGATCGGCTCTTCTTCTCCCGCCGCAAGGGCCGCATGTTGCGGTTTCAGATCGGTGCCCTTGAAGGGATTGTCGCGGTGCTGCAACACGCCTTTTTCCTGCAGCAGATCCAGCAACGTATCCGTGCCATCCGTGCAATCATTTGTATAAACAAGGAAATCATCCACACCGATGGCCTGATGATAGGCGATCCATTCCAGAATGAACGGGCCTTCGTTTTTCATCGTCGTGATGATTGCGCGCCGCCCATTGGTTTTGCGCGCCAGTTTTTCGACCGGCGGCAGGACCGGCTTATAATCGAAATGCCGCCCCAACATTTCAAGCAGCGGCGCGTGTTCGATCAGGCTGGATTTCGGCACAATCCGCGACACGCTTTCCGTTGGGTGGCGCAGGGCCATGAACCGAAAGAAATGTTGGTCACGCGCCGCATCATGGGTCATGCCGCCAATGCGAATGGTGCGCCATGTTGCACCTGCCTTCAGCTTGCCGGGGGCAATACACCAACGCTTGCGCGGTCCCGGGGCATCGAACTGAACGCAGGCGTGATCCGCAAACAAAGGCTTATCGCCGTCGCGCGCGCGCCATGGGTAACAATGATGCCCTTCAAGCATCAGATAGCCCTGTTCGCTATTCGCAACACGGTCAAACAAGCTGTCCTTCACCCCTTGCGCCTTGGCATCATACAAAAGGTCATAGACGTCGATATTCACCACGGCGCGCGCGCGACCAAGACAGGCTGCCCGCGCCCATTCGTAATAGATCATTCCAGCCATGGGCGCATGCCACGGGTCAGGGTCCGGGATATGCATCCGATCCTTGCCGGGCGCACCGGGCACACAGAACGGATGGGCTTCATGGGGCAGGTCCTGCCGGCCAAGAGGCGTGCCGATTTCCACCACCGCCACCTGACATCCGGGAGCATGCTCGGCCAAACCGGCCTCCAGCTCGCGCAGAAATTCAGGATCCTCCCCCGGCGCACCACGGTTCAGGATCAACGCGCCATCCATCCCATGCGCTTTGGCGTGATACCCAAGCCAGGTCAGAACCAACGAGGCACGTTCCCCGTTGCGCGTGGCCAGCGCCACGTTGCGTCCCTCGAAACATGACAGGCGAGAGGCAGAGGGGCGTATGTCGACCTCTTCCCCATCCAAAACCATCTGAAACGGGTCGGCATCGCCGCCGGTTCGGGTGACGGTCAATACAGGCGCGCCCATCAGCGTGCCGATCTCGTCCACCCGCGCGCCCTGCCCCGCCACGATCGCGTCGACCGGCGTGTCATGGGTGAAGTAGAGCTCAAACTCGCCCGGAATGGAGGTTTCGACCGCATCCAGCAACGTCGCGCGCCCGCGCTGCGCCGTCTCTAGCCGGATCACTTCAAATGTCGAGGTCTCGCCCGTTGCCATACTTGCACCCTTGCCTTCACACACTGCGCCCTTCTTAAGACATGCGCGCAAATGGCATGCGGGGCTTTGCAGCTTCATGCGCCATCAGAACACCGCTTTCAACCTTTCTCAAGCCCGCCCGTGTGTTTCCGCCCCTCTGTGGGGTCCGATCACCGGCCCAACCTGCGCCAAGCGAAGCCAATCCCGGCAATACGGTTGCATCTTGCCCCGGAATTGTCTGTAAACACATAACGCCACCATTTCGGAGAGACCGTGCCAACCTCCAGCCCCTCGCCTTCATCCACATATCGACAGGTCGAAATCGCGGTGCATCTGGGTGTGCCCCAAACCGATTTTGGACAGCTTGTCTGGTCACTACGCAAAGACGCCAATCTGTTGATGCGTCACGGCGTTCTGGTCAAGCGCCCGCGCCTTTATCTGCCCAGCCTGCGCAAAACCCTGTCGCGCAGGATCGAAGGCGTGGTCCAACAAACAGACCGGCGTGAGCTTCTGACTGAAATCATCGGCGATACAGATACGCGCCGGGTTGTTCTGTCTGATCCCAGCCTTATGGGCGCCACTCAATGGCTGTTGGCTGGCGGGCAGTTTTTCTGGAACGGGGCACGCAATCTGGAAGAGCTTAGCGATCTGCTTTTTCCCAACCAGGTCTCGCTTTACATATCGATCCGCAATCCTGCCACGCTGATCCCTGCGGTTTTTGACGGGTTCGACAAAAAGCCTTGGGACAGCTTCATCGGCAACACCAACCTGCGCGAGTTACGTTGGTCCACCCTGATCGAAGCCATATCACGCGCCGTTCCAGATTGCCCTATTCACGTTTGGTGCAGCGAAGAAAGCCCGGTGATCTGGCCCCGCGTTTTGCAGGAAGTCACCGGCCTGCCCGCAGATCGCGTTCCGTTTCAGGGCGCGCGCGACATTCTGGACCTGACCCTGACAGAGGCGGGCGTGGCGCGGCTGAACAGCTACCTTTCGGAAAACACCGGGCTGACAGGCACCGCGCTGGATCAGGTCTATGCCTTGTTTCTTAAGCACTTCCGCGCCGAAGATCCGCTTGAACGCGCCAAGCAGGTCCCCTCATGGCCCCATGCGCTGGTCGAGGAGATGACAGCAACCTACCTCGAAGATATCAAACGTATTCAGTCCATGTCTGGTGTCACGGTGATCACGGGCCACTAAAGCCTTTCTCAGGGCTTTGTTTGGCGACACACGATCGAACCAAACGGCGCATATCGCAGAGCGTAAAAGCCCATCCCATCCGCCCCTTTCGCGATCCAAACAGCGTTGCGGAACCCTGGCGACTGGCCTAAAGCGTTTCGCACGTCTCAGAACGTTAATATTCTTGAACGCCTCGCCCTTTCATGGCACCCAAGCTTACAAACCACGAGAGCATAAATCGCCAAAATTGCGAGGAAACGCAGTTGCTGAATTCTCTGAAAAACTCACTCAAAAAGCATATCAAGACTCGCCGCAGAATGCTCCGTCACAAGGCGATCAGGCTGGCGTCTCATGGTGATTATTTGGGCGCCTCTGAGGTTTTTCATGAGATCACGACGTTCAAGAAACGCGACGCGCTGGCGAAAAATCTTGCGACGCTTTACCGGGTGCGAACCGGGCTTTTCACCGATCTCTCCGATCAGCTATCCAAGGTATCCGGCGTCGCATTTCCAGCCCACCCGGAACCGATCTCTCTTTCCATGGCAATCGACGACGCCTTGAGCGTCGATGAACAGGCTAACTTATATGAAACCTGGCGCGCCTCGGCTCCCACAAGTGCAGATGCCACGATTCAATCCGTGCGATTTTATGTAAATCAGAAACAGCATGAACTGGCAGAGAACATTCTCTGCACTTTTCTGGCGCAAGAGAAAGACATCGAAACAAAACGCGCCGTTTTGTCCGGGATATCGCAAGCGTATTTCGCAAGTAAGCAGCTGGACAATTTTATTGGCCACGCCCTGAGGGTCGAACAAGACGCCCGCGAGATGGGAAAGCCAAAAGATAGCTATTACACGACCATCCTTATTCAAAACCTGTTGTTTAAAAAAAGGCCGGACCTGGCACTTGCGATATTTGGACCGACCGATTTTTTGGAAAAGAAAACAGCCCATGATCTTCTATTGCTGGCGCGAATCTACAGCGCATTAGGGGAATTCGACAGCTGTCTTGAGCTGATTGAAAGAATAGAGACCTCGGATGCGAGACGCGATCAGATTGCCAAAGCCCTTGAGTTGAAATTCAAAGTAAAAACCCAACTTGGGACACCGCTTTCAGAAGCCGGCCAACTTTTGCGAAATGTCGAAAGCTACAAGGTCGAAGACCAGGCCGCCGAGAAACTGCTGGGTTCCGCACAAAAAGACCTCCCGCCATTTCTGTCACAGATCGAAGAACAGCTGGGCGCAGCACCTGCTGCCGACCACTCGGCCGATGAGAGCACCCCGTTTTTTGTCACCAGCGACGAATTGATTGCATTGGCAGAGCTATTGATGTCGCGCCTTCCTTATCTCGACAAAATCAGGAAACGCGCGCGGTTTGAAAACGCAGCAATCTCTCTGCTGAAAGATGATTTCTCTCACAATGCAACGCAGGCGTTGTTCAGAATTTGCCGTATCTCAGAAATGCTACTGAAAGAAGCGCTGAAACGGGGCTCAAAGGACATACGGATATATCAAAGCCTGTCACAGATATATGAACATGTCGGGCTTCTGAAACCGTCTTACGAATATGCCGAAGCCGCTTTTAAAGCTGACGCGGAAGACCCGGATACCAGTCAACGCGCGCTGGCAATGGCGCTGCGTGCAGCCCCTCAGGATGTGGCGCTTGAGAAAGCCAAGCAAGTATTGCGCCCCGGTCAATCCGGCGACGAGCTGCGACTGGCCAATGTCAGCACCTTTACCGATTGGTGCACATTGGTTGAAGCTGAACCGGTGTCCTTCGACAGCACGGACCCAAGCGACGTCACCTCAACCATCCAAGTGTTCCATAACGACGACATAGTTCAGGCCAAATACACGGTCGCGCAGCGCCCCGTTTTGGGCGCGGTCTGTCGCAATGTCACGGTATTGTCTGCATTGGTTCCGATCATCGGACAGGAGGCTATGCTTCACGAGCTGCTGCCCAAAGTTGACAATTTCCTGACCGAAGCAGAGACCCCCGAGCGGTTCGTCTATACCCCCAAACCCGACGGGGTCACGGTCGACGAGCCAACGGTTTTGCTGACTGGAAATCGTTGGCATTTCAACAACTACTATCATTGCCTGATCCAGAACCTTCCCCGTTTGGCGCTGTTGCAGAAGGATGAACGGTTCCGTGGCTTCAAGATCGGCGTTCCCGAGTTTGCCCGGCCGTGGGTGCATGACCTGTTGGCGCGCATCGGTTATGGCGAAGACCGGCTGATCATTATAGATCAAAAAAATCTTACGACATTTCGCGAATGTCTGGTGCTGGAATACAACCTTGTTGCCAGCGAAAGCGCTTTGAACGAAATGCGCCGTCTGTTGAACGTGCCAGACAAGGCAACCGGCGGGCGTCGGGTCTTTGCCGGTCGCTTGGGCGTCACCAATAGCGGCCGCGTGCTCACCAACGAGCCGCAATTGACACAGGTTGCTGCCGACAATGGTTTCGAAGTGATCGATTTTGCCAAGCTTAACATTGACGATCAACTTGCGCTTCTGTCTGAAACGGCGGTGTTTGCTGGTCCGAATGGGGCCGCTTTTGCCAACATGCTTTACGCCGGTCGCGATTTGCAGGCCATTTGCTTCTCCGCCCGTGATTTTATCGGGCGTTGGTACCCGGACATCTCAACGCTTTGCGGACAGGACTTCAACTGGGTGCTCGGTGACACCCTCACAGAGGCACGCGGCCTTGTAGATGCCCCCAAGGTGCCCTATCAGATTTCAGAACAAGCCTTTTTGGCAGCTATCGACAGGACCCGTTGACCCGATGGTGAACAAGATTGCAATTCACAGCGTTCCACGTTCCGGGTCGACTTGGCTGGGCGAGATTTTCAACAGCGCACCGTCGGTGAAATACTGTTATCAACCGCTCTTTTCTTATGCACTGAAAGGTGCGCTGACGCCTGAAATGTCTAAAGATGTCGCGGATCGGTTTTTCGAAGCCTGCCAGACGACCGAAGATGACTTCATTCTCCAGTCAGAGGCCCGCGAAAGCGGGAAACTGCCGCAGTTCGACAAGGCCAGCCACGCTGATCACGTCGTCTATAAAGAGGTGCGCTATCATCACATCCTGCCCCGCCTGATCGAGGTTGATGCGTCGGTTAAGCTGGTTTTGCTGATCCGCAGCCCCCTTTCGGTGGTCAGCTCTTGGCTGCGTGCACCAAAAGAGTTCCGCGCTGAATGGGATGTGGCCACAGAATGGCGCGCCGCACCTTCGAAAAACGCCGGCAAACCCGAGGAATTCAATGGTTTCGAGAAATGGCTGGAGGCAACACGCATGTTCCACGATTTGCAGGTGCAGGCACCCGAGCGTGTGACTTTGGTAAAATATCGCGATCTTCTGATGTCACCCGAGGCTGAAGCCGAACGTCTGTTTGGCTTTACCGGCCTTCCTTTTGGTAAGGAAACACGGGATTTTCTGGAAAGCAGCACCGGCAAACATAATCCTGATCACTATTCCGTCTTCCGTTCAAAACAGAGTGACGACAAATGGCGCAGTCAGCTTGACCCAGCCATCGCAGAGGAAATCATCTCTGAGACAAAGAGCGCGGGGTTTGAAGACTATCTATGACACCAGAGAATAGTCGCCCAACGCGGTTCTGACGTCTTCACGCGACATATACATCATCACGTCAATCATCGACAGCATCGGCAGAAATTCAGGGCCGGGCTGTTCATAAACTGGGAAAACAGGTTCCAGGAACTTCAGCTCGATCCCATTTTGCGCAAAATCGTCGACATCATAAAGCTCCTGCCCGCCGATTGAGTTGACATAGCGACTGGCTTCAAATCTCTCGCAAAGCGCAAGCATTCGCTCTGTCCGCCCAATACCACGGGTTTCAGGGGCTGACACGGACGAACGATAAAATCTGGCATCCAATTCAAGATACCGCGCTGTCGCAGTTATGGATTCAATTGCCAGCTCCGAGATAGTTTCGCATTCGCAATCCAACACACTGGTAACAAGCTCAAAAACAGCTTCAAAGCTTGGTGCCGACGCATAGCATGCAGATAGCGTCTTCAAAAACTTGGAGCGCCACATCGGATACTCATTCAGAGGAACATCCTTGATTGGCGTCCCGCGCGGGCCGCGCGACACCGGAACTGAAAACTTCACTTCCTTCCCGGCTTGTTGAATTCTGTTTCGATTGATCCACCCTCGATTGATATAGTCGACATCGTCATAGAAAACGAAGTCATCCGCGACGTTCACCAATTGAAAATAGTTTGCTGCCGGAAACAGATATGGCTGCATCACAGCAAGGGTACGCGGCTTGGTCATAGGAGGTCCTTCAACGCCATCTCAATCTCTTCGTCAGAGATATGGATCATCCCAAGATGGGCTGGAACGCAGATATTGTGATCAAAGATATCCACGGCACGCGGCGTTTGTTCGGTCAACGGGCTGTAGTATTTCTTAAGAGGCAACCGGGTGCCGTTCAACTTGTCCATATTGATCGGCCGGGGTGCTTCAAGTGGAAGATGCGCGTGGATCTGGTCGCGATGGCCGTCCAGAAACGGGCGATAGCCACAAGCGCGGGCAATGTCCGAGATACGTTGAAGCTGGGCTTGGTACAACCGCGACCATTCCGGCATCCGTTCAAGCCGTTCCAGATGAAACGCCGAATTGAAATCCGATACTTTGGCATTGTTGGCATAGGCGCGAAGCCAATCGGCAGCCCCGACGCCGAAATTCATCAAAATGCGAAACAGCTCTGCATCCTCTTGATCCAGCACCGCGATCCCGCCTTCGCCCATGCCCCAGGGCTTGGTGTGGTGAAAGCTCACAATCTCGTCGATCGGCTCACGGCGATCAACGCCCCAGAAGCCCGTGGCGTTATCAAGCAAAAGGATCTTGCCGTGTTCCGCGCAAAATGCGCGGTATTCTGAGAAACTGCGGAAGTTGCCGAAGATATTGGTGACCAGCAAGGCGTCAACCTGATCCAACAGTGCTGCGTCCAAGGCTTCCAGATCGAGCATACCGCGATCATCACAATCAACCAGAATGGTTTCAGAGATCGGGCCTATATTGGACGACATGAAACCAAATGACGACGCCGCAATGCGCAAGGGGCGCCCCAAGCGATGGCTGTGCACCCCGACCAGTGCAAAGAGGGCGGTGGTGGCGGAAGAGGCTGCGATCACCACTCGGTCCTCGGGCAGGCCCCAAAGCGCGTGCAAGGCGTTTTCCAACTGCGTCGTGACCGGGCCGAAATTTGTAAAATGGTTCGACACGCGTGCTGGTTCAATCAAACGCTCGACGTGATCGAACTCCAGCGGTTTGTGTTCAATGAACTTCACGTCATTGGGCCGTGGCAGAGCGAACCCTTCCAACGTATCGGCATCGCGCTGCACGATACCCGCCTTATCAAAGGCCGCAGAAACCTCGGCACGGGTGGGAAGCGCGCGTTGAGTGGTCATTGCAAGAAACCCTCCGGTCGGTTCAAACGCCCGGCGAATTCCGCAGGCTTTTGGATTGTTCTGGACATTCGCGATGCAATCGCTGTTTTACCCGTTTGTGTTCTCACAGGTTGCGCTCTCATCTTGCACCCTTTCTTTCAGCCGTTTGGCACATCGCCTGGCAACCATAATGTCGCCGAAACCGATTGGTTAGAGCTGGTCCAGAAGACCTTGCAAATACCGGCCATAGTCGTTCTTGCCAAACAACTTGGCGCGGGCCAGAAGTTGCTCGTCGGTGATCCAGCCCTTGTCAAAGGCAATCTCTTCCGGGCACCCCGTTTGCAATCCCTGACGACGTTCAAGCGTGCGCACGAAATTGCCGGCATCAAGCAAGTTTCCATGTGTGCCCGTATCAAGCCAGGCAAAGCCGCGCCCCATATGGCGCACCGTCAGCGCGCCCTGATCAAGATACATTTGCAACAGGCTGGTGATCTCTAACTCACCGCGATCTGATGGTTTGACTTCACGCGCCATTTCGGGCGCATCACCGTCCAGAAAATAAAGCCCGGTCACCGCATATTGAGACGGTGGAACCTTTGGCTTTTCGACAATCGCAATGGCTTTTCCAGACGCGTCGAAATCAACCACGCCGTAATTCTGCGGGTCCGCGACGCGATAGCCAAATACGGTACCCCCGCTCGGTTGCTCATCGGCTTCTTGCAAGATCCGCTGAAGACCGTTGCCAAAGAATATGTTGTCGCCCAACACCAAAGCCGAAGGGGCGCCATCCAAAAACTCTTCTGCAATGATATAAGCCTGCGCCAATCCATCCGGGCTGGGTTGCACAAGATAGGTCAGCGAAACGCCCCATTGCGAACCATCGCCCAAAAGCCGTTGAAACTGCGCTTGGTCCTGTGGCGTGGTGATGATCGCAATCTCGCGAATATCGGCCAACATCAGAACCGACAACGGATAGAAGATCATCGGCTTGTCATAGATTGGCAAAAGCTGCTTAGAGACACCTTGCGTGATCGGATAGAGCCGCGTGCCCGATCCACCTGCCAATATGATGCCTTTACGTTGTTTGCCCATCCTCATCACTTCCCTACTTACTTCACGCGACCGCGCGGCGATCCGCCCATTTGCCGATCATGCTTTTGTGCCTAGGCGCCTGCCGCCGCCGGAACGTTGTTGAGCTTCCTTAACCCACTTGGGTTGATCCATATACCAATCCAGCGTCGCTTTCAGGCCTTCCTCAAGCGTCACCGAAGGCTCCCAACCAAGCTCGGCCTTGATCTTGCTGGCATCAATTGCATAACGGAAATCATGCCCCGGTCGGTCCGTGACAAACGAGATCAGGCGATCATGCGGTGCGGCCTCGGGTTTGCGGTCATCCATATAGGCACAAATCATGCGCACGATCTGGATATTCGAGCGCTCTTCATTGCCCCCGACATTATAGCTTTCACCCAGCGCGCCTTTGTCCAGAATACGCAAAAGCGCTGTTGCATGGTCCTCGACATAAAGCCAGTCACGCACGTTTTCCCCAGCACCATAAACGGGCAAAGCCTCACCGGCTTCCGCTTTCAACAACATCAGTGGGATCAGCTTCTCAGGCAGCTGATAGGGACCGTAATTATTTGAACAATTCGACATCACCACGGGCAGACCATAGGTCTCGCCCCAGGCGCGCACCAGATGATCCGACCCTGCTTTCGACGCAGAATAGGGCGAGTTCGGCGCATAGGGGGTGGTTTCCGTGAAATGCCCAGTCGCGCCAAGGGTGCCAAACACCTCGTCGGTCGAAATATGGTGGAAACGGAACGTTTCAGGGCTGCCCTGCCCAAGCCAATAGGCGCGCGCTGCTTCGAGCATGTTGAATGTGCCAACCAGATTGGTCTGAATAAAGTCACCCGGCCCATCGATAGAACGGTCCACATGGCTTTCCGCCGCAAGGTGCATCACGGCATCCGGTTTATGCGTTTCGAACGCAGCATCCAGCGCCGCGCGATCACAGATATCCGCCTGCAAAAGCACATGGGCGGGATTGTCCATTACGTCGACCAGATTGTCCGGGCTGCCTGCATAGGTCAGCGCGTCGAGCGACACGACCTCATCACCGCGGGCAATCGCCTGACGCACAACTGCTGAACCGATAAAACCGGCCCCACCCGTCACAAGAATTTTCAATGCTCTGCTCCCACTGCGACCGGTGCTGAGACCATCGTGTCAAATAGCTTCGATTTTCCTGCGCCCTTATCGCGCGAACATGGAAAGTTTGCAAATATCTTTCCCACCTTATTTTGACTGCCGCAGTCAGGCCCCAAAGGGCTTAACCCGCGATCCGCGTTCAAATCGGGAACTCGTCAAATATAGTTGGGGTGGCGGAGAAGGTGGGATTCGAACCCACGGAACGCTTTCACGCTCAACGGTTTTCAAGACCGCCGCATTCGACCACTCTGCCACTTCTCCGTTCGCAGAGCTTTAGCGCCCCTTTTGCGATTCTAAAAGCATCATTCTGCACCCGATATCGGGCCGGAACCTGCCGACTTTTCCGAAAGCGGTGCGCCAAGCCTTTTCAGCTTCGCTTCATACCGCTAGACTGCCGCCAACACGAGACGCAAGCGATCCGATCGCAGGTCTTGAAAGAGCAGATATGGGCACAGCGCCTACAGGGACATTAGAGGAAAACATGGCAAAAAAGACCGGGTTGGCATGGGCCATGATGCTGGGTGGGGCGGTTGTCCTTTCCGCTTGTGATGACACAAACCTTCCAGGGTTTCTTAAAAACGCGAAATCGGGCAAGCCCGGAGCAACAACAACCGCAGGTTCCAGCAGCAAATCTGTCGAGCGGGACGTGGAAGCACCCGAAGTTTTCAAACTGTCCGAAAACGGTCTGTGGGACGGACGCCCTAGCTTGGGCGGTGTCTGGGTTGCACATCCCACCGCGAAAGACCCCGAACGCGTAATCGTGCGCAATGAAGCCAACGGAAAATTCGTGATCGGCGCCTTGTTCCGGCGCGAAAAAGACCTGCCGGGTCCAAGGTTTCAGGTGTCCTCGGACGCGGCAACCGCGCTTGGGATGTTGGCGGGCCAGCCGGCAAAGCTGACGGTCACGGCGCTGAAGAAAGAAACAGTCACCGAACAAGCCGAGGCCGATCAGGCCACTGCGCAGCTGGAAGCACCGGACGAAATCACCTCTGGTTCACTGGAAGATCCCATTGCCTCGGCGGCCGCCGCGCTGGATCGCGCCGAAGGTGTGGCCCCCAGCCCCAAACCCGCAGCCAAAGCCGCGGTTGGCACCGCAGCAGCCAAACCCAAGTTGGGTGGTTTGGCAAAACCCTTCATTCAGATCGGCATCTTCTCGGTTGAACAAAACGCCAAGAACAGCGCCGAAGCTTTGCGTCGTGCGGGCATGTTGCCAACGGTCAAGCCGGGTAAATCTTCGGGCAAGGCCTTCTGGCGGGTTGTCGTCGGGCCTGCGACAAGCAGCTCTGAACGGGCGGCGCTGTTGAAGAAAATCAAAGGGCTCGGGTTCTCCGACGCCTATTTCGTGACGAACTGACCGCGACCCCATCGGGTCTGACATCTGCGAAGGAAGCCCCTGCCATGCGCATGAGCCTGTCTTTTTTCACCGCCTGCGTTCTTGCGCTTTTGACGGCCGCCCTGCCCGCCCACGCATTCGAAACCCGCGCAAGCTCGGCCTATGTGATCGACGTCACAACCGGCACGGTTTTGATGGAGAAGAACGCCGAAGAGCCGCTCCCACCAGCCTCCATGTCCAAGCTGATGACGGTGAACATGCTGTTCGAGGCGCTCGAGGATGGGCGCGTGACCTTGTCGACCCCCTTTGCCGTGTCCGAACGCGCCGCAGCCATGGGCGGCTCCACCATGTTCCTGTCCCGCGGTGATCGCCCAACGGTCGAGGACCTCTTGCAGGGTATCATCGTTCAGTCCGGCAATGACGCCTGTGTCGCGGTGGCCGAGGGGCTGGCAGGCACCGAAGATGCGTTTGCCCGGATGATGACAGAACGCGCCCGCGACCTGGGGATGATGAATTCCAGCTTTGGCAATGCCTCGGGTTGGCCGCATCCGATGCAGCGTATGTCGATGAAAGACCTGGCCATTCTGGCGCGTCATCTGATCACTGACTTTCCGAGCTATTACAACTACTTCAGCCAGACAGAATACCATTTCAAAGGCCGTGCGCCGGACAATCGCTTCAACCGCAATCCGCTTTTGAAACTGGGCATCGGGGCCGACGGGCTGAAAACCGGCCATACGCAGGAAGCAGGCTATGGTCTGGTGGGATCGGCCCGTCAGGGGGATCGCCGGGTGATCTTTGTGATCTCGGGGCTGACCTCCTCCAAGGCGCGCGCAGAAGAGGCCGAGGCCATCGTGAACTGGGCCTTCCGCCAATTCACCATGAAGACCCCGGTGAAAGCTGGCGAGCGTGTGGCGCAAGCACCGGTTTGGCTCGGCGATGCCGATACGGTCGGGCTGGTGCCTGCCCAAGATGTGACCATGCTGGTCCCCGCAGGCCAACGCGATGGTGTTGAGGCCACGGTCAGCTGGACGGGCCCCATCGCCGCCCCCATCCAAGCCGGTCAGGAGCTTGCACAGATGACCATCATGCGCGATGGCATTGGCGATACGGTGGTGCCATTGGTGGCCGAAAGCAACGTGGGCACAGCTGGGTTTGGAAAGCGTATTCGCACAGCCGCAGGGCGTGTGATCAGCATGGTTCAGGGGACAGACACCCCCCCGGCCGCGCAAGCTGCCACGAACTGATCGCCCATGCCCGGCCTTTTCATCAGTTTCGAAGGGATCGACGGATCCGGCAAGTCCACCCAGGCCCGCCTTTTGGCCGAGACACTGCGCGCCAAGGGTGAAGACGTGGTGCTGACCCGCGAACCCGGCGGCTCGCCCGGCGCTGAAGAAATCCGCGCGCTGGTATTGGAAGGGGACCCCGACCGCTGGTCAGCCGAGACCGAACTTCTGTTGTTCACCGCCGCCCGCCGCGATCATCTGGAGCGGCTGATCATCCCCGCTTTGGCCGAGGGAAAGATCGTGATCACCGACCGCTTTGCCGACAGCTCCCGCATTTATCAGGGCACGCGGTCAGGCGATAAACGCGCGCAGGTCGATGCGCTGCATGAGCTGATGATCGGGCGCGAACCCGACCTGACCTTCCTGATCGATATGGATCCAGATCTGGGCCATGCACGCGCCAAAGGGCGTGGCGGCACCGAAGAGCGGTTCGAAGATTTCGGTGCCGAGTTGCAGCATAAGATGCGGGCTGGATTCCTTGCGCTCGCCGAGGATTTCTCAGACCGGTTCCGGGTTGTGGATGGCACCCGCTCGATCGAGGCGGTGGCTAGGGACGTCGCCCAGATGGCGCATTGCGAACTGAAGGCGCGCCGCTGATGGCCACCGATCCTGAAGACATTCCCGAAAGCGACCGGATCGAAGGCGCGCCCCACCCGCGCGAGGCGGAGGCCCTGATCGGGCAGGACGCGGCCGAGGCGCGTTTTCTGGAAGCTTACACATCCGACCGGATGCACCACGGCTGGTTGATCACCGGCCCGCGCGGCGTCGGCAAAGCCACGCTCGCCTGGCGGATTGCACGCTTCTTGCTGGCCACACCCGCAGATGATGGCGGCATGTTCGCGGCCCCGCCCCCCAACACGCTGGACATCTCGCCCGACCACCCGGTGGCACGTCGGCTCATGGCACTGTCAGAACCCGGCCTGTTTCTTTTGCGCAGGCCTTGGGACGAGAAAGCCAAACGCCTGAAGGGCGACATCACGGTGGACGAAGTGCGCAAGCTCAAGGGTTTTTTTGCCCTCTCTGCTTCAGATGGCGGGCGGCGTGTGGTGATCGTGGATGTGGCGGACGAGATGAACACGTCTGCCGCCAATGCGCTGTTGAAGCTGCTGGAAGAACCGCCTGCCGGGGCCGTGCTTTTGTTGATCAGCCACCAGCCGTCGCGGCTTTTGCCGACGATCCGGTCACGCTGCCGCGAGCTGCGTCTTGGGCCGCTGGCGCCGGAGGCTCTGGCGCGCGTGATGGAGGGGCTTGAGGAAACGCCATCCCCCGAAGACACCCTGCGCCTGAACGAACTGGCCGCAGGCTCGGCAGGCGAGGCGCTGCGCTTGACCCATTTGGGCGGGCTGTCGCTCTACGCAGAATTGGTTGCCATTTTCGGCCACCGTGATTTCGACCGACCGCGCGCGTTGAAGCTGGCAGAAAGCGCCGTGGGCAAGGCCAATGCGGACCGGTTCGAGCTGATCCTACGCCTGGTTGATCTGTTTCTTGCCCGGCTGGCGCGCCATGGGGCTGGTTTTGTGCCTGCCGCCGAGGCAGCGCCAGGCGAAGCCACCTGTCTGGCACGCCTGTCGCCGCACCCCCATGCCGCGCGCGCCTGGGCCAGTTTGCAACAGGAATTGTCGGCGCGCGCAGGCCATGGGCGGGCGGTGAACCTTGACCCGGCCGCACTCATCCTTGATATGGTTTTCAGGATCAACGACACGGCGGCGCGACAAGCTGCCTGAGGCAAGGACGCCCCGCATGACGGCCACAGTTACGGACAGCCATTGCCATCTGGATTTCCCCGATTTCGAGGGTCGTTTGGACGAGGTGATCGCCAACGCCGCCGCCGCAGGCGTAACACGCATGGTCACGATCTGCACGAAACTGGCCAATCTGGATCAGGTGCGCGCCATTGCCGACGCCCATGCGCCGGTCTTCTTTGCTGCCGCCACCCATCCGATGAGCGTCGCCTCGGAACCGATGGTCACGGTGGACCAGCTGGTAGCGCTGGCTGATCACCCGAAATTCGTAGGCATTGGCGAAACCGGGCTGGATTACCACTATACCGCTGACAGTCGCGACGTTCAGATTGAAAGCCTGCTTGTGCATATCGAGGCCGCGCGCCAGACCGGCCTGCCCCTGATCATCCATTCACGCGACGCGGATGACGACATGGCGCGCATTTTGACCGAAGAGCATGCACGCGGCGCCTTTGACTGCGTCATGCATTGCTTCAGCTCTGGCCCCGATCTGGCGAAAGCCGCGCTGGATTTGGGGTTTTACCTCTCCATGTCCGGCATCGCCGCCTTCCCGCGCAGCAAAGAGGTGCGCGACATCTTCGCCGCCGCCCCCGTGGATCGCATCCTTGTGGAAACCGACGCGCCCTATCTGGCCCCGCCCCCCTTCCGCGGCAAGCGCAATGAACCGGCCTATACCGTGCATACGGCCAAGGTCGGCGCCACGCTCTATGATCTGTCATATGAAGATTTCGCCGCGCAAACACAGGCGAATTTCGACCGACTTTTTGCCAAAGCCGCCGCCTATGAGGCCCTGCCATGACCGAACGCGCGCCGGGCACCTATTTCACCATATTGGGCTGCGGGTCCTCTGGCGGGGTGCCGCGATTGGGCGGCATTTGGGGCGATTGTGACCCGGACAATCCGAAAAACCGACGCACGCGCTGTTCAGCTTTGGTCAGCCGTGTGGGTGACGATGGCGGCGTGACCCGTGTCTTGATCGACACCTCGCCTGATATGCGCACCCAGCTTTTGGACGCAGGCATCGGGGCGCTGGATGCGGTGGTCTATACCCACAGCCACGCTGATCACATGCATGGGATCGATGACCTGCGCATGATCGTCTACAACATGCGCGCGCGTATTCCGGTCTGGGCCGATGCGCCCACGCAATCCGCGCTTTTGTCGCGCTTTGGCTATGCGTTTGTGCAGCCCGAGGGCTCGAATTACCCGCCGATCCTTGACCTGCACGCGATCAATGGCGACGTGGTGATTGAAGGCGCAGGCGGCCCCATCCGCCTGACCCCGTTCGAGGTACGCCACGGGCTGATGGACGCGCTTGGCTTCCGCATCGGCGATTTGGCCTATCTGCCCGATGTCAGCGAGATCCCCGAGGATGTCACCCATGTGCTGCAGGGGTTGGGCACCTTCGTGATCGACGCGCTTCGGCGCACGCCACACCCGACCCATTTTAGTTTGGATGACGCGCTGCACTGGGTAGAACGCACCGGGGCGCAGCAGGGTGTCTTGACCAATATGCATATTGATCTGGACCACGCCACGGTCGACGCGGAAACCCCCAACAACGTCACCGCCGCCTATGATGGGATGACCCTGCCCGTTCAACACCCATGAGCGCGCTGATCGACATTGTCCTGCCGGTCTTTCTGGTGGTTGGCTTTGGCTATCTGGTGCGCTGGCGCGAGATGCTGTCAGACGGGGCGATCGATGGGATGATGCGCTTTGCACAATCCGTCGCGATCCCCTGCTTGCTGTTTCTGGCCATCTCAAGCCTTGATCTGGGGGCCGAGTTCAACTTTCCTCTTCTGTCCAGTTTTTATGCCGGCGCCTTTGCGGGATTTCTGGCGGGGCTTTTGGGCGCGCGCTTCTTGTTTGGTCGGCCGTGGACAGATGCGGTGGCCTTTGGCTTCGTGTCGCTCTTTTCCAACTCGCTTCTGCTGGGCCTGCCGATCACCGAACGCGCCTTTGGGCCCGATGCGCTGGCAGGCAACTACGCCATTATCTCGATCCATGCACCGTTTTGCTATGCCATTGGCATCACTGCGATGGAGATTGCCCGCGCAGAAGGTGCGGGCATCCGGGCCACGCTGACACAGATTTTCCGCTCCATGTCGCGCAACATGCTGGTCATCGCAATCGCCGCCGGGTTTGTGGTCAATCTGACCGGGCTGCCGCTGCCCGGCGTTCTGGTCGAGGCCCTGGCCCTTGTCGGGCGCGCCGCCCTGCCCACCGCCCTTTTTGCGTTGGGCGGCGTGCTTTACCTGTACCGGCCGGAAGGTGACCTGAAGATTGTTCTTTATCTTTGCGTTGCCTCTTTGGGCCTGCATCCCGCCATCACATGGGCGCTGGGGCAGGCGCAAGGGCTGGGCGAGGCCCCGTTCCGCTCTGCCATTCTGACCGCCGCCAGCGCGCCGGGCATCAACGCCTATGTCTTTGCCAATCTCTATGGCGTGGGCAAACGGGTTGCCGCGACAACCGTGCTGGTAGGTACGGCACTGTCTATTCTGACGGTCTGGATCTGGTTGGCAGCGCTTGGCGTCAATGGCGGATAAAGCGTTTCCGGTGATGTCGGATCAAAGCAATAGCTGGGAACGCGCACCATCCTTATATGTTGCTCTGCCCCCGACCTTTTCCCTGCCTCAGGTTAAAGGTCGGACGCTTTAGGAAACCTCGCGGGTCAGTACATCGCGCAGATATCCATCCAAATCATCCAGGCGCTGCCCTTGGCTCCCGCGCAGGATCGATCGCATACGATGATCTTGCGGCACCACCTCGAACGCGCAGCGCACGATCCGCCGGATATTCGGCTCAACCGGCCGCCCGACCATGACTACGCCCGGATAGATCGGGCGTTCCGTCAAAACCGGATGGGTCAGGAAGCTGAAGCTGATCCGAAGACCCTTTTGCAGATAGGCATGGATCACCAGACCATCCACCTGATTGGTCAGCACGCCGCGCACCTCGCGCCTTGGTTCGATAGGGCAATCGGTTGCGCCAAACCCGTCCAGAACCGGCGCCGACAGGGCCCGGAACACCGTGGCACCATCCAGTTCGAACAAACGGATCAGATAGCAGTTCACCCAATCAGGGTTCAGCGAGGACACCTGCCAATAACGATGAATACCCAGCGGCGGCGGGTGGCTGAGCGACCAGTAATCCGCGCTGCCAAAGGCAAATTCCTCGATGGATCGGTACGGGCTTTGGGGGGCCGAATTCTGGCTTTCGATCTGATGCAGCGGCTCCAGAAGAATACGCGCATCAACGCCAAAATGCGCGCAGATCCGATAGAGCACCTCGGGTCGCGGGCTGCTGTCGCCGGATAAATAGCGGTTCAACTGCGTCCGATTTATCCCGGTCGCGCGGCTGATTTCGGCGACGCTATGCCCTGACTGTGACACCAGCCTGCGCAAGTTAGACGGGAAGATGTCATGAATGTCCCGCGCAGTAAGTGTCATGAGTGCCTCCCCGAAGCATCGCCCGATCATCTGGCATAACGCCCTGAGAATTTGCGCAGGTCACAGCCTTATTGCTGTTATAACAACTGCTTGCGATGAAAAATACAATAGAGAGTTTCCCTTGGGTCGCCTTGATCCTGCACAAAGACGCGGCGGCCGCGCCGTGATATGTTACATAATTCGCCCTCGCTTCCCCGTCCTGTAACAAGACCCTTGCCCCGAATCGTCCACCTGAGTATATTCGACCAAACGGTCAGCAATACTTCGAGCCGCCGGCACAGCTTCTTTGCCCGCGCTCGGTCTGCCCTGGGAGGGATATATGGAAGCTTTCATCTGCGACGCGGTGCGCACACCCATTGGTCGCTACGGCGGCGCTCTGTCGAGCGTTCGCGCCGACGATCTGGCCGCTTTGCCGATTGCCGCTTTGAAAGAGCGGAACCCAAATGTGGACTGGGCGTCCATTGATGACGTGATTTATGGATCGGCCAATCAGGCGGGCGAAGACAACCGCAACGTGGCGCGCATGGCCGCCCTGCTGGCGGGTCTGCCCGTCGAGGTGCCCGGCACAACGATCAACCGCCTTTGTGCCTCCGGCATGGATGCAGTGGGCATGGCCGCGCGTGGCGTGAAGGCGGGTGACTATGATCTCTGCATCGCAGGTGGCGTCGAAAGCATGAGCCGCGCGCCCTTCGTGATGCCCAAGGCCACCAGCGCCTTTACACGCGCCAACGCGGTTTACGACACCACCATCGGCTGGCGCTTCGTGAACCCGAAGATGGACAAGCTGCACGGCACCCATTCGATGCCGCAGACAGCTGACAATGTGGCCGAGGACTACGCGGTCAGCCGCGAAGATCAGGACGCTTTTGCCGCCCGCAGTCAGGCTCGTTGGGCCGCCGCCCACGAGGCTGGCATGTTTGCTGACGAGATCATCCCGGTGACCATCCCCCAACGCAAGGGCGACCCCATTGTGGTCGACACCGACGAACACCCCCGCCCCGGCACCTCGGCTGAAAAGCTGTCGGGCCTACGCGGCGTGAACGGCCCTGACCTGACAGTCACGGCAGGCAATGCCTCGGGCGTGAACGATGGCGCGGCTGCGATGCTGATCGCCTCGGAAGCCGCCGCCAGTACCAACAATCTGACGCCAATGGCCCGCGTGGTGTCCATGCAGGCCGCCGGTGTCGCACCCCGCGTCATGGGCATCGGCCCGGTGCCTGCCAGCCGCAAAGCACTGGACAAGGCGGGGCTGACCATCGACCAAATCGACGTCATCGAGCTGAACGAGGCTTTCGCAAGCCAAGGTCTTGCCACCCTGCGCGAGCTGGGCGTGGCCGATGATGACCCCCGCGTGAACCCCAATGGTGGTGCAATTGCCCTGGGCCACCCGCTTGGCATGTCGGGTGCGCGCCTTGTTTTGACCGCCGCCTATCAACTGAAACGCACCGGTGGACGCTATGCGCTGTGCACCATGTGCGTGGGTGTTGGACAGGGCGTTGCCCTTATTCTGGAAAGGATCTGACGATGTATGCACAGATGATCACAGCCGAGGCCTCGGACGAGGATCCCAAGCTGCTTGAAGAGTTTCAGGCGCGGATTGACCGCGATGAAAAGATCGAGCCGAAAGACTGGATGCCGATGGCATATCGCAAGACGCTGATCCGCCAGATGGGCCAGCACGCGCATTCCGAGGTCGTGGGCCAGCTGCCCGAGGGCAACTGGATCACCCGTGCGCCCACGTTGGAACGCAAGGCGATCTTGCTGGCGAAAGTGCAGGACGAGGCCGGTCACGGTCTGTATCTGTATTCCGCGGCCGAAACGCTGGGCGTCAGCCGCGACGAGTTGGTGGAGCTTTTGCATGAAGGTCGGATGAAATACTCCTCGATCTTCAACTACCCGACGCTGAACTGGGCCGATATCGGTGCGGTGGGCTGGCTGGTGGATGGCGCGGCCATCGTGAACCAGGTGGCGCTGCAGCGGACGTCCTATGGTCCCTACTCGCGCGCCATGATCCGCATCTGCAAGGAAGAAAGCTTCCACGCCCGTCAGGGTTACCACGCGATCATGCAGATGGCCTTTGGCACCCCTGCTCAGAAAGCCATGGCGCAAGACGCCGTGAACCGCCTGTGGTTCCCCGCGATCATGATGTTCGGCCCGTCCGACAGCGAAAGCGTGCATTCGGAACAGTCGATGACCTGGAAGATCAAGGTGCGCTCGAATGACGACCTGCGCCAGCAGTTTGTCGACCAGACCGTGCCGCAGATCGAATATCTGGGTCTGGATCTGCCCGACCCCGGCATCAAGTGGAACGAGGCCCGTGGTCACTATGACTTTTCCGACCCGGACTGGACCGAATTCTTCAACGTTATCAAAGGCAAAGGCCCCTGCAATGTGGACCGCCTGAAAGACCGGACCAATGCTTGGGAAGACGGCGCATGGGTGCGCGACGGTCTTCTGGCCCATGGCCGCAAAAAAGCCGCGCGCAAAACCGCCGCAGAATAAGGAGAGATCACATGTCGAAAGAATGGCCCCTTTGGGAAGTTTTCATCCGCGGACAGCATGGTCTGAGCCACCGTCACGTGGGCAGCCTGCACGCGCCGGACGCTGAAATGGCGATCAAGAACGCCCGCGATGTCTATACCCGCCGCAACGAAGGCGTATCGATCTGGGTGGTTGAAGCCCAACACATCGCGGCCTCCAGCCCTGAGGAAAAAGGTCCGCTCTACGAGCCCTCGAACTCGAAGGTCTATCGTCACCCGACCTTCTTCGACATTCCCGAAGAAGTGGGGCATATGTGATGGCCGACAACGCTCTGTTTCAATTTCTGCTGCGGATGGGCGACAACAGCCTGATCCTTGGCCACCGCGTCAGCGAATGGTGCGGCCATTCGCCGGTGCTGGAAGAAGATATCGCGCTGGCCAACACCGCGCTGGACCTGATCGGACAGACACAATTCTGGCTGGGCCTTGCGGGCGAAGTCGAAGGCAAGGGCCGCACGGCGGATGATCTGGCCTTCCTGCGCGACGCCTGGGATTTCCGCAATGTGCTTTTGTGCGAGCTGCCCAACGGTGACTTCGGTCAAACCCTGATGCGCCAGTTCCTTTATGACGCTTGGGCGTCGGTGATGATGGGGCGTCTGATGACCTCCTCCGATGCCCGCGTGGCCGAGATTGCCGCCAAGGCGTCCAAGGAAGTGGCCTATCACGTGGAGCGTTCGGGCGACACGGTGGTGGGTCTTGGCGACGGCACGCCTGAAAGCCACGAACGCATGCAGGCAGCGCTTGACTACCTCTGGCCCTATGTGGGCGAGATGTTTGACAGCGATGAGGTCGACGCGGAAATGGTCAAGGCAGGCATTGCCCCCGACCCCGCCAGCTTGCGCGAAGAATATGATGCGCTGGTGGGCCGCGTGCTTACACAAGCCACGCTGTCAATCCCGACCGACACGTTCCACCACAAGGGCGGGCGCACGGGCTATATGCATACCGAGCATCTGGGACACCTTTTGTGCACCATGCAATGGCTGCAGCGCGCTTATCCGGGCGCGACTTGGTAAGATGGGTCAGCCGTCAGTTGATACGATCTGGGACTGGCTGGACCAGGTGCCCGACCCCGAGATCCCCGTGATCTCGTTGGTTGATCTGGGCATCATCCGGGATGTGAAATGGGAGGGCGATATGCTGAATGTCGCCGTCACCCCCACCTATTCCGGCTGTCCGGCCACCTCGGTGATCAATATGGATATTGAAACCGCGTTGCGCGACCGCGGCATCAAGAAGCTGACGCTGACACAACAACTGTCCCCCCCGTGGACCACCGACTGGCTGTCGGACAAGGGCCGCGCGAAGCTGGAAGAATACGGCATCGCTCCGCCCTCGGCCAAAGGCGAACCAGACCGCTGCCCCAATTGCGGCGGCCACAATCTGGAACGCAGCAGCCAGTTTGGCTCGACCCCCTGCAAGGCGCTCTGGCGATGCCGCGACTGCCTTGAACCCTTCGACTATTTCAAGTGCATCTGACTGCATTGAGGAGACCCAAAATGGCGCGCTTCCATAACCTGACCGTGACCGATATCCAGAAAACCATCCGCGACGCGGTGGTGGTGACACTGACCCCTGACGACCCCGAGGCCTTTGACTTCACCCAAGGCCAATACATCACCTTCCGTCGCGATTTTGACGGGCAGGAACTGCGCCGCTCATACTCGATCTGTTCGGGTCTGGACGATGGCAAGCTGCAGGTAGGCATCAAACGGGTCGATGGCGGCGCGTTTTCGACCTGGGCCAATGAAGAGCTGTCGACGGGCGCGAGCATCGAAGCCATGCCCCCCATGGGCAACTTCCACGTGCCCTTGGATGCGGCCACCAACCGCCACTATCTGGGCTTTGCCGGTGGCTCGGGCATCACGCCGGTTCTGTCGATCATCAAGACCACACTGGCCCGCGAGCCGCAGTCGGAGTTCACACTGGTCTACGCCAACAAGGCCGTGACCACGATCATGTTCCGCGAAGAGCTGGAAGACCTGAAGAACCGCTATATGGGTCGTTTCAACGTGATCCATATCCTTGAAAGCGACGCGCAGGAAATCGACCTGTTCACCGGTCTGGTGGACGAGGCGAAATGCGCAGCCCTGTTCAAAAATTGGATCGATATCAAATCCGTCGACACGGCCTTCATCTGTGGGCCTGAACCGATGATGCTGGGCATCGCCAAGGCGCTGCGCGATCACGGGCTGGATGACGCACAGATCAAGTTTGAACTTTTCGCATCCTCGCAACCGGGCCGGGCCGCCAAGAAAGCCACCAGCAAATCGGCGGTCACGGGCGACGGCATCGAGGCGGTGATCTCGATGGACGGGGCCAGCCGGACCATCACAATGGATGGCGAAACCTCGATCCTTGACGCAGCCTTGGCCAATGACATGGACGCCCCTTACGCCTGTAAGGCCGGGGTCTGTTCGACCTGCCGCTGCAAGGTTCTGGAAGGCGACGTGGACATGATCACCAACCACGCGCTCGAAGATTACGAGGTCGAGAAAGGCTACGTCCTGTCCTGCCAAAGCTTCGCCCGTTCGGGCAAAGTCGTCGTCGATTTTGACCAATAAGGAGACCCCAATGTCTGATATGAGCATCACCGATTATCTGGCGCAGGGCGGTGTCCTGTCCAACCCCGAAAACGTGCCCGCACGCTACCGCGCCGAGCTGATGCGCCTGATGGCCACCTTTGTGGACAGCGCGCTGGCGGGGGCTGCCGGCTTTGCCGACATCATCAATGATGGGCCGGGCATCAAGGAACGTATCGCGGCCGCCAAAATCGTGCTGGAGAAGACCGACAATGCCGACAAGGTTCTGTCGATCATGGGCGATTTCGGCGCCAACACCGCGCGCTATGCCAACCACCACCCCTGGACCGACCGCGTGGCGCGCGACGCCGATATCGGCACCTCGCGCACCGACACGGACATGCGCCTGTCGGTCTTCAACTACCCCATGCAGGGCTGGTCGGATGCGGTTGTCATGAACCTTTTGATGGGGCTGGCCGTGGGCGTGCAGTTGAGCGAGTTCAAACGCGTATCTTACGCGCCTTTGGCCGAAGCCTTCCGCGCCATCACTCCCGTCGAGGCCCGCCACGCCGAGCTTGCTGCAGAAGGCATAGAACGGCTGACCCAGACCGGCACGGACACATCTGATCTGCAAGCCAGCGTGACCTATTGGTGGCCGCGCGTTGCAGCAAGCTTTGGCAAAGACGTCTCGACCCGTGCGAGCCAGTTGCAGGCTTTCGGGCTGCGCCATTCTTCGAATGCGGAACTGCGCGACGAATGGGAAGCCACGGCAGCCAAAACCCTGAAAAAGCTGGGCCTGAGCGCGCCCTAAGCGCCGCCCAAAGAACTTGAGAACTAAGGACAGAGCATGACCCTGATGAAAGTCTCCAGCTTCGCCGCTGGTCAATGGATTGCACCGGGCGCGGGCGCCCGCCCCATCGCCTCGGCCATCACCGGACTGCCGCTTGCTGAAGCGGGCGGTGCGGATCTTGATATGCAGGCGATGATCGACTATGCGCGCAATGTAGGCGGCCCCGCCCTGCGCGAAATGGGCTTTCATGACCGCGCCAAGATGCTGAAGGCGCTGGCGATGCATCTGGGGAGCCACAAGCAGGAACTCTACGACCTCAGCTTCGACACGGGCGCCACGCAATCGGACCACATGATCGACATCGATGGCGGCGTGGGCACGGTGTTCGTCTTTGCCTCCAAAGGGCGTCGCGAAATGCCCGATGGCAAGGTCTATATCGACGGCGAGATCGAGCAGCTGTCGCGGAATGGCACCTTCCTTGGCATGCACATTGCAACGCCTTTGCAAGGCGTGGCCGTGCATATCAACGCGTTCAACTTCCCGGTCTGGGGCATGCTGGAAAAGCTCGCCCCGACCCTGCTGGCCGGTGTGCCCGCCATCGTGAAACCGGCCACGGCCACGTCCTATGTGACCGAAGCCGCCGTTCGCATCATGCTGGACAGCGGCATCCTGCCCGAAGGCGCGTTGCAGCTGATCTCGGGCGGCACAGGCGACCTTCTGGACCGTCTTGGCCCGCAGGATATCGTCAGCTTCACGGGCTCCGCGCAGACCGCCTCTATGCTGCGTTCGAATCCGAATATCCTGAAGAACTCGGTGCGCTTCGTGGCCGAGCAGGACAGCCTGAACGCGTCGATCTTGGGCCCGGACGTGACCCCCGGCACTGCAGAATTTGACCTCTTCATCAAAGAGGTCCACCGCGAGATGACCACGAAGGCCGGTCAGAAATGCACCGCCATCCGCCGCATCATCGCACCCGAAGCACAAGTGCAGAACGTGATCGAGGCGCTGTCGGCCCGTCTGGACAAAACCGTGATCGGTGACCCGCGTGCCGAAGGCGTGCGCATGGGCGCTCTGGTCTCCGCCGGGCAGAAAGCCGACGTCTTGGAAAAAGCCGCTGCCATCGGCACCGAAAGCAAGCTGGTTTATGGCAACCCTGACGACAATGACTTCGCAGGCGACGTGCATGCAGGCGCTTTTGTGAAGCCGATGCTCTTCCACTGCGAAAACCCGGATACGGCCACCATCGTACATGAATGCGAGGCGTTTGGCCCCGTCTCGACCATCATGGGATACCGCGACATCGCCCACGCCATCGAACTGGCCAACAAAGGCGAAGGCTCGCTGGTGGCATCCGTGATCACCGGGTCTGGCGACGTGGCGCGCGAGGTTGCCATGGGCGCAGGCGCCTTCCACGGGCGGCTTTACTTCAACAACGCGACCTCGATGAAGGAATCGACCGGTCACGGCTCGCCCCTGCCCCACATGGTGCATGGCGGCCCCGGTCGCGCGGGCGGCGGCGAAGAAATGGGCGGCGTGCGCGGCGTTCTGCACTACATGCAGCGCACCGCCATTCAGGGCAGCCCCGACATCCTGACCTCGATCGGTGGGCGCTGGGTGCCCGGCGCAACTGAAATCACCGGCCCCGCCCACCCGTTCACCCGCAAGTTTGGTGAGCTGTCGATTGGTGAAACGCTGCACACGAAATCGCGCGAAATCACGCTGGACGATATCGAGCATTTCGCCCATTTCACCGGCGACACCTTCTATGCCCATATGGATAGTGAGGCCGCCAAACGAAACCCGTTCTTCCCGGACCGCGTGGCCCATGGCTATCTGCTGTTGTCCTTTGCCGCTGGTCTGTTTGTCGAGCCCAACGAAGGCCCGGTTCTGGCCAACACCGGCCTCGACAACCTGCGTTTCATGAAACCGGTCGAGGCCGGAGACAGCATGAAAGTGCGCCTGACGGTAAAGGCCAAAACCCGCCGCACCGACGAATATGGCGAGGTGCGCTGGCATGTCACCCTGACCAATCAGGATGATGAACTGGTTGCCGAATACGAGCTTCTGACGATGAACGCCTATTAAGATGCCCGAACCGGAACTCCCCGATCACATCAAGCAGACCTTGTCTGAGTTGCGGGGAACGAATGACCTTCGTGCCTGGTCCGTTATCGTAACGATCATGGGGGACCTGGCCATGAAAGGTGGTTCGCCTTCCACAGAGGGTGCCTGCTCAGGTGCGACACTGACAGGGCTAATGTCAGTTCTGGGGATCAAACCCGAGGCAACCCGCGTGGCCCTGCACAGGCTGCGCAAGGACCGCTGGATCACATCAACCAGAACGGGGCGTGGGGCGGTGCACCGATTGACCGATAAAGGGCGGATTGAAACCATTTCTGCCGCCAAGCAAATCTACGGCCCCGGCCCGGAAACGTCAGGCAACTGGACCCTCGTGATCGTGCCGCCACATCTGGCCTGCACAGATCGAGACGCCCGGCTTCTGGATCAGGGCTTTGCCTTGATTGGCCGAGGTGTTTTCCTTGGCGAGCACCTTCCGCAAGATGCAGAACGTGACAGCTTCCTAATCTCCCGCGACCGCGATTTGGACATTCCGGATTGGGTCTTGTCGTCACTCATCCCCGAAGCCGTCGCCACAGATGCGCAAAGGCTTGAGCACGCGTTGTCATCAGTTACCCCCAAAATGGCAGATGCCTTGCCTCCCACCATCCGCGCAGCCCTGCGCGTTGCCATCTTACACCAATGGCGACGGATCGTATTGCGATTGGTCCCAGCCTTTGCTGAACACCAGATGAAACCCAGCGGGTTGCGCAACCGCGTTCACACTGCGCTTGAAGTTCTTGCGCCGAATGAGCCGCTGGAAATCGACGAGATATAAACTCTGTTGGGATACACGGCGCTCACTAGGAATACTCGAAGATGCCTGGATGAAGACCGTCACCTTGATCGCCGTAGAAAATTTCTATCCAAAAGTTATTCCAAGCCTGTCCAATATTCGGCGCGCCGCGACACACAGACAAGTTTCGGCTTCTGATGATTGCCCGAGGCTCGCAGAACACAAGGTAGAAAAATAAGGCGTCGGCCTTCTAAGCCATTAGAATAGCGATCTTCCTAGGAGAGTATGGTGCCCCCACACGGACTCGAATCGCGGACCTACTGATTACAAATCAGCCACCAATGTTTATTCAACAAGTGCAGGTTGGTGTGGTTAACTTATAAAAACAACACTTTATGTGCATTTTCAAACGATATTCAGTCGGTTGATTGTGCATGTTAATCCGTCTAAGTGTTGTGAAGCGTTTGAAAATGCGTTTGAAAAAATGACGGGGACCGCCAATGACTACCGCCATCAATCTCGACAGCGTGCCGAAGGTGCGCAAGGCAACAGCAGCCAAACCCGACGCGGGCACGACTTGGTATTCACACGATGGTGACAAATACCCTTGCCTCTATCTCGGCGTCGGCAAGCGCGCGGCGTCGTGGTATTTCAAGGGACGTTTAAACGGGCGATCCCAACAAAAAGCGCTCAAGGCGACGTTCCCCGAAACGACTGCCGCGCAGGCCTTCGAGAAGATTGCAATCCTGACTGAGTATCACTCTGGCGTCGCATCGTCAGACATCCGCACGGTGCGGGACGCTTGGGAGCATCATTGCACCACGCGTCAGTCAGAAGGCAAAATGTCAGACAGGCACAGAAAAGACATGACCACGAAGCTCGACCGATGGGTGCCCGAGATCATGGAAGCATCGCCAACTGACGTTTCGACGATTATGATCCAAAGCGCGGTAAACGCTATCGACACGGGGCGTGGGGACAATTCTGCCGCAACCAAGCGTCATGTTCGAGTGGCGTTGTCGTCAGCGTTCAAGCGCCTGCCCGGCAAGAACCCTGTTGAAAACGTGACTGTCCCCGACGCCAATGAACAACCCCCGATTTGGTATGACCTATGTGACTACAACCGCGATCTCGAAAGAGAGGACCTTTCGACCGTCTGGGGCGCGATATGGGAGAAACGGCAGCAGAATGTGATCATGGGAACGGCTTGGGTGGTCATGTTCTTCACAGGCATCCGCTCCGAAAACGTCTGCTCGCTACGTTGGGAGCGCGACGGTAAACACGGTTTCGTCGACCTGCAACGCCGCGAGCTTGTGTTTCCGAAACTGAAGTCAGGCATCCGCAACCATGTCATTCCTATAGGGGCAAGTGTTGCCGAAGCATTGCAGGCAATACGCCTGACGGATAGCGATTGGGTTTTCCCCGCTTCATCAGCAACAGGATACGTTGGTGGCGGGCATGGCCTTGATACCCTCAAAGCCAAGATCGACGGAAAACGAGTCCCTGTCATTCGGGCGAAAGACACGCGGAAGTTTTTCCAAGAGGCTTGCAACGAGGCTCTGTTGGGTGATCACATCATGCACTACCTGCGCGGAGACAAGTCTTCTTCGGGCGACGGAAAAATGCTCTCGAAGTACACGACACGGGTTGGGAAAAGTGCGCCCGACATGATTGAAACGGTATTCTTCGAACGCATTAAGGTAGAACCTGCTTTCGACGTTGTATGAATTTGTGTCTCACACTACGTTGGAGATGCACATGTCCGTCGTGAGACGTGTTGCCGTGATGGCAGTGCACAGCATCCTGAGCGCGCGGCGACACAAGCGGCTTGGTAGATGATAGCCCGTAGTGTCGTGTATCAACAGAGGGCGTCTGTCTGATTAAGGACATGACGAAAGGATCTGTTGATATGGATTCCACCGAATTATTGCGCACGCTCGAAAAGCGCATTGAATATCTCGAGCAAAAAACCGAACTCCCGAAACTCATGACGCCGAAACAGGTGTGCAACTTCGTTGGTATTTCGGAATCGAAATTCTACGAATGGAAACGTGACGGCGATGTGCCGCCAGCGATCTATTGGAGCGAGCGCACTGTGCGGTACGACCGCGACGATGTGATCGCTTGGGCACAAGAGCACAAAATAGGAGGGGCAGTTTGAACCTGCCCCTCACTGTTCGTGTGACAACATGGATCAGCATTGTGCGCTATAACTCGTTTATAGACGCCAACGCATCGTCACGCGACCAGTGAAGCAGGTCCATCCTGATAATGGTATGGACAACAAATCAGCATTAAAACAGATCGTCGAAATGGCCGGCTGTGGCTATTCGGAATTGAAATGGGTTGACGGCAAGAAAGCCTATTACGCCAACGACAGCGAGATCACTGATGATGTGATCCGCGCGCATCTTGATGGTTCGCAGCCAATCGGCATCAACATGAACGCGGGTGACGACAAATCCCACTTCGCCGTGTTCGATCTCGATGATCACAACGGTCAGTACGAAGCGGGCATTATGCGCAAACGGTTAGGTTTCGTCGCAGCGGCTTTGCACAACCTCAACACTCCTTATATTGCTGTCCGTTCAGGGGGCGGTCGCGGCTATCACTTATGGGTTGCGTTCGAAAACGCAGCTCGCATGGACACGATCCGCGCGCGGATGCGCGATGTGCTCGACACCGCGAATGATATTCTCGGTCAATCACCTTGGGCTCACGAAAAGTTTGTGCCTGACGATGGACAAGGCAAGGGCATGTTCCATGACACCGAAGTGGTATTTAGGCGGTCGGGTCGGCCTGACAAATCAGACATCACCAAGGTTGAACACCACATCGAATTGCTTCCGAAGGGCGGAAAACGCCCTGTGGTGGCGTTGCCTCTCGCACTCGAAAGCATCGTCCTCACGCCCACAGAAATTGACGAAACGGGCGCAATGCAATTCGACGAGGGCGGCGAGATTGTTTTGCGAAAGGCAAAGCCTCGCAAGACGGGTCCAAAGAGTGGTCAGCGAACGAAAGCGGTCGATGTGGATGCGGCTTTGCAGGCGTTCATGAAGGCGCGGCCAGGTGGCGGTTACAAATCGTGGAGCGATGCGGGTTTCAACATCTTCGGCGCGTTCGGCGAAGATGGCTATGACCATTGGCTGACCTACTCGAAGGAAACTGATGGCTTTGAATCCGAAAGCGATGTGCAGGGCAAGTGGTCAGAAATCGCGAAGGCAGGCAAATGTGGCCCCGAGCCGTTTTGGGCATATGCACGGGCGGGTGGCTACGCGGGCGGTCTGCCTGATGGTGTGCAGATCGGCAACAAAGGCGATCAGACCAAGTTGATCCTCGACGACGTTGTGGGATCACTCAAACTGTTCCGCGATCCTGACGGCACGGCCTATGCCCGTGTCGGCCCACGCCGTATCATGCGGATTGACTCGATCGAGTTCGCAGATTGGTTGCGACGAACAGCCTACGCAAGCGGCGTGACCGCAAGCCAAGAGCAGATCAACCTCGTCGTGGGCATGGCGCGGGCACACGCCTATGAGACGGTCGAAGACGTACATCTACGGGTCGCACGGCAAGACGACCGCATCTACGTCGATCTGTGCGATGCAGATGACCGCGTGCTGACCATCTCGGCCGACGGGGTTGAGTTGATTGACGGTGACGAAGAATGCCCCGTGGTGTTCCGCCGCTCTCGGCAATTGCCAATCGGGTTGGCCGATGGTTCAGGATCGCTCGAAGACATCCGCGCGATGGTCAACATGGACGATGACCAATTCATCGTCTTCATGGCCTGCGCCGTGAAGATGTTCTTCCCCGATACTCCCTCGCCCATCGTCAACCTGATCGGTGAATACGGATCGGCAAAGACATCGACCACTCGGGTTTTGCGCTCATTGATTGACCCCGTTTCCGCGATGGTCGCACCGGGTAGTGACAAGGTTGACGATGTGCTTGTGCGGGCGTGGCACAATTATGTGCTGACCCTCGAAAACATGTCTGACCTGACCAAGCTGTCCGACACGCTTTGCGGCATCACCACGGGCATGGGGTTCGAGGTTCGGCAGTTGTTCACCAATGGCGATCTGTTTTCAATTTGGGTGAGACGGCCCGTGATCGTCAACGGCATTGATCCTTCTAAGTATGCGGCAGACTTAATCTCGCGCATGGTCGAGATCGAGTTGGAAAAACCTGAAAAACGAATGCTTGAATCTGAGTTTGAGCAGCAGCTTTCCGACTCCGCACCCCGTATGTTCATAGGCGCGGTCGGACTCGTCATGGAGGTGTTGAAGGTGTTGCCTCAAATCGACGCCCACGCATTCGCGGACAATGTGCGGTTGGCCGAGTTTGGTGCAATTGGCGAGGCGACAGCGCGAGTCATGGGCAGGGATGAGGGGTGGTTCATCGAAAAGATGGTCGAGGCTCAGGACATTGCACAGGACGAGGCGGCGGATGATTCTGCGACCATGCAGGCTTTGGAGTCATTTCAAGAACCTGTGGCGCGACGCGGTGAGTTTTGGGGCACGCCTCAAGAGTTGTTGATCGAGTTGCAGCAGTCTGCTGAGATCATCGGGTTGAACCAATCGAGGTTGCCCATGACAGCCGCAACGCTCAGTCGTGAATTGAACCAACTCAAGCCATCGCTGAGGAAGCGCGGGTGGAAGATCGACAAGAAGTCGCGGAAGTGGCGGCTCGTTCCACCGCCTGAGATTTCGGCGGATGAAATCGCTGCAATGTGATTGAGGTAGGTTAGTATGCAGGGCGAAATATCGCCCTGCATGAATTGATCGGCGTGGAGATAACCATCGCTGCTGCTACGCTGACTCCCGTCGCCCATATGGTTTCGAAGACATGGGTTAAGTTCATCGTCAGTTTCGTCAGTACACGCTTAGCTTTGCAGGACTTGGACTTCGTTTCTTCCGTCATTTTCATCATGGCGATCCTCCTTATGTTGGCGTTCAGAATTAGTAGAACGCTAAGAAGAGCGACCAGGATTAGCGCAGCCGCAGGATTCGAACCCGCCCCGACCACCGAAGATCGAGTTGGTGTTAAGCTAACTTGGCAGATGGCGATTTTCAAGTGTGTGAGCGCAATTGCAGGCATTACAGGGAATGCATGGGGTTTTGCCTTTAGAGGTTAATTTATTGGTTGGTTGGTGGATGCTGACCGACCAACCAACTAATTTTTCCCACTATAAGTAAGCGCATGTAATCCCTGCATTGCCTGTAATCTCGACGGGAGTTGCCTGTGTTTCCCTGCCTGCCTCCTCCCGCTTTCTCCGCGTTCTTGTTGTGAGAAAGTCGCAACTACGGCCAGAAACCCCGACCTACTGACAATCAATCATCCACCGAGGCATACAAAACCACTGTTTTGCCAAGCGGTTGCTGGCTTCGTTATGCAGCTTTCAAACGTGCTTTCAAACGCACCGCGAAAAACACATCAAAACCTGTCGCCAAGGCTGACATATTTTCGGCATCGCCGCGAATTGCGCCACCCAATTCTCCCGCCTCTCCACCTCATTCCCCGGAACAACGCCCCGTAAGCGGGTGATACGCATTTCGTGCTGGGTCTGCGCGCATCGGGAACGACCTAGCATCGGCTCTCCTATATGCCGCGATGAACCCGGTGCGCGCCTTAAAACAGAGGACACCCACAATGACCATCACCGCGACAATCGGCGAGCATGAAGCCGTCACGCTCACCTATACCCGCATGAACACCACGTCGAACCTTGGCGTGCCTGATGCGGCTGATTTTGCCTACGACCTCAAATCAACGTTCAATCCCGATCAGGGCGACATCTACCGCGACGCCTACAACGTCTTGGTGAAGCCCGATGGCGTGACCGTCGAGGTGCATCCGCATTCGTTCCCGATCCCGTGGCAGCACATCGCCTCCGTGGTCGATCAGCTCACCGCCTGACATGCCTGTTGCACCTCTATGGCGCGAACTGCCCCTGACGCGCGGCACGCTCCTTGAACGCGGCCTGCGCGTCCACGGCGTGTGGACGATGCACATCGGCCTTGATACCCCGCCGCGCGTCTACATCGACTGGCAGGAGGCCCCGAACAAGCACGAGATCGACGTTGCCGAACACCTCGTTGTTGCCCGCAAAATCGTCCACATCGAACCCGGCGGCAGAAAGCCTTGGATGCAATGATCCCGCAGACCAGCGGCCCCCAATCGCCCGAGGCGGCCTTGGTCACGGCAATCCTTATGCAGGCCTACCGCGATCTGTTCGTGACCGCCAAATCCGACGGCCAAGCGACCTTCACGACGCAGACGGAGCAGGATCAGGCAATCGCCTTCCTGACGGATCGCACCGGCCCGCACGCCTGCCACCGTGCCTTCCTGTGTAGCCTGATCGGCTGGGACGGCAACGTTTTGGGCGAGCGCACTCGGCGGATGATGGAGGGTGCCGACTTCCCGTTGCCGACGGACAGAACGCCCGCGGCCCAGAAGCGCCATGCGGAAGCCGTCGCAGACATTCGGACACGTTGGCTCCACCTGAAAAACGCCCCTTCAAGACGCGCTCCACCTGCTTCTTCGGTCGGGGCAGCAAGGGCCGCTTGATACATTGTCGGTGACGGAATGGTGATCTCGTCGTGTCCAATCAGAGAAACGGACATGGGCCTCCACCTGTGTCCGTTTTTGGTTGTGACATGAAAGGATACCGCAATGGCCGACGATACATCCGCCGCTCTCAAAGCCCTCATTCAGCAGGTTTCGGCGCTCACCGAGACAGTCGCGAAACAGGACAAACGCCTTGAAAACCTGCACGAGTTCAATGGGCGCGTGCTTGATCAAAAAAAGACCTGCAACGCCGCCTCGAACAGCAGGCCGAGACGGACAAGCAACTGGCCGACATGGGCTATGAGCGCGCCGCTGACGGCAACTACTACCCCAAAGGGACCAAGCCCGCTCACACCCTGACACGGGCGGAGGCACGCGATCCTGCGACGTATCGGGCCGCAAAAGAGGCAGCAGCGAAGATCGGTGCGACCTTGGAAATCGTCGATCCCGGCAAGGCCGACGACACCCACCGTCGTGGACGTGGGGATGTTGCCGCGACAACGACAACGACAACGATCATCAAGGACGAGGATCAGCGGGTCGCCTACATGCGCCGCGATGTGATGGGATCGGACCCGCGTCAATACCAGCGGCTGCGGGCCGAAGGCATGACCATCAAATCCTGGGACCAGCCCGACGACCTGCCGCAGAACATGCAAACGAAACTCGCGTTGATGGAGAAATCCCATGACGCCTGAGGATCGCGCAACCCTCGAATGGGCGTTTCGGGTCGTGTTCGGGTTTTCCGCCGAGAATGAAGTGATCGTAATGCGTGACTTGAGCATCGTGACGGCCCATGACCGCACGATGCTCGATCCGTCAGGCGAACCTCAAGACGCCCTGATCGTCGCCTTGGCGCAGGTGATGAAGCTCCGTCTGACAGGCGTTCAGGCTGGCAAGCTGCGCCGCGATCTCATCGCGGCGGGCATGAGGAAAAAGGCGGCAAATCGCGTCCATGATCATTTGGCAGATGTCTCCGTTGGCGAGTGGAACCGCCTGAAAGAGCGGATCAATTGGTATCGCGACGATACGTGCCTGCCCATCACCGGCTCAACCATGCGTTCAGGAGATACCTGATATGGCTGGGAACAAAGGCAGCGGACGCCCAAGCACGATCAACACGCACCCGGAGAAGAAGACGATCATCAAACAGATCGTCCTTGGGGAACACGGTCTGCCCGGTGGCATGTCGAAGGCGCAAGTCGCGAAACGCGTCGGGATGCACCCGGATTCCGTCTCGCGCTATCGCAAGGAACACATCACCGAGGAAATGGAGCGCGCGATCTTGGCCGAGGCGCGCATCGAACCATTGGACGAGGCGACGCGCGTTCTCAACGACGAGCGGATGGATGTTGCGCGGACCTATGAAAGCCTCGCGCGGCGTGTCGAAAATCTGATCACCAAGGCTGAGGAAGCGGGCGACGATGGTTTTGCCCTCGCTTCCATGGAAGGTCTGCGGAAAGTCCTCCGCGATATTGCCACCATGCAGGGCAAACTCGCGACCAACCTTTCGGTCTCGGTTACGCTCGCGGAATCGCCCGAGTGGGTGACGATGAAAAGCATCCTCCGCGCCGTCTGTGACGAGGTGCCCGAGGCGCAATCTGTCCTTCTCAAACACATGCGCCACCACGTCTTGTCGGTCACGAAAGAGGAGCAGGTGCTATGACCCACCGAGATTTCGAAGGCTGGGACGAATACTTCCGTCGCCTCGCCGCCGCCACGGAAGCCGGGTCGCCCGATTGGGCGAGTCTGCCGCAAAGTCGCGATGTGATGCTCGACGAGGGAGGCAAACTCTACTTCACGGGCATTGCCTGCAAGAACGGGCATGTCTCGCCGCGCGATGGCAACCGAAACTGCACGCAGTGCAGCGTCGCCAATATGCGCGCCTACTACGAGCGACAGAAGAATGCCGTTTGATGCTCTCCATGATTGGTGCGTGGGCCTCGAACGTGACCTCGATCCCGTCGCGCGCCTGAGCCATTGGATCGGCCATGCACCTGATCCGTGGCAGGTTGAGGCGTTCACAACGCAGGCGTCGGAGATCGCTCTGCGCGTGGGCCGTCAGGCGGGCAAAACTTCCGTACTCGCGGCACGAGCAGTTGAAGAACTGCACGTCCCCGAGTCCTTGACTATCTGCGTCGCACCCGCCGAACGGCAAGCGAAGATTATCGCACGCGAGATCGGGCAGCAGCTCCGCCGCACGGATTTGGTTATCACGCGGTCCACGCTGACCGAACTCGAAATATCGAACGGGGCGCGTGTCGTCGCGCTGCCGTCCACCTCAGACACGATCCGGGGCTATCCGTCGGTGTCGCTGCTGATCATCGACGAGTGCGCCTTTCTGCAAGGCGAGAACGGCGGCGAAGACCTGATCTCGGGCGTCCTGCCGATGCTGACGAAAGACGGACAGGTGTTTTTCAGCAGCACGCCCGCAGGCAAGAACAACTATTTCGCGCGGTTGTTTCTGGACGCCAAACCCGGCGACGGCATCCACCGCATTGTCGTGCGCGGCACGGACATTCCGAGGCTGGCCGAGAAGGTCGAGCGGATGCGCCGAACGCTCTCCGCGACGAAGTTCCGACAAGAAATCGAAGTCGAAATGCTGGCCGATGGTCAGGCGTATTTCGACCTCTCAATCATCGAACAAGCGACAAGCACAACGGAGGTTGCGATATGTCCGAAGCTCTGAATTGCGAACCCGAATTGAACCTCGTCTATCTGCCTGACGGCGAGGTGGTGAACGAGACCAACCAAGACCCCGCAATCCCGCGTATCACGGGTTACCAACGTTATTGGGTCGCTGCTGACCTCGGTCAGGCCAACGACTATTCAGCGGTCGTCGTGATCAAGGATCAAGCGCTGCCCATCGTAGACGACGGCAAAATCATCGTCGGCCCGCGCGAGCGCACTGTCGTCCATGCTGATCGCTTCCGTGGCGTGTCCTATGTCGATGTGGTGGACCATCTCGTCCGCCTGCGCAACGCGTCGCCGTTTGGCGGGAAGTCTGAACTTGCCATCGACGGCACGTCTATCGGGCGCGTGGTGTCGGATATGCTCTGGGATCAAGGCGTCGATCACAAGGCGGTGCAGATGACGGGCGGGCAGGATTGGTCGAAGAAGGGGTCGCGATATGTCAACGCGGGCAAAACTTTCATGATCGAAAATCTCGCCGTGCTGTTCGCCTCGGGTGATCTCAAGTTCGCGCCTGATCTGCCGTTGCGCGAGGAGATCGAGGCCGACCTGGCTTCCTTCGCGACGACGACAACAGCGGCGGGCAATCAGATCATCAGCCAAAGCCGTAGCGCGGGCGGTCACGGCGACTTGGGTATCGCGTTGATCCTCGGCGGGTTTACCTCGCAATACCTGCAAGCGAGCCTCGCCGTGCAGCAGACCCTGCGAGGGTGGTGGTAATCGCGTCTCTCGTCGCGCTCGTCAAACACGCTTGGGTCGATGTGCCTTTAGGTCGACGAGAGACCGGGGATTTTCGCGGCTCTCTGCGGCAACTCGGTGGCGTGCGGTGTCAGCGTGGGGCAGCGCCGACAACCGCGTTCTCTGACGCGCCGATCAAACACAGACTTCTTCTCTGCCGAACAACTCCAAGCGTCCGACGTCGAGTAGTTGTCCTGTTTGCTCCACATCGTCTTGTGTGCAAGCTCATTGCTCTCTGCCATTCAGTTGCCCAATATCTGGACAAAGGAACCCGAGGGCTGACGTTACACCGATGAATTACAGGAATTGTCTTCTTTTCTCCTAAGACGTGCCATTTCGGATTCATACTTACCGATCCACTGGACCATGAAAGAATCTCCCAACTCTTGGTGCGCGTCTTTCAACTTTTGCAGAGCAGTTTCGAATTCCTCCTCACCTCCACCGTTCTGCGCAAGTGCTAGACTGGCCCTGCAGTAATTTTCATAGTTATACATGTCATCTGGACGCCGAGATATTGATTTTGTCGCTTTTGAAACCGCGGTATCCAGCAAGTTCAAACGGTCCTGCACTTCCAAAAAGTCCAGTTTTTCAGCTTTGGCAATATTTAGCTGGACATCATATCGGTGGATCACAGAGTCGTTGATCCTCATGTCCCTCGCTTCAGAGATCGCCAATTCGGCATCACCAAACGCATCTTGCCTGATTAAGTTCCTTATCAGACGATGCCTTGGAACTCTCTCCCCCGGCACAGTTTCCACTAACAGTTTGTATAGCTCTGTCTGGTCTTTCGGTGGAAGCGATTCGATCCCTATCTCAGAGTTACAAATCTGCGCGCTGAACTGTCTTTCAATTTTACTTGCCGGATTAATTGATCTGATGACACGCGCAAGGACATCGTATCGTTGCTTTCGTGAGAACTTACTCTCAGCGATGATGCTCGCTATTCTGGGATGGCGGGTAGTCCACTGGTAAGTTCCGCCAACGAAGTCATCTCGTTCAGACTCGGAAATAATGCCTTCTAAGTAATCAAGAAGATTAGATATTTCGGCAAGGTCAATTTCTGCCACCCGAAACACCATTTGCCGATGCACATGGCGACCGCAGGCTTCTAGGAGCGCAACGGTCTCATACAGAGACCGAATGCTAGTCTTCATGTCATCGGGTTGACCTCGGCCTAGTTGATCAAATTCTTTCAGAATGATTTCGTCGAGAGATTTCGTTTCAAATAGGTATTTTAATGAGACAAATAAGTCGGATTTTGCGCGCTTCCTAATGGTCTTTTGGATCTGGTCGTGTGTCATTGACTGGATGTCAGCAGACAACAATCTGGCGATTTCCGGCAGTCGCTTGACGTGAGTTGCTATGCTCTGAACGTCAGTAGGGGTCAGGCGCGACAGGTTGTGGACTCTCGCCTTCGTGGTCAACTCCGGCGACTTAGTCCGATAACTCCAAATAGATGGATGATATGCAATAATGAGCGAGAGCGCGCGTTCCTGTTCCTGCCCAAGATAACTGGCCAATTGGTTCACTGCGAACTGGCTTGCATTCGGTTCATCGAGGAAAAGGCAAGCGCGCTGTCCATCTGTGTGATGCTCTCTTTCGACGTCTTGCCAAGTCGGAAAATCAACGGCAACGTGCGCCTTGTGCTCGTAGCAGACTATGCCACGCTCACTAAGCTCATGAATTGCCAACCTCCCAGCGCTTGTTTTCCCGGAGCCACTTGGCCCGAGCAGCACATGCATAGAGGACGAATTCGTCGAGGTTACTTGCTGGACAATTTCGGTAGCCGCTGACCGGCCAAATGCGTTTCCTACACGAATATCGGCGTAGGTCACTGGGCTTCCAGTGACCATTCGACTAATATTGCTGGATTTGGCGCCTTCCTCAACTGGATTGAGTGACGAGATTTCAGCGGCTATTACATGCTTAGGAACGTCTGAAATCGGGCTAAATATACTGACCGCGCTTGGGCTCTGATCGACGGAAGCTAAGGTACCCAGCAAGGCGTCTAAATCGCCAAACCCCACTTGCAGGCCGCGATTTCTCCATCTCGTAGCTTCGATCTCATCTTCTTCATACAGTATAAGGAATATTTGACCCGGGCATTCTTGTGAGCCGGCCAACTCGACCGCACGTTCCACGTATTGTTTGATATTGGCGTCGGCCATTGAATACCCAACGAATACAACATTGGATGTTGCCAGAGATTGCTCGAAATTCTGAAAGCCAATTTGCCGAAATTTTCGGTATGTTGAGTAGTCTTCATCTGTAATTATCATTCCATGACTTAAGCCGTCGGCGCGATCTTCCGTAATGCAGCCATGCAACTTGAATAGCATGGTATTGTACTGACGGTAATCGAAAGCGTAGTCCTTGTTGGAGCGTACTACTGGCAGTTCGACGCCAGCCTTTTCGAACGCCCTTTCGACAAGCAGATCATAATTTGTCGTGAAGATATTGGCGAAATTGAACTCCGGCAGACGAAGGGCAGCCTTAGACGGTTGGAGTGGTTCGATCTTTGATCGAAGAAATTTTACTAAGTCTTCCCGCCCATACTTCAGCTCAACACGACCGGAAACATCCGAAAGTTCTCTGGTGCGCTCGCCAGTGAAAAACTCTTTCGTTAAATCGTCAGATAAGGCAAATCCAGATGGCGCGCCAGACGGAATACTAGCTCCTGCCCCAAGAAAAAGTGTCGTCGGTATGTTCGACGTGGAGATCGCTGTGGCAATTGCCTTTATGGTTTCCAAATCACTGCTCCAGTATTGTGCGTGGATCGGCATCCCAAGTTGGTAGCCCCCACACCGAAATTCCTACACCACTGGTAGCGTATTAATGCGCATTCTGACCAATTCTTTTTTCTTCCGGGGCACTTCGCGGACGCTGCACTGCGGTGATGTCCAAATCCGTGCAGGCCGTGGTGCTGGCGGTTCCTAGTGAGAAAACGAAACCTCAGGCTTAGTTCCAAGATAACCGACCATTGTAGCGCCCGCGCTGCTGTTGAACGCACGACCAACCTTGCGCAGGTCGCGCTGTGGCACGACTGCGGATGCTTGGTTGCTCGCCACCAAGTATAACCGGTTTTCATCTTTCACTTCGAGAAGGCTCCTGCCGTCTCCGAAGGACTTGGCGTTGAGTACCTGGCTAAGCGCCTCCCAAAGAATGAATCCATCGCCTTTCTTGCGGTGGTTCTGAGGTTCCTTTTAGAACAATTTCCACAGGTCATCCTCGGTCGCGATCTCAGTCATCAGGCGGCCCCTTTGTTTGCTGCGGGCGTCTTGCGATGCGTTCGCGCAGGACACCGCGGTAGTGGGAGTCGTCCACACGGTACGGCTGCATGGCATTCTCGACGACCTTCGCGATCCGCTTTTTGACCTGTTCGACATCGACGGGAGTATCGGTGCGTTTCTTGCGGATCGTGACGATGATCTCGGTGTCGGTGACGCGGACCGTTTTGTCTGCCCTCCAACCCGCCTCTTTCAGGTTGTCTGAAAGAGCAAATTCTTCGGCTTCCGCATTCTTGATCTCTTCCCGTTGCTTCACCGCTTCGGCTTCCGCGAGAGCCTCAACGGAAGGTATGAGTATCGGGTCGATTTCGCCGGTTTCGACAAACCTTTCTTTCGCCGCCTGCTGTTCATTTTATCGCGCCGTTAGGCGCTTCTCGGCACTTTCAAGCCCAGCGAGACGCGCTCTCGTTTCTTGGATTTTTCGCCTGACGTCTTCCAAATCGTCGAGTGTTTCGTCGATGGCAGGTTTGAATGGGTCGTCAAGGTTGTAGTTCGTTGTACCATCTGCCATGCGATTGAGAACGTCAGCGGCAGTCGTGCCACCGGGGTGGAAAAGCAATCCGTCGCTCATGGTTCTCATGGCCGCACCCAGTATCTTGAGGCGGCGATGCCTCGCACGTTCTTGCCCCTAAACAAAAGGCGAGAATGGTCGCCATCATGGACGAACTTAATCTCAGTCGCGATCTTGATGGCGTTCAGCAAGGTCGCTTGCTCGAAGGCAACTTCGTGCGCCGTATGCGTTTCGATGCGCAACTCGGTGTCAGGGCGGTTATCAAAAACTCCTCCGGTGATGCGATCTGGGTAGATTTGCATCAAGCCGTCGTTGTCGCGGACGGGTTTGAAAGAGAAATGCCCGATAACCTGCGCCTGCCAGTCGTTGGAAATGCTGTGTAAGTCGTTCCAATCGTGCGGATCGAACAACTGACTAAGGTCGACCGATCTGTTCGGGCTATGACATAGCGAGAGACTGCTCCCGTTCTCCCATCTGAAGTGCGCGGTTTCTCCGACGCTCACTTGGGATGGTGCAGTGCCAAACGCCTTGATCAATCGAACCTGCCGAACAGAAAGCGAGAAGCTAAGATCGCACTCGCCCGTATCGTATTCGATCACCAACTTGTTGTCGGTTGCGTATGTTTTTCCATCGTGGAGGTGGACACAGTTGATGGGTGTTGTAGCCTCTGCTTTGGAAGGCTTTTTCTTTTTTCTGCTCGTCTTGGGTGCAGACCCGGTGAACCGTGAGGCGAAGTCGATGCCTTCAAGGAATCGTTCCGGCAGAAGGTACCAGTTGTCCGCCTGCGGGGCATCAAAGCACATCAGTTCGCCGTCGAACGCCTTAAGCGGCAGCCGGTAAACTCTGCTCACTTCGTTGCCGTTCTTGATCTCCCGAAGCTGGTTCACGTCCATCCACGCCCTAACTCGCAGACAAACTCGCACACGAAGTCAGCATCTTACGGAATCGTAAACAGAAGTAGGTTACCAAAGCGTTAACAGAATCAATGTGCGGAAAAACCCGTCCGTGTTTGAAAAACGTTTGAAAAACACAGTCCGTCAAGACTGGCGCAATACGATTTTTCATTCACTTTCAATGATTTAAAATGGTGCCCCCACACGGACTCGAACCGCGGACCTACTGATTACAAATCAGTTGCTCTACCAGCTGAGCTATAGGGGCACTCAAGGGGCATTTAAGCCCTTCCTTTCGCGGGATCAAGCGATTTATTGGCGGCTTGCGCGCGCCATGAATGCGACGGCAAGCAACCCGACCGCGATGACCATCAAGGCAGGTGGCGCTGCCTGCCCCAACTGCTCTAGCGAGGCTTGTTCGTACACGCGCGTGGCAAGGGTTCCGTAGTTGAACGGGCGCAGCAGAAGTGTCGCTGGCAACTCTTTCACACTGTCTACGAACACCAAAAGCAGCGCGGTGCCGACGGAGCCTTTGATCAAGGGGACATAGACCTCGGACAAGGCACCGCTTGCTGACCGTCCCAATGAACGCGCGGCCATGGGCAGATTGGGGGACACCCTGTCAAAGGCCGCGTCTGTCGCACCTTGCGCAATCGCGAAAAACCGCACGCAATAAGCATAGACGATAGCAAATGCGGTGCCTGTCATCATCAAGCCGGGGTCCCAGCCTGTGACGGCCAGCACCCCGTCGGCCAGCGCATTGTCTGTCGCAGCCATCGGGATCAGAATGCCGATGCCCAGCACGGCGCCAGGTGCGGCGTAGCCAATGGTGGTCAGCGGCATCAGTTTGCGCGGCAAGACACGGCCGGACAGGCGCACGCCATAGACCAGAAAGATCGCTCCGATCACGGTCACAACCGCCGCGATCCCCCCCACTGTCAGAGTATGGATCAGCGCCGACACCAGACCGTTCGAGAACCAGTATTCCGGTTTGGCCACCGCGTGATCCAGAAGCACGCCCACCGGAAGGACAAACCCGACAAGGAAGGGCAGAGCACAGGCCACAAGCGCACAAAGACCAGTCCAGCGGCCAAGTTGCCGCGGCGCGATGGGACGGCTTTGTCGCGACATCCGGTAAAACCGCGACCGGGAGCGGCTGATTTTCTCAAACGCGGCCAGCACAAAGACAAACAGCAAGATCACCAGAGCGATCTGGGCAGCGCCGCCTGCATTGTGGCTTTCCAGCCAGACCGTGAAAATACCCGTGGTCAGGGTCTGTACGGCGAAATAATCAACGACGCCGAAATCCGACACGGTTTCCATCATCACGATGGCCATGCCGGCCGCAATGGCCGGGCGCGTCAATGGCAACCCAACGCGCCAGAACCGCGCGAAGGGGCCTGCGCCCAATGCGCGGGCGACCTCGTAACTGTCTGCGGATTGTTCGCGAAACGACGCACGGGCCAGCAGGAACACATAAGGGTTAAGCGCGGCGGTCAGAACCACGATTGCCGCCCAACGCGACCGTATCTCGGGGAACCAGTAGTCGCGCGCATTTTCCCAGCCAAACAAGGCGCGCAAGCCGGTTTGAACAGGCCCGGCATATTCCAGGAAATCCACCAGCGCATAGGCCCCGACATAGGCCGGGATCGCCAAAGGGGTCAGCAACAGCCACTCCAGCCAGCGCGACCCTGGAAAGCGATACATGGTGATCAACCACGCAGACCCCGTTCCCACAGCCCCCGCAAGAAGCCCGACGGACAGACACAGGACCACCGTATTTGTGACATAACGCGGCAGGGTCGTTGCCATCAGATGCGGCCAGGCGTTTTCTTCCGGCGTCAGTGCCAACCAGAGGATTGAAAGGATTGGCAGGAAGACCAAGACCGCAATCAACGCAGCGCCCACAGACCAGCCATCAAGGCGCGGCAGGCGCGATTTGGCAGAAGCAATCTGAGTGTTTTGGTCGGTCATATCTGCCTTTTGCCTGAAACAGGTTTAACTGTCCAGAAATCCAACCTATGGTACCGAAAGTTTTCAAAGGCCGCACGCAGAATGCATGTCTCTTTTCACCTTGGTGCTCACCGCACTGACGAAGATCAGCTGATTAAGTCGCTTCTTAAGAATGGCGGGCGGTTGGCGCAGGAAGGCGTGGCCGTGCCCGGGCCGGGGCGCTATCGTAGTCTGGTCAGCGATGTGGTGTCCAAACTGGGTGGGAAACGCGCCAGTCAGGACACGCAGGACCTTCTGATCGAAACCCTCGTGGATATGGATGATGCCGACCGCCTGGTGTTGGGACATGAGAACTTTTTTGGCGCGCCCCACCGCGCGCTGGAACACGGACAACTTTACCCGCTGGCTGAACGCAACTCGACCTGGCTGCGCAACATGTTTCCGGACCTGCGGGTGAGTTTTTTCATGGGAATGCGCAATCCCGCAACGTTTGTGCCCGCAGTTCTGTCAGGCCTGTCAGACGAACAGCGCAACGCGATCATGACCCAATTGGATCCGCGTGCGTTGTTCTGGTCAGACACGATACACGCCATTCGGGATGCCAATCCCGACTGTTCGGTCACCGTTTGGTGCAACGAAGACACCCCGCTGATCTGGCCCGAAATCATGCATGAAATCTGCGGCCTGGACGCAACCACACAGCTGAAGGGCGGCTTCGATATCCTTGGGCAGATCATGCAACCCGAAGGCATGCAGAGGATGCGCGCGTATCTTGCAAGTCACCCGTTGCAAAATGAAATTCAACGCCGCCGTGTCATCGCAGCCTTTCTGGAACGTTTTGCCATTGAAGACGAGATCGAGGAAGAGATTGACCTTCCCGGCTGGACAGAGGAGTTGGTGGAAGAGCTATGCGCCGCCTATGACGATGACATGCTTGAAATCAAACGCATTCCGGGCGTGACACTGCTGACCGCGTGATCTTTCCAACCTGCACCTCAAAAAGAAAAGCCCGCACAGTGGCGGGCTTTGATCTTTGCTGCGATCTTGTCAGCGACGGGCCGCTTACATGCCCAGCGCTTCTTTATACATCTCAAGCACCGCTTCTTCTTCGGCAATATCGTCCTTGTCGCGCTTGCGCAGCGCAATCACCTTGCGCATGACCTTGGTATCGTAGCCGCGCGATTTCGCTTCGGCCATCACCTCTTTTTGCTGGTCGGCAATGTCTTTCTTTTCCATTTCCAACCGCTCAATGCGCTCGATGAACTGACGCAGTTCATCTGCGGTCACGCGGTAGCTGTTGTCGCCTTTGTAATCGTCCATCTGTCTCTTTGCCCCTGGTATCGGTTCCACGACTGCCCGTGGTGTCAGTCGGTCTGATGTAGCCGCTTCGTCCGCCCGCTTCAAGGTCGGGAACGCCGACAGGGGTTGCATGGGCGACGTGGGCGGGTTACCCGCGTGCAACTGAATTTGCGGAGGTCACCATGGACTGGCTTATCATCATCGGCGCAATCCTGTCCTTGATCGGGCTGACCGGGCTGGTCGCCAGCGCTTTGAAAGTGCTCAAGGCCAAACGTGCCGGGCTTGAAGACGCGGAACTGCGCGCCCGGATCCAGAAAGCCATGGCCCTGAACATGGGCGCACTGGGCCTGTCAGTGATTGGCCTGATGTGCGTGATTGTCGGTATTTCGCTGGGCTAAAGCGCGCGCTTACCCGTTGTTCATGTCCGAAAACCTGCGCCCGTTCTTGATCAACTCGTTGAACAGCGGTGACGGCGCCCAGAAACGGGGCTCTTCGGCGCTGCGTTCTTTCAGACCATTCATGACCGACAGAAGGCCACGCTGATCTGCAGCCATCATCGGTCCGCCCTTGTGACGCGGGAACCCGTAGCCAAAGATTTTCACCACATCGATGTCAGAGGGCCGCAGGGCCACGCCCTCTTCCAACAGTCTCGCGCCTTCATTGGCCATCGCGTCCAGACAGCGTGACTGGATTTCTTCTCGGCTGAACATACGCGGAGTAATGCCTTTGCGCGCGCGCTCGGCGGCGATGATGTCCAGCACCTCGGGATTTTCGATCGGGCCATTGTCCTGATCATGCACATAGTAGCCCCGCCCGGCTTTCTGCCCGAACCAGCCCTGCTCGCAAATCAGGTCACCAATGGCGACATAGCGTTCGTTCGGGTCGCGTGTCGCCGCCAGACGCTTGCGTCGCGCCCACGAGATATCCAGCCCTGCCATATCAAGCACTTGATACGGGCCAACCGGGAAACCATAGGCCCGCATTGCCGCGTCAATCTGGGCTGGGCTTGCGCCATCCTCCAGCATGAAATCCGCCGCCAGCCGATACGCAGCCAGCACGCGGTTTCCGATGAACCCGTCAGCCACGCCAGCCCGCACCGGCACTTTGCGCAGCTTCTTGGCCAGCGCGAACCCGGTCGCGACCACATTGGGATCGGTTTTGTCGCCAACCACAACCTCAAGCAGCTTCATGATATGGGCGGGCGAAAAGAAGTGATACCCGACCACATCCTCTGGCCGCGAGATCGTTGCCGCCAGCGCGTTGATATCAAGATACGAGGTGTTTGTGGCCAGAATGGCGCCCGGACGCATCACCGCATCCAATTGAGCAAATACGTCGCGCTTGACCTGTTCGTCTTCAAACACCGCCTCGATCACCAGATCCACATCTGCCAGCTGTGCCATATCCGTTGTTCCGGTCAGGCGCGCCATGCGGGCATCACCCGTGGCCGTATCAATCCGCCCCTTGGCAATGGACCGGTCATAATTGGTTTTGATGCGCGCAACCCCGCGGTCCAACCCTTCCTGATCGCGCTCAATCAAGGTGACCGGGAAGCCCGCATCCAGACAGGAAATGGCGATACCCGCGCCCATCGTGCCTGCCCCTACGACGCCAATCTTGTGAACCTCTCGCAGCGTGGCCCCGGCCAGTTCCGGCACTTTGGCGGCGCGGCGTTCGGCAAAGAAGGCATGGCGCAGTGCCGTGGCCTCGGGGCCAGGTTCGCATTCATCAAAAGCGGCGCGCTCAAAGGCGATACCGTTGTCGAATGGCAAAAGCATGGCGCGCTCCACGCAGTCCACGATTTTTGCGGCCGCAGGCACCGGGCGTTTTGCCGCCTGTGCGCGCCAATGTTCAACCGCATCCGAAAAAGCCGCGGGATCACCAAGCCCCTCAGCGCGATCACGTGTCGGGCGTGGGGCTGTGCCTTGGGCAATCATATTGCGCGCGGTTGCGAAGGCGGCTTTATCCACATTGCGTTCGGCAATCTGGTCGATCAACCCCAGCGCCTGCGCGCGTTCGGCTGTGACCGGCTTTCCGGTCATCATCAGTTCCAGCGCCGGACCGGCCCCCGTAATCCGGGGCACGCGCTGTGTCCCGCCGCCACCCGGCAGAACGCCCAACGTGATTTCTGGCAAACCAAGACGTGTACCCTGTTGCGCGATGCGATAATGGCAAGCCAGCGCGATCTCGAAACCACCGCCCAGCGCGGTCCCGTGAATGGCGGCAATTACTGGCTTTTGAGACGCTTCGATCAGGTCACAGACCTGCGACAGGATCGGCGTGGCGCGCGGCTTGCCAAATTCGCGTACATCCGCGCCTGCAGGAAAACTGCGTCCCTCGGCACCGATGACAATCGCCCCAACCGCCGTGTCATCCTGCGCCCGCTTCACCGCTGCATGTAGCCCAGCGCGGACATCCGCGCCAAGCGCATTGACCGGCGGGTTGTTGATCATTATGACCGCCACGCCTTCGCGGGTTTCAAAGGTGACGAGATCGGATTTCGCTGTTTCGGACATGCCGCGCTCCTGCCTTTTAAGATTGCCTTAAGGGGCAGACCAGCGCGCCTGTTGTCAATGAAAACCGGACAGGCGCACAACATTTCCGACCATTTGGTCGGGAATGTTGCCGGGCGGCCACCCGGATCGGGCGGCCGTGCTTAAATCGGCATATTATCGAACAGATCATCCGCGTCGTCGTCTTCCAGTTCGCTTTCGAACTTGCGAATGTCATCAGGGACCGGCTGACCGGTTTTTTCCAGTTCCGAGATCTTCTCTCGCAGCTGTTCTTGCAAAATATGCCGATCTTCGGGGCGCTTTGCGATCTCGTCCAAGATAAGACCAATCGCGGCTTTCAGTTCTTCAAATGCCATAGTTCCTCCCTTTCCTGACCGGCCAAGCGGGCAGTATCCTTGTTTCCCAGACCGCGCCAATGCGATGAGCTGCGCGTCTGATGCGCCGAACACTCAGCCGTGTTTTGCGGCGCAGTCTTTGCAAAACGGCGTATGCGGCAGCACGTCCAGACGTTCGGCAGACACTTCGCTTCCGCAGTCGACGCAATAGCCAAATTCGCCTTCGTCCATACGGGTAAAAGCCGCGCGAATTTTGATGATTTCGGCTTGACCGGATGTGCCCAGCCCTTCGAGAACCTCATCCTCTTCGCGCTCAACCGCCAGCTCCTCCCAGTCTTTTGACTGATGGCTGTCCAGCTCCTCCTCAATGTCGTGCAGGCGCACGTCAAGCTCCTTCATCCGGGCTTCAAGCATCGAGCGATATTTGGCAACGTCAACCATGGCGGTCCTCCTTTACAAGGAAAAGCATGGCATTCAGACCGCGTTGCGACCTTGATCAAGGTCAATAAAATGAGCGGTTCTTTGGCTAGTGCGGTGGGTCGCGCCCGGCGGGTCACGCGGTTTCCGGTTCGGGTAAGTCGGGCAGGTTTCCGATATCTGGCAGATCGCCCAAGTCCGGCAAATCACCCGTATCAAGACCGCCGTCCAATGGCGGCAGGTCAGGCATATCTGAGCCGGGCAAAGGCGCCATTTCCCCGTCTCCCAATGCCTGATCGAATTCAAGCGCAACCGCGCCTTCCGCCATGGGTAGCTCTTCCAAAGCAGGCAAACCCATCTCATCCGGCAAGGACATTTGCGCGGGCTGCGCCATTGTCATGGACCCGGAGGCGGCAGGGTCCATGGTCTCGTCATAGGCCTCTCCAATCCGCAAGGCGCGCCGACCACCTTGCTGGCCCAGCCGACACTGCGACACGACCTGACCAGACACATCAACAAGGTCAACCTGCCCCAGCTTTTCGCGCGCCAGAGGCAACATCATGCCAACCTCAAGCCCCGAGACATCCGCCACAGTCATGCCCACGCGGTTCAGAACGGCATGCAATCTGGCTTCGGTGCCTTCGACAATCTGCGCCATATCCCCCTGCCCCGAGGCCGCCCCATCGCTGTCATCCATCGCAACATGGCGCGGTGCGGGGGGATCGAAAGGCAACACGATCAGAAGATTGCCCTCTTTGGCACCTCCATCCAAATCCAATTGTGCCGACAAGACCCGATAAGGCACATTTTCCAGCGCCATGTTTGCCGCGCGCATATCCGCAAGCCGCAACGCGTAGCGATAGCCTGACACCGCATCCGCCAGCGGCAACTGGGCCTGCGCGGCATTGACTTCAAACAGCTCAAGCAGCTTGTCGACGAAATCAGAACACATGATCGCATCCGTGCGCGTGGGCGCGCGTGGCACGGCGGGGGTCGGCACCACGCGACCCGTTGTCTGAACTTCGACCAGTGCGGCCATCACATTCGGGTCCAAAACCACCAGCCCAAACGCGCTTCCCGGTCCTTCCACAAGAATGAGCAGGCTGTGTTCGACCACTTTTTCCGTGAGTGTCTCGAGGGTCATGCGGTCTTCATCAACCCCGATGGGCGCCGCGATCAACGCCGCCACATCCTCGGCCGATTTGGACAACGCCATGCGCAGTGCCGACCCTGATGTGGTCGGCGAGATTTCGGGCGGGGGACGCCCGGCACCGGCTTTGCGCCGGATCGCGCTGGTCATGTCCTGATCGGCCATATCCGTCCTGCATGTCGTTGTCGAAAGCGCTTTGTGAAAAAGCGTTTGAACCAGATGTGCCAAGACAAGGTTTACAATTCGTTTATTTCCGCCGAAATCAGGCTGTTTTTTCCAACGGAAGCGTGACCCGAAACGCCGCCCCGCTTTGGCCTGGCAGATAGGTGATGGTCCCACCCAGTTTGCCCATGATCTCGCGGCAGATGGCAAGACCAAGCCCCGCCCCCCCGGCCGCCGCCTGATCAGACAGGCGCGAGAACTTCTCGAAAATCACAGCCTCGCTTTCGGGCGGGATGCCCTTGCCGTTATCGACAAAATCCAAACGCAACAGGCCGTCGCCTTGCTTCACGCGGATTTTCAGCTCTTTCTCAGGCGCATCACAGTATTTGGCGGCATTGGCGATCAGGTTGATGAACACCTGCGTCAGCCGGTCCGTATCCGTGTTCAGCATGACCTCTTCACGATGCGGTTTGCGCAGAACCGACAGCCCCTGCGCTTCAACCAAAGAGCTGGTTGCCGCCTCGGCCCGATCCAGCACCGAAGAAAGCGCCTCGTATTGCATGTTGAGCTGTACCTGACCGTTTTCCAACACGCTGAGGTCCAGAAGATCGTCCAACAGCCCGGTCAGACGCACGGCCTCGCCATGAATGATCGCCGCGTGGCGTTCGGCGGCCTCTGGCTGCGCGGTGCCGCCATCGCGCAGAATTTCCGAAAACGCCCGGATCGAGGTCATGGGCGTGCGCAATTCATGGCTGATCTGGCTGAGAAACGCGTCTTTCTGGATCGACAATTGCGTCAGCTTGCGGTTGGCATCCGACAGTTGGCGCGCGGTTGACGTCAGCTCTTTTTGCTTCTCTTCCAGCTGCAACGAATACTCGCGCATCTGCGCCGTCTCATCAGCCACGGCCATCAGATCGTCGACAGAAACGGTTTCGCCCCCCATGATCTGTGCGATCATCGCATGAGCGGTCGCGGCCCCGACCGAACCGGACAAAGCCCGCTCCAGACGCGAGATGAAATCTGGTGTGGTATCAGGCAGATAGCCCTCTTTTCCCTGCCCACGCGCTTCGGCCTGAAACAGTGATTGCGCCTCGTCGGCCCCCATGATGCGCTGCGCCATCACCAACAGATCTTCCGCCGCAGCGATGCCATGCGTCCAGCGCTGTGTGGCGCTGGTGTGATCCAGAACATTGACGAACTGCGCGCCCTGAAGGCGCTCCAACGGGCCGGGGAAGGTGATCAGCGACACGGCCACAAGGGCTGCCGTGTTCAGGGCCATGGACCAAAACAGCGCATGCACCACCGGGTCCAACCCGGTCACGCCAAACAGCGCCTGCGGGCGCAAAAGCGATAGACCAAAGGGACCATTGGCCAAGAGCTCGGCGCTCATCACGCCTGCGCCGCCCACGCTGGGCAGAAACAGCGTGTAAGCCCAGATCGCGAAACCTGTCAGCAGACCCGCCGCCGCCCCGCTGCGCGAGGCACCGCGCCAGAAAAGCCCGCCCACCAGCGCCGGCAAAACCTGCGCCACGCCAGCAAAGGAAATCAACCCGATTGCGGCAAGCGCCGCGCCACCGCCGGACATCTGGTAATAAAGATAGCCCAGCGCAAGCACCGCCGCGATCGAGATCCGGCGTGCATAAAGCAGCAACTGACGCACATCCCCGGCCATTGACGCGCCGCCGGGGCGGGTCGACAGCCAGATCGGCATCACGATGTGGTTCGACACCATGGTCGACAGCGCGATGGCCGCCACGATCACCATCGACGTCGCCGAGCTGAACCCGCCAAGGAAGGACAGCATGGCGAGCATCTGCTGGTCGAAATGCAGCGGGATTGTCAGCACGAAAAGGTCCGGGTTGGAGCCTTCGGGCAGAATGGACAGGCCCATAACCGCAATCGGCAGGACAAAGAGGCTCATCAAAAACAGGTAGGAGGGAAAGGCCCAGGATGCCGTCGACAATTGCCGTTCATCGATGTTTTCCACCACCAACACCTGAAACATCCGCGGCAGCGTCAGGAATGCGGCGGCGGACAGGAAGGTCAGCCCGACCCAGCGCCCGCCACGCAAGGCCCAAGCCTCTTCGGGCACACGGGTCGCCGCCTCGGTGATTGCCTGATAGATGCCCGACGGTCCCCCGCCGACCCCCCAGACCACAAAGGCCCCCACGGCCATCAGCGCCACAAGCTTGACCACGGCCTCGACCGCGATGGCGATGACCACGCCATGGTGGCGTTCATTCACATCAAGATTGCGGGTGCCAAAAAGGATGGTGAACACCGCGAGCCCCGCCGCCACCCATAAAGAGGTCGTTTCACGGTCCGCCAGCGCCCAGCCTTCAGGGCGGTTTTCCGCAAAAACCGCAAAGGAAAGCGTCACGGATTGCAGCTGCAATGCGATATAAGGCGTGGTGCCGACCACCGCGATCAGCGTCACGATCACGCCCAGCAGGTTAGACTTGCCATAGCGCGATGACAGAAGGTCAGCGATCGAGGTAATCCGCTGGCTGCGCCCCACCCGTACCAGCTTGCGCAAGAGCCACCACCAGCCCACCATAACAAGCGTCGGGCCAAGATAGATGGTGACAAACTCCAGCCCGGAGCGCGCCGCATATCCCACCGCGCCGTAAAAGGTCCACGCCGTGCAATAGACCGACAGTGACAGCGTGTAGATCATCGGCGAGGTCAGAAAGCGGCTTTGATGACGGCGCGCAGAGCGGTCCGCACCAAAAGCCACCAGAAACAAAACGATCACATAGAGCAGGCACACAAAAACCAGCGTGTTGAAACTGATCATGCGGAGGTTCCTGATCTAGGGCCCGTTTTCGGGGCCGGGACGGACCCAGAGCTGGCCTTGTCATGTGCATGGGCCGCAGGTTGGGTCTTTGCATCCCCGACATCCCCGTGCGCCCCGCCTTCGTCGTCCCCATCGACCGTCGGCATGCGCGCCAGCGCCCGCGATATCAAAGCGGCCCCGGCGATCAACCCGAACCAGACCAAAAACACATAAAGCCCGCGCTGCGCAACCGAGGCATACCGCGCCAAAAGCGGCAGCAAGAACAAAAAAGCGCCAAGCAGCGGCAAAAGTCGCGCGGCATCCTCCACCCGGCGGCGGCGGTAACTCAGTCGCTCAAGGAATAACGGTTCCCGGCGTGCTCTCATGCCACGCGCCCCCCGTCACCTCGATACCCCGCAAATGCGGCCCTGACCTGATGGATCTGAACACGCATGGCTGGCCTCGTTTACGGAGAAATTTCCCGAAGGGTTTCAAGAACTTCTGCATTGGAAAACGGTTTGGTCATGAACTTGCTGACCCCAAGGCGTGCGGCCAGATCACGATCGGTTTGTTGTCCACGCGCGGTCAGCATGAGAACCGGCAAATCGCGGGTCGCCCCATCGGCACGAAGATCTTGCAAAATATCATAGCCCGACCGACCGGGCAGCATCACGTCAAGGATCAACACATCCGGCCCAGCCTCTTGCACGGCCTGAACCGCCGTTTCTCCATTGGCATGGGTCGACACCGTCCAGCCATCGCGAGACAGGATGAAACTGATCGCCTCGACGATATTGGGTTCATCCTCGATCACGAGCACCTGTTTTGACATGCATTCCTCCCCACGCAGGCCCGGAACCGGTTCGCGACCGGGCCTTGAACGACTATCTCGGATGCGCCCGGACATGTCAAAGAAAAGGCGCTAACACCTGACAATACTGATGCAATAGGCCCTTGATGTGCAACTTTAACGCGCACCGGACAGGATCGAGGCCTCTCTGCGGGCCAAGCAGCCGGTCCGTGGGCACACCCGACAGGTCGACCCGACCGGCAGGGCTTCATCTCGTCCGCCCGTGCTGCCGGAAAACGCGGCCAAGGCGCTGCCCTCATCCGCACGCCCGGAAAGATGCGCCAGCCAATCCTCTTCCGGCAGGATCAGCATGACCGCCTCAAGCGTCGGTGGAAGTTTGAAATCCAGCACCCCTTTGGGCAGACAGATTGCCATGCACAGGAACCGGCGCGGCGTGGGGCCGGGCTGTTCGACCACCGCGCGGCAGGGCTGTCCGGGATGGCTCAGCGCTTGATAAAGCGGCCAATATGGGCAAGCCGCGCCGAACCGCGGAATGGCAAATCCGGGCAGCGCCTTGCGCAAAACCAATGCCCCCGACCCGTCACATGACACGATCCCTGCCCCCGGCAATCCAGCCTCTTGCGGCAGAAACGCCAGGCGACGCATCACGGCGGGCAATTGCTGGCTGAACCGGGTCGCAAGGGCGGACAGGTCCGGCCCCAATTCTTCAACGGCCGCCTGAAAGCGCTGCAAAGGCATGGCAGCGGCATCGCCGAGATATTGATCGAAATGGCGGCGCGCCATGCCCCGCGCTTCGGCCGTTTCAAAGGCGGCCAGCTGCCCGGTCAAATCGCTGATGGCCGCATCGGTCTGCGCCAGATCATGGCCCGCATCAGCCACCGCCTCTAATTCCGGCAAATGGTGCCCGCGCCCCTCAAGGAAAACCGCCAGTTCTTCACCCGGGGCGACAGGGGCCATATCCTGCCCGGTGCCCGCATCCAGATATTCCACCAAACCCTGCGCAGCACCTGACAGGCGCCGCCCCTCTTCACGCAGGTTGCGCAAAAAACGAGACTGCCAGTCCGGGTCCACATCCCCGCCCTCCGACAGGATCGCCGCGGTCGAACGGATGGCCGTCACCGCCGAGATCACCTCGTGCAGCGACGCCGCAAGTTCCGGGTCATGGGTCAATCTGTCTGACAGGGCTTCGACCAAGCTTTCCAGATCACGCACCCGCTGATGCTGCGTGGCCACCAGCGATGACCAGCCGGGAAACCGGCCTGCCAGATCTTCGGCCCGGTGCAGCTCTGCCTCGGTTTCCGGATGGCGCTGACCGGCTTCGCGCAAAGCCCCCAGAAGCGCGGCCTCGGCCCCCTCGGTCAGGGCCATCGGATCAGTGTCCAGCTCGCGGGCAATGTCCTGCAACAGCTTGCCACCGATTCTGCGTCGATTATGTTCAATCAGATTCAGGTAGGCCGCCGAGATTCCGACAGCTTTCGCCAGCTTTGATTGCTTTTGCCCCAAAAACAGGCGGCGTTCACGGATACGGCTGCCGGTCAGGCGGGATTGAGGCATCGGGATTTCCTAGCGTTTTCGGACACTTTCTGCACCTGCGCGAAAAATAGTTTACAACTCATAACATGTTCATGTTCATTTGTTTACAAAAAAATCGTTTCGTTAAAAGCATTTGTTGCGGAGTTTTCTGATCGCCCCGTAAACTGGAAAAGCCCTGTAAAGGGTCCCCAAGTCATTGGGGCGGGTTAAAAGCGGAGGAGGCTCTGACCCGAAAATGTCCAAACGGGAGGAATAAAATGTCCAATTCAAACCTGACGCGTCGCGGCGTATTGAAGTCGGGTGCCATCGCCGGTGCCGGCGTTGCACTACCGACCATTTTCACCGCATCCAGCGCGGCAGCCTATACCAATGAACCTACCGGTGGTTCGGTCACGCTGGGCTTCAACGTGCCCCAGACCGGCCCTTACGCTGACGAGGGTGCCGACGAACTGCGCGCCTATCAGCTGGCCGTGGAACACCTGAACGGCGAAGGCGACGGCGGCATGCTGAACACCTTCTCGTCGAAAGAACTGCAGGGCAACGGCATCCTGGGCAAGAAGGTCGAGTTCGTGACCGGCGACACCCAGACCAAGTCTGACGCTGCCCGCGCATCGGCCAAGTCGATGATCGAAAAAGACGGCGCGGTGATGATCACCGGCGGATCAAGCTCGGGTGTTGCGATTGCTGTGCAGGGTCTGTGTCAGGAAGCTGGCGTGATCTTCATGGCCGGTCTGACCCACTCCAACGACACCACCGGCAAAGACAAGAAGGCGAACGGTTTCCGTCACTTCTTCAACGCCTACATGTCGGGTGCCGCGCTGGCACCGGTGCTGGCCGCGCGTTACGGTGCTGACCGTAAAGCCTATCACCTGACCGCCGACTACACCTGGGGCTGGACCCAGGAAGCGTCGATCACCGCCGCCACCGAGGCGCTGGGTTGGGAAACTGTCAACGCCGTGAAAACGCCGCTGTCGGCCACCGACTTCTCGTCCTACATCACGCCGGTTCTGCAGACAGATGCAGACGTTCTGGTGCTGAACCACTACGGCGGCAACATGGTGAACTCGCTGACCAACGCTGTTCAGTTCGGTCTGCGTGAAAAGCAGGTGAACGGTCGCAACTTCGAGATCGTCGTGCCGCTCTTCTCGCGTCTGATGGCACGTGGTGCAGGTGAGAACATCAAGGGTATCCTTGGCTCCACCAACTGGCACTGGTCGCTGACCGATGAAGGCTCGCAGGCCTTCGTGAAGTCCTTCGGCACCAAATATGGCTTCCCGCCGTCGCAGGCTGCCCACACCGTTTACTGTCAGACCCTGCTTTATGCAGACGCCTGTCAGCGCGCGGGCACCTTCAACCCGTGCGGCGTGGCCGAAGCCCTGGAAGGCTTCGAGTTCGACGGGCTGGGCAACGGCAAGACCGTCTACCGCGCCGACGACCACCAGTGCTTCAAAGACGTGCTGGTTGTGAAGGGTAAAGACAACCCGACTTCAGAGTTCGACCTTCTGGAAGTTGTGGAAGTGACCCCGGCGGCTCAGGTGACCTATGATCCCGAGCACCCGATGTTTGCCGGTGGCAACCTGGGTCAGTGTAACGGCGGCGCATAAGCCCCCGTTTCGCAACCTTAAATCAAGAAACCGGCCGTGCGGGAGATCCCCCGCACGGCCCTCCCTGACCGGGCCGATCAAGGCAACCGGAAGGGCTGGTTACATCCAAAGGTGGGGACAATGGACGCCATCCTGCTTCAAATCCTGAACGGCCTCGACAAAGGCTCGGCCTATGCGATGATCGCATTGGGCCTTACTCTCATTTTCGGCACATTGGGTGTCGTGAACTTCGCCCACGGGGCGCTGTTCATGATCGGCGCCTTCTGTGCTGTGACCCTGCAACGGTTGTTCGGCCTCTCGTTCGAGACGGTCGACCCGACGCAGAAAGACTTTCTGGGCAATCCGCTGAAGGTGAAGACACCTTACGTGGAAAGCTGGTTCGGCCCCGAGATGGGCGCCTCGATCATCGACTGGGCGGTGCCGCTTGCGATCCTCTTCTCGATCCCGATCATGCTTCTGGTCGGCTACGTGATGGAACGCGGGCTGATCAAACACTTCTACAAACGCCCCCATGCGGACCAGATCCTTGTGACCTTCGGTCTGGCGATTGTACTGCAGGAACTGGTGAAATACTTCTTTGGTGCCAACCCGATCCCCACGGGCGCGCCGGATGCGTTCCGGGGGTCGTTTGATTTCGGCGTCTTGCTGGGCTTTGACGCCAATACGATCATCTACCCCTACTGGCGCATGGTCTATTTCTTCTTCGCCGCCGTCGTGATCGGTGCAGTCTTTGCCTTTTTGCAATTCACCACCTTCGGGATGGTGGTGCGCGCCGGCATGCAGGACCGCGAAACCGTGGGCCTTCTGGGCATCAATATCGACCGCCGCTTCACCATCATGTTCGGCATCGCCGCCGCCGTGGCGGGGCTTGCGGGCGTGATGTATGCGCCAATCAACTCGCCCAACTACCACATGGGTATGGACTTTCTGGTCCTGAGCTTCGTCGTGGTGGTTGTGGGCGGCATGGGCAGCCTGCCCGGCGCTGTCGCCGCAGGCTTCATGCTGGGAATTCTGGAGAGCTTCGCCTCGATGAACTGGATCAAGTCCATCGTGCCCGGCATCGACCAGATCATCATCTACCTCGTTGCCATCCTGATCCTTCTGACCCGTCCGCGTGGTCTGATGGGTCGCAAAGGCGTGATGGAGGAATAAGACATGCTTGGACTGAACAAAAAAGACACCCGCTTCCTCTTGATCGTCATCGCCCTGACCATGGCGACACCGATCCTGTTGCAACCCTTCCCCGAAGGCTCGGGCCTGGCGCAGTTCAACGCAGGCTACCCGGACCTGATGCAGCGCTTTGCCATCTTTGGCATCTTCGCGATTGGCTTCAACATCCTCTTCGGCCTGACCGGCTACCTGTCCTTTGGCCACGCGGCCTTCCTGGGGATCGGCTCTTACTCGGTCGTCTGGATGTATAAGCTTCTGGATTACAACGTGATCTACGGCCTGCCGCTGGCAGTGGTCATGTCGGGCCTCTTTGCCCTTCTGATCGGCTATGTCAGCCTGCGTCGCTCGGGCATCTACTTCTCGATCCTGACGCTGGCCTTCGCACAGATGAGCTTCAACCTTGCCTATTCGGTGCTGACCCCGATTACCAACGGGGAAACGGGCCTGCAGGTCTATACCAATGACCCGCAGATCCTGATGGGCGCAAACGAGCCCAACAGCCCGCATTTCTTCGGCATCGTGATGAACCAATCGGCCAAGATCAACGTGGGCGACTGGGTCTTCACCTTCAACAACGGCTACTACTTCTGCGCCGTGATCGCGATTGCCGCCTTCTACCTCAGCCTGCGCATCTTCCGGTCGCCCTTCGGCCTGATGCTGCGCGCGATCAAGACCAACCAGACCCGTCTGAACTATACGGGCCTGAACTCGCGCCCCTACACGCTGGCGGCCTTTGTGATCTCGGGCATGTATGCCGGTCTTGCGGGCGGCCTGATGGCCTCGATGGACCCGCTGGCAGGGGCTGAACGCATGCAGTGGACGGCCTCGGGCGAGGTGGTTTTGATGACCATCCTTGGCGGTGTCGGCACCATGATGGGCCCGGTTCTGGGCGCAGGCGTGATCAAATACATGGAAAACATCTTTTCCAAGATCAACGATCAGGTTCTGCACGGCTGGTTTGGCTGGATGCCCGACGGGCTGGAAAGCCTCGTGATCGGCTTCAGCCACTTCTTCGTGGGCAAAAGCTGGCACCTGACGTCAGGCCTTCTGTTCATGGTGGTCGTGATCTTCCTGCCCGGCGGGCTTGTGGAAGGCGGCCAACGCATCAAGGCGCTGTTTACGCGCAAGAAGGGTGGCGACGATGACGACGCCGCGCATTCCCCGAAACACGCGCCCCACGTGGCCGAATAAGAAGGAGACGCACAGATGGGACTTCTTGAAGTCAAAGACGTGGGCAAACGCTTCGGTGGCCTTCAGGCACTGGGGGATGTGAACCTCAGCGTGGCCGAGAACACTGTACACGCGATCATCGGGCCAAACGGGGCTGGCAAGTCGACACTGCTGAACTGCTTTGTTGGCAAGTTGATCCCGGATACCGGCAGCGTCATGTTTGACGGCCAGTCGGTTCTGGGGCGCACCCCTGCCGAAATCAACCAGATGGGCATCAGTCGCGTGTTCCAGACGCCAGAGATCTTCGGAGATCTGAACGTCATGGAAAACATGATGATCCCCTGTTTTGCCAAACGCGACGGTGCCTTCCGCCTGCACGCTTTCGAAGGTGTGGAGAACGAGAAAGAGCTGGTCGAAAAAGCCGAGCAGATGCTGATCGACGTGAACATGATCGACAAACGGCACATGCACGCGGCCTCGATGTCGCGCGGTGACAAACGCCGGTTGGAAATGGCCATGTGTCTGGTGCAGGAGCCGAAGCTTCTGCTGCTGGACGAACCCACCGCGGGCATGGCGCGCGCCGACACCAACAACACGATCGACCTGCTAAAGGAGATCAAGGAGAAGCGCGACATCACCATGGCGATCATCGAACACGACATGCATGTGGTGTTCAGCCTGGCCGAACGGATCACCGTTCTGGCGCAGGGCACGCCGCTGGTCGAAGACACGCCCGAAAACATCAAAGGCCACCCGAAGGTTCAAGAAGCCTATCTGGGTGAGGCGCATTAAGAGAGGTCAGACACATGGCAGAAGAAAAACTGATCGACCCCGCGGATCACACAAAGCGGGAAAAGCGCGACTTTTCGAAGTTCCAGAACAAGGCCGCCACCGCGCCCGCCTATTTCTCGGTCTGGGATCTGCACGCGTATTATGGCGAGAGCTACATCGTACAGGGCGTGAGCTTCACGGTGCATGAGGGTGAAATCCTTGCCCTTCTGGGGCGCAACGGGGCGGGCAAAACCTCGACCCTGCGCGCGATTGCCCGGTTGGACGAACCGATGATCACCCATGGCGAGGTCTGGCTGGACCACAACCACCTGCATGACCGCAAAAGCTATGAGGCGGCACAGATGGGCATGGCGCTGGTGCCAGAAGATCGCCGGATCATTCAGGGTCTGACGGTCGAGGAAAACCTGCAGCTGGCGCAGATCATCGAGCCCGTGGGCTGGTCGCTGGACCGGATTTACGAGCTGTTCCCGCGCCTGAAAGAGCGCCGCAAACAAGAAGGCACCACCCTGTCGGGCGGCGAACAGCAGATGCTGGCCATTGCCCGCGCGCTGGCCCGTGACATCAAGGTGCTGCTTCTGGACGAGCCTTACGAAGGCCTTGCCCCGGTGATCGTGGACGAGATCGAAAAGACGCTCAACATCATCAAGGAACAGGGCATCACCACCGTGATCGTCGAACAGAACGCCGTGCGCGCGCTGGAACTGGCGGATCGCGCCGTGATCCTGGACACCGGTAAAGTGGTCTTTGACGGCACCGCGCAAGAGGTTTTGGACAACGAAGCGCTGCGCATGGAATACCTTGCCATCTAAGGTCTGATACTCCCCGAGCGGTCCCCGGGTCGGGGCCCCTCACTTCCTGATGGCCGGCGGCACCCCGTCGGCCATTTTTTTGATAAGCAGGTTCCCGCCTGAAAGGTCGGGTTTTCCGCCATTCGGATGCGCTTGACCCTGCCCGGGCATAGATTCACAATGAGTTTATATTTCATCCAGGAGGATATGATGAAGAAAGCTGTTTTGACCCTTGCCTGTGTCGCAACCCTTGCGGCGACAGCCTGCAATCGCCCGCTGACCGATCAGGAAAAAACCATTGTTGGTGGCGTGGCTGGGATCGGCGCTGGTCTTCTGACCGCAAATGCGATCGGCGCGAACAAAAACTGGACCGTGATCAGCTCGCTGGCCGGCGCAGCTGCTGGCATCATGGTGGCGCGCAACTACCAGACAAACCAATGCGCCTATTCCAACGGCGACGGCACCTATCGCACCGCGCCCTGCCCAGTCTGATACGTTCGGAAAGACTTTCAAAAGGCGCTCTGTTCAGGGCGCCTTTTTCTATGCCAGTTTTTTAAAGCGCTTCGACTTATTGTTGAGGCCCAACAATGAGACGAAACGCACGGAACCTACCAATGTTGTGGGCGTTTCGAAATCAACTTGTGTTTCAAGTTAATCTCGAAACGCTTTAGGCCAACAGCTTGCGCAATTCCGTCTTCAACACTTTGCCATAGTTGTTTTTGGGCAATTCTTGCAGGGCGAAATAGGCTTTAGGCCGCTTGAAACGTGCGATTTGTGACAGGCAATGCGCTTCCAGTGCAGCCTCGTCCAACGTGGTATCCGGTGCAGGCACCACAAAGGCGACCACATCCTCTCCCCAGTCTTCACTGGGCCGCCCGACCACGCTGACCTCTTGCACATCAGGATGGGTCAAAAGCGCCTCTTCCACTTCGCGCGGGTAGATATTCGTCCCGCCCGAGATGATCACATCTTTGGACCGGTCCCGCATGGTCAAATAGCCATCCTCATCCAGAAACCCCATATCTCCGGTCATCAACCAGCCATCTTTCAGAGTATTGGCGCTGGCCTCGGGATTGTTCCAATAGCCGGGCATGACAGGCACGCCGCGCACCATGATTTCTCCCACTTCTCCGGTGGGCAGCGGCGCGCCACCTTCGTCCCCGATACGGATCTCGACCACGCTTTGTGCCCGCCCGACCGAGGCCAACCGTTCCCGCCAACGCGGATGCGTGCGATCCGCCACATCATCACGCGACAGGGCCGAGATCGCCATCGGGCATTCGCCCTGCCCATAAATCTGAACAAAGCGCGGCCCGAACCAGCTTACCGCGTCTTCGATATCCGCCAGATACATCGGGCCACCGCCATAAACGATGGTTTTGATCCCCTCGCCACGCCGCCCCAATGACTTGGCAATATCGGTGAAGCGGCGCACCATTGTGGGGGCCATGAACATCTGAAGCGGACCCTGATTTTGGGCCGTCTCCAGCAACTCCACCTCGTCAAATCCGCCAGAGGCCGGGGTGATATGACGGGCACCTTTGGCCACGTGAATGGGGGCGTAAATGCCTGCCCCGTGGCTCATCGGCGCCATGTAATACACCGCGTCATCAGGAGAAACCTCATCACAATCAAGTAGATAGGACATGGATGCCGCGCGGATCATCGCATGACTGATATAGACCCCCTTGGGCCGGCCCGTGGTGCCGGACGTGTAAAAAAGCCACGCAAGATCATCATCACCGCGCGGCGCAAAGGCGATCGGGTCCGCTGCACACATTTGCGAAAACGCCTGCCCCTCGACCGAAATCAATGGCACATTTGTCACCGCCTGCAACTCCGCGCCTAAGTCATCCGTGACCAGCGCCAGGGACGCGCCTGCATTTTCAAGAATATACGCCGCCTCGCGCGCATGAAGCTTGGCATTGATCGGCACCACCGCAGCCCCAAGCCCCCAAACGCCGAAAAACCCCAACAGGTATTCTGGGCAGTTTTTCATGAACAGCGCAACCCGGTCTCCCGGCCCGATGCCACGCGCCGCCAGCGCCCCTGCCAGCCCCTGCGCTGCACGGTAGAAGCCCGCATAGTTATATTCCTGCACGGCCCCGCGAAAGATTGCCGGGCGTTCCCCTGATATCTGGGCAATGCGTTCCAGCCAAAGCGCAAGGTTCATGGCACATCTCCGTCATTGTCACGCAGGACCAAAGCGTCCGACCTTTAACCTGAGACAGGGTAAAGGTCGGGCGCTGCGCAACATATCAGTGTTCCGCACGCCCTGCCCCAAACCCATTTCTCGGGTTTATGGCAGGACACTTTATCAGCCAGCCCTGCCCGGCGCGACAACCCCCGTATTACTACGCAACCCATTTGTATTCCCCGCCGAGCTTTGGCAGGATGGTCAAATGAATGATGCATCGCAAGAAATGGATCTGGCTTTCATGCACGCCCCAACCGGGCTTGCCCTGACCGAAAACCGGATCGTAAGACGGTGCAATCTGCGCTTTGCCGAAGTGTTTGGCGCAGATGTGGTGAGCTTTCACAACATGCCTTTGGAACGGCTTTACCCGTCACTGAACGACTATGAAAAAGTCGCCCGTGTTGGCGGGGATATCCTAAGGGAAACAGGACGTTACGAAGATGAACGGGTGATGCGGCGGCTGGATGGAACGCTGTTTTGGTGTCGTGTGCGCGGCACCAGCCTGACCCCGCAGGATCCGTTCAAACAAGGGGTGTGGAGCTTTGCTGATCTGTCTTCCGAACGCCCCGTGGTCGAACTGACCGCGCGCGAACGAGAGGTGGCCATTCTGACCTGTCAGGGCAAAACCTCGAAAGAGATCGGCCTTGTGCTGGGCCTGAGCTATCGCACGGTCGAAGCCCATCGCGCGCGGCTTTTACAGAAATTCGGTGCGCGGAAGCTGCCCGAGCTTGTGGCAAAGTTTTCGGGCATGCCGCTCTAAGCTGAGCGACCCTTTATAAGGCCTTGTTAACCAGCCGGTCCGGTTTTCTGTGGATATTAAGCCCACGGTAAGGTTTTCAGGCGCAGTCTACCCAGTGGTGGGGGCTCTGATTGCGAACGGAGCCGAAAATGGACTTCTCTCTTCCGTCGCCCCTGGGGGCGCATGCCACGCTGTCGGGCCAGTTACCGGTGCGCAAACCGCCAGACAGTTCGCGCGTTGAAACAGCGCCGGATACGGGAAAAACCCGGGCCGACATGCACAATTCCAAAGACCACGGTGAAGATGGCGCCTCGTTGACCAAATTGGCCCAGCAACTGCTGGATCCCGATCAACCGGTTGGACCGCCGCCGAGTTTTCAAATGAATGTCCTTGAAATGGAGCAGGAACTGCAGCACCGCCTGGCCAGCATCGAAGCGTTGCGCAACCAGCAAAACGGTGCAGATGACCGGCTTTCCGCCGCCTCGGCCCCGCCCGAGGACAATGCCGCGGCAGAACCCTCCACGCACATTGACACGATGCGGGAAGGCCAATCCGAAAAATATGTTGAGGACAGAGCTGACGGCACGGCGCCAGAGTAGGGCCGCCCGCAGCCCGGATTCCCTTAACAGCATCGTAAAATCAGGCGGATTCGCCCCATGCCAGCGCGTGATTGACGACGGTTTTTCCGGTTCTGTCACGCTTCACGCTTTTCTCCCCTTACGCAGCGTCCTATAAGCGTTGCAATGAGTATTGGCCCGCTTTCCAACTGGGCGAACAATCAAGGGTGAGGACCCATGACAAAAAAACATGATAACGATGTGGCGTTCATCGAAGCGCTGGCAAAACTGCTGAAAGAAAACGACCTGACCGAACTTGAGGTCATGCGCGACTATGGTGAAAGCGATAGCCTGAATGTTCGGGTGAGCCGCGCGAAAGAAGTGGTGCAGCACATTGCTGCCCCGGTGGCGGCTGCCCCCGCAGCGCCCGCCGCACCCGCAGCTGCCGCCCCGGCAGCGGTCGATGCCCCTGCAGCGGCCTCTGATGATCCGGCCAGCCACCCCGGTGCGGTGCCCTCGCCCATGGTTGGCACGGCTTACCTGCAGCCCGAACCCGGCGCGCCCTCCTTTGTCAGCGTCGGCGACACCGTGTCGGAAGGTCAGACCGTTTTGATCATCGAAGCGATGAAAACCATGAACCAGATCCCGGCGCCCCGTTCGGGTAAAATCTCGCGTATTTTGGTTGAAGACGGCTCGCCGGTCGAGTTTGGCGCGCCTCTGATGATCATCGAATAAGGGGCGGAACATGGCCCAGTTCGACAAAATCCTGATCGCCAACCGCGGCGAGATTGCGCTTCGCGTGATCCGCGCGGCGCGTGAAATGGGGATCAAAACCGTTGCCGTGCATTCCACCGCTGACGTGGACGCGATGCATGTACGCATGGCGGATGAAAGCGTCTGTATCGGACCCAATGCGGGCACGGACAGCTATCTGTCGATCCCTGCGATCATCGCGGCATGTGAAATCACCGGCGCACAGGCTGTGCATCCCGGCTATGGTTTCCTGTCAGAAAACGCGACCTTCGTGCAGGCGCTCGAAGATCACGAGATCACCTTTATCGGGCCGTCTGCGGAACATATCCGCATGATGGGCGACAAGATCACCGCCAAAGACACCGCGAACCGTCTGGGTATTCCCTGCGTTCCCGGATCGGATGGTGGCGTGCCCGACATCGAAACCGCGCGCAAGGTCGCGGCTGATATGGGCTATCCGGTGATCATCAAGGCCACTGCCGGTGGCGGCGGTCGCGGCATGAAAGTGGCCGAGACCGAAGCCGATATCGACACCGCCTTCTCGACCGCGCGTTCGGAAGCGAAAGCCGCCTTTGGCAATGACGAAGTCTATATGGAGAAATACCTCCAGACACCGCGTCACATCGAAGTGCAGGTCTTTGGCGACGGTCAGGGCGGCGGCGTGCATCTGGCCGAGCGGGACTGTTCACTGCAGCGCCGTCACCAGAAGGTCTTTGAGGAAGCCCCCGGCCCCTCGATCAGCCCGGAAAACCGCGAAAAGATCGGGTCGATCTGCGCCAATGCCGTGGCCGAAATGGGCTATTCCGGCGCCGGTACGATCGAATTCCTCTATGAAAACGGCGAGTTTTATTTCATCGAGATGAACACCCGTTTGCAGGTGGAACACCCAGTGACCGAAGCCATTTTCGGTGTCGATTTGGTGCGTGAACAGATCCTTGTGGCCGAGGGCAACAAATTGTCCTTTGACCAGAAAGACCTGACGGTAAACGGCCACGCCATCGAAGTGCGCCTGAACGCCGAGCGCCTGCCCAACTTCACCCCCTGCCCCGGCAAGATCACCCAGTATCACGCCCCCGGCGGTCTGGGTGTGCGTATGGATTCGGCGCTTTACGACGGCTATTCGATCCCGCCCTATTACGACAGCCTCATCGGCAAGCTGATCGTACACGGGCGCGACCGGCCCGAGGCCTTAGCGCGTCTCAGCCGCGCCTTGGGTGAGCTGATCATCGACGGGATCGAAACCACGGTGCCGCTGTTTGATGCGCTTCTGGCCGAGGCTGACATCCATTCGGGTGACTACAACATCCACTGGCTGGAACGCTGGCTGGATGAAAACATGGGGTAAGGGCCATTGGCCCTCCCCCCTTCCGATCCCCCTCCGCTCACGGCTGATCTGTTGCTGCGTGCCTATGCCATGGGTATCTTTCCCATGGCCGAGGCCCGCGATGATCCCGAGGTTTTCTGGGTCGATCCCAAACTTCGGGGCATCATCCCGTTAGACGGTTTTCATATGTCGCGCAGCCTTGCGCGCACCATCCGAAAATCTCGGTTTCAGGTCAGTATAAACAGCGATTTTCCGGCTGTTGTTGCGGGGTGTGCAGATCGGGAGGAAACCTGGATCAACGCCACGATCTTCGCGCTCTACCAGGAGCTTCACGCCATGGGGCACGCGCATTCGCTTGAACTGTGGGACGGCGAAGATCTGGTTGGGGGCGTTTATGGTGTCACGCTCGGGGGCGGGTTTTTTGGCGAAAGCATGTTTTCGCGTCGCAGGGATGCCTCGAAAATCGCGCTGGCTTATCTGGTGGCCCATCTGAACAACACAGGTTTCACACTGTTTGACACGCAGTTTCTAACACCCCATTTGGCCAGTCTGGGTGCGATTGAGATCACGCGAGACGCCTATCACGATGAACTGGATCGCGCCTTAGGGGTTCAGGCGGAGTTTGACAGCAACCCCCTGCCCGACGCTCATTGCGTCGCGCAGCGCAGCACCCAGACGTCATAGCGCGGGTGATCCAGCGCATTCAGCGCAGGAGAGGACGCAACCATCCAGCCTTCAAAGGCGGTCTGTTCGGCATTGCCATCCCGGATCACCAGCCATGCATAGGCATCCCCTGAGGGGTTGTCCGTGGGGTAGCGACATTCCCCAAGCGTGATGCGCAGCTTGCCCAGCTCGACCGTATCACCGATTTCCATTTTGAAATCCATCGGCGCGCCAGACACTTTGTCGAGCCCGCGCAAAAGCGCCCCGGGCGCTTTCGCCGTTTGGGCCGCAAGCGGAAGGGCCGCAAACATCGCGGCGACAAAGGCGGCGGCGCGCAGCATCACTGGGTGGCGTCCTCGCCGCTTCCGGCCACGTATTTCAGCAAAAGCTGAACCAGGCTGACAGAGCCTTGCGTGTCCTCGATCTCGGCACCGGGTTCCAGATTGAAGGGGGATCCACCGGGCAGAAGCTCGACAAAATTCCCGCCCAGAAGACCTTCAGAGGACACGATAACCGATGTGTCATCCGGCAGGGCAATATCCGACAGGACCGTGAAATCAGCATCCGCACGGAAGGTTTGCGGGTTCAGGGTGATCTCGGTCACGGTGCCGACTTTCACGCCGCCCAAACGCACATCCGTCCCGATCGAAATCCCATCAGCGGTGCGAAATGAGGCTGTGTAGCTGTTGGCGGAACTGCCGCCCGACAGACCGACAATCTGCCCAGCATAAAGGAAAAATCCGACAGCGGCGGCCAGGACAACGCTGCCCGTGACGACTTCGGTTGTATGGCCACTCATCTTGCCAACCTTTCCTGAAAACACACGGGGGACCGGTTGAGCACCGGTCACTTTGGGGGGTTATTCGGGCTGCCACGCCTCATAGTCGCGGCGATCCGCAGGGGCGGTCTGACGCAACGAGCCTGCCGGTGCATAGGCCAGATCCGAGCCAGTCAGGTTGTCCTGATGCGGCTTTTCCCAGCGCTTATGTGTCAGCGGTTTATCTTCGGGGCAATTGTCGAACGTGTGGTGCAGCCAGCCATGCCAGTCAGGGCTAACGCGGCTTGCTTCAGGCTCGCCCGCATAGATCACCCAGCGGCGGCTGTCGTCACGGTTGCGATAAAAGACATTGCCCTGATCATCTTCGCCGACTTTCACGCCCTTGCGGCGGGTGAAAAGCCAGGTGCCGATGGTCTCACTGTGATACCAGGTCAGAAGCGAAAGAAGGCGCATGTCGATCTCCGAAATTTCCTGTCTCTGATATGGCCCAAGCGACTGCGAAGGTCCAGAGCTTTGCCTGTGTTTGAGCGGGCTTTGCGCGATTTGGGGCCGGTTTCTGCCCAGTGTCCGCCCGGCACAGGCAAAAAAACGAAAGAACCCACCGAGGGCACGGTGGGTTCGATCTTGGATATTGTCCGAATCTGTGGGCGGATCAGCTGGCCGAAACCTCTTCCTTGGCGCCTTCGCCATAGATGATCAAAGGTTTGCTGTCCGAGTTTACGGCTTCGTCATTCACCACAACCTCGTCCACATTTTCCAGCCCCGGCAGATCAAACATCGTGTCGAGCAAAATGTCTTCCATGATCGACCGCAACCCGCGCGCGCCGGTTTTGCGTTCGATGGCACGGTTGGCAATCGCCATCAAAGCGTCCTCGGTGAAGGTCAGCTGAGCGTCCTCCAATTCAAAGAGGCGCTGATATTGTTTCACCAATGCGTTTTTCGGTGCGGTCAGGATGGTCACCAGAGCATCCGCGTCCAAATCTTCCAGCGTCGCGATCACTGGCAGGCGGCCAACAAACTCCGGGATGAGGCCAAATTTCAGCAAATCTTCCGGCTCCAGTTCCTGGAACAGCTCGCCGACGCCGCGATCGTCATTGTCGCGCACATCCGCGCCAAACCCCATGGCCGAGCCCTTGCCGCGCTGCGCGATGATCTTGTCCAGACCCGCAAACGCACCACCACAGATGAACAGGATATTGGTCGTGTCCACCTGCAAAAATTCCTGCTGCGGATGCTTACGACCACCTTGGGGCGGCACCGAGGCCACGGTGCCTTCCATGATCTTGAGCAGCGCTTGCTGCACGCCTTCGCCCGACACGTCACGCGTGATCGACGGGTTGTCGGACTTGCGGGTGATCTTGTCCACCTCGTCAATATAGACGATGCCGCGCTGCGCCCGTTCCACATTATATTCAGACGCTTGCAGAAGCTTCAGGATGATGTTTTCCACGTCCTCGCCCACGTAACCGGCCTCGGTCAGCGTGGTCGCATCCGCCATGGTGAAGGGCACATCCAGAATACGTGCAAGGGTCTGGGCCAGAAGGGTTTTACCGCAACCCGTCGGACCAATAAGCATGATGTTGGATTTTGCCAACTCGATCTCGTCGCCATTGGCAGCGGCATGGTTGAGGCGTTTGTAGTGATTGTGAACCGCAACCGACAGCACGCGTTTGGCATGCCCCTGCCCGATCACGTAATCATCAAGAACCTGACAGATCTCCTGCGGCGTCGGCACACCCTCAGAGGATTTCAGGCCCGAGGATTTCGTCTCCTCGCGAATGATATCCATACACAGTTCAACACATTCATCGCAGATGAACACGGTGGGTCCCGCGATCAGCTTACGCACCTCGTGCTGGCTTTTGCCGCAGAACGAGCAATAGAGTGTGTTTTTGCTGTCACCGGAGGAATTATTCGCCATAGATCAGTTCCTAACGGCCCGGTTCGGACCTTGTTTGCGCCCCTCGGGGCCATCGACCTGCCCCTCGCCCTCAACTCTAGGGCAGGCAATCGGCAGGCACAATCCGGTTTTTCCCGGCGGCCTGCCCCGTGTTGCATTCCGTTTCAGGCGGAAGACCCGGCCTTATTCGTCATCCGTTTTGGCACGGTTTTCGACGATCTCGTCAATGAGACCCCATTCCTTGGCCTCTTCCGGGTCCATGAAATTGTCACGTTCCAGCGCTTCGACAACGGCTTTCATCTTCTGGCCGGTGTGTTTCACATAGATCCCGTTCAGCCGGTCCTTCAGCTTCTGGGTTTCCTGCGCGTGGATCATGATGTCCGTCGCCTGGCCCTGATAGCCGCCCGAGGGCTGGTGCACCATCACCCGCGAGTTGGGCAGCGAGAACCGCATGCCGCTTTCGCCAGCTGCCAGCAGAAGCGAGCCCATCGAAGCCGCCTGTCCGATCACCAGCGTCGAGACCTTCGGCTTGATGTATTGCATCGTGTCATAGATCGACAGACCCGAGGTCACCACGCCACCGGGCGAGTTGATATACATCGAGATTTCTTTTTTCGGGTTTTCCGCTTCAAGGTGCAAAAGCTGCGCCACGATCAGGCTGGACATGCCATCATGCACGGGGCCAGACAGGAAAATGATCCGTTCTTTCAAAAGACGCGAGAAAATATCATAGGCCCGTTCACCGCGCGAGGTTTGTTCCACAACCATCGGGACGAGGGTGTTCATATAGGTATCAATAGGGTCGTGCATGTCCGCCTGCTTTCTATTCACGCCAGAACCCGTTCTGGGTCCCTGACGCCAAACTAGTGCCGTGCCGGGGGGGCTGCAAGGGGCCGCGGACCCCTCACCCCGCGCAACGTGCACATTTCCGTCAGGCTTGCCTGAAAAGGGTTAACAATTCCCTTCATGCAGTGCCGCCAGAAGCGCTTTTGACAAAGAAAAACGGCGCCCCGCGGGACGCCGTTTGTTTCTTTTGTCTCTTTGGGCGTATCAACCCGGCGACATGCCGCGCAGGCGCTCAGAGCGGCGGCGCAGAAGCTCGACCGTGGTCAGGAGCGCAATCGAGATCACAACAAGGATCGTCGCCACCGCCAGAATGGTCGGCGAGATTTGCTCGCGCAGCCCGGTGAACATCTGCCATGGCAGCGTCTGCTGCTTGGCCGAGCCCACGAAGATCACCACCACAACCTCGTCAAACGAGGTGATGAAGGCAAAGAGCGCACCCGAGATCACGCCCGGCAGGATCAGCGGCATCTGCACCCTAAAGAAGGTGGTTACCGGGTCCGCCCCCATATTGGCCGCCGCGCGGGTCAGCGAACGGTCAAAGCCCACAAGCGTCGCGGTCACCGTGATGATCACGAAGGGAATGCCCAGCGCAGCATGTGCCAGAACAACGCCCCAGTAGGTGCCGGCCAGACCAATGCGGGAATAGAAGAAATACATCCCCGCAGCCGAGATGATCAGCGGCACGATCATCGGCGAAATCAGCGTCGCCATGATCGCCCGGCGGGCGGGCACATGCGGCTGGCTCAGGCCGATGGCAGCCAGCGTGCCCAGCGACACGGATAGGAAGGTCGCGGCGGGCGCAATCTTGACCGAGTTCCACAGCGCATCCTGCCAGTCCGGGTTCGAGAAGAAGTCACGGTAGTGCTTCAGCGAATACCCGGCCGGATCGAGGCTCAGCATCTCTTTGGTGAAGGTAAAGAAATCCTGCGCGTTGAAGCTCAGCGGGATCACCACAGCGATCGGTGCAATCAGGAAGAAGAAGATCAACCCGCAGATGATCCGGAACGTGTAGTACCAGATGCGCTGGCCCGTGCTTGCATATGAAGGAATTGCCATGTCCGTTACCCCAGCTTCACGTTGTCGATGCCGACGATCTTGTCATAGGCCCAGTAGAGCACCAGAACGACCGCCAGAAGGATGGCGCCCAGCGCCGAGGCCAAGCCCCAGTTGAGCGAGGACGAGATGTGGAAGGCGATCTGGTTCGAAATGAACGTGCCTTTCGTGCCCCCGACCAGTGCCGGCGTGATGTAGTAGCCAATCGCCAGAATGAAGACGAGGATCGAGCCCGCGCCAATACCCGGAATGGTCTGCGGGAAATAGACCCGCCAGAAGGCTGTCCAATCCGTCGCGCCAAGGCTCTTTGCCGCGCGCAGATAGCTGGGCGGAATGGTCTGCATCACCGAATACATCGGCAGGATCATGAAGGGCAGAAGGATGTGGGTCATCGCCACGATCGTACCAAACTGATTGTTGATGATGATCAGGCGCGCATTGTCATCCACCAAGCCGATCCAGACAAGCAGATCATTGATCACACCTTGCTGTTGCAGCAGGATTTTCCATGCCGAGGTCCGCACCAGAAGCGAGGTCCAGAAAGGCAGCAAAACAAGGATCATCAGGATATTTGCCTGTCGCATCGGCAGGTTGGCCAGTATCCATGCCACCGGATAAGCCAGCATGATGCAGCAGAAGGTGATCGCCAGCGACATCCACAGGGTGCGCCCCAGCAGGTTCATATAGATACGTTCGGCCTCGGGGCGCATTTCTGCCCCGTCTACGCCCACGCGCATATCAACCGCGTTCAGGAAATACCCGGCCGTGACTGGCGGTGAATAGGTCTGGATCGTGCGCCAGTTGTCAGCGTCCCCCCAGCCTTTGTTGATGTCAATCAGCGCCTCTTTCCAAGGGCCTCCGCCTTCGATGTCGAACTTCTTCGCCTTGCGACCGGTCTTGCGGAACAGCGACGAAATACCGGGGTTTTCATAGTTCAGGCGGGTGCCGACCTTGGTGTGGGTCTTGGCCGCCGCCGCGTCTTTCAGGTCGGCTGCCATAGCGGCATAGACCGCTTCACTTGGCAAATCACCTGAATCCGCGTCCCAATCCGCCAAGGCCACAACGGTCCGCGGCAACGTATCGGTTACGATCCCGTTCTTGACCGAACGATAAAGCATATCGGCCACGGGCAGGATGAAGCTGATCAAAATGAACAAAAGCAGTGGCGCAATCAGCAGCAGCGCACGCATTTTCTGTCTGCGAAGCGCCCGTGCAAGACTGCGCTTCAGTGGCGTTCCGTCTGCGGCCAGAACCGGGCCGCCGGTGTCGGTCATATCGCTCATATCATCCCTGTCGGCTGTTGCCGTTTCTTGGTTTCATGTCAGGTCAAAGTGACAAACGAATTAGAAAATAAAGAAAAAAGGGGGTGGAAGGGGCCGAACTGGCCCCTTCCAGTATCGAATTACTTGGCCAGCCAAGCTTCGAATTTCGCGTTCAGATCATCGCGGTTGTCTGCCCACCATTCGTAGTCATAGACATGCACGTTGCCCGAGTTTGCCGGGTCGGTCGGCATGTGCGGCGCCATGTCGATGCCCAGTTCAGCATGCTTACCAACCAGCGGTGCCGACGACTTACGGGCCGGACCATACGAGATGTAAGCGGCCTGATCGGCCAGACGCTGGGTGTCGGTGGCAAACTTCAGGAAGTCCATCACACGTGCCTTACGGTCTGCCGGCAGACCAGCGGGAACAACCCAGCCGTCAAGGTCAAACGACTGCATGTCCCAAAGCATACCGATCGGCTGGTTCTGTTCAGCAATGGCCGAGAACAGACGACCGTTGAAGGTCGAACCGAAGACAACTTCGCCATCAGCCAGCAGCTGCGGAGTTTCGGCACCAGCGGTCCACCAGACCACCTGGTCTTTGATGGTGTCCAGCTTGGCCAGCGCCCGGTTCACACCCTCTTCGGTGCCCAGCGTGTCATAGATCGCGTCTTTCTCAACGCCATCGCAGTACAGAGCCCACTCCATGTTGTCGATCGGGCGCTTCTGCAGCGAACGCTTGCCGGGGAAGCCTTCCAGATCGAAGATGGCGCAGACGCTGTCAGGGGTCTTGTCGCCAACCAGATCGGTGCGGTAGCCGAAGGTGGTCGAGTAAACGATCTGCGGCACGAAGCAATCCGATACCAGCAGCTCGCCGAAGTCTTCCGAAGCCGAGGTGCCATCGGGGGCAGCGGCCAGGTCTTCGTCATGATTGATCTCTTCGGCCAGACCTTCGTCGCACAGGCGCATCGAGTCCGATGCCACGGCATCGACCAGATCCCAGGTCACGTTGCCGGCTTCGTTCATGGCGCGCAGTTTCGCCACGGCTTCGGCCGAGCTTTCGTCCCAGGTGACTTTTACTTCAGGGTGCATCTTCAGATAGGGCTCGACATAAGCCTTCACCTGGCTGGCCTGATAGGCGCCGCCCCAGGAAACGAGGGTCAGCTCGTTGGCCATGTCCTCTGCCGATGCAGTACCAGCGGCAACGGTCAGGGCCGTGCTGGCCATAAGCAGTTTGGAAAATTTCATTCTTGGTATCTCCCTAGTTGTCCCGTTTGGTTGTTAAGGCCTGCCTCAACGGGCACAAGGCAAACCATGGCTGAATGCCCGGGACCGCTAAAGCGCCCCCGGAGCAATAAATATCAGGCGTCGAGCGCGCGGCAGTCTTCCGGCAGCCAGCCAATCTCGATCTGCTGGCCGGGCTTCAGGCGTTCCACATCCGGCGCATTGCGCGTCTTGATGATAAAATCTTCGTTGCCGGCGACCCGCAGGCGGGTCCGGAAAATGTCACCCATATAGATAAACTCAAGCACTTCGGCTTTCAGCGTATGGGCGCCTTCCTGCAGGCGGTCCTTGTTGTATTCAACGCGTTCCGGGCGGATCGAAACCGTGGTCCGGTCGCCGACTTTCGACACGTTGATCGGGGTCGCGTCCAGCTCTTCGCCATCGTCCAGACGCACCACACAGGTGTTGCCCGAAATCTCGGTCACCACGCCTTCCAACGTGTTGTTTTCGCCGATGAACTGCGCCACGAAACTGTTTTCGGGCTTTTCATACAGAAGATCCGGCGGGGCCAGCTGCTGAATGCGGCCATCATCGAAGACAGCGACGTTGTCTGACATGGTCAGGGCTTCGGTCTGGTCGTGGGTCACGTAAACCGTGGTGATGCCCAGATTATGCGCCAGGTGGGTGATTTCGAACTGCATCTTTTCGCGCAGCTGCTTGTCCAGCGCGCCCAGCGGTTCGTCCATCAACACCAGTTCAGGCTCGAACACCAGCGCACGGGCCAAAGCCACACGCTGCTGCTGACCACCTGAAAGCTGCGCCGGACGGCGGCCACCAAAATCGCCCATCTCGACCATGTCGAGCGCGCGTTTGATCTTGGCTTCACGATCAGACTTGCCCATCTTGCGCACTTCCAGTGGGAAGGCCAGATTTTCGGCAATCGTCATATGTGGGAACAATGCATAGTTCTGGAACACCATGCCAATGCCGCGCTTATGCGGCGGGATGTTGTTGATTGGCTGACCACCAAGGCGAATATCGCCATGGGTTGCGGTCTCGAAGCCAGCCAGCATCATCAGGCAGGTGGTTTTGCCGGACCCGGATGGCCCCAGCATGGTGAGAAACTCGCCCTTCGCAACGGACAGGTTCAGGTCTTTTACAACCAGCGTCTCCCCGTCATAGCTTTTCTGGACACGATCAAAAACGACAAATCCGTCGTCGGAAGCAGCTTCAGCCAAGTGACCCCCCTGGTCTATGTTTTTCGTTTTTCTTGCAGACAAGCCAACACGAAGAAATGAGTGAATTCAACAGCCAATTCGACTTTATTCACACCGTTTTGCCAAAAGATCGGCTTTTTGACCGTCAATCTGGACGATTCCAAGCGTGCTTCTGTCGTGCAAAACGCCTTGCGTGGCGCGCCTCCGTCCCGTTGCGGCTTTCCGCAGGGTCATGCCTGCGGAAAACCTGTGTTCCTTTGGTGCGGCTGCTTCGTTCTATCGACGATTCTCGTTCTGCCGCCCCGACATCGTAGCCCCCCCTCGAGGACATTTTTCGTCGAATGAACCTAGTCTGACGACTTTTTACGTCGCTTTTTTACGTTCACGCGACCCTCGAAGGGAATTTTGCGTCACATTTTCCGCCTAAAGCGAAATAATGTTGTGCTCCGGACCGTAAGGGAAACCGGTGATGTTTTCGGCCCCATCTTCGCCCACGACCAAAATGTCATGTTCGCGGTACCCCCCAGCCCCAGCAGTGCCTTCGGGCAAAAACAGCATCGGCTCCATGGAAACAACCATGCCCGGCTCCAAAACCGTGTCGATGTCTTCGCGCAGCTCCAGCCCGGCCTCGCGCCCATAATAATGCGACAGCACGCCGAACGAATGGCCGTAGCCGAAGGACCGATACTGCAGCAGATTTTCCTGCTCGAAGAAGCGGTTGATCTCGGCGGTGATGCCCGAGCAGGTTGCGCCCGGTTTGATCAGGCTCAGGCCCAATTCATGCGCGGCCACATTGGCTTCCCAGATGCGCAGGCTTTCCTTGTCAGGATCACCAAGGAACAAGGTGCGTTCCAACGCGGTGTAATAGCTCGAGATCATCGGGAAAGTGTTCAGTGACAGGATATCGCCGCCTTCCAGCTTGCGGGTGGTGACCGGGTTATGGGCGCCGTCAGTATTAAGGCCCGACTGGAACCAGACCCAGGTATCGCGCAGCTCGCTGTCGGGATGCGACCGAGCGATCTCGGCCTCCATCGCGTCGCGACCGGCCATGGCCACGTCGATCTCGCGCGTGCCCAGCTTGATGGCGTCATAGATAGCCGCGCCCCCCACATCGGCGATGCGCGCGCCTTCGCGGATCAGGGCGATTTCCTCGGCGGATTTCATCATGCGCGCTTGCATCGTGTCAGCAGCAATGTCGGTGAACTGGCTGTCGGTCAGGAACTCTTCGGCCAGCGCGCGCTGCGCCAGCGTCATGTGATCCCCTTCGATCCCGATGGACTTGGCGTTCCCAACAAGGTTCTTCACCGCGCGCCAGTAGTTGTTGCGTTCCCAGTCGGTGTAGATGACGTTGTCGCCATAGCTGCGACGCCACGGCTGGCCGCCGTCGATATTGGCCGACACGGTGGTCGCGCGATCTGCCGTGACCACCAGCCCGTAAGGACGACCAAAGGCGCAATACAGAAAGCCCGAGTAATAGGCGATGTTGTGCATCGAGGTGAACACGGCGGCTTCGACCCCGCGGTCAGCCATGATCTTGCGCAGCGCGCCAAGGCGGCGTTCATATTCCGCGTCCGAGAAGGCCTGAGGCGCTTTTTCACCGTTTTCACATACAAAGAATTGAGGGCGTGACATGTCCCGTCTCTCCATTTCCGAGGCCGGGAGGTTTATATCTGCGCCCGGCCAACCAAACTCCCCGGCGTCCAGGGTGGTTGATCTCCGGACCTGTGCGTTGCCACGATGGGACCGGCACAGGGCAGCGACGCCATCGCTGCGGATGGCCAAAATCTGTCTGGGAAAGGCGCGCCTGTCAATCTTTTTGCGCGCGCCTCTTGGCGCGCGCGCATTAAAGCGTGTCGCGATCCACCACAAGCACCCCATCCATCACACGATCCGAGGGGTGGGCAATCACGCGCGCACCTTCTGCCGGGCCCTTTAAAAGCTCGGCCATGTCGCTGTTCTGCCGCCCGATATCAACATGCTGCAAAACGGCGTGCTCGCCGTCCAGCGTGAACACCGCCCAGCTGTCGCCATCGCGAAACAGCGCTGACAGCGGGACCTGCGTCACCTCGCCCTGCCATTCGACAATGCGCAGATAGGTGCGAAAGGCGTGACCCAGCTGACCACGCGCCTCGGGTGGTGTATCCAGGTCCAGCACCACGCGCACGCGCTGTTCTTCGATGCCCAGTGCGGACATCTTGGTGAAGCCCGACGGTTCAATGACCGAGACATGGGCCTCAAGCACCCCTGCCCCGCCCCAGCGTTCCACATAAGCACGCGCGCCTGTTGTCAGGCGCACCGCGTCCGTTGACAGGATGTCGGCCTCGATCTCCAGCGCATCGGTCTGGCCGATGGACAGGATCGGCGCGCCGGGCATCACCGCTCTGGCGCTTTCATTTGCAACGCTCAGGACCATGCCGGACACGGGGGCATAAATCTCGACGCAGCAGGCATCACTGACCGCGGCCACATCTCGCGCGCCTGGTTCGATCAGCGTGGCCTTTTGCGCGGCCAGTTCTGCCAGTCGCATTTCCTGTGCTGCATGGGCACTGTCGAGCTTGGCCGCCGCCACATCGACGCCCAGCTCGGCGCCGTCAAGCTGCGCCTTGGGAATGGTGCCACGCGCATGCAGGTCATGCAGACGGTTCAGCGCGGTTTGGGCATGGGCCAGATCAGCCTCGGCCATGGCAATCTGCGCCTCGGCCACGGACACGGCCGCCTGCGCCTGCGCCACGGCCGCCGTGGCCTGCGCGCGGGCGCGGTCGTCCAGAAACGCCGGATCACCCGGTGCAATCCGGGCCACCAGCGTTTCCCCCGCCACCACCGCGTCGCCCACCGCCACGGGGCTGCGCTCCAACTGGCCGGACACCGGCACGGACAGCTCGTAGACATCCTTGATGCGCGTGCGGCCCTCGGCGTTCACCGTGACCTCCATCGGCCCGGTGGTGATGGTGACCAAATCCACCGGCACATATTCGGGGCGCGAGGCGGCCCAGACGAATACCCCGACCCCGATCGCGGCCAATCCCGCAAGAGTTACAGTGCGCATATTCCAGTTCATCAGGGTCACTCCCTTGTTTTCATCACGGCGACCAGATCCATCCGGTCAATCCGACGGCGCACGATCAGCGCCGATATGACAGAGGCCGCGGCCACAACGCCCGCCGCCCATAAATACGTATCGCGCGACACCACCAGCGGGATCGCAAAAAGGTCGCTTTCAAAGCTGGCCACCATGGCGCCCGCCAGACCGCGCCCGATCAACAGGCCCAATGGAATGGCGGCAAGGGTCAACAAGAAAAGCTCGCCCAGCAGGATGTAGCTGACCTCGCCGCGGGTGAAGCCAAGGATGCGCAGGCTGGCCAGTTCACGGGCGCGTTCCGAAAGCTGGATGCGCGCGGCGTTATAGACCACGCCAATGGCAATCAGCGCGGCAAGGAAGCTGTTGATCGTGGTGGTCATGCCCGCATTTTGCGCAATCGTATCCGTGAAGGCCTGCCGCACATCAGCCATCAGGGTGAGCCCCGCGATGGCCGGCGCCTGTTTGACCGCCCCAAACAGCGCATCACTGTCGCGCGCATCGATCAACAGGTTGGCGCCGGTCACTTGCGCAGGGCGGTCGATCAGTTTCGCCAGCTGGGCGGCGTCCATATAGGCGCTGAGGCCAAAATACTGCCCGGCCAAGCCGGTCACGACCAGTTCAAAGTCGCGCCCCGGCAGGGTCAGGAAGGAAACCGTGACCCGATCCCCCACGCCCAGCGCCAGCTTGTCTGCCAGCCGCCGCGCCAGCACAATGCCATGGGCCGGATGCACAACCTGTCCGTTCTCGGCATCAAACACACGCGAGAGCTGGTCGTCATCCTGCCGGCCCTCGATGGCAATGCGACGCGTGAGATGGCCGTTGGTCAGACGTGCGGGCATCATCCAGACGCCCTCGGCCGCCATGACACCGGGCAGTTGGGTCAGATCGTCCACCACCGACCGGGGCCGTGGCAGGGCAAATTCAACAATCGCATCCTGTCGGTTGATCTGCACAAAGCTGACATCCATCAGCTCGTCCATTGCATCAAACATGAACAGCGAGGCGATCATGACCGAGGCCGATGTGGCAATGCCGAGCGTGGTCATCGCCGCACGTAGGGGCCAGCGACCTATGGCGCGCAGGATCATCATCGTGGGTTGCGCTGGTTTCAGCCACAAGATCACCCGGTCAAACATGCCGCGCCTGAACCGCGTGGGTGCGGGCGGCGACATGGCCACCGCCGGGCTCAACGCCAGCACCCGGCGCACCGCCATCAAAGCACCCGAGGCCGCCGCCATAAGCCCCGCCAGCGCCGAGATCGCATAGACCGACGGGTATTGCACGAAGATCAGGTAAGGAAAGTCGAAGAACTGCGCATAAAGCTCGGCCATGCCCCGGCTGGCCAAGGCGCCAAAGCCCCAGCCCAGCGCCACCCCGACGCCACCTATGACCATGGCCAGTTTCACATAGTGCCAACCAATCTCGGCCCGCTGATACCCCAGCGCTTTCAAAAGCCCGATCTGCTCACGCTCGAGCGAAATCAGCCGCCCCAGCACCATGTTCACCAGAAAGGCAGAAATCACCAGAAAGATGGGCGGCACAACCCGCGCCATCACATCAAGCTGTTTCAGCTCTCCATCCAGAAAGGCGTTGGAAATCTGGTCCTTGCGGGGATAAGCGCCGGTGCCCCCATAGGGTTTCAGCAAGCCATCCAGCGCCTGCGTGATCGCCGGTTCATCCGCCCCGCGCCCAAAGCCCACAGACACGGTGTTGAAAGCGCCGGTCAGATTATAAGCGGCCTCGAGCACATCTTCGGCCATCCACAAAATGCCAAAGCGCCGATCGTCCGGCATGATCGTATTGGGGCCGATCGTATAGATGAACTCGGGGCTCAGCGCCGTGCCCACGATGGTCAGCGCGCGCTTCTGCCCGTTCAGGGTTACATGAAACCCGTCGCCAAGCTGGAACCCATGCGCCTCGGCAAAGCCTTGATTGACCAAAACCTCGCCACGCGCACCGGGTGTGGGCAGCCGCCCATGGGTGACGCTAGGCACATTCATCGCGGGGCGGCCCGAAGGCGGCACCGACACAATCTGCCCCATCGCCGGTTCCACCATGCCCGCCACATCCAGAATGGCAATGTTCGAGATGCGCGTTTCCACCCGCGCGACACCGGGGATGGTGGCGATCTGGTCGGCCAGGCTGTCCGGCGCGCGGGTGGCCGTGGCAAATAAATCGCCAAAGCGGTTGCGTTCATAAAACGTGTCGCGGGTTTCACGCAACGACCGCTCGGTCCCATTGGCCATGACCATGATCATGACCCCGACGGCCAGGACGGCGGCGATGGCCAGGCTTTGCGCCCAGAGCCTGCGCATATCGCGCCAAAGCTTATGATCCAGCGCCCGCATCAAGGCCTACCAGACGATCTGCGACGGATCGATCCGGGTCGCGTTTTCACGGATTCCCGAGATGTTGCCATCCGCCAACTGCACCACGCGATGCGCCATCGCCTGAATACCCGCATTATGGGTGATCACGATGGTCGAGGTGCCAAGCTCTGCGTTGATCTGCTCCAGCGCCTCCAGCACCTGCACGCCGGTCTTACTGTCCAGCGCGCCTGTGGGTTCGTCGCACAAAAGCACCTCGGGCCGCTTGGCAATGGCGCGGGCGATGGCGACGCGCTGCTGTTCGCCCCCCGACATCTCGGCCGGGAAGTGGTCCATGCGGTAGCCCAGCCCAACGCGCTCCAGCGCCTCTTCGGGGGGCATCGGATCACGCGAAATCTCGGTGACCAGCGCCACGTTTTCGCGCGCGGTCAGCGACGGCACAAGATTGTAGAACTGAAAGACAAAGCCCACATGATCACGCCGATAGCGGGTCAGCTCGCGTTCGCTCATCGCGGTCAATTCCTGACCCTGAAACCACGCCTGACCCGACGTGGCCGTGTCCAGCCCGCCCAGAATGTTCAGAAGGGTGGATTTGCCCGAGCCGGACGCGCCCAAAAGCACCACGAACTCGCCCGCAGGCAGATCAGCCGTGACACCCCGCAGGGCGTGCACCTCGACCGAGGATGTGCGGAAGCTCTTCCAGATATCCTGCATCCTATAAAGGACATGGTCCTGACCGGTTTTGGCACGCATGCTGGCCTCCAAGGGTTCAGCGTGTGGGTTCAGCCTGTGGGTTCAGCCTGTCGGTTCGGAATGGACGGAGCTATCGGCGCCATTCCCTATCTGAAATGTCATGGTTTCAGGCAGGGGTTTCAACCCCTGCGATTGTCGCATTCCGCAAAAGAAAACACCCGGCCACTGGACAGAGGCCGGGTGCGATCATGTAGCTGTCGTGATTGCCCTAGCGGCGCACCACGTAGACCGAGCATTTGGAATGGCGCACCACGCGCGCGGCGTTTGGACCCAGCAGATAGTCCTTCAGATCAGGGCGGTGAGCACCGATCACGATCAGGTCCGCTTTGCCAATGTCAGCAGCTTTCAGCACCTCTTCATATACCGTGCCCGACGACACGATATGGCGCACAGCCTCATCCGCGTCCCCAATGGCATCCGCCGTCAGGGCTTTCAGCGCCACCCCCGCATCATCCTGTGCGGATTTCACGTGATGATCCTGAAAATACGCCCCGACGATGCTCATCCCGAAATCGGGCATGACGGTGATCACATCAAGCTGCGCGTCCTCCATCGCGGCCAATTTGGCCGCGGTTTTCAGAACATGTGCTTCGTCTTCAGGCCGGTTGATATCTACGGCGCAGAGAATGGTCTTGGTCATGCCACCACTCCTTCAATAGGGTCTTCGTCTTTGGCCCGACGCGATTGCACAAAGGCGATAAGGCCCAAAAGCAACAACGCGGGAATGAAGATCAGTTCCTTTGGCATCTGATCGGAGGGCGCCTGTACGGCCGCGATTTGCACCGGATCATCTCCGTAGAAATCGAAGGTCGACAGCTTGTCTGACAAGGGTGTGCCGAACATCGGTTCGTCGATGCGCATCACCTCGCCTTCAGGCATCAACATGATGCCGGATGCCTCCAGACGTGCTGCACCGGTTTCTGCGTCAGGCACCTCGACCACAACGGTCAGGTCTTTCACCTCAAGCGTGTCGAAATCCGGCCCCGAGATGACCATGCGCAACGTATCACCCGGCTCGGCGTCCCCGATGGCCTGTTCGACCCCAGCCGGTGCGATTTGCGTGAACGGCGGTTGGATCTGGTTCATGAAGAACCCCGGACGGAACAGCGCAAAGGCAATGACCAGAAGGGCCACCGTTTCCCAGATGCGCGATTTCGTCAGGAAGAACCCCATGGTGCCAGCCGTAAAGACCAGGATACCGATGGTCGAGACGATGAAGACCATGATGCCTTGCGTCAGTGTCACGTCAATCAACAGAAGGTCGGTGTTGAAGATGAACACGAAAGGCAGGGCCACGGTTCTGAGCGAATAGAAGAACGCCGTGAACCCGGTGCGGATCGCGTCCCCACCTGACACAGCCGCCGCCGCGAAGCTTGCAAGCCCCACAGGGGGCGTCACATCCGCCATGATCCCGAAGTAGAAGACAAACAGGTGCACAGCGATCAGCGGCACAACAAGGCCCGATTGTGCGCCCAGTTCAACCACCACACTGACCATCAACGAGGACACAACGATGTAGTTCGCCGTGGTCGGCAGGCCCATCCCAAGGATCAAGGACAGGATGGCCACGAAGACCAGCATCAGGATCAGGTTGCCGCCGGACAGGAACTCGACGAAATCCGCCATCACCTGACCGATCCCGGTCAGCGATACCGTGCCCACGATGATACCTGCCGTGGCCGTGGCCAGACCGATCCCGATCATGTTGCGCGCGCCGTCGATCATGCCTTCTACAAGGTCGACCACGCCGTCACGCAAACGCGCGGCCGGGCTGTCTTCGCCCCGGAAGAAGGCCTTCAGCGATTTCTGTGTCAGCAGAATCCCGAAGAGCAGGAAGGTCGCCCAGAAGGCCGACAGGCCCGGGGATTTGCGTTCGATCATCAGGAAGTAGACCAGAACGATGATCGGCAGCAGATAGTAAAGGCCCGACTTGTAGATTTTGGCCACGTCGGGCAGCTCGACCACCTCGGCGTTTGGATCATCGGGTTCCAGGTCCGGCACCTGAGCGGCCAGATAGATGAGCGCGATATAGATCGCGAAAAGCAGGATCGAGAGCACCCAGCCAGAACCTGCCGGGAACAGCGAAACAATCCAGCCAACGGGATATTGCGTGGCATAGCACAGCCCCGCGAAACCTGCGAAGAACAGGAACATGCCGCCGATGGTTTTGCCCATTGATACGACCTTGTTGCCGATGGTCGGCATGCGGTTCTTCACCGCCTCAAGATGTACAATATAGACCAGCGCGATGTAGGAAATAATCGCGGGCAGGAAGGCGTGGGTGATCACCTCGACATAGGAGATGCCCACATATTCCACCATCAGGAACGCGGCTGCGCCCATGACGGGGGGCATGATTTGGCCGTTCACGGAAGAGGCGACCTCGACCGATCCGGCTTTCTCTGCCGAGAAGCCAACACGCTTCATCAGCGGGATGGTGAAGGTGCCGGTTGTGACCACGTTCGCAATCGACGACCCAGAAATCAGGCCCGTTGCGGCAGAGCCAACAACAGCAGCCTTTGCGGGACCCCCACGCAGGTGGCCCAGCGCTCCAAACGCCATCTTGATAAAGTAGTTGCCCGCGCCTGCGCGATCCAGAAGCGCACCGAACAGCACGAAGAGGAAGACGAACTTGGTCGACACGCCCAGCGCGATGCCAAAGACACCTTCAGACGTGATCCACATATGGCTCATGGCTTTGCGCAAGCTCGCGCCCGCCCAGCGGATCTGGTCTGGCACAACCTCGGATGACCCGAAAAAGACGTAAAACAGGAAGACAATGGCCAGCGCCACCATGACGGGGCCAAGGGTGCGGTAGGCCGCGATGAACAAAAAGGCCAGACCCGCCAGCGCCACATAAGCGTCCGTCTGATCCGCCAGACCGCCATTCGCGACGATCTTGTCATACATGAAATAGCCATACATCGCCAAAAACGCGCCGCCGATGCCCAGCACCCAGTCGTACCACGGGATGTGATCACGCGGGCTGGATTTGAACAGCGGATAGGCCATGGCCGCCAGGAAAATCGCGAAAGCCAGATGAATCTGGCGCGAGTTGTTGATCAGGTCTCCGGGCAGGATATAGGGCGCAACGGGCGAGGCCAGCAGCACCTGGAACACGGACCAGATCAGGGCCACCGCCGCGATCATCAACCCGACAGAGCCTTTCGGACTGCGCGCGCCAGTGTCACTTGCGGCCACAAGCTCCTGAAGCTCGGCCTCGGACAGCGCCTTGTCTTCTGTGTTGGACATTTCTTTCTCCCTCGGCTGCGGGTGGGCAGCACTCACTTGTCAATTCTTCCATGCGCCCGATCTTTGCGTCGGTTCACATATGATCCGGGGGCAGTCACCCACCCCCGGATCGTCTTGTCAGACAGGACCGATTATTCGATCAGGCCTTTTTCTTTGTAATACTTCGCCGCACCGGGGTGCAGAGGTGCCGACAGACCAGCCGATGCCATCTCTTTCGGGTCAAGATTGGCGAAAGCAGGGTGCAGGCCTTTGAAGTCTTCGATGTTGTTCATCACCGACGAAACAACCGCATAGACAGCGTCTTCCGACACTTTGTCCGAGCTCACGAAGGTCGCGCCCACACCAAAGGTCGCGGTGTCCGCGTCATTGCCGCGATACATGCCGCCGGGGATGGTGGCGGTACGGTAGAACGAGTTGTCTTCGACCAGTTTGGCAACCGCGTCGCCCGACACTTCAACCAGAACCGAATCGCAGGCCGTGGTGGCTTCCTGGATCGAACCCGAGGGGTGACCAACGGTGTAGACCATCGCGTCGATCTGGTTGTCGCACAGAGCCGCCGACTGTTCCGAGGCTTTCAGCTCGGTCGCCAGAGCGAAGTCTGCCGAGGTCCAGCCCAGCGCTTCCATCAGAACTTCCATGGTGCCGCGCTGACCGGAACCGGGGTTGCCGATATTGACGCGTTTGCCTTTCAGGTCTTCGAACGTCTTGATGCCGCTATCTGCACGGGCAACGACGGTGAAGGGCTCTGGGTGCACCGAAAAGACAGCGCGCAGGCCTTCGAACTTGCCGGCATCTTCGAACTTCGAGGTGCCGTTATAGGCGTGGTACTGCCAGTCCGACTGGGCCACACCAAATTCCAGTTCGCCTTCGCGAATGGTGTTGATGTTGTAAACCGACCCGCCGGTCGATTCGACCGAGCAGCGCACACCGTGCTCTTTGCGGCCCTTGTTCACCAGACGACAGATCGCGCCGCCTGTCGGGTAATACACACCCGTCACACCGCCGGTGCCGATGGTGATGAATTCCTCGGCGTGGGCGACCGGTGCCAACATCGTGGCAGCAACGCACCCAGCGGCGGCGAATTTAAACTTCTCGAACATAACATACTCCCTTTGTTTTTCGTTCGATGACCTGTGTTCAACCGTCCCAGACTTCCGCCAGAATACGGTTGGCTCGTTCGACCTCGGATATGCGGTCCCTTGCACCCTTGCCCGAGCGGCTGACCAACAGGCCAATCAGCGTTTCGACAAGAAAGACGGTAACCACATAGGACGAATAGAAATGCGGGCTTTCTGTGGGAACCACAAAAGACGCCGATGCATGTTTCAGTGCAGGACAGCCCAGCGTATCGGTGATGACCACCACATACGCCCCTTTTTCGCGCGCCATCTCAGCGGCGCGAATGGACCGTTCGGCAAAGGGGGGTTTGGTCACGATGATCAAAGCATCACGCGCATCGATCCCGGTCAACCCGCCCCCCAATGATGCGCCCATCCGACTGGCCATCGACCAGTTCCCGGCGCAAAGGCTGGCCATATAGGCCAGGTATTCAACAACCCCCGTGGACCCCAACGCCCCCAAAAGCACCACGTTGCGCGCATCGCCGATGCGACTGACGGCCGCGTCCAGAACCTCGTGATCCACAGTGTCCGAGAAGCTCTGCAGATTGCCCAGACAGGCGGCAAGATGGGCGTTGAAAAAACCAGATTTATGCCCTGCATGATCATCGGCATGATCTTCCTGCAGGCGTTGCGCGCGGTCCGCGAAATTATTGACCCTGCGGCCGATGCTTTGGCGCAGCTCGTCGCGAATTTCCGCAAAATCCGCGTAGTTCAATGCACGTGCAAGCCGGGAAAACGCCGCCGGAGAAACCTCGCAATCCGCCGCCACCTGCCTCAGGGGGCGTGTGGCGACCTCGACCGGATGCGCGCGCAGGAAATCCGCCGCCCTTTGCAGGGTTTCAGACAGATCGCCGTAGTGGTCCGTCAATCGTTTTTCAAATGCGTGCGACAAGTGGCCCCCTGGCAGCTCACGTATTCACAAAGAGTGTTCACTTTGTTTCACACGTTGTCAATTTTTGATTCATGTGTTTCAGTAACGAAAGAAAATTACCCGGCCAATTGGTCGTCAACCTCTGGAATGCGGTCCTGAACCATGTCTCATATCTTTCCACGTCACTGCAAATCAACCCCGGAAATCGCCGCGCGCGGGGATGGAATTTATATATATGATTCAAAGGGAAAGCAATATCTCGATGGATCAGGTGGGGCGGCGGTTTCCTGCCTTGGACATTCAGATGCCGACGTCACCCAAGCCATCAAGGACCAATTGGACCAACTGGCCTTTGCCCACACCGGATTCCTGACATCCGCCCCGGCAGAACGGCTTGCAGAGCGACTCGTTTCACATGCACCAAAAGGAATCGACCGGGTTTATCTGGTCTCGGGCGGGTCCGAAGCGGTGGAAAGCGCGCTGAAACTTGCCCGCCAGTATATGATCGAGATCGGACAACCGAGCCGCACCAAATTCATCGCCCGCAAGCAAAGCTATCACGGCAATACGCTGGGCGCGCTTGGGACCGGTGGCAACATGTGGCGGCGTGCGCCCTTTGATCCGGTGATGGTATCCGCCAGCCATATTGACCCGTGCTATGAGTATCGCCTGCGCGAAGAGGGTGAAAGCGAAGAGGCCTATGGGCTGCGTGCCGCCAATGAACTGGAAGCCGAAATCCTGCGACAGGGCCCCGAAAACGTGATCGGTTTCCTGGCCGAGCCGGTTGTCGGCGCCACCGCCGGGGCCGTGCCCGCCGCGAAAGGCTATTTCAAGCGCATCCGCGAGATTTGCGATCGTTATGGCGTGCTGTTGATCTTGGATGAAGTCATGTGTGGCATGGGGCGCACCGGCACTCTGTTCGCCTGCGAACAGGATGGCGTTGCCCCCGATATGATCACGATCGCAAAAGGGCTGGGCGCGGGGTACCAGCCCATCGGAGCCATGCTGTGCACTGGCCAAATCTATGACGCCATCGCGCAGGGGTCAGGGTTTTTTCAGCATGGTCACACCTATATCGGGCATCCCATCGCGGCGGCTGCGGCGGACGCGGTTGTGAAGAAACTGACAGAGGGCGGGATGGTTGCCCGATCGGCGCAGATGGGCGACGTGCTGCAAACCACGCTTGCCGCCCGTTTCGGCCAGCACCCCCATATCGGTGACATTCGGGGCCGCGGCATGTTTCGCGGGTTGGAACTTGTCGAAAATCGCGAAACCAAAGCGCCTTTTGACCCCAGTCGCCAGATCGCCAAGAAACTCAAGGCCGCCGCGTTAGAGGCCGGGCTGATTTGCTATCCGATGAATGGCACAATCGATGGGCAGCGCGGGGATCACATCCTTCTGGCCCCGCCCTTTATCATCACGCCCGACCAGATTGACGAGTTGGGCGACAAGCTCTCGACCGCGCTGGAGAAGGTTCTGTGAGCTCTGATACACCGCTGCCTCACGTCATGGTTGCCCCGAATGGCGCGCGGCTGACGAAGGCTGACCACCCTGCCCTGCCAATCACATTGGCAGAGCTGATCACGACGGCGCTGACCTGTCGCGCGGATGGCGCAGACGGCATTCACCTTCACTTGCGTGACAAAGATGGCGGGCATCTTCTGGATGCCGGGGCCTATCGCGAGGCGGTGGCGCAATTTGCGACCGAGCTTCCCGGTTTCCCGGTACAGATCACCACCGAAGCCGTGGGCCAATACGACCCCGACCATCAACGCCAAATCGCCCTGAACAGCGGCACCACGCTTGTGTCTGCTTCGGTGCGCGAATTGCGGCGCGACAGCCTTTCCACCACGCGGGACTTTTATGAAGAATGCGCGGCGCGCGGCATTGCGCTGCAGCATATCCTTTATGATGTGGAAGATGCCGATCTGCTGGTTAAATCCTTGCCCGAACACATGTTTGGGGACGAAGAGCTGCAGCTTTTGTTTGTCCTTGGACGCTATAGCGCGGATCAGAACGCCGACCCGGCTGCGCTTGATCGGTTTCTGGCCTGGATGGCTCGACATGCGATCAAACCCGATTGGGCCGTCTGCGCCTTTGGCCAAAACGAAACCCCATCGCTGCTGCGCGCGGCGCGCAACGGTGGCAAATGCCGGATCGGTTTTGAGAACTCTCGCCAACATGCTGATGGGCGCGTGGCCCGCGACAACGCCGAACGCGTGCGCGAGCTGGTGCTGGCGCTGTCTCAGCAAAGGTAAGCGTTGCCTGTATCAGGTCAGTACCGAGAGGCCCAATTGGCAATCAAGCCAGGCTTTCAGCGCAGCGCGACTGGCGGGGACACGCTCTGCCTGACCTTCACAAAAGGATAGAAACGCCGCGTGGTTAAGCTTGTTCACCCCGACGAGCACAGGCACATCAAGTGCCAGCGCCTCGGCGATGACACCGCGAAAGCCACGCCCTTCGGCTTCGTGCTTGCCAAACTTGTTCACCAAGAGAAGGTCCGCGCCATTTACCAAAGCGGCCTCGGTTTCAGCCACGGCCTCTTCCAGCGCCGCCGGGTTCAGACGGCAACCACGCGATCCGGCCCCAAGGGACTGAGATATGCGGATCACCCTGCCTGATTGCAGCAGCGTCACATCCATATCGCAATGATGCGTATCGATCCGGGCCGTGTCGGTCTGCACCGTGCCCACAACCTTCTTCCCATGGCTGGCGAGTGTCTTTGCAGCCTCGGCAAGAAGCAGGTTGGTTTGCCCACGCCCCGGTGCAATCGTATATCCAAGCTTCATATCCGTAGCCTTTTCAAGCGTGGAACAGGCGGGCCACAGCCAAGGCTTGGCCCGCCGTGACAACGATCAATTCTGACCGGTCAGATAGCCTTCCAGTTCGACTTTTGCATCGGCCACGACGCGGCCATTGCCAAGCGGCAGATTGCCATCGGCGGCCAGCTGATCAGAGATCTCTTCATAGCGATCCTGCCACCCTTCGGGCAGATCATGCGCGATACCTTGGTGGCAATCGATGCAGGTTTTCCCTTCATCCAACGCGATCTGGTGGTTGTCCGCCGCACGGTTTTCCTGCTGGGTGAAATCCATGAAGTCAAAGCTGTGACAGTTGCGGCATTCCTTGCTGTCGGTGGATTTCATCCGCGCCCATTCGCGGGCCGCCATATCGATACGGTGGTCTTCGTATTTTTCCGGCGTCCAGATCACACGGGTGACAAAATGGCCATAAAGCTCTTTCGAGGCCTGGATCTTGCGCACGATCTTCGGGCCCCAATCTTTGGGCACGTGGCAATCCGGACAGGTGGCGCGCACGCCAGAGCTGTTGTTTTGGTGAACCGAGCCTTGATATTCGGCATAGGGGTTTTCTGCCATCTCGTGGCAAGAAATGCAGAACTTCTCTTTGTTGGTCATCTCAAGCGCCCAGTTGAAGCCGCCCCAGAAAACCACACCAACAATGAAGCCCCCGATCAGAAGCGTGCCAAGCGAGACACCAGAAGGCGTCCAGAAGCGCGCCCAGAAGCGACGGATAAAGCCGGGATTTTCTTTAGACATGTCCCTGTTCCTTTCGCGTATTCATCCCGCCTCAGTTCGAGGCTTCAAAAGTATTGTCCACCAGTGCCGGCGCATCGGCCTGCGGCACGTGGCACTGGTTGCAGAACCAACGCGTGCCGGCGACCACATCAAGCTGGTTGCCATCGCGGTCCTGATAGTGGGTCATCGACAGGGTCGGCGCCTTGCGTTCACCGGCCACGGTCCAGTCATGGCACGACAGGCAGCGGTTGGCCTTCAGGTCGATCTGGTATTGGTCGATCGAGTGTGGCACCAACGGGGGCTGTTGACGGTAGTTGCGCGTGAAGCGGCTTTCGTCTTGGTGAAACACATCCTCGACGACAGCAGGTTCAGACACATCATTGGTCCGAAGCGAGCTGACGCCATCCGCGCTTTGCGCGAAAGCGAAGGTGGCCAGAAGCGTCGGGGCGACGATGGCACTGATCAGAAGGTTCTTTTTCATTTGGGCATCTCCCGTATTTGTCTCAGGCCGCGCGACTGGCCTCGGGTTGACGGTGTTTGTTCCGGCGTGCCGCGCGGGCTGGCGCGGGGGTCTCATCGAACCGGGTGGTGAATTTAAAGACGTCGGGCGCGCAGACATCGATGCAGCGGCCGCAATTGGTGCAATCCGGCGACAGGATGATCGGCGTGTCCTCATCCGCGCCGCGAAGCGCGGGGGTGATCACCTGCATTTCCGGGCAAACGGCGAAGCAGTCCATGCAGTCGTCGCAATCCGCGCGTTTCACGGCGCTGACCCGAAGGATCGAGTGGGTGCCAAGCAGTCCATAGAATGCGCCGACCGGGCAGAGATGTCCGCACCAACCGCGCCGCGATACGACGAGGTCAAAAAGGAACACGGCAAGGACGAAGGTCCACGCGAACCCCATGCCGAAGATCAGACCCCGGTGCAGCATCGAGATCGGGTTCACGACCTCCCATGCGATGGTGCCGGTGAGCGCGGACACGGCAAGAACCATGCCCAGGACCCAAAAACGCGTGTTTTTCTTGGGCTGCCAGCCTTTTGACAGGCCCAGACGGTCGTGCAGCCAATGGGCGGCATCGGTCACAGGATTGATCGGGCAGACCCAGCTGCAATAGACGCGGCCACCGATTAGGGCGTAAGCCACGCCGACGATCAGCGCGCCAAGGATGGCGGTGGTTTCGGGCCAGTGTTGGGCGACGATGCCCTGCACCAGAACGAAGGGATCGGTGAGTGGTAATATGTCGAAGGTCAGCGATCCGGCCAGATTGCCCTTCACCCACCAGATGCCGAACCAAGGGCCAAGCAAGAAAAGGACAAGGAAACCCACTTGGGTCACACGCCGCAGGATCAGGAACCGGTGGGCCAGCCACCAGCCTTTTTCGTCAATAGCTTCGCGCCCGACAGGAAGGGTTGTGGATTGGCTCATTGCCCTGCCCCCCCTGTTCCTGGAAGTCCAAAGCTTGGCGTGAAACCACCATCCATCGAGGGATCAGGCAGGCCTTCAGGCAAGTATCCGCCGGGGGCGACAAGGTTATCGGTGCCCGGTCCGGGCAGGCGATCGGGCAGGTCGATCAGGTCATCCACCAGCGGGTTGCGATCTTCCCAGCCAAGTTTGTAGTGATCTGCGGCCTCGGCCATCGCGACACGGCGCGGCAGCACCTTGATCGCACTTTCGCCCGGCAACACGCAGGACTTCTCGCATTTGCCGCAGCCGGTGCAGTGATCCGAATGCACGATGGGCATGAAAATCGCATGGTGACCCGAGCGTTCGTTGTGACGCCGCTCCAGCGTGATCGCTTTGTCGATCACCGGGCAGACGCGATAGCACACGTCGCAGCGCAGACCGAGGGCATTGAGGCAATGTTCCTCGTCGATCAGCACGGCAAGGCCCATGTCGGCGTCGTCAATATTGGTCAGCCCGTGATCGAGCGCGCCGGTGGGGCACGCCACGACACAGGGAATGTCATCGCACATCTCGCAAGGCACGTCGCGGGCGGTAAAGAATGGGGTGCCGGTTGCGGGACCTTCGATCCCAAGCTCGGCCAGCTTCAGCGTGTCATAGGGACAATCGCGCGCACAAAGCCCGCAACGAATGCACGCCGCCAGAAAATCCTCCTCGGGCAAGGCGCCCGGGGGACGAATGGCTTGCGCAGGGAGAGCGCGCGCATCCGTTGCGAGTTTGCTCAGAGCCATGCCCGCCACCGCGCAAGCCCCCGCCGCCCGCGCCGCATCCTGAAGGAAGCGGCGACGGCTGGTCGGCGAGGTTTTGCGTTTCGGGGCGGCGGACATGGTGTTTGCTTTCTTCCGTTCAGCGCTTAGGCGCGTTCGACTTTACAGGCGCATTTCTTGAAGTCCGTTTCCTTGGAAATCGGGCAAGTTGCGTCCAGTGTCAGCTTGTTGGTCAGCTGGCCTTCGTCGAACCACGGCATGAACACGACACCACGCGGCATCTTGTTGCGGCCACGGGTTTCGACGCGCGACAGAACCTCGCCGCGACGGGTCGAGACCTGGATCTCTTGCCCGCGCTTCAGGCCACGATCCTTGGCGTCTTCGGGGTGCATGAACACCACGGCAGACGGGAAGGACCGGTGCAGTTCGGGCACGCGGCGGGTCATCGAGCCTGAATGCCAATGCTCCAACACGCGACCGGTGACAAACCACAGATCGTATTCAGCATCCGGGCTTTCAGCGGCGGGTTCGTAAGGCGCAAAGATGATGTTGGCCTTGCCATCGGGCTTGCCGTAGAACTTCACGCCCTCGCCTTCTTTCACGTAGGGGTCATAACCTTCGCGGAAGCGATAGAGCGTTTCCTTGCCGTCCACCACGGGCCAGCGCAGACCGCGGGCCTGGTGGTAGGTGTCGAAATCCGCCAGATCGTGCGCGTGGCCACGACCGAACTCGGCATATTCTTCGAACAGGCCTTTCTGCACGTAGAAGCCGAACTCTTTCGATTCCACGTTGTTGAAGCCTTCAGCCGTTTCCGAAAGCGGGTATTTGTTGACCTTGCCGTTTTCATAAAGCACTTCGAACAGTGTCTTGCCTTTCAGCTCTGGCATGGTGTCCAGAAGCTCGGCCGGCCAAACCTCGTCCGTGGTGAAGCGTTTTGAGAACTCCATCACCTGCCACACGTCCGACATGGCTTCGCCCGGTGCATCCACCTGCTGACGCCAAAACTGCGTGCGGCGTTCTGCGTTGCCATAAGCGCCTTCCTTCTCGACCCACATGGCGGTGGGCAGGATCAGGTCAGCGGACAGCGCGGTAACGGTCGGGTAAGGGTCAGACACGGTGATGAAGTTGTCAGGGTTGCGATAGCCCGGCAGCCCTTCTTCGTTCATGTTCGGCGCGGCCTGCATGTTGTTGGTGCACTGCACCCAGTGGCAGTTCAGGTCGCCGTCTTTCAGCTTGCGGTGCTGCAGCACGGCGTGGAAGCCGGGCTTGCCGGGGATGGTGCCTTTCGGAATGCCCCATGCTTTTTCGCAGATGTCGCGGTGCTCTTCTTTCATGACCACCATGTCAGCGGGCAGACGGTGAGCAAAGGTGCCCACTTCGCGCGCCGTACCACAGGCAGACGGCTGGCCGGTCAGCGAGAAGGGCGAGTTACCCGGTTCCGAGATTTTGCCCACCAGCAGGTGCACGTTGTACATGAGCGAGTTCACCCACGATCCACGTGTGTGCTGGTTGAAGCCCATGGTCCACAGGCTCATCACCTTGCGGTTCGGGTCGGCATATTGCTTGGCCAGCGCTTCCAGTTTCGCGACCGGAACGCCAGACAGCTCGGACACATATTCGGCGGTGTAAGGCGCAACCGCTTCTTTGTATTCCTCGAACGTCATGTCCGACAGTTTGCCGTGCGTGCCGTTGTGAGCGGGGTTTTCAGCGGCTTGTTCCAGAGCATGCTCGGGACGCAACCCGTAACCGATATCGGTGTTGGTGCGTTTGAAATGGGTGTTCTTCTCAACGAAGTCCCAGTTCACCGCATCATTTTCGATAATGTAGTTGGCGATGTAGTTCAGGATCGCCAGGTCGGTCTGCGGTGCGAAGATCATGCCGTTATCCGCCAGTTCAAACGAGCGGTGCTCGAAAGTCGACAGAACATGCACTTCTGCGCCCGGCTTGGTCAGGCGGGTGTCGGTCAGACGCGACCACAGGATCGGGTGCATCTCGGCCATGTTCGATCCCCAAAGGACAAACGTGTCGGCGTGTTCAAGGTCATCATAGCAGCCCATCGGCTCGTCGATGCCAAAGGTGCGGATGAACGAGGCCACCGCGGAGGCCATACAGTGACGCGCGTTCGGGTCGATGTTGTTTGACCGCAGACCGGCTTTCATGAACTTGGCAGCGGCATAGCCTTCCCAGACGGTCCACTGGCCAGAGCCAAACATGGACACGGCAGTCGGGCCTTTGTCCTTGATGGTCTGTTTCCACTTCTCGGCCATCACGTCGAAGGCTTCGTCCCAGCTGACCGGCTCGAAGTCGCCGTTTTTGTCATAAACGCCATTGGACTTGCGCAAAAGCGGCTGGGTCAGACGGTCCGATCCATACATGATCTTGGACAGGAAATAGCCCTTGATGCAGTTCAAACCACGGTTCACCGGGGCTTCCGGGTCGCCCTGGGTGGCCACAACGCGGCCATCTTTCACGCCCACAAGCACGGAACAACCGGTGCCGCAGAAGCGGCAAGCGGCTTTGTCCCAACGGATGTCAGGGGCTTTGGGTTGTGCGATTGCGCCATTGGGCAGCGTAATACCTGCGGCCGAGGCGGTCGCGGCGGCGGCGCTGGCCTTCAGGAATGAGCGGCGGGACGATTTCACGGTCATGTCTGGTCTCCCGTTAGTGTTTGGTCGGCGAAGGGGCGGCGGCGGGTTCGTCGTCGAGCTCTTCGAAATGGTGATAGGTAAGGGTTATGGTCAGAACGCCGGGGATCTGGTGCATCTCCATGATCTGGTCAGATGCGCGCATTTGGGTCGTGTCTTCGACAGTCACGACGATGCGTCCGTCTTCATGCGCATGCACTTCGCCGCCTTCGGTTGCGGCAATGGCCGTCATGACCTCGGCGGTCTTTTCCGGCATCGTGTGCACAAGGCAGCCACAAATGTTGATCATGAGCGAGCCTCCGTTTTGGGTTTGATCTGTTTGAACGAGATGGCGCCGACCGGGCAGGCCAGCGAGCAACCGCCACAGCCATTGCACAGGTCTTCGTCCAGCACAGGTTGCGCCCGGCCACCTGTCTGCAACTGGAACCCAATGGCGCGCTCGTCGCAGTGGTCTTCGCAGGTCCGGCAATTCACACCGTTCATCGACAAGCAGCTGGGTTCAACCGCGCCACGCCACAGAAATTCTCGTTCTGGCGACAGGGCGTCATAGCTGCAGGCATCCGTGCAAGCATGGCAGAAGGTACAGGCGCCCTTGGTGTAATCCAGAAACGGCAGCCCCTTTTCATCGACGCCGATGATCCCTTCGGGGCAGGCTTCCACGCAATCTTCGCATTGCTGACAGGCGTCGTGAAACGCCATCTCAGCCGCCGCACCGGGCGGGCGCTGGCGCAGGGTTTCATTCACCTGACCACGAAGAAAAGCACGTCTGGAAGGGGTGGAAGTCACTGTTGGCTCGCTGTGTTATTTGGCTTGCGCTTTCAGCGATACTCCTTTGCGGCCACCAACCTGTTGACATATGTCAAAGCGAGCCCTGTAAATTTTTCCTTGAAATACATATACTTACAAAATCGCATGTCTGAATTCATGAAAAAAATTCACGTAACCCGCCGAAAACCAACCCAGTTTCAAATCACGCCCGCCCGATGGTTTTCGGAAAGCACGCTGAAATACGCTGCCGTCGTGAGGTAAAAAATTTAACAGTGGAAGGAAATTTCTCAGACCACTGCGACGCAAACACCCGTCGCAGCTTTTTCGCAGCTAAAACGTTTCCATATTGGGTTGAATGAACGGGATGTGGAAACTCAGCTGGCCGTTACATTTAACCGCGCCGCATATTGCGCCTTCCACAGCGCCTCTTCGTATTCTGATGCGGCAGTGCTGTCATAAACCACACCGCCCCCGACATTCAGCGTCACCTGCCCGTCTTCCACGATAGGCGTGCGGATCGCCACGTTAAACTCAGAACGCCCGTCTGGCGCGGCCCACCCGATGGTGCCGCAATAGATATCGCGCGGGAGGTCTTCGAGCTCGGCGATGATCTCCATCGCGCGCAGTTTCGGGGCGCCGGTGATGGACCCGCAGGGATAAAGTGCGCGAAAAATATCACCAAGCCCTGTGTCGGGGCGCAGTTGCCCTTCGACCAAGGACACCATCTGATGCACGGTTTCATAGGTTTCCACGGTGAACAATTCCGGCACGCGTACCGAGCCCACGTCACAGATGCGCGATATGTCATTGCGCAAAAGGTCCACGATCATCAGGTTTTCAGCCTGATTTTTCTCGTCCGTTTTCAAAAACATCGCACGCGCGGCATCCTCAACCGGGTCCGCGCCGCGCGGCTGGGTGCCTTTCATCGGGCGGGTTTCGATGCGGCCCGAGGTGTCGGTGCGAAAGAACAGTTCGGGCGAGCGCGACAGGATCGCGGGCAGACCCGGCGCTTCGACCAGCACCCCGTGTTTGACCTGTTGCAACTGACAAAGTGCTGCATAGATTTCGGTGGGCGTGCCCGTGACACCGCCGCGGATCGGGAAGGTCAAATTGGCCTGATAGATATCGCCGGCACAGATGTAATCCCGCACCCGCACAAAGGCCTGCTCATAGCGCGCTGCATCCCAATCTGGCGTAAGATCATAGAAATGACCCTGCGGCGCAGGCAGGGCCGCTGCCGCTTCAGGCCCGTCATACAGCCCGAACTGCAAAAGCGGCAGGCGGCGACGTTCAGGCAACAGCGGCAGCAAACGTTCTTCCAGAACATAGCCCAGCTCATACGAAGCAAACCCCGCCAGCCACGCCCCCTGCCCGCGCGCGGCATTCAGCGCCTCAAGGGCTGCGGGCACCTCGTCAGGCGTCATGGCCCGGATCATCCCGGACGGGCGATCAAACGCCGCTGCCTCTCGCTGTGGGCCATGATCAAAACGCAGACGCATGGGGTTCCTCTTGCTCTCCCCCCCCTCCTACCGAGAAGTCAGGGGGAACGACAAGACGATTGCGACCTTTGGCGGTGCAAATGGCTATTGTAGCGCCGCCGCGCGCATCTGCGCATAAGATCGAAACCCCACCTGCTCGAAACTGCGGCTTAACGCGGCTTCAAACGCCCCAAGATCAATCTGACCACCACGTTTGATCGCATAAAGATGGCTCCAACCCGCGCCATATCGCGCCGCGACAAGGTCATAGCGGTTCGGGTTTTGGCGGATGTGGTCATAGACGGCAACCGGCGCGCGTGCGACGCGATCGAAAATCTCATGCACTGGGGGAAGATCGGCGGCCTCTACCGTCGAGATCAGGTCTGAGCCTGACAGGCGGCAATGGTCCAAATCATTTGGGCAGCCCGGCGTGATTGTCCCGGCCACATGCCAAAAGATCAGATCCGGGTCACGGGCAGAAATATAGCCAGCCGTCGCCCCGTTTTTCGCCGTCTCGGCCGTGTTCAACCCCACAAGGTCATAGGTTTCCCCCTCGAGCCAATAGGCCAGACGCCCTGCCTCGGTCAGTGCGATACGCGCGGTCGCGGGCACGGCGCTGCGCAGGTGGTAGGGAAAGCTGTTGATATAGTCATGGTTGGTCAACACGCCGACCAGCCGCATCGCCCGTGGGGCGTGATAGGCCAGATGAACCACCGCAAGGGCGGTGATCAGGATCGCGGGCCACGGGCCAGCGCGGCGGCTGAAACCGGACAGGCAGACCATTGCCCCCATCAAGACAACAACGCTCATCGGGGCCTGAAACCGCATGGCGATATTTTGACTTTGCGTGGCGAAGGTCAGCGCAAGAAACAGGGCAATCGGGCCGAGGCTGGCGATGATGAAACGGCGGCGTATCGCAGGCGCACGATAGAGTGCCCAACATGTCAGGCCCAGCAGAAGGACATTGACCTTCACCCAGCGCAAATTGTCGGCAAGTCCCGCAAGCGCCTGATCCGACGCGCTTTTTACGTAAAGCGGCAAAGGCAGAAGTGCCCCGAAATAGCTCATGCGCCAGATAAAATAGGCCAGCCCGATCCCCAAGGCCACCGCCATAGACATAAAGTAGCGCCGCCGATCTTCGCGCGCAATCAGAGGCAGGCAAGCCAAAGTGGCGACGACGCCGATGATCACGCCATCGGGGCGCACAAGTCCAATGAGGATCGACAAAAGCGGCACCGCGGCAAGCTGGCGACTGGGCAGGTTCAGGATCGCAGCCATAAGCGCGGCGATCAGCGCCGCATAAAGCCCGGCCGAAAAGCCCGCGACACTGGCCTGAGCGATAGAATATGCCGGCAGGAACAGAACCAACCCTAAAGGCACCCAAGCGGCAGCGCCCCGCCGCGCGGCTTCTTGGCACAGGATATGCGCGAGCAGCCAAAGTCCGGCTGCATTCAGAACGACACCACCCCAGGCTGCCGGAATGCCCAATGCGGCCAGCCCGGCCAGCGCCAGCATCCACAGAAAGTCAGTTGCACCTTCGGCGGCGGGACCGCCCTCGAAATAGGTGATCTCGCCAAACCGGGCCAGATTTTCTGAATAGATATGAAGGATATAGGCGTCTTCATGCGGGTGCCCGGTGATCAACACATATGCGCTGATCACGGTGAAGATCATGGCCGTCAGGCTGGGAGCAAGAAATGTTCGGGAAGGCACGCCGCGCAATCCTGAGTTGTGTTTCACACAACGCTAGAGTGTTCCGCGCGGGCTGGCAAGGCAGCGCAAGTGGCCCTGTGCCCTGCCCAGTCAACCTGCCCAGTCAATCTGTCCCGTCAAACGACTTCGATCGCCTTGATCATCTCAACGCGCGGGCCATGACGCCCGCCTTCGAACTCGGCGGCCAGGAAGGCATCAACGATGTCCAGCGCCTGCCCCATTCCGATCACACGCGCGCCCATCGCCAACATATTCGCATCATTGTGCTGGCGGATCATCCGAGCCGAAAACGTGTCCGAACAGACACCGCAGCGAATGCCTTTGACCTTGTTGGCCGCCATCATGATGCCCTGACCGGTGCCGCACAGCAGGATGCCCAGATCCGCCGCGCCAGAAGCAACCGCACGCGCAGCTTCTTCCCCGTGTTTGGGATAATGGGTGCTGTCCGTGGTCATCGGACCGATGTCTTCAACCACGTGGCCCTGCGCCGCAACATGGGCAGCAATGGCTTTGCGCATCTCGATATCCGCGTGATCGCTGGACAGGATAATCCGTTTGGCGTTGGTCATGGCAAAGCTCCCCGTGATTGGCAGGACAAACATCAGTGGTTGGCCCGTCTTTAGTGTGTTCCGCGCCGGTTCGCAAAGGATTCGGTCTCTTCAATGGCAACGGCCATGTACAGTCAACGTACTGACCCAAATAGTCGATGCCACGCGACAGAGCGGGGCGGGCACTTGGCCTATCCAGAATTGATCCGAAGAAAATGGCGGAGACGAAGGGATTCGAACCCTCGAGACGGTTTCCCGCCTACTCCCTTAGCAGGGGAGCGCCTTCGACCACTCGGCCACGTCTCCGTCGACCCGTTTATCCATCTCGAATTGCAGGGGCAAGAGTGAAAACGAAAAAATGGCCGCGAAGCGCAGAGTTGGTCACAATTTGCGCCAGAAACCTCCGCGCAACCCGGCCATTTCGGACATTTGCGTTTCGCGTCGAAATCCTGAGCTTTTCATCCACTCTTGCCCTTTGCCCCCACGCGCCCTAAACACGCCGAAACGTAAGATGACGAAGTGGGGATAAGCCCATCATGCCAATTCTGGTGATGAAATTCGGCGGCACATCGGTCGCCAATCTGGACCGGATCCACCGGGCCTCGAAACGCATCGCGCGCGAGGTGGCCAATGGCTATGACGTGATTGTCATTGTCTCGGCCATGTCGGGCAAAACTAACGAGCTGGTGGGCTGGGTGAACGAAACCTCGCCCATGTATGACGCGCGTGAATATGACGCCGTGGTCAGCTCGGGCGAACAGGTGACCGCGGGCCTGATGGCCCTGCGCCTGCAGGAAATGGACATCCCGGCACGCAGCTGGCAGGGCTGGCAGGTGCCGGTGAAAACCACCGGTGTGCATTCGGCCGCCCGGATCGAAGAAATTCCGTCCGACAACATCATGGCGAAGTTCGGCGAAGGCATGCGCGTCGCTGTCGTGGCGGGCTTTCAGGGGATCGCCGATGATGGCCGGATCACCACGCTGGGCCGTGGCGGATCGGACACCACCGCTGTCGCCTTTGCCGCGGCTTTCGATGCGGAACGCTGCGACATCTATACCGATGTGGACGGCGTCTATACGACCGACCCGCGCATCTCGGACAAGGCGCGCAAGCTGGATCGCATCGCGTTTGAGGAAATGCTGGAACTGGCATCGCTGGGTGCCAAGGTTCTGCAGACCCGCTCGGTCGAGCTGGCGATGCGCTATAAGGTGAAACTGCGGGTTCTGAGCAGTTTCGAGGAATATGACCCGGAAGCAGGCACATTGGTCTGCGACGAGGAGGATATCGTGGAAAGCAATGTAGTTTCTGGCGTCGCATACAGCCGCGACGAAGCGAAAATGACCCTGATCTCGGTGGCCGACCGCCCCGGCATCGCATCGGCCATCTTCACCCCGCTAGCGGATGCTGGCGTGAACGTGGATATGATCGTTCAGAACATCTCGGAAGAGGGTCGCACGGACATGACCTTCTCGTGCCCTGTCGATCAGGTGGCGCGGGCTGAAAAAGCCATGACGGACGCCAAATCCGCCGGTGACATCAACTTCCACGACATCGTGGCGGATCAGGATGTGGCCAAAGTGTCGATCGTGGGCATTGGCATGCGCAGCCAGGCCGGGATTGCCGCCAAGATGTTCGAGGTGCTGTCGAACGAGGGCATCAACATCAAGGTGATCACCACCTCTGAAATCAAGATTTCCGTCTTGATTGACCGCAAGTATCTGGAGCTGGCCGTGCAGGCGCTGCATGATGCGTTCGAGCTGGAAAAAGCCTGATACGCTCCGACATACAGATGAATAGGCCCGGCATTGCGACCGGGCCTTTTTTATGGCGTATGTGATTTTGCGGCGCGGCGAAACAGCCGCCCATCATTCACCGCAAAGCCAAGCGCGATGATGGCAAAGCCCAGCCAGGCCTCGGGGCCGATGCGTTCGTCCAGGAAGGTCGCCCCCAACGAGATGGCAAAGGGCGGAATCAGCAGCGTGACCAGCATCAGGTTCGCAGCCCCTGCCCTTGCTAGGATCGCGAAATAGAGCACATAAGCCAGAGCGGTCGACAGACTCGCAAGCCCTAAAAGCGCGCCCCAAGTTATGGGCGTCAGGTCCAGCGATGGCGCGCCATCCACCATCCAGACCACGGGCAGCATGATCAAAGCACTTGCGCTGACCATACCCAGCGCGTTCATCAAAGGCGGTTGCCCCGCCAGCATGACCCGCCCCCAGACACTGGCGAAGGCATAGGATAAGGCGGCGCCCATGATGGCCAGTTGCGCGAGGTTCGCGGGGTTGAACCCCGACAGGGCGTCTGGCCCCATGATCACAGCAACGCCGCAAAGCCCCAGGACGGCACCCGCCAGCTTGCGCGCCGTCAGCCGCTCGTCCGCCAAAAGCACCCCGGCCACCACCGCGCCGAACATCGCCGTGGTGCCATTCAGGATCGAGGCCAATCCGCTTTCAATCTGCACCTGCCCCCAGAAAATCAGCGAAAACGGGATGGCGTTGTTCAGCGCCCCCATGCCCAGATAACCCAGCAATATCCGTGGGTTGCGCGGCAAGGGGATGCGCTTCATCGCGACAATCAGCGCCAGAATAGGAATGGTCCAGACTACACGATGCAACGTGATGGTCAGGGGAGGCACCTCGCCCAGCGCGACCTCGGCAAAGAAGAACGACCCGCCCCAGACGGCGGCCAGGGCGATCAGCATGATCCAGGCTTTTCCATCCAATTGCATCTGCACGTTCCGATCCTCTGTTAACCCCAACAACACGCTAGCTTGCCCCACCGGGCAACCCAATCCGTTTCTTGCGCATGCCGCCTGTCCTGCAGCCAGATAGATTTCGTGCTATGATGGCATTTCGTCACAACAGAATTGGAGCACATCATGTCATATGCAGACACAGCCGGTTTCAAACGTTGGGCAAAGAGCAGACAGCGCGCATTTTTCGAGGGCATCTATGATCAGGTGAAGGGCGACATACTGGATGTCGATCAACCGGTCACCCTTCCAATCGACGCGGGCAGCGCGCCCTGGCGTCGATTTACCGTGACACTGATGGATTTCATGGTCATGGCGCAATACGTCTTTCCGGGCGGCGACGAGGACCCAAATTTCGTCGGAACTTACACGGTCAACAACACGCCGTTCGGCTTTGCCGTATCCCCCGGAGATATCGACACGGATCTGGGTAAGGTTTTTGGTCTGAACCACAAGGTTCTGACGATCGAGAACCTCGATATTGGCCCGGTCCAATCCAGCCTTTACGTCAAGGCGTTCGACACGTCAGACGTGTTGGTCAAGAAGTTCCTTGGGCATTTCCACACGGCGGCGACCTCGACCCTGAATGGCGTGACGGCCCCGCTGCCCTTTGGCAGCCAGGCGCAGGACATGGCAGCCGGGGTCATGGACAAGCTGGTCGACATGCTGGGATCGCCAACCCAAAAGGGTGGCCGCCCATATCTTTACACCACCAAGAAACGCATGTGGATCCGCCCGCCGGATCTGACCTATTGGCGCAAGTTCAAGTTCATCGCTTTTGTCGAGGATGATCCCGGCGACCCGGACCATCCTTACAAAGAGATCTACCTGACCCTTTGGAAGCTCGAGCTTGAAAGCCGGGAATCAATGGAGGGCAACCCCGGTGCCGCCACGCATAGTGCAGGCATGGTGCCGGTCAAGAAAACGACCGAGCCAGCGGCTGAAACCGAAACGCCCGAGGCCGAAACCCCCACGCCTGAAACGCCCGGGGGCAACTAGCCGCCCCTAGGGTGGCCAGCACAGGTGGCAAGTGACGCCTACATCTGCCCGTAAGGCGTCGAGCGCGAGATTTCGAGTTCTTCGTCGCTCATCACCTCTTCCACGCCTTCAAACAAGGGCGTCGAGAGATAGCGTTCGCCGGTATCCGGCAGCATGACGAGGATGTTGGCGCCTTTGGGGGCATCCTTGGCCACCTCAATCGCGGTGGCGAAGGTAGCCCCGGCCGAGATGCCGACGAAAATGCCTTCCTCGGCGGCCAGACGTTGGGACCACTTGATGCCGTCCGGGCCGGGGACCGAGGTCAGCTCGTCATAAAGCCCGCCATCCAGCGCCTCTTGCAGCACGTGGGGGATGAAGTCCGGGGTCCAGCCCTGAATGGGGTGCGGGTTGAAATCCGGGTGGCCTTCGGTGGGCTGGCCTGCATCGTTACGGGTGTTCACATAGCCCGAGGCGACAAGGGCTGCATTGGCCGGTTCGGTCAGGATGATCTTGGTGTCGGGGCGTTCGCGCTTCAACACACGCCCGATGCCCGTCACCGTGCCGCCGGTGCCATAGCCGGTGACCAGATAGTCCAGCCGTTCGCCCTCGAAATCGGCAAGGATTTCGCGCGCCGTGGTGTTTTCGTGGATATCGGCATTGGCGTCGGTTTCAAACTGGCTGGCGAGGAACCAGCCGTTGGCCTCGGCCAGCTCTTTGGCCTTGGAATACATGCCAAAGCCTTTCAGCTCTTTGGGCGTCAGAACGACCTTCGCGCCAAGGAAACGCATCAGCTTGCGCCGCTCGACCGAGAAGCTTTCGGCCATGGTCACAACCAGCGGATACCCCTTGGCCGCGCAGACCATGGCGAGCCCGATGCCGGTGTTGCCGGACGTGGCCTCGACCACCGTTTGGCCGGGCTTCAGCGCTCCGCTCGCTTCGGCCGCTTCAATGATATTCAGCGCAAGGCGGTCTTTCACCGAACCCGCCGGGTTGAATGCCTCCATCTTCACAAAGATATTCACGCCCTCGGGCGCAATGCGGTTGATGCGGATCACGGGCGTGTCGCCCACCGTGTCCAGAATGCTGTCGTAGCGCGTGCCACGCCCGTTTGTCTGACGCGTTGCCATGGAAATTCCTTTCGCAATCACTGTATGTTGCAAGTCTTGCATCAATTTAGGTCTGTTGGCGTGGTCCGAAAACCTAATCGCCGCAAAAAGACCGATATTCGCCCCACCCGATGGCAGGCAGGCGTTTGTCCCGACAATACCCTCTGCCCGGAGTTCCCGTTCCGCCCAGTTTTGCCGAAGGTTTCAGCGCTGCGGGTTTATTTTGCCCGTTCTCCAACCAAATCGGCAGGCGCGCGGGATTTCGCCGAAAATACGTTACGTGTTTCTGGCATAGCGGGAAGACAGCAGATACGATGGGCGGGAAAACGATGCGCCCGGCCCAAGATCCAACGCAAGACATCGTGACAACAGGGAATGGTGAAGATGGCAGAAAGCCAACAAAGCGACAGTCGCAAGCTTCTGGTCTCCTTGCGCGAAACCCTTGCGGCAGCGTCCGAGGGGCAGGAACGGCTGGACCGGATCACATCCCTGATCGCGGAAAGCCTTGGGGTCGAAGTGTGCTCGATTTACCTGTTTCGTGACAGTGAAACGCTGGAGCTTTGTGCCACCGAAGGTCTGAAAGCGGAAGCTGTGCACCAGACGCGTCTGCGTGTGGGCGAAGGGCTTGTGGGGCGCGTGGCCCGCCGGGGCCGCGTGATCAATACCGAAGACGCACCGTCAGAGCGTGGTTTCCGCTATATGCCGGAAACCGGCGAAGAGATCTATTCCAGCTTCCTGGGCGTGCCGATCCAACGGCTTGGCGAAAAGCTGGGCGTGTTGGTCATCCAGTCGAAAGAATCCCGCGTGTTCTCGGCAGACGAGCTTTATGGCGTCGAGGTGGTCGCCATGGTGTTGGCCGAAATGACCGAGCTGGGCGCCTTTATCGGCGAAGGCGAGGCTATGGGCGCACTGCACCAGCGCCCGGCGACATTCACGGGCGGCGTTGGACAGGAAGGTGCGGCTGAAGGTCATGTCTGGCTGCACGAACCGCGCGTGGTTGTCACAAATCCGGTCGCGGACGACCCCGAGGTTGAACTGACCCGCCTGACCGACGCGGTGGATGAGCTGCGCGTGTCGGTTGACGAAATGCTGGAAAACGCCCGCACCAAAGACAAAGAGCAGATGCAGGTTCTGGAAGCCTACCGCATGTTTGCCAACTCCAAGGGCTGGATGCGGCGGATGACCGAGGATATCTCGCGCGGGCTGTCCGCCGAAGCGGCGGTTGAAAAAGAGCAATCGGCGGCGCGTGCGCGCATGGGACAGGTGCCCGATGCCTATCTGCGCGAACGTCTGCATGACCTTGATGATCTCTCGAACCGCCTTTTGCGCATCCTGACCGGTCAGGGCAAGGATACCGGCGCCGAGATGCCTGAAAACCCGATTTTGATCGCCACCAATATCGGGCCGGGCGAGCTTCTGGAATATGGCCGGGGGCTGCGTGGCATCGTGCTTGAGGAAGGCTCGGTCGCCAGTCACGCCGCGATTGTGGCGCGCGCCTTTGCGATCCCCTTGATCATTCAGGCGGGCCATATCTCGACCGAGGCACTGAACGGCGATCACATCCTTGTGGATGGGGAAAATGGCGTGGTACATCTGCGCCCGGAAGACGAGATTATCTCGGCCTTTCGCGACAAGATGGCCATGGAAGCCAAGCAGCAGGAACGCTATCGCAGCCTGCGTGACAAGCCCGCCATGGGGCTGTGCGGCACGGAGGTCAAGCTGCATATGAATGCAGGCCTTATGGCCGATCTGCCGTCGTTGGAAAGCTCTGGTGCGGCCGGGGTTGGCCTGTTTCGGACCGAACTTCAGTTCCTGACCGTGGACCGTGTGCCGCGCAGGGGCGATCTGGCCGCCACCTATGCCCGCGTGATGGACGCGGCGCAAGGCAAACGCGTGACCTTCCGCACGCTGGATATCGGGTCCGACAAGGTGCTGCCTTACATGAACCCGCTGGATGAACCGAACCCCGCCCTTGGGTGGCGCGCGATCCGCGTGGGTTTGGACAAACCCGGCGTCATGCGCATGCAGTTGCAGGCGCTGATCCGCGCGGCAGCCGGGCGGCGGTTGACCGTCATGTTTCCCTTCATCGCGCAGATGGACGAGTTTCGTGACGCACGCGAAATGCTGCTGGCCGAGATCGAACGCGAACGGGCCTTGGGCCACATCCTGCCCGAGAAGGTTGAGATCGGCGCGATGCTCGAGACCCCCTCGATGGTCTTCGCGCCCCAGCAATTCTTTGAAATGGCCGATTTCATCTCGATCGGTGGCAATGACCTGAAGCAGTTCTTCTATGCCGCGGATCGCGAAAACGAACGGGTGCGGCGGCGCTATGACACGCTGAACGTGTCTTTCCTGAACCTGATCGAGGAAATCGTGACCCGTTGCGATGCGGCGCGCACACCGCTGAGTTTCTGTGGCGAAGACGCAGGCCGGCCGATTGAAGCCGTTTGCTTCGCGGCGATCGGGATGCGGCATTTGTCGATGCGTCCGGCTTCGATCGGGCCGGTGAAACACCTGATCCGGCGCACCAATCTAGAAGACCTGAAACAGCTGATCGACGATGTGCGCCTGTCGGGTGAGCAATCCGTGCGTCCGGCTGTTCTGGATTGGATGACCAACAGAAAACCGTCCTGACGGGATCACATTCAGATTTCAGCTGGCAGGTTTAGCGAATCTTCAGAAAGATCGAACAAAATAAGAACAGCAACGAGGAGAATCCCTATGCTGTTTCGAATTTTGGTCACTGGCATCTTCACAGGCACCCTTGCTGCCATCGCGGCATTTGCGCATGGATACGGGGCCATTCTTTCCCTGCTGGCCTATGCAGGCTTTGGCGCCATGGCAGTTGTTGGCATGGGCGTCTTGTCGCTTTTCGCCCCCAAGAAACCTGCCCCCTTTCATGAATGGCAACTGGCACGCGCCCGATCAGAACGGGCTGGTGCCCTGTGGCATCCGCTTGCAGGACCTCTGCCGCGCAAAAGCGTGATTTGGCAGGATCGGCTGGATCGGCTCGACCAGAACACCCCTTCGAAAGGGGCGCCGGCCATCGTGTTCTCGTCTGTCAGAAGCGCGCAGGCCCGTTCAGACGCTGCACATCACCGCTGACGCCCTGCCAGTGGCCCCGCTCTTGCGCATGACCCAGCACCCGATCCGGGTTGGTGGGGGGCGGCATGACAATCCCGTCAAGCTGCGTGAACCCAAAACGCCGGTAATAAGGGGCGTCGCCAACCAGCATAACGCGGTGCCATCCCTTGCGCGCCGCAATGGCCAGACTGTCGGTGATCAACTGACCACCCAACCCCTCGCCCTGCCGTGTCGGGTGCACGGCAACCGGCCCCAATAGCAACGCATCATGGCTTTTCGCCTCAACCTGGCCCGGCACGATACGAACCGGCCAATACCGAATGGCACCTGCCAAAATGCCGTCCACGTCGCGCGCGACAAGCGACAGCGCTGCGACCGGATCAACCCCGTCACGCAGGCGGTAAGACGACAAGGCCTCGCGCCCCGGTGCAAAACACAGGTCATAGAGCGCCTCGACCTCCCACCAGTCCTCATCTGTTTCCGGTGCCAGATAATACAGCGCTTCGTCCCCGTCTTGCCCTGACTTGCTTTGTTCTGCTCTCCTGCTATCACGTCAAGCATATGAAACGGAAGGGAGAAGCCGGTGTTCTATCAACCGAAACAGGGCCACGGGTTGGCGCATAATCCCTTCAACGCGCTGATCGTGCCTCGCCCGATCGCTTGGATTTCAACGCGCAGCGAAGACGGATCGGAAAACCTTGCGCCCTATTCGTTTTTCAACGGCGTGGCCTATGACCCGCCACAGGTGATGTTTGCCACCACCTCAGGCAAAAACGATCGCGAGCTGGGCAAAGACACGCTTGATAATATTCGTCAGACGGGCGTGTTCTGCGTGCATATGGTGGGCGAGGAGCTGACAGAGGCGATGAACATCTCTGCTGCTGCCTTTCCCCGCGACAGGGACGAAATCACCGAAACCGGGCTGTCACGTGCCGAATGCACCACCATCGCGGCCTCTTATCTGCCTGCCGCCCCGGCTGCACTGGAATGTAAGCTCACACAGATCACCCGCCTGCCGGGCGCAGACAACCACGTCTGTTTCGGAGAGGTCATAGGCGTTCACCTGCGCGATGACTGCATCAAGGATGGCCTGTTTGACATCACACAAGCCCGCCCCTTGGCCCGGCTGGGCTATCGCGACTACACGGTGGTAACCGAAAGCTTCACCCTGAACCGCCCGGGCGAATAGACGCGGCGCCCCCCGCCTGCTATGCTGGTGCCCCAACCATGGAGGGTGAGATGAACAAAACGGCCTGATGTCTTCAAATCAATTCTTGTAGGAGCACATATGCCGTATTCTCTGCCCGACGCCACGCGCGTCCACCCCGTGACCCTGCCCGATGGTTCGATCCACAAGGGCACGGTTTTCCTGTCATCCGTCATTGATCAGTCCAACATAGACGTGGGCGCTTTCACCTATGCGTCGGATTTCGATCCTCCACCACCCGGTGGCTGGGCCGCGCGCCTCGCCCCCTATCACTTCCCGATGTCCAAGGGGCAACTGAGCATCGGCAAGTTTTGCCAGATTGCCCATGGGGTGCGGTTCATCACCGCCGCCGCCAATCACGCCTATTCAGGGCTGACCAGTTATCCGTTTGGCATTTTCGCGCTGGAGCACGAGGTGATGGCCCAACCTGACAGCCGAGATACAAAGATCGGGCATGATGTGTGGCTGGGCTTTGGTGCGATTGTCTGCCCGGCGGTCACCATCGGCAATGGCGCCATCATTGGGGCCGGGACCGTGGTGCGCTCGGACGTGCCGGATTACGCAATTGTCGCGGGCAACCCGGCAGAAATCGTCAAAATGCGCCTGTCCTCCAATGACATCGAACGGATGAACCAGCTGGCATGGTGGGACTGGCCCATCGACCAGATCGCCCGTGCGCGGGGTGCGCTGGAAGCAGGCGATCTGGATAGATTGGAGGTCATGGCGGCCCAGAACCCGGGGGCTTAGTGGCCGCCCAGAATTCCGGTTTTCACCGAGTAATCCACGGCGACCTCGTAATCGGGGTCGTCGTCGCTGTCGACAACAAGGTGACCTGCTTTGGTCAAAAGGTCGTGGCAATCACGGCTCAGATGGCGCAGCTGCGCCTTCTTGCCCAGCGCTTCATATTTCAGCGCGACCGCCTCGATCGCCTGCAGCGCGGATTGGTCCACCACGCGCGAGCGGGCAAATTCGATCACCACCAGATCCGGGTCATTCTTGACGTCGAAAAGCTCAATGAACCCGTCGGCCGACCCGAAAAACAGCGGGCCTTCAACGTCATAGACTTTGGCGTCGCCCTCGATGCGGGTCACCGCATGAATACGGGCCGCCGCGTTCCAGGCATAAGCCAGCGCCGATACGATCACGCCGACCACCACGGCGACCGCAAGGTCTTCATAGACGGTCACAGCAGTCACAAGAAGGATCACAAAAGCATCCGTGCGCGGCACGCGGCGCAGAATTTTCAACGAATTCCAAGCGAATGTGCCGATCACCACCATGAACATCACGCCGACCAAAGCCGCCAGCGGGATCATCTCGATCCAGCTTGAGGCCGCAACGATGAAGAGCAAAAGGAAGATCGCCGCCGCGATCCCGGCAATGCGTGTCCGCCCGCCCGAACGCACGTTGATCATCGACTGGCCGATCATGGCACAGCCGCCCATACCCCCGAAGAACCCGGTGATCACGTTGGACGTGCCTTGCGCGATACATTCCTGCGATGCGCCGCCGCGCTGGCCGGTCATTTCGCCCACAAGGTTCAGGGTCAGAAGGCTTTCGATCAGGCCAATAGCCGCCAAAATCACGGCATAGGGCAGGATGATCCAGAAGGTTTCAAGGGTGAGTGGCGCAAGTGCGGTGCCATAAAGCCCTTCGCCCGTGCCAAACGGGTTGTGGAAGCTGGGCAGGCTGCCCTTGATCGACGCCATATCGCCCACGGTGGGCACGTCGATCCCGAAGACAATCACGAGCCCGGCAACGACGCCAATGCCCGCCAGCGGTGCGGGAATGATCGAGGTCAGCTTGGGCAGCCCCCAAATGATCAGCATGGTCAGGCCCACAAGGCCCAACATCATGTATAGCTGCATGCCCGACAGCCACGCCTCGGTGTTGTCGGGGTCTTTGAACTGGGTCATCTGGGCCAGGAAAATCACAATCGCCAGCCCGTTCACAAAGCCCAGCATCACCGGGTGCGGCACGAGCCGGATGAACTTGCCCCAGTGCATAACGCCTGCAAAAACCTGCAGCAGGCCCATCAGAACGACCGTGGCAAAGAGGTATTCGACCCCATGTTCGGCAACCAGCGCCACCATGACCACAGCCAACGCCCCGGTCGCGCCCGAAATCATGCCCGGACGGCCACCAATCAACGCGGTGATCAGCCCAACCATGAAGGCCGCGTAAAGCCCGACCAGCGGGTGCACGCCGGCCACGAAGGCAAAGGCCACGGCCTCGGGCACCAGGGCCAGGGCCACGGTCAGGCCAGACAGCACCTCGGTCTTGATACGCGAAGGTGTCAGCTCGTCATTCGGCGACAAGCGCAGATCAGGACGTTCAATACGATTGGCAAAGCTTGCCAGCAGGGCTCGGGCCACGGGATTACCTCATGCAGGGAGTTGTTCGCGATGGCGCTGTCTAACGGCTTCGCGGCCATCGGGCAATGCCTCAGATGCGAAGCCAACTTGCAATTGTCGCATGGTAACAGACGCGTCCGCACGTTAGGGTGCAAAAAACAGCAGTCAGGAGGCACGAATGGACACCCATATCGGGATCATCGGCGGGTCCGGCATCTACGAGATGGACGGGCTGGAAGACGCGGCTTGGATCGATGTGGACAGCCCTTGGGGCGCCCCATCGGACCAGATTCTGACAGGCAAGCTTGACGGTGTGTTCATGTCATTCCTGCCCCGGCACGGGCGGGGTCATGTGCACAGCCCGTCAGATGTGCCCTACCGCGCCAATATCGACGCGCTCAAGCGGATCGGGGTGACGGATGTGATCAGCGTCTCGGCCTGCGGGTCCTTTCGCGAAGACATGGCACCGGGTGATTTTGTCATGGTCGATCAGTTCATTGACCGAACTTTTGCACGTGCCAAAAGCTTCTTTGGGTCGGGCTGCGTGGCCCATGTGGGCTTTGCCCATCCCACCTGCCCACGCCTGTCTGCCGCCTGCGCAGATGCGGCCCGCGCGGCGGGTGTCACAGTGCACGAGGGCGGCACCTATCTGGCGATGGAAGGCCCGCAGTTCTCGACACTGGCCGAAAGCCGGATGTATCGCGACCAGTGGGGGGCGCATGTAATTGGCATGACCAACATGCCCGAAGCGAAACTCGCCCGCGAGGCCGAGCTTTGCTACGCCTCGGTCGCGATGGTCACGGATTACGACTGCTGGCACCCGGACCATGACGAGGTGGACGTGGCGCAGGTGATCGCGACACTCACAGGCAATGGCGACAAGGCCAAGCGCATGGTGGCCGGGCTGCCCGCGCGTCTGGGCGCCGGTCGCACACCCTGCCCGCATGGCTGTGACCGGGCGCTGGATATGGCGATCATGACCGCACCGGACAAGCGTGATCCGGCGCTTCTAAGCAAGCTGGATGCTGTGGCTGGGAGAGTGATTTGAACCGACTTCATGGTATAGACATTGCCCGCTATGCCGCCTTTGTGGGCATGGTTCTGGTCAACTTTCGGCTTGCCGCAGAAGTTGGGTCCGGCCCCGGCATCGGCACGTTGATCACCGACAATCTGGAAGGGCGCGCGGCGGCGCTTTTTGTCGTTCTGGCAGGCGTTGGAGCCAGCCTTGGGCGCGCGGCGTGGCATGTGACCCTGCGCCGTGCCACGTTCCTGTTTGTCATTGGCATGATGAATATGGTGATTTTCGACGCGGATATCCTGCATTTCTATGCCCTCTATTTCGTCGTCGCCATCGGGTTCATGTCGCGTTCAAACCGCGGGCTTTTGGTGGGTGTGGCCGGGTTCATCGCAATCGCGCTGGCCGCGCAGCTTTGGTTGGATTTCGATCGGGGCTGGAACTGGGACACGCTGAGTTACACCGGGTTTTGGACGATTGAAGGCTTCTTGCGGCATTCGCTCTACAATGGTTGGCACCCGGTGTTTCCATGGGTGTCTTTCCTTTTGTGGGGCATGTGGCTGGGCAGGCAATCCTTGGGAAAACCGTTGGTTCAAATCCTGATGATCCTTGGCGGCGCCTTGGTGGCTGTGGCCGCACATCTGGCCAGTTCGGTGTTGATCCATGACCCCGAGATCGGCGCGTTGATGACAACCGAACCCATTCCAGCTGGCCCACTTTACATGCTGGCAGGCGGTGCTACCGCCACATCAGCGTTAGGCGCGTTCCTGTTGATCACACCCGCGCTTCTGGCCCTGCCTCTGGTGCGGCGGCTGTGCGATGCGATGATTGTCGCCGGACGCCAGACCCTGACGCATTACGTGGCGCATATCCTGATCGGCATGGGCACGCTGGAGGCCATGGGGTTGTTGGGCGGCGCGCTTGGACCTGCGCAGATATTCTGGATATCGCTTGGCTATTGCGCATTTGCCGCGTTGTTCAGCTGGCTATGGTCGCATAAGTTCAAACGCGGTCCATTAGAGGCCGCAATGCGCCTGATTACCGAGGGGAAAACATGAATACCGTCCGCGACTATATCCGCACCATTGTCGACTTCCCGCATGAGGGCATTCTGTTTCGCGATGTCACCACGCTTTTTGCGGACCCGCGCGGGTTTCGCATGGCGGTGGACCAGATGCTGCACCCCTATGCGGGCATGCAGATTGACAAGGTGGTTGGGCTTGAGGCGCGCGGGTTCATCTTGGGCGGCGCGATTGCGCATCAACTGACCCTTGGTTTTGTGCCCATTCGCAAGAAAGGCAAACTGCCCGGCGCAACCCTGTCACAGGCTTATACGCTGGAATATGGCGAAGCGGTGATGGAGGTGCATGACGACGCCATCCAGCCCGGAGAACGCGTGCTGCTGGTGGATGACCTTCTGGCCACGGGTGGCACCGCCGAAGCCGGCATCAAATTGATTGAACGGCTGGGCGGCGAAATCGTTGGCTGTTCTTTCATCGTGGACCTGCCAGAGCTGGGCGGGCGCCAGAAGCTGGAAGAATTTGGCATGGACGTGAATGTTTTATGCGAGTTCGAAGGGTTGTGAACCTCCCGTTAACCTTCTCGCTCTAATCATACCCCTGCCTGATGGGAGATCAGGCGCTGCTTGTGCACACGTAACCAACGTGCGACGCCCTGCCTCCACCCCGGCAGGGCGTCATGCCGTTTAAGGCCATGTTTCAAAGCATGAGGCAGCTGCCTGTGATCCGGGCGGCGGCGGCTCAAAGCAAGCTTTGAGCCTGCATGGTATCTGGTGGCTCACTTCGTGAGCCTTTGGCGCCCGGACCGGCCTGCAGCGCAGTCCTGACCGGTCAGCTCTGGCTGTCAGGTGGGGAAAATCACGCCGGGGTTCATGATCCCCTTGGGATCAAGCGCCTGTTTGATCGCGCGCATCGCGGTCAGGCGGGCAGGATCGCCATATTGCGCCAGTTCATGGGTTTTCATCCGCCCGACCCCATGCTCTGCGCTGAACGATCCCCCATGATCATGCACCAGATCATAGACACAACGCCGCACGGCATCGCGCATTGCCACGAAATCCCGTTTAGACGCGCCCTCTGGCGCAAACACGTTGTAGTGCAGATTGCCGTCCCCAAGATGCCCAAAAGCGTTCACGCGAAACGGCGCGATCTCTGCCAAAGCCGCATCCGCCCGCGTCAGGAACGTGGGGATTTCCGACAATGGAAGCGACACATCATGCGAACTGATCGCGCCGATTGCCCTGTTGGCCAGCGGGATCTCTTCACGCAGCTTCCACAGGGCTGCACTTTGCGCCTCTGACTGCGCAATCACGCCATCTGCGCACATCCCCTGTGTCTGTGCCTCTTCAAACAGCGAAAGCAACACGGCCTCGGGATCCTGATCACGCCCCAATCCCAGCTCGATCAGCACCGACCAGTCAGGCGCTTCACGAAAGGGCTGAGGCCCGCCCAACCCTGTTTCAGACAGAAAGTGAAGGCTGGTGCCCTTGATCAGCTCAAAGGCGCTGACACCCTGCGCCACGCGCCCCTGCAGCATGGACAAAAGCGCCAGGGCGGCGGTTGGGTCGGACACAGTCAAAAGCGCAACACCGGTGCGTTCGGGGCGGGCAAACAAACGCAGGCTTGCCGCCGTGATCACTCCCAACGTGCCTTCCGCCCCGCACATAAGACCACGCAGATCATAGCCCGTATTGTCCTTGCGCAGGCGCTTCAACCCGTGATGCACGGAACCATCCGGCAACACGGCCTCGACCCCAAGACACAGGTCGCGCGCCGTGCCATAGCGCAACACGTTCAGCCCGCCCGCATTGGTCGACAGACAGCCGCCGATCCGACACGACCCTTCCGAAGCAAGAGACAGTGGAAAAAGCCGCCCCGCATCCCGCGCCGCGTCCTGCACATCGGCCAGAATGGCCCCGGCTTCGGCGATCATCACGTTTTCCGACGGGTGAACCGCACGGATGCGGGTCATACGTTCAAGGCTTAGCACCACGGGGTTTGCATCCGGCATCACCTGCCCGCCAACCAGCCCCGTACCGCCACCAAAGGGCACAACGGGCACGCCCCCCGCATGGCAGGCCCGCAAAAGAGCCGCCACCTCTTCGCTGGATCCAGGCGCCACCAGCAATCCGCCCTTGCCCTGAAACAACCCGCGCGGCTCTTCCAGATAGGACGCCGTCAAAGGGCGGAATGCCGCGTCAGGCAACAGCCCGCGCAACTTGGCTTCAAACGCTGCGTCAGCTGAAGTCAAACCCGTCCCCTTTTTCGTGTCTCAAACATCCAAAAGCCACGCGGCACGTGCAGCCACCGCGACCGGGGATCGCCACCCGACGCGGGTGGGCATCGGCCGCGAAACCAAGATCACCCCGCCTGCGTGCGCCCGCGTCGATCTGAGCGCAGATTGGCATAGAGCACATGATTGCGCCAGCGTCCGTTGATCTGCAAATAGCTCTGCGCCACGCCTTCGTATTTGTAGCCGACCTTTTCAAGAACCCCACGCGAGGCTGCGTTTTCCGGCAGGCACCCGGCCTCGAGCCGCGACAGGTCCAGCTCGTTGAAGGCGTAGTGCACCAAGGCTTCCAACCCTTCGCGCATATACCCCATGCGCGCGAAGCGTTCGCCGACCCAATAACCGGTGGTGCCAGCTTGCGACGGCCCACGACGAATATTGTCCAGCGTGATTGCCCCCAGAAGCGCGCCGTCTTCGCGACGAAACATGAAAAGTGGAAGTGCGGTGCCACCAGCGACCGAGCGATTGGCCCAGTAAACGCGATTTGTGAAAGACTTACGTGTCAGGTGATCGGTGGCCCAGCTGGGTTCCCATGGGCTTAGAAAGTCGCGGCTGGCCATGCGCAGGGCGGCCCACATGCGATAGTCACCATGGCTTGGCGGCCGCAGCGTCATGCGCGCCGTTTCAATGCGCACCTTTCTGGGGCGCGAGAACATCAGGCCGCACGCCTTTCCAGCAATGCCTCCAGGCTTTCAGCTTTTGAGGCCGGGCCATAGACGGCCATGGCCATCGGTGCGCGGGTCAGGCTTTCACCAAAGGCCGTCAGATCACCCAGTGTGACCGCTTCGATCTTGGCGATGGTCTCGCTTAGGCTGGGCACATGTCCCCAGATACCCACAAGCCGCGCCATGCGTTCGGCCCGCGCAGAGGGGCTTTCCAACCCCATCAACAGCCCGGCTTTCATCTGCGTGCGTGCGCGGTCCAGCTCGCGCTCGGACATGTCAGATGCCGCGCGTTTCAGCTCGTCAATGCAAAGGGCCGACAGGGCCGCGATGTCATTGCCCGAGGTGCCTGCATAAAGCGTCATCATGCCGGTGTCGTCATAGGCGCCCAGCTGCGAGAAGATCGAATAGCACAGCCCGCGTTTTTCACGCACCTCCTGGAACAGGCGCGAGGACATGCCGCCGCCCAATGCCGAAGAATAAAGCTGGGCCGCATAAAACCCGTCATCGCGGTAAGAAGGCGCTTCGAAGCCAAGGGTGAAATGCACTTGTTCGAGCGTGTCATTCACCTCGACCCGCGCGCCAGAATGCCAGCGCGCTATATCTGCCACCGGGGTCACGCGGGATTTGAGATGGCCAAAAGCGGCCTCGGCCAGTCGCAGCACCTCGTCATGATCCACCGCGCCGGCGGCCGACAGGATCAGCTGGTCGGGGCCGTAATGCTGGTCGACGAAACCCGACAGGTCATCGCGACCAAAACTTTGCACCCGCTCTGCTGGGCCCAGAATGGTGCGCCCGATGGGTTGGTCGGGAAAGGCCGCTTCCTGCAGCCAGTCAAAGACCACGTCATCAGGGGTATCCAGTGCCTGTCCGATTTCCTGCAAGATCACGCCGCGCTCGGTCTCGATCTCGCCCGCGTCAAAAACCGGGTTCAGCACGATGTCGGAAATCACATCAAGCCCCAGCGCCACGTCGTCTTTCAAAACGCGCACGTAGTAGGCCGTGACCTCGCGCGAGGTATAGGCGTTGATATAACCGCCCACATCCTCGATCGCCTCGGCAATCTCCAGCGCGGACCGCTTCTTCGTGCCCTTGAACGCCATATGTTCAAGGAAATGAGCGATGCCGTTTTGGGACGGTGTCTCATGCCGCCCTCCGGCCATCACCCAAACGCCAAGGGCAGCGCTTTCCAGCCCCGGCATGTGTTCTGTGACGACGCGCACGCCGTTGGGAAGTTGGTCCAGACGCACGCTCATGCAGGGGTGGCCTTTCCGGTGCGCTCCATGATCAACGCTTTCAGCGCGTCCAGATCATTGGCCACGCGGGTCATGCGTTCGTCTCGGTCAAACAGGTCTGCCATATGGGGCGGCAAGGGCGCGTCCTGCCCGCAGGCGTCTTTCACGGCTGCCGGGAATTTCGCGGGATGCGCGGTGGCCAGCGTGACCATGGGGCTGTCGCCCAAGTGTTCGTTTGCAACCTTCACACCCACGGCGGAATGCGGACACAGCACTTCGCCGGTGGTGGCAAAGCTTGTCTTGATCTGCGCCATGGTTTCATCTTCGGAGGCTCGACCCGAGGTGAACTGCTCGCGCAGATACTCCATCGCGCCCTGGCTGATCGAGAAGCCGCCGTCTTTCAGGTCATCCATCTGACCGGCCACCGCCGCGCCATCACGACCATAGGCATCAAACAGCGCGCGTTCAAAGTTCGACGACACCTGAATGTCCATCGACGGGCTGATCGAGGGCGTGACGCCCGCCTTGGTATAGGCGCCCGTTTCCATCGTGCGGTGCAGAATGTCGTTCTGGTTCGTAGCAATCACCAGCTGGTCGATGGGCAGGCCCATCTTCTTGGCGATATAGCCCGCGAAAATGTCACCGAAATTGCCGGTGGGCACGGTGAAGCTGATCTTGCGATGTGGTGCGCCCAGCGACACGGCGGACGAGAAGTAATATACCACCTGCGCCAGAACACGCGCCCAGTTGATCGAGTTCACACCGGCCAGTTTCACGCCATCGCGGAAATCAAAGTCGTTGAACATGTCCTTGAGGCGGGCCTGACAATCGTCGAAATCCCCGTCAACGGCCAACGCATGCACGTTCGATTCCGACGGCGTGGTCATCTGGCGACGCTGCACCTCTGACACGCGACCATGGGGGAAGAGGATGAACACATCCACCGCATCCAGCCCCTTGAAGGCTTCAATGGCAGCCGACCCGGTATCGCCCGAGGTTGCGCCCACGATGGTCACCTTCTCGCCGCGACGGCTGAGTGCTGCTTGAAAAAGCTGACCGATCAGTTGCATTGCGAAATCTTTGAAGGCCAGCGTCGGGCCGTGGAAGAGTTCCAGCAGAAAATGGTTTGGCCCCAGCTGTACCAAAGGCGCGCGGGCGTCGTGACCGAAACCCTCATAAGCTTTGGCGATGATCTCTTTGAACGCGTCATCCGTGAAGCTGTCGCCCACAAATGGCTGCATCACGCGAAAGGCAATCTCCTCGTAAGGCAGGCCTGCAAGTGCTGCGATCTCATCCTTCGACATGGTCGGGATGGTCTCGGGCACATAGAGGCCACCATCGCGCGCAAGGCCGGTCAGCATGGCCTCTTCAAAGCTCAGTACAGGGGCGTCACCACGGGTCGAGATATAGCGCATCGAATTTGAGTCCTTCAGGAGTTTCGGCGCTTCTTACGCCAAAGCAGGGTGAGTGTCATCACTGACCATGTCAGCGCCAGTAAAAACCATGTGCCGGCATATTCAAGATGGCGGTTGGGAACACCTTCGGAGGTGACAGGCAGCGGCAAAACACGCGCCTCGGGCGGAGTCATCTGGCGGGTGATGACAAGAAGCGGCTTGGTGTTCAGTGTGTCGGCCATCTGGTCAAGGTCGCGGGCGAACCACGTGTTGCCCGCCACATCATTGTCAGGGGTCGAGCTGCGACGGTCGTCCGGCCAATGCAGGTTGCCTTCGATGGTGACCGGACCAGTGGGCACCGGTGGCAATTCATCCGCCACACGGATGAAACCGCGGTCGATCAGGATCGCGCCCTGATCGGTCTGCAAGGGTGAAATCAGGCGATACCCCGCGCCCGCCTGTTTGGTCGAGACCAGCACGCGCAGGGTGCCGCCGCCGAACTGGCCCGCGACCATGACCGGCAGATAGGTGTCGCGCGCTTTGTCGGGCGCTTGTGGCAGCGCGACCGGGTCGGCCGCGATGCGGGCGTCGATCTGGGCCAGCACGCCCTCTTTCCACTGAAGGCGTTGCACCTGCCATGTGCCCAGCCCGATGAACAGGGCCAGGACGGCGAGGCTTAGAAAGATGGTGATCGCGTTGCGCATGTGAGGACCCGAAAGAAGAAAGGCGCGAAGGTTTCCCCTCGCGCCCATTCATTAGGACTAATCGCAGGTCAGGTTCAACCGCCCCAGATGTAAACGGCTGCAAAGAGGAACAGCCAGACAACGTCAACGAAGTGCCAGTACCAGGCCGCCGCTTCGAAACCGACATGGCTTTCCGGGGTGAAGTGACCCTTCATCGCGCGCAAAAGGCAGATGAACAGGAAGATGGTGCCGACGATCACGTGGAAGCCGTGAAAGCCCGTCGCCATGAAGAAGTTCACACCATAGATGTTGCCTGCGAAGTCAAAGGCTGCGTGGCTATATTCATAGGCCTGAAAACCGGTGAAAATAACACCCAGGATCACCGACAGGGCCAGACCCCAGACCAGATCCTTGCGGTTGTTCTCATGGGCAATCGCGTGGTGAGCCCAGGTCACGGCGCAGCCCGACAAAAGCAGGATCAGCGTGTTGATCAGCGGCAGGTGCCAGGGGTCAAAGGTCTCGATGCCCGCGGGGGGCCAGACGCCATCAATAGCGGGCGAACCTTCGGTCATCGGGTACATGGCGTGTTTGAAGAAGGACCAGAACCATGTGACGAAGAACATCACCTCGGACATGATGAACAGGATCACGCCATAGCGCAGGCCGATTTTCACAACCGATGTGTGGTCGCCGGTTTCGCCTTCATGCACCACGTCCGACCACCAGGCGAACATGACGTAAAGAACGCCGGCCAGACCGGCAAAGAACATCCAAGGTGTGCCATTGGCCATCCACTGAACGGCGCCAAACAGCATGACGAAACCCGCCACGGCACCCAGGAACGGGTTCACCGAAGGCGGAAGAATGTGATAATCGTGGTTTTTTGCATGTGCCATAAGCGTCTAGTCCCTGTTCTTCTGGCGTCAGTTATTCACGGCCGTCGCGGCGGGCGCAAGCTGCGCCACCTCGTCCGGCAATTCGGTTTCATGGAACGTGTAGGACAATGTGATTGCATTCACATATTTGGCCTCACGGTCCTCGATGATTTCGGGGTCCACGTAGAAGGTGACCGGCATGGTCACACGTTCGCCCGGTTGCAGCACCTGCTGTTCAAAGCAGAAGCAGTCAATCTTGGTGAAAAAGCCACCCGCCGAGAAGGGGGCGACATTGTAGCTGGCGGTGCCGGCCACGGGGCGGTCTGTGGGGTTATAGGCCTCGTAAAAGGCCAGACCGGTTTCGCCCAGACGGATTTCCATCTCGTGCTGGACGGGTTTGAACTCCCACGGCATGCCGCGTTCTTTCGAGGCGTCAAAGCGCACCAGAACCTTGCGGTCCAACACCACGTCCGAAGCCTGTTCAGCCACGCCTGTCACGCCGCCAAAGCCCGTCACCCGGCAGAACCAGTCATAAAACGGCACAGCCGCCCAGCTGAGCGATCCCATCAGGATCACCACGCCGACCATCTTGGCCGCTGTTTTATGGTGCTGGGTCAGGCTCATTCGCTGGCCTCAGTTGTTGCGGCGGGGTTTGCTTCCGGCTGATAGAGCTCGCCAACCTTGGCCACGGTCAGCCCGTAGACAAGGGCCACAAAGCCCACCAATACGACACCCAGCCCGACATTGCGCGACAAGCGGCGCTGATGCATTTCATGCTCTGCCTTGATCGCCATCAGCCCCAGCCTCCCAGACCAAAGGGTTTCAGCGAGGCTTCAATCAGAAGCGCGCCGTAGTGCAAAAACAGGTAGGCCAGTGACAGCTTAAACAAGCCGCGTTCCGCCTTGTGGCTGTCTGCTTCGCTGTCTGCATCCGTGCGGCGGAACACGTCCCACGCGCCTTTGATGAACAGGGCGTTCAGCACCAGCGCAATCACCATATAGGTGGGGCCACCGACCGAGGTCAGGCCCAGCGCGATGGCGACAGCGGCCAGCGCGAACGTATAGCCAAGAATATGGTTTCGGGTGGCTTTACGACCGTGGGTCACGGTCAGCATGGGCACGCCCGCGTTGGCATAGTCCCCCTTGGTGAACAGAGCCAGCGCCCAGAAATGGGGCGGCGTCCACGCGAAGGTCAAAGCGAACATCAACACGCTTTCGATCGAGATCCCGCCAGTGGCCACAGCCCAACCGATCATCGGAGGGAAGGCCCCCGCCGCGCCACCGATCACGATGTTCTGCGGGGTCCAGCGTTTCAGCCACATCGTGTAGATCACGACATAGAAGAAGATGGTGAAGGCCAGCAAAGCTGCTGCCATGAAGTTGGAAGCCAGTCCCAGCATCACCACAGCCATCACCGACAGGGCGATACCAATGGCGAAGGCCTCGCCCTCTTCCACCTTGCCCGACGGGATGGGGCGCGAGAGCGTGCGCTTCATCTTGCGGTCGATATCGGCGTCCCACCACATGTTCAGCGCGCCCGAAGCGCCGCCGCCCACGGCGATGAACAGGATCGAGGCCAGCCCAACCACCGGGTTCACACCCACGGGGGCCACCAGCAGACCAACAAAGGCGGTGAACACCACCAACGACATGACGCGCGGCTTCAGAAGCGCGAAATAATCGCCAAACCCGGCCTCGCCGGTGTCGGTCTTGGTGCTTTGTATGCTGGCGTCGCTCATGTCAGGTTCAGCTCTGGCTATGCGTTTTGCTTGCACGAACCGCCCCCTGTGGGGCGGCTGCAGGTCGAAGCGGCCGGGCCGCTCCGGTCACGGTTCAGTTGGCCGAGGCGATCTGTACGGTCGGCGCGGTGGTCGCGTTGCCGGCATATTCTTCGATCGCGCCTTTCAGCCAAGCGTCATACTCTGCCTGGCTTACGGCTTTCACGGTGATCGGCATATAGGCATGGTCCTTGCCGCAAAGTTCCGAACACTGGCCGAAATAGATGCCTTCCTTGCCTTCGTCGACTTCGAACCACAGCTCGGCCAGACGACCGGGAACAGCATCCTGCTTCACGCCAAAGGCCGGGATGGTCCAGGAGTGGATCACGTCAGCAGCCGTCACCTGCATCACAACCTTCTTGCCGGTCGGCACCACGACAGCGGTGTCGGTGGCCAGCAGATAGTCGCTCTGCTCATATCCGTTTTCTTCCAGAGCCGATTTATCCAGCAGGAAGCTGTCGAACCCAAACTCGTGCTCGGGATATTCATAGCCCCAGTACCACTGGTAGCCCGTCACCTTGATGACAACGTCGCCCTTGGGGATCACCTGTTGCTGGAACAGAACCGGCAACGAGAAGGCCCCGATGAACACCAGAATGACAACCGGGATCAGGGTCCATGCGATTTCAATCGGCGTATTGTGCGAGAAGGTCGCGGGCTCGGGGTTGGCGCGGCGGTTGTGGCGCACGATCACCCAAAGCAAAAGCGCTGTCACGAAAAGCGAGATCGCGATGATGATCACGTTGATCAGCCCGTCCAGCCCCTGTGCGGCCTCGGCAATGTTGGTGGCTGCGGGCTGGAACCCGATGGCGCCGTCGACCGGCTTACCGATCACTTCCAGGTTCTCTTGTGCCATAGCGGCGCCTGCGGTCATCATTGCTGTAGCAGTGGCGAAAAGGCTGCTGAAACGCATCATATTCGTCTTTCTCTTCCCTGTGCGGCGCGGCCCGACCCCGGCTCTTCCCGGATCAGGCTTCATCCCGCTCTAACCTCTCCCGCGCATGGGGGCGCGGGAATCCCTTGTTTCTCACTCCTGAAAAACCATATTAAGAGGCTGGGAACAAGAAAAAACCTTCGCAAGTTAATGAACAAAACCGCAAATCCCGGCGGTTAGCGCTAATCCGAGGCCCCGATGACCGAGACCACCCCTTTTCGCCCTTTTGAAACCCAGCTGGACCGGGACACTGCGACCGGCATTTTGACCGAGGCGACGCGTGGCGCGGATGATGGCGAGTTGTTTTTTGAGCGCATGCGATCCGAGGCGCTGGTCTTTGATGATGGGCGGCTGAAAAACGCAAGCTATGACGCATCGGAAGGGTTCGGGTTGCGCGCCGTGAAGGGCGAAACCACCGGCTATGCGCATTCGACCGAGATCAGCGAAGCCGCACTTAAACGTGCCGCCGCCACCGCGCGGCTGGCCGTGGGCGATGGCGGCGGCACCTGGGCTGATGCGCCCGCCCACACCAATCGCAAGCTATATACGGATGCCGATCCGATGGCGGATGCGGGCTTTGGCCTGAAGGTTGAAACCCTGCGCGAGATCGACGCCTTCACGCGTGATCTGGATGCGCGTGTGGTGCAGGTCTCGGCCACCATCGCGGCGTCTTTGCAAGAGGTGCATATCCTGCGCCCCGATGGGCAGCTGGTCTCTGATACCCGCCCGATGACCCGTCTGAATGTCTCGGTGATCGTCGAGAAAGACGGGCGGCGCGAAAGCGGCTCGGCGGGTGGGGGCGGGCGCGCCGGCCTGACCGGGTTGATGGAGGCGTCGCACTGGCAAAGCACCGCGCGCGAAGCCCTTCGCATCGCTTTGGTGAACCTCGACGCGGTGCCTGCGCCCGCTGGCGTGATGGACGTGGTGCTTGGCAATGGTTGGCCCGGCATTCTGCTGCACGAGGCCGTCGGTCACGGGCTGGAAGGTGACTTCAACCGCAAGGGCTCCTCGGCCTTCTCGGGCCTTGTCGGCCAGCAGGTCGCGGCCAAAGGCGTGACCGTTGTCGATGACGGCACCCTGCCCGACCGGCGCGGATCGATCACCGTGGATGACGAAGGCACACCCTCGGGCCGGGCCGTGTTGATCGAGGACGGCGTGTTGGTCGGCTACATGCAGGACCGCCAGAACGCGCGGCTGATGGGGGTTCAACCCACGGGCAACGGACGGCGCCAAAGCTATGCGCATGCGCCGATGCCGCGCATGACCAACACCATCATGGAAAGCGGCGACTCTACACCCGAAGAGGTGCTGGGCGCGTTGAAGGACGGCATCTATGCTGTCGGGTTCGGCGGCGGTCAGGTGGACATCACCAACGGCAAATTCGTCTTTTCCTGCACAGAAGCCTACCGTGTCGAGGGCGGCAAGGTTGGTGCGCCCGTGAAAGGCGCCACTCTGATCGGGGATGGTCCGCAAGCGATGAAGCAGATCCGCGCTATCGGCAACGATATGGCGCTTGATCCGGGTGTTGGCACATGCGGGAAATCAGGACAATCCGTGCCGGTGGGTGTGGGCCAGCCCTCTTTGCTGATTGGCGGATTGACTGTTGGCGGATCAGCGGCGTGAGGGCGGCGTAAGGGCGGGGCGGGCCATGCAAGGGGCTGAAAAACACATCCGTTAGGAGTACGTTAACCATTTCCATCGCATGGTTAACCGGTAAGAGACGGAATCAACCATGCAATCGGATCTAATCCCTTCCCTCCACCCCACCCCCTCACCCCAAACTGTGGAAGACAAGCTGGCTTGGATCCGTCTCTTGCGATCACGCCGCGTTGGTGTGACCACATTTTTCAGACTTATGAACGAACATGGCAGCGCGCAGGCCGCCCTTGAGGCGCTGCCCGAAGTGGCGCGCGTCGCTGGGGTGAAAGACTACGCCCCCTGTCCGCTGGCCGTGGCCGAAGCCGAATATGAACGCGCTCAGATGGCGGGCGCCAAGATGGTTGCCTGGGGCACCAAGGCCTATCCCGAGCTGCTTTCCGAAATCCCGGACCCGCCGCCCTTTTTCTGGACCATTGGCGATCAGGCGTTGCTTCACAGCCCCATGGTTGCCCTGATCGGGGCACGCAATGCGTCCTCCATCGGCACACGCATGGCCCGCAAACTGGCCGGCGAGCTGTCGGACGCAGGGTTCACCGTTGTGTCCGGATTGGCGCGCGGCATCGACACGGTCGCCCATACCGAAGCCCTGGCACGCGGCAAAACCGTGGCGGTGCTGGCCGGTGGTGTGGATGTCATCTATCCCAAGGAAAACACCGTGCTTGCCGAAGAGATCGCCCGCGACGGGCTGCGATTGTCGGAACAACCCATCGGGCTTTCCCCTCAGGCGCGCCATTTCCCGCGCCGCAATCGCCTTATTTCAGGTCTGGCGCGGGCCGTTGTGGTGGTCGAAGCCGCCGCGAAATCCGGCTCTTTGCTGACCGCCAGAAATGCGCTGGATCAGGGGCGCGACGTGCTGGCGGTTCCCGGCCACCCGTTTGACGCCCGCGCAACCGGCTGTAACTTCCTGATCCGTGATGGCGCGGCGCTTGTGCGTGGCGCGGATGACGTGATCGAGGCGATTGGCCCTGCGCGTACAGCGGCAAATGGCCTGCCAGATGACGCAAATTCACCCGTTTCTGACGTTTGTGTTGACGACATTCCCCCCGCCCCGCCGGAAAAAAGAACCCTGGCCGAAACCGCACAGCTGCACCGGCATATTCTGTCGCGGCTTGGCCCCAGCCCGCTGGCCGAGGATCAATTGATCCGCGACATGGGGGATCAACATGGCGCCAGATCGCAAGACATCCTGCCGGAGCTTGTGACGCTGGAGCTTGAAGGGCGAATCACACGCCAGCCGGGGGGGCTTCTTTCGAAGCCCAACTGAGAAGGTGTGCCCGCATTGGTAAAATGATTTTACCAATTTAGCGCTAAACCTTGCGAAATCCTTTCAAAAACTATTGCGCTGCAGCGCGGCACACCCTACGACTTTGGCAATTCCAGCTAAGGGACATGCCGAAACGGGGGGGAAACCTGATGCGCGACTTTCAGAAAATCCTGATTGCCAACCGGGGCGAGATTGCAATCCGCGTGATGCGGGCCGCAAACGAAATGGGCAAAAAGACCGTGGCGGTCTATGCCGAAGAAGACAAGCTGGGCCTGCACCGGTTCAAAGCCGACGAGGCCTACCGGATCGGCGAAGGCATGGGTCCGGTCGCAGCCTATCTGTCGATTGACGAGATCATCCGGGTCGCAAAGGAATGCGGCGCAGATGCAATCCATCCCGGTTACGGGCTCCTCTCAGAAAACCCAGATTTCGTGGACGCCTGTGCCGCCAACGGCATCACCTTCATCGGCCCCAAGGCGGAAACCATGCGCGCCCTTGGCGACAAGGCATCGGCCCGCAAGGTCGCCATTGCCGCCGGTGTGCCCGTCATTCCCGCCACCGAGGTGCTGGGCGATGACATGGGCGCGATCAAATCCGAAGCCGCCGAGATTGGCTATCCCCTGATGCTGAAAGCCAGCTGGGGTGGCGGCGGGCGCGGCATGCGCCCGATCTTTGGCGAAGACGAGGTTGAAGAGAAAGTGCTGGAAGGCCGCCGCGAGGCGGAAGCCGCCTTTGGCAATGGCGAGGGCTATCTGGAAAAGATGATCACCCGCGCCCGCCATGTCGAGGTGCAGATTCTTGGCGACAGCCACGGCAACATCTATCACCTCTATGAACGTGACTGCTCGGTCCAGCGCCGCAACCAGAAAGTCGTCGAACGCGCGCCCGCGCCTTATCTCTCTGAGGCCCAGCGCGAAGAGATCTGCGAGTTGGGCCGCAAAATCTGCTCTCACGTGAACTACGAATGCGCGGGCACTGTCGAATTCCTGATGGATATGGAAACGGGCAAGTTCTATTTCATCGAGGTGAACCCCCGCGTTCAGGTCGAACACACCGTGACGGAAGAGGTCACCGGTATCGACATCGTGCAGGCGCAAATCCTGATCGCCGAGGGCAAATCACTGGCCGAAGCGACAGGCAAGGCCAGCCAGTATGACATCCGTCTGAACGGCCATGCGTTGCAGACCCGCGTGACCACGGAAGACCCGCAAAACAACTTCATCCCTGACTATGGCCGCATCACCGCCTACCGCTCGGCCACCGGCATGGGCATCCGTCTGGATGGCGGCACCGCTTACGCGGGCGGGGTGATCACGCGCTATTACGACAGCCTTCTGACCAAGGTCACCGCCTGGGCGCAAACGCCAGAGGCCGCGATCGCACGCATGGACCGGGCGCTGCGCGAGTTTCGTGTGCGTGGTGTGTCGACCAATATTGCGTTTGTCGAAAACCTTCTGAAGCACCCGACCTTCCTGAACAACCAATACACCACCAAGTTCATCGACGAGACGCCCGAGCTGTTCCAGTTCAAGAAGCGTCGCGACCGGGGCACGAAGGTTCTGACCTATATCGCGGATATCACCGTGAACGGGCACCCGGAAACAGCAGATCGCCCGGCCCCGCCCGCTGACCTGAAGACCCCCAAGCCCCCTGCCCTGCGTGCAGAGCCGGCGGCGGGCACACGTACGTTGCTAGAGGCCGAAGGGCCGCAGGCCGTGGCCGATTGGATGAAGGCGCAAAGCCAGCTTCTGATCACCGACACCACCATGCGCGACGGACACCAGTCGCTTCTGGCAACCCGCATGCGCTCGATTGACATGATCAAGGTGGCGCCGGCCTATGCCGCCAATCTGCCGCAGCTCTTCAGTGTCGAATGCTGGGGGGGTGCGACCTTTGACGTGGCCTATCGCTTCTTGCAGGAATGCCCGTGGCAACGCCTGCGCGATCTTCGCAGCGCGATGCCCAACGTGATGACTCAAATGCTGCTGCGCGCATCAAACGGGGTGGGATACACCAACTATCCCGACAACGTGGTGCAGGCCTTTGTGGCGCAGGCGGCAAAATCCGGCGTGGACGTATTCCGCGTGTTTGATTCACTCAACTGGGTCGAAAACATGCGTGTCGCAATGGATGCCGTTGGGGCTGCGGGCAAGGTCGTCGAGGGCACTGTTTGCTACACCGGCGACATTCTGAACCCCGACCGGGCCAAATATGACCTGAAATACTATGTCGGCATGGCCAAAGAGCTGGAGGCCGCAGGCGCGCATGTTCTGGGCCTGAAAGACATGGCGGGTCTGTTGAAACCGGCCGCTGCGCGGGTGCTGATCAAGGCGTTGAAGGAAGAGGTCGGTTTGCCGATCCATTTCCACACCCATGACACATCCGGCATTGCTGGCGCGACCATCCTGGCAGCCGCTGATGCCGGTGTGGATGCAGTCGACGCCGCGATGGACGCCTTCTCGGGCGGCACATCGCAGGCCTGTCTGGGTTCGGTGGTCGAGGCGCTGCGCAACACCGACCGCGACACCAGGCTGGATATTGGCGCGATCCGCGAGGTTTCGAATTATTGGGAAGGCGTGCGTCACCAATATGCGGCGTTTGAAAGCGGTCTCGAGGCGCCTGCCTCCGAAGTTTACCTGCACGAGATGCCCGGCGGCCAGTTTACCAACCTCAAGGCGCAGGCGCGTTCGTTGGGGCTGGAAGAGAAATGGCCGGACGTGGCGCAGAGCTATGCGGATGTGAACCAGATGTTTGGCGACATCGTGAAGGTGACGCCCTCATCCAAGGTCGTGGGCGACATGGCGCTGATGATGGTCAGCCAGGGACTGACCCGTGCCGAGGTCGAGGACCCCAAGACCGATGTGGCCTTCCCTGACAGCGTGGTCGATATGATGCGCGGCAATCTGGGCCAACCGCCCGGCGGCTTCCCCAAGTCGATCATCAAGAAGGTGCTCAAGGACGAGAAACCGAACCTGAAACGCCCCGGCGCGCATCTGGAGCCGGTTGACCTGGAGGCCACCCGCGCCGAGCTGTCCAAGGAGCTGGAAGGCTTCAAGGTCGATGACGAGGATCTGAACGGCTACCTGATGTATCCGAAGGTGTTTTTGGACTATATGGGCCGCCACCGGACCTATGGCCCAGTGCGCAGCCTGCCCACCAAGACCTTCTTTTACGGTATGGAGCCGGGCGAAGAGATCACCGCCGAGATTGATCCGGGCAAGACGTTGGAAATTCGCCTGCAGGCCTTGGGTGAAACCGACGAGAACGGCGAAGTGAAGGTGTTCTTTGAGCTGAACGGTCAGCCGCGCACCATCCGCGTGCCGAACCGGTTGGTGAAATCCGCCACCCAAGCGCGCCCAAAGGCCGAGGACGGCAACCCCAACCACGTGGGCGCCCCGATGCCCGGCGTGGTGGCCTCTGTCGCGGTGGCCGCCGGGCAGCAGGTGAAAGAAGGCGATCTGCTTTTGACCATCGAAGCGATGAAGATGGAAACGGGCATTCACGCCGAACGCGACGCGGTTGTGGCCGCGCTGCACATCCAGGCTGGCGGCCAGATTGACGCCAAGGACCTCTTGGTCGAACTGGAATAAACGACTATCCCTTGTCGGGTCGGCAACCGCCGGCCTGACAGGGGAGTTTCCATGAGTATCACCATCACATCCGTTGCCGCCGCCCTGATCGGGCTGCTTTATATCTGGCTGTCCACCCGCGTGGTTGCCTTGCGCATTTCCAAACGGGTGAGCGTGGGGGATGGTGACGACAAGGCGCTGCTTTACCGGATGCGCGCCCATGCCAATTGCGCGGAATACGCCCCCATCAGCCTGCTGCTTTTGCTTTTGGTCGAGCTTTCCGGGACGCCACAGGGCGTGACAGTGGCCCTTGCCGCATTGATTGTGCTGGGCCGTTTGCTGCACGCCTATGCGTTCATTCGCCGCCCAATGAACTTTCTGGCGCGGCGCGCAGGCATGCTGATGACCTTTGCTGCCATCGCCATTTCAGCGATCGGGCTGATCGGTCACGCATTGCTTTGAGGCTTGCGCGAAATTCTTTGGAAAAGCGGGCAAAACCCTCTTGCGGCCCCCATCCCATGTCGCTATATCCCCCTCACCGAAGGAAGCGGGCGTAGCTCAGGGGTAGAGCATAACCTTGCCAAGGTTAGGGTCGGGCGTTCGAATCGCCTCGCCCGCTCCAATCGGATACCCGGTCTGGTCACCCGCCAGACAAACCATAGGAAGCGGGCGTAGCTCAGGGGTAGAGCATAACCTTGCCAAGGTTAGGGTCGGGCGTTCGAATCGCCTCGCCCGCTCCAAATGGGACCCTCCGGATATTTTCAGATCATGTGTGTCAGATCAGGCTCATAAGAGCCCGAAGACACCCGTATCACGCCATGCACGGCCACCAATTGCACGGCTTGGAACATGATCCGCCCACAGGTTCGTGACGTCCGCAAATGAAAAAGGGACGGTCAACACCGCCCCTTTTCCTTGTCGCCCGAGCATGATGTCGTCGCAACCGTCCCCACGGCCGCACATCCTTCGCAAACCCGTTAAAGCGTTTCGACTTATTGTTGAGGCACAACAATGAGACGAAACGCGCGGAACCTACCAATGTTGTGGGCGTTTCGAAATCAACTTGTGTCTCAAGTTAATCTCGAAACGCTTTATTCACCCCTCGCATTTGCGGGGCGCGGGCGACAGACCTTTGAACCGTCAAAAGCCCAGCTGGAGCATTTCGGAACAAACATGAGCCTCAAGTTTAATCCGAGACGCTTTAGCTCGCCGCGCGTTCGGCAAGCTCGTGAATCATCGAGTGTATTTGATTGCGCACTTTCTCATCGGCGATGGATGACAATGCCTGCGCCGCTTTTGCCGTGCGTTCATCCAACGCCCCGTTGGCGGCAGCGTCACTGCCCTCACGTGGCAGGCCATCAAAGAAATACCCCGGCTCTACTTTGAGCAGACGCGCAATCTCGAACATTTTGCTGGCTGAAACGCGGTTATACCCCGTTTCGTATTTCTGCAGTTGTTGGAAGGACAGCCCAAGTTGATCTGCAACGATCACCTGTGTCATGCCGCGCAAAAGCCGAACTTCCCTGATTTTCTTGCCCACATGGACATCCACTGGATGAACCATCTTTTTCACCAATTGTTGTTACCCGTATAGCGAGAGTGGCAGGAATTGCACTCAAGCCCAATTGGTTAGCTTTGAACAGGATGGGTAAATAAACTATCACATGATGGGTGATTTTTTTACCCGACAACCTAAAGCTGCTTGTAAAAAGGATTTTTTTGCAAATAGTCTGTCTGTATTCTGGTGAAGCCGCGCCATGAAAGCGGTTAATTTGGAGGCACGGGTATAAAAATGTCCCATCGCGACAGCCCTGCATTGCTTTACGAGATGCTGCGCTCATTCGCATCTTTGGCGCGCACATTGAACCTGTCTCAGACGGTCAGCGACCTGAAAAGCACGCGCCAGACCGTGCGGCGCCATATTGCGCTTTTGGAAGAGTACAAAGGCAGCCCGCTCTTCACCTTGGAAAACCGAAGCTACAAGCTGACCGAAACAGGCCGCAATTCACTGCGCGAGGCCGAAGAGCTGATCGCGCGGGGCGAGGCCTGGCTGCATAATGAAAGCAAACATATCAACGACCTTTACTATTTGGGTCTGCAACTGGGGCCCGTGCCCTATTACCTGCAACAACATCCCTTGACGGCAATATGGGACAAGGGCTCGGATTTGCTGAAATTTGGCTTTCACGCCTGGGCGCGCAGCGAAGGAGATTTGGAAAGCGAGAGCTTTTCGTTGCTGCGCCCCTATCTGATGGTGTTTCGGTTCAATGACGAAAACGGGGACTGGATCTGCACGGAAGTGGGTGAAAAGTCGTCTTTCGCCACGTGGTTTGGGTGGGAGAAATACCGCTCCTCGGTCGGTAAGGGCGTTGGAAGCCTGCCCGGCGGTCCGGGATTTGCCAATCTGCTGGCACAGCCCTTCCATGACATCTCAACCACGCGATCGATCCGGCTGGATCACATTCACACGCGCATCGCCCATGGTCCTGATGACCAGTTGACCCCCATCAGTTACCAGCGCCTTGCGATGGCCTGTCGTTTTGCCGATGGGGAATTTGCTCTGGCCACATTGATTGACCGGACCCGCAACGTAGAGATCAACGATCTGCCGGATGATGTGCGCTGTTCGATGCCTGAAGAGCTGACCATGCGCGTGGTGCCGCCAGAGCTTTGAGGCGATCACCTTGGTGACACGTCCTGCATGCGCCCTGTGCACCCAGCGCGTTGGCGCACATGAACCCTGCCCCCTTCAACCCTGCTTGTCTGCTTGAAATCGGTGCGAGGCTGGCACGGTAGATCATTAAAATTCTAATTATCGCGCCAAAACGTCGATTCCGTTCGAAATAATTCGCGCATAGGTTAAGCTATCCCATGGACAATCGGACGCATGGGAGATGATTATGACCATCCACGACACATTCACCGGAGCACAATATGTGACCGCTATTCTCGACATGGCCAATGACAAAGGCTTGATGATCGAAATGGGGTCGGATTTCAACCTTTACGGGAAATATATCGAAGAGCATCGCACACATCAACCCCTTGGGGACCCATTCAATCCAAAATTGCACCAGATGTCCGAAGACAATGGTTTCTGGATTGCCGGATGGAACGAAAATGGTGAATTGGTGCACACGCAAGCCATGCGTTTGTTCGATCTGCAAGGGGCGGTCCTGTCAGACTATCTGACCCGAAACTTCCAGGCTTTCCCCCCCACCGGGCTGGATCTGGACATGGCGCGCAGCAACTATCAGCCCGGCCCCGGCGCGCGGCGGATTGCCGGCAAAACCTGTTATCACGGCGAACTTTGGGTGCGCGGCGATGATCGTTATCGCGGCACCGGCTTGCCCGGCATGCTGGCCCGGTTTGCACTGGCCACATGTGTGCTGCGCTGGTCGCCGGATTTCATCTTTGGTTTCATGCCCGAGAAATACGCCTTCCGCGGACTGGCCGAGCGCGAAGGCTATATGCACACGGATCCGGGCGCCCTGTCATGGTTTGCCAAAGGGTCAAACGCGCCGCTCAAAGGGTTCATGACCTATATGGGGCGCGAAGATCTGAGCCATCTTCTGACGCTCTGCCCGCGTGAATTCATGACGTCGCAGGCCGCCTGACACCTTTCTGCCCCCAAACGGGGCCGATTATCGCATCCCGCGCGCGCACCCATGTGTCCAATCGCGTGCGCGGGGCTGCGCGGCCACAGCTGCCGCCCGGCTTGCATTGCCATCTTTCCCATACTGCCCAGCCCGCCTATAAGGGGCCGAGACAAAAGAAGGATGACCCGATGCGGCGCGCCCAGATCACTCGTAAAACCGCTGAAACCGCCATCTCGGTCGAGCTGAACCTCGACGGGACCGGACAGTATGACAACCAGACCGGCGTGGGCTTTTTTGACCACATGCTGGACCAGTTGTCGCGCCACTCGCTGATCGACATGACGATCCGCGCCGAGGGTGATCTGCATATCGACGACCACCACACGGTCGAGGATACCGGCATTGCGATCGGGCAGGCGCTGGTCGAGGCGCTTGGCGACAAGAAGGGCATCCGTCGCTATGGCGAATGCCACCTGCCGATGGATGACGCGCAGGTGCGCGCGGCGCTGGACCTGTCCGCCCGCCCCTACCTGATTTGGAATGTGGACTTCGCGGCCCCGAAGATCGGCACCTTCGACACCGAGCTGGTGCGCGAGTTCTTTCAGGCTTTGGCGACCCATGGCGGCATCACGCTGCATATCGACCAGATCCACGGCTTCAATGCCCACCACGTGGCCGAGGCCGCCTTCAAGGCCGTGGCCCGTGCCCTGCGCTTGGCTGTTGAAACTGATCCGCGCAAAGCGGAGGACATCCCCTCGACCAAGGGTGCTCTGTAAAGCACACCCGACCCGGAGACCAACATGCTGACCGTGATCATCGACTATGACAGCGGCAACCTGCACTCGGCCGAAAAAGCGTTTCAGCGCATGGCGGCTGAGACGAATGCAGGTGACGTGATCGTATCCACCAAGCCTGAAGACGTGACCCGCGCCGACCGGATTGTGCTGCCCGGCGACGGGGCCTTCCCCGCTTGCCGCCAGCAACTGTCCGACCATCGCGGCATCTATGAAGCGCTGGAAGAGGCGGTGATCCGTCAGGGCCGCCCTTTCATGGGCATCTGCGTGGGCATGCAAATGCTCGCCACCGTAAGCCACGAATATCAGGACACAGAGGGGTTTGACTGGATCAAGGGGCATGTGCGCAAGATCACCCCCGCTGACCCGGCCCTGAAGGTCCCGCATATGGGCTGGAACGATCTGGTGATCGACAGCACCCACCCTGTGCTTGATGGCGTGACAACGGGCGACCACGCCTATTTCGTGCACTCCTACCACTTTGTCGTGGACCACCCTGCCGACCGTTTGGCCCATTGCGACTACGCGGGCGACATCACCGCCATTGTGGGCCGTGACAACATGATCGGCATGCAGTTCCACCCGGAAAAAAGCCAGGCGGCGGGGCTTAGGATGATCGCGAACTTCCTGAGCTGGACACCATAAAAAAGGGCGCCTCGACGGGCGCCCTTTTCGCTTATGGAGCACTGGTTACTTCACGCGTGACCATGTTTGTTTCTTGCAGATCGGGCCAACACAGCCTGCAACCTTCAGGGTCGATCCGCTCAGAGTCATCTTGGATTTGTAAACCTTGCCGGTCGAGGGCTGCCAAATCTTGCCCCCTGAGTATTTGCCACCGCCATTTGGGCTCATGTCCCACACCAGCTTTTTGCCGATGTTTTCGGATTTGTATTCACCCGATGCATTGAACGTGCGCGAGATTGCACCACAAAGCGCCGCGCCACATTTCGAGAATGTGACATGGGCATAGGCCCCGTCATCCACCTGTGTCTTCCACACACCCATAACCGGATCAGCCGACGCGGCCCCGGCCAAACCAACCACCAGCGCAGCCGCTGTTAGAACTCGTTTCATGTTTTCCTCCCGTTTTCATGCATCCTGCCGCCCGGCCCGGCCTGCTGGCAAGTGTGACGTAGCTGGAGCCATCTCTTGCCGCCTGCCCGCGTCCGTGCCAAAAGCGGCCTGACAAACATATAAGCCGGAGCACCTGCCATGATCCTTTATCCCGCCATCGACCTGAAAGACGGCCAATGCGTGCGCCTGTTGCGCGGCGAGATGGACGCGGCAACCGTGTTTAACGACGACCCCGCCGCGCAGGCGCGCGCGTTTCAGGATGCAGGTTGCGAGTGGATTCACCTGGTCGACCTGAACGGTGCTTTCGCAGGCGAGCCGGTGAACGGCGGCGCGGTCGAGGCCATTCTGAACGCCATCGACGTGCCCGCCCAACTGGGCGGCGGCATTCGCGATATGGCCACGATCGAAGGCTGGATCGAAAAGGGCCTGTCCCGCGTGATCCTTGGCACCGTGGCGGTGGAAAACCCTGATCTGGTGCGCGAAGCTGCCCGCGCCTTCCCCGGCAAGGTCGCCGTGGGCATTGATGCGCGTGACGGGCGTGTCGCCACCAAAGGCTGGGCGGAAGAGACCGATGTGATGGTCACCGATCTTGCCAAATCCTTCGAGGACGCGGGCGTGGCCGCCATCATCTACACGGATATCAACCGCGACGGCGCGATGCAGGGGCCCAATGTCGAGGCGACCGCCGATCTGGCCCGCGCGGTCTCGATCCCGGTGATCGCCAGCGGCGGCGTCAGCTCGCTGGATGATCTGCGCGCGCTGAAGTCCTGTGGTGCGCCTCTGGATGGTGCCATCTCGGGCCGGGCGCTTTATGACGGCGCGATTGATTTGAATGAGGCGCTTGGCGTCCTGAAAAGCGCGTAAGATGGGCCGGGTCCGCACGACCTCGCTGCCCCGCACCTCAAAGCTGTGGGAGCGTTTCACCAAAGGTGACTTTATCGACGGCTATGCCGTGACAAGTCCGCTCAGCGCGCAGGAGGCGCTGCAAATTGGACTGGCGCTACCGTCATGGGCCATGACGCTTCTGAAAATTCGCAACCGCATTCTGTCTCCTTTCGGGTTCAAAACCCGGATCGACAAAGGGTATGTGGACAGCATCTTCCCGCTCGAATTTGAGGATGAGAACGAGGTCATTGTCGGCACGGATGACTGGCATCAGGATTTCCGCATTTCGGTCTTTAAGGCGGATGATACGATCCACATGGCCACTTGGGTGCACCGCCACAATCTGGCCGGCTATATCTATCTGGCCGTGGTCATGCCATTTCACATCCTGATCGTGCGCGATGCCATGCGCCGCATAGCCCGCGCGCCGATTGCACCCGCGCCCCAAGCACAGTAGACACGACCCCGTCCAACAACCGAGGCCCCAATGCTGAAAACCCGCATCATCCCCTGTCTCGACGTGGCCGAAGGCCGCACGGTGAAAGGCGTCAACTTCGTCGATCTGATCGACGCGGGCGACCCGGTGGAACAGGCGCGTGCCTATGACGCCGCCGGGGCGGACGAGCTGTGTTTCCTCGACATCAAGGCCACCCATGAAAACCGCGGCACCATGTTCGATCTGGCCACGCGCACGGCCGAACAATGTTTCATGCCGCTGACCATCGGCGGTGGGGTGCGCGCGCCCGAAGATGTGCGTGACCTGCTTTTGGCAGGTGCTGACAAGGTCAGCTTCAACTCTGCCGCCGTGGCCGACCCGGACGTGATTGCCCGCTCGGCAGACCGCTTTGGCAGCCAATGCATCGTCGTTGCCATCGACGCGAAAACCATTGGCCATGATGCGGATGGTACCCCCAACAAATGGGGAATCTTCACCCATGGCGGGCGCAAAGCCGCACTGGACGCAGACGGCAATCCGATTGACGCCGTTGAATTCGCCAAGTTGATGGAAACCAAAGGAGCCGGCGAGATCCTTCTGACCTCGATGGACCGTGACGGCACCCGCGCGGGCTTCAACCTGCCACTCACGCGGGCCATTTCAGATGCCGTGCATGTGCCCGTGATCGCCTCGGGCGGCGTGGGCAATCTGGACCACCTTGTCGACGGCGTGACCAAGGGTGGGGCCAGCGCGGTGCTGGCCGCTTCGATCTTTCACTTCGGTGACTACACCATCCGCGAGGCCAAGGAACACATGGCCGCCGCGGGCATCCCCATGAGGCTGTCATGAACGTTCTCGATCAACTCGCCGCCACCATCGACGCACGCAAAACCGCCGATCCCGACAGCAGCTGGACTGCCAAGCTCTTGTCCAAAGGCCCGGAAAAATGCGCCGAGAAATTTGGCGAAGAAGCGGTGGAAGCCATCATTGCAGCGGTGAAAAATGACCGCGAGAACCTGACCTTTGAGGCCGCCGACGTGCTTTACCACCTGCTGGTTGTACTTGCCTCTCGTGACGTGCCCCTGGCGGATGTGCTGGCCGAACTGGCGCGCCGCGAAGGCACCTCCGGCATTGCCGAGAAAGCGGGCCGCAAAAGCTAAAGCGTTTCGACTTATTGTTGAGGCACAACAATGAGACGAAACGCGCAGAACCTATTGATGTTGTTGGCGTTTCGAAATCAACTCGTGTCTCAAGTTAATCTCGAAACGCTTTAGCCGACCAGCGCTCCGTCGCCGATCAATCGCGGATACTCGATCGCAGGGCAGCGATCTTCTACCACCTCGATCCCGCGCGCCTGTGCCTTTTCCCGCGCGGCTGCGTTGAAGATGTCCAGTTGCATCCAGACAGTGCGCAGGTTGGGCAATGCCGCAAGGGCTTCGTCCACGATCGGCTCAATCGCTTCTGAGCGGCGAAACAGGTCAATCATATCCGTCTCTGTCGGCAGGTCTGCGACAGACGCCCGCACGGTCTCGCCAAACATCACCTGCCCGGCCAGACCGGGGTTCACGCCGATCACCCGGTATCCCTTTTCAGACAGGAACCGCGCCACGCGAAAGCTGGCGCGTTCCGGCTTGTGAGACAGGCCAACAAGGCCGATCACGCGGGTGGTTGTCAGGATGTGCTTCAGGCGGGCGTTTTCATCTGCATGTGTCATAAGAAACAGCTAAGCTGCCCGCCCCGATACGCCAAGCCCGGTTGCAAAAGAAAAATGCGCCCGAGGGGAGTAGGCCCCGGGCGCAAGTTGGTGGAACGAGGGACAGTGAATTGAGCTTGCAGGCGTTCCACGACCTGCGCTCTGATCTTCATCTATGTGCCATTCCCTTGTGAAAAAGGGCCGGTAAAACACTTGTGAACTGGCTGTGACCCGTCAGGCGTCCAGGATGCCGGGCCAGTTTGCATTGCCCTTGGCGATGTTCCCGGTCACATCCTGCAACCACAGCTCGCGCGCGCGCAGGCTGAAATTCAGGTAAAGCTTGCCTTCGTGAACGGTCCAGGCCTCGGGCACGGTTGGGGCGATATACCCTTTGCTGGCGGCATAGGCGCAATAGCCGCCAAACTGTGGCGCGTATTTCGCGGGGTCCGCCACGAACATGTCGCGGGTCTCGGCGCTGGAGAAAAGCACTTTGGCCCCCTCATGCATCACAGAATGCGCCTCTGATCCGGGCATCGGTGCGCCTTTGGTGAAATAGGCCACCGGGTCGTGACCATCCCAGGCGATGCCATCCTCGGCATAGATGGGCGGGTTCGCGGCAAAGGCGGGGCGGGTCACGAAGGCCGCGCCCAGCGGCAGGGCGGCAAGTCCGGTCAACATGTGGCGGCGGGTCAAATGGGTCATTGGGGTCTCCTTTCGGTTTCCCCCAATCTGCCCCCTGCCGGGCGATATTACAGCCCCCCGCACGGGGAGTTGATCACCGCGTGAGCCGCGTGGCGTAGAGCGCAACGGCGGCGGCGTTCGACACGTTTAGCGATCCGAAGTCACGGGCGAAGGGAATTTTGACAAGCGCATCACAGGTCGCCTTGGTCTTTTCACGCAACCCCGGGCCTTCTGCGCCCATCACAAGCGCCACGGGGCGGTCGGGCCGGGCCGCCAGCGCATCCCCGATGGTTTCATCCGCTTCGCCATCCATGCCCAGCACAACAAAGCCCATGCCCTGCAGTTCAACCATCGTATCTGCCAGATTGCGCACCCGCAGATAGGGCTGGCGCTCCAGGGCGCCGGATGCGGTTTTGGCCAGCGCGCCGGTTTCGGGTGCTGACCCGTGTTTCGTACCAATCACTGCGGCCGCGCCGAATACCTCGGACGAGCGCAAAACAGCCCCGACATTATGCGGGTCCGTCACCCGGTCCAGCAGCACGACCACAGGCATTTTCCCCGTGCCGCCCATGACGCGGGTGGCAAAATCCCCCCAGTTCAAGGGCTTCACCTCAAGAGCGGCCCCCTGATGCACCGAATTTGGGTCAAGCGGGGCGGGAAACTTGCGCGGGTCAGCCATTTCAGGGGTCATGCCGGAGGCTTCAATCGCTTCGGCCAGCTTGTCAGAGGCATTTTTCGTCACGATCAGGCGCAGCTTCTCGCGGTCGGGGTTTTCCAGCGCGTCGCGCACCGCGTGAAGCCCGAAAAGCCAAACGGTTTCAGACGCCGCCTTGCGCTTGTCCTGCTCTTTTTTCACAACCCATTTCGGCTTTTTCATCGCGCCATCCGTCCGTGCAAACCCTTGCCTTTTCACAAGGCCCGGACAATGCGCCAAGCGCCCGGTCGAGACAAGTGCATTTGGGTGATTTTTCATATTGACGCCGCCCGCCGCCCGCGATACCTAGCCCCACGTTCGGCGCATCAGCGCAGGGCAAAGTGGGCGACAGGCCGCAAGGTGTGGCAGGGGACTGTAACTCCCTCGCGGAGACGCACGCTTGGTTCGATTCCAAGGTCGCCCACCACTTTCCCCCCCAAATGTTTGTTTCTGGAATTGTGGCTTGCCGCGTACAGAGAATATCCGTCTCCATAAAACAGACAGTTCAAAACTGGTCGCCCCGCAGGCCGAACGACCGAAACACGCTCTGCAGCCGACAAAGAAGTGATTAAAACCTGCCCCGCTTGCGCAGGACAGGTTGTGATTTTTCAGTCAATGGGCGGTTATTTCAACAGCACATCCAGCGGCACCGGTTCGCTGATTGTCCAGTCACCGACCACGCCGGGCTTGGCATCAGAAATCTCGATGATCTGCATTTTCGCGCTATTTTGGTGATGCAGTGTAGCACTGAAGCTGCGTGGGCCGAATGCTGTTTCCTCTCCTTGCATCTTTTCAAGCTCTGCGGTTACGGCAGGTCCCTGCACGGACCCTGCCCGCTCGACCGCTTTGGCCCAAAGGTCAATCAGGATATAGCCAGGATAGGCATATTGGCTGGACGGGCGCGCGCCGGTCGCTGCCTCATAGGCTCGATTAAAGCCTTCCACGTCTGCGCGCGGGTCATCGCCATAGATCGAGCCCTGAACAGGCAACACGAAACCCGACAGGCCCGGCACCGCATCCAGCCAGTAGGACCCATCAACGGCCGACCCGTTCAGGATGAGCGAATTGATGCCCGCGGCCCGCAACTGGCGCACCGCAGCTGCCGCACCGGGAATGTAGGAACACAGCATGATCACATCGGGTTCCTGCTCCAGAGCCTTGATCCGGCTGATCTGGCTCGCAATCGAGGCGTCATTGTTCTTGAAGGTGTCACGCCCAACGATTTCGCCGCCGGCTTTGGGAAACATCCAGTCAAATCCGGTGCAAATCCCCTTGTTGTATTCAATCGTGCTGTCCAGAAGCACATAGCCCGTTCTGGCGTCGCGCGCGGCTTGCGACCATTCCGCCATCGTCGCGCCCTGAACCGCAGCCAACACCGATCCCGAGAAACTGTTCGGCCCGACACCCTGAATGCCAGCCTTCACGTCCTCGGCACACAAGAAGAACGAGTTTTTGCCCGCGGCTTCTGCAGCCAGAGCGGCCGGTGCGCCAAAGTCGTAATCACAACTGACCACCATCATGTCTGCGCCTTCATCCAGAACCTGCAGGCCAGCTTTGGCAGATTGAGCACGATCTGTTTTCGTGTCGACCTCGACCCATTTAATCTGCTGCCCCAAAAGCCCGCCATTGGCATTGATTTCGTCAATGCGGATTTTTGCAGCGGCGGTTGCAGGGCTGTCATAGGCCTCCATCCAGCCGGATTTGGCAATGGCAAAACCGACGGTGATGTCATCAGCGATGGCGGGCGTCGCCAATGCCAGCATAAGCGACGATGCAATTAAAGTGGATTTCATGGACTTGGACTCCTTGTTGGTTGTTGATTGTTTTTGTTCGATTTTCCACCCCGAATGGGGAATTTCATATCGTTGCCAGCCATCAATCCCGCTGGGCGCAGCATCAGAACAAGGATCATGATCGCGCCGATCAGGATTTCCTGAGCCCCACCGGGAAGAGTGATGGATGTCGGCCCGATCGCCACGCCGTGTTCTAACCGGACCAAGCATTCGATGATGATCGACAGGGCAAGCACACCAATCACGGCGCCCGACAGGCTGCCGATCCCGCCAACCACCAGCATCGCAAGCGAAATGAACGTAATGCCCAGATAAAAACTGTCGGGGTTAAGTACGCCGATCGAATGGCCCAGAAGAGCGCCCGAGACACCGGTGAAAAATCCGCTGATCACCAGCGACAGAAGCCGGTGGTAATACATGTTGATCCCCGACGCCGATGCGGCAACCTCGTCTTCGCGCGTCGCGCGCAAAGCCAGCCCACTGGCAGAATTGGCATATATATTCGCCGCCAGGATCGCCGCGGCCGCCCAACCCAGGGCAACCCATTGGTCAACATAGCGCGCGAGCCCTACCACCGACGAGGTCGCGCCGGTTACACCTTCCCAGTTGGAATAGACGGTGTTGACGATCGCAAGGAACGCAAAGGTTGCGATTGAGGCCGCAATGCCCGACAGGCGCAAGATGGCAGCGCCGGATATCAGCGCGATCAGTGACGCCAGAAGGCCCGAGACGATGGCGGCCGGAAACACTGGCCATTCCGCCTGTGCCAGCCAAGGTGGCAGGTCCGGCAGAAACAGAGATTTCATCTGCGGCTTCAACGTCAGCCAAGCCGAACAATAGGCCCCGATGGCCATGTATCCGGCGTGCCCAAAACTGATGATGCCGGAGTTGCCTACAAATATCCAAAGTCCGACGACCAGAACGACGCGGGTCAACGTTTCGGCGGCCATACGGGCCAGCGTCTTGTCACCTGTCAGGGTAACCAGCAGGGCAAACACCCCCAAAAGGCCGATCAAAAGCGCCGGTGTCGAATAACTCAGCAGGCGGTTTTGTGCATGTTGTGCTTGCATGGGTCAGATCCTCGGTTTGGCAGAGCTGGGCACAAAAAGTCCCTGCGGGCGCACCAGCAGACAGGCGATCACCAGTGTGTAGAGAAAGGCGTCTCGAAAGGGTCGCACCTCTAGCGGCAGGGAGCCTTGCAACAGCACGGACGCCGCTCCGATCAGAAACCCTGCCGCAACCGCTCCGGGCAACGACCCAAGGCCACCAATGACCGTAGCAATAAACGCCACCAGCATTATCTGCCCCCCCATGCGCACGTCGGCCACACCCGTTTGGGTGGCCATGATCAAAGCCACGGCTGCCGCCAGCGCACCCGAAAGAGCAAAGGCACCAGTGATCACAACATTGGCGCGCACCCCCAACAACCGCGCCATGGTGAAATTCTCGGCCGCCGCGCGCATTTCCAGTCCCAGCCGGGTCTTCTTCAACAAAAGCGCGAGCGCACAGACGGCCACCAACGTGGTCAGGATCACGATCAGTTGCAAAAGCGGCAGCTGCGCCCCCACCAAAGAGATCGGCGTGTTCAGATCCGGCCAAAGGCTGATCGCTTTGGGACGCCCTCCATAAACCGCCAACAAGGTGTTTTGCAGGATGAACCCCAGCGCAAACGAAGAAATCATCATCGCCACCGGCGTGGCCTTGCGCATATGCCGAAACACCACGTATTCGCTCGCCACCGCCACAAATCCGCCGATCGCCAGAAGGGTCGGGATCAGCAAAAGCGCCGGCGCTTTACCAAGAAACATGACAGCGACAGCATCGGTCGACGGAACAATCAGGGCAAAAACGCAAAAGGCGATATATTCGCCATGGGCAAAGTTCACCAAGTTCATCACCCCAAAAATCAGCGCGATACCAAGGGCGGCCATTGCATAGATTCCCCCCAGCGACGCCGCATCAAAGAACAATTGGACCGCAGAGCTCATTGGGCCACCTCTGGGTTGGATTTTCCAAAATAGGCTTCGCTTAGAAGATCGGTTTCAGCGAAATCCGCCGCATTTCCATCACCGATAACGGCCCCGTTTCGCAGAAGAATCATCCGCCCCCCCACACGCGCTGCACGGGTCGAACTTTGTTCGACGATCAACAAGGTGAGGCCTCTGTCTTCTTGCAGCTGAACCAGCGTTTCATAGACCTGGTCGACAATCTTGGGTGCAAGCCCCAACGAAGGCTCGTCCACCAACATAAGCTTGGGATTTGTCATCAATGCGCGGCCAATCGCCAGCATTTGCTGCTGCCCGCCTGACAAGGCCCCGGCACTGGCATTGCGGCGTTCCCCAAGGATCGGAAATGCCTCGTAGATTTCAGCAATGTCGCCTTCGATAGCGCCACGGTCCCGGCGTAGCCCAGTACCCACGCGCAGATTTTCATCCACGCTCAAACTGCCAAAAATCTCGCGTCCTTCAGGCACCATCGACAACCCCAGCCGCGCTATGGCTTCTGGCGGGCGGCCGGTCAAAAGATCACCATCCATCTCGATGCGCCCGTGGCTGGTGGCCACTGCCCCGCTGATCGCTCCCAACAGCGAGGACTTCCCCGCGCCATTTGGACCCGAAACGAATACACGCTCGCCTTCTTGCATGTGCAGTGTCACATCGGTCAAAGCGGGCACCTTGCCGTAGCGAACGGAGACATCGAAAATACCGAGTTTGGACATCACGCGGCCTCCTTGTCTGCACCCAGATAAGCATCGCGCACGGCCTGGCTGGACAAGATCACATCCACGTCGCCTTCTTCGATGATCTGGCCGGCATCCAGAACGTAAACGTGGTGCGACACTGAAAGGACCAACCCGACATTGTGTTCAATCAGCAAAACACCGATGCCCAACTCATCCGCGACGCGGCGGATCAGATCGGCCAGATCTGAGGCTTCCGCTTCGGACATGCCTGCGGCCGGTTCGTCCAGCAAAAGATATTGCGGCGCGAACATCAGAGCGCGCGCGATGCCCACTCGGCGTTCATCGGTATAGGGCAATCCCGCTGCAGGCAGGGCCGCCAGATGGGCAATCCCGATCCAATCCAAAAGCCTCATGGCTTCCGCTTCCGAGGCCGACCGGGACCGTCCCAGCCCAACCCCTGTAACAGCCAGGTTGTCCAACACATCCAGCCCGGTGAACAGCCGACCAGCCTGAAAGGTGCGCGCCACACCGGCACGGCGCAGGTCATGGGGCGGCAGCGTCCCGACATGTCGCCCGCCCAGACTTACCTTCCCCGTTGTCGGCGCCTGAAACCCGGTCAACGTGTTGACCAGCGTTGTTTTTCCCGCCCCATTCGGCCCGATCAACCCATGAACGGCGCCGGGGGTGATGGTCATGGTCACATCGGTCAGGGCTTTGAACCCGCCGAAGACCACAGTCACCCCCGTTGCCATCAGGGAGGACGAACTATCCAGCTTGCGCACCATCGCTCAAACCTCGGCCAGCTCTTTGGGCTGATCGGCGGTGGGTTGTTCAGCCTTCGCATCTGCGGTCAAAACATAGACGCCCGTGTCATGCAGGCTGACCGTCCAGCCCGGCTCTACCACGATTGTGGTGGTGACCTCTTCGATCACTGCCGGCCCTTGCAGCGTGTCACCGGCCCCCATGGCCGCACCGTCATAGACGGGCGTATCCTGCGCGGTGCCATCAGCCGTGAACACCATCGGGCGGCGACCTTTCAGGGTTGCGTCAGCCCCTTTGCCGGCCGCAATGGTCATTCGCTTGGGCTTATCGACGTGGCCCGCAATAGTGCTTTCGACATTTACCACCTCGACCGCGCTTTGTGGCTCGTCATAGGTGTAAAGCTCTTTATGACGGGCATGGAACGCGGCCTTGATGTCTTCCAGCGTGGTCTCAGTCACATCGAAGGGGGCAATTTCTACGGTGCATTCATGCACCTGCCCGACATACCGCATATCGAGCGAACGGCGGACTGAAATCCGGTCTTTGGCAAACCCGTCGCCCGCCAGATCATCATGGCCGCGTAGCTCAAGCGATTTGAACAACGTGTCCAGCTTGTCAGCGGCGGCTCCCCCTTCCAGACGGATCGGTGCAGGTGCCATATAGTTGTATTTTACGTCGGAAATGATCTGCCCATAGGCACACAGCCCTGAGGCCAGCTTTGAAATCAGAACTTTGGAAATCCCCATCTCGCGGGCCAGCGCGGTGATATGTGCTCCCGTCGCACCGCCCGCCCCCATCAATACAAAATCACGCGGATCATAGCCCCGTTCCACCGAGACACGGCGGATCGCATTGACCATGTTATTGTTGACGATGGTGAACATGCCGTAGGCGGCTTTTTCGACCGAGATCCCCAGCGGATCAGCCAATTTGGACTGGATCGCACCGCGTGCTTTTGCGACGTCCAGCGGCAGACGCCCCCCTACCAAACCATCGGCGTTCAGATAGCCCAGCGTCAGGTTCGCATCTGTGGTGGTCGGGTTCTCACCCCCCTGCCCATAACAGGCTGGGCCCGGTTCGGAACCTGCCGATTGTGGCCCCATCTGCATCAGGCCCATACTGTCAATCCAGCCGATTGAGCCCCCTCCGGCGCCCAGTGTTTCAACCTGAATCATCGGAATCCCGATGCGATAGCGCAGAAAGTCGATGTTCTTGTTCACATTGGCCTGCCCATCTTTGGTCAGCGTGATGTCAAACGACGTGCCCCCCATGTCACAGGTGATGATGTTCTCGTCGCCCCAGGGCTCGGCCACATCAAGCGCGGCTTGAGGCGCGGAAGCAGGGCCGGAATTGATCGCATAGACCGACTGGTCGCTGACGACTTTGCCAAGTGCAAGACCGCCGTTGGATTGAAAATACCGCACCGGGTGCTGCGACCCCAATTCTCGGAAATAAGCATCGATCGCTTCAACATAGCGTTGCAAGATCGGCGCCAGATAGGCGTTCACAATTGCGGTCGAGGTGCGGGTGTATTCACGCACTTGCGGATAGAGCTGCGAGCCGATGGTCAGACGCACATCCGGCATCATCTCGCGCACGATCTCGGCGGCGCGCAACTCATGTTCGGGGTGCAGCACCGACCAGACAAAGCTGATCGCGACGGAATCCACCCCTTCCGCGATGAAATAGCGGCAGGCGTCACGCACATCGTCCTCATTCATCGGCGTCTTGACCGTACCGTCGGAAATCACGCGTTCGCTCACACCCTTGCGCAAATGGCGCGGTACCAACATGGTTGCCGGCGGATAGTCAGGATCATAGCGATAGCCGTCTTCCTTGTGACCCAACCGGATTTCAATTGAATCCTCGTGACCGCGGGTGGCAATCAGCCCTGTTTTGGCACCCGTATGCGTGATCAACGCATTCAGCCCCACGGTGGTGCCATTGATGCAAAGATCCGAGTTCGAGACGATCTCTTGTGCCGTCAGCCCGGTTTCCTCGGTGATCAAGGCAAGACCGTTTTTGATCGCTTTGGTGGGTTCAGTGGGCGTGGACAGAACCTTGAATATCTGTGTGCTGCCTTCTTTGTCAGCAAGAATGAAATCGGTGAATGTGCCGCCGGCATCAATGCCCAGACGATATTGGGTGCGCATGGTTTTATCCTTTCAAATCAGGTGTCAGGCGGCCGAACGAGCGGCAGCTGTGGCGGCTTCGTCGATGGTCAGTGTGTCGACATCTGCGATGATCACGCCGTAATCCAGACGCGCACCTTCGACCGACACCAGCCCATTGCGGATATCCTCGACCACTTTCAGCGGGTCACGTTCAAGCGGGTTGCCAAAACCCCCGCCGCCCGGGTTCAGGTTGGCGGCGATCTCGCCGGGTTTGATCGTCTCAATCACATTGTCGGTGATGATCTGGGTCTCGCCATTGCGCGTGATTTCCAGACGGCCAACCTTTTTGTGAACCATCTCAGATTTTGCGCCCGCAGCACCCATCGCCGGGATACGGCGACCTTCGCCAAAGGTGACCAATGTCATGTCCTGATCCAGTGGCTCCACCGCCCAGCGGGTGCCCGAGCCCCCACGGAACTTGCCCGCGCCACCGCTATCCTCCATCAGCCCATATTCATGAATGATGATGGGATATGAATGTTCCAGCATCTCGATATCGCCCGAGGTCAGCGCGCCAAAACAACATTCAGGCCCGCAGGCATGCCACCCATCCTGCGATGCCGTGGCGCCCGCCCCCGAAATGATCGAAGCCAGAACCATGGTCACATATTCCTCGCCATGGCGGCTATCCCACCCCGCGATATTACACCCGTTGGCATGGCCCCAGCTGGCTGACACCTTGTCGGGGGCGGCCTGTTCAAAGGCCAGTCGCACCGCATCAGTCAGGGTTTCCATCGGCGTGGTGGTACAATTCATATGCGGTGCAGGAGGCTTGGCGTTGCACAGCGTGCCCTTCGGCCCCATATCCACCGTCACATTGCGATACAGCCCCTCATTGTAGGGCGGCGGCAGTTGAGCAAACATCATCAGGCCCAGATAAACGCCGGAATAGCTGTTGCCCTCGTAGGAGTTGATGAAATAGGGAATCTGCGGCGGGCTGGCGATCTCAATATGACAGCTTTCGCCCTTGATGGTGACGGTCGCGCTGATGTCGAAATCACCAAACCCGTGACCTGCGTCCTCCAACACAGCTGTGCCTGAATAGGTGCCGTCAGGTACCTGAGAAATCAGGCTGTTCATGTGCTTGTTCGCCATGGTCAACAGCTCTTCGATACAGGCCTGAACCGTGTCCTTGCCGTATTTGTCCATCAAGGCGATCAGGTTGCGTGCGCCAACCTGGCAGGCGCCGATCAGGGCGTTGAAATCCCCCTCCTGATCGCGGCGTGCGCGCATGTTGGTCAGCAGCATGTTCATGATGTCGTCGCGCGGCACACCCTTGTCCCAGATCTTGATCGGCGGAATGCGCAGACCCTCGGCAAAGATCTCTTTGGCTTCCGGGTTATAGCCGGCGGGAACCGGGCCACCGATATCGGTCAAGTGACCCTTGCACACTGTCCAGAACACCAGCTCGCCCTGATAAAAGACCGGGTAGTACATGCAGGTATCGATGATGTGGCTACCGGCATAATCCGGGTCATTGTGCAAAATCAGGTCACCTTCATGGATGTCGCCCTTGAAGAAGCCAGCCACTGCTTTCATGGCGGGAATAAGAGACCCCAGATGGATCGGAATATCCTGCCCCTGCAGGATCATTTCCGGCGTGTGATTGAACAGAGCCGTCGAATAGTCATGCGCCAGATTGAACACTGAACTGCGCGCTGTTTTCTCCAGCGCCAGCGTCATCTCGCGCTGGGTGGTTTCCAAAACCCCCCGCACCACTGACAATGTGATGGGGTCTATTCGCTTCTCTGTCATAATCCGGTCCTTTACTTGGGGCAAAGGGGCGCGCCTGATTGGGTATTTCCACCCTTTCGAGCAGGTGTGCGCCTCTTGCACATCAATCCTGAAAGACAGCTTGTTGCAGGGGGCCGACACAGTCTTGACGATCCGCGCAGAAGCATTTGACCGTCGACGCAGAAGAATTTGTTAATCTGTGCAGAATTTCTTGTCCCTCAGCGCATGTCCGCAGATTTCCTTTGTTTTATTGGGAACTCAGGCTAACGTCTTGCAGGGAGGAAACTCATATGACCGCCGGGTTCACATTCTCGACGGCGTCTACAAAGCCGCAAAATCGCTCTAGCCGGTGGAACGCCGTGATCGCCGAAGCCTACTTTCCGCTAGAGCTTCAGTTTCGCGATCCCATCAATTTCAATGGCCAGCTCAGCCGCCAGTCTCTGGGGCATGTCGGGCTCTCGCGATTGACATCAGACCCTGTGAGCTACGAACGTAGACGCGCCCATATCCGAGAAGCGCGAGAAGAGGAGTATCTGGTCACGCTTCCGCGCTCGACATCTGTCGAGTTTCGTCAACTAGGGCGCGACGTTCGGTGTGATCCAGGTGGCTTTATCATCGAACGTGGCGATGAACCTTACCGCTTCATCTACGAAAACCCCAACGACCTGTTTGTTCTCAAAGTCGGACGCAAGGCGCTTGCCGAACGTGTCCGCCAACCCGACCGGTTTTGTGCGCGCGTGATTGATGCCACCTCGGGGACTGCACGCCTGTTCGCAACGATGGTCCATCAAGCGCAGACTCAGGCCTCCGAACTGGGGGGCGGAGCTGCCGAAACAATTGGGCGTCAGCTATTGGAGCTTCTGGGTCTCGCTCTGGACGAAACCACCGATGCAAACTCAAGCACACTATCGTCGGTGCGCGCGGCGCACATTGCACGTGTCGAAAAGTTTATCCGCGAAAACCTGAAAAACCCGAACCTGTCACCCGACCTTGTTGCTGAAAGCTGCGGCATCTCAAAACGCTACCTGCACGATCTTTTTAAGGATGTGAACGGAACGGTAGGCCAGCAAATCCGTGACCAGCGCCTGATTGCCGCCAAAGACAGGCTTGCCGCCGCACCCGGACTTGCGATTGCAGAGGTGGCCTATCGGTTTGGATTCTCGGACCAAGCGCAATTCTCGCGCCTGTTCAAAACCCGGTTTGGCATGACCCCTTCAGAGTTCAAATCGGACGCTGGTTGAGACGGATATAGGCGTCGCACAAAACGAGGCTTCTATGATGTTTTCATTTAAATGGTGCCCGGGGGCGGAATCGAACCACCGACACGAGGATTTTCAATTTTCCTAGGCTTCTTTTCGAACCCTTGCAACTCGCTTCAGGCCGAAGCGAAATTTGTTTACCTTCAATTACTTGTCGCCTTCAGAGCGAAGTAGCCTACTTCACCACATTTCATTCAAGCGCACGAATTCTTGCACCCATAGCGCACCCCGTTGCCAGATTTGGAACTAACCCTTGCCCCTGATGATCTTGAAATTTGACATGCAACAACTCAGGTAAAATCAAACATTGAGATTTAGGAAAGTCGGGAAGTCTACAAACATGCTGATTGCAGAAGAAGAACACCCATTTGTAAACTGCGCAATCGAGGCGAATGCTGAAAAAGGCCAATTCGTCGGCACCCTGTCGTATCGTGGGTTCGAGAACGGAATACTGACGGGCGATAGTCTAGCTGCAGTGCAGCAGCAGTATCGGATTATTTGCGCATTGATTGACAACGATGGCGGCATGTTAAGGCGCGGAACCATCATGTTAGGATACCATAACGAGGTGCTAAAGGGCGACGTGCTTTTGCCGGATGGTGAGGTCGTAGGTTACTGGGAAATGGAAGATGATGACGATACCAGTCATTTCACACCGTGTGGACAATCAGAACCTCAATGCAGTGCTCCGTCAGCATGGATGCTACAAGACTCTATCGTTAGTTGGTTAGCAAACCAAAACCGAGAAGGCGAACTAGCTACTATCGCGGGCAAAGACACCTGACCGACCCTGTTTTGCGAATGCACATCTCCTAAATAAGATGCAATCAGAACACTTGGGTTTGTTTGACCGGCAAACAGTTGAAGCAAAATCCAGTATCGCCCAGTTGGTTTCCGCGGGGTGATCCTTCACCAACCAGTGAGCAGCAGATTGAAGCCAAGGGTCGTGGCGGATGTCGGCAAGCTTTCTAGGCCGTAGCACGCGCTCTATGACCCTCGCCATGTTGACGTCGACCAATGGCCGCGCTTGGCCATGTTGAAAGAGCAGTATCGCGTTGCCCACGTACTGCCCGACGGCAGGCACCTTTTTCAGATCCTCCGCAGTAGCCGGAAAGCATCCGTTTCTTTCAGCCGCGTAGCTCGCAAGCGCTTTAAGCGATACGGCTCTTCGTCTCCAGAGGCCCAGTGGTTTCAACAATTGTCCGAGATCACCCTCGGGGCAGGATGCAATACTTTCCCACGATGGTAGACGGTTGAAGAATTTGTCGTAGATCGCAGAGACTGTTTCGCGGCGCGTTCTTTGCAAAAGCACCTCCACGCAGATGCGTTCATAGTCAGATACTTCTGGGCGCCTCCACGGAAAAGTCGCTCCATTGGTGGTGTACCATTCCAACAGCGTTTCTCTCAGTAAGGTCAGTTTCCGCCTCTCGCCACAGGATACCACAGGAGGTGGCTTGCGCCTTTCGAGCGCTCTGATGTTCTTTTTTTGTTTCATTTTCTGTTGCCACGGAGTTTAACCGTAAATTAGGTATATCACGTCAAGTTCAGGCAGGTTTAGTCGTTCACAATCTGTCTTGAACTAGATATGCTACATCAACGCCCAAAACAGCTACATTTCTTGGATATGCTTGAAGCCGTGAACAAAGTTGTCGAAATCGACCCTACTACCGACGAAAAAGCCGGCTCAAACCGTCGCCCCATGTATATGGTCGACATGTTCGCAGGCTGTGGTGGCTTGTCCATGGGCATGGAGAACGCGGACTTCGTTCCGGTCTTCGTGAACGAACTGAACCCGGACGCGATGGCAACGTACCTGAAAAACCGTCACCATTCCTTGGGAGGGGTGCATTTCTCGGCGAACGAGGACCTTCGGTGCAATGATGCCAATGACTTGCGCGGACCAAGACTAGAACAACTGGTGTCTGATCTCAGGAACATTCCCGAGCTTGGTCTGCAATTTGATTTGGGAGCGAGTGTAAAGTCGGGCGCTGGTTCCAACCTTGATGTTCTGGCGGGTGGGCCTCCTTGCCAAGGCTACTCCGGCATCGGCATCAGGCGTTCCTACGATGTGGACAAGGCTGACATGCCGTCTAACCACCTGTTTGTTCGCATGGCGCACGTCATTCGAAAGCTGCGACCGCGAATCTTCCTTTTCGAGAACGTGCGGGGTCTCCTGAACGCGAAGTGGACGCGTGGTGGCGATGACCAGATTTTTCCAGACGTGCTATCCGAATTTCGTTCGATCCCCGGCTACACCGTTCGTTATTCGCTGGTGAAGGCAAAAGACTACGGCGTGCCGCAGAACCGTCCTCGCGTTCTACTTGTCGGTATTCGTGACGACATCTTGGATTCTTGTGAATGGCTGGAGCCTCAGGCTCATAAGGAAGATGCCGTGAAATGTGGCTTTCTCCCCCAACCCACGGGGGGCTTCCCAGACCTTATCGACCTGCTGGGCGACCTGATCGATGACGGTGTTGCTGATACCTTGCGCAGAGGCGATTTCGCGAAAGGGTCATTCACGACGGACAAGTATCCTTCGAAGCCAAAGAACGATTTGCAGAAACGGCTTCGGACGGCCCCCCACTGGTTCCACTGCAAAACGGTGCCCTTAACTGAACAAGAGTACAGCAAGCACAAGCCGAACATCGTCGCTAAGTTCCAGCACATGCTGGACAATAACGGTGAAATCCCTGACCATTTCAAAACCAAGAAATTTTCTCAGCGCGTTCTTCGTGCGCGTTGGGGTAACACCGAACCCAACATCACTGCGACTTCGCTAGCAGATGACTACGTGCATTTCAGCCAGCCACGCGCCCTGACGGTTCGCGAGTGGGCACGACTTCAACTGTTCCCCGATTGGTACCAATTCGCTGGCAAACGAACCACAGGTGGTTTGCGTCGCGCAGGCAATCCGCGAGAAGGCTTGTTCGACCGCGAAGTGCCAAAGTACACCCAGATCGGCAATGCTGTTCCGGTGGGTCTTGCCGAGGCCGTAGGTGAGCACTTCCGCAAGATTATCGATTCGGCAGTCTAGCTTTCAAACAGACCCGTTTGGGTGTCGATTGATTTCTTTATGCTGGCGCGGACGTTCAAGCTGAATGCGCTCGCGAAATTACTGTCGAATATCTCTGACAGCGAAAGGGCAACGCCGGATTTCGTGGGCAAGCCCCAGTAGTTACCCCCAGTGAGGTTGCAAACACGCTTGACGGCCATCTGCGTGCTCTTGCTGGGCATGCGTCCTTCTTTCTGTGACGGGACGGTCACAAAAGAGTAGGTGAACCTTTGAAGGTTCTTCACGCTGTAACCATTCTTCCCAATGTGGATGCCTGTGCTTGGCCCAAAGCTAGCCCGGTACACCATGTCCCACAACATTGGCACTTGAGCGTTGTCGTTCCAGTTCGTCTTGCACTGAATGATCCCGAGTTCAACGTCACCAATTCGCTTGGCTACCTCGACATCCAAGTTCTTCATGAAACCCTTGTCGGGTTCTGGGAAATCGAAACCCTCGGGGTACACCACGACACAAACATCTGACTCCGTGTTCGTCTGATGGTTTCCGTACCGGATCGTTGTTGCGTCCAGCAAGGTTCGAGGCACCACGGCTTGAGACTGTCGCATCGCAACGGCGTTCGTTCCTGAGAACACCAAGTTGAGATACCACGTGACCAGACTTTCCCAGCCAGCCCCACCACCAGACAATGAACCCTGATCTCGACTACCAGTGTTGGTTGCGAAGAAAACTTCGCGAAGGTGATCTCCAACCTGATGCACCTTGGTTGCGTCGGACAAATCATCTGTAAGGTCAGACACGACCTCGCGCCAAATTGGCCAGCAATCTTGCCAAGTCTTGATCGACGCAACAGCGTCCATCGCCAATTTCCTGTGGTATTCAGCCGTCATTTCAAATCGCTCAAGTTAGTACACGATATTGCTACACGTCTTCTAAGGCACCTCCAAGCCGAATTCACAAAAGGCAACCAGCCAGAAATCGCATTTTTTAGGCAGTTATGTTGAACTTTCTCCTGCGCGTTTTCTGTACTCACCAGCAACTGCCAAGTTAAACTCCAAAATGCGCTGCCAAGGCCCATCCTCTGTACTGAAACCCTCCGGTGCGACACTCTCAAACATCATGTTTTGATATTCGTAGATTTGTGCGATCAGTTCGCCAAGTGGCCGACACTCGCGCCCGGTAACAGAGTCGAATTCAATCTTCTGCTCGATATCCGGCAACGGAACGGTTTGGTCTTGGAATTGGCGTAACACGACGCCTTTGGGTTGGAAATGTGGTGGGTACGTTCGCGGCGCAAGATATGAATCGAAATCCCAATTAACGCCCAAGAAGTTTCGCATAGTTTCCTGTGGTTCCGTTGAGGCCGCCTCACATGCGTCCAATTGCAGGATAGGCTGAACCAACTCGATTGAAGCCTTATGCATCCTCGGGTGTAGAACAGGGTGCTCGACTGCTTTTCGCATGTCAAAATCGACCAACCTTTGAGCACCTACGCATTCACCTTCGTTTATGCACTCTCGGCGTGTTGGAAATGGGAAACCAGCTCGTTCTGAAAAGATGAAATCGGCAGAAATATTGACTAGAAGAATGCTGTTAACCTTCAACCCGAAGCAAATGGGCGCGTTGTGAAATACGATGCTCTCCACACCAAACGCGTTTAGGCTTTTTTCCTCGGTATCAATTGCGTGGACTGCAAGGTATCGATCCTTTCGGCCGATCCTTTCCTTGATGTGGAAGTTAGGGGCTATCCCCGTCGGGTTTCCTTGGAGGACGTGGTAATTTAACCAAAGCCCGACGCGAACTTTATCCATCCAGTCCATAAGCAAGATGTAGTTCTCGACGGTCACGCCCTCGCGATGTTGTAACGCCTCGATGATCGGCTTGATCCGGCTTTCAAGACCAGAGAATTCGTCGTTGCAGGATGTGCACGACGGCATGGTCAAGCTATTCCAAGAGAACTCTATGGGTTTCTGTGTTTTGTAGTTGATGCCCATTTTCACAACGCGCGTTGGGTCGCCTGTCTCCCTTAAGAGCCACTGGGGCAAGACGTGCTCTTTATTCTTGTTTTCCGGAGGTTTCCCACAGAAGACACAAAATCTTTCCAAAAGCACACCCCCAACTGAACGCATTCTATAGAAGTCTTGAACATAAACTCTCAGGCCGCACCAAACCATACCCTGACACGCGGATTCTGGGTGTCTTACAATGTCTGCATGAAACAAATGCTGACAACCAAATCACTCGACGCGATGCCTCCCGCAACCACAAAGCGATACGAGGTTCGCGATGCTAAAGCACCTGGCCTGCATGTGCGTGTGTCGACCACAGGTGCCAAGGTGTTCTACACGTTGGTCCGCCCGAATGGTTCGCGCAGGCGCATCAAGATAGGCCCTTATCCTGTGGTCTCCCTTGCCGACGCCAGACGCAAGGCGATGGAGATCGCCCGTGATGTCGAGTTGGACGAGTTCGACAAAACCCCTGAGGTTTCAGAGTCATCGGCCCTGACGCTGGGTGAGACAATCCCCAAGTTCATTGAGTTCCATACGAAGCCAAACACTAAGGACTGGAAACGCACCGAAAGCGTTATGCAAAAATTCGGCGGCTTGAAGGATCGGCCTATCGACCAGATCAAGCGGCAGGATGTCAGCAAGGTGCTGGACGGCATCATCGCCAACGGCACGCCGACACGCGCAAATCGGGCGCTTTCAGCGATCAAAAAGCTCATGAACTGGTGCGTCATGCGTGGCGATATCGAAACATCGCCTGTGGCTCTCCTCAGGCCGCCTACGCGCGAAATCCCTCGTGATCGTGTGCTGAGTGATGACGAAATTCGCACGATATGGCAGTACAGCGACGCCGAGGACTATCCTTTCGGTCCCTTCCTCAAGCTGCTGATGATGACAGGGCAGCGACGGGCAGAAGTGTCTGACATGCGCTGGTCTGAACTCAACCTTGATGAGGGTATTTGGGAACTTCCAACGAGCCGTGTGAAAAACGGGCGCTTGCATATCGTGCCTCTGCCTCCACAGGCCTTGGACAACTGCGATCCCAGCACAGGTTCCTCGACAGCGACTTCGTGTTCACAACGACTGGGCGTTCTGCGATTTCTGGGTTCGGACGTCTAAAGGAACGTATCGAGGCGACGATGCCCAAAAACACACATGATTGGCGCTTCCATGATTTCAGACGCACGGCCTCCACAGGCATGGCGAAGATCGGCGTGGCACCTCATGTGATCGATGCCGTGACCAACCACAAATCAGGGGTCGTCTCAGGCGTCGGCGCAACCTACAATCGCTACCCGTATTTCAACGAGAAGCGTGAGGCGCTGGAATTGTGGGCAAGCGAACTGAGCAAAATGGTGGGCAGCTAGTTTTCGGGCAAAAGGCGCTGGATGACATTTATGCCCTGTTAAAGGCGGATTTGCACCCGGCATTAATCAATCGACTAGATCAGATCGTCCAAAAATTTCGCCCGATAGTTCTCGCGGTGCCCACCCACTCCAAACTTGGTCCAACACACATCGACGTATCCAAGCAGGCTCAATGGGTTCAGAACAGCATTATCAACACAGCAGAAGAGCTGCGTGATGCGCTTGCGAACGAGTCGCATATGTTTCGTGGTATTATGTCGCCTCAAGCAGATCAGTTGATTGATACATCGACATATATCCCGATGCTCAACAAACTGATCGATGAAGCTGATATGGCTTTTGTGGACTTGGACCAGCAAGCCGCACTCGGAATTCGCAATTCTGAACAACTACAATTTGAGATCGTCAAAGAGTTGTGGGCCGCTTTTTCGACTCATCTGGGTAAGAAATTTCACGCTCGCGGACAGAAGAATGCGGATGAAGCTATTCGGGTTGCTTTCGCGGAGGTTTATGGAAAAGGCGAACGCCTCGCAAGCCTTTTAAAAGTAATGAGAAACTCTAGCTAAGCTGAAGCTGGAATAAGCTATCGACTTCGTGGAACTACCGTTCAGATCGCGCCATCATGTGAGAAGGAGATGGCCATCTCCATCGTAGCAACCGATGGAGGATCTACTATGCAAGACACCGACGAACTGCACCCAAGTATTGGCGAAAATGTGCAGGTAAAGCCAACGAACAAGCTTCTGCTTTCAAGAGCAGATCTAAAGGAGTTGGGAATCTGGCAGTCGAATTCGACGCTAATCAGTCTCGAGCAAGCTGGACGATTTCCCCTGCGCATTCGACTTTCAGGCGCTTGCGTATGCTGGGACCGTAAGGAGGTTTTGTCTTGGATTGAAGCTCGCAAAGCTGAACGCGCCTCTTGGCGCTATGCAGATGCGAGGTAAGCCAAGATGGAAACCACGTACATACGCACCTATTGCCCGAGATGCCTGAGATACTTGGGCATCAAAGACACTCCTAAACATCTGAAACGCTTTGAATCCAAAGGAGTGTTTCCCAAAAGAATTGGCCCGTCCACCTGGAACGCCGAAGAGGTCGACAAGTGGTATTTGGCTGCAACGGGTGTGCACCCACCCATCCTCATTTGCAGAAGCTGAAACAGACGATGGAGGGGCGATAAACGCCCCTCCACCTCTCAATAAAACGCGCAGCCAAAACGACGCGCCAATGGCGCGAACGGAGAAGTTGCGTTCGCAAAAAATGGAAAACCGATATGACGAAAAAGAAAACTTATGTGCCGAACAAGCACCCCAAGAATACCGCCAAAATCTTCAAGGATCTTGACGACGACGCAGATGTCACTCGCAGCCAATATCAGTTCTTTCACGATGTCTGGGATTTCTGGAATGGCCCAAATGGAACCCTCTATACATTCTTGGCATTCAAAAGAGTTTCGGATGGCAAGTGGATCGAAAAGGCAATCAAGATCAAAGACGGCGCGTTGCCTAGGGAAGTCTTCGAAATACTGACCGAGTTCAATCGTTGGGACTACGATCAGTATTTCTGTCCGATTGCATTTTCGAAGCCTCGTCGCAAACGACAGTATGCCTTGCCGACTAGATTTGGTTGGTGCGACATAGATGAAAGCGACCCGTACGCCTACGACCCTTGGCCCAGCCTGCCCTGGCAAACTTCACCCAATCGCTATCAGGCGCTTTGGTCATGGGACAAATACCATAAGCCAAACGAAGCCGAGCGGTTCTCTAAGGCTTTGGCTTACCGACATGGTGGCGACCGGAATGGTTGGACGATTACCAAAATGTTGCGCCTGATGGGTTCAATCAACCACAAGACCCAATATGATGAACCCATTGTTCAAACGGTAGCACGTGATTGGACCGAGGTACGCGCACGCCCTCTAATCTTGAAACGAGATCAGGCGAAGCTCTCCACCCCGATACCAGACGTTGATGCCGATCCCACAAAGTTCAATGCGGCTGATGTCGTTAAGAAGTACAAGGGTGATCTTCACCCTAAAGCGCACACATTAATGAGGAACCGTAAGGCATACGAGCCAAACCGATCCGCCCAGATTTTCCACATGATCGCTGCGCTTCACGAGGTCGGTGCAAGCCATGACGAAATTGCCAGCGTGATCTGGCCCAACCCCTATTTCATCGAAAAGCATGGACGCGACATGGGCAAGCTCAATGAGGAAATTGCGCGTGTTGTCGGTAAGTTGGAGGGTGACCAATGACTTCAAAGAAAAGGGAGCAATTTGTCGGTCTGGACACAATCGACCCCAAGGAAGTCGAGTGGCTTTGGGAACCCTTCATCCCGTTCAGTATGATCACGATCATGGAGGGCGACCCCGGCATCGGTAAGTCATTCCTCGCGATGCAACTGGCCGTGCAGGTCAGCATTGGTGGGGAATTGCCAGATGGTCAAAAGCTAGGGCGTGGTCGTGTGATTTATCTCAGCGCCGAGGATGACGCAGCCTATACGATCAGGCCGCGCATCGATGCGATGGGGGGCGATCCGTCGCTCATTCGGGTTCAGGGTGACTTCCTGTCGTTGGACGAGAAAGGTCTGCAAGCGCTCATGCGCGAGGTGAAGCGCAAACCGCCAGACCTGCTGATCCTTGGCCCTTTGTTCGCTTACATTCCGGCTGGTCAGGATATCTATAAGCCCAACGTGATCCGGCAGCTTTTGTCGTTCCTGAAAGACATCGCAGAGGCTGGCGAGACTGCCGTGGCGATCATCCGGCACCTAACCAAAGCCAAGCATTACAAGGACATATACAGCGGTGGTGGCTCGATGGATGTGATTGGCGCGGCGAGGCGAGATCGGCGTTTCTGGTCTGCGAACACCCGAATGACAGTTCGACCAAGCTGGTGGTTCACATAAAACACAACATCGCCACGAGGGGACAAACGCAGAGCTATGAGATTGCTGGCGAAGAAGGAGGTATGGTGACCCTGAATTGGCTCGGGCCTTCGGATATCACAATCGATGACCTGATTTCTTCTGATGGCCACCTCGAATGTCGGCGCTGGATGAGGCGACCCAGTTCCTGCGCGTATTTCTCAAGAACGGCCCTGAGGCGTCCACAAAGGTTGAGAAAGAGGCTGCTGCACGCGACATCGCCCCCAAGACCTTGGAACGTGCACGGCGCGCTTTGGGCGTCAGGTCGAAGAAGAAGGGGAAAGGCTGGTTCCTGTCGTTGCCCGACGAAGATTGACCACAGGCAGGGTATGAAGTGCGCCAAGAACGCCAACATCGCCATCGATGATTTTGGCGCACCTCACCCCCAAAGTTCGTCACGATCATGCATGACGCCCTTGGCGATCGTGACGTTCTTGAAATCGGCTAGGGGCCGAAAACCTCGGAAGTATGCATGACCACTTGTCTGCCCATATGGCGCGCTCCGATAAAAAAAACGCCTCTCCCATCCCCCTCCTTGTGGTCACCTCATACCAGCGCCTTGGCAGGTTCGCTCAGAAGTGCCCGAGACCGACACGCGGACTATTGATCAGGCTGTTGGAGGCAAGGCGGCCCCAAATATCTGAGTCTTTTCAATTGGTCCGCATTCAGCGCTGTCTGCATTCGCCGATTTGGGTGGCGTGTGGGTGGGTTTACTCATCGGCTAGAGTGTCCATTGTGCCGTTTTCTCATCGGTCCGTTCATATGGATGGGCCAAGCGGCGTTGGCTGTTATTGACGTTAGATCACCATCAAGGTTTTGGGTGCCGCTTGGGTGAACGGATGTCGCCTTGTTGCGCGCTTGCGGCATCAGTTTTGCTCCCAACCTTTGCGATAGAAGTGGCGCATTACGATGGCGCGGTTGTACAGGGGAAAGCCGATCCACAGGCCGTTGGCCGTAATCAGCGACAAGATGGCCCACAACCACATCCCCTTGAACAAATAATACAGCGGCCCGAATAGCAGACACCACAATCGGTGCCAGTTTCCGAGTATGACTTTCTCCTGCCCATTGAATTTCCATGTTGCCCGAATGACCATTGTGGTCTCCTTTGCTGGTTGCGGTTGCAACAGCGCAATAAGATCGTGCAGTTGTGGGCGTCAGGGTAATTCCTAGATCAATGAGCGTCTGCGCAGCCCACAGGGGCCAGCACTGGCGTCAACGGCGCTTTCGTCGCAACACGTCGTTCGTGACGGCCACATGGCCTTCTGGCTCAATGTAACGCGGCCACGCGCGGCCCGCGAGAAGCTACGCGCCGCTATTGGTGACGCAAAGGCGAACCCAGAACTTGCTATGGCCCGCAAGCCACGCACACCATGGCAATGGGTGAAAGGTTCGAGCGCTGAGAAGGAAGCTAGGCGTGCCTTGTCCAATTAGGCAATTACATCAAGTGTAAGGTGTGAACGCTATGTAGCTTTTTCCTTTTGCACACGCAGTCCTTGCTCCAATCCGGTACAAATCGTAGAATCAACTTATGGATGAAAAGGCGCCGCAAATACGCCGTGGGAAATGGTCCCAATCTGGGGTGCCCCACAAGGGGTGGTTGTGCATTTCTACACGCGACCTTCGCGAAGAAGAAGAAGAATACGTGACGTGTGAGATGTGTGAGGCACAGACCATTCGTTTTGTTCATACGATGAGGCACCCAGACTACCATAAAGAATTAGACTGTGGGTGCGACTGTGCCGGTTACATGGAAGGAAACAAGAAGCGGGCACAAGAGCGCGACTCCAGTATGAAAAGAAGGGCCGCACGGCGGCAGAAATTCCCAGATCGAAAGGGCTGGAAAGTTTCAGCCAAAGGCAATCCCCATATCAAAGTGGAAGCGTATCACTGCATTGTCTCAAATCGCAGGTCCGGTTTTACAGTCGGGATCACCGCTCCTTGGTCAGCCGACCCGACTTGGGGCAAGAAAACATACAAGACGCTACGAGAAGCCAAAGAAGGCTGTTTTGATGCTATTGAGTACATGAAACAGTCCAGTCGATAACGGCAGCGCAGCATTACTCGTCCACAAGTGCGCGAGCCTTCTTCGGGCGAACGAGCACAACAAAACTTCGGGCGCGTGAAATACCTACGCGAAGCAGTCTCCTAGAAGCCGCATAAGCTGGTGCTTCATGTGCCATAAAGAAGGGACTAGAATGCAACCCTTCGACTAGCACGACACCATCAAATTCTTTTCCTTTCGACTTGTGAATGGTCATGAGCGTGACGCCTTCTGGATCACGATCCATTCCCATCAAGCGCTCTTGATCCAACACAACTTTCAAAACACGTGCAGCGCCAACATAGTTTGCTTGAGACACCCAAAGATTTGACAACGAAGAAGATAGCGCGTCGGATGCGCGATACAATCGAACCATTCTAGCATCTTGGAAAATGCCCCTTAGGTCAGCGTGTGAGCTAAACGCCGCCCGAACGAGTTTCCAATCTGTCACCGGGTCACCAATCAGGGTAGCTGCATCAAACAGCGCTTGCTCAAGAGTTTTCGGTGAGCCAGCGCGCAGAGCTTTTCCTTCATCCAAGCAAGCTATCGCACGCTCAAAACGACTGACACGATCACCTGCTGTTGAAGCGCCCCGCCCTCCATAGCGTTCGCAAAAGTCTTTCTTAACGAGGAAGTAGGCCTTAATTTTGAAGTGCATCATGCGACGAGTCGCTTGGTTCGGCTCCGATTTGAATTCAAGCGCCGATGCAATTGCCTCTCCCGCTGTCGCAGATAGGACCTGATCCCACACGATATCATGTGGAATAGGTTTCCATTCTCGACCCTTGAAATTGTGCGAAACTTGGAGTGAGTCAGAAATTTCCGCTATTAATTCGTTGCCACGGGCGAGAACCGCTACAGTCGGTTGTTCTTTGCCTCGCTTTCGAAGTTCTCCCAACGTCGCAGCAACTGCGAAGTGGACCGATGATCTGAAATTTTCGCCAGCATAAGAATATAAGAGTCTTTTAACGTCGCTTGTTTTTGGAAGCGGACCGTTCCCGGACAAGACTGCATTGGCATATGCAAGGATCTCGCTGTCTGCGCTACGATAATTATCATCGATTAAATCGACCGCTTTAATTGCGACATCGGACTTGAGAATGTCGAGGCGATCAGCCCTTACGCCGGGTCGGAAAGAACCTTCAAAAATGCGTTGTTCAGTGTCAGCCAAGAAAAGGGTCTGCGTAACATCGCAAAGCTGGCGCACAAATCCCCACTGTTCGTCGTCTGAATCTTGAAACTCGTCTAGAATAACGAGGGGAAAGAGGCGCCCCATCCAGTCGCGAAGATGATTACTACGCTCAAACAGGTCCTTCACGGCCGAAGCAAACAAATCGAAACACACGCGGCCGTCTTGTTCGAGGAGGCGATGACTTTCATCGGTCCAGTTCCCATCGAATTGCGTACGTAATGCCCCTTCGTCTGAAGGAGACATCATCAACAATCGCTTGCCTCCTAGCAATCCGCCGTGACTGTGAAGGACATCCCAACAAAATGAGTGATACGTTCGGACGTCGATGCACTTCATTTCTTCTTTTGAAAGAATTTCCCTACAGCGCCGCAGAATCTGTTGGACAGCCGCCCTTGAGAAGCTAAGAAACAGGATACCTTGTCCAGGCGTTAGTTCTGGGATCAATGCCTTGCATTTCAGAAGGGCGAGTGTCGTTTTTCCGGACCCCGGCCCACCGACCACCAAGGCGTGCTCCCGAGCATCAATAACGGATTGGCGCTTTTCGCAAATCTCGAACGCCATAGCTATAGAATATCGTCTAGGTCGATGTCAGCCAATGGGTCGTCATCTCCTTCGCCATCGCCTTCCTCTATGTCGTCACTCTCTGGTTCAGTATCCAGACTGGGCAGGGCCATTGTTGCCCCGACCTGATCCAAAAACTCCTTTATCGTAACTGGCAATTCGTCGAGCGCTTGGCATTGCTCAATCGCCAGCGCGGCAAACCCAGACCCCTTTTTGTGAAACAAAACCTTCCTAGCTAGTTCTGAGACCTCCGCTTCACTAGGTTCATTGCTGAGGTAGCCCTTGTCGGTTGGATACTCAGCATGAGAAGCCGCTGCTTCAAGGAACCTTTTCAAAACATGGTTCGGCAGTTCAGCAACCAACAATTCTTCCGAACCGGAATAGTCGCTCTCAAAATTTATTTGATATGTTCCCAAGGCCTCTTGCTGACTTTCAGTCCATGCCTTCTTCGGTTTGTCATGGAATGCGAAGGTCACTTTGTTCAGCGTCTCAAAAAACGGACCCCACTTAGGGACACTCGATTGGCTAGTAGCATCAAAAACGCTCACACCTATTAAATCTAAGGGAACGTACTTTCCCGTCGTATCCACAGCCTCGTACACGTAGCTGGCCGCGAGCAACATCTTCGCTTCGGTATCCCCCTCTGCGACCACTACCCCTCGCGCCAAGACAGCTTCTGCTAGCTGCCTGCGGTTCATTCTCAGCGCGCTAGCCTTCACTTTGTCGACGTCTATGCGGTCGGATGAAAGTTCACCATCTTTCCGAGTGATTGATGTCACTGCCTTTAAATCAAACTCTTCAATCACGTATGGCGAGTGGGAAGTTATGATGGCCTGTCCCATGTTACGGAGAAGGTATTTGGCAATTCTGCGTTGAGCGTGAGGGGGAAGAGCGATCTCTGGTTCTTCCATGGCAAAAATGATCGCGTTGCTACCGCGTAGATCAGCAATGTGAGTCAGAAGCGCAAAAACGAGCGCATTCACTGAACCTGTTCCGAGTCTGTCAAACGGAACTGGATGATTGCTTTCGGAGGATTTCAGAAAGAGTTGGACAACCTCGCGCAGATTATCCCGTGTAAGATCAGAAGCAAAGAAACCGGTGGCATCATCGTCGTGTGACAACCCGACGAAACGACCCATCCTATCCCGAACCTGATCCTGAATGCTCTCCAATTGAGGGATGTCACCGATTGCTGGGTCTAGCGAGCTTAATTGCTTCAAGGTGCTTTCCCACATGGACTCTTTCCCTGTGTCACCTAAGCGAAGAATTGTATCCAGTAGAGAGCCACGCTGGAGGCTAAGTGCACGCCGCCCAGTACGAAGAGTTCGCAGATATATGAAACCACACCGCAGTTTCCACTCCCGATTGAAGAATGTCAGTCCAGTTTGGGGTTTGCCGAAATTCTCGTCGTCCTCAGCAACTTCCTCGACAGGGTGAGAAAAGTAGGTAGCCCCAACGAAATCATCTTCCTGTCTGTCGTAATAACCCACGAACTTTAGAGGAAGTGCGCGACAGACATCATCAACGTCAGTGTCCTCTGGGACCGCGCCGTCAACGTCTAGAAAGCCACCCTTAGTGTCGCTCCAAGGTCGTGTCTTGGAAAATAGCTTCTTTTCCATTTCGTCTGGCAAATTCAGCAACACAACATCGATCAAGATTGGTTGTGGATTTCCTTCATCATCCAAATATCGCCCAGCATGAAAGTCATGCTCGTTTACAATCGGTCTGCGGTATCCACGCTCAGGGCCAAGGACGAGTTCTAACGCCTCACATATCGTAGACTTACCCGCATTATTGCCGCCGACTAAAAGCGTATCTCCGTGAAATTCGACCGTTCCCTTCTTAACCCCGCGAAAGTTGGTAATTTCCAACCGTCGAACAACAAGTGGCTTGATCGGTTCTTCTTGCTCGGGGGGGGCAGCATCCGTCATTAAAATATTCCCAAAATACAATTGCCTGAACAATTGCAGCGTAGGCCACGCCATCGCCGCAACGCAAGGTTGAATGAGGTGCGTGCTGTACAGTGTCCACTAGGTTGGGCGACCTAATCGCTAGCAAACTAGCAATCATGTCCTTAATGTGGGGGGGCAGTACCTTTGAGACTGGTGATTGAGACAGGGAAATCCCGAAAAGGCCTTTAAAACAACGCCAAACCTAAAAGGTGGGCGAAAACCCGGCGTGGGCGATTTAGCGCATAAGGCACCATATGTTCACCATGCTTGAGACTGGTGGGACACACGAACGCGCCAAAAATGATGTTTCGATGTGGTGTGGGAGAATTGAGGAATAACCTTGCCTAACAGGGCTTTGAGTGCATCTGATAGTCGCCAGCGGTGCGCCCTGTCGGATACGATTGGACCATGTAGTCTCAAAGTTAGAGAACGTTTGGTGGGACATTCTTGTCCCACCAACGTTGCGGGTGTCCCACCAAGAAAAACAACAAAGAAAACAAAGGCATAACTGAAGGTAAGAGTTTCTGGTGTTCGAACTAGGTGGGACGCGCCGAAATCAGTCTGCCATCCAGCGCGAAAAGCTAAGCGAAATAATTTCGTTTGCAGGTGAGGCGATCAGAATGTAGCAAATTTGGCGCGTTAATCGGATGGGTTGTTGATCCCGTCACACTCGTGAAGTTCGCATTCAGCTATTGGTCGAGCAGTTGGAAATTTATCTTCGGAGTTCACTTCGTTGCGACCAAAGACGTTATCATTGGCATAAAGCGTCTTGGTTGGAACTGGCGCTAAACCTAATGGATTGCCGTCGGCTAGTCTGTAAGCGCGAACCCATCGATACAATGTTCCACGGGACAGATTGATGGAACCTAACCGATTGGGTTGGCCGTTGGCAGATATTACGGCTTCTATTAGATGCGGTGGGATTTTTCGCTCACGAATGCGTTCCTCAATCACACTGATTGCCTGCCCTAAAGACGAAGCTCGGAGTTGTTTGTAGATCAGGATGAACTCTACCACCTCTTTGCGTGCAGCCGCTATATCTACACGATCAATGGTGTTTGGTTTTGGGAGGTAACGTCTAAACTCGCGAGACTTGATGGCGGGGAGCGCGCCCCCACGCCATGTTATTCTAGGCGGGTTACGCACTTTGCTTCTCGCTTTCTACTACCCCCAAAGGATCAATCGAGTATAAGTTCCACAGCTCTCGGTTTGTGTCAGTAGCGTCTGTAATTTCTAGAGCGATGTCATCTAGTAGCTCGGTAATCCCAGATCCGATGTTTGGTTCGTCTGGATTGTCTAGCGCGCATTGCAATAGATTGCTTAAGCATTGGAGTTTTCGGACAGATGCAAGAAGGGCTTCATGTGCATCATTGAAAGCGATTTTGTGCGCTACGACAGCTTCGTCACTTAGTTTTGTCATGCTATTTATTCCTAGTTTCTTTCTAATTCTGGCGGCCCACACCACGTGAGAGGCCGGGAGTTAGAAACTGCACTAGGACAGCGTCGGTGCTTTTAGGCTATCGCCTTGGACATCTGCACAGACCTCCCGGCCACGGTGTATCGCGCATGTGAACGGGCACAAAAATAGCGCCGTTTGATCGTCTTTGATCGGGTGGCGCTGACCGCCTAGTGTGGGTTTCTAAGCCCACATTCTTGTTACCCAATTGGTGGAATCCGGGCAAGTCTTTTGTTGAATGCCGGGCGAGGACCCCCGAGGTACCCGCCCGGCACGTTCTTTAGCAACTGACCGGTTGCTGAAATCGACGATAATCGATGCTTGCCATCTTGCCAGACACGCACGCGCGCGCGTGCGGACATATGTCCGCCTTCTTTATGGTCAGACGGCGGCCAAAGTCCGCCCATGGAAAGCACATCAAACATACCTCATGCAGCGGCCGACACGCTGGCTCAGGCGTTCAGCGGTGACAGCGATATAGATCTACTTGCGCAGTCAACTTCGCCGCAACTCGCGGCGCTTCTCTTGCGAAGACTGCCGGGAGTGGAACTTAAGGTCGGCCTTAAGGTGAACTCTGAACACTTCGTGTCTCAAGCCATCGGATTAGAAAACGCCAAGCAGCTGGCCGAGTACTTAGCGGGTGGGACAATCTATGTGCCAAAGCGGCATCCCGGATATCAAGCTTCGCTGAGGGATCAGATCCCAAAACTGATCGCAGCTGGATTGTCCCGCCCGGAGATCGCGGCGTCCTTGAGTGTCAGTCAACGTCACGTGCGCCGGATTGCGTCTAAACTAGGTCTGAGCGGCGTCTCGCGCGTCAAGCTCGGCCCCAAGCCCCACCCATCACCATCGCGGAGCGATTTTAACGGGGGTCTAACGGGGGTGTCAGCCGGTTTTGCGGGCAACACCCTATTCGAGGCCTGTTTTATCCCTCAGCGGGCAATTCTGAGCAAATACGGAATTTTCTCACCACAACCCTAAAAGGATTAGCTATGCCCCCCTCAAGTATTGACATCCTCACAATCACCGTTGCCGCGCTTTCCGAGCCAGTAAAGCTCGGTCAACTTGTTGGATATGACGGCGCACCGGCTGGTGTTGGTGATCCGGTTCTGGGCGTTGCCAAATATGACGCCGAAACGGGCCGTCCCGTTGCCGTCGTGACATGTGGTGTGGTGGAGATGAAAGCTGCCAGCAACATCGCGGTTGGCGATCTGGTTTACGCCGATGCGGCGGGCAATCCGACCTCAGTGGGCAACGCAAACCCGTTCGGCTTTGCCATCCAAGGTGGCGGTACCGGCGACCGTATCGCAGTCCTCCTCAAGTAACCCCGAAAGAAAGAAAACCACATGACCATGAACACAGATCAAGCTCGTGTTATCGATCCCGTCCTAACTCAAACCGCACAGGGATACAGTCATGCTGACCGTGTCGGTATGACGCTATTTCCTTTTGCTGATATTTCTCAGCGTGGCGGTGCGGTTCTGCGATTTGGCAAGGAAAGCTTCCGTAAAACCAACGCCCGCCGTGCTCCGGGTGCAGACACCCAAACTATTCAACTCGGCTACAACGGCGAGGCGTTCAGCCTTATGCAAGACGCACTAAACGCGACCGTGCCGCGCGAGCATCTGCAAGACGCGGAGGCGGTTCCAGGCATTGAGCTTGGTGAGGCGGCACTGCGTACGGTCATGAACAATATGACACTTAGCCTTGAGTGCGAGCAGGCCGAGATTGCCACGAAACTTGAAAGCTATCGTGACAGCCACCGCTCGGAGATGACAGGGTCAGATAAGTGGTCTGATCCGTCAAGTGACCCTTCCAAGGATATCGACGCCGCGAAGGATGCTGTGCGTGCACGGATCGGCGTAGAACCGAACCGTATGGTGATCTCGAAGCCTGTATTCACGGCTCTGAAAGGCCATCCCAAAATCAAAGACCAGTTCAAATATACATCCAGTGAGAGCATTACGGTTGCAATGCTGGCCGCATACTTTGAATTGGAGAAACTGGCGGTCGGAAAATCCGTTGTTCTCGACAGCCCTGACGATGACGCGAGTTTCTCCGACGTTTGGGGCAATGATGCGGTGTTGGCCTACGTTCCCACCGATAGCCGTGGTTTTGAAGAGCCGTCCTATGGCTACACATATCGTTTGAAAGGGCACCCCTTTGTCGAGCAACCCTATTGGGACAACAGCAAGAAATCTTGGGTCTATGGCGTGACGTTTGACCGACTGCCAATCATGACGGGCACCGATGCGGGCTTCCTGTTTAAATCGGTTGTGGGATAACACGTCCGATGTCGAGATATGATCAATACCATGCGGCGCACAGCGCCGCTCAACGGCAAATCGCGAAGCGCAATTCGGCAGTTACAGGTGTCGAGATTTTCAAGATCGGTCGGCACAAGCCGATGTTTGGAGAGGCACTTAACTTCCTTGATAGCGACCTTCAGCAAATTGCAGCCAGCTATGATGCCAAGCGGCATCCCGCGCCCATTGTGATCGGCCATCCAAAGACAGACGCACCCGCCTACGGGTGGGTGACCGGGTTGCGGGTCGAATCTGATAAACTTGTGGCAGATTTCGGGGATATTGAACCTGAATTTTCAGAGCTGGTGAAGGCAAAAAGGTATCGTAAGATATCTGCATCATTCTGGATCCCGTCTGCACCGAACAACCCCACCCCCGGTCATTATTCGCTCAAACATGTTGGGTTTCTCGGGGCTGCTGCCCCGGCAGTGCCGGGTTTGAAAGATGCTGCGTTCAACAGTGATGAAACAGGCACCGTTGAGTTTGGCGATGATGATATTGCGGATTTGCCAGTCGAACATCTGCGCATGATGGCGCGCCATCACCATGAAATTACACTGGATAAGCTTGTCGGAGAGGGGAAGCTGCTACCTTCCCACAAAATTCAGATGTTGGACTTTGTGAGTGCGCTTGACGACGGCACATCTGTTTCGTTTTCTGATGGCTGTACGCAGGGCAAAGCCGATTGGTTGCTTAGGTATCTCAAGTCGCAGCCCCCGATGGTTTCATTCGGGGAACTGGATGTCGAAACCAACGCGCTGTCTAACCCACATCAGCGGTTCGATTTACCTCACGGTTATGTGGTCGATCCTGAGCGTCAAGCACTTGCGGATGCTGCGCAGGTGATGGCTCAGGAGGAAGGTATCTCCTTCTCGGAAGCAGCACGCCGGTTGGGTGCATAAGGAAAAGAAAAGACCGGCTGGGATGCTCCACCGGTCTTTTGGCTCGTAGGAGTTCAGACCCAACATCGAGTGAGCTACGAGCCAGATGAATATTTGAGGCTTACGGCCAGAAGTCAAGAAACCCGGAAAGCTCGCGCCCGTATTGAAGAATTCAAATTTGGTGTGACAAGGCTGACGGCGAACAAATTTTGCATGATTCACCGTAATGGGCAGAAGATGTCTTAGGCGACTCAAGCCAGAAAGGTAGATCAAATATGCACGTGAAACACGATACGTTTGCCACGCTACGAAACTGCGAAAATGCAGTGCATGATGCCTTTAAGACGCATTCCAAAGACCCGTTGGCTCTGTCCAATCAGATTGGGGCCCTCTATAGTGATTTTGGGCAGGAAGCTGTTCACGCGGCGATGATCAATTGTATGAGAATTGCCTATTTGAAGGATCAATTTCGGTCATAAGCTTGGAGAGTGGTGTGTACTATCACGCATTGAAATGTGGAAACTGTAACCATCTAGTTGATTTTGACTTTCGCCGGGTAGGGGATTTTACTCCACGCACCCCGGAGCAAATTAAAGAGCTATCTGAAACCAACCGCCCCCGTCGTGATCTAGGAATCTCCGTCAGGACGCTGGAAGATAAAGATATCGTGCAAGGCTTTGCGCAAAGCCAATGCCCTCGATGCTACCACCCCACATTGATCGTCTATGAATGCACCCGCCTTGCGCATAAAGCGCTCAGTGAGATGGCCGACGAAGAGGACAAGGGTTTTATCATCGGCGGACCTAGCCGCATTACCATCAAAGCAATCTATCCTACGCCCGAAACCGCCGAACAAAATCCGTTTTGGCCAGAAACACTTCGTCAGCAATTTGCGGATGCTCAAGATATTTTGGCAGAAGGTCGCTCACCTTCCATTGTTCTGGCGACTTGCCGGACGGTACTGGAACTAGCGCTTAAAGAACTGGATCCGCAGGATCTCAAGTCGCCGTTGTTCAATCGGATCGAAAAGCTACACTCGTCTGGCCGCATTACCACGCCGATTAAGGACTGGGCTCATGATGTTCGGCTTGACGGGAATAACGCAACTCACGATGGGACTGGAGACCGCGCCGCCGCTGCTGAGTATGTAGAGTTCTTGAAGATGTTCCTCAATATGACGTTCTCACTGCCAGCACGGATTGAAGAAAAACGCAATCAGCAGAGCAAGTCACCGTAGAAGCACAAAATTGGTGTCTCAAAGCTAGTGCAAATCTGTCTCAAAGCTGGCGGCGCGCCACACCAACAGCATAATCGACAATGCTGAAGGTAACATACTGTTATCATTTGGTAAAAGTGGTGCCCGGGGGCGGAATCGAACCACCGACACGAGGATTTTCAATCCACTGCTCTACCCCTGAGCTACCCGGGCACGGGTGAACGTTTCATCGTTCGGGTGGGCGGGTTTTAGACGCGGGGTGCGGCGGTGTCCAGAGGGAAAATGAAGGTTTTTCAATGTGGACGGCGGGTTTCTTTGGAAAGCTCTTGTGACAGGGCGTCGGCGGCCTCGTCCAGGTCTTCTGGGCTGTCTGCTGGAACGGCATAAGACCCGTTCAGCCAGCGCCCCAGATCCACATCAGCACAGCGACGCGAGCAGAAGGGGCGGTATTTCTGGTCCGTTTCCTTTTCGCAAATCGGGCACGCCATCACTGGCCCTCCAAACAACGTGACAATGGCAGACGCTCGCGTTTGCGCTGCAGTTCAAAAAGGCCCAACTGGGTCCAGCCGACCATGGCGGTCTCGATCCCATCCGCCTTCAGGGCTGCGCGCAGCACCTGTTCCACCTGGCGGCGGTCCTTTTTCGGGCAAGGGGCGAAATCAATCACGACCTGTCCGCCCAGACCGCGCGTTTTCAATGCGGCGGGCAGCGCGCGGGCTGCGGCGATATTGGCCTTCAGACCCGCCGCTGCGCTGGTGTCTGCGCCCGTGTTGACGTCCACGGCCACAAGCGCGCGGGTGGGTTCCACAAACATCGTCGCTCCTCCGGTCAGGCGCACAAGGGCGCCGCGGGTGCTGGCGACCATCTCGTGCACGTTGTGACGCTCAAAAGCCCCCGTGTCAGCATCCAGTTGATCGGCCTCGGGCCATTCACGCCAGGCCAGCTCATGCGGGTCCGGGCCTTCGACCAGGAGCTCGGCGTCGCCATCAGCATCGGCCAGCACCGCACGGCTGAGGTCAAGCATCGCAGCAATATCTTCTGCCACCTCATCAAGGTCCGCATTCGCCGCGACCGAGCGAATAATCAGACCTTCTTCGCCCCCCTGCATCACCTCATGCGCGACCTCCAGAAGACGCACACGAGCCTCTTCGTCACGAATCGAGCGACTGACATTGATGCCCGGTGCGCCGGGGGTGACGATGGCATAACGGCTTTTGAACAGAACTTTTTGCGTGACGGGAACGGCTTTGCCGTCGTCGCCAAAGCCCGTGACCTGCACCAGCACACGCTCTCCGGGTTTCAGGCCCTTGCCTTGGCGCAGAAACGCCGAGCGGCCGCCCGGCAGGCGCAGCATCATGCCCCCCTGCCCTTTCAGCGGACGATCGCAGATGGCGCGGAAAATGGCGCCGGGCAGCACCACGCCCTCGGGCGGTTCGACCAGAAGATCGGTTAGCTTCCCGTCGACAATCTGCGCCGCGGCCATGCGGCCCTTGTAGGTATCAAGCGCAATCACGCTGCCCTTCATGTCTGATCTCCGTAAAGGGGGAAGCCCGCAGCCAAGAGCAGCCCGGCGGTCTCTGCCACGGGCAGACCGACCACGCCGGTATAGCTGCCCTGTAACCATGGGATGAACGCGCCTGCCGGTCCTTGAATGGCATAGCCACCCGCCTTGCCCTGCCAGTCGCCGGTGGCGAGATAACCGTTCAGCTCTTCGTTCGACAGGCGTTTCATTTTTACCTGTGTGACCACATCACGCGCCCACGTGCCGGTGGCGTTGCGCACCACCACGGATGTGATCACCCGGTGGCGGCGGCCCGACAGCGACATGAGGAACTCAGCCGCCTGCCCCGCATCTTCGGGCTTGCCCATGATGCGGCGGCCCAGCGCCACGGTGGTATCGGCACAGAGCACGACCTCATCCACACCAACCGTCATCGCCGCCGCTTTCGACGCGGCAATCCGCCGGCAGTAGTTTAGTGGCAATTCCCCCTTCAACGGGGTCTCGTCCACATCCGGTGGCCGCACGTCATCAGCAACAAGGCCGAGCTGCCCCAGCAACTCGGCCCGTCTTGGGCTGCCAGAGCCCAGAATCAGTTTGGGGCGCATCCTGCGCGACCGCTTACTTGAAGCGGTAGTTGATCCGACCCTTGGTCAGATCATAGGGGGTCATCTCGACCTGCACCTTGTCGCCAGCCAGAACGCGGATGCGGTTTTTGCGCATCTTACCTGCCGTATGAGCGATAATCGTATGGCCGTTTTCCAGCTCGACCAGGAATGTCGCATTCGGCAGGAGTTCCTTAACGACACCGGGAAATTCGAGCAGTTCTTCCTTGGCCATGTTCACTCCTGTGTTTTACCCGCCCGTTTGCGGGCGCGCTATAGATGGGGGGAAACGTCCCGGTTTTCAAGGGAATTCCGCATCAAGCGTGCAATTGCGGCAACAAGAGGCGATGCTTGGTCTTAAACAGCTGCCTGTTCGCGTGTTGGCGGGCCGAAACGCGCCATAATCCGGTCCCTGATCTGGTCGCGCGCCTGCCGGTAATTGACCAGCTTTTCCTCGCGCCGCGTACCCAGCCCGGTGGGGTCAAGAATGGGCCAGTATTCCACATCCAGATGAAACACGCGCGTCAGCTCCAGCGCGCGCCGTTGGCTGGCGGGGGAAAGTGCGATCACCAGATCAAAGCTGGACAGGTCATCGCCCCATTCTTCCATCTGGTCAAAACTACGCACCCGGTGGCCCGAAAGCTCGATCCCCAGCTCGTCACAAACAGCGACAGAAAACCCGTCGATATCCAGCTCGCTGTGGACGCCCGCCGATTGCACATAAATGTCATGGCCGTAAAACGCCTTCATCATCCCTTCTGCCATTGGTGAACGCACAGAATTGTGGTCACAGCAAAACAGCACGGATTGGGGACGTTCAGCGCTCAAGTTCACCCCCAGTGCAGCACGCAGATAAGGGTGAAAAGGCGACGCGCGGTGTCGATGTCGATATCGGCCTTGCCGTCCAGACGTTCCTGCAACACCCGCGCGCCTTCGTTGTGAATGCCGCGCCGCGCCATGTCGATCGCTTCGATCTGGCTGGGGGGCAGTTTTTTCACCGCATCGAAATAGCTTTCGCAGATGGCGAAATAGTCCTTCACCACCTGGCGAAACGGACCAAGCGACAGGTGAAATTCGCCCGCGGCCTCCCCCGTTTCGGTTTTTGCATCCACCACAAGGCGTTTTTCGCGAATGGCCAGGCCCAGATGATAAGGTCCATCGGGCACCGGCTGATCACCACGGGGGGCCAGCGTGAAGCTATTATCTTCCAGCAGGTCGAATATCGCGACCTTGCGTTCTTGCTCGATCTCGGGCGTTGGCGCGGCAAGGCCGGTGTCGTCTATTTCGATATGGGTGATACGTTGTGTGGTCATTGGCACTATCTGAAGGTCAATCGTTAAGGGCGTCAAGTCTTGCGCGCACGGACAACCCGTGGGCTTCAAGACTTTCGGAAATGGCAAGGGTTTCAGCCGCCGGGCCGATGGCGGCCAAGGCGCCGGGCGTCATGCGTGCCAAGGTGGTGCGTTTGAGGAAATCCATCACCGACAGGCCCGAGCTGAAGCGCGCCGAACGGGCGGTGGGCAGCACGTGGTTGGGGCCGCCAACATAGTCGCCGATGGCTTCGGGCGTGAACTGACCCAGGAAAATTGCGCCCGCATGCACGCATTTTTCAGACAAGGCTTCGGGGTCGGCCACACAGAGTTCCAGATGCTCAGGCGCGATGCGGTTGGACAGGCTTGCGGCCTCGTCCAGATCGGCAACGGTGATCACCGCGCCAAAGTCACGCCAGCTGGCTCCGGCAATCTGGCGACGTTCCAACGTTTCCAGCCGTGCCTCAACCGCTTGTGCCACTTTGCGGCCGAAGGCTTCGTCGGTGGTGATCAGGATCGACTGGGCGCTTTCATCGTGCTCGGCCTGGCTCATCAGATCCAGGGCCAGCCAATCGGGATCGTTATCCGCATCCGCGATGACCAGAATTTCAGACGGGCCTGCGATCATGTCGATGCCCACTTTGCCAAAGACGCGGCGCTTGGCGGCGGCGACAAAAGCGTTGCCCGGCCCGGTGATCTTGTCCACGGGCGCGATGGAATCCGTGCCATAGGCAAGGGCCGCGATGGCCTGCGCGCCGCCGATGCGATAGACCTCGTCCACGCCTGCAATGCGGGCCGCCAGAAGCACCAGCGGGTTCGTGACCCCATCGGGCGTCGGCACGGTGATGGCAAGCCGTTCAACCCCTGCAACCTTGGCGGGGATGGCGTTCATCAGAACCGATGAGGGATAGCTGGCAAGCCCGCCCGGCACGTAAAGCCCGGCTGCGGTTACTGGCGTCCAGCGCCATCCAAGATCGGCGCCCGTCTCATCCGTCCAACGCTGATCAGCCGGCATCTGGCGCGCGTGATAGGCGCGGATGCGCTCGGCGGCGAGCTCAAGCGCGGCGCGGTCTTCACCCGAGACCTTCGCGCATTCCGCGTCAATCTCCGCGTCCGAGAAGCGCAGTGTCTCTGGGGTCAGCTCCAGCCGATCAAATTTAGAGGTCAGGTCAATCACCGCCTGATCGCCCTGCGCACGCACATCCGCGATGATCCCAGCCACGGCGGTGTCCACATCGGGGCTGTCTTCGCGTTTCATCGACAAAAGCGCGGTGAACCGGGCGTCGAAATCGGCGTCTGTGCTGTTCAGAAACTGGGGCATGGCGCTCTCCTTTGCGCCGTTTTAGCTGCGGCGCGGCACGGCTTCAAGCTGGCTTGGGTGGGGATCACGCCGACATGTCATGTTCCGGGGTATGTTTTGATGGCGCGACATAGGGGCGGGTCACATCTTGCAGGGTCACGTCCAGCGCCTCGACCTCCAGCGCGATGGCCCCATCGCCTGCGAGCACCAGCTCCAACCGGCCCATGCCATCGTCGCCTGGCACAAAGGACAAGGACAAAACCGACAAGATCATGTCCGCATCGCCCTTTTCGATCCCCTGACTTTGCACTTTCAGCACATCCGAGACGGACAGCACCGATTGCACCCGTTCCACATCACGCCCGCGCGCCTGAGCGGCAGACCTGTCTTCCCAGCGGAAGCGGTTGAGCAAAAGCGCAAAGCGACGCCGTCCCGCATCCCACGACATTTCCGACGCCGGAAAGACCGCGTCCTGAACAAGTGCCGACACGACGGCCAGATCTTCACCATCCAGCGCCACCAGTTTCAGCGCACGTTCACCACCATCTTCGAACCGGGCGTCCTGCATGTCGATCACTCCTTCACGCGTTCGATCTTGGCCCCGATCGAAGACAGTTTGCGCACCACTTTTTCATAGCCGCGATCAAGGTGATAGACGCGGCTGACCACGGTTTCGCCTTCTGCGGCCATCGCCGCAAGGATCAAGGAGACAGAAGCGCGCAGGTCGGTCGCCATCACAGGCGCGCCTTTCAGCTTTTCCACACCATGCACGGTGGCGGTGCCGCCATGTACCTCGATATTCGCGCCCATGCGAATGAGTTCCGGGGCGTGCATGAAGCGGTTTTCGAAAATCGTTTCGTGCAGGGTCGAGGTGCCCTCAGCGGTACACAGCATCGCCATCATCTGTGCCTGCAGGTCAGTCGGGAAACCGGGGAAGGGTTCCGTGGTCACATCCACGGCAGAGACGCGGCCGTTTTTGCGCGCCACCTTCAGTCCCTTTTCGGTTTCTTCCACCTGAATGCCGGCAGCGTCCAGTTTCTCGCAGAAGCTTTCGACCAGCGAAATGCGGCCACCGATGCATTCCACCTCGCCACCCGCAATCGCCGGGGCCAGCATATAGGTGCCCAACTCGATCCGGTCGGTGACAACAGGGTGTGTGGCGCCATGCAGGCGGTCCACGCCCTGAATGACAATCTCAGATGTGCCGTCGCCTTCAATCTGTGCGCCCATCTTGCGCAGGCAATCCGCCAGATCGACGATCTCCGGTTCACGGGCCGCGTTGCGCAGAACCGTGGTGCCTTTGGCAAGGGTCGACGCCATCAGAATATTCTCGGTCGCACCGACCGAGGCAAAGGCCAGCTCGATTTCGGCACCTTTCAGGCCCCGCGGCGCTTTGGCGTGCAGATAGCCGTCTTTCAGTTCAATCTCGGCGCCCAGCTTTTCCAGCCCGAAGATGTGCAAATCCATCGGGCGCGCACCAATGGCACAGCCGCCCGGCAGCGACACAACCGCATGGCCCAGACGGGCCAGCATCGGACCCAGCACGAGGTTCGAGGCACGCATCTTGCGCACGATGTCATATTCGGCAACGTGGTTGTCCAGATTGTGGCTGGACAGGGTCAGAACCTGACCCTCTTGCATGGATGCGGCTTCGGCACCAAGGCTTTCCAACAGCTGTGTCATCGTCTTGATGTCCGACAGGCGCGGTGCATTTGTCAGGGTCAACGGCTCTTCAGACAGAATCGTTGCCGGCATCAAGGTCAGACAGGCGTTCTTGGCCCCTGCAATCGGAATTTCACCACGCAGCTCTCCGCCGCCCGTTACCACAATCGAATCCATCTGCCCGCCTTTACTCTTTGTTCTGACTGTCTTGCGCCTGTGTCCCACCCGCGCGCGCCTTCGCCTGTGCCTTGCGCCGGGCCATATTGGCCTTCAACGCTGCTTTCAGCCGGGTCTCGCGATCGGCCCCATTTTTCTGGGCTTTCGAGGGTGTGTTTTTACGCTCCATACCGCCTTCTGTAACCCGGTTTCAAAAAAGGGTCCAGAATGCGCTTGCGTCCTCGCACGAATAGGGCTAATCAGCCGCCCACGACGAACGCTGCAGTAGCTCAGTGGTAGAGCGCGTCATTGGTAATGACGAGGTCGGGAGTTCAATCCTCCCCTGCAGCACCACCCCCCTTCCAAAGATGACAGCCCTTTAGCCTTACGTGCAGGCGATCTGTATGCCGTTCGAAGTGGCGCAGGGGCGTCCCAATAACGCACGCCTTCCCGCATAAGTTTACCTTCCGTGACGGAACCTCCAAAATGCCTTGCCGCAACGTCAGTTAGGTGAAAGATTCCTTATACGCCACAGGCAAAGATGATCTCCATCTAATTGCATTGGCGCGGTAAGTTCTTTTTTAGGTTGAGTTTCCCGAGGCAAAAGACACACTTCTAGTATGAGCCGGAATCAAGAGATCGACTCGCTGGTAAGCGCATTGGACGCAGCGGCCCCTTCCGGGCATTACGTTGCGCTTCATATTCGTTTTGCAGCGCCCTTGATGACATTCCAGACCTATCCCCAAGCTTGGACAGATCACTACAGCCAAAACGCTTACGCGCTGCGTGATCCGATGATTGCCTGGGGTATTTCCTCCACCGGGGCCACCCGGTGGAGCGCCATCGACCTGCCCGACCCGTTCGGGATTTTCGAGCAGGCGGCGTCGTTTGGATTGCGTTACGGGGTCTGTATTTCTTGCGGTGAAGTCACCTCGCGCACAATTGCGGGGCTTGCCAGATCCGACCGGGAATTCACCGATGAAGAAATCGCAGATGTGACAGGCATCGTGTTGCGCCTTCATCATCTGGCCCAACCCCCTGACAATCTGACCAAAGCCGAAATAGAAGCGCTGCGTGTCCTTGCGTCGGGGGAACGATATGCCAATGGAGCTGCGCTCCTTGGTATTTCGGAAAGTGCCCTGAAAGCCCGGCTTTCCTCCGCTCGTAACAAGCTGTTTGCACGCACTTCTGCCGAAGCCATTCAACGCGCCAAGGATTACCGGCTTATTTAAAGACTGCCCTGCCGGGACGCGTGCATTCCCACCTTAACACCTGGAGGATGTCATGCAGACCACCACACTTTCGTTCGCAAATATACACAACCATGGCGAGCTTTTTGCCAATCTGCTTCGCGCTAGACGTCAAAGCTTTATCGTTCAAAACCGCTGGGATCTGCCCGAGGCGATGGGCATGGAATACGACCAGTACGACACGCCTGCCAGCCGCTGGGTCGCGGTGCACGAATTTGGCCGGGTGCTGGCGGGCATCCGCCTGACCCCCACCACGGCGCGTTGCGGGATTTACACCTATATGATCCGCGATGCGCAATTGGGCCTGCTGGATTCGATCCCATCGGACCTTTTGTATGATGACGCCCCTGTCGCTGAAAATGTCTGGGAAAGCAGCCGCGTTTTCGTGGCCCATGACACGCCCCAGCGCATCCGCCGTCGCGTGCATGCCTTTCTGATCAGCGAGATGACCAAATCCGCCCGCGAATTGGGGGCAACCCGCGTACTTGGGCTGATCCCGGCCAGCTGGCCCCGTTGGGCCAGACGCTGTGGGCTGGACGCGTCAGCAGCGGGCCGCGTGATGGAGATTGACGGGATCAACAACCAAGTCGTGTCCATCGACCTGTCCGCCAAGCTGCACTGATCCGCAGGAAAAAGAAAAAGGCGCGGCGGGGTACCCGTCGCGCCTTTGTCGCACCCATCAGGGACAGGTCAGTCCATCCATTCAAATGGCCGGGTAAACTCGCCCAGGCAATGGTTGATCGCGTCATAATCCACATCCCCCGTCGCACGCAGGCGCGCAACCAGGCCGCGTTTCTTGTCGTCGATCACCTCGACCACCTGAGCGGCATGACCCGCATCGGCCAGCGCCTTGTTGTAAATGCGCGTGATGGCAGATTTGCGTAGGTCAGGCTTGAACACTTTACCCACGGCGGTCTTGGGCAATTCATCCAGAATTTCCACATGCTTGGGCAGCGCGGCTTTTTCATGGATGTGCTTTTTGGCATAGGCCAGAAGCTCTTCCGGGGTGGTGCTGGCCCCGCCAACAAGTTCGACATAGGCACAGGGCAGCTCGCCTGAATAGCTGTCAGGCTGGCCAATGGCCCCCACCATGGCAACGGCCTCGTGCCCGGCCAGAACCTCTTCGATCTCAGCCGGGTCGATATTGTGACCACCGCGAATGATCAGGTCCTTGGCACGTCCCGTGATCCACAGATAGCCATCTTCGTCCAGCCGCCCCAGATCCCCCGTACGCAGATATTTTTCCTGCGCGAACAGGCCGACATTCTTTGCCGCTTCGGTATAGGTGTTGCCCGCGAAAACGCCGGGGTTGGACAGGCAAATCTCGCCCACTTCGTCCACGCCGTGTTCGGTCACCACCGTGCCCGCCTCGTCGCAGGTCAGGATTTTCACATCCGTATAGGGGAAGGGCACGCCGACCGAGCCAACTTTCTTGGCGCCCGTTGGCGGGTTGCAGGACACAAGGCAGGTGGCCTCGGTCAACCCGTAGCCTTCGACGATATTCACACCCGTCGCTTCCACGAAACGGTTGTAAAGCTCGATCGGTAAAGGGGCCGAGCCGGAAAACGCGGTTTTGAGCGTCGAGACATCCGCATCCACCGGGCGCTGCATCAGCGCCGAGATGGCCGTGGGCACGGTGATCATGAAGCTGACCTTGTAGCGTTCGATGAGCTTCCAGAAATTGTCAAAAACGCCATCGCCGCGATAACCCGCAGGCGTGGGATGCACGAAATGGCTGCCCGCCATCAGGACCGACATCCAGATCACATCGACCGCAAACACATGGAACAGCGGCAAGGGGCAGATGATCACGTCATTTTCGTCAAACAAAAGCGACGACCCCAGCCAGCCGTTGTAGACCATGCCGGAATACTTGTGCTGCGCCACTTTGGGCGTGCCGGTTGTGCCACCCGTATGGAAATAGGCCGCCACACGATCCTCGGGTTTGTCTTCAAAATCGAGCGTGGTGTTCTGGCGCTTCATTTCAGCCACAAAATCCAGAACCTTGGCAGTATGCTTCACCGGGTTCTTGGGACGCAGAAGCGGCACCAGCCAGCTTTTGGGCGGCTTGAGGTATTTGTTCAGGTCAATTTCCAGCACCGTTTTCACGTTGGGCGCCATCGACACGGCCTCGTTGGCCAGCTGCGCCACTTCGGATTTCGGGAAGGCTTTCAAGGTGACCAGAACCGTCGCGCCGGTTTCTTTCAGGATGCCCGCGACCTGCTCGGCATCCAAAAGCGGGTTGATCGGGTTGGCGATGCCGGCAATGCCCGCGCCCATCAGCGCATAGATCGTCTCGTTCGAATTGGGCAGCAGATAGGCCACCACATCATTTTCACCGACCCCAAGCGAGCGAAACAGGTTGGCCGCCTGACACGAGCGTTCCAGCATCTGGCGCCATGTCACGGTTTCCTTGGGGTCACTGGGGCCCGAGGTGATCTGGAATGACGCCGCCGGACGGTCCGGGAACTTTTTCGCGGTGCGTTCCAGCATCTGGTAAAGCGTCGCAGGCTTGTCGCGCGCCTCCCAGCTCATTTCGGCCTCGACCGCGTTGCGATCCGTCATCGAGCCAAAGTCATACATTTACGATCCTCCCTATGCCCGTTTTCCGGGCTTCATTTGGGGCACGAGCATGATCCCAAACGGCAAAACCCGCAAGTGTGACGTGACGTGGAAGCCAAGGTGACGAAAGGGAAGCTTTGAGCCAGAAAATAAAGGCTCCCGCGCATCTGCCCCATCTAGGATGGGTCTTGCTGCTTGGGGGTGGCCGCGCGCTGACGCGCGCGGCAGAAGCCCCTAGGCCTGACCTTCGGTGAACTGCAAACGCGCGAGACGCGCATAAAGCCCGTCCTCGGCCACAAGCTCATCATGGGTGCCCTGCGCCACGATGCGCCCCTCGTCAAACACCACGATCCGGTCCGCCTTTTTCACCGTCGCAAGCCGGTGCGCCACGATCAAGGTGGTACGCCCCTGCGCCAGCTCGTCCACAGCGCCCTGAACCAGACGTTCGCTTTCCGCATCAAGTGCCGAGGTCGCCTCGTCCAACAGCAACACAGGCGCATCGCGCAGGATCGCACGGGCAATCGCAATGCGCTGTTTCTGCCCGCCCGACAGCATCACCCCACGTTCGCCGACATAGGTGTCATAGCCTTCGGGCAAACGTGACAGGAAATCATGCGCGGCCGCGGCGCGCGCGGCGGCTTCAACTTCTGCATCTGTAGCGTCGGGTCGACCAAACCGGATGTTTTCACGGGCCGAATCCGCGAAGATCACAGCATCCTGCGGCACAAGCGCGATATGCTGACGGAAATCGTCACGGCGCATTTGGCGCAGGTCCACCCCGTCCAGCATTACCGCCCCGTCTTCAGGGTCATAAAAGCGCTGGATCAGTTGAATGATGGTGGATTTCCCGGCCCCTGACGGGCCGACCAGCGCCACGGTTTCACCGGCCGCCACGTTCAGCGTGATCTCTTCCAAGGCCGCCTGATTGGGGCGGGCGGGATAGTGGAACGTCACATTGTCAAACCGGATCGCGCCCGAGGGACGTTTCTCGATGGCAACCGGTTGCGTGGGGTCCTTGACCTGATCCTCTGCGTTCAAAAGCTCTACCAGACGTTCCGTGGCCCCTGCCGCGCGCTGAAGCTCGCTCCAGATCTCGGACAAGGCGCCCACGGCCCCCGCCACCATCACCGCATAGATTACGAACTGCACAAGCGCACCGATGGACACATCACCCCCGGTGACATCGCGCATCCCGATCCACAGAACGCCCACGACGCCCGAAAAGATCAGCGAGATGACGATCACCGTCATCACCGCGCGGGTCAGAATGCGGTGCTTGGCCGACAGAAAGCTCTGCTCGGTCAGCCCGGCAAACTCACCACGGCTCAGATCTTCATGGGTAAAGGCTTGCACGGTCTGCACGGACAAAAGCGCCTCGGAGGCATTGCCCGAGCTTTTGGCAATCCATTCCTGATTTTCACGCCCCAAAACGCGCAAACGGCGCCCCAGTACGATGATTGGCACGATCACCACCGGCACAATCAACAAGACCAAGCCCGTCAGCTTGGCCGAGGTGAACAGCATCAGGATCAACCCGCCAAGGAAGATAAACAGATTGCGCAGGGCCACCGACACAGAGGACCCGATCACCGACAGGATCAGCGTTGTATCCGTGGTGATGCGCGACAGCACTTCGCCGGTCATGATCTTCTCATAGAAAGCCGGGCTCATCCCCACGACGCGATCAAAGACTGCCTTGCGAATATCCGCCACGATCCGTTCGCCAAGACGGGTGACCAGATAGTATCGCAGCCCCGTGCCCAGAGCCAAAAGCGACGCCACGGCCAATGCGGCCAGAAAATACTTATCGAGCAACTGGTTCGTGGCACCATCAAACCCGTCAATCACACGGCGCACCGCGATGGGCAGGATCAGCGAAATACCGGCGGTAAAGACCAGGGCCACGAAGGCTGCAAAAATCCACAACCGATACGGCCGCATGAAGGGCCACAGCCCGGACAGCGCCCCGATGCGTTTCGACTTTTCGCGCTCGTCCATCTCGGCGCTCGACGCGCCTGCTTGTCTTGCCATGTGATCCGCTCCTTTCGGGCACAGATAACGAGAGCCATCGCGCCACACAACCCGCATGCGCCCGCAATTCCGCCTGATCCGCGCCGTCACCCCCTATGTCGCGCCCTGACGAAGGCCCAATCCCGCGCATCGCAGGCCGAACGGCTTCCAACGGCGCCACAAGCCCGATAGGGTTGATCTGACACGAAAAGGCCGCCCGGCAGGAGAAACAGTATGATCAGGTCAGTTCGCATATCACCAGCAGTGGCGACCGCTTTCTTGTTGATGATCCTCTCCGGCTGCGCCACGCCGCAGCAACAATGCATCGCGCGCGAAACGTCGGATTATCGGGCACTTCAGGCACAGATTGCCGAGGTCGAGGCCACCATCGCGCGGGGCTATGCGCTGCATCGCCAGACGATCCCTTACTCTGAAGCCCGTTTCTGCAAGACCAGCAGCGGGGCAGTTTACCCCTGCAACCGCACCCGGTTTCACCGGCTGGAAACCCCGGTCACGGTGGATATCAGCGCACAGCGCAAACAGTTGAAAGCATTGAAATCCAAACGCGCGAAACTGTCCCCACGTGCCGAAGCTGCCATTGCCGCGTGCCGTCACGCCCATCGCGAATGACCCGGATTGCCATTGTTCTGGGCGCTGCGGTGCGCCCCGACGGCACACCCTCGGCAGCCCTGTCGCGACGGGCCGAAACCGCTGCAGAACTGTACCATTCCGGCCAGATCGACAAGATCATCGCATCCGGCGGCGTGCCCGTTTCCGGCGTAACCGAAGCCGCACTGATCCGCGACATCTGCCAATCGAACGGGGTGCACGACGACGCGATCATCTGCGAGCATGCATCGTCCAACACGCTTGAGAACCTGAAGAACGCACAGCCGCTTTTGCCCAAACCCTGCAAGGTGACCTTGGTGACAGACCGCTATCATGCGCCACGTGCGCGGCTCATGGCCCGCCATCTGGGCATTGAGGCGCAGTCCGCATCCCCCAAAGGGCGCCCGGCGTCAGCGCGCTATCTTGTCAGGGGATATCTGCGCGAAGGGGCAGCACTTGCGCTTTACCTGATACGCCGGATCACTTCGCGACGGTAACCTGCACGGCGTTGCCAGTGGCACCTGATCCATAAATACGCACAAAAACGGTGGCCCCACCTTTCATGATGCGTTTTGCGGCATTCGGCGCGATCGACCCGTTTTTGACCATGCGTTCCATGACTTTGCGGTTGTTGATCGCCCCAAAGAACGGGTCCCATTCATCACCGGGCTGACTGATGCCAAAGCGATGGTAATTGGCGCGGTCCTGACGCAGCACCTGCCAAGGCGCGCTCAGACGTGCACCTTTGGAATTCACCAGATCCGCCTTGCCGATATAGGCCACATAAGCCCCGATCAGCTCCTGAGCTGCGGCTGGCGCAACTGCTCCGAAGGTCATGCAAATCCCCGCCGCAAGCGCAAGCACGGGTGTTTTTACGGAAAAGAACAGTCGGGTCATCGTCAGTTTTCCTTAAAGCGCTTCCAGCTCAAGCTGAAAACGCGTGCAGCGTTTTAATGTCGTCGGCGTTTTCATATGTCGTCATGTTTCAACAAAATGAGAAACCGCGTGCAGCGTTTGGCGCACAAGCACCGCCCCCCTAACGTGGGGGGCGCCAAGGCTTTCGTCAATGGAGGCGAACCTGACCCTGCAGCGCCCGCCCCAATGGGAAGTTAGCCGCCCGTAACGGTCAGACCCAGCATGCGCCAGGCATGCATACCGCCGCGATAATAGTGGATCAGCTCTGCGGGGAAGCCTGCCTCGATCATGCGACGCGCGGCGGTGGGGGATTGCCCGCACCAGTTGCCATTGCAAAACAGAGCGACCGGCTTGGCGTTTTCGCAATCGAAACCATCAAAATCCACTTCGCAGCCCAGCTCGTCCAAGCGGTCGGGGGCTTCGTTGTAAGGGATTGATATTGCGCCGGGAATTGTTCCTGTCTCGTGATCTGAAGCCACCCGGCTGTCCACGACAATCCTGTCGGGGTCGGCCAGCATGTCCATAAGCTCCAGCTCTCCGATCGGGATCACACCGGGGGCGGGCACCATGGGCTGCACGCAGAAGTTTGGGCAGGGCCGCGACGTGCGCGCCCATTCGCCCGACAGCTGATTGGCGGTGTCCGGGTTGCGCGAAATCTCGACCGGACCATTTTCTGTCTCGATGGTGACCGATGCGACATCAGGGCGAATATTCACGCCCTCGGCAAATAACGGGGTGGCGGCCAGCAACAAGGCGGCGGCGGTGGCAAGGGTTTTCATGGCGTCCTCGTTTGGTACGGTGATGACTTAAAGCGTAAAAATGTCGTGGGCGTCTTCATATTTCGTCATGTTCCACGAAATGCGAAACCGCCTTAGTTGAAGGTTTCAAACACGTCATACATGACAGGTTCGAAGCTTTTGCACAGCGTGGCGATGACCCGATTGCGTTCGCGCATCTCGTCGGTGCGAAGCATGGCCTGGAAATCCTCGCGCCGGGTCCATTGGCTGTAATTGGCGATCCGGGTCTGCGCGTCATTCACATGCAGCCCAGCGCCCACAAATCCGGGCTGTTTCGAGATGAAGTTCGTATAGGCGTCTGACAGAGCATCCAGAAGATCCTGACAGGTGCCGGGGGTCATCTCGAATGTCGTCAGAACCGTCTGATAGTCGGGGGCTTTGCTGATTTTTGGCATGGCGTCCTCCTTACACGGATCAGCCTAGCCTGAAATCTCTTACATATGAATATGTTTCGCACCAAACGGGGCGATGCGCCGCGTCAGTCAAAAAAGTCAAAAATCTCGGACAGAACCGATTTTTGCTTTTTCTTCTTATAGCGCCTTGCGTGGCGATAATCGTCATCATCCTCTTTGTAACGATCATCCCGGTAGCGGTCCTTTTTCGACGCTTTGCGGTGCGATTTATGGGCGGCTTCCTTTGGGCGCTCCATCCGGACCGGTTCGGGCGCAGGGGCGGGCGGTGCAGAGGGCAGTGGTTCAGGGTCGGGATCGGGCAACACAACCGCCGGCGTGGCTTTTTCGATGATCTTGTCCAGCTCGCCACGATCCAGCCAGACGCCCCGGCAGGTTGGGCAATAGTCAATCTCGACCCCTTGCCGTTCGGTCATCAAAAGCGCGGTACCATCCACAGGACATTTCATTGCCATTCCTCCGTTACACGCAACATTTAGGCATGAAAAAACGGGCCACAAGGGGCCCGTTTTCCAAACACGCTGCCAAAGCGTTTCGATTTCTTGTTGGGGCACAATTTAATCTCGAAACGCTTTAAGGCAGAGAATTCAGCGTGAGACGTGAACCGCGCAAGGCGCATGGCGCACGACACGTGCAGCGGTCGACCCCAGGAAGAAATCGGTCAGCCCCGGACGATGGGATGCGACCACGATGCAATCAATTTTCTGCGTCTTGGCATAGTCCACAATGGCATGACCCGCATGGCCAGACACCACCGCAATGGCCACTTCGGGCATCTCTTTCAGCTCATCCTGCAGACGGGCTTCCAGCTCGTTCACATTGTCTTCGATCTGACCTTCGGGAAGATACTGGGCGACATAGGCGGGCACCTCTTCCATCACATGAAGTGCGGTGATCTGGGCCCCCTCTGCGGCCACAGCTTTGGCAATATGCAGGGCTTCAGCCGTATCGCGCTCATGATCCAGCGCAATCGGCACAAGGACGTTCTTGTACATCACTGATTTCCTTTACTTTCAGTGTTCAGCTTTCTTCCTTGATAGCGTGAGCGCAAACACCGCTCCATGATACAAGTCAAATGGCCCGCCACCTTTCCCAACCAAAGCTTTGCGCATAGGATGACACGATGAAACTCAGTGTGAACACGCCCCAGATGCTGATCCTCGACCACAAACCGTGGCTCTTGTCTTTGGGCATGCTTGCGGGCCTGTTGATCTTTGTCGGGGTCGGGTTCGCGGCCATGACATAGGGCGAGCTTCTGTTTGGCCTGATGTTTGCGGGCATTGGCGGGCTGGTCTGGGGCGGATGTTTCGCGGTCTTCACCAAACGCGTGCAGCTGATCCTGGATGTGCAGGCCGGCCAGATCGTAAAGCGCAAACGCTCGTTTCTGGGCTATACGCAGGATGTCTATCCGCTCGACGCCCTACGTGCCGCCAAGTTGGAGGAAACCCGCAGCGACGGATCAACCATGTATCGCCCGGTTCTGGTGATGGACGGCCAACCGAACCTTCCCGTCGTGTCCTACTACACCAACGGATCGGGGCCGCGCCGCACCGCCGAGGCGATCAATGGCTGGCTTGACGCGCGCAAAAGCGCAACACAGCTTGACTCCGGGGGCTGAACCCCGTAACCCAGCCCCAAATCTCGGAAGTGCGAAACTTCCGGTCCCATGGCCCAAGCCGGGATCGCCCCCTGTCAGCGTGTTACGCCCACAGGGGCGCTCATCGTTTGGGAGCCCGGTTTCGGCCTTGGGATAAGCGCAACCCGCCCCTATCTAGGGTGAAACGAAACGGCAAAGGAGCCGCGAAATGTTTGAGAGCCTGTCAGATCGCCTATCCGGTGTCTTTGACCGCCTGACAAAACAAGGTGCGCTGTCCGAAGATGATGTAAAAACCGCCCTGCGCGAAGTGCGCGTCGCGCTGCTCGAGGCGGACGTCTCGCTGCCCGTGGCCCGCGACTTTGTGAAAAAGGTGCAGGAACAGGCCACCGGTCAGGCGGTGACAAAATCGGTCACGCCCGGCCAGCAGGTCGTGAAGATCGTGCACGACGCGCTGGTGGATGTGCTGACCGGCGAAGGCGAGCCCGGCGCGCTGAAGGTCGACAGCCCCCCTGCCCCGATCCTGATGGTCGGTCTGCAGGGTGGTGGTAAGACCACGACCACCGCAAAGCTTGCCAAACGCCTGACGGAAAAAGAAGGCAAGCGGGTCCTGATGGCCTCGCTCGACGTCTACCGCCCTGCCGCGATGGATCAGCTGGCCGTGTTGGGCACGCAGATCGGCGTGGATACTCTGCCGATCGTGCCGGGCCAGAAACCCGTCGACATCGCCAAGCGTGCCAAGCAGCAGGCGACGATGGGCGGCTATGACGTCTATATGCTCGACACCGCGGGTCGTCTGCACATCGACGAAGTCCTGATGGGCGAGGTCGAGGAAGTCTCGACCGTTGTGAACCCGCGCGAAACCCTCTTGGTGGTCGATGGCCTGACCGGTCAGGTCGCCGTTGAAGTGGCACAAGAGTTTGACGACAAAGTCGGCATCTCGGGCGTGGTCCTGACCCGTATGGATGGTGACGGACGCGGTGGTGCAGCGCTGTCGATGCGCGCAGTCACCGGCAAGCCGATCAAGTTTGTCGGTCTTGGCGAAAAGATGGACGCGCTGGAAACGTTTGAGCCCGACCGGATCGCAGGCCGCATCCTTGGCATGGGCGACATTGTTGCTCTTGTTGAAAAAGCCCAGGAAACCATCGAGGCCCAGCAAGCCGAGCGCATGATGAAGCGCTTCCAGAAGGGTCAGTTCAACATGAACGACCTGAAAATGCAGCTGGAGCAGATGATCAAGATGGGCGGCATGCAAGGCATCATGGGGATGATGCCGGGCATGAACAAGATGGCCAAACAGGCCGAGGCCGCGGGCATGGACGACAAGGTGCTGAAGCAGCAAATCGCTCTGATCCAGTCGATGACCAAACGCGAACGCGCCAACCCGCAAATCCTGCAAGCCAGCCGCAAGAAACGCATTGCCGCGGGGGCTGGCATGGAAGTCAGCGACCTGAACAAGCTTCTGAAAATGCAGCGCCAGATGGCGGACATGATGAAGAAGATGGGCAAGATGGGCAAAGGCAAGATGCTGAAACAGGCCATGGGTGGCATGTTCGGCAAAGGTGGCGGCATGCCCGATATGGGCGGCATGGACCCCTCGTCGATGGACCCGAAAGCGCTGGAAGCTGCGGCCAAAGCCATGGGTGGTAAGCTGCCCGGTGGTCTGCCCGGTCTGGGCGGCGGCGGCCTGCCCCCGGGCCTGTCGGGCTTCGGGAAGAAAAAGTAAGCGCGCGCCCGTGAAATTGCCTTTCGATCATATCACCACCCCGCGCCTTGTGCTGCGCCCGCCGGAAGCCGGCGATTGGGACGCGTTTCGCGATTTCCTGATGGACAATCCGCGCGCGCAGTTTGTGGGCGGTGGACCGAAAAGCGACAACACGCGCCGCACTGTCTGGCGCGCCTTTGGTCATGCGGTTGGTCACTGGGTGCTGAAAGACTACGGCCCCTTCATCGTGACCGACAAAGCAGACGGTCAGCCCATCGGCTGGGTCGGCCCCTGGTGCCCCGAAGGCTGGCCGGAACCGGAAATCGCATGGTCGCTCTGGTCAGATGCGCACGAAGGCAAGGGCTACGCCCATGAGGCCGCCGTGGCCGCTATCGATTGGGCCCACACCAACACCGACATTCAAAGCTTCGTCAGCTATGTGGATCACGACAACGCCCCCTCGGCCGCTTTGGCCAAACGTCTGGGCTGCGTGATCGACGCGGACGCACCGCGCTTTGAAGACGAGGACGACAGCTATGACGTCTGGCGCCACCCCGCGCCCGACACGGACGGCAACCCGGAGGCCTACGCATGACGTATCTTTCCGGCATCCCCACCCTATCCACCGACCGTCTGACACTGCGTGCCCCGGTTGAAGCTGACTTCGATCTGGTCGCGGCCTTTTTTGCCTCAAAGGAGCACAGCTGGGGTTTTGGCGGCCCGATGGATCGCACCGGCGCGTGGCGCTGGTTTGCGTCGAACCTTGGGCATTTTGCCCTGAAGGGCTACGGCTTTTGGTTCCTCGACACCGCCGACGGGCAGACCGTCGGCATGGTGGGCCTGTGGGGACCAGAGGGTTGGAATGAAACCGAGCTAGGCTATGTCCTGTTTGATGGGTTCGAAGGCAAAGGCTACGCGCTGGAGGCGGCACGCGCCGTGCGCGACCATGCCTATGACACTCTGGGCTGGGGACCGCTTTGTTCCAACATCTTCCCCGGCAATGATCGTTCGGTCGCGCTGGCGGAACGTATGGGCGCGACGCTGGAAGCCAAATGGGACAGCCCAACGCATGGCACCGAGCTTGTCTATCGTCACCCCTCGAAAGAGGCGCTTGCCCAGCAAAAGGAGGACACCGCATGACCGACGCAACCACCCGCGCCGCTGATCTTCTGAAGGAACACCGCGAGTCGATCGACCGGCTGGACGCGATCCTTGTTTACACGCTGGGCGAACGCTTCAAACACACGCAGGCCGTGGGCAAGCTGAAGGCTGAACACGCGCTGCCACCGTCTGACCCAGCCCGCGAAGCCAAACAAATCGAACGTCTGGAAGACCTGGCCACACGTGCCAATCTGGACCCCGATTTCGCCAAGAAATTCCTGAACTTCGTCATCGACGAGGTGATCAGGCATCACAAGAAACACCAAGAATGATCGGGCGCAAGCCCCTCAAATAGCTAGAAAAAAGGAAAACTCTCATGGCTATGAAAATTCGTCTCGCCCGTGGCGGCTCGAAAAAACGTCCCTTCTACCGCGTGGTTGCTGCAGACTCGCGCATGCCGCGTGATGGCCGTTTCATCGAAAAACTGGGCACCTATAACCCGCTCTTGCCGAAAGATTCGGAAGAGCGTGTGAAGCTGGACATGGAACGCGTTCAGTACTGGCTGGACCAGGGCGCCCAGCCTTCGGACCGCGTCAGCCGTTTCCTGGAAGCCGCTGGTGTTCTTGAGAAAAAAGAACGTGCCAACCTGAAAAAAGGTGAGCCGGGCCAGAAAGCCAAGGACCGCGCGGAAGAAAAAGCTGAAAAAGCCGCTGCTGCCAAAGAAGCTGCTGAAGCTCCTGCGGAAGCTCCGGCTGAAGAAGCTGCTGCCGAAGAATAAACCCGGCGGGTTGGATCTGACATGCACGCCTTTTCAGACGAGTTTCAGTCGGATCTTGAGGATCTGATGCGTTGGCGGCGCGACGTGCGCCGCTTTCGCACGGACCCGGTGGACGAGGCATTGCTCACGCAGTGCCTCGACGCGTTTCTGATGGCCCCTTCGGTGGGCCTCAGTGAGCCCTGGCGGGTGATCAGGGTGGACAGCGACGGCGCGCGTGCCGCTGCGCTGAAAAATTTCAAAGCCGCCAATGGCCAAGCCCTGAAAGGCTATTCCGGTGACAAGGCGCAGCTTTATGCGGGGCTGAAGCTTTCGGGTATGGAAGATGCCCCGGTGCAGCTGGCGATCTACTGCGACGAGGCGACCGACAAGGGCGCGGGGCTGGGCGCGGGCACCATGCCCGAAATGCGCCGCTATTCCGTGGTCTCGGCGATCATGCTCTTCTGGCTGGCGGTTCGTGCGCGCGGGCTGGGGCTGGGCTGGGTGTCGATCCTTGACCCCGACCAGCTTTCGCGCGATCTGGACGTGCCCGAAAGCTGGGAGCTTGTGGGCTATTTCTGTCTTGGCTGGCCCGAAACTGTTGACGACAGCCCGGAGCTTGAAAAAGCCGGCTGGGAAGCACGGCGCGGCGCGCTTCCCATCGAGAAAAGATAGGTCATGACATGGGTTTGCTTTTCCGTCCCTTTCGGTTGATCCTGATCATTGCTGCGGGCTTTCTGGCCGGGCTTTTATTTGAACGAAACAGCATGATCGACCGCTGTCTGGATCGGGGTGGCGCGGTGGATCGCGGTGTCTGCACAGGTATCGAAACTGGCATCGAAGGGAACTGAGACATGAGCGAAGAGCGCATCTGTGTTGGCGTGATTTCCGGCGCCTATGGGGTCAAAGGCGAAGCGAGGATCAAAAGCTTCTGTGCCGAACCCACGGCCATTGGCGACTATGACCCACTGTGGTCCGAGGACGGCACGCGCCAGTTTCACCTGACACTGGAGCGCCCGATCAAGAACGGCTTTGCCGCGCGCCTTCAGGGGGTCACCACCAAGGAAGAGGCCGATGCGTTGAAGGGGGTGCACCTCTATGTGGACCGTGCCGCGTTACCGAACCTGCCGGATGACGAATATTATCACACCGACCTTGTCGGGCTGACGGTTCTGGACACTGGCGGAGAGGTGCTGGGCAAGGTCATTTCCGTACAGAACCATGGCGCCTCGGATGTACTGGAAGTCTCGGGACCGGGCCTGTCCACCCCTGCCCTTTTGCCCTTCACCATGGCCGCCGTGCCCACGGTTGACCTTGCCGCAGGCCGTATCATCGCCGACCCGCCCGAAGGTGTTTTCCCCGAATGACCCGCGTCATTGTACATGCAGGCTATCACAAAACCGGCACCACAAGCCTGCAGGATTTCCTGTCGCAGAACCGGGACGCTCTGGCCCCCTATATGGCCTATTACGGCAAGATGGATTTCATGGATGCTGGCGCCATGGCGCGCATCTATGGGCAAAAGCCCTTTCCCCATCGCCTATTTGCCTTTCGCAAGACCTTCCGCGCCTTCCTGAACAGCATTGCGGATCATCCCTGCATCGTTCTGTCCCGCGAAACGTTTTCAGGCGGCATGCCGGGGCATCGGCGCCTGACCGGTCGTATGATCACCACCTATGATGGCCCGGCGCAAAAGCTGGCCAAAACGATCATAGCCGAATTGAAACGGCGGTTTGGGGAGGATGTGGAAATCACCTTCTTCTACACCACCCGAAGCGCAGAGGATTGGCTCAGATCGGTGCATGGGCACCTGCTGCGATCGATCAACCTGACCGATGATTTCGATGCATTTCGCGCTCGGTTTTCGCCACTGCGCGGCCCCGCAGAAGAAGCCCAGATCATGGCACGCGCGCTGGACCCGATCCCGGTGGTCACCGCAGCACTTGAAGACCATGCGAAAGACCCTTTTGGCCCGGCCCGCGCAGTGCTGGATCTGGCCCAAGTCCCGGACGCGGCACGTAACGGTTTGATCCCGGCGCCGCGCTCCAATACGGGGCAGACCGTTGACCTGCGCGCAAGCTTTCTGGACCTCAACCGGCGCGGGCTGGCAAAGCCGGAACTGAAAGCGGCCAAAGAGGCAATGATCAGCGAGAACCAGCGCTAACCCTTTTCGCGCGCGCGCAAACCCGCTATGGCAGCCCCATGACCAAAGACGACACTTCCACACCGGGGCCCAAACCCGCCAGATCCCGCGCGATGAAATCGCATGGGAAAGTGGCCATTTCAGCCTCGTTTAAACCGCGTGAACTGATGCAGGCCACGCCGCGATACGTGGGCACCTGGACCGCCAAAGTGATCACGCTGTTTCCCGGCGCCTTTCCCGGCGTACTGGGCGAAAGCCTGACCGGGCGGGCGTTGAAAGATGGGCTTTGGGCCTTGGAACCCATCGACCTGCGCATCTTCGGCGAAGGCAAACACCGCAATGTGGATGACACCCCCGCCGGCGGCGGCGCGGGCATGGTGTTGCGTGCTGACATCCTGTCACGCGCCATCGACACGGCCCAGAAATCCGTGCCCGCGGATCGGGCAAAATGGCCGATCATCTACATGTCCCCCCGGGGCAAGCCGCTGGATCAGGCTATGGCCCGGCGTTTTGCGGCCTGTGACGGGATGACTGTGCTATGTGGCCGGTTCGAAGGTGTCGACGAGCGGGTGCTGGAAGAATACGAGATCGAAGAGGTCAGCCTGGGCGACTTTGTCCTGACCGGCGGCGAGATCGCCGCGCAGGCAATTCTGGATGCCACCGTGCGCCTTCTGCCCGGCGTCTTGGGCAACGAGGCCTCGGCCGAAGAGGAAAGCTTTTCCGCAGGCCTTTTGGAGCATCCGCAATACACACGCCCCGCCGAATGGCGCGGACGCACGATCCCCGAGGTCCTGACATCCGGCCATCACGGCAAAATCGCCCAGTGGCGCCGCGAGATGAGCGAGCAGATCACCCGTGATCGCCGCCCGGACCTGTGGGAGGCGCACAAGGCCCGTCAGGATGGCGACGACTAAAGCGTTTTTCCGATTTCGTTGAAACAACGTGATCTGAAAACGCTTTAGCGCCGCACGCGCATCACGACCCTGACGTCTCCGCAGCGCCGGGCTGGGCTTTTTGCGAGGCCTGGTGCATGGACCCGCGCAGCTCCTCTTCCCATTCGTCACGCAGATCACGCAGCCGCTGCATGTAAGGCTCGTTCTCAAAAGCGGGCGTGTCGATATCATAAAGGTCTGCCAACTCGCGCAATGTGCGCCGGTCCATCTCGTCAAACGCATCCACCATGCGCTGCGCGGATGCGCGTGTCTCTCCCAATGCTTCAAAGACAGACCGCGTTGTGCGCAGAGAGCTGTCATAGGTCTCGCGAATGATATCGCGGCAGCCCGCAGCCCACAGGTGATAGACATGGTGACGGTCAATCGCGCGGGCGACCACATGCACATGCGGGTAGTGTCGTGTCACATGCTGAACGATATGCGTAATCGCATCCTGATCGTCGATGGCGACGACCAGCACCTTGGCTTCCGCGATCCCGGCTGCCTCCAGAAGGTCGGGGCGGGTTGCGTCCCCGAAGAAGGCCCTGAGGTCAAATTTCCGCAGCATCTCCAATTGCTCGGCGCTGTAATCCAGCACGGTCGTCTCGTAGCCTGCCCCGCTGATCGCCCGGTTCACGATACCACCGAAGCGCCCGTGTCCCGCGATGATGATCTTGGCCTCGCTGTCGATCTCGTCCGCCTCAAGTTCCTGCTGACGCGAATAGCGCGGCGCGATGATTTTGTCATAAAGGATGAACAAGGCCGGCGTCAGCAGCATGGTTAGCGCCACAACCAAAAGCAGGATATCCGCCACCTCTTGCGGCAGCACCGCATTGGCGACGGTAAACGAGATCAGGACAAATCCAAATTCGCCCGCTTGCGCCAAGCCAAGCCCAAACAGCCACTTGTCCCCGCCTTCCAGCTTGAAACTGCGCGCAAGCGCCAGAAGCACCAGCGCTTTCAGCGAAATCAGTCCCAGTGTCAGCCCAAGGATCAAGCCCAGCTGATCCCCCAGCAGTCCGAAATCAATGCTGGCACCAACGGTGATGAAAAAGACGCCAAGAAAGATGCCTTTGAATGGGTCGATATCGCTTTCCAGCTCGTGCCGGTATTCGCTGCCCGCCATGACAACCCCCGCCAGGAAGGTGCCCAGCGCAGGCGACAGCCCCACCATGGTCATCAAAAGCGCAATGCCCAGAACGAACATCAAGGCGGTGGTGACAAACAATTCGCGCAGTCGGGCGCGGGCAACAAAGCGGAAAACCGGCGTGGTCAGATAGGTGCCCGCCGCCATCACTCCCGCGATGGCCGCCAAAGTGACCAGCCCGGTTTGCCAGCCACTTAGCCCGTCGACGAGGCTCAGGTTCAGGCCACCTCCATGATCATCACCGTGACCACCGCCATGATCACCGGCGTGGGACATATGCTCGACCAGCTCGGGCAGCGCCAAAAGCGGCACAAGGGCCAGGATAGGGATTACCGCGATGTCCTGAAACAGCAAGACCGAGAAACTCGCCTGCCCGCCATCGCTGTTAAACAGTCCCTTTTCCTTCAGGGTCTGGTTCACAATCGCGGTCGAAGACAGCGCAAAGATCAACCCGATCGCCACGGCCACCGTCAGGGGCTGACCAAAACCCACGGCAACCCCAGCCACCAGCGCCGCTGTCACGCCAACCTGCAAGCCACCAAGGACAAAGATCCGCGCGCGCATTTCCCACAGGGCGCGGGGGTTCATTTCCAGCCCGACGATGAACAGCATCATCACAACACCAAACTCGGCAAAATGCTGAAGCGCCACAACGTCGACGCCTATGCCACGCAGAAACGGGCTGATCACAATGCCGGCAATCAGGTATCCCAACACCGACCCAAGACCGAAACGTGATGCGATGGGCACCGCCACAACGCCCGCAATAAACAATGTGAACGTGATCAGCATGAACTCGGCAGTCATGGGAAGGCTCCTGTCGCAAAATATCCCGAAAGGTTAACCGCGAAAGGGACAGGAAGGAAAGCCTAACCAAAGCGTTTTCAGTTGTTGCCCGATCACAGCAATAACTGGAAACGCCCACCATGCTTGCATGTTGCGCGGCGTTTCCACATCACGCTGTATCAACGCAATGTGGAAACGACCTTAGCCCTTCTTTTGCCCAGCAAAACAAGGGCAAAAATCCTTGATCCTGACCGCACATCCCCCTATACACCGCCTGTCCGGCACTCCTTCGTGAGTCGCACGGGCCGTTTTCCAATGCGCAAACGCCTTTCTTCGGCGCTCAGATGTGCCGGAAAACGTTGAAAAGAAACGACGAACTATCCTCCCGCGGGCGTGAAAAACGGACCCGGTGAAGACGCGGAGCTCTTGGACGGCAGCAACTTTGCGGAACAACCGCAAGCAAATATGGAGGATCAGATGGATCTGATCGCACAGCTCGAGGCGGAACAAGTTGCCGCCCTGGGGAAAGATATCCCCGATTTCAAAGCCGGTGACACCATCCGTGTCGGCTTCAAGGTGACCGAAGGGTCGCGCACCCGTGTGCAGAACTACGAAGGCGTTTGCATCAGCCGTAAAAACGGTTCGGGCATTGCCGGGTCGTTCACCGTTCGCAAAATTTCCTTCGGTGAAGGTGTGGAACGTGTGTTCCCGCTGCATTCGACCAACATCGATAGCATCACCGTTGTGCGTCGTGGCCGTGTACGCCGCGCCAAGCTTTATTACCTGCGCACCCGTCGCGGTAAGTCGGCCCGTATCGCCGAAGACACCAACTACAAGCCCAAGAAAGCTTAAGGAGCGTCGACATGAAAAAGGATCTGCATCCCGACTACCACCTGATCGACGTCAAGATGACCGACGGCACTGTTGTTCAGATGAAATCGACCTGGGGCAAAGAAGGCGACCAGCTGGCGCTGGACATCGACCCCTCGGCTCACCCGGCATGGAACGGCGGCAGCACCCGCCTTATGGACACCGGCGGCCGCGTGTCCAAGTTCAAATCGAAATACGAAGGCTTTGGGTTCTAAACCACGCCTCTTTCGAATGGGAAACGCCGCTTCAACCGAAGCGGCGTTTTTCGTTTCAGGCGGGTGGTGAAAGCCACAAATACCGTACAATGCCATAGACATAGAGCCCGGCAAACAGGATGTTGATGTATTTGAGCTGCGGCTCCCGGCGCAGCCACGCGCAGTAAATCCAGATCAGGCAAAAGGGCAGGCTCAGGCACATCGCAGCCAGTTGCCAGCCCTGCACAATCGAGACCGTGCTGGCCAGCCCCAAGCCAAACGCAATCCACTTCAACGGCTGCTCATACGCCGCAAACGTCATCAGCGTCATCTCTCATCTTTCAGGTAAACAGCGCCGTGAACCCGGCGATCTGCTGGCCGCAGTTTAAAGCGTTTTGGCTTATTGTTGAAGCACAACAATAAGACGAAACGCGCAGAACTCATTGATGTTGTGGGCGTTTCGAAATCAACTTGTGTCTCAAGTTCATCTCGAAACGCTTTAGATGATTTTCAGCGGCCGACAAAGCCCCTTAGCGGGTGATGGCCCACTTCCCCGCTTGATCCGGCAACCATGCCTCGATCGCAGCGGTGGCAACCACGTGGACCTGCCCCGCGCTGTCCGTGTTCATGCCGCCCTTCACGGCCTGCACCTCGGCACGGCCACGGGGCAGTTCGGCGCGGACGACGTCCAGATCGACCTTGTCGGGTTCCGCGACACCGATGGTCACCACCACGCGCATATCCTTGTGATCCAACCCCAGCGTTGAAAACAGAGTGATCGACGAATGGTGCAGCGCATCCTGCACCGCGCGACACGCCGCTTTGGTATAGTCCTGACCGTAAAGGTCATTGCCCGTGCCCATCTCTAGGATCATGCGTTTCTCGCCCATCACACGGCCTCCATATCGAAAGACACGGCGATGGCGACATTGGCAATCACCGTTTTCCCGCCCTGCGGCTTGTCGATGTCCAACCCGCCATGTTTGACCGCAAACGAGATATTGCCATAGGGGAAATCCTTGGCCAACTGGCTGGTGTCGACGCGGTCAGGTGCCTGCACGGCAACCTCGACATCCACGATCATGTCGGATTTTTCGAACCCGAACAGCTCGGCCATATTGACCGAATTGTGCCACAGCGCGTCCCGGATCGCGCGGGCGGCGGCCTCGGTGTAATCTTCGCGTCTGAGCGACGTGCCCATGCCAAATTCGACCAATACACGTGTTTTCGCCATGCCGGTTCCTTTCCGTTTCCCCATTCCTACCAGACTGCGCACGGGTTCATAGCGCCAGCTGCCCGGCGCGTGGCATGAATTTGGACCGGCCAGCGGCGCGCGGCCTCTTCCCCCCGCCCGCCATCGCACATATAGTCAGCGCCAACTATAAGCTTCAGGTCGGGGATACGGGCGTGGCACATATTATTGTCGTGGGGAACGAAAAGGGCGGCGCGGGGAAATCCACCGTGTCGATGCATGTGGCAACGGCCCTGTCGCGTATGGGGCATCGTGTTGGTGTGCTGGATTTGGACCTGCGCCAACGCACTTTCGGGCGCTATGTGCAGAATCGCATGACCACCATGAAGCGCGAGGGTGTTGACCTGCCTACGCCCGAATTCCACGAATTGCCCGAGGTTGATCCCACGGGGCTGAAGCCCGGCGAAAACCCCTATGACCGCCGCCTGTCCATGGCGATTGCCGCGCTGGAGCACAGTCAGGACTTCATCCTGATCGACTGCCCCGGTTCACACACGCGACTTTCCCAGGTGGCGCATTCGCTGGCCGACACGCTGATCACGCCCCTGAATGACAGCTTTGTCGATTTCGACCTTCTGGCCCATATCGACCCGGTCACGCTCGAGGTGAAAGGCCCCTCTGTTTACTCTGAGATGGTCTGGAATGCCCGCCAGCTGCGCGCCAAGGCCGGGCTGAAACCCATCGACTGGATTGTCGTGCGCAACCGTCTGGGCGCACAAATGATGCACAACAAGAAAAAGATGGGCGATGCGCTTGAGGACCTGTCGCGCCGCATTGGCTTTCGCGTGGCCCCGGGCTTCAACGAGCGTGTCATCTTCCGCGAGCTCTTCCCGCGCGGCCTGACACTTTTGGACCTGCGCGATGTGGGCGTTGTGGGGCAGATGAACATCTCGAATGTGGCTGCGCGTCAGGAATTGCGCGAGCTGATGAAGTCGCTGAACCTGCCCGGCGTCGAGGTGAAAATCTGACGCAGCGAAGCCGGGGGTCTTTTCCCTTTGCGCGCCCATCAAGGGCCGCTAGGCTCGGCCCATGTTGCGATATCTGATCACCCGCGCCCTGTCGCTTGGCGCCAGCCTTGTCGTCGCCTCGTTGGTGATCTTCGCAATGATCGAGGTCATCCCCGGCGACCCTGCCTCGTTCATGCTTGGGCTGAACGCAGCGCCCGATACCGTGGCCGCCCTGCGTGACGAATTGGGGCTGAACGGCTCTCTGAGCGCGCGCTACCTGTCATGGATCGGTGGGCTTATCACCGGGGATTTCGGCATTTCCTACACCTATCGCGTGCCCGTGGCAGAATTGGTGCTGGAGCGGTTGCAGGTGTCATTGCCGCTGGCGATCTTCGCGCTGATCCTGTCAACCGTGATCGCCATTCCCGTGGGCCTGATCGCCGCCTCCCGCCGGGGGGGCGCCGCCGATGTCACCATCATGGGGGCCACGCAACTGGGCATTGCCGTGCCGAATTTCTGGTTTGCGATGCTATTGGTCCTGCTCTTTGCTGTGCAGCTGCGCTGGTTTTCGGCCGGCGGTTTTCCGGGGTGGGAGGCCGGGTTTGGCCCTGCGATGAAAGCCCTGACCCTGCCCGCCGTGGCCCTAGCCCTACCACAAGCGTCCATTCTGGCCCGCGTCATGCGATCGTCGCTTTTGGATGTGTTACATCAGGATTATATGCGCACCGCCCGCGCCAAGGGGCTGACATATGCGCAGGCCACCCGCCGCCACGCGTTGCGCAACGCGCTCATTCCGGTTTTGACCATCATCGGGCTGCAGTTCAGCTTTCTTCTGGCCGGCGCGATCATCATTGAAAACGTGTTCTTCCTGCCGGGCCTTGGGCGGTTGATTTTTCAGGCCATCACCCAGCGTGACCTTGTGGTTGTTGAAAGCGTGGTGATGCTGCTGGTTTTTGCCGTGATCGTGGTCACCTTTCTGGTGGATGTGGCCTATGCCGTCGTGGACCCCCGGCTTCGGAGGCGCCCATGACCCGTCTGCCCGCCCAGCTTGTGATCGGAGCCGCCCTCAGCACCTTATTGCTGGCCGCAGCCCTTCTGTCCTTTGTTTGGACGCCTTACGACGTGACTGTTCTGAACATCTCAGCCAAGCTGACACCGCCCTCGGCTGACCACCTTCTGGGCACCGATCATTTCGGCCGTGACCTTCTGTCGATGCTGATGGAGGGCGGGCGGATATCCATCGCCGTCGCGGTTCTGGCCGTGGGCATCGGCATGGGTGTGGGCGTGCCTCTGGGCCTGATGGCGGCGGCCAACCGGGGCGGCTGGCTGGACGAGGTGATCATGCGCGGCAATGACCTGATCTTTGCCTTCCCGTCACTGGTCATCGCCATCCTGATCACAGCCACCTTTGGCCCCTCGGCCACCAATGCGATCATCGCTATCGGCATCTTCAACATCCCCGTCTTTGCCCGCGTGGCACGGGGCGGCGCGCTGACCATCTGGACGCGCGAGTTTATCATGGCCGCGCGTGTGGCCGGAAAATCCCGCACCCGGATCAGTGTCGAGCACATCCTGCCCAACATCGCGAACCTTCTGATCGTGCAGGGCACCATACAGTTTTCACTGGGCATTCTGGCCGAAGCGGGCCTGAGCTATGTGGGCCTTGGCGCCCAACCGCCCACGCCCAGTTGGGGAAGGATGCTCGCGGACGCCCAGACCATGATCTATACCACGCCACGGCTGGCCATCGCACCGGGGCTGGCGATTGTCGCCATGGTGCTGGGGCTGAACCTGATCGGTGACGGGCTGCGCGACCTTCTGGACCCCCGCATTCGGAGGGCGCGTGAATGATCGACATCCGAAATCTCAGCCTGTCCATCGCAGACAGCCCGATTTTGCACGACGTGGACCTGTCCATCGCCCCCGGTCAGGTGGTGGGTCTGGTGGGCGAAAGCGGGTCGGGTAAGTCGATGACTGCGCTGGCATTGATGGGGCTTTTGCCACGCGGGGCCGAGACGTCTGGGCAGATATTGCTGGAGGATCAGGACCTCCTGACCCTGGGCGAAAGCCCCATGTGCGACATCCGCGGGCGCCGTGTCTCGATGATCTTTCAAGAACCGATGACAGCGTTGAACCCGGTGAAAACCATTGGCGATCAGGTGGCGGAAACCATCTTGATCCACACGGATACGTCACGCACTGACGCCCAGCGCATCGCCGCCGAGAAACTGGCGCGCGTGGGGCTGCCGCAGGACCGTTTCCCATTGGATCGCTATCCACATGAGCTGTCCGGCGGTCAGCGCCAACGCGTGTGCATCGCCATGGCCATCGCGCTGCACCCAGAACTGTTGATCGCGGACGAGCCCACAACCGCGCTGGATGTCACCACGCAGGCGCAAATTCTTGTCCTCTTGAAAGAACTGGTGGCCGAGGAGGATATGGGCCTTTTGCTGATCACCCATGATCTGGCCGTGGTCGCGGGTATGGCCGATCACGTGGCGGTCATGCGCAAGGGGCGCGTGGTCGAACAGGGCGCAACCGAGGCGCTGTTTCGCACCATGTCCCACCCTTACACGCGCCAGCTGTTTGAGGCGTCGGAACACCAGCCGGACGGGGACAACAGGCCCGGCACCACGCCGCTATTAGAGGTGCGCGGCGCGATCCGCGAATATCCCCTGCCGCGCCAATCCCTCTTCGGCCCTGCCCCACAGTTTCGCGCCGTGGATGGGGTCAGCTTCACCATGAACAAGGGCGAAAGCCTTGGGCTGGTCGGCGAAAGCGGCTGCGGTAAATCCACGCTGTCACGCGCCATCTTGGGGTTGGAGCCGCTGCAAGGCGGTCAAATTTTGCTGAACGGCGCGCCCATCGCACCGGGTATGGACCCGGCCCGTCGCGCAGGCCTTCAGGTGGTGTTCCAAGACCCCTATGGCAGCTTCAATCCGCGCTGGACGGTGGAAAAACTTGTGGCTGAACCCTTTCACCTTCTGGGCACGCGGCCCGATGACTGGCGCGACCGGGTGCGGGATGCGCTGGCCGAGGTCGGCTTGACGGGCGAGGCCATGACCCGCTATCCGCACGAGTTTTCCGGCGGGCAACGCCAGCGCATCGCCATCGCCCGCGCGCTGATCTTGCGGCCCGAACTGATCGTGTTGGACGAAGCGGTCTCCGCGCTGGATGTCTCGATCCGGGCGGATATTCTGGACCTGCTGGCCATGCTACAGTCCAAACACGGGCTGGCCTATCTGTTCATCAGCCACGACCTTGGCGTGGTGCGTTCGATCACCGATCGCGTCATGGTGATGCAAGCGGGCAAGATCGTCGAACACGGCGACACCAAGACCGTCTTCACCACGCCCGCGCAAGACTACACACGAAACCTGATCAGCGCGGCGCCCCGCATTCCGCCCGCGTGGAGGGAGGCTTAGATGCACGTTCTTTGGTTTGACCCGACCGAGATTCTCATCGGTGGCAACTGGCAGAAAACCGACCAGGTGATCGACGTCGAAGACCCGTCGACCGGGCAGAGCTTCGCCCAGATTGCGCGCGGGCGCACACAGGATATCGACGCCGCCGTAAATGCCGCCCGCAGCGCGCTTGACGGCGACTGGGGTCGGATGACGGCCCTCGAGCGCGGCCGCATCCTGACCCGCATCGGTCATCTGGTGGAAAGCCGCGCGGACGACCTGACCGCGCTGGAAGCCCGTGATGTGGGCAAACCCCTGACACAGGCGCGCAATGACGCCATAGCCCTGGCGCGTTACATGGAGTTTTACGGCGGTGCGGCGGATAAGGTGATGGGCGACACGATCCCCTATCTGGACGGCTACACCGTTTACACGCTGCGCGAGCCGCATGGTGTCACGGGCCATATCGTGCCGTGGAATTACCCGATGCAGATCATCGGGCGCTCGGTCGGGGCGGCCTTGGCGATGGGCAATGCCTGCGTATTGAAACCGGCCGAGGAAGCCTGCCTGACCGCACTTGCCTTCGCGCGATTGGCCCAAGAAGCAGGCCTGCCCGCAGGGGCCCTGAACGTGGTCACCGGATTGGGCGAGGAAGCGGGCGCGGCGCTATCTGCCCATGCAGGCGTCGATCACATCAGCTTCACCGGATCGGTGCCCGTGGGCGCCTTGGTGCAGGCGGCTGCGGCCCAAAACGTGGTGCCCGTCACCTTGGAACTGGGCGGCAAATCCCCTCAGCTGGTGTTTGATGACGCCGATCTGGACGCGGCCCTACCCTTTCTTGTGGGCGCCTGCATTCAGAACGCGGGCCAGACCTGCTCGGCCAGTTCGCGCGTGCTTGTGCAGCGCGGCGTCTATGATCAGGTCGTCGCGCGCATGGGCGAAGCCTATGGCGCTTTGCGTGTTGGCCCGGCAGATGCCGATCTGAATATCGGGCCGCTGATTTCAGCGCGTCAAAAAGAGATCGTCGAGGGGTTTTTGACCCAGGGCGCAGACCTAAAACTTGCCGGACGTGGACAGATCACCGACACTCCAGACGGCGGGCACTACGTGGCCCCCACCCTTTTCGCCGATGTGCCACCAGATCACCCGCTGGCCCGTGACGAAGTCTTTGGCCCGGTGCAGGTGATCATTCCCTTTGACACCGAAGAGGACGCCATACGGATTGCCAATGGCACCGACTACGGGCTGGTTGCCAGTGTCTGGACCGCCGATGGCGCGCGCCAGATGCGGCTGGCAAAACGCCTGCGCGCGGGGCAAGTCTTTATCAACAATTACGGCGCAGGCGGCGGCGTAGAACTGCCCTTTGGTGGTGTCGGCAAATCCGGCCACGGGCGCGAAAAAGGGTTCGAGGCGCTCTACGGCTTTTCCAGCCTCAAAACCATTGCAGCAAAACACGGGTAACCCATGGCTTCTATTGAAACGTTCCGCCGGATCATTGACCCCACCGATTGCGACATGTTGGGGCATATGAACATAAGCCGCTATTTCGGCTGCGTGTCCGATGCAGGTCTTGGCCTGATGACCGCCTTCGGGCTGGGTCAGGACCAGATTACCGGGGGACGCAGGCAAGCCTTTGCCATGGTGCATTCGGATGCCAACTATCACCGCGAAGTGCTGGCCGGGGAATGGATTTACATGCGCTCAGCCGTGGCCGAGATCGGTCGCCGCTCCGCCACCTTCAAGCACTGGATGCATCGCGCCACCGATGACAAGCTGCTGTTTGATGTCACCGCGAAATGCGTGTTGATGGATCTGGACAAGCGGCGTGCCACCGTGATCGACGACGCACTTGCAACCGCCATGCAAACCTTCCTGACCGAGCACCCGGCATGAGCGCACCGCTGCGCATATCAAACCGGCAGGCGCGTCACTTGTGGTTATGGAGCAACCTCTTATCCGCCACACCGACCGGTGCTTTTGACCTGCAAGATATCATCTGGCGGCTGGGCTTTGTGCAGATCGACACGATCCGCAACGTGACCCGCGCGCATAACCACATTCTGTGGACACGCAACCAAAACATCCGCGAGGGCATGATCTGGGACCGGCTCCGCGCGCGCGGCATTTTTGAACACTTCACCCATGACGCCAGCTTGATCGACATGCGTGTCCTGCCCTATTGGCGACAGCAATTTGACCGGCTGGGCGCCCGTGTTGCGCGGTCTGACTGGTATAAGTCCGGGCTTGCACGCGATCAGATTTCGGCCATCCGAAACCGGATTGCCGCCGAGGGGGCCTTGTCGACCCATGCCTTCGACACAAAGGTCGACAAACGCGAGATGTGGGCCCGCCCACCCCATAAAAAGGCGCTCGATCAGATGTGGTATGCGGGCGAACTGGCCACCTGCCACCGGAAGAACTTTGTGAAATTCTATGATCTGGGTGAACGCGTCTTTCCCGCACATGATCCGGCCCCGGCCGGAGATGCCACGGACTGGCTATGTACACAGGCGCTGGATCGTCTGAGCTTTGGCACCTCTGGTGAAATCGGCCGCTTTTGGGATGTCCTGAACGCCCGCGAGACCAAAGCCTGGTGCGACGGTGCCGCGCTGGTAAAGGTCGAGGTCGAAACCGCCCAAGGCGACAGCTATGCCGCCTTGGCCCCGGCGGATATTGAAACCCGTCTGAACACCCTGCCACACCCGACGACACGCCTGCGCATTCTCAACCCGTTTGACCCGGCGATCCGCGATCGTGCGCGGCTCGAAAAATTGTTTGGTTTTGACTATCGCAATGAAATGTTTGTGCCAAAAGACAAACGGCGCTGGGGCTATTACGTCTATCCGCTGCTCGAAGGGGACCGATTTGTCGGGCGCATTGAGCTGAAAGCAGATCGCAAAGCCGGCCTTCTGTCGGTGATCGGCTTCTGGCCGGAACCGGGCGTGCGCTGGGGCGCTGCGCGCCATGACAAACTACAGGCCGAACTGGTCCGGTTCGGACGTTTTGCTGGCCTGTCTGCGACCGAATGGCAGGTCGGGAGGGCCTGACTTGCACGCGCCCGCAATTGGGCGCAAGCTGCGACACGAACCAGGAGATGAAAATGCGGCTTCAGGACAAAACAGCCATCGTGACGGGCGGCGCATCGGGCTTTGGCGCCGGGATCGTACGCAAATTTGCAGCCGAGGGCGCGCGGGTGATGGTGGCGGATTTGAACGACGAACTGGCCCGCGAAGTGGCCGGTGAGGTCGACGGGGTCGCGCATCATGTGGATGTTTCATCCGGCGACAGCGTGGCGCAGATGGCGCGCGCAGCTCATGAATTGTGGGGCCATGTCGATATCGTGGTGAACAACGCGGGCATCACCCACCTGCCCAAGCCGATGGAAGAGGTGGACGAAGGCGAATTTGACCGCGTCTTGGCGGTGAATGCCAAATCGGTCTATCTGACCGCACGCTATTTCGTGCCGGGCATGAAGGCCTTGGGCAAAGGGGCGGTACTGAACGTGGCCTCGACCGCCGGGCTCAGCCCGCGCCCGAACCTCAATTGGTACAATGCCTCCAAGGGCTGGATGATCACCGCGACCAAAACCATGGCGGTAGAGCTTGCCCCATTTGGCGTGCGGGTAAACGCGATCTGTCCGGTCGCCGGAGAGACTCCGCTTTTGTCCAGTTTCATGGGGGAAGACACGCCGGAAATGCGTGAGAAATTCGTCTCGACCATTCCAATTGGCCGGTTTTCCACCCCCGAAGACATGGGGAATGCCGCGTGTTTTCTGTGCTCGGACGAGGCCTCGATGGTCACGGGCGTCGCGATGGAAGTTGATGGCGGGCGGTGCATCTGATGAGACCGGGCGCCAGAAACCTGATCACCGACGTGGCTGGATTGCGGGTGGGCAATGCACAGGACGCGACCATCAAGACCGGAGCGACAGTGCTGGTGGGCGATGCGCCGTTCACCGCCGCCCTGCATGTGATGGGCGGGGCACCGGGCACGCGGGAATCTGATTTGCTGGCACCTGACAAGCTGGTGCAGCAGGTGGATGCGCTGGTGCTTTCGGGCGGGTCGGCTTTTGGGCTGGATGCCGCATCGGGCGTGGCCGACGGATTGCGCGACATGGGACGCGGGTTCCAGGTGGGCGATCAGCGCGTGCCGATTGTGCCCGGCGCGATCTTGTTTGATCTATTAAACGGTGGTGACAAAAGCTGGGCGGAAAACCCGTATAAAGCCTTGGGCCGGGCGGCATTGGCCGCGGCGGCAGAACAGTTTGATATGGGCAGCACAGGTGCGGGCTGTGGGGCCACCACGGCCAACCTGAAAGGCGGGCTTGGCTCTGCCTCTTTGGTGCTGGACAATGGGATCACAGTGGGCGCGTTGGTCGCGGTCAACGCTCTCGGTGCGGTCACCATGGGCGACGGGCCCGCGTTCTGGGCCGCCCCTTGGGAAATGGACAATGAATTTGGCGGGATTGGCATGGGGCACCATGACCCGCACGAAGAACCCCGGCCCGAGGCCCGCTTGGGCGAGAACACCACCATCGCCATCATCGCCACCGATGCGGTTCTTGATCAGGCACAGGCCACGCGACTGGCCACGGCCGCCCATGACGGAATGGCGCGTGCGATCCATCCCAGCCACACGCCCTTTGACGGCGACTTGATTTTTGCCGCGGCGACCGGGGTAAACCCCCTGCCCGATCCCGGCTTTGACGCGCTCAGGCTGGGGCATGCCGCCGCGACCTGCCTTGCCCGTGCCATTGCACGTGGTGTGCATGCAGCCACGTCTGCACCGCAAGATACCTTGCCCAGCTGGGCCGAGAAATTTTCCTGACGGGTCCGGCCCGTTTCCAACAGACAGGAGTATACCATGTCCCCCATTGCCAAACTCTCTCTTGTGGCCTTACTGTCCCTTCCCACCGTCGCGTTGGCCGACGAGGTCTCGGACACGTTGCAATCGGCGCTGTCCGCCTATGAAGAGGGTGACATCAAATATGCCTTGGAAGAGCTGGAATATGCCAAGCAACTGATGCAGTCGATGAAGACCGCTGACCTTGCCAAGTTCCTGCCCGAAGCACCTGACGGTTGGACCCGCGACGTGTCGACCGAAATGAACTCCGGGCTTGCGATGCTGGGCGGCGGCGCGGGGGCCGAAGCGACATATACCGGTGACGGAAACTCATTTTCGATCACCATCATGGCCGACAACCCCATGGTGGGGGCGCTGTCGGGCATGATGGCAAATGCCGGCCTGATGGGGATGAAGCTAGAACGGGTCGGGCGCATGAAATTCCTGAACCAAGACGGCGAATTGTCTGGCATTGTCGACGGTCGCATCCTGATACAAGCCTCGGGCGCGGACCCGGAGGTGATGAAGCCGCTGCTGTCAGAAATAGACCATCGCGCTTTGGAAAATTTCGGCCGCTGACACGCACGACCGGCCGGAACAGCACCTGAATCCAACGCTGAAACAGTCGCAGATCAGAAGAATCTTCCGCGCTGTTTGTCTGTTCTGGCCGAACTCCAAAAAAATGATCAAAAAATTGTATCCAATCGGGATGAAATGCGATCCCGAATAGGCTATGTCCGATTCCAAGAGGAGCGGCGGCGCGGTGCCGCCCTGCCGAAACACGAAAGCCACTGAACACGCCTGACAGGATCGAACATCCAAACGGCACAGGATTTGGGAGACACAAACATGAGCGCCAATGCCACCGAGTTGAAGAAACTTCTGAAAGACCCGACGCTGGTCGAAACCCGCGCCTATGTGAACGGCGAATGGATCGACGCCGATGACGGGGCCACGTTCGACGTGACCAACCCGGCGCGCGGCGACGTTATCGCCACGGTCGCCGATCTGTCGCGCACTGAAGTGGCCCGCGCCATTGAAGTGGCCGACAAAGCGGGCCGCGAATGGGCGAAACGCACCGCCAAGGACCGCGCCAACATCATGCGCAAATGGTTCAACCTGATGATGGAAAATCAGGCTGACCTTGCCGTGATCCTGACTGCCGAAATGGGCAAACCCCTGGCTGAAGCGACGGGCGAGATCGCCTATGGCGCCAGCTTCATCGAATGGTTCGGTGAAGAGGCCAAGCGCATCTATGGCGAAACCATCCCCGGTCACCAGCCCGACAAGCGCCTGATGGTGATCCGTCAGCCGATCGGCGTTGTTGCCTCGATCACGCCTTGGAACTTCCCCAACGCGATGATCACCCGCAAATGTGCCCCGGCAATTGCCGCAGGCTGTGGTTTTGTCGGGCGTCCTGCCGAACTGACACCGCTCTCGGCCACCGCACTGGCCGTTCTGGCTGACCGCGCGGGCATCCCCGCGGGTGTGTTCAACATCGTGCCCAGCTCGCGCAGCTCGGACATCGGCAAAGAGTTCTGCGAGAACCCGCTGGTGCGCAAACTGACCTTCACCGGCTCGACCAATGTCGGTCGCATCCTGCTGCGTCAGGCGGCCGATCAGGTTCTGAAATGCTCGATGGAACTGGGTGGCAACGCCCCCTTCATCGTGTTTGACGACGCCGATCTGGACGCCGCCGTGGAAGGCGCCATCGCCTGCAAATTCCGCAACAACGGCCAGACCTGCGTCTGCGCCAACCGGATCTATGTGCAGGAAGGCGTGTATGACGAATTCGCCAAGCGCTTCGCCAAAGCCGTGTCCGCCCTGCCCGTTGGTGACGGGTTGAACGAAGGCATTGCGCTTGGCCCGCTCATCTCACCTGCCGCTGTTCAGAAAGTGCGGGAGCACGTGGCCGACGCCACGTCGAAAGGCGGCGAGGTGATCCTTGGCGGCAAAGAACACGAAAACGGCGGGCTGTTCTTTGAACCCACCATCATCAAAAACGCCACCCGCGAGATGGAGGTCGCCACGGACGAGACCTTCGGCCCGATGGCGCCCTTGTTCAAATTCAAGGACGAGGACGACGTGATCGCACAAGCCAATGACACGATCTTTGGCCTCGCGTCCTATTTCTACGCCAACAACCTGAGCCGCGTCTACAAAGTGGCCGAGGCGCTGGAATATGGCATCGTCGGCGTGAACACCGGCATCATCTCGACCGAGACCGCGCCCTTTGGTGGCGTGAAACAGTCGGGCCTTGGTCGCGAAGGCTCGCGCCACGGGATCGAGGATTTCCTTGAGATGAAATACATCTGCATGTCGGTCTAAGGCCTGCCGAAAAGAACCGAAAACCCGCGCAGCTTGCGCGGGTTTTTTCGTTTCACTCTTCAGCGGCAGACACCGCGCCACTGATCAGATTGGTTTTCAGCAGCCGTTCCGAAAACGTGCCGCGCGGGATGCGCAGGGCGTCAAGATAAACACCGGCTTGTGCCGCTGCCTGCCGCGCGGCCACCACCGCCTCCTCGGGCGATATCGAGACAAACCGCACAGTGTCGCGCGCCCTGAGCTGCGCCAGACGATCCTGATCGGGGCCAATCACGGTGGCAATTTTCGGATAACCCCCGGTGGTCTGGTGATCGGCCAGAAGCACGGTCGGCACCCCGTCGCCTGCCACCTGAACAGACCCGCGCAACACGGGTTCAGAGGGAATAGACAGGGCACCATTCAGGGCAAGCTCCGACCCAGCCAGACGCACCCCCATTCGGTCGTAAGCATCTGTCAGCGCATAGTTTTCCTGTTGGAACGTTGCCAGCGCATCGGCGTGGAAATGCCGATCTTGCGGCCCCATCACAACCCGTGCCTCATTGGGTGCACCGGGATAGACCGGCGGCGAAAACGTGCCTTCGCGGGCCGGGTCAACCCGCGCGGCCTCGACGGTCAGACCCTGCCCCGTGACCACCGCCCCACCACCGAAACCTGACGCGCTGTGGGTGGCCACGCTGCCCAGCCAGTTGTCCGCCTGAAACAGCCCTGCAAAATGCAGATAGGCCCAGCTGCCCGATGCCCCGGGCCGGATCGAAAGGCTTTGCCCGGCCTCAATGGACAAGACGTTCCAGCTGTCCAGCGCCGCACCATCCAGGGTCACCGAGAAATCGCCGCCGGTCACCGCGAGCGTCGTGGCGCCCTCGGTGCACTCCAACACCAAACCGCCCATCGAAATCTCGATCCCGGCCGCTGTGTCTGGCAGGTCCAGCACCGCACGACCTGCCGCACAAGCCAGCCGGTCCATCGGACCCGAGCAGGGCACGCCAAAGCGCTTTTGCCCGCGCCGACCCACGTCCTGAACGGTGACAAGCGGACCGGCGAAGGCAACCCTGAACCTGGCAGCGCTCATCTGACACCCCCCTGCCCAGCTTCGAACTCCGCGCGACTGACGCGGGTGAACTGCACCCGGTCGCCCACATCAAACAGGAAGGGGCGCGCCGGATCGCCGGTCAGCACCCGTGTTGCCACCCGCCCGATGATGGACCAGCCCGTTGGCATCGTAAGGGTCGAGATCAAACATTGCGGCCCGGCAATCAAAAGCGATCCTGCTGGCACATCGCGCACGGGGCTGGGCTTTCGTGGGCATTGGATCGCCTCGGGCACGCCGCCCATATAGGCGTAGCCGGGTGCAAACCCATACATGAGCACGCGGTAGTCCCCCGCCAGATGCGCCTTGATCACCGCCTCTTCGCTGATCCCGGCGCGTGCCGCGACATCAGATAAATCCGGTGCAAAATCAGCGTCGTAGCAGACAGGCACCTGACGCAAGGGCGCGGCTTTCGTTGAAGAGGCCGTCTGTTCAAGCAGCGGGACCACCGCCGCTTGTATATCTTCGTGAGTGGTGGTCACCGGATCAAACTCGACCAACAGATTGACCAGTCCCGGCACCACTTCGACCAGCCCGTCAGGCGGGTGTGCGGTTAACGCGCGATCCAGATCAAGCACGCGTGCTGTCGCTGCCTCGCTGATTGCGTCGGCAAATTCGACCAAGAGGGCGTGATCGCCGACAGGCACGAAACGCGGGAACATCTTAGCCCCCGATGAACGGGGCAAGGGGCACGCCGGCACCCGTCAGACGCGCGCGGATTTGGCGGGCCGTTTCGACGGCAGCGGGATGGTCGCCATGCACGCAGATGGACTGCGCGGCCAGCGCAATGGGGTCTCCGTCAATCACCGGCATCAGCCCCGTGTCCAACATCTCCAGTAGTCGCTGGGCTGCATGCTCCGCGTCATGAATAACCGCATCCGGGTGGCTGCGCGGCACCAATTGGCCAGAGGACTGATAGGTTCGGTCCGCGAAGATCTCGGAATAAACGTCGAGCCCTTCTGCACGGGCCACCTGTTCAAACACCGTGCCCGAAATGGCCAGCACTGACAGATCGGCCCGCAGCGCTTTGATGGCGCGGGCAATGGCGCGCGCCACATCCGCGTCTGCAGCGGCCAGATTGGCCAGCGCCCCATGCGGTTTCACATATGCGACGGGCACCGGCACCATGTCGGCCACGGCCAAAAGCGCACCCACCTGGGCCGCCACCATATATCCGATGTCGTCAGGGGCCATGGGGATCACCCGGCGGCCAAACCCCTCGCGGTCGTTATAGCCGGGATGTGCGCCCACCGTGACGCCGTTTTTCGCCGCCATCTGCAAGGTTTCAAACATGGTTTTGGGGTCACTTGCATGGCCGCCGCAGGCAATATTCGCGCTGGTGACCAGCGCCAGCATCGCCGCATCATCGCCCATGGACCAAGCGCCGAAGCTTTCACCCAGATCGGAATTCAGGTCGATAGTGCGCGTCATGCTCTGCCCTCCCACGGTGCATCCTTGCCATCATGGGTAGGGCCAAGCGCCCCCGTCTGGCAAGCCAGAACTGCGCCCTAGCTGGCGTCGAAATCCAGCCCCAGGTCGACAGTGCGCGCCGAATGGGTCAGCGCGCCGGACGAGATATAGTCCACCCCCGTCGCCGCGATCGGTGCGATGCGGTCCAGTTTCACATTGCCCGAGGCTTCGGTTTTCATGCGACCATCAACCATTGCCACCGCCTCGCGCAGCATGTCGTTGTCCATATTATCAAGCAGCACGACAGAGGCCCCGCCGACCTCCAGCACCTCGGCCAGTTGGTCCAGCGTATCGACCTCGATCTCGACGGCCATCATGTGGCTGGCATGGGCTTTGGTGGCCTCCAGCACTTGCCGCACACCACCCGCCGCCGCGATGTGATTGTCCTTGATCAGGATCGCATCCGACAGGGAATAGCGATGATTGAACCCGCCGCCATGCAGGACGGCAAGTTTTTCGACCAGCCGAAGGCCGGGCGTGGTCTTGCGAGTGCAGGTCACGCGGGCATCTGTGCCCTTGGCCTCAGTCACGAAGCCGGCGGTTTTGGTGGCAATACCCGTCAGGCGGCCTGCAAAGTTCAGCGCCACGCGTTCGCCCGACAGGATCGAGGCCGCGCGGCCCGTGATCGTCATCAGCGTCTGGCCCGCCTTGCAGGGCTGACCGTCTGCCACATGGGTCACGACCTTTAGCTCTGCATCGACTAGGTGAAAGGCGATGCGCGCGACCTGCATGCCCGACACAATGGCGTCTTCACGCGCGTTCAGGCGGGCTTCATATGTGGTCTCTGCCGGGATCACCGCACGGGTGGTTACATCGCCGTAGCTGCCCAGATCCTCCATCAAAGCGTTGCGGATCATTGGTTCCAGAACCAGATCGGGGACAGTTGAAAAACTCATGTCAGTTCCTCGCAAACCTGCGCCCGGATCGCGAGCGCATCGGAAAGATGCAGTTCAGACCGGCTGCCCGGCCCGTCATTTGTCTGTGGAAAATCAGACCGTTCATGCGCGCCGCGACTTTCTTCGCGCATCAGCGCACCGGCGGTGATCAGCGTGGCCGTGGCCAACATGTTCCTGAAGGACAGGCTGTCGGCGTGGTCGGCTTCGAGCCGCGCGATCAGCTGCAGCGCCTGACGCAACCCGTCGGCGTTGCGCACTACGCCGACGTTTTCGGTCATGCATTGGCGCAGGGCCATCACGGCCTCAGGCGTCGGGGGTGTGCCGCCCGCGTCAAAACTGATGTTCAAAGGCGGGGCATCCGCAGATGCGCCTATTTCAGCCGCTATGCCCTCGGCGCAGATGCGCGCATAGACCAGCGCTTCCAACAGCCCGTTCGAGGCCAGACGATTGGCCCCGTGCAAGCCCGTCGAGGATGCCTCGCCGCAGACCCAAAGCCCGGCTAGAGTGGCACGCCCTTCCATGTCCGTGGCGATCCCGCCCATATGGTAGTGGGCAGCGGGGGCCACGGGGATCGGGTCGGTTGCCGGATCGATCCCGTTGCGCGCGCAATATTCGGCCACGGATGGGAATTGCGTCTTGATCGCCTCGCCCAGCACTTCGCGGGTGTCCAGCATCGGGCGGTTGCCCGCTTGCTTCTGGGCATAGATCGCACGGGCCACAACATCGCGCGGGGCAAGCTCCGCATCCGGGTGGATGGCCTGCATGAAGCGTTCGCCATCTTTGTTGATCAGGACCGCGCCTTCACCGCGCAGCGCCTCGGTCGCCAGCGGCGCTGGGTCTTCGCCCACATCCATCGCGGTGGGGTGAAACTGCACAAACTCAGCGTCCGAGATCAGCGCACCAGCGCGTGCCGCCATCCCGATCACCTGACCACGGATGCGGGGGGGATTGGTGGTCAGCGCATAAAGCCCGCCCGATCCACCGCCCGCCAGCAGAACCGCCGCGCCTTCAAGCATCACCGGGGCCGAACGGGCTTCGTCCGCTTTCTGGACCGCGACGCCAGTCACCCGACCGTCAACCACCCGCAGGTCCACCGCCATCGTGCCTTCCAGCACCTGGATCGAGGGCGTCTGGCGCACCTGTTCAATCAGGGCTGCCATGATCTGTGCGCCCGCCTGATCACCCTTCACCCGTACAACGCGGGCATAGCTGTGCGCCGCCTCGCGCGAGAGCACATAGCCGCCGTCTTCGGTCCGGTCAAAAGGCGTGCCCATGGTCGTCAAATCAAGGATGTAGTCGCGGGCCTCGCGGGTGACCAGATCAGCCACATTCGGGTCCACCGTCCCCGCACCGGCCTTCACCGTATCACGGGCGTGGTTTTGCGGACTGTCAGCTGCATCCATCGCCGCCGCGACACCGCCCTGCGCCCAGGCCGAGCTGGCTCCCTCGCCCAGCGTTTCGGGCGAGATCATCACCACCGGGCGCGGTGCCAGTTTCAACGCCGCATAGAGCCCGCCCAGACCGGCCCCCACGATAACAACGCGATCGGTGGGAATGGTTTTCATATCAGATCAAAGGCCCAGTTTCTTTGACAGGTCGATCATCGCCTGAACCGAATGACGTGCCTTTTCGGCCACCTTTGCGTCCACTTCGACCTGACCTTCCATCGTGTGCAACACGTAGAGGATCTTTTCCAAGGTGATCTTCTTCATATAGGGGCACATGTTGCAGGGGCCGACGAAATCGACCTCGGGCAGGTTGTCGGCAATGTTCGATGCCATCGAGCATTCGGTGATCAGCATCGCCTTTTCGGGCTTCTCGTCGGTCACATATTTCAAAATGCCACTGGTCGAGCCGGAGAAATCGGCCTCGGCCACCACATCGGGCGGGCATTCCGGGTGGGCGATCAACCGCGTGCCCGGGTTCCATTCGCGGAAATCGCGCAGGTCCTGAGCGGTATATTGTTCATGCACAATGCACGAGCCCGGCCAATAGACCACGTTTTTGTCGGCCTCGTTGGCCACATTCTGCGCCAGATACTGGTCAGGCGTCATGATGACCGTGTCGGCCTCCATCGCGTTTACGATCTGAACGGCGTTTGACGAGGTGCAGCAGATGTCGGACGCGGCTTTCACCTCGGCCGTGGTGTTCACGTAAGACACAACCGGGGCGCCGGGGTATTTGGCGCGCATCTCTTCAATGCCATCGGCGGTGATGCTTTCGGCCAGCGAACAACCCGCGGCCATGTCGGGCATCAAGACTGTCTTTTCGGGGCTGAGAATCTTTGACGTCTCGGCCATGAAATGCACACCCGCCTGCACAATCACATCCGCTTCAACTTCGCTGGCCGTCATCGCCAGCTGCAGGCTGTCACCCACAACGTCAGACACGCCATGAAAGATTTCGGGCGTCATGTAGTTATGGCCCAGAATGACCGCATTGCGTTCCTTTTTCAGGGCGTTGATCGCCTTGATATAGGGCGCGTAGATGGCGAAATCCGGGGGCGTGACGACGCGGTCCATGCGGGCATAGACCTCGGGCATCGACGCGGCCAGCTCGGCCGAGGGTTCCAGATCATAGCTTTCCGCCAGCAGGTTGCGGATGTCAGTTAGGTCAAGCAATACAGCGCTCCCGTCTTATGCGGCCCTCAGATAGCAAGTTGGCGCAGCAATTGCCACCAAATTGACAGGAAAGCTTGGCAATCACACGGGGAGCGATGCGCCTTTTTTAACACTTGATGCTGAAATAGGGTGACCTAGGGGCAAGACGCAGCCTTTGCGCGGGTTCGGGAGGGCGGCAAGCACACCGCCACTATCCGTTCCGAATTTGCCCCTCGGCGCGGGAAAATGCGTGTCCATCAATTCGCCATGGCCGCAGCGCTTTCATCAGGACGCATGGTCGCAACCAATTCGGCGACTTTGACCCCAAGAATGCGCATTTCCGACTTGTTCATGATGACCCCGTTTTCGGTCAGATACATCCAGTCTGTCGCATTCAGCGTGTAGCCACCGGCCTCTTTTGGCAAAATGATCTTGTAGCTCAGCCGCACTGTCGACCCCGAAACCACACCGCGTGCCTCGCCGACGATGTCATCGGCTGTGGCCGTAAAGCTGTTGTCGGGTCCGAGTGTCAAAAACCATTTCCGATTCTGCTCTTTGCCGTTCGAATAGCGAAAATGCTCGCTCAGCGTTCCTTGGTCGCCATTCCATTCGCCGGTCATTTTCGCCACGAAGCTGTTTGTGACTTTTCCTGTCGGGCCGTAGATCAACCCCTCGGACAGGATCGATCCCGAGAGATGTTCTTGCAAGTTAAACGCGGGGCCGGTTTGGGCATAATCGCTTGGGGATTGACTGCGAAAACTCATGAAGCGTGATTTCAACAGCATGCCCGTTACAACGATAAGCAGCAGAATAGTAAGGGTTTTCATCTGGTTCAGTCCTCTGTGGGAAGCGTCAGAACGACGCCTAGGGCAAGAATTTTCAACAGGCATGGCAAGACCGCGTAGGTCAGATTGAGCAGGGTCAACGCCTCGGCGCTGTTGGGCTGCCCCGGTGTGAACCCTGCCCGCTCTAAAAGCGGCAAGGTGACAAAGGCGGCCAAGGCCAGGCCCAGTTTTCCGGCAAGTGACCACAGCCCAAATGCAGAAGATGCATTCAAGCCCTGTCGGGTCAGAACGACAGAGAACATCGCCGGCAGAACCACCATATCCGCACCAAGCGCCATGCCCGACGCCACGCAGATTGCAGCAAAGCCCATGGGGTTTTCCGGAGCCAAAGCCCCTGCGCCGACAAAGCCAATGATAGACAATGGCATGGCAATCAGCAGTGTTCTTTTGCCGCCGATCCGGTTGCTGAGCCACGCCCAGAAAGGCACGGTCAGGCCTGCGCACAGGAAAAACAGGATCAGCATGCCCCCTGCCATGCCGGAAAGCCTGAGGCGATCTTCGACGAAAAACAGAAACAGGGTCGAGGTCAGGGCAACAGGCAGGCTGTTGACCAGCGCCAGAAGCAAAAGTCTCAGCGCGCCCGCATTTGCGAGCCCGGACAAGGAAAGCGTCTCGCTGGCAATGGGGCGACGTTGCCAGATCGGCCGGGTGACAAGCGCGGTAAACACGGCAACCGCACCAAGGAACACACCGAAAGCCGCATACCCATCCCTGCCAGCGCCAAACCCCACAAACACCGCCGGGGCGATGGCCGCGATGATCACCCCGGCCAGCATGCCCCCCTCTCGAAAGGCCGATACTTTCATGAGTTCCTGCGGAACGGGGCGCGCGGCCAATGTCGCGCTGCGCCCATAAAGCAGGATCATGCCAAGGCTATAGGCAGAGAACAGCAAGATCAGTATGGCGATCAGCGCTGGGACGATATTTGGTCCGGGCACCAACAAAAACAACATCGGGAAGCCGAAAGCCAGCCCGCAGGCTGACAGCATGGCAAACCAGACCTGAGCACGCGGCCAGCGGTCTATGGCCCAGCCCAGAAACGGGTCCTGCACCAGATCAATAAATCGGATCAGCAACAGAATGGTGCCAATCGCACCCAGACCCAATCCCAGATTTACCGACGCGAATCTGGGCAAATGGATGTAAAGCGGTATCCCAGCCGAGGCGAGCATCAACGCATAGAGACTGACGCGCGGATAGACCATCACATCCCTTTCAGTCGACGTGTAAACCGCGCAGATTGGGTTTTCTGCCCCAGAAAGATATCCATGAAGCGTCGTTTGATCCGGGGATAGGACAGGGTGCAGGTGGGCTGTCCATTGCGCCAGAACCGAATACGGTCTGGTCCGTCCGTGATCGCCAGATAGGTATCTGAACGGTTGACGTCCTGGAAACATGTTGCAAGCTGGCTTGCGATCGGAACCTGCCCCCCCATGCGCGCCATCTCGCGTAGGGTTGCTTGAATCAAATCATTTTCCGAAAGGCGGCGTTTGTATTTCAGTTCAAGCGCGAAATCCTGTTGCCAGTCCAGCTTTGCCCCACCCAAAGTGAACAGGCGCGCATCATATAGCGGCACCCCAAAATAGGAAAAAGTCGCCTGCCCCCGTTGCACCGCACCGGGAAGTGCCTTGTCTAGCGGCGTTGCAGAAAGCGTTATGGGCCATGACAAGAAAGCAAGAACGAGCGCAAGTCTAAGCATGGGCTAGCTCCACCTGAACCACATTCGTATGTCCGATTGCGAAGGAGGCTGCGCAAATCTCGAGATAGTATTGCCAGTTGCGAAAAAATGCCTCGCCGTAGCCCAACGCATCGATTTTCCGTTTCTGTTGCGCCAGTCGTCTGGCCCAGATCCGGCAGGTTTTGGCGTAGTCCTGACCGAAGGCGAAATTGTCCTGAACTGACAGCCCGGCCTGCTGGGCCTGATCTGCGATCACCTGATCCGACAGGAGCATGCCGCCGGGGAACACATATTGCCGGATATAGTCAGAGGACCCTTTGTAGCGTTCAAAGAAGCTGTCATTGACCGTGATGGCCTGCAAAAGCACGCGGCCACCCTCTGCGAGGTTGCGTTTGAGCGTGTCAAAGTAGCTTGGCCAATAGCGCTCGCCCACAGCTTCGATCATCTCGATTGAGACGATATTGTCATACCGCCCCTCGATGTCGCGATAGTCGCGCAGCTGAATATCGGCGCGGCCATCCAATCGACATTCCGCATAGCTGTGTTGGTTTCTAGAAATCGTCACACCCGTCACGTCACGCCCCTCGTCCGAGGCATGTTCGGCAAATCCACCCCAACCACACCCGATCTCAAGCACGCGTTCGCCATCGCTGAGACGCGACAGAGCACGGGCATTTTTGCGGGTCTGGGCCTGTGCCAGATCGTCATTTTCAGCGCCAAAAAGCCCCGAAGAATAGGTCATGCCTTCGTCCAGCCAAAGCCCGTAGAACTCGTTGCCCACATCATAATGCGCCCGGATATTCTTGCGTGATCCACGCCGGGAATTGGCGCGCAAAACAGTATCCACCAAGCGGAACTTTACCTTGTTGAAAGGGCTCGCTTGATCGTAGGCACCAAGATGGTCGCGGTTGATCATTGCAAGCGACATCAGCCGTTCGACCGACGATGTATCCCACATTCCCTGCACATAGGCTTCGCCCAACCCGACCTGCCCATGAGCGGCCATGGCCGAAACGGCGGCCCAGTCGCGGATCACCATCTCGGCCTCTGGGCCGGAGGTTCCAAAGTGATAGCGTTCGCCTTCGGGGGTGCGCAGGGTCAAACGGCCCTCACGCAGGCGCTCGCATGTCGCCAGGAACTCGGTCTTCAGGGCTTTGTTGGTCAATCGCAAGGGCTGTTCCTTTCTTAAAAACGGGGGCATTGATCATGCGGGTGATGCGAATGGCGCTGGCAATCCCATCTTCGTGAAACCCATGACGGTTCCATGCGCCTGCAAACCAAGTGTGGTTTCGCCCCTGCATCTCGCGGATGCGGCTCTGCGCCTGCAGTGCGGGCTTGTCAAAAACCGGATGCGCAAACGTGACTTCGTCGTAAATTTTGTCCCGCGGAATGGGGCGTGACGGGTTCAGCGTGACGAAAAGCGGATCATCCTCGGGGATGTTTTGCAGCTTGTTCATCCAGTAGGTCACACCAATGTCGCCTTGTTGCGAACGGTACGCCCAACTGGACCAACAGGCCCGGCGTTTGGGCATCTGATTGGTATCGCAATGCAAAACGGCCCGATTGGTCTGGTATCTGATGGCCCCCAGCGCAGACGTTTCATCAGGTGTTGCATCTTCACCCAGAATAGACAGCGCCTGATCGGTGTGGCAGGCAAAAATAACCTCGTCAAAGCGGGTCGGCTCTGCCCCCTGCGGATGCAACATCACGCCATCATCCTGACGCGAAACCCGTGCGACCGGACAGCCTGTTTGCACCTCGCAACCGCGTGCAATAAGCGCAGCCTCCAACCGGCGCACATATTCGATGCTGCCCCCCCGTACCGTCCACCATTGGTGTTCACCGCTGCCCGCAAGAAGCGCATGGTTGCGGAAAAACCGGACAAGTGATCGGGCCGGAAACTTGTCAACATCTGCAACAGGCGTGGACCAGATCGCCCCGCACATAGGCATCAGGTAGTTGTTGCGAAACCACGTCCCCAGCCCCAGCTCATCCACCAGCTCGCCGATGGTTTTGTCATCATTTTGCGCGGCAGCCTCTGCCCGTTTTCCAAATCGGATGATATCGGCGATCATCTTATAATACTGAGGCCGCGCCAGATTGCGCCGTTGGGCAGTGATGGCTCTGAGCGAGTTCAGGCCATATTCCAACCGCCCCCCATCAATGCTTGCGCCAAAGCTCATTTCGCTTTTCATCACCGGCACGTCCAGATCACGGAACAATCGCGTCAGATATGGGTAGGTCACGTAGTTAAAGACGATAAACCCGGTATCAACGGGTTGGTCTTGGTTTTTACCGGCAAGAACCGTGCGCGCGTGGCCACCCAGCCGTTGCGCGGCCTCGTACAGGGTTACATCATGATGCGCGGAAAGATAGTAGGCCGCTGAAAGGCCAGATATGCCCCCCCCAATAATGGCAATGGTCTTTCGGGGGCCTTGTGTCTGGTCCAACATGTCGTCCTCATGTTATGCTTTCGATATAAGGACTACGCAGTGGATGTGTTTCCGGATCAGAAAAATATTGAAGCGGCGGCACGTGAAGTGATCCGAGAACGCGCGCCGCGCGTATACGCTCTATCATGATGCAGCATATCCAAGCCCAAACCTATCACGCTCGCCGCGGCCGTTTGAAAAACGCCTTCCGCTATGGTGTCGATTTTGTGTTGACCGATTTTCAGGAAAAAGGTCCACGGGTCATCTCGTTTGATCGGTTCAATCTCTGGTCCCTGAACAGCGACAGGCACGGCGGGCCACGCAATGCCGGACAGGGCGTGTCCTGGTTTCGCGACATTTTGCTCGAGCGAGGCTTTCCCTTGGACGGCGCCGAGCTGTTGCTGCTGACACAGCCCAGCTATCTTGGGCTGCATTTTAACCCTGTGAGCTTCTGGATTGCGGTGCGCGACGGCAGCCCTTGCGCCTTTGTTGCCGAAGTGAACAACACATTTGGCCACCGGCATTGCTATTTCTGCGCGCATGATGATTTCCGCCCCATCACCCGAGACGACCGCATCACGGCAGACAAACTGATGCATGTGTCCCCCTTTCAAAAGGTCGAGGGCCAATATCGGTTTGTATTCGATATGACGGACGCTGCGTTCAACATCCGCATCACCTATGAGAATGGTGATCAGGGGGTGTTGGCCACGTTGACCGGCCTTCGGAAAACGGCGACAAACGCGTCGCTGATCCGGGCCGCGGTACGTCGCCCGTTTGGGGCGGGGCGTGTTGTGGCGCTGATCTACTGGCAGGCGCTGATCTTGTATATCAAACGCGCGCCGTTTTTGAAAAAACCACCACCGCCGGAAGCTCTGGTGTCTGACAGCCAAAACACTCAGCGGCACCGCTCATGATCAGGCTTGCGGGCAAAACTTATTGGCTGATCGGCGCAAGCGAAGGTTTGGGCCGGGCGCTGGCCAAAGAGCTGAGCAATGCGGGCGCAAACTTGGTTCTGTCTGCCCGAAATGCCGACCGGCTGGCCGCACTTTGCACCGAGTTGCCCAATGCGACCGCCCTACCGCTGGATGTGACCGATCCTGCCGGACTGACGGAAACGATGCGCCAGATCGGCAGGATTGATGGGCTGATCTACAATGCAGGTGCCTATGTTCCCATGCGCGCGACAGAGTGGGACAGCGACGCCGCCTTGCAGATGGTGGATGTAAATTTTCTTGGCGCGATGCGTGTTCTGGGCGCGGTTGTGCCAGATTTTCTGCATCAGGGCCATGGAGATATCACTTTGATCGGGTCGTTGGCCGGGTACCATGGACTGCCAGCGGCCATTGGATACGGCGCCAGCAAGGCGGCCCTGATCAGTCTGGCTGAAACGCTGAGACATGACCTGAAAGGGTCAGGCGTTGTGGTGCGCGTGGTGAATCCGGGATTTATCAAAACCCGGCTGACCGACAAGAATGACTTCAAGATGCCGATGCTGATGTCGCCAGAGGATGCAGCCGGCCGCGTGTTCAAAGCAATGCAATCCAGCCGTTTTCGCACGGATTTCCCTGCCCCATTTTCATGGGGCATCCGCCTTTTGGACCGTCTGCCTGATTTTCTGGTCTATCGCGGCAAGTAGCTGTCTGAGTTTTGCGACACAGCAATCGGCGTCTGAGCCATCATATCCGGAAAAAAGGTTGCAGCAGGCGCGGGATCATCGCGTTGAAGCGCAAGGGTGCATCTGTTGCGGCCAGGCAAATACAAGGATCCCCCGCCCCCGCAATGGGTGTATGCTCAAGCGCTTCATCGCCGATCTCGACATCGCCGACCCCAAAATAACCTGTTTCATCACTGAAGCTGCCCTGAAGAACCAAGGTCAGTTCCAACCCGCTATGGCTGTGCTCGGGCACCGCCTGACCGGGCGGAATGAACAGCAAGCGCACTGATCCTTCGTCCCCGTCCGACAGAATGCTCTGACGCACGCCCATCCCCAAGGATTTCCAACGCGGCGCCTTGCCTTTCAAGGCCTGCATGATGGGTCCCGGATAAATCCCGGTTCGTTCATAAACCGGCTCAGGAGAATACGGATCATCGAGCATATCCAAGACGCCCGACCTCAGCGTGTCAGAAACGCGCACCGACCGGCTGTCTTCCAGCATGACACCGCCAACTGCCTGATGGGCTTCAAGAGCAGCCCGGCACTCGGCACAAAGGGACACATGGCTTGCCACAACCAGGGCAAAGGGTGTTGGAAGATTGCCTGCTGCATATGCAGCCAGCATCGCGTCGGAAATATGGTGGGTAATTGCGGTCATTCTCGCAGCCCCTTCAGCTCGTGTCTCAGACGTTCCAGTCCAAGTCGAATACGTGATTTTATGGTCCCCAGTGGCAGGCCCAGCTTTGTGCTGATCTCCTTATGGGTCAGCTCACCCAGATAGGCTTTTTCGATTATCTCGCGCTGATCACTGTTCAGACGTTCCAGCGCGTTTTTCAACTGTCCGGCTTCCTGATCTACTGCCAGTATCTGACTGGCATCCGGTTCTGCACCGGGATCTTCGGCCAGCTCCTCTGGCAGAGGCCGCTTTTCTTTGCGGATCACATCGATCTGACGATTTCGCGCAATCTGATAAATCCACGCAGACACTTGCGCGCGATGCGGATCAAACATCGCAGCCTTGCGCCAAACCGTCAGCATGACATCCTGCACAATCTCTTCTGCCTGATCCGGCGAAGTGCCCGTGCGCATCACAAAACCTTTCAGACGCGGCGCAAAATGATCGAACAAATTGGCAAAGGCATCACGATCTCTCGTTTCCTTCACTGCCAGCATCCAGACAGTTTGCTGAGAAAGGTCTGGCTGACTCTCGATCACATGTAACCTTTCATCACGCGGCATCATCCCTGCGCGGAGCGTTTTTTCTGGGCGTTCAAGGGTCGTGGTCAACATAGACAGAATACGGCCCTGAACCGATTCCGGATCACTTTAAAGAAAAATCCATGATTTTAAAAAGGTTAGAAACATGATTGCCATCTCATTTGCGCAACATCGTCACCGCAAGAGTGAAAGAGCCTAGCTTTTATGTCGCCGTATTTGATCAAGATTGAGTTGATTTACCGCCGCCGGCAGTTCGCCCACTGGAGTGGACATTGGATGCACATACAGGTGTGACGCCAAGAAATGACACCTTTGCGTCAACACCTACTATCTGATGTGGGAACCCACCCCTCGGCGTTTTGCCCTAACCACATTTGGAATGGCCACAAGACCCGCAGGTCATGCAACCTTCCACCATGCGCATATCGAACTGGCCGCAGCTTGGGCAGGCCGGGCCGCGGGGGGCTTCGCCAAGGTTGACCACTTCGGCCTGCGGATCAGATTTCAACCCCATGCCCTCGCCTTCCAGAAAACCGGTGGCAACCATGTGACGCTCGATCACCGAACCGATGGCGGCAAGGATCGAGGGGATGTATTTCCCATCCATCCACGCGCCGCCACGCGGGTCAAAGACCGCCTTCAGCTCTTCCACCACAAAGCTCACGTCACCTCCGCGCCGGAACACGGCCGAAATCATGCGAGTCAGTGCCACGGTCCAGGCGAAATGCTCCATGTTCTTAGAGTTGATGAACACTTCGAACGGGCGGCGATGCCCGTTGATGATCAGGTCATTCACAGTGATGTAGATCGCGTGCTCGCTGTCAGGCCATTTGACCTTATAGGTGTGCCCTTCCAGCGATTGCGGCCGGTCCAGAGGCTCCGAGATATAGACCACATCCGCGCCGCTATCGGCCTCGGGCGCTTTCTCGCTTTCCTCGGACACGGACAGAACCGACCCGGTCACATCATTGGGGCGATAGGTGGTGCAGCCTTTGCAGCCGGTTTCCCAGGCTTGCATATAGACGTCTTTGAAGTCCTCGAAGCCAATATCCTCGGGGCAGTTGATGGTCTTGGAAATCGAGCTGTCGATCCATTTCTGAGCCGCCGCCTGCATCTTCACGTGATCCATCGGCGCCAGCGTCTGAGCGTTCACAAAGTAATCCGGCAGTTCCTTGTCGCCAAACTTGTCACGCCACAGCTGAACGGCATAATCGACCACCTCTTCTTCGGTGCGGGTGCCGTCGGGCTGAAGCACTTTACGGGTGTAAGCATAGGCAAACACGGGTTCGATCCCCGAGGACACGTTACCCGCATACAGGCTGATTGTGCCGGTGGGCGCAATCGAGGTCAGAAGCGCGTTGCGGATGCCGTGTTCGCGGATCGCGTCGCGCACGTCGTCATCCATATGCGCAAGCGACCCCGAGGCCAGATATTTCTCGGCGTCAAACAGCGGGAACGGCCCCTTTTCCTTGGCCAGTTCAACCGACGCCAGATAGGATGCACGCGCGATTTGCTTCATCCAGGCTTCGGTCTGGGCCGCGGCCTCGTCCGAGCCATAGCGCAGCCCCAGCATCAACAGCGCGTCGGCCAAGCCCGTCACGCCAAGGCCGATACGGCGTTTGGCTTGGGCTTCCTGCGCCTGAGCCTCCAGCGGGAAGCGGCTTTCATCCACCACATTGTCCATCATACGCACGGCGGTGGCGACCAGTTCGGACAGCGCGTCACCGTCCAGCTTGGCGGCATCCTCGAACGGGTCGGTGACCAGCTTGGCCAGGTTGATCGACCCCAAGAGGCAGGCACCATAGGGCGGCAGGGGTTGCTCGCCGCAGGGGTTGGTGGCGGCGATGGTCTCGCAATAATTCAGATTGTTCATCTGGTTGATGCGATCGATGAAAATCACGCCCGGCTCGGCGTAGTCATAGGTCGCACGCATGATCTTGTTCCAAAGATCACGGGCCTCGACCGTGTGATAGATCTTGTCGCCAAACTTCAGATCCCAGCTGCCGTCCGCCTTGACCGCATCCATGAAATCATCAGTGACCAGCACGGACATGTTGAACATACGCAAACGCGCCGCATCGGATTTCGCGGTGATGAAATCCTGAATGTCGGGGTGGTCGCAGCGCATGGTGGCCATCATCGCCCCACGGCGCGACCCTGCCGACATGATGGTGCGGCACATGGCGTCCCAGACATCCATGAAGCTCAAAGGCCCCGAGGCATCCGCCGCAACCCCCATCACATCCGCCCCGCGCGGGCGGATGGTCGAGAAATCATAGCCGATCCCGCCGCCCTGCTGCATGGTCAGCGCGGCCTCTTTCAGCATGTCGAAGATACCGCCCATGCTGTCAGGGATCGTGCCCATGACAAAGCAGTTGAACAGGGTGACCGACCGACCGGTGCCCGCCCCAGCGGTGATGCGGCCTGCGGGCAGATATTTGAAATCTTCCAAAGCGGCGTAAAAGCGATCTTCCTGTTCAGGTTCTGCCTGTGCAAGCGACCGGGCGATGCGACGCCAGGTGTCCTCGACCGTTTTGTCCTGCGCTGTGCCATCTGCGGATTTCAGGCGATATTTCATGTCCCAAATCTGTTCGGCGATGGGGGCAGCAAAACGGCTCATGCAGTTGATTCCTGTTCGTTCTGGATCAAAGTGAAGGGTCCTCGACTTTATGCCCCGAAGCCAATTGCGTCAATTGCAATTCCAATTTGAAACATCTAAAGTGAGGCTTTGATGGCACAACATATAGTGGTTACATGGCCGCCACCCATATAAATCTGGTAAAACTCTGCGTTGGCGCCGAGAAGGTCGAGGACCTGACCGCTTGGCAAGCCATGCGTATGGGCGCCTCGGGTCAGCCCAACCCGCGCCATGTCACCCGCATGTGGCCCAAACGCGAGGCCGAGCTGGTGGATGGTGGGTCTCTTTACTGGGTGTTCAAAGGGTTGATCCTTGCCCGCCAGCAGGTACTTCGGCTGGAAGAGGTGATCGGGGATGACGGCATCCGGCGCTGTGCCCTTGTACTGTCCCCCGATGTGATCCGCACCGAAAGCCAGCCGCGCCGCGCCTTTCAGGGCTGGCGCTATTTGACGCCCGCGGATGCGCCACGGGACCTGCCAGATGGCGGGCAATCGGATGACACCCCCCTGCCCCACGACCTTGCCGCAGCCCTGGCAGATATCGGCATCCGCTGATCTGTCACACCCTTGTTGCATCGGGCCTGCATGCTGCCGCCCGTGCTGCCCTGCTTTGCCGGCCGACCCGCCCGGTGCCAAGCGCGCCGCACGGCGCATGGATCCGTCTTGTCCCGAACATGCGCGCGCCTGGCAGCCATCCCCCGCTGCCGGGCGCCTTTCTTTGTGCGCTGTTCCCTCTGGACACGCCCCGCGCCGCTGCTAGGGTCCGCATCTGGAAAGATCCAGAACCGGAGGCAGTCATGACCCTAGGCACAAATATCCACACCTATTTCAACGGCAGTTGGCATGCGGGCGATGTCGCGATCATGAAAGCCGCTGATCATGGAAGCTGGCTGGGCAGCACGGTGTTTGATGGCGCGCGCCTGTTCGAAGGGGTTACCCCGGATCTCAAGGCGCATTGCGAACGGGTGAACCGTTCGGCCGAGGCGTTGATGATCACCCCAAACGTGACCACTGACGCAATGGTCGAAATCGTGAAAGAGGGCCTGGCGCTCTACCCTGCCGGCACGCCGGTCTATATCCGCCCCATGTATTGGGCGCTGGATGGCGGCCATCTGGGGGTTGCCCCGGAACAAGGCCCAACCGGTTTTGCCATCTGTCTGGAAGAAATCCCGATGGCCCCGCCCACGGCCGCGACCACATTGACCACCACGCAATTTCGCCGCCCGGTGATGGAAAGCGCGGTGGTAAACGCCAAGGCGGGCTGCCTTTACCCCAACAATGCGCGCATGCTGATCGAGGCCCGCAACAAAGGGTTCGGCAATGCATTGGTCGCGGACGCCATGGGCAATGTGGCCGAAACCGCCACATCAAACGTCTTCATGGTGCGCGACGGCGAGGTGTTCACCCCCATCGCCAACGGATGCTTTCTGGCGGGCATTACGCGTGCGCGCCACATTAAGAACATGCGCGCCGATGGGATCACCGTGCACGAAACCGTGCTGAGTTTTGATGATTTCCACGCGGCCGACGAGGTCTTTTTGTCCGGCAACATGATGAAGGTTACCCCGGTCAGCGGTTTTGATGACACATCCTATAACGCAGGCCCCATGACCCGCCGCGTGCGCGAACTTTACTGGGACTGGGCGCATTCAGCCGCGCAATAACATCTGAAAACGATAGACAGGCTCTTGGCGCTCGGGCACACTGGCGCCGTTTCGGAGGACAAACATGCGCAAGTTTCTTGTGATCCTTGATGACAGCCGCGAATGCCTGAACGCGATGCGTTTTGCGGCCATGCGCGCGGCGCATACGGGCGGCGGCGTGACCGTTCTGTCAATCATTCCGCCTGAAGAGTTCAACCACTGGATCGGTGTCGGCGAGTTGATGCGCGAAGAAGAACGCGAACGGATCACCGTGCATTACGAGGTCTTCGCCAAGTGGATGCGCGACCGGCAGGATGTTGAACCCGAACTGGTCATCCGCGAAGGCGAAGCTGTGCCTGAAATCCTGGCCCATGTGCGCGAAAACACGGATGTGGGCGTGTTGGTGCTGGGCGCGGGCGAAGGCAAAAAAGGGCCGGGCCCTCTGGTCACCCAGATGACACGAGCCTCGGCGGACCTGCCCATTCCGATCACCATCGTGCCCGGAACAATGACCAAAGAGCGGCTTGAAGCGATCACGTGACGCAGGCCCGGCGGACCAAGCGACGCTTGACAGATGCAGGGTCCAGCCCCATATGAAGCCTGACAAAAAAGGTATGCCGATATGTTCATCCAAACCGAATCCACCCCGAACCCTGCCACGCTGAAATTCCTGCCCGGCCAGGATGTTCTGGGCACGGGCACTGCTGATTTCCCCACGGCTGACGCCGCCGGGGCATCGCCGCTTGCGACACGCATTTTTGCCGTGAAAGGCGTCTCGGGCGTGTTTTTCGGCGCTGATTTCGTGACCGTCACCAAGGATGACGCGGTGGAATGGGACCATGTGAAACCCGCCATTCTGGGCGCGATCATGGAACATTTCCAATCCGGCCAGCCGGTGATGGCGGGCGACGCGGCCGCGCCTTCGGGCCATGCCGAACATACCGGCGAAGACGGCGAGATCGTCGAACAGATCAAAGAGCTTCTGGACACCCGCGTGCGCCCCGCCGTGGCGCAGGATGGTGGCGACATCACCTTCCACGGGTTTGATCGCGGCATTGTTTACCTGCACATGCAAGGCGCCTGCGCAGGCTGCCCGTCCTCGACGCTGACCCTGAAAATGGGCATCGAGAACCTGTTGAAACACTACATCCCCGAAGTGGTCGAGGTGCGCCCCGTTGCAGCCTGACCCGGTGATCCTGGCGTTTGACACATCGGCCGCGCATTGCGCGGCCGCTTTGCTGTGTGGCGACAAGATCGTTGCGGACAGACATGAAGACATGGCCAAGGGGCAGGCGGAACGTTTGCTGCCGCTCTTAGAAGAGCTGTTGGCCGCGGGCGGCAAAACATGGTCAGACCTGACGGCGATTGGCGTGGGCATTGGGCCGGGGAACTTCACCGGCATCCGTATTTCTGTCGCCACGGCGCGCGGGTTGGCCCTGTCCTTGGGCGTGCCTGCCATTGGGGTGTCGTCGCTGGAAGCTCAGGTCCATGGCCATGCGCACCCTGTCTGGTCTTTGGTCGATGCCCGGCGCGATCATGTCTATGCCCAGCATTTTGGCAGCACGCCCCAAGAGCCAAAGCTGATCCCGGCGGGCGAAGCCGCAGCGCTTGAGGGCCGCAAGCTTGGCCCCGCGCCCATCGCCTCTCCGGCCCCGGCAATCGCGCATATTGCGGCGCGGAAACTTGCCTCTGGCGCTGATCACCCGCGCCCTGCCCCGCTTTATATCCGCGCCGCAGATGCCGCACCGCCGCGCGATCCGGCCCCTGTCATTCTGCCGTGAGCCATGCGCTGATGGCCCAGGCAGAGAAACTCGCCCAAGTTTACGCCTCCGCCTTCGCGGACACGCGCCCCTGGTCCGCTGACGAAATCCGCGACCTTCTGAACAACCCCGATGTTTTCATTTGTGAGGATGACGCGGGCTTTGCCATGGGCCGGGTTGTTCTGGACGAGGCAGAGCTTTTGACCATTTGCGTTTTGCCCACTGCGCGCGGTCAGGGCAAAGGCGCGCGCCTCCTGCGCCGTTTCGAAGAAGCCAGCGCCAAGCGCGGGGCAACACGCGCCTTTCTGGAAGTGGCCCAGAACAACGCTGCCGCCCGCAGGCTCTATGCGTCCAATAGCTGGTCCGAGATCGGCCGACGCAAGCACTACTACACCGCACTAGATGGCAGCCGGTGCGATGCGATCGTCTTGCAAAAGCCTTTGCCGCCCTTGCAGCCCACGGATTGACCCAAGGGAAGCCCCTGAAAACACCGGCAATTTCCGCGTCAAATTGCGGCAGTGCGGCAAATATTTTTCCCGTCTTCCCCTTGCCCTTCAGCCAGAAAGCCGGATGATCCCAAACAGCGATCTGCTCGCAGACTTGGGGAATCGGCTGGCATACGGCCCGCCTGCCCCTTCACAACAACCGGGAGTATTAGTCACATGACCCTGATGAAGAGCTTTCTTGGCGCCGCTGCGTCGCTGGCCCTGACAGCCGGTGCCGCCCTTGCGGACCCCGCCATCATTTTCGACCTTGGCGGCAAATTCGATAAATCGTTCAACGAAGCCGGCTATAACGGCGCCGAAAAATGGGCCAAGGAAACGGGCGGTTCTTATCTTGAGATTGAACTGCAATCCGAAGCCCAGCGCGAACAGGCGCTGCGTGCCTTTGCCGAACGTGGTGCAAACCCGGTGATCACCATGGGCTTTGCCATGTCGACCCCGATCACGCAGGTTGCCCCGGATTTCCCCGACACCACTTTCGTGACCATCGATGGCTGGTCCGATCAGCCCAACGTGCTCAACATCGCGTTTTCCGAACATGAAGGCTCGTATCTGGTGGGCATGATGGCCGCGAAAGCCTCGAAATCGGGCACTGTTGGCTTCATCGGCGGCATGGACATTCCGCTGATCCGCAAGTTCGCCTGCGGTTATGCGCAAGGTGTGCTGGCAGCAAACCCCGACGCCAAGGTGATTTCCAACATGACCGGCACCACGCCGACTGCATGGAACGACCCGGTGAAAGGTGGCGAACTGACCAAAGCACAGATCAGCCAGGGCGCAGACGTGGTCTACGCAGCCGCTGGCGGTACCGGTCTGGGTGTGCTGCAGACAGCCAAAGACGAAGGCATTCTGGCCGTGGGTGTGGATTCGAATCAGAACCACCTGCAGCCGGGCACCGTGCTGACCTCGATGCTGAAACGCGTGGATGTGGCCGTATATGAAGCCATGAAAATGGGCGCAGACATCAAGCCGGGCGTGCAGGTGATGAACCTGGCCGCGGAAGGTGTGGGCTATGCGATGGACGAACATAACGCAGCACTTGTGTCGGACGACATGAAAGCCGCCGTGGACGCCGCCGCTGCCAAGATCATCGCGGGCGAACTGGCCGTGCATGATTACATGGCCGACGACGCCTGCCCGGTTCTGGACTTCTGATCCGACCATGACGGGTGTGCAAAACGGGGGGCAACAGGCGACTGTTGCCCCCGCCATCGAACTTCGCGGCATTTCGAAGGCCTTTGGGCCGGTGCAGGCGAACAAGGACATCTCGATTTCGGTGCAGCCGGGCACGATCCACGGGATCATCGGCGAAAACGGCGCGGGAAAATCCACGCTGATGTCCATTCTCTATGGGTTTTACAAAGCCGATGCGGGGCAGATCCTGATCCACGGCCGCGAAACCCAGATCCCCGACAGTCAGGCCGCCATTCGCGCCGGCATTGGGATGGTCTTTCAGCATTTCAAGCTGGTTGAAAATTTTTCCGTTCTGGAAAACGTGATCCTTGGGGTCGAAGATGGGCCGATGCTGCGCCCCTCGCTGGCCAAGGCCCGCAAGTCTTTGAAATCGCTGGCAGACGAGTATGAACTCCACGTTGATCCCGAGGCCCTGATCGAGAATCTGGGCGTGGGCACACAGCAACGTGTCGAGATCCTCAAAGCGCTTTACCGTGAAGCGGATATCCTGATCCTGGACGAGCCGACGGGGGTGTTGACCCCGGCCGAAGCCGACCATTTGTTCCGCATCCTCAATGGCCTGCGCGAACAGGGTAAGACGATCATCCTGATCACCCACAAGCTGCGCGAGATCATGGAAATCACCGACACTGTATCCGTGATGCGGCGCGGTCAGATGACCGCAACGGTGAAAACCAAAGACACCAACCCCGAGGAGCTCGCCGAGCTGATGGTCGGGCGCAAAGTCTTGCTGCGCGTTGACAAAACCCCAGCAAAACCGGGCGAAAAGGTTTTGGAAATCAACAAGCTGCACATGGTGGACGACCATGGCGTAGAGCGGCTGAAGGGCATTTCCCTTGATGTGCGCGCGGGCGAAATTCTTGGCATCGCGGGCGTCTCTGGCAATGGTCAGTCAGAGCTGATGGAGGTGCTGGGCGGCTATGCAACAGCCACCGGCGAAATCCGTGTGAATGGCGATCCGATCGACCTGACCGGGCGACATTCCGATGGGCGATCACGCCGGATGCGCGGCATCGCCCATGTGCCCGAAGACCGGCAGGAACACGGGTTGATCATGGATTTCCCGGCCTGGCAAAACGTGGCTTTTGGCTATCACCACGCACCGGAATACCAAAAGAACAAGCTTCTGATGGACAACGCCAAGATGGTCGAGATTGCACAAGACAAGATGGACCGATTTGACGTGCGCCCGCCGCATCCTCATCTGGAGGCGAAGAATTTTTCCGGCGGCAACCAGCAGAAAATCGTCGTCGCGCGAGAGATTGAACGCAACCCCGACCTTTTGCTGGTCGGCCAGCCCACCCGTGGCGTCGACATTGGGGCCATCGAATTCATTCACAAGCAGCTCATCGCCCTGCGCGACCAAGGCAAGGCCGTATTGCTGGTGTCGGTCGAGCTGGAGGAAATCCTGTCTCTGTCCGACCGGATCGCGGTGATGTTTGACGGCCATATCATGGGTGAACGCATGCCCGACCAGACCGATGAACGCGAGTTGGGTCTGATGATGGCCGGCATGACAAGCGAGGAGGCAAAGGCATGACCAAACTGCCCAAATGGGCCGATGTGGCCCTGATCCCGTTCCTGAACCTTGCCATCGCCTTCATCCTGTCGGGTCTTGTGATTTTTGCCATTGGCGAAAACCCTTTTGCGGCCCTTGTGACCATGATCAAGGGCGCTTTTGGCTCCACCTATGGCTGGGGGTATACGCTTTATTATACCACCAACTTCATCTTTACCGGGCTGGCTGTGTCCATCGCCTTCAAAGCCGCCATGTTCAATATCGGAGGCGAGGGTCAGGCGATCATTGGCGGTCTGGGCGTGGGGCTTGCTTGCCTGTTCATACCCACGGCGCTGATGCCACACTGGTCCTTTGCGCTGGTCTATGCGATGATCGCAGGCGCGATTTTTGGCGGCGGCTGGGCGCTGATCCCGGCCTATTTGCAAGCCAAACGCGGCAGCCACGTGGTGATCACAACGATCATGTTCAACTTCATCGCGGCCTCGGTCATGGGATATCTGCTGATCAAGCCGCTGAAAGCCAAAGGCGCGCAGGAAAGCGCGTCGGCCAGCTTTCCCGAAGTCACCCACCTGCCCACATTGCACGAGTTGCTGGCACCTCTGGGCATCAACTTCTCGAAATCCGCCCCGGCCAATGTATCGCTGTTCGTGGCGCTGGCCATGTGCGTGGTGGTCTATCTTTTGATGAACCGCTCGCGGCTGGGCTATGAAATCCGTGCCTTTGGGCTTAGCCCAACCGCCTCCGTCTATGCGGGGATTTCCCCCACCAAGATCATCATTGTCGCCATGATGCTGTCGGGCGCCTTGTCGGGGCTGATGGCGATCAACGCCACGATGGGACAGCACGAACGACTGATCCTGAACGCGGTCGAGGGCGCGGGCTTCATTGGCATCGCGGTCGCGCTTATGGGGCGCAATCACCCGTTTGGCGTGTTCCTTGCGGCGCTTTTGTTTGGCTTCCTTTATCAGGGGGGCAGTGAGTTGTCGCTGTGGACGAAAATTCCACGCGATCTGATCATTGTTATTCAGGGGCTGGTGATCCTGTTCACCGGCGCTTTGGACAATATGGTCCGCATGCCGGTCGAACGTCTGTTCATTGCCGCCGCCAAACGAAAGGAGGCGTAAGATGGATCTGGTCACGATCATCCAAATCGCAGACAGCGCGCTGCGCCTTGCCACGCCGCTTTTGTTCGCCTGCCTTGCGGGTCTCTTTTCTGAACGTGCGGGCATTTTCGACATCGGGCTCGAGGGCAAAATCCTCGCCTCGGCCTTCATGTCCGCCGCGGTGGCGGCCGTCACCGGGTCCGTCTGGCTGGGGCTTTTGTGCGGTGTCTTTGCCTCGATGTGTTTTTCGGCCGTGCACGGTGTGGCCTCGATCACTTTCCGGGGCAACCAGCTGATTTCCGGTGTGGCGCTGAACTTTCTGGCGGCGGGCATCACCGTTCTGGCCGCACAGGCCTGGTTCAAACAGGGTGGACGCACCCCGCCCCTGACCGGAGAGGGCCGCTTTATGCCCATCGACCTGCCCTTCGCACTGGGCCGGGCCGATGCCGAAGCTGCCGGTGTGCCGCTGCGCGTGCTTATTGAACAAGCGGGACCCGTTCAGCAGATTTATTCCGAGCTGATCTCGGGCCATACGATCCTTGTCTATGTGGCCCTTCTGATGGTGCCCCTGTCGTGGTTCGTGCTGTTTCGCACCCGTTTTGGCCTGCGCCTGCGCGCGGTGGGGGAAAATCCGGCCGCCGTGGACACGGCAGGCATTTCGGTGGTGCGGCTGCGCTATGCTTCGATGGCCATCGCGGGCGGGCTTTGCGGCTTGTCGGGCGTCTATCTGGCAACCGGCTTGGGCGCGGGCTTCATCAAGGATATGTCCGCAGGCCGCGGCTATATCGCGCTGGCCGCCCTGATCTTTGCCAAGTGGAAACCGGTGCCCGCTTTGGGGGCGACGATCCTGTTTGGCCTTCTGGAAGCGATCGCCAACCGCTATCAAAACATCGACCTTGGTGGCATCGTGATCCCGGTCCAGTTCATGCAGGCCCTGCCCTATATCCTGACCGTCGTCATTCTGGCGGGCTTCGTGGGCAGTGCGGTCGCGCCGAAAGCCGGGGGGCAGCCCTATGTCAAAGAACGCTGAGACCCTTGCAGCTTTGATCCGCGAACGCGCGGGGTCTGGCCCGGTAGAGGTCGGCTTGGTGCTGGGATCGGGACTGGGCCATCTGGCAGACAAGGTCGATGGCGTCGCGATCCCCTATGAGCAGCTTGACGGCTTTCCCCATGCCGGTGTGTCAGGCCACAACGCCAACCTTGTGATCGGCACGCTTGGCACCACCCGCGTGGCGGTGTTTGGCGGGCGCGAGCATTATTACGAGGCCGGACGCGCCGATGCGATGCGCCTGCCGCTTGAGGTCCTGAAGGCGCTTGGCGCGGACCGGTTGATCTTGACAAATGCGGCGGGGTCCATGCGACAGGACATCCCGCCGGGCGAACTGATGCAGATCACCGATCATATCAACTTCTCGGGTCTGAACCCGCTGATCGGCGAAAAAACCGATGCCCGTTTCGTGCCCATGGGTGGGGCCTATGACGCCGACATGGCTGAGGCCTTTCAACAGATTGCTGCCCGCGAAGGGATCACCCTTAAGCCGGGCATCTATGCCTGGTATTCCGGCCCCTCTTTCGAGACCCCGGCTGAAATTCGCGCGATCCGCACGCTGGGCGCGGACGCGGTTGGCATGTCCACGGTGCCCGAAGTGATTCTCGCCCGTTTTCTTGGACTGCGCGTTGCGGGGTTCTCGACCGTCACGAACATGGCCCAGGGCCTGTCAGACGAGGCGATTAGCCATGAACACACCAAGGCCATGGCGCCACTTGGAGCCGAAAAGCTGGAAAAACTGGTTCTTGGCTACTTAACGCGTGACTAAGCCCCGGAAATTGAGGCATTAATGGGTTAACTTCCAAGACGACCCAAAATCCAGAGACCTCACCACCATGCAGATATACCTGCCGATTGCCGAAGTGTCCGTGAACGCGTTCCTTCTGCTTGGGCTTGGGGGCATTGTTGGCATCCTGTCCGGCATGTTCGGCGTGGGGGGCGGGTTCCTGATGACTCCGCTTCTGTTCTTTATTGGCATCCCCCCTGCCGTCGCCGTCGCCACCGAGGCCAACCAGATCGTCGCCAGCTCGTTCTCGGGCGTACTCGCGCATCTGAAGCGAAAGACGGTGGACCTGCGCATGGGGGTCGTTTTGCTGATCGGCGGGTTAATCGGCGCCGCACTCGGCGTGCAGCTCTTCAATGCTCTGAAAGCCATTGGCCAGGTCGATCTGCTGGTCAAGCTTTGCTACGTGCTGTTTCTTGGCATCATCGGGTCGCTCATGTTCGTTGAAAGCCTGCGTGCGATGATGAAGTCGCGTGGTGGCAAATCCGTGCCCACACGGCGCAAACACACATGGGTGCACAACCTACCCTTCAAGATGAAATTCCGCACATCCGGGCTTTATATCTCGGTCATCCCACCGATCCTTGTGGGCGTGCTGGTCGGCATTCTGGCCGCGATCATGGGCGTGGGCGGCGGGTTCATCATGGTGCCTGCGATGATTTACCTGTTGGGCATGCCCACGAAAGTGGTCGTCGGCACATCGCTGTTCCAGATCATTTTCGTGACCGCGTTCACAACGCTCCTGCACGCCACGACGAACTATACGGTCGATATGGGGCTGGCGGTTCTTTTGCTGGTGGGCGGCGTGATCGGGGCACAGATTGGCGCCCGGATCGGTGTGAAGCTGAAAGCCGAACAGCTGCGTGTCTTGCTTGCGGTTATGGTGCTGGCGGTCTGTGGCAAGCTGGGTCTGGATCTGCTGATCATGCCCGCTGAGCTTTACGAAATTGGCGCGGCAGGGGGCCACTGATGTTGCGCCTTATCACCCTGATCACCGCATTCCTTCTGTCCCTTACGCCGCTGCGCGCTGAGGAGGTCGTGGCCGGCCTGAGCCAGAACCGCGTGTCCATCACGGCGACCTTTGTCGGCTCTGAAATCCTGATTTTCGGCGCGGTGAAACGCGACACACCGCCCCCCACGGACGAACCGCTGGAGGTTGTGGTCGTTGTGGAAGGCCCTGCCTCACCGGTCACGGTGCGAAAGAAAGACAAGCGCTTCGGGATTTGGGTGAACACAGACGCGATGGAGCTTTCCGCGGCCCCCAGTTTCTATGCTGTGGCCAGTTCGGCGTCGCTGGCCGAAAGCATTTCGGTTCTGGATGACCTGCGCCACCTGATTTCGGTTGAACGCTCCATTCAGATTTCAGACAGCCCGTTTAACATCGACGACCCACGTGACTTTACCGATGCCTTGGTGCGCATTCGCGAAAAGGCCGGGCTGTACAAGCTGCTTGAGAACACGGTGAACCTGCAACGTGACACCTTGTTTGACACGCGCATCGCGCTGCCAGCCAACCTGACCGAGGGGGAGTACCGCACACGTATCCTGCTGACCCGCGGGGGCTATGTGTCGTCTCAATACGAAACCGTCATCAACGTGCAGAAGGTCGGGTTGGAACGCTGGGTGTTCAACCTGGCCCACGAACAGCCGCTTATCTACGGCCTGCTTTCATTGGTGATTGCCATCGCCGCAGGCTGGGGCGCATCGGCTGTTTTCCGCATCATTCTGCGCAGCTGAAGACCAGCGCCTCCCGCGCCCTTACGACCTAAGGTCGACGTGCTTGGGGGTTGCCTCGCTTCGCTCGGTAGATTTGAAGCCTTCGGCGAAGGTATTTGGAACAAGAAAATAACAGCCGGGCATATCTGCATTTACTTGTCTAGAGCGTGTCCAGTGACTGCTGTGATCCAACAATCGCTGGAAACGCTTTCAGTGAGCCACCTCTGCCCCAATCGCGCGTCAGCCGCGCCCGATATAGGGCATTTTGGTCGCCATGACGGTCATGAATTGCACATTCGCTTCGGGTGGCAAGGTGGCCATGTGCAGCACTGAACGCGCCACATCGGCGACATCCATTGTCGGCGGCGGCAAGTCCCCCTTCGCCACGGCATCATCCACGATCCCCTGCAAAAGCTCCGTACGTGCGTTGCCAATATCTATTTGTCCGCAGGCGATGTCATAGGGCCGTCCGTCAAGGCTCAGTTGCCGCGTCAAGCCAGTGATACCGTGCTTCGTGACCGTGTATGTCACAGCCCCTTCACGCGGAACATGTGCGCTGATCGAGCCGTTGTTGATGATCCGCCCCCCTTGAGGCGCTTGTCGCCGCATTCGGGAAAACGCCGCGCGGGCACATAGGAACATCCCCGTCAGGTTTACCGACACCGCGCGGGTCCAATCCTCTACGGCGACTTCGTCAATTGGCGCCGCCGGGGTGAAAACACCTGCATTGTTAAAAAGCACATCCAACCGGCCAGCCTTTGCGACGAAACTATCAAACGCGGCGTCCACCGCATCCGGGTCCGAGACATCTGCCGACAGAAGCACGGTATTGCGCATCTCTGCAGCTGCCGCCTCTAACATGTCAGTGCGGCGTGCCAGCAGCCCGACCGTCCACCCATGAGAAGAAAACAGCTCTGCCGTCGCACGGCCAATGCCGGCACTGGCCCCGGTGATCAAAATGCTAGGCATCAGTTCCCTCCTGAGCTTCAAGGGTCAGCGTGGTGGGTTTCGATGACAAATCCGCCGTCGTCAAACCCGTCTCGGGCCGCGCCATGGCGTAGCGTGTGACCCAGTGCAGCCGCGTTTCTGCCCGTGTGATCGCCACATAGGCCAGACGTTTCCAAAGCGGCAGCCCAGCCTCGCTGCGCCCAGCCCAGGCAGCGGCGGACAAATCGGGGGCAAAGACCTGAACTTCGGGCCACTGAGACCCTTGCGCTTTGTGGATCGTCACCGCAGCCCCATGCAGAAAAGCCGCGCCCATGCGGGCGGCAAAGGGAATAAAGGGCTCCTCTTCATCAGGCTTTTCGATTTTCACAATTGATGCCGCAGAGACCTGCGGGTCTTCGGCGCCAAGCACATGAAGGCGCGAAAATCCGGGCCGTTTTCCCGGTCCCAGATAGACACATTGCGCGCCTTTGATCAGCCCGCGCGCCTCCAGATCGATGCGTTTTTTGCGATGTTTCAGGGGCAGCTCAATCCCGTCGCAGATCAGCGGCTCACCCGGCAGAAGCTCTATTTCCGGGGCGCCGTGCACCGACCGGAAGGCCTGAATCAACCGCACGCGCGTCTTGTTGCGCCACACCAGAACCGGCGAGCGCGCCATCAGGTCCGCATTCACCCGAGGTGCGACCACCACACGATCATCGCGCGCGGCGGCATCCTGAACCATTCGTTCAAACCCATCAAAATCAAGGCTGTCATCGGCCAAAGCATGCGCCAGATCGAGGATTGGGTTGTCATCCGCCTGACGGTGTACACGGTGCAAGATCAGTTTTCGGCGTTCATTGATCCCCTCGAAAACCATCTTGCCGGACTGGCCCACCGGCGCAAGCTGGGCGGGGTCGCCAAACAGCACAAGCGTTGGAAAGATCTCGCGCAGGTCATTGTACTGCTTTTCGTCCAGCATCGAGCTTTCATCCACAAACCCGATATCCAGTGGATCATCGCGTCGTTTCCAGCCGGTGATGAAATCTGATCCGCGCAAGCCCGCTGCGGCCAACGCGCCGGGAATGGATTTCTGCGCCTGGTAAAAGCTATAGGCCCGATCGAGCGCTTCATCCGTCAGCCCCTCTATCTCAGGGCGCTCTCCATTGCCCGCCAGCCACTCTGCAATCTTTTCATATTCAGGGTCATAGACGGGGGTATAGAGGATGCGGTGAATGGTGGTCGCGGGCACCCCGCGATTGCGCAAAACCGACGCCGCCTTGTTGGTTGGGGCAAGAATGGCAAGAGTGCGACGATCCTTGCGCCGTTTGCCCTCCCAATCGCCAGACACAATGTCGACGCCCGCAGCCTCCAAGGCGCGGTAAAGCTCTGCCAACAAAAGAGTTTTTCCTGAACCGGCTTTGCCGATCACAGCCATCACTTGGCTTTTGCCATCCGCCACGGGGGTCAGCAGTGCATCGTCCAGATTGACGCCCGACAGGCGCAACATTTCGGCCACGCGGTCATGGGCTTCGGCTTGATCGTCGGAATATGTCAACGGGGTGTGGTCGCTCATGTCGCGACCCTACCCCGCAGAGGTATCAGGCACCAGTCATCTTGCGTCTATCCGCGGGCGTTTTACCCGTCACGCAGTCTCGGCATATTTGGTCGAAGGGGTCACGCGGTTGCCAGATGTCAGCGAATAGCGCAGCCAGCCTTTCGAAGTTTCGCGGCTGACACCGACCCGTTTCAATGTCGGCTCAAAGGCGCTTTTGTCCATAGACCAAAGCCCGACACCGATCCGTTCGCGCCCTTCACCAGCGGTGCCGATCACGTCAGGCTCAAGGCCCATCAGGCGATAAATCCGCTCCATCCGCGGATCGAACACCCCAACGAAATGTTCCAGCTTGAACGCATCCATCACCTCGCCCGCGCCCAGCGCCAAGGCGGCCGAGGCCCGACGGTCCGCACCCGGCGACAGACAGAACCGCGTGCATTCCCAGATCAGCGGGCTTTCAATATGCACACCATCCGTCAGGTGACTGAAGTGATCATTGACCATCGTCGCGCCAACCGTGGGTAGAAGTCGCATCGATCCGCCATGGCGGCCATCTGCCTGCTCCCAGATCACGTATAGCGGGTTTATATCGTCGTATTCGTCGCGCTCGTGCCCCTGGTCGTTCACAGTGACATCCCAGTTCAACCGGCGCGAAAATTGCTCTGCCCGGTCCCGGAACATCGTGTCGCTTAGCAGGGGAAAGTTCTTTAGATCATTGCCGTATAGATAACGCAGCATTCGGGTTGCTCCTTTGTCCGATAGATAGGTCAAAGAATGTGCGCGTTAAGGTTAATGCAAGGCAAACACATCGCCCGGTTGCATAACCTCAGACGATGATGATCCCAGACGACAATGCCCGCGCGACCGCATGGGTTGTATTCATTGCGCCCAATTTGTGCCGGGCACTTTCGATATAGACCCGCAGAGTGTGCTCAGAGATCGACAGCTCTTTGGCAGCCTGCGCGCGGCTCATGCCCTTGGCCAGACAGGTCATCGCGGAAAGCTCGCGCGGCGACAGGCTGGTTTTACCGGCCTCGGATTCCCAGCCCTCGAATTCCAGAGCTTTCTTGTTCAGCTCATGCGCAAAGACCATCAGGTCACGTGTGTTCCGCTCTACGAAGCTCTCCCATGCGGCATCTTCTGCCGTATCATTCATGGTCAGCACGGCAAATTGCCCGTTGGGTCCGCGAATGGGGATCGAGTATCCCTGATTGCCCAACCCGTGATCCAACGCATCCTGAAACATCTCGCGCGCGGGTTTCGAAGACCAATCAAGCTCTTTCCAGACAACCGGTGTAAACCTTTGAAAACATCCGAAAAGCACTGGGTCAAGCCGCAGGTAATCCCGCTCAAGATATCGGTCCACCCATTCAGCGGGATAGGTCCCTGCGCCGAAACGTTCGCCGACCGAATTCACCCAGTGATAAACAGCATGTTGGACATTGTAGTGGTCACGCAGCGCTTCCAGGACATCCTGAAGGTCTTCAAGCGTGTTCGCCGCCTGCAACGTAGAGAGTAGGTCTTCCAACCGGCTTTTCATGTGTATGCGCAACTCCGTTCTGCCGACGGGAAGCGCTTGCAATCTCGGTCATCGCGATCAGTCGGGCATCATCCAACTGATCCGCTGTGACGGAAAGGCCGTTCTTTTCGGCAAACGTCTTCAGATCGGTAAGAACATCAAGAAGCCATTCGTTGCACATGTAAAGCCTCGATCATGAGTTGCAGGAAAACAACCCTAGCATGTAAGCTTTTGAATAAAATTCGCTGATTATTTCTCCCCCAAAATAGCGAGGCGCGGGAAATTATCCTTTTGTTAATGCGCCATTTCCTCACGGGCATTCTACTTTTTCGAAGAACTCACCCCCATAAACCCGGTGATTCGCTTTGAAACCCACGGCTTCGTGCTCACCGCCGGACCACCAGCCCCCCAACATCAAACACGCCCAAACGAAAACAGCCCCCCGCCTTGGGCGAGGGGCTGTCGGCAAAACGCAAGAGCGTTTCGGTTTACTTCGAACCGGCTTCCAGCGCGTCCTCAAAGGTGCGCAGACCGGTTTTCGGGGATTGAACCAGAACCGACATGTTGCCCGGCTTGTGCTCGTTCTTATACATCTTCATGTGCGCGTCCGGGATTTCGGCCCAGGGGAACACTTCCGACATATAGGGATCAATGCGACGCTCGATCATCAGCTTGTTCGCAGCCGCCGCCTGTTTCAGATGCGCAAAGTGCGAACCCTGAAGGCGTTTCTGGTGCATCCACGTGTAGCGCACGTCAAAGGTACAGTTGAAGCCGGTGGTGCCGGCGCAGATCACGACCATGCCGCCTTTTTTACAAACAAGGTTCGACACCGGGAAGGTCGCTTCACCGGGATGTTCGAACACGATGTCCACGTTGTTGCCCTTGCCGGTGATGTCCCAGATCGCCTTGCCGAAACGGCGGGCCTCTTTGAACCATGTGTCGTACTCCGGCGTGTTCACGGTGGGCAGCTGACCCCAGCAATCGAAATCTTTGCGGTTGATCACGCCTTTGGCGCCCAGCCCCATAACGAAGTCACGCTTGTCTTCGCCCGAGATCACACCGATGGCATTGGCACCAGCGGCATTGGCCAGCTGGATCGCATAGGAGCCAAGACCGCCCGAAGCACCCCAGACCAGAACGTTCTGACCGGGCTTCAGTTCATGCGGATGGTGACCGAAGAGCATCCGGTAAGCGGTGGCCAGCGTCAGCGTGTAGCAAGCGCTTTCTTCCCAGGTCAGGTGCTTGGGGCGCGGCAGCAGCTGCTGGGCCTGAACGCGGGTGAACTGAGCGAACGAGCCATCGGGGGTCTCGTAGCCCCAGATGCGCTGGCTGGGCGAATACATCGGGTCGCCGCCGTTGCATTCCTCGTCATCGCCATCATCCTGGTTACAGTGAATGACAACTTCGTCGCCCACCTTCCAGTTTTTCACCTTGTCACCCACAGCCCAAACGATGCCCGCGGCATCCGAACCTGCAACGTGATAATCCTGTTTGTGCACGTCAAACATGCTGACAGGCACACCAAGACCGGCCCAGATGCCGTTGTAGTTCACACCGGCGGCCATCACCATGACCAGCACTTCATGGCTGTCCAGCACGGGGGTGTCGACGACCTCGACCTGCATGGCCTGCTTGGGTTCACCCTGGCGGTCGCGGCGAATGGCCCAGGCGTACATTTGCGTCGGAACATGGCCCAGCGGGGGCATTTCACCGATCTCGTAGAGGTCTTTTTTCGGGGCATCATATTCGGCGATGCCGGTCTGTGTGTCCAAAGCCATGGTGGCCTCCTGTTTTGCGCGGTATCTGATTCTGTCGCCGCAGTGCAGAAATGCGGCTGCTACCGCAGCATTACGGATGCACGGGTAAGATTGCAACCACAATCGGAATGATTTTGTAATTTTATGTCGCGCCGGATTTGCGCATGGTCACCTACACAGGATCACGGCAGCACTGCCGCATCCGCCACTTCTGCCGGGGACAGGTCCGAAATATGCGTCGGCGCGATGTCTTCACTCAGATGCGCGATAGAGTTGGCATAGTAAGCCAGAATAAGACGATCAGGCTTGTTCACATGATAGATCATGCTGTCCCCGTCCCCGGTTGACCTGATCAGTTTGCGCAACGACAGCTCTCGCAGCCCCACTTCGGCGGCATAGCCCATATCACTGCGCGGGATATGTACATGGGCGCCTTGGGCCTCCATCCCCGAGACCAGCGCATCAAACCGGGCCACGATCTCGTCGCGGCTTCGACCGTCACCTTCCAGCAGAATGGCCGAGACGACCGGAACCGGCAGCACCGGCACAACATCGCGAATGCGCGCCATCAGCTCCTCGGCCAGGGGTTCCACCACTTCGTCGGCCGGGCGCGCGCCCATATAGTCGACCAGAGACACCGGATCCCCAAAGGACACGCTGGCATAGCCGAACCGGTGGAACCGCCCGGTCACCCTCTGCCACACATGTCGTCCGACATGGCGCGCGACGTATTTAAACCGCAACCCAAACCGGCGCGACCCCTTGATATCAGCCGAGACCAGCACCCGATCCTCAAGCACCCGGTCATAGTTCATCGCAACGGGGATGAAGACCACATTGCGGCTTTCGCCCGGGGTGAAATCCTGCAGGATATAGCTGAGCAAGCCCAGCTTGGGCGCGCCCACCTCGCCGTTCAGGCTCAGCCCCCCTTCAGGGAACATCGCTTGTGTCACCCCGCCATCGGTCGCCATACGCACATAGCGCGACAGCACTTTGCGATAGAGGTTGTTGCGGCTTTTGCGCCGGATGAAATAGGCCCCCATCGAGCGGATCAGCGTGCGCAGCGGCCAGACCCGCGCCCATTCGCCGACCGCATAAGACAGGTGGGAGCGTTCAGCGGCCAGCCATGTGACCAACACATAGTCCATATTCGAGCGGTGGTTCATCACGAAGACAACCGTGGCATCCGCATCAATCTCGCTCAGCCGCGCCTCGTCAAAGGCACCAAGGCGCACGCGGTAAAAGGCGCGGCTCAGAAGTTTAGCAAGCCAAATGCCGAAACCGAAATAGGCGGTGGCGGAAAAACGCGGCACGATCTCGCGCGCATAGCGCTGCGCCTTTTCGAAAGCGACCTGTTCCGGAATGCCCGCCTTGCGCGCGTGGTCTGCAATGGCTTTCGCCACTTCGGGGTCATAAGACAGGCGTTGCACCATATCATAGCGGCGCGCCAGCTTGAACGGTTCAATCGGGCGCTCGAGACGCTCGTTCAGCTGCGCCACCGCGCGTTCCAGACGTTTGCGGAAAAACCAGCGCACTGATGGGAACAGAAAATGTGATGCAAAGGTCACCGTGGCAAAGGCCAGGATCAAAACAAGCAACCAAAGCGGTAATTCCACACTACGCGTCATTATAAACCTGTCTCACCATTTTGCGAAAAGGTAAAGCACCAGACGCCCGCACGGGCGAAGCGAAGGCCGCCCCCCAACCGGCCTCAAGGCCCATCCAAAGCCCGGAGGGCCGTAGCGGCCGGGCGGGAGCGCCACACTGCGTAACTTTCTACTCTTCACATTATCACTTGCGTAATTTTCTTGCGTCACTAAAAATGCTGCAGCGCAACATAAGGTGAGTCCCTGCCATGTCCTCGAATACCATCCGCCCCTGGCTTTTCCGCACCTATGCCGGTCACTCGACCGCCAAAGCCTCGAACGAGCTTTATCGCACCAACCTGGCCAAGGGTCAGACCGGCCTGTCGGTGGCCTTCGACCTGCCCACGCAGACGGGCTATGACAGTGACCACAAACTGTCGCGCGGCGAAGTGGGCAAGGTGGGCGTGCCGCTTTCACATCTGGGCGACATGCGCGCGCTGTTTGACAACATCCCGCTGGAACAGATGAACACCTCGATGACGATCAACGCCACAGCGCCGTGGCTTCTGTCGCTCTATATCGCCGCCGCCGAGGAACAGGGCGCCGATATCTCGAAGCTGCAAGGCACCGTTCAGAACGACATCATCAAGGAATACCTGTCGCGCGGCACTTATGTATGCCCGCCCAAGCCCAGCCTGCGCATGATCACCGATGTAGCCGCCTATACGCGCGAGCACCTGCCCAAATGGAACCCGATGAACGTCTGCTCCTATCACTTGCAGGAAGCGGGCGCGACGCCGGAGGAAGAGCTGGCTTTTGCATTGGCCACCGCCATCGCGGTTCTGGACGACCTGAAAGAAAAAGTCCCGGCCGAGGCTTTCCCCGCCATGGTCGGCCGCATCTCGTTCTTTGTGAACGCCGGCATCCGCTTCGTGACCGAGATGTGCAAGATGCGCGCCTTTGTCGAACTGTGGGACGAAATCACCCGTGAACGCTACGGCGTCGAAGACCCGAAATTCCGCCGTTTCCGTTACGGCGTTCAAGTGAACTCGCTTGGTCTGACCGAGCAGCAACCGGAAAACAATGTCTACCGCATCCTGATCGAGATGCTGGCGGTGACCCTGTCGAAAAACGCCCGCGCCCGCGCGGTGCAATTGCCCGCATGGAACGAGGCGCTTGGCCTGCCGCGTCCGTGGGACCAGCAATGGTCGCTGCGCATGCAACAGATTCTGGCCTATGAAACAGACCTGTTGGAGTTTGATGACCTCTTTGACAACAACCCCGCCGTGGATCGCAAAGTGGGCGAGTTGAAGGACGGTGCGCGCGCCGAGCTGGCCCAGATCGACGCCATGGGCGGCGCTGTGGCTGCCATCGAATACATGAAGTCGCGTCTGGTGGAATCCAACGCCGCCCGCATCGGCAAGATCGAGGTGGGCGACACCACGGTTGTTGGCGTGAACAAGTGGCTTGAGACCACCGAAAGCCCGCTGACCGCTGGTGACGGCGCCATCATGGTTGCCGACAAAGAGGCCGAGGCCGATCAGATCGCGCGTTTGGAACAATGGCGCGCGGACCGTGACGACAAGGCCGTTCAGGACGCCCTGAACGCCCTGCGCGCCGCCGCCAAATCGGGCGAGAACATCATGCCTTCGTCGATTGCTGCGGCCAAAGCAGGTGTTACCACCGGCGAATGGGGCGAAGTGATGCGCCAGACTTTTGGCCAATACCGCGCACCCACCGGCGTGTCGAAGAACCCCTCGAACCGCACCGAAGGGCTGGATGACATCCGCGCGCGCGTGGACGCTGTATCAGATGCTTTGGGCCGCCGCCTGACCTTCCTGGTCGGCAAGCCGGGTCTGGACGGGCATTCGAACGGCGCCGAGCAGATTGCTGCGCGTGCCCGCGATTGTGGCATGGACATCACCTATGAAGGCATCCGCCTGACCCCCGAGGAACTGGTGGCGTCAGCCATCGAGACGAAAGCCCACGTCGTTGGCCTGTCGATCCTGTCAGGCAGCCACATCCCGCTTTTGGAAGAGCTGATCGAGCGCATGAAAGACGCAGGTCTTGGCGACGTGCCGGTCGTGGCCGGCGGCATCATCCCGGACGAGGATGCAGACCGCCTGCGCGCCATGGGTGTCGCCAAGGTTTACACGCCGAAAGATTTCGAGCTGAACACGATCATGGAAGACATCGTGACGCTGGTGGCCCCTGCCTCGGTCGCGGCAGAGTAACGCGTTTCGACTTGTTGTTGAGGCGCGACAATAAGCCGAAACGCGCGAAACTTATTGCTGTCGTGGGCGTTTCGAAATCAACTCGTGTCTCAAGTTGATCTCGAAACGCTTTCATCAAACACAAAGAAAAGCCGCGCCCAATTGACAAGGGCGCGGCCTCTTTTAAGCATGTATCAGTGATCGAGGCTTTCCAGCTTTTTCACCAGATCTTCATAGCGATAGCTCGGCGCGATCTTGCCCATACTGCCTTCGCGAAAGTTTTTGTCCTGCGGCAGGCAGCCAAGTCCGCACACCTGGCTGGCCACCATATCCGAACTGTCGATAAACCACAGCCGACCGCCGGGCGTGGCCACCCAACCGTCAATACCCTCGGCCTCGTCGGCCTCCATATCATCCCCTGACGGGGTTTCCGCCGCATAGTCGCCATGATGGGCGCCGTGGGTGTGATAGGATGCGATCACATATTCCAACTCATCTGGATACGCCGGTCTGCAGCCATCCTCGGACCCGCGCAAGGGCGGTGTGGCGATCAGTTTCTCGTCGCGGCTCAGGCCGATATAGCCGCAGTATTCCCGATCATCGCGGATCGACACCGGGTTCAGAGCGGTGAAAAGCCCCTTTACCAAAGCCAGTTCGACGTCTGCCTCGGATTGCGTTTGCTCTTGCGCAAAGGCAAATCCTGGCGCGATACATAGAGCGAGAAGAAATTGGCGCATATTGGCTCCTGAACAAGTTGCGCGCCCAACCTAGAGGATCAAAAGATGACCGTCCATATTGGTGCCGAGCCCGGCCAAATCGCAGAAACCGTCTTGATGCCCGGCGACCCCTACCGCGCCCGCTGGGCGGCTGAAACCTTTTTGGAGGGCGCAGAGCTGGTCAACGAGGTGCGCGGCATGTTGGGCTTCACCGGCACCTATAAAGGCAACCGCGTTACCATTCAGGGATCGGGCATGGGCATGCCGTCCATTTCGATCTACGCGAATGAGTTGATCCGCGACTACGGCGCGAAAACACTGATCCGCATCGGGTCGTGTGGCGGCATGCAGCCCCATGTAAAACTCCGTGACGTGGTGATCGCAATGACCTGCACCACCGTGGGCACCCCGTCCAACACCATTTTCCGCGAGCTGAATTTCTCGCCCTGTGCCGACTACGGCCTGCTGGCCGCGGCTGTGAAAGCTGCCGAGGGGCGCGATGTGGGCGTGCATGTGGGGGGCATTTATAGCTCGGACACGTTTTACGATGAACGCCCCGATCTGAACAAGGAAATGACCCGTCACGGCATTCTGGGCGTCGAAATGGAAGCCGCCGAGCTTTACATGCTGGCCAACCGTTATGGCGTGCGGGCTTTGGGGATCATGACCGTGTCGGACCATTTGCAGACCGGCGAGGCCCTGCCTTCGGACCAGCGTGAAAAGACCTTTGGCGATATGGTTGAGATTGCGCTGGACGCCGCCTTCGCCTGATCAACCCCACTGTAAACAGAGGCGCCGCAGGATGATCCCGCGGCGCCTTTTTGTCATTCTGCTGTCGGCTGTTGCTTGGCTGCAACTTTCGCTCCGCGCCGGGCAAACAGCCCCGGCCCCGGTCCATCCTCGCCATACCATTCTTCGTTGCGCGTGGCATACATGGTGGCCCCGATTGCCACGAAGGCCAGCGTGGCCCCGGCCAACAGCGCATAATCGGTGGAATAGAGGATCAGGTAGAGCACCGCGTAAAGCAGCACCAACATGCCCCCCAACACCCATGTTCGGGACCCCAGCTTCAACGCAAAGGCCCCAAACAGGGACAACAGCAGGATCAACGCGGCTGCAGACCCCAGATAGGCCAGCGAGAAGCCAACCTGTTCAGCATAAGCCAGCATGAGCAGCGTGAACACGGCCTGCGACAGGCCGATCAGCAGGTATTGCACCGGATGAACCGGCTTTTTGCTTTGCATATCCATCAACAAGACCGTCAGGAAGGTCAGCGACACAAAAAGGATGCCATAACGCGCCGCGCGCCAGGCTTTTTGATAGAAATCATTGGGTTGATAGAAGCTGACGCCGAAAGACGCGTCCCGTCGCGCGGTCGGTTCGTGATCTTGCCGCGAGATTTGCGGCAGGCTGCGCGCCAGATGCGGGATCGACCAGTTGGCCGTGAAACCCGTGTCCGAGATATCGGACCCATCGGGCAGGAAAGCCCCGCCGAAACTTGGGTCGGGCCAGTCGCTGGTCATCTGAACCGTGCTGGAGCGGCCAACCGGGGACACGCGCAGCTCGGCCGCACCATTGAAGCCCAGCGTCAGGTTGAAATGGGCCTGCGCCTTACCGCCCGGCAATGCCGCTGTCAGCCCGGCCTGCCCGCTTAGGGGTTCCAGCAGAACCTCGCGGGTCTTTGGCGTGTCATAGGCGCGCTCGACCGTTTCGACAGCTTCCACCGCAGCCTCCACCGCTTCCGCTGCGGCTGTCACGCTCTCGGTTTTAGCTGCAGTCAGGTTCTGCCCGCCAAGCCCGCTCATCGGCTCCAGCGCGATCTGCTGCCCGCCGGCCAGAAGCTTCGCTTCGCCCCGAAGCGCGCGGTTCGTGCTGACCGTCAGGCGCAGGCTGGCCTCGTCCCAGACAGCGAACTCGCCCTCGCCCAGTGTCGCTTCGACCCGGTCAAAAGGGAACGAGGTCGCGATCTCGGCCTTCGCCTGATAGACGGGCACCTGAAAAATGCCACGGTGGCGCATCTGCGTTTGCGACGTGATCTGCACATCAAAAACATCCGGATAGACATAGAGCGGCGCGCGTTGCTCGATGCGCTCTTCTTCCACCAGCTTTTGCAGGTTCTTGCCGGTCTCCGCGTCGCGCATGACAAGCCCCGTGGCCTCGTCAATCACGTTGTGCAGCTCGCTGACCATCACGCGGGCCTTCACCGGGATCACCACCTGCGGCCCCGAAATCGTTTGCCGCCCGCCCCATTCCTGACCGACAGAACGGATCGTGTCTTCGGAATAGTGGCGACGAGAATTGACGATGTCTGACACCATCATAAGCGGGATGAACATGACAAGGCACAACACCCCGACAATGATGAAACGCCAACCAAGCGACTTCATGGAACTCTCCTTAAACGACTTGTGTTGCAGATTACGGTGACACGCCACATGTGCAAGGTCAGGAACGCCTAGCGCCCGTGGCTGCCGTCATATCCGCTTCTCATCGGCGGTTCCCAGCCGATCAACGCGCCCTCTTGTGGGGCAAAGACCTCGACCAGCAGCGGGTAACAGGCGGCTTCATCCGAGCTGTGTTCAGAGGAGCAATCGCCGCCGGGACAGGCGCTCAATGCGCCCAGCAGGTCAATTTCTGCGAAAAACTCAAGATAATCACCGGGGCGCACGGGGCTGGCTTTCATAAAATACTGGCCGGTGTCGCGGGTGAAGCCCGTGCACATGAAGACGTTCAACACATCATGCACATGGGGTTCGGCCTCGGCAGGCGTGCAGCCCAGGTGATCGGCCAGCGCGCGCGTCAGGTTAGAGTGGCAGCACTGGTGATACTGCCCCCCGGACAACAGGTTATGCGTATAGGGATCGCAGCGCGTGCCGATCACGTCGTGCACAGACCCGCCAAAGTCATCGAACCCATACCAGTCCAGCGTATCATGGATGATCGTGGCCATGGGACGCAGGTTTGGGTGACTTGTCCACATCCGATCTGAGGTGCTCAGATGCGTGCCATGAAGGGCGCGGGTCTTGCCCGAATAGAACCTTTCAGACAGATCGCTCGCATTCCACAGGTTCAAGTCCCCCACCTGCGGCCCCTCGACCGAGGTGATGCGAAAAAACTGTCCCGCGGGCACGCTGAACGTGGCCGCATCGCGGGCAGGCACCAACACTTCATCTACCTTTGTCGCAGCCTCACGCGCGGCACGATAGAGCGCCAAAGGCGGCTGCGGCAGGCTGTCGACCGGGTAGCAAATCACCGGCGCAATGGCGCGCCGCGCCTGTGCATCCTCGGGGGCGGTGGTTTCGGGCTGATCAAGTTTCATCGCGCATGTCCTTGTGGTCTTTCGCGCATCAAGACACGGCACACGCCCACAGGCAAGCGCGGGAATTGACAAGCGGCGAGCAGATTGCCATCTGAAACGTCAGAAAAGGATGCGCCCATGAAACTTGCCTATGTGATTGCCCCCGGCCGGGGCCAGACCAATCTGTTGCTGGCGGGCGTGGCCGAAGCGCTGGCCCAACGCGGCCTATCACTCTGTGGCACGGTCCAGCTGGACACTGAACGGGCCGAGGAACATCACTGCGACATGGATGTGCTGGTACTGCCTGATGGGCCGAAAATCCGTATCAGCCAGTTTCTGGGCGCCAATGCGCGCGGCTGCAAACTGAACCCCGAGGCGTTGGAAACAGCCGTCGGTCAGACCGAGGCGCGGCTGAAAGATGGTGCCGACCTTCTGATCGTCAACAAATTTGGTAAGCAAGAGGCCGAGGGCCGCGGTTTTCGCGAAGCCGTGGGACAAGCACTGGCAAATGACATTCCGGCCATCATCGGTCTCAGCGAAGGATCGCGCGAGGCCTTCATGGAATTTGTGGGAGAAGCCGACGAAATTGCGCCCGAACATGACGCTGTGCTGGGCTGGGCAATCGCTATGACTGCTAAAAGGTAAGGATCACTCCTCAGACAACCAGTCCACACCCTGCCTTGCAATATAGTCCCTTGATCCGGGGTCAAGGCTCTCCATATCGCGGCTCCAACTCACATTTTCGCGAACCACGCGCGCTGGAACACCCACCGCGACACTGTTTTCGGGGATATTTCCGGGCACAACAGCGCATGTCCCGACAACACTGCCACTGCCAATTCGAGAGCCCGGCAAAAGCGTCACCCTTCGGCCGATCCAGACGTGATCTCCCACATGGGTTTCAGCGCGATCTGCCTGCGTAAACGCTCCCGTTTCAAGATCGACAATTCCATGCTGGTCCGATGTTTGCAGAATGACTTCGGAAGAAAACATGCAATCGACACCACAGGAAAACTCGCTTCTCTTGGCATAGAGTATCAGGCCAGTTGCAGAGCTGCGGTCTCCGATTTTCACTGTACTGCTATCGTGGCAAACAAGTTGAAATTGCCCTCGAACTTTATCGCCAATCCAAACATCAACATTCGATTTCCCGACGCTGATACTTAGATTTCCGCGCATCGCACCTAGGCGCAGTTTGCTGGCAACGCCAGCGCGCCCTTTCATGCCCTTCAACTGTACACGCAGGCGTCCGTCGCAAATTGCGGCGTAGGCCTCACGAGAGATGGCAACTTCCAGCTGGTCAGAGAAACTCCCAATCCACTTTAGATGCTTCAAATGCGTTGCGGTATCCTGCGTGACAAGAAAGTCCCCGTTCGGCAGGGTCGGAAAAGACGCGGTTTCGATCTGCTTGGAACGCCGCTTAAACAATCCAGCCAATCGAGATTTGAACGATGGGAAACGTGACGCCATGAATTTAGCGTTTTGCTCCAGCCCGATGCGCCCCATCGGCCAGAGACTTTACGAAGCCCAGAATATCCGCCACCGGTTCGCCTGCCGCGATCTTTGACACAATCGCCGAGCCGACCACGGTGCCATCTGCCACGCTGGCAATCGCCTGGGCTTTCTCGGGCGTGTTGACACCAAAACCCACGATCACCGGAATATCGGTTGCCGCTTTGATCCGCGCCACTTCTGGCCCGACATTGCCGGCCTCGGCCTCGGCCGAGCCGGTCACGCCGGTCACCGAGACGTAATAGACAAAACCCGACGTGTTCTGCAGCACCTTGGGCAGGCGCTTGTCATCGGTGGTGGGGGTGGCAAGGCGAATGAAGTTCAGCCCGGCCTTCTGGGCTGGGATACACAGCTCGTCATCCTCTTCGGGCGGCAGATCCACCACGATCAGCCCATCCACGCCAGCCGCCTTGGCGTCCGTCAAGAACTGGTCGACGCCACGATTGTAGATGGGGTTGTAATATCCCATCAGGACGATCGGGGTCGTGTCATCGCCCTTGCGAAACTCGGCCGCCATATCCAGCGTCTTTTGCAAGGTCATGCCAGCTTCCAGCGCACGCTGACCTGCCAGCTGGATGGTCGGGCCATCCGCCATCGGATCGGTGAAAGGAATGCCCAGTTCGATGATATCAACGCCCGCGGCCGGCAGCCCTTTCATCACCTCGAGCGAGGTCGCCATATCCGGATCACCGCCCATGATATAGCTGACAAAAGCCTTTTGGCCTTTCTCCTTAAGCGCGGCAAACTTGGCGTCGATGCGAGTCATGCGTGATCCCCTTCTTGGTTCAACCCGGTTTGCCCAAGCCAGACGGGAAAATCAATGGCTCACTCGTGGTTGCTCGTCGTCATAATCATCCAGCGCACGCCGTACTTGTCGCTGAGCAACCCATATAGCGGCGTCCAGAACACTGCAGACAATGGCATACGCACGTCGCCCCCTTGCGCAAGTGCATCCCAGACACGTTGGGTTTCGGCTTCGTCCGGTAGCGCGATGCAAACATCACTACCCGCCATTTCCGGCACCTGACCAGAGCTATCATCGCAGGCAAACAACATGCCGTCCCCGATGGCTACGCTTGCGTGCATCACGGCATCATCCGGCACGCCAGGCATCTCGGCCTGAACATCATCTGGCATATCCTCAAATGGCATGATCTCGGGCTCGTTTCCAAAGATCACCCCGTAATGCGTCATAGCCTCGCGACAATTGCCGTTAAAAAACAGATAAGGAACTGGTTGCATAGCAGATCTCCTTTTTGACTGCATTCTCGACTCCACCACGCTTGCACCCAGCCTGTCAAAGCCCTAGAACGCGCGGGTGTTTCAACGACGGAGGCCGTGATGGGTTTCAAGATGGGTATCGTGGGTCTGCCGAATGTGGGCAAATCGACGCTTTTCAACGCGCTGACCAAAACGGCTGCCGCACAGGCCGCCAACTTCCCCTTCTGCACCATCGAACCCAATGTCGGCGAGGTGAACGTGCCCGATCCGCGCCTTTACAAACTGGCCGAGATCGCATCCTCGAAAGAGATAATTCCGGCGCGCATGACCTTTGTGGACATTGCCGGTCTGGTCAAGGGCGCCTCCAAGGGCGAAGGGCTAGGCAACCAGTTCCTGGCCAATATCCGCGAGGTGGACGCCATCGCCCATGTGCTTCGCTGCTTTGATGATGGCGACGTGACCCATGTCGAGGGCCGCGTGAACCCGGTGGAAGACGCCGAGGTGATCGAGACCGAACTGATGCTCGCCGACCTTGAAAGCATCGAAAAGCGCCTGCAAAATATCGTGCGCAAAGTGCGTGGCGGCGACAAAGAAGCCGTGCAGCAGGAACGCCTGATGCAAGCCGCCAAAGCCGCTCTGGAAGAAGGCCGCCCGGCCCGTACGGTCGAGGTGGACGACGAGGACCGCAAGCAGTGGAACATGCTGCAGCTTCTGACCTCGAAGAAAATCCTTTACGTCTGCAACGTGGACGAAGGCGACGCGGCCACCGGCAACGCCTATTCTGAAGCGGTCGAAAAGATGGCCGCCGAACAAGGTGCCGCCAGCGTCGTGATTTCTGCCAAGATCGAAGAAGAAATCAGCCAGCTGGACGCCGATGACATGGAGATGTTCCTGGAAGAGCTTGGCCTGAAAGAGGCTGGTCTGGATCGCTTGATCCGCGCAGGCTATGAACTTTTGCATCTGGAAACCTATTTCACCGTCGGCCCGAAAGAGGCCCGCGCCTGGACCATCAAAGAAGGCACCATGGCCCCACAGGCCGCGGGCGTCATCCACGGCGATTTCGAACGTGGCTTCATCCGCGCTGAAACCATTGCCTATGACGACTATGTTGAACTGGGCGGCGAAGGCCCCGCCAAGGACGCGGGCAAAATGCGCGCCGAAGGCAAAGGCTATACCGTCAAAGACGGCGACGTCCTGCATTTCCTGTTCAACGCGTAAACCCGCGGCGATTTCGCCGATAATCTGATTTTTGAAAGCCGGAGCCATCGGGGTCCGGCTTTTTCCGTTCAGAATGTTTGAAAACTGTACCTGCAAAAAACCCGGCGCGTTCCTGACGGGCGCTCTCGGGCATTTGCTGCGCAATTGCCCTGCCGCTCAGTGTTTGGTGGGACCGTCGTTGCATGAATTTCCTTTGAAAATTCATGCTTGGTGCGGGCGGTGGGACTCGAACCCACACGGGCACACGGCCCAACAGATTTTAAGTCTGGTATGTCTACCATTCCATCACGCCCGCAACGCCCCTTCCCTACTATCAATGCGTTCAGGGGGCAACGGGGTTCAGATGATCAAAGCGCCGTGCCTTTAGGTTTGGCCAAAAGACGCCGCTCCGGCAGCCATGGGTTCAGCTTCAGGGCGTCTTTCAAAAGGTGCTGCGCCTCTTCATCGCGGCCCAGCGCGTGCAGGGTCAGCACCGATCCCGACATGGCTGCCACGTGACGCGGATTCAGCTCCATGGCGCGGGTCAGATCAGCATAGGCGGCCTGATACGCGGCACTTAAGAAATGCGCAAAAGCGCGCTGGTTGTAGCCTTCGGCATAGGATGGGCAATAGGCGATCAGCTCGCTCAACACCGCCTTGGCCCCTTCATAATCCGCATAGCGAATACGCGCACGCCCGTCATCCAACAGCCCCTGCGCGCGTTCATCCGGGGCACGGGTCCATAACAACCACATGCCATTCACTGCCGGGCGTGCCTCGGCCTCGCTGCGCGCATTTTGCGCCAGCGACAGCAAAGCATCCTGCTCATCCGCAATGTCAGGAGAGATTGGGCACTCATCGCCGCGCGCCACACCCGCCGAAATCAGCGCGGCCACAAAGCAAGCTATGAACCAAAGACGTGACATACCCAATTCTGGGCGCGACGCACGGGCTTGGTCAAATCACAACCCCGTGCCCATCATCCTTGACCACCTGCATCGCCACATGGGTCGAGCTTTGCGCCACATTGGGAAGCGACGAGATCTTTTCGCCCAGCACCCGTCGGTAATCGTTCATATCCTGCGTGCGCACCTTCAACAGATAGTCAAAATGCGCCGCCAGCATGTAGCATTCCTCGACCTCGGGAATTTCGGCCACACCGGTATTGAACGCCGTCAGCGCGGCTTCGCGCGTGTCTGACAGCTTGACTTCGACAAAGGCCACATGGTCCCGCCCCAGTCGGATCGGATCGACCTGCGCGCGGTATCCGGTGATCACCCCATCCACCTCAAGCTTCTTCAATCGCGCCTGTGTGGGGGACTTGGACAGGCCAATGCGCCGCGCCAGATCGGTGATCGAAATGCGCCCATCCCCTGAAAGGATGTCCAGAATCGCGCGGTCAAACCGGTCCAGCTCCGCTTTCCTTTTTTCCTTCATTTTTCATCACCTTGGGTAAATATGACTGCACTATACAGACATTCAGGACGATTAACTTGCAAAATCATAGTATCATAGGGCAATCGACAACTCCAAGGGAAATTGCCTGATGACCCGTGATCTGCGCCAGCACATTGATGACCTCACCTATGCGGATGAGAACGCCCATATTGCCACCCTCGTAGAGGACGCAGCACTGAGTGACAGCGATCGCGCGCGGATCACCCAAAGCGGTGCCGCGCTGGTGCGTGCCATTCGCGCCTCTTCCGACCCCGGTCTGATGGAGGTCTTCCTGGCCGAATACGGGTTGTCCACGGACGAAGGCATCGCGCTTATGTGTCTGGCCGAAGCGCTCTTGCGCGTGCCTGATGCCGAAACCATTGATGCGCTGATCGAAGACAAGATTGCGCCCTCGGATTGGGGCAAACATCTGGGGCGCTCCTCCTCGTCGCTGGTGAATGCGTCAACCTGGGCGCTGCTTTTGACCGGCAAGGTTCTGGACGAACCCGATCGCGGCATCGCGGGCGCGCTGCGCGGCGCGGTGAAACGCCTTGGTGAACCCGTCATCCGAACCGCTGTGGCACGCGCCATGAAAGAAATGGGCAGCCAGTTCGTCTTGGGCGAAACCATCGGGGCCGCGATGAAACGCGGATCGAAGATGGAAGAAAAAGGCTTCACCTATTCCTATGACATGCTGGGCGAGGCCGCACTGACTGACAGCGACGCGCGCCGCTACCAGATGGCCTATGCCAAGGCGATTTCCGAAATCGCCAGCGCCTGCACATCGGACAATATCCGCGAAAATCCCGGCATTTCGGTGAAGCTCTCGGCCCTGTTTTCGCGCTATGAACGCGCGCAGAAAGACCGGGTGATGGCCACGCTGGTGCCCCGCGTCTCGGCGCTGGCGCAGCTGGCGAAATCAGCCGGCATGGGCTTCAACATCGACGCGGAAGAGGCTGACCGGCTGCAAATCTCGCTGGATGTGATCGAGAAAGTGCTGGAAGACCCCGCACTGGCCGGTTGGGACGGGTTCGGCGTCGTGGTGCAGGCTTACGGCCAACGTGCGGGCGCGGTGATCGACTGGCTGAATGACACCGCCACCCGGCTGGATCGCAAGATCATGGTGCGGCTGGTCAAAGGCGCCTATTGGGACAGCGAGATCAAGCGCGCGCAGGTAGAGGGGCTGGAGGGCTTCCCCGTCTTCACCCGCAAGGTCGCCACGGATGTCAGCTATATTGCCAACGCCAAGAAACTGCTGGGCCTGACCGACCGGATTTATCCGCAATTTGCCACCCATAACGCCCACACGGCGGCGGCCATTCTGGACATAGCCCAAACCGGGAACGTGGCGAAAGACGCCTTTGAATTCCAGCGCTTGCACGGCATGGGCGAACGCCTGCACCAGATCATCATGGACGAAAACGGCACCAATTGCCGGATTTACGCCCCTGTGGGCGCGCATCGCGACCTGCTGGCCTATCTGGTGCGCCGCCTTCTGGAAAACGGCGCCAACAGCTCGTTCGTGAACCAGATCGTGGATGACAGCGTGACACCGGAAGAGGTCGCCGCCTGCCCCTTCGACGCGCTGGCCGCCGAAGCGCCCCATGTGCCCACCGGGCCGGAACTGTTTGGCGCCCGTAAGAACTCGATGGGGCTGGATCTGACCTACGAGCCGCATATTGCCCAGATCGAGGCCGCGCGCGCGCCCTTCGCAGATCATGCTTTCACCGCCGAACCACTGATCGCAGGCACGCCCGACGGCGGGTCTGTGGTGGCGGTCACCAACCCCTCAAACGGCGCGCCGGTGGGCCAGATCACATGGGCCAGCACGGCTGATGTCGACACGGCATTGGCCACAGCCACCCGCTGGGACGCGTCGCCTGAAACCCGCGCCGAGGTCCTGAACCGCGCCGCCGACCTCTACGAAGAAAACCTTGGCCGCTTCTTTGCGCTCTTGTCGCGCGAGGCGGGGAAAATATGGCTGGATTGCATGGGAGAGCTGCGCGAAGCCGTTGATTTCCTGCGCTATTATGCAAGCCGCGTTGATGATCACAGCCGCGATCCTGTGGGGCTCTTCACCTGTATTTCGCCTTGGAACTTCCCGCTGGCGATCTTCACAGGACAGATCGCGGGGGCTTTGGCCACAGGCAACGGTGTCTTGGCCAAACCTGCAGAGCAGACCGGGATCATCGCCTATGAGGCCGTGAAACTGCTGCACGAAGCCGGTGTTCCGCGCGAGGTCTTGCAACTTCTGCCCGGTGACGGGGTCACGGTGGGCGCCGCACTGACATCAGACGCCCGCATCGGCGGTGTGGCCTTTACCGGATCGACCGAAACCGCACAGATCATTCGCCGGGCGATGGCGGCCAACATGGCCCCCTCGGCCCCCTTGATCGCGGAAACCGGGGGGCTGAACGCGATGATCGTCGACAGCACCGCCCTGCCCGAACAGGCGGTGCGCGATATCGTGGCGTCAAGCTTTCAGTCGGCAGGTCAACGCTGCTCGGCCCTGCGCTGCCTTTATGTGCAGGAAGACATTGCCGACAATCTGACCGAGATGTTGATTGGCGCGATGAATGACCTGAACCAGGCCAACCCTTGGGATCTCTCTGTGGATCTTGGCCCGGTGATCGACGACGAAGCTTATCAGGGCATCAAAGCCTACATTGACACCGCCCGCGAAGGCGGTCGCGTGCTGCATGAACGCATTGCACCTGACGGCGGGTTCTATGTGGCACCGACCCTGTTGCGGGTCTCGGGCATTGAAGACATGGAGCGCGAGATTTTCGGCCCTGTGCTGCATCTGGCAACCTTCAGGGCCGACGAGCTGGACGCGGTGATCGACAGCGTGAACGCCACCGGATACGGGCTGACTTTCGGGCTGCACACGCGCATTGATGACCGCGTGCAGCATGTGACAGACCGTATTCACGCCGGCAATGCTTACGTGAACCGCAACCAGATCGGCGCCATTGTTGGCTCGCAACCCTTTGGTGGGGAAGGACTTTCCGGCACTGGCCCCAAGGCTGGCGGGCCCAGCTATATGGACCGGTTCTGCGCCACCGAGCCTGCGCCCATTGCGGGTCACGCGGATGGCGAAACCCCAAGCGACACCACCCTGATCCAAGCCATCTCGGCCGCGACGGTCGAGGCGACCTTGTCATCGTCCCGCCTGCCCGGCCCGACTGGCGAGCTGAACCAGCTCTCTACCCATCCGCGCGACCCAATCCTGTGTATGGGGCCGGGGCAAGACACCGCCAAAGCGCAGAAAGCGGCCGTCGAAGCTCTGGGGGGTACAGCGGTGCTGGCGCCCGACCTGACACCCGAGAGGCTTGAGGCCATCCAAGGCATCGGAGGCGCCGTTTTCTGGGGGGACGAGGACCGCGCCCGTGCGCTGGCCATCGCCCTGTCGCAGCGCAGCGGTGCGATCTTGCCCTTGGTCACAGGCAGCTTGACCCACGAGGTGGTGACCCATGAACGTCACCTATGTGTCGACACCACAGCATCAGGCGGCAATGCCGAGCTTTTGATGCTTTCGCAAACCAAGGCAGCGGCGGAGTAATCCGCCTGCCTGAAACGGGCTTGCCCAATGCTTGACCCATGCTTGACCCGGTGCCGCGCATCGGGTCAAGTGACCCCATGTTTCCCATCCGAGACCATAACCCGTCCACCCGCACACCCGTCGTGACTTACGGCCTTCTAGGTCTGAACACGCTGGTTTTTCTGTTCATGTGGCCGCTCTATGGCAGCCACGCGGCGACAGATTTATTCATGAGCTATGGCATGATCCCCGCGCGTTTGTCGGACGGGGCGGGCACGCTGACACTAATAAGCTCGATGTTCCTGCATGGGGGCTTCATGCATTTCGCGGGTAACATGCTGTTTTTGTGGATTTTTGGGGATAATCTGGAAGACATGCTGGGGCATGGCCGCTTCTTGGGGTTTTATCTCCTCGCCGGTATTTTGGCCGCCCTCGCACAGTTTGCAGGCGACCCGGCCAGCCCGGTGCCCATCGTGGGGGCCTCTGGTGCCATCGCAGGCGTGATGGGGGGCTATCTGCTGCTCTTTCCCAAGGCACGTGTGGACATTCTGTTAATCATTGTGATCATCTTCAAGATCGTGCCGGTTCCGGCTTGGCTGATGCTGATCCTGTGGTTCGGGCTGCAACTGTTCAACTCAGCTGCCAGCTTTGGCGGCGACGCGGGCGGCGTGGCCCATTTGGCCCATGCAGGAGGTTTCATCGCGGGTTTCGTGATGGTCCTGCCCCTGTGGCGCCGCTTGGGCGGGGCGTCTTTTTGGGATCGAACGAGTGGCCATCCGGATCATCCCGAGGCCCGCTACAGACTGACACGCAGCAACGTGCCGCAAGTCGGTCGGCGCAAATAAAGCGTTTCGACCTTCCCCCATCTCGGGTGAAAGCCGACACGGCTTAGCCATCAATCTCGAATGTCGACAGGCTTTTGCTGATTTGCTGGGCCAGACCCGGGATGTTGGCATTGACCGTGAAAGCCATCGCCAAACCCAGCATGACGAGCGCGGCGGTCATCACGATCCAGTCGATCGTGACGGCACCATCTTCATCCAGATAGCGCCGACGCAGTTGTTCCCAAAGGTTAATAAGTCTGTCCATGCCCCTGCATTTGCTTGCAAAATAAGGCGGCAATATGACCAGCAGAGCAGTTTTTTGCAGAAAGCAAACTCACGCGTCGCGTACAATTCCCGAGAACTTCTCGAAAATCGGTTCATTTGCGGCAATGATCGTGCCGTCCTCAAGGATCGACCCATCAGCATCCATAGGCTGCACCAGCCCGCCCGCTTCCTTCACAATCAACAGGCCCGCGGCCAAATCCCAAGCGTTCAGGCTGCGCTCCCAATAGCCATCGTAACGACCAGCGGCCACATAGGCCAGATCCAGCGCAGCAGAACCGAAGCGCCGCACACCAGCGGTCGACGGCAAAATGCGCGCCAGATCCTGCAGGGTTTCGGGCAGGTCCGCACGGCCCCCGAAAGGCAGACCAGTGGCAAAAATACACTCGATCATGCGCGAGCGGCCAGACACGCGCAGACGGCTTTGATTAAGCCACGCGCCTTCGCCCTTCTCGGCATAGAACATCTCGTCCTTGGCAGCGTCATAGACCACGCCAGCAATGATTTCACCCTTGTGCTCCAGCGCAATCGAGATCGCCCAATGGGGCAGACCGTGCAGGAAATTCGTGGTGCCATCCAAGGGATCGACGATCCAGCGACGGGTCGGGTCCTTGCCCTCGGCCGCGCCGCCCTCTTCAGCCAGCCAGCCATAGTTGGGGCGCGCTTCCATCAGCTCTTCACGGATGATCTTTTCAGCGGCGATGTCGGCCTTGGACACAAAGTCGCCCGCGCCCTTCATCGACACCTGCAGGTTCTCGACCTCGCGGAAGTCCTTTACAAGGCTCCGACCCGCGGCGCGCGCGGCCTTGATCATCACGTTCAGATTTGCACTGCCTTGCATGGAAAGGACTCCTGATGTTTCAAACGGCGCGTATACGCCCAGATACCTTGTTTGCCAAGCCCGAAAGCCAGTTTACGCGCGCTGAAGCTTAACGGGTTCGGATCGGCACAACCGGATCATATGCGCCATGAAGGGCACCATCGTATCTTCGTCGCGCGTGGCGGCATACATGCGCTTTGACAGCCCGCCGTCGGTCAGGCTTTTGGTCACATAGTCGGGATTGTTTTTCACGTCCGTCAACACCCAATCCGGCAACACGGTCACGCCCCGCCCAGCCGCCACCAACATCAAAATCACCTCGGTCATTTCCACTTGCCTTGTGCCGCGCGGCTCTATGCGCGCCGGGGTCAACAGGCCCGTAAACACGTCGATCTTGGATCGGTCTACCGGGTAGGTCAGCAGAAATTCCTCTTCAAAATCTTCTGCATCCACATAGGGCACATCCGCCAAACGGTGACCTGCTGCGGCAACGAAACGTGGCTCGTAGTCGAAGAGTGGCGAGAAGGTGATGCCCGGCATGTCCACCGGGTCGGACGAGATAACAAAATCCACCTCTTCGCGCCGCAGCGCCTCGATCGCGTCAAAGGCCAGCCGCTGACGGATGTCCAGATCCACATCGGGCCAGGCATGGCGCAGCTTATCAAGCACGGGAAACAGCCAGTCGAAACAGGCGTGGCATTCAATGGCGATATGCAGCCGCCCAGAGCGCCCGGATTTCAGCGCCCGGAACTCCTCTTCCAACCGGGCCACTTCGGGCAGTATTTGTTCCGCCAGCCTGAGCAGCTTCATGCCCGCTGGGCTCAGGCGCATCGGTTTGGTGCGGCGGTGAAACAGTTCCATCCCCACCTGATCTTCCAACCCTTTGATCTGGTGGCTCAGGGCCGATTGCGTGATGTGCAGAATATCTGCCGCCCGCGCCAAAGAGCCTGATTGATGGATTGCGCGGATGGTGCGCAGGTGGCGAAACTCCAGATACATGTGCAAGACTCATGTTTAATGTGAGAATTATGAATTTGTCTCACAATGCCCCATCTGGCACAAGTGGCGAAACCAGACAAACCTTGCCGAGGCTGCCATGACCACGCCGAATATCTCTTTCGAGTTCTTTCCCCCGCAATCGCTGGATGCCTCGTTCCGCCTGTGGGAAACCGTGCGCGAGCTGGCCCCGCTGGACCCCAATTTCGTGTCCGTCACCTATGGCGCGGGCGGCACGACCCGCGAGCTGACCCATGATGCCGTGGGCACGATCCACAAACATTACGGCCTGAATGTCGCCGCGCACCTGACCTGTGTCGAAGCCAGCCGGGAAGAAACCCTGACCATCGCCAAAGGCTATGCCGAGGTTGGCGTGAAAGAGATCGTGGCCCTGCGCGGCGACGCGCCCAAAGGGTCTGACACGTTTACGGCGCGTGAGGATGGCTTTGCCAACTCGGTTGAGCTGATCGAAGCGCTTGCCGATACCGGCGACTTCCATATCCGCGTGGGCGCCTATCCCGATCCCCACCCCGAAGCCGCCGATACGGATGCTGATGTCGCTTGGCTAAAGCGCAAGGTCGATGCAGGCGCAAGCTCGGCCATCACCCAATTCTTCTTTGAAGCCGACACGTTTTTCCGCTTCCGTGACAAATGCGAAAAGGCGGGCATTGATGTCCCGATCATCCCCGGCATTTTGCCCATCGAAAACTGGAAAGGTGTGCGCAAATTCGCCGAGCGCTGCGGCACAGCCATTCCCAACTGGCTTGATGATGCATTCCAAAAGGCGGCGCGGGACGATCGCACGGACCTTCTGGCGACGGCATTGTGCAGCGAGCTGTGCTCGGACCTGATCGATGGCGGCGTCACGGACCTGCATTTCTATACGCTGAACAAACCGGCCCTGACCCGCGACGTGACCCGCGCGCTTGGCGTCACGCCGCGCGTATCCCTGAAAGACGTGGCTTAAAGCGTTTCGACTTATTGTTGAGGCACGACAATAAGTCGAAACGCTCTAAACGCCTGAAACATCGCGTCACTTTCCACCGCGACCCGGCGTCAGCCTTGCCCAGCCGCCCCGCACAGGTCAGCATTCCCTTGCGTAAATACGGAGGGACCCCATGACGCTGATTGCTTCATCTTTTGATGACTTGCCCGGACCCGAGCTCACCGCTTCAATGTCCGGGCTTGATTTCATGCGCGGCGTGCTGGACGGCACCGTGCCCGGTCCCCCCATTGGTCAGGCCCTGAATTATCACCTGCATTCGGTTGAAGACGGGCGGGTTGCCTTCCGGGGCACACCTCTTTTTGACCATTGCAACCCGATGGGCACCGTTCACGGCGGATGGTATGGCACCCTTCTGGACAGCGCGATGGCCTGTGCCGTCATGACCCGCGTGCCCAAAGGATCGGTCTATACAACCCTTGAATACAAAGTGAATATTCTACGGCCGATCCCGCTGGGCGCCGAGATTGAAGCCACGGCAGAAATCCAGCACGCGGGCCGGTCCACCGGGATTTCCAATGGTGAAATTCGCGGGGTCGAAGACGGTAAACTTTATGCCACCGGCTCCACCACCTGCATCATCATGGCCCGCGCCTAGAGCGTTTCGAGACTAGAGCGCCAGTGACTGAACCGTCACCGTGTCGACCGCGCCATAGCCATTGAAGCGCGTGACCGTGGCCGTGCTATAGGCGCCCATGCCCGCGAACAGCAGATAATCCTCTTCCGCAAGATCAGCGGGCAGGCTCAAGGGATCGGGAAGCTGGTCAATGGAATCACAGGTTGGCCCAAAAACAACACGGGCGGTTGTCTTGCCGGTATGTACGCCCCCCTGCACCGGCACAGTGGTCAGGCGATCCGGCACCCCGATTGACGGAGCTTCGGACAATGCGCCGTAAATACCGTCATTCAGATAGACGGCGCCGTCTTCACGAATGGCTTTCACGCGCAGGCCAAGGGTAAAGGCCTCGGCGACCATGGCCCGGCCCGGTTCACAGACCAGTTCAGGACGCGCATCGCCAAATTCCAACGCGACCGCCGCGTGGATGGCATGAAAGATGGCCTCCAGATCCGGAGCCGTGCCCCGATTGGCCGCAAAGCCGCCACCCACATTCAACCGGCGCAGTTTTACCCCGGCCGCACGCGCCACGTCGGCGCATTGCGACACATAGGCCACCCATGCCCCCGGGTCAGCGCATTGTGTACCGGGATGAAAAGTCATCGAAGGGATATAACCCGCGGCTCTCACCTCTTTCAAAAGCGCGACAGCATGATCGGGGTCCGCCCCGAACTTATCGCCAAAATGATAGGCGGCACCTTCCACCGGAAGGCGCAACCTGACAGCAATTTCAACACCTTCGGGCTGAACTTGTTCTTTCAGCTTGGACAGTTCTCGCGCGCTGTCGACCGAGTATGAACGCACGCCCAGGGCCACGGCCTCGGCGATCTCTTCGCGCCCACGCACAGGGTTGTTGTAGTGCATTTCAACATCACGCGACACAGCACGCAGCGCACGCATTTCCGCAGGGCTGGCCACATCAAACGCCTGCAATCCGGCGGTCACAAGGTTTTCCAGCACCATGGGCGCATCATTGGCCTTCACCGCATAGGTCACCAACCCATCAAACCCAGCGATGAACCGACGCGCCGTGGCTTGCAGCACCGCAGGTGCGAAATACAAGACCGGTTGCACGGGCTGTTCGGATTTCAGATGCGACTTGGGCGTCAGCCAGATCGAGGGTTGCCTGCTCATGGTATTTTCCGTGTTCCTGTTGGCGCTATATCAAGAATCACAATCTCGCCCGTCGATTTCCAGTGGCATTCCGGGCGATTTGCAGGTTAAGTTTCGTCAAAATGCACCAGGGAGCGAACAAATGGACGACACTGACCGTGAGCTATTGGCACAGCTGGAGGGTAACGCACGCCTGCCCGTCGCCACGCTGGCCCGCCGACTGGGACTGGCCCGATCCACGGTACAGGCCCGGATCGAACGCCTTGAAGAGAAAGGCATAATCGCCGGATACGCCCTGCGCCTTGGGGACGCGGCACGGGGTGACCGCATCCGCGCCACGGTGCTGATTTCCATCGAACCGCGGTCAACCCCGGCGGTTCTGGCGCGGCTCAAAACCCTCACACAGGTCGAAGCCGCCCACACGGCATCAGGCCGGTGGGACATGATCCTGCATGTGGCCGCGCCTTCAACGGCGCAGCTTGACGAAGTGCTCGATGCCATTGGTGAGATTGACGGGGTAAAAAGCTCTGAAAGTCTGATCCACCTCTCGACGCGGATTGACCGGCTGGGGTAAGACTGCCCGAAAAGCAAACAATATTAGAGATTTGAGCGAGGCGATCATGTGCGAGTTGACCATCAACACTGTCCCGACGCAGCCCATCGAGGGCCAGGTTCCCGGCACGTCCGGCTTGCGCAAGAAGGTCGAGGTCTTTGCCGACCCCGGCTACCTCGAAACTTATACTCAGGCCATTTTCAACGCCATTCAGCCCCGCGGCAAAGAGCTTGTCCTGGGGGGCGATGGGCGGTTCTTCAACCGCGAAGCCATGCAAACCATTTTGCGCATGGCGGCAGCCAACGGGGTCGCCCGCGTCATCGTCGGGCAGAACGGCATTCTGTCGACCCCAGCGGCAAGCCATCTGATCCGCAAACGCGCGGCTTTTGGTGGGTTGATCCTATCGGCCAGCCACAACCCCGGCGGCCCAAAAGGCGATTTTGGCCTTAAATACAACATCGCGAATGGTGGCCCCGCGCCCGAAGACATCACCGACACCATCGTCGCCTGTGCCCAAAACATCGACGCCTATTACATCGCCAACGGTGAGGCCCCGAGCCTGTCCACGATAGGCGAAAGCCAGCTTGGGGACATGGTGATCGAGGTGGTCGACCCCGTGGATGATTACGCCGCCTTGATGGCCGAGCTTTTCAACTTCACCGCCATCCGCAGCCTGATCGCCAGCGGTTTCACCCTGCGCTTTGATGCAATGCATGCGGTGACCGGGCCTTACGCAACTGAAATCCTGGTGAACCGGTTGGGCGCACCTGCAAAATCGGTACTGAACGGCACCCCAAGCGAGGATTTCGGCGGCGGCCATCCAGACCCCAACCCGGTCTGGGCCAAGCCCCTATTTGACCTGTTGCACGGTCCCGAAGCGCCGGATTTCGGTGCGGCCTCGGATGGGGATGGGGATCGCAACATGATTCTTGGACGCGATATCTATGTCACGCCCTCGGACAGTCTGGCCGTGTTGGCGGCAAACGCGCATCTTGTTCCCGGCTATGCGGGTGGGATCACCGGCGTCGCCCGCTCGATGCCGACCTCCGCCGCCTCGGATCGCGTGGCAGAGGCGCTTGGTATCGAGGCCTTCCAGACCCCCACGGGCTGGAAGTATTTCGGCACGCTTCTGGACGCCGGGCGGGCCACGCTGTGCGGCGAAGAAAGTGCAGGCACCGGGTCTAACCATGTGCGCGAGAAAGACGGGCTTTGGGCCGTGCTTCTGTGGCTGAACATCCTCGCCGTGAAACGCCAAAGTGTGAAACAGATCCTGACCGATCACTGGGCGAAATTCGGGCGGGATTATTATTCGCGCCACGACTACGAAAGCATCGACAGCACCGCGGCAAACGCCCTGATGTCCGAGCTGAAATCAAACCTCGCCGCTCTTCCCGGGCAGAAAGCTGCAGGGCTGGTGATCAAATCGGCCGAGGATTTCGCCTATACCGATCCGATCAGCGGCGCAGCCACCACCGGGCAGGGGGTTATCCTGACCTACGAGGGGGGCGCACGGGCCATGTTGCGCCTGTCCGGCACAGGCACCGAAGGCGCAACGCTGCGCGTCTATCTGGAGCAATATGCACCACCCGGCGCCGCCTTGGACCGTGACGCGCAAGACGCTTTGTCCGCCGTGATTGCCGCCACAAAGGCGGTGGCGCGCATCCCTGAACACACGGGGCGCGATCATCCCGACGTGATCAGCTGATCCGGCGCTCACCCGCCCGATCAAGCCCCGCTTGCAACCACCCGCTTGTGTTTTTGCGCAGACTCCCCTGCCAAGCCTTTCCCTTTGCCGCCCACTTGGGTAAACGGTCTTGGATTTATCGGATTTGGGACGACCACCATGGCCATGGACAAGACCTTCGACGCAAGCGCCTCAGAGGCGCGCATCTATGCGAAATGGGAAAGCTCGGGCGCCTTCAAGGCAGGCGCAAACGCCAAGCCGGGCGCGGATAGCTTCACCATCATGATCCCGCCGCCCAATGTGACCGGCGCGCTGCACCTTGGCCACGCCTTCAACAACACGCTGCAGGACATCCTGATCCGCTGGCACCGCATGCGCGGCTTCGACACGCTGTGGCAGCCCGGTCAGGACCACGCGGGCATCGCCACACAGCTTCAGGTCGAAAAGATGCTGGCCGAGACGCAGCAGCCCGGTCGCCGTGATCTGGGCCGCGAGAAGTTTCTTGAGAAGGTCTGGGAGTGGAAAGGCGAATACGGCTCGACCATCATCGAACAGCTGAAACGTCTGGGATCCACCTGCGACTGGTCGCGCAACGCCTTCACCATGGCCGGTGCGCCGGGCGATCCGCGCGTCGGGCACGAAAACTCGGCCAACTTCCACGACGCCGTTCTGAAGGTCTTCGTGGACATGTACGACAAGGGGCTGATTTATCGCGGCAAGCGTCTGGTCAACTGGGACCCGCATTTCGAAACCGCGATTTCCGATCTGGAGGTCGAGAATATCGAGACCCCCGGCCATATGTGGCACTTCAAATACCCGCTGGCCGGTGGCGCGACCTACACTTACGTCGAGAAGGACGAGGACGGGAACGTCACGCTCACCGAAGAGCGCGACTATATCTCAATCGCGACGACCCGCCCGGAAACCATGCTGGGCGATGGCGCCGTTGCCGTGCACCCCGATGATGAACGCTATGCGCCCATCGTGGGCAAGCTTTGCGAAATCCCCGTGGGCCCGAAAGAGCATCGCCGCCTGATCCCGATCATCACCGATGAATACCCGGACATGAACTTCGGCTCGGGCGCGGTGAAAATCACCGGCGCGCATGACTTCAACGACTATCAGGTCGCCAAGCGCGGCGGCATCCCGATGTATTCGCTGATGGACACCCGCGGCGCGATGCGGGCCGATGGTCGCGCTTACGCCGAAGAAGCCGAGATCGCTCAGCGCATTGCGAATGGCGAAGAGGATTTCGACGAGGCAAAAATCGCCGCGATGAACCTTGTGCCGGATGAGTATCGCGGGCTGGACCGGTTCGAGGCCCGCAAGCTGGTGGTCGATCAGATCACCGCCGAAGGTCTGGCCGTGATGCATGACGTCACACGCACCGAGAAGGATGACGAAGGGAACGAGACCCAAATCACCGAGACCGTACCATACGTCGAGAATAAGCCGATCATGCAGCCCTTCGGTGACCGCTCGAAAGTGGTGATCGAACCGATGCTGACCGACCAGTGGTTCGTAGATGCCGAGAAGATCGCCGGCCCCGCGCTGGAGGCTGTGCGGGGTGGCGACGTGAAAATCCTGCCCGAAAGCGGCGAGAAGACCTTCTATCACTGGCTGGAGAATATCGAGCCGTGGTGTATCTCGCGTCAGCTGTGGTGGGGACATCAGGTGCCGGTTTGGTATGGGCCGAAGGTGCACTACCAAGAAAACAGTGATGGCTCCTTGGACTTTGAAATCGACTTTTCGGAAGTCACCGCCTTTTGCGCGGATAGTGAGAGCGAGGCTTTGGAGCAAGCCCGTAGCTACTACGGCATTGATGCTCGTGCATTTGGTGATGAGGCAGAAGCCAAAGCTGCTGCAGCGAACCCAAAAAGCCTTATGGCGGTGCCACTTTTTCGCGATCCCGATGTGCTGGACACATGGTTCTCATCGGGCCTTTGGCCCTTCGGCACGCTGGGCTGGCCGCAAGACACCGATGAGCTGAACCGTTTCTTCCCCGGTGACGTGCTGATCACCGGTCAGGACATCCTGTTCTTCTGGGTCGCGCGCATGATGATGATGTCTCAGGCCGTCTGCCACAAGAACCCGTTCCACACGGTCTATCTGCACGGGCTTGTCCGTGACGAGAAGGGCAAGAAAATGTCCAAGACCACGGGCAATGTGATCGACCCGCTCGAGATCATTGACGAATACGGCGCGGATGCGTTGCGGTTTACGAATACCGCAATGGCCTCGATCGGGGGCGTGTTGAAAATGTCCAAGGATCGTGTCGCCGGATACCGGAATTTCGGCACCAAACTTTGGAATGCTGCAAGATTTGCCGAGATGAACGACTGTAAACCGGTCGCTGATTTCGACCCGAAAAGCCCGGCCCAGACGGTGAACCGCTGGATCATCTCGGAAACCGCGAAAATCCGCGAGGATGTGGACGCAGCCCTGACAGCCTATCGTTTCAACGACGCAGCACACGGGCTCTATGCATATGTCTGGGGCAAGGTCTGCGACTGGTATGTGGAGTTCTCGAAGCCGCTTCTGAACTCGGAAGACGAGGCCGTCGTGGCCGAAACCCGCGCGACCATGGCATGGGTCATCGACCAGTGTCTGATCATGCTGCACCCGATCATGCCCTTCGTCACCGAAGAGCTGTGGGGCCAGATCGCCGAGCGCCCCAAAATGCTGATCCACGCCGATTGGCCGGAATACGGTGCCGAGTTGACGGATGAGGACGCCGCGCGCGAGATGAACTGGGTGATTTCGCTGATCGAAAACATCCGTTCGGCGCGGTCGCAGATGCATGTTCCGGCGGGTTTGAAAATCCCGGTGATCCAGCAGGAACTGGATGCTGCTGGGCGCACTGCCTTGGACAACAACCAAGCGTTGGTGATGCGCATGGCCCGCGTTGACTCGATCACGGAAATGGCTGAGCTGCCGAAGGGCTGTATCACGGTTGCCGTGGCGGGGGGCATCTTCGCCCTTCCACTGGCCGAGATCATCGACGTGGACGAAGAGATTGCGCGGCTTGAGAAGTCACTGGGCAAGCTGGCCAAGGAATTGGGCGGTCTGCGCGGGCGTTTGAAGAACCCGAAATTCGCAGAGAACGCCCCACCCGAGGTCTTGGCCGAGACGAAGGCGAACCTCGCCGCCCGCGAAGAGGAAGAGGCGACGCTGAACGCGGCGCTGGATCGTCTGAAAGAAATCTAAGGGACAGGCCGGGGAAACCCGGCCTTTTCTTTGGCGCGGTTCATGGCACCAGCTTTTCAACCGCGCGCATCATGCCCATGGATTTGTCATAGACCAGCGTCAGCACCCGGCGCATCGGCGGTGTTTTGGAAGCCTGCACCGCCACCTGCGGCAGTCGCGTGGCCGCCCCCGCAGCGGCGGCAGAGGCAAGGAATGTGCGGCGATTCATCTGAGGCATGGTGTCCCCCCCAACTTGTTAAGAACCATTCTTAGTTAGTCACGATCCGGCCAATTTCAACCTTGTCCGCCTGCGCCTGCCCTGCTCTAACGCCAATATGACCAAGACATATGCCCGCCTGACCCCGCTTGCTGCCAGCCTGCCTTCGACTGTGCCCTTTGTTGGCCCTGAAACGCAGGAACGCGCCCGTGGCCGTGCGTTTTCTGCACGCCTTGGGGCAAATGAGAACACGTTTGGCCCCTCGCCCAACGCCATCGCGGCGATGGCAGATGCCGCACGCGACGTTTGGATGTATGGCGACCCGGAAAACCATGATTTGCGCCACGCCCTTGCTGCGCATCACGGCATTTCACCGGAAAACATCACCGTGGGCGAAGGCATCGACGGGCTGTTGGGCTATCTGGTGCGGTTGCTGATCGGGTCGGGCGACAAGGTTGTCACATCACAAGGCGCCTATCCGACCTTCAACTACCACGTGGCAGGCTTCGGCGGCGAGCTGGAAACGGTGCCCTACAAGGACGACCGCGAAGACCCCGACGCCCTGATCGCCAAAGCGGCAGAGGTCGGCGCGAAACTTGTCTATATCGCCAACCCGGACAACCCGATGGGCACGTGGCACGACGCAGACACGATCCAGCGTATGATCAACACCGTGCCCGAGGGATGTGTGCTGGTACTGGACGAGGCCTACATCGAATTCGCCCCGGATGGCACCGCGCCTGCCTTCGACACCAACGATCCGCGCGTTGTCAGAATGCGCACGTTCTCAAAGGCTTACGGGATGGCGGGCGGGCGCGTTGGTTATGCGATTGGCACAGAGGAGTTGATCACCGCCTTCCACAAGATCCGCAACCATTTCGGCATGTGCCGGATCAGCCAGGCGGGCGCATTGGCGGCTTTGAGGGATCAAGCGCATCTTGAGAAAACGATCACGCAGGTCGCAAAAGCCCGCGGTCGAATTGACCAAATCGCACGGGACAATGGCCTGACCACCCTGCCCTCGGCCACGAATTTCGTCGCCGTGGATTGTGGGCAAGATGCCAACTTTGCCAAGGCGGTGCTGGATGCCCTGATAGATTTGGACATCTTTGCGCGTATGCCTTTTGCGGCCCCTCAAAACCGCTGCATTCGCATCTCGGCAGGTCGTCCTGAAGACATGGACGCCTTCGAGGCCGCGTTACCAAAGGCGCTCGCGGTCGCAAGGCGCAGCTAGCAAGGTATACTGCGCACCCCCGCCGACCCCTAAGGGTGCGTCAGCATCCTGAAGCGGGTCGGAACCTCAGGCTTCCGAGATCACCTTCGCCGCAGCGCTCAGTCCACCCGACCCATGTTCAATGCCCAGCGCGAGCATGCCAGCCTCCATCGCCGAGAGCGCGCTCATCACCATCGCCGCATTCACGTGGCCCATATGCCCAAGGCGAAAAAACCCATCCCCTTTGGGGTCATCTTCGGTCGACATCCCCAACCCGATCCCAAGCGTGATGCCTGTCTTTTCCGCGCACCATTTGCGCAAAGCCGTCCCATTGGGCGCCCCGATATGAAGCGCCGTCACCGCGCGTGACCGGTCAGACCGCTCGGCCACGTTCAACTCCAAGGGACCAGCCTTCGCCCAGACCTCCAATGCCGCCCAAATCGCGCGGGCCAGATGATCATGGCGCGCCCAAACGGCTTCGATCCCGCCCTCTTCGGCAATCATCGCAAGGGATTCCCGCAGGCCATAAAGGTGATGGGTGGGGGCCGTACCTCCGAAATACTGGTAAAACAGATCAGGGGCGACGCGCGGTTGCCAGTCCCAATAGCGCGATACTCGTTCCATTTGGTTTCGGCGTTCTGCCGCCTTATCACTGAAGAACACCAATCCCAGCCCCGGCGGCACCATCAACCCCTTTTGCGATGCTGCCACGGCCACATCCACGCCCCAGCCATCCATCTCAAACCGGTCACATCCCATCGAGGCGATGCAATCCACCATCAGCAAAGCCGGGTGCCCCGCCGCATCCATCGCAGCCCGCACCGCCGCCACATCATTCAGGATCGAGGTCGACGTATCCACATGGGTCAGAAGCACCGCTTTCAGCGCATGAGATCTGTCCGCCCTCAACACCGCTTCAACACGTGACGGATCAACAGGGGCGTGAAGGCCAAATTCCTCGACCTGCGCGGCAATCCCAAGGCCTGCGGCCATCTCGTGCCACCCATGCCCGAACCGACCTGTGCAGAGCGACAATACCTGATCGCCCGGCGCAAGAACGTTGGACAAGGCTGCTTCCCACGCGCCGTGACCGTTCGAAATATAGATCGCGGCGTGGTGTCGGGTGCGCGCGACGGACTTTAGACCCTCGATCAGGTCGGGCATCATCTGCACGATCTCGCCGTCATAGATATTGGGCGCTGCCCGATGCATGGCCCGCAGCACGCGATCAGGCATCACAGAGGGGCCGGGGATGGCAAGATAGGAGCGGCCGTGTGCAAGTGTCATGACGTTTTCCATTTCAAGATACTCAAGCGGTAATCGCAGGCCCCCTTAAGGTCAACGCCCCTGCGCTTGTCTCATGCGGCCCGACAAGTTACATCCGGATAGACTTGCCCGCGATCATCGGGCCCAACCCGGACACGCACCGATGTTCAGACAGTTGAAAGCCCAGATCAAGAAACGCGAACGCGCGTGGAAGACCTCGTTCGGCACGGATATCTCGACCCCTGAAGGCCGGCGCGCGGCGCGGCGTCACAACAATCTTGTCGATCATGCATTTCTGCGCCGGTTGCTGCCCAATCGCTATCAACTCAGCGCAGATGCCTGGCGGTCCAACCAGCCCGACCCGGTGCATTTTCCGGCACTTGAAGACGCCGGGATCAAAACGGTGATTAACCTGCGGGGCCCGGATATCTACTCTTACTATTTGTTCGAGGTTGAAGCCTGTCAGGATTACGGCATGACCCTTGTCGATCACACGCTGTTTGCACGCGTATTGGGCAGTGCCGATGACTATCTGAAGCTGCTCGACATCATGGAAAACGCCGAAAAGCCTATGCTGATCCACTGTAAATCCGGCGCCGATCGCACCGGGATTGCGGCAGCGTTTTACCTTTTGGATCAACAGGGTGCGACACCCGATGCGGCGCGCCGGCAATTGTCGATCAAATATGCCCATCAGCGTTGGTCAAAGGCCGGAATTCTGGATGCCCTGATTGACGCCTATGCAGATCATCACGCAAAAGACCCGATCGGATTGCGCGACTGGCTGCGCGATCACTACGACCCCGAGGCCATCACCGACGCCTTCAATGCGAAACGGAAACCACAATGAGCAACGTGCGACCCGACCAGAAAGAGATGATCCGCTGGCTCTGGCGCGGCTACATGCGGGCCTATCGACTGCCACTTTTTGCGGCGATGCTCTTGATGCTGGCCGAAGGTCTGGCATTGGGCGGGCTGAGCTACATGATCAGACCCATGTTCGATGTGGCGTTTTCCTCCGGATCAACGCAGGCGATCATAACTGTGGCACTGATCGTTGCGGGTATTTTCATCGTCCGTGCTTTTGCCGCTTTGGGTCACCGCGTGCTGATGGTTCACGTCGGGCAACGCGTGGCCGCAAAACTGCAATCAGATATGGTTGCGCATATGCTGACACTGGACAGCACGTATTTCAGGGACAACTCACCCGGCACGCTGATGGAACGGGTGCGCGGCGACGCACAAGCGATTGCCACGATCTGGGAGGTCGTTCTGGCCGCCGTGGCCCGTGATGTTGTGTCGCTTCTGGCGCTGCTGGCCGTGGCCATTTCCATTGATTGGCTCTGGGTGGTCGTCGCCATCGCGGCGGCGCCTGTGCTGACCTATCCAATGGGAAAACTGCAAAAGCGCGTGCGCCGTACGACCACGGACAGCCGGGGCGCTGCGGCCCAGATCTCGACCCGGCTGGACGAGATTTTCCACGGCATCAACTCGATCAAGCTCTCTGGCACCGAACGCCACGAACAATCCCGCGTGGATCGCGAAATCAGCGCGTTTGCAAAGACCCATCTTCAAAGCCAGGCCAACCAAGGGGCGATTGTCGCAATGGTCGACATCATTGCGGCCGTGGGGTTCTTCGGCGTGTTGGTCTATGGCGGGCTGCAGATCAATGCGGGCGAAAAGACCGTAGGCGAGTTCATGAGCTTCTTCACCGCTATGGCTTTGGTCTTCGATCCGCTGCGCAATCTGGGCAAAGTGTCGGGCGGGTGGCAGGCGGCCATCGCCAGCCTTGTGCGCATCCGCGACGTGTTTGCGCAGCGACCGACAATTCTGTCACCAAAGACCCCTGCATTGCCGCCGGCCGAAGCAAGCAAAGCCGATATCGTCCTGAAAGATGTGAACTTTGCTTATGGCGACACGCCGATCCTGCGCGATGCCAGCTTTACGGCTGAGGCCGGGAAAACCACAGCATTGGTCGGGGCATCAGGCGCCGGGAAAAGCACGGTCTTCAACCTGCTGACACGTCTGGCAGATGCGAAAACCGGCGAGGTCTCGATCGGTGGGGCCGACGTCACCTCTTTGCCTCTGGATCAATTGAGGAACCTGTTTTCCGTCGTCAGCCAAGAGGCTTTGCTGTTTGACGAAAGCCTGCGCGACAACATCCTGATGGGGCGCAAAGACGTAGATGACGCCACCATGAAACATGCGCTGGATACGGCGCATGTGGCCGACTTTGTCCCGCGGCTTGAAAACGGATTGGACAGCCCGGCGGGGCCGCGCGGGTCGAACCTGTCCGGTGGCCAGCGCCAACGGGTTGCGATTGCCCGCGCCGTTTTGCGCGACGCACCTGTGCTGCTTTTGGACGAAGCGACCTCGGCGCTGGACACCAAATCTGAAAAGCTGGTGCAAGAGGCGCTGGATACGCTGTCCAAGGGCCGCACCACGCTGGTCATTGCGCACCGCCTGTCCACCGTGCGCGATGCCGACAAGATCGTGGTGATGGATCAGGGCCGGGTTGTGGATCAGGGCACACATGACGAATTGCTGGCACGCGGCGGGCTTTATGCCCAGCTTTATAACCTGCAGTTTCAGGATGGCGCCGCTGGGCCACAGCCCAGCTCCGGGCGCGAGGAGGGCAGGTCTTCCCTGCCCGCCGAGACCCCGGACCCCGCCCGTTGGTCCTTTCGCCGCCTCTTCACCGGTGGGATCTTCGGCCGCAAGCGCGGCTGACCCCTTTTTTCCGGCCGCTCAGCGCCTATATTGACCCGCGACAGGAGAGCTTCATGACCGACCGAACCGTGCTTAAAATCACCGGCGCTGACCGCGAGAGCTTTCTTCAGGGCCTTGTCACAAATGACGTGACCGGCCTGAAGGATGGGCTGGTTTACGCAGCCCTTCTGACCCCGCAAGGCAAGTATCTGGCGGATTTTTTCCTCGTTCCAGCTGATGCGGCCGTGCTTGTGGATGTGTCCACACCGCTGGCACAATCGCTGGCGCAGCGCCTGAATATGTACAAACTCCGGGCGGATGTGACGATTGAAGCCACCGAAATCACCCCGGCCCGCGGCTTGGGGCCAGCGCCTGACGGCGCATTCGCCGACCCGCGCCACACAGCGCTTGGCTGGCGTGCCTATGATGGCCGCGCGAGTGATGCCGATGTCGATTGGGAGGCAATCCGGGTGGCCCATTGCATCCCCGAAACCGGGATTGAGCTGACCACCGACAGTTACATTCTTGAAGCCGGCTTCGAACGGCTGAACGGCGTCGACTTTCGCAAAGGGTGTTATGTGGGTCAGGAGGTCACGGCCCGCATGAAGCACAAGACCGCGTTGAAAAAGGGACTGGCCAGCGTCAGCGTGGATGGTGCGGCCCCGGTGGGCAGCGCGATCACACGGGACGGAAAATCCGTGGGCAGTTTGTTCACGCAATCCGGGGGTAAGGCCATTGCGTATTTGCGGTTTGACCGGGCCGCAGGCGACATGACTGCGGGACCGGCCCGCGTGGTTTGGGACGGCAGCGTATAAAGGGGCGCTGCCCCCGCCTGATTTTCCTGCGGAAACTCAGGCTCCCCCGAGGTATTTCGAACAAGAAAATAAGGGGCACTGTACGGGATTAGGCGTGGCGCCATTTTCCATGGCCGATCCCGTCCAGCGTATAGGCGCCAATACCGTATCGGATCAGGCGCAGAGTTGGATGGCCAACCGCCGCTGTCATACGACGCACTTGCCGGTTCTTGCCTTCGGTGATTTTCAATTCGATCCAGCTGTCCGGCACGGATTTGCGCACCCGAATAGGCGGATCACGCAGCCACAGCCCCGCTGGTTCTTCGATCCGTCGCGCCTTGGCGGGGCGAGTGCGCCCGTCTTTCAAATCAAGGCCATTTCTAAGGGACTGAAGCGCAGCCTCGTCCGGGATGCCTTCGACCTGCACCCAATAGGTCTTTGCAAGCTTGTGCTTTGGATTTGAAAGCTTTGCCTGCAGCCCACCATCATCCGTCAGCACCAACAACCCTTCGCTGTCTCGATCCAGCCGCCCGGCCGCATAGACACCCGGCAGGTCGATATAATCCGACAAAGTTTGCCGATCGCTGCCTTCATTCCCCTTGTCGGTGAATTGCGACAACACATTAAACGGCTTGTTGAACAGGATCGTCGTCATCGTGGCCTCAACCAAAGCGTTTCCAGATTACGTTGACTGAACGTGATGTGGAAACGCTGTAAAAAAGGGCAGAGCGCGTGCCCTGCCCCTTTGCCAACCTGGTCGCGCCATCATGCGCGTTCAGAATATTCCATGGTCTCGGTATTGACCACGATCGCCTCGCCTTGCGCCACAAAGGGGGGCACGGTGATGCGCACGCCATTGTCCAGCAAAGCAGGTTTGAAGCTGTTGGCTGCTGTCTGCCCCTTCACGACCGGCTCGGTCTCTTCCACTGTGCAGGTGACTTTCTGCGGCAAGGTCGCATTGAGCGCTTCGGTATCGTAAAACTCAACCACGATGGTCATACCATCTTGCAGGAACGGGCGACGTTCCCCCAGAAGGTCTGCCGAGATCTGGTTTTGCTCATAGGTTTCAGTATCCATGAAGATCAGCATCCCGTCATCTTCATAAAGGAACTGCTGGTCTTTTTGTTCCAGACGCACCCGTTCGACCTTGTCCGCCGACCGGAACCGTTCGTTCAGTTTCGAACCATTGCGCAGGTTTTTCAGTTCGACCTGCGCAAATGCGCCACCTTTTCCCGGTTTTACGTGGTCAACTTTGACCGCGGCCCACAGGCCGTCATTGTGCTCCAGCACGTTGCCGGGACGAATTTCATTGCCATTGATCTTGGGCATGCAGGAAAACCCCTTTGAAAGCTTGATCTTTGTTGGCTCGCACCTATATCTTGGCGGTCTGCCTGTGACAAGGCGTGCATCTGGTCGCGGCCAGCCCTGAAATATGACAGCTATGCGACAGACGCATGGCAGGCATGTAACAGCAGGGATACCGAATCGCTTGGAAAAAGCGATATTGGCCGTCACGCCAGAAACCGCAAGAGCAAGAATAATAAAGGACGACCATGCTGGACTCCGTAGACGGTACCGCTTTCAATAACGAACAGGGCAACCGCGCGCGCAAGCTTTTCGCTGCCGTTGTGCTTGCTGCTCTGGACGATGCCATTGCCGATGACAAGAAATACGGCAACGGACCTGATCAGATCGCCCGCTGGGCGCGTTCGCGCGATGGCCGCGAGGTGTTGAGCTGTGCAGGCATCGACCCCAACGAACGCGTTGTGAACGGGCTGATGGACTTTGTCTCGAAAGGTGTGCGGACTTCGGTTGCGCTGAGCCGCGAGGAAAGTGAACGTCGCAATGCAGCCCAGGCCGAAGCTGCCTGAGTCTGAGCTAAATACGCCATGAAAGACGCGCCCAATGGGCGCGTTTTTTCGTTTGTCGCCTGCGCATGGTCGGATCAAGGCTGGGCAGGATCATCAAAACGGCCTAATCATCACGCATGACCAAAGCGATAATGATTCAAGGCGCAGGCTCGAATGTGGGGAAATCCCTGCTGGTCGCGGGCATCGCACGGGCCGCGCGGACAAGGGGCCTGAAGGTCGCGCCGTTCAAGCCACAAAACATGTCCAACAACGCAGCCGTCACCATCGATGGTGGAGAGATCGGGCGCGCGCAGGCTTTGCAGGCACGCGCCTGTGGGCTGGAGCCGATCGTCGACATGAACCCGGTGCTTTTGAAACCTGAAACGGACACGGGCGCGCAGGTCATCGTTCAGGGAAAGCGCTTTGCCACGATGAAGGCGCGCGACTATGGGCAGGCGAAGGCCAAGCTGATGCCGCACGTGTTGGAAAGCTTTCACCGACTCGCCGCAACCTGTGACCTTATCTTGGTCGAAGGCGCCGGCAGCCCGGCCGAGGTCAATTTGCGAGCCGGAGACATCGCCAATATGGGCTTTGCCGAAGCGGCAGATATTCCCGTCATTCTGGCCGGGGATATCGACCGCGGTGGTGTCATCGCGCAGCTGGTGGGCACAAACGCCGTGTTGCCCGAGGCAGACCGGTCCCGCATCAAGGCATTCCTTGTGAACAAGTTTCGTGGCGACCCCAGCCTCTTTACCGACGGTGCGGCAGAGATCGCACGCCTGACCGGTTGGCGCGATCTGGGCACCCTGCCCTGGTTTGCCGACGCGTGGCGCCTGCCTGCCGAAGACGTCATGGACATTGCGACGCGCGCGGGTGGCGGGTTTAAGATCGCGGTGCCCCGGCTGAACCGAATTGCAAATTTCGACGATCTTGACCCGCTGGTGAATGAACCGGACGTCACGGTCGATATCATCGAGCCGGGCCGCCCCCTGCCCGGCGATGCCGATCTTGTGCTGATCCCCGGTTCAAAATCAACCATTGCCGATCTGGCCGATTTTCGCGCGCAAGGCTGGGACATTGATCTGGCCGCCCATATCCGCCGTGGCGGCCATGTGCTTGGTATTTGCGGTGGCTACCAGATGCTGGGCCAAAAAATCATTGATGCGGACGGTCTGGAAGGACCGGCCGGTGCGGTGGATGGGCTTGGACATCTGGATGTCATCACCCGGCTAGCCCCGCGCAAAACATTGGCGCTGACCCAGGCGCAGCATCTGAAAAGCGGACTGGACGTGCACGGCTACGAGATCCACCTAGGCCAGACAGAGGGCCCGGACTGCGATCGCGCCTGGCTGTCAATTGCCAGCCGCCCTGAAGGTGCCGCCAACACCACAGGACGGATCATGGGGTGCTACCTGCATGGGCTTTTTGCGGCAGACGGGTTTCGTCAGCACTATCTATCCGGGCTAGGGGCCACTAGCACCGGCTTGGGATACGAACAGACAATCGACGCGGTGCTGGACGATCTGGGTGCACATATGGAGCGGCATCTGAATATGGACATGCTCCTGTCGCTGACCGGCGATATCAAAACCCGCTAAGCGCAAGCTAAAGGATTTCGATTTATTGTTGAGGCACGACAATAAGTCAAAACGCGCGGAACCTACAATGTCGTGGGCGTTTCGAATAGTTCCAAAGAGGTACCAAACGCGATCAGGTCACGCGCGCGCCGCTTATTCCATGGATTTCAAGGTCAGGCTGCGTTCAATCTCTTTGCGCACCATGCGACGGATGGATTGGGTGATTTTCTCGCCCACTTCTCCGCGCAACTCTTCTCGCACAAGTCGTGAAACCAGTTCCCGCAGATACACTTCGTCAATGATCGCGGTGTCATCGCCCACAACTTCATCCGCATCGCGCGCGGCAATGTGATCATAGCGATCTGCCCCAGCAGCCCCTGCGGGCTCTACGGGATCAATATCAATCGTAGGCGTTTCTTCCATGCCAGCACTGCCGGGTGGCGGTGGGCTGTCTTCCCAGACCAGCGCTTCAATTGCGGGATCAAGTGGCGCTTCTTCAACCGTTTCGACCACGACATCCTGTGGCGCGCTTTCCTCGTCATCCGCAGCCGGAGCTTGCGCCTCTCGCGCTTCCTGGCGCGCACGGGCCGCGTGGAACATCAGCATCTCGGCCTGCAGCGTGTCTTCTCCGCCATCAGGCTCCCAGGCTTCGTTGCTGGCATTGATCACCGCCTCCAGACCTTCCGCCGCTGTTTCAGGCGTCGGTTCTGCAACTGCGGTTGGCCAGTCTTCTGCGTCTTGCGCATCTTCTGCTGCGACCTCGTGCGAGGTCACATCATGAGAAACTTCGTCTGGCTGCGCGGCTTGATCGCCGGTCTCTTCATCTTCGTCTTGCCCAGAAACGTTGTCAGACACCTCAGCCGCAGACTGATCTTCCGGGCTGTCTGCGTGATCTTCTGGCTGGGCAATGGGTTGCACAAGCTCCAGCACAGGCGCGGCTTCAGCGGTGGGTTCAGCAACCTGTTCAACCTCCGTATCGACAGAAGTCTCCTGAGCGGCTTCCGCGTCAGCATCGGCTTGCACGGCATCTTCACCCGACGCGTCATCCGTTACATCCTCGGCCACATCATCATGCACGCGGAATGCGGGGGTCAGCACCAGTTTTCCATCTGAAGCGGGGCCTGAGGCCTCTTGTGGCGCATTGCCTTCAGAGATCAGGCGGCGAATCGACGACAGCACATCTTCGATATCTGCATTGGTGACCGGGTCTGACATTCAACTATACCTGCACTATTGGGCTCATACCCGGTTTAGCCGGGCTTGCTTAACAGAAGATTACCCAGAGAATACCTAATGAGAGCGCAGCACACAACGTTGCACGGCAGCGTGGCTGATTATCACTTCTTGCCCAGCGCTTCCAAAAGCGTATCCAACCGCTTGCCCTGAGGGCTGACCCGATGGATCGGAGCACTCTTCACCGTGTTGTAATAAGCGTCCGCATCATAGGTCACCAGTCCAAGTTTCAGGTGTTCGGCCGTCAAAAGCCCCATCGCGGACAGTAGCGAATAATACGCAAGCTGCTGGTTGGACTGCGCCGAAATACGGGCGTCCTGCGCGTTCAGAAGCTCTTGCTCCGCGTTCAGCACGTCCAGGGTCGTCCGCGAGCCAAGGCTGGCCTCTTCCCGCGCGCCGCGCAACGCCACGCGGCTGGCGCGAATCTGACGCTCTGTCGCTTCCAAAGACGCCGTCGCAATCGCGATTTGCGCCCAAGCCCCGGCAACACCCTGATCGACGGCGATGCGGGCCTGATGAAGTCCTGCACGCGCGGCTTCGGACTGTGCAACTGCCTTGCGATACCGCGCTGCCAATTCACCGCCCTTATAGATGGTGCCCTGAAGCACAAGGCCTACGGACCCATCGACCGTGTCAGAACCGGGCGGCAAGGCCGAGCTGTCTTTCCAAGTCGCCTGCGCCTGCCCGGCCAGCGATGGCAGTGGCGCGGTTTTGGCAAGCTCAACAGCAATATCCGCTGCCGCGACATTGTGCTGCGCGGCCAGAATGTCCGGGTGAGTCTGTCGGGCGACCGCCTTGGCCGCATCCAGCGTTTTCACGGTCACAGGACGGCGCGGCAGAGCGTGCAAACGCCCCGGATACGCGCCGGTGGCTGCTTTGTATTCTTCACGAGCAATTGCAAGATTGCCTTGCGCGGCGGCTTCTCCTGACCGGGCAGCGGCCAGACGGGCCTGCGCCAGAGCGACATCGGTCTGGGTCACCTCGCCCACCTCAAACCGGTCATTGGCGGCCCGCAGTTCCTGCGTCAAAACCCGCACCGAATTGGACTGCAGCTGAACGTTTTCAGAGGCAGAGCGCACATCAAGAAAAGCTTTCACAGCGCGCAAAAGCACCTGCTGTTCCACACCGACAAGCGCATCACGCGTGGCCTGAACGGTTTCCTTGCTGGCCGCCACGCCCATCTTTCCACGCCCGAAGTTATAAATCAGGAACTGAGATGTCAGCTGCGCCGATGTTCCCCAGCTGCCGGTGTTGGGCAAGTTGAGATTTGTATCAGTATATCCGTGGCTGATCACATAGGTCAGCGTCGGGCGAAGTGATGATTGCGCAATGGCGACATCCTCGCTTGCCGCCCGCAATGTGGCCTGATTTTGCTTCAGAAGACCGCTGTGCTTATACGCCGCCACCATCGCATCCGACAGGCTTTCAGCAAAGCTTGCCTGTGCAGACACCACAGCCATTGCCGCTGCGCAGACAGAAACAGACATTGCCTTACCAACCCGCGATCGGGCCATGTTTCCAAATCGCATCGTCACACCTACTTCCATCTCGGCTTTGCCGGCCCAAGGCCGTCACAGCACCTGTTTAAAATCTAGAGAACGAACCCTCGCGGGGCTTCAAACCCGGGGATCAGCGGCGCGCCGGCAGCAAAAGCATGGCGCCAGACCATTTCGTTATCAATCTTGTATCCAACACGCACGGTGCCCAGCTTTCCGTCGGCGAAAATACAGGTGATCCGTCCACCATCTTTCAACTGATCGGTCAGGGTGGTCGGCACCTCTTCCACTGCGCCTTGGATCATGATCGCATCATAGGGACCGTTCTTTGCGTTGCCTTCGGTCAAAGGTCCGGCAATCACCGCAACATTATCAGCGCCATGCTCGGACAGCGCGGTCTGGGCCTCTCCAGCCATCGCCTCGTCTTCCTCGACGGCAACGACGAAATCAGCCATGCGCGAAAGAATGGCCGCGCTATAGCCAAGCCCACATCCCAAATCCAACACCACTTCGTCGGACTGAATATCGATTGCATCCAGCATCTTGGCCAAAGTGCGCGGCTCCAGAACCACGCGCCCGCCGCCCAGATCGACGTTTTCGCCCATATAGGCGGCCTCACGCTTGGAATCCGGCACGTAATCTTCGCGCGGAACACTCAGCATGGCGTCAATAATTGGAAATTTGGTTACATCCGAGGGACGAACCTGTGTGTCCACCATCATGGTGCGGCGCGTTGCGAAATCGGTCATGGCTAGCCTATTCAATGTGAGACATCGGACCTGTCTTGCCACAGATAAGCAGGCGCAGCAATCCCGCAAGGCGTTGCCATCTGATTTCCACAACAATTGTGAGCACTGAGACCGAAGCGCCCATCAATTCGTGCATTTAATCAGCTTGAGAAAGACGTTTCCCGCTGGACATCGACCCAAAAGAGCGGCTAGAGAACGCGCACACCACGGATGGCGAGTTGGCGGAGTGGTGACGCAGCGGATTGCAAATCCGTGTACACCGGTTCGATTCCGGTACTCGCCTCCAAGTATTTTCGAGCACTTAGCCGATCCAGCGTGCGCGTAGACACGCGAATGCTACTCACGTGCTACCCTTTCACGCTCCGTTCGCGTTCTGTCTGTCAGGGCCACCCCACCCCGACCAAATTACGCTGTTGGCGCGCAACATTGCCTGCCCCTCTGGCTCGAAACGAGCGGTATTCTCTTCGAACTGACGCCAAGCAGATATTGCTGGACCAATCTGCCCTACAAGACGGATACCGAGGCGTCTGGATTATGCGCGTTGCGTTCAGCTTCAGCCGCCTGACGAACGATCTTCGCTATTTTTACATACTGATCAGCAAGCGGACTTGTTGCCCGCCAGAGCATGCCGACAGTACGCGATGGTTGGGGATCGTGGAAATGGGCAACGGATACGGTGGCGGAGCGCGTTTCAACCGGCACGGCCATTTCGGGTATGAGGGTGACGCCCATCCCTGCACCAACCATTTGAACCAGGGTGGACAACGACGTGCCATCCAGAGTCTCGCGTGGCTGGCTTGACTGTATGTTGCAAAAAGAGAGCGCCTGATCGCGAAAGCAGTGACCCTCCTCAAGCAAAAGCAGGCGCATCTCTTTCAACATGTCACGGTTCGGAACGGGCTTGTTGCTGTCCGCCTCGGGACGGATGAGCACAAAGTTTTCTTTGAAAAGGGCAACCTCGGTCAGTCCGGGTTCCGAAATCGGCAGTGCCAGAATCGCGGTGTCAATCCGGCCTTCAGCAAGTTCCGTAAGCAGGGTTGAGGTCATGGTTTCGCGCACATGGATATCCATGCCGGTAAACTCACGCGAAAGCCGATCGACAATACGGGGCAGAAGATAGGGCGCGATGGTCGGGATGATCCCCATGCGCAACTGACCGATCCATTGGCCTTGCGCCGCCCGCGAAATATCCCCCAATTCGTCAACCTGCCTCAGGATCTCCTGCGCGCGTTTCAGAAACTCACGTCCAAGGGTCGTCAGCCGAATCTGGCGTGGCATGCGTTCAAACAAGACGCTGCCAAGCGTTTCCTCGAGTTCCTTGATCTGCACTGACAGAGCGGGCTGTGACACGGCACAGGCATCGGCGGCGCGACCGAAATGGCCATGCTGGGCCAAGGCATCAAAATAGCGAAGCTGTCGGAGTGTGATGTTTGCCATAATCTTTAACTATCATGAGAATTGGAAAATGCAATTTTATCTTATCAAACTCCCACACTAATCTCAAAGCATGAAATCGGGAACGACCGACCTTCGACCCGATCAATCGCCAAATCTTATTGGGAGTGGAATTATGGACGGAAACAACACGGGGAAATGCCCGGTTGCACATGGTGCGACGAGTGTCAGCATGCGGTCAAACAAGGACTGGTGGCCCAATCAGCTTAACCTTCGCATCCTGCACCAGAACTCAGCCAAGTCCGATCCCATGGGCGAGGCATTCGACTATGCCAAGGCCTTCGGGTCGCTGGACCTTGACGCCCTGAAAGAAGACCTTCGGGCGTTGATGACGGACAGTCAGGACTGGTGGCCCGCCGACTATGGCCATTATGGCGGTCTGTTCATCCGAATGGCATGGCACAGTGCAGGCACCTACCGAACCGCGGACGGGCGGGGTGGTGCCGGGACAGGTCAGCAGCGTTTTGCGCCGCTTAATTCCTGGCCTGACAACGGGAACCTCGACAAAGCGCGCCGCCTTCTGTGGCCGATCAAACAGAAATACGGCAACCAGATTTCCTGGGCAGACCTGATGATCCTTGCGGGCAATGTGGCGATTGAATCCATGGGCGGTCCGACGTTCGGCTTTGCCGGTGGTCGTGCGGATGTGTGGGAACCAGAGGAAGACACCTATTGGGGCGCGGAAACCGAATGGCTTGCCCCCGATGACAACCCAAACAGCCGCTATTCCGGTGAACGTGATCTGGAAAATCCGCTTGCCGCGGTGCAAATGGGCCTGATCTATGTGAACCCCGAAGGCCCGGATGGTCAGCCTGATATCCTTGCATCGGGTCGGGACGTGCGCGAAACCTTTGCCCGTATGGCCATGAATGACGAGGAAACCGTGGCCCTTGTTGCTGGCGGTCACACATTCGGCAAAGCCCATGGCGCCGGGGATCCCGGCCTTGTCGGCCCCGAACCCGAAGCCGCCGCGATAGAGGAGATGGGGCTTGGCTGGATCAATGCCCATGGCAGCGGCAAGGGTGATGACACCACCACCAGCGGCATTGAAGGCGCCTGGACCGCCAATCCGATCAAATGGGACAACGGCTATTTTGACCTTCTGTTCGGCTATGACTGGAACCTGACCAAAAGCCCGTCTGGCGCATGGATCTGGGAACCGGTTGGCGTCACGGACGAGGATATGGCCCCGCAGGCGCATGATGCCTCGAAGAAGGTGCCGACGATGATGACCACTGCCGACATGGCGATGCGGATGGATCCGATCTACGGCCCGATCTCCAAACGGTTCCACGAAAACCCGGACGAATTTGCCGATGCCTTTGCACGGGCCTGGTTCAAGCTGACCCATCGCGACATGGGGCCAAAATCACGCTATCTGGGCAAAGAGGTTCCGGCAGAAGAGCTGATCTGGCAGGACCCGATCCCGGCCTCGGAAACCGAGCTTTCAGACAGCGATGTGACCGACCTGAAGGCGGCTGTTCTTGCCTCGGGCCTGAGCATTTCGGATCTGGTCAAGACGGCGTGGGCTTCGGCCTCGACCTTCCGCGGGTCTGACAAGCGCGGTGGTGCCAATGGCGCGCGCATCCGACTTGAGCCGATGAATCGCTGGGAAGTCAACGAACCAGAAGAGCTTGGCCGCGTGTTGGCCGCACTGGAAAAGCTGCGCGCAGGTTTCGGCAAGCCAGTGTCGATGGCCGACCTGATCGTCATCGGTGGGGCTGCGGCGATTGAAAAGGCCGCGGCGGATGCGGGGCATGACGTCACCGTTCCCTGCACCCTGAACCGTGGCGATGCCACGCAGGATATGACCGATACCGAAAGCGTGGGGCATCTGGAGCCGCCCGCTGATGGCTTTCGCAACTGGCAAAAGACCGACTACACGATCTCGCCCGAAGAATTGCTGATCGACAAGGCCCAGCTCCTGACGCTAAGCGCGCCAGAGATGACTGTGCTGGTCGGCGGGCTGCGGGTGCTGGGGGCAAATCACGGCGGGACAGCACATGGCGTTCTGACCGATCGGCCCGGCCAGCTCACAAACGACTTCTTCGTGAACCTGCTCGACATGGGCACAACATGGACCGATGCTGGCGACGGGACCTATGAGGGGCGCGACCGCAGCACGGGTGACGCCAAGTGGTCCGCCACCCGCGTCGATCTTGTTTTCGGGTCAAATTCGCAGCTGCGTGCGGTGTCCGAGGTCTACGGACAGGAAGATGCCGGCGGCAAGTTCGTGACCGACTTCATCGCCGCCTGGAACAAGGTGATGAACGCCGACCGTTTCGACCTGGCCTGAAACGGGTGACGGATTGCCACAAACATCTGGCGGCGCCTCTTGTCCTGAGGCGCCGCTTTTTCTGTCAGATAGCCCATCCACCGGCGGTCGCCGAACCCAAGAATAGAATGTGGCGGCACGCTATCCGCGTGCCGCCACACAATCCGGTTCCAATGAACCGTCGCCTTACTTCGTAATGATCTCTGGCCCCAGAATGCTCGTGGGCAACCAAGTGGATAGCCACGGCACATAAGTGATCAGGATCAGGAACACGAAGAGCACCGCAAGGAAAGGTGCCGCTGCTTTCACGACCCTCATCATCGGCATGCCCGCCACGCCCGACGTCACGAAAAGGTTCAGACCAACAGGCGGCGTGATCATCCCGATTTCCATATTGACCACCATGATGATGCCCAGATGGATCGGGTCGATCCCCAGTTCGATCGCAATCGGGAAGACCAACGGCGCCACAATCACGATCAGGCCCGATGGTTCCATAAATTGCCCACCGATCAGCAAGATCACATTCACGATGATCAGGAACATGATTTTGCCAAAACCCGCCGACAGCATCGCTTCTGCGATGGATTGCGGAATTTGTTCGTCCGTCAGCACATGTTTCAGGATCAGCGCATTGGCGATGATGAACATCAGGGTGATGGTCAGTTTGCCTGCTTCAAACAGCGTCTTGCGCGTATCGGCATGAAAAAACGCGGTAATCAGCGCCTGCGGCTTTTGCAAAAGGCTCTTCTTGCCCTCGCCCGTATCCGCCAAAGGCCCCATGTCGCGATAGACGAACACCGCCACGATGAACGCATAGACCGAGGCCACGGCGGCAGCTTCTGTGGGCGTGAAGAAGCCCCCCGTCACGCCGGGAATGCCATAGATGCCCAGCATGATGATCACGATCAGAAGCAAACCCCAGACCGCATCCGAGAAACTGGCCAGAATCTCGCGCCAGCCGGCGAAATCACCCTTGGGCATGTTCTTGATCGTTGCCATCACATAGATCGCGATCATCAGGAAAACGCCTGCCAGAATGCCCGGAATGACGCCCGCCAGGAACATCCGCCCGACCGAGACCTCGACCGCCGAAGCATAGACCACCATCACGATCGACGGCGGGATCAGGATGCCCAGGGTGCCTGCATTGCAGATCACACCGGCAGCGAAATCCTTGGTGTACCCCACCTGACGCATGGCCGCGATGACGATTGTGCCGATGGCCACAACGGTGGCCGGGGACGATCCCGACAGCGCGGCAAAAAGCATACAGGCAAAGACACCTGCAATCGCCAGCCCGCCCCGGAAATGCCCGACACAGGCGATCGAGAAGCGGATGATCCGCTGCGCCACGCCGCCCGTGGACATGAAGCTTGAGGCAAGGATGAAGAAGGGGATGGCCAGCAGCGTATAGTGTGCCGCTTCAGCCTGATAAAATGTCTGCGCGACCGAGGCCAGCGAGGTGTCCGAGAACACCAGAAGGAAGATGATCGAGCTCATGCCCAGCGCCACCGCAATCGGCACACCGATCATCAGAAAGCCGATGACCATCGCGAAAAGAAAGACTACATCCATGGATCAACCCTCGGCCTTTTTGTCTTGCATCTGTTCGATTTCGTCTTCCACCTCGTGGCTGACAATCAAACTGCCCTGATGCCCGCGCCAGATGCGCGCCGTGGCCTGCACAAAGCGAAACAGCAGCAGCGCCGAGCCGATGGGCAGGATGGCATAGGGGATCACGCGGGGCAGCTTGTCATAGGTCTCGCCCTGATTGATCCAGCCCTCCATAAACCGCAGGAACTCGGGCATCGGCACCTGATCGGTAATGTACCATGCCTGATCGCGGGTCTGTTCAAACCCGGTCGGGAACCACCGGCCCGAGGTGCGATCCAGCGCCGCATAGGGCGCCCAGTAGTCCCACGAGCCTTTCAAAAGCAGAAAGGCATAGATGATACAGATCGCCGCTGCGATCAGGGCAACCACCTTTTGCAGTTTTGGCGGCATGATATTGGTCAACGCATCGACGCCCAGATGCGCGGTGATCTTGACGCCGTAGCTGACGCCGAAAAGCACCAGCCAGGCGAACAGGATCAGCGTCACCTCCTGACCCCAGATCAGCGAGGAATTGAACAGTTTGCGCAGCACCACATTGGTGAACGTAACCATCGTCATCAGGCCAAGGATTAGCGCAATCGCGCTTTCCTCAAAGCCCATGTTTTTGTTGGAATGAGAGCTCATGGCAACCTCCTTACCCAAGGGGGCGGGCTCAGATCGTGACCCGGACGGGCCAGCAGATCGTCGCAAAAAAGGGGCCCGCACAAAGCGGGCCCCGACAGGAATGCTTAGTGCATATCGTTGATTTTCTGGGCTTCCGCGATGTTCTCGGCGCCGACGTCGCCTTCGAACTGGGCCCAGACCGGCTTCATGGCTTCAACCCATGCAGCGCGCTGCTCATCAGTCAGCTGGCGCACAACGCCGCCCGCATCGATGATCGACTGTTTGGCCGCCTCGTTCACGGCAAAGGCTTCGGCATTACGGGTGGCGGTCACCTCGTTCATGATCGTGGCAAGCTGGTCGCGCACATCGCCCGGCAGCCCTTCCCACCAGTCAACGTTGGTGACAACCATATAGTCGAGCAGACCGTGGTTGGTTTCGGTCACGCCGTCCTGCACTTCGAAGAACTTCTTGCCGTAAATGTTCGACCAGGTGTTTTCCTGCCCGTCCACAACGCCGGTTTGCAGCGCGCCGTAGACTTCGGAGAAGGCCATCGGCTGCGGCGAGGCACCAAGCGCCTCCATCTGTGCGACCAGAACGTCGGAAGCCTGTACGCGGAACTTGAGACCAGCCCCGTCGGTCGGCAGTTCAAGCGGCACATTCGCCGAGAATTGCTTCATGCCGTTGTGCCAGAACGCAAGGCCAAGTAGGCCGCGGCGGGTCATGCTTTCCATCATCGACACGCCAGTGGCCGAGCTTTGGAAGGCGTCAACAGCGTCCATGTTCTTGAACATAAAGGGCAAGTCGAAGATGCGGAATTTTTTGGTGAACGCCTCGAATTTCGACAGCGAAGGTGCCGCCATCTGCACGTCGCCCTGCAACATCGCCTCTAGCACCTGATTATCGTTGTAAAGGGTCGAGTTGGGGTAAACCTCAACGCAAGCCTTGCCGTCCATCTCGGCGTTCACACGCTCGGAAAACAGCGACGCGGCGATGCCCTTGGGGTGCTTGTCAGTGTTGGTCACATGGCTGAACTTGATGACAATCTCGCCATCATCGCAGGCCGCGTTGGCAGCGCCTGCAGACAAGGCCATGGCAAGGGCGCAGGCGGCGGTGGTTAGATACTTCATCGGATCTCCTCCCAGAGAATTATTTGTGTCCCAGGCTCCGAACGGAGCGCTGCAGACATTGAGCTGGGAGATGCGCCATTACTCAACAAAAAACCAAACGCCCGGGACAACACGCAGAAAACAGCTATGTGTCAGCATGTTACAGGCCTTGAACCGACCTTGCGTGGGCACGGAAATGATGGACTGTGCGATATCCCGCACGGGCCAAAAGACCAGCTGTGCGGAAATCCGCACAGTCAGGCGCGATAGTCTTCCGGGCGAATCCCATGCCGCGAGAGCTTGTCGTAAAACGTCTTGCGCGGCAGTTTGAGCGCCTCTGCGGTGGTCGTCGCGACCCCATTATGCCGCCTCAGGGCCTCGATCAGCAGCGACCGTTCAACCCGCGCCATCTGTGCGGCAAGGCCAAGATCCTGCCCCTCTGACGGCTCTGACAGGCCCATCGCAAACCGCATGGCAGCATTCATCAACGCATGCGCATTGCCATCCCATTTGTCTGCCATGAGCGTGGCCAGATAATCCTGAGGAATTTCAGGCACTGGCAAGTCAGCCTGCTCACAGGTCAACCCGACATAGTGGCGAAACAAGGCCGGAATATCCTCTGCCCGTTCCCTTAGGGGAGGAACGGCAATACGGATCGCATCGAGACGGAATGCAAGGTCAGCGTGGAACCGGCCCTGCTTCACTTCCTGCTCCAAATCGCGATGCGTGCCTGCGATCAACCGAATTCTGGCCGCGTCATCCAACCGATCCAACAGGGCAAGTTGCATCGCCGGGCTCAGTCCGGTGACCTCATCCAGATACAAGGTGCCCCCATCAGCCTTCTCAACCTCCTGCGCGAGGTTCTCGGCATCCATTGCCGCGGCGGACACCTTCACGAAAGGGCGCATCGCGTCGCTTGACAGCAGGTGCACCACCTCGGCGACTTTCGAGATGCCCGTGCCCGGTTCGCCCGTGATCAACACGCAAGCCAGCGTGCGCGCCGCGGCCCTTGCCTGATTGCGCAACTCATCCGCGCGCGCAGAATCCCCCATCAACAGGCGCGCGGCGGCGTCACCCGTCTCGGCCTGACGCCGCAATCGCCGGTTTTCCAAAACGAGCGCGCGGGTGCGCAGCGCTTTCTCTGCCACCGCGATAATGTCTGCAGGTGCGCATGGTTTCTCGAGGAAATCAAAGGCCCCCTGGCTCATCCCCTGCACCGCCATCGGGATGTCGCCTTCACCCGTCAAAAGGACAACGGGAAGGTCGGGATCGACGTCATGTGCGTAAGACAAAAGGTCAAACCCGTCCTTGCCGGGCATGCGAATGTCACTGATGACAATACCATCGAACAAAGGAGAAATGTGATCCTTTGCCTCGATATAGCTGCCTGCCAAAATCGGCTCCATCTCGGCCAGTTGAAAGGTTTGACCCAAGGCTTCGCGGACCGCCTTGTCATCATCAACCATCAGCACCCGTCGCGTCATATCGTTTCTCCCGGTCGCGCCGCATTCAGTTCCACGGTGAAGATCGCACCGCCCTGTGGGTGATTTTGTCCCCGGATGGCACCGCCAAAGCTTTGAACCAGACCATAGCTGATCGAAAGGCCAAGCCCCATCCCATCTTCTCCGCCGACCTGCTTGGTCGAATAGAACGGGTCAAAAACGCGTTCGGGCTCTTCAAGCCCCGGCCCGGTGTCACAAACGGAAAGAACAACGGTATCGCCCAAATCCTCAAGCGCGATTTTCAGATGGCGTGTCGCACATCCCACCATCGCGTCGACCCCGTTTGATACAAGATTGACAACCACCTGCTGCAGGCGGACCTCTCCACCCCGCACCATCACAGGTGCCTGAGGCCGGTCCCAACACAATGTGACATCGCCGCCTGTGATAGAGGCACCGCAAACCTCCAACGCCTCGTCGACAACCTTGACCAGATCGACATCTCCGATGGGTTCGCTTTCCTGCCGGGCAAAGGCGCGAAGGTTTTTGATGATCCGCCCCATGCGCCGGGCCAGCTCCGAAACCCTTGTAAGGTTGTCACGTGCCGCGCCCTGATCGCCCTTATCCGCCAGCAGCACACCATTATCGGCAAACGATCGGATCGCCATCAGAGGCTGGTTCAGCTCGTGGCTGATCCCGGCCGACATCTTTCCAAGCGCTGTAAGCTTGCCGGCCTGCACCAGTTCTGCCTGCGCAGTCCGCAGCGCGGCTTCGGCCTCCTTGCGTTCGGTCACCTCGCGGCGCAAATTCACGTTCGCCTCCGAAAGCGCCTGAGTTCGCTCCTTGACCCTGATTTCAAGTCGCGCGTTCGCCGCTGCCTCAAACTCCAGCTTCTCTGACAGGGCACGGCGTCGCTCTGCTGCGAGCACGAAGATGGTTGCAAACACCAAAGAGATGGCTGCCAGAACCGATGCCTGAAGCAATGCCGTCGATGTCGCCTGAGAGACATCGGCCAAAATGGCACCGGTCAGGCCGACGATCGGCAGGTCGCGCTCAAGATAGAGCGCTTTTTGTGGCAAATACGGCCCGCCATCCAGCCTCCAGATCGTTTGACCAGTCCATGGTGTGACCACGTCATAGTTCACAAAGCCTTCGTCTGACCAAGGCTCTGCAAGAACCAACTCGCTCCGGTTGGAAACAAAAACCCTGCCGTTCGCATCTGAAAAATAGAGCGCCACCTCTGACGTGGGCCAGTTTTGCTCAAACAGCCAGATATCCACCTCGACGATGACAGCGCCGACCGGTGGACCCAAGTGATCAAAAATCGGTGCCGCAAAGGAAAACAAGCGCTGCGGCAGACCGCTTTCGGCTGGTGTCACACGGTTGGCAGTGCCCAGCGCGCCGTTCAAGGCGCGTGCAAGCGGGTTGCGGGTCGTGTCGATATCAGATCGGTCTTCACTCGACGTTGCCAGAACTTCGCCGTTCCTGCCGACAAGCTCGATGGACCGGGCGCCCGTCTTATCAGCCATGGAAAGAAGCACCGCTTCGGCCCGAGCCGTATCGCCACCCTCGGCAAGAAGTTCTCTTAGAACGGGATGCTCCGACAAGACGACCGCAAGTTCGCGATACTGCAAAAGATGGCCTGTCAGCCGGTCCGAAGCCAACGCGAGATCCAGCTCGGCACGTTCGTTAAGCTGGCCCAGCGCGGCCCGATAGGCAAAGCTCCACACGCCCGCACTCAACAAAGCGATCACCGTGATGATCGCAAACAATGTTGGAAGGCGCAGGATATGTCTCATCCCCACATTGTTAGGGGAACATGGCTTGGTTTTCCATGTCCCCATCGCGTGGTCAGGTCAAATTCCGCCAGAGCTGCGCTCGGGGTCCATAGGTCTTAATACGAAGCGCACCCCTTCAGGGCAGCCGCATCATCCAAGATAATATGGACCGGGGCCATCTGAATTGTGTTCAGCTCAAACGGTTGCCGCACAGCATCGACAAAAGCCGAGCCTACGTCAGAGGTCAGAAGATGTCGCGCGACCCCGCCTGCAAAGAAGATCCCTCTGCGCGGCAAAAATGCCTGCATCAGGTTTCGCGTCAGGATCGCCAGTAGCGTGGCATAAAACGTGTCAAACTCCCGCTGCATTGCCGCGGCTTCGCCATCAGTTGAACTGCCCTCTGTGGCAATATCCGACAGCGCTTTATATCCGCGGCCCGAAAACACATGCTCGATGGTGAGGAACGCTGCTGCGCTTTCTCCAAGCCGATCGCGCAGCTTCACCGCAACATCCAACGGCAGGCTGATATGTCCGTATTCCACTTCCAAACCGTCCACATGGTCCACAGTCTGCACCACGGGTGAAACATTGAAACCGGTCCCGATGCCGATCACAAGAGCCTGAGTTTCAGCCTGCGCCTGCGCGTCGGACGCATAAAGTGTTTCAAGGCTTTCCGGCGGCAAAGCACAGCAGGCCTGCCCAAGCGCGGCCAGGTCGTTCAACAAAGAAAACTCGCGGCCCTGAAAATCCTGCAACATCTGATCGCTGTCAAACTGCCAATTCCGGTTTGTCAGCTGGGCCTTTCCCGCATGAACTGGCCCGGCGACCGCCAGAACAGCGTCCGAAAATGAGGCATCCGGCAAGTCCGCCATGTAACGACGGATCACGTCATCGAAGCTTGAAAACTCGTCATTCCGATAGCTCCGGATCGAGCCTGCCTCCAGCGCACCGCCTTGTGACAATCCAAGGCGGGCGTTCGTGCCGCCGATATCAGCGACCAGTCGTCTTTCGTTCAATTCAGGCGTTCTCCGCTATCGGGGGCAAAATACGACACTTTGCCAAGATCAAATGCCAGGTCCAGCATCTGTCCCGGCTGTGCGACCGTTTCGGCATGCAGACGCGCGGTGACTTGCTTGCCTCCCAAGCTTGAAACAACATACGTGTCGGCCCCAGCGGGTTCAACCATGTCAATCATGCAGGCAGCCTGTTGCACATCGTCCCCGGCACGGAACCCGGCTTGGGCGATGTCTTCCGGGCGCAGACCCAGGATCACGTTTTCCGGCAGGTTCTGGGCATGTGTGTCTGTCAGCACCAAGGGGGCGGCACCGGCGCGGGTGATCTCGATCTGGGTGCCTTTGCCATTTGCCTTGGCGCGGGCGGGGATCAGGTTCATTGCCGGGCTGCCCATGAAATCCGCCACGAAGAGGTTGGCGGGCTTGTTATAGATCTCGGCAGGTGATCCGATTTGCTGCACGATGCCGCCTTTCAGGACAACAATCTTGGTGGCAAGGGTCATCGCCTCGATCTGGTCATGGGTCACATAGACCATGGTGGCGTTCAGGTTCTGGTGCAGCTTCTTGATCTCGGTCCGCATCTCGACGCGCAACTTGGCGTCAAGGTTGGACAGCGGCTCGTCGAAGAGGAAGAGCTTCGGATCGCGCACCAATGCCCGGCCCATGGCCACACGCTGCCGCTGACCGCCAGAAAGCTGGCCGGGACGACGGTTCAGAAGCGGCTCGATCTGTAGCTGCTGGGCCACCTCCTGAAGTTTCTGTTCCTGCGTTGCCTGATCCACCCCGCGCACTTTCATGCCGAAGGTGATGTTCTTGGCAACCGACATGGTCGGGTAAAGCGCGTAGGACTGGAACACCATGGCGATGTCGCGATCCTTGGGGCTGACATGGGTCATGTCGCGCCCGCCGATATCGATGGTGCCATCGGTGATCGGCTCAAGCCCTGCGATGCAGTTCAGAAGCGTGGACTTACCGCAGCCCGAGGGGCCGACCAGCACCAGGAAATCCCCCGGCTCGATCGCAACGTTGATGTCTTTCAGGATCTCGACGGACCCATAGTTCTTGTAGAGGTTTTTGATATCCAGAATAGGAGCCATATCAGTTGTCCTTTCCCTGCCGCGCGCAGCGGCTTACGGCGTTCGAGATTTGCAAAGTGCCCCCGGCACTTTTCATTTTTGTTTCAAAAACCATCTCTCACCCTTTCACGGAGCCCGCGGTCAGTCCGCGGATGAAGTATTTGCCAGCGACGACATAGACGAGGAGTGTGGGAAGGGCGGCGATGATCGCTGCGGCCATATCCACGTTGTATTCCTTCACGCCGGTGGTTGAATTGACGATGTTATTGAGCGCCACGGTGACGGGTTGGGTTCCGGCCTGACTGAAGCTGACCCCGAACAGGAAGTCGTTCCAGATCTGCGTGAACTGCCAGATGACGGTCACAACGATGATCGGCAGCGACAGCGGCAAGAAGATCGACCAGAAGATCCGGAAGAACCCAGCGCCATCCACCTTTGCGGCTTTCACCAGCTCTTGCGGGATCGACACATAGTAGTTGCGGAAAAACAACGTGGTGAACCCGATGCCGTAAATCACGTGCACGAAGATCAGCCCCGGAATGGTGCCAGCGATGCCCATAAGCCCCAACATGCGTGCCATTGGAAGCAGCACCACCTGGAAGGGGATGAAGCAGCCAAACAGCATCAGCGAGAAGATCAGGTTCGCGCCTTTGAACTTCCATTGTGCAATCACATAGCCGTTGATCGCACCCAGAATGGTCGAGATCGCAACCGCTGGGATGGCAAGGATGACCGAGTTCCAGAAGTAAGGGCGCAGGCCCTCGCACTGGATACCGGTACAGGCGCCGGACCACGCGGTGCGCCAAGCCTCGAACGTGACTTCACGGGGGAAGGCCACAAGGCTGCCAGTGCGGATCTCCTCGAGGCTTTTCAGCGAGGTGGTGACCATCACGAAAAGCGGCATCAGGTAGAACAGGGCAAAGATGCCAAGCAGTGTGAACAGAAGCCAGCGCAGGGCGATATTGCCCCAATTGCGCGACGGGCGGTGGGCGGGGGAAAGCGTGATATCAGTCATGTTTCACCCTCAGTTCCGAGTAAAGATAAGGTACGATGATTGCGAAGACGACAGCCATCATGACCATGGCGGAGCTTGCCGCCTGTCCGATGTCACCGCGCGAAAACGCCATGGCGTACATGTAGGTTGCAGGCAGGTCTGTGGCATAGCCGGGACCGCCTCCGGTCAAAGCGATGACAAGGTCGAAGCTTTTGATAGCTAGGTGGGCCAACACAATGAAAGCCGACAAGAAGATCGGGGCCATCGACGGAATGATGATGGCGGAATAGATGCGCCAGCTGGGGATACCATCGACTTGAGCGGCCTTGATGATCTCTCCGTCCACGCTGCGCAGGCCGGCCAAAAACAGGGCCATGACAAAGCCCGAGGCTTGCCAGACACCGGCGATGACAACGGCGTAGATCGCCATGTCGGGGTCAATCACCCAATCGAACGAGAAGTCTTCAAACCCCCAGTCGCGGACCATCTTTTCGATGCCCAGCCCGGGGTTCATGATCCACTTCCACGCGGTACCGGTGACGATCATCGAAAGCGCCATGGGGTAAAGGTAGATCGTGCGCAACACGCCTTCGGTGCGGATTTTCTGGTCCAGCAGGATGGCGATCAGCAGGCCAAGAACCATCGAGATGATGATGAAGAGCGTGCCGAAGATGAAAAGGTTCATCATCGCGGTATCAAACCGGGGTGATGCGAAGAGGCGTTCGTATTGAATCAGACCCTCGACCTCGTATTTCGGCAATAGCCGCGAGCGGGTCAGTGAAACCCAAGCGGTCCAGGCAATGAAGCCGTAAACGAAAACGAGGATGGCGATGAAAGAGGGTGCAAGCACCATCTTGGGGATATGACGTTCAAGCCATTCGGTCATTGTAACGATCCCTGAATATAAGGAGGCCCCGCACCTGAAAGTCAGATGCGAGGCCAGGGAGATTTACATGGAGTTGGCAACAGCGTCGGCCAGCTGGTTCACAGCATCAGCCGAGGACATGTCCGAGTTGAAGTGTGCGGTCACCACATCGGTGATGGCACCCGACTGCGCGCCACGCAGCGCCATACCGTGGGCATAGCTAGGCAGTAGCGAGCCGTTGTCCGAGCTCTCGCTCATGTCTTTGGCGGACAGGTGTGCACAGCTGTCAAATTCGTCCAGGGCAACGTCAACACGTGCCGGGATCGAGCCTTTGTTCAGGTTGAACACTTTCTGGAAGTTCTGACCGACGATAAGCTTGGACAGAAGGTCCTGACCCGCTTTCTTGTCGTCGCCATCCACGTTGAACATGGCAAAGCTGTCGACGTTGTAAAGGAAGCCATCACCCGGGACGGACGCACAGAGGAAGTCTTCGCCCGGCGCTTTGCCGGCGGCAAGGAACTCGCCCTTCGCCCAGTCACCCATGATCTGGAAGGCTGCTTCGCCATTCATGACCATCGCGGTGGCAAGGTTCCAGTCACGACCCGAGAAGTTGTCGTCCACATAGCCGCGCATTTTGCGCATCTGGTCAAAGACGGCGACCATCTTGTCGGATTTCAGCGTGTCCATGTCCAGATCGACAAAGGCTTTCTTGAAGCCGTCTGCGCCAAGAATGCCCAGCGCGACAGCTTCGAACACGGTTGCGTCCTGCCATGCCTGACCACCATGGGCCAGAGGCGTGACACCAGCGGCTGCCAGTTTGTCAGCGGCGGCGTTGAACTCGTCCCAGGTGGTGGGCATCGCGATGCCGTTTGCTTCCAGAACGTCAGCGTTGGCCCAGATCCAGTCCACGCGGTGCACGTTCACGGGAGCGGCACACCATTTGCCTTCGCACATCATGTGGCCAGCGATCGATGCCGGCAGGACGTCGGCCCAGCCTTCGGCATTCGCCACGGACGAGATGTCCGCCAGAACACCCTCTTCATACCATTCCTGAATGGCGGGGCCTTTCAGCTGAACGGCGGTCGGGGCGTTGCCCGACAGGACGCGGGCGCGCAGAGCGGTCATGGCGGAATCGCCACCGCCACCGGCAACCGGCATGTCAGTCCAGGTGCCGCCATTGTCGGCAAACTCTTTTTGCAACACAGCAACGGACTTGGCTTCACCACCCGAAGTCCACCAGTGCAGAACTTCTGCCTGAGGTTCGGCCAGCGCCGGGGCGCCAGTGCAAAGTGCCACGACAGACGCGGCCGTGAATACGGATCTTTTCATCAGATTTTCCTCCCTATGGCCGCCCTGAGTGGCAGCGCTGAACAAATCCTGCGTCGTCGTCACTATGGCGCGCAATCGCAAATCTCGCGGCCCACAGGTTTGGCATGCGGAAAACTTCCGGTTCTGTTACGCAATGTTACGCAAGGATTGATTTTGTTGCACGCTGTTACAATCAAGGCAAAGCTGGTGCGACGGTCGCACAGCCAATGGACGGAGGGCACATGGCGATTCCACGACTTCTGGTTGTCGATGATGATGCAGAGACACGCAGCATGCTGACCCAGTTCCTGCGCCAGAATGGCTTCATCGCCTTGCCGTGCCATAGCGAGGCAACGATCCGCGAGCAGATGTCGTCGGGGCGGGTTGACCTGATATTGCTGGATGTGATGCTGGGCGATGAGAACGGGGTCGAGATCTGTGGCCGGCTGCGCAGCGAACAAGATGTGCCGATCATCCTTGTCTCGGCGCTTTCGGCAGACAATCACCGGATGGCGGGCTACGAGGTGGGGGCGGATGACTATGTGGCAAAACCCTTCAACCCCGAGCTTCTTCTGGCACGGGTGCGCGCCGTGTTGCACCGGGCCAAGCGCAGTGCCTCGCTGGTTTACAGGCGCAGCGTTTCGGTCTTTGAGTTCGCAGGTTGGACCTATGATGCCAAGCTGGACGAGGTGACATCGCCGCAGGGCTATCAGGTCGCGCTTTCGCGCAAGGAAACGGCGCTTCTGAAAGTGCTCTTGGCCAACCCCCACATCCCGCTGACCCGGGAAGAAATTGCAACCGCTCTGGATGTCACCGGCGAGGCCAACGTGGCCAACACCGAAGGGTCAGGTCGCGCCATTGACGTGTTGGTGGGCCGACTGCGCAGCAAGATCGAAAGTGATCCCAAATCCCCCGAGCTTCTCAGAACTGAACGCGGTATCGGCTATGTATTTGCCGCCGATGTGGTGACGAAGGACAGCGCATGAGCAAAGGGTTCAGGCTAAAAACCCTTGGGGTCGCTCTGATCATCAGCTCTTTTGCGATGGCCTTCCTATCCGCCTGGATGTGGTTTTCCTCCAACCGGTCCTGGCAAGAGCATCTGACGCGCAGCTATGTCGCTGGCATATCGCTTTACGAGACGTTGCGCATCGGGGCCGCCCCGCCTGCCGGGCTGCAGGTCACCGATCTTTCTCTGGATCAGGCGGCATTGGCACATCGCGGTCAGTTTTTGCGCCTGCAAGACATCCCGACACCCGCCTTCGTCACCATCGTGTCGATCAAGGGCCCCGGTCGCGACCCGGTTTCGGGGGAAACGCTGTCGCTGGGGATCGTGTCGGGCAATATGCAATACGCCGTGTCCGAGCTTGTGTCGGATGGTGGGCAATCCGCGGCCCAGAAACTGGGCAATGTCACGCGCTTGCTGGCAACCTATTGCAGCGAACCGATCCTGTTTGCACGCATGGGCGCGCAGCCATGGAAGCAGATAGACGGGCGCGCGGTATGGGGTTGTTCGGTTGCCCCAAGGGATCTGCGCCTTGCGGGCGCGTTGCTATGCCTTGTTGCTTTGGCGGCATTGGCATCGCTTGTGCATGATACTTCCGCCCATTTCGACAGGTTTGCAAAAGCGCTGCAAAACCGGCGGCGTCTGGGGGGGCCGGAAAGCTATGCGGTGCAGGGACCGCAGGAGCTGCGAGACATCGTCCTTGCCGTGAACCGCTATCTGGAAGACGAACGCGACCAGCTCTCTAAACGCGCCTCTGTGTTGTCTGGGGTCAGCCATGACCTTGGCACGCCCGCAACCCGCCTGCGCCTGCGTACGGCACTGATCAAGGAGCAGGACCTGCGCGAAAAGTTCGATGCCGATATCGACAGCATGACCGAGATGATTGAAAGCGTGCTGGACTATACGCGGTCTGAAATGAACGAAGAAACCCCACGCCAGCTGTCCCTGACGTCATTGCTTGAAGCCCTTGTCGCAGATTATCAGGATACCGGGCGCCCCGTGTCCCTGATGGCACTAGAGCAACCCCAGATCGAGGTCAGCCGGTCGGTATTTGCCTCAAGCATTGGCCATGCTTCCCTGCCAGCAGGTCAGCGTATCCTTGTCTCGGCCCGCCCCGTATCCCTGAAACGCGCCATTTCCAACCTGATCGAGAATGCTCTGAAATATGGTCGACGTGCCTCGGTTGAACTGACCGCAAACAAGGATCACGCCACAATCGTGATTGAAGATGAAGGGTCAGGTATGTCTGCGGCGGATGTCGAAGCGGTTATTGCCCCCTTTAAGCGCGGCAACAACACACGCGCCGTCGATGGTTTCGGGCTTGGGTTGACCATCGTGGCAACCGTCGCCGAACAACATGGGGGACGTCTGTATTTCGAAACAGGCGCACAGGGGTTGCGGGCTTGTCTGGAGATCTGCCGGAACTAAAGTTTTTCCAGTTATCACCCGATCACAGCAAGAACTGGAAACGCGCTATGGGCTTTTTGAGGATACCACGAAAATACAGAACGCCTCTGCGGACCAGAGTGGGCCCAGGCATATGTTTGACAATCTGCAAAACCCAACTGTTCGACCATCGGGGTTCATTGCAGAAGGTTCACTCACCCTTTTGCACGCGCGCCATCCACAGGTTGCCTTGCCCGGTCAGTACCGTCGGTTTCGCCTGAGATCGCGGCAGGCCATACCTATCAGACAATCATCGATTTCTCGGCAGAAAATGACATAGGATGTATTGTGATTGGGTCCCGCAGGCTGGGGCTGAACGACTAGCTTCTGGGCACAAAGGCAGCCCGCGTGGTGCGCCATGCCCCCTGTGCCGTGCATGTCTATCGAAGCTCCTGACACCAAAGACGACAAACCATAAAGGCCAAATGATCATGAATATCGACAAGAAGATCACAGACGATCTGGTCGCAAACGACATTTCCTTTGTCACCACAGTGCCTTGCAAACAGCTGGCCGGGGTGATCGAGGAAATTGATCAGCGCGACGATATCTTTCACATTCCGTCGAACAAGGAAGACGAGGGTATGGGGCTGTGCGCCGGGGCCTGGATGGGGGGCAAGCGCCCGGCCATCATCATGCAAAACACCGCCATTGGCGTCACCATCAACACCTTGGCGACCCTGACGCAATATTACCGCCTGCCCCTGCCCATGCTGATTTCCTATCGTGGCGAGTTGCGCGAACCGGTGGCCTGTCAGGTCGAAATGGCCGTGCACACCAAAGCGCTTTTGGCGCAGCTCAACATCCCGACCTATCACTTCCACAAACAAAGTGACGTCGAAGAATTCGACACCATTCTGAAATACACCTTCATGTGTTCGAAACCCGTGGCGATCCTGACCGACGCCACCTTCTGGGGAGGCTACGGCGACCAATGATCCGTTCTGAAATCCTGCGTGATATCGCGCCCATCCTTCGTGACCAGCTTGTCGTCTGCAACATCGGCATTCCCAGCCAGGAACTGCACGCCATCGACGATCAACCGTCAAACTTCTACATGCTGGGCACCATGGGGCTTGCCTCATCCATTGGCCTTGGCCTTGCTTTGGCACAGCCCAAGACGGTGATCGTGATTGATGGGGACGGCTCGGTTCTGACCAACCTCGGCACGCTGCCCACCATCGGCAACAACGCCCCCGACAACTATATCCTGATGATCATCGACAACGGATCATATGGGTCCACCGGGGATCAGCCCACATATACCGGCAAGAAAACAGACCTTGCCGGCATGGCGCGGGCTGCGGGGTGCGACAATGTTGTGGTGGTGCAGGATGTGGGCACGGGCCCTGCGCTGCAAGAGGCCATCGACGGCGGAAAACCCACCGTGATGGTGGTGAAATGCGACAGCGGGAACGCCAAGATGCCGGTGATCACCATGGACCCAGTCATCATCCGTGATCGTTTCATGAAGGCGGTCGCTAGCTGATGAGGGCAAGCACCATCCACTGTGCCGATCAATGCGCACCGAAACCGAAAAGCTCTCGGCACGACCGGAGTTGACTTTGAACCGACATGCGTCGAGGCAGAGAAATCAGCCGTTGCTGGCCTCGAAGAGTTTCCGGTTTCCAGTCCATCCGCCCCGTTCTCAGCTGGGCTCGCGTTCAGGGTCCTTTGGGACATCAAGTGTCGACCACGTGTTGTCCTGCACGGGCTTCGGTGGTGTTTCACAGGTGCGGCTGTGGATGTTCACTTTCGCAATGAAGTTCGCAGAAACCGGTGCCGTCACGAAAAGAAAGGCCATGATCAACAGCTCATGATATGATGGCTCGCCCGCAGCAAGCGCTGAGAAGATAGAGGCCAGCAACAGCATCCCGATCCCAAGCGTTCCGACCTTGGTTGGTGCATGCAGCCGGGTCATCGGGTCGTTGAATTTCAACAGCCCCACCACGCCGACGACAATGAAGAAAGAGCCGATCAGAAGCGAGATCGCTGCCGCGAAAGTTGCCACGGTCGAGAGTGTCATTCGATAATATCTCCTCTCAGGATGAAGCGCGCCAAGGCGACGGTCGATACGAAGCCAAGCATCGCAACCAGCAAGGCCACTTCGAAATAAACCTTAAACCCCTGATAAATCCCCAGCACCACGACAAGGCCAAGGGCGTTGATCACCATTGTGTCGAGCGCCAAAATACGATCCGCTGTCGACGGGCCGATCACCAGTCTGACCATGGACAGAACCTGCCCAACCGCAAGAGCGATCAGGGTGATGACAAGGGCGGTATCAAGCAGTGCTTCGGCGGTAATCATGAGAAGATCTCCAAAAGACGGCGTTCGTAGCGGGTTTTGATATCATCCCGGACAGCGTCGGGATCGTCGGTGTGCAGAACATGCACAAGCAGGCTGTTGCCTTCGCTGGACAGGTCGGCCGAAACGGTTCCCGGCGTCAGGGTAATGGTTCCGGCCAGAACCGTGATCGCCTCGGGGTGTTTCAGTTCCAGCGGCACAACGATCCAGGCGGGCTTGAGCTTGGCGTTCGGGACCGAGATGACAATCCACGCGACCTGAATATTGGCGACCACGATGTCCCATAGCACGACAAAGCTATAGGTGATCATCTTGCCAAAATGGAACGACTTGGGCCGGTCGGGCCACCAAACCGCCGTGATCCGCGGGATGATGATACCAAGGATGATGCCGAAAACGACCATCCCGGCGGTGACCTTGTTCTGAAGAAGGACCCACGTGACCGCAAGGATCAACGTCAGAAGCGGATGCGGAAACAGCCAGTTGAAAACCCGCAGCATCTTAGTGCCCTCCCTTGTCGTCGCTCAGCTTGCCCGGCGTCTCCAGGACGATGGACATATAAGTTTCGTGATCAAAGAGCTCGGTCGCCACGGCACTGGTGTAGCTGTGGATCTTTCCGGCGAACACCGTGTGTGCGACCAGAAGGGCAAACAGGCCGCCGACAGCCACATAGCTGAGTGTTGCAGGCTTCTGAGCTTCCTCAACTGGCTCCGCCGCGGTCATGCCGTGGGCTTTCCAGAAGACAATGCTGCCCGCGCGTGCGAATCCCACGACGCTGACAAGGCTGGCCCCAAGGACAATCGCCCAGACCCAAACCACAAGGTCAGAGCCAGTTGAGGCGTCCAGAACCAGCAGTTTGCCAAGGAAGCCCGAAAGGGGCGGCAGGCCTGCCATTGCGATCGCTCCGACAAAGAACATGCCCGCGGTCATATGAGTGCCAATCATTGGCGGTTGGGGGGTCAGATCCAGATTGCCCCGACCTGTACGAACCAGATCAGCGATCAGGAACAGCGCAGCCCCGGCCAAGGTCGAATGGATGATGTAATAAAGTGCTGCGGCGATGCTTGCCGGATCAAACAGCGAGATCGCGACCATCACCATGCCCATCGAGCCGATGATCGAAAAGGCCACAAGCCGGTCCAGTTTGCGGGCAGCCAGCACACCGATCATACCGATGGCCAGCGATACCAGCGCGGCAGGCAGCAACCAAACCTCATGCAGACCCATCGTGGCCTCCAGCTCTGGCGGGAAGATCATCGTATAGACACGGATGATTGCATAGGCGCCAACCTTGGTCATGATCGCAAACAGCGCCGCCACCGGGGCCGGAGCCTCGGCATAGCTGGACGGCAGCCAGAAATGAAGCGGCACCAGGGCGGCCTTGATCGCAAAGACCATCAAAAGCAGGACCGCAGCGATGCGAATACCAACGGTTTCTTCCGCCCCGATCATGGCGACGCGGTTTGACAGGTCCGCCATATTCAGCGTGCCTGTTTCGGCATAGATCGAACCAAGCGCAAAGAGGAACAGGGTTGAACCGATCAGGTTGAACAGCACGTATTGCACCCCTGCCCGCAACCGTTCGTTGCCGCCTGCATGGATCATCAGGCCGTAAGACGCGATCAGCAGGACCTCGAAGAATACAAACAGGTTGAACAGGTCGCCCGTCAGAAAGGCGCCAATAATGCCCATCAGCTGGAACTGGAACAGCGCGTGGAAATGCCGCCCGCGATTGTCCCAGCCAGATCCGATGGCATAAAGCAGGACAAACAGCGCCAGAACCGAGGTCAGCAGCACCATCATCGTCGACAGGCGGTCCCCAACCAGCACAATCCCGAAGGGCGCGGCCCAGTTGCTGAGGCGATAGTAAAGAACCTCACCGCCTGAGACCTGCCAGACAAGCCACGCAGACAGGCCAACCAGGGCCACAACACCTGCCACCGAGAAAACACGCTGAATTCCGATGTGGTAGCGTGCAGCCAGCACAATGAAAGGTGCCAGAAAAGCGGGCATGACGATGGGAAGAATGATCCAGTGGCTCATTGATCGGCCTCCGATCCTTTGGGCTCTGCGGGGTCATCGACATGATCGTCATCCGATCCCAGATAGGCGCCAAGGCTGATCATCACGACGACGGCAGTCATGCCAAACGAGATCACGATTGCGGTCAGAACCAGGGCCTGCGGCAGCGGGTCCGTATAGGTCGTTGCACCATCGGTCAGAATGGGTGGGGCCCCAACGGTTAAACGACCGGAGGCAAACAAAAAGACATTCACCGCATAGGTCAGCAGGGACATGCCAAGGATCACCGGGAAAGTTCTCAGCCGCAGGACCAGATAGATTCCGGCAGCAGTCAGAACACCGATTGCGGAGGCGACAAGCAATTCCATATCAGTTGTCCCCTTTCATGTCGGCTGTGCCATCGTCAGCGGGTACATTGCGCGATGGGTCAATATCCATTGGATGCTCGCTTTCAGGTTTGTCCACGCGTCGCGCCAGTCTCGAGAAGCTTTCCAAAGACAGCATCACGGCACCGACGACGGCGAGGAAGACACCAAGGTCAAATAGGGCGGCCGTGGCCAGTTCAAACTTGTGGAACGGCGGGATGCGCACATAGGTGAAGTCCGAGGTCAGGAATGGCTTGCCGACAAACCACGACCCAATTCCAGTGAAACCCGCGACCAGAACCCCCGCGCCAATAACCCCGTGATAGGGATACCTCAGCCGGGCCGTGGCCCAAGAGAATCCGCTTGCCATATATTGCATCACCATGGCGATCGAGACGATCAGACCAGCGATAAACCCGCCGCCCGGTTCGTTGTGGCCGCGCAGGAAGATGTAGAAACCAACAAGCAGAACCACCGGCATGATCACGCGGGTCAATACGACCATCATCATCGGGTGCATATCGCCCGAGCGCGCCTGATCGGGGACGCGGTTTAGCAGGCGACGACGAACCGGGCCATCCAACAGGGTCTCGGTCAGCGCATAGATCAGCAGCGCGGCGATGCCCAGCACGATGATCTCGCCGTAGGTGTCAAAACCACGGAAGTCGACAAGGATCACGTTCACAACGTTGGTGCCGCCTCCGCCTTTATAGGAGTTGGCAAGGTGATATTCCGAAATCGACGTCGCAACCGTGTCGCGCAGCATATAGTGATAGGCCAGCGCGAATGTCGCCACACCAGCCGCCACCGCGACGCCCGCATCGCGCACGCGCCGCAAAGGCGTGCTTTCTGTCGGTGTTCGGTTCGGAAGGAAGTTCAGTGCCAGAAGCAGCAGGATGATTGTCACCACTTCGACGGTGAACTGCGTCATCGCAAGGTCAGGCGCACTCAGATAGACAAACCCGATCGAGACCATCAGCCCCACGATCCCGATCAGGATCAGCGCGAGCAGGCGGTTGCGATGCATCAAAACCAATCCCGCCGTCGCGGCCACAAGCATCGCCCAGCCCGCAATCGGAACCGGCCCAGAGGCTTGCAACTCTCGCACCGGGGCGGCGACGGTGCCGGTTGCCCAAGCGTGGTAACCCACCGCAATCATCGTCACGATGCCAATCATCGCATAGCGCGTGAATGAACCATTGTGCAGCGGATGGGTCAGCACCTGCGCCAAACGCACCACGGCGTCGATGATCGCCTCGAAGATCACCTTGGCCTCGGGGCGCGGTGTGGTCTCCCAGATTTTCAGCAGCGGTTTGAACACCAACATAAGGGAAAGACCGCCAACGACCGCGATGATTGACATGTAAAGCGCAGGCACCAAACCGTGCCAGATCTTGATGTATTTGGTTTTCAACTCTGCCGCTTCGCCGATCACAGCCTTGGCGACCATGAAGACGAAATCCTGCACCAGGAACGGTGCAACACCGATCACAACCACCAGAACCACCAGAATGGCTGGCGGCAACCACATACCCGCACCGGGATCATGCGGTTTGGTGGGGTAGTCGTCGCGCACCCGGCCAAGGAAGGTGTGCCCAATAAAGCGGAAGCAATAGGCCGCCGAGAAAAGCGAACCAACGGTCGCCATTACGGGCACCAGCCAGTGGTTGCCGAAAAGAACCGTGTGATGTGCCTCTTCCAGCATCATCTCTTTCGAGAGGAAACCGTTCAAAAACGGGATGCCTGCCATCGAAAGTGCGGCAAGGGTTGCGATGGTGAATGTCACCGGCATCAGATGGCGAAGACCGCCAAGGCGACGGATATCGCGGGTATGGGCTTCGTGATCCACGATCCCTGCCGACATGAAAAGCGCAGCCTTGAAAGTCGCGTGGTTGAGGATATGGAACACTGCCGCCAACGCGCCAAAGGCCGTGCCGGTGCCCAAAAGCATGGTGATCAGACCCAGATGGCTGACGGTTGAAAAGGCCAGCAAAGCCTTCAAATCATGTTTGAACAGCGCGATCACCGCGCCCAGAACCATCGTAATCAGGCCAGCGGTCGTGACGATATAGAACCACTCGGGCGTGCCCGACAGAACGGGCCACATCCGCGCCATCAGGAAAATACCTGCCTTCACCATCGTGGCAGAGTGCAGATAGGCGGAAACAGGTGTCGGCGCCGCCATCGCATGCGGCAGCCAGAAATGGAACGGGAATTGCGCTGACTTGGTGAAGCAACCCAAAAGGATCAGCAGAAGCGCCGGAACGTAAAGCGGGTCGGCCTGAATGGCCTCGCGGTTCTGCAAGATGACGCTTAGGTCATAGCTGCCGACGATCTGACCAAGGATCAGCATGCCACCGATCATCGCCAAGCCCCCCATGCCAGTAACGGTCAGCGCCATTCGTGCGCCCTGCCGTCCCTCGGGAAGGTGTTTCCAATAACCGATCAACAGGAAGGAGGCGAGCGACGTCATCTCCCAGAACACCAGCAAAAGCAGGATGTTATCACTTAGAACAATCCCCACCATCGCGCCCTGGAACAGCAAGAGGTAGGTGAAAAACTCGCCCATATTGTCGTCGCGGCTCAGATAATGCTTGCCATAGGCAATGATCAAAAGCCCGATGCCAAGGATCAAAAAGGCGAAGAAAAAGCCCAAACCATCCAGCATCAACGTGAAGTTCAGGCCAAGCTCCGGCATCCAGTTGGCCCGCGCCATGACCACTTCGCCTGCCAACACAGTGGGTAGGTTCGTCAACAAACCGACAAAAGCCATGAGCGTGACCGTAAAGGTGATACCAGCGCAGGCGGTGCGCCCTGCAGAGTTCATGATCCCCGGCAACAAAGCGCCAAAGAAAGGGAGAGCGACGAGGAGAAAAAGTGACACGACCCGTTCCTAAGTTATCAGATTGTTACCAACGGGAAAGAGGTCCACTCGACCCCCCTCCTCTTTTGAAGACAGCACCGAGCGCCATGGTTTTTCGTAGACTGGCAGTCCGGCACAGACTCGGCACCAAGTGACGTCGGGACAATCACCAATTCGCACCTTTTAGGGAGCCTATTGTTCACTTCATTCGAAGAGTAAAGGTCGAATTTCAAGGTCATCTTCGCCAACAGCTGTTCTAGTTTCTATTCTGTTATCATCATCTGTCGCGAGCAACAAATGGAGTGTCCGTGAGTGAGCGCATGCAACTATAGACCTACGGGATTTCGACGTGAAGTGGTGGTCTGAAAGTGCCCGTGGGTAGATTTTTTCGGAGAGTTGTTGGGGTGAGACGATAAACGTCAATTTGGGCGAACCACATATCTAGAAGTTGCCCTGTTCATCGGTGAAGGGAGTACTTCTTCAATAGAAGGAAGTGCCCACACTGTGCAAATTTGGCCTTCCCGGCTTGATATATTTCGAGGCAGATATGTCTTTGATATAACGGCAATAGCCCCGCTTTCCCTGCAGTCCCGACCTTTGGTTTTCGGGGCCCGCTGGCGCAGCATCGCTTAGCAAATCGGCATGTTTGTCGTCGCGGCGCTGCGCAAGTCACTTAACTGGTCTATTGCTGGTGTCGGCTGGCTTCTAACCGAGATCACAGTTTCTCTGAAGGCGGGTCAGATCACCAAGACCTAGGGCGAAGCTGACTTTGGTGGCATTGTTTCGGATGCCCATTTTGCACAATAGCAAAAAAACACTGCGTGCGGGATGCGTTTTCTGCGGCAACATCGCTTAGGAACGGCGACACAATCAGACCGAAATTGAGCATGAAACACACTCGATTGTTCAAGTGTCGATCGTCGCCTAGATTCGCGCAGGAAATCTGAGCATCATCAAAGAACTCTATTCATCGACAGACAGGATGCGTGAACGCGTCAGGAAGTGGGTCGTCCGGCCGTTGTCCAGACTAAAGCCCGCACCGGTTCCTGGCCCGGCATCTAGGATCATCTGAGAGTTCTGCCAAAGCTCCGCGATGGACGGCGCCGCCCAGATGCCGGCGTTGTCTGCCTCGCCCAGTTTGACGTCATTCACGCCAATCATGACGTCAGCTTCGCGAAAGCACATGGGCCCGGTGCCATCACAGCACCCGGCCGAGATTTTGAAAACAACATCGCCGTGTTCGGCCCGAATTTCTTCAAGCAGCGCCAACGCGGCTTCGGTTACGACAACTTTCTCCACTTCGTCCACCATCGTACGGCTCCTTCTTGGTGAAGTCAGCGTAGTCGGTAAGTGCCACCGGCAGTATGCGACCAAAGTCTAAAGGCGTCGGCGCTGAAAACTCATTCGGAAATCGCCGCGTTGTCCTGCGTTGTGATGCTTGTCAGATAGGCAATGATGAAATCCTGCACCGTGCGATCTTCGATGCCGACATGGCGCATTTTTGTTCCGGGCATGAAGCCATCATTGTCTTCCATCCACGCACGCAGCGCAGCAGGTGTCCAGACGATGCCAGAGGCCTCAAGACTGGTTGAATAGTCATAGTCTTGCACCATACCCGCACCGCGCCCGACGATATTTTCAAGCGGCGGGCCATAGCTGGGACCCGAGGCCTCTGCGGCATGACACTTGCGGCATTCGGAGTTGTACAGCTTTTCTCCGGCCTCGATCTTGATCTTTTCAAAGGTGGTTTCAGCCAAGGCGGGCGAAGCGCAAACGGCAAAGCAAGCGAAGCTGAGGGTACGGGCGAGATGTTTCATTGGGACCTCCGATTTGATGCCCGACCATAGAATGCGGCACATGTGGTCCGTTTGACGCAGGTCAACAAAACAAGGCGAATTCTCTACGACTTTAGTCGTAGGCGCCGTTCAGAAAATTGTGGTTCGGGCTATTGGCCACTTGTCTTTAGTGCGGCCAACTCAGCTTTCAGCGCATCGTTTTCTGTCTGAAGCTCTGCCGCATAGCGCTCAGTTGCGGCGTTCGCAACCTCGACCGGCACAAAGGGCGGAATGTATTTCGGACAGTTCCAATCCATTGCAACAATGTCGATGACCAGCAGACGCTCGGCGGGAACACCTTCTGTCGGAAACTGCGCAAGGATTTCGGGGTCCGCATCCGCGAGTCGCTGCAGCGTGGCACGTCCCTGCAGTTTCATACGGGCACGTCGCATGTAATCCATCAAGAACACCGAAACGCGCGGGTCTTGCGCGACATGTCCCATGGTGATGAACTGTCGATTGCCGACATAGTCAAGGCAGGCCACGCGGGTCGGGCCGATCACTTTCAGAAACCCAACCGGCCCGCCGCGATGCTGGATATAGGGCCAACCGTCGGGGTTCACGCTCGCGATATAAAAGCTTTGGCGCGACTGGATGAACGCAATGTCATCTTCGCTGAGTGCGGTTTGCGTGCGGCGTTGATAGTTGGCCTTGTGAATGCCGTGGCACCCTTCCGCCTTCTGTATCTCGGCAACTTGGCCACGAAACATCAGGTCTGCGTAGTTTTCCATTCTGGCGATCCTGTTCTTTGGCGGGCGCTAGGTCAGAAAGCGAGAGGGTGGTTGTATTTCCAACTGTCCGCATCCGGGGTGACACTTTCCAGATCATAGTCATTGTCGATCAGATGCTGCGCGCGTGGCTGGCCCATGGCGGCGGCGCTTTCGATCATCTTCCGCCCCTCTTTTTCATTCCGAGCCACCCCGCGTCCGCGCAGCAGGTTCAGGCCGTGATTGAACATGCCCACCTCGCTGCCCGCCTCGGCGGCTCGGCGGTCCCATTCGGCGGCAGCGGCAGGATCCTCTGGCCCCGCCAAACCGTTGTCAGCCATCCATGACAGCCACGTCATACCCTGCGGGCTGGCGAACTCGTCCACGGAGCCTTCGAACAGCCGTTTCGCTTCGTCATGCAGCCCGGCCTTCGCCGCGAAGTACCCCATGGCGTATTCCATGGGATGAGACTCTCCGTGTTCAAGCCGTTCCAACGCACCATGAAGGGTCAGCTCTTCGGGGTTGTGGGTGCCAAATTCATCTGACGTCATTTCCCTACTTTCGGCACAGGCGGCCCCGGCGGCAAACAACATGGCAAAGCTTATTTCCATCGATCTCTTCAGGGTCATCGGAACCTCTCTGACAATCTGCGGCCACATCTAAGTGGTCCAAAGCTGGTGACAGACTACCGCGTCTACCGCTTTCAATCCACGACTGGGATGTCCGACCAAAGTCGGGGGTGTCGAAACCGCTTCTGGGGTCCATGCTCTCGCCATCTGAACTTCATTCACCAATCTTGGGAGGAGACGTTATGAATGAGATGGCTCAAGAGGCAGGCACTTTCGCCTCACCCTTCAAAAATCGCTATGACAACTTCATCGGCGGCAAATTTGTTGCTCCGGTAAATGGAAAGTACTTTGAGAATGTGACGCCGATCACCGGTGCGGCTGTGTGCGAAGTGGCCCGCTCGGATGCCGCTGATGTCGAACTTGCTCTGGACGCAGCCCATGCTGCGAAAGAAGCCTGGGGTCGCACCTCGGCTGCCGAGCGTTCGAACATCCTGCTGAAGATCGCTGACCGGATCGAAGAGAACCTCGAGATCATCGCAACCGCCGAGACTTGGGATAACGGTAAGCCGATCCGCGAAACCACCGCCGCTGACATTCCGCTTTCGGTCGACCACTTCCGTTACTTCGCAGGTGTTCTGCGCAGCCAGGAAGGCACCATGTCGGAAATCGACGCGGATACAGTTGCCTACCACTATCACGAGCCTCTGGGCGTTGTGGGTCAGATCATCCCGTGGAACTTCTCGATCCTGATGGCGGCTTGGAAACTGGCACCCGCGCTGGCCGCAGGTAACTGCATCGTTCTGAAGCCTGCAGAACAGACGCCGGCTGCGATCATGGTGCTGATGGAAATCATAGCGGACCTGCTGCCAGATGGCGTTCTGAACATCGTCAACGGCTATGGTGCGGAAGTTGGCGCACCGCTGGCGCGTTCCAACCGCATTGCCAAGATCGCCTTTACGGGCTCGACCGAAACCGGCCGCCTGATCATGCAAGCCGCGACCGAGAACCTGATCCCGGTCACGCTGGAACTGGGTGGCAAGTCGCCCAACATCTTCTTCTCGGACGTTATGGCCGAAGATGATGCGTTCCTGGATAAAGCCGTCGAAGGCTTCGTTCTGTTTGCCTTCAACCAAGGCGAGGTCTGCACCTGCCCCTCGCGTGCACTGGTTCAGGAAGACATCTATGAAGAGTTCATGGCCCGCTGCATTGAGCGCGTAAAAGCGATCAAACAAGGTGACCCGCGTCTTGGCGACACCATGGTTGGCGCGCAGGCCAGCCAGGAACAGCAGGACAAGATCATGTCCTACCTGACCATCGGCCGCGAAGAAGGTGCCGAGGTTCTGGTCGGTGGCGATGCCGCTCGCTTCAACGGCGACATCTCGGGTGGCTTCTACATCCAGCCGACCATCCTGAAAGGCCACAACAAGATGCGCGTCTTCCAGGAAGAGATCTTTGGCCCGGTTGTGTCGGTCACGACCTTCAAGGACGAAGAAGAAGCGCTGCAGATCGCAAATGACACGATGTACGGCCTTGGCGCTGGCGTCTGGTCGCGTGATGCCAACCGCTGCTACCGCTTTGGTCGCGCGATCGAAGCCGGGCGTGTGTGGGTGAACAACTACCACGCCTATCCGGCCCATGCGGCCTTTGGCGGCTACAAGCAGTCGGGTATCGGGCGCGAGACTCACAAGATGATGCTGGATCATTACCAGCAAACGAAGAACGTCTTGATGAGCTACAACCCCAACAAACTGGGCTTCTTCTAGGATCACTCCCGCCGTGGCAGCCCCATGACCTGTCACGAAAACTGGAAACCCGCCTCTTCGAAGGCGGGTTTTTCTCTTTCGCCGAAGGCTTAGGTTTGAGCGTTTGATCGGCTTGCCAACAGGCCGCCGACAAGCTCCTGCAGATCCTCCACATCCAGTGGTTTATAGCGCAGGAACACACCTTGCTGGTGCGCTTCGCGTGCAAGCTCAGGCGACCTGTTCGCGGTCAACAAAACGCACAGAAGCGGGCCGTGTTTGCCACGCAGATTGCCAATCAAGTCGAGCCCGTTTTCGTTGTCGTCCAGATGGTAATCTACAAGAAAGATGTCAGGCAAAATTCCAAGCTCAGCGATCTGGGCCTCGGCCTCTTCCAGGGACGCAGCGATCAATGGCGCTGCGCCCCAGATCTCTAGCACCCGTTCCATGGCGTCTTGCACGGTCGGGTCGTTTTCAATCACCATGATCAATGCGTTCTTAAGCGACACTGGGATGTCCCGGCTGGGCTGCACAGTCTCGACGGCCAACTCTTCCTGCTCTGCGAGCGGGAGTGATACGCGAATGGAGGTGCCCACCCCAACTGTCGAGGTCAGCTCCAGCTCATGCTGCAGCATCCCGCAGGCGCGTTCCACGATGGCAAGCCCAAGCCCCATCGCGGATTCGGTCGCTTGGCCGGGATCGGACCTGTGGAACTCCTTGAAGACCAGTTCTTGTTCTTCGGCGGGTATTCCAATGCCGGTGTCGATGACAAAGACATCGATGCCTTCTTTGCGGTGGCGCGCACCAACCAATACGCGGCCCGTTTCCGTGTAGCGGATCGCATTTGACACAAGGTTCTGCAGAATGCGGCGAAGGTAAACAGGGTCGGATTTCACCCGGGCCTTGGTCGGTACAACAGCAAGATCAAGCCCTTTCTCGGCGGCGGCGCCTGAGAACTCTTCCAGCAATCGATCAAATATCTGATCCAACGAAAACTCCGAGATGTTCAGAGCTGCCTGCCCGGAATCGAGTTTCGAGATGTCCAGGAGCGCGCCCAATATCGTCTCGACCGAGTGAAAACTTTGCGAAATTCGCCCGACGATCGTCCCCTGTTTCGGATCAAGTTCGGTGTGTTCCAGAGACGAAATGAACAGCTTGGCTGCGTTCACCGGTTGCAGCAAATCATGGCTGGCCGCCGCAACAAATCGCGATTTGGACGCATTGGCCCGTTCCGCGGAATCCCGAGCGGCCCGAAGTTCGTCAGTCCGTTCAACAACACGCTGCTCAAGCGTTTCGTTGACCTGATGTAGGTCCTTATAGGTCTGACGCAGCTTGGTGACATCGTTGAACGAGACAAGGAATGAGCCATCCGCCATTTCCTGCCCGACAACATCGTATTGGAAGCCATTCATGGCCTCTAACTCGCAACGCAATATCTCGCGGTTCTTGTGGATTGACGCCCAGTCGAAGACCACTTGTGGCTGGCTTTCGGGGGTGAAGACGACACCCGGTTCAAACAGCCGTTCGAACCGGGCCAGGCGCATCCCAGCACGTGCAAGCCTGCGATGAATCTTCAGAATTTCGATGGCCGCATCGTTCCATTCGATCAGCTTTCTATCCGCGTCAAAGATCAAGACGCCCTGTTCGATATGCTCAAGCGTGGCTTTGACGATCTTGGCTTGCTGGTCCAGAATTTTGGCGCGCTCTTCACGCTCAAGCCGGGTATGGTCGGTAATATCCGTCTGCAGGACAATCGTTCCGCCATCCGGCGTGTTCTGCTCACTGATCTGCAGCCAAAGATCGTCTTTCAGTTCGAGTGTGAAGTTCACCGAGTTGCTTTCGTGAACAGCAAGGCGCTGGTTCACCCAGTCTTCAACCGACATGCCGCCGGGACGCACGATATACGCGCTGCCCGCCGTCAGACGAAGGTAGTCTTCAAAGCTCATACCCCGCTTGATCTCGCCCACCACGTCCGGAAACATCGTCGAGAACCGCGAGTTCTTCATCACCAACGTTTCGCTGGCGTCGAAAATCGCAAATCCTTCCTGAATCGTTTCAACAGCTGACGACAAATCCTGCCGGGCTTTCTCGGCCTCGCGCTGGGCTGCTGCAAGCTGCGCATTCGTGGCATGAAGCACATCCAGCGCTTCCTCAAGCTTGCTGGTTCGCTGCTGAACTTCGCCTTCCAAAGCAATCGCGCGCTCGAAATGCATGTACCCCTTGGCGCTGTCGACGGTCGCCCGTTCCACGCGAGACATCAGCTTGTCGACAATGACCTTGAGCTTTTCGTTTTCGCGCTCAAGGCTGTCGGTTGCCTTCAAAAGGCCATCTGTCGAATGCGGGTCACTCATGGTCAGGTGGATAAATCGCTATTCCAGTAAGGGTTTGATTTACATGCAGCATATTGTGCTGTTCGCCATAGGTTGAGAACCCAACAACACGGTGTTTTCTCAGCTCTGCTGACATATTGATAACTTCTTGTTTTTGCTCGGCCTCAAGCCGTCGAAGGATGCAATCACACGCAAAAATCAGGTCCGGTTCACGATCCGCCGACAGCTTTCCGAGCACCTCTTTGAGATGCTCAGAGATGTTTCTGGCCTTTGCAACCGTCAGCACCATGCCTTCATCAATAGACGCGAAAAACCTAAGATGTCCGTTTTCCTCGACACGCTGGATGGCGCGCACATGGTGTTGGTCGCCGACTGAGACAACGATCGGATGCGAGGCAAAAATGAACGGAGACAGCTGGTTCGGGTCAATGCCGACGATCCGCGCATATTCGGGCGCGGCGGGTTCGGCGTTGATCTCGGTCACAAGGCGTTTTTCAGGGATTGCGCCCGTCACGACCAATCGTTTCTCGGATGATTCAAAATGGTCCTCTCGGAACACCTCGAACCGACAATCGCTGCGGACAACGAGCACGATCGCGGCCTTGTCGCGGACTTGTCCATTATAGAAAACCGGCGCGCGTTCAAACCGCAACCCGTCGCCTGACGATCCGCCAAACAGTTGGGTCGACCCAAGCGCTGTCGAGATGTTCAGAACAAACGCATCCTCACGGCGTGACAGGCCGTCCACCAGAAGAAACGCGAACTCGTTTTTAAAATCATGCCGTTGTGCCTGTGCGTCATGGCGAAGAGCCAAGACTTCGCGACCAATCGCAACCTCGTCCGGATCATCAAGGGCTTCAAAAATGCGCGCGCTCGCAGCGAAATGCGATTGCGGGAAAGCAAGCGCGACAATCTTGTGTTCGCTATAGCCTTCGTCGCAGATTTCGCCTGCCGTACGCGCGCCCAAAATATGCGGGGAATCCAATTCCTTCTGCAATTCTGCAGTAAAGTGCTCCAATTCCACAGCGGGAGACGCTAAAACGATAATACAGGCATAGGATCCGTCACCCAATGCCTTGACCAGTTCCGCGACTGGATCCGTTTCAGCCAACAAATCGACCGATACGGTCTTGACGATGCTCGCGTCAGACTCGCTCAATCAGGTCCCCTCCCTGGAAATCTAGCAGCCGCCGGTTTCCCCCGTCAGCGAAGCATAGCTGACTTTTTTCGCGAGTAATACAGCTTGCGTCCTGTTTTGGACCCCAAGCTTGCGCATGATCGCGGTCAGATGCGCCTTCACCGTGGTTTCGGCAATGGAAAGGTCATAGGCGATCTGCTTGTTGAGCTTGCCTTCGCATATCAGGTTCAGAATGACTGATTGCTGGGGTGTGAGGCTGGACAGTTTCTCGACCACCGCCTGATTTTCCTGCGACAGTCCCCCGCCCTGCGGCGCGACAAAGTCTTCTGGTGTATAGATTTCCCCATCCGCTACGATCTGGAATGCGCGCACAAGTTCTTCACGCGGGCTGCCTTTGGGGACAAACCCAACGGCGCCGGAATCCAGAACGCTTGACGTCACGCGGTTGTCCGAGATCGACGACACAACGACGATCTTCGCGTCAGGAACAGCCGAGCGCAGCCGGATCAGGCCATCAACGCCGTCCACGTCCGGCAGGTTCAAATCCAGCACGATAAGATCGGGCGCGGCGTCTGCGACTCGTTTTAGAGCTTCCTTTAGTGTCGAGGCGGTTTGGATAAGGGGGGCGTCGAAAATCTCTCCGACGGTCATGGCCATCGCGTCGCAAAACAACGGGTGATCGTCGATCAACAACAATCTTAGTTCGCTTGTGTCACCGAAACTCGGCATGACGACCTCTGCCATTTTCATGTTCGCCTCTAAATTAAATAACGAAAGAGCGAAGCCCACAAGGCGCGGGCTTCGCATAGTTTGGCTTGGGTCAGTTCATGACCGGGATCTTGAAGACCCAGATCGAGCCACCTTGGTTCAGGAAGTTGACCTTCTTGGCCACTTCACCACCCCAGAGCGGAACCGCGCCACCCCAGCCCGAGGCAACAGCGACATACTGCTGGCCGTCTTGCTCCCAGGTGACCGGCTGGCCAACGATGCCAGAGCCCGTTTGGAACTTCCACAGCTCTTCGCCGCTGTCTGCGTCAAAGGCTTTCAGATAGCCCTCGGGCGTGCCCGTGAAGACCAGACCACCTGCGGTTGCCATCACGCCGCCCCAAAGTGGTGCATCGTTCTTGTATTCCCACTTGATGTCTCCGGTGTTCGGGTCAATCGCCTTCAGCGAGCCGATATAGTCCTCGAAGATCGGTTTGATCGTGAAGCCGGACCCAAGGTAGGCAGCGCCTTCCTTATAGCTGACGGGCTCGTTCCAGATGTCCATCCCCCATTCATTCGAGGGCACGAAGAACAGGCCGTTATCCGGGCTGTGCGCCATTGGCATCCAGTTCTTACCGCCCAAGAAGGACGGCACCGAGAAGACAACGTCGCCCTTGCCGCCATCCGCAGCATCCGCCGGGTTGCCCGGACGGTTTTCTTCATTGAAGATCGGGCGGCCGTTCTCATCGATGCCCGAAGCCCATGTGATGTCTTTCACAAAGGGCGAGGCCGAAACGAACGCACCATCTTCACGGTTTAGGACGTAGAAGAAGCCGTTACGATCTGCCGTGGCAAAACGCTTGTTACCTTCTGCATCGACGAACGGAACAACTTCGTTCACGCCGTCAAAATCCCAACCTTCGCGCGGGGTGGTCTGGAAGTGCCATTTGATCTCGCCGGTTGCGGGGTCGATCCCGATCCGCGACGCGGCATAGAGGTTGTCACCCGAGCCATCTTTCTGGTCACCCGCACCGCGCAGCCACGAGTTCCAAGGCGCGGGGTTACCGGCACCGAACACAAGCGTGTCGGTGTCCGCATCATAGGTGCCGCCAAGCCAGGTGGCGCCACCGCCGGTTTTCCAAAGGTCACCCGGCCAGGTCGCATTCAGCTCGCCAGTCATGGTGCTTTCTTCGCCATTCAGCGTGCCCATATGACCTTCGATCACCGGACGGGTCCAGACCACGTCGCCGGTTTCAGCGTCGCGCGCCTGCACCTCGCCGATGATGCCAAACTCACCACCCGAGTTGCCAGTGATGACCAACCCATCCACGATCAGAGGGGCAGAGGTATAGGAATAGCCGGCCTTGTAGTCCGCAATCTTGTCCTTCCAGACAACGTCGCCGGTCTTCAGGTCCAGCGCGACAATCCGTGCATCCAGCGTGCCGAAATAGATCTTGTCGCCATAAATGGCGCCCCCGCGGTTGATCACATCACAGCAGGGCAGAATGCCTTCGGGCAAACGGGCATCGTATTGCCAGATTTCTTCGCCGGTCTCGACGTCGATCGCATACAAGCGCGAATACGAACCCGTGACATACATGATGCCGTCATAGATCAGCGGCTGGGTTTCCTGCCCGCGCTGTTTCTCGCCACCCATCGAAAAGGACCAGGCCGGAACCAGGTGCTTTACGTTTTCTTTGTTGATCATGTCGAGCGGGCTAAAGCGCTGTTGATGACGCCCCATCCCGTTGCTTACGATCTGTGTGGTGATGTTTTGATCGTTGGCGATGTCCTCTTCGGTCACCCCCGCGATCGACGCCGTCGCCGCGAACAGTGTCGCAGTCGTCGCCAGTAGTAATTTCCTCATCGTGTCCTCCCATTCCGAGACGACAGAAACTCCAGATTCCTGTCGCCCAAAAAACTCGCGGAAACTCGGCCTGAAAGGTATTGCCAATTGGTCGTATAGAAGATGCGCCCCCTGCGCGCCTACGCTGCTTACAAACAGGGAGGACTGTTATGTTTGGATTCAAGAAGGCCGCGTTCAGCGCGGTATTTGCCTGTGTTGCACAGGTGGCTGTGGCGGCAGACTTGCCGGTCATCAAGCTTGGTGCCTTGTCCTTTGGCACGGTGAACTGGGAACTCGACACGATCAAGCACAATGGCTTTGATACGGCGAACGGCTTCACACTTGAGGTGGTTCCCATGGGTGGTGGCAACGCATCAGACATCGCTTTCCTTGGCGGCGAAATCGACGTGATGGTGTCAGATGTTGTGTGGGCGGCGCGTCAGCGCGCGGAAGGGCGCGACCTTAAGTTCATTCCTTATTCGACGGCCGTTGGCGGCATCATGGTAAAGCCAGAAAGCGGCATCTCGGACTTGTCAGGATTGGAGGACAAGACCGTTGGCATCGCAGGTGGCCCGCTGGATAAAAGCTGGTTGATCCTGAAAGCATATGCCGAAAAGACGGCTGGCCTTGATCTGCAAAGAATCACGAAACAAGAGTTCGGCGCGCCGCCGCTGATGTTCAAATCCGCCCTGACCGGCGAGGTCGATGCGGTGATCAACTTCTGGCACTTCCAGGCGAAGGCCAAGGCTGCGGGATTGGTCGAGATCATCTCGGTCCAGGAAGCGGCTGAAACGCTTGGGTTGAACCCAACCACGCCGCTTTTGGGTTACATCGTGAACGGCGACATGGACCCCAAGCTTTCTGAAGCGCTTTACGCCGCATCACGCGCGGCCAAGGACATTCTGCGCAGCGATGCAGCTGCTTGGGAGGTTGTCCGCCCGCGCATGAAGCCCAAAAACGACGCTCAGTTCGAGGCCCTTAAGGCCGGGTTCATTGCGGGCATTCCCGGCGGGACCGAGATCGACACCGATGCGGTGCAAGACATGTTGGGGCTTATGGGCGAACTTGGCGGCGAAGATCTTGTCGGGAAGGCGACAACCCTTCCTGCCGGGCTGTTCATCGGCAGCTAGTCCGGTCTATGCGTCGCGACACTGGCATACGTATCTTTTCCTTGGGGCTGTTCCTTCTTTTTTGGCACGGCCTCTCGGTCTTGCTGGGGGATCCGCAGGTCTTGCCGTCCCCGATGCAAGTTTTCCACGAGATGCGCGCGTTATGGCAGCAGGGCAGATTGCAGGAGAATCTGGTGGCAACAGGCTGGCGCGTCGCGGCGGCCTTTGGATTAGCGATGATCATCGGAGGCGCTTTGGGATATGCCATGGGCCGATCAGATAACGTGGACGCGTGGCTTGATCCGTGGCTGATCATCTTCCTAAACCTGCCCGCGCTTGTCCTGATCGTCCTGTGTTACCTCTGGGTGGGCCTGAACGAATTTGCGGCGGTTCTGGCGGTCACGCTTAGCAAAGTGCCGATGACCACGACGATCATCCGGGAAGGCGCGCGCAGCTCATCATCGGCGCTGCGCGACCTGGCAGGCGTCTACCGGCTTTCAACGCTGACGAAGTTGCGCCACATCATTCTGCCCGAGCTGTTTCCACATATCGTGTCCGCAGCGCGAACCGGCTTTTCGGTCATCTGGAAAATCGTTTTGGTGGTAGAGTTTCTGGGGCGCCCAAACGGGATCGGGCGACAAATTCACACACAGTTCTCGCTCTTTGATGTGACGGGCGTTCTGGCCTATGCGCTCAGCTTCGTCATCTGCATTCTGTTCATCGAATTCTCGATCATGCAGCCCAGCGAAAAGCGGGTAGGAAGGTGGCGCGTCGATGCTGAAGCTTGACCTTCACCGCAAATCTTTCGCAGGTCACACCGTTCTGGAGAATGTGCATCTTGATCTGAAACATGGCGATCGGGTCGCAGTGTTCGGCCCGTCAGGTGTGGGCAAGACAACGCTAATTCGCATTATTGCAGGTCTGGATAAGCGATTTGTCGGGACCCGCAAAGCGCCTGACGAAATCGCCCTGATGTTCCAGAACCCAACCCTTCTGGAATGGCGCACGACCGAAGAAAACCTGCAAATCTTTCACCCCGGTGCCTCGGACAACGACATTCAAAAGGCTCTGGCTCAGGTCGGCCTGCATGACAAGGCAGATCACTTTCCGCGTCAGCTGTCGGTTGGGCAGCAGCGCCGTTTGTCGCTGGCGCGTTGCTTTCTGACACCAACACCTCTGGTCCTGCTGGACGAGCCCTTTGCCTCGCTTGATCAAAGCCTAAGGCAAGAGATGCTTGCGCTTACGCGCAGGTTTTTAGACCAAACAGGAAGCGCGCTAGTTCTTGTGACACACGCGCAAGATGAAGCTGCGGCGCTTGGCGCTGACAGCTTTGAGCTGCGTGACGTGGTCCAGACCGGCGCGGAGATTGCTGCACTGTGAGATGGAAAAGCATCATCCAACGGCTGTTCTGCGCAATGGTGGGGGCGCTTTGGCTGGTCTTGAGCTCTCACTGGGCAGCGGCGGATTTGGTTGATGAGGCCGAGCTTCGCGACGCCGTGATTGCGCCCTACAGCCTTGGAGAGCCCACAGATATAGAAGGCGTGTGGGAGCTGCTTAATGGCAGCGGCGCGCGCGGTGGGTATGTCATCCAGTCCGAAGCCATATCTCCGCTTCCCGGCTTTTCGGGAGCATCGATCAACATCATGGTGTTGCTGGACATGGATGGCGGTTTCATCGACGTGAAACTGCTGAACCACAATGAACCCATCTTTGTGTCGGGGTTGGGTGAGGCCCCGTTTCGACAGTTCCTTGAACAATACCGCGGCCTGTCCATCAACACGCCCATCACCATCGGCACCAACTACGGCTCGGGTGGCGGAGGGTCGCTGGTCTATCTGGACGGCGTGACCAAGGCGACGGCGTCGGTCAGGATCGCCCATGAAAGTATCATGGCTGCAGCCCGCGAGGTTGCTCGCCAGAAGCTGAAGGGTATTGCCCGCCCGCAAGAGAAAGTGGTTGTGAAGCCTGACCTGGACATGAACTTCACGTGGCCCGAGTTGGTGGAGCAAGGTCTGGCGCGCCACGTGGTTACCACGCATGGTGAAGTGCGCGCCGAATTTGAAGGGACAACGTGGCAAAGCGATGATCCCTTTCCTGACGCCACGGACAGCGACCCTTTCATTGATCTGTGGATCGTGGACGTAACGGCGCCATCTGTGGCCAAGGCGGTCATGGGCCCCCGCATGCTGCGCGATTGGCAGCGGTTGGGAGACATCTCTCCCGATGATCAAACTTTGCTGCTGATCGAAGCCGGGGATCACGGCTTGGTGTCCGAGGATTTCGTCCGCAACACCGCGCCCTCGTGGATCGAGGCAAAGCAAGACGAATTTCCGGTGTCTGTCATGGATGCCGACCTTCTGATCGACCTGAAACCGGGAGTTCCAGACGGCAAAGCCATAGTATTGCGGCTGGATCGTCGGTTGGGGTTTAACCCTGTGCGTGACTGGCAACTCAGCCTTCTGGCTGTTCGTCAGCATGGAATGCTGCAGCCCGAGCTGGGACAAGCGCGGTTCAGCTGGACGGTCAGTGCCGATGACCGGTTTTTCGATATCCTGACGCCACCAAAACCCCTGTCCCCCTTTGAAAGTGCATTGGTGAACCGCCGCACGGATCTGATCATTCTGGTACTCTTCTTGGAACTGGTTTTCCTGCTTATGCTGTTCAACCGTCATTTCGTTCAGCGCGCCCACTACCGGCTGACACGCTTCAGCGTTCTTGCCATGACATTGGGATTCATCGGTTGGTGGGGGCAAGGGCAGCTTTCCATCCTGACCCCCATTGCGACCCTGTCCGCCGTTATGGCGGGGAAATCGCTCAGCTTCCTCCTCTACGACCCGTTTTCTCTCGTGATCTGGATTGCCGCGATCATCGGTTTCTTCATCTGGGGGCGCGCACTCTTTTGCGGCTGGTTGTGTCCGTTCGGCGCAATGCAGGAATTTGTCGGTGCGATCGCCAAGCGTTTGGGCGTTCGACAACTGACGGTCTCGGGCATGTGGGATCGGCGGTTGAAGTTCTTGAAATACGTCGTGTTGGCGGGTCTGATCGCGACCCTGCTCTATCGCCCGGAACAGGTTGAAACCGCAGCCGAAGTCGAACCCTTCAAAACCGCCATTTCGGTCTTCTTTCAGCGCGAATGGTACTATGTGTTCTACGCTGTGATCTGCCTGCTTGCGTCGGCCGTCGTCTTCAAAGCCTATTGCCGCTATCTCTGCCCTCTTGGGGCTTTGATGGCACTCGGCGGCTGGTTGCGCCTGACCCCATGGATCACGCGCCGGGCAGAATGCGGATCACCTTGCCAGCTGTGTAAGGTCAAATGCGAATACAAGGCCATCAAACCATCGGGCAAGGTCGACTACTCCGAGTGTTTTGGCTGCCTGGAATGCGTTGAAATCTACGAAGATCGCAACAAATGCGTGCCACTGATCGTCGCCGACAAGAAAAGGGCACGCGCGTCATGATGCAGCGAAGAAATGTCATCAAACTTGGGGCAGCCGCACTGGGGGCCTTGGCGTGCACGCGGTACAAACCAAGCCTGCGCGAATGGCACGGGCGCGGATTTGGGGCCGATCTATCCGTGGTGTTTCATGAACGCGGCGAAGACGCGGACAGGACGGTCGCGGCGATTGAAACCGAAGTTGAACGACTTGAAAATGTGTTCAGCCTGTTCCGTCCCCACTCGGCCATTTCGCAGTTGAACCGGGAAGGGGTGTTGCACAATCCGCCTGACGATCTGGTTGCACTGTTGAATATATCTGAAAAGATTTGGACCGTGACTGACGGGGTTTTCGACCCAACCATACAGTCGGTCTGGCAAGCTGAGCACGCTTCGCCAATCTCTCCTGCCGGATTTGGAACGATTGACGTCCGACGCGACGTCATCCGGTTCGAAAAACCAGACACAGCCCTGACGCTGAATGGGATCGCGCAGGGATATGCAAGTGATCGGCTGTCTCGTCTCTTGCAGCGCCGTGGACAGATCGAACATCTGGTCAATCTCGGGGAATTCGCGGCGGGCGAAGGGGATTGGCGCTTGGGCATCGAGAACGATGAGGCACAGCGGTTGGGGTATACCGATCTGGTAAATCTTGGCCTTGCGACCAGTGCTCCTGGCGCCATGACACGCGCCAATGGACAGGCGCATATCGTGCATCCTTTGGGACGCGATCCGGTTTGGAAAACCGTCACGGTTCAGGCGCAAAGCTCGGCGCTTGCGGACGGGTATTCCACTGCGCTTTCGCTCATGCCCAAATCAAAGATCGGCGCGCTTGATTTTCGCGCCCTCGGGATCGTCAATATCTGGTTGGAAAGCCCCGAAGGCGACGTGACCCGATTGGGCTGACGCTCAATATTCCGGGGCGGCGTGACTGACGCCATATTTCTCGAAAATGGCTGCGATCCGGCCATCTGCCAACGCATCCGAAATCGCATAGTCGGCGGCATAGGACAATTCACGGAAATTGTGACGCACGGCGATGCCCAGCGTCCAAGTATCGAGCGCGAAGTTCACAAGCGGCGGCGTGGCCACTTCGATGGCATCACTTTGGTCGAGATGCTCAAGAATGCTCTTCACGCCCATGACGGCATCCACTTCCCCTGCCTCCATTGCCGCAAAGGCATCTTCATGTTCGGGGTAATGGCGAATGTTGGGCAGCAGCATACCGCCGTTGAAGTTCGACAGATAGAAATCCGAGATCGTGTGGTTTTCTACACCCACCTTGTGAAAGCGGTAATAGGGTGTTGTCGGGGCATCGTCCGGGAACACGTCGATGCGATATGCCGTCGCCAATGTCTCGTTGAAATACTGACCGTTCAGCACAACAAGTTCGTTCCGGCATTGCAGGTCCTTGCTGTAAGGCACATGCATCATGATATTCGACACCCGGCCGCCGATCAAAGGACCCTTCCAGACCTGATTACGCAGATCGGCATCGACGTTTTCGTCGGCGGTCACGAAGTTGAAGCGCGCCTCTACCCCGATATCCTCGGCAATGATGCGCGCGATCTCGATATCAATGCCTTTGGGCTTGCCGGCTTCCTCCCATGAAAACGGGGCGAAGTCATCATAGACGGCAAACGTCAGAAACCCACGTTCAAGGATCGTGTCAAAGTCCTGCCCAACATTGATCCGGGTGTCCGCGCGGTTCGGGACCACGTCGTCATAGCCCTTGGCAAGATCTTCACATCGCGCCAGCGCGGACCCGGAGGTGCCGGCCAACAGGCCGAACACCAAGACAATATGAGCCCAAAACCGCACGCCGATCAGTTTGCAGCTGACAGGCCGATGGTCAGAATCTCGGCGGCTTTGGCGAAGCTTGTGGCACTCCCATCCAGCGCAATTGCTGCGCGGGACACCGCAGATTCCGCCACCGGAGCGTCCGACCCGGTTTCGGCAGCCGCGTTGATGTCGGTCAGCTCGGTTCGCAGCGCGGCGACCTCTTCGCTCAGCGACGCCACATCAACACCACCCTCAACCTCGCTTGCACGATCTTTCAGAAGATCCCGGATCGCAGACAAACGGGTTTGATGGTCATCAAAAGCGCCGTCATCCGGGCGGGTCTCGACATAGGTACGGATCGCCCACGCGGCCTCTTGTCCAAGAAGGTCACCGAAGGCTGGCATCTTCGTGATCCCGTTTTGGGTCATGCCATGACGGAATCTTTCAAGATACCATTCATCACCATCCCAATCTGCACTGAGGTAGCGCAGGTCCGGCGCAAGTCCGCCGGACACCACTTCCAAACCGTGGCACCGTGCGCAGTTCTGGTTATAGCCAGATGCGCCAATGTCGATCGCAGTTTGCCAGTTTTCGCCTGCCGGGTCACGCCAGGGGTTTTCTTCAAGCCATTCCTCACCAAGGTCAGGAAGGCCAGCTGTGTCTACCGCCTGTGGGGCTACGTCGCCGTGAGCGAAAGCGGCAGCGGCGGCAAGAATGAACGGTGGCACAAGCATCCGTGTCGAGAGTTTCATTGTGTCTCCTCCAAGCTTTTGAAACTTTCTAATTGGCTTGCTGCGGTCGCACTATTCGACCTTTGTCCAACTACTCGAACGTCTAGCAATCATAGACACTCTCTTGTTAGGGAGGATCAGATGACTGGATTGCTGAATTCATTTGTCGTCATGCTGGTTGTTGGTTTGCTCGCAAACATTGCGGGCGCTGCGGACAACAAGCGCGACATTGACGTGCTTTACCTCAGGATTGCCACGCCAGAGCGCCCTGTCTTGTCGAATCTAGATCCAATCCCCGAAGACCTCGGCCTTGCGGGCGCCTATTTGGCCGTTGCTGACAACAACACGACGGGTGGCTTCATGGGATACCAGTTCGTCATGGAAACCGTCGATCTGGCCGAAGGCGATCTGGGGGCCGCGCGCGCAGCATTGCACGACAGCGACGCGCCCTATGTGCTGCTCGATATGAGCGCCGAGGAAATGACCAGCCTTGTGGATGGGACCGAAGCGCGACTTTTCTTCAACGTCCGGTCCTATGATGACAGTTTGCGGGGTGAAAACTGCCGCGCTACGCTTTTACACAGCTTGCCGAGCCACGCGATGCGTGCCGATGCGCTGATGCAGTTCGTCTTGAAGAAGCGCTGGGACAAGATGGCGCTTGTAACCGGCAATGCCGCCGAGGATGCCAAGTTCGCCCAAGCCCTGCGCAAGGCATCAAAGAAGTTCGGGATGCGCTTTGCCACAGAAGAACCTTGGGTTCTGGACGGCGATCTGCGCAGGCAGGCGGGTGCCGAAGTGCCGCTGCTGACGCAAAAGCTTGGCGATTATGACGTGTTGTTCGTTGCGGATGAACACAATGATTTCGCGCGCTACCTTGCCTATAACACTTGGCTTGCCCGCCCAATTCTGGGCGGAGACGGTTTGCGCGCCACAGGCTGGGACCGGGTGAACGAACAATGGGGGGCTGCCCAGCTGCAAAGCCGCTTCCACGATCTGGCCGGGCGCAGCATGCAAGATGTCGACTATGCTGCATGGGCCGCATTGCGCGCTGTGGACGAAGCCCATCTCAGGACAGATTTCGCAGAAATCGACGGCATTCGCGCCTTCCTTTTGGACGGAATTGAACTGGCCGGGTTCAAGGGGCGTCCCCTGTCCTTCCGCAAATGGAACGGTCAGATGCGCCAACCCATCGGTCTGACCCATGCCTCGGCTCTGGTCGCGATGGCCCCGCTTGAGGGGTTCCTGCACGCCAGAAACGAGTTGGACAGCCTTGGCGCTGATACGCCGGAAAGCCAATGCACAGCATTCGGAGAATAGAGCTATGAAACGGAACACCTGTCTGGCGGCGTTGATCGCCCTCATACCCGCCGCGGCCCTGAGCGATGAAATCTGGGTCTCGAATGAAAAAAGCGACACGGTATCCGTGATCGATGTGGATACACTGGAAGTCGTCAAAGAATATGAGGTTGGCGAACGTCCGCGCGGCATCCTGTTCTCGAACGACTTCAAGTATCTTTACATCTGCGCCTCGGATTCGGACTCGGTTCAGGTGCTGGATGTCGAGGCGGGCAAGATCATTCACGATCTGCCCTCCGGCGAAGATCCCGAACAATTCGCGCTGCACCCGAACGGTAAGCTGCTGTATATCGCCAATGAAGATGATGCTGTGACCACGGTTGTGGACACCGAAACCCATCACGTGATCGCGCAGATCAATGTGGGCGTTGAGCCCGAAGGCATGGCGGTCAGCCCGGATGGAAAGACGACCATCACGACGTCTGAAACCACCAATATGGCGCATTGGATCGACACGGAAACCAACAGCATCTACGCCAACACATTGGTTGACGCCCGCCCGCGCCACGCCGAATTCACAGCCGATGGCTCGAAGCTTTGGGTCAGCTCGGAAATCGGTGGGACAGTGGCCGTATTCAACACATCCGATCAAAGCCAAATCGCCAGAATTGAATTCGAGATCACCGGCGTTCACCCCGACAAGGTTCAGCCCGTTGGGGTCGAGCTAAACGCAGATAACAGCCTTGCCTATGTCGCGCTTGGCCCGTCCAACCACGTCGCCGTGGTCGATACCGCAACCTACGAAGTGCTGGACTATGTTCTTGTGGGGCGCCGCGTCTGGCACATGGCGTTTTCGCCTGACGGCACAAAACTGTTCACCACCAATGGTGTGTCGGGCGACGTCAGCGTCATCGACCTTGCCACCAACAAAGCCATCAAATCCATCAAAGTGGGCCGCTTCCCTTGGGGCGCGGTGGCCCGCCCGACCAGTTGAGGATCAAGAAATGAAACACGCAATTCTTCTCGCCAGTCTTCTCGCCGCAAACACCGCGTTCGCAGACAACGATGACGATCTGGGCATGGCCGGGCTTTTGTCAGGCTCCAACAAGATTGACCTGCCCGAGGTTATCCTGTCCGTTGGGGAACCGCTTTCTGACGCTCCGTGGGAGCTGAAATCCGGCAAGTACTACGAGGTCGAGTTCACCGCAGATGGGTCGGGCGAAATCGGTCTTGCCGGGAATGATTTCTTCCGCGCCATCTGGGTCGACGAAGTTGTCATCGAAGGGTTGGAAATCCGCCCTTATGCGCTGCATTCGATCGAGTTTGATGACGCCGGCACGATGGAAATCGGCTTCGTTGCAATCAAACCCGGCACATACGAGCTGCGCATTCCAGGCAGCACAGGTGAAAGCCAAGCGATACAGATCGAGATTGAATGACAGACGCCATTATCCTGGAAAATGTGGGCCTTAGCTATGGACCCCGCACGGTGCTGTCGCAGTTTTCTCTGCGGCTGGACGAGGGGTCATTCACTGCTCTTCTGGGACCCAATGGCGCTGGAAAATCGACGATCTTCAACCTGATCGCGGGCCTTTTGCTGCCGGATCGCGGCGACGTGCGGGTGATGGGGCAGTCCATGTTGAAATCACGCGCGGGCTTGCGTGACGTCGGCATGGTGTTCCAGCAATCGGCCGTGGACCTGGAACTCTCGGTTGCCCAGAACTTGCGTTATTTCGCGGGGCTGCATGGGATGAAGAACCCGGCTGACCGGATCGGGGCGCTTCTGGCACAGTTTGGCCTAGAAGGGCGTGAAAAAAGCTCGGTGCGCGACTTGAATGGCGGGCACCGTCGCCGATTGGAAATTGCACGCGCGCTTTTGCCCAGCCCCAAGATCCTGCTGCTTGATGAGCCCACAACCGGGCTTGATCCCGCCTCCAAACACGCCATCGTTGAGGCTGTTCATGCGATGAGTGCTCAGGGTGTGACCGTCCTTTGGATTACCCACCTTCTTGACGAGCTTTGGCCGGAAGACGACGTGATCGTTTTACAATCCGGTCAGATCGTAAGCCGCGGCGGATTTGCAGAACTTGGAGGCGCTGAAGAGCTGTCGCGACACTATGCAGGCCATGAAAGACCGCAGCTATGATGACATGTCTCAAAGCCATCATCTTGCGCGAGCTCTTGCGCTTCCTGCACCAGCGCGAACGGTTTCTTGCGGCACTTGTTCGGCCCTTGGTCTGGCTATTCATTTTCGGCGCAGGGTTTCGTGCAGCACTGGGCCTGTCGATCATCCCCCCCTATGAAACCTACATCCGGTATGAGACCTATATCGTCCCCGGCCTCTGCGCGATGATCGTACTTTTCAACGCCATGCAGTCCTCGCTTTCGATGGTCTACGACCGAGAAATGGGGTCAATGCGGCTGCTTCTGACCGCACCTGTGCCGCGCTGGTGGATATTATTTGCCAAGCTTCTTGCCAGCGCCTTTGTATCTGTTCTGCAATGCGTCGTTTTTCTGGCCATCGCTTGGGTCTTCGATATCCGCATGCAGTGGGGCGGTTATCTTGCAGTATTGCCTGCCCTGTTCCTTGTCGGGCTGATGTTGGGCGCCATGGGGCTGTTCCTGTCCGCCATGATCCGCCGGCTCCAGAACTTCGCTGGGGTGATGAACTTCGTCATCTTCCCGATGTTCTTCCTGTCCACCGCGCTTTATCCCCTTTGGCAGATGCAGGAAAACGCGCCTTACATCGCGTCAGTGGTGGTTTGGAACCCGTTCACATACGCGGTCGAGCTGATCCGTTTCGCGCTTTATCTGCGGCTCGAACTCATGACGTTGTTTTGGGTTTGTGTATGCACCATTGGATTCTTCGTTCTGAGCCTGTTCGGATATGACCCAAAGAGACCGTTTTCAAAGGTAAAAGTTAGCTAGGAACAGATTGTCGAGTTTTCCCTAAGATGGTCTTCTCCGATGCTGACGCATGGTTACTGCAGGGAAAACCTTCTCCGAGCTCTCTGTCTCCGATTGCGTCTCGAAGCGTCGCAAGCGGGATGTAACCAACCCGGCGTTGCTCGCGCCCGATGTTCTTGACGGCATAGCCACGGGTGAAAAGCGCGATCAGTTCGCATCGTTCTGAAACAGAACACCCAAAAATCCACAAACTCGTACCGCCGGAATCGCAAACAGAGACTGCGCCCTTAAATCCGCCCGGTTCTTGCTCTTATCCGCGTCTCTCTTGAAATCCCCGTCCGCCAAGCACTCGAAAACACGTGACATTCGCGCGGTAAACTCTCAGCGTCTGAAAACAGGAAAGTGGTTGGCTGTGCAAACAGTCTTGAGCTATCGCGTCTCGGTCTGAATTTCCTGTTTACAGGGAATTGTCCGTTCAAAATCAGGGAACATCTAATCCTGAACAGGGAGAGAATGTGATGTTTGGTGCGAAACAAACGAATGCCGGCAAGAACCATGCTTACTTCTGACTGCCATTAGATCGGCGGTTGGGTTGGTGTGGATCTTAGTTTGGCCGCCCTTGCAAATTTCAAATGTTCATGTTGGGTAAATTAGCCCAAGGAGGATGGCCGTGTTGGCACGGGCGTCCTTTTTTGTTTTCGGCGCGTCTTGCGCCGATCGACAGGTGAGCAGAAGCAGGAGGTCTATATGACCCAGACAAGGGTAGAACAGATCGCCATCCGCGATCTTGAACCATGGGCAAAGAATGCCCGAACACACTCGAAGAAACAGGTGCGCCAAATTGCCAATAGCATCGAGACCTTTGGCTTCACCAATCCAGTGCTCATCGATGAGCGACGAACGATACTTGCGGGCCATGGTCGGGTTGAGGGCGCGAAGCTGCTCGGTTGGACCGACGTGCCTGTCTTCGTCTGGATTATATGACTGAGGACGAGAAGCGCGCTTACGTGTTGACCGACAACAAGCTTGCGCTCAATGGAGGCTGGTGACCCGGCAGAAGACGTACTGCCTTCTGCCATACCTGCCCGAGTGCAACCGGGGGACATCTGGCAACTTGGACGCCATCGCTTGGCTTGCGGTGATGCGCTGAACACCCAGGTGGTCTCTACCCTGATGGGGGGCGAACAAGCTCGGATGGTGTTCAGTGACCCGCCCTACAATGTGCCGATCGATGGCCATGTCGGCAACTCGGGCAAGATCCAGCACAGAGAGTTTGCAATGGCATCCGGAGAGATGAGCTCGGCCGAGTTCACCGGCTTCCTGAGGCAGGGTTGCGGAACCTTGCAGATCACAGTGTTGATGGATCGATCCATTATCTCTGCATGGACTGGCGCCACATGTCTGAATTGCTGGACGCGGGTGGCGCTGTCTATAGTGAGATGAAGAACCCGATCGTTTGGGCCAAAGACAATGGTGGCATGGGCAGTTTCTACCGTTCCCGCCATGAGTTGATATTCGTCTTCAAGAGCGGAACGGCACCGCATCTAAACAACTTCGAGCTGGGTCAAAACGGGCGCTATCGCACCAACGTCTGGGAATACCGAGGTGCCAATAGTCGCCGCACGGGACGCATGGAAGAACTGGCCATGCACCCGACGGTGAAACCCGTGCAGATGATCGCTGATGCGATCCGCGACGTGTCCGGGCGTGGCGACATCGTGCTGGATATCTTTGGCGGGTCTGGATCGACATTGATTGCTGCAGAGAAGACTGGGCGGCGCGGTTATCTCTGTGAACTTGACCCAGTTTACTGTGATCGCACCCTCGCCCGTTGAGAGACCTACGCCAGGGACGATGCAGAACAACTGGTGTGCGGTTGGCCACGGCAGGATCGGATCGTGGAGGCTGCTGAATGAAGAAGCGAAACTTACCCCAGCCCACACCTGATGTGAGCTATGAGGTCGGTTACCGAAAACCGCAGGTAGCGAACCAGTTCCAACCAGGACGCTCAGGCAATCCAAACGGGCGACCACGTGGGTCGAAAAACAAGCAACCCAAGCTAAATGAAGAGCGCCTTAAAGGGATCATTCTGGACGAAGCCTATCGTGACATCACTGTGCGCGACGGAAACCGCAACGTGACCGTACCAATGGCGCAGGCCGTTGTAAGGGCGCTTGCGGTCAATGCCGTTAAGGGTCAGCACAGGTCTCAAAGATTGTTTGCCGAGCTTCTGGGTGCAACGGAGCGTGAGAACAAGCAGTTGGCAGATGAGTGGGTTCAGACAGCGATCGCTTACAAGATCGAGTGGAACGAAGAGTTGCAACGCAGGAAAGACATGGGGATCACAGATTTACCAGCCCCCCCTGCCCCACCCTGATCAGGTCATCATTGACTTCAAAACCGGCGAAGCCCGAATACAGGGCCCGACGATCAAAGAGGACGTGGTCGAGCTTGAAAAATGGCAAGCACAAAGGGCCATATGGGCGCAAGAGCTTGTTGAGATCGGCAATGATTTGGAAACCGAAGAGGACGAAGGCATCCGCGCACTCCTTCAAGATGACAAAGTACAAGCCCAAAAAGATGCTCAGCATGCTCGATCGGCCGCTGGTGGCGATCGGGTTTTAGCGAGATATCCAATTCACAACCCGTAGCCGCAGACAAATCTCTGCGGCTACGGGCTGGTAGTTACAATTGCAGCAACAATCCAAATGGCCGCTTAGGATGGCCTTGCGTTCCAATCTAGAAAGCGCGGCGAATGGCTGCAAAGAGCCCATTGTTCCGGATGCTGCACAATGAACCAATGGCCGCTTACATGATTTCAGGCTGGCATCGCCTCAAACACATGGTCAGGTCTCGGCGACAATGTAATCTATCAACAGTCGAGTGAGAGAACTGCGGCGGCTGGTGTCTGGCCAGACGCCGTAGGTGCCTAGATCGGGGATCTTCCAATCGGGTAGTATCTCGACAAGCGCGCCGGACTTCAGGTCTGTGTCAGCGACCAAGGCCGGTAGCCGTTGAATGCCCAATCCGGCGCAGAGAGCGGATCGCAATGCTGCGAAATTATCCACAAGAACACGCCCGCGGCCCGTGTGCAGCACCTTTTCTTCTCCGTCTTTCAGCAGCACAATTTGTTCCAGCAACCCCTCCATGGCCACGAAGTCCGCGTTCTTGAGGTCATCTGGCGACCGTATCGGAGGAAGCGTTTGCAGATACGATGGTGCGCAGACGAGTTTGCGACCGAAGCTACCCAAGCGGCGTGATCGGAGAGCCGAATCCGGTAGTTCACCCATGCGCAGGGCAAGGTCGATCCCCTCGGCAACCAGGTCGAAATTGCGGTCTAGATACTTGATCGTGACTGCGACAGCCTGATGCTGCCGGGTGAAACTCCAGATGGCATGCTCATAGCTGCTGCCCGCCATGAAAGCCGGTAGAGTAATGGTCAGCGCGCCCGCGGGCTCACTGCTGATGTCGACGATACTGTTCAGCCCATCTTCTGCGGCAGTCATCATGCGTTGGGCATGCTCCAGCAAACGTTTGCCCTCGTTCGTGAGCGAGAGCGACCGCGTGGATCGGTAGAACAACGTGACGCCCAGCCGGTCCTCAAGCTTGGTCACATGCTGGCTGATCCCGGATGTCGCCAGCCGCAACTGCCGCCCCGCCGCTGAGAAGCTGCCGGTTTCGGCAACGGTCGCGAAGATTGCCATCGCGCGCAGGTCATCAATCATCTTTCATCCTAACTGAATAATGATTTCACTAATGTTCATATTATTGAAAGGCGCGGGAATGGCTAGTTTGTTCTCACGAAAGGACGCCCGATGATCATATCCACCAGCCAATTCGGAACGAAGCATGGCGCTGAGTATCTCAAACAGCTTTGCGCGCATTTTTCAAAACGCGTGCCTGTTCAAGCCAAATCGGACCAGGCGCATGTAACGCTGCCAATCGGAACTTGCGACTTTATCGCGAGCGGCGATGGCCTCGCGGCGCGCATCCAATCCTGCCCGGATCACATCGACCGAATGGAAGAGGTGTTTGGTGGATGGATAGAACGCATCGCCTTTCGTGAGAACGCAATCCTGACGTGGCACCGCGCCGCGCATCAAACAAAGGACTAACAGATGTTTCACAAATCAATTCTGGCCGCAGCGGTGGCCCTGACGGCGGGTGCCGCTTCTGCCGACACCATGTTTACCGTTGCGAACACTTTCCAAGACCCGCAAATGAACGGCGGCAACGAGATTTCGACCATCGCCTTCAGCGCCGATGTCTACGCCAATCAGGCAGCGACGGTGAGCGCAGATATCGAAATCCCGAACTTCGTCAATTTCTACGAGATCGACGTGGCAGAGGATATGTCCACACTGACCATGACGGTCAGTGAAACGGCCAAGCCTGCCAACAACCCGATGCCAGCCGAGCGCTTTGATCGCTACTACTACACCTTCACCGGTGCAGGCCCGGCCTCAGCTAGCATCAACGCCGACGCCTCCACAGCTGCGATTGCTGATGGCGCAACCGTTGCCGTCACAACAACTGGCCGTCTCGTCGTGGCCTTTGGCGAAGGCGCCGATTTCACGCCGGGCAACAAGGTGGTTGTCAACCTTCAATAACGCAAATTGCTGGCTCCAGAACGGGGCCAGCACCCTCAAAACGGAACTCCCACATGACCCTAATCACCATCTTTATTGGCCTCTTATCTGCCTTCTTCCTGTTCGCCAGTTCAATCAAGATTTTCGGTTGGCAAAAGATGATCTTTGAGACCCAGCTGGCAATGTTCATCAAATATGGTCTGAACCGCCAGATCATGGCTTTGACTGGCGTGGTTGAGCTGTTTGGCGCGATTGCCATTTGGTTCCAGGGGTCGTGGATCGGCACCCTGGGTGCGCTGGCACTCCTTGGGACTTCGGTCGGTGCAATCGGATGTCATCTGATTTGGGACACTTGGAAAGAGGGTGTTCCTGCGATGATCACAGGCACCTTGTCCGCCATCGTTGCATGGTCAGGGCGGGCAGCCTTGCTCGGGTTCTTGGGGCTCATCTAAATCCAACATTGGAGAAAGAATATGACAGACAGCATCCGCGTCTCGAACGCAAAAGGCCTATATCTGGAAGGCATCCGCGACGGCAACATGGTCGAAGCCTTGGATAAATACACCGGCGACCGCTACACCCAGCACTCGACTGGTGTGCGCGATGGGAAGGAGGGGTTCATTGAGTTCTTCACGCCATTTCTAGAACGCAATCCGATCCGCGACATTCAGGTTTTGCGCACAATTGAAGACGGTAGTTTTGTCTTCTGCCACGCCTATCAGAACCTTGGCAACGGTGAAGCGCAGTGGGTCACGGCGGACATCTTCGATACTGACGAAAACGGCAAGATCGTCGAGCATTGGGACGTCATCGCCGAATATAAATGGCCAACCGTTTCTGGTCGCACAATGGTCGATGGCCCGACCGAAATCGAAGACCTCGAGCTGACCGAGGCCAACAAAGCTGTCGTACAGGGATTTATCGACAACGTGCTGATGGGCGGGCGCGCTGATCTGGTGACCGACTACATCTCGACCGAACAATACGACCAGCACAACCCCGAAGTGGGCGATGGGCTGGAGGGTTTTGGCAAGCACCTCAAGCAAGTGATGGAGAGTGGTCAAGCCGCGCAATACCTCAAGGTTCATCACTTGTTGGGGCAAGGCAACTTTGTCGTGATCTATAGCCATGTGAAACAGGGCGGTGATGACTGGGCATTCTTTGATCTGTTCAGGCTCAAGGGCGGCAAGATCGTCGAGCACTGGGATGTTCAGGAAAAGATTGGGCCGAAAGAAACCTGGAACAACTCCGGCAAATTCTAAACAAGGCGCGGCCCCTGAAAGGGGGTTGCGCGTTGTCACACAGTAGGGGTCGAGACATGGCGCTTCAAATTCATGAAACCACAGCTAAATCCATCATCGGCAGTACCAAAGTGCCGAGTGCGGATTACGTGATCAATCCTTACACTGGTTGCCAGTTCGCCTGTATGTACTGCTTTGCCAGTTTCATGGGGCGTTTCGTGGGCGAGAGTAACGGCAACTGGGGCAACTACGTTTATGTGAAAACCAACGCTGTCGAGTTGATGGAAAAGCAAATCCATCGGCTGCTCAAGAAAGACCCACATCCACGCATCGCCATCAGTACAGTGACCGATCCCTATCAAGGGGTGGAACGCAAATATCGTCTGACACGCGGTATTCTGAAGGTCTTTGCGGAACATGACTATCAGGGGCGTGTCAGCATCCTGACCAAATCGCCAAACGTTCTGGACGATCTGGAGACGCTGAAACAGATCAAATACGCAGAGGTTGGCCTGAGCATCACCACCTCAGACGATATGTTGAGCAGACAGCTGGATGCGATGGCCCCATTGGCCCACGCACGACTTGAGGCACTGCGCAAACTGACGGATGCCGGGATAAAATCCTACGTCTTTGTCGGGCCGTTCCTGCCACACATGTACCTGCGACCAGAACTGATTGATGAGTTGTTCGCGGGTATTCGCGCCGCGGGCGCGACAGAGATAAAAGTCGAATACCTGAACTTGCCATCCTATGTGCGGCCACGTTTGCGCGAATTCCTCAAGGATCAACCCGCCGACATACAGGCCGTCTATGCCAATTCGCAGAAATTCGAATATCGCGACACGCTGGAACCCGTGATCCGCGAAGCGCTGGCCAACAATGGCCTCGAACTTCGCTTCAACGAAATCGTTCATCACGTCAGTGATCAAGACCTGAAGGAAACATCATGACCGCAATGAAACTCGCCGCAGGGGAGACCTTCCCAGTTTTGAAAACTGCCCGTTTGGGCGGTGGAGACCTCAGCCTTGGGAAGCCGTCAGGCTCCCATGATTGGCAAATGGTTGTCGTCTATCGCGGGAAACACTGCCCCTATTGCAGCCGTTATCTACAAGAGCTGGAACCACTCATTCCGCGCCTGAATGGGATCGGCATTGACGTCGCTGCAGTTTCTGCCGACAGCCTGGACCGCGCAGAACCCCATATCGCCAAACTGGGGGTCGATCTGACGATTGGGTATGATCTGTCAGTCGCGCAAATGAAATCGCTGGGATTGTATATTTCCGAACCACGTTCGGATGCCGAAAGCCCGCGACCATTCGCAGAACCCGGGCTTTTCATCATCAATGGTGATGGCACGCTGCAAGTGACTGATATTTCCAACGGCCCGTTCGTGCGCCCGCATCTGGAAACACTTGTCGGCGGGCTGGAGTTCATCCGAAACCCAGAACACAACTATCCAATCAGAGGATTGTTGACGTAGTTCGGCCTCGAGATGGAATTGCTGCCGTTCACAAGTGCTGGGTGAACGGCAGCTTCCGTCCCAAAGGTGACCTTAAACAGGGTGATCGAATGCCCCGACCGCAACCCGCATTGCGGACATTCGTTACGTCTGCTTATTGATGGCAACCAAAGTCAGCATCGCGGACGGGGTTGCACTTCCTGGCCAATCATCATCAATCTTCTTTGGGATGAGTAGCTAAGGGGGATCATCTATTCCCTTGTTAGAAATTTTCTGAGCCTGGCTGTGCACTTACGCTACCAACAACACCGATTGAGGTAGTAACCTTTCTTTGCCGCGCTCGCGTGCTCAAATGGCCAGCGAAATATCGCTGTCAGAATTCTGCGCGCCACTCCAACGCCTCACAAAGTCACAATCAAACCATATCAAACAGCAAACACGCTTTCGGGTCACCTAATCACCATCACCGAGCATGGCGCCCGTCTTGCCAGTCGTGAAGCGGTTGAGCCAAGCGCATAGCCTTCACTTCCAGGGCGGCTGGCGGCTGTGACGATCAGGTCTGCGCCAATCTCTTCGGCGTAGTTCGCGATCACCACGCCGGGCTTGCCTGCAAGCGTCACGCGTTCCACATCATCATGACCTGCCAAGGCATGCGCGAAGGCATTTCTGATTTCTTGAACCAGCTTCTGCCGGTCAGGTTTCACCATGGCATATTCCGCGACATAGGCGGGGATGTCCTCGATCACGGACACGGCGATGATACGGCCTTCGGTACCACGCAAATGGCGGGCGGCGTCCAGTTTCCGCTCGAGCATTTCGGTATGGTTCAAAGCGACAGGAACGAGGATGGTATTGAACATGGTGATCCCCCAATGAAGGGCCGGGGCGCGTGGCCCCGGCGGTTGGTTTCAGGTGGCGACGTGGGACACATCTTTGTCCGGCGAATAGATATCAAGGATATTCCAATGCCCTGTCGTGGGTGTCGGATTGTTGATCATCGGAACGTCCAGCACCGTGGGCTTTCCGCTGCCAATCGCCGCCTCGATTGCGGGAAGCAGCTCGTCCGCAGACGTAATCCGCACACCGACGGCGCCATAGGCCTGCGCGATCTCGGCATAGCCCGGCCCGTTGGTGGGCGCGGCGGCGGTGCCGGGGAAGGTCGTGCCATAGGTCAGCCCATAGTGGGCTTTCTGCAGCCCCGCGATGGTGCCGAAGGCGTTGTTGTTCATCACCAGCCAGATGATGCCCAGATCCAGCTCGACCGCCGTGGCCAGCATGGATGGGTTCTGGCCAAAGCCGCCATCCCCCACAAGGCTGATCACCACACGATCCGGTGCGGCCAGCTTGGCCCCAATCGTCGCGGGAGGACCAAAGCCCATGGTCGCAAAGCCGCCGGGGGTCAGGATCGAGCCGGAGGTCAGGATATCGAACTGCTGCCCCACCCCGTTTTTATTCCAGCCCACATCCGTGGTGATGATCGCATCTTCCGGCAGCGCCTTGCGGGCATCGGCCAGAATCCGTTCGGGCATCATCGGGAAGGCAGACGAGGTCTGCATCTCGGTGTTTGACGCCTTGAACTTGGTACGGAAGTCGGCAATCTCGGCCTTCTTTTCGGCCCGCGGGAAGCCATCGGGATACATCTCTTTCGCGACACGGGTTAGAACGCGCAACGCAGCTTTCGCATCTGCCACCACGCCGATTTCAGTCGGATAGTTGCGTCCGATTTCCTGCGGTTCGATATCGATATGGATGACCTTGGTTGTGTCGTCCTTGCCGCCAATATTGAACGTGTAGCCGGGATACCAGCTGGAGCAGTCCGCCTCTTTAAACCGCGTCCCCACGGCGAAAACATAATCGGCGTTCAGGCAAGACTGGTTCACCAATTCGGTGCCCCAGAACCCGGTCATACCCATGACCAGCGGGTGATCATCGCGCAGCGCGCCCTTGCCCATCAGGGAATGCGCGACCGGCAGTCCCATATGCTCGACAAACTCGCGCAGCTCTTCGCTGGCCTGTGCCAGAAGGATACCACCGCCCACATAGGCCACGGGGCTGTCGGCCTGTGCCAGTTTCTCGACAATCTCGCGTGCAGTTTCATCGTCAATCGACGGTTTCTTCAATGCACGGGTGTTGTCCAAGATGCGGTCAAACGTGTCCGACGGGATCACTTCCGAGAAGATGTCCATCGGCACATTGACCAGAACCGGACCGGGTTGACCGCTTTCGGCCAAATGGAATGCCTTTTCCAGAATCTCGGCCATCAGGTCCGCCCTATCCACGCGCCAGGCGCGTTTCACAAAGGGGCGATAGATTTCCCACTGGGCGGCATCGGCGTGCAGGTTGACCTCTTGGTGCGGGTGTTTGCCATAATAGTGGGACGGAATGTCACCCGCGATCACCACCATCGGGATACAATCAAGCGCCGCATTTGCGACCCCGGTGGCACAATTTGTCAACCCAGGAGAGAGATGTGACAATACCACCGAGGCCTTGCCCGTCACGCGCGCATAAGCGTCCGCCGCGTGGCTGGCGATCTGTTCATGGCGCACGGTGACGAAGTCAATCGGGCTGTCTGCCAGCGCCGCCAGAACCGCGATATTGGTGTGCCCGCACAGGCCAAACACGTGCTCGACCTCGCGCCGTTGCAGAAAATCGACGATATGTTCGGCAACCGTTTTGCCATCGAGTTTCGATCCATCCATCACGCGACCTCCTGTCCATAGAACTCGCCAAACAGCTCTTCTTCCGAGGGGCGATCTTCAGCGATGGGCCGCGAGACCCATGTGTAGTTCATCATGTGTTTCATGGTGACGTTTTCATTGGTGATATTGCCACCCCAGATGCCGCATCCCAGCGAACTGGTCATCGGCATGCCGTTGGTCCAGGCACCTGCATTGGCCTTGGATTGCGGCTGACGCACCATCATGCGGCTGACCGGAGCCAGACGGGCCAGTCGGTCGATGTTTTCGTCATTATGCGAATAGATGCCGCAGGAATGGCCCTTGCCGCCCGTGGCGTAGATTTGGCTAACTGTGTCGAGCGCATCATCGAAGGTCTCGAAGTGATACAGCGCCATCAACGTGGTCAGCTTCTCTTTCGAGAACTTGTGCTCTGGCCCGATCCGGCCTTGGTTTTCCACCATCAGGAACTTGCGATCTTCGGGGATTTTGAACCCAGCAACCTCAGCAGTTTGCTGCGGACGGCAGGCGATGGTCGGGAAAGTGCGGTTTCCCTTTTCGTCCCACATCGCAGCCTCAAGCAACGCCTTTTCTTCGTGCGAGCACAGATAGCCGCCTTCGGCCTCCAGCGCCTTGACCATATCGTCATAGATCGATTTCTGGATGATGATATTTCCATCCGCCGAACAGCCAGAACCGAAATCCGAGGTTTTCGAGATGCGGGTGTTCATCGCAGCGATGTCCAGATCGGCGGTCTCGTCGATCACAATCGACGAATTGCCCGCGCCCACACCATAGGCAGGACGGCCCGAGCTATAGGCCGCTTTCACCATCGGTTTGCCGCCGGTGGCCAGCGTCAGGTCGCAGATCTCCATCAGGTGCTGGGTCAGCGGGATCGACGGCTTTCGGATCGCCTGAAACAAATCCTCAGGCGCGCCAACAGCACGGCAAGCGGCGCGCATCACCTCGGTCATTTCCCATGTGGTCTGGGCCGTGCGCGGGTGGGGGGAAAAGATCACCGCATTGCGCGCATTCGCCGAAGACACCCCGGTCACCGGCGGCGTCATCGCCGGGTTGGTCATCGGGATAAGCGAGGCAATGACACCAGCCGGCTTGGCGTATTTCACCAGTCCCTTTTCTTCGTCCACCTCTACCACACCGGTCGACGGCGTACGCAACACATCACGCAGCACCATTTGAATCTTGAAACGTTTGGCAGGGCGCCCAGCGCGGTCGCCAATGCCGCTTTCATCCACGCCCTGTTCGGCCAGACGGGTGAAGGTTTTCTCGTTACCCGCATACCACGCGATGGCCTGAGACAGGCGGTTCAGGTCATCTTGTGACCAGTCTTCGATTTCAGCCATGGCCGCGCGCGCACGCGCCAGCATGTCGGCCGCCAGCTGGCGGTCCGCGTCAGTGAGCTCTTTGCTCATGATGATCCTCATTGTGTTGGAGAGTAGCAGTGTCCGGCATCCGGCGCTGAGAGCGCGCCTCACCGAAAGTTCGTTTCGCGTGTTGCAGGCAACGCCGCGCATGTTCTTCGTATCCCAGTTCCGCAACGCGGCTCTGGTTGGGCAATTCGATGGAATAATCCACCGGCGGCATCCGTTCGATGATGCCCGCAAAATCAATCCAGCCTTCGCCGGGGTAAAGCCGTGCGTCGCGGGCCAGCTGGATCATCCCCTCACGGGTGTCCGCGATACCGGGCAGGCAGTCCGAGATATGCAGGAAGTGAAAAAGCTCAGATGGAACGTGCAAAAGCTCGCCCAGATCGACACGGCTGAGATGCAGATAAAGTGTATCCACCAGAATGCCGCCATTGGGGCGGTCCGCAGCCCGCACGATGTCCAGCGTCTCGTCCAAAGTGCGCAGGCGGGAAAATGACGGGAACTCAAGATCAACGGATATGCCGTAAGGCGCGGCCAGATCGCAGGTCTCGCCATAGACGTCGACAAGGAAGTTGCGGTCGTCTCGGGTCGGCGTCCAGGCCGACATGATCATGCGCTTGGCCCCCAATTCGCCGCCTAATTCCAGCGCACGTTCGAAACTGCGGGGGTCCACGTCCTCGGTGATGCGGGCCAGTTCCACGTCCAGCACCTTCAATCCCGTCGAAGCCAATGCCGTTTTGGTTGCCTGCACCTGCGCCTTGTCCACCGGAGCTTCCGTGAACTCCCCCGGGACCTTCATCGGGATGAAACGCGGGCTGACGGCGTCATAACCCGCACGCGCAGCAATATAGACCAGCTCGGGCGGCGAGGCCCCGATCAGGGTCAGATGCGCCAATGAATACAGAGGAGTCTCATCGGCCTGTTGGGCAGTGTCGGGCATGAAATGGGCTCCGGACGAAATCAGCGAGTCGCAGGTTTATCCTACGCAATCTAAAATATCTGATATTTTGGATAATATCAATTACTGATTTCGTACCGGTCCCTCTGCTCAGCGGGGTCAGATCGCGACCCACGCTCCGCCTTGCTCATTCGACCGCACCGAGGCCGCTATGAACTGCACCCCGGCGGCTCCCTCGGCCACTTTTGGGAAGCTCACCCAGCCGTCGGGAAGGTCCACCCCATCACGCCGCGCCGCCACCGCCATGGCGAACTCGGTGTAGAGATTGGCCCAAGCCTCGATGAACCCCTCTGGAAAGCCACGCCCCGTGCGCACCAGACGTTCCGTGGCTGCGCTGACACCGTGACCATGACCCCGGCTGATCACCTGATCCGCTTCACCATAGCGATAGAATTTCAGCTGTTCGGGGTGCTCCAGATCCCATTCCAGACCACCCTCGGACCCGTAGATCCGAAGCCGCAATCCGCCGCGATTGCCCGGCGCAAGGCGCGTGGCCATCAGCGTGCCCGGCACATCATCTTGATACCGCGTGAACATGAACACCGTGTCTTCAAGCGGCTTCGGTGCGCCGCAAACATGGAACTCGGCGCGCAGGTCGGTCATGTCCAGACCCGAGACAAAGCTCGCCAGATGGGCCGCGTGCGTACCGATGTCACCCACACAGCTTGTCGGACCCGAAATTTTCGGATCGAGCCGCCATTGCACATGCGGGGCGTCGGCTACGTCATCAGGGGTCATCCAGTCCTGAAGGAACTCCACATGGATCTGGTTGATCTTGCCAATGCGCCCTTGGGCCACGATTTCGCGCGCCTGACGGATCATCGGAAAACAGGACATGACATAACCAACACCGAACACTTGCCCGGATTGCGCGGTCAGGTCGATCAGCGCTGTGGCCTCGTCCACCTCGTTGGTCAGAGGCTTGTCGCAGATGACATCAATGCCTGCGTCCAGAAACGCTTTGGCGGCTGGAAAATGCAGATTGTTCGGCGTGGTGATCATCACCGCGTCTACCCCATCCGGGCGGGCGGCCTCGATCCGCGCCATGTCTTCGAACGACGCATAGCTGCGGTCCGGGTCCATATACCACTCAGCCCCGCGCGCCTTTGCCCGCTCGGGATCGGACGACAGCGCACCAGCGACCACTTCCCAGCAGTCGGTCATCCGGGCTGCGGTGGCCTGCGTGGCCGAGATGCGCCCCCCGCCAACAACACCAAGTCGCAAGCGACGCGACAGAGCCGGGAACGGCCCGTAGAAATCCAAGTTTTCAGGCAGAAGTCTCTCGGTCATTTTATCCTCCTAGTTTCGGAATCTCTGCCCCCTCGGGCAGGATTTCCAGCGCCATGAAGATGCTGGGCGTGGTCGTTTCATATTGGTGCCAGGGATAGTTGCCCTGGTCGTCATACATCGGGCGATGGGTCATGCCCGGCGCCATTGGTTCTTCCAGATACAGCGTGGCGGGATCACGTTCGCGGCATTGCTGCATTTTGCCAAACCCAACGATCTGGGTGTGCACCTCGCGAAAGCCCGGCACCGGGCAAAACGGATGGTCTTTGTGCAGGCCGACATTCAGCGGCACCGAGGCCGAATGATACATGGTCAGGCCGATATTGCCGACAAAGACCTTGGGCGACATGTAGTGCTCGACACCACGCAGCCGCTCTTCGCCGCGCAGCTCGAAAGCCGTTGGCCAAGCCTTGCGCACCTCCGCGCAAAGGGTGGCGTCGTCGGTATGGGCATCGAAACGGTCCACCACGATGGCGCGGTCCACGTCATGCAAGGTGACATTGGCAAAAATCGCCGATTGCAGCGGGGCGAGGGTCTGATCCTCGATGCGCATAGGGCGATCAGAGACGTTCACCACAATCGCGCGGTCGGTAACGGCATACTCGGTCTCATCCGTGACGTGGCACATGCCGAAAAACGGCTCGGCGATGGTGACGTGTTCAATGGGCATTGGCGGCCTCTTGTGTCGAGTTGGTTTCACTGGCGGGGAAGGCTTGGGGCAGCGGTTCGGGCACGGGGCACGTGCTGGCGATACTCTGGTAAAGCCCTTCGTGCGGGGCACGAGCGATGGCGTCCATCACCTCGAACACATGGAAGGACAACTCGCCGCTTGCCCGGACCGGCCGGTCGTCGCGCACGGCCAAAGCAAGATCGAGCAGACCCAGACCCCGGCTGTTTTCGTTGAAGCCGTGGTGGTTCTCGACCACTTGCCAATCGTTACGCCCCGTGGGGCGGGGTTGGTGTGACCAGCGCGAGGTCTCGCGCGTGCGCAGCCAGACCGGACCGTGGAAGTCATTCGCTCCATGAACCGGATCGGGATCGGGGATCGAGATCACGCCGTCCTCGCCATAAACCTCGAAGCGCGGGGTTTCGCTGTCCCAGATATCGAAGCTCATGGTCATGGATCCGATCGCCCCGGTTTCAAACTCGATCAGGCTAAGGGAATGGGTGTCGACCTGAACCTCCATCCACTCGCCATTGCGGGGACCATTTTCGATCTGGCGCTGCGTGAAAGCACGGTTCGCCATGCCCGCCACACGTGCGATGGGGCCAAGGCAGAACACCATGGCAGTCAGGTAGTAGGGGCCAAGGTCAAGAAGCGGCCCGCCCCCTGCCTGATAGTAAAAGTCCGGGTTCGGGTGGTGCCGTTCCGTGCCATGCGTCCCCACGTGCGCAAACACCCCGGTCGGACGCCCAATCGCGCCTTCGTCGATCAGGCGTCGCACGGTTTGCCAGCGCCCGCCCAGAAACGTGTCAGGCGCGTTGCCCAACTTCAGCCCGCGCGCCTCGGCCAAGGCGAGCAACTCTCGCCCCTCATCCAAATCCGTCACGAAGGGTTTCTCCGAATAGACATGCTTGCCTGCCAAAAGCGCCCGCCGCGTGATGTCGGCATGGGCTGCCGGAATGGTCAGGTTGAGGATGCAGTCGATCTGGGGGTCGGCGATCACCTCGTCCACCAGACAGGCGCGCGCGATCCCGTGTTGCGCCGCTTTTGCCCGGCTTTCCTCCAGATCAAGACTGGCGCAGGCCACGACCTCGACTTCAGAGAATTTCGCAAGTGTTGTCAGATAGATGTCACTTATACGGCCACATCCAACAAGGCCGACCCGGAAGGTTTTCGGTGTCTCACCGGTCATCTTCTTTCGCTTCATAAAGTGGTAAATAGCTGGGCGGCATCGGACCTTTGTTCCGACCGCCCTGGTTCATTTGCTCCCAGGCATGGGACAGCACGCCGACGGACCTGGACAGGCAAAACAGCCCGCGCGACAGAGGCGCAGGGAAGCCAAGTTCGCAAAAGATCACTGCGGTCGCGCCGTCGATATTCATCGCGATCGGGCGCCCGCCACGCTGGCGGCCAAGTTCGGCCTGTACCTCTTCGCCGATATCCGCAAACCGGCCAGAGACAGTCCCCTTGGCGGCTGCCTCGCGTACCAACTGCATCAGCCGCGGGGCGCGTGGATCGACGGGCTTGTGGAACCTGTGGCCAAAGCCCGAGACAATCTTGCCGTACTGTGCGCGCCAATCGTCCAGCCCGCTTGTGACAGCCTCATTCAGCCCCTGCCCCTCGCGCAGATTGTCCGAGATGCCATAGTAAAGCTCGGCGCATTGTTCGCCCGCACCCCCATGCACGTCACCCAGCATGTTCACAGCCGTCGCCATCGCATTGTTCAGCCCGACACCACAGGTCGCCGCCATACGTGCGGCGGCAATTGAAGGCGCTTGCGGTCCGTGATCCACACCGGCCACCAACGCGGCCTCGAACAGGGCGGCTTCGTCGGCACTTGGCATATCTCCACGCACCATCAGCCAGATCATCTGGGGAAAGGACACATTGCCGATCAGGTCCTGAATGTGGTGGCCGCGGAACGCGATCTTACCCGGCTCCATGTCGATGATCGACGTGCGCCACCAATGGCGAATGGCGTCTGCATCTGAACGGTCGCTTGTCATGCCAATTCCTTCCGTTCCTGAGACACAAGATGTCTGAAGTGTTCGGTCATGCGGTCGGGTGAAGCGGTTTTCCCGGTCATCAGATGAAAGGCTGCAGCAGCCTGAAAAATCGCCATGCCGGATCCGTCCATCGTGCGAAGCCGGCGCGACGTCGCGCGCTCCAGCAGCGCGGTGCGACGCGGGAAATAGATGATGTCAGCAACCCAGCAAGCCGCCGCGAGATGACCGGGATCAAAGGCCATGCCCGGATGAGCATCCATCCCGACAGGCGTTGCGTTGATCACACCGCTCAGGCTGGTGGGACCCGCGTCTTCAAAGCTTCGCGCGACCTGAATTTGCGCGCGCGGACGCGCAGATTTCAACCGCAAGGCAAGGGCCTTGGCACGGTCGATGCAGGTGTCTGTAATGCAAAGCGTGCCGCACCCCTGATCAATCAGGGCAAGCGCAACAGCACCGCCCGCGCCCCCTGCCCCAACCAGCAAAACCTTCGCGATTGAGGCCATCGGCATCGCGCCGCGCAGCGCCGAGCGAAACCCGACATAGTCGGTGTTGTGACCAACCCAGCGCCCGCCTTCGAACAGGACGGTGTTCACAGCACCCAACGCCTCTGCGGTCTCGGAGCGCGCGTGCATCAACCCGGCGGCCTCCAGTTTGAACGGATGTGTCACGTTCACACCGACCATACCGTCCGCCTCGGCCCGATGCAGGATGTCCTTCAAGGGCATCGTGTCATAAGGCGCTTTTGCGGTATCAAACCGGCAATATTCATACGAAAAGCCCTGAGCTTTTGCCTCGGCCATATGCATGTCCGGGGTCAGAGATGCCCCGATATTCTGTCCAATCAGCGCGGCTTTCATGTGCGCGGTATCCCTGTTGGTCGTTGGTGTTTCATCTGTGCCGCCAGACGGGCCGACGCGTTGCGTGCCCCATAGCCTGCATAGGCGCGGCTGCGCTGGACGATCTCGAAGAAGAAGCCCTGAAAGATCGGCTGGCTGTAAATCTGGAAATAGGCGGTGTCCCCTTGCTGGTCATAAAGGATGTTTCCGTCGCGCAGACGCGCAACCAGATCGTCCTCCAGCCCGAATTGCGCCTGCAGATCGTCGTAGTAGTTGGGCGACATCTCCAACCTCGGAAATCCATGCGCCTGAAGCTGCGCAGAGGTCTCAAAAATGTCATCGCTCAGAAAGGCGATATGCTGCACCCCTGCCCCGAATTTATCCGCAAGGAACGAAGCCGCAAAGGTGCGATGGCCTTCCGCACCGTTCAGGTTCAGACGCACTTCACCTTCCGGGCTTTCAATGGCTTGGCTATGCACCACGCCTGCCGGGTCTGCCACATCGACAATGGGCGATTTCGCCATCTCGAAGGTCGAAGTGTAGTACAAAAGCCAGCTTTGCATCTCCTCGTAACGCATGGTCTGGGCCACGTGGTCGACGCGGCGCAGACCCGCCGGTTGGGTGGCTTCGGTTTTGGCGACGGGTTCGAACTCAATATCCCAGACCCGGTGCAGGTCGGATTTCTCGTCGATGAAATGCACGACATTGCCGCCGACACCGCGGATCGCCGGAATGTCCAGCTCGCCCGTGCCCACAGGTTGCGAGAACTCTGGCGTGCCAAGCGCGGTTGCGCGCGCGACGGTTTGGCCTGCGTCTTTCACCCGCAATCCCATGTCACAGACCGACGGGCCGTGACCAATAAAGGCGGAATGCGCGAAGCCCTCTTTCTCGGTGTTCACAACGATGTTGATTGCGCCCTGCCGCCACAGCTCGACCGATTTTGAGACGTGTTTGCGTTCCATTCGAAAGCACATGGCAGACAGTAAATCGGTCAGCTCCTTGCCGCTGGTGGCATCCGCCGCGAACTCGATAAACTCAAAGCCCGAGCTGTAAACCCGCGGCGGAAGGTCGGGGATGTCGAAGCGCAGATCGGGATCGCTGCGGGATACCTCGTCCAGCAGGTTCACAAGCGCCCGATAGCCATCTTGCGCCAAGGTGCGCCCACCGGGGCGCGGGCTGTGCTCGTTCACCCGTGCGACCGACCAGGCACCGGTATAGCCAGCCCGCGACAGCACCTTCACAAAGCCTGCAAGGTTCAGAGATCCCAGCCCCGGCAACATGCCGAAATGCCGCTTTAGGCTGCGAATGGCCCCTTGCGTGCGCGGTGCATCGGACAGCTGAACATGGAACACACGCTCGCCCGGAAGATCGCGCAACTGGGCGGGCTTTGCGCCATCCGCGAGCGAGAAGTAGCTGTTCAGCGCAAGACCCAGATTGGGGCTGTCGATCTGCTGGATCAGCTCCAGCGCTTGCGCGTCGGTCTGAACAGACCCCGCCCAAGGCAGTGCCAGATAGGCAAGCCGCATCCCACGCGCTTTCGCAATTTCGGCAGCCTCGGCAAGGTCTGTTGCCGCCTGATCCATCGACCCTTCCCGGCCGGAGGCGCCGATCAGCAGCATCTCTGTTCCCAATGCGCCCATCAGGTCGAACTTGCGTTCAAGCCGGTCAAAAGCGCGTTTGCGATCCGCGCCCTCCCATCCCTCAAGATCGTTGAAAGGTTTCAAAAGGTTGATCGAAAGCCCAAGCCCCTGCGCCATTTGCGCAACGTCTTCAGCGGTCCCGTGAAACCCCGTGAAATCCGGCTCGTGAAGTTCCACGGCGGTGAAACCCGCATCCGCGATGACCGAGAGTTTTTCCTCTAGATCACCGGGGATCGACGTGGTCGAAATGGCAAGTGACATTAGCCTTGGTATCCAAAGAGCCTCGGCAGCCACAGGATCATATCGGGCAGCAGCATCATCGCAATCAGCGCCAGAACCAGCACAATCAGGAAGGCCCAGATTTCAGAGATGATTTCGCGCAGCGGGATGTCGGTTACCGCGTTGATCACGAAGAGCAGGATCCCATAGGGCGGCGTGATCAACCCGATCATCGAATTCACCACCACCAGCACACCGAAGTGAACAAGGTCGATGCCCAAAGCCTCGCAGGTTGGGATGAACAGCGGGACGATCACCAGGATGATCGTGGTCGCGTCCAGCACGCACCCCAGCAGCAGGATCAGAACATTCACCATGATCAGAAACATGATCGGGCTGATATCCGCACCTTCCAACAAGGCCGAGATCGCCTGTGGAATCTGTTCCTGGATCACAATGAAGTTCAGGATGAACGCGCCGCCGATGACGATCCCGACGGATGCTGACGACCGGGCGCTATCAACAAACACCTGATAGAGCTTGCCCAGTGAAATGGCGCGGTAAAACATCAAAGCCAGCATCAGCGCATAGAATGCAGCAACAGCAGCAGCTTCCGTTGGCGTCGTGACGCCCCCGTAAATGCCGTAAAGCAGAATGGCGGGCATCAGAAGTGCGGGGAACGCATTTGCGGTTTTCCGCGGCAGTTCGCTCAGCGGAACCGGCTCTTCCAGCGCGAAGTCACGCTTGCGGGCAAGATAGCCGTTGATGCCCATCAGCACGGCACCCATGATCAAGCCGGGCAAGATGCCAGCAAGGAACAACGATCCGATGGATGCCTTGGAAACAAGGGCATAGAGCACCATGGGGATCGACGGAGGAATGATCGGGCCGATCGTGGCCGTGGCGGCTGTGATCGCCGCCGCATAGCCGCGCGGATAGCGGCCGCCCTTGGTCATCATTTCGATAATGATCTTGCCAATACCGGCCGCATCCGCAACCGCAGACCCTGACATGCCCGAGAAGATAAGAGACGCCACGACATTCACGTGTCCAAGGCCGCCTTTGAAACGCCCTACGGCGGCAACACAGAAGTTCAGAAGCCGGTCGGTGATCGACCCGGCATTCATGATATTGGCGGCGACGATAAACAGCGGCACGGCCAAAAGGATGGTGCTGCGATAGAAGCCTTGCAGGATTTTTTCGCCCGCCAAGGCGACGTCAAGGCCCGCGACACCCAGATAAACGACAGACGCCAGCAAGATCGAATAGCCAATCGGCGTGCCAATCCCTGCCAGAAAAAAGAGAGTGACAAGAAGGGAAATCAGCTCAAAGCTCATTTGTTTGCATCCTCTTGGGAAGTCTGTGCAGCTTCAGCTTCGTGAAGGGCCTCAACGGCCAGTTCCAGTTCGGTTTTGGGTGGCCCGTTCCGGAGCGTATCAACGAACTGCCATGCATAACGTACTGCGATTGCAACGATGAAAACGCCGTAGATCGAGAAGACATCGCGCAGCGGTATTTTGTTTCCCGTAAACGGGTTGCGCACAGTCGAGGTCTTTCGGATTTTCATCCAGTCAATGTAATCCAGTGTCGGAAGAAGCGTGTAGAGCATCCCAACAACCAGTGCGACAGCCGAGAGAAGCGCAAAGACCTTACGAACCGGTCTGCTGACCGACAGATAGATGATGTCGAATTTCACTTGATCTTGCTCGCGCACCACAAAGGCGCAGCTGAAGAAGATCACCCAGACCCACAGGATGCCGATCAGCTCCAACGTCCATCCGGCGGGCGTGAACAGGTATCTCAGTGCGATCTGTAGAAGAAAGGTCAGGAAGATTGCTGCCAGCATGCCGCCAGCAATCGCTTCTGCAAGACGGGAGAACCACTTGAATGCTTTCTCCATAGTCGTTCTCCCTCTTGTCAGTTTGGCTTAGTTGCCCAGCGCGTTGATTTTCTCAAGCACGCCTTCAGGCCAGCTGGCCGCGAACTCGGACCCAACATACTGTGCCTGCACGTGGGTGCGGAAGGCTTCCAGATCAGGTTCGTAAACCGACATGCCCTTCTCTTCCAAGAAGGCAACAAGGCTGCCTTCCAGCTCCAGCTGCTTTTGGCGGCCGCTTTCGGCGGCAGCATCAGCGGCTTTCTGAACGGTGGCCTGCTGGTCAGCCGACATGCCGTCCCAGACAGCTTTCGACATCGCGATGTAGTTCAGGTCAACAAGGTGCGAGGTCAGAACGATCTGCTTGGTCACCTCGTAGAATTTCTTGTCCACAACGGTCGGCAGCGGGTTGTCTTGACCGTCTACAGCGCCGGTCGACAGGCCGGTGTAAACTTCCGAGAACGCCATTGGCGTGGGCGCGGCACCAAGGGCAGCCCCCAGGAATTGCCATGCATCCGTGCCCGGCATCCGCAGGTTTACGCCCGCCAGATCTTCCGGCTTCATGACGGTCAGCTCATCTTTCGATTGACGCAAGTTCACCTGACGACGGCCCAGATACATGACGGACAACAGTTTGATGCCCAGCTCGTCTTCCACTTTGGCTTTAAACGGATCCATCAGAGGATCGTTGAAGACAGCAACCTGGTGGGCCGCGTCCTGATGGACATACCCAGTCGCGAAGATCGAGAACTCGGGGAAGAACTGTGCCAGTTCCTGAGCCGAGGCGATCGACATCTCAAGGTTTCCGCGCGAAATCGCGTCAAGTTCGGTGCCCTGTGCGAAGATGGTGCCATTATAGCTTGGCTGATAGTCCGCAAAATCTGCAACCATCGGCGCGAAGACTTCGGCCATGGCGACCGAACGCTGGTCCGTTTCAGACCCCGAAGTTGCCAGACGAAGTTGGATTTTGTCAGCTGCGAAGCTGGCACCCGAGGTGCCCGCAACAACGCCTGCTGCCACGATGGCAGAAATCGCCGCGCGGCGTGTAAGTTTGGTGATCATGATTTTCCTCCCTGAATATCGCATTGATCAGCTCGATGGTAAGTTTGCCTGATTTTGGATATTTTGCAATATTTTTTGCAAAATATCTGATATTTTATCCTGTAGCCGAATATTCCCGATTAATTTCAATATCTTGACCCGGCTGGATATCAACGATTTTCCCGGCTTTGCAGGCCAACTGAATGGCTTCCAGCACTTTCAAGGTGCGCAATCCCTCACGCCCGGACACCAAAGGTTCAGCCCGTCCAGCGATGACATCGGCGAAGTGATGCATCTGGTTGACCAGCGGATCCGACGCCTCGCGGATCAGCGTCGTTGCCGAAATCGGCGTCCACCAGTCGCGCTTTCCGTCTTGGTGGCTCCACAGACGCAAATCGGGGACAGATAGCGACCCATGTGCGCCGCCAATCATATAACAGCTTTCGGGCGTCGGCGGGTAAATCGGGTATTCGTTCGAGGTCAGCTCCCAGCTCCAAGGCGCGACGATACTGTCGGATACCGTTATGGTGCCTATGGCTCCGTTTTCGAACCGCAAGACCGCAGCGGCTACATCCTCGTTCTCGAACCCGCGCATTGACGGCGCGGACTGCGCCTGCACGCTTTGAACCTCGCCGCACAGATGGCGGATCAGATCCACATCATGGGCCAGATTAACCGAGATCGGCCCCGCCCCGGCTTTCTTGCGCCACGGCGCCTCGTCGAAATAGTGGTCAGGCTTGTAGAACCAGCAATTGACATGCACAGCGCGTACGTCACCGATCCCGCCTGTCGAAACAACCTCGTGCGCTTTGCGGATCAGCGGATTGTGGCGCCGGTGATGGCCGACAAGAATGGGAACGCCATTGGCTTCGGCCTGATCAACAAGCGTCCGCGCCTCACTGGCAGAGGTGGCCAAAGGCTTTTCGACCAGAACCGGGCACGCCTGGCGTACAGCTTCAAGTCCCTGCTCGACGTGAAGCAATGTGGGCGTTGCCAGAACCAGCCCATCCGGCCTTTGCGCGGCAAACAGCTCTTCCAGCGTGTCAAAACAGGGAACCCCCCGGTCCTGTGCAAAGGCGCGCCCTTCGTCGCTGGGATCGACCACCCCGCACAGTGTCACATGTTTCAGTTGATTGATGGCATCCGCGTGACGTCGCCCGACAAGGCCCACACCCGCAATTGCAATTTGAACAGTCTCCACTGGGACAGTCCCCCACAAGTGGCGCAGCCGCGCCTTGAATTACGTTGGACGAACAGAGTCGCCGGCGTCACACCACACTAGGGGTCGTCGGCGCGATTTGCAATAATATCTGATATTTTTTGTTTTAACGGATTTATTGAGTTATTGTGACCATATCCTCAAAATGGTATTGATTATGGAAAAGCAGAAAAAACCGGATAAAAAAATGAACAAGCAATTCGCCACTGTCGGATCGAGCACCTATCAGAGTATCAAACACGACATCATTTTCGGTGAATTGACTCCAGGGGCGAAACTGAAGCTCGAGGCGCTAAAGCAGCGCTACTCGGCAAGCTCATCGACGCTTCGCGAAACCCTTAATCGTCTCGCCAGCGAAGGGTTCGTCGAAGCGCCTGAACAACGCGGCTTTTTTGTCACCCCGGTATCCCGCGAAGACCTGATCGAAATCACCGAACTGCGCGTGCTTTTGGAATGTCACGCGCTGGAGCAGTCGATCAAGAACGGAGACACAGACTGGGAAGGCAATCTGGTAGCAGCCCATCACAAGCTGCACCTGATGGAACAACGCATGCTTGCAGGCGATCATTCCGAGAAAGAGATGTGGAAACGCTATGACTGGGAATTCCACCTGGCCATGATCGAGGCTTGCAACTCCAAGAATTTACTATCGCTCCACACGACACTTTACGACAAATATCTTCGCTATCAGATGCTGGTTCTGACATATCGTGGCGAAGAGGCCGTGTTCGAACACAAGGCCATGTTCGATGCAGCGCTGGCAAGGGACGCGCGCAGAGCCAAACAGTTGCTAGAAGAGCATATTCGCAACGGCTTGGAGCATACCTTGGCAGCTATGTAAGCGCGATAGTTTCCGTATCACTTTTTTAACATCCGCGAACTATGGAACGGTTCAGGGCTGAGTTCGTGCAGCGAATGACCGGAAACCGCCCTTGCCGTTTCTCGCTGCGGCGGCGAAGCGCTGAAAGCAGTGGTTGAAATTACGAACCGTAATTTCGGCTTGGTCCGCTAAGCAGACACTGGGCTAGACGGTTGCAAATGGCGGCAACGCAGGACCTTGCTGCCATCCGCCTTGATGAACTGAAGGACTGCTGTGAGTTCAAGGCAGTCAGAGCTCAGAGGCGGATTGCTCTTTAATCCATGTCACGACTTTCATCACGGCCTTATTGGTTTTTGCGTTGTGCGGAGTGAGGACGTAGAAGTCATTTTCGCCAGCCAACCAAGCCTTACCAACCTCAGTCAAACGACCGGCTTCGAGATCATGAGCCACCAGAAAACGGCTTACCAAGGCAACACCTTGCCCGGCGATGGCTGCATCTACTGCAAGCGATGTCTGACTTAGGCGCAGGCCACGAGGTGATTGGTCTTGCACGCCCAAATATGCAAGATAGCTCGGCCAAAGGTCGTGGGTGTCATGGATTTTCGGCAGTTTGGACAGTGTTCTTGGTTCAAGCGGATAAGGCTCGTCATCCGCAAGCGATGGTGTTGCAACAGCAATCAGCGTCTGCTTGAACAGCAACGTCGCTTCCAGTGATGCACCAAATGGTGGCGATCCTTGGCGCACTGCAAGGTCTATCCCGTCACTATGGAAGCTGGAGACTTTTTCCGTAGCCATGATCCGCAAATCAATTCCCGGATGTGCTGCCGTGAAGTCCGGTAGATTGGGGATGAGCCATTTCGCAGCAAAGGTCGGGGTGACGCTGATGACGACTTTATTCGGCTCTGGCTTCAGCTCAGCAGTTGAGGATCGCAGGTCAGCGAACACCTCAGCGATCCTATTGTGGTAGCTGCGCCCCACGGACGTGAACGCAAGACCCTTCGGCACACGTTCAAACAAGGTCACACCGAGATGCGCTTCGAGCTGGCGCACCTGCTGTGCAACGGCGCCTTGTGTGACACCCAATTCATCAGCGGCGGCGCGGAAACTTAGACGGCGACCTGCGGCATCAAAAGCACGCAATCCATTGAGAGGGGGAAGCTCAGTCATTTATCAATAGTATATCTACTGCCAAGCGACATCAATTCTCAATCGAACTTCCTCAAGATTTGCATAATATGAAGCTGAGACATGAAAGGGCGATAGAGATGACAGTAGAAAAAGTAGCGCTGATTACAGCAGGCGGTAGCGGCATGGGTGCGGACGCAGCCCGCAAGTTGGCGAAGGACGGGTTCAAGGTCGGTATCTTGTCGTCATCTGGCAAGGGTGAGGCCCTCGGCGGTGAACTCGGCGGTTTTGGTGTGACTGGCTCTAATCTTGACGCAGATGCACTCAACGCTTTGGTTGACGGTGCAACGGATCGTTGGGGCCGTGTTGATGTCTTGGTCAACTCTGCCGGTCATGGGCCAAAGGGACCGGTTCTTGAGATCAGCGACGACGACTGGCATCAAGGGATGGAAGTCTACTTGATGAACGTGATCCGTCCAACAAGGCTGGTCACGCCTGTGATGCAAGCGCAGGGCAGCGGGGCGATCATCAACATCTCGACCTTTGCGGCATTTGAACCCGACCCGCTCTTTCCTACGTCTGGCGTCTTCCGGGCCGGGCTTGCCGCATTCGCAAAGCTCTACTCGGACAAATATGCGCCCGAGAAAATCCGTATGAACAACGTCCTTCCGGGCTTCATAGACAGCCTACCCGAGGCCGAAGACCGCAAAGCGCGTATTCCGATGGGGCGCTACGGATCGGCATCTGAGGTGTCTTCCCTGATTTCGTGGCTCGCCTCCGACGATGGTGGCTATATGACTGGCCAAAACCTGCGCATAGATGGGGGCCTGACCCGTGCCGTCTGACACCATTGCCCTCGGACCATCGCGTGAGCGCCTTGTCTTTGCGGTCAAATGGGGTGCTTCCGCTATTCACATCATGGGATACACTGCGACAGGCTTCGGCTGGACCCCCTGGAACCTCTACCTTTTTCTCGTCGGTGTGGTGGGATGGTTCGCAGTGGGCGCATTATGGAATGACAAGGCGCTGATGCTTGTCCACCTAGTCGCGCTTGGTGCAATGATTGCCGGTATGGCGAGCAGTTGATTACGCTAGAGCGGCCATAGGTGCGTAGCGCAGCATGTGTAGCTCTGGGCTCTGAGCAGTCCTTCGCTGCAGTATGTTTGATTGACGGCTGTATGAGACGGATCTTAAAAATCCGTTTCCGACCCTTACGATTTTCACTGGACCTCCACGCGCCCGGAAGCGGTACTGGTTATAGCATTCACGCCCCTGCCTAGCGGGGCGCCACGCAGTATGAGGCGTTGGATTGACCCGCGCCCACGCGAGTGGAGAACTACGATGACCAAGGAAGCCAAGCGCGAACCTGAACAGACAATCGCTGCAATCGACGAAATGAACCGACCTGGGTGTCTTGACCTCTGGCGAGAGGTGTTTGGCAGGCCTCCCCCCAAACATCTCTCGCCGCAATTCATGAAGCGGGTGCTGATCTGGGAGTTGCAAAACCGAGAGCTGGGTCGCCTGCCGACAAAGACCAAGCGCCGCCTGCAACACATCGCATCGAACAAGACGCCCGCGGCACAGGCAAAACCAGGATCACATTTGGTTCGGGAATGGAATGGCCGCACCTATCAGGTTGAAGTGGTTAACGGCGGCTACGTGTTAGATGGCAAATCGTGGCGCTCCCTGTCGGCCATCGCCAATCATATCACCGGCGCGCACTGGTCTGGCCCACGCTTCTTCGGGGTTCAATGATGCGACGGGTTCGCTGCGCCATCTATACCCGCAAGAGCTCTGAAGAAGATTTGGAGCAAGACTTCAACTCTCTGGATGCACAACGGGAGGCCTGTGAGGCCTACATCGCGAGCCAGAAGCATGAAGGCTGGGAGCTGCTGCCGGATCACTATGATGATGGCGGCATATCGGGCGGTCATCTGGAGCGCCCTGCCCTACAGCGGCTGATGCAGGCTGTGGACGAGAAACGTGTCGATCAGATTGTGGTCTATAAGATCGACAGGTTGACCCGTTCTCTGGCCGACTTCGCCAAACTGGTTGACCGACTGGATGCGGCGGAAACCTCCTTTGTATCGGTCACGCAGTCCTTCAACACAGCCACAAGTATGGGGCGCCTGACCCTCAACATGCTGCTCAGCTTTGCCCAGTTCGAGCGTGAGGTCACGGCAGAGCGCATCCGGGACAAGATCGCTGCTTCCAAACGGAAGGGCATGTGGATGGGAGGGCGTGTGCCATTGGGCTTTCAGCCAGATGGGCGAACACTGAAGATAGATGAGGCTGAAGCTGAAACGATCAAGACGCTCTATGACCTCTATCTGGAACATCGCACCTTGCGGGATGTGAAAGAACAAGCGGAGAATCTCGACCTCAGGTCCCGGTGCCGGGAACGAGCGGGCGGTCGGGTATCCGGTGGAAAACACTTCGACCGCGGCCACATCCAGCATATCCTGAGCAATCCTATCTATGCTGGGAGGATCCGGCACAAAAAGCAGACCTATGATGGGCAGCACCCTGCCATCATTGATCCGCCGAATTGGGACAAGGTCCAGGACATGCTGCAGAGTGGGGCAGCGGTTGCTCGTGGCTCCAGACAAAAGGCAACCAGATCCCCTCTGGCGGGCAAGCTCTTTGATGAAACCGGCGATCGCCTGACGCCCAGCCACAGCCGAAAGAACGGCAAACGACTTCGCTACTACATATCCCGCAGGCTGGTCAAAGATCGCAGCCGGAAGCATCCGGATGCCTGGCGGCTGCCTGCAGATCAGGTGGAGGGCTTGCTGGCTGAACTGGTAGGGCGGCATTTGACCAGACCCGGTGCCGCGATCGCAATGACCTAAGGTTTGATGGCAGCTGAAGTCACAGGCGCATCGAAAAGGCTTCAGGACCAGGGCGATGTGACAGAACGACTGGCCTTGATCGAACGGGTTGATCTGCAACCGGGTTCCCTGACGGTGCGGCTGGACAAGGCAATGCTTGCTGACCGCCTTGGCGGCAGTCCGGAGCAGATCAATCTGGCTGAACTGAAAATCGAAGCTCCATTCCAGATGCGTCGGCGTGGCGTGGAATTGAAACTGCATCTCGGAGAACCACCGGCAGTGATCGACAGAACGCTGGTGCAGAACATCATGAAGGGACGCAACTGGTTGGCAATGGTCATCTCGGGCAAGACCTTTTCAGAGATTGCCGATGTCGAAGGTGTCTCGAAACGCCGTGTACAGGACGTGGTCAACCTGGCGTTGCTCTCGCCCGATGTTCTTGACGACATCGCCGCTGGTGAACAGCCCGATGGCCTCACCACGGACTACCTAATCAAGGCCCGCTTCTCGGCGGTCTGGTCAGAACAGCGCGAACAGTTCTCCACTCTCTGAAGCTCCACATCCCAAACTCGTACCGCCGGAATCGCAAACAGAGACTGCGGCCTGAAATCAGCCCGGTTCGTGCTCAGGATCGAGTCTCTGCTGAAATCCCCGTCTGCCAAGCGCCCGAAAACACGCGACAATTGCGCGGGAAACTTTCAGCGTCCAAGAACAGGAAAGTGTGTGGCTGGGGTGGTAGGATTCGAACCTACGGTACACTGTACCAAAAACAGTTGCCTTACCACTTGGCTACACCCCAGCAGTGCGCGCTTAACTAGCCAAAGCTCAAACCCGGTGCAACCCAAAATTTGACCTCTTTCAAAGAATTCTATGCATCGACCGTTTCATTGTCCAACAGATCGCCATACCAGCTTGCGCGGCGGTCCTGCTCGCCCCTATTTCCATACGGATCGCAGCACTTGCATCCTTGCAACCTGCGCGGCGCTCACATCACCGGGGATGACGTTTATAGCTGCTGGTCATAGGCTCCGATGCCGGGAACCTGCCGAATGAATGCATCAAATGACTGAAATAGTTGGTGCAGATCGTCGCGGCTGGTCATGCTTTCGCAAACCACAACAAGCGTCGGTGTGTTGGACGACGCGCGGGCCAGCGCCCATGCGCCATCCGCGAATTGAAGGCGCACGCCATTGATCGTCGACAGGCCAGTGATCTTGCGCCCGCCGATGTCACCCCTGTCTGCCAAAAGCTGCGCGGCGATGCTGGACAGTGTGGCAACCCGTTCATACTTAATGTCGTCTGCACAGTCTGCGGACATGGTTGGGGACGTCCAGCTGGCAGGCAGGTTCGCAACCATATCAGCCAAGGAGCGGGCTGGATGCGCTGCCATCATCTGGCAAATGGCCAAAGCGGCGCGCAAACCGCAATCATAGCCACGACCTTGATCCTTGCCGAAAAAGTAATGCCCTGATTTTTCAAATCCGGCATCCGCACGCAGCTCGTGCACGCGCTTTTTCATATGGCTATGGCCGGTTTTCCAATATTCCACCGATGCCCCATGGGCGCTCAGCACAGGATCGGTAGCAAAAAGACCGGTAGACTTGATGTCCACCACGAAACGCGCATCCGGCGTTTTGCGGGCGATGTCGCGCGCCAACAAAAGTCCGATCTTGTCTGCAAACACTTCCTGCCCCAGATGGTCCACCACCCCACACCGGTCCCCGTCACCGTCCAAACCGATGGCCATATCCGCACCTGTCTCGCGCACAGCTTGCGCCATATCTTCAAGCATTTCCAACGCTTCAGGATTGGGATTGTAATGCGGAAATGACGTGTCGAGCGCCGTATGCCGCTCGATCACGTCAACTCCCAGGCGGCGCAACATCTCGGGCGCAAACGCGCCTGCTGTACCATTGCCCGTAGCGCACACCACACGAAGCCTGCGCTTCAGCGCTCCGCCTGCCGTCAGATCATTCAAATATGCCTGCTTCACCCCCTGAACGTGACACAGCGTGCCTTCCGGTCGCTTCGACCATTTGCGTGATTGCCAGATTTCACGCAGCTCCTGCATGTCGCCGGGGCCATGCGTGCCGGGGGGGTAGAACCCCAGTTTCACCCCGGTCCAGCCGTTGGGATTGTGACTGGCCGTGATCATCGCCACAGAATCAATGCCCAGATGATCGCGCGCAAAATAGGCCATGGGGGTCAGGCAAAGACCGATATCATGCACAGTGATGCCGGCTGCCACCAACCCTTTGCACAGCGCCTCTTTCACGCTTTGGGAATAGCTGCGACTGTCATGACCCACGATGATCTGCGGGCACACACCACGCGTCTGCATTTGCGTGCCGATCGCTTGACCGACCTCGGCCAGCCCGGGCAGATCCACCTCGTCGGGGAACCGCCAGCGGGCATCGTATTCACGAAACCCCTTCGGGTCGACATGACCTGCCATAGTCAGGAGGCCCCTTGAACTATCACCCGCATATGCCCGTCACGACGACACTTGTTCGCGCAGGATCGAGGCTGTCAGCGAGGCCATCAGATAGATCCCTGCAAAGATCAGGAACGCCAGGATCGTGTTTTCAAATGCCCGCGGATAGGTCGGTTCATCCGGGGCCACAGGGCGCACACCCAGCTCCAGATAGCGGGTTTGCTTGTTGGCCTCGATGCGTGCACTTTCCAACTGCTGCAAGGCCTGCTGCATCAGGATCGTGCGCGTTTCCAGGTTGGTCTGTGCAATCCGCAACTGACCGCTGATCGAGGCGAGCGACCCGTTTTCGCCGCCCGCTTCTGTCAGTTTTGCGCGCAGTTCTGCAATCAGGGTTTCCAGTCGGGAAATGTCGCCCCGCGCGCCATCCACGCGCGCTTTATTGGGTCGGCTGTTGTCCAGAAGCTGCTGCAATGTCAGGCGTTTTTCCTGCAACTGCACTTCGAATGTGTTGATCTGTGACATGAGCGAAGACGCATCTGACGTCGCATCGAACACGCCCATTTCCTCTTGCAGGCTCAACACTTTGGCCTGCGCATCAAGCATCTCTTGCTCGGCCTCTTCATAGCTGTCGCGAGAGCCCTTCATCTGGTCTTCACGCAGACGCTGGGTCAGATTGTCCACCCGTTCTTCCGCATATGAAATCAACGCTTCAGAGAAGACCGCGCTGGCGGCAGGCGTGGCGGCGACCACTTCCATTTTCACAATGCCTTCGGTCGGGTCAAACCCGATCTTCACGTTCTTTTTGTAAAGCTTATAGGCCTGTTCGTTGGTCGCCCCCTCTTCAAGCCGCTGCACCACGTCGATCGATGGATCGGCAAAATGCGCCTTGTAGCCATGATCCGTATCCAGCCGCAGCATCGCATCGCGCGAGGTCAGATAGCTTTGCACGGTGATGCTGTCCTGCGAGGTTGCAAACCCGGACCCGGCCAGCAATCCGCCGGCCCCTCCGACCCCGCTGCTATCGGCCTTCTGGATCACAAACTCAGCCTTTGTGGCATACATCGGCGTGGCCACATTATAGTAATAATAGCCCGCAAGCAGCGTTGGCAGCCCGACGAAAAACGCGAGCCGCATCATCAGCATCACCATCTTGTGACGCCGGCGGCGGGCGATATCCTGCTGAATCTCGATCACCGAACGCGCGCGTTCGGCCGCATCCATCACCTGATTGGACGGCAGTTTCGGTTGTTCGACGGTTTGAGGCAGCTGCACAGGCGCCGCCTGCCCTTCGGTTTCGGCACCTTCCGCCGTCACCAGCTCCAGCATATTGGTGCGTTTGAACGGATCTATCCCCGCTTTGCGCAACTGGCGAACAGCGTCGAAATCAGACACGGCCGCAATGCCATGCTTCTGTGCAACGCGCCGCGCCATGCGCAGTTGACGGCCCGTCAGACCTTCGCGGCGGATCGCATCAATCTCTTGCTCGGCCGACACTTCAGCGGCGCTGTCAACCGCACCAGACCGCGCAGAGGCGCCTGCCGTGGCAAACCCTTCCTGCGGAAACCCATCTTCCTGCGGGGCGGCGGCGGCGGCCTCCATCGGGTTCATCGCACGTTTGCGAGGCGGACGTGTTGACGCCCCCTGCCCCTGAACAAGGCGCTGAACAGACGCTTCGGTTGCATCGGCTGCTGCTGCGCCCTGCGGCTGCGCTGCGGCACCAGCCCCCGCACCGGCAGAGCGGCGAATTCTGAATTTCTTAGCCTTGGGTTTGGTAGTCATAGAGACGTTTCGCTTCTTCCAAAGTGTCGAATTTGTAGAACTGCCCATCCATCAGAACAGCCGCCGATCGGCAGAATTTCTCAAGCGTCTGAGCCTGGTGCGAGACCACGATCACAGTCGCATCTTTCAAACGTTCCTGCAGCACATTGCCCGCTTTTCGGTTGAACTCTGCATCCGTGGTCTGCGGCATGCCTTCGTCGATCAGGTAGATATCAAAATCCAGCGCCAGGAGCAGCGAAAAGGTGAACCGTGACCGCATGCCCGCCGAATAGGTGCCAACCGGGAAATCATAGTATTCTTCCAGCCCGCAAAGCCAGCGCGTGAACGCCTCGATATAATCCGGGTCCAGACCGTAAAGCTGCGCCACGTAGCGCGCGTTTTCCTTGGCCGACAATTTGGGCAACACGCCGCCCATGAAGCCCAGCGGGAACGAGACACGGCAATTGCGCTTAATCTCACCTTCATCCGGCTTCTCAAGCCCGGCCATCATGTTCACCAGCGTGGTCTTGCCGGTGCCGTTGGGGGCCAGCACACCAAGCGAATTGCCCAGCTCCACACGAAACGACGCCTGATCAAGAATGACCTTGCGCTGTTTGCCCGTCCAGAAGGACTTGCTGACATTGTTGAACTCGAGCATCTCAGGCCCCGGCTACTCTTATTTGCCTCTACGCTCTTAAACGAGCTTTGTTAACTTTGACTATAGAGGCTTATTTGGGCGTCATTATGTCGGATGACACCTGAAATATACAACAATTTGCTGGAAAATCAGGGGGAAATGGGGCGGATTGGCCGCATTTCCCCCGTCTTTATTGATGCGCAGCCGAAAACAATGCGCGGATTCGCACGTATTAAGCGCTGTTTTGTTTCTCGACCTTGAACAGTTTTCCGGCAATGAAGCTCAGGAATACTGCGCCGAAGCTAAAGAGCGCACCCATTTTTGCAGCATCCTGAACCGGGCCCGGCGCAAAGGCGACCGAGGCCACGAAGAGCGACACGGTAAAGCCAATGGCCGCCACAAAACCGACCACGATCAGGTCAACGGTCCGCATCCCAGCCGGCAGGCCCAGCCGCATCGGACCAGCCGCCAGCCAGCCCATGAACAGGATGCCCACAGGCTTGCCGATGATCAGACCGGCCAAGACCAGCCATGTGGCTTCCGAGATGGCGCCAAATTCCACACCGGCATTCAGAAGTCCGAAGAAGAACAACACAATATCAACCGGAATGGCCAAGGAGTGCTCCATCTGGTTCAGCGTGTCGGTCAGGTATTTTTCAGCTTCCGAGAAGATGCCGAAGGCGCGATCCGCATGCGGGATCGCCGGGATCACCGGAAGCAGGCCCAGCGCTGGGTGAATGCCCGCCTGCGCAAAGCCGAACCAGCTCAGGCAGCCGGCAATGGCATAGGGCATCCAGCCCAGTTTCTTGCGTACAAAGGTTGAATGTCTGCGCAGTTGGTCGCCCCGGTCCCTGCGGCGGGGCAGCCAGTTGAAAAGAACATAAGCCAAAACCGATGCGGCGACCGACAGAAGCAACCATTCCGGCGCCAGTTCACCCGACGGGTAGAAAATCGCCAGAATGATCAGGCCAGCCGCATCATCCGCGATGGCCAGCAAAAGCAGGAAGCGCACAGCAGGGTGGCCTGCGCCAAAGACCAGACGGCCCACAAGATAGCTGAAGGCAATGTCGGTGGCCGTCGGGATCGCCCAACCGCGCGACACGGCATCAAAGGTCGAAGAGCCGAGGAAATAGGCAATGCCAAGGTATACGGCGATCGGTCCCAGCATACCGCCTGCGGTGGCCACCAGCGGGGTGGCCGCTTTCTTGCCGCGCAGAGAGCCGTTCTTCAGGATCACGGCCTCCCAAACCTCTTTACCTGCGATGGCAAAGAACAGCGCCATCAGCATGTCATTGATCAGGTAATGGAAGGTCACGACTTTCTCGACATCACCGTATTCAAAGTGATGCACGGCCTCGCCATAGGCCTTTTCCCAATAGCCGACATCCAGACCGATCCAGCTGTTGAAGAACAGCGGGTATTCCACAAAGTGGTGGTAGGAATGTGGATCGATATTTGCCCAGATCAGCGCCAGCACGGCGCCGCTGATCAGAAGAATCGAGTAGGTGGTGATGAAATTCCACACGCGATACATGCGTAAGCCCCGTCGTTGTCACGTTTTTTGCAAACAGTCGCGTCCCGGCCCGTTTGGGACAGGATGCCACGGTTCACGCGTTCCGTGTCGAAATAGTGCAATTGCCCGAAAACGACAATGGGGACAGGTCGGACCCTGCCCCCATTGCGATCAATCTTTGTCGGATCAGGCGATCAGGCTCCAGCCCACACCGGCCACAACGGCGCCAACCACGGCGATGCCCAGATAGGCAGCAAATACCCGCGGTTTGACCAGCGCCCAGACTGCCACGGCGGCCGGGATACAGCTGACGCCACCTGCGATGACAAAGGACATGGCCGCACCGTTCGACATGCCCTGCGCCAAAAGCGCATCGACCATTGGCACGGCGGCGTATCCGTTCAGATAGGCCGGTGCGCCCACGATGGCACCAAGGATGATCGGCCACAGACCCGCGCCGCCCAGCACCTGCGCCACCATATCGGCAGGAATGTAACGCAGCATCAGTGCTTCGATCATATAGGCCAGAAGCAGCCATTTCCCGAGGAAGAACAGGTTCTCAAGCGCGGCCTCGCGAAACGCATCGCGCCGGTGAGCTTCCGTCCAGAACCGCCAGTTCACCTGCCCAGAGTAGACATCCGCCCCGGATCCCGAACAGCAGCTGGAGCTGCCGCAGGATTGCACGGGCGCGTTTTTCAACGGGTCCACAAACAACGCAGTCTTGGCAAAAGCGCGCACGGTGAAGCCGCCCAACAGGCCGATAGAGACAGCCGCGACCAGTTTCGCCGTGGCAAACCCCGTGCCCAGCGTGCCTGCGGTGATGGCAAACATCGCAGGGTCCATCAGGGGCGATGACAGCCAGAACGCCATGACCGCCGATAAAGGTGCACCCACGGCCAGCATGGCGGCGATGAAGGGGATGACCTCGCACGAACAAAAGGGCGACAGCCCGCCCACAAGGGCTGCGATCACGATCATGCGCGTCTCGCGCCCTTCAAAAGCCCGCGCCAGCAGGTTCTCGGCCCCGGTCGCTTTCAAAAGCGCCACGGCCAGAATGGCAAAAAGGATGAAGGGCGCAGTGTGGCCCAGCGCGGTCAGGGCAAATGTGATCATCGGCCAGACTTCAGCCGGGTCAAACAGGGCCAGCACAATCGGGATCAGCACGATCACCGCCCAGGCCTTGTCGATCTTCCACCGTTTCGCAGGCGGTTGCGTTTGCACTGTGTCAGCCATGGTTGTGACCCTTTCCATCCGGGCAATCGGCGCAGCATTCGGACAAGAGGTAATCCGACAACGCGCGCATCACGTCATATTCGGCCGCCGCGCAGATGATCGAGCGGCCCTGTTTTTCCTGCGTCACCAGACCGGCGGCAGCGAGGATTTTCATGTGGTGGGTCAAGGTAGACCCACTGACCCCGCATCGTTCGCCCAGCGCCCCGATGGTCAGGCCTTCGGGGCCCGCGCGCACAAGGGTACGCAGAACGCTGAGGCGGTGTTCCGACCCAAGGGCCGCAAATTGCGAGGCAAAGACGTCAAGGTCTTGCGGAGAGGGAGATTCGTGTTTCATATTTCTAGAAATATCGAAATGTCAGCTCAACGCAAGCTATATTTCGACAATAATCGAAATATTGAACCCTGCCCCGCACGCGCTTACCCTGCCGCCATGACCCTTCAAGATGATATCTCGGCCTGCCGGCTGTGTGCGGATCGCTTTGCCGCCACCCAAACGGCGCATACCCCGCGCCCGGTGGTCTGGTTTCACGCCCGCGCCCGGCTGCGCATCATCGGACAGGCACCGGGCATGCGTGTGCACCAGTCCGGGCGGCCCTTCGATGACCCGTCTGGCGACCGGCTGCGCGACTGGATGGGAGTGGATCACGACACGTTTTATAACCGCGATCTGATCGCAATCACGCCCATGGGGTTTTGCTTTCCCGGTTATGACGCGAAGAAAGCCGACCTGCCGCCACCAAAGCTTTGCGCTCAGACATGGGCCGACCGAGTGGATGATGCGCTGAGCCCCGAGCTGACCCTGATCGTTGGCAGCTATGCGCAGGCCCGCCATCTGGGTCGGGGCAAGGGTGTAACGCAAACGGTCAGAGATTGGCGCGCCCATGCGCCGCGCCTCTTTCCCTTGCCTCATCCGTCCTGGCGCAATACGGGTTGGCTGAAGAAAAATCCGTGGTTCGAGGCCGATCTGCTGCCCGAACTGCGCGCGCGCATACGCGACGTGCTGACCACCTGACCCAAACGGGGACCAAGATGACCGAGACGACCAAGCTGGACGATGCCCACGCCCTTATGCAGGCCAACCTTGAAGACGACGCAGCGCGGCTTCGTTTCTATGAACGGCTTGCGGATGGAGAACTGTTCCTGCTGCTCGCCAAAGAGGCCGAGGGCGACGACATCGAACCCGAAATCTTCGAACTGGATGACGCCAGCTATGTGCTGGTTTTCGACCGCGAAGAACGGCTGGCCGAGTTTGTCGGCAAGCCTGCCCCCTATGCCGCCCTGCCGGGCCGCGTGATTGCCGCCACGTTGGCGGGCGAAGACATCGGTCTGGGGGTCAATCTAGGCGTCGCGCCCTCGTCGATCCTGATCCCCGCCGAAGCCATGGAATGGCTGTCGGACACGCTGAAATCCGGCCCGCAAGAGGTCGAGGCGCGCGTGGCCGAAATCCACCCGCCCGCCGTGCCCGAAGCCCTTTTGGCCGCACTGGATGCCAAACTCGCCAGCGCCGGCGGGTTGGCCACCCACGCCTGCCTGGCTGCTGTCACCTATGCCGACGGGCGCAAGGGGCATCTTCTGGGGTTCATTGACCCGGTTCAGGGTGCCGAACCTGCGCTGGCGGGGGCCGCGAACGAAGCGCTGACATTCTCGGGTCTGGATGCGGGCGAAATGGATGTGGGGTTCTTTGCCTCAGGCGATCAGATCGCCGGAAAGCTTGCAGCGCTTGGTCTTCGCTTTGACCTGCCCGCGCCTGCCACCCCCGAACGACTGGCCCCGGTGACGCCCGGGACGGACCCCGAAAAACCGCCCATCCTGAAGTGACCAGATAAAAAGGCGCAAGACATCCCTGCCCGCGCCTTTCACAGCACCAACTGCGCCGTGCCTATTTCTTCGCTTCCAAGGCGTCCAGACGGGCCTTCAAAGCCTCGTTTTCTTCCCGCGCCTTCTGCGCCATTGCGCGCACGGCGTCAAATTCCTCACGCGTGACGAAATCGCGATCCGCCAGCCAGCGATCCATCCAGCTTTTCATCGCGGTCTCGGCTTCGTCCTTGGCGCCCTGTGCCACGCCCATCGCATTGGTCATCAGCTGCGACATATCATCGAGTATCTTGTTGCGGGTCTGCATTGGCGGCTCCTTGCTTGTTGGCCTCTATATGGGCGTTCATCGCGCAAGAGACAAGGTTGACTTGCCCCGGCTTTGAGGGTCAGGAAGACGCATGTTGATGGCAATCCCCTTCCCCGCCCTCTCGCCCGAGATCTTCTCGGTTGAAATTGGCAGCTTCACCTTTGCCCTGCGCTGGTATGCGCTGGGCTATCTTGTCGGCATCGCCATTGGCTGGTGGCTGATTGCCCGCGCGCTGGCACGGCCCGCGCTCTGGGCAGGTGATCCGCCGATGACGCGGACGCAGTTGGATGACCTTGCCACATGGATCATCGTGGGCATCATCGCAGGCGGGCGATTGGGCTTCGTCCTGTTCTATCAGCCAGAGCACTATCTGGCTTATCCGCTTGATATTCCAAAAGTCTGGCAGGGCGGAATGTCCTTTCACGGCGGCTTTCTGGGGGTGATCGCGTCTGTCTGGCTCTATACCCGCCGCCACGGCTTGCCCACCAGTCAAGTCGCGGATCTGCTGGCCATCGCCGCACCCATCGGGATTGGGCTGGTGCGGGTGACGAACTTCATCAATGCCGAATTGTGGGGCCGCCCGACCGAGGCGCCTTGGGGCGTAATATTCCCCGGCGATGCCGCGCAGTTCTGCCCCGGTTGGGACGCCGCCCTTGGCGCCTGCGCCCGCCACCCCAGCCAGCTTTACGAAGCGGCGCTGGAAGGGCTTCTTCTGGCCAGCGTGCTTTTGTATCTTGCGTTCCGGCGCGGCTGGCTGAAACGACCGGGTCATCTGACGGGCCTGTTCTTTCTGGGCTATGGGCTGGCGCGTTTCACCGTAGAGTTCTTCCGCCAAGCCGACGCCCAATTCATTACCCAAGACAACCCATGGGGCCATGTGATCCGCGCCGGAGAGCTGGGGCTGACCATGGGCCAGACGCTGACCCTGCCGATGATTGCCATCGGCATTGTGACCCTCATCTGGGCAAGCCGAAGACCAACATGACCACCCTCATCGACCTGATAAAAACCCGCATTGCGACCACAGGCCCGCTGTCTGTGGCAGACTATATGACCGACTGCCTGATGCATCCAGATCATGGCTACTACGCCACGCGCGACCCTTTGGGCGCCAAGGGCGATTTCACCACAGCACCCGAGATCAGTCAGATGTTTGGCGAGATGCTGGGGCTTTGTATTGCGCAAGCCTGGCTGGATCAGGGCGCCCCCAGCCCGTTCACTTTGGCCGAGCTTGGCCCCGGCCGCGGCACGCTGATGGCGGACATATTGCGCGCCACACGCGCGGTGCCCGGGTTTCACGCGGCGGCAGACCTTCATATGGTCGAAGCCTCGCCGGTCCTACGCGCGGCCCAGACCCGCGCGCTTGCCCCGCACACACTCACCCATCATGACACCGCGAACACCCTGCCGGACGGGCCGCTCTATCTGGTGGCCAACGAGTTTTTCGACGCACTGCCCATCCGTCAGTTCATCCGCGAAGGCGAAATGTGGCGCGAACGGCAGGTTGGGTTGAAGGACGGCGCGCTTGCCTTTGGCCTTGGCACCCCGGCCCCCGTCCCTGCCCTGTCGCACCGGCTCGCAGACACGCGCGACGGGGATCTGGTCGAACTTTGCCCCGCTGCCGCCCCTGTCATGGGCGAGATTGCCGCGCGCATTCAGACCCATGGCGGGGTCGCATTGATCATCGACTATGGCGACTGGCACTCGCTGGGCGACACGCTGCAAGCGCTGAAAGATCACGCACCCGCGCGCGCGCTGGACACCCCCGGCGAGGCTGACCTGACCGCGCATGTGGATTTCGAGGCGCTGGCCTGCGCAGCCGCCCCCCTTACCCCGCATCTTCTGACCCCGCAGGGCGTGTTCTTGGAACGTCTGGGCATCACCGGGCGGGCACAGGCGCTTGCGACCAAACTGTCGGGTGCAACGCTGGACAGTCACATCGCCGCGCACCGCCGCTTGACGCACCCCGATGAAATGGGGACGCTCTTCAAAGTGCTGGGGCTGACTCGCGCGGATGCGCCCGACCTGCCCGGCCTGACCCGAAACCACCAAGGGGCCAACCCCGCATGACGCTAGACATCATCACGTCCGACGCCCTGTCGCCGCTCACACACGGGTTCTTCACCCGAAAGGGCGGGGCCTCGTCCGGCGTTTATGCCGGGCTGAATTGCGGCACGGGAAGCAAAGATCAGGCCGAACTGGTGCAGATCAACCGCGACCGCGTGGCGCAGGCGATGGGGGTCGGGAAAGATCAGCTTTGCGGTGTTTATCAAGTGCACTCGCCCGATGTGGTGGTGCTGGACAGCCCCATCGAAGGCGACAAACCCCATGCCGACGCCGTGGTGACGGCGACGCCGGGGCTGGCCCTGACGATCCTGACGGCAGACTGCCAGCCGATCCTGTTTGCCGATCCTAGCGCAGGTGTGATCGGCGCAGCCCATGCAGGCTGGAAAGGCGCCATCACCGGGGTGATCGACGCAACCGTGGCCGCCATGGTCAAACTGGGCGCCACGCCAGAAGGCATCACCGCGGTGATCGGCCCAACCATCAGCCGCGACGCCTATGAGGTTGGCCCGGAGTTTCAGGACACCTTCATCGCACAAGATCCCGGTCATGATCGGTTTTTCACCCCCGGCAAAGGGGATCGCGTGCAATTCGACCTGCCCGCATTCGGCCTGCACTGCCTGAATGCGGCAGGCGTCGATCGGGCGCATTGGGTGGGACACTGCACCTATTCGGACCCCGAGAGATTCTATTCCTATCGTCGCAGCTGCCACCGCGAAGAACCGGATTACGGCCGTTTGATCTCGGCCATTCGGCTTTAGGCCATCGCGGGGCCTGTTCCTGCCCCAATTCTGCCCTGATACGCGTCGACCTATTCGGCATGCGCCTGAAAACAAAGGGCGACGACCCGCATTGTCCACCACCGCGCGACAATCCGTCGATTTTCCTAAAATTTCACATACCTGCCCAAGAGCTGCCCCAATCGGCCTCTAGTTTCATCCTTAACGAAAGAACAAGCCGCCCCGAACGGGCCGAGCAGACAAGGATAAACAAGATGAAACGCCGCTGGATGAATTGGATTGTCGAGGCCGACGCAGACACCTCAGCCCTGCCCTTCACGCGCACCAACCGCAAAAAACGCGCGGCCAAAAAGGCCGCGTAACAGGTTACCATTTTCGGTTCGGGCGAGGTTCCATTTCCTCCCCCCTTTCTGGCACCTGCCTGCCCGGACCAAGGAAAAAGCCGCCCCGGATTTATCCGTGGGCGGCTTTTCAATGTTCAAAGCATGGGCGGCCTCAGGGCGTCTCTTCCATGCGCGCTTCCAGCACGTCAAACGGCACGCCTGGATCATCCTTGGCCCCCCGAATGACCAGCGAAGTTTTCACCGAGGCCACATTCTCGGCCGAGGTTAGCTCTTCGGTCAGGAAAGTCTGGAAAGTGGACAGATCGGGCGCCACACATTTCAGCACAAAATCCACCTCGCCATTCAGCATGTGGCATTCGCGCACAAGCGACCAGCTGCGGCATTGTTCCTCGAAGGCGGATAGATCGGCTTCGGCCTGGCTGACCAGCCCGACCATGGCAAACACCTGAACCTCAAAGCCCAGCGCGCGCGCATCCACATCCGCATGATAGCCGCGGATCAGCCCGCTTTCTTCCAATGTGCGCACCCGACGCAGGCAAGGTGGCGCAGAAATCCCAACCCGCTTGGCCAGTTCAACATTGGTCATGCGCCCATCCGCCTGCAATTCGGCCAGAATCTTGCGGTCGATGGGATCAAGTTTGCTTGCGGACATGTTTCGCCTTCCAAGAGGGGTGCCGCCGCGACAAAGCGCGGATACATGGAAATTGCGCAGAGAGTATCTGTGGGCGGAGGATTGCGCAACATTCTTTCGCAGTCGCGCAACATCATTTCTCTGAAAGGGTGCCAAACCGGGTTGCCGCTTCATACAAGCCCGTTTGCATACGGGCTTTCAATGCAGGCCACGCGGGCTTATATGCGACGCAACGACGATATGCATCCCAAACGTTCAAGGAATTTCCCATGACCGATACCCGCCATACCAAAGTCCTGATCATCGGCTCCGGCCCGGCTGGCTATACCGCAGGCGTTTACGCGTCGCGCGCGCTGTTGGAACCGATTCTTGTGCAAGGGATGGAACCGGGCGGGCAGCTGACCACAACCACCGAGGTCGAAAACTACCCCAGCTTTGTCGACATTCAAGGCCCTGAGCTGATGATGAAGATGGAAGAACACGCCCGCGCCATGGGCACCGAGGTCATCGGCGACATTATCATCGATCTGGACATCTCGAAGCGCCCCTTTGTGGCAAAGGGTGACAGCGGCACGACCTATACGGCGGATGCGGTCATTCTGGCCACCGGCGCCCGCGCCAAATGGCTGGGGCTCGAGAGCGAAGAGAAGTTCAAGGGCTTTGGCGTTTCGGCCTGTGCGACCTGCGACGGGTTCTTCTATCGCGGCGAAGAGATTGTTGTTGTGGGCGGCGGCAACACCGCGGTCGAGGAGGCTCTGTTCCTGACCAAGTTTGCATCGAAAGTGACGCTGATCCATCGTCGCGACACGCTGCGCGCGGAAAAGATCCTGATCGACCGGTTGATGAAAAACGAGAAGATCGTACCCCTGTGGGATCACACTTTGGAAGAGGTTGTGGGCGACGAAAACCCGCTGGGCGTGACCGGCGTGCGCGCCAAACATGTCGAGACCGGCGAGATCACCGAGATCCCGGCCAAAGGCGTCTTCATCGCCATCGGCCACGCGCCCGCAAACGAATTGGTGAAGGACACGCTGGACACCCATATGGGCGGCTATGTTGTGACCAAACCGGATTCGACCGCCACCTCGGTCCCCGGCGTTTTTGCCGCGGGCGACCTGACAGACCACAAATACCGCCAGGCGGTCACCTCAGCAGGCATGGGCTGCATGGCTGCTCTGGAGGCCGAACACTTCCTGGCTGAACAGGAGTAACAGCCACCACCGGCCAGCTCTGAACCCGCCCCGTTGCATCGCCGCAACGCGGCGGGTTTTCTGTTTTTAACCATAGAAATTCCTTTTCTTGGCGCGCGATCCGTGCAATGCGTTCACGCGTGAACACACTTTGAGTCGTAAACATGTCGTCACCCGTGACAAAACCCAATCCAGACGAGGAAGAGCAGCTCTTTCGCCTTCTGCGCCAGCTCGATGCGGCGCCAGAGGCGTCACAGCGCGCGACAGCCTCGGCCATTGGGATATCATTGGGGCGGCTGAATGCGCTTTTGCGCATGGCCACGGATGCGGGACTGGTGTCAATCACCGACCGTGACGGGCCAGACAAACGCCAGCGGTTTGCCTATTCGTTGACCGCAAAAGGCGGCGCGGAAAAACGGCGGCTCACTGATATTTTTCTCGCCCGCAAGCTTGCTGAATATGATGCATTGCACGCGGAACTAACCGGCACCACCAGCGGCATGGTTCCGCTTAAACACAGGACCAATCTTATGGAAAACAACCTCGCGCCCATCCCAGAGCTTTATGTCAGCCATGAAAGCGCATTAAAGCTGAAAGTCGAAGCGGCAGACCTGACCAGCCACGATCTGAGCCCGCGCCAGATCTGCGACCTTGAGCTTTTGATGAACGGCGGCTTCAACCCGCTGAAAGGTTTCCTGACCGAAGAAGATTATGACGGCGTTGTCGAAAACATGCGCCTGGCCGACGGCACCCTGTGGCCGATGCCGATCACGCTGGACGTGTCGGAAGACTTCGCGAGCTCAATCGAGCTGGGCCAGGACATCGCCCTGCGCGATCAGGAAGGCGTGATCCTTGCCACCATGACCGTGACCGACCGCTGGGAGCCGAACAAATCGCGCGAAGCCGAGAAGGTTTTCGGCGCCGATGACGACGCCCACCCGGCCGTGAACTATCTGCACAATCAGGCTGGCAAAATCTATCTGGGCGGCCCTGTGGTCGGCATCCAGCAGCCCGTGCACTATGATTTCCGCGCCCGTCGCGACACGCCCAACGAGCTGCGCTCCTATTTCCGCAAGCTGGGCTGGCGCAAGATTGTCGCCTTCCAGACCCGCAACCCGCTGCACCGCGCGCACCAGGAACTGACCTTCCGCGCCGCGAAAGAAGCACAGGCCAACCTCTTAATCCATCCGGTTGTCGGCATGACCAAGCCGGGCGACGTGGACCACTTCACCCGCGTGCGCTGCTACGAGGCCGTTCTGGACAAATACCCGGCATCGACCACCACTATGTCGCTTCTGAACCTTGCCATGCGCATGGCTGGCCCGCGTGAAGCCGTCTGGCACGGTCTGATCCGCGCCAACCACGGCTGCACCCACTTCATCGTGGGCCGCGACCATGCTGGCCCCGGCAAGAACTCGGCTGGTGAAGACTTCTACGGCCCCTATGACGCACAGGAACTCTACCGTGCGCACCAGTCGGAAATCGGCTGTGAAATGGTCGACTTCAAGCACATGGTCTATGTGCAGGAACGTGCGCAATACGAACCCAATGACGAGATCAAGGATCGCGACGACGTCACCATCCTGAACATCTCGGGCACCGAGCTGCGCCGCCGTCTGGCCGAGGGTCTTGAGATTCCCGAGTGGTTCTCGTTCCCCGAAGTGGTCAAGGAGTTGCGCCGCACCAAACCGCCGCGCGCCAAGCAAGGCTTCACCGTGTTCTTCACCGGCTTCTCGGGTTCGGGCAAGTCGACCATCGCCAACGCGCTGATGGTGAAGCTGATGGAACAGGGCGGTCGCCCCGTGACGCTTCTGGATGGCGACATCGTGCGTAAAAACCTGTCCAGCGAGCTTGGCTTCTCGAAAGAGCACCGTGACCTGAACATCCGCCGCATCGGCTATGTGGCCTCCGAGATCACCAAGAACGGCGGCATTGCCATCTGTGCGCCCATCGCGCCTTATGCCACCACCCGCCGCGCGGTTCGTGAAGACATCGAAGCCTTCGGTGCTTTCGTGGAAGTGCATGTCGCCACCTCGATCGAGGAATGCGAACGCCGTGACCGCAAGGGCCTTTATAAGCTGGCGCGCGAAGGCAAGATCAAAGAGTTCACCGGCATCTCGGACCCCTATGACGTGCCCGTGAACCCGGAACTGTCGGTCGAGACCGAAAACGTGGACGTCGACAACTGCGCCCACCAGGTTCTCTTGAAACTGGAAAGCATGGGGCTGGTCAAAGCGTAACGCCCGACCAGAAGAACAAGCAAAAGCCCGGAGGCAGACCTCCGGGCTTTTTCATTTGGGGTTCACTTTGAAGGCAAAATTCTGACAGGCCGGCAAAGCGACCTTGCAGGGATCAGTGAAGCGCCAGCGGCGACAGGTTGTTTTCACGCGCCAGCAGGAAGGCCAGATCACGATCTGCGACCAAAGCCAGCTGCTCTCCATCTTCACGATGCACCGCATAAAGAAGCCCGGCATCGCCAACCTGGGCGCGGGCCTCGTCCTGCACTTCAATCGGCAAATCGGAAATCGGCACAGGCTTTACGTAGACGAAATCGCCCGCCTGCATGTCCATCATCGGATGTTTGAAATCCATGCCCTCACCCTTTCCTGATCTCGATCTTTTGCACAACCTGCTCGGGCTCGGCCCGCGCCAGATCGATATGCAAAAGACCATTTTCGGTTTTCGCGCCCGTCACCTCAACCCCATCGGCCAGCACGAAGCTTTTCATAAACTGACGCGCGGCAATGCCCCGGTGCAAAAACACGCTCTCTTCGCCGGTGTCGCTTTGTGCGCCACGGATCACAAGCTTGGCGTTTTCGACGGTGATTGACAGGTCGTCATCGGCAAATCCCGCCACCGCAAGCGTGATGCGATAGGCGGTGTCGGACACCTGTTCAATGTTGAAAGGGGGGTAGCCATCTTTGCCGGTTTTCGCGGCCTGTTCGACCATGCGTTCCAGCTGCTCGAACCCAAGCAGAAAGGGATGCGTTCCCAAGCTCATCTTCGTCATCGACACGTCCTTGAATAAGCGACACGTTGGCGCGACCCCGACACCGGCGGTCACCTGTGAAATATGGGGGCGCCCGCGGGCAGTTACAAGCCCGGCTTTTGCTTGGTGATTCCGCCTGCTTGGCGTTAGGATGGGGCACCTCTCACGAAGAACGACTCGCAAACATGAGCAATGCCAAAGAGATGAAGACCGACGATGTGCTCCGGGTGGAGCTGGAGGTCTTCCGCGCCGAACATCGCGACCTTGATGACGCCATCCATGCGCTTGAGGAAAGCGGGCGGGCTGATCAGCTGCGCCTGCGCCGCCTGAAGAAGCAAAAATTGGCCCTGAAGGACAAAATTGCCCGGATCGAGGACAAACTGACCCCTGATATCATCGCCTGATTGCAACGCAGCATTGCATCGGGGGGCGCGAAGCCTGTAAGCAGGCGCCAACGTAAGCCTTGGACGCGAGGACAGCATGACAGATGTGAAAGTCGGGATCATCATGGGCAGCCAGTCAGACTGGCCCACGATGAAAGAAGCCGCAGATATTCTGGACGAATTGGGCATTGCCTATGAAACCAAGATCGTCTCGGCCCACCGCACGCCGGACCGCCTGTGGGACTATGGCAAGACGGCCGCGGATCGCGGGCTTCACGTGATCATCGCAGGCGCCGGCGGGGCCGCACATCTGCCCGGCATGATGGCGTCGAAAACCCGCGTGCCTGTCGTCGGCGTACCGGTGCAAACCCGCGCCCTGTCTGGCGTGGACAGCCTCTACTCCATCGTGCAGATGCCCAAAGGCTTCCCCGTGGCCACCATGGCCATCGGTTCGGCGGGGGCCGCCAATGCGGGCCTGATGGCCGCTGGCATTCTGGCTGTGTCAGACGCGGCTTTGGCCGAAAAGCTGGACGCATGGCGCGACGCTTTGTCAGCCTCGATCCCGGATGAGCCTTCCGATGACTGAGGTGTTGAACAAACCCCTTAACACCGGCGCCACCATTGGCATTCTGGGCGGCGGCCAATTGGGCCGGATGCTGTCGGTTGCAGCCTCCCGTCTGGGCTTCAAAACCCACATCTTTGAACCGGGTGCCAATCCGCCCGCTGGGCAAGTGGCTGATCAGGTCACAACGGCTGGCTATGACGACCATGCTGCGCTTGAGGCATTTGCTGGGTCGGTCGATGTCATCACCTATGAGTTTGAGAACATCCCGACCGAGGCTTTGGACGTGCTCGAAGCCCACAAGCCCATCCGCCCCGGCCGCGAAGCCCTGCGCGTCAGCCAGGACCGCCTGACCGAGAAAGACTTCCTGTCTGGCTTGGGTCTGCAAGTGGCCCCTTACGCCAATATTGAAAGCGCTGCAGACCTCACCGCCGCGATGGACACAATCGGCGCGCCGTCGATCCTGAAAACCCGCCGCTTTGGCTATGACGGCAAAGGGCAGGCGCGGATCATGGCCCCAGAAGATGCCGACGCCGCCCTGGCAGACATGCAGGGCGCGCCCTCGGTTCTGGAAGGGTTCGTGGAGTTTTCACATGAGGTCAGCGTGATCGCTGCACGCGGTGCGACGGGCGAGGTCGCCTGTTTCGACCCCGGCGAAAACGTGCACAAAGATGGTATCCTCGACACCACAACGGTGCCCGCCAATCTGACGGCCGCCCAGCGCATGGATGCCGTGCTGCTGGCCGCCAACATCCTGAACGCGCTCGATTATGTCGGCGTCATGGGGGTCGAGCTATTCGTCACGCCGCAAGGGCTGATCGTGAATGAGATTGCCCCACGCGTGCACAATTCCGGCCACTGGACCCAGCAAGGCTGCACCATCGACCAGTTCGAACAGCACATCCGCGCCGTTGTCGGCTGGCCGCTGGGCGACGGGTCACGTTTTGCCGATGTCACGATGGAAAACCTTATTGGCGATGACATGGACCGGGTGCCCGACATCGCCAAAGAGGGCAACGCGTCGCTTCACCTTTATGGCAAGGCCGAAACCAAGCCCGGCCGGAAAATGGGCCATGTGAACCGGATCACGCCGAAAACCAGCTGAGCGGATGAACGGGTGGGCGGCTTGCCCAGCGCCATCGGTCCGCCCACAGGTCCAGTTTTAAAGCGTTTCCAGTTATTGCCCGATCACAGAAACAACTGGAAACGCCCATCATCCTTACATGTTGCATGGCGTTTCCACATCACGCCGTTTCAGCGTAATGTGGAAACGCTTTAAGCGAGCCGCCGGAAGGGTCTGAGAAACGCCCCCAAAACCAGTGACAGCAAAAGCCAACCGGCAACAAAGCCAATCCCGGCGCAAAGAAGCCCATCGGCCGTCACGGGTACGGCAGGGCGGAAGTCATCCCATGTTCGTTTGACCAGATCAGTGTCGCGGAAATGCCAGACCTTGGTCAGGCGCATCAGCGGTTCCGAGCCTTTCAGCGACGTGTAAGCCGCGTCCAAGCGCTCATACCGGTCGAAATTGCCCTGCATCTGGTCACGCAGATCATTCTGAAAATCGGACCCGCCCATCTTTTCCAGCGCCTCGTCGCGCGTGTAGCCGGCGGCCTTCGCTGTCAGATCAAACCCGGTGGTGATCACTTTCAATTCAGTGCGCGCACCGGACAGACGTTGCATATATTGCTGGGAAAACTCGGGAAACTGGCTCAGCGTCACGGCGCCTGCCAATCCTCCGATCATGGTCAGTGTTTTGATCATCTATCTCACCGTTCCGGTTTGTCTGGGCATAAGCTTTCAAAGCTGGCAGGACTGGTCAAGGGGAGCAAAGCCTATGCCCTCCCCTAATACGAAAACGGCGCACCCTTTGGCACGCCGTTTTTACAAATTTTACCTAAGGCTCAAAGCCCGCGCACGTGATGCGGTTCGTAAATCTTGATGACCTTGGCAATCGCGGCCTCGGGCGACAGCTCTTCGCTTTCACCGGTGCGACGGCTGGTCAGTTCGACCACCCCGTTTTTCAGACCACGCGGTCCAACGGTGATGCGCCACGGAAGACCGATCAGGTCCATAGTGGCAAACTTGCCGCCTGCGCGTTCCTTGCGGTCATCGTAAAGCGGCTCAAGCCCTGCTTTGGTCAGCTCTTTGTAAAGCGCATCGCAGGCTGCATCGGCTTCATCATCGCCCTGTTTCAGGTTCACGATGCCCACATGGAACGGCGTCACACCTTCAGGCCAGATGATTCCGTTTTCATCATGGCTGGCTTCGATGATTGCACCCAGAAGGCGGCTCACACCAATGCCATGTGATCCCATATGCACGGGCACCTGATTTTGGTCCTTGTCGACAACCTTGGCCCCCATACTTTCGGAATACTTGGTGCCGAAATAGAAGATTTGCCCCACTTCAATACCACGCGCCACGCGGCGGCGTTCTTCCGGCACCTCGTTGAACTTGGCTTCGTCATGAGTTTCATCGGTGCGGGCGTATTTCGAGGTGAACTCCTCCATCACGCCCTGACACTGCGCCACGTCATCATAGTCGATGTCACGATCCCCGAAGGTCAGGTCGGTCACCGCGCTGTCATAGAACACTTCGCTCTCGCCCGTTTCGGCCAGCACAAGGAATTCATGGGTGTCATCGCCACCAATCGGGCCACTATCGGCCCGCATCGGAATAGCCTGCAGCCCCATACGTTCATAGGTGCGCAGATAGCTGACCAGATGGCGGTTATAGGCGTGCAGCGCGTCTTCTTTGGTCAGGTCGAAATTGTAGCCGTCTTTCATGTAAAACTCGCGGCCCCGCATCACACCGAAACGCGGGCGGATTTCGTCGCGGAACTTCCACTGGATTTGATAGAGCGTCAGCGGCAGGTCTTTGTAGCTGTTTACATGGCTGCGGAAGACGTCGGTGATGACCTCTTCGTTGGTGGGGCCAAACAGCATGTCACGCCCATGGCGATCTTCGATGCGCAGCATCTCTTCGCCGTAGTCCTCATAGCGACCACTTTCGCGCCACAGGTCGGCGGGCTGGATGGTGGCCATCTGCATGGGAATGTGACCCGCGCGGATTTGTTCCTCGTGCACGATGTTTTCGATTTTACGCAGGACTTTGAAGCCAAGCGGCAACCAGGTGTAGATCCCGGCGGCTTGCTGTTTGATCATGCCAGCGCGCAGCATATAGCGGTGGCTTACGATCTGGGCTTCAGAAGGGGTTTCCTTGAGCACAGGCAGGAAATAGCGGGACAGGCGCATGTCGACCTCTGTTGGTTTATTCGTCCCAAGCGGTCTAAGCCATTGGGCTGTCCGGGGCAATCACGCATTGGCGCGATCAGATCGACCCGCCCATACTGACCTTCAGCTTGGTTTCACTATGGGGCGCGGCCGTGCCGTTTTTATACACCACACCCGCCCCGGCCTCGCCCGACAGGGTGATCCCGGGCTTGCGCGGTTCATATTGATGGCCTTCGCATCCCGCCAAGATCAGCGCTGCGAGCAAGAGCCCGCCGGTGAAAATCCCCTTATGTGACATGGCCCAATATCCTTTCGCCTTTGCGCCGCATTGAAGCCCCACCCACGGCAACTGACAAGCCGATCAGGACAAAACAAGCGCAATCCTGCCGCCCCAAACTCCGAGAACCTCTTGAAAAGCCCGCATGTCTGGGCGACATAAGAGGCATTCAAAAAGGAAACTCCATGGCCCTGCCCGTTCAGACACAAGCAAAATACTGGTCCATCGCGATCGCCATTTTCGCTTTGGCCCTGTGGTATCTGGGCGATGTGATCATGCCCTTCATTCTGGGTGGCGCCATCGCCTATTTTCTTGATCCGGTCGCGGATCGTCTTGAAAACATGGGGCTTTCCCGTGTCTTGGCGACCGTTCTGATCTCGATCCTGGCGATCATCGTCTTCATCCTGGCCTTCCTTTTGGTGGTGCCCACGTTGGTGTCACAAGCCATTGCGCTGGCCGACGCCGCCCCCGGCTTGTTCTCTGAACTGCAGAACTTTCTGACAGAGCGCTTCCCGGCCCTGATGGATGCCAATTCCACCTTGCGCCAGTCGCTCGACGGGTTGGGACAAAAAATTCAGGAACGCGGCGGCGAGCTTGTCGGCACGCTTCTAAGCTCGGCCATGGGTGTGATCAACGTGGTGATCTTGCTGGTTGTCACCCCGGTTGTCGCTTTCTACCTGCTTTTGGATTGGGACCGGATGGTTGAACAGATTGACCGGCTTTTGCCGCTCGATCACAAAACCGAGATTCGTCAGATCGCCGGCAATATCGACAAAACACTCGCCAGCTTCATCCGCGGCCAAGGGTCGGTCTGCATCGTGTTGGGCACTTACTATGCGGTGGCGTTGATGCTGGTTGGGCTGCAATTTGGCCTCGTGGTTGGCTTCATCGCTGGCCTGATCACCTTCATCCCCTATGTGGGCGCCCTTGTGGGCGGCGCGTTGGCCATCGGATTGGGCGTGTTCCAGTTCTGGGGCGAATGGTGGAGCCTTGGGGCCGTCGCTGTCATCTTCGCGGTGGGACAGTTCTTCGAAGGCAATATTCTGACCCCCAAACTGGTGGGCAGCTCGGTTGGCCTGCACCCGGTCTGGCTGATGTTTGCCCTGTCCGTTTTTGGATCTCTGTTCGGTTTTGTCGGCATGCTGGTCGCGGTGCCCGTGGCCGCGTCATTGGGCGTGGTGGCCCGTTTCTTCATCGCCAAATACCAAACCGGGCGCCTCTATCAGGGCATGGCCGGTCGCAGCATCATCGACGAAAACACAGCTGACTGATGGCACAACAACTGACCTTTGACCTGCCTGCACGCGCAGCGCAGGGCTTGGATGACTTCCTGGTCACCCCCTCGAACGCAGCGGCCATGGCCGCCATTGAAGCCTGGCAAGACTGGCCCAACCGCAAACTTGTTCTGGCCGGAGAGACCGGCACCGGCAAAACACATCTGGCACATGTCTGGGCCCATCTTTCAGGCGCCCGGATCATCCCGGCCACCACCCTGCCCGATCAACAGATCGACCGTTTCGCAGGGGGCTCGGTGGTGTTGGAAGACGCCGAGCGCATCGCGGGCAACCGCCCGGCAGAAAACGCGCTTTTTCATCTTCACAACCTCGTTCTGGCCGAAGGCGGCGCGCTTTTGATCACCGCAGCAACGGCCCCGTCGCGCTGGGGCCTGACCCTGCCCGACCTGAAAAGCCGGATGGAGGGCACAACACTGGCCCGACTGGACGCGCCCGATGACATGCTGTTATCCGCCGTGCTGGTGAAGCTTTTTGACGACCGGCAACTGGCCGTGCCTGCCAATCTGATCGACTATCTGCTGCCGCGTATGGAACGGTCACTGGCCGAAGCCGCCCGCCTTGTCGACCAGCTTGACCGCGCCGCCCTGAGCGAAAACCGCGCGCTGACACGCCGACTGGCAGCCCGCGTGCTGGACAAAACACCGGATGACGGGGCATAACGTCACCTTCTCATTACAAATTGGCGCGATAGAGTGCGGCTATGAACACATCCAACACCCCATCCGTGCCCTTGGCGGATTTTCTGGCCTCGGATTTTCCGACACCCGCCAGTTTGCCCGATGACAACGTCGCCGGTCCCAAACGGTTCTTCAATCGCGAACTTAGCTGGCTGGGCTTCAACTGGCGTGTGCTGGAAGAGGCCGAGAACACCCGTGTGCCGCTTTTGGAAAGGCTGCGGTTCCTGTCCATTTCGGCCACCAATCTGGACGAGTTTTACACGGTGCGCGTTGCTGGCCTGCGCGAGTTGGTGCGCGAAGGTGTCTCAACCCCCGCGGCAGACGGTCTCAGCCCCTCCGAGCAGTTGAAGCTGATCGACAGCGACGCCCGCGCCTTGATGGCGCGCCAGCAATTGGTTTTTGAAACCCTCTCCTCCGACATGCGCGCGCAGGGCATCATCATTGCCCGCCGTGACGACCTGACCGATGCCGACCGCACCCATCTGGATCAGGTCTTTTTGTCACGGGTCTTTCCTGTGCTGTCGCCGCTGGCCATCGACCCGGCGCACCCGTTCCCCTTCATCCCAAACACGGGCTATTCGCTGGCGCTGCAGCTGGAACGAAAATCCGACAAGCAAAAGCTGAAAGCGCTTTTGCCGATCCCGCAACAGATCGACCGCTTCGTGCCCCTGCCTGCGGATGACGGCCAGTTCCGCTTTCTGCCTCTGGAAGACCTGCTGCTTGAACATCTCGGATCGCTTTTTCCCGGCTATGTCGAGAAAGGCAACTGTGCCTTCCGCATCCTGCGCGACAGTGATCTGGAGGTCGAGGACGAGGCCGAGGACCTTGTGCGCGAATTTGAAACGGCCCTGAAACGACGCCGCCGTGGCGAAGTGGTGCGGATGAAAATCACCTCGGGCGCCCCGTCTGCCCTGATGTCGATGATCAAGCGTGAACTGCGCGTGTCCGGCGATGAAATCGTCGAGGTCGACGGCATGATCGGCATGGCCGATCTGGGCGAGCTGGTCCTGAAGGACCGCCCCGACCTTCTGTGGCCCAGCTTCACCCCGCGCGTACCCGAACGCGTGCAGGACCACGAAGGCGACATGTTCGCGGCGATCCGCCAAAAGGACATGCTGCTGCACCACCCCTATGAAACCTTCGACATGGTGGTGCGGTTTCTGCATCAGGCTGCGCGTGATCCAAATGTGGTGGCGATCAAGCAAACGCTTTATCGCACCTCGCATGACAGCCCGATCGTGAAAGCGCTGTGCGAAGCCGCCGAGGACGGCAAATCCGTCACCGCGCTGGTCGAGCTGAAAGCCCGCTTTGACGAGGCCGCCAACATTCGCCAATCACGCCGTCTGGAACGCGCGGGCGCTCATGTGGTTTACGGCTTCATCAACTACAAGACACACGCCAAAATCTCGACCGTGGTGCGGCGTGAAGGCGACGAGCTGGTGACATATACCCACTATGGCACCGGCAATTACCACCCGATCACCGCGCGCATTTATACCGACCTTAGCCTGTTCACCTGTGACACGGCTTTGGGGCGCGATGCCACGCGGGTCTTCAATTACCTGTCGGGCTACGCCGAACCGCAAAGCCTTGAGAACCTTGCAATCTCGCCGCTCGATTTGAAGTCCACCCTGATCAAACGGATCGAGGCGGAAGCCGCATTTGCCCGCGATGGCAAGCCTGCCGAGATCTGGGCCAAGATGAATTCACTGGTCGAACCCGATGTGATCGACGCGCTTTACAAAGCGTCTCAGGCCGGGGTGAAAATCAGCCTTGTGGTGCGTGGCATCTGCGGGCTTCGCCCCGGCATCAAAGGCCTGTCCGAAAACATCCGCGTGAAATCCATCGTGGGCCGTTTTCTGGAGCATTCGCGCATCGTCTGCTTTGGCAACGGCCACGGCTTACCCGCCAAGAAAGCCAAGGTCTACATGTCCTCGGCCGACTGGATGGGGCGCAATCTGAACCGTCGCGTCGAAACGCTGGTCGAGATCAGAAACGCCACCGTGAAAGCCCAGATCGTCAGCCAGATCATGGCCGCCAACCTTGCCGATGTGGCGCAAAGCTGGGTCATGGGGGCGGATGGAAAGTTTACCCGCGCAGATTTGGACAGCATCGAACACCCGTTCAACTGCCACCGCTTTTTCATGGAAAACCCTTCGCTGTCCGGGCGCGGATCGGCGGGGGCATCTGATGTACCGGAATTGACTCATTCGCAAGATTGAATGGGGCAGCGGCGGCGGCTAGGCTGTCGGTGCGAAAGGGAGATTCTCATGGACGGACGCGGCGACACCGGTGACGATTGGGGCCCTTTCGGACGCCCGCTTTTTGATGACCCTTCCGCACGCGCTTTAAGCCGCGTGGGGGTGGTTGATGTGGGGTCAAACTCGGTGCGCCTTGTGGTGTTCGATGGTGCTGCCCGCTCGCCCGCCTATTTCTTCAACGAAAAGATTCTTTGCGGTCTGGGCACTGGCCTATCTGAGACCGGCAAGCTGCACCCGGAAGGCCGTGCGCGCGCGCTGGCAGCCATCAAGCGGTTTCAGCGACTGGCAGATGGCATGCACCTTGGGCCGCTCTCGGCTGTGGCCACCGCCGCCGTGCGCGAAGCCTCTGACGGGCCGGAATTCCGCGAAGAGGTGCTGCGCGAGACCGGGCTGGATCTTTATGTGATCGACGGCGAGGAAGAGGCGCGGTTTTCCGCACAGGGCGTTTTGTTGGGCTGGCCTGAAGCACAGGGTCTGATGTGCGACATTGGTGGCTCGTCACTGGAGCTGGCGCATATTTCACAAGGCGAGGTCGGCAAACGTGTCACCTCTCCGCTTGGACCATTGAAACTGGCGGGCGTGCCCGGCGGCAAAAAGGGGCTAAAGGCCGAAATTGCCCGTGTGGTGGATGAGCTGGCCGACGAGATGGGCACGGACCACAAGCGGCTCTTTCTGGTCGGCGGTTCGTGGCGTGCCATCGCACGGCTGGACATGGAACGGCGTGGCTATCCCCTGACCGTTCTGCACGAGTACCGCATGACCCCGAAATCCCTGGCGAAAACGCTGAAGTGGATTGACGAGGTGGATCTGGATGAGGTGCGTCAACGCACCGGCACATCCGCCGCCCGAATGGCGCTGGTGCCCATTGCGGCGCTGGTTCTGAAGCGCCTCATGCGGATTTTCCGGCCAAAAGAAATCGCCGTCAGTTCCTATGGCATTCGCGAAGGGCTGCTTTACGAGCAGATGCCCGACCGGCTGCGCAAACGTGACCCGTTGATCGAGGCCTGCTATCACGCCGAAAACAAAGACGCGCGCAATCCGGGCTTTGGCAAGGCGCTGTTCAAGTTCCTGTCGCCTCTCTTCAAGTCCGTGAAACCTGAAGAGCTTCGCGTGATCCGCGCCGCCTGCCTTTTGCACGATGTCAGCTGGCGCGCACATCCAGACTATCGCCACGAAGTGTGTTTTGACAATGCGACCCGCGCCAATCTGGGCGGGCTGACCCATGAAGAACGCGTGTTTCTGGGGCTGTGTTTGTTGCATCGCTATAAAAACAGCCGCGAGGGGTCACGTTTCGAACCGCTGTTTGACATTCTGCCTGAAAAGCTTCTGCACCGGGCCGAAGTCCTGGGCAAAGCGATGCGTTTCGGCGCGATGTTCTCGGTCGAGGACCCGACAATCATGGCAGAGCTTAAGTGGTTCCCGAAAAAGCGGGAACTTGTGCTGGGGCTCTACAGAAATGCAGACGGGTTGTTTGGCGAAGTGGCCGAGAACCGGTTCCAGACACTGGCCGACGCTCTGGACGCCACCCCCATCGTAAAGAACAAACGCTAGAGCTGATCGCCAGCCGCGCGCGAAGCGCGCGGCCCCCTCCCTCCGAATGCCCTGCGCGCCAGCGCTGGGTCAAGCGGAGGGAATATCAGAGATCCGTCTCACCGTCGGCAGGCGGCTCCACCACCAGCGGCTCCCGCCGCCGAATGATAATATCGCCATTGGGCAGCACCTCCGGCGGGTAATAGACCTGCATGTCGCCAAACTTCCGGGCCAGTTCCGCCCAGCCTTTCGACCATTCCTCTGCCAAGGGCTCAACCTCGTTGGCCAAGCCCTCAAGAAGCAGACGAAAGCCTTCGCTTAGAAGTTCAGCCCCTTCGGACAACTCCGGGTTTTCGTCAGCTGCAGGTGTATCCTCGGCCGAAGAAGGCAATGCAAATGCCGCGACACAGGCCAGCGCGACTGCGCCGTGTTTAAATTTCTGTTTCATGGAACACATGTAGGCGCAACGCCAGGAATGTGAAGATCACAGCTCCAGATCAATCGATACCGGGAAATGATCCGAGGCGGTCAAAAGCGCCTCGCGCAGCGCCTCAGACCCATAACATTCCGGGTCATCAAACGGATGCCAGATACGCCATTTCGGCGCGGTTTTGGCCAGATCGGGCGAGACCATGACATAATCCAGAAGCGCCTGCAGATAGCGCCCCTCGTGCGAGAGATAGAACCGGGAGGACGTTGGTCGTGCGCCCGTGCGCCGCGACAAGGCCATGCGCGCATGCGGGTCATGCATGCAGATCGCATCCCCTTCGCCCATCACAATCTCGACGCCAGACCGGCCAAAGAGTTTTTCATATTCGTCCAGACCGGGGCCATCGTTGAAATCGCCCAGCACGATCAGCGGTTCCCCCGCCGACAGATGCTCGTCCACGCGCTGACGTATCCAGATACATTGCGCCATCTGCTTGCGCCGGTTTTCGATCGCGATGCGCATCACGTCAGCGGGGTTGCGCGCGCCATGTGGCGCCTTGGATTTCACATGCACTCCGATCAGGCGTAGTGCCTTTCCCGTCGCCCGGTGGGTCAGGTCGACCTCCAAAGGCGGTTTGGAAAACACCACCGCCTCAGCGGCTGCGTCGGTATCCAGATCAAGCTGGAAACTGGTATCAAACCGAGGCGCCGCCAGCGCATCCTCGACATCCACGGCCCCAAGCGGATCATGGCGGGCCGAAAACACATCCGGGTCGTAAAGCAGTGCGATTTCCTGCTGCGTGTCATTGGCAAAGCCAATCATCGCCTTGCGCGCGCGCAGATCAAACAGCGCGGCAAAGCGTTCCAGCGCCAGAACCGTATCACGCTGACGGCTTTGATCGGGCGCCTCGATCACCATGACCGCATCGGCATCCAGCACCTTGAACACGATGCCCGCCGCTTTCAGCTGCGCACGTCGTGTCACATCCCGGCGACGTGACCATTCATTGTCGACAAGCGGTTCGCCCTGATCGTCAAACAGCGTGTTGAACCATTCGACATTATAGGTCGCAATCCGCATCACCCCTGCCCTTCGTTGATCTCATCCCAGGCGCGGTTGACGGCAATCAGGCGCTTCTCGGCCAGTTTTACTGCCTCTTCGGGTACACCGCGGGCGATCATCCGGTCGGGGTGGCTGTCGCGCACCTCTTGCCGCCAGGCTTTGCGAATATCAGCCAAGGGCGTGTCACGGCTGACGCCGAGTACCGTGTAGGGATCTGGATGTTCATCCGGCACCATACGCGACCGTAGGGACGTAAAACGCGCCGGGTCCATACCGAAAATCTCCGAGACATGCTCCAGATAGGCATTTTCCGCCGGGTGGTATTCGCCATCCGCCAACGCGATGTGGAAAAGACCTTCCATCAAGTCACAAAGCGCCGGGTCATCGGGGCCGAACATGGCAGCAACCCGTTGGGCGTAAAGCTCAAATCCGGCCACATCCGTACGGGCGAGGTTGAAAAGACGGGCGGCGTTTTTTTCTTCCGAGCGTGGAATGGTGAACACTTCACGAAAGGCAGACACCTCGTCACGGGTCACCTGCCCATCGGCCTTGGCCATCTTGGCACCCAGTGCGATCACCGCAATTGCGAAACCCGCCGACCTCTCTGGCGGCGTTCTGAGATGCGCGAAGACATCCGACAGGCTTTCACCCTTGGCCAGCGCCGACAGCGCATCTGATATGCGGGACCAGATAGACATGCGGCAGTGTTAACGCCAAATGCCGTCGGGTCACAGGATTTTCTGCATCAATACAAGATCATGCCACCCGCCCCATTTTTGCCCGGCTTCAGGCACTCGGCCCACAAGCTGAAACCCCATGGCCGCGTGAAAGGGTTCACCCATTGGGTTTGATCCGGATACGCCGGCAATCAATGAATGAACGCCCTGCGCGCGGGCTTCGTTTTCAAGCGCCTGCATCAGTGCTCGACCAATGCCGCGCCCACGGGCCGAAGGCGCCAACATGATCGAATGCTCTTTGGTATGAGCATAGCCAACCCCCGCCCGAAACGGGCCGAAGGCTGCATAGCCCTGCACCTCGCCCGCGTCTTCGGCCACGATAAATGCATCGTGATCTTCGATGGCCTGTGCCACCTCGTCGGGTGACTTTTCAACCGCGTTGAAGGTGATCAGCGTATCACGAATGGCGAGGTTCCAAAGCGCCTGAACAGCCAGTGCGTCGGCACCTGAGGCGGGGCGGAGGATCACAGCGTCACCTGCCCATCAGGTGTTTCGATTTGTGCAGACAGCCCCGGCGCACCATCCACAACAGTGATGCGTGCATCAGCGACCAAAGGGCCAAGTGCGACGCGCAGCGCCTCGGCTTCTGGATGCGAGATGCTCAGCGAAGACAGCCGCAGCCCGTGATCGGGCAGCACGGGTGCGGGCATCTTGCCATGCCAGCTTAAGAGCCCCGGTGCGCAATTTGTAAAAGGCAGTCGCCCATCAGCGGGCACTGCCATATCCCAGCGATAGTCTCCACGCGATAGGGAAAGCTCGTCGCCGCTGCCCACGGGGGCATGCAACAATGCCCCGTGTAGATCAGGCACGCGCACCGCCCAGTTGGTCAGCCGCGCTGGCCCGGTGAAGTAATCCAGATCGAACCAGCGCGCGTGATCGGGCGCGGGTGCCTCCGGGTTCACCGCGATCACTTCCAGATAAAGGTCAGGGCCAAGCGACAAAAGCGCATTGTGGGTGCCCATGAGCGGATGGTCTCCTCCCTCCGTCATGGGCACCGCCAGCAGGTCCTCGATATACGCAATCCCTTCGGAAAGGGATGCGGAGGACACCACAAGGTGATCCAATTCTCCCAGAGCCATCTTGGTCTCCCTTATGCTCTGGGATTGAGGCTGGCGGGAAACGCCGCCAGCCGCAAGTGTTTTCGGCTTTAGGCGCGCGCTTCGCGCACCAGTTTCAGAATGTCCTGAGCCGCTTCGGGGATGTTCGTGCCCGGTCCAAAGATGGCTTTCACACCATTTTCATAAAGGAAATCATAATCCTGCTGCGGGATGACCCCACCACAAATCACGATGATATCCTCGGCGCCCTGCTCTTTCAGAGCCTGCACCAACTGCGGGGCCAGCGTCTTGTGGCCAGCCGCCTGCGAGGAGATGCCCACGATATGCACGTCATTGTCGATGGCGTCCTGCGCGGCTTCGTCCGGGGTCTGGAACAGCGGGCCTACGTCGACGTCAAAACCGATGTCCGCAAAGGCGGTGGCGATGACCTTGGCACCACGGTCGTGACCGTCCTGCCCCATCTTCACCACCAACATACGCGGGCGACGGCCTTCGGCATCGGCAAAATCTTCGACCGATTTTTGAATGGCGGCAAAACCTTCGTCGCCTTCGTAGGCCGCGCCATAGACACCAGCCAGCGTTTTCACCTCGGCGCGGTGGCGGCCGAATTCGTCTTCCATAGCCATGGAAATCTCTCCTACGGATGCGCGGGCGCGGGCGGCTTCAACGGCGGCCTCCAGAAGGTTGCCACCTTCCTTGGCACGGCGGGTCAGTTCGGCCAAGGCGGCCTCGCAGGCAGCTGCGTCGCGGGTTGCGCGGATGTTTTCAAGGCGGGCGATCTGGCTGTCACGCACGGCCATATTGTCCACGTCGAGGATTTCGATCTCGTCCTCTTCCGCCAGCTTGTATTTGTTCACGCCAACGATGACCTCGTCACCTTTGTCGATCATGGCCTGACGCTTGGCAGCGGATTCCTCGATGCGCAGTTTCGGCATACCCGAGGCCACAGCCTTGGTCATCCCGCCCATGCTTTCGACCTCTTCCATCAGCTCCCAAGCCTTGTTGATCAGCTCGTCGGTCAGGCTTTCCACATAGTAGGAACCCGCCAGCGGATCGACCACATTGGTCACGCCGGTTTCTTCCTGCAGGATGATCTGGGTGTTGCGCGCGATACGGGCCGAGAAGTCGGTGGGCAGCGCGATGGCTTCGTCCAGTGCGTTGGTGTGCAGCGACTGGGTGCCACCAAGGGCCGCCGACATCGCCTCGTATGCGGTACGGATCACGTTGTTATAGGGGTCTTGTTCCTGCAAGCTAACGCCCGAAGTTTGGCAGTGGGTGCGCAGCATTTTCGACCGTTCCGACTTGGCGCCAAACTCGGTCATCACGCGGTGCCACAGGGTGCGCGCGGCGCGCAATTTCGCGGCTTCCATGAAGAAGTTCATGCCGATGGCAAAGAAGAAGGACAGGCGGCCTGCGAATTTGTCCACGTCCATGCCAGCCTCGATGGCGGCGCGCACATATTCGCGACCGTCAGCCAGCGTATAGGCCAGTTCCTGCACGAGGTTCGCACCGGCTTCCTGCATGTGGTAGCCGGAGATGGAGATCGAGTTGAACTTCGGCATCTCATTCGAGGTGTATTCGATGATATCCGAGATGATCTTCATCGACGGTTCTGGCGGGTAAATATAGGTGTTGCGCACCATGAACTCTTTCAGAATGTCGTTCTGAATGGTGCCTGCCAGCAGCGATTTGTCGTGCCCCTGCTCTTCACCGGCAACGATGAAGTTGGCAAGGATCGGAATGACCGCGCCGTTCATGGTCATCGAGACCGAGACCTTATCGAGCGGAATGCCGTCAAAGAGGATCTTCATGTCCTCAACGCTATCAATCGCCACACCAGCCTTGCCGACATCACCAACCACACGCGGGTGATCCGAGTCGTAGCCACGGTGCGTGGCAAGGTCGAAAGCAACCGAGACACCCTGCTGACCGGCGGCCAGATTGCGGCGGTAAAACGCATTCGACTCCTCGGCGGTCGAAAAGCCAGCATATTGACGGATCGTCCACGGACGGCCCGCATACATGGTCGCTTTCACGCCACGGGTGAAGGGACCAAAGCCCGGCAAGGTGCCCATATGGTCCAGATCCGCCGTGTCGTCTGCCGTGTAAAGCGGCTTCACGTCGATGCCTTCCAGCGTGTTCCAGGTCAGGTCATCAAGGGCACGGCCGCGCAGTTCTTTCTCGGCCAGCTCTTTCCAGTTCTTCGTGTCGCTCATCACGTCATCCTCTTCGTCATGCCTTGCCCGATTGGGTCGGGCGGGTCGGGGCGCCCATGTCGGGCAGGTTCGGTTGCGCCGTCAGATTGGGTCTCCGGCGGCAAAAAATAGTTTGCGCTCAAGGGGATCGATCACGATCAACCCGGAAAGTGCACGGTCATAGGCCAAAAGCGCGCCGGGGCGGGTCATGGCAAATTTCAAACCCCGGCTGATCGCGGGGGTGATGCAGGGTTCCACCTGAGCGGCTGCGGCCAGCGCTTGTTGCCCCAACATCCCGCTGGGCGTGGCCAAGAGCGCATCGGTGATCTGATGAGGCGATTTTCCAGAAATGCGCAGGCCCGCCAGTCCGGTGGCGACATAGGTGTCTTGCGCCTCTTCCAGACTGTCAAATAGCGGGAAATCCGGGCGGGGATCATTTTGATCGGCGCGAAAAACGGCTGCGGTGCAGGTCAGTTTGCTTTCGAAATAAAGCGTATCGCCAATGTGGAACTGGTCTTCAAGACCTGCGCGCAAAGCGGCCTCGCCATGCAAGGCGCAGCCGATCAAGGCCGCAACACCTGCCAAGGCTGCAAGGGGATATGCGCGCGCGTGCCTCATTCGGTATCCGTAACGACCTGCAATTCAACCGCCCCCACCGCATGCGGGATATAGGCGGCGAAAGCCTCGCGCAGTGCAGGTGCTGTTTCAGGGCTGGTCGCATAGTAGCTGACCGTCCGGTCGCCCAGAAATCCAGCATAGCCGGTATATTTCAGCTCGCCGATTTTGACCCAATCGGCACTGCCACCGTCTTTCAGCCATTTGTCATAGATGATCACCAGCCCGATGCCCGCATCCTTGACCATCTCAGCCGCCCAACCCGGATAGGGATTATCAAGACGTGTGGTCAGCGCGCGATATGACGCCAGCCCCCACAGGTCCAGCACCTGATTGGGGTTGCCCCAGGACACATGTCCCAGATCATTCACGGCCACATCGCCCTTGTAGTGGTCCTTGACGAACCGCGCCATGTTCTGGTGCTGTGCCTGAATGCCCAAGGGGCCATACACGCCGAGTTTCAGCGCGTAGCTCGCATAGTTGAACGCCAGAAATCCCATGCCCGCCACCAGGACCATACGCCCCGATCGCAGGGTGTCTTCGCGAAAAAAGGCGATCAGCAAAAGGCCGAAGACGAAGGTGAGCATGTAAAGCTCGTACCGTTCGAACCAGCCGAACTGCCCCAACAGCATATGACCGGAACCGGCAAAGATGGCCGCCAGCAAAAGCCCGCGTGCCTCGGCGGTGCCAGCCATGCGGCGCGCCAGCAGCAGGACGGCCATGATGATCGCGATCAGCAGCACAATCGCCGGGTTGTTTTGCAACTGGACCAGCACTTTGATCGGCAGCTCAAGCAAGGCAAAGCGTTCATTGCCATTGGTGCCCGCCAGTTTCGCCATGACTGAATTGGGCAAGGGTTTCAGGCCCAGCGACACAAGGAACCCCATGAACAGCCCAACCGGCACCAAGGCGGCCGCGAAAAGCCCAAGCCCCAAAGCCCAGCGCCCTGTCATGCCCAGCGCAAGTGCTGCACCACCGGTGACGGCCAGACCTTCGAAACGGATCATCGGGCCCAGCACCATGCCAGCCACCAACAGCCAGCTCAACCGATCCTCGTCAAAGCGAATTTGCAGCCCACGAAGTACCGCAAGGCTTGCGAGGATATGCAGCATATGCTCCATCGCGACGAAAGCGGCACCGTAGAAATTGAAGGCAAACAGCCCCAGAAGCGTCAGGCCAACCGCCCAACGCGTATCAGAAACCGCCGTGACGACAATCCGCGCCCACAGCCAAGCCGCGGCCACCATTGCCGCGACATTCCAAAAGAGCGGCAACCAGATTTGCGCGGGCGCACCGGCAAAGGGCAGAAGCAGAAACGGGTAAATCGGCGAAGAGGCCGCCGAGGTGAACTCGCCCGGATTGACGCCATAGCCCCCTGCCGCGATCTGTTCGGCCACGGCCATGTGAATATAGACGTCATCCAGCGGAAATTCGAAGCTGCCGGTCTTGGACAAGGCCAGCAGCTGATAAATCGCATAAACCGCCACGCTCACCACCACTGAAAGAACTGGGCAGAGCGCACGAAGGCGCGAGAGCGTGGCGGTTTGGGTCATTGTTATTCGAACTCCATGATCACTTCATCAACGGCAAGGCTGTCGCCTGCGGTCGCGTTGATCTTGGAGACAACACCCTTTTTCTCGGCGCGCAAGATGTTTTCCATCTTCATCGCCTCGATGGTGCACAGCGCCTGGCCTTCCTGCACCTCGGTGCCGACCTCGACGTCGACTTTCACCACCAGACCCGGCATCGGGCACAGCAGCATTTTCGAAGTGTCGGGCGGCAGTTTTTCCGGCATCAAACGGGCCAGCTCGGCCTGACGCGGCGTGCGCACATGCACTTTCAGGTCGGCCCCGCGGCTTCGCATACGGAAGCCTCCGGTGATCTTGTCGACCTTCAGAACCAGCTTCTTGCCGCCAACTTTCAGCGTGGCAAGGCTGTCACCCGGCGTCCAATCCGAGGTCACGCGCAGTTTTGATCCATCGTCAAACTTGATGGTCGAGCCTTTCTTGTCGGCCTTGATCTTCACTGCGAACTCTTCGCCCTGCAGGGCCACGTTCCAATGCTTGCCCACTTTGCGTTCGTGGTTGTCCATACGGCCCGAGATACGCGTGCGGCGGATTTCGGCCACGCGATACATGGCGGCGGCGGCAGCCGCGATGCGCTTCAGCGCCTTCCCTGGCAGTTCGACACCTTCAAACCCGTCGGGATACTGCTCTTCAATAAAGGCCGTGGTCATGTCGCCCTTCATGAAGATCGGGTGATCCATCACGGCGGCCACGAAGGGCAGGTTGTGTCCGATGCCTTCCAGCTCGAACCCGTCCAGCGCGTTGCGCATGGCTTCGATGGCTTCGTCACGGGTCGGGGCCCATGTGCAAAGCTTGGCGATCATCGGGTCGTAATACATCGAGATCTCGCCACCGTCATAAACACCGGTGTCATTGCGTACGGCGGTCTCGCCCACTGACGCCTCGTCAGCCCATTTATCATTTTCCAGCATCGGGCCAGCGGCCACTTCTGCAGGCGGGTGGTAACGGGTCAGACGCCCGATCGAGGGCAGAAAGTTGCGATAAGGATCTTCCGCGTAAACGCGGTTCTCAATCGCCCAGCCCGTCAAGGTCACGTCTTTTTGCTTAAGCGCCAGCTTCTCGCCAGCCGCCACACGGATCATCTGTTCCACAAGGTCCACGCCGGTGATCAGCTCGGTCACAGGGTGTTCCACCTGCAGGCGGGTGTTCATTTCAAGGAAATAGAAGTTCCGGTCGCCATCGACGATGAACTCCACGGTCCCTGCCGAGGCGTAATCCACCGCCTGCGCCAGCGCCACGGCCTGCTCGCCCATGGCTTTGCGGGTGGCTTCGTCCAGGAAGGGGCTTGGTGCTTCTTCAACAACCTTCTGGTTGCGGCGCTGGATCGAGCATTCACGCTCGCCCAGGTAAATGCCGTTGCCATGGCTGTCGCAAAGCACCTGAATTTCGATGTGGCGCGGCTGGGTCACGAATTTCTCGATGAAGATACGGTCGTCGCCAAAGCTATTGGCGGCCTCGTTCTTCGAGGACTGGAAACCTTCGCGCGCTTCTTCGTCATTCCACGCGATCCGCATACCTTTACCGCCGCCACCGGCGGAGGCTTTGATCATCACCGGGTAACCGATCTCGTTCGAGATCTTCACTGCCTCGTCAGCGTCCTCGATCAGGCCCATATAGCCCGGCACGGTCGACACTTCGGCGTCCTGTGCAATCTTCTTCGAGGTGATCTTGTCGCCCATCGCTTCGATCGCGCCTTTGGGCGGCCCGATGAAGGCAACGCCAGCAGCTTCCAGCGCTTCGGCGAATTTCGAGTTTTCCGACAGGAAGCCATAACCGGGGTGCACAGCCTCGGCGCCGGTTTCCTTGATCGCCTGCATCACCTTGTCGATGACGATATAGGACTGGTTTGCCGGGGGCGGGCCGATATGAACGGCCTCGTCCGCCATCTTCACATGAAGCGCATTGCGGTCGGCATCCGAATAAATGGCAACCGTCTTGATGCCCATCTTGCGGGCGGTCTTGATCACACGGCAGGCGATCTCGCCTCGGTTAGCAATCAGGATCTTTTTGAACATGTCCTGTCCTTTCGGTTCATGTGAGGGCGCGATGGGCAGAACCACCACGCGAATTGGCATAGAAAAGCCCGCCGGAACGCTGTCCAGCAGGCTGATGATCAGGTGAAACGCCGCAGATCGCGGCGGTGAAATCAGTTACAGATGCGCATGCCGACATCGTCGCAAAGCGCACCCGCGCCCGCGCCGATGACCGCGCCTGTAAGAAGGTTGCCGCTGGTTGCTTTCGCAACGACGGCACCGGTTGCCGCGCCAAGCCCGGCGCGGTGAAGGTCATTCCACTGGCATCCCGCCAGCATCGCAAGGGCAAACGCCCCCGCAAGGATTTTGCTGAACTGCATCTTGTGCTGCCTCTGTTTGTTTTATTATTGGCAGCTATTTTGCCCGAATTTGCCTTTTTTCCAAGGGAAAACCGCAGCCCGTTGTCAGATGACCCGGTGCTTGTGGCAAAAAAGGGCCCCGGTCCAGACGCAAGCGCCTGAGACCGGGAAGAAGAAGGGGAAGGGTAATGGTTTTGACAAACCATTGCAGAAAACGGGGATATGTTCTCTGCATGGGACAGAGATTGGCATGCCGCCCCCCTTTCGCAAGGGGCACCCGCGTCAAGACCCCAAACATGGGCCGGAAATTGCTCATGCAGGAAGGGGGCGGGCGAATTCATGCCGATTCCTCGCCGAAAATATCCGGAAAAGCCGCGCGGGCGCGGGCTTCGTTGATCACCAGCTTGGCTTCGTAGTCTTCCGGGTCAAACGGGTCTTCAGCCGCCTCGACTTCGCGTTCAAAGAACCACGACAGCCGGCCGGCATCCAGATTGCCGCGCTCAAAAGGCTGGTCGCCAAAATAATCCCACAGCGCCTGCATAAAGCCCGCATCCGCCCGCCGATCCGCGGGTTTGCGATCCGCATAGCGTTCACGCGCCACCAGTTTCGTGGCGCCGTCTTTGTTGGCGCGACGAATGGTGAACTGAAAGTCGGTTCCGGTCAGACGACCAGGAAACCCTTTGTGTTTCAACATATAGGGCAATGCCATCAGAACCCCTCCCAGATGCACAACCCGTCTTCGGGGCGGTAGGCTTCGAAAAACTGCGTGGCTTCGGGATCAGCGATGCCATGTACCGTCGGGCGATCCGCCAGCACGATGATGATCTGGTCGGGCATTTCGCCCGGCGCGACGTGAATTTGGGGCAAGACGTAATCCTGACAGATCACGACCATATCCTCTTCCGCCTGCATGAAGGCCACAGACCCGTCGGAACGCGCAATACCCGGTGCCAGAAAGCGATACCGTACTGCCGTGCCAACCGCGCTGTCTTCACCGCGAATGATGTCCATGAAAGACACGGACTGACCAGACGGGACAGTGATCTGAAAATCGGGATCCCAGCCTTCATCCCGCGCCTGCGCCGCCCCCGGCAAAGCAGGGATCAGGGTGGCGGCGGCAGCCACCACCCCAATCAGGCCACGAAGGCCCTGATATCCCGCCGTGCGACCCATGATCACAGCGGGATGTTGTCGTGCTTTTTCCACGGGTTCTGCAGTTTCTTGCCCCGAAGCGAGGCAAAGGCACGGCAGATCCGACGGCGCGAGGAGCGCGGCTGGATGACCTCGTCGATGAAGCCGCGTTCGGCCGCCACAAACGGATTGGCAAAACGGTCTTCATAGTCCTGCGTACGCTGCGCGATTTTCTCAGGCTGATCCAGTTCCGAACGATACAGAATCTCGGTCGCGCCCTTGGCACCCATCACTGCGATTTCCGCGGTTGGCCAGGCGTAGTTGAAGTCGCCGCGCAGGTGCTTGGACGCCATCACGTCATAGGCACCGCCATAGGCTTTGCGGGTGATCAGCGTGACCTTCGGCACGGTGGCTTCACCATAAGCAAACAAGAGCTTCGCGCCGTGCTTGATCACGCCGCCATATTCCTGGCTGGTGCCCGGCAGGAAGCCCGGCACGTCAACCAGCGTCAGGATCGGAATTTCAAACGCATCACAGAAGCGGACGAAACGGGCCGCTTTGCGCGAGCTGTCGATGTCCAGACAGCCAGCCAGCACCATCGGTTGGTTGGCCACAACACCCACGGTCTGGCCTTCAAGGCGCACGAAACCGGTGATGATGTTCTTGGCGTAATCTTCCTGAATCTCGTAGAAATCGCCTTCATCCGCCAGCTTCACGATCAGCTCTTTCATATCGTAAGGCGTGTTGGGATTGTCGGGCACCAGCGTGTCCAGGCTGTCCTCGACACGGGCGGGATCGTCAAAGAAGGGACGCACCGGGGCCTTGTCGCGGTTGTTCAGCGGCAAAAGGTCCACAAGGCGACGCACTTCGGTCAGCGCCTCCACGTCATTTTCAAAGGCCCCATCGGCGACCGAGGACTTCTTGGTGTGAGTCGAGGCGCCGCCAAGCTCCTCTGCCGTCACGACCTCGTTGGTCACGGTTTTCACCACGTCAGGCCCGGTCACGAACATGTAAGAGCTGTCCTTCACCATGAAGATGAAGTCGGTCATGGCGGGCGAATAAACCGCGCCACCGGCACAGGGGCCCATGATCACGCTGATCTGCGGCACCACGCCCGAGGCCATGATGTTGCGCTGGAACACTTCGGCGTACCCGGCAAGCGAGGCCACGCCTTCCTGAATACGCGCGCCACCGGAATCGTTGATGCCAATCACGGGCGCGCCGTTTTGCATCGCCATGTCCATGATCTTGCAGATCTTTTCGGCATGTGTTTCCGACAGCGACCCACCAAATACGGTGAAGTCCTGCGAGAACACATAGACAAGACGTCCGTTGATGGTCCCCCATCCGGTGATCACACCATCGCCAGCAGGCTTGTCGGCTTCCATGCCGAACTCGGTGCAGCGGTGGGCTTTGAACATGTCGAACTCTTCAAACGAGTCCTCGTCGAGCAACAGCTCCACACGCTCACGCGCGGTCAGTTTGCCCTTCTTATGCTGACTGTCGATCCGACGCTGACCGCCCCCAAGGCGGGCTTTCTCACGGCGGTCTTCAAGTTCCTGCAGGATATCTTTCATCTGGCGGCACTCCTTGATTTCAAGGCAAACTAGCGGGATGTGCGCCAACCCGAAAGCAAAAAGGGGCGAATTTGCAAAATTAATGCAAGTATGATACTGCAAATTGCAAATATGCGAAGAGGGAGGCGCGCGATGGCGACCCAGAAACTCTATGCCGGCGTGAAGCTCAGGGAAATCCGATCACGTCTGGACCTGACCCAAAAAGCTTTCGCCGAAAAGCTGGGGGTCAGCCTTCCCTATCTCAACCAGATGGAAAACAACAACCGCCCGGTCTCCACGGGTGTGGTGCTGGCCTTGGCGCAAGAGTTCGGCTTCGACGTGGCCGAACTGTCCACCGGGGATGCTGAACGGCTGGTCACCGATATGCGCGAGGCCTTCGCCGATCCGGTGTTTTCCGACATCCCGCCGCTTGCAGACCTGAGGCTGGCCGCCTCGAACGCGCCAGCCTTGGCGCACGCGCTTTTGGAACTGCATCGCGCCTATCGGTTGGGGCATGAACGCCTGGCCTCGATGGATGAAAGCCTTGGCGGAGACGACGGCCAGTCACAGGCCAGCCCATGGGACGAAGTGCGTGATTTTTTCCACTATTGCGACAACTATATCGATGCGGTTGACCGCGCAGCCGAGCATTTCGCCAACGCCGCCGCGGCACAGAAACTTGATCAGTCCAGCATGGCGGAAAACGTGCTGGCGGAACGCGGCATCACCTTGATCCGCGCCGACACGGACACCATGCGCCGCTATGATCCAGACCAACGCGCCCTGACCTTGTCGACCCGGCCACCCCGCGCCACACAACAATTTCAGCTGTTGATGCAGGTGGCACTTCTGACGCAGGACGCGCTTTTGGAAGCCACGCTGGATTTCGCGCGTTTCCAGACCGAAGAGGCACGTGCGATCGCCAAACTGGGGCTGGCCAACTACTTCGCGGGGGCCGCTCTTTTGCCCTATGAGCAGTTTCTCGCCGCCGCACATGAGACACGCCACGACCTGGAACGGCTGGCCGATCGCTTTGGCGCTTCGATCGAACAGATCGCCCATCGTCTGTCGACCCTGCAACGCCCCGGCGCGAAGGGTATCCCGTTCTTCTTTGTGCGCGTGGATCAGGCAGGAACGATCACAAAAAGACACTCGGCAACACGCCTTCAGTTTGCCCGTTTCGGGGGCGCCTGCCCCCTGTGGAATGTCCACCAAGCCTTTGAAACCCCTGGACGTTTTCTAAGACAACTTGCCCAGACCCCTGATGGGGTGCGCTATTTCTGTCTGGCCCGGAACGTGACCAAATCCGGCGGCAGTTTCGACGCGCCCGTGCGCCGCTATGCCATCGGCTTGGGATGCGAGGTCAAACATGCAGGTGCGCTGGTTTATGCCGATGATCTGGACATCTCGAACGACGCGGCTTTCGCCCCGATTGGCATCTCGTGTCGCATCTGTGAACGTCAGCTGTGTCACCAACGCTCGGTTCCTCCCCTTGAACGCAAGTTGCAAGTCGACCCATATTCACGCGGAACACTGCCTTACGAGATCAAGAGATGAACAAGTTTTTCCTACCCGCCCTGTTGGCCCTTGTGTTTACAGCCTTCGCCAACCCGGCACCTGCCCATGCGCAAAGCTTTTCCACCCTGATGGAGCAGCGCGTCTTCTACCAGTTTTCCTCCAAACGCTCGCCCGCCAGGAAGGTGCACGAGAAAATGTCCCAAAGGGGCTACAAAGGGCTGGTCCTGTGGGTCGCAAAACCCAAGCCGGGCCGTCCGACCGTTCTGTATCTGCCCGGATCGGGCGGCGACCTGAAGGTCCGCACCCGCAAGTTTCGGTTTTTCATTGCCAAGGGGTATGGCGTGGTGGCCATGGCCTATCCGGGCATGGCTGGCAGCAAGGGGGAACCCAGCCGCAAGCGCATCCAGTCGCTGGCCAACCAGCTTTACCGCGATATCGGCAAGTTCACACCGTCGAAGGATATCGTGATCATGGGTGAAAGTCTGGGCACTGGCGTCGCGCTGGAAATCGCAACCAGCAAAGCAGGGCGCGCGCGACCGCCGTCTGCGATTATCCTGCAATCGCCATACACATCGCTTGTTGATCTGACCGCAGCCAAGAACCCGGCGCTGTTGCCCTTCTTTGTCTCGCGCACCGACCTGTGGCCGTCAAAACGCACCATTCAGAAGCTGAAACTGCCCATTTTCATCATGCATGGAAAGCGCGACAAAACAGTGCCGTTCAAGATGGGGAAGACACTGTATGCGCTGTCGCCCAGCCGAAACAAGGTGCTGGCCACGCATCCGGACGCGGGGCATTCGTCGATCTGGCGCAGCGTGATCCTGAAACAGATGCACGCCTGGCTGAAAGAGATCCACGCCAAATGAAGAAGGCCGGGCAAAAATGCCCGGCCTTTTCCTGAACCTTTGTCAGGGCTGTCACGCCGTTGACAGCATCCGGTAAATTTCATCCTTCAGCGACGCCCGCTTTTTGCGCAGCTCTTCCTCGTTGAACTGATCGGTCGGTTCCACGTTGGTTTCTGCACGGTGAACAGCACGGTTCACCTCGTGGTACTCTTCACTCAGCCGCGCATAGTGAGCATCGGTGGTTTTCAGTTGGCTCATCTTCTCGGCAAATTCAGGGAATTCTTCGTGCAATTCATGCGGGGTGTTCGACATTCGCGTATTCTCCTCTGCGTCATTCGACCAGAGCTTGCGCCCGAACGCCCCGCGCCGCTTTGACAGGGATCAAAAACCGCTTATCGCTGCGCGTTTTGCCAATCGGGGTGAAGCCATGGCTCGTCATTGGCCGCAGGCAGGCGTTTGCCCAGAATATGATCTGACGCCTTTTCCCCCACCATGATCGACGGCCCGTTCAGATTGCCATTGGTGATGCGCGGAAAGACCGAGCTGTCAGCGACGCGCAGCCCGTCCACGCCGATCACCCGAAGCTCGGGATCGACCACCGCCATGGGGTCATCCGCCCGGCCCATTCGGCAGGTCCCACAGGGGTGATAGGCGCTTTCAGCGTGTTCGCGGATGAAGCTGTCGATCTCGTCATCCGTTTGCAGCGCGTTGCCCGGTTGTATCTCGAACTTCACGAAAGGCTCGAACGCAGCTTGCGAGAAGATCTCGCGCGTCAGGCGGATACAGGTGCGGAAATCTTCCCAGTCCTGATCGGTTGACATGTAGTTGAAGAAGATGCGCGGGGCCTCTTTCGGATCTGCCGACTTCAGCGTGATTTCCCCGCGCGAGGGCGAGCGCATCGGGCCGGTATGGGCTTGGAACCCGTGACCTTCCGCCGCCGCCTGCCCGTCATAGCGCACGGCAATCGGCAGGAAATGATACTGGATGTCCGGGTAATCCACGCCTGCGCGCGAGCGGATGAAGGCGGCACTTTCAAACTGGTTCGACGCCCCCAGACCGGTTTTGGTAAAGAGCCACTGCGCGCCCAGAATACCCTTCCAGATCAGGTTCCAATAGCGATACAGCGTGATCGGCTGTTTCGAGGCGTATTGCATATAAACCTCAAGGTGGTCTTGAAGATTTTGCCCGACGCCGGGACGGTCGGCCACGACCTCGATCCCGTGTTCGTTCAAATGCACCGCAGGTCCGATCCCCGACAGCATCAACAGCTTCGGCGAGTTGATCGAGCTGGCGGCGATGATCACCTCGACCTCGGCACGGATCACTTCGATCTTGCCGCCGCGTTCCACTTCGACGCCAACCGCGCGACCATCCTCGATCACGATCTTGCGGGCAAAGGCCCGGATCAGTTCGCAGTTGTCACGTTCCAAAGCCGGGCGGAGATAGGCATTCGCCGCTGACCAGCGCCGCCCCTTCCAGACGGTCTGCTCCATCGGGCCGAAGCCCTCTTGTTTCCGGCCGTTATAGTCGTCCGTGACTTCGTAGCCTGCCTGTTTCCCGGCCTCGACAAAGGCGTGGAATAGGGGGTTCTTACGCGGGCCACGGGTCACATGCAGCGGGCCATCCTTGCCGCGCCAATCCGGGTCACCGCCATGGCCGCTGTCATGCCAGCTTTCCTGTCGTTTGAAATAGGGCAACACGTCCGCGTAGGACCAGCCATCCGCGCCCGCTTCGGCCCAGTGATCGAAGTCCTTGGCATGCCCGCGCACATAGACCATGCCGTTGATCGAACTGGACCCACCCACGACTTTGCCGCGCGGCGTGACAAGGGTACGTCCCCCCAGATGCGGCTCTGGTTCCGTCTGGAAACCCCAGTCATAGAGCCCCATGTTCATCGGATAGCTCAGCGCCGCCGGCATCTGGATGAACGGCCCGGCATCGGTGCCGCCATGTTCGATCACCAATACCCGCTTGCCTGCTTCCGCCAGCCGATACGCCATTGCGCATCCTGCGCTGCCAGCGCCAACGATGATATATTCTGCTTGCATTGTCTTTCCGTTAGATCAGGGGTTACTCGCCACGGGGGAAGCGCGCGTTTTCTTCGACATTGTCGAGATTCATGTGGTTGCGCATGTAGCGTTCAGAGGCTTTGCGCAGCGGTTGGTAGTCCCACGGGAAATAAGCGCCGTTGCGCAGCGCCTCATAGACCACCCAGCGGCGCGCCTGGCTTTCGCGCACCTCACTGTCATAGGCATCCAGGTCCCAGCGGGCTTCCGACTTCGCGCGCAGCGAATTCAACGTGCCTTCATGCGCGGGATCACCGGCGAGATTGACCAGCTCATGCGGGTCAGCCTCCAGATCAAACAGCTGATCGGGGTCCAGCGCGCAGCGATTGTATTTCCACTTGCCATAGCGCAGCGACACCAGCGGCGCATAGGACGCTTCAGCTGCGTATTCCATCGCCACGGGGCTTGTGCGTTCTTCACCATTTGCCAGCGGCACGAGGCTTTCGCCATCGACCCACGGCTTCACCTCGTCCAGTGAAATTCCCGCCAAATCAGCCAAAGTGGGGGTTACATCCAGCGTCGAGACCGGCGCCTCGATCAATCCCGGCTCAAGCCCTGGCGCGCAAACCATCAAGGGCACCCGCGCAGAGCCTTCGTAGAAGTTCATCTTGAACCACAAGCCGCGCTCGCCCAGCATGTCGCCGTGGTCCGAGACAAACAGAATAATGGCCTCCTGCCGCGTGCGCTCCATCACGTCCAGCATCTCGCCGACCTTGTCGTCCAGATAGGAAATATTGGCGAAATAGGCACGGCGCGAGCGGCGGATATCTTCTTCAGTGATGTCGAAATTGCGCCAGTCATTGGCGTCGAAAATCCGCTGCGCATGCGGATCGTGATCCTCATAGGCCTTGGCCGGCACCTCGGGCAGCAGGTGCTCGCAATCCTCATAGAGATCCCAGTATTTGCGACGGGCGACATAGGGATCATGTGGGTGGGTGAAGCTGACAGTCAGGCACCACGGACGGTCATCATGGCCGCGCGCAAGGTCATAGAGCTTGGCGCAGGCGTTGTAGGCAACCTCGTCATCATACTCCATCTGGTTCGAAATCTCGGCGACCCCTGCCCCCGTGACCGACCCCATATTGTGATACCACCAGTCGATCCGTTCGCCGGGCTTGCGATAATCCGGCGTCCAGCCGAAATCAGCCGGGTAGATATCGGTGGTCAGGCGTTCCTCGAACCCATGCATCTGGTCGGGACCGACAAAGTGCATCTTACCCGACAGCGCTGTCTGATAGCCCGCGCGACGCAAGTGATGGGCATAAGTCGGAATGTCTGACGCAAATTCGGCCGCGTTGTCATAGACCTTGGTGCGACGGGGCAAGAGACCCGACATGAAGCTGGCCCGCCCCGGCGCGCACAGCGGGCTGGCCGTATAGGCGTTCTGAAACCGCACCGACCGTGCGGCCAGCTTTTTCAGATTGGGGGCATGCAGCCAATCGGCGGGACCGTCAGGGAAAAGCGTGCCATTCAGCTGGTCCACCATGATGATCAGAATATTGGGCTTACTCATTTGTGCGACTCCAAGATCACATCAAGACAGGCCAGAACCCGGTCACAGGCGCGTTTGCCCGAAGGTGTTTCCTCGCGCAGGGCGTGGCGGATATAGAGCCCGTCGATCATCGCGGCCAGCGTATCTGCGATGTCATGGGCGTCATCGCCCACCAAGGGGCGCAAATCGTGCACAAGGTTGGAATGCAGGCGGTGCTGATAGACACGCAAAAGCCGCCGCGCCCCGTCATTGCTTTGAGACAAAACATAAAAATTCAGCCATGCACTGATGACTTCCGGGCGAAAGTTGCCCGCTTCAAAGTTGGCGCGGATGATGGCCTCGACCCGGTCACGTGGCGTTTTCGCACCCAGAACAGCCGCACGCACCTGCGCGCCATAGACGGTCATGATGTGCCGCATTGCCGCCAGAAATATCTGGTCCTTGCCGCCGAAGTAGTGATGCGCCAACGCGCTGGAAACCCCTGCCCGCTTGGCAATTTGCGTGACGGTCACGTCAAGACTGCCTGCGCGCCCGATCTCGTGGATCGTGGCCTGCACCAGCGCGCCTTTGCGGATCGGCTCCATTCCAACTTTGGGCATTTCTTCCCCTCTTCATCACATGATTTTCACAGGATTGCGTTTTTTTAATTGACTCGTCAATCAATAAAAAGCACCGTCCCTTCCCAATGAATGCCGGTTCCCCCCCTCCGCTGGCTGCGATAGGGTTGGGCCGAATGGTTCGTTTGATACGGATCACCGGTCACTTGGAACCGACCAAATAACAGGGAGCTAAACTATGAACCTCAAATCCACTCTGTCCGCACTGGCGCTGTCCGCCGTTGCAACCACGGCATTTGCAGACGGTCATTGCGACAAGATCACATTCTCGGATGTAGGCTGGACCGACATCACCGCCACCACCGCCGCCACCACTGTTGTGCTGGACGCTCTGGGATATGAGACCGATATCAAGGTGCTGTCCGTGCCCGTGACCTATACCTCGCTGGCCGAGGGCGACGTGGATGTGTTCCTGGGCAACTGGATGCCGACAATGGAAGCCGACATCGCCCCTTACCGCGAAGCTGGCACCGTCGACACCGTGCGCACCAACCTTGAAGGCGCCAAATACACGCTGGCCGTGAACAAAGCAGCCGCCGATCTGGGCATCAAAGATTTCGCTGACATCGCCGCTCAGGCAGAAGCGCTGGAAGGCAAGATTTATGGCATCGAACCGGGCAATGACGGCAACCGCCTGATCCAGTCGATGATTGATGGCGACAGCTTCGGCCTGAAAGATTTCGAAGTGGCCGAAAGCTCGGAACAAGGCATGCTGGCGCAGGTCGCGCGCGCAGACAAGAAAGGCGAACCGATCGTCTTCCTTGGCTGGGAACCCCACCCGATGAACGCCAACTTCGAGATGTCCTACCTGACCGGTGGCGATGATTTCTTTGGCCCCAATCTGGGCGGCGCCGTGGTCGACACCAACACCCGTGCGGGCTATGTGACCGACTGCGCCAACACCGGCAAGCTGTTGCAAAACCTCAGCTTCTCGCTGGCTATGGAAAACGAGATCATGGGCGCAATCCTGAATGATGGTCAGGATCCGGCCGATGCCGCCAAAGCATGGCTGGCCGCCAACCCGGATGCCTTCATGGCATGGCTGGACGGTGTAACCACCAAAGATGGTGGCGACGCGGTTGCTGCTGTCAAAGCCTCGCTGGGCATGTAAACCCAGCACAAGATCAAACGCGCCGGGCCCCGTGTCCCGGCGCGTTTCGTTTTACCTGATCAGATGACCCCGACATGACCCTTGCCACACTCGCCCTGTTCATACCGGCCTGCTTCGCGCTGAATATCGCGCCGGGGCCAAACAACGTGCTGGCCTTTTCCAGCGGCGCACGCCGCGGGTTCTTCGTGGGACTTGCCGGTGGCATGGGGCGGATGCTGCCTTTTGCCGCGATGATCGGGATTGTGGGCGTGGGGCTCGGCGCTGTTCTGGCGACCTCGGAGACCGCGTTCAACATGGTGAAATTTGCTGGCGCTGCCTATCTGATCTATGTCGGCTGGCGCATGTGGCGCTCGGCCCCGATGGCGGAAACCGGTGCCCCGCTGGACGAGCCCATCGCAACTTTGGTCCGCCGCGACTTCCTGATTGCCATTGGCAATCCGAAAGCCATCGCGATCTTCACCGCATTCTTCCCGCAATTCACCGACCTCGCCCAACCACTCGCCCCACAATATGCGGCGCTGGGCGGGCTGTTTCTGGGGCTCGAGTGTCTTGCAGTCGCTCTTTACGCCGGGTTCGGCGCGGGCTTTCAAAGCCTCCTGACACCGGCGCGCCTACATCGCCTCAACCGGGGCGTTGGCGGGTTCCTTATCTTTTCCGGCTTTGCGCTGGCTCTAAACGAAAGGCCGTGACACGTGAACTGGCTAACTGACACGAAAATCCCTGTTGGCAGAACCATATCAAATGGCTTTGACTGGCTGACAGACGCGTTCGGACCTTTCTTCGATTTCGTCGACGAGGTGCTCAGCGATGGAATTGATGGCTTCCTGTGGCTGTTGCAAGCCCCGCCTGCTTTGTTGATCGTGGCCCTGCTGGGCGCTTTGACCTATTACATTCAGCGCAGCTGGGGCCGTGTGGCCGTGGTGCTTGTGTGTTTTCTTTACGTGCTGAACCAAGGCTACTGGGAAGAAACCACCGAAAGCCTGACGCTGATCGTGTTCTCGGTCATCTTCTGCATGGGCGTTGGCGTGCCCATCGGCATCTATGCCGCCCACCGCCCGCGCTTTTTTCAGGCCATCCTGCCCGTTCTGGACATGATGCAGACCATCCCGACCTTTGTTTACCTGATCCCGATGATCGTGCTGTTTGGCATCGGCATGGTGCCGGGGTTGGTGGCGACCTTCATCTTCGTCATCCCGGCACCGATCCGTTTGACGCAGCTGGGTGTCAGTCAGGTGCCCAAGGCCCTGACCGAAGCCGGGCAAGCCTTCGGGGCGACACGCATGCAAACCCTGTGGAAGATCGAGCTGCCCTCGGCTTTTCCGCAGATCATGACCGGGTTGAACCAGACCATCATGTTGTCCCTGTCGATGGTGGTCATCGCCGCCCTTGTGGGGGCAGACGGGCTTGGCGTGCCGGTGGTGCGCGCGCTCAACACGGTGAACGCCTCGCTTGGATTTGAAAGCGGGCTGGTCATTGTGGCCGTCGCCATCGCCCTTGACCGAATGCTGCGCGTGGAGGCCCAATCATGACCGCTGTTGAATTTGACAACGTCTCGATCGTATTTGGCGAGAAACCCAAAACCGCCCTGCCTGCGATGGACGAGGGCAAAGACCGCTCGACCGTGAAAACCGAAACGGGTCAGGTGCTGGGCGTTCATGACTGCTCGCTTTCCGTGGCCGAGGGCGAGATTCTGGTGTTGATGGGGCTGTCAGGCTCGGGCAAATCCACGCTGTTGCGCGGGGTGAATGCGCTGAACCCTGTGGTGCGTGGCTGCGTGCGGGTGAATGACGGCGACGGCTTGGTCGATGTGACCAACGCCGATGCCGCCACCCTGCGCCGTATTCGCCAAAACCACGTGGCCATGGTGTTCCAGCAGTTTGGTCTTCTGCCATGGCGCACCGTGCGCGAGAATGTTGGCCTTGGGCTGGAGCTTGCCGGAATGGACAAGGCCGAACACAAGGCCCGCGTGGATGAACAGCTTGAACTGGTCAATCTAAGCGAATGGGCCAACCGCAAGGTGGGCGAGCTGTCGGGCGGCATGCAGCAACGTGTGGGTCTGGCCCGCGCCTTTGCCACCCAAGCCCCCATCCTGTTGATGGACGAACCGTTCTCGGCCCTGGACCCACTGATCCGCGCGCGTCTGCAGGACGAATTGATCGAACTGCAACAGCGCCTGAAACGCACCATCATCTTTGTCAGCCACGATCTGGACGAAGCGTTCAAACTTGGCGACAGAATTGCCATCATGGAAGGTGGGCGCATTGTGCAATGTGGCACTCCGCGTGACATCTTCACCAACCCGGTGAATGAATATGTGGCGGATTTCGTGGCACATATGAACCCGCTGGGTGTGCTGACCGCGCGCGATGTGATGTCACGCGGCGAGGCGACGACAGAGGTCTCTGTCGACATCCATGATCGTGTCGATGTGGTGATGAAGACCCTCGCAGGGCAGTCCGAAATTGCCGTCACGATCGACGGCAAACCGGCCGGGCGCATCACAGCCGATGACGTAATGACCCGGCTTTTGGACCCGCGCACAAGCGACTGATCCCTGAAAGGCCACGAAACGGAACAACAGAGATTGCCAAACCTCTGGGACTTGCCCATTGTCCTGCCCGGATAGACCGGAGAGACAATGCCCAGATTTGCCGCCAACCTGACTTTCCTGTTCAAGGAGTTGCCGTTTCTCGATCGTTTTCAGGCGGCTGCCGAAGCCGGGTTCGAGGCAGTCGAGGTGCTGTTTCCCTATGATGATGCCGCCAGCGAAATCACGCGACGGCTGACCCAGAACGGATTGCATATGGCGCTGATCAACACGCCTCCTCCAAACTGGGCCGGGGGCGAGCGTGGATTTGCCGCCCTGCCCGGCGGCGAAACCCGGTTTCGTCATGATTTCAAACGCGCTTTGCGCTTTGCGCAAGCCTTTCGCAGCACACATCTGCACATCATGGCCGGCAAAGCCCAAGGAAAGATTGCCCACCGCACCTATGTAGAAAACCTGAAATGGGCCGCCGCACAGGCGCCCAAGCAAAGCCTGACCATTGAACCGATCAACCCGGTGGATATGCCGGGCTATTTCCTGAACAGCTTTGATCTGGCAGCCGAGGTCATCGCAGAGGTTGGCGCGCGCAACCTGTCGCTTCAGTTTGACGCCTATCACGCCGAAAAAATCACCGGAGATCTGTTTGGCACCTGGGACAAATTCAAACGGATCACCCGCCACATTCAGGTGGGCGGCATTCCAGACCGAAACGAACCCTTGCGGGGCGATGTGAATTTTCCGGCCTGGTTTCGTCAGCTGGACCGCGAAGGTTATAAAGGGTGGGTCAGCGGGGAATACAATCCAACAGCCCAGACCGAAGCCGGGCTGATCTGGATGCGCGGCTATGACTGACAGGCTCCTGACACTATGCTGTCAGGAGGGGTGTGCGACAACGCCTCATCAACATTGATGAAAGGACACACCATGACACCTCCCGTAGTTTGCTGGGCCGAAATTCCGGTCACCGACATGGACAAGGCGATCACCTTCTATAACGCCGTTTTCAAATGGACGATGGAGGTCGACAACACCGGCCCCAATCCCATGGCCACGCTGGGTGGCGCGATGGACACGACCAGCGGGCACCTTTATCCGGGCAAACCATCCACCGATGGTAACGGCCCGACCGTGCATATCGTTGTGCCCGACAAGCTGGAAGATGCGGCCAAACGGTGCTCTGATGCTGGTGGCACCGTGCTGTGCGACCCCATCGACATTCCGCCCGGCCGCTTTGTCTATGCCATTGACCCGGACGGCAACTCCATCGGTCTGTTCGAGCCGAAAGCCTAAGCCATGCGCCGCGCCGACCGCCTGTTTCAGATCGTGCAACACCTTCGGGGTGGGCGGTTGGTCACGGCGCGCCAGTTGGCAGAAACACTCGAGGTCAGCGACCGCACGATCTATCGTGATGTCGCTGACCTTATCGGGTCCGGCGTACCCATCGAAGGCGAGGCGGGCGTGGGCTATGTGATGCGTGCGGGCTATGACATGCCACCGCTCATGTTCACCCGCGAAGAGATTATGGCGGTGATCGCGGGCACGCATCTTTTGGAGCGCATGGGCGGTGCGGCCATGGCGGCATCGGCCCGCGAGGCCTTGGAAAAAATCCGCGCCGTATTGCCCGAAGCGCTTCAGGCGCAAGCCGAACGGGTTGAGATTCACGCAGGCCCCAGCCTGATGCCATCAGAACGTGACCGGCATTTCATCGACCAGATTGAAGAGGCCATTGATGCGCGCATCCGTTTGGCCCTGACCTATGCCGATGAACAGGGTGCCAAATCCACCCGCAGCATTCGCCCCTTGGCGCTGTGGCTCTGGCGCAATGGCTGGTGCGTGGTCAGCTGGTGCGAGCTGCGCGAAGATTTCCGCATGTTCCGCATCGACCGGATTGAAGGCTTCACCACCGGTGAACGCTTTCGCGAAGAGCGCGACAAATCCCTGCCCGCGCTTTATGCACAGATGGCAGAATGCGGGATCGACCCGCGCAAATAGCGCTTAATGCGCCTCGGCCCAGTTCATGCCGATGCCCGCATCGACCACCAATGGCACATCGAGCTTGATCGCGGGTTCAGCGGCCCCTTCCATCACGTTGCGCACCACCTCGATCACCTCGTCAACGGCACCATCTTCCACCTCGAAGATCAGTTCGTCATGCACCTGAAGCAGCATCTTGGCGGGCAGTTTTGCAATAGCATCCGGCATGCGGATCATCGCCCGGCGGATGATGTCGGCGGCGGTGCCCTGAATGGGGGCGTTGATCGCGGCTCGTTTGGCGAAACCTGCCTGCGGGCCTTTCGCGCCGATCTCGGGCGTGTGGATGCGACGCCCAAACAGGGTCTCGACCCGCTTGTGTTCTTTGGCGAAGTCGATTGTGTCATCCATGTATTTCCGAATGCCGGGGAAGCGTTCGAAATAGCGGTCGATGAAGCCCTGCGCCTCGGCGCGGGGGATGCGCAGGTTGCGCGCCAGTCCAAAGCCCGAGATGCCATAGATCACGCCGAAATTGATCGCCTTGGCCTGACGGCGGATGTCTGGTGTCATTTCGTCCAGAGGCACGTCAAACATTTCCGAGGCGGTCATCGCGTGGATGTCCTGGCCATCGCGGAAGGCTTGTTTCAACGCGTCAATGCCCGCCACATGGGCCAGAATGCGCAGCTCGATCTGGCTGTAGTCCAGACTGATCAGCTTGGTGCCTTCGGGCGCGATAAAGGCCTCGCGGATGCGGCGGCCTTCGTCAGAACGCACCGGGATGTTTTGCAGGTTGGGGTCTTTCGACGCCATCCGGCCGGTATTGGCGCCTGACTGCAAATAGGATGTGTGAACGCGCCCCGTCTCCGGATGGATATGGTCCTGCAGCGCATCCGTATAGGTCGATTTCAGCTTTTGCAGCTGGCGGTAGTCCAACACACGGGCAGCAAAATCATGCTCTGCGGCAAGGTCTTCCAGAACATCCGCCGGGGTGGACCATTGGCCGGTCTTGGTTTTCTTGCCACCGGGCAGTTCCATCTCGCCAAAAAGGATTTCGCCCACCTGCGCGGGGCTTTGCACGTTGAATTCCCGGCCTGCAATCTCGTGCAGCTCGGCCTCGAAACCCGCCATTTTCTGCGCAAAAGCGTTGGACATGCGCGAGAGCACTTCGCGGTCCACCTTGATGCCCGTCATCTCCATCTTGGCCAGCACCGGCACAAGCGGACGTTCCAGCTTTTCATAGACCCGCGTGACGCGTTCAGAATGCAGGCGCGGCTTCAGGATCTGCCACAGGCGCAGGGTGATGTCGGCATCTTCGGCGGCATATTTCACCGCGTCCTCAATCGGCACCCGATCGAAGGTGATGGCGGATTTCCCGGTGCCCAGAAGCGATTTGATCGGGATCGGATTGTGGCCCAGATATTCCTCGGACAGCTTGTCCATGCCGTGGTTATGCAGCCCCGCCGCCTGCGCATAGGACATCAGCATCGTGTCGTCAATCGGCGCTACATTCACGCCATAACGCGCCAAAATCTTGGCGTCATACTTCATGTTCTGACCGATTTTCAGGATCGAGGGATCTTCGAGCATCGGTTTCAGCGTGGCAAGCACCTGATCCAGAGGCAGCTGCCCGGGGGCCAGGTCAGAGCCGCCAAAAAGGTCATCGGCCTGACTGCTTTTATGGGCAAGCGGGATGTAGCAGGCCTCGCCCGGCTCAACCGCCAGCGAAATCCCGACAAGATCGGCGCGCATCTCGTCAAGGCCCGTGGTTTCCGTATCAAAAGCCACATAGCCGCGCGCATAGATGCGCGCGATCCAGTCGTTCAGCGCATCTGCGTCTTTCACCCACTCGTATTTCTCGGGATCAATGGCCGGCATTTCGATGGTTTGGGGGGCAGAGGCAGCATCCGGCTGTGCGATCTCGGGCGCCTCCATGCCCAGCTTCCCGGCGACACGGTTGGTGAGCGTGCGAAACTCCATCGCGGCCAGAAAATCCAGAAGCGTTTCCGGTTCGGGGTCGCGCAGTTCCATATCCTCGAAGGCTTCATCCATATCCATCTGGTCATCAAGCTTGACCAGCTCGCGACTGGTGCGAATCTGGTCGGCTTTTTCGATCAGTGTCTGGCGGCGTTTGGGCTGCTTGATCTCGTCTGCGCGCGCCAAAAGCGTGTCGAGGTCACCGTATTCGTTGATCAAAAGCGCGGCAGTCTTGATGCCAATGCCGGGCGCGCCGGGCACGTTGTCCACACTGTCGCCCGCCAGCGCCTGCACGTCGACAACCCGGTCGGGCCCGACACCAAATTTCTCTTCAACACCCTCCACCCCGATGCGCTTGTTCTTCATCGGATCGAGCATCTCGACCCCACCGCCCACAAGCTGCATCAGGTCCTTGTCAGACGACAGGATGGTAACGCGGGCGCCGGCCTCGTTGGCGCGGCGGGCAAGGGTGGCGATGATATCGTCAGCCTCAAAACCCTCTTTCTCGATGCAGGCGATGTTGAAGGCGCGGGTAGCGTCGCGGGTCAGGGGAAACTGCGGCTTCAGGTCCTCGGGCGCCGGTGGGCGATTGGCCTTGTAGTCGGGGTAGATGTCATTGCGAAAGCTCTTGCCGGAATGATCAAAGATCACGGCCACATGGGTGGGTGCGTCCGGGCCGGTATTGTCTTCGACAAACTTGAACAGCATGTTGCAAAACCCGGCCACCGCGCCAATGGGCAACCCGTCGGATTTTCGCGTCAGGGGGGGCAGCGCGTGATAGGCGCGAAAGATGAAGGCCGATCCGTCGACCAAATGCAGATGACACCCTTTACCGAAGCTCATCGGCCCCTCCCCTTGTCACACATCCAAAGATGCAAAAGGCCGCAAGGCGAATTGCCCGCGGCCCTGTTTTCTTGTGGTCAGCGGCGCTCAGGCGGCTTTATCCGCATGATCCTTTTGAACGAATTTGCAATCGCAATAGGGGCATTCCACCCAGCCGTGTTCATTGGGGATCTGCAAATAGACACGCGGATGGCCAAGCGCACCTTCGCCGCCATCACAGGCCACCTTGTAGCTGTCCACGATCTTGGTTTCGGGCGGAGTCTGGGTCATTTGGGACACCTCTGTCATTCGTCTTACGCCATGATAGCAAGGCCACCGGCTGCTGCAAGCGCGAATGGCGGCGATCTGCGCCAATTCGCGCCGGGATCACCCCCGGCAGCGCATCATGGGCCGCAGCAGAGGCGCTATCCGGCCAAAATCCCTTAGTCTGCGCGCTGCAGCATCCGACCCAGCGGGCGGCCTGCCAGAATATGGACGTGCAGATGGGGCACTTCCTGAACGCCATCATTGCCCGAGTTCGCAATGGCACGATAGCCCGCGCCCTCATGGCCCGGCGCCACCCCGAGCAAGGCGCAAACCTTGCCAATGGCACGGGTATAGCCAATGATTTCTGCATCAGTGGCTTCATTCGCGAAGTGATCATAGGTCACATAGGGGCCTTTGGGGATGACCAGAACATGAGCGGGCGCCTGAGGCTGAATATCGCGAAAAGCGAGCGCAAAATCATCTTCATAGACGGTGTCATTCGGAATCTCGCCGCGCAGAATTTTCGCAAAGATGTTTTCGTGATCGTAACTATAGCCCATGGTTTTCCTCTTGTTCCCCGGCTGTCGCGCCGCAGTTTGTCTGGCGGTCAATCGCTGTACAGATGCTCCATACCGGCAATCTCTGCCGCCCGTTCTTCGCTGATCGACAGGAATCGCGCCAGAGGGGCTGCGTTTTCTTCCGCACTGTCGACCTCGCAAATCCGGGAATAGTCGTCAAACCCCGCATCGCGCAACCGATCGCTTTCCAACGCCACATCAGACCGGATCGTGGGCAACAAACGGTCAATCGATTCTTGCGGGGTGTTTTCGCCCGCAAGCCCAACACGCTTGGCATGACCCAACAGGTAATCATCAGAAAACGAACTGTCGATTTCCAGAATGCGCGTCTTTGACCGATCGGCCACGAAATCCTGCATAAGGTCCACGCGGCTTGGGTCCATACAGATCACCAAACGGTTCGTTTCGTAATACTCAAACAGCATGCGCATCAGCGCGCGGCGGTGCCGCGCCCGCTTGCCAAGTTTTGACTGAATCCCCCCCAGATCGGGCATCGGGCAGCTTTCTTCGTCAAAAAGATATTCGATCACCGGCACGTTGGTTTCCTGCTGAATGCGGTAAATCAGCCGTTTGGCCACATGCCATTTCTTCGCCACCACGATCATCAGCTCGCGTTCACGCCCCAAGGTGCTTTCCGCCTCCCAGAACCGCGGCGCAAACCGATGGCCGACCCGCCCTTTCGAGGTCAGGAACTTGAACAGGCTGCGCCCTTCGTTGGAAATCTGAAAATCGAACCCTTCAGTCGCATAAAGATCCCCCAACCGGCGTTTCAGAACCTTCGCTTCGGGGCTGATCTTGCGCGCGAACAGGAAATCCTGACTGAGCAGAAGATCGTAGTGATCATTATAGAAGGTCACCGGCATCCCATAGTCGGTGAACATCAGAAATGTCAGCGTGCGGGTGCTGATTTCATTTTCCGGCACAAGGTGGCGCACGAGGGTCTGGAAGAAGGTCTCGTCGGGAATCCATGTGGTCCGGAAAAACCGCATGACGTCCTTGCGGGTGCGCACGAAGTCCAAAATCCACTCGATTGTGCGACGTCTGAGGCACCACCACTGGCTGCCGATCATCACCTGCAAATCCTTGGGCACCTCGCGCGTCAGCCCCAGCCTACGCTGCAGATTGAAGCTGGTATAAAAGCGCCATTTTTGCGTGCGTTCATTGAAGAAGTGGCGATAGATCAACCGCTCTTCCTTCATGCCGGTCTTGATCCAGTCACTGTCGAAGTAATCAAAGCTCTCGACATAATCGACATCGTTGGCATCAAGAAAATCATGTGCGTATTCAGCCGATTTGATCGCCATGCAATCACCCGACACCATGTAAAAATGGGTGGCGCGTGGAAAGGCATCAACGGCGGCCTCGACCGCGTTCAGCGTGGCCTGCACCAACGACCATTCCCCCCAACCACATTTGATCCGCTTGCGCGCAAATGTGACATTGGGATTGTCGGCCAAAGCCTCGCGAATGCGTTGATAATGTTCGGGCTTGGCGCGTGCATCAAAGTGAATCGCCATACAATCGCCGACCGCTGTCAGGCGCGTGGCCTGAGCGATAATCGCATCCGGATCCTTGTGACACAGCAGTATGAAGGCAATTTTAGCCATGATTTAGCAACGAAACCTCATTTACACCCGGATTGTTGCCATAGATAACGTAACCAACCATTGAAAAAACAGAGTTTCTTTGCTTTTTTCTGCTCAACTTGCGGGTAATATCGCATTCGGCCCTTTATGGGCCTCAAGGAGGCAAGAGTATATGGGTTTTCCCGGCACCTGGATGACGGAAAGTGAAAGTGTTGTATATCGGGTGGTCCCGAAATGCGCCTGTTCGACCATCGGTCAGATCATGTTTTATTCCGATCACGGCGAATTTTTCGACGGTGACATTCACGACAGCAAGGATCGGCTGCACAAGTGGTCACAGGATCAATCGCAGGATCTGATCAGCACAAATGTGCAAAACCACAACAGCTACGCCTTCACCTGCGTGCGCAACCCCTATACCCGCATCCTGTCCAGTTTCTTTGACAAAATCTGCGGCATTCAGCGCAACGGGCGGCGCTATCGCGGCAACCTTGTGCCCCTGTTGATCCAGAAATACGGGATCGAAGTGGGCGACCCGGACAACGGGTTCGAATTTGATCAGGTGCAAAGCTTTCGCCGCTTTCTTTTGTTTGCCCGCGACACCATCCGCTGGCGCAAACCGATGGATCCCGACATTCACTGGTCAGCCATGTCCGGCCACGTCTCGACTTTCATCGTGAACGGTGGTCGCTATGACAACATCTTCTGGACCGAGAAGTTCAACGAGGGCATGCAGTCCGTGCTGGACGCGATCGAAACCCCGCATCAGGTGAATCTGGACGAGATTCCCCGCTTCAACGAAAGCGAAGGTCACGGTCCCAAACGCGCCCATCCGGTCGAAGACTATTTCGACGACCTGTCGATGCACTTGGTCTATGAGATCTTCAAGCGTGATTTTGACCTGTTCAAATATGACTTCGAAAATCCCGGCAACAAGATGCCAATCGGCGAGATTGACCTGGACGAAGTTCACGCAAAACTGGGCGAATAACCCCCTGCGATCCGCCCAGCCATCCATAAGGACAGACCCATGAAAGCACGTGTGAAATGGGCCGAGGCCCGCACCTTTGTCGGCACTTCTGGCACCGGCCACAACATCGTTTTGGGCACCGGCCATGATGGCGCCGGCACGCCCGGCCCCAGCCCGATGGAGCTGCTCTTGATCGGCACGGCGGGCTGTTCAGCCTATGACGTGGTATCGATCCTTGAGAAAGGCCGGCAGCAGATTGAGGATGTCGAGGTAGAGGTCGACGCCGAACGTGCTGAAACCGATCCAAAAGTGTTCACCAAAATCCACCTACACTTCATCGTGAGGGGACGCGGGATCAGCGACACCAAGGTCGAACGCGCAATCTCACTATCGGTGGATAAATACTGTTCCGCCTCGGCGATGATGGCGGCCACGGCCGCCGTCACGCATGATTTCGAAGTCGTGGACACCGAATAGGTTCCAGTCTTACTCAAATGAGAATGCCCGGGTCGAAGGATCTGGGCGTCCTTGCCGTTGTCATTAAGACCAGTCAGATCAGATCACCGCGAAAAGCACCAACAAGTTACGATTGTAGCGACGCATTCCCTATTGGGAGACCACCGCCCAGAATACGAGCGACATCCACAACGCCGACGCTATGACGACGAAGGGCAACCAAGAAAATGCTCTCTCGCCACGACTTTTCCGGCGAAGGTAGTTCGGCCACCCGATCGCGCAGCAAATCGTGGGACCTGATAACATCGCGATAAGGAGCGCCGCCTTGGCGACATTGTTAGGGAAGTTCGGGCGGGAACCAATCGTACCAGATGGAGGCCAGAGGAGATCCGCTAGCATCAAAAACAGCAAGAAAATACTGATCGCCAACATTAGTGTTGCAACGCGGTCCAAGAATATCTGACCTTGTGACTTGTTCCCTGACAATTGTCTCTCCTCATTTAGAATTGCCGCATATCCCGCGGCGGGTCAGATCAACTCCTTTTCGCGAAACAATGCTAGCAGGTTGCGGTCCGCACGCGGGCCCATGTGGCGGATGACTTCTCCCGCCACGGTGCAGCCCATTTCACCGCAGGTTTTCAAATCCGACCCGGTGGCCAACCCATAAAGGAAGCCCGCAGCGAACCCGTCGCCCGCCCCTGTCGCATCCACCGGCGTGATGCGTTCGACGGGCACGTCGATGCGGTCCCCACCTGAGAGGATCGACACGCCGTCGCCGGACCGGGTGCAGGCCACCAGGGGACAGATCGCGGCGGTTTTCGCCATCGCCTCGTCCAGATCATCGGTTTGAAACAGCGCCTTCAACTCGTCTTCATTGCCGATCACATAGTCCAGCTCATGCTCGATCAGCATCAGAAAGTCTGTGCGGTGGCGTTCAACGCAAAAAGGGTCCGAGATGGCAATCCCGGCCTTGCCGCCCGCGGCTCGGCAGGCGCGGGCCATGGCGATGAACGCCTCTTTGCCTTTGTCCTTGTCAAACAGATAACCTTCCAGAAAGACGATCTCGGCGTCGGCGGCAACCTGCGGGTCCACGTCCTGCGGCCCAAGCTCGGCCGAGATGCCCAGATAGGTGTTCATCGAGCGTTCGCCATCGGGTGACACGAAGATCATCGAGCGCGAGGTCGGCAGCTCCCCCCCCGGCACCGGAGGGTTCACGAACCGGGTGCCATCCATCTCCATCGCCTCGGCATAGAAATGCCCCAGCGCATCGTCATGCACGCGGCCCACGAAGCCGGTGGTCAGGCCCAGATTGCCGATGCCCGCCAGCGTGTTGGCAACCGACCCGCCCGCCGCCTGTTTGCGGCTTTCCATGGCGCCATACAGCACCTCGGCCCGGTCCTTTTCGACCAGTTGCATGATGCCTTTCTCGATGCCCATCAGCTCCAGAAAGCTGTCATCCGCCGTGGTGATCACATCCACGACCGCGTTGCCGATGCCGACAACCTTAAACGTCTTCGTCATAGGTTCTTTTCCTCATAGGGACAGAGGTCCCGGATGATGCAATTGCCGCAGATGGGTTTGCGCGCCTTGCAGGTGTAGCGCCCATGCAGGATCAGCCAGTGATGGGCGTGATGCTGAAAATCGGCGGGAATATTGTCTTCGATGGCGCGTTCGACCGCATCCACGTTCTTGCCCGGCGCAATGCCGGTGCGATTGCCAACGCGGAAGATATGCGTGTCCACGGCCTGCGCAGGTACGCCCCACCACATGTTCAAAACCACGTTGGCGGTCTTGCGCCCGACACCGGGCAGCGACTGCAGGGCGGCGCGAGAATTCGGCACCTCGCCCCCGTAGTCATCCACCAGAATTTGGCTCAGCTTCATCACATTCTTGGCCTTCTGGCGGAATAGCCCAATGGTCTTGATGTGTTCGGTCAGCCCCTCGAGCCCAAGGTCCAGCATCTTCTGCGGCGTGTCAGCCACCTGAAACAGCGCGCGCGTGGCCTTGTTCACGCCCGCATCCGTGGCCTGTGCCGACAGGGCCACGGCCACCACCAGCGTGTAAACATTCACATGCTCCAGCTCGCCCTTGGGCTCCGCCTCTTGCGCCTTGAAGCGCTCAAAGATCGCGCGGATCTCATGATATCCGAGTTGTTTGGCCATGCGTTCCATCCGTTTGTCGCAGATCGTCTTACGCGACAGGAACACAATGCGCAATTTCCGGGTCGCCTGCGCGCGCAATTCGCGGCACTGTGATCAGACAACACATGAGGCCCCCATGACCCCCACCGAAGACAGCTATCATTACAACGTGATCCGCCGCGCGATCGAGGAAATCGACGCGGCCGGCGGCGACCCCTTGTCGCTCGAGGCGCTCGCCACGAAGATGGACATGTCGCCCGCGCATTTTCAGCGGGTCTTTTCGCGTTGGGTCGGCGTGTCGCCCAAACGCTATCAACAGTTTCTGACGCTGGGCCACGCGAAAGCCCTGCTGGCCGAGCGGTTCTCGACGCTGGACACGGCGCAATCGGTGGGCTTGTCAGGGCAAGGCCGTCTTCATGACCTGTTTCTGCGCTGGGAGGCGATGAGTCCCGGCGAATATGCCAAGAAGGGCGCAGGCTTGACGATCTATTGGGGGTGGTTCGACAGCCCGTTTGGCGCCTCGCTTGTGATGGGGACCGAACGTGGCATTTGTGGTATCGGGTTCGCCGATGAAACCGGCGCCGAGGAAACCTTTGAGGATCTGACCTCGCGCTGGCCCAACGCCACTTTCGTGGAAGACCCGATGTTTCTGCGACCTTGGGTTCTGGCGGCCTATGACACGGACCTGGGCAAGGATGGCAAAACCCCGCTGCACCTGATCGGATCGCCCCTGCAGATCAAAGTGTGGGAGGCACTTCTGTCGATCCCGTCGGGCCATGTGACCACCTATGGCCAAATCGCTGAAAAGATCGGCCAGCCCCGTGCGGTGCGCGCCGTGGGCACAGCCGTTGGGCGCAACCCGGTCAGCTGGCTTATACCCTGCCACCGTGCGTTGCGGAAATCTGGCGCATTGGGGGGGTATCACTGGGGGTTGCCGGTCAAACGCGCATTGCTCGCGTGGGAAAGTGCCGAATTGGAACAGAAGCTTGGTTCTGGGTAAGCCGTTGGAAACTGGCGGAACTTTGCCATAACACAGGCTTGTTATTCGATATCAGCCCGGAATTGGGTATGACGACCTCAACAAATCAAGAGGACGGCAGAATGCACCCAAGACATATGATTCTTTCCTTCGGCCTGATCGCCGGACTGGCCACATCCGCATGTACCACACCGATGCAAAGCCCCACGTCAAACATGGGTCCGCGCACCCAGAACGGCGCCGCGATTGGCGCAATTGCAGGTGGGCTTTTGGGCGCGACCCGCAAGGGTGACGGCAAGCTGGGCAAAGCCGCTGTTGGCGCGGTGATTGGCGGCGTGTTGGGCGGGGCCATCGGGCATCAGCTTGATAAACAGGCCGGAGATCTGCGCCAGTCCATTGGCAACGATCAGGTGAAGGTCGTGAACACCGGCAACGAGCTGGTTGTGACCATGCCGCAGGACATCCTGTTTGCCACGGACAGCGCCGAGCTGGGCGGTGCGCTGCGCGCGGATCTTGTCGCGGTGGCCCGCAACCTTCAGGCCTATCCCAACTCCACCGTCGAGGTGGCCGGGCACACGGACAACGTCGGCGCTGCGAATTATAACCTTGATCTGTCGCGCCGCCGCGCTGCCTCCGTTGCATCGGTCCTGACAGCCAATGGCGTGCCCGGCTGGCGGGTTCAGACCATAGGCTATGGCGAAGATCGTCCGGTGGCCTCCAATCTGGACACCTATGGGCGCCAACAAAACCGTCGGGTCGAGATTATCATCCGTCCGACCCAAAGCTGACAAGATAAGACCCGGCGCAGTCGCGCCACCCTACTCCAACGGGTCGAAAAGCCGGGCGACAAGCCCGGCTTTTTTCGTTTGTCCCAAAGGTCTGAATGTGGTCATATATTCTGACCAATTCAGAGGTTGCCATGCCATTTCAAAAAATCACCGCAGGGAAGTTGTCGAAATCCGTGGTCGAACAGATCGAACTTTTGATCCTGCGCGGCGTGTTGCGACCGGGTGAAAGACTGCCTTCCGAGCGTGACCTGTCAGAACGCATGGGCGTGTCGCGCCCATCGCTGCGCGATGCCATTGCCGAGCTGGAAGAAAAAGGGCTGCTGTCACGACGCGCTGGGGCCGGGATTTTCATTTCGGACAGTTTGGACAGCTCTTTTCCACCGGCCCTGACCAACCTTTTCTCGCGCCATGATGAAGCGGTCTATGACTATATTGCGTTCCGGCGCGATATGGAGGGCTTGGCCGCAGAGCGCGCCGCGAAATTCGGGTCGGACACGGATCTGGCCGTGATCAACGAGCTGTTTCACAAGATGGAAGCGGCGCCAGAGGGACAAGGGGCCGATCTGGATAGTGATTTCCACATGGCCATCATCGAAGCCAGCCACAATGTGCTGATGGTCCACATGATGCGCGCCATGTATGACCTTCTGAAGCAAGGCGTGCTTTATAGCCGACAGGTGGTGATCCAGATCACAAACACGCGCATGGACCTGTTGGAACAACACCGCGCCATCAACGACGCCCTACAGGCCCGCGACCCGGCCGCGGCCCGCACCGCGATCGAGGCGCATATGGATTTCGTCACGCAAGCCTATGGGGATCTGCGCCGGTCAGAGCGCAACGAAGAAGTGGCCCGTCAAAGGCTGGACTACGAAATCAATCGCTGACAAGACATCGCATTACAAAACGAGAAAGCCCGGCCATTGGCCGGGCTTTTGATCTTTGGATGTCGAACAAGCTTAGTGCAGCTTGGCTTCCACGTCCTTGATGGCTTCGTCGATCAGCTTGTTGCCGTCGGTTGCGGTCATCTGCTTGGCGATCAGGTCGCGGGCAGCGCCCACGGCGACCTGAACGGCGCTGTCACGGACTTCCTTGACCGCGGCGGCTTCGGCCGATGCGATCTGGTCTTCAGCCGCGGCCAGACGGCGCGCGATCGAGACCTTCAGGTCTTCCTTGGCCTGAGCGGCTGCGTTGGCGGCCTCTTCCTTGGCATGGGCGACGATGCGCTCTGCCTGCTCGGCGACTTCCTTCTGCTTACGCTCGTAAGACGCCAGAATGGTCTGGGCTTCTTCGCGCAGCTGACGGGCTTCGTCGAGCTCGGATTTGATGCCATCGGCGCGCTTGTCCAGCTGGTCGCCCAGCATCTTGTGCACGCCCATGTAACCCAGGAAGGTCACAAACAGCAGGAAGGCCAGCGTGACAACCATGTTGGTGTTCGCCAGATCGGTCCAGCCTGCGTCACCTGCTGCGAAAGCAGGGGTGGCAGCCAGAACCAGCGGGAGAAGTGCAATCTTTTTCATTGTCTTCACCCTTTCATCCGCGCGGTCACGGCAGCTGTCACCGATTTGGCGTCAGCCTTGTAGCCCATCGAGCCCAGGATTTCCTTGGCAGCGTCTTTCGACACGGCCTTGATGCTGTCGACAGCGCCGGCGCGGATCTCGGCGATCGCGGCTTCGCTTTCGGCGGCCTTTGCGGAAATCTCTGCATCTGCCTTGGCGGCAGCGGCATCGACATCGGCCTGAATTTCGGCACGCGCTTCAGCGACAATCTTGTTCGCTTCTGCACGGGCGTCGGCCAGAGCCTTGTTGTAAGCTTCTTCAGCCTCGACGGCCTTCTGCTTGAGCTCTTCGGCAGCGGTCAGATCGTTGGTGATCGTGCCCTGACGTTCTGACAGCACGGCCTCGATACGGGGCAGTGCGATCTTGGTCAGGACGAAGTAGATCACGACCAGCGTCACCACGAGCCAGAAGATCTGGTTCCCGAAGGTCGAGAAGTCCAGTTGCGGCATGCCAGCGGCTTCTGCGCCACCGTGTGCTGCTTCTGTGCTATGTGTGTTACTTGCCATGTCTTAAGTCCTCTGGAACCGAGTTACTTGGGGCGAAACGCGGACGCCTCGCCCCGGCGTAAGGATGGTTCAGGTCTTAGACAGCAAACATCAGCAGCAGAGCGACCAGGAACGAGAAGATGCCCAGGGCTTCTGCAAATGCGATACCGATGAAGAGCGTCGCGGTCTGAGCGGCAGCTGCCGACGGGTTGCGCAGAGCACCGGCCAGGAAGTTACCAGCAACGTGGCCCACACCGATAGCGGCGGCACCCGAACCGATAGCTGCCAGACCTGCACCGATGAATTGACCCATTTGAGCGATATTGCCTTCCATTGTGATTTCTCCTTACGTTGGAATGCTTGAATTAGGATTGGTGAGCGGGCTGCAACCGTCTTAGTGCGACGGATGCAGAGCGTCTTTCAGATATACGCAGGTCAGGATTGTGAACACGTAGGCCTGGATGAAGGCCACGAGCACTTCCAGTGCGTAGACGGCCGAGATGGCCAGGATCGGCAGGAAGCTGAACATGCCCAAGGCAGCAGCGAAGCCGGCGAATACTTTAATAACTGCGTGGCCGGCCATCACGTTACCAGCCAAACGAATGGAGTGGCTGACGGGGCGCACGAAGTACGAGATCAGTTCGATCACGGCCAGGATCGGGCGCAGTGCCAGCGGTGCCGACGACACCCAGAAGAGGCCCAAGAAACCCATGCCGTTCTTCACAAAGCCCAGCACGGTCACGAAGACAAAGACGATCATGGCCAGCACAGCCGTCACAGCGATGTGGCTGGTGGCGGTGAAGGATGTCGGGATCAGGCCAAGGAAGTTGGCAAAGAGGATGAACATGAACAGCGTCATGATGCCGGGGAAGTATTTCACGGCGTCCTTGCCAGCCACATCTTCGACCATCTTATAGACAAAGCCGTAAGCCATTTCGGCAACCGACTGGCCGCGTGTCGGGATGATCGCACGACCGCGCGAACCAACAACCAGCATCAAGACGATGCCGATGATGGCCAGAACCATCCAAAGCGTCTGGTTGGTGGGGGTGAAGGTGCCAAGGTGGTCCGAGCCAAACAGCGGCTTGATCTCGAACTGATCCATCGGGTGGATGGCCAGACCCGGATGTTCAGGCGCGAACAGCAGACCCGACAGCAGGACCAGAGCCAGCACGGCAAAGAATGCGATTTTGACGATCGGGCCTGCACCCTGTTTTGCGCCTTGTTCAGCCACGTGACGTTCCCTCTTCTTTCGCAGCATCCTGCGCGTCCTGCGCATCTGCCGCTTTCTTCTGCATCTGGGCCGCGGTTCCCAACATGACTTTCATGCCTGCCGCGAAGCCCAACAATATGAACAGCACCATGAATATCGGCTTGGTCCCAAAAAGACTGTCCAGCCCGTATCCGATGCCAAAGCCGATCACCAGACCGACCGTAAGCTCTATGACCATCTGCCAAGCGAAAGACGCTTGATTGTAGGCCGCGTCGCCGGTGTTTGCCGTGTCTTCTTCGCCCTTCGCCTTTTTCAGGCGCGCCTCGAGCTCTTTCAGGCGCTCGGCATCGGGTTCATTGGACAAGGGAAATCCCTCCGGTGACAGTTGCCCATGTGCTAAGGCGTGAGGCGCCATGAGTCAACGGCGTTTAGCGCCAACAGAGAACCACTTAAGGCATTGTAAGTTATGTATTTTTCAAAGTTTCGAGATTCTTCCCCGCGGCAATCAAACCCGAAAAGCCACAAATCCGCCCTACAGGGATTATTCAACCGTTTGGTTGACGATTGCTCCCAGCGCGCATAGGGCTTTGAACATGCACAACCGGCTTGACCTTGTATTTGCCGCGCTGTCAGACCCGACGCGCCGCGCCATTCTGACCATGCTTCTGGAAGATGACATGGCCGTCACGGATGTGGCTGATCCTTTTGACATGTCACTGGCCGCAATCTCGAAGCACCTGACCATCCTGACCCGCGCAGGGCTGATCAAACAGGAAAAGCGGGGGCGGGTGAAATGGTGCAAGCTTGATCCCGGCGCGATGAGCGAAGCGTCGGTCTGGATGCAGGGGTTTGGACAGTTCGAACCGGTCAATCTGGACGCGTTTGAACGGTTTTTGGAAGTCGAACTTGGGGACGAAAGCCCCTAAAGCGTTTCGGGATAAACTGGTCGCACATGTTTATTCCAAAACACCCACGACACTGATTTCTTATGCCGCGTTTCGATTTCCCCTGCTTCAGGCCAAATCCGAAACGCTTTAGGGCAAGCTTATCCCCGGCTCTTGCGCCGCCCAGTCTTTTGCCGCCTGCTTCAGATGCCCCAAAACAGCCTGCACTTTTGCGGTGCGGTGAAGGTCCACATGCGTCACCAGCCAGAACTGCGAGCGCCATTCAGGCCGGGGCGCCAATAGCTCGATCAGGTCTGGATGCTGACCTTTGGGCGCAAATCCCACCCCCGCCCCGGCCAGCAAGGCCTGCTGCAAGGACACGTCATCTGACACGCGAAAGACGATGTTTTCCTCTGGCACATTCTCTTTGATCCAACGCACGAACGGCGCACGAGAGGTCGCATCATCCCCACCAATGAACCGGTGCTGGTCCAGCGTGTTCGCAGTCGGCAGCCCGTAGCGTTCTACATAAGATGGCGCGACGCAGAGCGACAAATCCATATTGATGAATGGCAAGGCAACGTTGTCAGGTTCCGTGGGCGCATCACCTGCCCGGATGGCCACATGGGCCTCGCCATATTCCAGCCGAAACAACCGCAGCCCGGTGCGCAGAATGACCCGCGTATTGGGGTGCTCATGCTGAAACCCCGCCAGAACCGGCGTCAAACGGCGCGAGAACGTGGCCAGAGCCGTGACAACAACATCACCGGTCACTTCTTCGCCCTGCCCCTTCAGGCGCGCGCCCAGTTGGATGAATTGTTCTTCGGTGGCATCGGCAATGCGTGCAAGATCTGCCCCGGCTTCCGTGGGGGTGTAGCCGCGCGCATGGCGCTGGAACAGCTTCACCCCCAGCCGCGCCTCAAGCGCATCCACATGACGGATCACCGTGGCATGATGAATGCCCATGGCCTCGGCTGCGCCGGAAACGGTGCCCGCACGGGCCACGTGATAGGCGGTTCGGATTTCATCCCAGTGGTCCATGGCGACCCTCATGTGCATTTTTAAACAATATATGTGAATTATCACAAGTTGCGTTCTAAAATGCAAGGGTGCACCTATGGGGCAACATCAACGGAGACAAACTCATGACCCATATCCTTCGCATTGACAGCTCAGCTCGCACCGATGGCTCTGTTTCGCGCCAACTGACCGACGAGGTCATCGCCCGCTATCCCGGCGCCACTGTGACCACGCGCGACCTCTCGGCTGGCATTCCCCATATGGATGCCGCCTGGACCGCCGCGACCTTCACACCACCTGAAGCCCGTGATGACAGCGCAAAATCCGCCCTTGCCCTGTCGGACGAGATCGTGGCCGAAGTTCAGGCCGCCGATGTCATCGTCATTTCGATGCCTGTCTACAATTTCTCGATCCCCTCGACCCTGAAGGCCTGGGTCGACCAACTGTCGCGGGTTGGCGTGACGTTTCAATACACCGAGAACGGCCCCGTGGGCCTTTTGGAAGACAAACCCGTGATCGTGGTCAGCGCCTCGGGCGGCACCCCGGTCGGGTCGGATATGGATTTCGCCTCTCCTTATCTGCGCTTCATCTTTGGCTTCATGGGGATCACGAACCTGCAGTTCATCGGCGCAGCTGGCGAGGCTGGCGTAGAGCCTGCCAAGACGCAGATCGCGGCCTTGGCGGCGTAGCCGATAGAAACTCCAAAAGAATCAAACGAAGGGCGTCCGCGGGCGCCCTTTTTGCATTCTCCGCGTGCGTCTTCCTATCAGGAAAATCCCGGGTATTCGCTGCGCAAATTCCCCGCCGCTTTATATCTATGGGAACCGTTTCTGCTTCAGCTTTCTTCGCAAACTGAAGTTGGTGCGGTCGGTGGGACTCGAACCCACACGAGTGTTACCTCACAGCGACCTCAACGCTGCGCGTCTACCAATTCCGCCACGACCGCATGTCAGGCTAGGTGAGGCGCTACATAGCGAAGGGGCCAAAGCTTGTGAAGGGCAAAAAAGCGCGTCGCAGAAAAATACGGGCAGGCGTTTTGACAAAGGTCACCGGGACTGCCAAATGAACGGTATGAAAGCCTTGCCTGATATGCCGCCCGTGACTTGGGAAACCGCCGATACCCTTGTGGATTACGAGGCCGCGGTCGCCCGTATGGAAGCCCATGCCAACGCGATGGCGCGTGGGGAAGCGGGCGAGATGATCTGGCTTTTGGAGCACCCCCCGCTTTATACCGCCGGTACCTCTGCCGACCCCGCCGATCTGGTGGCGCCGGACCGCTTTCCGGTCTACCCGTCCAAACGCGGCGGGCAGTATACCTATCATGGGCCCGGGCAGCGCGTGGCCTATGTGATGCTGGATCTTGGCAAGCGTGGACGGGATGTGCGTGCCTTTGTGGCAGCACTGGAAGACTGGGTGATCCGCACGCTGGACCAGTTCAACGTGAAAGGCGAAACCCGGGACGGGCGCGTGGGTGTCTGGGTGGTGCGCGATGACAAGCCGCTGACGGCTCTGGGGCAAAATCCCGAAGACAAGATCGCCGCGATTGGTGTGCGGCTGCGCAAGTGGATCAGCTTTCATGGCATCTCGATCAATGTGGAGCCGGAACTTGAGCATTTCACCGGCATTGTGCCCTGCGGCATTACCGAACACGGCGTGACCAGCCTTGTGGATCTGGGCCTGCCCGTCACGATGGATGACGTGGATGTCGCCTTGAAGCAGGCGTTTCACGAGGTTTTTGGCTAAAACCCGCCAATTCTCGCCATACAATGGCATGCGACAGCACGCCCCCTTTTATTCCCCTTGCAATTATCGCAGGTTCCGATGGAATGTCGCACCCGCGACGCGAACGACTGAAACGCACAAGGACACATCATGAAGACGATTCTAGCTTCTGCCGCCACGATCATCGCCCTGTCGGGCACCGCCTTCGCCGAAGGTGATGCGACCAAGGGTGAAAAAGACTTCAAGAAATGCAAATCCTGCCACGCGATTGTCAGCCCTGATGGAGACGTGATCTTCAAAGGCGGCAAGACCGGCCCGAACCTTTATGGCATTGTTGGCCGTGCAGCTGGCACGATGGAAGGCTTCAAGTATGGCGCGTCGATCGTTGCCGCTGGCGAAGCGGGCACTGTGTGGGATGCCGACAATCTGGCCGCTTACATCAAGGACCCGAAAGGCTTCCTGAAAGAGGCCACCGGTGACAGCAAAGCCAAGTCGAAGATGACCTTCAAATGGGGCAAGCCCGAAAACATCATCGCCTTCCTGGCGACCTTCTCGGCCGAGATGCCGGCTGCTGACGCAGCCGAAGAAGCCCCCGCCGAAGCTGCCGAAGGCGAATCGACCGCAAGCGAATAAGCAAAACGGGGCCTCGCGGCCGCATAATTGCGCTAACACCGCGCCCTGCCGGGAAAAATTCACGGCAGGGCGCATTTTTTTTGTGATTTGCGACCATTGCGTCGTTGCCCCGGACCCTCCCTGCATATTAAACACGTTAAAAAGCCGGGAAGGGTGACCCCCTGCCCTGGTTACGTTTAACCCCAAAGGGAGGGATACATGGCGGACGCAGCCATTCACGACCATGATCACCACGACGAGCGCGGGTTCTTTACCCGGTGGTTCATGTCGACCAACCACAAGGACATCGGTATTCTCTACCTGTTCCTTGCGGGCCTGACCGGCCTCATCTCGGTCACGTTCACTGTTTATATGCGCCTCGAGCTGATGGAGCCCGGCGTGCAATATATGTGCCTTGAAGGTGCACGTTTCATTGCGGATTCAGCCGCAGAATGTACCCCCAACGGCCACCTGTGGAACGTGATGATCACCTATCACGGCGTCCTCATGATGTTCTTCGTTGTGATTCCAGCCCTGTTTGGCGGTTTCGGCAACTATTTCATGCCGCTGCAGATCGGTGCACCGGACATGGCCTTCCCGCGGATGAACAACCTGTCCTTCTGGCTTTACGCCACGGGTGTTGCCCTGGGTGTGGCCTCGCTTCTAGCGCCGGGCGGCAACGACCAGCTCGGCTCAGGCGTTGGCTGGGTTCTGTACCCGCCGCTGTCCACCACCGAGGGCGGATACTCGATGGACCTGGCGATCTTCGCCGTGCACGTCTCGGGTGCCTCGTCGATCCTGGGTGCGATCAACATCATCACCACCTTCCTGAACATGCGTGCCCCCGGCATGACGCTCTTCAAGGTGCCGCTGTTTGCCTGGTCGATCTTCGTGACCGCATGGCTGATCCTTCTGTCGCTGCCGGTTCTGGCAGGCGCCATCACCATGCTTCTGATCGACCGTAACTTCGGCGGGACCTTCTTTGACCCTGCCGGCGGTGGCGACCCGATCCTTTACCAGCACATCCTGTGGTTCTTCGGCCACCCGGAAGTCTACATCGTGATCCTGCCGGGCTTTGGCCTGATCAGCCACGTGATCGGCACCTTTGCGCGCAAACCGATCTTCGGCTACCTGCCGATGGTCTGGGCGCTGATTGCAATTGGTGTCATCGGCTTCGTTGTCTGGGCACACCACATGTACACCGTTGGCATGTCGCTGCAGCAGCAGAGCTACTTCATGCTGGCCACGATGGTCATCGCGGTGCCTACGGGTGTTAAGATCTTCTCGTGGATCGCGACCATGTGGGGCGGCTCGATCGAGTTCAAGACGCCGATGCTCTTTGCCTTCGGCTTCCTGTTCCTGTTCACCATCGGTGGTGTGACGGGTGTGGTTCTGTCGCAGGCCGGCGTCGACCGTCTGTATCACGACACCTACTACGTTGTGGCGCACTTCCACTACACCATGTCCATGGGCGCAGCCTTCTGTATCTTTGCAGGCATCTATTTCTGGTTCGCCAAGATGTCGGGCCGTCAATACCCGGAATGGGCGGGCAAGGTTCACTTCTGGCTGTTCTTCATCGGCGTGAACGTGACTTTCTTCCCGCAGCACTTCCTGGGCCGTCAGGGCATGCCGCGTCGTTACATCGACTACCCGGAAGCCTTTGCCTACTGGAACAAAATCAGCTCGATCGGTGCGATGATCTCGTTTGCCTCGTTCCTGTTCTTCATCGGCATCGTGTTCTACACCCTGCTGGCTGGCCGTCGCGAGACCCGCGCCAACTACTGGAACGAATACGCGGATACGCTGGAATGGACCCTGCCCAGCCCGCCGCCGGAGCACACCTTTGAAATCCTGCCCAAGCAGGAAGAGTGGGATAAGGGCCACTCGCACTAAGGTGACACACACTTATGAAAAGGCCCGGCAGCGACCGGGCCTTTTTCTTTTCAACGCCAATCACGGGATGATCAGCGATGCCCTATGAGTGGGTCGAGCCACAGGCACAAGACGCAGTCGACGGGGATGCCCCCATCGCCGAGCTGCATTTGTGGCCCTACCGGTCCCTGCCCCGACGTGGCTTTGTCTGGATCATGGCGATGGGATTTGGTTTCGCACTTGTGCCGATGCTGGCCCTTTTGGGATCGTCGCTTTTGTGGGGGCTATTGCCCTTTGCGTTGGGCGCGCTTGGACTGCTGTGGTTCTTTATCGAAAAAAGCTACCGCGACGGCGAGATTCTGGAAGAGCTTCGCATCTGGAAAGACCACATGATCCTGTCCCGCCATGGTCCCGGCAAGGCGTTTAACGAGTGGCAGGCCAACCCCTATTGGGTCACGGTAGAGCTGCACAAAACCTCTGGCCCCGTGCCCGATTATGTGACCCTGAAAGGGGGCGGGCGTGAGGTCGAGATCGGGGCTTTCCTGTCAGAGGAGGAACGCCCCGTGTTGCACGAAGAGTTGTCCAGACGTCTTATGCAGCTCAAGTCACATCAGTAACCGGCGCATGAAAAAACCGCGGGGCTTGCGCTCCGCGGTTTCAAAATTCCTGCCTGTTGGCGTGTTCAGCCCAGCTTGTCTTTCACCATGGGGCCGACCTTGCCGAAATCCATCTGGCCGGTGAACTTGGATTTCAGGACACCCATAACCTTGCCCATATCGCGAATGCTTTCGGCCCCGACCTCGGCAATCGCGGCGGCCACTTCAGCAGCGGTTTCGTCATCAGACAGCTGCTTGGGCAGGAAGTCCTCGATGACCTCGATTTCCGAACGCTCCTTTTCGGCCAGCTCCAGCCGCCCGCCCTCTTCATAAGCGCGCGCACTTTCCTGACGCTGCTTCACCATCTTGCCAAGGATCGCCAGAATGTCGGCATCTGTGATTTCGGCCTCCTCGCCTGTACCACGAAGCGCGATGTCGCGGTCCTTGATCGCGGCATTGATCAAACGAAGCGTCGAAAGGCGTTCGGCATCTTTGTTCTTCATCGCCGTTTTCAGAGCGTCATTGACGCGGCTGCGCATGTCCATGGGTCCATCCATCTCAAGTGGCCAACACAAAGTCCGCAACTTAGCGAAAACACTTCCGGCATTCAACAGGGTCAATTATCGCCTAACCCCTTGTAAAATAACATTATGGCAATTTTCCTCCTTTCTGCACTGCCCCTTGACCCCACCCGCGCGCACCTCTAGTTTCGCGCCAATTTGTCGATCGGGAGTCGTTCAATGTCCGCTGCCTCTGCCCCTCTTCAGGAAACTGCCAAACCCACTGCCTGTCTGGCCCTTGCCGATGGCACCATCTTTTATGGTCACGGCTTTGGTGCCACCGGCACCACCACGGCCGAGCTGTGTTTCAACACCGCCATGACCGGCTATCAGGAAATCATGACCGACCCGTCCTATGCAGGTCAGGTGGTCACGTTCACCTTCCCCCATGTGGGCAATGTGGGCGTAAACCCCGAGGATGATGAAACCGGCGACCCGGTTGCCGCAGGCATGGTGGTGAAATGGGACCCGACCGAACCCTCGAACTGGCGTTCGGTTGACCGGCTGGTGGACTGGCTGGAGAAACGCGGCCGCATCGGCATCGGGGGTGTGGATACCCGCCGCCTGACCCGTGCAATCCGCCAGCAAGGTGCGCCCCATGTGGCCATCGCCCATGACCCCGACGGGAATTTCGATATCGAGGCGCTGATTGCCCAGGCGCGTGGCTTTTCTGGCCTTGAAGGTCTGGATCTGGCCAAAGAGGTCACCTGCGCGCAGAGCTACAAGTGGGACGAGATGCGGTGGGCCTGGCCTGATGGCTTCCCTAAGCAAGACAATGCGCGCCACAAAGTTGTCGCGCTGGATTTCGGTGCAAAACGCAACATTCTGCGCTGCCTTGCTTCGGCCGGATGTGACGTGACCGTGCTGCCCGCCACCGCCACTGCAGACGAGGTGCTGGCCCACGAGCCTGACGGTGTGTTCCTGTCCAACGGCCCCGGTGACCCTGCAGCCACGGGCGAATATGCCGTGCCGATGATCAAACAGATCCTCGAGACCACAGACCTGCCCGTCTTCGGCATTTGTCTGGGTCACCAGATGCTGGCGCTGGCCCTTGGCGCCAAGACGATCAAGATGAACCACGGCCACCACGGCGCCAACCACCCGGTCAAAAACAACGACACTGGCAAAGTCGAGATCACCTCGATGAACCACGGTTTTGCTGTGGATACAGACAGCCTGCCTGAAGGCGTGATCGAAACGCATGTCTCGCTGTTTGACGGGTCGAACTGCGGCATTCGCATGGAAAAGCGCCCGGTCTATTCGGTGCAGTATCACCCCGAAGCAAGCCCCGGCCCAATGGACAGCTACTATCTGTTTGAGAACTTCGCCAAGGCGATGGATGCACGCGGCTGACCGGCATCTGTGACAAAATTGCAGAGAATTTTTGAGACGGCGGCTTGGTTAAGCCGCCGTTAACCTGTCATTAACCACTTCACACCCATGCTGGTCTGGTCTGACAGCCAACGAGCATAAAATGCCGCCCCCAAACCTGCGTCTCGTTCACGATAGTTCTTCCCGCGCGACGCCCCATCAGCAAATGGGGTCAACGGGTACGCATGGGCCCGTGTTCACGACCCTTTCGCAAACATCGCCACAAGACAGGCCACGCCCCGATCCATCGCGGCGCAAACCGTTGGGGCAGGTGCTGGTCGAAATGGGCGCGCTGTCACCCGAACATCTTGCCATGGCCGTCTCGCTTTCCGCGCGCGAGGATGCACGGTTCGGCGACATTCTTGTTGCCAACGGGTGGGTACGGCCCGCCGACCTTTACGCAGGTCTGGCCTGCCAGTTTGGGTGCAGCCTGGCCGATCTGTCTTCGGAGCCGCCAGACGTACGTCTAATCGACCAGTTAGGGCCGGATTTCTGCATTCAAAACGGCGTGTTACCATGGAAACAGGTCGGCGGCGGCACGGTGGTCATCTGCGCGCGCCCCGATGAGTTCGAACGTCTGTCCAAAGACTTCCCCGTAGAATGGGGGCGCTGTTTCCTGGCCATCGCGCCGGAACGCGACATCCACACGGCTTTGATCAACCTGCGCCACCGCACATTGGCCATCCGTGCTGAAAACAGGGTGAGCGAAGCCGAAAGCTGCCGGGGGTGGCGCCGTGGCGCTGTTGCACGGTTTGCCTTGGCGCTTTTGATCGCAATGGCGGGGCTTTTCATGATCTCGTCCTTCACAGGCTTCGTGGCTTTGGTGGCCTGGGCCGTTCTGACGCTGTTGCTGAACTCGTCCCTCAAGGCCATTGCGGCATGGCAGTTTTACAAACGCAAATCCTCCGAAGCCGCCCCGTTTATCTCGTCGCGCAGCGCTCAGGGGTTTCTGAAACTGCCCACGGTGTCGATCCTTGTGCCGCTTTACAAGGAACGCGAAATCGCCGGACGTCTGGTCAAACGGCTAGAGCGCCTGTCTTATCCGCGCGAACTGCTCGATATCTGTCTCGTGGTCGAAGAGGACGATGCGCTGACGCAGGAAACGCTTGCCTCATCTGAACTGCCCCGATGGATGCGCCAGATTGTGGTGCCGCGTGGCGTGGTCAAAACCAAACCGCGCGCGATGAATTTTGCGCTGGATTTCTGCAAAGGCTCGATCATCGGCGTCTACGATGCCGAGGACGCCCCCGCCGCTGATCAAATCCACAAGATCGTCCGTCGTTTCTCCGAGCGCGGGCCCGAGGTCGCCTGCCTGCAAGGCAAGCTCGATTTCTACAATGCCCGCACCAACTGGCTCAGCCGCTGTTTCACCGTGGAGTATGCTACCTGGTGGGGACTTGTATTGCCGGGGATCGAACGGATGGGCTTTGCCATTCCGCTGGGCGGCACCACGCTGTTTTTCCGCCGCGCGGCCCTTGAAGAACTGGGCGGATGGGACGCGCATAACGTGACCGAAGACGCCGATCTTGGCATCCGGCTGGCGCGCCACGGATACCGGACCGAACTGGTGGATACGGTCACAGAAGAGGAAGCCAATTGCCGGGTCTGGCCTTGGATCAAGCAGCGGTCACGCTGGATCAAGGGCTATGCGATGACCTATGGCGTGCATATGCGCAATCCTCGCCAGCTGCGCCGCGATCTGGGGTGGTGGAAATTCCTGGGTTTTCAGATTCTGTTTCTTGGCGCCCTGTCGCAATTCCTGCTGGCCCCGATCCTGTGGACCTTCTGGGCCTTTCCTCTGGGACTGCCCCATCCGCTGCGTGGCGTTATGCCCAGCGAGCTTTTGATCATCCTTGGGGCCGTCTTCATGGCGACTGAGATTCTGACGATCACCGTGGGCGTTCTTGCGGTCAGCAATGTAAAACACGCATGGCTGCGTTACTGGGTGCCGACCCTGCATTTCTATTATCCGCTGGCGTCGCTGGCCGCCATGAAAGGCTTCACCGAAATTGTCACGAAACCCTTTTACTGGGACAAAACCCAGCACGGGAAGTTTGACAAGCGGGATGCCTCTGCGGCTACTCCCCCGCCATCGAATCCAGTTTGATCCGGGTTTCAAAAGCTTTCGAGATATGGGCGCGCAGGGCCGACCGGGCGGCGTCCTGATCGCGTGCCTCGATGGCCGTGACAATGGCGTCATGTTCGGCAACGGCCGTTTCGCTGCGCCCTTCAGCCGCCAGCGATGTGGTGGCCAAAAGCGCCATGGTGCGATGCACAAGATCAAGCTGTTGCACCAGATAGCGGTTGTGCGAGGCAAGGTGCAGTTGCTTGTGGAACCGCCGGTTCGACCGGGCAAGCGCCGCCGGGTCATCCAACCGGTTGCGATCATCCTCGACCATCTCACGAAGCACGCGGATTTCCTCGGGGGCGGCATGCTGCGCGGCCAGTGAGGCCGCGAGCCCTTCCAGCTCGGCACGCACAACGTAAAGCTCGGCCAATTGATTGTGATCCAGCGAGGCCACGATCAGGCTGCGCCCGTCACGGGTCAGAAGTGACTGGGTTTCCAGTCTCTGCAAAGCTTCACGAATAGGCGTGCGGGACACGCCGAACCGATCCGCAAGCTCGCTTTCCACCAGCCGGTCGCCGGGCTTGTAGGTGCCCAGATCAATCGCTTCGAGGATCATCTCGTAAGCGTCCCGATGTCCTTGCCTTCCGTCGGCCATGGCGCTGTCCCTCCCGGCGCATTTGTCATCCGCACACATAAACACGCAGGCTTCGTCATGGCAAACCCCAAGCACGTGGCTTGTGGTCGCATTGCCCCCAAAACACCATTTCCACCCTTTCACCCTGCGCCCACCCATTGTAGCGTCACGCCATGGTCGCCGATCACTTCAACCACGTCAGCCACTGGGTCTTTGACCTGGACAATACGCTTTACCCGCCCCATGCGCGGCTTTTCGATCAGATCGAGATCCGCATGACCAATTGGGTGATGCAGGAGTTGGGCGTTGACCGGCACGAGGCCGACCGGCTCAGGCATCACTACTGGCGCACACATGGCACGACGCTGGCCGGCTTGATGCGTGAACACGGTGTGGATCCCGCCCCCTATCTGCAAGATGTGCACGATATCTCGTTTGACAGCCTCGACCCGGACCCGGAACTGGCAGCCCATATCCAATCGCTGCCGGGGCGCAAGATCGTCTATACCAATGGCTCGGCCCCCTATGCCGAACAGGTGCTGGCCGCGCGCGGTCTGGCGGGTCTGTTTGACGCGGTCTATGGCGTCGAACACGCAGATTTCCACCCTAAACCCGACCGCGCGGCCTTTGAGCGGGTCTTTGAACGAGACGGCGTATCGCCCGAGGTTGCCGCGATGTTCGAGGACGACCCGCGCAATCTGGCCGTCCCACACGCGCTGGGGATGCGCACGGTCCATGTGGCACCGGACCCTGCCCCAGCTGATCATATCCACCATCACACTGATGACCTGACCGGGTTTCTTGGCCGCCTTGTGGATGCGGCCTGCCCGCCTGCCTCTAAGGATTGACCCATGCCCGACACCAGAACCGAACATCAGGCAGACATCTTTATTTCGGGGGGCGGCATTGCCGGGCAGGTCACGGCCGCGGCGTTTGCAGCAGCCGGGTTCACGGTGGTGATGGCCGACCCGTTTGTGCCGGTCACCACGGCGGATGAAGAGGCGTCTGACCTGCGATCCACCGCCTTCTTGCGCCCAGCACGTCAGCTTTTTGACCGGATCGGGTTGTGGCCCGTGTTGGAGCCGCATGCCAAACCTCTGGACCAGCTTGCGGTCATCGACACAACCGGCTGGCCACCCGTGGTGCGCGACCGCCGGGTGTTTCGATCCGACGATATGGGCGAAGAGCCCTTTGGCTGGAACCTGATGAACTGGGTCGTCCGGCGCGAGATTTGGGATTACCTGCAAACCCAGCCCCGCATCACGCCACTTTACGGCACCGGCTTTCGCTCCATCGTGCAGCGCACAGGTGAAATCATCGTTTCACTGACCAATGGCGATCAGGTACGCGCACGGATGGGCATCGCCGCAGATGGCAAGTTTTCCCCCCTGCGCGAGGCGGCCGGAATCAGCGTTTCAACCACGCGCTATGGGCAGAAATCGCTGGCTTTCACGGTCACGCATGACGCGCCGCACGACAATATCTCGACCGAGATTTACAACGAAGGCGGCCCCTTCACCATCGTGCCGCTGCCTGACATGGACGGCAAACATGCCTCGGCCATCGTGTGGATGAACAAAGGCCCGCGCGCCCAGGAGCTGATGGATATGGAGGTGCCCGCCTTTGAGGACGTGATGTATGAACGTTCGACCGGGTTGCTTGGGCGGATGCAGCTGATGGGGAACCGGTCGGTCTGGCCGATCATCACGCAGACCGCTGATCAACTAAGCTCGGGTCGCGTCGCGGTGGTGGCCGAAGCCGCGCATGCATTGCCCCCGATCGGTGCGCAGGGGTTGAACACATCGCTGAACGACGTGATTTCACTGTTGGAACTGGCTGAAGCCAGCCCCGAGACCTTGGGGGACCCCGCGATGATGCGCGCTTATGAAAAGGCGCGTGCCAGCGACATTTCACGGCGGGCCCGCGTGATTGACCTGTTCAACCGTGTCACACGGTCCGGGGACAGCGTGATGCAGGCGGTGCGTTTGTTGGGGCTGAAAGCGGTTCATGACGTGGCCCCGATGCGCAAACGGGTCATGCGGGCGGGGCTTGGCCCGAGCTGATCCATGACAGAATTTCTGCACTGCGGCACGGCGCCGCATGACAGGAATGTCGCATGTTATTTCTTTAACCCATGCAGTTTATCCGGTTCCACACGCGAACAGGAGAACGCATATGTCGACCAAACTTACCCCCGCTGAAAAAGCCGCCGAAGCACGCGCCGAAAAGATTGCCTTCATGATCATGGGCGCGATTGTCGCCGCATTGGTTGTTGGCTTCCTGATCAAAGGTGTGGCCGGTGTTGGTCTTGTGGCACTTGCCACGGTTCCGGTGATTTATCTGCTTTTGGTCACGATGGCCGGCGGCAAGGGCTAAGAAGCTTCACGCCTCGGCCGTTCCAAGCGGGCCGGGGCGCCTTTCCTCCGACAAAAGCACATTGGCTTCGACATCGCCCACGCCGGGCAGCGTCATGATCCGGCGTCTGAGCACCCGTTCGAAATCGGAAATGTCGCGCGCCACCACGCGCAGGCGGTAGTCATAAAGCCCCAGCACATGTTCGACGGTCTGCACCTCGGGTATGGCGGAGACCGCGCGTTCGAAATCCTCCAGACTGACGCGCCCTTTGGTGGCCAGCTTCACCCCCAAAAACACAGTCACGCCAAAGCCCAGTGCCTCGCGATCCAGATCCAACCGCCGACCGGCAATCACGCCCAGATCCGTGAGCCGCTTGATGCGGCGCCAGGCGGCCGGTTGGCTCAGGCCCACGTCGCGCCCCAAAGCGCCAGCGGATCGGGTCGCGTCCTCGGACAGAAGGCGCAAAAGCGCAAGGTCGATATCGTCAAAATCGCTCACAGCGGCAGGCTTTCGTCAGATTTAATCCGCGCCACATGCATAAGCGCCTCGATATCGGCGATATGTGGCAATGCCAGAATTTGGTCGCGATAGATGCGCTGATAGTCGGGCATATCGCGCGCAATAACCGACAGGCGCACATCCACCCGCCCGACAAAGGTTTGAATCTCGATCACCTCGGGAATGGCGCGCGCGGCGTCGATGAAATCGTCAAAGGCGCGGGTTTGGGTTTTGTCGAGCGTCACGCGCAGGCTGACCTCGACCTCATAGCCCAGCGCGCGCCAGTTGATCACAGCGCGCGGGCCGCGCAGGATGCCTTGGTCACGCAACCTTTCAACCCGCCGCGATAGCCGTGCCGCTGACAGCCCCACACGCTGGGCCAACTCAGCCCCGGCAAGGGAAGAGCTGGCCTGCATCTGGCGCAATATGCGTCTATCAAGATCGTCAAGCATGAATTTTAAACTATCATCATTCAATACGAATAGAAATACGCATATTTGATGAATATATCGCGCGTAACCCACTCGAACCTCTGCAAATCATGCCTATGATGCGATCCAGAACAAAAACTCATGCAACGGAGCACCCGATATGCGCGTTTACTACGATCGCGATTGCGACATTAACCTGATCAAAGACAAAAAAGTGGCCATCCTGGGCTATGGCAGCCAAGGCCACGCCCACGCGCTGAACCTGCGCGACTCGGGCGCCAAGAACCTTGTTGTTGCCCTGCGCGAAGGCTCGGCTTCGGCCAAGAAAGCTGAAGCTGAAGGTCTGGAAGTCATGGGCATCGCCGAAGCTGCGGCTTGGTGCGACGTCATCATGTTCACCATGCCCGACGAACTGCAGGCCGAGACCTACAAGAAATACGTTCACGACAACATTCGCCCTGGCGCAGCCATCGCTTTCGCCCACGGGCTGAACGTGCACTTCGGCCTGATCGAGCCGAAAGAAGGCGTCGACGTGATCATGATGGCCCCGAAAGGCCCGGGTCACACGGTACGTGGCGAATACGTCAAAGGCGGCGGTGTGCCCTGCCTTGTGGCCGTTGACACCGACGCAACCGGCAAAGCGCTGGAAATCGGCCTGTCCTATTGCTCGGCCATCGGTGGCGGCCGCTCGGGCATCATCGAGACCAACTTCCGCGAAGAGTGCGAAACCGACCTGTTCGGTGAACAGGCTGTTCTGTGCGGCGGCATCGTAGAGCTGATCCGTTGCGGTTTCGAGACCCTGGTTGAAGCCGGCTACGCCCCGGAAATGGCTTACTTCGAGTGTCTGCACGAAACCAAGCTGATCGTGGACCTGATCTATGAAGGCGGCATTGCCAACATGGACTACTCGATCTCGAACACTGCAGAATACGGCCAGTACGTCACCGGCCCGCGCATCCTGCCCTATGAAGCCACCAAGAAAGCCATGAAGGAATCGCTGGAAGACATCCAGACCGGTAAATTCGTGCGTGACTTCATGCTGGAAAACGCTGTTGGTCAGCCGACCATCAAAGCCGCCCGCCGTCACAATGACGAGCACCAGATCGAAGTGGTTGGCAAGAAACTGCGCGACATGATGCCGTGGATTTCCGCTGGCAAACTGGTCGATCAGGAAAAGAACTAAGACCCGAAACGCAGCGGGTTGATTTCCGCCGCGCAGACAGGTCAAGTGGGGCGTCCGATTGCGGGCGCCCCTTTTCGTTGAGAGCACCAATGACAGACAATCCCACATCCCGCGACTGGGCGGGCGTCATAACCCTTGGCCTGATCTGGGGTGGCACGTTCATGGTCGTGGCCATTGCGCTGGAGGGTTACGGCCCCGTGACCGTGGCCACCGCCCGCACCACGTTGGGGGCACTGGCGCTTTGGGGTTTGATGCGGGTGATGGGCAAGACGATGCCCGGACTGTCCGGCGCGCTGTGGTGGTCAATCTCGATCATCGGCATATTGTCCACTGCCTTGCCCTTTGTGCTGCTCAGCTGGGGGCAGCAATATGTGCCCTCGGCCTTTGCCGGGTTGTCCATGGCGGCAATCCCGCTGATGGTGCTGCCGCTGGCGCATTTCTTTTCCGACGAGCCGCTAAACGCGCGGAAATTCATCGGTGTGTCATTGGGATTCTGCGGGGCGTTGGTGCTGATCGGGCCGGGGCTCATGCAACTGGGTCAGGGCACCGAGCCGCTGGCGCAGCTGGCCTGTGTGGGCGCGGCGTTTTGCTATTCGCTGGCCTCGATCCTGACCCGTCGCTGCCCGCCCATTGATCCGCTGGTGCTGGCCACTTTGACGTTGGTGGTGGGGTCGGTGTTGTTGTTGCCCATCATGTTGATGACCGAGGGTGTGCCGGACTGGCAAGGTGCGCGCCCCGGTTTGGCCATCATCGCGCTTGGCCTTTTGCCGACCGCTCTGGCCACGCTGTTGCGCGTGTCCATCATACGCTCAGCCGGGTCCGTTTTCATGACGCTGGTGAACTATCAGGTGCCTGTCTGGTCGATGGTATTCGGCGCGTGGATCTTGTCGGAAGCACTGCCCGTCCGCTTTTACGTGGCGCTGGGGCTGATCCTGACAGGCCTCGCCATCAGCCAGTGGTTCAGCCTGCGCAAGATGTTGATCGGGCGCTAAAGCGTTTCGAGATTAAGCCCGATCACAACTGGATTTCGAAACGCCCACAACATCAATAAGTTCCGCGCGTTTCGACATATTGTCGTGCCTCAACAATATGTCGAAACGCTTTAGGCGGTCACGGCCTCAACTTCGGCCACGATCCCGTCAACCACCTCGTTCAAAAGCGCCTCGTCCTCGCATTCCGCCATGACGCGGATCAAAGGTTCGGTGCCTGACTTGCGGATCAGCAAACGGCCTTTCCCGATCAGGCGCGCTTCGGCATCCGCAATGGCCGCTTTCACCTGCGCAGCCTCCAGCGGCGTCTGACCATCCGAGTAGCGCACGTTCTTCAGAAGCTGCGGCACGGTTTCAAACACCTTACACAGCTCAGAGGCGGGCTTGCCGGTTTCCACCATACAGGCCAGGAATTGCAAACCGGCCAAAAGCCCGTCGCCGGTGGTCGCAAAGTCGGTCATCACGATGTGACCGGACTGCTCGCCCCCCAGATTATAGCCACCCGCCCGCATCGCTTCGACCACGTGACGGTCACCGACCTTAGTGCGCACAAGCTCCAGCCCGCGCGCAGCCATGTGACGTTCCAACCCAAGGTTTGACATCACCGTGGCCACCAGCTTGCCACCTTTCAGGCGGCCCGCATCGGCCCAATGGGTGGCAAACAACGCCATCAGTTGATCGCCATCGGCTACCCGGCCCTTTTCGTCGATGATCATGATGCGATCCGCATCGCCATCCAGACAAATGCCCAGATCGGCGCCCGTTTCCACAACGGTGCGCGCCGCCAAAGCGGTGTCCGTGGACCCGCAACCCTTGTTGATATTTGTCCCATCAGGCGAGACGCCCACCGGCACAATCTCGGCCCCCAGCTCCCAAAGTGCAGAGGGCGCCGCGCGATAGGCCGCCCCGTTGGCACAGTCGATCACCACCTTCATTCCAGTGAGCTTCTTATGCTCGGGGAAGGTGGTTTTCAGATACTCTGTATAGCGCATCCGCCCTTCGTCGATCCGCCGTGCGCGGCCAATATTTTGCGGCTGCACCGGGTCGACACCTTCATGCACAAGGCGCTCGATCTCGGCCTCGTCTTCATCCGACAGTTTGAACCCGTCGGGGCCGAAAAATTTGATGCCATTGTCGTGAAACGGATTGTGCGAAGCGGAAATCATAATGCCCAAATCCGCCCGCATCGAATGGGTCAACCGCCCCACGGCGGGCGTTGGAACAGGCCCCAGAAGCAGCACGTTCATACCCGTCGAGGTCAGGCCAGCGGTCAAAGCGTTCTCGATCATATAACCCGACTGGCGCGTGTCTTTGCCGATCACAACCCGATGTCCGTTCGAATGATCGCGCCGGAAATGCCGCCCCGCCGCAGCGCCCAGTTTCAACGCCATTTCGGCGGTCATCGGCCAGCTGTTGGCCAGCCCGCGCACCCCGTCGGTCCCAAATAGTTTCTCGACCAAATCACTATCCTCTTTGCGTCAAAGATTGCTGCAATAGCAGCGCCTGTCGCGTCTCGAATGTATCATGCACCCGCAATATCTGCGCCCCATGCGCCACCCCATGCAGGGCCACGGCCACCGAGCCTGCAAGCCTGTCCTTGGCATTTTCAACCTGCCCGATCGTGCCGATGAACCGCTTGCGCGACACGCCCAGCAGCATGGGCAATCCAAGGTCATGTAACAGTGCAAGGTTCCTTAGCAAAGTCACATTGTGTTCCAAAGTCTTACCAAACCCGATGCCCGGATCGGTGATGATCCGGTCGCGTTTCACCCCCTTGGAGGTTGCGAAATCAATACGCTCCTCCAGCGCGGCCATCACGTCAAACACCACATTGTCATAGCGTGGTGCCAGCTGCATCACGTCAGGCTTGCCCTGCGCGTGCATCAGGCACACCGGCACGTCACGTTCTGCCACCAGATCAGCCAGCTCGGGGTCAAAGGTGAAGGCCGCCACGTCATTCACGATATTCGCGCCCGCATCCAAGGCGGCCTCGGCCACGCGGGCTTTGCGCGTGTCGATGGAAATGGGTGTGGTGATGCCGGCGGCACGAATGGCTTTGATCACCGGGGCGGTGCGGCGAATTTCTTCGTCCAAACCAACTTCTTCGGCGCCGGGTCGCGTACTTTCGCCGCCAATGTCCAGAATATCCGCATCCCCCGCCATGATGCGCGCGCGGTCCACGGCGGCCTCCAGCGTGACATGATCCCCGCCATCCGAGAAACTGTCTGGCGTGACATTGAGCACGCCCATGATCCGCGGCTCATCCAGCGTCAGGCCGCAGAGATCAGGACGCGGGGCAGACAGGCGGTTCAAAACAGACGGGTCGCAATCCTCGGCAGGCTGGCGGACACTGGCGCCGTCCTTATCCATGACGATCACCTCGTCAAACCATGCATGGGCCGCTCCGCCCAGCGCCGGCCCTGCAAATGGCTGACCCTGACGGGGCACGGGATAGTGGCGTTCGGTCATGGCATGTCCTCCACAGCGATTGGGCGGGTCACCAAAGCGTCCCGGTCAGTGTTAGATACGTCAACAATCAACATATCGCGCGCGCCGATCTCGCCCGCGAACCATCGTGCCAGCTCCAGCCCTTCAGCACCGCGCGGCCCCTGCACGGCATCCAGCACCATCTTTGAAGGGGTCCAGACCGAAAGCTGCCCGTTCTTCATGCCCCAGTCCAGCTCGGTGCGGGTGCCAACCGGGACGCAGCGCGGAAGGCGCGCTGCCAATGCCCATGCCGCGCGTTCAATGTCCAACAAGGCAATCCGCCGCGCCGCCCCGGACAAATCCGCCCCGCCATCTGCCGCGGAAAGGGTCACGATCAGGGGGTGTTCGCTGGCCTGCTGCGCGTCAAATATTGCATCAAGCGTGCCCGCCTGCAGCGCGGCCTGCGTCAGGTGCAAAATGCGCGGGCGCGGCGTGTCCGAGGCCAGCTCTACATCGTTGTTATCCACGCGTCGACGCACGATCTCGACACCAAGATTGCCGGGACCCCGATCCAGCTTTTCAATCCGCACAAAAACGCGCAAAGGCTGCGGTTCGTGCAAAATCCGATCCGCAATGCGTTCGGCAAGTGTTTCCAGCAAGTTCAACCGTTCTGCCGCCAATTCGGCCGTGATCGCTTCGGTCACCGCGTCATAGGACAAGATGTCATCCACATCATCCGTTTCGGCACCACTGCTGGGCGCCACTTCGACCACCACGCTGATCTTCAGGCGTTGGGTCACGTCGCGCTCGGCCTGAAAGGCGCCGATCTCGACCTCGGTGATATGGTCGCGCACGGAAATCCGGTCAGGAGGATTGTCCCCCCCCATTTGGGCGGCGCGGGTTTCTAGCGGGGAAAAAGCTGTGGTGCTCTGGGTCATGCGGGCCTCGGTCATCTGAACCAGACCATGCCCTGAACACACAGGGATTGACCAGTCGAAAGCGACCGGGCGAACGTGTTTGCGAACCGTCCGTCCAGTTTAGCCGGGCATCCGATAGAACCGATGCACCCCGATGGAGGCGGTGCGGGCAAAGACCGACGCCCAACGCGGCGACACGGCGGTGGTGTGATAATGCGTTGCCCCCGCGGTCAGGTTGCGCGGCGCGCCATCGATGACAGCCCGCGCGATCTTGCCAACACGTGCAAAGGAGGCAGGTTCATGGATCACCTCGGCGCGGCCATCACAGGTATAGGTGAACTGGCAGGCATATTTGCGCCCGGTGCCCTGATTGATCACCCCGCAGATCGTATTCGGGAAGCGGGCGTGTGCAACACGGTTCATGATCACCTCGGCCACGGCAAACTGACCTTTTACGGTTTCCCCACGCGCTTCGAAATACAGCGCTTCGGACAGGCAGCGCCATTCGGCATCCTGTTTTGGCGCGGGCTGGGCGGCAAGCCAGGCATGTGTATATGCCACCGGCGAAGCACCGTCCTCTGCGCCATTCGCCTGCGGTGGTTTCGCTGACGGCAAACTGCCAAAACGCGCGATGCTCGCACCGCTCATCGCCCCCATGCCCGCCTTTTGCTGATGCAACAAGGCGCTGAAGGGATTGCTGCGATCCAGCCCGGAAACGGGTGAAGCAGCCAATGCCACGCCCAAGCCAACGGCCATCGCGGCAGCACGAAAAGCGTTTGATGAGAACATGTTACCCCCCAGAAACTGAACGGCTGAGCACGTCAGCACTGGCGCTCTTTACTCAAATTGTCAGATTCGGTCCAGCCCGGTGCGGCAATCAGCCCTGCTTTGGTCCATCTTTCATTTGATCCAAAACGGCCAGATGTGCCGCCGCCAGCCGTGCGACCGGCACCCGGAACGGGGAACAGGACACATAGTTGAAGCCGGCGTCGCGACAGAAGCGGATGCTTTCCGGATTGCCGCCATGTTCGCCACAAATGGACAGTGTAAGCGATGCATCTTCCGCCCGGCCGCGTTCTGCGCCGATTTGCAAAAGCTCTCCGACCCCATCCGCATCCAGCATGTGAAACGGGTCCTCTTCATAGACGCCTTGTGCCACATATTCGGCCATAAACCGGCCTGCATCATCACGCGACAAACCATAGGTCATCTGGGTCAGATCGTTGGTGCCGAACGACATGAAAGATGCATGTTGCGCAATTTCGCCCGCACGTAGCGCCGCACGCGGGGTTTCCACCATCACGCCTAAACGGTAGTCCACATCGGCCCCCTGTTCGATGCGCACAGCGGCGGCCACGGCGTCAATCCGGGCCTTCACGATCTCGACCTCGCGCTTTGCCGATACCAGCGGGATCATGACCTCTGGCACCACCGGATCACCGGATTTCGACGCCTCAATCGTCGCCTCAAAAATGGCCCGCGCCTGCATGTCGTAGATTTCGGGCACGGTGACGCCCAGCCGAACCCCCCGCATGCCAAGCATCGGGTTGAATTCGCGCAGACCCGCAACACGGCGCTCCACGTCCCGCAAAGGCAGGTCCAGCGCCTCGGCCAGCTCTCGCAGACCTTCACGCCCATGCGGAAGAAATTCGTGCAAGGGCGGGTCAAACAGACGAATGCAGACAGGCTGGCCCTGCATGATCTCAAAAAGCTCGGTGAAATCCGCGCGCTGCATAGGAAGAAGGCGATCCAGCGCAGCCCTGCGGTCATCAGCATGATCTGCAAAAATCATCTCTCGCATGGCCAGAAGGCGATCATCATCGATGAACATATGCTCGGTCCGGCACAGCCCGATCCCTTCCGCCGCAAACATCCGCGCATTGCGCGCATCGGGCGGAGTATCCGCGTTGGCGCGCACACCAATATCGCGCAGCTCGTCTGCCCATGTCATCAATGTCTGGAAGCTGTCGCCCAGCTCGGGCGGGAGCATATTCACCGCACCTGCCAAAGCTTCTCCGGCAGCCCCATCTATGGTGATGATGTCGCCCTCGCGGAAGGACCGGCCATCAGCAGCCCGCAATTTGCCCTTTTTCTTGTCCAGGGTCAGATCGCCCGCCCCAACCACACACGGCAACCCAAGCCCGCGCGCAATCACGGCCGCATGGCTGGTGATGCCACCGCGAATGGTCAAAATCCCCTTGGCTGCATGCATGCCACGAATGTCTTCCGGGCTGGTTTCGCGGCGCACAAGGATGCAGTCCTCGCCTTGCGCGGCCAGCGCCTGCGCCCGGCGGGCATTGAAAACGACCTTGCCGGTGGCCGCGCCGGGGCTGGCAGCAATCCCGCGTGAAAACAGGTCCCGATCGCCCGATGGATCGATCTGACTGTGCAAAAGGGCCGTCAGCGCGCGCGGCGGGATGCGCAAAACAGCCTCTTCCTTCGAGATGATCTTGTCCTGAGCCAACGAAACGGCAATGCGCACATTGGCCCGTTCTGCCCGCGGCACGCGCACCGCGTCGAGGATAAAGAGCGCATCGTTTTCGATGGTAAACTCGATCTCCATCTCTTCGCGCAGACGGGAGCGGCACAGCGCGCCATAGCGCAGAAGGTCGGCGAAGTTTTCTGGCAGCACTTCTTCGATCGAACGCCCGCGTTCATCCTTGGTCAGATACATCACGTCGCGATCTTCGGCCTCGGTCAGCGCATCACGCCCCTGACTTTTGCAAAGATAGCGGCCACGGATTTCGCGATGCCCGGTGGCGCCATTTACAAACTGAATGACCCCCGATCCGCACACGCCCTGCCCGACACCCAGCGCCATTTTCTGCACCACAAGCCCAAGCCCGGCATCCGCAGGTGCGCCCTTGGCCTGACGCAGAAGCCGCGCGGTTGTCCCCTCCCAAGCCCTTGCCATGGAACGCAAAACTTCCGCCAACTGCTCTTTAGGGTCCTGCGGAAAATAGCTGTCGGTTTCTTCCTCATACAGCTCCAGCGCCGCTTTCAGCGTGGCTGCAGAGGGGGTCGAGAAATCGTCAAACTCATCCGGGTCCAACCGGCCCACATGCACGGCATAGGCCTGAATAAAACGCAAATACAGCGCGTTGGCGGCGGTTTCTCCGTGGCTTTCGCACAGTTTTGCGTGCACCACATCATTCATCCCGATATTCAGAATGGCGCCGGGACCACCCCAGTCGGGATCTTCTGATGAGGGGCGCACCGATACCAGCGGGTCATCGCCAAACAGGGCCAGCATCGCGTCAAGATCCGGCATGTCCCCGGCAGACACGCCATGCACTGCCTCAAAGCTCAGCGCACAAGTGAGCGGGACCGGCATCTCGAGCCGGATGAGCCGTTGCAGGCATTTGGCCCGCCCGCCGTGACGATTATTTTCGATCGCCGCTGTGGGGGTGATTTCGAGAAAACCCTGGTCTGTATCTTTCTGCACCGCAGCACCGCCTTTCGCCGATCACCATAACGCGACGGGCGTGTCATACAAGGGTTACATGCGGCAGCGCGGCGGGCCGGATGGATAATCCCCCGGCCCGATCAGGGCGTTACGTGGATCAGCCTTCGATCCGCGACAGGTCGGCAACGCCACCGCAAGTCGTGCGGATACGCGACAGCAGGTTCAGGCGGTTGCGGCGCAGCACCTGATTGTCCGCATTGATCTGCACGGCCTCGAAAAACGCATCAATCGGCGCGCGCAGGGCCGCCATGGCGGTCATCGCGGCGGCGAAATCCTCGGCCTGCATCGCGGGCGTGATGGCAGCTTCTGAGGCATCAAGTGCTGCGAACAGCGCCTTTTCGCTGTCATCTTCGGCGAATTTCACATCCGCACCATAGGAGTATTCCACGCCATCTTTTTCCTCCGCCTGCGCCAGAATATTCGACGCGCGTTTGACGCCCTGAAGCAGGTTTTCACCATCATCAGTGGACAGGAACCCGGCCAGCGCCTCGGCCCGTTTGACCAGAAGCGTCAGATCATCATTGCCCGGCATAGCAAGGCAAGCGTCGATCACGTCGTGACGGATACCTTTGTCTTTCAGGTAAACCTTCAAGCGGTCGTGGAAGAAAGACAGAAGATCACGCGAAACATCCGGCAGGTTATCCCTGATCTCTTTCATATGCGCCGACAGATCACCGTCGAAATGGTCAAGGATGGTGCGGATGGCCGCGCCGAACACGCCGTGATCGGCGATCTCGTTGTCGAGGTCACGCAAAAGCGCCATGCGCACGTCACCGTTTTCATTCAGCGCGATTTCATGGCGCAACAGCTGGGCGTCAAAGAGCTTGTCCAGCTCGACCCGAAGACCATTGTCCAATACCAGCCTGATCACGCCCAGTGCGGCGCGGCGCAGCGCAAACGGGTCTTTGGACCCCGTGGGCTTTTCGTCAATGGCCCAAAAACCGGTCAGCGTATCAAGCTTGTCAGCCAAAGCCGCGGCAACCGACACGGGCGCGGACGGCACATCGTCAGAGGGTCCGAGCGGCGAGTAATGCGCAAGCGCGGCATGGGCCACCTCCGGCGAATACCCCGCAGGCGCGGCGTAGTATTTGCCCATCAAGCCCTGCAATTCGGGAAACTCGTAAACCATTTCCGAGCTGAGGTCGGCCTTGGCCCACCGCGCGGCTTTCTCTGCCAGATCGGCATCGGCCCCGACCGAGGGTGCCAATGCGCGGGCCATCGCGGCGATCCGGTCGATGCGTTCGGCCTGACTGCCCAGTTTGTTGTGGAAGGTCACGTCGGTCAGGCTGTCGAGCCACGGTTGACCACCGGCTTCGGCCACGCGAATATCGTTTTCCCAGAAGAACTTGGCGTCTGCCAGACGGGCAAAGAGCACCTTCTGGTTGCCCGCCAGAATGGTCGCGCCGTGATCCGAAGTTTCGCGGTTGGCCACGGTGATGAACTTCTCGATCCGGTCAAACTTGGGGTTTTTCACGGAAAAGAATTTCTGGTGCTCGCGCATCGAGGTTTGCAGCACCTCGGGCGGCAAGTGGATGAAATCCTCGGCAATGTCACCCATCAGGACAACCGGCCATTCGACCAGCCCTGCGACCTCGGCCAGCAGCCCTTTGTCTTCGACAATCTCAAGCCCTTGGGCGAAGGCCGCGTTCTGCGCTTCGGCCCAGATGTGATCGGCACGCTCAGTGGGCGACAGGATCACCTTGGCGGCTTTCAGCTTGGCCTCGTAGTCGGCAAATCCTGTGACCGCGAAGCGTCCGGGGGCCATGAAACGGTGGCCTTCGGTGGTGTCACCCGCTTTGATCCCGTCGACCTCCATCGGCACGACAGAGGCACCGGCCTCATCCGATAGGATGCAGAGGATCGAGTGCAAGGGGCGCACCCAGCGAAGCGACCCCGTGCCCCAGCGCATCGACTTGGGCCATGGGAAATTGCGGATCGCGTTTTCCAGCACCTCGGCGATGATATCCGCCGCCGGACGCCCCTGTTTTTCGATGGTGGCGAAATAGACGGGCCCCTTGGGGGTGTCGCGTTCTTCCAGCTGATCACGGGTCACGCCTGCGCCGCGCAGGAAGCCCTCGATCGCTTTATCCGGTGCGCCCACCTTGGGGCCTTTGCGTTCTTCGCGCGTGTCTGGCGACTGCGCCAGCAGGCCTTCGACGGCCAGCGTCAGGCGGCGCGGCGTCGACAGGGCGGCGGCACCGGCATAGGTCAGGCCAGCCTCGACCAGACCATCGGTCACCAGCTTTTTCAGATCCTCGGCAGCGCGGGTTTGCATGCGCGCGGGGATTTCTTCGGAAAAGAGTTCAATCAGCAGGTCGGGCATGTCGGTTACTCTTGATATTTTTCGTTCAGCTGATGCCAGGCAAAGCCCCGGCCGTCAGGGAAAATGGCGACCACGCGGTCCACGCCATCCTTGATGTTGCGTTCACCCAAAAAGGCCAGTGCTTCGCCCTGTTCAATCGCGGTCCCGATGGCAACCGCGTCAAAGCAGTCAAACCAGCCGGGTGCCGTCAGGGGGGTGGCGTCTTCGTAGGGTTCAAAGGTTTCGGTGAGCATCGCAAGGCTCATCGTGGTGGTGAAACACCCGCGGTAGCGCAGCGGAGAGCTGTCCGCGTCGATGCCTTCGAAACTGTCATAAAGCACGATCTCAGGCTGGCCGGTGACCATATTGGTCATGCGCACGCCGTCGCCTGCCGACACCTCGTCATAGAAGGCGTAGAGCTGCAGATAATAGATCGCAACGCCAGAGATCAGGGCCGTTATCACGATAAATGCTCCTAACAGACGGCCGCTCACGCCGCGTCTCCGTCCTGGGTCCACCCACCGGCCGTGGTCTGCACGAAGGCGTCGGCGCACAGTTTCGCCAAGGCGCGCACGCGCCCGATATAGGCCTGACGTTCCGTGACCGAAATCACGCCGCGCGCGTCCAGCAAGTTAAAGAGATGCGAGGCCTTGATGCACTGGTCATAAGCCGGATGCGCCATGATGATGCGCTTACCGGTCTTGGGGTCGATATGTTCCTGATCAAGGATCGCCTGACATTCGGCCTCGGCTTCCTCGAAATGGCGCAAGAGCACATCAGTGTTGGCCACATCGAAATTCCAGCGGGCGTATTCTTCTTCGGTCTGTTTGAACACGTCACCATAGCTCAGCGGGATCATCGCGTCGGGCGCGTTGAACGGCATGTCCATCACGTGATCAACGCCCAACACATACATGGCCAGTCGCTCCAGACCATAGGTCAGCTCGCCCGAGACCGGTTTGCAGTCATGCCCGCCGACCTGCTGGAAATAGGTGAACTGGCTGACTTCCATGCCGTCACACCAGACCTCCCAGCCCAGACCCCACGCACCTAGGGTGGGGCTTTCCCAGTCGTCTTCCACGAACCGGATGTCATGCAGATCCATGTCGATGCCGATGGCTTCGAGCGACCCCAGATACAGCTCTTGCAGATTGGGCGGGCTGGGTTTGATCAGCACCTGATACTGGTAGTAATGCTGCAAGCGGTTCGGGTTTTCGCCATAGCGCCCATCGGTCGGGCGGCGCGAGGGCTGTACATAGGCCGCAGCCCACGGCTGCGAGCCAAGCGAGCGCAGCGTGGTCGCCGGGTGGAACGTGCCTGCGCCGACCTCCATGTCATAAGGCTGCATCACGGCGCAGCCCTTTTCAGCCCAGTAGTTCTGAAGCCGCAGGATGATGTCCTGAAAACAGGTCGGTTTCGTGTCGGTCTTGGCCATAGCGCTGCCCATCCGGTCGTTTGATCTGACGTTGCCACTCAATAGGCCCTGCCCGGATGGGGGTCAACGCGGGAAAACCCCTGTTTGGCGACGGCATGCGCCTTTTGGGGCAAAGAAATTTCCCATAGGCGGCGTGCGCGATGTTGACCTTGAGTGGGTGCATTGTGTTACTTGCCCAAAAAGAATTTCATAAGCCCGACGGGCCAGAGGATCCATGACCAAACGATTTGCCATCGCCCTTGCTGCCAGCCTGACCACCTGCCTGACCCCTTTGGGCGTTGTGGCCCAACAGACCACAACAGGTGCCCAAGCGCAGGGCGAGGTTGCTTGGATTCAGGTGGAAGCTCAGCCCAACCTGACGGCAGCCGAAGACCGCGTGCGTGCCTATGCAGCCCGGATGGAAGGCGTAAACGGGTTTCGCATCGGCGCAAACTGGTATGCGATCGTCCTTGGTCCCTATTCGCCCGATGCCGCAGCTTTGCAGCTGCGCAGCCTGAAAAACGCAGGCATCATCCCGCGCGACAGTTTCATCGCCGAAACGGGACAGTTCCGTCAGCAATTCTGGCCCGTTGGGGCAAATGCGCTGACCAGCGGGGCCGCGGTGATCCAGACACCTGTTCCAGAGACAGAACAGCAGGTTTCCGTACCGGTCGCCACCGTAGAACCGGCACAAGACACCCCGGCAGAGCCTGAGCCGCCGCGCGACGAGACAAAACGCGAGGCGCAGAAATCCGAACGTCTTCTGAACCGTGACGAACGCAAGGCGTTGCAGGTCGCGCTTCAGTGGGAGGGCTTCTATACCTCGACCATTGATGGCGCCTTTGGCCGCGGCACCCGCCGGTCGATGGCCGCATGGCAGACCGACCGCGGCTATGACCCCACGGGCATTCTGACCACCCGCCAGCGCGCCGAGCTGCTGGACGGCTACCAAGCGGTGATCGACGGTCTTGGATTGACCGATTTCGTGGATGAAACCGCGGGCATCGCCTCGCCAATTCCCGGCGCCATGGTGAAATTCGCGCGCTATGAAGCGCCATTCCTTCACTTCGACACCAAAGACGACAGTGGCGCCAAGCTGGTGATGATCAGCCAATCGGGCGATCAAAACACGCTCTTTGGGCTTTATGACATTCTGCAGACACTTGAGATTGTGCCCGCAGATGGACCGCGCAAACGTGGCAAAAACAGCTTCACCATCGAAGGTGAAAACGACCAGATCACGTCTTTCACGCAGGTCAAACTGTCTGATGGCACGGTGAAGGGCTTCACGCTTGTCTGGCCCAAAGGCGACAACAAGCGCCGCAATATGGTGCTGACAGCGATGCGCAAGGGCTTCAAATCGACCAGCTCTGCCGCGCTGGCCGACAATGCCGGGCTGGATCAGACGACGCAAAGCCTCGATCTGATTTCCGGGTTGGAAATTCGCCGCCCCGTACGGTCCCGGTCCGGCTTCTATGTGGATGGGTCTGGGTCGATCCTAACCACTGCCGAAGCGGTCAACAGCTGCGGGCGCATTACGATCAATGACGACCACGAAGCGACCGTGAAAGCGGTGGATGAGGCACTTGGCCTGGCGCTTTTGACCCCGACCGAGCCGCTGGCACCGATTGCGCACGCCGCCTTTCTGTCCAACGCGCCGCGCCTCAACAGCGACGTGGCCGTGGCCGGGTACAGCTTCGAGGGCCGCCTGAACGCGCCCAGCCTGACCTTTGGCAAACTGTCCGAACTGACCGGCTTGAACGGAGAGGCCGAACTGACCCGCCTGGCCCTGGCCGCCCTTCCCGGTGACGCCGGTGGCCCGGTTCTGGATGCAGGCGGCGCCGTGATGGGCATGCTTCTGCCCGCCCAGAAACCTTCGGGCCGGGCGCTTCCGGGTGATGTCAGTTTCGCGCTGCAATCCGCCAGTGTCTCGGCGTTTTTGACCGAAAACGGCGTCACGGCCGAAGCCACGGATGTGACCGCGTCGATGGACCCGATTGACCTGAGCGCGATGGCCGCCGACATGACCGTTCTGGTAAGTTGCTGGGAATAAGACCCGCGCAGATCACCCGCGCCAAAAGCCCACGGTGAACAGCACATAGACCGCCAACAGCTCCAGCCGCCCGATCAACATCGTGGCGGCGAGCAGCCATTTGGCCTCGTCACTGAGCGTGGCGAAATTGCCGGCCGGCCCCACGATCTCGCCCAGACCCGGCCCGATATTGGCCAGCGCCGCCGCAGCGCCCGATACCGATGTGACGAAATCCAGCCCGGTCATCCCCAAAAGCACCGCCACCACGCCCAAGGTCACGATGAAAAAGACGAAGAACCCCATGACCGAGGACAGCACCTCGTCACCGACGCGCCGCCCTGCGTAGCGCGGTGTAAAGATCCCATGCGGTGAATGGATCGCGCGGATCTGGGCCTGGATCGAAGAAAACAGCAGCTGATAGCGGAAGATTTTGATCGAACAGGCCGTCGATCCAGCGCAGCCGCCAATGAGGCCGATGAAAAAGAACATCACCACCGGAAAGGCGCCCCAACCCATATAATCCTGCGAGGCATAGCCTGTACCGGTCAGGATCGAGGTCACGTTGAAGAGCGTTTTGCGAAACCCCTCTTCCGTTTGAATGCCATCGGCAAGCCAGCGCCACGTCATCAAGATCGCAACAATTGCCAGAAGCGTGCCGAAAAATGCGCGCACCTGACTGTCTTGCAACAGCGGGCGCGCTGTGCCTGCCAGAATTTGCACGTAGCGCGCAAAGGGCAAAGCCGCGAGCAGCATGAAACACACCGCCGCATATTCCACCCCCGGCCCGAAGGCGCCAAACGAGGCGTCGTAATTGGCATAACCGCCGGTGGCGATGGTGGTCATCGCATGGGTGGCAGCGTCGAAAAGGTCCATGCCCATGGCGAAATAGGTCAGCGCGCACAGCCCGGTCAGCGTGAAGTAGATGACTGAGATGCGCGATGAAATCTCGGTGGCGCGCGGCAGGATTTTGCCCGAGGTATCAAAGCCTTCGGACCGGAAAATCTGCATACCCCCGACCCGAAGCTCGGGCAGAAACACCATCGCGACAACAATGATCCCGATGCCGCCAAACCATTGCAAAAGCCCGCGCCAGAACAAGAGCCCTTTGGGCAAGGCCTCGAGCCCCGACAGCACAGTCGCGCCGGTGGTGGTCAGACCCGACATCGCCTCGAAAAACGCATCAACCGGACGGGCATCCAGTTCGGAAAAGGCAAAGGGCAGCGCGCCAAAGACAGGCAAGGCCAGCCAGACGCCGGTGGTCAGCAAGAAGGTCTGTTGGATCGACAAGCCTTTGCGCACACCATTGGCAGTTGCCAGCGCCATCGCGCCACCAAACAGCGTTGTGATCACCGCGCTTTGCAAAAAGACGATCCAATCCGCGCTGCCATAAAGCAGATCAATCCCCATTGGGATCAACATCGTGGCACCCAAAGCTGCCACAAGCAGGCCGGTAACATAGATGACGGGGCGCAGATCGAACATGGGCGCAGGGTTGGCCCCCCGCGCCCATAGTGTCAAGCATCAGATGTCATGCTGGCCCCATCAGGCCCGTGCTCAGACGTAGAAGAGGTCCGAAAACACATGACGTACAATGTCGTCCCGCTTGATGCCTTTTGCAGCCAATTGGGCGTCTGTCATTGATTGCAACGCCTGGATGCGTTTCATGCGTGATGAGTTTTCTGCAGCGGCCACCAGACCGTTCCCAATTGCAGAAAAGAACGATTTCAGTGACGCGAAAACAGGTGTGCTTGCGTGAAGAGTTTGAGTAGCCATTGGAAACCTCTCGGCAAATGTGCGTTGGTTTCCTCCCTGACCTCAAAATAGGTCAGCATTGCTGTCGACACCACTGACAAAACCGCAACCCCGCCATGCAAATCAGTTCACTCGACGGATCACCCTACGTGAAACAGGGTTGAGAACAGCTTTGGATCAAGGCTTTCCGCGTCAAAGGTTTCGCCTTCGGTCAGGATCGACACGGCATCGTGGCTGTGCAGGCTTTCCTGGTGGCTGGCCACCACGCGGAAATCTCCGATCCGGTCGTCTTGCTGCAGTTGTTCGCAAAACAGCCGTGCTGCATCTTCGACGAAAATGGGATTGGCGGCATTGAGTTCGGCAAAGGCCTGTTCGTCTTCGCGTTTCACCATCACCTGCGTCTCGGTCGGCACGGCGATCCGACAAAGGTCGATCAGGTCTTCGAACCACAAGGTGCCCGTCGGCTGGTGGATTTTCTCGACCGATATGCGCGCCACCGAGCGTTGTGAATGCGGCGTGGCCAGCTGCCCGCGCATCTGGCGGGCATGTTCTGACAGCTCCAGCGAACAGGGGCAGGTCGAGGAATAGACATAGTCCAGATGCATGAATTTGCGCCGCTTGCCGCGATGCTCGACCAGCTCCAGCGCGATGTCGTAAAACTGATATCCCGACAGGCCAGAACGCAGGCTTTCCACCCGCGCCGGATAGGAAAACCGCATCTCGATCCGCGCATCAAGGCTTTCCAGATCGGTCTTGTAATCGTCCAGCGCCGCTTCGATCACGTCAAAGCTGAAGGTCTTTTCCGCATGGGCATAAAAGCTGCGCATGATGCGCGACATGTTGATGCCCTTCTTGCCGGCCTCAAGGCTGACCGTGCCGGTGACCGAGGTCTCAAGCGTCACATCCTCGCTGTCGCGCGTGTGATAGCGAATAGGCAGGCGGAAGTTCGAAATACCCACGTGTTGAATGTGCCGTTTGGCGCCCTGGATCAGGCTGGCAGGGCCGTTTTGCAGGTCGGGCATCGACGCCTTGTAAGCCGCATCGGGCTCGAAATCAGCCGGGTAGTCGCGGCTGAGATCGGGGTAGTTGGACAGGGCCGCATCGGGCAAAAGCCGGGCAATGGCCGGGTCCAGCGCCGCCACTTCGACCGGGTCGGCCTTTGACGCCCAGTTGCGCAGCAGTTCCAGCGCGTCCTCGGCCGCACGCATGTCCGGGGCGTCGCCGCCCTTGCGCTTCATCTGGTTCATCACGGACCCTCCGATCCTGCCACACACCCACTAACATAGGTATATGGCAGGGATTCTCCAAACGCACAGGGCGAAAAGCGACAAATCAGGCCGCGTCCAAGGCTTGTTTCAGGTCGGAAATGATGTCGTCGGGGTCTTCCAACCCGATCGACAGCCGCACCAGCCCATCAGAAATACCAAGCGTATCCTTCTGGTCCTGCGGCAGACGCTGATGCGTCGTGGTCGCTGGATGGGTGGCGATGGATTTCGCATCGGCAAAATTGTTCGAGATGGTGAATATCTGAAGCGCGTTGAGGAAGCGGAAACAAGCCTCTTTCCCGCCCGCGACCTCGATGGCCAGAACCGTCCCACCCGAGGGCGCCTGCTGCATGGCCACCGCGTGCTGCGGGTGGCTGGGGTGCTGCGGATAGCTCATCCGCAGAAGCTTGGGGTGATCCGCCAAAGCCTCGGCCACCTGCATTGTCGCGCCAGCCTGCGCCCGCACACGCAGATCCAGCGTTTCCAGCGCCTTCAGATGGGTCCAAGCCGCAAAGGGATTGATCGCGCCGCCCGTGTGTTTCACGTAAGCCTCAATCGGACCACGGATCAGGTCGCGCGGGCCACAGATGGCCCCGCCCAGCATCCGCCCCTGCCCGTCCACATGTTTGGTGGTCGAATAGACCACAAGGTCCGCGCCCAGCCGCGTGGCATAGGAATAGACCGGCGTCGGCATTGCGTTGTCCACCACCACCAGCGCGCCATGGTCATGGGCCAGTTTCACCACATGAGCCAGATCGATCACCTCGAGCGTTGGGTTCGAAATCGCCTCAAGGAAAACGAGCTTGGTGTCGGGGCGAATGGCGGCCTCCCACGCGGCGTTGTCGGTGCCGTCGACCAGCGTAATCTCGACCCCAAAACGACCCAACACATCTTCCAGAATGTAAAGACAGGACCCAAACAGCGCGCGCGAGGACACGACGTGATCCCCCGCCTGCGTCAGCGCCATGAGCGCGCCGTTCACCGCCGCCATGCCCGAGGCACAGGCGAAAGCATCTTCGGTGCCTTCGATGGCGGCAATCCGGTCTTCGAACATGCGGTTTGTCGGGTTGCCGTAACGCGCATAGATGAACTCGTCCGGGCCGCTTTCGATAAAGCGTGCCTCGGCGGCTTCGGCGGACGGATAGGCGAAAGCCTGGGTCATGAACATGGCCTCGGACAGCTCGCCATACTGGCTGCGACGGATGCCCCCATGCACCGCTTCGGTCCGTTTGCCCCATTTCGTCATCGCGCGTTCCTTTCGCACAAAAAAACCCCCACCGCGATAGAGCGTCGGGGGTGTTCGTACGGGTCTGACCTGTACTGTCCCTGACCTCTTTAGCAGAATGTTTTACGAGGCCCGCAATCCGGTGAACAAATCGCCTCGGTGCCGTTTCCTAGCGGCTGTGCGACATATCGTCAAGCCTGACCGCTGTCATCTTCGCTGGTGCCCTCTTCGACACCAAAGCGTTTGAACAGCCCCGTCTGGGTCATGAAAAACGCAAACGTTGCGGCGGGCAGTCCGAAGGTTTTGAAGTTCACCCAGGCATCCGTGGACATGGCGCGCCAGATGGCTTCATTGGCCACAGCCAGCACCAGAAAGAACAACGCCAGACGCTTGGTCAGGATCATCCAGCCCTCGCGTTCCAACGGCAAAGCCTTGTCCATCACCGCTTCCAGATAGCTTTCCCCGCGCATCAAGCCAAAGCCCAACACGCCCGCGAAAAGCAGGTAGATCATCGTCGGTTTCATCTTGAAGAAACGTTCGTCGTTGAACCAGATCGACAAGCCGCCGAAACCCACCACAAGCACCAAGGTGACGATCTGCATTTTCGACAGATGCCCGGTGATACGCCACAGGGCGAGCGTGGCCAGCGCCAGCACCGGGATGAACATGGCCGTGACCGCGACAAAGCCTGAATATTCAGTGCCCGCGACCATGAATGTACGGTCCTTCAGCATCGTGTAGGCCACGAAAAAGAGGATGATCGGCCCGTATTCCAACGCGGCTTTCAGGCCGGGGCTTGGCTGTTTCTCGGTCATGGGAACTCCTTTATCCACCCATCTCGACTATCACGGCGCCCGCCGCGATCAAAGCCATCATCGTCAGGCGGCGCGGACCCACCTTTTCACCCAGCACCAGCCAGCCAATCAGGGCCGCAAATACGGTCGAGGTTTCGCGCAGCACGGCCGCCTCGCCCACGCTGTCCAGACGGGTGGCCAGCATGATCGATCCAAAGCTGAAATAGGCAACGAATGCACCCAGAAGGCCGCGCCCCATCAACGGGGCCAGCGCAGGGCGTTCCGCCATGTTCCACCACCGAAGCCCCGCGATCACCGGCATGAAAAACCCGTCGATGAAGAAAAACCACGCAAGGAAGGTGAAGGGATCAGCGGTCGCGCGGATGCCGTAGGCGTCATAGGTTGTATAGGCCGCGACGAAAAGCCCGGTGACCACGGCCATCGCCAGCGCTGGCTTCAGCTTGTCGCGCCCAAGCGGCCAGTGGCGCAGGTTATAGGCGGCCAGTGCGAAGATGCCCGCGACCAGCGTGGCCACCCCCAACCATTGCAGCCCCGTGAAGCGTTCGCCGAACAACAGCCCCGCGCCGATCACGGTGAAAAGCGGCCCGGTGCCGCGCACCACAGGGTAGACCACCGTGTAAGAGCCCAGCTGATAGGTATAGCTTTGCGCCAGTTTGTAGCCCACGTGGATCACGAAGACGACGGCAAAGATCGGCCACATATGCGGCTCGGGCCATGGCACGACGAACAGCGCAAAAGGCGCGGCGATCAGGCCATAGCTCAGATCAATCGCGCCGCGTGACAGCCATGGATCGTGCCGCCCTTTCTGAAGCGCCCCGAAAAGCGCGTGTAGGAAGGCGGCAAACAAGGCCAGTGCCAGCGCAAGGTCATGCCCGGCGGCGGTGCCTTCCAGCGAGGTGAGCCAATCGCTCATCGCACATCACTCGGTGATGCCGATCAACGCACGGGCAAACTCTTCGGGGTCAAAGGGCGCCAGATCGTCGATCTGTTCCCCGACGCCGATGGCGTGAATGGGCAGGGCGAACTTGTCTGCCAGCGCGACCAGAACGCCGCCCTTCGCGGTGCCGTCAAGCTTGGTCATGACCAGCCCCGACACATCCGCCAGATCCTGAAAGGTGCCGACCTGAGACAGGGCGTTTTGACCGGTCGTGGCGTCCAGCACCAGAAGGGTATTGTGCGGTGCGGTTTCGTCTTTCTTCTTGATAACGCGGACGATCTTCGCCAGCTCCTCCATCAGGTCGGTGCGGTTTTGTAACCGGCCCGCGGTGTCGATCATAAGAAGGTCGGCGCCATCGGCTTCGGCTTGTGTCATGGCGTCAAAGGCAAGCGACGCGGGGTCCGAGCCTTCGGGCGCGGTCAGCACCGGCACACCGGCGCGGTCGCCCCAGACTTGCAGCTGCTCCACGGCGGCGGCGCGGAACGTATCGCCTGCCGCGATCACCACTTTTTTGCCAGCTGCCGTGAATTGGCTGGCCAATTTGCCAATGGTCGTGGTCTTGCCTGCGCCGTTTACCCCGACGATCAACACCACCTGCGGGCGTTTGGGATAAAGCGGCATGGGCACCGCGACAGGTTCCATGATGCGGGTGACCTCTTCGGCCAGCACGGCTTTAATCTCGCCCACGGAAAGCTTCTTGCCGAAATGCCGTTCCGAGATATTGGCCGTCACGCGCATGGCCGTATCGACGCCCATATCCGACGTGATCATCAGATCCTCAAGGCTTTCCAACATGTCATCGTCAACCGTGCGACGAACGACTTTCTGCGCCTCCTTGCGGCCAAACATACGGCCCAGAAGTCCAGGTTTGGCACTTGGGATGGGCGTGTCTTCGACCAGCGCATCAACGGTGGTTTCGACGGGCGCGGGTTCCGGTTCCGGTTCCGGTTCCGGTTCCGGTTCCGGTTCCGGTTCCGGTTCCGGTGAAACCTCAATCGTTTCCTCAACAATGGCAACAGGCTCAGGCTCAGGCTCAGGCTCAGGCTCAGGCTCAGGCTCAGGCTCAGGCTCAGGCTCAGGCTCAGGCTCAGGCTCAGGCTCAGGCTCAGGAGAAACAGGGGGTTCCAAGGCGGTTTCGTCAACAGAAACTGGTGCCGCCTCTTCGGTCAGGGTCTCCACGACCTCCTCTTCACCGCCATCTTCAACGATCGCCTCAAGCCCTTCTTCGAGCTTCGAAGAGGATTTGAACAGCCGTTCCTTGAGTTTCGAGAAGAATGCCATGCGAGCGACCCCATACTGCTTTTCTTTCACCTAAGGCACAAAAGGGCAGGATGGAAGGGGTTCCCCCCCTTCTAAACCCTTATGAAAATGATACACAGCGCAGATGACCAACCATGACCGCCATTTTGACAACCCGGCCCTGCAACGCCAGCTTGACCAGTTTCTGGCTGATCCCGATGCCCGGATTGCTCGGCTAGAGGATGAGGGCCAGACTTTCTGGGCCAAAAAGGCCGAGACCCTGTCTCTGCGGTGGCGCCTTCAAAAGGGCGACCCAATGAAGGCGTTCCGCGCCGATGTTGCGGGGCATCATGCCTTTGCAAATGCCGGTGTGCCGGTGCCTGACATCGCGGCCGAGGGCGAAAATTTCATTGTCACCGCAGATTGCGGCCCAACCCTGTCCCATATTCTTGTGAACCGTCTGGGAACGGAGGCGGACAGAGCAAAGGCCTTCCACGTGGCAGGGGCTGAACTGGCCAAAATGCATGCCAAAGGCCTGTCCCATGGCCGCCCTGCAATCAAAGATATGTGCTGGGATGGTCAAAGCATCGTGCTTTTGGATTTCGAACGATATTCACCTGCGCGCAATACGCCACGCGGGCATATGTATGACCTGATTATCTTCATTCATTCCATCTATGGCTTTGTGCCAAAGGATACCCCCGAAGCGCGTTCGGCGGCCGATGGCTATCGCGAGGCCGACACGACGGGCACATGGGATCGCGCGGCGGCATGGTGTGAAAAGATGCGCTGGCTTGATCCGGTCACCAAGCCCCTGCAATGGGGCAATCGCGTTGGCGCGATGGAGTTCAAGGCCATTCCCCTGACGCTCAAAACATTTGGTGTGCGTTAAAGCACTTCGACTTATTGTTGAGGCACGAGAATATGTCGAAACGCGCGGAACCTATCACTGATGTGGGTGTATCGAGATCAACTTGTGCTCCAACGTGATCTTGAAACGCTTTAGGCTGCAAGCCCGCCCAAAAGGATCAAAAGCTGCCCCGCGATGTAAAAGCCCCAGATCGCATATCCGGCCTTGAACCGGTGGTGATAGGTGTCCGACATGCGAAACAGGCTGATCGCGAGGATGACATCTGAAACGATGAACAGACCCGCGCCGATGACCGTCCAGCCAAAGGGCAAGGCCAGTGCACACAGCCCCATCACCCCGATGATGATGACATAGAGGCGCACGGGCCATTGAAGGTGACCTGTATGGGTCGCCAGCCACAGCTCGGTCGACACCATCAGCCCGACCAGCACAAGCGCAGGAATGGGTGCGGTGGAAAACGCCTCGTATATCGGTGCGCCTGAAAGGGTCAGAAAGTGAAGGATGTACAGAAGATGCGCCAGGGCGAAGGCTGACAGCCCGTAGAGAAATGGCCCGTCCCCATCCCGCGACAGCCCAAAATCACCCAGCGCTGACAGAAATAACCCGGCCACAAGATAAGCGCTTGCCCCCTGCTGATAGGCTGCGAAGGCAAAGGCCAAAAGCGGCACGGTCTTCACGAAACTGCGCGGCCAGCTGGGCGCCGCAGAGGTCAGGGGCAGATAAAGGGCCGCCATGAAAAGCCCAAGGATCACGGGAAGTTCTGTCATATCGTCCGGGTCAGGTTGCGTCCCCTCAAGCGATGCGCGTCACAAAGGGAAAGGTCAAGTGTGACGTTGACAGAAGGTAACAGGCGCGCAGGATGGGCGCGTGATGCGATTTCCTGTGTTTGCCCTTACCGCCGCCTTGGCTCTGATCAGCGCGATGCCTGCGCTGGCACAGCTCAGGCAGGTGGCCTGCACGGGGCTTGGGCGTGAACCGGTGGTCTGTATTCGCACCGCAAATTTCGCCCCGGACACCTGCCGCGCCATCGAGGTTCTGGCCACGCACCACGGTCTGGACGTTGGTTTCTTCGCGCGGCTCATTTGGCAGGAAAGCCGGTTTGACCCCAACGCCATCAGCCATGCGGGCGCGCAAGGCATCGCGCAGTTCATGCCGGGAACGGCGAAACTGCGTGGCCTGAGGAATGCCTTCAACCCCGCCGAAGCCCTGGATCGATCCGCTGAATACCTGGCGGAGATGACCAAAACCTATGGCAACCCGGGGCTGGCCGCGATTGGCTACAACGGTGGCGAAAAGCGCGCCGAAGGGTTGATCGCAGGCACCAGGGGGCTCATGCGCGAAACACGCGACTACGTGCGGATCATCACCGGGATGCGCGCGCCCGATTGGCTTGCCCCGGACGTAAAAATGCCGGACCTGCGGCTGGATGGCGACACGCCGTTTCAGACCGCCTGTGAAGACATGGCCAAAACCCGTCGCCTGTCCCCCGCCCCTCAGTCAAAACCCGCGCGCGCCCCTTGGGGGGTGCAGCTGGCCTTTGGCACCACCCGCGCAAAGGCCGAGGCCGGGTTTCGCGCCAAAACCCGGTCCTGTCGCAAGCTGATTGCAGGCGAGGTGCCAGACTACGTGCCGGTGAAAAACCGGGTCAGCGGGCGGCGCGGGTTTCTGATGGCGCGCATCGGGCGCGACACGCGCAAAAGCGCGATGGCGTTGTGCCGCAAGCTGTCGGCCTCTGGCTGCACCTGTCGCGTTTACCGCAACGAGGGGTAAGTCACACCTCGTCAGGGAAGTGCTTCATGGTCAGACGGATCGGGTTCGGCGCCGCCTGCCCAAGTCCACAGATCGAGGCATCGACCATCGTCTGGCTCAGCTCTTCCAGCAAGTCCTGATCCCATTTGTCGGCCTGCATCAGCTTCACGGCTTTCTCGCAGCCGACACGGCATGGGGTGCACTGACCGCAGCTTTCATCCTCGAAGAACCGCAGCATGTTGAGCGCGGCCTGCTTGGCGCTGTCGCGGTCTGACAGGACCACCACGGCGGCGGAACCGATGAACGTACCATGTGGCTGCAGCGTGTCAAAATCCAGCGGGATGTCGGCCATCGACGCGGGCAAAAGCCCCGAGGACGGTCCGCCCGGCTGATAGGCTTTGAAGCTGTGACCGTCAGCCATGCCACCGGCAGCCTCGATGATATCGGTGATGGTCGAGCCTGCGGGCAGCAGATGCACGCCCGGATTGGCGACACGGCCCGACACGGAATAGCTGCGCAACCCTTTGCGGCTGTTTTTCTCGACCGAGGTCAGAATCTCGGGCCCTTCGCGCATGATGCGGGCAACCCAATGCAGGGTCTCGACGTTATGCACCAGTGTCGGGCGGTTGAAGATGCCCACCTGCGCCACAAAGGGCGGGCGGTGGCGGGGAAGGCCGCGTTTGCCCTCGATCGATTCGATCATCGCGCTTTCTTCGCCGCAGATATATGCACCCGCGCCCCGGCGCAGGTCGATATAGCCGGGCGTGACGATGCCCGCTGCTTCCAGAGCCGCGATTTCACGGCCAAGGATCGCCAGCACGGCGGGGTATTCGTCGCGCATGTAGATGAAACAGGTTTCGGCCTCGACCGCCCAGGCGGCGATCAGCATGCCTTCCAGCATCAGATGCGGGGTGCGTTCCAGATAGTAGCGGTCTTTGAACGTGCCCGGTTCGCCCTCGTCGCCGTTGACGGCCAGATAGCGCGGACCTTCGTTGGCGCGCACAAAGCCCCATTTGGTGCCGGACGGAAAGCCCGCGCCCCCAAGGCCACGCAGGCCTGCGGACAACACGGTGTCCTGCACGTCTTTCCAGTCAGCACCTGCGCGCAGCTCGGCCAGTTTGGCGTAACCACCTTCCGCCTGATAGGCGGCCAAATCCTGATAGTCGGGGATATGCGCGTGGGTGTCGTCGGATTGGATAGCAGCGACGGTCGCCTCGAACGTGGCGTGATCAATGTGGTTGTGGCCCAACTCCAGAACCGGCGCCGTATCGCAGCGCCCCATGCACGGCGCACGCACGACGCGCACCTCGGATGCGTCCAGCCCGTCCTCAAGCGCTTTTTGCAGTGCTTCGGCACCGGCCAGTTCGCAGGACAGGGAATCACAGACGCGAATGGTCAGCGCAGGCGGAGGCGTCTCACCTTCTTTCACCACGTCGAAATGCGCGTAGAAACTGGCGACCTCGTAGATCTCGGCCTGACCGGTGCCCATTTCCTGCGCCAGCGCGCGGATGTGATCGGCAGACAGATGGCCGTATGCGTCCTGAATAAGGTGCAGAAACTCGATCAGCAGGTCACGACGGCGGGGCCGTTCCCCCAAAAGGGTCTGGATCTGGTCCAGTGCATCCATGTTCAGCTGGCGGCCTTTGGGCGTGCGCCGCCCCTTGCCTTTGCCTGACTTCCAGATGCCTTTTTTGTCGTCCAGCGCCATGGCTTACCCCGTTTCATCCTTGTGAAGAACGTCGCCAACATAGCGGGTCACGCCCATGACGCGCCATTCAAAAGCGACATACCCATGACGGATTGCGCAACTTGCATAGGGTGGATTGCACAGCCTTTGATTTTCGTCGATAGTTCGGCCAGCCAAGCTGGGGGGCGGGCTGCTTGTAACACCGGAGGCCATCATGGCGCTTTCCATCCCTGTGGATCATCCGCTGCGCTATTTCGCCGTGGCGTCCCTGACACCTGTTTTGCTGATTGCTCTGGGCGCCATATTCGGCGGCGTGATGGCGCTGATTGCCCTGACATATATGACCGCTTTGGCCTTTGGGCTGGACGAGGCCGTCGTGCGCCTGGCGCCCGCGCTGGACGAAGACGAGGTCGCGCAGGATGCAGACCGGTTGTCGGCCACGCTTGCGGTCAGCCATTTCGCGCTTCTGGCTCTGGTGGTCTTTGCGCTGTCCGGCGGCACCGGGCTGGGCGTGGGCAGCGTGGTCGTGGTGTTCCTGTCAGCCGGGTTGTTCTTTGGGCAGGTCTCAAACTCAAACGCGCACGAGCTGATCCACCGGGGCGACCGGAAGCTCAGATGGCTGGGGGTCTGGGTCTATATCTCGCTTCTGTTCGGCCATCACAGTTCGGCCCACCCGAAAGTGCATCACCGCTTTGTCGCCACACCCGATGACCCCAATTCCGCCCGGCAAGGCGAAACCTTCTATGACTTTGCCCCGCGTGCCTGGGTGGGGTCTTTCGTGGCAGGCTACGAGATGGAGAAACACGATCTGAGCCGCAAATCAGGCCGGGGGCTGAACCCCTATGTGATCTATATCGCCGGCGCAGCGCTGATGCTGGTGCTGGCGGTGCTGATTGGCGGATTTGGCGGCTTGATCGGATATTTGTTGGTCTGCATGCATGCGCAAATGCAGCTTTTGCTGTCTGACTTCGTTCAGCACTATGGGCTGCAGCGCGCAAAACGCGAAGATGGCAGCTATGAACCGGTCAGCGCGCACCACAGCTGGAACGCACCGCATTGGTTCACCTCACACCTGATGCTGAACGCGCCGCGCCATTCAGATCATCACGCCCACCCGATGCGCCCCTACCCGGCCCTGCGCCTGCCCACCGCAATGGAAGCCCCGATGCTGCCCTATTCGCTGCCCGCCATGGCCACGCTGGCCCTGATCCCCAGCCTGTGGAACCGCGTCATGACCCGCGCGCTGACCCGGTGGCACCAGCAGCTGTCGCAATCCACGCACGACTGACAGCGAACGGCGTGAAATTGCCGAGAACGGGGCCAATCCGCCCCGCTTTCCCCCTTGCCCTGTGAGCGCTCGCATCTATGGTGCGGCACTGAAACACATGCGGAGGGGCAGATGGCCGACCTTTTGACTTTTGAAAACCTCGGAAATCTTCTGATGCTCTGCTTCCTGCAGGCTGTGTTGGGGTTTGACAACCTTCTCTACATCTCGATTGAAAGCCAGCGCGCGCCCGTTGCCCATCAACGCGCGGTGCGCTTTTGGGGCATTATCATTGCCGTTGCGCTGCGTGTTGTGCTGCTTTTTGCCATGGTGCACCTGATCGGCGCACTATCCGAACCGTTCTACACATTCGACATGCCCGGGATCATCGAAGGCGGGGTGAACTTTGCCACCGTGGTTTTTGTCTTCGGCGGGATCTTCATCATCTACACAGCGGTGAAGGAAATCAGTCACATGTTGTCTTTGGACCATCTTGGTACGGATGTGTCCCATAAATCCGGCAAATCAGCGTTTCAGGTCGTGCTGCTGATTGTCTTCATGAACCTGATTTTCAGCTTCGATTCCGTCTTGTCCGCCATCGCCATCACGGATGTCTTCCCGGTGCTTGCCGCAGCGATCCTTCTGTCCGGGCTTGCCATGTTGCTGCTGGCCGATGGCGTCACCCGGTTTCTTGAGAAAAACCGCATGTATGAAGTGCTGGGCCTTTTCATCCTTCTGATCGTGGGCGTGGTTCTTTTGGGCGAAGCTGGCCCGGCAGCGGCTCATGCGATGCATGATGACAGCCTGCAGATCAAAATCATGGGCTATGACCTGATCCCGATGTCGAAAACCACCTTCTATTTCTCGGTCATTGTCCTCTTTGTCGTCGAGGCGATCCAGTCGGGTTACTCGCGTAAACTGGCCGCTGAACGCCATGCTGAACAAAATCGCAGCCACGGTTAAACATGGAAAGAGACGCGTGGCGCGCCTATATTGACGCCGAACGGCAACCGAAAGGAGCCTGACTTGTCCGAAAACGGATTGCAGAAAACCGCGTTTTTTATGCTTTTGGCACTGATCCTCTACGTCTCGATCGCGGGGGGTGCGTGATGGCACAGCGATATGGGGGCGAACACAGCCCCGGCGGACAGCCCAAAAACACGGCGCCCACGCGGCGCCCCTTTGACGGCAAAGAGCCCGCGCGTTCCGCAGGCCGCGTGAACTTCCTGTTTCTCGCCCCGCTGCCGCTGGCCGTCAGGGCTTTCTTTCAGGACCCTGCGGGTCTGGCGATGACACTTGCGGCTTTTGGTCTTTTGATCGGGTCTGCGTGGCTGACACGCGACGGTGTGATCGCCCATCAAGCCTATGATGCCCGCAAAATCGCTCGCCGCCCGGCGCTGCCGCGCAAGCTGTTTGGCAGCGTCCTGATGGGCGCGGGTCTGGGGCTGGCGGGCTTTGCCGGAGGCTCTGTCATCAATGCAGCAATCTTTGCCGTCCTTGGCGCAGCACTGCACCTTGCGGCCTTTGGCCCGGACCCCCTGCGCAACAAGGGCGTGGAGGGCATCGACGAATTTCAAACCGACCGCGTGGCCCGCGCTGTGGGCGAAGCCGAGAAGCATCTGACCGCCATGCGTGACGCCATCGCGCGCACCCGTGACCGCCATCTTGACGCGCGGCTGGACCAATTCATCACCACCGCCCGCGACATGTTCCGCACGGTGGAAAACGATCCGCGCGACCTGACGGCGGCCCGCAAATTCATGGGTGTCTACCTTCTGGGTGCACGCGATGCGACCACCAAGTTTGTCGATATTTACCTGCGCGATCCCCATGGCGGCGCGCGCGCAGATTACGAAGTGCTTCTGGATGATCTGGAAGCCAATTTCGCCGCCAAAACCCAACAGTTTCTAACCGACGACCGCAGCGACCTTGATGTTGAAATCGAAGTATTGCGCGAACGACTGGCACGCGAAGGCGTGACCGCAAACGAGTAAAGAGCGAGGATTTCCCATGACCGAGACCACACGCCAGAAGGCCCAAGCCGCCCTGAAAGAGATCGAGGACGTGACCGCCATCGTGCTGCCCGAACCCTCGACCGCGCTGGTGCCTTTGGAAGATGCCAACAAGAAGACCTCTGCCGCGATCACCAAGCGTATGAAAGAGATCGACATGGGCAACACCCAGTCGATCATCGAGTTTGGTTCGCGCGCGCAATCCGAACTGCAGGTGATCAGCCAGGACATGCTGTCGGGCGTGCGCAACAAGGATGTTGGCCCGGCGGGTGACTCCTTGCGCAACATCGTGACCACGATCCGCGGTTTCTCGATCAGCGAATTGGACATGCGCCGCAAGCGCAGCTGGTGGGAAAAACTGCTGGGTCGCATGGCGCCGGCAGCCAAATTCATGGCACGCTATGAAACCGTGCAGGGCCAGATCGACAAGATCACCGACACGCTTCTGAACCACGAACATCTGCTGTTGAAAGACATCAAGTCGCTGGACAAGCTGTATGAAAAGACGCTGGAGTTCTACGACGAGCTGGCGCTTTACATTGCAGCAGGCGAGGCCAAACTGGCCGAGCTGGATGCCACGGTCATCCCTGCGAAAGAGGCCGAAGTTGACGCCGCCCCCGAAGATCAGGGCGTGATCAAGGCGCAGGAGCTGCGCGACCTGCGCGCCGCCCGCGACGATCTGGAACGCCGGGTGCATGACCTGAAACTGACCCGTCAGGTGACCATGCAGTCGCTGCCTTCGATCCGGCTTGTGCAGGAAAACGACAAATCGCTGGTGACCAAGATCAACTCGACGCTGGTGAACACCGTGCCGCTGTGGGAAACCCAGCTGGCGCAGGCGGTCACCATCCAGCGTTCGGCCGAGGCAGCTGTCGCAGTGAAAGATGCCACTGATCTGACCAACGAGCTGCTCACCGCCAATGCCGAAAACCTGCAGGAAGCCAACCGCATGGTCCGTCAGGAAATGGAGCGCGGTGTCTTTGACATTGAAGCCGTGAAATCCGCCAACGCCACCCTGATCGCCACGATCGAGGAAAGCCTGGCGATTGCGGATGAAGGCAAAGCCAAACGCGCCGAAGCCGAGGCCGAATTGGTCAAGATGGAGGCCGAGCTGAAAGACACGCTGGCCTCGGCCAAGGCACGCGGCACCGCATCGGGCCACAATCTGGCACAAAGCGTGTCGGACAGCTAAGCTGATACGGACCGGGTGAAAGGGGCTGACATGCGCAGCGCGTGGCAAAAAGCGGCAACATGGGCAGGCGGGGCAGCGGTCATCGCGGCGCTGTCTGCCTGTAACGCGACCGCGCCGGGGGTCAGCGGGCCAAAAACCAGCCCGACGCCCCCTCCGCGCGCGGCGGTCACCCCTGCCGCGCCAGGCCCCAACAGCGAAGCGCTGCAAACCTACTATACAGCGGTGCAGCGCAGCTTGCTGACGCAGGGGCTTTTGCGCACCGATGGCGGCGGCGTGGATGTGCCCTTCACCCAAGCGATGCTCGCGCGCAATTTTGAACGCATCGCCCTTCATCAGGAATACACGGCCTCCGGCGGGCGGCTGGTGGCGTTTGAAAACGCCTCGAAGCTTACGCGTTGGGAAAAACCGGTGCGCATTTCGGTGCATTTCGGCCCCACGGTTGACGGCGCGAAACGCCAGAAAGATCGGGCCACTTTGAGCCGTTTCGCCGCCCGATTGGGTCGCGTGACCGGGCACCCGATTTCCATGGTGTCTGGCGGTGGCAACTTCCGCGTCTACGTGCTGAACGAGGACGAACGCCGCGCCTTCGGCCCGGAGCTCATGCGCATTGTGCCCGGCATATCCTCTGCCAGCCAACGGGCGGTGATCAACATGCCGCGCGACACCTACTGCCTTGTTTTTGCGCGTGACCCCTCAAATTCGGGTCGCTTTGATCAGGCTGTCGCCATCATCCGCGGCGAACACCCCGACCTGATGCGCACCGCCTGCATCCACGAAGAAGTGGCACAAGGTCTTGGCCTGTCCAATGACAGCCCACAGGCCCGCCCGTCCATCTTCAATGATGACGAAGAGTTCGGCCTTTTGACCACCCATGACGAGATGCTGCTGCGCATTCTCTACGACAAACGCCTGCGCCCCGGCATGTCTGCCACTGAGGCGCGCCCAATCATTCACCGTGTGGCCCACGAGCTGCTCGGCAATTCTGCGTGATTTGACCCCAAGGAGGAACCTTATGGGCATTCTTGATTTTCTGACCGGCGAGTTTATCGACGTGATCCACTGGGTCGACGACACGCGCGACACGATGGTCTGGCGGTTCGAACGTGAAGACCACGAAATCAAATACGGCGCCAAGCTGACCGTGCGCGAAGGCCAGTCGGCCGTCTTCGTTCACGAAGGCCAGTTGGCCGATGTGTTCACCCCCGGGCTCTATATGCTCGAGACCAACAACATGCCGATCCTGACCACGATCAACCACTGGGATCACGGCTTCAAATCGCCCTTCAAATCCGAGATCTATTTCGTCAACACGACGCGTATGGGTGACCTGAAATGGGGCACAAAAAACCCGATCATGCTGCGTGACCCCGAGTTCGGCCCGACCCGCATTCGTGCCTATGGCACCTATGCGGTGCGCGTGTCGGACCCGGCAAAATTCCTGGTGGAAATCGTCGGCACGGACGGCGAGTTTACCATGGACGAAATCAGCTTCCAGATTCGCAACATCATCGTGCAAGCCTTCAGCCGCGTGATTGCAAGCGCGGGCATCCCGGTTCTGGACATGGCCGCCAACACTGCTGATCTGGGCAAGATCGTTGCGACCGAAATCTCGGGCGTGGTGGCAGACTATGGCCTGTCGATCCCCGAATTCTATATCGAGAATATCTCGCTTCCGCCCGCGGTCGAAGCGGTGATGGACAAACGCACCTCGATGGGAATTGCGGGGAACCTGGACAATTACATGAAGTTCAACGCAGCCGAAGCCATGGGAGCTGAAAACTCGGCCATGGCGTCCTCGATGGGCGCAGGCATGGGGGCCGCCATGGGTATGGGCATGGCCGGTCAGATGCAGACAGGCCCATGGGGTGCCGCTCCTGCAGCGGCGCCTGCCGTGCAGGCCCCACCTCCCCCGCCGGTTGAACATGTCTGGCATGTGGCCGAAAACGGCGCCACGAAAGGTCCGTTTTCCAAGGCTGCACTGGGCCGCATGGCGGCAGCGGGCGAGCTGAGCCGCGACAGCCATGTCTGGACCCCGGGCCAGGACGGTTGGAAACGTGCCGAAGATGTGGCCGAGCTGGCCCAGCTTTTCACCATCCTCCCCCCGCCCCCGCCGGGCGCCTGATCCATGACCCGGCGCAGCGCGATCAAATGGCTGCATTGGCTGGCATTTGGCCTGATCCTCTATTTCTTCCTTGTTGAACCGGAAGAGGTAAGGGGCAATCCCGGTCTGGGTCTGGCCACCCATTCCGGCATGGGCATCCTTTTGGCTTTGGTGGCCGCAATCTGGCTGGGCATGTTCCTGTCAAAGGGGTTGGCGGGTCGGGCCGGGCCGAAATTGCCCGGTTGGGGCAAACGGTTCCATGTCCTGTCGCATAAGGCGCTTCAGATCGGCCTGCCCCTGACCGTGGCCACCGGTGCCTTTGCGGGTCTGGCAGCCCCTTTCGCCATTCGCGCCTTCGGGCTTGTACAAATCAATCCGGGCGGCGCGCCCAAGGGCCTGCACGACATCGCTGAAGAGATTCACGAAATCGCTTTTGATGCGTTTTTCATCCTGATGCTCGTGCATGCTGGCTTTCACCTGTGGCGCCATTTCGGCTTGAAAGACAACGCGTTGCGCATCATGGTCCCGAAAGCCCTGCACAAATACCTCTGAGGATATCGGATGGCGTTCCCTCGCGAAGACACCAAGGCCCCTCTTGAAGAGCACCGGTTTCCCTGCGACCAATGCGGGGCGGATCTGCGATTTGATCCCGAAGCGGATGAACTGACCTGCGATCATTGCGGCTTTCATGCGCCGATCGAGGATCGCCAACCTGCGCAACCCGTGATCCGCGAGTTGGATCTGGAGCGCGCGCTGAACGCGGATTTGCCAGAACACGAGCTGGAAGAAACCCGCGTGCTGTCCTGCCCAAACTGCGCCGCGCAAGTGGAGTTCGACGCCGCCACCCATGCCGCTGAATGCCCGTTCTGTGCCACCCCTGTCGTCACCGACACAGGCGCGCATCGCCACATCAAACCCAAGGGGCTTGCGCCGTTTCAAATCGAAGAACGTGCAGCCCGCAAAGCCATGACCGACTGGTTGGGGCGGCTTTGGTTTGCCCCAAACGGGCTGCGTGACTACGCTCGCAAGGGCCGTAAAATGACCGGTATCTACGTGCCCTACTGGACCTTCGATGCGGATACGAAAACACGTTATTCGGGGCAGCGCGGCATTGTGCATGAACGCACGCGCACCGTGGTGGTGAATGGGAAACGAGAGCAAAAGACCACGAAACACGTGCGTTGGACGCCCGTTTCTGGCCGGGTTGCCCGGTTCTTTGACGATGTGCTGATTCTGGCCTCGCGGGGGTTGCCGAAGAAATACACCGATGCGCTGGAACCATGGGATTTGTCCCGGCTGGAGCCCTATCGCCCCGAGTTTCTGGCCGGTTTCCGGGCAGAGGGCTACACCGTTGAACTGGACGACGGTTTCTCGGAAGCACGCGATCACATGAACCGGGTGATCCTGCGGGACGTGAAGTTTGACATTGGCGGGGATCGCCAGCGGGTCAGCCAAATGGATACGGACATGTCTGATCTGACCTTCAAACACATTCTTCTGCCGGTCTGGCTGGCCGCCTACAAATACCGGGGCAAGACCTATCGGTTTGTGGTGAATGGCCAAAACGGGCGGGTGCAGGGGGAACGCCCCTACTCGGCCTGGAAGATCGCTTTTGCCGTGCTTCTGGGGCTGATCATTGCCGGGGCAATCGGCTATTTTTCCGCGCAGAGCCAATAGGGTGCTTGATGCAATATGACGACTTTTCTGCGCTTCTAAGTGCGCGCCATTCCTGCCGTGCGTTCAGGCCCGACCCGGTCGCGCGTGCCGTGATCGAACAGATCCTGCTGGCCGCACAGAAAGTCCCCAGCTGGTGCAACGCACAACCTTGGCAGGTCGAGGTGACATCAGGGGCGCAAACCGCGCGCCTCGCCGATGCGCTTTATGCTCATGCCAGCAACAGCGAACAGGTGCCCGATGTGGACTGGCCATTGGCCTATACCGGGGCGCACCAGGCGCGGCGCAAAACCTGTGGGCTGCAGCTTTATGATGCGGTTGGAGTGACACGCGGGGATCGCGCGGGCTCAGCCCTGCAAATGATGGAAAACTTCCGCTTTTTCGGCGCACCGCATATGGCGCTGATCACCGCGCCGGGTGAACTTGGACCCTATGCCTATCTCGATTGCGGCGGCTTTGTCACCGGGTTCACCCTGGCGGCCACATCGCTGGGCGTATCCACGATCCCGCAGGCGGCCGTCGCAGCTTTTGCGCCCTTTCTGCGCGACTGGTTCGGGCTGGCCGAGGATCGCGTGGTTTTGTGTGGGATCGCCTTTGGATATGGCGACACAGATCATCCCGCCAACAGCTTTCGCACCGAACGCGCGGACCTGTCGGAATGGGTCAATTGGCATGAAGGAGACACCTGATGCGGGCATTGGTACAACGGGTCAGCGAAGCTTCGGTCCGGGTGGATGGAGAGGTGATCGGCGAGATCGGCGCAGGGTTGTTGGTGTTGGTCTGTGCCATGGACGGAGACGTGGAGGCCAACGCAGATACGCTGGCCGCCAAAATCTCGAAACTGCGGATATTCAAAGACGAAGCGGACAAGATGAACCGGTCTGTGATGGATATCGGGGGGCAGGCGCTGGTTGTCAGCCAATTCACGCTCGCCGCGGATACCTCGCGCGGCAATCGGCCGGGGTTTTCAACGGCGGCAAGGCCTGACGAGGGCGAAAGGCTCTACGCGTATTTTGCGGATCAGCTGCGTGGGTTCGGGATAGAGGTTGCGCAAGGGCAGTTTGGCGCGGACATGAAGGTTTCGCTCGTGAACGACGGACCTGTCACGATCTGGATGGAGTTCTGATCTGGGACACCCCGCCCCGCGCCCCGCGCGGGGCCACCCCCAACCCGCACGGACCGTCAGGTCACGTAAGGGGCGGGAGCGCATTTTTTGAAGATGCGGGCTGTCGGTAGCTCGCTCCGCGAGGCGTTCAGAGATGCGCCGCTGCGCGGAGGAAAGGGGCGCTGCCCCTACGCGCCAAATCTTCGATTTGTCGCTACCCCGAGGTATTTGTGACAAGAAAATGAGTGGTCAGTACCCGGCTTTCTTGTCCACAAGGTGCAGGAAGGGTTCCTTGGCCTCGCCGCGCCGGATGTTTTCAGCAATGACGCGCGCGGCTGTGTCCGGGCGGGTGTCCGAGGCGATATGAGGGGTCACGGTGACCTTCGGATGGGTCCAGAACGGGTCGTCATCCGGCAGGGGTTCGACGCGGAACACATCCAGCGTGGCGTGGGACAAGTGACCGTTGTCCAGAGCATCCAGAAGCGCTGCATCGTCGATCAATGGGCCACGGCCCGGGTTGATGATCACCGCCCCTTTGGGCAGCATGGCAAGCCGTTCGGCATTCAGCAGGTTGTCGGTGGCCTTGGTCGCGGGCAAAAGCAGCACCAGAATGTCCGAGGTATTCAGCACCCTCTCAAGCCCATCGTCGCCATGCAGGCAGGTGACGCCTTCGATCTGTTTCTCGCCCCGGCTCCAGCCGGTCACCGGGAAGTTCAGCGCATTCAGGGCGCAGGCCGCGACCTTGCCCAGCTCGCCAAGGCCAAGGATGCCCACGCGGCGGTCGCGTGCCAGCGGCGGGGCAAGACGGCCCCACGCGGGTGTGGTGCGGTGGATGTCCTGGTCCATTTCCAGATGATGGCGCAGCACATGACCCACCACCCATTCACGCATGCCTTCGGTCAGGCCGCTATCGACCATACGCGAATAGGGCAAAAGCAGCGTCGGGTTATAGACGATCCGCTCGACCCCGGCCCATAGGCCCAGCACCGCCTTGGCACGTGGGAAATCGGAAAAATCCTGCACCGGACCATTGGGATCGTAGACGATATAATCCACGTCGGAATGGGGGATGTCAGGCGATAGCACCGCGTCGATCCCGTAGTCGTCCAGTGCTGTTGTGATTTCGCGTTGGTAGACTTCCCAGCGGCCTGGGTTGCCTGCGTAAAGGATGTTCACGCTCATCTTTTCTGCCTCGCTCTATGGACATGTGCGCTTTGGACCAGCCCGAACCCTACCAGCAACACCAGCATGGCAGAGCCACCATAGCTGACCATCGGAAGGGGTACGCCCACCACCGGTGCCAGCCCCATCACCATCGACATATTTACCGCGAAGAAAAGGAAAAACGTCACGGCGATACCAAGGATCAGAAGCGAGCTGAAGCGGTCTTTGTTCTGTAGTGCAGAGAGGATGCAAAACAGGATGATCAGGATGTAGAGCATCAACAGCGACACCCCACCCAGAAAGCCAAACTCTTCGGCCAGAGTGGTGAAGATGAAATCCGTATGCTTTTCAGGCAGGAAGTTCAGACGCGATTGCGTGCCTTGCATAAAACCGCGCCCGGTCCATCCGCCCGACCCAAGCGCGATCTTGGATTGCGTGATGTGATAGCCCGCCCCCAGAGGGTCCGAGGCCGGGTCAAGGAAGGTGTCGATGCGACGGTACTGATAGTCTTTCAACAGCTGCCAGCTGGTGCCGCGCGACATGAAGACAGAAGTTACCAAGCCAATCCCAGCGGCGATCACCGCACCAAAATACCAAAGGCTGACACCCGCAAGAAACATGATCACACCGCCCCCTGTGACCAGAAGGATCGAGGTTCCAAGATCGGGCTGTTTCAGCACAAGCACTGTGGGCAGCAGGATAAGAAGGACCGGCAAAAGTACCCAAAGCGGGCGCGACACTTTTTTCACGTCCAGCCAGTCGTAATAGGCAGCCAGTATCATCACGAGGCTGATTTTCATCAACTCCGATGGCTGCAGCCGCATGAAGCCAAGGTCAATCCAACGCTGCGCGCCCATGCCGGTGGTGCCCACCAGTTCGACCAGCAAAAGCAGCACCAAGGACAACAGATAACCAAGCCCGGCCATGTTGCGCCAAAACCAGATTGGCACCATGGCGATGATGAACATCAGCGTCATGCCCATTGCGAACCGCTTCATCTGAGCCGCGGCCCAGGGGTCCATACGCCCGCCCGCCACGGAATAGAGCATCATGAAACCGACGCAGGCCACCGCAGCCAGCAAAAACACCAAAAACCAGTTCAGATAGAACACCTTACGCAGCCCCGAGGGCACGTATTTCACATTGTATTCAAGATAGCTCATGCGCGCCCCTCTGCCGCGCGGGCGCGGTCTGCAGGGGGCATATCCAGCATCTCTTTGATGTCGCGCTGACGCGAGCGGATGGTGCCGCGCTGGCTGGAGGGGTAGGCATCCAATGGTGGCTGCCCACCATAAACCGCCTGCAGCATCACATCGCGCGCGATCGGGGCCGCCGCGGTCGAGCCACCGCCGCCATGTTCCACCACCACGGACACCGCATAGCGCGGGTTGTCATGGGGCGCATAGCCCACAAACAGCGCGTGGTCGCGCCGTTCCCAAGGCAGGTCTTCGTTGCGGGTCACACCGCGCGCACGTTCCGCCTTGGTGATGTTGCGCACCTGGCTGGTGCCGGTCTTGCCGGCCATGCGCAGCCCGTCGGCCACCACTTTCGACCGGCCTGCGGTGCCGCGCCGCGCGTTCACGACCTCGAACATCCCCTTGCGGATCAAAGCCAGATTATCCGGGTCCAGATCTAAAGGCCCATCATCGCGCACCGGCGCCTCGACCCCGTTCACCGACCTGACAAGACGTGGCGAAATCACTTTTCCCGTGGACAGACGTGCCGTCATCACCGCCAATTGCAGCGGCGAGGCCAGCACAAAGCCCTGCCCGATCCCGGCGTTCAGACTGTCGCCCACGACCCAGTCCGCCCCGCGCGCTTCGCGTTTCCAGGCTTTGGTCGGCATCAGCCCCTGAGCCACAGCCGACAGCGGCACATCATGGCGTTTCCCCAGCCCAAGACGGCGCGCCATGGCCGAGATTTTCTCGATCCCGACCCGTTGCGCAATCTCGTAATAATAAACGTCACAGCTTTCACGCAGGCTTTTGACAAGATCAACGCTGCCGTGACCGGAGCGTTTCCAGCAGTGGAAATTGCGCGAATGCACTTCGACCTTGCCGGTGCAGCGCACGGTTTCCCCGGGGCGGATCACCCCGTCTTCAAGGGCCGCCAGCGCCGTGACCATTTTGAAGGTTGATCCCGGCGGATAAGTGCCCTGAGCAGGTTTTGCCGCCAGCGGGCGATACTTGTCATCCAGAAGAGCTTTGTAATCGGCACTGGAGATGCCACGCACAAATTTATTCGGGTCAAAGGTCGGGGCCGAGCCAATGGCCAGAATATCGCCTGTCACCGTGTCCATCACCACAGCGGCCGCGCTTTCACCAGCCAGGCGCGCCTGAACATAGGCCTGAAGCTCTGCATCAATGGTGATCTGGATATTGTCCCCGGCACGTCCTTCTTCGCGGCCCAGCTCGCGCATTTCACGCCCAACCGCGTTCACTTCAACCCTGCGCGTGCCCGCCGACCCGCGCAAATCCAGTTCCAGTTTTGCTTCGATACCGGATTTGCCAATCTGAAAGCGCGGGATTTGCAAAAGCGGGTCCGGGTCCTCGAGCTTCGACAAATCGTAATCCGACACCGGGCCAACATAGCCCAGAATATGGGCAAAATCATCGGCGCGGGGATAGATGCGCGACAGGCCAACCTCGGGTGTGACACCGGGTAGCGCGGGGGCGTTTACCGCAACCTCGGCCACATCTTTCCAGTCAATCCGGTCGGCCACTGTGACCGGAACAAAGGGGCTGCGGCGGCGCATCTCGTCCAGCGCGCGCTTGATGTCTTCATCCTCGATCCAGACCACCCGGCGCAGACGATCCAAAACAGCCTCGGGGTCGCCAGCATCTTCGCGCACCATCACGATGCGATAGTTCTGTTCGTTGCCAGCCAAAAGAACGCCATTGCGGTCATGCACAAGACCACGCGCGGGCGGGATCAGCTGAAACTTGATGCGATTTTCTTCGGCAAGGGTGCGATATTCATCCGCCTGATCCACCTGCATGAAGCGCATGCGCCCCACCAGAAGGGCCGCAAAGGACACCTGTAGCCCGCCCAAAAACAACCCGCGCCGGGTGATTTTGCCGGCACTTGCTTCGGTATCTGCAGCGGATCGTTTCATGAGGCTTGCCGTGTGCGCGCGTCTTCGCCTGGCTGCATTTTATCAATGCCCAAAACGAACTCGACCACGAAAACCACAAGCGGATAGATCAGCGCGGTCATCAAAACGGCCAACAGCTCGCGCCCAAGCGGCACCTGCTCCACGAAGAAAACTGTCAGCAACAGGCGGCGGCCCAATTCCATCACAGCAAGGACCCCCGCAACATAGGCCCATTCAATCCAAAAAGGCTGCTCACGCATGGAGTGTTCGCGGTTGCGCAAAAACTCCGTGCCCGTCAAAACGGCCAGCGTCCAAACGGCGGGCACGCGCTGAAACAGCATATCCATCAGGAAAAACAGCGCCACAATCAGCGCCGCAGGGGCATAATCGGGTCGGCGCAAAACCAGCGCCATAACAATGGCCAGCATCAGATCAGGCCCCGGAAAGCGTCCGGGCGTTAGGTCCAGCGGCAAAATTTGCACAAAAATCAGGATCAGGGTCAGCACCACAAGCCCCAGACGAAAGAGCCACCGCACAAGGACCAGATGATCAATCATCCGTCGCCCTCCGCGCTGCTTGGCTCTGCGCCTTCCGTGCCGGGTGTCGCAGCCGGGGCTTGCGTCGGGGTCGTGACAATCAAAGCGCCATTGTCATCCACCTGCTCACCCGGATGGCTGCGCAGGACGCGCAGGAATTGCAGCCGCTCGTAATCCGCTGACAAGCGCACACGCAGGCGACGATCCGTGCCCATCGCCACAAGGCCAACCAAAAGCCCGGCAGGGAACACGCCCCCGTCGCCCGACGATACGACACGGTCCCCCGGTCGCACTTTGTCTGGGCTTTCCAGAAATTCCAGTGGCGGGGCGGCGGTATTGTCGCCCACCAAAAGCGCATTCTGCCCGGAAGGCTGTACCGTGACCGGAATACGGCTGTTTGAATCTGTCAGCAAAATCACACGGGAGGTTTGTTTGCCCACACCCGAGATCCGACCCGCGATGCCCAACCCGTCCGTGGCGGCCCAGCCATCAACAATCCCGTCACGGGTGCCGATGTTCAAAAGCACCGACTGGCGAAACGGCGAGCCGCTATCGGCCAGCACCACGCCGGTCACATAGCTGAGCTGCGCATCAACCCGCACATTGTTCAGGTTCAGAAGCTGGGCGTTTTCCTGTTCCAGCTGAAGCGCTGCTTCTTTCCACGCCTTCATCTGTTGCAGCTCGCGGCGCAGCTCTTGGTTTTGTTCATAGATGCGCTGGTAGGACTGGAAATCCTCGACCATCCCGACCAGCCGCGTGACCGGCACCAGGGTCCATTCAAAGCTGGGGACAAAGCGGTCAATCAGGCCTGCACGAAACCGTTCTACGCGGGGGCTGTCGATGCGCCAGACCAGAAAGAACAGGATCAGCACCGCCATCATCAGCCCGACCAGAAGCCGCCGCAGAGGGCGGACGTAGGTCTCGGAGGATTGAGGGGCTTTGGCCAAACCAGTCTCCGCTTTACGTTTTCACTTTCACAACAGGGATGTTTCCAGCCAGCCCCAAAGGGCCAAGCCGCATCACTTAGCTGTCGTAGTCAATCACATGACGCAGCTGTTTTTCAAATTCCAGCGCCTTGCCGGTGCCCAGCGCCACACAGTTCAGGCTTTCATCTGCCACCGAAATGGACAGGCCGGTCTGTTCGCGCAGAGCCAGATCCAGCTCGCCCAACAGCGCGCCGCCACCCGTCAGCATGACGCCACGGTCAACAATATCGGCGGCCAGATCGGGGGGCGTGGCTTCCAGCGCGGTCATCACCGCTTCGCAAATCTGCTGCACCGGCTCGGCCAGTGCTTCGGCAACCTGTGCCTGGTTGATCTCGGTTTCCTTGGGCACACCGTTCAGAAGGTCACGACCCCGGATCTGCAACGAGGTGCCGCGTCCGTCATCGGGCATCCGTGCGGTGCCGATGGTGGTTTTGATACGTTCGGCGGTGGTTTCACCGACCAGAAGGTTCTGCTGGCGGCGCAGGTAGTTGATGATGGCATCATCCATACGGTCGCCACCCACGCGCACCGAACGCGCATATACGATGTCACCCAGCGACATGACGGCCACCTCGGTGGTACCGCCGCCGATGTCCACAACCATGTTGCCGGTCGGGTCAGTGATCGGCATGCCTGCACCAATTGCCGCGGCGATGGGTTCGGCCACCAGCCCCGCACGGCGGGCGCCTGCGGACAGGACCGACTGACGAATGGCGCGTTTTTCAACCGGCGTTGCGCCATGGGGCACGCAGACGATGATTTTCGGCTTCGAGAAAGTGGTGCGTTTGTGAACCTTGCGGATGAAGTGTTTGATCATCTCTTCCGCACTGTCAAAATCCGCGATCACGCCTTCGCGCATGGGGCGGATGGCCTCGATAGAGCCCGGCGTGCGGCCCAGCATCAGCTTGGCGTCCTCGCCCACGGCCAGCACTTTCTTCACGCCATCTTTGACATGATAGGCCACAACCGACGGTTCGTTCAGAATGACACCTTTGCCCTTCACATAGACCAGCGTATTCGCGGTCCCGAGGTCAATTGCCATGTCAGATGAAAACAAACTCGAAAGCCCAGCCATTGGATGCCTATCCCATAAAAAACCCTTCAGATCCGCGACTCCCCCAGAAGGCGCAGACGGGCGATATATAAGGAACAGCGCGCATGGGCGAAAGCCCTAATGAACACAGGCAAGCGGCTTATCGCCCACGTATTTCAGGATTTTCCCAAAGGTTTGGCACCTTGATCAGCCATGTGTTGGCCAGACGCGATGCTCGTCATCGATCACAAAAGCATGGATGTGACGCGCACCTTTGCCTTTATGGGCCAGAAGATGGGGATGGTCTGGCGGCAATTCCGGGTGGCTATGTTCAATCTCACGCTCCGCTTTCTTGGGCCAATACCATGTCGCCAGAAACACGCCAGACAACCCAAGCATGCCAAGGATCAAAATGGTGAGCGGAAGGCCAAATGCCTGCCCACCCCACCCCGCCAGCGGATAGGTCACCAGCCAGCAAGCATGAGACAAAGCAAACTGCGCCGCGAAAATGGCCGGTCGGTCCTTGGCATGCGACGAGACACGCAACAGCCGCCCGGAGGGCGTCAAAACCGCCGAATACGCCGCGCCGATCATCCCCCAGAGCGCAAGGAACAAAGGCCATGCGGGCAAGGTTTCCCCCCAGAACAGCCCCGCGAGCAAAAAGGCAAATCCGGTTAGGAAGGTTGCAGCGGGCAGCATCACATCGCGTTCACGCATATGCTGCAAAAGGCGGGGCATCAGAAGCGCCGATGCCATCGACCCGCCTCCGAAAGCGGCCATGGCAAGACCCAATGCGCCATCCCCCATGCCGTAATCCGACTTGACGATGACCACTGTATTCACCAGCACAAATGCACCAATGGCAGAGGTGGTCAGGTTCAACGACAGAAGGCCACGCAGCCGGGGTGTGGCCAGATAGATCCGCGTGCCATGCATCAGGCGCTCGCGAAAAGGCCGCGCTGTCGGACCTGTTTGGACCACTGGCAAGCTGACGCTTTGGACCAGCAGAGCAGACAGCAGAAATCCCAGCACCGTGCCGGCAAATAGTCCATGAAACGAGATCACCAGAAGCAGAAGCGACGCCAGCGCGGGGCTCAGCAGGTTTTCCAGATCGTATGCCAGACGCGACAGAGATAACGCCTGCGTATATGTGTCTTCGTCCTTCAGGACATCGGGAATTGTGGCCTGAAAAGCGGGCGTAAAGCTGGCCGAGGCTGCCTGCAGAAGAAAAATCAGCCCATAGATATGCCAAAGCGCGGATACAAAAGGCAGCGCCAGGGCAACGCTCGCACGGATCAGATCTGCCGTAATCAACACAGGCTTGCGCGGCAATCGTTCCGTCAGCGCAGCCAACAAGGGCGACAGCCCGACATAGGTGATCATCTTGATGAAAAGCGCGGTGCCCAGAACTGCCCCGGCAGCATCTCCGGCCAGATCGTAAGCCAGAAGACCCAGCGCGATGGTCATAAGCCCGGTGCCCAAAAGCGCAATCACCTGTGCGGTGAACAGCGTCCGATAGGTTGGGTTGGAAAGCGCTTTGTTCATGCGGGCAAGTCTAAAGCGTTTCCACATCACTTTGAAACACCGTGATGTGGAAACGCTGCGCAACATGCAAGTATGGTGGGCGTTTCCAGCTATTGCCGTGATCGGGCAATAACTGGAAACGCTTTAGGCCTGCCCGCATGGAGGTCAAGCGTCGAAGGGTGGGATCACACCGCCTCGGGTTTGGTCTTTTCACGGCGCGTGATCAGGTTGTTCAGCGCGTTCACATAAGCCCGGACAGACGCCAGAATCGTATCCGTATGCGATGATTGCCCGGTCACGATCTTGCCGTTCTCTTCCATGCGAACCGACACGGTGGCCTGCGCGTCGGTGCCTTCGGTCACGGCATGCACCTGATAAAGCTGCAGACGGGCTTCGTGCGGGAAAATCTGCTTCACACAGTTGAACGCGGCATCCACCGGCCCGTCCCCGTCCGAGGTCACTTTGTGTTCGACCCCGTTCACCGTCATGGTCAGATCGGCCGAGTTCTTTTCTTCGCCGCCCGCAACCACGCGCAAGGATTTCACCTGCAACTGGTCGTTGGCGTCATCGGTGCCATCGGTCATCAGGGCCACGATGTCCTCGTCGAACACCTCTTTCTTGGTGTCGGCCAGATCCTTGAAGCGCACGAAGACGTCCTTCAGCTGGTTGTCGCCCACGTCAAAGCCCAGATCATTGAGCTTGGCCTTCAACGCCGCCCGGCCCGAATGCTTGCCCAAGGGCAACGACGTGCCCGCCAGACCGATATCCTCTGGGCGCATGATCTCGAAGTTTTCGGGGTTTTTCAGCATACCATCCTGATGGATACCGCTTTCATGGGCGAAAGCATTTTTGCCGACGATGGCCTTGTTATACTGCACCGCAAAGCCCGAGACCTGCGCCACACGGCGCGAGATATTCATGATCTTCGTGGTGTCGATCTGGGTCTGGAACGGCATGATGTCATTGCGCACTTTCAGCGCCATGACGACCTCTTCCAACGCGGTGTTGCCCGCGCGTTCACCCAGCCCGTTGATGGTGCATTCGATCTGGCGCGCGCCAGCCTCAACCGCAGCCAAAGCGTTGGCCGTCGCCATGCCCAGATCGTTGTGACAATGGGTGGCAAAGATGATCTCATCCGCGCCCGGCACGCGGTCGATCAACATGCGGATCAGGTCGGCACTTTCGCGCGGCGCTGTATAGCCCACCGTGTCGGGAATGTTGATCGTGGTGGCGCCTGCCTTGATCGCAATCTCGATCACGCGGCACAGATAATCATGTTCGGTGCGCGTGGCATCCATCGGGGACCATTGCACATCATCCACCAGATTGCGCGCATGGCTGACGGTTTCATGGATCAAATCCGCCATTTCATCCTGCGTCAGGTCGGGAATGGCGCGGTGCAGGGGAGAGGTGCCGATAAAGGTGTGAATGCGCGGCTTCGCAGCTTTGCGCACCGCTTCGGCACAGCGGTCGATATCTTTGAAATTGGCGCGGCTCAGCCCGCAAATGGTCGAGTTTTTCGACCGTTCGGCAATTTCAGACACCGCTGCGAAATCACCTTCCGAGGCAATCGGAAAGCCCGCTTCGATGATGTCCACGCCCATTTCGTCCAGCATTTCGGCGATTTCAAGCTTTTCATCATGGGTCATGGTCGCGCCGGGGCTTTGTTCGCCGTCACGCAATGTGGTGTCGAAAATCAACACGTGATCCGAGGGGTTCGTCATGGTCATATTCTCTTTGATATTGGGTTCTTAGCCTTGGCCCGCAGGATGGGCCGGTGTGTGGCGCGGCTGGCGTGTCCCCTGAGCGGTCGCGCCAAAACGGCACGCTCAGAGGCGGCTAAGAAGTAGCAGAAGGCCCAGCGAAATGTGGGACGATGTGATATGTGTCTGCAATTCCATGGGCGCGACTATAGGCTGGTTTTTCACGAGGGAAAGCCCTTTTTGCGAGCGGGCACCGGATAAAGTCGCGAAATCAGCACAAATCCAGCGCGGCGCGTCAGTTGGCGCCCGCCTCCGGTTGCGGCGCGGGGGCAGGTTGCGCTGCAGAGGCGCCGCCTGCGTCACTGGCCGCATTCGCCGCGGCGGCACCATCCAGGCTTGGCGCCGGCTCGGTTGCAACCGAGCCTGATGCGATCCCGGCCTCCCAAACGCCTTCCTCACGGCGTCCGTCTGCGCGGATCACCACGCCTGCCCCGTGCCGTTTGCCGGCCTCAAACCCACCTTCATAGCGATCGCCATTCGGATAGACGGCGACGCCCTGACCGTGAAACGCATCTGACAGCCAGTCGCCTTCGTAGACAAACCCGGTGGCCGTGGCGAACTTGCCCTGCCCTTCCCGCATTCCACCAACATATGACCCCTGATAGGTGGACCCGTCCGCCAGTCGCGACACGCCCTGACCATGCGGCTTACCGGCTTGCCATGCGCCTTCATAAGCGGATCCATCTGCCGCCGTCAGCCGCCCGGCACCATCATAGAGCGCCTCTTTGAATGAGCCTTCATAGGTTGATCCATTTGCATAGCGCGCGATGCCCTGACCCTCGATCACGCCGCGCGACCAATTGCCTTCATAGGCGTTTTTGTCGGGATAGACGATCATCCCCGCCCCATCGGCCAAACCGTCGCGGAAACTGCCCTGATAGACCGACCCGTCGGGATAGGTGGCGATGCCCTGCCCGGCAATGACCCCATCCATCCAGTCGCCTTCGTAAAGATATCCGTCAGCCCCCTTGAAGCTTCCCTTGCCGTGGCGTTTGTCGCCCAGAAACGCGCCCTCATAGCGGTCACCATTGGCGTATTCGATGACACCCTGGCCAACCCGCGCTCCGGCTTCAAATGTGCCCGTATAAACATCGCCATTTGCCTGGGTCAGCGTGCCCTGCCCCTGCATCTGGCCTTTTGACCAGCCGCCATCATACATCATCCCGTCCGGTTGCGTCATCTTGCCCGCGCCGTCACGCAGCCCTGCCCGCAATTCGCCGTCATAGACAGAGCCGTCAGAGTAGGTTTCCTTGCCTCGGCCAACTTTCACACCGGCCACCCAATCCCCTTCATAAAGATACCCGGTTGGGCTTTGCAGACGCCCCTGCCCGTGATGCAGCGCGTTGCGAAAGCCGCCTTCGTATTGAATGCCATTGGCATAGCTCGCCACACCCGAGCCCGAGATCTTGCCATCCACCCAGTCGCCTTCAAAGGTGGACCCGTCCGCGAAGGTGATTTTGCCAAAACCTTCGGGCTTGCCCTTGTCGAAACTGCCCTCATAGACGGATCCGTTGGGGAAACGCGCCACGCCCTGTCCCTTGATTTCGCCTTCGAAAAACTCGCCAGTATATTCATAGCCCGTGGTCAGGCGCAGCGTGCCCATCCCATGCTGCACACCGCCGCGAAACGTGCCTTCATAGACCGATCCATCCTCGTATTGCTTGGTCTCGACCTGTGCCGAAGCCGGCAAGCCGGTGCCTGCAAGCATTGCAAAGCCGATGATGCCAGCGCGAAAGGATGTCATGGCGAACCTCTTTGAATGAGTGTCTTTTCCGGCGCCAGCCTATGCCGGGTGCGGGGGCGAAACAACGGTTTTCCCGCGCATGCTCTTTAACCTTGGCGCAAACCTGCTACATCTGTGCCGAACCATCCGGGCGCAGGGTGCGCCGGGCAGAAGGACATGCGCGATGAGTGAGACGTTTCGCCTGACACTGGCACAGCTGAACCCAACTGTGGGGGCGATTGCCGCCAATGCCGACAAGGCACGCACGGCCTGGGCCGCGGCAAAAGAGGCAGGCAGCGATATGGTTGCCCTGCCCGAGGCCTTCGTGACGGGATATCAGACGCAGGACCTTGTGATGCGCCCGCAGTTCCATCGCGATGCCATGGCGGCCATCGACGCGCTGGCCGTGGATTGCGCGAATGGCCCCGCAATGGGCATCGGCGCGCCCTATCATGACGGGCGCGACCTATATAACGCCTATTACATTCTTAAAGGCGGCAAGATCGCGGCGCGCGTGTTGAAACAACGCCTGCCCAATGAAACCGTCTTTGACGAAGAACGCCACTTTACCTCGGCCGATCCACAAGGGCCCTACGCGCTGGGACCGATCCGCATCGGCACGCCCATCTGCGAAGATGCCTGGCACGCCGAGGACGTCTGCGAAACGCTGGCTGAAAGCGGCGCCGAGTTCCTTCTGATCCCCAACGGGTCGCCTTACTATCGCAACAAGTTTGACGTGCGCATGAACCACATGGTGGGGCGCGTGGTCGAAACAGGTCTTCCCTTGGTCTATCTGAACATGGTTGGCGGGCAGGATGATCAGGTCTTTGACGGCGGGTCCTTTGCCCTGAACCCGGGCGGAGAACTGGCCCTGAAGATGTCGGCCTTCGACGAAGAGATTGCCCATATCGAGCTGACCAACACCGACGTGGGCTGGCGCATCACCCAAGGCCCCATCGCGACACATGGCGACGAATGGGAACAGGACTACCGCGCCATGGTCGAGAGCCTGCGCGACTATATGGGCAAGACCGGGTTCAAACAGGTGCTGCTTGGCCTGTCGGGCGGGATCGACAGCGCCATCGTGGCGACCATCGCCGCCGACGCGCTGGGGCCCGAGAACGTGCGCTGCGTGATGCTGCCGTCCGAATACACCTCGCAAGGGTCTTTGGATGACGCCAAGGACATCGCCCAACGCCTTGGCTGCACTTATGATTTCGTGCCGATCAAAGAAGGGCGCGATGCCATCACCAACACACTCGCCCCGTTTTTTGAAGGCACAAAACCCGACGTGACCGAGGAAAACATCCAGTCCCGCCTGCGTGGGCTCTTGTTGATGGCGCTGTCCAACAAGACCGGCGCGATGCTTTTGACCACCGGTAATAAATCCGAGGTCGCGGTGGGCTATGCCACGATCTATGGCGACATGGCGGGCGGCTATAACCCGATCAAGGACCTCTACAAGATCCGCGTTTTTGAACAATGCCGCTGGCGCAATCAAAACCACCGCGACTGGATGAAAGGCCCCGACGGCGAGGTGATCCCGGTCTCGATCATCGACAAGCCGCCCTCGGCCGAGCTGCGCCCGGATCAGAAAGACGAAGACAGCCTGCCCCCCTACGAGGTGCTGGATGCGATCCTTGAAGGGCTGATTGACGACGAGAAGTCCGTGGCCGAGCTGGTGGCTGAAGGCTTTGACAAAGCCACCGTGAAAAAGGTCGAACACCTGATCCTGATCTCGGAGTATAAACGCTTTCAATCGGCGCCCGGCACCCGCCTGACGAAACGCAGCTTCTGGCTGGATCGCCGTTATCCGATTGTGAACCGCTGGCGCGACAACAGCTGACGGGCTGGACGGGCGGGGCCGCCCCCGCCTATCCTGACCCCATGGTCCAGAACAAAACCCAGCCGACAGACACTACGCCCGCTGCGTTTATCGCGGCGGTCGAACCCGCATCGAAGCGTGACGATGCCCGTGTGCTGGATCAGCTGTTTCGCGAGGTTACCGGATTTCAGCCCGTCATGTGGGGGCCGTCCATCATCGGCTATGGCCGCTACCATTACCGCTATGACAGCGGCCGCGAGGGAGACTTTCTGGCCACCGGATTTTCACCCCGCAAGGCGCGCCATTCGATATACATCATGCCAGGCTATGCCGATTTCGGTCCAATTCTGGACCGGCTGGGCAAACACAAGATGGGCAAGTCATGCCTTTACGTGAACAAACTGGCAGATATTGACCTTGATGTTCTGGCTGACCTGATCCGGGCAGGCCTTGCTGATCTTGCCAAGTCTTGGCCCATCCAACCCAGTTGAAGCGCCGGGCCTCTACCACCCACCCGTGCGGATGAATGCACCGGCCAGCACAAAAAGCACCGACAACACCGTCACTGCGCGGATATGCCAGCCCATGATCGGCAGCGTTTCGGGGCTGAGGTTTGGGATCACCCTAAACCGCGCATTCACCGCAAACCCTGCGGTTGTCAGCAAAATCAGAAGCTTCACTAGGATCGCAGTTTCCAGTGCTCCGTCGCGCCCAAACCAAGCCGCAATCGATGGCGACATCTGCCAGGCCAACCAAAGCCCGGTTGCAACCTGCACCAGCAAGGCCGGCATGCCGACTTTTTCATAGCCTTGCTCGAACCTAAGCAAAATGCCGGGATCGCGTGCCTTAAGCGCGCGTGGCAGGACCGTCGTGGCCAGCACAATATGCCCGCCCGTCCAGATAGCCGCGCCCAGAAGATGCAGGGAAAGAATGACATAATGCATGGCGGTCCTCGTGCGTTAATGAAGCCACCTTAGCCATCTTCACGCGGGCTGACTTGATCTAAGCCAAGCCCAGCCCGATATGGACAAACGCCCCGCAGTATGAAAGACGGGCCGCCAAGGAGACACAACCCATGACGACCACCCGTTTCGCCCCGTCGCCCACCGGCTATATCCATGTGGGCAACCTGCGCACCGCGCTTTTTAACTACCTGATCGCCGCCAAGGCGGGCGGGCAGTTCATCCTGCGTCTTGACGACACCGACCCGGAACGGTCGAAACAGGAATATGCCGATGCGATCATGGAAGATCTGGAATGGCTGGGCCTGACATGGGACCGGGTGGAAAAACAGTCCGACCGGCTGGACCGCTATGAAGCCGCCGCGCAGGAACTGCGCGACAAGGGCCGTTTCTATGAGTGTTTTGAGACCCCGACCGAGCTTGACCTGAAGCGCAAAAAGCAGCTCAATATGGGCAAGCCGCCGGTCTATGACCGCTCGGCGCTGACGCTGTCCGAGGACGAAAAAACCGCCCTGCGCGCAGAGCGTGGGCAGGGCCATTGGCGCTTCAAACTGGATCACGCGCGGATCAACTGGACCGACGGCATTCTGGGCGACATCTCGATTGATGCGGCTTCCGTTTCAGACCCGGTGCTGATCCGTGGCGACGGGCAGTTCCTCTATACGCTCGCTTCGGTTTGTGACGATATCGACTTTGGCATCACCCACGTGGTGCGCGGGTCCGATCACGTGACCAACACCGGCACGCAAATCCAGATCATCGAAGCCCTTGGCGGCGCGGTGCCCAGCTTCGCACACCATTCGCTTCTGACCGGTCCGCAGGGCGAGGCGCTGTCCAAACGTCTGGGTACGCTGGCCATTCGCGACCTGCGCGACCAGGGTGTCGAGCCGATGGCGCTCTTGAGCCTTCTGGCGCGGCTGGGGTCCTCGCAGCCCGTTGAACTGCGCAGCTCGCTGGACGAGATCATTGAAGGCTTCGACCTGTCCAGCTTCGGTGCTGCGCCCACAAAATTCGACGTGCAGGACCTGTTCCCGCTGACCGCACGCCATCTGGCATCGCTGCCGCTGTCCGCTGTGCAGTCCAAGCTGGACGAAATCGGCGTGCCCGCGGAACTGGCCGAGGCCTTCTGGTCCGTCGCGCGTGAAAACATCACGACGCTGGCTGATCTTGATGGTTGGTGGGCCCTGTGCCGCGACGGCGCTGCCCCGCTGATCGACGACGAAGACCGCGATTTCATCGCTCAAGCCATGACCCTTTTGCCCGACGCGCCTTATGATGGTGACAGCTGGTCAAACTGGACCACAGCCGTGAAAGAGGCGACGGGCCGCAAAGGCAAGGGCCTGTTCATGCCGCTCAGAAAAGCTGTCACCGGCATGGAACGCGGCCCGGACATGTCATCACTGATGCCTTTGTTGCAGGTCATTCGGGCAAAAGCCTGATCCGCGCAGAAAACCACCAGAAGGCCACGCAACCTGCGTGGCCTTTTTCGTTGCAACGCCGCACAAGTGATGTGCAGGAAGAGCACTGGTGGCACAACCCGTTCTGCGTCATGGTAGGCGGCAGGGAACAGGCGAGGTAACACCCATGGCAGAAGCTCAGGCAAAGTTTCTCGAAGGCAGTCTTTTCAGGCATATCACGGTCATGTCTTTGACCGCATCGGTTGGGTTGATGGCGATCTTCCTTGTGGACCTCGTCGATATGATCTTCATTTCGATGCTGGGCCGGGACGAGCTGGCGGCGGCCGTGGGCTATGCAGGCGGCATCCTGTTCTTCACCTCGTCTTTCGGGATTGGCATGTCGATTGCGGCAGGCGCTCTGGTGGCGCGTGCGCTTGGCGAAGGAGACGCCCAAACCGCCCGCCGCCGCGCCGCGACTGCGCTGTTATACGGTGTGGTGCTTGGGGCTGTTTTCACCGCGGCGGTCTGGGCTTATGCGCCATTTCTGGTCGCGCTTCTTGGCGCGTCTGACAACACGCTGAACCTTGCCACATCCTACCTCAGGATCATCTTGCCCAGCCTGCCTGTACTGATCATCGGCATGGTCGGAGGCGCCATCTTGCGCGCCCATGGGGATGCACGCCGGGCCATGATGGCGACCATTGGTGCGGGCGTCGTGAACGCCATTCTGGACCCGATTTTGATCTTCGGCCTGAACCTTGATCTGACCGGTGCGGCACTCGCATCGGTCGCGGCACGGATCACCATGGCAGCGATGTCCATCTATCCGATCTATCGGTTCTATGGCGGGTTGGACCGCCCCACCCGCGCCGAGTTCCGTCTGGACTTCACCGCCATCGCCACTATCGCCCTGCCCGCCATTCTGACCCAGTTTGCCACCCCCATCGGGCAAGCCTATGTCACCCGGTCCATGGCCGAGTTTGGCGAGGATGCGGTTGCCGGAATGGCCGTGATCGGGCGCCTGGTACCCGTGGCCTTCGGGACGATCTTTGCCCTGTCAGGTGCCATCGGCCCCATCGTCGGACAAAATTTCGGCGCGGGCCGGATTGACCGGGTGCGCGGCGCGATCCGTGATGGTTTGATATTCGTCGCTGTGGTTACTGTTTTGGTCGCGGTGCTGCTGTTTCTTGCGCGCGGCGCGATTGCAGGGCTTTTCAACGCACAGGGCCTGAGCCGCGAGTTGATCTTCCTGTTTTGCGGCCCGCTTGCCTTGGCGTGGTATTTCAACGGTGTGATCTTCGTGACCAATGCAAGCTTCAACAACCTTGGTCACCCGTTCTATTCCACATGGGTGAATTGGGGGCGGCAGACGCTGGGCACCATTCCATTGGTGATGCTGGGCGCGACCTATTGGGGCGCGCCCGGTGTTCTGATCGGACAGGCTGCAGGCGGGCTGGCCTTTGCCGGTGTTGCCCTGTTTCTGTCCGCGCGGGTTCTGCGCAAGGCCGAGGCCGGTCTATGTCCGGGTGCCGCGCATCCGTACCAGCGACAAACGCGTCTCATCTCGCTTTTTCACAACCGCCGATAACCGCGAAAGCCCTTCGTCGACCAGTGCGGTTTCCTCGGCTGTCAGCATCTGCGCGCGCGGGTAAATAGGATCCGCGCGGTCATCCAGAATGGGGGCGTTCCAACCTTCGGTCGTTTCAAAGAAATGGGTCACACCATCCACTCCGAACTCGCGGAAATAGCCCTGCACCACCACGTCGAGATAGCTTAGAAGCACCGGGTTTTCATCGGTGGGCGGATGGTGTTCCCCCGGAGCGATGGCATAGATGGCCGTCTCCAGCGCCGTGCCATCATGGGACAGCTCGGACCCCAATGCGATCCGCGTATAAGCCCGTTCCCGTTCATCTAATGCTGCCCAATCCGCGCCGGGGACCGAGGCAATCAGCCCCTCGATATAGTCGGAACTGTCGGGCACCGCGGTCAGGTAGCACAGCGCACGATGAGGTGATCGCCGCCATGCCCGATGCCACCCCGTCACGCGCGCGGCGCGCGGGTTTTCATAGCTGTGCGTTTGCCGGTTCACCAAAGAACCATAGCCAAAGAAATGCGGGTCGTCGGTCGTATTGCTCATGCCGGCAATCTGCACTTGCATGCCGTTGGGCACAAGCTCTTGCCGCCACGCGCGCGCGGCGCTACGGTCGGACCAAACGCCTGAGGAGTGACCCATATGAAATACACTGAAGAACACGAATGGCTGCGTGAAGAAGATGGCGTTTACGTCGTTGGCATCACCGCGCATGCCGCCGAACAACTGGGCGATGTGGTCTTTCTTGAACTGCCCGAAGTGGGCGACACGGTTTCGAAAGATGACGAGGTTGTGGTGATCGAAAGCGTGAAGGCTGCGTCGGATATTCTCAGCCCGCTGGACGGCGAAATCACCGAAGTAAACGAGACGATGGTAGACGAGCCGGGCAAGGTGAATGATGACCCTGAGGGCGAGGCGTGGCTCTTCAAGATCAAAGCCTCGGACACCAGCCCGCTGGACGATTACATGGACGAAGCAGGGTACAAGGACTTTATCGCCTGATCGTTTTTCAAGGACAGGAAAGGGGCGCGCACCAGACCGGTGCGCGCCCCTTTTATTTGTCCTGCCGTGGGGGTCAGTCCTTTGACCGCTCCAACATGCCAAACAGATCGCGCGGATCGTCGGGATCAGCCAGCATATCCAGCCGGGTGAAGAAGGCTGTGCCCTGAATGGCGTTCGAGATGTAGCGCAGGGCCGAAAAATCCTCGATCGCGAAGCCTACGCTGTCGAAAAGCGTGATTTGCTTGCCTGAGGTGCGCCCTTTGGCCTGTCCGGTGATGACCTTCCACATCTCGGTGATCGGATGATCGTGATCCAGCTGCTGGATTTCACCCTCGACCCATGTCTGTTCGGGGTATTCCACGAAAATATCCGACCGCAGAAGGATGTCGCGATGCAGTTCCGTCTTGCCCGGGCAGTCCCCGCCGATCGCGTTAATATGCACGCCTTCGCCGATCATATTGTCGGTCAGGATCGTGGCATATTGCTTGTCGGCGGTGCAGGTGGTGATAATCTCGGCCCCTTCCATGCTTTCTTCACCCGATGTGCAGGGCACAACGGTCAACCCTTTGCCCGCCAAATTGCGCGCAGCCTTTTCCGTCGCCGCCGGGTCAATGTCATAAAGGCGCACAGTGTCGATGCCGCAGATCGCCTTGAAGGCCAGACACTGAAACTCAGACTGCGCGCCATTGCCGATCATCGCCATGGTGGTTGCGCCCTTCGGGGCCAAATGCTTGGCGACCATCGCGCTGGTGGCGGCGGTGCGTAGCGCAGTCAGCACGGTCATTTCGGACAGAAGCTTTGGATAGCCCGAGTTCACATCGGCCAGCAGGCCAAAGGCGGTCACGGTCTGCAACCCCTCTTTGGTGTTCTTGGGATGGCCGTTCACATATTTAAAGCCATACATCTCGCCATCCGAGGTGGGCATCAGCTCGATCACGCCCACATCCGAGTGGCTGGCCACGCGGGGGGTCTTGTCGAAAAGCTCCCAGCGTTTGAAGTCGTTTTCGATCTCGGCCGCCAGCTCGCGCAGCACGGTTTCAATGCCGATATGGTGCACAAGACCCATCATGTGTTCGACCGACACGAAGGGGACATAGGCAAGTTCAGAAGGAAGAGGGGGCATCTTTGGACCTCAATAGCTGGTGGTGAAACGGTCAAGCACGCGGCGACCAAAGAGGCTCGCCGTCAGGTCGACCATCAGCCGCGCGGTGCGGCCGCGTTCGTCTAGGAAGGGATTCAGTTCGACAAGATCAAGCGAGGTGACCAACCCGCTATCATGCAACATTTCCATGATCAGGTGGGCTTCGCGGAAAGTGGCGCCGCCCGGCACGGTGGTGCCGACAGCGGGCGCAATATCCGGTTCGATGAAATCCACATCCAGACTGACATGCAAAAGCCCACCTGCCTGCGCCACCTCATCCAGAAACGGGCTGAGCAGGCGCACAACGCCGTGTTCATCCATCGCACGCATGTCATGGGCCTGCACGCCCGAGCTTTGCAGAAGCTCGCGCTCGCCGCGATCCACCGAGCGCAGACCCAGCATACACAGTTTGCTAGGATCAAGTTTGGCCGGAAGCGGTTTGCCCAGAAGGTTCGGGAACCCGTCCAGCCCGCAGGCATAGGCCATCGGCATGCCGTGGATATTGCCCGAGGGCGAGGATGCGGGCGTGTTGAAGTCAGAGTGCGCATCCAGCCAGAGCACATATTGCGGCCGTCCCATCTGGGCCGCCGCCGCGACATGGCCGGTGACCGTTCCCAGTGCCAGCGCGTGATCACCGCCCATATAGATCGGCAGCGCATCACCCTGCGCCATATCATACGCGTGGCGGTGCAGACTGCGGGTCCAACCCGCCACTTCGGGCAGAAACTTCAGGTGTTCGTGTTCGGTGGCAATCGCGTCCACCCTGTCGGGATCTGCGTCGCCCAGATCAATGACCTCGTGACCCAGCAGCGCCAGCTCGTCGGCCAACCCAGCCGTGCGATAGGCAGCCGGCCCCATGATGCAACCGCGCCGCCCCGCGCCTTCTTCCATCGGGACACCAAGAAGGTGGATTTTGGTCATGCGGCTTCTCCTTGCAATGAGGCGGTAGGGCGTGGGCTCAGGTGGATACCGGCGATGGTGCAGCGCACCGACCCGCCCGCCATTTCGATGGTCGGTATGTCCAAAGGCAGGATCTTCAAGTGGGCCTCGATCCGCCAGCGCTGCTCGGGCTCCAACGCGTCCACGGCACGCCGCGACATGGCAAGGATGCGTCCGTCACGCCCCTGCAGCTCGATGGCATTGCCCGCAAAATCTGCAATCTGTGCGTGACTGAGCGCAATCACGTCACGCCCGCCGCGCGCCAACCGCTCGTGGATTTCCTCACGGCGGGCCACGTCCAGAATGGTGTCCAGCCCGATCAGTGCCACATCGGTGCCAATGCACATCAGCACATTCGTATGATAGATCGGCAGGCCCGCAGCGTCATGGGCATCAAACACCATCGGCTCATAGTTGAAATGAGTGCAGAAGCGCTCCAGAAGCACTTCACTGGTGCGTTTGGAACGCGCCGCATAGGCCACACGCTCGACGTGATCCAAGACCATTGCGCCGGTACCTTCCAGGAACAGCCCATCCTGCTCAAGCCCGGAATAGTCGATAATGTCCTGCACCCGAAACCGGGTCTTCAACAATTCGAGCACGTCCTGCCGCCGCTCGATCCGGCGGTTTTGGGAATACATTGGATAAACTGCCACATGGCCACCGGGGTGGGTCGAAAACCAATTATTTGGAAACACCGCATCCGGTCGATCGTCGCGGACATCCTCGAACAGGGTCACGTCGACACCGGCCTCACGCAGGGTCTCTACCGCGCCTGTCACCTCGTCATAGGCGCGTCTGGTCATGGCCTCTTCGCTGCCCTTGGGGGCGACGCTCTGAAAGCCGTTGTCCCGCGCGGTTTCCGCGTTGGGACGGAAATGATGCGGTCGAATCATGATCACGGCGGCAGGGGCCTGAAGCGAGGTCTGGGGCATGGGGGTCTGACTTTCCTGTTGCGCGCCCCAGATTAGCATGCGCATGTTTTCACAATGAATGCGCTAGAGTAATAGGTTGCATGCTATTTCTTGTCATTTTGCATAGCTTCATTTATCACCTTGCTATGCATATCTTTGACGATCTCGACCGAAACCTCATCGCCATCCTGCGCGAAGACGGCCGGGCGCCGGTCTCGAAACTGGCAACCATTCTGGGCGTGACCCGTGCCACGGTACAGGCGCGGCTGGACCGGCTTTTGGACAGCGGGGCGGTGCTGGGCTTTACCATCCGTGCGCGCGAGGATCACGGGCCGGACGGGGTTCATGCGATCATGATGATCGAGGTCTCGGGCCGTTCGACATTGGCGGTGATCAAGAAGCTGCGCGGCCTGCCGGAGTTGCGGTCCCTGCATTCCACCAACGGGAAATGGGACCTTGTCGCGCAGCTCACCGCCGAGAACCTACCGGATTTTGACCGGGTGCTGCGCGAAGTTCGCATTGTGGACGGGATCACCAACAGCGAAACGAGTATTTTGCTAAGCACGGTGTGACCCGCCACATCATCCGTAGTTCCATTATAGGTTGACTGTCCGGCGTGCCGGGATCAGGATGTTCAAAGCGTTTCGACTTATTGTTGAGACACAACAATGAGACGAAACGCGCGGACCCTACCAATGTTGTGGGCGTTTCGAAATCAACTTGTGTCTCAAGTTAATCTCGAAACGCTTTAAGCAAATTCTGTTGCGCCCACAGTTGGCCTACACATATTTTTTGGAACTATATCAATGCTTACATTTAGCTACGCTGCTTCTGAAACATCACAAGCAACAATCACTCAGGCACATTTCGGCGCCAATCTCGTTGCCCAATTTGAAAGCCCAGGCGACGCGTTTGGATGGCAAAGCTACGACGAGGTTGCCAATGCAGTGGGTGTCACCACCATTCGTTGGCCCGGTGGCGTTGATGCAGAAAGAAACCACGAAGAAAATGTGCCCATCACAAGTTATACAGGCGCTGGCCAATCCTCAGCCCAAAGCTACCTGAACGATGTGAATACCGATGGTGACACATCATTCCGCGAAGCCGCAAGATTTGCTGCGGAGGATGGCAGGGACGTCACCTTCATTATTCCAACCAATCCTTTGGTGAAAGAAAATGGCTGGCTCAAAAAAGACGCCGAGCTTGCAGAAGCCAAAGAGCAGCTCGCCACCTATCTGGAGCAGGTTCTAACAATCGCGCAAGAGGAAGGGGTGGATATCACTGCTTTTGAGATCGGCAACGAGTATTGGGGCACAGCATGGGCGGGCGCGGGCGCGTATGGTGAGGGTGCCGCCATCGTTGCTGATGTGCTCGATCAAGTGCTTAGCGAACAGATGCCTGCGGTAAGCGATCCCAGTGTTTTGCTCCAAATCTGGGGAGATTTCCCCAACGGAAACACATATGGGCTCGACAATCTGGAAAGCCGCAATGATTCGATGATCAAAGGGTTCGCGGAATGGCAGCAAGGCGACCTTGACCTGATCGACGGCATAGCGGCGCATTACTACTTTCAGCCCGGCAAAGAATATGGTTCCGACGCAGACAGCCATGGCGTTATTGAACATACGTATCAGAATATTTCAGAGCAGATTGCGTTCTTTGATCAGCTGAGAAACGCATGGGAAGCGCACCCCGACGGCCACCCAATGAGCATTCATTTCACCGAGTGGAACGTGTCACATGTTCCTTTGGTCAACAACATCAGCCTGAACGGATCTGATCATGAGCAGGTTGCATTTGGCCTAAAACAGGTTGCTCCGATGCTCGAAATGTTCTCGGCCATGCTGATGATCGGCACAGAAGCCGCCCAGATCTGGTCCGTTCAATACCATGCCGCCGCGCTTCAAGCCGGCGGCAATACGGATCTGACTGTGATGGGTCAGTTCTTTGCACAAGAGCTTACGGCTCTTGAAGGCAAAACCTACGTCGAACTTGCCGGGGGGGACGCCGATCGCGAGCAAAGTTACGATGTCCATATGTTCACGCAGGACGTGGCAGATGCAAAAACCGGGGTGCTGTATCTATCCTCGTTGCAGGAACAAGGACAGACGCAGGCGCTTGACCTTCTGGCGCTTATGGCAATTCCAGGCACTGTCAGTGTTTCGATTCTGGGTGTGGTTGATGCGTCAGATGCAACAATTTCATACAGTGGCTATACGTTCGACGATGTGCCGGATTTCCTGCAACCCGGTGCGACACTGGAAACCAAAGCCATCGCAGACCCCGACATAGATATTTTTGCGGGCACGTTGAACGATATTGTGCTGGACAGCTATGAACTCGCCCGCATCACATTTGACATGTATGAGCACCGCATTGATGGCAGCAATCAGCCCGACGAGCTTTTGCAAGAGCTGGCGACCGACGACATGGTGTTTGGCAAAGACGGCGACGACTGGATCAGAACAGGTGATGGCCGCGACTATGTAAGTGGTGGTGTGGGAGATGATGATATTTTCGGCGGGCTTGGCGAAGACACGCTGTCTGGCGGAGCAGGCAATGACTACATTCGCGGTGGGAACGGGGCCTTCTCTGATCACATATCAGGTGGCGACGGCAACGATCAGCTTTTTGGCGACGGTGGGGACGACGTGCTGGTTGGCGGCGCCGGGGATGATGTCCTGACCGGCGGTGGCGGGGCGGATGTTTTTGTCTTTTCGCCTGACACCTCTGTCGACCAGATTGAGGATTTCGAAATCGGCACCGACAAAATTCTGCTCTCAAACGGCTCGGGTCTTGTGTCACTGCAGCAAGACGGCGCTGACACTCTGGTTTTGCTTGATGGTGCCAGTTTTGCGCGGCTGATTGGGGTCGATGCGGCACAGTTGAGCGAGCAGAGTTTCGAGCAGCAAGACGGCACATATACGTTCGATCTGGGTCCGGATTCTTTGGAGGAACAGCACATCATCGGTTCAGGTGATGGCACGACCAAAGCAACCGGAGCGGATGGCACGATTGACATCTTTTCGATCAAGTCGGGCAGCGGCTTGAAACTGCGGATCCATGGCTTTGAAGATGGCGAAGATCTGATTGACCTGTCAGCGCTTGATGGCGGCGGGGCAGGTGATATTGAGATCTATGACAAGGGAAACTACCAGCAAATCAACTACGCTAAAGAAAAGATCCTGGTCTACGGCGTCCCGAACGAGGCCCTTGATCCGTCAGATTTCATCTTCTCAAACAACGCCACTGAAACACATCAGATCGGCGGCACGTTTGGCTACTCGGCAACGGGGACGCAAGGTGTTGTGGATCGCTTTGAAGTGCATGACAGCGATGCAAACTACCTTAGCATCAACGGATTTACAGACGGAGAGGACATAGTGGACCTAGCGGCTTTCAATCTGAGCGGAACAGAAAGTCTGGCCTTTTATGACAAATCCAATTTCGTACAGGTCAATATTGGTGGCGCGCAGAAACTCAAACTCTACGGCATTGAGTTCGCGCAGCTAGACGCTGACGACTTCCTGATTGCCTAAAGCGTTTCGAGATTAAAGCGTTTCGGTTTTAACCTGAGTCAGGGGAAAACCGAAACGCGGCAAGAGATATCAGCATAGTGGGCGTTTCGGGATAAACATGTGCATCAAGTTTATCCCGAAACGCTTTAATCGGGTCTTTGGCATTGGCCTCATAGGCGGGACAACTTGCCACAACACTTTCCATAGTGTTTTTGTCGGTTATTCTTTACCTCTTCTCGCGGGCGGCATAAAAGGGCGCAAACCGGAGCCACAACATGCGTCACACCCTGCCCGCCGCCCTTCTGATATTGCTGCCTTTATCCTCGCTGCCCTTGGCTGCCGAAACGGCCGGGCCTTGGGGGGAACCGCATCTGAACGCCCTTGCGCGCACCCCGGCGGAAGCCACGCGGGTCGCGACGGTCGTGGCCCCTCCAACAGATTTCGACACATCCTCGGCCTATGAGGCGCGCAGCGCCGGGGCAGCGACGCAAATGAACCCGCCCGCCCGCGCCGCCTTTTCGACGCCCGCGCCGACTCTGCCCCCGGACAAGGCGCTGGATTTCACCCTGGGCGAGGCGATGTTTGAAAAGCTCTGGGTTGTGGCGCCATCGTCAACCATTTCGTCAGACGGGTTGGGGCCGCTTTACAACACGCGCGCCTGCTCCGCCTGCCATATCGGGGATGGCCGCGGCCATGTCAGCGCCACGGGCAGTCAAACCGGTCTGGTGCTGCGACTGTCCCTGCCCGCGCAGGGCATGCAGCCTGAACCGACCTATGGGTTTCAGCTGCAAGATCGCGCCATCACGGGCCATGCCGCCGAGGGCACGCTGTCAATCCACTACGAAGATCAGCCGGTCCGCCTTGGCGACGGCAGCACCGTGATGCTGCGCGCACCAGACTACCGGGCCAACAATCTTTCAGATGGTCCGCTGGCAGACACCACCCTGACCTCGCCCCGCATGGCCCCGCAGATGATCGGGCTTGGGCTTCTGGAAGCCATCCCAGAAGCCGATATCCTTGCGCTGGCGGATCCTGATGATGCCGATGGCGACGGCATTTCCGGGCGCCCGAATTCTGTCTGGTCGCGTGAGTTTGACCAACTGATGCTGGGCCGTTTCGGACATAAGGCCGGCAACCCGACCCTGCGCCAGCAGTCAGCCGATGCGGCGAATGGGGATATCGGCCTGTCCTCGACATTGTTTCCCGCTCATTGGGGCGATTGCACTGTCACGCAAACCAACTGCCGTAAAGAGCGCCACGGCGGCACTGCCAGTCAAGATGGGGTCGAGCTGGGCGACAAGGCGCTCGACGTGTTGACCACATATGTCGCAAATCTTGCGGTACCTGCACGCAGGCAGGCGGACGCCCCGGATGTGTTGCGCGGCAAAGAGCTATTTCATACCGCCGGATGTGCGGCCTGCCATCAGCCCGCATTTGTCACACATCGCCTGCCAGATGACCCGGAACGCAGCTTTCAGCTGATCTGGCCCTATAGCGACATGTTGTTGCATGACATGGGAGAGGGGCTGGCAGATCACCGGCCGGAATGGCAGGCTGACGGGCGTGAATGGCGCACCGCGCCGCTATGGGGTCTTGGCATGACAAAACAGGTCAACGAACGGGCAGGATATCTGCATGACGGGCGCGCCCGCACCCTGCTTGAAGCTGTGTTGTGGCATGGCGGCGAGGCAGAGGCGGCGCGCGAAACGGTGCGCTTGATGAGCACGCCCGACCGCGCCGCGCTGATATCGTTTCTGGAGTCCCTATGATGACGCGTCTCATTGCCATCCTTGCGACCTGCCTTCTGCCCGCGCTTGCCAGCGCACAGGCCGCGCCCGTTGACCACAAGGCGCTGTCAGAGCGTGTGCTGTTGGTATTTGAACACCAGTTCAGCGCATTCCGCGACAGCGCCACGGCGATGAACAATGCCGCCAACGCCTATTGTGACGCAGAAGAAAACGCTGAAATGCACGCACTGCTGTTGGAGAGCTTCCAGGCCACCTATCTCGCCTGGGCACCACTGGATGCATATCAATTCGGACCGATTGAAAGCCGCGCCGCCGCGCTTAAGGTGAACTTCTTTCCTGACAAGAAGAACTTCACCGGGCGCGCCCTGCGCGGGCATCTGAAACGCCCGCTCGAAGAACAGGGGGATGCAGCTGTCGTTGGCGCCTCAAGCGCAGCGCTTCAGGGTCTGCCTGCCATAGAGCGTTTGCTCTATACCGATCTACCAACCTGCCCGACCATTCAGGGGATTGCCGCCAATATGGCGACCATGGCGGGCACGCTTTATGAAGACTGGTTTGCCCCGGACGGTTGGGCCGATCTGGTGCGCCGCGCCGGGCCTGAAAACCCCGTTTACCTGTCGCATCGCGAGTTTAGCCAGCAAGTCTTCACCGCACTTGGGTTTTCGATCCTGCGCATGAAAGAACACCGGCTTGGGCGCCCTTTGGGCAGCTTCGAACGTGCCTTTCCAAAACGGTCCGAGGCCTGGCGGGCCGGGCTGTCCACCGCGTTGATCGCAGCGCAGTTCAGTGGGTTTCAAGACCTCTACACCGAAGGGTTCGCTCCCATCACCCCGCAGGCGATGCTCGACGACATCCTGCCCATCCTTTCTGAAATCGGCACGCGGCTCGGTGCCATCGGCGCCCCTTTGCCTGAGGCGGTCGAAGACCTGTCCATGCGGGTGCGCATTGAAGGATTGCAAACCAAACTAGGGCATCTGGATCTGATCCTGTCGACCGAGTTGGGACCAGAGCTGAAACTTGGCGCGGGCTTCAGCGCTGGCGACGGGGATTGATCAGTGCTGCGGCGTGATTTTCTGAAACAGGTGGCGATCAGCGCCGGCACCGCGGCCGTTCCCCTTTCGGGATGGGCCGCCGCCGGAGCACCGGATTTTGTAACCGCCGCCAACCGCGCCGATAAATCCACATGGCTGATTGGCCTGACACGCGCCGGTGGAGTGACGTTTGAAATCCGCATCCCCGGTCGAGGCCACGCCGCCGCGCTGAACCCCATCAAGGCCGAAGCCATCGCATTTGCCCGCCGGCCGGGCCGGTTTGCGGTGGTCATAGATTGTGCCGAAGGGCGCGAAACCGCGCGGTTGGACAGCCCCGAGGGCCGGCATTTTTACGGCCATGGCGCTTTTTCGGCTGACGGCAATTGGCTCTTCACAACGGAAAACAACTTCGACGCGCCTGCGGGTGTCTTGGGTGTGTGGGATGCATCGGATGGCTACAGACGCGTGGGCGAACTGCCCTCGGGCGGGATTGGTCCGCATGAAATTCTGGCCCACCCCGGAGGTGGTTTCGTCGTCGCCAATGGCGGCATTCAGACCCATCCTGATATGGGTCGTACCAAGCTGAACCTGCCCGACATGCAGACCAACCTAACCTATCTGAATGCCGCCGGTGACATCACCGACCAGGTCGTTTTGTCGGGCGATATGCACCAAAACTCGATCCGCCATATCGCTCTGGACCCTCAAGGCGATGTGATTGCTGCCTTGCAGTGGCAAGGGGCACCGACCAGACGCGTGTCCTTGGTGCTCAGGCATCAGCCCGGTGGCGCTGTGCAGTTCCTGTCACATCCCGACGAGGTGCGCCTTAAGACCTATGCAGGTTCGATCGCCAGTTGCGCCCACACGGGCGAGATCGCGGTCACCGGCCCAAAGGGCAACCAAGTTCTGTACTTTGATGCAGACGGCACCCCGGCGGGCAGCGCATCACATGGCACGGCGGCAGGGGTGGCGCGCGATGCACAGGGCGGGCTGATGATCACGTGTGACGGAGGCCTGATCCACCGGCAAAACGGGCACGAACGGTTTATTCCGGTCGCAGGCAACTGGGCTTGGGACAATCATCTTGTGGCGCTTTAGTCCAGAAACTCCCAGCTTTCGGCCCCGTCAAAACGGCGAATGGTCAGAGCGTCCATGACCTCAAGCGGCGCCATTCGCATATTCACGGCAATCCGGTCCTGATCCGTGTTCTGACCCGGACCCCAATGCGTGATGCAGCCGCATGTCTTGCAAGCGTGGAAGTCGATCATATGATCGCCCCAGCTGTATGTTTTCGTGTGGTCCTGCCCCGTAAGAATTGCGCCCTCATTGGGTGGGCAATGGGCCCAAAGAGCACCATAGCGGCGGCACATGGAACAGTTGCACGAGACAACGAACTTCGGTGCGCTCACCTCGAACGACACCGCGCCACAGTGACACGACCCGTTGATTTTCTCTGCCATAGCTGTCTCCTCTGGATGTCATTCTGACACCTGCGTCCAGAAGAACAAAAAGAAAACACACAGTCAACAGCACAAATAAAAACGGCCCCGCGCGGGGGCCGTTTCAATCTGATTTGATCCGGTCAGCCGTTGACGCGGATCGTTTCGTTTTTCGGGTCATAGGGGCTGTCGACCGTGACCTCGGCGTCATAAAGCCCGCCCATGATCTTGACCTTCAGCTTCTGGCCCGGCACCGCCAATTCCGGCGGCAGATAGCCCATGCCGATCGACTTCTCAAACGCGACCGAATAGCCGCCCGAGGTCAGACGACCCACTTTCTTGCCATCCAGGAACAGCGCCTCGCGGCCCCACGGATCGGCATCATCCGGCCCGTCGATCAAAAGCGTACAGCACTTCACGCGCACACCGGTTGCGACCATGGCGTCCTTGCCGTGGAAGTCCTTTTCCAGATCGATGAAGCGCGGCAGGTCAGCCTCGGCAGGGGTCGCGTCACGGCCCAACTCGGTGCCGAAAGCGCGGTAGGATTTCTCCTGACGCAGCCAGTTTTGCGCCCGCGCGCCAACCAGCTTCATGCCGTGCTTTTCGCCTGCTTTAAGCAGCAAATCCCACAGATAGTTCTGCATCTCGATCGGGTGGTGAAGTTCCCAACCCAACTCGCCGGTATAGGCCACACGGATCGCATTCACCGGGCACATGCCCAACTCGATCTGCTTGGCGGAAAGCCACGGGAACGCTTTGTTGGTCAGCGCGTTTTCCGGGTCTGCATCTACGATGACCTCTTTCAGAACATCACGCGATTTCGGACCTGCGATGGCGAAGACGCCCCACTGGGTGGTCACGTCCTGGATTTCGATGTAGCCGAATTCCTCCATCTTGTCCTCGGCCGCCTTGCGCAGGAAGTCGGCGTCATATTCGGTCCACGCACCGGCAGACACGAGGTAGTAGTTGTTCTCGCCGTTGCGCACGATGGTGTATTCGGTGCGGGTGGTGCCGTGCGAGGTCAGCGCATAGGTCAAGTTGATGCGGCCGACGCGCGGCAGTTTGTTACAGGTGAACCAGTCCAAGAACTGGGTCGCGCCGGGGCCTTTGACCACATGCTTGGTGAAGGCGGTCGCGTCGATCAGGCCAACGCCTTCACGCACGGCTTTCGCTTCGTCGACAGCATATTGCCACCAACCACCACGGCGGAACGAGCGGCTTTCTTCGTCGAAGTTCGACGGAGCATCGACGGGACCGTAATAGTTCGGGCGTTCCCAGCCGTTCACCCAACCAAACTGCGCGCCTTTTTCCTTCTGACGGTCGAAGGCGGGCGAGGTGCGCAGGGGCCGACAGGCCGGGCGCTCTTCATCGGGGTGGTGCAGGATGTAGACATGCTCGTAGCATTCTTCGTTCTTGCGCGCGGCAAACTCGGTGGTCATCCAGCCCGACGAATACCGCTTGGGGTCAAGCGAGGCCATGTCGATCTCGGCTTCGCCATCGACCATCATCTGGGCGAGGTAATAGCCGGTGCCGCCAGCCGCGGTGATCCCGAAGCTGAAGCCTTCGGCCAGCCACATGTTGCGCAGACCGGGGGCCGGGCCGACCAGCGGGTTGCCGTCGGGGGTGTAGCAGATCGGGCCGTTGAAATCGTCTTTCAAACCGCTTTCAGCACAGGACGGCACGCGCTCGGCCATCGCCATGTATTGATCCGCAATCCGGTCCAGATCCAGCGGGAACAGGTCGGCACGGAAGCTGTCCGGTACGCCATGCTCAAAGCGGGCGGGGGCACCGCGTTCATAGATGCCCAAGATCCAGCCACCACGCTCTTCACGGGCATAGCTTTCGTTGTCGGCGTCGCGCACAACGGGGTGCTCGGGGTTGCCCGCTTCGCGCCATTTCACCAGCTCAGGGTCTTTGTCCATGACGATGAACGTGTGCTCGACCGGGATAGCGGGCATCTTGATGCCCAGCATCTTGGCGGTGCGTTGGGCGTGGTTGCCAGATGCGGTCACGACGTGTTCGGCAGTGATCACCACCTTCTCGTCGCTCTCGATCAGGTTGCCGCCCTTTTCCACCATCTTGGTGCAGGTGACTTCCCAGTGGGTGCCGTTCCAGTGGAAGTCGTCCGCCTGCATTTTGCGGTGGATTTCCACGCCACGCTGACGCGCACCTTTGGCCATCGCCTGCGTCACGTCTGCCGGGTTAATGTAGCCATCTTCGGTGTGGTACAGAGCACCCTTCAGGTCGCCGGTTTCGATCAGCGGCCAACGTTCCTTGATCTGCTCGGGCGTCAGGAATTCATAATTGATGCCCACAGTGTCCGCGGTCGAGGCATAGAGCTGGTATTCATCCATACGCTCGTCGGTCTGCGCCATACGCAGGTTGCCCACCACGGCAAAACCGGCGTTCAGACCGGTTTCTTCTTCCAGCGTTTTGTAGAACTTGACCGAGTAGTCGTGGATGTGGGTCGTCGCATAGGACATGTTGAAGAGCGGCAAAAGACCGGCAGCGTGCCAGGTCGAGCCCGAGGTCAGCTCGTCTCGCTCGATCAGCATCACATCATCCCAGCCAGCTTTGGCCAGATGATAGGCGATCGACGTGCCAACGGCACCACCGCCGACGACAAGCGCTTTTACATTGGTTTTCATGGGGCGACTCCCTTGGGAAAAATCTGTTGCATCATAGATGCCGTAAGGCGGGGTCAAGGTCCGAACCTGCCCGACCTTACACAGAATGAAAACGACATGAGCGTCGGATTCAACGCTTTAAGGCCTGCGAAAGCTGGTCCACAGGGATCACGGGCGTGATCAAGGCCTCGACCTCCTTGCGGCGGGGATGGTTGGGCACGAAAAGCGTCATGCACATGTAATCTTCGACCAGAGCGGCCTGTGCCTCGAAGTTGTAAGACAGATAGGCGCCTGCCTCGCGGCCCGGCCAATAATAGGGATCGCCGGGCTGAAAGCTCTCGGCGCCGGACTTGAAGGGCGTATACCCCGTGCGGGCGCGGTTTTGCCATTGCCAGACATGCACCAGCTCATGCGCCATCAATAGCGCGTGTGGCATGGGCAGGCTTTCGGGCCAGCCTTCGAACATATCATCACGATAATAGTCGCGCTTCAGGAACACCTGATTCCACAGAACGAACCCCGCCGGGAAAGTCCATTTGCGGTCGGGTTGGGCGACGCGGTCACACACGGTTTCCGGAATATCGCGCGGGGCGACTTTGGGCGCGTCTTGCGTGACCGGTTCAGGGTTTGGAAGCGGCAAAATCCCAATGCCCGCCCGCACCCGCACCTTATCCGTGTCCAGACTGTCGCCAAACATGGTGCGCGACATTTCGACCTCGGTCGAAGAAAGCGGGCGCGAACAGCCGGCCACCAGCATGAAAGCGGCCAGCCCAAGCGCTATGATGCGAGATGAGCGCACCCCGCTCTAAAGCAAACCCGGCACCACCTGATCGGGCGGGCGATGGCCATCTGCAAAGGTCTTGATGTTGATCAGAACCTTTTCGCCCATTTCGACACGACCTTCGACCGTGGCAGACCCCATATGCGGCAGCGCCACAACGTTGGGCAGATCACGCAGGCGGGGGTTGATCTCGTTTCCATGTTCGTAAACGTCCAGCCCGGCCCCCGCGATATCGCCCGCGCGCAACAGGCGTGTCAGCGCGTTTTCGTCGATCACTTCCCCGCGCGAGGTGTTCACGATCACCGCATCCGGTTTCATCAGCTTCAATCGCCGCGCATTCATCAGGTGGAACGTCGACGGCGTGTGCGGGCAATTGATGGAAATCACATCCATGCGCGCCACCATCTGATCAAGGCTTTCCCAATAGGTGGCTTCCAACTGTTCCTCGATCTGCGGGTGCAGCCGTTTGCGGTTGTGGTAATGCACCTGCATTCCAAAAGCGCGCGCACGGGTGGCGACGGCCTGACCGATGCGGCCCATCCCCAAAATGCCCACGCGGCGCCCCTGGATGCGATGTCCCAGCATCGCCGTGGGGGACCAGCCTTCCCATTTTCCCGAGGCCATCGTGCGAATGCCTTCGGGGAAACGACGGGTCACGGCGAGAATCAGGGCAATGGCCATATCGGCCGTATCATCCGCCGACACGCCCGGCGTGTTCGACACCAGAACCCCGCGTTCTCGTGCAGATCCAACATCGATATGATCCACACCAGCGCCGTAATTCGCGATCAGGCGAAGCCTGTCCCCTGCGCCCGCAAGCATGTTGGCATCAATCTGGTCATTGATCGTTGGCACCAGCACATCGCAGCGTTTCATCGCCTCTGCCAGTTCTGCGCGCGTCATTGGCGTATCATCCGCCCGCAATTCGACATCGAACAATTCCATCATCCGTGTCTCGACAACTTCCGGCAACCGTCGCGTGACGACAACACTCAGACGTTCTGCGGCCATGCCCGCCCTCCCTGTGGCTTTTCTTTTGCGCGTCTCGGTGTCAGAGTGACAAGGAACGAGGCAAGGTACAAGCCCGACCGGATCGCAGACGAAATAAAATTGCGCGAACGATTGGGCAACAGGTGGGAACGAGGGCAGAAATGCTGAAATCCGGCAAAATGGCTTGGAGTGTTTTGGCTGTTGTTGTGGCATTGGGCGCAGGCCCCGCCATAAGCGACACGGACACACCCGAACGGGGGGCGGTGACCAACCTGCCCATTCCGCGTTTCGTGTCCCTGAAGACATCCGAAGGGAATGTGCGGCGCGGCCCGTCGCTCAGGCACCGGATCGACTGGGTCTATAAGCGACGCGGTATGCCGCTTGAAGTCACCGGAGAGTTTGGGCATTGGCGGCAGGTGCGCGACCGGGATGGCGTGGGCGGCTGGGTGCACTATTCGCTCTTGTCCGGAGCCCGCACGGCGATCATCGATGCTGATCTGTCCCCCCTGTTCAACCGCGCCGATGACGCATCTCAGATCAACGCCTATCTCGAGGCGGGCGTGATTGCACGGATTGAAACCTGCGGCATAAGCTGGTGCCGGATCAAAGCGGATGGCATTCGCGGCTGGACCGCAAAAGGCAATCTCTGGGGTGTGAGAGAAAGCGAGGTGATCGACTAGTGTCGCTGCTTGACAACTTGCGCACGAAACCTGCGTCGAGGGGTCGACGGGTCACCGTGCACGGATCACAGGAATGGCTGCGCGCCATCGCCGCTGAAGAACAGGAGTTCTTCTCTAAACTTGCGCCGCATCTTGTTAAGAACGGGGTGCGCATGGACACCGTTTTGGAAGGCAGCAAGGCCGCTGCGGCGGCGTTTGACGATCCGAACTGCCTGAACCTGCTGATCAATCACCCCCCTGCTTATGGCCCGCGCATCTTGCACGTGAACCCCGCGCCGATCCTTGGCTTTTGGCATGTCGACGAAGTTGGCCCGGCCCAACATTCCAGCCTGCGCCTGTCCGAATTTGATCCAACCCATGTCGACGCCGACAAGGCCACCTATTTCTTCAATGGTGTCGCGGGCTACATGATCCGCGAAAATGTTTCCCCGATACGGCAAGCGGATCGGGCACATAACGGGCTACATTCGGCGCGCGCCGTGGTTTTCTGCGGCGCCGATGACGGCACGGTTCCGACCCTGTCCTATCTGAACCATGAAACCATGATCCGCACCTGTGCGGAACAAGACCGTAACGCGTTGATCTATGTGAAGCTGCACGCCGACCAGGGCAAAGAAAACCGCCGTCTGGTTATGGATGTCTGTCGCGACTATCAGAACGTAAAGATATCCGAGGCCAGCCTTCACGACCTGATCGAGGCCTCTGATCTGGTGGTCACGCAAAACGCGCCCGCCGGGTTTGAAGCCTTGATGCACAAACGCCCCGTGATCACCTGTGCGAAATCAAGCTACTGGCATGCGAGCCTGACCGCGCGCAACCGATCGGATCTGAAGCAAGCACTGGAATTCGGCGCGGATCTGATGGCGGATTTCCCGTACGAGAAGTATTTCTTCTGGACCCTCGTCCGGCATGGGCTGGAACCCGCAAAAGACGATTTTGCCAAGCGCGCCTGGGCGCGACTGCGCGACAAGGTGTTATGGTAGTGGCGCCTAAAAGCACAACTTCCACTTGCGCCCTCCCTTGGCGATAGGCTAGCCCGACGCCATGCAGACCAACCGCATCAAACTGAACCTTTCAGCCGGCGTCGCCTCGGCGCTGGTGGCACTGACCCTTGTGGGGCTGAAACTTTGGGCGCTTGGCGAAACGCAAGCTCTCTCTGTCGCCGCCTCGCTGGCCGACAGCGCAATGGACCTGATGGTGTCACTGGGGGCACTGGCGGCGATTTGGTACGCCGCACGCCCCGCCGATGAAGACCACACGTTCGGCCACAGCGCGGCCGAAGATCTGGCCGCACTGGGTCAGAGCCTGTTCATCATGGTGTCCGCAGGCATCATTGCCTGGGCCGCAACCGCCCGTCTTCTGTCTGGTGAGCCCGCCCCGATCATGGCACATGAAAGCGGCATCGCGGTGATGGGTGCCTCTATCGTGCTGACCCTTGGCCTTGTGCTTTGGCAACGCCATGTGGCCGCCCAAACCGGCAACGCGGTGGTCAAGGCCGACAGCCTGCACTATCTGGGCGACCTGATCCCGAACATCGGCGCGATCCTGTCGCTTTGGGCCGCACAATGGTTCGGGATGGAGCAAATCGACAGCGTGGTCGCCATTGGTGCTGCAATCATGCTCGCCGTCGGGGCACTCCGCATCTTCAAGACCGCATGGGACGGGCTGATGGACCGCGCCGCCGACCCGCGCGTGATCGACGGGGTTTCAGAGATTGCGCGCAATCACCCCGGCGTTTACGGATTCCACGACCTGAAAACCCGCCGCTCTGGATCGGTCACATTCATCAACATGCACATCGAACTGGACGGACGCCAAAGCCTTGAGGACGCCCACGCCATCGGCGCCAGCCTGCGCCGCGCCATCCTGCACGCCTTCCCCGGATCAGACGTGATGATCCACAAAGACCCGGTCGGCGTCGAACCACATCCCGACGATCCATCGCGCAAAACGGATGGCTAAAGCGTTTCGGGATAGGCCTGAGACACATGTTTATTCCGAAACGCCTTAAGCCTCTCCCGGCCCTTATTTTCTTGTCATAAATACCTTCGCCGAAGGCCTGAAATCTGCCGAGCGCAGCGAGGCCACCCCCAACCCGACACGCCCACAAAGGGGGCATGTCGGGGCGGGTGCACTCAAGCGTTTCGACTTATTGTTGAAGCACAATAAAAAGGCAAAACGCGCGGGACCTACTGGTGTTGTGGGCGTTTCGAAATCAACTTGTGCCTCAAGTTAATCTCGAAACGCTTTAAGCCAACCCACGCCCTTTCAAAAGTGGCGCCACCCCGGGCATGCGCCCGCGAAACGCCCTGTAAAGCTCTTCAGCATCCACCGACCCGCCCTTCGACAGAATATGCTCTTCAAGCTTCGTCGCCATGTCAGGATCAAACGCGTTCCCAACCTCGATAAACGCTTCAAACGCATCTGCATCCATCACCTCGGACCACATGTAGCTGTAATAGCCCGAAGAATATCCATCCCCGGCAAAGACATGTGCGAAATGCGGCGTTGCGTGACGCATGTTGATCGCCGCTGGCATCTTGATCCGCTGGAGCGTTTCGTCCTGCATCTGCATTGGATCTGCCGGGGCCGTCCCATCGTGGAAATCCAGATCCACGATGGCCGAGGCCAGAAACTCCACCGTCTGAAATCCCGTGTCATGGGTCGACGCCGCCAGCAAGCGGTTCAGCAACGTCTCGGGCATGGCCTCGCCCGTCACGGCGTGGGTGGCAAACCTGCCCAGAACTTCGGGCACTTCCAGCCAATGTTCATAAAGCTGGCTGGGCAGCTCGACGAAATCGCGCGCCACAGAGGTGCCCGAGATGGACGCGTAAGTCACATCCGACAGCATTTGGTGAAGCGCATGACCAAACTCGTGAAACAGCGTGCGCGCATCATCCCACGACAAAAGCCCCGGCTGCCCGTCTTCGGGTTTCGCAAAATTGCAGACATTCACCACAATCGGGCGAATGTTGCCTTCAAGCTTCTGTTGGCTGCGCATCGCCGAACACCATGCCCCTGACCGCTTGGACCCGCGGGCAAAATAATCGCCTATGAAAACAGCCACATGCTGGCCATCTCGCGTGACCTCCCACGCGCGCGCATCCGGGTGGTAAAGCGACACATCCAACGGCGCAAACTCCAGCCCGAACAGGCGCTGCGCCACGTCAAAAGCCGCTGCGATCATCCGATCAAGCTGCAGATACGGCTTGATCTCGGCCTCATCCAGATCATGCTCGACCTCACGCCGGCGCTCTGCATAATAGTGCCAGTCCCAAGGGGCCAGATCCCCGTTATGGCCATCCGCATGCAGCATATCGGTCATCAAATCCGCATCGGCCAGCGCCGCCTCACGCGCGGGTTCCCAAACCTGCATCAACAGCTCACGCACACGTGCGGGTGTGCCGGCCATCTCTGTTTCCAGCTTGAACGCCGCAAAGCTCTCATAGCCCAAAAGACGCGCGCGTTCCTCGCGCAGGGCCAGGGTCTCGGCGGCAATCGCACGATTGTCGGTTTCGCCACCATTGGCCCCACGCGCCACATAGGCGTCATAGGCGCGGCGTCGCAGGTCCCGAAGCGGTGAATGCTGCAGGAACGGCGTGATGACCGACCGCGCCAGGGTGATGGCCGGGCCGTCAAGCCCCTTCTCTGCCCCGGCACCGCGCGCGGCATCGACAACGAACCCGGGCAAGCCTTCCAGATCCGCTTCGCTCAGCGCCATGTGCCAGTCACGTTCATCTGCCAGAAGGTTTTGCGTAAAAGCGGTGCCAAGCTCTGCCAGACGTTCACCCACCGCTTTCAACCGATCCCGATCCGCGCCCTGAAGCTGGGCGCCCGAGCGGACAAACCGGCGACGGGTCAGCATCAGAACCCGCGCCTGCTCTGCGCTGAGGTCAAGGCCATCCCTGTGCCGCCAGAGACTGTCGATCCGCTCGAAGAGCGCCGCGTTCAGCGTCACCTCGGCCGAGAAGGCGGCCAGACGCGGCGCCAGCTTGCGTTGCAGGTCTTCGCGCGCGGGCGTGCTGTCAGCACCTGCCACATTGTAAAACACGCCCAACACCCGGTCGAGCGGCGCATCGGCGCGTTCCAAAGCCTCGATTGTATTGGCGAAATCCGGCGCGTCTTGGCACTGCGCGATGGCGTCTATCGCAGCGCGTGTCTTGGACAGCGCCGCATCAAAGGCGGGCTCGAAATCAGCATCGCTGATCTGGTCGAAAGGCGGCAGGTCGAAGGGTGTGTCCCAAGCGGACAAAAGCGGGTTGGTCATGGGGTCTCCTTTGTCACGACGCTACGCAAGGCGCACGCGGAATGCCAGAGCCTGCCGCAGTTAGTCGAGGTCACGTCGGAACGTATCGCAGGCCTTGTCGCCGATCCGTGCGCTGCCCGTGTGCAAAAAACCGTTCTTTTCCAACACACGCCTCGAGGCCGGGTTGCCTGCCAGCACGCGCGCCTCGATCGCCCAAAGCCCTTGGGCACGTGCTGCCTCCAACACCATGCCAACCGCCTGCGTCGCCAAGCCTTTGCCGCAATGATCTTTACCCAGCCGATAGCCAAGCTGTGCGACGCGCGCGTCAATTCCCGTCAGATTGACCCGACCGATGATCCGCCCACCAAGCTTCAAAAGATACATCAGCTCGCCCGCGGCCACCTGCTCCATGACCACCGCAGACAGGCCTTCCAGCGTCAGATAGCTGTCAGGGCGCGGACCGACATGGGCTTCGAACCACGCCTTGTTCTTCTTTTCAAAGACGAACAGCGACGGGGCATCCAGTTCGGTCAGGCGTTCCAGTGTCAGGTCATCCACAGCCAGCGCATCCTTTGCGACGTTTGGTGCGGATCATGCGGGTGTCCGCATACATCGCGTCATAGATCATCATGCGCCCGCGCAGGCCTTCGCCCGCCCCGGTGATTTCCTTCACTGCTTCGGTTGCCATGATGCCGCCAATGACTGCAGGCAAGGGACCGACAACGCCGGCTTCAGAACAGCTGGGCGCCAGGCCCGCTGCGGGGGCCTCGGGGAAGATGCACTCATAACAGGGCGCGTCGCGCGCGGGGTCAAAGGTCGACACCTGCCCTTCCCATTGAGAGAGCGCGCCGCCGATGACGGGGATACGCAACTGTGCCGCGGCGCGATTCACCAGATAGCGCGTTTCGAAATTGTCCGAACCCTCGATCACCAGATCATAGTCACACAGAACAGTCTCAGCGATGTCAGCAGTCAGACGGCGGTGATAGGGGCGCACCGTGATGGCTGGATTTTGCGCCATCATTGCCGCTTGCGCCGAAAACACTTTGGGCATCCCGATATCTGCATCCCGATGGATCACCTGCCGCTGCAGGTTCGAGTTGTCCACCACGTCATCGTCAATCACGCCGATGGTGCCCACCCCGGCCGCCGCCAGATACAACAAGACCGGAGAGCCAAGCCCGCCAGCGCCAACCACCAGAACACGCGCGTTTTTCAACGCCACCTGCCCCGGACCGCCGATTTCACGCAGCACGATATGGCGGGCATAGCGGTCAAGTTCCGTGTCGGTGAAGGGGCCATCATCCGTGTCGGATTTCGGCGCTTCGGGCACCCGTGCCTTCAGCCATGAAAGCCCGCGCCCATAAAGCGCCGCAAGTGCGATGCCCGCGAAAAACACCGCCCAGATCGCGAAGTTCCCGCCTAGCGCCACGGCAATCGGATTGCCCGCAGGTAAGACGGACAGGCTGAGCAGCACAACCACCGCCAGAAGCCCCGTCAACACCCAGCGCTGCCAGACCGTCAATTGCATCAACCGCCCGCCCAGCCAGATCACCGCCAGTGCCAGAAGAACCCAGAGCATCGACTAGCCACGCCCCGTTGAACCAAACCCACCGGACCCACGCGTCGTTTCGCCCAGCGCGTCAACAAGCGCATAGTCTGCCTGAACCACGGGGGCGATCACCGCCTGCGCGATCCGGTCCCCATGTCCGATGGTGAAAGGCTCCGCCCCCAGATTGATCAAGATCACCCCCAAAGGGCCGCGATAGTCACTGTCAATCGTGCCGGGCGCATTGGCCAGCGTCACGCCATGTTTGGCCGCCAGACCCGAGCGCGGGCGGATCTGCATTTCGAACCCATCGGGGATTTCGACCCGTAGGCCCGTGGGCACAATGCGCCGTTCCATCGGGGCAAGGGTCCAGCCCGCTCCGCGGTCGGCGGCGGGCAGATTGGCGCGCAGGTCTGCCCCCGCAGCCCCTGCTGTTTCATAGCTGGGCAGCGCTACAGAGGTGTCGCTGCCCTCGTCGTGCAAAACCTTGACGACCGGCATCACGCGTTCCCCGTCAGAGCATCCGCGATCCTTGCCGCCAATTGCCGGGCCACGGCGTCTTTGCCCATGCGCGGCCAGGCCTCGGCACCTGCGTCGGAAATCAACGTCACGGCGTTTTCCGCCCCGCCCATGATCCCGGTTTCCGGGCTGACATCATTGGCAACAATCCAGTCGCACTCTTTGCGCGCCCGCTTGGCGGTCGCATTGGCGATCACATCATCGGTTTCAGCCGCGAAGCCAACCACAAGCCCCGGCCGGCCCTTCTTCATCTGGCTGACCATGGCCAGAATGTCCGGGTTCTCGGCAAACTCCAGAACCGGCAGCTTGCCCGATCCGTCTTTCTTGATCTTGCTGTCCGAGGCAGAGGCCACGCGCCAATCCGCCACCGCGGCTGCGAAAACGGCCGCATCCGCGGGCAGCGCGGCCTTGACCGCGTCCAACATCTGTTGCGCGGATTGCACCTTTACCACATTCACGCCGTCGGGCGGGGGCACATCGGCGGGACCGGTCACAAAGGTTACCTCGGCGCCAAGGGCGGCCAAAGCGCGGCCCAGCGCCGTGCCCTGCGCGCCTGATGATCGGTTGGCGATATAGCGCACCGGATCTATCGGTTCATGGGTGGGTCCAGAAGTCACCAGCACATGTTTGCCCTTGAGCGGACCATCCGCCAGCGCTGCTTCGATCGCCGCAACGATTTCCAGCGGTTCGGCCATGCGCCCCGGCCCGTATTCACCGCAAGCCATGTCACCTTCATTCGGGCCCACGAACAACACGCCGTCTTCCGTCAAGGTCGCCACATTGCGCTGGCAGGCGGGGTGCTGCCACATGCGCACATTCATCGACGGCGCCACCAGCACGCGTTTATCCGTGGCCATCAGAAGGGTCGAGGCCAGATCATTGGCCAAACCGCCCGCCATCTTGCCCAGCAGGTCCGCCGTTGCAGGCGCCACCACCACCAGATCGGCGGCGCGGCTGAGTTCAATATGCCCCATCTCGGCCTCGTCGGTCAGGTCGAAAAGCTCGGTATAAACCTTGCGCGCGGCCAGCCCCGAGGCGGACAAGGGCGTCACAAACTCTTGCCCAGCCCGCGTGATCACCGGGGTCACGCTGGCCCCGCGCTCGCGCAGCCGCCGGATCAGGTCCAGAGATTTGAAAGCCGCGATACCGCCGCCAATGATCAGAAGGATATGTTTGCCAGCCAGCATGACCGTCCCCTTTGAAGCGTCTTCAAACAGTTACGGGACCCGCGCCGTGCTTTCAAGCCACGCGCATTGCCTATTCGAATGCGGCGCAAGGGTCCGGCCTGTCCACGGCGGGCGCATCAAGATAGATGTCGAAGCCGCCTTCAGGCAGCACACCTGCTTCTGCTTGCCCGACCGCAACCAGTTTCAGCGATGGCCTTAGCCGTGCCAGATAGGCCGGCACGCCCCAGTCTTTGCGCGCATGGCCGTTGCCGGTGATCACCACGACGGGGCCGCCATGGCTGTCCAGCGCTTCGATCACCTTCGCCGCCAATGTGGCGTCGCGCAGGCGCTGAACCTCGATCATGCCACCAAGGGCCTCTCGCGGCATCGCTTCGCAATGGGCCGCGTATTGAAGGTCAAGTCGCGCGGCATGTTGATCGGCGGGCAGTGGCTGGTCCAGCCCATAGGCCGCAGCATCACCGGTGAAATGCGCCGAAACCCCGTCGGCATAGGTTGCGCGCGCCACTTCCCGAGACACGCCCGCGCCAAGGATAGGTCCGTCATGCGCGGTGAAAATCGGAAGATACATCGCATAGTCAGGCCAGCTCGCGGCCTCCCAGCGCGCCGCGAAACCGGCCTTATCGGCTTGCAAGTCATGGGCCTCCTTGGCGCTCAGCATCTCGATCACCAAGGCAGTCGGGTCCAATGCCGCAACCGCGTTTGCCTGAACCATATGGTGCGTTGGGTTGTCATGCACCTCGCCCAGAAGCACCACATCGGCAGCGCGCATCCGGTCCAGATCAGCCGCGCTCAGCTCTGTCTGCGCCGCCCATGCAGGCGTCGAAAATGCGAACATGATTGCCAGGAAAATCTGTTTCATACCTGAAACCTAGGGGTGCAAGCCGCCGCTCTCAAGCGGTTTGCGCTTGACGGACCCCATGTCGCAGTGCGACCTCACGCCTATGGATATGACCCTTCCTTCGATGACCTTGGTGCTGGGCGGCGCGGCCTCTGGCAAGTCGGATTATGCTGAACGGCTGGTCTGCGCCGCGAGGCGGCCGATGGTGTATATCGCCACCGCAATGGCCCATGATGACGAAATGTCTGACAAGATCAGCCGCCATCAGGTGCGCCGCGGGTCAGGCTGGCGCACGGTCGAAGCGCCCACGGATGTGGTGTCTGCCCTGGCCGGGGTGAGCGCAGAGGAGGTGGTGCTTTTGGACTGCGCAACCATGTGGCTGTCCAATCACATGTTCTCGGATATGGATGTCGAGGCAGCAGAGCGCCTTTTGATCAACGCCATTTCGGACTGCCCCGCCCCGGTTGTCGTCGTCTCGAACGAGGTCGGCGCGGGCATTGTCCCGGAAAACGCGCTTGCACGGCGGTTTCGGCAGGCGCAGGGCGAATTGAACCAACGCCTTGCCGCACGCTCTGATCTGGTGCTGACCGTCATGGCTGGCTTGCCGCTGGCGTTAAAAGGCACGTTGCCCAAGGGGGCACCATGATGACCAGCTGGTGGTGGGTGCGTCACGGGCCGACCCATGCGAAAACCATGGTGGGCTGGCGTGACCTGCCTGCGGACCTGTCCGACCACGCAGCGATTGGCCGGCTCTCTGATCACCTGCCAGAGCACGCGGCGATGATATCGTCCGACCTGATCCGCGCGGCGGCCACCGCCGACGCCATCGCGACCCCGACCCGCCACCGCCTGCCCCATGACACCAATCTACGCGAGTTTCATTTCGGAGATTGGGACGGGCTGGACTGGCAACAGGTTTCCGCACGCGACCCGGAATTGTCGCATGCTTTCTGGGAAGACCCCGGCCACCATACGGCCCCGAATGGAGAAAGCTGGAACCAACTGTCTCATCGCGTGTCAAACGTGGTCGACGGGCTGAATGACGCAGGCCATGCCCATGTGATCGCCGTGGCACATTTCGGCGTGATCCTGACCCAAATCGCCCGCGCCATGCAAACAACACCATACGAAGCGCTTGGGCATAAAATCGACAACCTGTCGGTCACGCGGCTGGACTGGGACGGTGCAGGTTGGCATGTGGGGGCGATCAATCATCTGCCGTGAACAACTTCTTCACAAATGAAGCATTGATTGATGGCTGCAGGCGCAGCAAACATATGCCCATGACTTATGATCTTTATATTGGCGACCAAAGCTTTTCCAGTTGGTCGCTGCGCGGTTGGCTGATGTTTGAGAAATTCGACATTCCCGCGCGTACGCATTTGGCCGGACTTTATTCCGGCACGCTCAAAGAAGACCTCGAAGAGCTGGCGCCTGCCCGCTATGTGCCCGTGATGCGCACACCCGAGGGCGTGGCAATTGGTGATACGCTAGCCATGGGGGAAACACTGGCCGAACGTCACCCCGAAGCCGGCCTGTGGCCCTCGGGCCCGGATGCCCGCGCGCTGGCACGTTGGCTGGTCGCGGAAATGCATTCGGGTTTTGGCGCTTTGCGCGGCGATTGTCCCATGCAGCTTCTGGGTGTTGTGGAAGGTTTTGTTCCCTCGGATGCTGTACGCGCTGACCTCGAGCGGATCGAAACACTTTGGACCCTTGCGTGGGAAAAATTCGGACGCGATAACAGCCCATGGCTGTTTGGCGACTATTCGCTGGCGGATGTGTTCTATGCGCCCGTGGCCGCACGGATTGCCGGGTTTGGTTTGCCAATATCAAAACCGGCCCAAGCCTATATCGCAGCACATCTGGATGATCTTGCCTTTCGGCGCTGGCGTGCAACTGGACTGACCAAAAGCTATGATCCGGTACCCTATATCGACGGCCAGTCGCTCGCCGCATGGCCCGGCCCGACACCCCGCAGGGCAAAGGCCGCCGAAGGCCCGTCGCTCAACACGGACTGCCCCTATTCCGGGGCGCCCGTGACGGATTTTCTGGAGCTGGACGGACAGGTCTGGGGCTTTTGCAACCCAACCTGCCGCGACAAGACCATGAACGATCCGGATGCCTGGCCCGCCTTTGTTGCAATGGTCAACAGGCTCACGCGTTAACCACTTGGTAACCACGTTGCCCCTACCCTGTCCGAAAGACGGGGTAGCGGCACGATGGTTGCACGGATCAATACGGTGGCATTTGACGGGATCGACGCCCGGCTGGTCGAGGTGGAATGCGCCTTCACCCCCGGCCTTCCCAGCTTTGCCATCGTGGGCCTTCCGGACAAAGCCGTAAGCGAGGCCCGCGACCGCGTACGCGCCGCGCTTTCAGCCATGTCCCTGACCCTGCCCGCGCGCAAGATCACGGTAAACCTGTCCCCCGCTGATCTGCCAAAAGAGGGGTCGCATTTCGACCTGCCCATTGCCCTTGCGCTGTTGACCGAAGCGGGCATGCTGACGCCGGAAGACACGGGAAATCTGCTGGCTCTGGGCGAATTGTCACTTGATGGAACATTGCAACCCGTCACCGGCGCCCTGCCCGCCGCCCTGGCGGCCGCCGAACACGAACTTGATCTGGTCTGCCCCAAACCCTGCGGTGCAGAAGCTGCGTGGATCGACACGACCAAAGTGCTCGCCGCCCCTTCACTGGCAAGCGTCCTGGCACATTTCACCGGCCAATCCCCGCTGGAACCAGCACGTACAGGCCGGATCAACAGTCCCCCTCAGACAAAAGACCTGTCCGAGGTTAAGGGGCAAGAACGGGCCAAACGCGCTTTGGAGATTGCCGCCGCGGGACGCCACCATATTCTGATGGTCGGCCCTCCCGGATCAGGTAAATCCATGCTGGCGGCGCGCCTGCCCGGCATCATGCCGCCGCTTACGGCGACCGAGGCGCTGGAGATGTCGATGATACACTCGGTCTCGGGCTTGCTTGAACCGGGTGGGATATCACGCGACCGCCCGTTTCGAACGCCGCATCACACCGCCTCGATGGCCGCGATTGTGGGCGGGGGGCGCGGAGCAAAACCCGGAGAGATCAGTCTGGCGCATACTGGTGTGCTGTTCATGGACGAATTCCCGGAGTTCAGCCGACAGGTTCTGGAAACCCTTCGCCAACCGCTGGAAACCGGTGAGGTCACCGTCGCCCGCGCCAACGCCCATGTACGCTATCCCAGCCGGTTCCTCCTGGTCGCTGCCGCCAATCCCTGTCGGTGCGGGTATTTGACCGACCCGTCGCGGGCCTGCAACAAGGCACCGATCTGTGGTGAGGACTACATGAAGAAGATATCGGGGCCTCTTCTGGACCGGTTCGACTTGCGCCTTGATGTCCCTCCGGTCAGCTTCCAAGACCTCGACCTGCCCGCAAACGGAGAGCGCTCAGACGTGATTGCCCAGCGCGTGGACGCCGCGCGTGCCCGGCAAGAGGCACGATATGCCGACCACAAAGGGGTCACAACAAATTCGGATATCGAAGGTGCGCTGTTGGACGAGGTCGCAACGCCAGATGCGGATGGGCGGGACATTCTGATGCGCGCGGCCGACCGGTTTCACCTGTCTGCGCGGGGATACCACCGTGTTTTGCGGGTGGCACGCACCATTGCGGACCTTGACGGCGCGACACAAGTGGGGCGGCAACATGTGGCCGAAGCGCTCAGCTTTCGCCTTGTGAGCCACCGTGAAGCACTTGCCGGATAAACCCGGCCGCACGCCGCAGCCCTTCCCGTGCTTCGGGCAAACGTCCATCCATGATCACCCAGACATGAGGCGCATCGGGCCATTCATCCAGTACCACCTGCCCGCCGACCTCTTTCAAACGCGCAGCCATACGCAGGCTTTCATCGCGCAGAATTTCCGTCGTTGAAAACTGAAAGAACACGGGCGGCGGCGTCTTGAATTCGTACAGGATTGGGGATGCCGCCGGGTCGCTGGCATTCCCTTCGGCAAGATAGTGATCCAGCACTAGATCGCGCCTTTCAGAAGGCAAAAGCGGATCAGCTGATCTGTTTTCTTCAAAAGACGCCGAGGTAAACCGCAAGTCCACGATGGGCGAAAAGGTGACAATCCCCGCAGGTTTCAATCCGCGTTTTTGTAGCGCGCCCAGCACAGAGAAACACAGCCCGCCCCCGGCGCTGTCACCGCCCAACAGGATGTTTTGCGGGGCGTAGCCTTGCTCCAGCAGCGCTTCAAATGCCGTCAGGCAATCCTCAACGGCTGCGGGAAACCGATTTTCAGGCGCTTTACGATAGTCAGGCGCACATATTTTTGTTCCAGACAGTTTCGACAACCGCGCCAGAAACTTGCGATGCGTGTTAGGGGACCCTGCGACAAACCCACCCCCATGCAGATACAGCAGAACTTTATCAGCAGGCACCGGTCGCGATGCCGGGCTGACCTCGATCCAAAGCGCAGGAATTTTTCCAGCCAGTCGCGTTTCACGATACCAAGTGAAAGGTGGCGCACGAAACAAGACAGAAACCGCGCGTTCCAGCTCGCGCCGCGCCTTGGGCACATCCGTCAGATGCCGCAAACGCGGTTTGACAACCACCCGCATGAAACCACGCGTGATGGCCAGTCGGATGCTCATGCGCGCCGTGCCTCGATCGCTTGCCAGATCTTTTCGGCCACGTTGGTGCCATCGAACCGCTCCAGCTCCTGAATGCCGGTGGGCGAGGTCACGTTGATCTCGGTCAGATAGTCGCCAATCACATCGATGCCGACAAAAACCTGTCCCTTCTCACGCAAGAGCGGCCCAATGGCTGCACAGATTTCACGATCACGCGCGGTGAGGCCAACCTTCTCGGGCCTCCCCCCGACATGCATGTTGGATCGCGTTTCACCCGCAGCTGGCACGCGGTTGATCGCCCCAACTGGTTCGCCATCAACCAAGATGATGCGCTTGTCGCCGTTTGAAACATCAGGCAGGAATTTCTGCGCGATCAGGGGCTCACGGTTGATGCCCGCAAAAAGCTCGTGCAGAGATGCCAGATTGCGGTCGTTGTGATCCAGCCGGAACACACCTGCGCCCCCGTTTCCATAAAGCGGCTTCAGAATAATATCGCCATGCGCCTCTTTGAAAGCCTTCAGCGTTTCCAGATCACGCGCAATCATGGTTGGAGGCGTGAGGTCCTGAAACGCCAGCACAAGTAGCTTTTCGGGGTAATTTCGAACCCAGAAAGGATCGTTCACCACAAGCGTTTCGGGATGGATCATGTCCAGCAAATGCGTGGTGGTGATATACCCCATGTCAAACGGAGGATCCTGCCTGAGCCAGACCACATCCATCGTAGACAAATCCAGATCCTGCATGTCTCCAAGGGTGAAGTGGTTCCCCTGTTCGCGCCGCACTTCCAGCGGCCAACCGCGGGCCTTCACGACACCTTCCTGATAACTCAGTTGGTCGGGCGTATAGTAAAATAACGAATGCCCACGCGCCTGCGCCTCTTCCGCGATGCGGAACGAGCTGTCCGCATTGATATCGATATGATCAATCGGATCCATCTGGATCGCAACCTTCAGGGACATTGCACGCTCCTTTTTTGCTTTCCCCCTAGATGGGGCAGAGCGCGCGTCTGTGCAATGGTCTTCAGAAACCTATGGCGTTTTCGACGATCTGAATCTGTCCCGAAGCATTCACAAGCGCCACGTCAAACCGCGACGGCGTCATCTGTCCGCGCGGTTCGCCACACAGGAATTCACTGGCGGTGCTATATATCCGTTTCAACTGTGCACGGGTCAGTCTTTCGGCGGCCCGCAGAAAGTCACGTGATTTCTTGACCTCGACAAAGACCAATTCGTCCCCGTCACGCACCACCATATCAATCTCACCATAGGTGCCCCGCCAACGTCGCGCAGCGACGACCTGGCCCTGACGCACATAATGTCGCGCAACGCAGTCTTCTGCGGCGAGCCCTGCAAGATATGAGGTTTTTCCGCTCACTTTTCCTCTCCGATGGACAGAGCCGCCTGATAAATCTTTCTTTTGGGCAAGCCGGTGGCTTCTACGACTGCAGCCACCGCATCTTTCAAGGACATATCTGTCATTGCATGTTTCAGCATCGCTTCGAAATCCATGTTGTCCGCATCATTCACACCCGGTCCCAGAACCAGAACAATTTCGCCTTTCAAAGTGACCTCTGACAGTGTTTCTGCAAGGGAACCAACAGTTCCGCGCCGAACCTCTTCAAATCGTTTCGTCAGTTCCCGGCACAGCGCAGCAGGTCTTTCTGCGCCTTCAACAGAGCAGATATCAGATAAGATACGGTTAATGCGCTTGGGGCTCTCATAGATCACCAGCGTGGCTGGGATGGCGAGGATTTCTTTCAACCACTTGATCCGCGCAGATTTTGCCGTTGGTGCAAACCCGGCAAAACAGAACCGGTCCGAGGGCTGTCCGGACAAGCTGAGGGCCGCAATTGCTGCAGAGGCACCGGGCAGAACGGTGACCGGGTGCCCCGCCTCGGCAACGTCGCGCGCCAGCGCATAGCCCGGGTCTGCCACCAGAGGGCTGCCTGCTTCACTGGCATAGGCAACCGATTTGCCGTCTGCGATCAGTTTGATCAGCCCTGCGCGCGCGGAAGCGCCCGAATGATCATGATAGGGAATCAATTTGCGCCCAGACAACGCAATCCCGTGGATATCCATCAATTTGCGCGTGGTACGTGTATCTTCGGCCGCGATCACATCGGCCGAGGCCAGCACATCCATCGCCCTGAGAGTAATGTCACGGGCGTTGCCAATTGGGGTGGCCACCAGATAGAGGCCAGCATCGAGAGGGGTAATAAGGGCTTTCACTCTGGACCTGCCTGTTATGGGGGCTATTATGCCCGTGTCTGCTTGGAGCGCCTGTGCGCCCGCCCGGGAAAGGATTTTTGTATGTTTGCTGTTTTTGCTCGCGCCCGCAAGGCGCTGGGGCCCTTGTTATCACTCGCCGCACTGTCCGCACTGGCGGCCTGTAACGTTTCGGTCCCCCAGGTTGGCCAGAATATCAACACCTCTAAGCCTGTTCCCGTTGCGCTTCTGGTGCCCGGAGGATCCGGCAATGCCAATGACGTACATCTTGCAAAATCCTTGGAAAATGCCGCGCGTCTTGCCGCATCCGAGCTATCAGGCGTGCAGATCGATCTGCGGGTCTACAACACGGCCGGAAATGCGAATCAGGCAGGCGCGATGGCCACTCAGGCCGTGAATGACGGCGCCAAGATCATTCTTGGCCCGGTCTTTGCCCAAAGCGCCAATGCAGCCGGTACCGCGGTCGCAGGCCGCAATGTGAATGTTCTGAGCTTTTCAAACAACCCGGACATCGCCGGCGGCAACGTGTTCATCATGGGCAATACGTTCAAGAACACCGCCAGCCGCATGACCCGCTTTGCCCATCGTCAGGGCAAGGGCAAGATCATGATCGTGCACGGCAACGATCAGGCTGAAGTTCTGGGTCGCAACGCCATTCAGGCGGCAATCTCGAACTCGGGCGCTTCCCTTGCCGGCGCGACCTCGTTTGAGCTTTCCCAAAACGGCATCGTGCAAGCGGCCCCGCAAATCGCTGCTCAGGCGAAAAGTTCAGGCGCACAATCCGTGTTCTTCACCTCGGGCACATCCGGCGCCATGCCGTTTCTGGCAGGCCTGTTGCCTCAGAACGGCCTGAGCCCGGCCAACGTCCAGTTTATCGGTCTGCAGCGTTGGGATATCCCTTCGAACGCGCTGGCACTGCCCGGCCTTCAGGGGGGGTGGTTTGCCCTGCCCGACCCGAATTTGAGCGCGCGTTTCTCGAGCCGCTACCAAGCGAAATACGGCTCTACGCCACACCCGATTGCCGGTCTTGCCTATGACGGTGTTGCCGCCATTGGCGCCCTGGTGCGCGCGGGCAAATCCAATGCGCTGACCTCCACCGCACTCACCCAGCCTCAGGGCTTTGTCGGGGTGAATGGCATTTTCCGCCTGCGCGGGGACGGCACGAACGAGCGCGGCCTTGCAGTCGCCCAAATCCGCAACAATCAGGTCGTGATCATTGACCCTGCACCCAGAAGCTTTGGCGGTGCCGGGTTCTGAGCCAGCCCGGGACACCCCGGCCCACCTGACGACAGACCTGATCTGCCCAGCGCGCGACATCTTTGACGCTGCCGCGCTTTGGGCAGAGCTGTCGGCCGCAACCGAAGATGCGCGCGACGCAGCCGAGGTGCGCAACCTGACCGTAACGGCCCTGCGCGCGGCGATGAAATCCGGGCGCGCGGCCATTGCCGAAGCCCTGGCCGCCACCCCGTTCGACGCCCATGGCGCGACGGCTTCATATTCCCACCTGACGGACGGCATTGTCGCCACGGTGCACCGCATGGCAACCGAGCGCCTGCACCCGCTGCCAACCCCCACCGCATCCGAACGCATCTCGGTCCTGGCGGTCGGAGGTTACGGGCGCGGCGAGATGGCACCACAGTCGGATGTCGACCTGCTGTTCCTGACGCCTTACAAGATCACACCCTGGGCAGAGAGCGTGATCGAAAGCATGCTCTACATGCTTTGGGATTTGCGCCTGAAAGTCGGCCACGCGGCGCGCACGATCGACGACTGCCTGCGCCTTGGGGCCGAGGATATCACAATCCGCACCGCCCTGTTGGAAAGCCGCCCGGTTTGCGGCGATGAACCTCTTGCGCGGGAGCTGGACGATCGGCTTTGGTCTGACCTTTTCAACGGCACGTTGGCCGAATTCATCGAAGCCAAGCTGGCCGAACGGGATACGCGCCACGAAAAGCAGGGGCAGCGCTATGTTGTCGAACCCAATGTGAAAGAAGGCAAAGGGGGTTTGCGCGATCTGCAAACGCTCTTTTGGGTTGCCAAGTATCAGCATCGCGTGAACCACCCGTGGGAACTGGTCTCGAAAGGTGTCTTCACCGAAGAGGAGTTCGACACGTTCCGCGAGGCAGAGAGCTTTCTTTGGGCGGTGCGCTGCCAGTTGCATCTGCTGACCAATCGCCCCTCGGATCAGCTGACATTTGATCTGCAGGTCGAAGTGGCCGACCGGCTGGGATTCGAAGACACCGCTGGCCGCCGCGGGGTCGAACATTTCATGCAGGCTTATTTCCGCCATGCCACTCAGGTGGGTGACCTGACCCGTATCGTGCTGACCGCGCTGGAAGCCCAGCACCTGAAACAGGAACCACGCCTGATGCGGCTGCTAAAGCGCCGCAAAAAGCTGAAACATGGGTTCGTCCAGAAACAGGGGCGCCTTGATGTGGCAGATGAAACCCAGTTTCTGTCCAACAAGCTGAACCTCTTGCGCATCTTCGAAGAGGGGTTGCGCACCGGGATGCTGATCCACCCGAATGCCATGCGTCTGTTGTCTCACAACCTCGACCTGATCGACGACGAAATGCGCAAGGACAAGGAAGCCATCCGCATCTTTCTTGACCTGTTGCTCAAGCACGGCAACCCCGAACGCGCGCTTCGCCGGATGAACGAGCTGGGCGTTCTGGCCGCCTTCATCCCCGAATTTGAACCCATCGTCGCGATGATGCAGTTCAACATGTACCACAGCTATACGGTGGACGAGCACACGATCCAGGTGATCTCTAACTTTGCGCAGATCGAGCGCCACGAGCTGGAAGACGAGCTGCCGATCAGCTCGGAAATCATCGACAAAGGTGTGAACCGCAAGACGCTGATGGTGGCGATGCTGCTGCATGATATCGGCAAAGGCCGACCGCAGGACCACTCCATTCTGGGTGCGCAGATTGCCCGCAAAGTTGCCCCACGCCTTGGCCTGACCACGCGCGAATGCGAGACGGTGGAATGGCTGGTGCGCTATCACCTTCTGATGTCTGACATGGCGCAGAAGCGCGACATCGCTGACCCGCGCACGGTGCAGGACTTTGCCAAGGCCGTGCGCTCGGTCCGGCGGCTGGACCTGCTAACCGTGTTGACCGTTTGTGACATTCGCGGCGTTGGGCCGGACACGTGGAACAACTGGAAAGCCACGCTGATCCGCACGCTGTACAATCAGACCCGCAGGGCTTTGGAAGACGGGATCGAAGCGCTGAGCCGTGAAACCCGCGGCACCGAAGCCAAGCGCGCCTTGCGACAAGCCCTATCGGACTGGAAACCCAAAGACCTGAAGACGGAAACCGCACGGCACTATGATGCCTATTGGCAGGGGCTTCATGTCTCGGCCCATACGGTGTTTGCCCGCATGCTGAAAGACATTGATGTCGACGAGGTGCGCGTCGAGCTGGAACCGGATGAAGACCGTGACGTGACCCGCGCCTATGTGGTGCTGGCCGATCACCCGGGCATCTTCTCACGCCTTGCGGGCGCTTTGTCGGCGGTGGGGGCCAACATCGTGGATGCGCGCACCTATACGTCGAAAGACGGCTATGCGACCGCCTGTTTCTGGCTGCAGGACGCCGAGGGCAGCCCCTATGACGTGGACCGCAAACCGCGGTTGATGCGCATGGTTCACAAGATGCTGAAAGGCGAAGTCATCGCCCATGAGGCCATCGCCGGGCGTGACAAGATCAAGAAGCGCGAACGCGCCTTCAAAGTGCCCACGACCATCACGTTCGACAATGATGGGTCCGAGATTTACACGATCATCGAGGTCGACACCCGCGACCGGCCCGGCCTTCTGTATGACCTCACCCGCACATTGGCCAACACGAATGTCTATATCGCTTCAGCGGTCATCGCGACCTATGGGGAACAGGTTGTGGACAGCTTCTATGTGAAAGACATGTTCGGTTTGAAATTCCACGCTGAACACAAACAAAAACTACTGGAAGACAAGCTGCGCAAGGCGATTGAAAAAGGCGCGGAAAGGGCGCGGGCATAATGGCTTCACGATTGGCGCGCGGCTTTATGACGGTCGGTGGCTGGACCATGGCCAGCCGCATTCTGGGATTTGTCCGCGATATCCTGATCGGCGCCTTTCTGGGCTCAAGCGCCGTGGCCGAGGCCTTCCTGATCGCCTTCTCGCTGCCCAACATGTTTCGCCGTTTCTTTGCGGAAGGCACATTGAACGTGGCCTTCGTGCCGATGTTTGCCAAGAAACACGAAGGCGGCCCGACCGAGCACAAAGCCGCGCTGGAATTTGCCCGCGATGCCTTTTCGGGGCTTGCCTTCATTCTGGTGATTTTCTCGATCGTGGCGCAGATCTTCATGCCGGCCCTTGTCTATGCCATGGCATCCGGCTTTTCAGATGATGGCCGCTTTGACCTGGCCGTCACCTACGGGCGCATCGCCTTTCCGTATATCCTGTTCATCTCGCTGGCCGCGCTGCTGTCTGGCGTGCTGAATGCCACCGGGCGTTTCGTGGCCGCCGCTGCCGCTCCCGTGCTCCTGAATGTGATTTTCATTGCTGCGATGTATCTGGCGCATCTTGGCGGCTATGATATCGGCACGGCGCTGGCCTGGACCGTGCCGGTTGCGGGCATTGCACAGGTGGCACTGGTCTGGGTGGCCGCCAGTCGCGCGGGCTATCGCCTGATCCCCCGCATGCCTCATATGACGCCCGAGTTGAAACGCCTTGCCATCATCGCGGCCCCGGCCGCGCTGGCAGGCGGCGTCACACAGATCAACCTGCTGGTCGGTCGTCAGGTTGCAAGCTTTTATGAAGGCGCGGTGGCGTGGCTCTACTATGCCGACCGGCTTTACCAATTGCCGCTGGGGGTCGTTGGCATCGCCATCGGCATCGTGCTTTTGCCGGAACTGTCGCGCAATCTGCGGGCCGGCGAAACAGTGGCCAGCCGCGAGGCCTTGAGCCGGGCGGGAGAAATGTCATTGGCTCTGACCATCCCGGCAGCCGTCGCGTTGGTGGTCATCCCAACCCAGTTGATCGACGTGCTGTTTCAACGCGGTGCCTTCACCGCATCTGACACAGGCTGGACCGCGCTGGCCACTGCGATCTACGGGATCGGCCTGCCAGCCTTTGTACTGCAAAAAGTCCTGTCATCGGTCTATTTCGCCCGCGAAAACACCCGCACGCCTTTCTATTTTGCCTTGATCGGCATGGTGGTGAATGCAGGTCTTGCCATCGGGCTGAGCTATCATCTGGGCTTCATTGCAGCGGCCATCGGCACCACTTTGGCAGGATGGGTCATCACCGGGCTGACATGGATCGGTGCGGCGCGCATGGGCGAAGAGGCCCGCTTTGACGCGCGTTTCTGGGCACGCCTTCTGCGGATATGTGCGGCCAGCGGCATCATGGGGCTGGCGCTTTGGGGCATGGCTCTGGCGCTTGCGCCGCTCTTTGCTATCTCGGGGTTGAAAGTCGCAGCCCTGACCGTTCTGGTCCTGGGTGGCATCGCCATCTACGCCATCGCAGGTCAAATCCTTGGCGCTTTCCGCCTGTCCGAGGTCAAATCCGCCTTCCGTCGGGGCGGCTAACCCCTTCCCCGGACGTATGCACGCTAGCGCTGGCGCAGCTTGGCCAGAACCCGCGACCAGCCACCCGGACTGACCAGAAAACTCAACCCAAACCCGGCGAGGAACCCGGCGATGTCACTGACCCATGTCAGTCCCGCCCCAAAGAGCAGCCCGAAGATCAACTGAAGCCCCATCAGAAAGGCAATGATGCGAAAGGCGGACAGCTGATTGCCCCCGGTCGCGCCCAATTGCACCCACAGGATGAAACTGTAGGCCCCGATCAGCCCGTAGACCGCCGGGTAGCCGCCAAAGAGCACCACAGAGGTGTCCCAGACAAGCCAGTAGGCCAGCGCACCGGCAATGGCCGAACCGAAGAACACCACAAGGAAAGCGAAGGCCGAAAAGACCTCGCCCACCATTTTTCCCAGTGCCAGAAGGAACACGAGCACAAAAAGCAGATGTGTGAAGCTGAGATGCAGGAACGGATAGGTGAGGAAGCGCGCCATGTCGCGCAGGGGGAAGCGCGCATTTTCAACCATCCAGGCAAAAAGCGGTTCGCGAAAGCCCCAGTCCTCGATCGTGGCGATGCGCCAGCCTGCCGCTTCGGCCCCTCCGACCAGCCCACGGCTGCCCAAAAAGAACACCAGCTCGATCCCCACCAGAAAAACCGACAGCGCAACCACAACAGGGGGCAGGGGATTGACCGGGCTTTCCTCGCGATACTCGCTCATATTCACGCTCTCCTCACGCTTGGGCACCATATTCGAGGCGGTTTCCTTGACGCCCCTTTCCGCTCTAGGTAAGCGACAAAGAACCATTAATCCAGACGGAGTGGAAACATGACCAATCACACACCGCGCGTCTTTTCGGGGATCAAACCCTCGGGCGGGCTGACGCTGGGCAACTACCTTGGGGCCATCAAGCGGTTCGTGGACATGCAGGCACAGGATTTCGAGACCATCTATTGCGTCGTCGACCTGCATGCCATCACCGTCTGGCAAGACCCCGAAGAGCTGCGCGATGCAACCCGCGAAGTGGCCGCAGGCTTTCTGGCAGCGGGCATTGATCCGGCACAGTCGATCCTGTTCAACCAAAGTCAGGTCTCGGCCCATGCCGAGCTGGGTTGGCTTCTGGGCTGCGTGGCACGCGTGGGCTGGATGAACCGCATGACGCAGTTCAAGGACAAGGCCGGAAAGAACGCCGAGAAAGTGTCACTGGGGCTTTACGGCTATCCTGCGCTGATGGCGGCAGATATTCTTTTGTATCACGCCACCCATGTCCCCGTGGGCGAGGATCAAAAGCAGCATGTCGAGCTGACGCGTGATATTGCGACGAAGTTCAACCATGATTTCAAGGCGGAAGACTTCTTCCCGCAGCCCGAGCCGATCATCGAAGGTCCGGCAACACGGGTGATGAACCTGCGCGACGGCACCAAGAAGATGTCGAAGTCGGGCGAAAGCGACATGGAACGCATCAACATGACCGATGATGCGGACAAGATCGCCAAGAAGTTCAAGAAGGCGCGCACGGACCCCGAGCCTTTGCCGGAAACACTGGACGGTTTGAAGGATCGCCCCGAGGCCAAGAACCTTGTCGACATCTATTCGGGCCTGTCCGGTATGACCCCGGAAGCCGTGATCGCGGAATATGCGGGCGCGGGTTGGGGCAAGTTCAAACCAGCCCTGGCTGATCTGGCGGTGGAGAAACTTGCACCGATCTCGACCGAGATGTCACGCCTGATGAGCGACAAGGGCGAGATCGACCGCATTCTGGGCGAAGGCGCTGACAAGGCCCATGCAATCGCCCAGCCGATCCTGGATCAGGCCTATGACATCACGGGCTTCCTGCGCTCGCGCAAGCGCTAAGCGGTATTGGTGGCTCACTTCGTGAGCCTGAGGGGCTTTGCCCCTTGAGTGACCCCCTTGCGGGGTTCACTCTACCCCAAGGTATTTTCCACAAGAAAATAGAGCGGCGGGTCATCGGTGCATGGGATCGTGATTTTGCGTTCATACTTAGCTGAGTTAAGCTGACTTTATGCCAGCGAAGGAGCCAGCCATGACACGCAAAGAATATACCGGGCAAGACATCACCGTGACGTTTGACCTTGGACGCTGCATTCATGCGCGCAACTGTTTCTTGCAGCTGCCCGATGTGTTTGATCCTTCCAAACGTCCATGGGTGCAACCTGACAACGCCAGTCCCGAAGAGGTCGCGGCAATGATCCGCACCTGCCCTTCGGGGGCTTTGGCGTATAAGCGTGCGGATGGCACCGATGAGAAACCGCCGAAAATCAACCGTTTGGCTGTGTTGGAAAATGGGCCCGCCGTTCTTGTGGGCGAGATTTCGGTCGAGGATCAGCCCAGTGAAACACGGGTGGCGCTCTGCCGGTGTGGGTTGTCAAAGAACAAACCCTATTGCGACTACAGCCATGTGGAAGGTGGTTTCACAGCGACGGGCGAGCCTGCGCCGAAAACGCCTGCAGACGCAGAAGGCGTGGGTGGGGTTGCACGGGCGGCGCGAAAGCCTGATGGGCCATTGCTGATCGATGGTAACCTGGAAATCTGTTCAGGCACGGGCAAGCGAATTGCCAAGACTGAAAAGGCATTTCTGTGTCGATGTGGCGCGTCAAAAAACAAACCGTTTTGCGATGGCAGCCATAAGGCTGTCGGCTTCACAGACGGGGAAAGCTAAAGCGTTTCCGGCTATTGCCCGATCACAGCATTAATTGGAAACGCCAAACACCTTACATGTTGCGCGGCGTTTCCAGTACGCCTCGTTTCAACGTGATCTGCAAATGCTTCATACAAAGCCCTGCGCACAGCCGGCTGGCTGCGACGCTTTAGCGATTCAGCCCCAGTTCTTCCGTCAATTTGGCAAGGGTCGCGCGATCCTCTTCCGACCAAACCGCCTTGCGTGACTTGAACAGAGTCGCCTGGCTTTTGTGCACGGGCGGTCCAATTAGAATCTTGAGGTGGTTGGCCCGCAGGGTTTCCCCGGTCGAGGTGATGTCGGCCACGGCCTCAGCCGTTTCGTTCTTGACGGTGCCTTCGGTCGCGCCCTGGCTATCCACAAGCTGATAATCCGCCACACCATGGTCACGCAGGTGGTCACGGATCAAGCGGTGAAATTTTGTAGCGATGCGCAGGCGGAAACCATGGCGCGCCCGGAATGCCGCGGCGACCGCATCCAAGTCATCCAATGTATTCACATCGACCCAGCATTTTGGCACCGCGATGATCAGATCAGCGTGTCCAAAACCCATCAATGCCATCTCGGACACCTTGTCGGCCCATGCCCCCAACTTCTCGCGCACCAGATCAGACCCGGTCACCCCCAGATGAATCCGGCCTGCTGCCAATTCACGCGGGATTTCGCCAGCGGACAGCAAAACAAGCTCCAGTCCTTCGATCCCCTTCACAGCGGCGGCATATTCACGATCTGAGCCGGTTCGGGCCAGCTCAATGCCGCGTGCGCCGAACCAGTCGAAGGTCTTTTCCATCAGACGGCCTTTGGAGGGCACACCCAGTTTCACAGTCATGCCTGTTCTCCTGCGCCAAGTTCCAACAGAAGCTCGGGGCGGATCACGCCGCCCACTGCGGGAATCTCTCCGCTGCCGTTCTGATTGCCCAGAACGCGGGTCAGCGCATCATAGCGCCCGCCGGTTGCGACGGGGGGCAGGTCGGGGCGGGCCTCAGCGTAGAAACCAAAGACGAACCCGTCATAATACTCCATCGAGGTACGGCCATAGCTGCCCTCGAAATCGAGCATATCCACGTCGACGCCACGTTTGGCCAACGCCTCGGCACGCGCTTCCAGCCGGTCGACCGCGTCGGCGATAGCGGGCATGTCTACAGCGATGTCACGCAGGTGCTCCAACACATTCGAGGTGGTTTCGCGCAGCGCCAAAAGATCATCGAGCAGCTCTACCTCCTGCACGGAAATTGGTGCGGCAGAGGCATCTTCACGCAGAGCATCGATCCGTTCGGCAATCTCAGACGCACTGCGCAAACCGATTTGCGGGCCGCTATTCGCCATCGGATCTTCCAGAGCCAACATCGCCTCGCGCCCTTCGGGCAGAGGAGCCCGGCCGGCGAACCGGTCCAAAAGCGCGCGGAAACGGCGTGGTCGCCAGATATGACGCAGAAGGGCGGCCTTGCGGCGTTCGGTAGTCTTCAACCCACGCACGGCAGCCAGAAGCAGACCCATATCGCCCGTCGCGGCCCGCAAGGACAGCGGCTCCAAAGCCTCGCGGATCATCGCAAAAACCTCAGCGTCCGCGTCAATCGGCGCGTCACGGTCAAACACCTCGTAGCCCACCTGGAAATACTCAGCCGCCCGCTGGGCGACCTCTTCCTGCGCGCGAAACACTTCGCCCATATAGGTATAGCGCGCGGGTTCAGCGCCTTCGGCCATATGCATCTGCACCACCGGGACGGTGAAGTCCGGGCGCAGCATCACTTCGCCGCGCATGGGATCATGGCTGGTGAAAGCGCGCGCGCGAATATCCTCGCCATAAAGGTCCAGAAGCGTGCCCGCAGGTTGCAGGATGTCCGCTTCGACCACCTGAGCGCCACGAGCTTCGAAAACGCTTTGCAGACGCGCGGCTTCGGCTCGGATCTTCGCCTTGTCAGCCATCTTCTGCCTCGATGATCTCGCGCACGCGGGCGACCATGTCCGCGCGATCGCATTCGAACTGGCTGGGGCGGGTTTTCCATTCTTCCAGCGTGGCGCTTTCAGCGATCTTCGCCCCCAGAACGAGGTCCTTGATCTGCACTTTGCCCGCATCAAACTCGTCAGAGCCTGCAATCACCGCAACGGGTGAATTGCGCTTGTCGGCGTATTTCAACTGGTTGCCGAAGTTCTTGGGGTTGCCCAAGTAAACCTCGGCACGAATGCCCGCATCGCGCAGTTCGGACACCATGGACTGATAATCCGCCAGCCGCGTTTTATCCATCACGGTGACCACAACCGGCCCAACAGCTTTACCGCCCATGCGGCCTTTGGCGCGAAGCGCGGCCAGCAGGCGATCCACACCGATGGAAATGCCCGTGGCGGGAACAGCCTGCCCGGTGAAGCGCTTGACCAGATCGTCATAGCGGCCCCCACCGGCGACCGAACCGAACTGCCGCGGGCGGCCTTTTTCATCGAGGATTTCAAAGGTCAGCTCGGCCTCGAACACCGGGCCGGTATAGTAGCCAAGACCACGCACGACCGAGGGGTCGATCTCGATCCGATCAGGGCCATAGCCTTGCGCGTCCAGAAGCTCTGCAATCTGTTCCAGCTCGTTGATGCCTTCGGCCCCCACGGCGTTATCCCCCACAGCGGCACGCAGATTGGCAAGCGTCTCGGCGGCTGTGGCCCCCTTTGAGGTCAGGAATGCGATCACGGGTTCAGCCTGATCATCGGACAGGCCAACACCGTCGATATAGGCCCCCGACGCATCCAAACGCCCCTTGCCCAACAGCTCGCGCACGCCAGCCTCGCCCACCTTGTCGAACTTGTCGATGGTGCGCAGAACCGCGTCACGTGTTGGGCCTTCGTCCACGCCCATGACCTCGAGCACGCCGTTCATGACTTTGCGGTTGTTCACCCGCACCAGATAGTCACCGCGCGGGATGCCCACGGTTTCCAGCGTATCGGCCAAAAGCGCGCAAATCTCGGCGTCTGCGGCCATGGACGACGTGCCCACCGTATCCGCATCACATTGATAAAACTGCCGAAAACGCCCCGGACCGGGTTTTTCATTGCGCCAGACCGGCCCCATCGCATAGCGGCGATAGGGTGCCGGCAGATCGTTGCGATGCTGTGCATAGACGCGCGCCAAGGGCGCTGTCATGTCATAGCGCAGCGCCATCCAGCTGTCGTCTTCGTCCTGCCAGGCAAACACGCCCTCGTTGGGGCGGTCCACATCAGGAAGGAACTTGCCCAGCGCCTCGACCGTTTCCACAGCCGAGCTTTCCAGCGCATCAAAGCCATAGCGATGATACACCGCCGCAATCTGGTCGAGCATATGTTTGCGCTCGTCCACTTCCGCTCCGAAATAGTCGCGAAATCCCTTGGGCGTGATTGCCTTGGGGCGGGGCTGCTTTTTCACTTTGGCCATGTCTGGTCCCGGTTCACAATGGTGTCGCGGGCGGTCTAGCGGATGGGGGCGTCAGGGGCAAGGAAAGCCTTTGTAAAAACGCCCCCGGCATCCCTTACGGATACACGATCTTGCAGATAAATTTTGAATAGACCCACCCCGATATCCCATCATACGACCAATCCTGGATATCGCGTTGCACGATCACTTCGCGCCAGCCTTTGGTGGCCACGGGCTCCATCGTGATCAGGAACGTGCCGGGGCCAAGCGTGCGTTTCATCTCGCAGCTGGATGATCCGCAGCTGCGCAACGCCAGAAAATTGTCACCATCCGGGTTCAGGTTGCACACCACATATTGCTCGCCATCATAGGCCAATGCCGCTGTGCTCAACAGGCTCAGACATGCCGCCACAAACGCCGTTTTGAACTGTCTCATTCTTCCCTCCTTTTTGGGGGCAGTCTGAACGAGATCAAAAACAGGGGCTATGACACCGATCAGCTTCGCGCTATCAGGACCACATGTCGCAGGACCGTATTACCCAGCTGGAAGAAACCATCGCGCATCTGACCCTTCTGGTCGATGAGCTGAACGAGGTTGTCACCAAACAGGACGCCGAACTGGCGCGCCTGTCCCATCTGGTGCGCATTCTGACCGAACGCGAAGCCGAGCGGGAACAGGGCAATTCAGGCGGGGTGGTTCTGGGCGACGAACGGCCGCCGCATTACTAGAATGCGGCGGACAACAGTCTAGAAATTACTCGGCATCTTGCATGCGAACATACAGCTTTGGATATGTGAACTTGCTGCCCTCTTCCGGCGCAATACCGCGCGCCAAGCTCGCACCGATTGCTCCGCCGACCAAAAAGCCCACGGTCACCGCCTCTCGCTGTTGAACACTTTTGGGCTCAAGCTTGGTACGCCCAATTGCTCCCGGGGCAACACAAACCACGTCATATGTTGGGGATTTTGTGCTGTAGTCAGGCAAGGCAACCTTCGTAGGCGTGGTGATGGTGAAGGTATCGAATTCACTTTGAAGCGTGCATTTTGCAGGAATGTCCTTGCCATCGTGCTTGGTGTTGGCACTGATTTCGATCAGTCGAGTTGGAGCGGGTGCACCTTGAACCGTTCGGCGAGTCGGTGCCGCGGCCTGTACAGGGGCTTGCGAAGCTGAAACCGTGGCGTCGTTTTCAGGTGAAGTCGACGCGGAAGGAGCGGTCGCTTGATTAGATTGGCACCCTGCCAAAACAAGGCCAGCCGCAACAAACACAAAAAAGGTATTCTTCATTTGGAAATTCTCTTCTTAGACTCAACACTGAGTTGCAATACCTGCGTTACTAAACCTCTTCAACATCGATCACGCCGTTCAGCGACTTTAAAGCCCCTTTGATCTGGGGGTTTAGCGGATAGGGCTGGCCCAAGGTCATTTCGACCTCTCCGGGCAGGCTTGGGTCCATCAGGCAGACTGAAACCTCACCGGGGCGCACGTTTTTGGCCTTGTTTGCCGCATCATTCAAAAGCGAGGCGACCTGTTCCAGCACCGAAGGCTCTTCGAGGTAGAGCTTCAACGCCATGCCGCCCACATCAGACACCACGTTGTCGATGGGCGAGATTGAGCGGGCCAGAAGTTTCAGCTGATCAGCTTCCATCGTGGCCTCAACAGTGACCACCACATTGGCGCCCGTTTCCAGGTAATCGCGACACTTTTCCAACACGTCCGAGAAGATCGTGACCTCATATTGTCCTGTCGGATCAGTCAGTTGCGCGAAGGCAAATCGGTTGCCACGCGCGGATTTGCGTTCCTGCCGCCCGGCGACCGTGCCTGCAATCTTTGCAATGGACGCGCCGCGTTCGGCCTTCTTTTCCAACTCGGCCAGCGACATGACCTGCTTGCGCTTCAGCGCCGCCATATAGTCGTCCAGCGGGTGGCCAGACAGGTAAAAGCCAATCGCTTTCTGCTCTTCCGCCAGCCGTTCACTGGGCAACCAATCCCCGACCGGGGACAGACGCGGTTCGGGCAGATCATCACCCGCCTCGCCAAAGAGCGACACCTGATTGGACGCGCGCTGTTCATGGATCGCGGCGGAGTAGCTGACCAACCCGTCGAGGCTGTCAAATACCCGGCGGCGGTTCTGGTCGAGCTGATCAAAAGCACCGGCGCGGGCCAGCATCTCCATCGGGCGTTTGCCGACGCGTTTCAGGTCCACGCGGCGGGCAAAGTCAAAGAGCGTGGCGAAGGGCTTGTCGACGCCATCCACCTTGCGGCCTTCGACCACCAGCTTCATCGCCTCGACACCTACATTTTTCAGCGCACCCAACCCGTACACCACGCGCCCCTGATCTACGCTGAACATCTCAAGCGATCGGTTCACGCAAGGCGGCACAATCTCGATATCCATCCCGCGCCGCACTTCATTGGCATAGACGGACAGCTTGTCAGTCAGATGGATATCGCAGTTCATCACACCGGCCATGAACTCGACCGGGTGGTTGGCTTTCAACCATGCGGTTTGATAGCTGACCACGGCATAGGCGGCGGCGTGGGATTTGTTGAAACCATAGTTGGCGAACTTTTCCAAAAGGTCGAAAACTTCCGACGCTTTCTTGGCAGGCACACCGTTTTCAGCAGCCCCTTTTTCAAACTTCGGACGTTCGGCGTCCATCGCCTCTTTGATCTTCTTACCCATCGCGCGGCGCAAGAGGTCGGCGCCACCAAGCGAGTAACCCGCCATGACCTGAGCGATCTGCATAACCTGTTCCTGATAGACGATAATGCCTTGAGTTTCTTCAAGAATATGGTCGATCAGAGGGTGGACAGATTCAATCTCTCGCTGCCCGTTCTTGACCTCGCAATAGGTCGGGATGTTCTCCATCGGACCGGGACGATAGAGCGCCACGAGCGCCACGATGTCCTCGATACAGGTGGGTTTCATGCGCCTGAGCGCATCCATCATGCCGGTCGATTCCACCTGGAACACGGCGACGGTTTTCGCGGCGGCATAGAGCTTGTAGGTCGGTTCGTCATCCAGCGGGATGGCGTTGATTTCATTGACCGCACCTTCGGGCGGCTCATAGAGCGCCTCTCCATTCGGCCCCGTATGGAGATCCCGCCCCTGCCCGCGAATCAAATCCACAGCATTCTGAATGACCGTCAGCGTTTTCAGGCCCAGGAAGTCGAACTTGACCAAGCCCGCCTGTTCCACCCACTTCATGTTGAACTGGGTCGCAGGCATGTCGGACCGCGGATCCTGATAGAGCGGCACCAACGCATCGAGCGGCCGGTCCCCGATCACAACGCCCGCCGCGTGTGTCGAGGCGTTGCGCAACAGCCCTTCGATCTGCTGACCATAGGTGAGCAGCCGCTCGACCACTTCTTCGGCCTTGGCTTCTTCGCGCAGACGCGGTTCATCCGCCAAGGCTTTCTCGATCGACACGGGCTTTACGCCTTCAACCGGGATCATCTTGGACAGGCGATCCACCTGCCCGTAAGGCATCTGCAGCACCCGGCCCACGTCGCGCACGGCAGCTTTGGACAAAAGCGCACCAAAAGTGATGATCTGTCCCACTTTGTCGCGGCCATATTTTTCCTGCACATACCGGATCACCTCTTCGCGCCGGTCCATACAGAAGTCGATATCGAAGTCGGGCATCGACACACGTTCGGGGTTCAGGAAACGTTCGAACAGAAGCGAATAGCGCAGGGGATCAAGGTCGGTAATCGTCAGCGCATAGGCCACCAGGCTGCCCGCACCAGACCCCCGCCCCGGCCCCACTGGGATACCCTGATCCTTGCCCCACTTGATGAAGTCGGCAACGATCAGGAAGTAGCCGGGGAAACCCATGCCTTCGATAATGTCGAGTTCAAAATCGAGGCGCTTTTGGTACTCCTCGACGGAAACCGCATGGGGGATCACGGCCAAACGGGCCTGCAGGCCCTCGTTCGCCTGACGGCGCAGCTCGACCACCTCGTCATCTGCAAACTTTGGCAAGATCGGGTCGCGACGATAGGCCATGAAGGCGCAGCGTCGCGCGATTTCCACCGTGTTTTCAATCGCTTCCGGCAAGTCCGCAAAAAGCGTGATCATCTCTTCGGGAGACTTGAAATAGTGCTGCGGTGTCAGGCGGCGGCGGCCGTCCTGTTGGTCGACATAGGCACCTTCCTTGATGCAAATCAGCGCGTCATGCGCTTCATAGAGCTTTTGGGCCGGGAAATAGACATCATTGGTCGCGACCAACGGAATGCCCAGCTTATAGGCCATTTCCACAAAACCACGTTCGGTCAGACGCTCTGGTTCAGTGGGCTGCCCCCCCTCGCCCGGATGCCGCTGAAGCTCGACGTAAAGACGATCCCCAAACGCCGCTTGCAAACGGGTCATCAAGGCCTCTGCCTTTGCAGCCTGCCCGGCCTGAAGGAACCTGCCAACAGGTCCCTCTGCCCCGCCGGTCAACGCAATCAGGCCGCTTGAATGCGCCTCCAGCTCGTCCAGCGTGACCTGCGGTGCGGCGCCAAATTTATCCACGTAAAGACAGGAATTGAGCTTCATCAGATTCTCATATCCGTCTTCATCCTGCGCCAGAAACACCATCGCGGCGGGCGGTTTGGCGTTTTCGCCCGGTGCGGGCGGATCATAGGCCACATCGACCTGACATCCGATGATCGGCTGCACCCCTTCACCCGCCGCCGTGACCGAAAACTCCAATGCGGCAAACATGTTATTCGTGTCAGTGATCGCAACAGCGGGCATGTCATGGGCGGCACAAAGACCGGGCAATTTCTTGACCGGAACCGCGCCCTCAAGAAGCGAATATTGCGTATGGGTGCGAAGGTGAATGAATCGGGGTTGGCTGCTCATTTGTGCACCCTAAACCAGCACCGCGCCCGGTAAAAGATCGCTCTGCCGCGAATGGCGAAATCACCTCGGGGCTTGACCGATGGCCCCTTTCCCGGCTTTGCTAACCCAAACAAAAGACACCCCGCGCGTTTTCTACGCCGCATCGAGGACGCCAAATCCGGGGCCACCAACAGGGTAACGCGGCAGGACGATTTCATGAATATCGCCTTTCTTCTGAACGGAGAGAGCGTGGCGCTGACCGGCGTCGACCCAACACGCACCGCGTTGGATTGGCTGCGAGAGGATCGCGGCCTGACCGGCACGAAAGAAGGATGTAATGAAGGCGATTGCGGCGCCTGTACTGTGATGGTGCAGGATGAAAATGGCGCGCAATCCATGAATGCCTGCATCCTGTTTCTTGGCCAGCTTGACGGCAAAAGCCTTACCACGGTCGAAGCCTTGTCCAATGGGCCGGATTTACACCCGGTGCAAGACGCGCTGATAGCGGAACACGGGTCGCAATGTGGGTTTTGCACACCGGGAATCGCCATGTCCCTGGCCACGGCACATCTGAATGGGGATGCCAATCACGACGATGTTCTGGCCGGAAATCTCTGCCGCTGCACAGGTTATGCCCCAATCATTCGTGCAGCAAACCGGGCGGCAAATGACCCTGTTCCTGACGGTTTCGGCACACCGGAAGGGCCGCCCTTGGCGGACCCTGACGCGAGCAAGGAGGCGGAGGCGGCCAGACCGCGTTCCACCGACGCGCTCGCCCATGCGCTGATGTCCAATCCCCACGCCACGCTGGTCGCGGGTGCGACCGATGTTGGCCTATGGGTCACCAAGGGCTTGAAAGACCTGAACCCCGTGATTTTTCTGGGCGGGATCGAGACGCTCAAACAAGTCGAGATCACCGATAGTCAGATCCATGTTGGCGCCGGTGTCAGCATCGAAATGCTGCGCAGCATTCTGGCCACCGATTTCCCGAATTTCTCGGAAATGCTGCGCCGGTTTGCCTCTTTGCAGGTGCGCAATGCGGCCACGATTGGCGGAAATATCGCCAATGGCTCCCCCATTGGGGACACGCCGCCCCCTTTGATCGCGCTGGGGGCGACCCTGCATCTGCGGCGCGGCGACAACCGCCGTCAGATCGCGCTGGAGGATTTCTTCATCGACTACGGCAAGCAAGACCGCAGGCCCGGCGAGTTCATCGAAGCATTGTCCATTCCGCGCAGAGAAAACGCGCTGAAAGTCTACAAAATTTCGAAACGGTTCGATCAGGATATCTCGGCGGTTTTGGCGGCCATTGATATCACGACTGATGCGAGCGTGATCACTCGAGCGCGACTGGCTTTCGGTGGTATGGCAGGTGTTCCAAAACGCGCCGTTCACGTCGAACGCGCGCTGCAAGGGCGCCCCTGGTCACTGGATACGCTCACCGCAGCATTGCCTGCTTTTTCACAGGATTTCACCCCTTTGTCCGACATGCGGGCCTCTGCGAGTTATCGTCTAAAGTCCTGTGAAAACATGCTGTTGCGGTATTGGCACGAGGCAAATGGTGACACCGTTTCGGTGCTGGAGGTGACGCCATGACCTTGCAAAAACCCGCCGGAAAATCCTTGCCGCATGATGCGGCAGCACTGCACGTAACAGGGGCCGCGCGGTATGTAGATGACATCCCGACACCATCAAACTGCCTGCATCTGGCTTTCGGATTAAGCCATGAGGCGCGCGGCGTCATCACGCGCGCCGATTTCTCCGCCGTGCGCGACGCACCGGGTGTTGTTGCGGTGCTTACGGCGGCTGACTTGCCCCATGCCAACGACGTGTCGCCATCGGTGCATGACGAACCTCTGCTGGCGCAGGGCGAGGTTTTTTATCACGGTCAGCCGATTTTTCTGGTCATCGCCACCAGCCACCTAGCGGCGCGCAAAGCCGCGCGACAGGCCAAGCTGACCATCGACCCGCGTCCTGCCATCCTGACCATCGACGATGCGCTTGATGCAGACAGCCGGTTTGAATCCGGCCCGGTCATCTGGTCCCGCGGCGATGCGGAGGCAATGCTACATACGGCACCGTATGTAATTGAGGGCAGTTTCGAGCTGGGCGGACAAGAACATTTCTACCTAGAAGGTCAGGCCGCCTTGGCCATCCCGCAAGAGGCCGGGGATATGCTGGTGCACAGCTCTACCCAGCATCCAACCGAAATACAGCACAAGGTCGCAGAAGCCATTGGCGCCCCAATGAACGCGGTTCGGGTCGAAACCCGCCGGATGGGCGGCGGGTTTGGGGGTAAGGAAAGTCAGGGCAACGCGTTGGCCGTAGCCTGTGCGATTGCGGCGCAGAAAACCGGACGACCCTGCAAAATGCGGTATGACCGCGATGATGATATGGTCATCACCGGCAAGCGACATGACTTTCGAATGTCCTATCGCGCTGGTGTGGATGACGAAGGGCGGTTGATTGCACTTGATGTGACCCAACTGGCGCGATGCGGCTGGGCGCAGGACCTGTCGCTTCCCGTCGCGGACCGCGCCATGCTGCATGCAGATAACGCCTATTACCTGCCGAATGTGCGGATCGAAAGCCACCGGTTGAAGACCAACACCGCTTCCGCCACGGCGTTCCGGGGGTTTGGCGGCCCGCAAGGCGTGTTCGCGATCGAACGTATTCTGGATCATGTTGCGCAGGTGCGCGGGCTTGACGCTCTGACCGTGCGGCAGGTGAATTTCTACCGTGACGGGCAGACCACCCATTACGGGCAAACAATCGAGGATTTTCACATCCCTGCCATGACCGAAACGCTTCTGGATCAGGCAGATTTCACCAATCGCCGCGCAGAGGTCGAGAAGTTTAATCGCGAAAACCCTATATTAAAGAAAGGCTTGGCCTATTCACCGGTCAAGTTCGGCATCAGCTTCACCCTGACCCATCTGAACCAGGCGGGCGCGCTTGTGCATGTGTATCAGGACGGCTCGATCCACCTGAACCATGGCGGCACCGAAATGGGACAGGGGTTGTTTCAAAAGGTGGCGCAGGTGGCGGCAGCCATGTTCGGCGTGCCGTTGGACATGGTCAAAATCACCGCAACTGACACGGCGAAAGTGCCCAATACCTCGGCCACGGCGGCCTCGTCCGGGTCAGATCTGAACGGCATGGCCGTGCGGGTTGCCTGCGCGACCATACGCGACCGTATTGTATCATTTCTGGCCGATCGCTGGGGCTGTGACCCTGCCTGCATCCGCTTTGAAGACGGTCACGTTCTGGGCGATGAAACCCGCAGCATTTCTTTCGCCGAGGCCGCAAGCTGGGCCTATCAGAACCGCATCTCTCTTTCCGCCACCGGGTTTTACAAGACGCCCAAGATCACATGGGACCGTGTAAAGGGTCAGGGCCGCCCGTTTTTCTATTTTGCCCTTGGCGTGGCACTGACCGAGGTTGTGATCGACACGCTGTCTGGTGAAAACCGAATATTGCGCACCGATATCATCCATGATGCCGGGCAAAGCCTGAACCCGGCACTGGATATTGGGCAGGTCGAAGGGGCTTTTGTGCAAGGCGCTGGCTGGCTGACCACGGAAGAGCTGGTCTGGGACGACAAGGGCGTGCTGCGCACTCATGCGCCCTCTACCTATAAAATCCCCGCCTCATCCGACCGCCCACGCGTTTTCAATGTGGAGCTTTGGAACCGGCCAAACCACGAAGACACGATCTATCGCTCGAAAGCGGTCGGCGAGCCGCCGTTCATGCTGGGCATTTCGGCCTGGCTTGCGCTGGCAGACGCGGTATCGAGCTGCGGCGACCGCTACCACGCGATGAACGCCCCCGCGACCGCCGAAGAAGTGCTGGCTGCCGTAGAAAGGGTGCGCGATGGCGGTTGACCTCACAGCCCTGCGCGCAGCGCTTGAGACCCGCCCTGCCGTGGTGCGGGTGGTGATCGCCGATGCCGCCGGATCGACCCCGCGTGACGTCGGCGCGTCAATGCTTGTTTGGGAAGACGGCCAGTCCGGCACCATCGGCGGGGGCGAGCTGGAGTTTCGTGCCGCAATGTCCGCGCGCGCGCAGCTGAGGACGGGCAACAGCCCCACCATAGAGCGCCTGCCGCTTGGCCCCGCATTGGGGCAATGCTGCGGGGGCGCCGTGACGCTGTTGTCCGAGGTCATGACGCTCGACGATGTTCGCGCGCTTGAAAACAACGTGCTGCACGCCAGACCCATCGATGGGTCCAGTGGCATGCCTTTGGCCATCAAACGACAGATGAAATCGGCACGTAACCAAGGCACACAGCCCCAGGCGGCGCTTGTGCAGGGGTGGATGGTCGAACCCATCGCCCGCCCGACAGATCAGGTCTGGATTTATGGCGCGGGACATGTCGGGCGGTCGCTGGTGGCCACCCTTTCGCCCTTGCCGAACCTACAGATCACATGGGTCGATGTGGCTGCGGATCGCTTTCCAGATGACATCTCAGCCAATGTCACTGCCCTGCCCACAGCGAACCCCGCCACGGCGGTACAGCTTGCACCGGATAACGCCCATCACCTTATTCTGACCTATAGCCACGTCATGGATCTGGAGATCACCCATGCGATTCTATTGCGGGACTTCGCAAGCGCCGGGCTGATCGGATCGGCCACCAAATGGGCGCGTTTTCGAAAACGACTGGCGGCTTTGGGCCATAACAGCACAAAAATTGATCGGATCACCTGCCCAATCGGTGATCCAAGCCTTGGAAAACACCCACAAGCCATTGCTCTGGGGGTCTCGACCGCGCTACTTAAGAGCGTGGCACAAAACAAAAAAACAAATACCACGCATCACGACAGGGGGATGTCATTTGACAGGGGATTTGCGCCAGACTGACGCGCTCATGACGCTTAACGGGCTGACGAAAGCCTATCCGGGCGTTGTGGCAAACGATCAGGTTTCGTTTTCGCTGCTGCCCGGCGAAGTTCACGCCCTGTTGGGCGAAAACGGCGCGGGCAAATCGACTTTGGTCAAGATGATCTATGGGCTGGTGAAGCCCGATGCGGGGCAAATGACCCTGAAGGGCGAGGCCTTCACCCCCGTGAACCCAGCCGCTGCACGCGCCGCGGGTGTCGCCATGGTGTTTCAGCATTTCAGCCTGTTTGATGCACTGTCTGTCGCCGAAAACATCGCGCTTGGCATGGATAATCCGCCCTCTCCGCGTGAGTTATCGGCCCGCATCCGCGAGGTCAGCCAGGCCTATGGGTTGCCTCTGGACCCCGATCGAACCGTGGGTGATCTGTCGGCCGGCGAACGCCAGCGGGTCGAGATCATTCGCTGCCTTTTGCAAAATCCCAAGCTTTTGATCATGGATGAACCGACCAGTGTTCTGACACCACAAGAGGTTGATATTCTTTTCGAAACCCTGCGCAAGCTGACAGCTGAAGGCACCGCGATCCTATATATCTCGCACAAGCTGGAGGAAATCCGCAGCCTGTGTGAACACGCCACGATCCTGCGCCATGGCGTGGTGGTGGACACCTGCGACCCGCGGGAAAAATCAGCCCGCGAGCTGGCCGAGATGATGGTGGGCGATACGCTGCACGTGCCATCGCGCGAACACTGGGAGCCGGGGGAAGAAGCCCTGTCATTGGACGCGGTTTCCATGACCTCTATCAACGAGTTTGGCGTGAACCTGAAAAATGTCAGCCTGAGCGTGCGCAAGGGCGAGGTTCTGGGCATTGGCGGTGTGGCCGGCAACGGGCAGGACGAGCTGCTGGCGGTTTTGTCTGGCGAAGCGCGCGCCAACGCGGGATCGATCAAACTGGCCGGCGCAGAGATCAACACCCTGCCCCCCAATACGCGCCGTGCGCGCGGTCTTCTGACCGCCCCTGAAGAACGGCTGGGTCATTCCGCCGCCCCAAATATGAGCCTGACAGAAAACGCGCTGTTGACTGGTGCGGTTCGCGAAAACCTTGTGGAACGCGGCTTCTTGCGCTGGAGCAAAACCGAAAGCTTCGCCCGCCGCATCATCGAGGCCTTCGATGTGCGCACGCCCGGCACGGACAATGCTGCCGGATCACTGTCTGGCGGAAACCTGCAGAAATTCGTGATCGGACGCGAGGTCTTGCAAGATCCTGACGTGTTGGTGGTGAACCAGCCCACATGGGGGGTGGATGCCGCCGCTGCGGCCTCGATCCGGCAATCCTTGTTGGATTTGGCCCATAAGGGGGCGGCAGTGATCGTGATCAGTCAGGATCTGGACGAGCTGATGGAAATTGCCGACCGCTTCACCGCATTGAACGAGGGCCGCATCGCCCCACCCGTCCCAACCCAAAACCTAAGCGTCGAGGAAATCGGCCTGATGATGGGTGGTGGAGAAGGCGAGGTGGCCGCATGATCCGTCTGGAAAAACGCCCGCAGCCGTCAAAATTCTGGGCCTTCGCAACCCCGGTACTGGCGGTGGTCGCCACAATGATCGCAGGCGGCATCATGTTCTGGATACTGGGCAAGGACCCAATCGAAGCCATCCGCACCATCTTCTGGGACCCGCTATTTCACGAAACCTTCGGGCCTTACTCGCGGCCTCAGCTTCTGGTGAAGGCCGGGCCACTGATCCTGATCGCCATCGGCCTGTCTTTGGGCTTTCGCGCGGGCATCTGGAACATTGGCGCCGAGGGTCAATACATCATGGGTGCCATCTGTGGTGCCGCCGTGGGGCTTGCCTTTTATCCGTCTGAAAGCGTGCTGATTTTCCCGGCCATGGTGCTGGCCGGTGCGCTTGGCGGCTGGGCTTGGGCCATGATCCCCGGTTTTTTGAAAGTGAAATTTGGCACCAACGAAATTCTTGTCAGCCTGATGCTGGTCTATGTGGCCGAGAACATGCTGGCCTCGGTCAGCCAAGGGCTTTTGAAAAATCCCGAAGGCATGGGCTTTCCCGGATCGCGCAACTTCCGCGACTTTCCGGCCGCCTACAACGCCGAGATCATCGAGGGCACCGGCATGCATTGGGGTGTGGCCGCAGCCTTCATTGCGGTGATCCTGTCTTACATCCTTCTGACCCGTCACATGCTGGGCTTTCAGGTGCGCCTGACGGGCGAGGCCCCGCGTGCCGCACGATTTGCCGGTGTCAATCCAACGCGGCTGGTGCTCTTTTGTCTGGGCGCATCTGGCGCGCTGGCCGGGCTTGCGGGGCTGTTTGAGGTTTCTGGCCCGTCAGGTCAGATCACCATCGAGTTCAACGCAGGCTATGGGTTCACCGCGATCATCGTGGCGTTTCTGGGCCGGTTGCACCCCATTGGCATCCTGCTCGCGGGGCTTTTGATGGCACTGACCTATATTGGTGGCGAACTGGCGCAGCTGATGCTGGGCCTGCCCGGTGCGGCCATCCAGATGTTCCAGGGCATGTTGATGTTCTTCCTTCTGGCGATGGACATGCTGTCACATTACCGGCTGCGGCTGAAACGCCCGGCGCAGGCACAATAGGAGCGACGATCATGGATTTTGGACAGATCAACCCGATCCTGCTTCTGGCCTCGCTGATGGTGGCGGCCACGCCGATCTTGCTGGCAGCCATTGGCGAAGCCGTGGTCGAAAAATCAGGCGTTCTGAACCTTGGGGTCGAAGGCATGATGATCACCGGCGCGGTGGTCGGTTTTGCCATTGGCGTGAACACCGGCGCGCCCGCCTTTGGCTTTGTGGCGGCGGCCGTGGCAGGCGCGGCTTTGTCGATGCTTTTTGGCCTGCTGGTGCTCTATCTCAAATCCAATCAGGTGGCGACCGGGCTGGGCCTGACCCTTTTCGGTCTTGGGTTATCGGCGCTGATCGGCAAGCCCTATGAGGGCATCAAAGCGCCCACAATGGCGAAATGGGACATACCGCTTCTGTCCGATATTCCAGTGCTTGGGCCGATCCTCTTCAAACACGATCCGATGGTTTATGTCAGCCTGATCATCGTCGCGGCCACATGGTATGTGCTAACCAAAACACGCGCGGGGTTGATCCTGCGCGGGGTGGGTGAAAACCACGATGCCGCCCACGCGCTTGGCTACAAGGTGAACCGCGTGCGCCTATTGGCCATTGCCTTTGGCGGCGCTTGTGCGGGGCTGGGCGGGGCTTACATCAGCCTTGTGCGTGTGCCCCAATGGGTCGATGGCATGACCGCGGGGGCGGGCTGGATTGCTCTGGCCATCGTTGTTTTCGCCAGCTGGCGTCCGTGGCGCGTGCTGTTGGGCGCCTATCTTTTCGGCGGCATCACCGTCTTGCAGCTGAACCTGCAAGCAGCCGGCATCGCGATCCCGGTCGAGGTTCTGGCAATGAGCCCCTATGTGGTGACAATCCTTGTGCTTGTCGGTATCTCGTTCAAAGGAAACCACGGCGCGCCCGGATCGCTGGGGCGCAGTTTCCATGCAACGCATTAAGGGATGTCTATGACAAAGGCCGAAATCCACGATATTCTCGACGGCCACACCCCGTTTGCGGGTGTGAATGTCGGGCGTGTGATGGATGTTCTGATCCTTTTGTCCGCCATCGCGATTGCTCTGGAAACCATGCCGGAATTGCCTGCGCAACTGCGTGGGCTGCTGTTCAAGTTTGAACTGGCATTGCTGATCATCTTTGCCGCGGAATACGTGCTGCGTCTGGCCACGGCTCCACGTCCTGCGCGTTATGCGTTCAGTTTCTGGGGCATTGTCGACTTCTTGTCCTTCGCCCCTGCCATCGCTTTCCTGACCCCGCAATGGCAGGTGGTGCGCGCCTTCCGTCTGCTGCGCCTTGTGCGGCTTTTGAAGCTGTTTCGCGGCAGCCATGCGATGGAACGCCTTGTGGTTGCCTTCCGTCAGGTGCGCGGCGAGCTTGCCATTTTTGGCGTGATTGCGGGGCTGATGCTCTACGTGTCCGCCGTTGGCATCTATATTTTCGAACATGACGCCCAGCCCGAGGTCTTTTCCTCGATCCCCAACAGCCTGTGGTGGGCGGTGGCAAGCTTTACCACCGTGGGCTATGGCGACATGTTCCCGATCACGCCCGGCGGGCGGATCTTCACCACCTTCGTCCTGTTCATCGGGCTTGGCGTGATCGCCGTGCCCTCGGCCATCGTGACGACGGCGCTTTTGGAAAGTGAAACCAACATCCAGCGCCGCATTCGCGAGGCCCGCGAGAACGGGGAAGACACCAACAACAACGAAACTGCTCAAAACACCAAGGGAGACTGAAATGCGTGTATTGAAAACACTTCTGGCAACCGCCGCTTTGGCCACCGGCCTGGGCACGGCCGCGATGGCCGAAGACAAAACCAAGGTTGGCTTTGTCTATGTCGGCAGCATTGGCGATGGCGGCTGGACCTATGAACATAACAAAAGCCGCCTGGCCGTCGAAGAACATTTCGGCGACAAGGTTGAAACCACCTATGTGGAAAACGTGCCCGAAGGCCCCGACGCAGAACGCGTGATGACCCAGATGGCCCTGTCAGGCCACGACCTGATCTTCACCACCTCGTTTGGCTATATGGACCCGACCATTGCCGTTGCCGCCAAATTCCCGGACGTGAAATTCGAACACGCCACCGGCTATAAACAGGCCGACAACGTGTCGGTCTATTCGGCCCGTTTCTACGAAGGTCGCGCTGTTCAGGGTCACATCGCGGGCAAGATGACCAAGTCGAACATCATCGGCTACATCGCATCCTTCCCGATCCCGGAAGTTATCCGCGGCATCAACTCGGCCTATATCCACGCCAAAAAGGTGAACCCGGATGTGCAGTTCAAGATCATCTGGGCCTACACCTGGTTTGATCCGGCCAAGGAAGCCGACGCGGCCAAGGCTCTGATCGAACAGGGTGCAGACGTGATCCTGCAGCACACCGACTCGACCGCACCGCAGGCTGCCGCCAAAGAGGCCGGCAACGTGATCACCTTCGGCCAGGCTTCGGACATGTCCGACTACGCCCCCTTCCCGCGCGTATCGTCGATCATCGACAACTGGGCACCCTACTACATCGCCCGCACCCAGGCCGTGATGGATGGCACCTGGGAAAGCGTGTCCACCTGGGACGGCATTTCGACCGGCATGGTTGAGATCGGCGAGATTACCGACGCTGTGCCCGCCGATGTGAAAGCCGAAGCCATTGCGCTGCGTGACAGCCTGTCAGACGGCAGCTATCACGCCTTTACCGGCCCGCTGAACAAGCAGGACGGCTCGACCTGGCTGGCTGACGGCGAAACCGCCGATGACGGTACGCTTGCCGGCATGGGCTTCTACGTTGAAGGCATCGAAGGCGAAATTCCGTCGAACTGATCGATCAAAACCTAAGCTGAAAGAGCCCCGCCACCGGTGGGGCTTTTTTTTGCGTGCAGCGCGACGGAAACCCCATTGCATTCCGTTATATGCATATGAGGACAACAAACGGAGCGTAACGATGCGCAAAACAACATTCATTCTGACCACCGCAGCATTGGCGTTCGCCCTTCCCGCCTTGGCTGAAAACCAGCCCGGCGCCCATTTCATCGAGATGTGGGATTTGGACGAGAACGGATCAGTCTCGATCGAAGAGGCACGCGAACGCCGTGGTGATATTTTCACAACCTTCGATGCCGACGACGATGGCGTATTGAGCGCCGAGGACTATGTGATGTTTGACGAGGCGCGCGAGGCCGACATGAAGGAACATGGGATCGGCAAGGGTCAGGGCCAAGGCAAAGGTCAGGGCCAAGGCAAGGGTAAAGGTCAGGGCAAGGGCCATGGTCAAGGAAAAGGGAAAGGCATGGGACAGGGTATGGGCGAACACAGTGCCGCCATGTCCATGACGCGCGAGAACGCGGATCTTGATGGCGACGGGCAGGTAACCCGCGAAGAGTTTCTAGCCGGTGTTGATATCTGGTTTCCCAAACAGGACCGCAACGGTGACGGGGTGATCAGCAAAGAGGATTTCGGGCGAATGTGAGGGCGTCCCTTCGCACTCCGGCTTGGTGAGCCGCCCGAATATCAGGCCCCGCATCAAGCGGGGCCTTTTCCTTTTCCAAATCGCATGTCAGGGTCGCGCCATGACGGAACTGATCTCGATAGATGGCACAGCCTCCTGCCGTTTTGCATTTGGGACGATGCAGTTTGGCGATCAGGCTGATCTGGCTGCATCACGGGCTATGTTTGACGCGTGTATCGAAGCAGGCATCACGCATTTCGACACCGCAAATCTCTATACCGGCGGCGCGGCAGAACAATATCTGGGGCAGTTTATCGCCCCTTTGCGTGCGCGCCTGATCATCGGGACCAAAATCGGTTATGACGCCCCGGATAACGTCGAGGCTCTGCGCAGCCAGTTCGACATGTCACGCGCCCGGCTGGGGCTGGACAGTGTAGACATCCTCTATTTGCATCGCTTCAATCCCAACCTGTCCCTTGAGGCACAGATCGACCTGCTTGCCGAGTTACAGGCCCAAAAACAGACCCGTTATCTTGCCGTGTCCAATTTTGCCGCGTGGCAGGTCATGAAAGCTCAGGCAATCGCGATAAACCTTGGAACCAAAATCGACATCGTCCAACCGATGTACAGCCTTGTGAAGCGCCAGGCCGAGGTTGAGATACTTCCCATGTGCGCCGCCGAGGGCATACTGGCCGTTACGTATTCTCCGCTGGGTGGTGGTCTTTTGACCGGGAAATATGCAGCTGGCGGCACAGGCCGATTGTCCGAAGATCACCGCTACGGCGCGCGCTATGGCTTGGGTTGGATGCACGAAGCGGCCGCGAAGCTGCCGGAAATTGCCGACGCGGTGGGTGTGCATCCCGCGACCCTGGCTGTTGCTTGGGCTGCGAGCCATTCATCACGCCCAGCTCCAATCCTGTCGGCGCGGTCGCTTGAGCAACTCCGCCCCTCGCTGGATGCGTTAAGCATCAAGATGTCGCCCGAAGAGCGGGATCGTCTTACCGCCCTGACCCCAACACCTGCCCCAGCCACAGACAGGATCGAAGAACATGGATGACTTTCTGATCATTGGGGGCGGCATTGCGGGCACCTCGGCGGGGGCGCGTCTGGCGCAGCTTGGCACTGTGCGTGTGCTGGAAGCAGAAGACGCGCTTGCCTATCATGCGTCTGGCCGGTCTGCCGCCCTGTTCGAAGAAAGCTATGGGACTGAGGCGGTCGTTGCGTTGAACCACGCCTCGCGCAGCTTCCATGAAACGGCTCGGGTCCTGTCTCCTCGCGGGTTCATGGTGGTCGGCGCCAAGGGGGGTGAGGCGCAGCTCGCCAGTGATTTGGACAAGATGAAGCTGGACGCCATCAGCATCGGGGATGCCTGCGCGCTGATGCCGATCCTGAACCCGGATGCGCTGTGCGGCGCGGGGTATCACGCGGATGCTTGGGACATCGACACAGACCGTCTTGTGCAGAGCTTCGCGCGGGAAACACGCCAAAACGGCGAGATTGTCACCGGCGCACCTGTCACACGGATTACACGCTTGGGCACCGGCTGGCAGGTCCAAACACCAAAGGGTGATTTCAAAGCGCGCAAGCTTGTAAACGCGGCGGGCGCATGGGTGGATGAAGTTGCCGCCATGGCCGGCGTCGCCCCCGTTGGCATCCGCCCCTTGCGCCGCTCCATGGCGCGTATCCCTGCGCCGGGCGGGTTGGACGTGTCTGGCTGGCCAATGGTGCTGGGCGCAGGAGAGACGTGGTACGCAAAGCCCGACGCGGGCGCACTGATCGTGTCACCTGCGGATGCAGAACCTTCCACCCCACATGACGCGTGGGCGGATGACATGGTTCTGGCCGAGGGGCTGGCGCGCTATCAAGAGATGGTTTCTGAGCCCGTCACCCGCGTGATTTCGAACTGGGCCGGGCTGCGCAGTTTCACACCCGACGGCAATCTTGCCATTGGCCCTGCGCCGGACGATCCAGACTTTATCTGGTTCGCGGGGCAAGGCGGATACGGCATGCAATCCAGCCCTGCCGCATCGCAATTGCTGGCAGATATTCTGGGTGGCAGGCCACCAGAGTTGGACGCCAAGTCTGTTACAAGTCTTAACGTCACGCGGTTCAGTTAACCCAGCAACACGTCCAGATGTTTGACGACGGAGCGGGCCAGCACATCCGGTTCGTATCCGCCTTCCAGCATCGAGACGATCCGGCCTTCGGCAAACTCATCGGCCACACCCTTCAATTCGCGCGTGACCCATTCATAATCCGCATCCGTCAGCTGAACGCTGGACATGTCATCGGCCACATGGGCGTCAAACCCTGCGGAAATGAAGACAAATTCCGGCTTGAAGTCACGCAGATGTGGGATCCAGTGGCCCGAGACAGCCTCGCGAAACTCGGCACTGCCGGCACCGGCGGACAGGGGAATGTCCACGAGGTTGTCGGTCTCTTTCTCGTGCCCCGTGAAGGGGTAGAACGGGTGCTGGAAACTGGAACAGAACAGCACGCGCGGCTCGGCCTTGAAAATCTCTTCGGTGCCATTGCCGTGGTGAACGTCGAAGTCGATGATGGCGACGCGTTCCAGCCCATGCGCCTCAAGCGCGTGGGCCGCGGCCACAGCAATGTTGTTGAACAGACAAAACCCCATCGCCTTATCGCTTTCGGCGTGATGGCCCGGCGGGCGAACCATGCAGAAAATCGGGTTGGCCTCTTTCGACATGACCAGATCAACGCCCAGACACCCCGACCCGGCAGACCGTTCAGCGGCTTTCAGCGTGCCCGGGCTCATCACCGTGTCGCCGTCCACTTCGACACTTTCCATGCCCTGCCCCGGCGCCAGAGCATAGACCCGATCCAGATAGTCGCTGTTATGCACACGTTCCAACTGATCGCGCGTGACCAAGGGCGCATCGTGATGGCGCACCACATAGTCCATACCCGACATGATCAGCTGGTTGTTGATCGCATCCAGCCGCGCCTTGCTTTCCGGGTGCATTGGCCCTGCGTCATGGTCGCGACATTCCCTGTGCGAGATGATGGACAGCATGTGGTTTCCTCCCCCAATCCTTCGTCTGATATTCCGTTACAGCCAGCGTTCGACGATCACCACGTCGCGGTCATCCGGGTCGGGCCGCTGGGTGAAGCCAAGTTCTTTCATCAAGCGCAGCATGGGTTCGTTTTTCTTCAAAACCGTCCCTTCAATCACTTCCAGATCATGATCCTGCGCCGCACTGAACAGACCTTTCATGAGCTTTGTCCCAAGCCCCTGATGCTGGATGCGATCGGACACCACGATGGCAAACTCACAGCTTTTCTGATCCGGGTTGATGACATAGCGCGCCACACCGACCTGCACGTCGCGCCCCTCGATCTCGGCCATGGCAACCAGCGCCATTTCGCGGCGATAGTCGATCTGGGTGAACTGGGCGAGCATCTCAGGGCTCAGCTCGTTCACCGATCCCATAAAGCGCATCTGCTTGGCTTCCTTGGACAAATCGCGCATGAACTCTTGTTCATACTCTGCATCCTCTGGCCGGATCGGACGGATCATCAGCGGCGTGCCGTCCGACAGGAATGTCTCGCGCGCAAGGTGTCGCGGATAGGGGTGAATGGCCATGTGATCATAGCGCCCGTCCTTCGCCGGCGGGCGGGCCACGGAAATGCGCGCATCCACGGCCAGCACCCCATCAGGCCCCGCGAAAAGCGGGTTGATGTCCATCTCGGTCACCTCGGGCAGTTCGCTCAGAATGATCGAGATGCGTTTCAGCACATCGACAAGCGCGCCCCGGTCGACCGGGTCATAGTCCCGAAAACTGTCCAGCGCTTTTGACACGCGCGTTTTGTTAATCAGCCGATCAGACAGAACCGCATTCAAGGGCGGCAGTGCCACGGCGCTATCGCGCATAACCTCGACCATCGTGCCGCCCGCCCCAAACAGGATCGTGGGTCCAAAGACCGGGTCGCGGCTGGCCCCGATCACCAATTCGCGGGCATGACGCAGATCGGCCATGGCCTCGACCGTCACACCGGAAATCCGGGCCTCGGGCAGAGCTTTTTTCACGCTGGCTGTAATCTCGTGATAGGCGCGGGTCACAGTGGCCGCATGCGCCACATTGATGCGCACCCCGCCCACATCGGTCTTGTGCGACACGTCCGGAGACGAGATTTTCATCGCCACCGGGAAGCCCACCGTTTCGGCGGCCACAAGCGCATCTGCGGGCGAGCGCGCCTCGATCGTCATGTTCACCGGAATGTTGAAGGCCCGCAAAAGCGCTTTGCTTTCCGTGTCCGACAGCATCTTGCGCCCCTCGGACAACGCGCTTGCGATGATCATGCGCGCACCGTCCAGATCAAGCCCTTTTTCAAAGGCACGCGCACGCGGCACCTCCAGCGCCAGTTTGCGGTTCTGGTGGTGCTGGGCAAGATAGCTGAAACCTTCCACCGCACGTTCAGGCGTGTCAAAATCAGGCACGCCCGCTTCAGACAACAGATTGCGCGCCTCGACGACCGAGCTTTCCCCCATCCAACAGGCCAGCAGCGGCTTGCGGCGCCGCGCGGGCAAGGCGTCAATCACGGATTTCGCCGCCGCGACCGCGTCGGTCATCGCCTGCGGGGTCAACATCACCAACACGCCATCATTGTCCGGGTCTGCCATCGCGGCCTTGACAGCCGCACCATAGGCGTCCGGGGTGGCATCGCCCAGAATATCGACTGGATTTGCGTGGCTCCAGTAAGGGGGCAAGACCTTGTCGAGCAGTTTTTTCGTGTCCACAGATAAAGGCGGCAAAGACAGCCCCAGATCACCGGCGCGATCTGCCGCCAACACGCCCGCGCCACCACCATTGGTGATGATACACAGCCGGTCACCGGATGTTTTCTTGGTGTTGGCCAAAAGCTCGGCGGCCGCAAACAGCTGTCCCAGCGTGTCCACCCGGACCGCGCCCGCACGCTCCAGCGCGGCATCGAACACCTCGTCTGATCCGATCAACGCGCCTGTATGGGTGTGCGCCGCTTCGGAACTGACCGCATGGCGGCCAGATTTCAGCACAACAACCGGCTTCAACCGCGAAGCGCGTCTGAGGGCTGACATGAAATTGGGGGCGTCCTTGATGCCCTCAATATAGAGCAAAATTGCATCTGTGTGCGGGTCGGTTGCCAGGAAATCCAGCGTGTCGCCAAAGTCGACATCCGTGGAGTTGCCAAGGCTGACCATGGCCGAAAACCCCGAATGATGCGGCGCGGCCCAATCGGCAATGGCGCTGATCAACGCGCCCGATTGCGACACAAGCGCCAGACGCCCTTTCGGCGTTTGCGACCGCAGGAACGTCGCATCAAGCCCTAGCCATGGGCGCACCAAGCCGACGCAGTTCGGCCCCATAAACCGAATGCCGCCTTTGCGCGCAATGGCTTCAACCTGCGCTTCCAGACCCTTGCCGCTGCCATCGCCTTCGCCAAAACCCGCCGACAAAACGATAACAGCTTTCACGCCGGCCTCTGCGCAGTCACGCATGATAGCGGGCACAGTGCGCGCAGGTGTTGCGATCACGGCCAGGTCCACCTCGTCCGGCACATCACCGATGCGCGCATGGCAGGTAGCTTCGCCAATGGCTTTGTATTTGGGATTGATCGGATAAATCGGGCCTTCGAACCCGCGCGAGATCAGGTTGCGATAGGCCATTGCCCCGACAGAGCTGCCCTTCGGGCTGGCCCCGAACATGGCAACAGAATGAGGGTCAAACAGGGGGCTAAGCGGACTTTTGTCCATCGGAAACGTTCCTTCGCGCAAATGTCACCTAGGGTGACGAAAACCTCTCCTCCGCAGCCCTTTCATACCGCCTGCCACGGTGCTGTCTTTGATGTGCCTCAAGCTTTTCGCGAAGGCTCAATCCCCTGCAGGATCGGACAATCCGGGCGGCTGTCCCCCGCGCAGGCCTGTACAAGGGTCGACAGCGTATCACGCATGGCGTTGAGGTCAGCGATCTTCGCCTCGATCTCGTCCAGATGAGCACGGGCAATGCGTTTGACATCAGAACTGGCGCGGGACTGATCCTCGTATAGGGCAAGCAGCGCACGGCAATCCTCAATGGAAAAGCCAAGCGCCCGGGCGCGGGCAAGGAAGGTGAGTTTGTGCAGCTCTGTCTCGCGAAAAACGCGATAACCGTTCAGGTCGCGCATGGGCGTGATCAGCCCGATATCTTCATAATACCGGATGGTTTTTGCGGGCAGTCCGGTGTGCTTTGCCGCGTCGGAAATATTCATGGCCGTTCCTCCAGAACCGGGCGAATGAACCGCAGACGAAGCGCGTTTGTCAGCACCAGAACCGAGGACGCTGCCATCGCCCCTGCCCCCAGCATCGGCGACAAGAGCACGCCCCAAAGCGGATAGAGGACACCGGCAGCCACGGGCACAAGCGCGACGTTGTAGCCGAACGCCCAAAAGAGGTTTTGCCGGATATTGCTCATGGTCCGGCGGCTGATGTCAAACGCGTTCACAACACCCGACAAAGCGCCCGACGATAACACAACGTCGGCGGCTTCGATCGCCACATCCGTCCCGGTGCCGATGGCGATGCCCACATCCGCCTGTGCCAGCGCGGGCGCGTCGTTGATGCCATCACCCACAAAAGCCACCCTCTGGCCCTTGGCTTGCATGTCAGCGATGGTTTGCAACTTCTCGCCGGGGATGACCCCGGCAACCACATGATCAAGACCAAGCTGGTCAGCAATGGCTGCCGCTGTCGCCGGGTCATCGCCAGTGATCATGGCAAGCTTTTTGCCCTCAGCGTGCAAGGCTTGAAGGGCACGCGCCGTATCTGTCTTTACCGGGTCAGCCACGCCAATCAGCGCAGCTAGACGTCCGTCGACAGCAGCAAAGAAAACCGTCTGGCCCTCTCCGCGAAGCGGATCGGCGCGATCCACCAAATCGGACAAAGGCACCCCTTCGCGCGCCATGAACTGCTGCGATCCGATCAACAACCGCTTGCCATCCACCGTGGCAGACAAGCCAAAACCGGTTTCACTTTGAACGGCTTCCACTTTCGCAGGCGTGATGCCCCGTGCTTTTGCCCCGGTCAGAATGGCTTCAGCCAATGGGTGTTCACTTTGGGCTTCAGCCCCTGCGATCATGGCCAGAAGAGTGTTCTCATCTTCGCCTTTGTCCACTTTGAATGAGGTCAGGCTGGGCTTCCCCTCGGTCAGCGTGCCGGTCTTGTCAAAAGCAACTACGTCCACGGACTGCAATGCCTGCAACGCATCCCCCTGCCGGAAAAGAACGCCCAGTTGCGCAGCCCGCCCGGTGCCGACCATGATCGACGTGGGCGTCGCCAAACCCATCGCGCAGGGGCAGGCGATGATTAGAACCGACACCCCTGCGACCAGTGCCAGTCCCAGTGCGGGATTCGGCCCGAACGAAAGCCAGATGGCCACGGTCAGCAGAGCCACCGCGATCACCACAGGCACAAAAACTGCGGTGATCCGGTCGACCAAAGCCTGAATGGGCAGGCGCGCGCCTTGAGCGTCTTCGACCATGCGCACGATCTGGGACAGCATCGTATCGGGGCCAACGGCGGTCACGCGGGCCTTCAGTGCGCCGGTGCCGTTCACGGTGCCTCCGGTGACGGCGCTGCCTGTGGTTTTTGCGACGGGGACAGGCTCGCCGGTGATCATGCTTTCATCGACAAGGCTCTCGCCCTCGGTCACCTCGGCGTCCAGCGGCACGCGTTCGCCGGGGCGGATCACGATGACCTCGCCGGTGATGACCTGCGCGACGGGACGGGTGATCATGCGGCCCTCGACCTCGACGGTCGCTTCGTCCGGGGCCAGTTCAACCAGCGCACGGATCGCTTCGCCGGTGCGGCCCTTGGCGCGGGCCTCCATCCAGCGACCCACTAGGATCAGGGTGACAATGACTGCGGCGGCTTCGAAATAGACATTGGCCGTACCGGGCGGCAAAGCAACGGGGACCAGCATGGAGACGAGCGAGTAAAGATAGGCCGCACTGGCCCCCAAAGCGACCAGCGCGTTCATCTCGGGTGCGCCGTGCGCGAGCGCCGGGATCCCCTTGGCGAAGAACAGGCGACCGGGGCCGAACAGGACCAGCGTCGTCATGATCAACTGAAGCCAATGGGACGTGGCCTGCCCAATATTGTGCATGACCCAATGGTGGAACGGCGGATAGAGATGCCCGCCCATCTCGATCACGAGGACCGGCAGGGTGAGCGCGGCGGCAAGCAGTGCTTTGCGTTTCAACACCCGTGCCTCATCCGCCTTGTTGCGCGGCCCGGTTGTGCTGCTGTCGGCGCGCGGGATCGTCGGGAAACCTGCCTTCGTGATCTTGGCCGACAGCGCCTCGGGCGTAACGGACCCGGTCAAAAAGGTCACGAAGGCGCGTTCAGAGGCCAAGTTCACACGCGCATCCAGCACACCCGGTGTGGCTTTCAGCATCCGCTCGACCCGGCCCACGCAAGCCGCGCAGGACATCGAGAACACGTCCAGAACCACCGTGTCGCGTCGTGCCGGATAGCCCGCGCGATCAAGTGCCGTGGCAAGGCTTTCGGTATTGGCGGGCGCAGCAAAAGACACCCGCGCGGTTTCCGTCGCAAGGTTCACGGGGGCCGTGTCCACGCCCTCGACCGCGTGCAAGGCTCGCTCGGCCCGCCCAACGCAAGACGCGCAGGACAGGTTTTCCAGCTCAAGTGTCAGTGTTTTCAGGGCAGCCATCAGATTCTCCGGTGTGACAGGGTATAGATAGGGATTCCAGTCACTGGAAGGTCAAGGGCAAAGCGGCATTGACGCATGTGATTGCTGCGCTATTCACGGGGGGAAACCGAAAGGAGCCATCATGACCACTTTTCACGTCCCCGATATGAGCTGCGGCCATTGTAAAGCCGCGATCACCGAAGCGCTGGAAGGGCTCGGCAAGGTCACCCTGAAGTTCGACATGCAGGGCCGCGAGGTGCAGGTTGACGGTCTGGCACCCACTGCGGTCATCGACGCATTGGACGAGATCGGTTTTCCCGCCACAGAAAAGTAAAACCCCGGCCGCCTGACTGTCAGGGGCCGGGGCTTTCCCTAGCGTTTGTGGCAGGCCACTTGCTGGCCATTGCCGCGATCCGTGAGCGGAGGTTTGCTTTCGGCACATTCCGGCCCGGCGATCGGGCAACGTGTGCGGAACACACAGCCCGATGGCGGGTTCAAAGGCGATGGCAAATCAGCCTCAAGGATCATCACCTCTTTCGAGGCTTCCGCAGCAGGGTCCGGGATCGGCACGGCAGAGATCAGCGCCTCGGTATAGGGGTGGCCCGGTGACCGATAGAGCTGATCGGCCTCGCTGATCTCGACCACGTTACCAAGATAAAGCACCATCACGCGGGTCGAGATGTGTTTCACCACAGAGAGGTCATGCGCGATGAAGATCAGGCTCAGCCCCATCTCTTCCTGAATTTCCATCAGAAGGTTGATCACCTGCGCCTGAATGGACACGTCCAGCGCGGAAACCGGTTCGTCACAGATGATCAGCTGAGGTTTCACGATCAGCGCGCGCGCGATCCCGATGCGCTGACACTGCCCGCCCGAAAATTCGTGCGGGTAGCGGTTGATCATGTTGGGCAGGATGCCGACGCGATCCAGCACCTCGCGCACCCGGTCTTTCACCTCCTGTGCAGACAGGTTCGGGTGATGGGTTTTCAGAGGTTCCGCCACGATCTGACCAATGGTCATACGCGGGTTCAGCGAGGCCAGTGGATCCTGAAAGATCATCTGCATCTCTTTGCGATGCTCGCGCATATCGCGCTTTTTCAGCTTCAAAAGGTCATCGCCCAACCACAGAACCGTGCCGGCCTCGGCTGGCACCATACGCATGATGGCGCGCGCCAGCGTGGACTTGCCGCAGCCGCTTTCGCCCACAATGCCGAGGGTCTCGCCGGGCATCAGGTCAAAGTCGATCCCATCCACAGCCTTCAGCTTGTCGGTTGGCGTCCAGGGCATCGCGCCCTGACGTTTGATGTCGAACCAGACCTTCAGGTCGCGCACAGACAAAAGAGGAGATTGTACATTCATGACAGCGCCTCCAACGGTTTCAGGCAGGCCCGCCGACGCACTGCGCGGCCCGTGACGCCATCCAGCGTCGGGCGTTCGATGGCGCAGCGGTCATCGGCAAAATCGCAACGCGGCGAGAACGGGCACCCCTTGGGCATGTTCATCATATTGGGCGGGCTGCCGGGAATGGTCGCCAAGGTATCACTTTCGATATCCAGACGCGGCACGGCCTTCAAAAGGCCCATCGTGTAGGGATGGGTCGGCATTTCAAAGAGGCCCGTGGTGGTGCCATATTCCATCTGCTGACCGCCATACATCACAAGCGTTTCCTTGCACGACCCCGCGACGACCCCAAGGTCGTGCGTGATCAGCACAATGGCCATGTTGAACTCTTTTTGCAGATCTTCCAGCAGGGTCATGATCTGCGCCTGCACCGTCACATCCAGCGCCGTTGTCGGCTCATCCGCAACAAGGATATCCGGCTTGCACAGAAGCGACATGGCAATCATCACGCGTTGGCGCATGCCGCCGGAAAACTCGTGCGGATACATGGTCACGCGTTTCTTCGCTTCGGGAATGCGCACCGCATCCAGCATGTCGACCGCCTGTTTCACAGCGGCCGATTTGCTGATCCCCTTGTGGTGGGTCAGCACCTCGGCCATCTGATCCGAGACGCGCAGAAACGGGTTCAGGCAGGTCATCGGGTCCTGAAAGATCATCGCGATACGTTCGGCGCGGATTTTGTTGAGCTGCGCCAGCGGCATGTTCAGGATCTCTTGCCCCTCAAGCTTGACCGATCCCGTGGCCTTCCCGTTCTGGGCCAGTAGCCCCATGATCGCAAAAACCGTCTGACTTTTGCCCGATCCGCTTTCCCCCACAACGCCAAGGGTTTCACCCGCTTCAAGATCAAAGCTGATCTTGTCGACGGCGGTCACAGTGCCATCCTGCGTATCGAAATTGACGCTCAGGTCACGGACTTCAAGTAGTGCCATAACACACGCCTCCCTTAGCGGTCTTTGGGGTCCAGCGCATCGCGCAACCCGTCACCAATGAAAAAGAAACAGAAGATGGTGACCACGAAGAAAAACAGCGGGAAGGCAAGCTGCCAGAGCATCCCGTAATTCATGGTCTTGGTGCCTTCGGACAAAAGCGCACCCCAGCTGGTGAAGGGTTCCTGAACGCCAAGGCCAAGGAACGAGATGAAGCTTTCCGTCAGGATCATCTGCGGCACCAAAAGCGTCGCATAGACCACCACCACGCCCAGAAGGTTGGGCACGATATGGCGGATGATGATGCGCCAGGTGGGCACGCCGATGGCGATGGCCGCTTCGACGAACTCGCGGTTCTTGATCGACAAGGTCTGGCCGCGCACGATGCGGCTCATATCCAGCCAAGCGGTCAGACCGATACCCACGAAGATCATGGTGATCGACCGTCCGGCAACGACCAAAAGCAGGATCAGGACGAACATGTAGGGGATCGACATGAAGATATCGACGAGCCGCATCATGAAGCCGTCCACACGCCCGCCGATGAAGCCCGCGGTCGCCCCGTATATGGTGCCAACGATCACTGCGACCAGCGCGCCGATCACGCCCACGGCAAGCGAAATACGCGAGCCCTGCACAACGCGGTTGTAAAGGTCGCGCCCGTTTTCATCGAAGCCGAAGAAGTGGCCGTTTTCGATCGAGGGCTGACCCACCGTGGCAACATTGCCAAGCACGTCCCAGTCGATGGTTTCAATATCGTACTCGCTGATCGACTGTCCGAAGAAAGCAAAGGCGATGATGGCGATCAGGATCACCACCGAAACCATCGCCGCCTTATTCGCCATGAACCGGCGCCGCGCATCCGCCCAGAGCGAGCGGCCCTTGACGTCCTCGGCCATCCGCTCGGCGATCTCGGCGGTTTTGGGTTGTTGAAAGGGTTGAGCAAGTCTGTCGTTCATTGGTCCACCCCTCACAGCCGGATCTTCGGGTCGATCCACGCGTAGAGGATATCAACCACCATGTTGAACAGGATTGTCATCGACCCCAAAAGGATCGTCAGCCCCATCATCACCGCATAGTCACGGTTGAACGCAGCATTCACATAGAAATAGCCGATGCCCCCGGTGCCAAAAATCTGGTCGATAATGAACGACCCGGTAACCATGCCCACAAAAGCCGGCCCCAGATAGGAGATCACCGGCAAAAGCGACGGCTTCAGCGCATGACGCCAGATGATGACATTGTCAGGCAGGCCTTTGGCCCGCGCCGTGCGGATGAAGTTTGACCGCAAGACTTCCAGCATCGACGACCGCATCAGGCGGGCAATCGAGGCCATATAACTGGTCGAAAGCGCAATCACTGGCATCACGACATGCTGCCATTGGCCGCCATTCCAGCCACCGCCGGGCAACCAGCCCAGCCACAGCGTGAAGATCAGGATCAGGATTGGCGCCATCACGAAGTTTGGCAACACCTGTGCACCGATGGTGACGCCCACGGCAAAGTAATCCAGAACCGAGTTCTGCCGGATGGCCGCCGCCATGCCCAGCGCACCGCCAACGACAATGGCCACAAGGAACGAGATAATCCCGTAGGTCAGTGTGACCGGAAAGCCCTGCGCGATGATGTCATTCACCGAGCGATCTTTGTATTTATAGCTGGGACCAAAGTCGAACTGGGTCACGATGCCCACGACATAATCCCAAAGCTGTTTGTGAATGGGCTGATCCAGCCCGTATTTCGCCTCGATATTGGCCAGCACCTGCGCAGGCAAAGGACGTTCGGATGTGAACGGTCCGCCGGGCGCGGTCTGCATCAGCCAGAAAGAGGCGATCAGAAGAATGATGAGTGTCGGGATCGCAACAGCGAACCTGCGTATGATGAAATTGAGCATCTTTACCCCTGGGAGATGCGGCGTCAGCGGATCCAATACACACGAACCAGACGGACCCAACACAATGCCGGATCGGTCGCCTATGACAGTTTGCCAAGCTCTGTTCGTTGATCTGGATCAGAAACGCGAGATGCGGAAAAGGGCACCGCACGCTGTGTGCGGTGCCCCAGTCTCTGATCAGAACCCGGTTACTTCGCGACCTTATAGAGGTCTTTCGAATACCAGTTCTGCTCTACGTTTTTCACCGGCCAGCTGCCAACAATCGACGGCTGCAGCATGTAGTCTTCGGTGTAGTGGTAGATCGGGATGATCGGCATATCCGCGGCGATGATCTCTTCGACTTTCGAATAGTTCGGCTGCGGATTGTCCATGGTCTTGGCCTCGGCCAGCAGGCTGTCGACCATTTCATTGGCGTATTTGGCGTCGTTATAACCCGATCCCGACTGAACCAGATCCAGGAAGGTCGAAGCTTCGTTATAGTCACCACACCAACCGGCACGGGCGATTTCGTAGTTCTGTTCGCCGCGGGTGTTCAGGAAGGTTTTCCATTCCTGATTTTCCAAGGTGACATTCACGCCAAGCGCCTGCTTCCACATCTGGCTGACGGCCAGGGCCACTTTCTTGTGGCTTTCATCCGTGTTGTAGATCAGCGTGATGTCCAGCGGTGCGTCCTTGCCATAGCCTGCTTCTGCCATCAGCTCGACAGCTTTGGCATTGCGTGCTTCCTGGCTCCAGCCTGCATAGTCCACTTCCGGCACTTCGAAGCCTGCAGTGGTGCCCGGCGTGAAGGTATAGGCCGGGTATTGACCGGCTTGCAAAACCTTCTCGGTGATGATGTCACGGTTGATTGCATAGGACAGAGCCTGACGCACGCGCACGTCTTTCAGGAATTCCGGCGCGTTATCCGAGACGTTGATCGTATAGTAATAGGAACACAGACGGGGGAATACGACGGCCTCGCCCGGATGTGACTGCGACAGCGACGGATACTGACCGGCGGGAATCTCGGTGCGGTCCAGTTCGCCTGCAAGATAACGGGTCAGGGCCACGTTTTCGTCGTTGATCACCAAGGCAACGGTCTTGTCGATGATGGTGTTTTCGTTGTCCCAATACATCTCGTTGCGTTCACGCACCGAACGTTCATTGGCCACATGTTCGGTCAGCTTATACGCGCCGTTCACCACGATATTTTCGGGCTTGATCCAGTCCGCACCATGCTCTTCGATCGCCCATTGCGGCGACGGGAAGGTCGATGTGTGGGTGGTGGTCAAAGCAAAATAGGGCAGCGCGGTTTCCAGCGTCACTTCCAGCGTGTGATCGTCGATGGCTTTCACACCAAGCTCTTCAACCGGCATGTCGCCCGACATCACGCCACCGGCGTTCTTGATCGACATGACCTCCATGTACCACTGGTATTCCGAAGCGGTCTTCGGATCGGCCAGACGACGCCACGCATAGACGAAATCACCAGCGGTGACGGGTTTGCCGTCCGACCATTTGGCATTGTCACGCAATTTGAACGTGTAGACGGTTTTGTCGTCATTGGTGGTGTGGCTGACCGCAACACCCGGCACCAGATTGCCGTCAGCATCCTGGTTGTAGAGCCCTTCGAAAAGGTCACGAACGATCTCGGACCCGGTCACATCCTCAACGATTTGCGGGTCAACAGACGTATGTTCATCCAGCACACGATAGGTAAAGGTCTGATCCTCGGCCAGCTTCTCGCCGGTTTCCGGGTGGGTCATATCTGCGAAAGACGGGCCAGCAAATGCGATGGCCGACCCAAGAAGGGCGGCTTTGATCGAAATGTTCATGAAGTTACTCCCATTATTTTTTGTCAGACGTCAGGCGCGGAAGGAACGCAGTTGCTCGGCAAGAGACTCACCCTCCCAGACACCTATAGATGGAACATCCTATGCGCATCACGAAAGGCGAGACAACAGTTTACGACGCGGCAAAATATCCGACGCAGACTCATGTGATTTCGTCGTTTATACCGGAGTTTGCCGTCAGTATAACCAAACATGTCGTCAAATAGCTTCATGTTTGCGTCACCACTCCTTCCCCAACGACCATTATTGCCAATCGCCACAGCACATGCGAACCTTGGCCAAACCGAACCCAAAGCACTTTCCCCGGGGGGTAAAACCCGTGCACAGCACACAGAACACCACCTCGGAAGAGGCAAAAAACATGTCAAAAACTCAGTTGCCGCAAGTGGCCATTGCGCGCAATCCGGGCATGGAACTGAACCTGGACTGGGTCCGTTCCGTGCAGGCCAACACCTCTGCCATCGAACGGCGGGCCGCAACGTTGGGCACGCGTCGCAGCGTAAAGAAAACGCATCAGGCGGCCTGGCTTTTGAAGGCCATCACCATGATCGACCTGACCACCCTGTCGGGCGATGACACACAAGGCCGGGTGCGGCGCCTGTGCGCGAAGGCCGCCCAGCCGGTCCGGCCCGAAATCATGGCCGCCCTTGGCATGGAGCCGGTCACCACCGGCGCGGTTTGTGTCTATCATGACATGATCGAGACCGCCGTTTCGGCGCTGCGTGACGCCGGGGTCTCCTTGCCGGTCGCGGCTGTTTCAACGGGATTTCCTGCAGGGCTTAGCCCCTATCACCTACGGGTCGAAGAAATTCGAGAAAGCGTGCGCGCCGGGGCCGAGGAGATCGATATCGTGATCTCGCGCCGCCACGTTCTGACCGGAAACTGGCAAGCGCTTTATGACGAAATGAGAGACTTCCGCGCGGCTTGTGGCGATGCCCATGTGAAGGCCATCCTGGCCACGGGCGAGCTGGGATCGCTGCGCAACGTGGCCCGTGCCTCGCTTGTGTGCATGATGGCGGGCGCTGATTTCATCAAAACCTCGACCGGCAAGGAAAGCGTGAATGCCACCCTGCCCGTGAGCCTTGTCATGATCCGCGCTATTCGCGACTACTTTGAGGCCACCGGATATAAGGTCGGGTACAAGCCGGCCGGCGGCATCTCGAAAGCGAAAGATGCCTTGGTTTACCTGTCACTGATCAAAGAAGAGCTGGGCAGCGACTGGCTAACCCCGCATCTCTTCCGCTTTGGCGCCAGTTCGCTGTTGGGCGACATTGAACGCCAGCTGGAACACCACGTGACCGGCAACTATTCCGCCATTTACCGCCACCCGATGGGTTGAGGATACTATCATGACCGTAAAAGATATTTTCGACAGCATGGACTACGGCCTCGCCCCGGAAAGCGCCAAGGAAGCGGAAAGCTGGCTGGCCGAACACGGCGGCGCTTTCGGGCTTTATATCAATGGCCAAATGACCGACGCGGGCGACCTGTTTGACAGTCGCAACCCGGCCACCGGGCAGGTTCTGGCACAGATCACGCAGGCGACGTCCGACGATGTGGATGCTGCCGTGACGGCCGCCCGACGCGCACAGAAAAGCTGGGCTGCCCTGCCCGGCCACGCGCGCGCCAAACGGCTTTATGCGCTGGCGCGGCTGGTGCAGAAACATGCGCGTCTGTTTGCTGTGCTGGAGAGCATGGACAACGGCAAACCCATTCGCGAAAGCCGCGACATCGACATTCCCCTTGTCGCGCGGCACTTCTATTACCACGCGGGTATGGCGCAGCTGCAGGACGCCGAGCTACCCGCCCGCGAGGCGCTTGGCGTCTGCGGCCAGATCATCCCGTGGAACTTCCCGCTTTTGATGCTGGCGTGGAAAATCGCCCCTGCGATCGCCATGGGCAACACGGTGGTGTTGAAGCCTGCCGAATACACCTCGCTGACGGCGCTTTTGTTTGCGCAAATTTGTGACGAAGCGGGGCTGCCCAAAGGTGTGGTGAACATCGTGACGGGCGACGGGCGCGTCGGCGAGGCCATCGTGACCCATGAGGGCATCGACAAGATCGCCTTTACCGGATCAACCGAGGTCGGCCGGGTGATCCGCCGCGCCACCGCAGGCACCGGCAAGTCCCTGACGTTGGAACTGGGCGGCAAGTCACCCTATATCGTCTTTGACGACGCGGATCTTGATTCAGCCGTCGAAGGTCTGGTCGATGCGATCTGGTTCAATCAGGGGCAGGTCTGTTGCGCAGGGTCGCGTCTGATCGTGCAGGAAGGCATCGCGGATCGCTTCTATGCCAAGCTCAAGGCCCGTATGGGCAAACTGCGCATGGGCGACCCGCTGGACAAGTCGATCGACATTGGCGCCGTGGTGGACCCGGTGCAGCACAAGCGCATCACCGAGATGGTCAATGCCGGCGCGCCCGAGGGCGAGCTTTACCAAGCCCCCTGCCCGCTGCCCGATCAGGGATCGTTCTACCCGCCCACGCTGATCACCGGATTGTCCCCGGCCTCAACCCTGATGCAGGAGGAAATCTTCGGGCCGGTGCTGGCCGCCACCACCTTCCGCACCCCATCCGAGGCGGTCGAGATCGCCAACAACACACGTTATGGGCTGGCAGCATCTGTCTGGTCGGAAAACGTTAACCTTGCGCTGGACGTGGCCCCGAAACTGGTGGCCGGTGTGGTGTGGGTGAACGGCACAAACATGTTTGACGCCGCCGCAGGCTTTGGCGGTGTGCGCGAAAGCGGCTTTGGTCGAGAAGGCGGATGGGAAGGCTTGCAGGCCTATACCAAGCCGCGTGGCAAGGCGCAGCCACTCAAACCCATTGCCCCGATGCCTGCGCCGAAAGACGCCAAGATCGACGCTCTGGACCGAACCGCGAAATTCTATGTGGGCGGCAAACAGGCGCGGCCCGATGGTGGCTACAGCCAAGCCATCTGGTCCAAGCAGGGCGCGCTTTTGGGGCATGTTGGATTGGCCAACCGCAAAGACATCCGCAATGCGGTCGAGGCGGCAACAGCCGCGAAGGGCTGGGCGAAAACCACCGGCCACGCCCGCGCGCAAATCCTCTATTATATCGGCGAAAACCTTTCCGCTCGCGCAGAGGAATTCGCCGCGCGCATTGATGCGATGATGGGCGGGCGCCATGGCGCAAAAGAGGTCGAGGCCGCCGTGTCGCGCCTGTTCACCTATGCCGCATGGGCCGACAAGTTCGACGGTTCCGCCAAACCCGTGCCAATGCGCGGCGTCGCTTTGGCCATGAATGAACCTGTAGGGGTGATCGGCGGGTTCTGCCCGGACGATGTCCCTCTTTTGGGTCTCATCTCGCTGATGGCCCCGGCGATTGCCATGGGCAACCGAGTTGTTCTGGCGGCAAGTGAACCCTTCCCTCTGGCCGCAACGGATTTCTATCAGGTGCTGGATACGTCAGACGTCCCGGCAGGTGTGGTCAACATCGTGACCGGCAGCCACGCGGAACTTGCGGCTTCGTTGGCAGGACATCTGGGTGTGGATGCCGTCTGGAGCCATTCCGGCGCCGATATCTCGGCCATCGTGGAAATGGAAAGTGCCGGAAACCTGAAGCGCAGCTGGGTCAATCACGCCCAAACCCGCGATTGGCTTGGGGCCTCGGGCGAGGGTCGCCAGTTCCTCACGCAGGCTACCGAGGTCAAAACCGTCTGGGTGCCTTACGGCGAATAAATCCTACTCAGGCGCGTTCGTTTTACGCGCCTGAGGTCTCGAAATGAGGCGAAATTGCCCAATTTCCCCTAACAACATTCAAATTTTTGACAATATTGCTTGGTATCCAAGATACTCACCAGGCCTGATTGACCTGGTCTGTTTGTTCACGAGGACCGAGAATGCCAACGACGTTCAATGTAATATCTCTTGGGGTTATGCCCTCTATCGACCCGACCGAGGGCAACACCCAGTCGGAAAACGCCGCGGTGTTGGTCGGAACGACCTTCGGCGGCTCAGTCCTAACGACAAGTTGTTTTCACAATATAGCCGCTCAACCAACATATCTTGGCCAATAGCACAGGTTATCCAAGATATAGCGGTGTTACGCACCGCATTCCCAACGCCGTCTTTGTGTATTCACTATAGTGGAGGTTCCAATGGCCCTAGAGAATGTTCTTGTTTACAATTTTGCAAGTGGTGACAACACCTATCCACATAGCGGCACCTTCACGATCGGTGTTGCAGGAAAGGTGACCATCGATGATTCTGATGGAACTGACGATGCAATCTTTGGAGATTTTACACATACCGGTGGGGCAGATGTTCCCGACCAGGATGTATCTGCTTCAACCGTGCCTGGGATCAACGTAGGTGATACGATTGACTTGCGCTATAAGTATACAATCACGGGATCTGACGGATCTAGTGGAACAATCTATTTTGTTGCAACAAACAGTGCTGCCAACTACGGCCCTTTGTTTGTCTCTGATTTCCCACTTACATCAGGTGTTACTTACACTTTCGGCACCTTTAACACGGATGGCGCTGTCCCTTACTCGTCCCTTGTTCCATGCTTCACCAGTGGAACCTCGATCGCTACGATATCAGGTGAGCGTCTCATCGATGAACTGGTAGAAGGCGATTTGGTTCTTACACGCGACAGCGGGTTTCAACCAATTCGGTGGATCGGTCGATGCACGGTGCCAGCTATCGGAAGCAAAGCCCCTATTCATATTGCGGAAGGGGCGCTGCAAAACAACAGGGATCTGCTGGTTTCCCCCAACCATCGAATGCTGTTGGTTGATGCTAAGGCTAACTTGCACTTCGGAGAACAAGAAGTCCTTGTCGCCGCAAAGCACCTAACGAACACAAAAGGTATTTCTCGCCGTCCCGGTGGAATGGTGACCTATGTGCATATTCTGTTCGACCAACATCAAATTGTAGTTGCAAATTCTGCCTACAGCGAGAGCTTCTTCCCTGGTCCCTCCGCACTAAATGCGCTTGAAAAGGAAGTTAGGCAGGAAGTTTTAGGACTATTCCCGGAACTAAGTTCACAATCTGATACCAAATTCCAACAAACAGCGCGGCTGTGCCTGAAGGCCAGAGAAGCAATTTTTCTGCAGAGAGTAGCGGCCTAGCCATAACAAGGTCCAGAGCCTGCGCGCACGATCCCCGGCCCCCTGAAACAGAAAATGCCGCGCTATCCCGCGCGGCATTTCTTGTTTCACCATTAGCACTTAAGACAGGTGCCTAAAGCGTCCTGCCATAAACCTGAATCAAGGGTTGGGGGCAGGACCTGCGAAACACTGATATGTTGTGCAGCACACGACCTTTTCTCTGTCTCAGTCTAAAGGTCGGACGCTTTATTTCCGCCGCCAGCTTCCGATCCAGCGCGAAAACCGCCCGCGGGCCTCGTCAGCGCGCGCATCCACCGCATCCCACGCTTCGCTGGCATCCTCGATCGCGGGATCAATCGAGCGTTCGCGGAACTGCCTCCAAAGTGCCCGCACAAATCCCAACGCAATCGCCAGGAACAGGAAGAAGGCGATGTTGAACCACGGGATGATGGTGACATCAGGCCCGGCAACCGGCCGGATCGCGACGGCATTGGGAAAGGCCGAAATCAGCTCGTTGCGCCATCCATAATGTGTCACCACAGCCCATTTCGGCGCTTCAGGGGTTGAACGCAGATCGTCAACCTCGGTTTGCAGGCTGGCCGTGTCAAACTTGAAGTAAAACGGCCAGGACCAGCCCGTGTCTTCATTGCGATAGACCATGACCTCTTCACCCTCTGTGCGGATGAACCCCAGCAGATAGGTCTTCTTTTTCACGGTCTGAACAAATTGAACGTCGCGATTGATCAACCCACCGGACTGATCATCCGGTTTGGACCAGAAAATCCGGGTCCAATCGCTCAGGTCTTGACGTTCCTGATAGGTGTTCACAACGCGCACAACGTCATGCTGCGGCAATGTGTAATGCAGCAGGCCAAACAGGATCACGGCAATCAGGCTGCGGATAATTAGGCGAAAACGGCGCATGATGAACCTCAGTTAACTAGAATTATAGACAAGAGCACCAGCAGCGCAGGCACGATATAAACAAGCAAGATCAGCTTGGGGCGAAAGCTCTTTTGATAGTCTTCCATCCCTTCGCGCAACCACGCTTCGCGGTCGCTCTCGTCGCCATTGGGGTTTTCCTTATCCCATTGATCTTCCAGCTTCTCCAGCCGGACAGAGCGCGAATAAAGGCTGACCAGAACATAGATGATACTCAGCCCGATGAACCCAAACACGATCAGTCGAAACGCTGCGATCATCTTTGCCTCCCGTTCGTTTTACCCGCATTGACCGCCCCCCATGGGCCGACCATCTCGATCACCTGTTCCCGCGTGCGTCTGCGCGAGGTGGCCGGGACTTTCAACGGGTCTTTGCGCCCGCCAAACAACGCATCACGCGCACCGGCCTTGTTGGCCATATAGTCACGATGCAGGAACTCTGCCACAAATGCGCGCTTTTCAACGGGCCACGTGGCGTAAGAAGCATAGAAAAGCTCTTTGTGGCAGATGAAGAGCTGGCGGAAATCCATCGGGGCAAGCTCTGACAAGAGCCGGTTGATCAGATCGCGATCCGGGTGATCCGGGCGGGCACGCAACGTGTAGAAATAGGCCGGGTGGCGGCTGTCGATCCGGGGCCATTTACCGCCCGCCTCAGCCCAGCGCACCAAGGCGGCCAGCCCGTGAAAAGCGGCAGGCAGATCGCGCCCCATGCGCTGCGCCACATGCCGAAGACTGCGCGAGGACATATCCCCCAGATCAAGCCCAGCCGTGGTCGCCGCATCAACCAGCACAAATTCCATCTTCTGGCGCAATATCCGCGCCCCATCGACGCCGCGCGCTTTCACGATGGGTTCGACCAGCTCGTTCTTGCGCAGGAAACTGGCGATGCGATTGGGCTGGGTCGTGTCGATGAACGGCACATGCGGGAACGTGTCCAGCCGGTCCTTGTTGCCCGAGACGATCACCGCAGGGCTTTCCACATCCCGGAAGATGTAAAGCCCGCCAAAATGCGCGGTCCAGAAATTGCCCTGCTCAAACTCCTGCACACCCAGATCGACCGGAACGCGGGTCACGTCCCCGGTTTCGCGGGCCAGTTCGATCATCTCGCCGATCAGATCATCGTCATACCAGGCATTTTCAACGGTCTGGAACTGGTCGATCTTCTCGGCCAGAAGGCGGGCGTTCTTGACGTGGCTTTGGGTCGTGTCGGCCTCGATCGTGATCTTGCGGATATCGAACAGACGCGACGGGTCCGAGATGTCATAGACCGAGTTCATCAGCTCGCCCGCCACCGCGTCATGGGCCGTGAGCGCGAAAAGCTTCGCCTCGTTATCCGCAATGAACTGCCGAAGGATGCCGCGCGAGGTCGAGAACTTGGCGTCCAGCAACGGCGCTTTCTTCTGGTCCACCGTCAGAATGATGAACTGCCGGTTGCAGCCATTGGGGTTGAGGTAGAGCGGGTCTTTGAATTCTTCGCCGATCTCGGGCGAAAAGCCAGAGATGTCGATGTGGAACTCTTTCAGCGTCGTCTGCTTGCCCGAAAGCCCCTTGAGCGCACGGTTATACCGCTCGATCAGCGCCGGGCTGTCGACCCGGATCAGATTGCCAAACATAAGGCCGCGTTGGATGAGGCGTTTCATTGACAGACCCCCGTCCCAATTGTGCTTAGAGTATCGTAAGCGATAAAGGGCTTCTTTTGGTTATCGACATGCGTATGCACGATAAACATAGCGAAATTTCGGACTCCTGCTTCGCCCTCAATAGGGGGCGAAACCAAGTCCGAATACGAGATTACTTTAAACGACGAATGAGACGATCCATAATCAAGCACTTCACGGTTTGCGTAGTTCTCGTTTCCGAAGAATGGATGAAATACTTTACCTGTGTCTCGATCAACGACAATTGCGGTTTCCATAAGATTGGGGAAAATCACTTCGCCATCAAGCGCGCCGGTTTCCGATTGCCGTACCACATTTTGAAGCTCACAGCGAAATGAATCCGCAAGTGCTGGATTTACTACCGTAAACGCGAGGCCAAACAGGAATGCTGACGCAACTGCCAAGCGATGCGCCCGGCCTGAGGGTGGGTGCGGAACGCGCCCGCCCTGTGGGGCGGGTCGGGCGCGTCGTGGCATTGCCGCGAGATCAAAGGTTGCAACAGAGGAAAGTCCTAAACAGCCTCGGAATAGCGAAGGCGTAGAATTCATGTGCTGAACCTCCGTGTTACTTGCAGATCGATGCCCTTAACGAACCCAACCCAATAGGGCAGTTGCAAGATCAACCCTCCGAAAATCAATACGCTTTCTTCCATTCCTCCAAAGCGATCAGGACTACTGATCAGATAGATAAATGGACCCGCTGCAATCAGCATGTAGAGAAACACACTAACCATCAATGTCATGCACCAAACGATGAGGAATCGGATAGCAGCGAACGCTCCGGGCGGCACGGGCAAATTGCGCTTCATGACCCAAACCACGAAACGACATCCCAAATAGGAAGCGATCACACACCACAGTATGTAAGCGATCTCAAACACTCACTTCCCCTCCAAATACCGCTTCTTCGCCTCTTCCTGACGGCCGAAATCTCGGACCATCGCCTCGATGGCGACCTCGTCGGATTTGTCGGCATAGCGGAACTCTGAATCGGCGTAGCGGTTGACCTCTTGGATCACCATTTCGGTGGTGATGGGCACGCGCAGCTCAGAAATCATGTCTTTCTTGGTGTCATAGTCTTTGACCAAAAAGAGCTCGGGATTTTCCATCCATTCATCGGGCAGTTCAAAGTCCATCGCGCGGACTTTCACCGCGTCGGTGATGTTCTTGATCGAGCGGCCCGTGAAGCGTTCGTCGGCCTCTTGAATACCCTTCAGATAGGTGCCGATCTTGGCGATGTCATCCAGCTCTCCGATCTTGTCATAGACCTTGTCAAAGACGTTCATCAGACCGGTTTCTTGCGGCTTGTTATGCGCCTCGAACGACCGGGCGACGGCAGATTTGATCTCTTGCGCGCCGTAAAGGTCATGCTTGCCCAGCGGGATGTCGTGGTTCTTGCCCATCAAGAGATGCAGGATGTCGATATAGTCCTCGCGCGTTTGGGGACCGTCCACCAAGAAGCGCGCGCCGGCGCGTTGGCGCAGGGCATCGTCCACATTCTCGGGATAGTTCGAGAACATGCCAAAGGTGCAATTCCCGCGCACCACGGTGTTGGCGCCCGCGAAGCTTTCCATCAGAACCGCCGTGACCTCTTGCTGGCCCGCGCTGGACTGCCGATCCCCGCGTTTGCCCGCGATTTGGTCGATATCATCCACGGTGCCAAAACCGATCACATTGGGGTCGAGCACGCCCGTGATAAACGCCTTGGCGTTCTGGCCTGACTTGCCCTGATAGCTGTCGATATTGTCGATGCCGAAGTTCTGATAGCGGAAGGGATAGCCCGCCACCGCGCAGTAATCATTGATCAACCCGGCCATCATCTGGATCAGAGTGGTTTTCCCGGTGCCCGGCTTGCCGTCGCCCATGAAGGTGAAGATGAAACCGCCCAGTTCCGCGAACGGGTTCAATTTGCGGTCGAAATCGTAAGCCATCAGCATTTTACTGAGCTTCATCGCTTGGTATTTGGCGATGTGGTTGCCCACGACCTCGTTTGGCTTTTTGAAGGTCATCGTGATCTTTGATCCGCGATGCGCGCGCGACGGCGTGAAGCCGGAAATGGTCAGGTCATCGGCTTCAACCCGGTAGTTCGCGGACGTGAACGGCCCAAGGTGGCTGGCGGTCTGGGCGCGCAGGGCAACCTTTTCCATCAGCTGTTCGACATAGGCCAGAACGGTTGGGACCAGCTTGTCTTCGGAGGTCACGAAGGTCGCAAGTTCCTGATCCAGCTCCCACAGCGCGCCGTTCAGGGCAAGGGGCGCGTTGTCGGTCAGGATTTCCTCGACCGCGCCAACCTCGACCGGGGTTTCGCTGGCGTGGTCAGCCAACAGATATGATGTTGCGTTTCCGAAGACGTACAGGACGATCAGCGCCTCGGCGGTCAGAAGCTCCGAGAATGCGGCGGATTTGTCCGAGCCCAGACGACCCTCAAGATTGGCACGACGCAGGGCGGCAAGCTCGGTCTGTTCTGCAAACCCCTCGCCCACAGCCAAAGCAATCGCGATGGCGCGGCGCAGCGTGTGCAAAACCGTCGCCTGCAGCGGAGACACCAGCGGGTCATCCCCATCCGAGCCTTCGATCCGCTCCACCAGATGCACCCCTTCGGGCCGTGCGGTGGACCGTGTGACCAGACCCGGCGTGGTCGACCGGAACCGACGTGCCCGCCCGATGCCGGGGCTGCGTTCCGCCTTGGGCGCTTCCTTCGGCTTGGCAATCCGTGGCGTATGATCGAACCCGTCCAGATGCCCCGCAGCTGCAGCATAATGCGCGCGGATTTCCTCTTCGCGAAGCTCCATCAGATCAGCGGGGTGAGACATGAAATACTCCTGAAATCAACGGTAGGACAGAACCCGGCCACCCGGGCTGACAACAAATTTTCGCACGTCCGAAAACCCGGCGGGGTTCTTTTCGGCAAGCACCTGAAAGGGGCGTTCGGGCATGATGATGGCGCGTTCCATGCTGGTCGCACCGATGGTGGAACCCGCCCCGGCAAACGGGTCGAGCGCAAAAATCTCACGTTCCACACGCCCAAACCAACCGGATTTCTCTTCCTTGACGGACGCGCTTTTCAGCTCTTCCACGGTCCAAGCCAGCGCCCAGTCTTCTCCCGGCGGGCTTTTTGCCTGCTCCAATACCTCGCGCAGCGGGCCGGTTTGGCGTGTGAAGGTGTGGCTGTACATCGGCCCCACGTGGAAGCGGCGCAGACGTTTCGGGTGCAGGTCATCGAAATCCTTGTCGAAGCCCGTGGCGATGGTCACCAACTGCAAGCCGGCCATGGATTGCGCCATCAGATGTGACTGCATTTGCGGCCAGCGACGTTCGTCCTTGGGCAGCGCGGTGCGGCCCGTGTCCTCCAGCTCCATCAGATAGATGGTGGGCAGATTCACCTCGCTGTCATAAACCGCCCAATGGGCCAGATAAACGCGGCGGGTGTCGCGGCCTTCGCCCTTGTTGTGACGCCAGATCACATCCGGGTGCATCTGGGGCCAAAAGAGGTCACCGCGCTGAAGTTCCTCGTAATAGAGCCGCTGCGACAAGGCATATTGCAGCTTCTTCGGCACGGTCAGATCGCCGACGATCTGGCTGACCATCTGGCTTTTCAGGTCTTCCGCCGACGCCATACCCTTCAAATGCGAGCCCGCTTGGGCCGCATCCGAGGCCATCTGGAGCAGCTCCGCATGGATCGGAAACCCGCTGTCGCGCCGGTCAAAGGTCAGCGTCTTGCCGCCCAGACCATAAGCCGTTTCTGACATGTGATACTTGTTGGCCAGTGCCTTGAAGCTGAGGCCCAGTTTGATGAGGTAGCGGGCGAGCACGTCGACCTCATCCCGGGTCAACTTGCCCTCGACTTCCATCTGCCCGGCCACACGGGCCAGATGAGCGGTGATCTTCTCGAATTTCGAGAAATAGCGCCGCGTGATCTGCGTGTCCGTCAGCTCGGCATGATCGCGCGGGGCGAAGCCAGCCGAGGCACGCTCTGAGGTTTTGATGTCATTGGACATTGTTGACTTCATCTCTAGGTTTTCTGAACAGCCAAGGGCGATACTCTCTCTGAATTTGTTGGTATTTTTGCCGTATTCCTGCCAGTTCCGACACGGCAAAAACTATCCATAACGCAGTAGCTACCAACAGCAACACATTGCCAAAGTTAGAGCCAAGCCCAAAATACTCGTCTGCCAAGATCACAAAGCCGAGAAACAAGGCTATTCCAACGGAGCCGCGCAAAAGAGTCACCAAAAGCAACCTAACAACTACGCTTCGCTCACTCTTCTCAGTTAACTGCTTCGATGCCTTTGTGTCGTTCGTCATAGCTTCCAATCAAACCGAGGAGGGCGGCGCCTGACCCTGGGTGGGTGCGAAGCGCCCTCCCGTGGGGAGGGTCGGGCGCTGCCCGGTCTATCGACCGGGCGTAGGGCCTCACCCCCCATAAAGATTCTTGTCGTGCTTCTCGACGATCTCGGCGAAGCGGCGGGCGAAGCGTTCGTCGGCTTTGGCCTTCTGCTCCAGCACGTCGCGGGCAAAGACCATCTGGTCTTCGTGGGCTTCCATCATGTCGGCCATACGCTGGTTCGTTGCCGTACCAATCGCGGCCATTGCGGCTTGGGCTTCTTTGTCGGTTTCGACGCCAATTTCGTTGATCCGGTGGGCCACATCCTGCTGCTGCGCGGTCTTCAATGACTTGGTCAGCGCATCATAGAGCACCACGCGTTGCTTGGTGTCTGTTTGCAGCTTGTTGATCAGCACCATCTGCGTCGCGGCCTGGTTTTGCAAGCTGTCGACCCAGGTCTTGCCCTTCTCGATATAGCGCTCCAGCGTCTGCGACTTGGCGAGCTTCACTTGCTCTTCCTGTACCATCTCGTTGTATTGGCTGTTCAGATCGGCCAGCTCGGTTTCCAGCTGCGTGCGTTTGGCGGCGTCCTGTTCATTGGCGATCTTGCCCTCAAGCTCGATGATCTTCGGGTCCATAGCAAGGATGTCAGCGCGCAGGGCTTCCAGCTCGCCTACAGTCACTTCGCGCTCGTCCAGCGTGGTGGACAGATTTGCGCCGACCTTTTCCTTCTGCTCGTTCAGCATGGCCAGCTGCCCTTCAAGAAGGCTCACAATCGAATCCGATTGCGCGATCAGTTCTTGCAACTTGTCGTCGATGGACGCTGTGCGCATCCGTTCCTGACGCATGCTTTCGGATTTCCCTTTCGAGAAGATACCAACAAAGGTTTCCCACCCGGTTTTCGACCGCATCTGATCGAAATCGGACGAAAAACCCGAGGTCACATCATCCAGCCCCATGATCAGCTCGGCGATATTGGCATTCATCGCTTCAGTATGGGCATGCACGTCGTCCAGCGTCGCGTTTTCGATGTCGATCGAAATATCTTCGCCAGTCGCCGCCTTGGCGCGCGCGGTTTCAATCCGTGTGGTCAGTTCGGAAATCTTGGCCTGCGCTTCTTCAACCTGCGCCTGGCTTTCCCGAATCTGCTTATCAAAACTGGACATATGCCCTCCTTCTATCCACCAAATCTTCGGTCGCGTCTTGTTGCCCGCGCGAAGTATGTTAATTGTCATTACATTAGCATTTAGGTTGAGTTTAGCGCGATTTAAAGACCCGTGACAGCGTTTTCACGCAGCTTTACGGTGAAAACCATGCCAGCGCACCGGGGCATTGTGCAGATCAGAAATGCCGCTTAAGTTTTTCACCATGACCGATGAAAAAGACCCCCTGTTGGCCGAAATCGCAAAGCGGCGCGACGATCTGATCTCGCTCACCCAAGACCTGATCCGCATCCCGACATTGAACCCACCGGGGCGCGACTATCGCGCGATTTGTTCCTATATCGCCGAACGCATGGGCGCGCAGGGCTGGGCGGTCGAAATGATCCGCGCCGAGGGCACGCCCGGCGACAGCATCGACTATCCGCGCTGGAACGTGATTTGCCGACACGACGGCGGGGCTCCGGGCGATTGCGTGCACTTTAACAGTCACCACGATGTGGTCGAGGTGGGGCACGGCTGGACCAAGGACCCGTTTGGCGGGGAATTGCAAGACGGTCGCATCTACGGGCGCGGGGCCTGCGACATGAAGGGCGGTCTGGCGGCCTCCATCATCGCGGCCGAGGCCTTTGTGGCGCTCTATCCGAACCACCGGGGCGCGGTAGAAATCAGCGCCACGGCGGATGAGGAAAGCGGTGGCTATGGCGGCGTCGCCTATCTGGCCGAAAAAGGTTATTTCGACCCGGATCGCGTGCAGCATGTGATCATCCCAGAACCCCTGAACAAAGACCGCATCTGTCTGGGCCATCGCGGTGTTTGGTGGGCCGAGATCGAAACCAAGGGGCGCATCGCCCATGGCTCGATGCCATTTCTGGGCGACAGTGCGATCCGGCATATGGGGGCCGTGCTCGAAGAAATGGAACGCCACCTCTTCCCGCTTCTGGCCACCAAACGCACCGAAATGCCCGTGGTGCCCGAAGGGGCCAAGCAGTCCACGCTGAACATCAACTCGATCCATGGTGGAGAGGCGGAACAGGATCCCGGTTTTACCGGCCTGCCGGCGCCTTGCGTCGCCGATCGTTGCCGTATCGTGATCGACCGGCGGTTCTTGATGGAAGAAGACATTGCCGAGGTGAAGGCCGAGGTCAGCCGCATGTTAGAGGCCATCCGCGCCGAGCGCCCCAATTTCGAATATGAAATCCGCGACATGCACGAAGTGATCCCAACGATGACGGATAAGGACGCGCCCGTCGTGACGACGACAGCTGCAGCCATCGAGAAGGTGCTGGGGGCGCAGCCATCCTATGTGGTCAGCCCCGGCACCTATGACCAGAAGCATATCGACCGGATCGGGCGGCTTAAGAATTGCATCGCCTATGGGCCCGGCATTCTGGATCTGGCGCATCAGCCGGACGAATGGGTTGGCGTGCAGGATATGGAAGACAGCGCGGGCGTTATGGCGCTTGTGCTGAAAGAACTGATTGGCTGAGCCAAGGCCGGAATGCTCCCGCCTGAATTTGCGCCTTGCGGCGCGCTTTCCGTTGTGGGTGTCCGCGCGGCACGTGCGCCACATTGCGCACCCTTCTGACCACTCGGGATCACCTCATTTTCTTGTCAAAATACCTTGGGGGAGCCGGCGTTTCCGCCAGAAACGCTGGCGGGGGCAACGCCCCCCCGGGCTCACGAAGCGAGCCACCGAAGGCCCGAGCCACAGGCGAGGCGTCCCTGGCTCAGACCGGAATGTTGTCGATCAGGCGCACATCGCCCAGCACGGCAGCGGCCAGCAGGCGCGCTGGTTGATCAAGGTTCTGAGCCGGTGCCAGCGTCTCGGCGTCCCGCAATTCCAGATACTCGACCTCGCGATAACCCGCGCGTTCGATCTGTGCCTTGGCGCTGTCCAGTACCACGCGCGGCTCTGCACCGCGGCGAATGGCCGTAGCGGCCCGGTCCATCTCGGCTTTCAGCGCCGGGGCGATGGCCCGTTCTTCCGGTGTCAGCCGCACATTGCGCGAAGACATAGCCAGCCCGTCCTCTTCCCGCACGGTCGGGCAGCCGACCACTTCGGTTTCAATGTCCAGATCCTGAGACAGACGGCGCACCAATAGCATCTGCTGATAGTCTTTTTCACCAAAGCAGGCCACATCTGCCCGCGTTTGCAAAAAGAGCTTCGACACCACGGTGGCCACCCCGTCGAAATGGCCGGGGCGATGCGCGCCTTCAAGGTCTTCGGTCAGGCCAGACACGCGCACATTCGTGGCGAAGCCTTCGGGGTAGATCTGGTCCGGCGTCGGCACGTAAAGCGCATCCACGTCATAGGGGGCCAGCTTTGCCGCGTCTTCGTCTTCGGTGCGCGGATAACCATCAAGATCATCTGGGTTATTGAACTGTTTGGGGTTCACAAAGATCGTTACGATCACCCGATCAGCCTGCGCACGCGCCTCTTCCACCAGCGACAGGTGGCCGGCATGAAGCGCGCCCATCGTGGGCACGACTGCTACGCGTTCACCTTTGAAAATCCAGCTGCGCCGCAGGGTGCGCAGGTCATCTTTGCTGCGGACAATCTTCATTTCTTTTTGACCTCGTCGGCAAAGACATGTTCGGGGGCGGGGAAGCTGCGGTCTCGCACCTCTTGGGCATATTTGGCAATGGCTTTTTCACCATCTTCGCCCAGCGTTGCATAGCGTTTGGCGAATTTCGGTTTGAAGGCGGTGAAGAGCCCCAACATGTCATCCACCACCAGAACCTGCCCGTCACATTGTGCCGACGCCCCAATGCCGATGGTGGGAATGCTGAGTTCTGCGGTAATGTCGTTGGCAAGGCTTTCGGGCACTTTTTCAAGCACCACCGAAAACGCCCCCGCCGCCTCGACAGCGCGCGCATCGGCCAGCACCCGGTCGCGGTCCTCGCCGCGACCTTGCACCGCGTAACCGCCCAATGTGTTGATTGCCTGCGGGGTCAGGCCGACATGGGCCATGACCGGGATCGAGCGGCTGGTCAGGAAACAGATGGTCTCCTCCATCGAGACGCCACCTTCCAGTTTCACCGCCGCCGCGCCGGTTTCGCGCATCAACCGGGCTGCGTTGCGAAAGGCTTGTTCAGGGCTTTCTTCATAGGAGCCAAAGGGCATGTCGACGATCATCATCGCCTGGCTAAGCCCGCGTTTCACCGCAGCCCCATGCAGGCACATCATGTCCATCGTTACACCCAGCGTGTCGGGCAACCCATGCACCACCATACCCACGCTGTCGCCCACCAGAACCATGTCGCAATGGGCATCCATCATCTGCGCCGTGGGTGTGGCATAGGCGGTCAGCACCACCAAAGGTGTGGTCCCCTTACGGGCCCGGATATCCGACGGTGTCGGCGTCTTGATTTTGGCCGAGGCGCTCATGGTTTCCCCTCCCTGATCCCTCTCGCTGGGGTGCAATATAATGCTGCGTCGCAGAAAATCAAAGGGGAGATGACGGAACGTTCTTCCCTTGCCTTGCCCGGCTTTCCCGCGTTTCATAGGGATTGTCCCGCATACCGGGTAAGGAGGACCGCCATGACCAACCTGAAACCTACCGCAAAACGCGCCATTGCCGCGTGGCTATTGATGGGCTCGACCGCTTTGGCGGGCACCGATGCAATTACTCTTGGGATGGCGCTTGAGCCCCCAAATCTTGACCCCACCGGGGGCGCCGCCGCCGCGATTGACGAGGTCGTTTATGCCAATATCTACGAAGGCCTGACCCGCTTTGGCCCCGATGGTGCGGTGCTGCCGGGGCTGGCCAGCGCCTGGACTGTGTCAGACGATGGGCTGACCTATACGTTCACCCTGCGCGAGGGGGTCACCTTCCACGATGGCAGCAGCTTTGATGCCGATGACGTGGTTTTCTCGCTGGATCGTGCCCGTGCTGAGGACAGCACCAATGCGCAGAAAGCGCTGTTCAAGGACATCGCATCCGTCGCGGCAACCAGCCCGACCGAGGTCACGGTGACCCTGACCACGCCCAACGGCAACTTCCCTTTCAACATGGCATGGGGCGATGCAGTCATCGTCGCACCTGAAAGCGTCGACACCGCCGCCACCCACCCGGTTGGCACCGGTCCCTTTACCTTTGAAAACTGGGCCAAGGGCGACCATGTGACCATCACGCGCAACGACAACTATTGGGGCGATGCCCCGGCCCTGTCCAAGGCCACATTCAAGTTCATCTCGGACCCAAACGCCGCTTTTGCCGCGATGATGGCAGGCGATGTGGATGCCTTCCCGAACTTCCCGGCACCCGAAACGCTGGCCCAGTTTGACGCCGATCCGCGGTTCAACGTGATCGTCGGCTCGACCGAGGGCGAGACGATCCTGTCCACCAACAACAAATCCGGCGCACTTGCCGACGTCCGCGTGCGCAAGGCCATTGCCCATGCGATCAATCGGCAGGACATCATTGACGGTGCGATGAACGGCTATGGCACCCCGATCGGCACGCATTTCGCGCCGCATAACCCCGATTATGTCGATCTGACAGCAAACTCTGCCTTCGACCCTGAGCTGTCCAAGACCCTGCTGGCCGAGGCAGGTGCAACCGATCTGACCCTGCGCCTGATGCTGCCCCCACCCGCCTATGCCCGTCGCGGTGGTGAAATCATAGCCGCCCAACTGCGCGAAGTTGGGATCAACACCGAGATCTCGAACCTTGAATGGGCGCAATGGATCGAACAAGTGTTCAAGGGCAAGGACTTTGACCTGACCATCGTAAGCCACACGGAACCCGCCGACATCAACATCTATGCGCGCCCGGAATACTATTTTCAGTATGACAATGCTGACTTCCAGGCGCTGATCGAAAAGCTGTCGGTGACCTCAGACCCGGCCATGCGCGCCGAGCTGAACAAAGAGGCCCAGCAGGTCATCGCGGATGACTATGTGAACGGCTACCTGTTCCAGCTGGCCAAAACCGGTGTCGCCAATGCCAAGATCACCGGGCTTTGGGAAAACGCGCCCACGCAGGCGAATGATTTGACTGGGGTCAGCTGGTCGGACTGATCAGGCGCTAGAAAAGCGAAAGGGCGTCCGTGACGGGCGCCCTTTTACGTTTTCGGCTCGTTCGGATTAGGCGTCACGCGGCGTTTCAACACCGTCTCGCGCCAGGTGATATAGGTGACGGAGGCCATGATCATCCCGGCTCCAATCATCACCCACAAATCGACCGGCTCGCCAAACAACAGCGCGCCAATGGCCGCCGCCCAGATGATTTGCAGAAAGGCGACGGGCTGTGTGACCGACACCGGCGCCTCGGCAAAGGCGCGCGACATCGCATAATGTCCTGCCGTGGCAAAAAAGGCGACCAGCACCATCCAGCCCAGTTGCTCCAGATTGACGGGCTGCCAAACGGTCCACGCAATCGGGGCAAGGCCAATGGTCACGGTCACGGACATCATGGCCACCACCTGGGCAGCAGATGCGTCGCGAGACAGGCGCTTGGCAAGCAGGTAAGACGCCCCCAGAAAAATCGCCGCAAAGACCATGGCCAGATGGCCGCTGCCCAGTTCCCTCAACCCCGGACGCAGGACCACCATGACCCCCAGAAACGCCACCCCAACCGCCATCATGCGCCGGATCGAAAACGTCTCGCCCAGAAACAGCGCCGCGCCCAGCATGACATAAATCGGGTTGAGGTAATTCATCGCGGTCACCTCGGCGATGGTGATCTGGGTCATGGCGTAAAACCAACACAGCACCGCGCCCACATGCACGACACCGCGCATGGCGAAAAGCTTCCATATCTGCGCCCCAAAACTGGCGCGTGGCAGGCGCACAAGCGCGGGCATCACGAAGATAAGCCCAAACAGAAACCGCAAGAACGCAGCCTGTGACGACGGCATGGTCTGCCCGACATATTTCACCAACACATTCAGCCCCACAAAGAACAGACCTGCGGCCAGCATCCAAAGGATACCGTGAAGGGGGCGTTGGTCTTGAGGCTGAGCTGTATTCATCCGGCGACATGACCCCAGACGGGCTGCAAGCGCAAGCCTTTGCTTGTGCGGGGTGTGGCAATTTGCGGTCTCTGCGCGCTGGCGGAAATTGCTACCCTGCCCCCGACGTGACGAAGGAGAGCCACCATGCGACTGCCCGCCATCCTGATCACCGCCCTGATGCTGGGCCACAGCGCGCAGGCCGAAGATGTGAGTGCACTGATGCAGGATGTCTGCGCCCATTGCCATGGGGACACGGGCGACGCGTCATCGCGCACCTATCCGCGCCTTGCTGCGCAGAACCGGAACTACATCGAAAAGCAGCTTAAGAACTTTCGCGACGGCAGCCGGGTCAGCGATATCATGAACGGCATGGCCGAGGAGCTGACCGACGCGCAGATCGCAGCGCTTGCCGATTTTTATGCTGCACAACCGGCCGAAAAACACCGGGTGCGCACGTCAAAACGCGCGCTCGAAGCGGTGGGGTACTACATCTATCACGAAGGCAATGAATACACGCAAATCCCCCCCTGCGCCGATTGCCATGGCGCCTTCGCCGCAGGCGACGAAAACCTGCCGCGCCTTGCCGGCCAGCACCGCCATTATGTGATCGAGCAGCTCACCGCCTTCGTCGATGGCACGCGCACCAATGACAGCGCGATCATGCATTCGATCGCCAAGAACCTGACCGAGCTGGAGCTGAACGCCGTGGCGCTTTACGTCAGCGGTTTGGTGGAAGAGTAACACGCAGATAAAAGCCCCAGCCAAAGGCCGGGGCTTTCAAATGTCGCTCAGAGCCTGACGCGCAAAGCTTAAAGCTGCGCCAGAACCTCGTCCGAGGCCTCGAAGTTGGTGGTCACGCGCTGCACGTCGTCATCATCCTCAAGCGCATCCACCAGCTTCATCAGCTTTTGCATGTTCTCAAGATCCAGCTCTGTCGTGATGTTGGGTTGCCAGATCAGCTTGGTCGATTCAGATTCGCCCAGCGCCGCTTCCAACGCAGTGGAAACTTCATTCAAGTCGGTGTCCGCACAGGTGATGCGATGGCTGTTTTCATCGCTTTCACAATCCTCGGCCCCCGCCTCGATGGCGGCCTCCATCACGGCATCTTCGTCGCCGACAGAGGCCGGGTAGATCACCTCGCCCTTGCGATCGAACATGAAGCCCACGGACCCGGTTTCGCCCAGATTGCCGCCGTTCTTCGTGAAGGTCGAGCGCACGGTCGACGCGGTGCGGTTCTTGTTGTCGGTCATGGTTTCGACGATGACGGCAACCCCATTGGGGCCATAACCCTCGTAACGGATTTCGTCATAGTTTTCGGCGTCGCCACCTTGCGATTTCTTGATCGCGCGTTCGATCACATCCTTCGGGACCGACTGCGATTTCGCCTCTTTCACGGCCAGACGCAAACGCGGGTTCTTGTCGGGGTCCGGGTCGCCCATTTTGGCGGCCACGGTGATCTCTTTGGCGAGTTTCGAAAACAGTTTCGAGCGCAGCTTGTCCTGACGACCTTTACGGTGCTGGATGTTTGCCCATTTTGAGTGGCCAGCCATGGCGACCTCCGACTAATTCCTTCGTTCGGGGTTCAATAGCCCATGGGCACGACAAGGGGCAAGGGGGCCGGGCCGGATTGATTACCACCCGTGTCAGGCGCGATCATCCTTGGGTGAGCCCATGACAACGTGAGTGACCAGCTGATGCACTTGCGGAAGCGTGCCCAGCTTATCCGTATGAAACCGCTTGTAGGCGATCAGGTCGCTGGCTTCGACCCGCAGAAGATACTCCACGGTGCCGGTGATGTTGTGACACTCGCGCACCTCGTCAAACCGCGCCACTGCCCGTTCGAACCCTTCCTGCGCTTCTTTGGTGTGATCGTTTAGACCGACAGTCACATAAGCCACAAAACCGATCCCCATCGAGACGGGATCCAGCACCGCGCGATAGCCGGTGATCACACCCTGCCGCTCCAGCTCCTGCACACGCCTCAGGCAGGCCGAGGGCGACAACCCCACCCGATCGGCCAATTCGGTATTGGGCAACCGGCCATCTTGCGATAGCTCATGCAATATTCGCTGATTTATCGGATCAATCTTCGCCATTTGTTGCAGATTTAATCGATTTTCAGGCAAGTTTGCAATCTCATCACGGAAAAGAAGCGCAATAATCAACGAATGTCTGTTGATATTCTTCTTGCGCTTGTCGCCTTCGCCTTTGTCTCGTCCATCACACCGGGGCCCAACAACCTTATGCTCATGGCATCGGGGGCCAATTTCGGCTTTGCGCGTACAATCCCACATATGCTGGGTGTGGCCATTGGTTTCGTTTTCATGGTTGTGCTGGTCGGCGCGGGCCTGATGCAGCTTTTTGACCTCTACCCGGTCAGCTACACAATGCTGAAGGCCGGCAGCGTGGTGTATTTGCTCTGGCTTGCGTGGAAGATCGCGCGCGCCTCTGAGCCCGGCACGGGAAAGGCGGGCGGTTCGCCGATGACATTTCTGCAGGCGTCGGCGTTTCAATGGGTGAATCCCAAAGCCTGGGCGATGGCGCTGACCGCGATCAGCGCCTATGCGCCGACGCGAGATATGGGGGCGGTCTTTCTGGTCGCCGTAATCTTTGGAGCGGTGAACCTGCCATCGGTGTCGACATGGACGATCTTGGGGCAGAAAATTCGCGTGATCCTGACCAACCCAACGCGCCTGAAGGTGTTCAACATCACCATGGCGCTGCTGCTTGTTGCCACGCTTTTCCCCGTAATCTACGGGTGACGCGCCAGCCCCTACGGGGTAAGCCTTGGGCATGACAACAGATCAAATCATTCTCTTTTCGCTGTTCGGCGCCGTGTTCGGCTTGCTGCTTTGGGGCCGCTTTCGCTATGATATCGTGGCCTTTTCCGCCCTTATGCTTGGGGTCGTGCTGGGCGTTGTGCCCACGAAAGAGGCCTTTTCGGGCTTCGGCCACCCCGCCACGCTGGTGGTGGCGCTGGTGTTGGTGGTGTCGGCTGGCCTTGTCCGCTCAGGCGCCGTTTTTCTGATCACCCGCACGCTGGTGGATGCCTCGCGGTCGCTGGGCGCGCATATCGCGCTGATGGGGGCTGTGGGCGGCGTGTTGTCGGCCTTCATGAACAACGTGGCGGCACTGGCCCTGCTGATGCCCGTCGACATTCAAACCGCGCGCAAAGCCGGCCGCCCGGTGAGCCTGAGCCTGATGCCCCTGTCCTTTGCCACCATCCTTGGCGGCATGGTCACGCTGATCGGCACCCCACCCAATATCATCATCGCCTCAATCCGCGAAGACGCCCTTGGCGCGCCGTTTAAAATGTTCGACTTCGCCCCGGTTGGCGGGGTGACGGCCATTGCCGGTCTGATCTTCGTGGCGCTGATCGGGTGGCGGCTGATCCCCCAATCCACAGGTGCCCAGGACGGCGCAGACCCAATGGATGATTTCGGTCACTACGTGGCAGAGCTGACCGTGCCCGACGGCTCCAAACACATTGGCAAACGCCTGAAAGATCTGCTGGAGAGCGCCGAGAAAAATGATGTCGCCATCCTTGGATTGGTGCGTGACGGCAAGCGGCGCTATGGCACGCAGCGCGGCACAAAACTGCAGGCGGACGATGCGCTTGTGCTTGAAGCCACGCCCGAAGCGCTGGATGAATTTCGCACGGCATTGGGCTTGTCTTTCGCCGACGCCCCGCGCGAAGAAAAGCTGAAAGCCGATGGCGAGGGTCTGTCCAAGATCGAGGTCGTGGTGCCCGACAATGCCCGTATCGCAGGGAAGACCGCGCAATCCATTGGCCTGAACTGGCGACAGCGATCCGTGCTTCTGGGCATTTCGCGCTCCGGTAAGACGATCACCCAACAGGTGCGTAAAACGGATGTGCACCCTGGCGACATTCTGCTGCTTTTGGTGCCGCAGGGGGCCGAAGCCGATGTGACGGAATGGCTGGGCTGCCTGCCACTGGCCGAACGCGGGCTGACCGTGACACGAGACGAGAAGGTCTGGCTTGCCATCGGCATGTTTGCCGCCGCGGTGGCCGCGGCCAGTTTCGGGCTGGTCTACCTGCCGGTCGCGCTTGGGCTGGTTGTCGTGGGCTATGTGCTTGCCAAGATCATGCCGGTGAACGAGCTTTACACGCATATCAACTGGCCCGTCGTGGTGCTACTCGGGTCGATGATCCCACTAGGGGCGGCGCTGGAAAACTCAGGCGGCACCGAGTTGATTGCGGGCGCTCTCGTCGGGCTGACCGAAGGCCTGCCGGCATGGGCCGTGCTGACCGTGCTGATGATCGTGACCATGACCCTGTCTGATGTGTTAAACAACACGGCGACCACCATCGTGGCCGCACCGGTCGGCATCCAGATGGCCCACGCGCTTGGCAAGAACCCGGACCCGTTTCTCATGGCGGTGGCCATCGCGGCGTCCTGTGCTTTCCTGACGCCCATCGGCCACAAGAACAACACGTTGATCCTTGGCCCCGGCGGGTATCGCTTTGGCGATTACTGGCGCATGGGGCTGCCGCTGGAAATTCTTGTGGTTGCCGTTTCGATCCCGGCCATTTTGGTTTTCTGGCCGCTTTAAAGCGGCCAGAAGAACGGGATCAGCGCCGAGGCAAGGATGCCAACCGACAGGTTCAGCGGCACACCCACTTTCAGGAAATCTGAGAACTTGTAGCCGCCCGGACCATAGACCAGCGTGTTCGTCTGATAACCAATCGGCGTGGCGAAACTGGCCGAAGCGGCCACCATCACAGCCACCACAAGGGGGCGTGGGTCCAGACCCAGCGCGTTGGCAAGACCAATGGCAATGGGTGTGACAACCACGGCAACGGCGTTGTTTGACACAAGCTCGGTCAGGACCGAGGTCAGCAGGTAAATTGCCCAGATGATCAGGAACGGGGGAAGCTTGCCCAATGCAGGCGCGATGCCTTGCGCAATCAAAGCGACAGCGCCCGAGCTTTCCAACGCAGCCCCAATGCCCAGCATTGAAAAGATCAGCACCAAAAGGCGCCCATCCACGGCGCCAAAGGCCTCGTCCGCATCGATACAGCGCGTGACCAAAACCACGGCCACCGCCAGCACGGCCAACAGGAAAATGGGCGCAACACCAAGGCCCGCCAGCGCAACAAGCGCGATCAGGGCACCGATGGCAATGGGGGCGTGACCACGGCGGAACTCGCGGTCCGACGGGGCTGTGACATCCACAAGGTCCATATCCTGCGCCAGACGCTGAATGTCTTCGGGCGCCCCCTCAAGCAAAAGCGTGTCACCAACGCGCACCACCAACGTATCAAGCTGGCGCCCGATATTCTGGTTCTTGCGGTGCACGGCCAGCGGATACACACCATACCGGCGGCGCAGGCGCATTTTGCCCAGCTGCTTGCCAACCATCTTACAGCCCGGCGAAATCAGAACCTCGACGGTCGAGGTTTCGACTGCCGACACCTGATCCACGCGTTTGAGGCTTTTGTTGCGCTGCAGGCTCAACAGCTCGGTCATTGCCGTACGCAAAACCACGCGGTCACCAACCTGCAATGTCACCCCCGTCAGATCACGACGCAGCGAGGCATCGCCGCGGATCACGTCGATCAGGCGCACGCCTTCACGCTTGAACAGCTGCACCCCTGTCACCTCGCGGCCAATCAGGTTGCTTTCGGGCGGGATCACGGCCTCGGTGAAGAACTTTTTGCGCGACCGGTCCGACAAAAGCGAGGCCATGCTGTCGCGGTCAGGCAGGATTTTTGGCGCGATGAAATAGAGATAGATCATGCCCCATCCGACCAGAACAATGCCCAGCGGCGTGACCTCGAAAATCGAGAAGGGCTCAAGCCCGCCGTCGCGCGCCACACCATCCACAAGCAGGTTGGTCGAAGTGCCGATCAGCGTCAGAGTGCCCCCCAAAATGGCGCCGTAGCTCAGCGGGATCAGCAGTTTTGATGCTGACGTGCCGATTTTTTTCGCCAGCTGAACGAAAACCGGGATCATCACCACCACAACGGGGGTGTTGGACACCACGGCCGAGGACACGACCACAAAGCCCATCAATGCAGACAGCGCTTTGAGCGGACTTTGTTCGGCCTGCTTTTCGGCGATTTGCGTGAACCATTGCAACGCACCGGTGCGCACCAAGGCCCCCATCACGATGAACATCGCAGCAATGGTCCAAGGGGCCGGGTTGGACAGGACGGACAGCGCAGTTTCGTAGTCCAATATGCCGGTGAACAGCATCAGCGACAGGCCTGTGATCGCAACAACTTCGGTCGGAAAGCTTTCGCGCAGAAACATGACGAACATGCCCGCGACGATCAAAAGCGACAGCACCGCCTGTGCGGTCTGGCCCAACTCGAAAATGCCCATGTACAGCCCCTGTCCTGTTCTTTTGTTCAGTTTTGCCCCGCGAACACGCATTGAGCAAGCGTGGTTTTCAAGATGGGGTCACACGGGGGATGAATGTGGGGATGAATGTGGGGCTGCATGTTGAAGGCGGCCGCCGTTGCGCACCATCTCGACGCGGGTGGCGTGACCGGTGCGATCATCGGTCTCGACATAAAGGCCCGACAGGGTGGCTTCACCCTCGGCGGGTGAAAACCGCCCCTTGACCATGCCGGTCACAAACCGGCGCATCGGCTCTTCTTTTTGCATGCCGATCACGCTGTCATAGTCACCGCACATGCCGGCATCGGTCAGGTAAGCCGTGCCTTTTGACAGGATCTGCGCGTCGCCTGTTGGCACATGGGTATGGGTGCCCACGACCACGCTGGCGCGCCCGTCACACCAATGCCCCATGCCCATTTTTTCCGAGGTGGCTTCGCAATGCATGTCGACCAGCGCCGCCTGAACGGCCCCGCCCAACCTGTGCCGTTTGAGCACCTGATCCACGGCTGAAAACGGATCGTCAAAGGCGCGCTTCATGAACACCTGTCCCAACACCTGCGTGACAAGGATCTTGCGACCACGCGCATCGATAAACACGCGGGCCCCGACACCGGGGCAATCTTTGGCAAAATTCAGCGGGCGGATGATGCGTTTTTCAGTCTCGCAATAGCTGAGCATCTCGCGCTGATCAAACGCGTGATCACCCAGGGTGATCACATCGACACCGGCGTCTAGCAGCCCCTTGGCATGGGCCGCATTCAGCCCGTGCCCGCTGGTCGCGTTCTCGCCGTTGGCCACGACGAAATCCAGCTTCCAGTCTTCACGCAGCCCCTTGAGCCGATCCGCCACAGCCCGCCGCCCGGCGCGCCCCATGATATCACCAAGAAAGAGTATTTTCATGCAGGTAGCCCTAGGGCGGTCGCTGCAAAAGGGCAAGACCCTGCGTCGGTTGCGCAGAAAACTGTGGCACCATGATGCAACCTGCGATAGCCAAACCGCATGGCGCCATTTGTACGCATCCTTCTGACCACTGCCCTGTGCCTTGGGATTGTGATCCCCAAGGTCGGATCCGCTGTGCAGATGCTGGTGCTGGGCGAGCTGCAAACCGTGGTTCTTTGTACCGGCGACGGGATGGTGACCATCCAGATCGATGCCGAAGGCAACCCGGTGGAAACTCACGATGAGGCGGAACCAGCCCCGTGCGTTCTGGGCCATATCATTCTGGCCGGACCCGCATATCTGCCCCTGTGGCAGGTTCTGGCACGCAATCACGCACAATCTGCGGGGCTCTTTGAACAAACCCCGCGCACAGAGCCGCCCTTTCGGCTGCGCAAACCGGCCCGTGCGCCGCCACTCCTGACCGTCTGACCAACGCTAAACCTCAGACTTTCAAGGACAAATCAATGACACTTACAAACACCGCGGCCCCGGCCGCGCGCGCGCCCGTTTCGGGTGGCGCCTTCTATCGGCTCGTATGGAAATGGCATTTTCTGGCCGCGCTTTACGTGCTGCCCTTCATGTTGATCCTATCGCTTTCCGGCGGGCTTTACCTTTACAAACCGCAAATCGAAAGCTGGCTCTATGCCGACCGCACCCATGTCGAGGTGACCGGCCCCGCATTAAGCTATGCGGCACAAATCGACGCCCTGACAGAGGCGCAGGGCATGAAGCGCCTGCGCATGGTCACGGTGCATGACGACCCCACGCGATCCACCATGATCGAGTATAACAACGGCGAAAACACCCGCTCGGTCGCCTGGGTTGATCCCTATACGGGCGAGGTTCTGGCTTCGGTCCCGCGCGATCGGCTGTTCATGCGCATGGTCAAGAAGTTCCACGGAGAGCTTCTGGGCGGCAAGATCGGCACGAAATTCGTCGAGCTTGCTGCCCATTGGGCCATCGTGATGATGATCACCGGGATCATCCTGTGGTGGCCGCGCGGGCAGCGCAGCCTGCGCGATGCAGTGGCCTTGCCGCGTTCGCCCGGACGGGCCTGGTGGCGTGAAACGCATATGTTCACCGGCATGCTGGCGGCCGTGTTGATCACGCCGCTTCTGATTTCCGGCCTGCCGTGGACGGATGTCTGGGGCGGTGGCCTGAGCTATGTGCAAAAGCAGACCGGGCAAGAAACGGTGTCGCTACGTTTTGGCGGGCGCAAGCCGAAATCCACAACGGACAGCGGTGACACGATCCCACTGGAGCAGGTGATCGCGCTGGGGTGGGAGCAAGGTCTTGTGTCACCCATCGAGGTGAAGCCGCCCCGCAAACCGGATGCTGCTTACTGGATGCGCTCGGCCTCGCGCCACCGTGCAGAGCAGACCGAGATTCTTGTGGATCAGTATTCCGGCGCGGTTCTGAAGCGCATCGAGTTCAGCGAAAATCCGATTGTCGCCAAGACCGTGTCCTATGGCATCAGCCTGCATCAGGGAGAGCTGTTTGGCCCGCTGAACCTTGCGCTGAACACGCTGGCGGCTGTGCTTGGCGTGGTGCTGGCCGTGTCCGGTTTCGTGGCGTGGTGGAAACGCCGCCCGGCAGGTGAACTGGGCGTGCCGCGCGCACCCGATGCCAGCCTTGGCTGGGGCATGGGGGTGACGGTGATCCTTCTGATGTTCATCCTGCCGCTGATGGGGGCAAGCCTGCTTTTGGCGCTGCTGCTGGACTGGCTGTTGTTCCGTCGCCTCGGCTGGTTCCGCGGCCAAGACGCCCACCCGGCTGAATGAATAACACCGGGCCTGCCCCAAGAGGTGGGCCCGGACACATCAGGCATTAAAACCAGATCACCCCTTCATCGGTCACAATGGCGTCCAAGGGCTGGTCGGTTGGTTCCAGCGGCAGTGCCTCGGCTTCTTGCGCCCCGTAGGCATATCCGATTGCCAAGGTTGGACGCGCCGCGCGCAGGGCTTCGAGCGTACGATCATAGAACCCGCCGCCATAGCCAAGACGGCCACCTTTGCGATCAAACGCCACCAAGGGCACCACAACCACCTCTGGTGTGATGAATTCGAGCGTCGCTGGCACCTGCGCCCCAAAGGGGCCGTCCACCATGTCGCTGTCTGGCCGCCAACCCGCAAATTTCAGCGCTTGCCCTTCGCCCTGAATATAGGGCACGCCGATGGTCGACCACGCGGCCATGGCGGCCATGGCGGGCAGCGGATTGATCTCGGTCCGGATCGGCACATAGCCCGCAATGGGTTTGCCTTTGTGTTCGGTGAGGATGGAAATCAGATGTGCCACGCCCAGCGCCGACCGGGTTTCGGAATGGGCCTCTTTTCGGCGGGCAAAGGCCGCCTTGCGGGCAGCCGCTTTGTGGGCGGTCAGATCGGTCATCGTGTCATCCACTTGGTCGTCAGATCAGCATCATGGCCGCAAGGCCAAGAAAGGCGAAAAAGCCCACGACATCCGTCACAGTGGTGACAAACGCCCCGGACGCCAGTGCGGGGTCAATATCAAGACGCTCCAGCACCACCGGGATTATCACGCCCGCCAGACCCGCGATCACAAGGTTCACGACCATGGCGACGCCGATCACGACACCCAGCAAAGGCGTGCCGAACCAGATCACGCCCACCACGCCCATGACGACCGCAAAGATCACCCCATTGACCAGCCCCACCGCCGCCTCGCGCCGGATCACCCGCCACAGGTTGGCCGAGGTCAGGTCTTTCGTGGCAATCGCGCGCACCGCCACGGTCAACGACTGCGTGCCGGCGTTCCCGCCCATCGAGGCGACGATGGGCATCAAGACCGCCAGCGCCACGAACTGTGCGATCACCTCGTCAAACTGCGCGATGACCAGCGAGGCCAGGATCGAGGTCACAAGGTTTACGGCCAGCCATGGAAAGCGCCGCTTGGTCGTATCGACGATCTTGTCTGACAGCGAGCTTTCCTCGCCCACACCGGCCAGACGCAGAATGTCTTCTTCGTGTTCTTCGTCCAGAATGGCCATGGCATCGTCGATGGTGATCACACCCACAAGGCGCTCATCCGCATCGACCACCGGGGCTGAAATCAGGTGATACTGGTTGAAGGCATAGGCGACCTCGCCCTCGTCCTGCAGGACGGGAATGGAGCGAAAACTGTCTTCCGTGATCTCTGTCATCGCGATTTCACGCGCGCTGCCCATCAGGCGACCCAGCGTGACATAGCCGGTTGGCCTCATGCGTGGATCAACAAGGATCACGTGGTAAAATTGTTCTGGCAGGTCGTCCTGCGCGCGCAGGAAATCAATGGTCTGGCCAACATTCCAGTGATCCGGCGCCACCACCAGCTCGCGCTGCATCAAACGGCCGGCAGAGTCCTCGGGATAGGTCAGTGATTGTTCGACCACCACCCGGTCGTCATCGTCAAGCGCCTGCAGAATTGCCGCCGTCTGCGGGGCGTCCAGATCCTCGATCAGGTCAACGACGTCGTCGGTTTCCAGTTCGCGCACAGCCTCTGCCAGAACCGAAGGCTCCATCGCATCGACCACGTCTTCGCGCAGGCCTTCGTCCAGTTCCGACAGGACCTCGCCGTCGAATTCCGCGCCGTAAAGACGCACAAACACCTCGCGATCATCTTCGGGAAGCTGTTCAACAAGGTCGGCGATGTCGGCGGCGTGAAGCGGGTCCAGAAGCGCGTGAAGGGCGGGCGCGTCTTCGGCTTCCAGCGCCCGGCGCACCGGGCCAAAGGTTTCGCGATCCAGCTCGTAATCCCCTTCTTCGGGCGTGTCATCGAAATGTTGATCATCCAGCATCGCACACCCTCCGCTTTCGGCTCTGCCCGACCATAGGGCAAGGGGGGCGGCATGGGAACCGGGAGAAAGACATTGAACAGGTGAATTTCGCGCCATAGTCTGGTCGGCGGCAATCATGGAGGCACAGGTGGAACTACTTCTTGGACAGGTCCTGCAATTTGACCAATCCCCCTTTGACGCCCCCCCGGAACAAGCCGCGCGTCACACCCCAAAAGGGGCCGTCGCCGTGCAGGACGGAATGATCGTCGAGGTTGGAGACGCAGACGCGCTGCGCCGCAAATATACGAGCGCACAGATCACCGACATGGGTGACGCGCTGTTGTCGCCAGGTTTTGTGGACGCCCATGTTCACTACCCGCAAACCGCGATCATCGCGTCCTGGGGCAAGCGGCTGATTGATTGGTTGAACAGCTACACCTTCCCAGAAGAAAGCCGCTTTGAAGACCCCGATCATGCAATGCAGATTGCCGACACCTATTTCGATCTGGTGACGGCGGCGGGCACCACCACAACGGTCAGCTATTGCACCATTCACCCCGAAAGCGTTGACGCCTATTTCACCGCCGCACAAGCGCGCGGTTTGCGTGCGTTGGGCGGCAAAACCTGTATGGATCGCAATGCACCTGACGCCCTGCGCGACAGCGCACAAAGCGCCTATGACGACAGCAAGGCGCTGATTGGCCGCTGGCACGGGCAGGATCGCTTGTCTTACGTGATCACACCGCGCTTTGCACCGACCTCGACGCCCGAGCAGCTTGACGCATTGGGCAGCCTATGGGCCGAATACCCCGAGCTTCTGATGCAAACGCATATCAGCGAGCAGCACGAAGAGATTGCCTGGGTTGCGGATCTGTTCCCGGAGGCGCGCGACTATCTCGACGTATACGAACGGTTCGGGCTGGCGAAAAAAGGCGCGTTGATGGGGCATGCAATTCACCTGACAGAACGCGAACGCGACCGGTTGAAGGAATTGGATGCGAGTCTGATCCATTGCCCGACATCCAACATGTTCATCGGCTCTGGTCTGTTTGATATGGACGGGCTGATGAAACAGGGGCACCGGGTTGGTTTGGCAACGGATACGGGCGGCGGGTCCAGCTTTTCAATGTTGCGCACAATGGCTGCAGCCTATGAGGTCGGCCAGCTTTCGGGCACAGCCCTGCATCCCGCGCAATTGTGGTGGCTGGCCACGGCAGGGTCTGCCAATGCCCTGCATCTAGGGGATCGAATTGGGCAGCTTGCCCCCGGATTTGAGGCCGACATCATCGCTGTCGATCTTGGCTCGACCCCCGCCATCGCCCAACGCGCAGCCCGGGGGGAAGATATCTGGGAGGTCCTGTTCCCGACCATCATGATGGGGGATGACCGGGCCATCTCTGCGGTCTGGGCCGCGGGGCGCAAGTTGCGGTAAGGGCAAAAACAGGTTCTGCTCATATTCGCTGACGCCCGCGCGCGCGAAGCGCGCGCCACCCCCAACCCTGCGCCTGTCGCAGACAGGTAATGGGGCGGGAGATCAGGCTTTCGAAAGAACGGTCAGGGCCTTTTCATGTATCTGCGCATTGGCAGCCGCGATCACCCGGCCCCCGTTATGCGCAGGTCCGCCTTGCCAATCCGTGACCACACCACCGGCGGCCTCGATCACTGCAAGCGGCCCCTGAATGTCATAGGCATTCAGGCCAGCCTCGACCACAAGATCCACCTGCCCTGACGCCACCAGCCCATAGGCATAGCAGTCCATGCCGTAGCGGGTCAGCTTCACCTGTCTGGACAAGTCCTGAAATGCGGCCCCTTCTTCGGCGCTGCCCACTTCGGGGAAGGTCGTGAACAGGATCGCGTCACCCAGGAGCTCGGTGTCAGAGGTGGCCAAATCCCGCCGCCCCTGCGGCCCATCCAACCAAGCCGCACCAAATCCGCCCATAAAGCGCTCGCCGATATACGGCTGGTCGATCATGCCAAGCTTGGGCCCGGTTTCATCCCCCACCGCAATCAGCACACCCCAAGTGGGCGTGCCCGCAAGAAACGCGCGCGTTCCGTCGATGGGATCAAGTACCCAGACAAGCCCCGACTGCCCCTCTTGGCGGCCATATTCCTCGCCAAAGATGCCATCGTCAGGGCGGCGCGCGGCCAGAACCGCGCGCATGGCGCGTTCGGCAGCGCGGTCAGCCTCGGTCACCGGATCAAAGCCGCTTTCAAGCTTGTTGTCCGCGCCAAGTCCTGCACTGCGAAAGAAAGGAAGAATAGCCGCACGCGCGGCATCCGCCATGGCGCAGGCCACATCTGCCAGCAAACGCTGTTCTTCTGTGCTGATCTTACGGCTCATCTTGCGCTCCTGCCTGTTGCCCAGATAGCGGGTAACAGGCAGGTTGAAACGCGGTCAAGCCCGCTTAAAGCGTGTCGGCGTATTGTTGAGGCACGACAATAAGTCGAAACGCGCGGAATCTACCAATGTCGTGGACGTTTCGAAATTAAGGTGTGATCGGGCTTAATCTCGAAACGCTTTAGGCAGCGTCTGACAAGACGCGCGCCAATTCGAACAAGCGACGACGTTGGTTTTCGGGAATGGCATAATAGCTGCGCACCAGCTCAAGAGCTTCTTTGTCCGCAAGAATGTCACCCGGCACGGATGCTTCCGCCTCTGCCGAGCTGGGCTTATCCAGACCTTCGAAGAAGAAACTGACCGGCACCGAAAGAGCGGCAGCCACATCCCAAAGGCGCGATGCCGAGACACGGTTCATGCCTGTTTCGTATTTCTGGATCTGCTGGAACTTGATTCCAACTTTTTCTGCCAGTTGCTGTTGGGTCATACCAACCATCCAACGGCGATGGCGAATTCGTTTTCCGACATGAACATCCACAGGGTGTTTCATCGACAAGCTCCTCGTTACCACAATCTCTAGCACAAAGAAGAAGCATGTCCGAGGCCACAACCTCAACCTGTCTTTTTAGGCAGAAACTCGCCCAGATAAACTATTTTTATAAATCAAATAATTAGCCGTTTCCGGGCGCCAAACACCAGAGTCGCATAACCGATTGGAGGGGCGGAAAGGTCAACCACAGGCTGTTTCGCTCAATTTGCATTGCAAAATGCAAAGGCCGAAAGCCGACACAACGTGCGGGCGAATCCTGAACAGGTGAATATCAAGACATGTTCACCTTGGCATCCCACCCGTTCTTACCCTAAATCAGTTCAAACGTTTGCTGCGCATCTGACCTGACATGCGCCAAGGACCCGACACATATTGGCCCAGCCCAAAGGAAGATCAGATGAAGTCCTATCGAATCACCTCTTTCGACGAAAAACCTGGCCTGTGTGACGTGCCGGTGCCAACGCCCGGCACAGGTGAAGCCCTGATAGACATCCATGCCTGCGGCCTGAACTTCGCCGATTTGCTGATGATGCGCGGCAAATATCAAGACACACCGACGCCTCCCTTTGCGTTGGGTATGGAACCCGCGGGCATCGTGCGGGCGATTGGGCCACAGACAGATGGCCCCGCGCCCGGCACGCGTGTGGTGGTGTTTTCAGGCCGCGACGGACTGGCCGAACAGGGGGTGTTTTCTGCTGATCGCTGCCTGCCCCTGCCCGACAATATGAGCTTCGAAGAGGCGGCCGCCTTCCAGATCGCCTATGGGACCAGCCATGTTGCGCTGGACTATAAGGCGCGGCTGCAACCCGGAGAGACCTTGCTGGTTCTGGGGGCTGCCGGGGGTGTCGGCCTGACCGCGGTCGAGATCGGCAAGGTGATGGGCGCGCGGGTTATCGCCTGCGCACGCGGCGCCGACAAGCTGCAGGTCTGCCGCGACGCGGGCGCGGACCACGTCATTGACAGCACCTGCGAAGATATCCGCGAGGTCGTGAAATCTCTGGGAGGTGCGGATGTGGTTTACGATGCGGTTGGGGGCGAACAGGGCGAGGCCGCCTTCCGCGCCACCAATCCAGATGGGCGCTTTTTGTATATCGGTTTCGCGTCGGGCGATTTACCGACGTTGAAACCCAATCACATGCTGGTCAAGAACATCACCGCCATCGGGCTTTACTGGGGCGGGTATTTGGCGTTCAAACCCGAAGTTCTGACCGACAGCCTGCGCAGGCTTCTGGACTGGTACAGCGCCGGCAAAATCCGACCGCATGTCAGCCACACCCTGCCACTGGATCGCGCAGACGAGGCCTTGGCCCTGCTGCGCGACCGAAAATCCACGGGCAAGGTTGTGGTCACGATGGACCCCAGCCCTTAAAGTTCGTCAAATGCATGGCGGATCATGTCCAGCAGGTCCTGAACGGCCTGCCCGCCATTGCTTTTTGCTGCGTACATATTGACCCGCGTGACGGCCAGCTCGGGCAGCGCCCCACCGTGGTCAACCACTTCAAGGTAACGCTGTGACGTGCCTTCGATGACCGCGTGAACGGCCAGATCAGCGGACAGAGATGCCTCGATCGTGCGGGTCGAATCGCTTTCCACACCCATTTCCCAAGCAATCCCGGCTTCGTCCAATGCCTCCTGAACGCCCTTGCGGAAGATGCAGTTATGCTCAAAGGCCAGACGCAATGGGCGATCGCGCCACGCTTGACCGCCCGGCGCACCCACCCAGACCAAAGGCAAGGCAGTCAGGGTTTCACCACCTGCGTCCATCTCGTCTTCGGTGGTCAGGATGATATCGCATTCGCCGCGCGCATACATGGATTTCAAACGGCTTGTATATGACGAAATCAGCTGCACGCGCATCCGCGGGTATTCGGCGTGAAATCGGCGCAACACCTTCGGAATCGCCGGATAGACGACATCAGCGGGCACGCCCAGAACCACCTCTCCCTCATAGGCCTGATCGGTCAGACGCGAATAGACCTCGTCATTCAGACGTAAGATCCGACGCGCATAGCCCAGAAGCTGTTCGCCATCCGCCGTCAGAGACACTCCGCGTCCGGAGCGATCCAGAAGCGGACGGCCCAAGCTTTCCTCGAGTCGCTTCAATTGCATCGACACGGCCGATTGCGTCAGGTGCAGCAGCCCCGCCGCGCGCGTCACCCCGCCTGCGTCGGCCACAGTGGCAAAGCTGCGCAGAGCGGTCAGGTCCAGATTTCTCGGCATATCACACCTCGTGATGAATTAACCCAAAAACATTCATTTTACTTATCCAGCCCGACCAAGCATAACGATCACAGAAATTGATGCAATACGCTTCAACCATCGAAATCACGAAGGAGAGTCGAGATGACCGCAGTAACCTGCACCAACGCCCCCGCCGCCAAACGCCACGTCTCGCCCCTAGCTTGGCTGGTACACGTCTGGGAAACACACCGCGAACGCGTGGCCCTGTCGCAGCTGGATTCAAAGCGGCTGGAAGATATTGGCCTGACCGAAGCCCAGGCTCAGCGCGAAGTAAATCGCCCGATCTGGGACGTGCCCGCGCATTGGACCCACTGAACAGGTTCAAGAACCCACGTTTCAACTCTTGAAAATCATGCCACCCTTGCCGATATTACGGCTAAGGGCGGTTTTCATTTGGGAGCGGCCAAAAAATGTTTGCTTGGAGGTCTCAATGGCTGAGTTTGACACGATCCGCACTGGCGTAGGTACGCAGGCCGCGATCGACGAAGGGCTGCGCGCCCATATGAACAAAGTATACGGCACCATGTCCGTTGGTCTTTTGCTGACCTTCGCGGCCGCTTGGGCCGTTGGCAACAACGCCGCGATGATGGAGACGCTGTTCACCGGCTTCACCCGCTATATCGTGATGTTTGCCCCCCTGATCATGGTTTTCGCCTTCGGCGCGATGATCAACCGCCTGTCCGCCGCCGGCGCACAGCTGTTTTTCTATACGTTCTCGGCCGTGATGGGCGTTTCGATCAGCTACATCTTTGTGGTGTTCACCGGCATGTCTATTGCCAACACTTTCCTGATCACCGCCATCGCCTTCGCGGGTCTCAGCCTTTATGGCTACACCACCAAGCGCGACCTTGGACCGATGGGGGCTTTCCTGATCATGGGCCTGATCGGCATCATCATCGCCTCGATCGTGAACATCTTCATCGGCTCGTCGATGGTGCACTTTGCCATTTCGGTGATTGGTGTTCTGATTTTTGCAGGCCTCACCGCCTATGACACGCAAAAGATCAAGACCGACTATATCGCGCATGCACATGCCATGGACAGCGAATGGCTGGCGAAATCCGCGATCATGGGTGCGCTGAACCTGTATCTGGACTTCATCAACCTGTTCATGTTCCTGCTTCAGTTCCTTGGCAATCGCGAGTGATTGAAGCGTATTGAGCTGACGGGGCCGGTCCACGCGACCGGCCCCTTTTTTTTGACCCGGTGACTCATGCTTGTTGTTCTTGAAACCCGTTCAAAACATCTTATCAGCCCACAGCTCACCCCGCAGGCCCTGAAAGCGCGCAAGAACGCGACAAGCCTGTCGGAGCCGCCCGGCCACCGGCATGGGGTTCTTGGATCCGGGCCTGATCTTCACTTGCTGATTGTCGGGGACAGCTCTGCCGCAGGTGTGGGCGCGCCGCGTCAGAGAGAGGCGTTGTCAGGCCAGCTGACGCAGGCATTGGCAGAATCGTATCGGGTCAGCTGGCGTTTGGTGGCGCGCACCGGATCGACCACACGCACCACCTTGCCACTTCTGCGCGCACAGGATGTTCAGGACACGGATGTGGCCCTGGTTGTTCTGGGCGTGAATGACGTGACCAGCCAGATACCCCTGAAACGGCTGCTGCATCACAGGGCAGAGCTATACAGGCGGCTGTTTGAAGACTGGGGCGCGAAACGCGTGATTGCCACCGGCATTCCCCCGATCGACAAGTTTCCGCTTTTGCCCAACCCGCTGCGATGGCTGCTTGGCCTGCAGGCGCGTCGGTTTGACCACGCGCTGGCTCGACAGGCTGCGTCTATGGGCGTCGACTACATGCCCTTTGACGTGCCGCTGACCCCACAGATGATGGCCGAGGACGGCTTTCATCCCGGCCCGAACGCGTATCACCTGATCGGCAAAAAAGTGGCCGCGCAGATTCTGCATCGCTGAAACGAAACAGACCCCAAACGAAAAAGGCCGCACCCGATGGCGCGGCCTTTTCAAATCGAAGTCAGGCGATCTTACTTGATCTTGCCTTCCTTGTATTCAACATGCTTGCGCACAACCGGGTCGTACTTTTTGACAACCATCTTTTCGGTCATGGTGCGGGCATTTTTCTTGGTCACATAGAAGTGGCCGGTATCCGCGGTCGAGTTCAGGCGGATCTTGATCGTGGTCGGCTTCGCCATAACAACAGCTCCTATCGGGCGGGCGCATGCCGCCCGGGTAAATCTCTGGAACCCGCCTTTTAGCGCCATTGGCCCCCGAGTCAACAGCCAAAGGGGAAAAACTATGCGACGGCTGAAGAAAGCCTCAGGCAACCACGCTTTCACAAACGCGAAGGGCTTGCCGCGGGGGCGAAGATATATGCGCGGACGGCCTGTAAGCCGGATTCTGTCCCGGTGTTGCCACCATGGATGACCATTCTTCTAGACCTGCTGTTGCCAACAGGTTCAAGCTGCCAACCCGGATCTGCTTAGGCCAAGACGCCCCTGGGGTTGCCCCCGCGCGATCCCTATTAGGCATTGCTCCCGGTGGGGCTTGCCGTGCCGCCGCTGTTGCCAGAAGCGCGGTGGGCTCTTACCCCACCGTTTCACCATAACCCGCGCAGGCGCAGGCTGTCTGTTCTCTGTGGCGCTATCCCTCGGGTTTCCCCGGCCGGGCGTTACCCGGCACCGTTGTCTTGTGGAGTCCGGACTTTCCTCGCGTCACGCCGAAGCAAGCCTCGACAGTCACCCGCGGTCATCCAGCCATCCGCGCATGACCCGGCTTAGACAGACGGTTTGCAGGCGTCAAGTCGTTCGCGATCTGTCGGGAAAGGCAGTGAAGTCTTCCGAGCAAAGCGGCCCGGTTGCCCATGGGCGGTGACGAAGGCGGACAGCGTTCAGCAGTGTTGCGTCATCGGCGGCGTCGGCATAGCCAGCGGCGATGGCACGGGCACGAAACTCCGCCTCAGTGGGGTGTTTCGGGGGGTGAGCATTGCCTGAAGGGACGCACAGCCCTTGGCGGGCCAGCCTGGCCCAGTCAAACCGAGGCCCCGGATCAGTTTTGCGCCCCGGCGCCATATCGCTATGGCCGATCACGCCCCCAGGCAGGATATCCCAGCGGGTCATGATCGCGGGCAAGAGCGCTTCCAGCGCTGACATTTGCGGCTCCGAGAAAGGAGACGCCCCGTCATTGTCGATCTCGATCCCGATCGAGCGGGAATTGATGTCGTCCAGCCCCCCCCACGTTCCTGCACCCGCGTGCCAAGCGCGCATATCTTCATCCACCAGTTGGAAGAGCCGCCCGTCACGATGGATCAGGTAATGCGCAGAGACTTCAAACTCCGGGGAAGACAGCCGATCCAGCGCCTCCATCGGGTCGGCCATGGCAGTATAATGCAGGACGATCAACGATGGCGTCAGCCCGTCCCGGCGCGGACCAAAATTCGGAGAGGGATGCGGAATGGGCCGCATTTACTCGGTCGAGATGTTCAAATCAGCTGGCGGCAAGGGTTGCGCACTGCTGCCCGTCTGAATGCCCAGCGCCTGCAGGTCGGCGGCACTGACGCCGCTGTCTTCCACCACAGGTTTAGACACGGCACCACCGCGTGCCGCACGGAACGGGGCCGGGTTCCAGCCACAGGCAAAGCCGTCCCCGTCGGGATCAATCCCGTGTTTGTCCCGTTTTGGGCCACCGGCCTCAAGAAAAGCGATCTGTGCAAAGTCAGCCGAGGAATAGCGGGCGCAATTGCGCGCCGCCCGTTTGGCCCCGGACAAGGAGGACCGCGTATAGATCGACTGCCCCACCGCGTTGGTGGTCGACAATGCATATTGCACAACCGACACCGAGCTTCCCTTCGGGCGCTCGGGGACCGCCGTGGGTTGAACTTGCTGATAAGACTGGCGGTACTGTTCCAGCCGCGCCGCATCCCCTTCGATGCTGACACGCGAAGACACCGCGTCAAAACTCTGCTCGTCAGACAGCCCATTTGCCTGTATCGGCGCCGAGGACGCGGGCACGGCATCCAGCGGCTGGCTTTCAACCGAGCTGCCTTCGATCATCGCCGAGAGCGGTTGATTGTCCGCTGGTACCGCCACCGCCCCATCGGGCAGCGATTGCGGCGCGCCGCTGTCTGGAACGGTTGGCGAAGCGCATGCCGCCACAAGGGTCAATAGGGCCAAACCGGGCAGAATGCGCATCTTGTGCTCTCTTACGCTGTGATCATTTCTGTCGTGGGACTTACCACCATTTCGCAGGCTTCGCCACAAAGCCCGCGCGTGCTTCGACCTCATGGGCGATATTCAGCAAATCGCCTTCTTCCCATGGGCGGCCAATCAGCTGCAGGCCAAGCGGCAAGCCTTGGGCATCCATCCCAGCAGGGATCGAGATGCCGGGCAGGCCCGCAAGGTTCACGGTCACGGTGAAGACGTCATTGAGGTACATTTTCACCGGGTCCGCATTTTCCATCTCGCCCAGACCAAAAGCGGCCGAGGGCGTGGCCGGGGTCAGGATCGCATCGACGCCCGTGGCAAACACATCGTCGAAGTCTTTCTTGATCAGCGCACGCACGCGACGGGCGCGGTTGTAATAGGCGTCGTAGAAACCTGCCGACAGCACATAGGTGCCAACCATCACGCGGCGCTGCACCTCGTCACCGAAGCCTTCCGCGCGGGTTTTCTCGTACATCTCGTTGATGCCGTCACCCGCTTCCAGCTTGGCGCGGTGGCCGTATTTCACACCGTCATAGCGGGCAAGGTTCGACGATGCCTCGGCCGGTGCAATCACATAATATGCAGGCAGCGCGTATTTGGTGTGCGGCAGCGAGATATCGACAATCTCGGCCCCTGCATCCCGCAGCATGTCGGCACCATCAGCCCAGAGCTTTTCGATCTCGGCGGGCATGCCGTCCATGTGGTATTCTTTGGGGATACCGATCTTCTTGCCCTTGATGTCACCGGTCAGCATGGCCTCGAAATTCGGCACCGGAATATCGGCGCTGGTCGAATCCTTGGCGTCATGGCCACACATGGCTTCCAGCATGATCGCTGCATCGCGCACCGATTTGGTCATCGGCCCGGCCTGATCCAACGACGAGGCAAAGGCCACGACACCCCAACGCGAACACCGCCCATAGGTGGGCTTGATGCCGGTGATGCCGGTGAAGGCCGCAGGCTGGCGGATCGAGCCGCCCGTATCGGTGCCGGTGGCCGCGAGGCACAGGTCAGCGGCCACAGCCGAGGCCGACCCACCCGATGAACCACCCGGCGTCAGTTGGCGGTCGTCCACTTTCCACGGGTTCACCGCGTTGCCGTAAACCGATGTCTCGTTCGACGAGCCCATGGCAAATTCGTCCATGTTGAGCTTGCCCAGCATGACGGTGCCCGCGTCCAGCAGGTTCTGGCTGACGGTCGATTCGTATTCCGGTGTGAAACCGTCGAGGATTTTTGACGCCGCCTGACTTGGCACACCCTTGGTGCAAAAGAGGTCCTTGATGCCCAGCGGAATGCCGCACATATCGGGCGCATCGCCAGCCTGAAGACGCGCGTCAGCGGCTTTCGCCTGCTCGCGGGCCAGATCAGGCGTGTTGTGCACAAATGCGCCCAGCGCACCGGCGCCTTCTATCTCGGTCAGGCAGGCGTCGGTGATTTCAGCCGAGGTCACGTCGCCCTTGCGCAGCGCATCACGGGCATCAGCAATGGTCAATTTGTTCAGATCAGTCATTATTCCACCACCTTCGGCACGGCAAAGAAGCCTTCGCGCGCGTCAGGCGCGTTGGACAGAATTTTTTCAGGCATATCGCCATCGGTCACCACATCTTCGCGGCGTTTCAGGCGCATGGGCGTGACTGATGTCATCGGCTCGACACCTTCGACATCCACCTCGTTCAACTGCTCGATAAAGCCAAGGATCGCGTTGAAGTTTTCGGCCAGCTCTGGCAAGCGGTCGTCTTCGACCTTGATGCGGGCCAGATGCGCAACCTTGCGCGCGGTTTCGATATCGATCGACATGAGGTCTCTCCGGATGTGTTTCGCCCAGATGCGTTTGGCATGTCGTTTACCCTGCACAGGGAAGACCCGCAAGGGATGCGCGCTGTCAGCTGCGCTTCGCCGCAAAAAAGGACCTGAGCAGCTCTTCCGCCTCGCCTGCCGCGATCCCGTCATAGACCTCGGGCACATGGTGGCATTGCGGATGGCTGAAGATGCGCGGACCTTGGGCGACACCGCCTGATTTTGGGTCCGCCGCCCCATAGTACACCCGCCGGATACGCGCCGCAGAGATCGCGGTGGCGCACATCGGGCAAGGCTCCAGCGTGACGTAGAGGTCATAGCCCGGCAGCCGTTCCGATCCGGCAGCGGCGCAGCCCGCGCGGATCACCAGAATTTCTGCATGCGCGGTGGGGTCTGACAGCTCTCGGGTGCGGTTGCCTGCCTGCGCCACGATCCTGCCATCGGGTGCCACCAGCACCGCGCCCACAGGCACTTCGCCACGCGCGGCGGCGGCGCGGGCTTCAGACAGGGCTGTGTCCATGTGGCTTGTAAACTGGCTCATGCCCCTTCATGCCCGCCAATCAGGCGCTTGCCAAGGCTTCCCCTTTCGCGCGCCCCACGTTATGCGGGGGTATGACGGACAAACCTCTCTCCCCCAAGACCCCGGCCGGCGACCGGATCGCCAAGGTGCTGTCGCGCGCAGGCGTTGCCAGCCGCCGCGAAGCTGAACGCATGATCGAGGCCGGGCGCGTTGCCGTGAACGGCAAGGTGATCGACAGCCCGGCGCTGAACGTGACGGACGCCGACAAAATCGTGGTCGATGGCAAGCCGCTTGCCGAACCCGAACCCCCGCGCATCTGGCTTTACTACAAGCCGATCGGGCTGGTGACATCGGCCCGCGATGAAAAGGGGCGCGAGACGGTATTTGACAAGCTGCCCGAAGAACTGCCCCGCGTGATGAGTGTCGGGCGTCTTGACCTGAACTCCGAAGGCCTGCTGCTCTTGACCAATGACGGCGAGGTGAAGCGGAAGCTTGAGCTGCCCTCCACCGGCTGGACCCGCAAATACCGGGTACGGGTGAAAGGCAAACCGACCGAAGAGATGTTGGCCCCGGTGCGCAAAGGCATCACGGTCGACGGCGAACGGTTTTTGCCGATGACCGTATCTCTGGACCGGCAGCAAGGCGCAAATGCCTGGCTGACCATTTCCCTGCGCGAAGGCAAAAACCGCGAGATTCGCCGCGCCATGGAGGCCATTGGCCTGTCGGTGAACCGCCTGCTGCGCGTCAGCTATGGCCCGTTTCAGCTGGGCGAGTTGAAACCAGGCGAGGTCGAAGAGGTCAAACGCCGCGTGGTGCGTGATCAACTGGGGTTGGACGAGGATAAGAAGACGCCCAGCCGGGCGCGGAAAGCCCCGCCCAAAGGCAATCGCGGAACCTCCCCCAAACAGGGCGCAAAACCCGGGTCCAAACCAACCGCCAAAGGCCAGCGCCCGCAAAAACCGGGTCGCCCTCAGCGTGGCAAGCCCGGGCACAAGCCCAAAAGATAGCCCGCCCCGCGCCCGCGTATGGCGCTAGAACAGCGACCCCTGATCCGGGTCCGCTTTGCCTGACTTTGCGGGCTTTGGCTGTGCAGATTTAGGTTGGGCCGGTTTGGGTTTGGGCGTCGTCTTCACCACATCTTTCGAGGCGTCGCCAAGGGACAACTTACCATCGGCAAACTCAATCTCCAGCGCTTGCGCCTGTGCCGCAGCCGCCTGCGTTGTAACGACGTCGCCGTCCCCACGCACCACCGCATAGCCGCGTTTCAACGTTTCCGTATAGCCCAGCGTCTGGCGCATACGTTCCAGCGCGACCAGCCGATCTTTTTGCCGCGATACAGACGCCAGATAGGCATTGTCCAAGCGCGTTGACACATCTGCCAACACTTGCGCCCGCTGCGCGTTGGCGCTGTGCATGCGCCCGGCATCCAACCGCAGCGCCAGCCGGTCAAATTCTCGCCGCCGCTCTGCCGTGCCGCGCGACAGCCCCGGCCCAAGCCGCGTGGTTGCCGATGCCAACCGGTCGCGCAAAGGGGTCAGCCGCGCGGTCAGAGCACGCGGGCGCAGGCCCGCTGCGGCCTCGGTCAGTTTTACCCGGCGTGTTTGCGTCATCTGGGTCAGGGCGGCGGGCAGTTTCAGCCCCGCCGTGTCCAATCGCTGTCGCGGCCCGTCCAACAGAGCGTCTGCCCGAGGCAGCGCCCGGGCCAGATCACGCAGGCGTTGCCCACGTTGGCCGACCCCCTGTTCCAGCGCACGGGTCAAACGGGTGCCTTGTTCGTCGGTCCAGGCCAAAAGCTCCAACCGCACCGGCACCGCATGCTCGGCGGCTGCTGTGGGGGTCGGCGCGCGCAGGTCCGAGACGAAGTCGATCAGTGTCGTGTCCGTCTCGTGCCCGACCGCTGAAATCAGCGGGATGTCTGATGCCGCTGCGGCCCTCGCCACGATCTCTTCGTTGAAGCCCCAGAGGTCCTCGATCGAGCCACCACCGCGCGCCACGATCAAAAGGTCGGGGCGCGGAAGAGCGCCGCCGGGGGTCAGGCGGTTGAACCCTTCGATGGCGGCGGCCACTTGCGGCGCACAGGCGTCCCCTTGAACGGCCACGGGCCAGATCAGCACCTTGCGCGGGAAACGGTCCCGCAGGCGGTGCAGGATATCGCGGATGACCGCGCCAGAGGGCGAGGTCACAACCCCGATCACCTCGGGCAGATAGGGCAGGCGTTTCTTGCGTTCGGGCGCGAACAAACCTTCTGCCGCAAGCATTTTCTTGCGTTTCTCCAGCATCGCCATCAACGCACCTTCGCCCGCGACGACAACATCATCCACGTTGATCTGGTATTTCGACTGGCTGCCGAACGTGGTGATCTTGCCCGAGACGATGACCTCCATGCCCTCTTCCGGCATGATCGACAGACGGCTGACCTGCCCTTTCCAGCTGACCGCCGCAATCACCGAGCGGTCGTCTTTCACGTCGAAATACAGATGCCCCGAACGCGCCAACATCACCCGGCCCACTTCGCCGCGCACCCGAACCCGTCCAAAAGCGCCCTCGATGGTCTTCTTCACTGCGCCGGAAATTTCCGAAACGGTAAACTCCGGGGCGTTTTCACCCGGCTGGGGATCGTCGATCAGGTCCATCTTAGTCTCCTCCACAGCCGGTCGCGCAACCTGCGTGGTCCCCCGTTTTGATATGCGCGGAAATGGGCTTGCCCGCAATAAGCACGCCAGAAATATAGAACCAGGCGCAGAAAGCGAGGACCAGGCTCATGATGACATAGCTGCTATCGGCGGTCACCAAGCCCGCAGCAACCAGAGCTGCGGCAACCAAAGTCGCAACGGCAATGCGAAAGCGCGATGCGCGCGGTTTGGGCGGCGGGCCCCAGTAACTGTCTGGCGCCGGGCTTTCAAACACCGCATGATACAGCGCTTTCGTGTGATCGAACTGCTCTTCAAATCGAGCACTGTCATCAAAGTGCATACCCGGTTCATGGTGAAGCGGTTTCCCCAGAACCGTTTTGCAAAGCACATCCCAATAGTCTCGCGTATAGGTCATGTGCATATGCCATACTTTGTCGACGATATGGGACGGGGTGACAGGCTTGTCCGACAGCTGCGACAAGAACAGAAATCGGCGATACTCTTCGATGGCCCCTTGTGTGAACGCGTCACTCCAGCCTTCGATTTTTGCGAGTTTACGGGAAAACGGAAGATCAGCACCCGGCGCGTCAAACTGGTGGGCCTGAATGGCTTTCCAAAGGTTTTCACTCTGCATGCTTGTCGTTGCCCTGCCGCTTCTGTATCTCCCTCACAACTAGCATAGGGAGAGCATCCATGAACATCCTCATTCTGGGCAGTGGCGGGCGTGAACATGCGCTGGCATGGGCGGTGATGCAGAACCCGAGATGCGATCGTCTGATCGTGGCGCCCGGCAACGCGGGTATGGCGCAGATTGCCGAATGTGCGACGCTGGACATTGAAGATGGCGGCGCGGTCGCGACGTTCGCGCAGGAAAACACCATCGACTTCGTGATTGTCGGCCCAGAAGCCCCTTTGGCGGCAGGCGTGGCGGATCGTTTACGCGAGGCCGGTGTAAAAGTCTTTGGCCCCTCGGCTGAGGCTGCGAAGCTGGAAGCCTCGAAAAGCTTCACCAAAGAGATTTGCGACGCGGCGAACGCGCCGACCGCCGCCTATGGGCACTTCACCGATGCCGAGGCTGCCAAAGCCTATATCCGCGAGCAAGGCGCGCCGATCGTGGTAAAGGCCGACGGGCTGGCCGCGGGCAAGGGCGTGATTGTTGCGATGGACGTTGAGACCGCGCTGGACGCCATCGATGACATGTTCGGCGGTGCCTTTGGGGGCGCCGGGGCCGAGGTTGTCATTGAAGAGTTCATGGAAGGTGAAGAGGCGTCTTATTTCATCCTTTGTGACGGCAAGACCGCCTTGCCCATTGGCACCGCGCAGGACCACAAGCGCGTGGGTGACGGAGACACCGGGTTGAACACCGGCGGCATGGGCGCCTATTCGCCCGCGCCCGTTCTGACCGACGAAATTGCCGCGCGCGCCATGCGCGAGATCGTGCAACCCACCGTGGACGAAATGGCCAAACGCGGAACGCCCTATCAGGGGGTTCTTTATGCAGGCTTCATGATCAAGGACGGTCAGGCGCGGCTGGTGGAATACAACGTGCGTTTCGGCGACCCGGAATGTCAGGTTCTGATGATGCGGCTGGGTGCTCAGGCGCTGGACCTTATGTTGGCTTGCGCCGAAGAGCGTCTGCATGAGGCGCAGGTGAACTGGGCCGATGATCATGCGATCACGGTCGTGATGGCGGCCAATGGCTATCCCGGGTCTTATGAAAAAGGTTCGGTGATCAAAGGGTTGGATGCTCTGCCCGAAGATTCGAAGAATATGGTGTTTCATGCGGGCACGACTGAGGTGGACGGCAAAATCACAGCATCCGGCGGGCGGGTTTTGAACGTGACGGCGCGCGGAGACAGCCTGCAGGAAGCCCGCGACCGTGCCTATGCGATGATCGACGGTGTGGACTGGCCCGAGGGGTTCAACCGTTCAGACATTGGCTGGCGCGCGCTTTAAAACGTGTCGGCACCTGCTTGGGGCACGTGACGGTTCCGAAACGCTTTAGTCGCAGCCAAGCGCATCCGTCAGGCTGCGCGGACCACTATAGACGCCGATGGGTTCAATTTTAAACGCTCCATCAACAAGGCGCGCCTGCATGATCCGCGACCAGTTGGCGCTGGCCGTGATGACCACGGGGGCAAGGTCTGGGCAGGTGCGAATGCCACCTTCGATCGTCGGACTGCCGTATTTGTGATTGGTCAGCCCACCGACAGACGCGATTTCTGTAAAGCCGTAAGGGGTTTGGTTCGTGTCGACAGATACAAGACGCAAACGGCGCGCAAGATGCGGGCGGTCGACATAGGCAATCTCATCCGCGCCATCCTGGTCGAAATCCGCGATCCCGGCGATGGCCAGCCAACGATGACGGGTGCCGATGGGAGAATTGGCCCCGCGCAGCACCAGACTGTCGTCCTGCCACCCATAGATGCGGATCATCGCGCCGCTATCATCTGCGCTGAAGACGGTCACAACTTCGGGCGTGCCGTCGTTGTCGAAATCATGAAGGCGGGGCGCGGTATCTTCAAAAACGCCGCCGGAAACACGCAGGCGATGGCGGCGGCCATCGGTCAATGTGACCTCGAGCGCACCATATTCACCACCCGGCACTGCGCCATGTCCGTAGCGATCCGTGGGCTCGGCATAAGTCGCGGAGGCAATATCCGCTTGGGCCGGAAAGGCGAGAAGGCAAGCAGCACAGGCCGCGCGCCACAGGCGGTTGGCGTGCATCGCGCGCGCAACAGCTTTTCGAAACACGCGCGACAGGTGACGCGGCGCCCTGCCCCGTGGCATCAGATCTGCTTTTCAGGCAGGTGCACAACCAGACCGTCCATCGCATCCGTCACTTTGACCTGACAGGTCAGGCGCGAGCGGTTGGCGTCGGGTTCAAAAGCGAAATCCAGCATGTCTTCTTCCATGGCGTCTTTGGCGGGCAGTTTTTCCACCCAAGCCTCGTCAACATAGACATGGCAGGTTGAACAGGCGCAGGCGCCACCACAATCAGCTTCGATGCCCGGCACGTTATTGTCGCGCGCGCCTTCCATCACGGTCAGCCCAGAGGCTACGTCAATCACGTGCTTAGTTCCGTTGTGCTCGATATAGGTGATCTTGGCCATTATACGTCTCCCTAGCTGGATCATTGCATCCCTACCCTTGCCAGATAGGTGGACGCAATGCCTTTTGCCACCCCGGCCCGCCAAGACAAACCAATCAGCATCAGCCTTAGCTGATAAGCGGATTTACCACGCCGGGCCGCGCTTCCCACCCGGGGGGCTAGGACGCGGGGAGATTTGCGGTTATCTTCGCGCCGAACCGAGGCAAAAGCCACGAAAGGTGAGGGCGAGCAGAAATGCCTCTCCAGTTGATACGCATCGCCGGATGCGCCGCATGTCTGGCCCTAGCGGGCTGCACGACGCCGCCCAATCTGAGCGACGTCCCAGAAGGTGCGACTCTTGTGGCGCCCGGTCAGGGTCCCGCAGACGCCCGGCCCGGCGCGTGCTACGGCAAGGACACCACACCCGCGACCATCGAAACCGTGACCGAACGCGTCTTGATCCGAGAGGCACAGTTTGCCCCCGGCGGTGGGATTGTGAAGCCAGCGGAATACGCGACGAAAACCCGGCAAGAGATCAAGGGGGGCGGGCAACCATACTTCTTTGAAGTCCCCTGCGCGCATGCGATGACGCCCGAGTTCATCGCCTCGCTTCAGCGCGCGTTACAGGCGCGTGATTTCTATCGTGGCCCCATTACAGGGCGCATGGATCGACGCACGTTGAAAGCCGTGCGGGCCTTTCAGCTGCCCGACTTCAACAGCGACATCCTGACAATGGATACGGCGCGTGCGTTGGGGCTGATCGCAGTAGGACCGGTGCCGCAGCCCTATGCGACCACCCCCGCCCCGGCCTCGCAATTCTGATCTAAAGCGTTTCGGTCTTAACCTGAGACTGGGGAAAGACGAAACGCTTTACACCCGCACACCGACAACACGCCCTTTCGTTTCCGAAGGGCGTGCAATCGCGTAGCGAGTTTTTGAAACTGGTATCTTAGAGGTGCGGTCGCGTCAGATATACGAAGCGATGGTGTCGGCAATCCAGCGTGTGATCGGATCAGCCTGAAGAACCCATGCGCCAACCTGTTCGGCCGTGTTGCCTTCTGCCAGTTTGGCAACGCGATCATTGTAGTTGATTGCACCCGCCTGCATGAAGACGAACCCCTTGAACAGCATGAAGCCAATAAGGGTCAGCAAAAGGCCACGTACCGGAAAGGCGCGGCGCACACGCAGCGACCGTTTCGGCACCAAAAGACCATCGCGTTCGACAAGCTGCACGTATCCGCGCGACAGCTTGCGGTGCTGGCGGTTGATATCTCGGACTCTTTTCTGGAAATCATGTACTTGAGCGTCTGACATCCCAAAAACCTCTCATTGGCCCCCACCAATTCATGGTCACCCTCTGACAATAGGGCAGAAAAGTGTCAAAAGCTAGGAAACCGATTGTTTCCTGCCCAATTTTAGGCGTTTTTGGACAAAATGAGAGTAGTCCAGTCAACAATCTCGTCGCGGCTAACCAGATTGAACCCGTTTTGTGTATAAACTGAAACCACCTCGTCGGCTTGCGGGTTCAGAATCCCCGAAAGAATCGCATAGCCGCCGGGGGCGATATGCGTGGCCATGTCCGGAGCCAGCCCAATCAGAGGGCCTTTCAGGATATTGGCAAACACCAAGTCAAAAGGCGCGGACTGCGCCAGTTCCGGCGCACCGAAACCTGCGGCCTCGACACAGGCGACGCGCCCTTCCAACCCATTGGCAGCCACGTTGGCGCGGGCCACATCCACCGCCACTTCGTCGATGTCACTGGCAATAACGGGATCCGTCCAGACCTGTGCCGCCGCCATCGCCAGCACCGCCGTACCACAACCGATATCCGCCACACTTCTTGGCGCGAACCCTTCGGAAATCAGACGGTCCAGCGCGCGCAAACAGCCCAGCGTGGTGCCGTGATGTCCGGTGCCAAAGGCCATGGCGGCATCAATCAGCAGCCCGATCTTACCCGCGGGCAATTTGTCCACATCATGCGATCCATGCACGAAAAACCGCCCGGCCTCGACCGGGGCGAGTTCGCGTTTCACATGGGCCACCCAGTCGGTTTCGGGCAGTTCGGACACGGTGAAGGGTTTTGCGCCGTGCATGGTGGACAGAAGCGCCAGCCCCGCCTCATCCGGCGTTTCGGTAAAATAGCCTCCCACTTCCCACAATCCACTGTCATCTTCGACCTCGAAGACGCCGACGCCGGTGGGTTCAGGAACAAGCGCTTCCATGGCGGCCCCCAGCGCTTCAGCGGCGGTTTGTCCTTCAAGCGTGGTCAAAGCAGTCCAGGTTGGCATGGCGGTTGTCCCTTTTTCTGTCGCCTTTCGCCTATCGGCGCAGCGGCCTCAGGTCAACCGCCCTGCCCTTAAGCCCCCGTACCAATGGGGCAGGTCACACCTGTGCCGCCAATTCCGCAATACCCGCCCGGGTTCTTCGACAGGTATTGCTGATGATAGGCTTCGGCCGGATAGAACGCGCCGGCCATGGCAATCTCGGTCGTGATGGGGCCAAACCCACGCTCGGCCAGGCGCCGGGCAAACACGTCTGCTGATGCGCGTGCGGCGTCGAGCTGCTCAGACGTGGTGGCATAGATCGCCGAGCGATACTGCGTGCCCATATCATTGCCCTGCCGCATTCCCTGTGTGGGGTCGTGATTTTCCCAAAACACGGTCAGCAGAGAGGCAAAGCTGGTTTTTTGCGGGTCATACACAACGCGCACCACCTCCGTATGTCCGGTCTGCCCGGTACAAAGCTCTTCATATGTCGGGTTGGGGGTGAAGCCCCCGGCATTGCCGACCATGGTCAGCCAGACGCCGGGCTGTTGCCAGAAGATGCGCTCGACACCCCAGTAACATCCCATCCCGAACACGGCGACTTCGTAGCCCTCGGGCACCTCCAGCGACAGCGGGCGACCAAAGACGTGATGGGTGTCTCCAAAGCTCAAGGTTTCGCTGCGACCAGCCAAAGCAGCCTCGCGCCCGACCATCGTTACTTTTTTCCGTCCAAACATCGCGCAATCCTCCGTCCTGTTACCCCTATAAGGTGGTGTTACTGCGCGGGGTGCGCAAGCGGGCGGGAAAACACAGTCTCGTTACCCTTTTCCGGGTGGCGCGGGATCAGCATCGACAGGCCAAGTGAAACCCCTGCCATCGCCGCTGCCAGTCCGAAAACCGCGCCGGGGGACACAACCCAAAGATAGCCAAGCAGCGCGGGCAGGAAGACGGCCGCGATATGGTTGATCGTGAAGGCCACTGCCGCGGTGGGGGCGATGTCCTGCGGGTCGGCGATTTTCTGGAAATAGGTCTTCAGCGCAAAGGCCAGCGCGAAGAACAGGTGGTCCAGCACGTAAAGCACCGCCGCCAACACCACACCCCAGCCGAAGAAATAGATCCCGCCATAGGCCAAGAACACGCCCATCAGCCCGACATATTCGAAGATCAGCGCGCGCCGTTCGCCCCATTTTGCCACGGCTTTGCCCATCAAAGGCGCAAAGAAGATGTTGGCGATGTAGTTGATCAGGAAAAGCGCCGTGACCTCGTGCACTTCAAACCCGAAGCGTTCCACCATCATGAAAGCCGCGAAAACGATGAAAATCTGGCGACGAGCGCCGGCCATGAATTGCAGCGCGTAATACAGCCAATAGCGGCGGCGCAGCACAAACTGCTTCAACTGTGGTTCGGGGCTTTCAAACTGCGGATAGGCGAAGAACGCGAAGATGGCGATGGCCAGCGTCGTGCCGCCCGCGATCATGTAGACAAGGTTGTAGCTGAGGTCGAAGGTCTTCCATGTCAGGACCAACAGCCCATAACTCAAAAGCGCCGCCGCCGAGCCGATGGACATAAGCCAGCCCAACATCTGCGGTGCTTTCTTCTTGTCGATCCATTGCAGCTGCAGCGACTGGTTCACCGTCTCATAATAGTGAAACCCGATCGAGCTGAGCATCGTGACGGTCAAAAGACCACCAAAGCTTGGAAACCACGCGGTGATTGCCGTGGCCGCGCCCAAAAGGCCCAGCGACACGACACCCAGAACTTGCTCGCGAAACAGCATCAAAAGCGCGATGACCCCGATGGCCAGAAAGCCCGGGATCTCGCGCACCGTGTGCAGCCAGCCAATCTCGACACCGGTGAAGCCCGCAGCCTCGATCACGAAGTTATTCAAAAGCGCAGACCACGTGAAAAACGCAATCGGCATGCCCGCCGCCATCAGCATCAAAAGGAAGATGGGCCGCCGCCAGAAGGGCTGCGCGCGGGCCTCGTCAAGGGTCAGGATTTGGTGTCTCATCCCCCCGCCATACGCCTGTTTTCCCCGCTTGGCGAGCGGGAACGCATTCACCCAAGCGGATATGTTCATGATTTATGTCAAGGCGCAGGCGACCTGGGGCGGTCACAATCGCCCGCAATTCAAGGAGGCCCCATGGATATCGTCCCGCTGATCGACCGGATCGGAGAGAACCCGACCGCTGCACTTTTTGGCCTGATCACAGGCATCGTCTTTGGCGTGTCAGCGCAACGTTCGCGCTTTTGCCTGCGCGCGGCGGCGGTGGAATTTGCGCGCCGGATGATGGACAGCTCGGTCGCCGTGTGGCTTTTGACTTTCTCGACTGCGCTTGTCTGGGTGCAGGGGGCTGCCCTTCTGGGCCTGATGCGCACGGAAGACGCACGCATGATGGCGGTCACCGGCAGCTGGTCGGGCGCCATCATCGGCGGGCTTCTCTTTGGCGTTGGCATGGTGCTGGCGCGCGGCTGTTCGGGGCGTCTGTTGGTGCTGGCCGCGACCGGCAACCTGCGCTCTGTCGTCTCGGGCCTGATCTTTGCCGTGGTCGCCCAGATGAGCCTTCATGGCTGGCTGGCCCCCACCCGCGACACGCTTGCCCGCCTGTGGGTGACCGAAGGCGGCGTGAACGTGAACCTTCTGACCGTCTTGGGCGCGCCGGAATGGGGCGGTTTTGCCCTTGGCCTGATCACCGCCGTCTTGGCCATCGTGATCGCCCGCAAATCGGGCATGGGCTACAAGCGACTGGTCTTCGGATCGGGCGTGGGCTTTGCGGTCGCATTGGGCTGGGTGCTGACCTATCAACTGTCGCTGGCCGCGTTCGAACCTGTGTCCGTGACCTCGGCCACCTTCTCAGGCCCCTCTGCCAATACGCTCATGTTCTTCCTCGTCTCAGACCCGGTGCTGGAGTTCGACGTGGGCCTTGTCCCCGGCGTCGTCATCGGGGCCTTCGCCGCCAGTTGGTTGACCGGCGAGTTCAAGTTCCAAGGGTTCGAAGGCGAAGCCAACATGCGTCGTTCGATGACCGGGGCCGTCCTGATGGGCTTCGGCGCCATGCTGGCGGGCGGCTGCGCCATCGGCGCGGGCGTCACAGGCGGCTCCATCTTCGTCGGCACCGCATGGCTTGCGCTTTTGTGCATGTGGATTGGGGCGATGGTGACAGATGCTCTGGTGGATCAGCGCGGGGCTGTTGGGGTGGCGGCGGAGTGAGTTACTGCACGATAATGACACGTGCATGCGAATGTCCGTTTTGAGCCCAAATTACTTGATGCTGCACTTCGTGCCAATGTCCGCTGCCAGATTGAAGGCCGTCAAAATCATCATCTGGAATCGCCACAAATAACAGTCACAGTTCCGTCTGAAGCGGTCTGGATCATGTTGAGAACGCAGTGCGTCGAATTTAGCTCTACCAACAGCAAAGCTGCGCCCATGGTTACAGCGAAGGAGCCGATGAGGAACATTGCGTTTCGGAGAAGCGCATTTGTGGCATCTCTGTTTCCGGTGTGACGCAGAACACGAAAAAGCGAAATGAAACCACCCGTTGCAACGTCCCAAGTTCCGCGCGCAGTAGCATGTGACGTAAAGATCAAGCTCGAAAACGACGCAAAGAACTTAAAGAACCAAAAGACTGTAACCAGCAATCCAAAGATCACCACCATCAAGAGAACGTAGATGAAAGTGGCCACGTCTGCAGGCTCCTAGAGAACTGATCGTGGAATTGGTTGAATCTTATTGGGACAATAATCGCTGGTATTTGCCAAGAGGGCAACAGCCATGCTGAATTTGCGAAGCAGACGTTGGCACATTCGCAGCGAAAGGGCGCTCCGTCCCGCAAAGCAGTCACGCCTCAATAAAAACTCTGCGGATCAATATCCACCGACACCCGCATATCCCCTTTGATCGGAAACTGCGCCAGCCAGCGTTTTAGGGCGGCTTGGATGGGCGCGGTTTTCTCGGCTTTGACCAGCAGGCGCACGCGGTGGCGGCCACGCACGCGGGCGATGGGGGCTGGGGCGGGGCCGAAGAGCTGCGCGCCGATGTGGGTGAGGGGTTCGGAGCGGCGGGCCATCTCGGCGCCAAGGTCAAACACCGCCTGAATGTCGGGCGAGGACAGGACAATCCCCGCCAAACGCCCGTAAGGCGGCACGCCCGCGGCTTGGCGTTCGCCCGCTTCGGCTTTCCAGAACTTTTCTTCCTCACCCGCAAGGATCGCGCGGATCACCGGGTGTTCGGGTTGGAAGGTTTGCAGCAGCGCCACGCCCGGCGTCTCGGCCCGCCCGGCCCGGCCTGCCACCTGCCGGATCAGCTGAAAGGTGCGTTCGGCCGCGCGCAGGTCAGAGCCTTGCAAGCCAAGGTCAGCGTCAATCACGCCCACCAAGGTGAGCTTGGGGAAGTTGTGCCCTTTAGCCACCAGCTGCGTGCCGATGATGATGTCCGCCCCCCCGTCCGCGATCAGCTCGATCTGTGCTTTCAAGGCGCGGGCCGATCCGAACAGGTCCGAGGACAGGACCGCGATGCGGGCATCCGGGAAGGCGGCGGTGACTTCTTCCGCCAGCCGTTCGACACCGGGGCCAACCGGGGCCAGTTTGCCCTCGACCTCACATTCCGGGCAGGCCTCCGGCATCGGTTTCGTCTCGCCGCATTGATGGCAGACGAGGCGTTTTTGGAACCGATGTTCAACCATGCGCGCGTCGCAATGATCGCAGCCGATCTGATGCCCGCAGGCACGGCAGATGGTGACCGGCGCATAGCCACGGCGGTTGATGAACAGAAGCGATTGTTCGCCCTTGGCGATGCGTGCGGTCACGGCGGCTTTCAGCGTGGGCGAGATCCAACTTTGGCTTGGCAGGTCTTCGGCGCGCATATCAATCGCGCGCATGTCGGGCATCACGGCGGGGCCATAGCGGCTGGTCAGCTCGATGCGTTTATACTTCCCGGCTTCGCAATTGGCCCAGGTTTCCAAAGACGGCGTGGCCGAGGCCAAAATCACCTGCGCGTCACAGATAGACGCCCGCATCACCGCCATGTCGCGGGCGGAATAGAGCACCCCGTCTTCCTGCTTGTAGGAACTGTCATGCTCCTCGTCGACGATCACCAGCCCAAGGTCGCGGAAGGGCAGGTAAAGCGCGGATCGTGCGCCGACGACAAGCGAGGCCTCGCCTTGCCCGACCATGCGCCAGCAACGGCGGCGTTCGGTCATGGTCACGCCCGAGTGCCATTCGGCGGGGCGCGCGCCAAAGCGTTCCTCGACCCGTTTCAGGAACTCGGCGGTCAAGGCAATCTCTGGCAAAAGCACCAGAGCCTGACGGCCCTTGCGCAGACAGGCCGCGACGGCTTCCAGATAGACCTCGGTTTTGCCTGCGCCGGTCACGCCGCGCAGAAGGGTTGTGCCATACCGCCCGCCGCGCACGCCGTCGGACAGTTCTTTCGCGGCGGCGGCCTGATCCTCGGTCAGGGTTTTTCCCGGCAAAGACGGGTCCAGACGGGGATAGGGCATATCGCGCGGCGTGTCCTCTTCCCGGATGGCGCCCAGTTTCACCAGACCTTTCACCACGGACCCGCTGACCCCCGCCAGATCGCCCAGCTCCTTTTGGGTGAAGCCAACGCCGGGTTGATCCATCAACACGTCCATCACCTTGGCGCGGGCATCTGTCAGCCGGTTGGGACGATGGCCCGAGGCCTTCAGCACTTTGCGCATCGATGGCGGGTCCGACAGCCCCGGCGCGCGGGTGGCAAGGCGCAGCATCTGGCTCATGGGCGTCAGGGTATAGTCGCCCACGCGGGTCAGGAACTGTGCCATTTCCGATCGCATCGGGGCCACGTCCAGAACACGGTTGACCCTGCGCAGTTTCGAGGCATCAAAGCCCCCCTCGCCCGGCCCCCAGACGACGCCCAGCACCTTGCGCGGGCCAAGCGGCACCTCGACATAGTCGCCCTGCACGCAGCCCCCTTCAGGCGCGCGGTAGGTCAGGATGCGATCCAGTGGCTGGGCGGTCAAAACGCCGACCCTTGCGCCTTCAGGAAACTGCTCAATATCGCTCATTCGGCCGATGTCCTTGTCTTCGATGACACCATAAGGGCTTTCTGCCCGCGCGCCCATGGGGTATGAGAGCGCAAACGCAAACTTCTGCAGGACACGCGCATATGAAATTCTTCGCCGATACCGCCGACATCGACGCCATCAAGGAACTTAATGACCTTGGCATGGTGGATGGTGTGACCACCAACCCCTCGATCATCAAGAAGTCGGGCCGCGACATCATTGATGTGACAAAAGAAATCTGTGACATCGTGGACGGGCCCGTGTCCGCCGAGGTCACCGCGATTGACGCAGAAACCATGATCGCCGAAGGGCGCAAGCTGGCCAAGATCGCCGACAATATCGCGGTGAAAGTGCCGCTGACATGGGATGGGCTGAAAGCCTGTAAAACCCTGTCGGACGACGGCACGATGGTGAATGTGACGCTCTGTTTCTCGGCCAATCAGGCACTTTTGGCGGCGAAAGCGGGGGCGACATTCATTTCGCCCTTCATCGGGCGTCTGGATGATATCAACCTTGATGGCATGGAGCTGATCGAGGACATCCGCACCATCTATGACAACTACATGTTTGATACGCAGATCCTTGCCGCATCGATCCGCAATGTGAACCACATGAAAGACGCCGCCCTTGTGGGCGCCGATGTGGCCACGGCACCGCCCTCGGTCATTCAGGCGATGGCGAAACATGTGCTGACAGACAAAGGTCTGGACGCCTTCTTGGCCGACATCAAGGCCGCCGACATCAAGATCCTGTAAACTCACGGGACAATTGACATGTGACGAGGGGGCCACGGCCCCCTTTTCTCTGCGCTGTTAACGAAAAATAAACCACAAATACGCTCTACCTTGTGTATGATTTGTCAAAACGACAAGAATACATATCCGAGGCAGGACATGAGCGTAGCCCATACGATGGACGATGAATTGCGCGAGCATCTCATCGCACAACCAGAAACTATTCTAGAAGATCCCGACATCATGAATGCGCTGATCGCCGCGAATGAACGCGCGATGGGCGCCAATATCGTGGATCTGCGCGGCATCGCGATGGACCGGATGGAGGCCCGGCTGGACCGGCTGGAGGACACGCATCGGTCCGTGATTGCCGCAGCCTATGAAAACCTTGCCGGGATGAACCTGATCCACCGCGCGGTCTTGCGCATGCTGGACCCCGCCGATTTTGAACTGTTCGTGAAGGACCTTGGCGGCGAAGTCGCCGAAATCCTGCGCGTCGATTGTGTAAGGTTGGTTCTGGAAACGGTTCAGACCGAAAAAGACAGCGCGGTAAACCGGTTGGGTCAGGTGCTGGCCACGGTCGAACCGGGCTTCGTTGACACCTATCTGGGCCATGGGCGCGGCAGCGATCCCCGTCAGGTCTTCCTGCGTCAAATTCAGGAACAAGAGGCCCGTATTTACGGCGAAACCGGGTATTGGATTCGGTCCGAAGCCTGCATCCGCCTTGATCTGGGCAAAGGCCGACTGGCTGGCATGTTGGTTTTGGGGGCCGAAGATCCGCACCAGTTCAAACCCGGACAAGGCACTGACCTTCTGGCATTCTTCGGCGGTGTTTTCGAACGCGCGATGCGCCGCTGGTTGTCGTGACGGCGCCTGACAGCCTGAGCATTTCCGCCGGCGCGCGCGACGCGTTGGCTGGATTTCTTGAGCATAAACGCGCGCTGGACGCAGCATCTGACAACACGATCAAAGCCTATCAGGCAGATATCTCGGGTTTCTTGGCCTTTATGGCTGTGCATCTGGGCGGCGAAGCCGGGCGCGGTGCGCTGGCGCATGTGACCCTGTCGGACATGCGCGCCTGGATGGCGATGGAACGCGACACCGGAAAAAGCGCGCGATCCCTGGCCCGTGCGCTGTCCGCAGTGAAAAGCTTTTACACCTGGCTCAGCGACCGTGACGGGTTTGACGCCACCGCCGTTCTGTCCACCCGCAGCCCAAAATTTGCCAGTAAACTGCCCCGCCCCTTGGCGCCCGATGCCGCGAAAGAGGTGCTCGACACCGCGGCCCTGCAAGCGCGCCACGACTGGGTCGGCGCGCGCGATACGGCTGTGGTGACACTGCTTTATGGTTGCGGCCTTCGGATTTCCGAGGCGCTTGGCCTTACCTGTGCCGACGCCCCCTTGAGCGATGTGCTGCGCATCACCGGCAAAGGCAACAAGGAACGGCTGGTGCCGGTCCTACCTGCGGCGCGCGACGCGGTCGAGGTCTATCGCAGGCTCTCCCCTCACCCCGAAGCGCCCGATGCGCCGCTGTTTCGCGGCGTGCGCGGCGGCAAGCTTGGTGCGCGGCAAGTGCAAAAAGTGATGGAGCAAACACGCCTGCAACTTGGCCTGCCCGCGACCGCCACCCCCCACGCACTGCGCCACAGCTTTGCAACGCACCTGTTGACAGCGGGCGGTGATCTGCGCGCCATCCAAGAGCTTCTGGGCCATGCCAGCTTGTCCACAACCCAGGCCTATACCGCGCTCGATACCACGCGCTTGATCGAGGTCTATGACGCCGCCCATCCCCGCGCGTAACTCGACCTTCGCGCTTTCCCCTTTCCCCCACAGCTCTTTTCCGTCACAAAGCGCAGATGAATATTCAGACCAAAGCCCTTCTTGTGCATCTGCTGACCGCCACCGGCGCTGTCTTTGCCATGCTCGCCATGCTGGCCGCCGTGGACGAAAAATGGGGCCTGATGTTCCTGTGGCTTGTGGTGGCCTTTATCGTGGATGGGATCGACGGCCCGCTGGCGCGCCGCTATCACGTTAAGGTCAATGCACCGCAATATGACGGTGTCCTGATGGACCTGATCATCGACTATCTGACCTATGTGTTCATCCCGGCCTATGCCCTGTTCAAATCGGGCCTGATGCCCGGCTGGACGGGCTGGTTCGCCATCATCGTCATCACCTTCGCCAGCGTTGTCTATTTCGCCGACACGCGCATGAAGACCAAGGACAACAGCTTTTCGGGGTTTCCGGGGTGCTGGAATATGGTGATCCTTGTCCTGTTTGCGACCGAACCGAATTTCTGGGTGATGACAGCCTTGGTGACAGCAATTGCCGTCGCGATGTTCCTGCCACTGAAGTTCATTCACCCCGTGCGCACCGAACGCTGGCGGGCCGTGAGCCTGCCAATGGCTCTGGCCTGGACACTTTTCGCCGGCTGGGCCGCATGGGTCGATTTCCATCCTGAAAGCTGGGCGCATTGGGGTCTGGTCGTGACCTCGATCTATTTACTTGTCGCGGGAATTGCGCAGCAGGTCATCCCTGAGAAAGCGTGAAGTGTTTCGAGATCAAGTTGGATCGCGACTTGATCTAGAAACGCTTTAGCGACCTTCAGCAGCAAGTCATTTTGACCAACGCTCTAGCGCCTCTTCGTCATCCACCTTGGCCGCAACCCAATCCGTGCCGCCATCCTTGGCAAACTCTTTCTTCCAGAAAGGCGCGCGGGACTTCAGGTAATCCATCAAAAACTCGGCGGCTTCGAAAGCGGCCACGCGATGTGCCGAGGCCGTTGCGACCATCATGATCTGGTCCCCTGGTTTGAGCGGACCGTACCTGTGGATCACCAGACAATCTGCCAGCGCCCAGCGTGAAGTGGCCTCGGCCACAATCGCCGTGATCGCCTTTTCGGTCATGCCCGGATAGTGTTCAATTTCCATGCGGTCCAAAGTGCCCGCGTCATCGCGCACGACACCGGTGAAGCTGACAACCGCACCCAAGTCGCTGCGTCCCTGTGCAAACCCTGACAATTCACCACCGGGATCAAACGGTTCTGCCTGCACACGTACAGTCATCTTAGCCGCCTGTCATCGGGGGGAAAAACGCCACCTCGCGCACGCCGTCAAGCGGCGCGTCAAAGTCAGACAGGTCCTGATCCAACGCCACCCGCAACGCCGAAATATCCTGAAAAGCCGCCGCATATCGTGGGTCGCGCGCACGCAGCTCTTCAACCAGATCCATCACCGTCGCAGCCGATGTTTCCACCGTTTCGCGCGGTTCACCGATGCGTTCGCGCACCCATGCGAAATACATGACCTCGATCATCAATCATCCTCTTTCAGGTATGGCAGAGCTTTGCGGAAGTAGTCCCAGCCGGTGATCAGGGTCAAAAGCCCTGCCAGCCAAAGCAGCCAAAGCCCGACACGGCCCGACCAGATCATACCATGGAAATAGGACCGAAGCCCGTTCACATCATCGACCTCTCCGATCAATATCTGTTCAATCATCGCATCGTCCATGCCGAACGATCCCATCACAAGGTGATGTTCGAAAATACCGCGCGAAAACAGGATGGCGATGGCCACCATCTGCGCTGTGGTCTTCCACTTGGCCAGTTTCGTGACCTTCAGCGTGCCCGCCGTGTCGCCCAGAAACTCCCGCAGCCCAGAGACGAAAACCTCGCGAAACAGAATCACGGTCGCAGGCAACACCAGCCACGGGGTCCAATAAACGTCCGAATAACCAACGATCACCATCAGCGCGATCACCACCATCGCCTTGTCGGCAATCGGGTCCAGCATCGCGCCAAGCTTACTTTCCTGTTGCCACTTGCGCGCCAGATAGCCGTCCAGCCAATCTGTTGCCGCGGCCACGAGGAACACGATCAGTGCCAGCCAATCCGCCAACGGGCGCGAGAAATACAGAAACATGATCGCCACGGCGGGGGCTGCAATCAGCCGCCCCATGGTCAGGATATTCGGAAGGGTCCATTTCATGCGCACATCAATACAATGTCAGCCTCGGTCATGGAAGAAGCCATAGATGGTTTCCGCCAGAGTTTCCGAAATTCCGTCCACGGCCTTCAGGTCATCAAGCCCGGCACGGCTAACCGCCTTGGCCGATCCGAAATGCTGCAACAGGGCGCGTTTGCGGCTGGCGCCCACGCCCGGCACTTCGTCCAGCGGGGTCGCGCCTTGGGCCTTGGCGCGTTTGGCACGGTGGGTGCCGATGGCAAACCTGTGGGCTTCGTCGCGCAGTCGCTGGATGAAATAGAGCACCGGATCGTTGCGTTGCAGCGCAAAGGGGCGCTGGCCGCGACGGTGAAATTCCTCTTTGCCATGATCACGATCAACCCCCTTGGCGACCCCGACCATGGGAATATCCGTCACGCCCATTTCCTCCATGATTTCATGCACAGCGCTGACCTGCCCTGCCCCGCCATCAATCAGCAAAAGCTCGGGCCACATGCCCTGTTCACGTTCCGGGTCTTCTTTCAGAAGGCGCTTGAACCGACGGGTCAGCACCTCTTTCATCATGCCGAAATCATCGCCCAGCGTCAGCTCTTCGCCCTTGATGTTGAACTTGCGATACTGGCTTTTCATGTAGCCCTCTGGCCCGGCGACAATCATTGCACCAACCGCATGGGCCCCCTGGATATGGGAGTTGTCATAGACCTCGATCCGGGCGGGAGGCGCATCAAGATCGAAGGCTGCGGCCACACCATCAAGCAGCTTTGCCTGGGTCGCTGTTTCGGCCAGCTTGCGGGCAAGGCTTTCGCGCGCATTGCGTTGTGCGCCCGCGACCAGTTCCGATTTCTCACCGCGCAATGGCACCGAGATTTCGACCTTGCGGCCCAGCTTTTCACTCAGCGCTTCGGCCATCAAATCCTGTTCATCCAAAGGATCGGACAAAAGGATCAGGCGCGGCGGGTCTTTTTGGTCATAGAACTGCCCGACAAAAGCCTGAAGGACTTCGCCCGGTCCAGCCCCCGCGCCCGTGCGCGGATAGAAATCGCGGTTGCCCCAGTTCTGATGCGCCCGGATGAAAAAGACCTGCACGCAGGCCTGCCCACCTTCCATATGAAGTGCAATCACGTCGGCCTCGCCTACCCCGCGCGGGTTGATGCCCTGTGTCTGTTGCACCTGTGTCAGCGCCCGGATGCGATCGCGCAGCACGGCGGCTTTTTCAAACTCCATCGCCTCAGAGGCCACCTGCATCTCCGCCGCAAGGCTTTCCTGCATCTTGGTGGTACGACCAGACAAGAAGTCTTCGGCATCTTTGACAAGGCCTGCGTAACCGTCTTGGTCAATTTTGCCGACACACGGCCCGGCACATCGCTTGATCTGGTAAAGCAGACAGGGGCGCGTGCGCGCATCAAAGGTGGCGTCAGAGCAATTGCGCAGAAGGAACACTTTCTGCAGCTGGTTCAACGTGCGGTTCACCGCGTCGGCACTGGCAAAGGGACCGAAATACTGTCCCTGCTCTTTGCGGGCACCGCGATGCTTTTTGATCTGCGGAAAGTCATGCGCGGTCACGAGAATATTCGGAAAGCTCTTGTCATCGCGCAAGAGCACATTGAAATGCGGCTTCAGCTGCTTGATCAGGTTTTGCTCAAGCAACAGGGCCTCGGTCTCTGTCCGGGTGGTCAGAAACATCATAGATGCGGTCTGGCTGATCATCCGCGCAATGCGCGCCGAATGGCCCGTCGGCTTGGCATAATTCGACACACGTTTTTTCAAACTGCGCGCCTTGCCCACGTAAAGCACCCGTCCCTTGGCATCGAGCATCCGGTACACACCCGGAGAATTATCCAGTGTTTTCAGATAGGACTGGACCACTTCATGCCCGGTTGGAACCGGAACCTGCGTGTCATCCGAGGGTGTCTCTTTACCTGTCATTCAACCAGTCTCTCGATTCTCTCGCTGCCTGCAATCTTATCGTGCCCTGCACAAGTAAAAACATGCCCACAAAATCTGTGGATAACTCTGAGGACATGTTCCGGCCAGCCATAAATTTCCGTTGTTTTCAGCCCGGTTCCACGATCTGCCTAATTTTTAGGCACTTCTGTAGGTCGTTGATTTTTAAGGAAATAAATATGAACAATCTGTAAATTAATGAAATCATTGCGAAATTTCAAAGCTCCCGACGGAAAGCCTTTCACAGGTGCACAACTTGTCGCAATCGCGACCCAAAAACCAGCAGGCCTAGATCAGCTTTCGCCGGGTTGGCCCATGATATCAGGGGTTTGCCAGCCCAGATGTTGCCCACCATCCACGGCAATCATCTGGCCGGTAACAGCCGGCGCATCGAGCAGATAGGACAGCGCCTTGGTGATGTCCTCCGGGTTCGGACCGCGCTTTAGGATCGTGCCTGCACGTTGTCCGTCAAAATGCGCCTGAGATTGGCGTGCGCCGATCAGGGTGGAACCCGGCGCAATCCCGTTTACCCGCACATGGGGCGCAAGGGCCTGAGCTGTCGTGCGCGTCAGCGTCCAGAGGCCGTGTTTGGCGAGGCTGTAGGTCATAAACTCGGGTGTCAGTTTCTGAACACGCTGATCAAGCATGTTCACAACAAGCGCTTGCGGCAGGCTTTCCCCTTGCCCGTCCTGCGTTGCACGCGGTGCCTGTGCGGCGAAAGCCTGCGTCAGGAAAAGCGGCGCGCGCAGATTGGACGACATATGCCGGTCCCAGCTGTCCGCCGTGACCGTGCCAATGCGGTCATAGTCAAAGATCGAGGCGTTGTTGATCAGCACGGAAAGCGGCCCGCCCAAAGCCTCTGACGCGCGACCAATCAGCGCCTCTACCGCGCCCAAATCCAGAAAATCCGCCTGCAAGGTTTCGGCTTTGCGACCAAGTGCGCGGATGGCTTCGGCTGTGTCATGCGCGCCGTCCTCTGACGCGCTGTAATGCACAGCAACATCAAACCCCTGATGCGCCAGTTCCAACGCCATGGCACGCCCCAAGCGCCCACCTGCACCTGTCACCAATGCCCGGCGGATTTCCATCATGCGCCCCCCAGAACCATCAACACATAGACCAGATACAGAACCGTCAGCGCGATCCCCCACGCCCGGCCCATATGCCACCTCAGGAACACGAAGGGCGCCAACAGAAGCGACGCGCCCAGCATCACCCACAGGTCAAACTGCAGGATACCCGGTTCAACCGGGATCGGCCCAACAAGGGACGACAGTCCGATGATGGCCAGAAGGTTGAACATGTTCGACCCGATCACGTTGCCCAGCGCCACATCCGCCTGTTTGCGCAATGCCGCCATCACCGTTGTGGCAAGTTCTGGCAGCGATGTACCCAAAGCCACAAGCGTCAGACCGATCACGGTTTCCGACACCCCAAAATGGCGGGCAATATTGGTCGAGGCATCCACCAGAAGGTCGGCCCCCAGCGGCAAGCCAATCAGACCCAACGCAAGGAACAAGACAACTTTCCACCACGGCATGTCGGGGTCCGCGCCTTCGACCTCTTCATCGTCGTCGCAGTCTTCTTCCAGACCCGCTTTTACCGCACAGCGGTGGCGCATGGCCTCGCGAAAAGCAGACCCCAGGATCAGAGCCAGCGCGGCAAGCAGCACCATGCCCTGCACCCATGTGATCACGCCGCCGCATGTCAGAACGATAAACAGCACAGTGGCCGCCATCATCTGCAGATAGCTTTTGCGGCTGTCACAGGTCTTGGTGGAAAGCCCGGCCATGAATGCCGGCACCCCCAGCACCAAAAGGATATTGGCCGTGTTCGACCCGACCACGTTGCCCATGGCCAGCCCCGGCACGCCTTCCATGATCGAGCTGACCGAAATCAACAATTCGGGCGCAGAAGTGCCAAATGCGACGATGGTCAGCGACACGATCATGGCGGGGACGCCAAGACGCAGCGACATGTTCACAGCTCCTCGCACCAGGCTGTCGCCCGACAGAAGCAGGATCACAAGACCGAGCGCGGCAAAAATCAGATCCAAGGCTCAGCCCTTTCCCTTGCAGTCACAGGAGGATTTCCCCAGCTTATAGCGCCCGCACCGGGGGCATTTCATCGCTTCGATACGGTTTTGGCCGGGATAGCGCAACTTGCCAAACATCGCCAGCACACCCATCGCGACAAGGAACAGAACAACAATCTTGATGACCATATTACAGGCCAAAACGCGCATATTCCGCGCGCTCCTCGATGGTTGTGATCGCATCCGACATAAGCCGCAAACCAAAGCGGCCCAGAACACCGCGCTTGGCGCCATAGACCCGGAACCGAACCTTGTCGCCGTACTTGTCTTTTATCACCGGCACAAGGTGGCCGATCCCGTCAGCCAGCCCTTTTTCAATGGCGGCCCGACCCAGCCAGATATCGCCCGTGAACAGGTCTTCGCCTTCTGGCAGCTTGCCGGCCCGGCGCGTGGTAACCTGTGTTTTGAACGCCGCGTGAATGTCTTCCTGCAGCGCCTTCAGACGCTTCACATCCGCCGGTTTTTCAGGCTGGAACGGGTCCATCATCGATTTGGACTTGCCGGCCGTATGCACCCGACGCTCGACGCCCAGCTTTTCCATCAAACCCGTCAGACCAAAGCCCGCCGAAATCACGCCGATGGACCCAAGGATCGAGCTTTCATCCGCATAGATCTCGTCCGCCGCCGTCGCCAGCCAATAGCCACCCGAGGCTGCTACATCCTCGACAAAGGCATAGACGGGGATCTCTTTCTCGGTCGCCAGACGCCGAATGCGCGCGGCGATCAGGCTGGATTGAACGGGGCTACCGCCGGGCGAGTTGATCACAAGTGCGACAGCAGCCGGTTTGCCTTTGCGAAAGGCGCGTTCGATTGCGGGTGCCAGCGTGGCGTCGTTCAACTGCCCACGTTGGCCAGTGGCAATCACACCCGACAGGCGCAAAACCGACACGCAGAGCGGCTTCTTCAGAAAGGGGATACGGTCAATCATGACGTTCATGTAAAACTCTCATGCCGGTTCAACAAGGGTGATCGGACCGCGCTTTTTCCCATATGCACCGCTGACACACATTAACTGCGCAACTTGTAGCCGGTCCGGAATATCCAGCCAATCGCAGCCAGACATGCCGTCATGAAGATCACGATCGCCGCAATCGACCAGCCCAGCGCCACATCCGCCTGACCAAAGAACGCCCAGCGAAATCCCGAGATCAGGTAAACCACCGGGTTAAACAGGGTGATCGTCTGCCACACGGGCGGCAACATCGAGATTGAATAGAAGGACCCTCCAAGGAAGACGAGCGGCGTGATGACCAGCATCGGAACCAGTTGCAGCTGTTCGAAATTTCCCGCCCAGATGCCAATGATAAAGCCCAAAAGCGCAAAGCTGATGCAGGTCAGGATCAGGAAAAGCATCATCCAAACCGGATGCGCGATCGTCAGATCCACGAAGAAATGCGCCGTGATCAAAATGATGATCCCGATCATGAAGGCTTTCGTCGCCGCCGCGCCGACATAGCCGATGACGATCTCGAAAAACGAGATGGGCGCGGAGAGAAGCTCGTAGACCGTGCCGATGAATTTCGGGAAATATATCCCGAAAGATGCGTTGGACGTGCTTTGCGTCAGCACCGTCAGCATGATCAAGCCGGGCACGATGAAAGCGCCATAGCTGACGCCTTCGACCTGATCGATGCGCGATCCGATGGCCGCGCCAAAGACGATGAAGTAAAGCGATGTCGACAATACAGGAGAGATGACCGACTGCACCAAAGTGCGGAAAGTGCGCGCCATTTCAAAGCGATAGATGGCAGCGATGGCATTCCAATTCATGCGGCATCCTCCTTGACCAGATCGACAAAGATGTCTTCAAGCGAGCTTTGACGCGTGGACAGGTCCGCCAAATGCAACCCCGCTTCGCGCAGATCCGCCAAAAGACCGGTAATCCCTGTGCTGCCCGCTTGCGCGTCATAAGTATAGATCAACCCACCCTCGTCCGAGACAGTGAGCGGGTAGGCAGAGAGCCCCTTTGGCACCTCGTCAATCGGGCGATCCAGCTCGATCAGCAGTTCTTTCTGCCCAAGCCGTTTGATCAGCGCGTCTTTTTCTTCGACCAGCAGGATTTCTCCGTTCGAGATCACCCCGATCCGGTCCGCCATCGCCTCGGCTTCTTCGATGTAGTGGGTGGTCAGAATGACGGTCACACCCGCCTCTTTCAGCTTGCCGACAATCTCCCACATATCCTTGCGCAACTCGACATCCACGCCTGCGGTCGGCTCGTCCAGAAACAGGATTTTCGGATCATGGCACAACGCCTTGGCGATCAGAACACGTCGCTTCATGCCGCCAGACAGCGTCATGATCCGGTTGTCTTTCTTGTCATGCAGGCTCAGGGTCTTCAAAATTTCTTCGATCCGCGCATCATCGCGCGGCTTGCCAAACAGACCGCGCGAAAACCGCACCGAGTTCATCACCGTTTCAAAGGGTTCAAGGTTGATCTCCTGCGGGACAAGTCCAATCAGGTTGCGCGCCGCGCGATAGTCACGTGCATGATCAAATCCACCCACTTCAATCGTGCCGGATGTTGCGGTGGATATTCCGCAAACAATTGAAATCAAAGTTGTTTTCCCGGCTCCATTTGGACCAAGAAGGGCCAGGATTTCCCCTTCTTCAATCTCTAGATTTACACCTTTCAACGCCTCATGACCGCCTTCATAGGTCTTGGTCACGTCCTTAACGCTCAACACAATCGCCATTGATGTCCCCTTGTCTGACCCCGCACGCCCGGCACCGGGCGTTGTTTTTGGGCCGAACTTCTCAAATAAGCAACCCGGCCGCCCCTTCAAGACGCAAGAGCTGAACTTTTGTCTCGACCCCGCCTGCGCCGGAAAACCCAACCAGCTTGCCCCCCGCCCCCATCACCCGATGGCAGGGGATGATGATCGGGATCGGGTTCGCGCCGCAAGCATTCCCCACAGCCTGCGCCGAGTTACCTGTCAGTTTGGCAATCTCGCCATAGGTCAGGGTATCTCCGTAGGGAATGGCGGACATGGCAGCGCACACAGCGCGCTGAAAATCGCTGCCCATGACACGGGTGGGCAGATCGAATTTGGTCAGCGCCCCGTCGAAATAGGCACGCAGTTGGGCTTGGGCTTCGACCAGCATGGGAGTCAGCTCGCCTTCCGGGTCAACATTCCAACGCAGACGCGTAATCGCCCCACCGTCTTCCACAACACCCAAACGCCCGACCGGGCTATCCACCACCGCGATATTCATGCCCGCATGGTGCAAAAGAAAACGCCCCGGCACAATGGCCGGGGCGCTCCGTTTTTTGCGGTTTCGTGTCGGTTAGGACAGCGCGTCGTCACAACGTCCGCAGGTGCCCGCGTGATCGTGGCTGCCCACATCCGGCAGGATTTTCCAGCAGCGCTGGCATTTCTCGCCTGAGGCTTTTTCGAACACCACACCCACGCCTTCGACCTCCGGCACGCGGAAAGCTTCGGCAGGCAGCGGGTCGTTTGTTAGCACGATTTGCGAGGTGATCGAGACATCCGCGAAGTTCACCGACTTGAGCGATCCCAGCACGTCTTCGTCACGCACATGCACAACCGGGGCCGCTTCCAGCGATGCGCCGATCACCTTGTCGCGGCGCTGGATTTCCAGAGCGGCGGTGACGACACGGCGCACTTGACGGATGCCCGACCATTTCGCAGCCAGCGGCTCGTCCAGCCAATCGGCGGGTGTCACCGGGAAGTCGACCAAGTGGACCGAGCTTTCGTCGCCCGGGAAGCGCTCCAGCCACACATCTTCCATCGTGAAGACCAGAACCGGCGCGAGCCATGTGGTCAGGCGGTGGAACAGGATGTCCAACACGGTACGCGCGGCGCGGCGGTTCAGGCTGTCTGCCCCGTCGCAGTAGAGCGCGTCCTTGCGGATGTCGAAATAGAAGCTCGACAGGTCCACTGTGGCGAAGTTGAACACGGCCGAGAACACGCCCTGGAAGTCGAAGGTTTTGTAGCCTTCGCGCACGACATGATCCAGTTCCGCCAGACGGTGCAACACCCAGCGCTCCAACTCGGGCATGTCAGCGACGTCCACACGTTCGGCCTCATCAAACCCATGCAGATTGCCCAGCATGAAACGCATCGTGTTGCGCAGACGGCGATAGCTGTCGGCCACGCCTTTCAGGATTTCCGGCCCGATCCGCTGATCAACCGTGTAATCCGTCTGGGCCACCCAGAGGCGCAGGATGTCGGCGCCATATTGCTTCACGACCTGCTCGGGCACGATGGTGTTGCCCAGAGACTTGGACATTTTCATGCCCTTCTCGTCGAGCGTGAAGCCGTGGGTTACGACGTTCTTGTAAGGCGCACGGCCCTTGGTGCCGCAGGCCTGCAGAAGCGAGGAATGGAACCAGCCGCGGTGTTGGTCGGTGCCCTCCATATAGACATCGGCGATGCCGTCCGGCGTGCCGTCTTCACGGTCACGCAGAACGAAGGAGTGGGTCGAGCCAGAGTCGAACCACACGTCGAGCACGTCGAAGACCTGCTCCCATTCATCGGCATTGTGTTCGTTGCCAAGGAAACGCTCTTTCGCGCCGTCGGCGTACCATGCGTCAGCACCCTCGGCCTCGAACGCCTCGGCGATGCGCGCGTTCACGGCGGGGTCACGCAGAAGGAAGCCTTCGTCGGTCGGCAGCAGTCCTTTTTTCACGAAACAGGTCAGCGGCACACCCCAGGCGCGTTGACGCGACAGAACCCAATCCGGGCGAGCTTCGATCATCGAGTAGAGCCGGTTGCGACCGGTCTGCGGCCACCATTTCACCAGCTGGTCGATCGAGTTCAGGGCGCGTTCACGGATGGTCTTGCCCATCTCGTCCTGCCCGTCGCCAACCTCGCGGTCCACGGATGCAAACCACTGCGGCGTGTTGCGATAGATGATCGGTGCTTTCGACCGCCACGAATGCGGATAGGAGTGCGTCACGCGGCCGCGCGCGATGATGCCGCCGGCTTCGACGAGTTTGGCGATCACGGCGTTGTTGGCTTTGCCTTCCTTGCCCTTACGGTCAAAGACTTGCAGGCCTGCGAAGAACGGGACGTGTGGCAGGAATTCCGATTCCTCGCCCACATTGTGGGTCATGCGGTCGATCCAGTTGCGGGCGACGAAAGCTTCATAGTCGTCGGCACCGTGGCTGGGCGCGGTGTGCACGAAACCCGTGCCCGCGTCATCTGTCACGTGGTCGCCGTCGATCATCGGAACGTCGTAGTCCCAGAAGCCATCGGCACCGTCGGCACCGTTGAACGGGTGCTTACAGATCAGACCAGCCAGCTCGTCCGCGGCCACTTCGCGCAGGCGGGTGAAGTCGGTCACGCGGGATTTTACCAGCGCATCCTCTGCCAGAGCGTCGGCTAGGATGTAGGTCTGACCCGCTGCGGTCCAGCTTTCTTCCTCGGTCGCGTCCACACGGTACAGGCCATAGGCAATCTTGTCGTTATACGCGACGGCCTTGTTCGACGGGATCGTCCACGGGGTCGTGGTCCAGATCACGACACGCGCCTCGGCCAGATCGCCTTCGGCATTGGCAAACGAGAACGGCACCCAGATCGTGTGCGACTTGTGGTCGTGATACTCGATCTCAGCCTCGGCCAGCGCGGTCTTTTCAACCGGCGACCACATCACGGGTTTTGATCCCTGATACAGCGTGCCGTTCATCAGGAACTTCATAAACTCCTCGGCGATCACGCGTTCGGCGTGGAAGTCCATGGTCAGGTAAGGATCAGCCCACTTGCCGGTGATGCCCAGACGCTTGAATTCGTCGCGCTGGATGTCGATCCAGCCTTCGGCGAACTTGCGGCATTCCTGACGGAAGTCGACTACGTCCACGTCGTCCTTGTTCTTGCCCTTCTTGCGGTACTGCTCCTCGATCTTCCATTCGATCGGCAGACCGTGGCAGTCCCAGCCGGGCACGTAACGCGCGTCATGGCCCATCATCTGGTGCGAACGCACGATCATGTCCTTGATCGTCTTGTTCAGCGCGTGGCCGATATGCAGATGGCCGTTCGCGTACGGGGGGCCATCGTGCAGGATGAAGGGTTCGCGGTCGCCAGCGGTCTCACGCAGGCGGTCATAGACGCCGATCTTTTCCCACCGGGCCAGCCATTCAGGCTCGCGCTTGGGCAGGCCAGCGCGCATCGGGAAATCGGTTACGGGAAGGGTCAGCGTGTCTTTATATTCGGGCGTGTCGGCACACATGTGTCCGGTCCTTTTCAGGAAATGTCGTCATTTATCAGGGTGGGGGCGGCGCGGGTCGTCCATGCGCCTTGTCCCGGCGGCTCGTCTGGATCAGAGCGCCGGGCTGATAATTCGAATAATGATGGCCTTCAGATGCATCATGAGGGCGTTATAGGCCTGTGCAGGCGCGGCGTAAAGGCACCTTTGGCGTGCGGGCTGCGCTGAAATGTCCTGCAATCCCTGCTTTGCTCTGCGTGGCGAATTGACTATTTCAGTCAGGTAAGAGGTATCCCATGACACACGCACCCAATCCACTTCGGCTTTTTGACATTTCCCGCGATGAGATCGACGCGGTGTTGACCCGTTTCTATGCCCGCATTCGTCACCACCCCGAACTTGGTCCGATCTTCAACGGGCATGTTGGCGAAAGCGATGCCGAATGGGATGCCCATATTGCCCTGATCGCCCGTTTCTGGCGCGGTGCCATCCTGCGCGAGCCGGGCTACGAGGGCAATCCGATGCGTGCACATATGCAAGCGGGCAATGTCCGCCCCAACCATTTCGATCCATGGATTGCCCTGTTCGAGGAAATCGCAACGGACACTCTGCCCCCCGACACCGCTCGCGCATGGATCGCTTTGGTTCACCGGATCGGGCGCGGGTTGCGCATGGGGGTCGAGGACATGACGCGCCCGTCACATCGCGTGCCCAGCTTGGGCTAAAGCTACCAGAAATCGGGACGGGCCAGCATCACCCAAAATATCGCAATCATCGCGGCGAAGGCAGGCCAGCCGAAGGCAAACCAGATGCGATAGAGCCGGTGATAGGCGTCTGGCAGCGGCCGACCCTGATCGGCAGCTTGCTGTGCCAGGTCACGCAACCGGATCTGAATCCAGACGACGGGCAGCCAGAAAATTCCGACGAATACATAGAGCCCGATTGCCACGACAATCCAGCTGTCCCACAAGCTCCAACCAAGGGACCACGCCAGAAGTGTACCGGTAATCGGCTGTGCAATCGCTGCCGTCGCGGTGAACAACGTGTCCGCCAGCACCACGATCCCCGCAACATGGGCGATCAGTTTCGGGTCGCCACTGCGCTGTGCGATGACCATGAAAAACGCGATCCCCGCACCGGTTCCCATAAGGACCACAGCCCCCATGATATGGGCAAGCCGAAGCAGCAGATCCCACTCCATCAGCGGTCCTCCAGAAGCGGTGACATCAAGGCAATCACCAACATGATTGGCAGGATTTTGACCAGTGGCCCCAAAGGATCCAGCCACAAACCGGGGGTCACCACGCTGGCCGAAATCAGGTAGATCGCGCAGGTAAGAAACATCCCCAACAGTGCCTTTTGCACCCATGGCCGATACAGGATCGCGGCACCGAGCGCCAAGTCCACTGCCGCCCAAAACAGGACCGACAGCTTCGCCATCCACATCGGCCACCCCACGCGGGTCAAAACCTCGGCGGCGGCACCAACCGAGATGATCCCGACCACGCCAGAAAGCATCCAAAAAAGCGACAGGATCGCGATGCCAAGAGGCACGAACCACGCCAGCCGTGCCTTCAGCACATGTAAGCCGCTGCTTTCAAAGCCTGCGAGCGTTTTGTGCAGCGGCGTGACATCGCCAATCAAGGCGCGATATGGGTCTGGGTCGCCGCGCACCCCATCCTTCAGAACCTCAATTGCCGTTGTTCTGAGCGGTGACCGCCATCCAAGCCGACCAAGAGCGTCCGCCAGTTTTCCAATGCCACCCAGCGCCCAACGGGGCGCGGCAATCGTCAGACGCGCTGGCGCAACCCCCAGCCAATGCCGGTGCGCGGCGACGACCTTGGCCAGGCTGTGGGCCTCCGGCTCGACCAGATCCAAAACGGATCGATCGGGCAGACGCCCCGCCAATGCGTGCTGAACGCCAAGCGCCACATCTTTCACCGACACTGTTTGAATAGGCGTGGCCTTCAGGGCCAGGGGCTGCACAAGCGGAAAGGCTGCCAGCTGCCGGATAAGCGCCGTCCCCCCATAGGATTGCGGGGCCAAAACCAGACCGGGGCGCAAAATCACAACCGGACCTCCGCTGCCCAACAAGGCCTGATCGCCAGCAGCCTTGGTACGGAAAAACGCGGTCGACGCCGTGTCTGATACGCCCGCTGCCGAGATCTGAACGATCTGAATGTTTCGCGCTGCCGCGACGCGCGCCAATGCAGAAATCGCGTCGACATGAACGGCCTGCAGATGGTCACGAGGGCCGTCCTGAAGTGCGCCAGCGCAATTTACCACGGCATCCATATCCGCAAGCACATCATGCCAATCCTGTTCGGCACACATCTCGGTCATATCCCGGATGACCCATGGCACATCCGGGAAAGCCTTCAATGCGGCCCGGCTCGACCGCCCCAAACAAGTGACGTCATGGCCTTGCGCCAGCAGATGGCGCGTGACCTCGGCTCCGATCAGGCCATAGGCACCCAGAACCAAAACCCGTTTCATTTGCCAAACAGCCCCGTCAACGCGCGTTTCACGATGCCCGTGACGCTTGGCCGTTTCCCTTCACCGAAGGGCAGAGGGCGGCAAACCTCGAGCGCAGCGACGCCGACACGGGCCGTGAGCGCACCGTTGACCACGCCTTCGCCGAAACGGCGCGAGAGTTTCGACAGCATGCCACCGCCTGCAAGTGATCCCAACATATCGTCGCCAACAGCAACCGCCCCCGTGGCGACCAGATGCGCCATGACCGCGCGGGTCAAACGCCAGCTGCCCAACACGCCCGACCGGCCGCCATAGATCTCGGCCACGCGGCGGATCATGCGGATATTGGCGGTCAGCGCCGTGGCCACATCGGCCAGAGCAATGGGCACGATGGCGGTGACGGTGGCGACCTGGCGCGCCGCGGCCTCGACCTCTTTGATCGCGGCGGCGTCCAGAGGTGCCATCAGTTCGGTCTCGGCAAGGGCGAAGATCGTGTCCGCGTCCAAGAGGTCAGCTTCGCGTTCGTGATACCGGTCCAGCCCCCAACGCATGTCATCTCGACCCTGATACAGTCGTTTCAGGCGGGTCATGACGCCTCGCGCTGCAGCCAGATCATCCTGTGCAAGGGCGGTTTCTGCGGCCTGCTGAAGCGCATCCACGCGGCGCAATCGCGCAAAGGCAATCCATTCGCGCAGCGCGATGATCAACAGCACAAACACGAACCCCGCCACCAAGGCCAAAGCGACATAGCCCAGCACGGGCTGACGTGCGATCAAATCGGTGACAAAACCATGTGCGGCGACCGACAGGACAAAGCCAAGGATCGCCAGCAAAAGCGACCAGAACCAGCGCGCCAGACGTGAAGGCCGACGCCCCGCCACGGCGATCGCGCCCTGCATGGCGGCCCCTGTCGTATCGGGAAGGTGGGTTTCAGGAACGGGCGGGGCTTCGGCCGGGTTTTGCGGCGCTGGACCGTCCAGTTCGATCAGCACGGGGCCGGGTGTCTTGTCGTTCATGCGGCGCGCCTCCAGTCATAGCGGATGTCGGGAAGACCTTCGTCATTGCCTGACCCATCGGTGCGATAGGCCTCGGTGAACCCTTCGCGCAGATAGAACCGCTGGGCAGGTTCATTGCGGGCGAAGGTAAAAAGCGACAACCTCATCTGTGTGGCCTTGGCGCGATCAAGCAGCGCTTTTCCAACCCCAGACCCACGCGCATGCGGGGCAACATAGAGCGCGTGAATCTCGGCCTCATCGCGCGACAGAAACCCTGTCACACGCCCGCCTGAACGCGCGACAGTGGTCCATCCACGTGCCACCAACAGGGCCGCGAAGCCTTTTTCGGACTGGCGGGAATGAACGCGCGGCATCCACGGGGTTGCAGCATTCCAGCCAGACAGGATGTTGGCGATTGCCGGGGCATCTGCAGGCATGGCGGGGGCAAGGATCATAGCCGGTCTCCGATCAGAAACTCGGCGGCCTTGTCGAGCCGGATATGAGGCGGGCCTTCACCGGGGCGCATCAAAATCTCGGCAGGTGCAAAGCGCATGACCTGATAGTCCGCCTCGAGCCAGCGCTCTGCGCCTTTGCGCGCAGGCTTCAAAAGCTGGGACGGGTCTTCGGGAAGGGCGCCGGGGTAAAATGCCGCCGTTTTTCCGCTGTCCAGAAGCCGCCCCCGCACGCAATCAAGCCGCTGCCCGTCATGGTCCATGGTTTCTTCCGTGGTCGTGCGCAAAGCGGCCAGTGACATGGCGGCTGTCTTGGCACCTGCGAAGTCAGCCCGGTCGCGCGCATCGCGCAAAAGCGCTTCGGTGATGGCGGTCAGGCGGGCATGTTGCGTGTGATGCAGGTGATCGGCTTTGGTGGCGGCAAAGAGAATGCGTTCCACACGGCGTTGCATCAAAAGCGTCGACAGCAGGCTGTTGCGACCGGGATTGAAGGCCGTGAGGATTTCAGCCATGGCACCGCGCAGATCCTCCAGTGCGGCGGGGCCTGCGTGAATGGCACCCAACACATCCACCAGCACAACCTGCCGGTCGATCCGGGCAAAATGATCGCGAAAGAAAGGTTTCACAACGCGGGATTTATAGGCCTCAAAGCGCCGATCCATCTCGCGCCAAAGACTGCCGCGCGGGGTCGTATCTGGCTTGGGCAGAGGCGCAAAGGTCAGGGCGGGGCTCCCCGCCATGTCACCGGGCAGCAGAAAACGTCCGGGCGTGCAATCGGAATACCCGTCTTCACGCGCGGCTTTCAGATAGCCCGCAAAACTGGCGGCCAGTCGCTTGGCCTGCATCTCGTCAAGTTTATCGTCGGCCCCGGTGCTGCGCGCCATGGCAAGGTAGTCCTGCGCCTGTGCGCGGCGATCAATCCGGTTCAGTGTCTGCGCAGCCCAATCCGTGTAAGAGACGTCCAGCAGGGCGAGGTCCAAAAGCCACTCCCCCGGATAGTCCACGATATCCAGATGCACCGTGCGCGCGCTGCGCAAGCCCCCCAAAAGCCCGCTGGGCTGTACCCGGAAAGACAGGCGCAGTTCCGAAATCGCGCGGGTGCTGTCCGGCCAATGTGGCGCGGGGCCGGTCATGGCTGACAGATGCGTTTCATAGTCGAACCGCGGCACGGTATCGTCGGGCTGGGGTTGCAAAAAAGCGGTTTCGATCCGGCCATTTGCAGCCGCCATCAGGCCGGGCATGCGGGCACGGTTCATCAGATTGGCGACAAGCGAGGTGATGAAGACCGTTTTGCCCGCGCGTGACAGCCCGGTCACACCCAGGCGGATCACGGGCTCAAAAAGCGCCTCGCTGGTTGCGTCACCGATCGCCTCGATCTGTCGAGAGATGCTATCCGCGATGTCGCCAAGCCCCACAGGAGGTCTCCTTCTTTTCTGCTCAATTGGAAGATAGGGGCACGGTGGCGGTTTCACCAGAGGGGAGGTTTTATGCGGTACTCCCCGTGGAAAGGGGCGCTGCCCCTCGCCGCTTTGCGGCTCACCCCGAGGTATTTTGGACAAGAAAATGGCACAAGGGGAGCTTGTCGCCTGTTGGGCATCGGGTTATGCGAAGCATATGCCAAGATTTGCGTTCAAGATCGAATATCACGGGGCAGGCTATGCCGGCTGGCAGCGCCAGAAAGAGCACCCCTCTGTTCAGGGGGCCATCGAGGCTGCGCTGGAGAAGCTGGAGCCGGGACCTCATACGCTGGCGGCGGCGGGGCGCACGGATGCCGGTGTGCACGGTCTGGCACAGGTGGCGCATATTGATCTGGCCCGTGACTGGGCGCCATTTCGTCTGTCTGAGGCGCTGAACCATCATCTGAGAAAAGCGCGGATTGCGATCAATGATTGCGCCGTTGTTGGGGAGGAGTTTCATGCCCGGTTTTCAGCGCGCGAGCGGCGCTATCTGTTTCGCCTGATTTCCCGCCGGGCCCCGTTGACGCATGAACGCGGCCTTGCCTGGCATGTGAAGCGAAAACTAGATGCAGGTGCCATGCAGGCAGGGGCCGACCGGCTGTTGGGGCAACATGACTTCACCACCTTCCGCTCCACGATCTGTCAGGCCGAAAGCCCGGTGAAGACATTGGACGAATTGCGCGTTGAAGAGGTGGCTTTGCCAACCGGCACTGAATATCGCTTCCATGTGCGGGCACGCTCTTTTTTGCACAATCAGGTGCGCAGCTTCATCGGCACGCTGGAACAGGTGGGCGCGGGATCATGGTCACCCGACGATGTGACCCGCGCGCTGGAGGCCCGTGACAGAACCGCCTGTGGCCCGGTCAGCCCGCCCCAAGGGCTTTATCTTGCGGGGGTCACCTATCCGGATGATCCGTTTGATCCCTCTGCATCGTAAAGCTCAAACGGTGCTTCGGCCACCTGTCGCCCGTTGATCTGCACAATCAGCACATGCGGGCCGGGATACAGTCGGAACGTTGTGGCATTGCCTTTGAAAAGATGACGTTTGGACAGTGCCACGCTTTGCCCGGCTTTCAGATGCGCCTGTTTCAGCTTGAACACTTTGTCGGCGGCTTTGCCATGCGCGCGCTGGAACCGGATCACATAGTCGACGATCACCGGCTCATCACATTCGGCGGTCACGTCGAACGAAACTGTCAGCGCCGTATTGATCGCCACCCTGCGATCCGATGGCTGCAAATCAATCGCGCCAAGCGTTACCTTTGCATCCGGTCGGTATCCCAAAAACTCCAATGCACCCTGATGGCCTTGTTTGATCAATGTGCGGCAGGCGTGGCGGGTGATCCACGCCAGCTCCTTTTCCGACTGCCGGTCTTCGCCCTGCCAGCGGGCCAATGTGTCCACCACCAGATCAGGATGTGTTTTCGCGATATCATTCAAATGGTTGGCAACCGAACGGGTCACAAAACGCGTGGGGTCGCCATAGAGCTGATCCAATAGCGGCATTGCGTCGGTCACATCCCAGCCAATCTTTTGACCCCATGGCAAGTTGGGGCGCGTGCCTTCACTGACCAGCCGCCGCACATGGTAATTGTCATCACGCGCCCAGCTGTGCAGCTGATCCAGCACAAACGACTTATGCCGGATCAAGAACGGGCGCAGCGCGAACTCCATGGAAAACCGGCGCGTCAGAGCATGTAGCAAAGGCAAGGCTGTCTTGGGGTGCTCGATCCCATATGCGGCCACGAATTGCCCAAACCCGTCAAAGATAAATTCGCCAAAATCATCATCCTTGAGGGATGGATCAAGCTCAGGCGGCAAAGCGTCGTGAATGATCTGAGCGGCCGATGAGAAATCCTGAGGCAGATGCCGCCCCAAAGCTTCGGCAATCGAAAACAGACGCGCTTTCAGCTCTAGCTCAGGCAGTTGCGCACTCACCTCCACAACAAAATCGGCGCGCTTGAAATCAGGCATCGCAGCTTCAACCCATCCGGCCAGACGTGCAACTTTCTCTGGATTAACAAGCTGGTCTTTCAAATTCGGATAGTCGGACATATCCACCCCATGTTCACGAAATACCCCCACCTTGACTGCGCATCGCGCCCAACTCAAGCCCCCTGGTGAAAGCTCCTGACACTCTCTGCTGACATGGCGCAGTTGGGGCTTTCCCCTGCCCGCGCGCTCGGCCATAATGCAGGCCACAAAACAAGAATTTTGGGCAGCATTCCATGAGCGAAGACCTTCTGGCCGGACAAGGCCCCGACGACTATGACGCCTCATCCATCGAGGTGCTTGAAGGGTTGGAGCCTGTGCGCCAGCGGCCCGGCATGTATATCGGCGGCACCGATGAGCGCGCGCTGCACCATATGGTCGCCGAAATCCTCGACAACTCGATGGACGAGGCCGTGGCAGGCCATGCCAACCGGATCGAGGTCACGCTGAACGACGACTATTCGGTCTCGATCACCGATAACGGGCGCGGTATTCCGATCGATCCGCACCCGAAATTCCCCGACAAATCCGCGCTTGAGGTTATCCTGTGTACGCTGCACGCGGGCGGCAAGTTCTCGGGCAAGGCCTATCAGACCTCGGGTGGTCTGCACGGGGTTGGCTCGTCGGTGGTGAACGCGCTGTCCGACAGCATGGTCGTGCGGGTGGCCAAAAACAAAGAGATGTTCGAACAGCGCTTTTCGCGCGGCGTGCCACTGGGTCCGGTCGAGAAAATCGGCGCGGCCCCAAACAAGCGCGGCACCGAGGTCACCTTCCACGCGGACGAGGAAATCTTTGGCAAACACCGCTTCAAACCCAAGCGGCTGTTCACGCTGGTGCGCTCGAAGGCCTACCTCTTCTCGGGCGTGGAAATCCGCTGGAAATCCCACATTGATGACGGCGAAACCCCAACGGAAGCCACCTTCCATTTCCCCGGCGGTCTGGCGGATTACCTGAAAGAAACACTGGGCAGCGCATCCGTCTATGCCGAGCAGCCCTTTGCCGGCAAGGTCGAGTTTCGCGAGCGGTTTGGTGAACCGGGCTATGTCGAATGGGCGATCAACTGGACGCCCTCGCGCGATGGCTACATCCAGTCCTACTGTAACACCGTGCCCACGCCCGAAGGTGGCACCCATGTCACCGGCTTCTGGGCCGCGATCCTGAAAGGCATCAAAGCCTATGGCGAGCTGGTGGGCAACAAGAAGGCCGCGAACATCACCCGCGACGACCTGCTGACGGGCGGCTGTGCGTTGGTCAGCTGCTTCATTGCCGACCCGGCCTTTGTCGGCCAGACCAAGGACCGCCTGTCAACCGAGGCCGCCAATAAAATGGTCGAACAATCCGTGCGCGACCATTTCGACAACTGGCTGGCGGCAGATACGAAATCCGCGGGCGCCATTCTGGATTTCCTTGTGCTGCGCGCCGAAGAACGCCTGCGCCGCCGTCAGGAAAAGGAAACGCAACGCAAATCCGCCACCAAGAAGCTGCGCCTGCCCGGCAAGCTGGTGGATTGCTCCGCCACCAACCGCGAAGGCACCGAGCTGTTCATCGTCGAGGGTGACAGCGCGGGCGGATCGGCCAAGATGGCCCGCAACCGCAAGACACAGGCGCTTTTGCCTCTGCGCGGGAAAATCCTGAACGTGCTGGGCGCGGCCAGTTCAAAAATTGGCACCAATGCCGAAATATCGGACCTGACCCAGGCGCTGGGCGTGGGGCTGGGCACCAAGTTCAACGTGGATGATCTGCGCTATGACAAGATCATCATCATGACCGACGCGGATGTGGACGGCGCGCATATCGCCTCGCTGCTGATGACGTTTTTCTTCACCCAAATGCGCCCGATGATCGACGCAGGCCACCTTTACCTGGCCTGCCCGCCGCTCTTTCGCCTGACCCAAGGGGCGCGCCGCGTCTATTGCATCGACGAGGCTGAACGCGACGCACATCTGGAAAAAGGTCTGGGCGGCAAAGGCAAGATTGACGTCAGCCGCTTTAAAGGTCTGGGCGAGATGGACGCGAAAGACCTGAAAGAAACCACGATGGACCCGGCGTCGCGCACGCTGATCCGCGTGACCATCGACGAGGACGAACCCGGCGAAACCGCCACTTTGGTCGAGCAGCTGATGGGCAAAAAACCCGAACTTCGTTTCCAGTATATTCAGGAGAACGCGAAGTTTGTGGAGGAGTTGGATGTTTAGCGAATGAAAACAAAATGGATTTCGATCAAACGCCTAAAAATGCACGAGTTCGATACGACACTTCGTAGAATGAACCCATGCGAACAAAACTGGCTACGAAAGCTGGAGATTCTTTGCGATCTAGAGAACAAAGCAATTCTGCAGCTTGTGAAGTTTTGTGGGCAAATCTTAGCTGCTTATCTGATTGTGACTTCATTGAGGGAAAACAACTTACTTTCCATCTCACTTTTTCAGATTAAGGCCTCCGTTCCGGTTGCCTATTTTCTGTCCGTAACTAGCTTTCTTTTCTTGCTGCTTATCATAGCTTTCAATCAGCTCTCAGTTGCAATGTCTCTCAGAGTTCGACATGGAGCTAAGCTTGCTCTTCCAGGTTTCTCAGTAGAAGTTCTCAGACAGTTGAAAGGATACTCGGAGAATTCTCTCGGTATTCCGCTCTTCTTGAACAGCTTCATCAAAGAAAAATTTCCGATTTCTAATTTCTTGAACACTGCGTTGCTAATGGTCATTTTCTCTTTGTCCATTCCATTTTTCGTTTTTGGTGGCTTTGTTCTAAACGAACAACTGGTCATATCGTTTGATGCAGAAGCCAATATTCTAGAAAGAATTTCATGCGGATTTGGTGCTATTTCGATAACTCTCTCGATGATGTATCTTCTACTGTTCCACATTCCATTTCCCGTCAAAAAGGATGCCAAATCGATACGGTGGGGAGTCCTATGGTATTTGGCACCAGTAGAAGGGCATCCTCGTGAAGCGGAATGGCTTGACGAACCAAATACAAAATAGAAAGCCTCAGCGAGCTACATGGCACGTGCACCGCACGGGCCACGCCCGACCCTCCCCCCGGGAGGGCGTTTTGCAACGTTACGACAAACGTAGCGTTTCAAATGTGGGAAAGTTCAGCAATTCAAACAGGTTCACGACGCCCACCCAGGGTCGAGCGTGGCCCTATGTTGCGCAGGTTACCCCTGCACCCCTTCCAAATACTCCGCCAGCCTGACCAGCGCCGCCGGGGTCGGGGTTTGCACGCCCTTCTCATCCACCCAGACCTCGATCTCGCTGTCCAAGAGCAGGCCAAACTCGGGCATCGGCCCACGTTGCGTGCCTTGGGCGTAGCCGTCGATGGTGGACATGACGAAGCGTGCGGGGAATTTGCCGCCGTGGCGGGCGGTGAGCGTGGTCAGGTCGGGGGCTGCGGGCAGCTCTCCGCCTTTGGCGTCATCGCCGTGGCAGGCGGCGCAGTTCGCGGCATAGATCTCGGCCCCGGTCATTTCGGACAGGTCCACGGTTTTCTCGGTCGAAAACGGGTTCTCCGGCTGGCAGGCAGCCAGAAGGATCAGGGCGAAGGGTAAGGCGCGGAGCATGTGGGTCTCGCTAAGAGATTGCTTTCACATGATTCTAACACGCAGCCGTCTGGGCGCAAGCCCTCAGTCTGACAAGGTCAGCGACGAAACCTCTGCGCTGATCTGGCTGTCGGTATCATCGCTGTCGGCAGACAGGGCGAGCGCCACCAGCGCGGTTGGCTCTGCCCCGAAAGCGCGCCGGTAGTCACGTGCCAGATCGACCTTTTCCGTATGGCTGCCCGTGCCTGAGGGCCGCAGAACAATCGTCTTGCCGCGTGCGCCCAGATAGGGTGATCCCAGCACCGATCCGCGCGCGTGTTTGCCCCCGCGCACATAGACCAGCACGCGGCCCTCGGGGTGGTTCAAGAGTTTGCGCAGGGACCGGCTGCCCTTCAGGCGTTCGGCCTCGGGCTTTGGCAGAAAGGCGAAGTAAAGCGCCAGATTGCGGTCATCGCCCCCTTTGCGTGTCAGGTCGGTGGCGGGCACGGATTGGGTCACCCCCCAGCGCCAACTGGCTTTGCGGGCGGACCAATCCTGAGGGCCAAGGCGGTCATAGATGATCGACACGGCCCCGTCGGCGTCGACCCCCATGGCGCCACCTTTCGGGGTGAAGCTGACTTTCGAGAAGATGGCAAACCAATGGGTGCGCCAATCGCTGAAGTTCACCGGGCCGGCCAAGGCGGTTGTGGCCGTGAAGTTCAGGGCGACGGTCAGGGCGAAGGCAAGGGACAAAAGGCGCATTGGGGGCTCCGGCACAAAGGAAAGCTGCGTCCAGATTGCCCAAATGCGCGGCGCAGGCAATGCACCCTCACGCGAATGTCAGGGCGCGCGAGCGGTCAGAGGATGCGCCCGCCATCCAGCTTCAGCGTGCGGTCCATGCGCGCGGCGAGGTCAAGGTTATGGGTGGCGATCAGCGCGGAAAGCCCCGTATCGCGCACCAGCTCCATCAGCGCCGCGAACACCGTGTCCGACGTGTCAGGATCAAGGTTTCCGGTGGGCTCATCGGCCAACAAAAGCGCCGGGCGATTGGCCAGCGCGCGGCAGAACGCCACCCGCTGCTGTTCCCCGCCAGACAGTTCCGCCGGGCGGTGGCTGGCGCGGGTGTCAACGCCCACGCGGGCCATCAGATCCATCGCGTGATCACGGGCGGCACCTTCGCTGATGCCATTGGCCAGCTGCGGCAGCACGATGTTTTCCAGCGCGGTGAACTCGGGCAGCAGGTGGTGGAACTGATAGACAAAGCCCACCTCATTTCGGCGCGTGGCGGTGCGGCGGCGGTCGGATTGCGCGCCCATCGCCTGCCCGTTGATCGCGACCTCGCCCGCGTCGGCCGTGTCCAGAAGCCCCGCGATGTGCAGAAGTGTCGACTTGCCGGAGCCTGAGGGCGCGACCAGCGCGACAACCTCGCCTTTGGCGATGGACAGCTCTGCCCCGCGCAGCACGCGAATTTCGCCCGGCGTGCCTTCGTTATAGGTTTTGGTGATGCCCGAAAGGCTCAGAACCGTGTCATTCATAGCGCAGCGCCTCTACCGGGTTCATCCGCGCGGCTTTGCGCGCAGGAAAGAGTGTCACGAGGAAGGACAGGGTCAGCGACAGGCCCACCGCCGAAGCCACATCGGCAAAGACCAGTTTCGCAGGCAGGTGATAGATGCCCCGGATCGAAGGATCCCAGACGCCGCCGCCCGCAAAGTAGTTCACGGCCGCAAAGATACTGTCGATGTTCAGGGCGAAGAGGCAGCCCAGTATCACACCCGCAATCGTCCCCACCACGCCGGTCAGCGACCCGCAGATGAAAAATACGCGCAGGATTGACCCTTCGGTCAGGCCCATGGTGCGCAGGATACCAATGTCGCGGCCCTTGTTCTTGACCAGCATGATCAGGCCCGAGGTGATGTTCATCGAGGCGATCAGCACCAGCACCGACAGGATGATGAACATCACATTGTCCTCCATGTCGAGCGCCCGAAGGAAGGCCCCGGACCGATCGCGCCATGTCCAGACGCTGGACGGTTCCTGCACCGCCTCCATGATCGGCATGAGAAGGTCGTCGATGCCCTCCGGGTCCTGAACCATCACCTCGATCTCATCTGCAAAACCTTCACGGTTGAAAAAACTCTGCGCCTCGGCCAGCGGCAGGTAGACACGCGTGCGGTCAATGTCCCAGCGCCCGGCGGTGAAGATATAGGTGACCTCGTAGGCATTCACGCGCGGGCTGGTGCCAAAGGCGGTTTTGATCCCGTTGGGCGAGATGATCTTGATCTTATCGCCAACGCCCACGTTCAGCTCGCCCGCCACACCTGATCCGATGGCGATGCCACGTTCAAAGGCTGACAGGTCGCCCACAAAGCTTTCGGGGCGCGCAATGCGCGGAATGGTCAGAAGGTCCTCATAGGTGATGCCGAACACCTCGACGCCCGCATTGGTCTGCCCGCGATTGGCCATGACCTGCCCCTTCACAAGCGGGGCGGCGCGGGTCACGCCGGGCACGGTGGCGATTTTCTCTGCCCAGCCGTCATAGTCGACAATGCTGCGCACGATCTGGCCATTTTCGTTTACATAGCTCTGGGCAAACACCTCGACATGGGCATTGGCCCCCAGAATGGTGTCAACAAATTCATCGCGAAACCCGGTGCGCACGGCCAGTGTGATGATCAGGGCGGCGACGGCCAGCGTGATGCCCACTAGGCTGATCCAGGTCATTGTGCTGACCCCACCTTCGGCCCGGCGGGCGCGCAGATAGCGCCACGCGATCTGCCATTCAAAGCGGGAAAACGGGGCTGTTCGGCTGGGCACGGCGGCTCCTGACTGGTCAAGTTTCGCGCAAATTGGGGGTTTGGGCGGGTAAGGTCAAGCCGCCTGCCCCCCTTTGGCCCGCTTCCGCCTATTGTGCAAAACCGCGGTAACCTGTGGAGAACCCAAAGTTTTCTGTGGACAAGTCCTGAACGCGCGAAACTTTTCCTTTACAGCGAGTCCCGCATTCGGCACCATATCTAGTAAGGTTTGACGCAAAGAACGCCGAACCTAGTACAGGCATCAAGCTTTAGTGGTCGCCGCGACGCGCAGTCACGATTTCTTAGTCGCCCGACAAAACGAAGCTGACACCAATGGAAGGGCAGAGCCATGGCCGCCACCGAGCAGTACATTGAAAGTGAAGATCTTCACCCGATTGATATTGTTGAAACCATAGCCGAACATCACGCATGGGAATTCGACCGGGTCGCGGACGATCAGATTGCAATGGCGGTGGAAGGGCAATGGCGCACCTATTCAATCACTCTTGCATGGTCGCCTTACGACGAAACGCTCCGGCTGATTTGCACATTCGAGATGGAGCCGCCCGAAGACGCACTCCCTCGTCTTTATGAGGCGCTTAATCGCACCAATGACATGTGCTGGACCGGGGCGTTCACCTACTGGGAAGAGCAGCGTTTGATGGTGTATCGGTATGGGCTTGCTCTGACCGGTGGGCTGTTTGCGGGACCTGAGCAAATCGATCAGCTGATCGCCTCTGCCGTGGCCACGTCCGAACGGTTCTATCCGGCTTTCCAGTTGGTGTCATGGACAGACCGCAGTGTGGAAGACGCGCTTCAGGTGGCCATCGCCGAGGCCTACGGGCGCGCATAAGACAGTTCTGGCAAGTAGAATTGAGAGCCCGGCGGATGCCGGGCTTTTTTTGCTGGCCCACGGGCAGAAACGCGCTATCCATGAGGCGACACATGCACCGGGGGACACATGACACTGGATGATCTGAAAACACGCGGACTTGTTCTGCTGGGCTGCGGGAAGATGGGATCGGCGATGCTTGAAGGCTGGCTGTCGGACGGCGTGCCCGCGACTTCTGTATGGGTGACAGACCCTTTCCCGTCGGATTGGTTGAAATCCCGCGACGGGCTGAACCTGAACACCGATCTGCCCGCTGACCCCGCGATTGTCCTCATCGCGGTGAAGCCCCAGATGATGAGCGAAGCCCTGCCCGCGCTGAAACAGCTTGGCAACGGATCTACCCTGTTCCTTTCCGTCGCCGCAGGGACACCGATTGCCACTTACGAGGCGATGCTGGGCACCGACACGCCGATCATCCGCGCCATGCCCAACACGCCCGCCGCCATCGGGCGTGGCATCACTGCGATTTGCGGCAACGCACAGGCAAGTGCTGCCCATATGGACCTGGCCGAAGCGCTTCTATCTGCCGTGGGTCAGGTGGTGCGGCTGGAGGGCGAACACCAGATGGACGCGGTCACCGCCGTGTCCGGCTCTGGCCCGGCCTATGTGTTCCACCTGATCGAGACGCTGGCGGCCGCAGGCGTAAAACAGGGTCTGTCCGAGGGCCTTGCCATGCAATTGGCCAAAGCCACCGTGGGCGGCGCGGGCGCACTGGCTGAAGAGGCCGACGACGACCCCGCCCAGTTGCGTGTGAACGTGACCAGCCCGGGCGGCACCACCGCCGCTGCCCTGTCTGTCCTGATGGACGAAAACAACGGCTTCCCTGCGCTTTTGACCCGCGCGGTCAAAGCCGCCGCCGACCGTTCCAAGGAGCTTGCAAATGGCTGAAATTACCTTCGACGACTTCATGAAAGTCGACATCCGCAAGGGCACTGTGACCCGCGCCGAACCCTTTCCCGAAGCGCGCAAACCCGCCATCAAGCTCTGGGTCGATTTCGGAGGGGAGCTGGGAGAAAAGAAATCATCCGCCCAGATCACCGCGCATTACGCCCCCGAAAACCTAGTCGGGAAAGAGGTCATGGCCGTGGTGAACTTCCCGCCCCGCCAGATCGGTCCGGTGATGAGCGAAGTTCTGGTGCTGGGCGTGCCCGACCCTAACGGCGAAGTGGTGCTTTTGACCCCCGACAAGTCTGTTCCCAACGGTGCGCGGATGTACTGATGAAACTCTTCATCTCACGCCCACTGCCCAACGCCGTGCTAGATCGCGCCCGCGCGGGCTTTGACGCCACGGTGCGCGAAAAGACAACACCACTGACCCATGATGAAATGGTCACCAGCCTGCGTGACTTCGACATCGTTCTGCCCACTCTGGGTGACCTCTATTCTGCCGATGTATTCAGCGCCGCCGGCCCGATCCGGGCGCGCCTGCTGGCCAATTTCGGTGTGGGCTACAACCACATCGACGTGGATGCCGCAAAAGCCCACGGGCTTCAGGTCTCCAACACGCCGGGTGCAGTCACAGACGCTACCGCGGACACGGCCATGACCCTGATCCTGATGACCGCGCGCCGGGCTGGCGAAGGCGAGCGGATGTTGCGCGCAGGAAACTGGGAAGGCTGGCATCCCACTCAGCTGCTGGGCCAGCATGTTTCGGGCAAAACGGTCGGGATCATCGGCATGGGGCGCATCGGCGAAGCCATCGCACAGCGCTGTCACCACGGATTTGGCATGAAGGTCGTCTTTCACAACCGCTCGCCCAAGACCCCTGATGTGCCCGCCACGCAACTGGGCAGCATCGAGGCCGTGGCCAAAGCGGCCGACATCCTTGTCATCGCGGTGCCGGGCGGGACGGACACGCACCACCTGATCGGGGCAAAGACCCTCGCCGCCATGCCGCCACACGCCATCCTGATCAACATCGCGCGCGGCGAAATCGTCGACGAGGCGGCCCTGATCACGGCGTTGGACACTGGCCAGATCTCAGGCGCAGGTCTGGATGTCTACGAGTTCGAACCGAAGGTGCCTGCCGAACTTATTGCCCGCGAGAATGTCACCCTCCTACCCCACCTTGGCACGGCCACGCTAGAAGTGCGCACGGATATGGGCATGTTGGCCATGGACAATATCGAAGCCTTCGCAAAAGGAGCGCCCCTGCCAACCCCGATCTAGCACATATTTCACGCGCCAACCCGAGCCGCCGCACGGCGAGGTGACATGCGCGCCGAAGGCGCACAATCAGTTGCCAGTGGCCTCGCGCCAGTGGCGGCGGCACAGGGACACATAGGTCTCGTTTCCGCCGATCTGCACCTGATCACCATCGGTCATGACCCGGCCCTGATCGTCCTGCCGCACCACCATCGTGGCCTTCTTGCCGCAATGGCAGATCGTGCGCACTTCGCGCATCTCATCGGCCAGCGCCAACAACGCAGCCGAACCGGGAAACAGCTCGCCCTGAAAATCCACCCGCAGCCCATAGCACATGATCGGCACGCCCAGATCATCCACCGCACGCGCCAGCTGCCAGACCTGATCGCGGCTGAGAAACTGCGCTTCATCGATGAACACACAGGCGCATGGCCCCTCTTCCAGTCGACGCGCGAGCTTTGCAAACAGATCTTCCTCGGTGCCAAACGTATCCGCATCGCAGCCGATGCCGATGCGGCTGCCTATGCGCGCCTCTCCGGCCCGATTGTCAAATTGTGCTGTGATCAGATAGGTTTGCATGCCCCGCTCACGATAGTTGTGACTGGCCTGCAAAAGCAGGGTCGATTTCCCTGCATTCATGGTCGAGTAGTGGAAATAGAGCTTTGCCATAGCATTGGGAATTACGCCGAGAACCCTTTCCATGCAACCAAAAGCAGCGCAGAAAATGGGCAAGAAAGGGCGAGGCAGTGATACCCGAGGTCAGTGGGCGACATGCGCCCTGGGGATGGAACAGACCTCTTTACTCGCTACTCACTTCTGCCTCACAACACGCCACTGACGCGCCCCACCCAATACAAAACGTGGGCCCTTCCTTGCACCGTGCTCGTTACACGCGGCACAACTCGAATTCATCAACTCGTTCTGTAATCAATAAACCAGTTCCCTTAGGCGTGAATTAGTGGGAAAAGGGGGCTGGAATTCCCCCGCGAGGCCGCGCTTCGGCAATAGGCCCGCAAAAGAAGGTATGCGTGAATGGACAGTGTTGGCAGTTATCTGAAGAAGCACACCGAGGCTCTGGTCAAGGATGTGGGTCTGGAGGCCGCGTGCGAACTAACTGGAAAATCCAAGGCGACTCTGGGGCGTTACTATTCTGACAGTGACGAGCATTCTGATCGCTTCATGCCCGTCGATGCTGTGGCTGCTCTGGAAGAAGCCGCCCGCTATCCTCATGTGACCAGCGCTCTGGCGGAACTGCGTGGCATCACCATGTCTTATGACAGCGAGCGTAAAAACGCGCCCGAAGGTGGTGTGAACACAGATGTGATTGCCCTATCGCAGCGGTTTGCCATGCTGATGGCGGAATATCAGCAGTCGATCGAGGATGGCATCATCACCATCAACGAAGCCAAGCGGCTTTTGCGTGAAACACTGGCGCTTCAGCATGTGTTGATCGACATGAAACTGCATCTGGAAGAAGAAGCGGGTTAAGGCCACGGGCCAGACCCGACAGGCCATTTTGCCGGGGACCTGACAAACAGCTTTCCAGCCCCGTGACGCGATGGGCTTTTCATGGCCCCTGCGTCAAATCTGCATGATGCAGATAGTAATCCACCGCATCCTGTACCCGCCGGAACCGGTCACCGCCCAATTTCGTGCCACCAAACCAGCGGGTCACAACGATCACGTGGCCCTCCAGCCCTTCGCGCTCCAGTTTTCGCAAGATCACCATGCCGGCGCCAGCCTCGCCATCGTCTCCTTTGACGCCTCCGCCTTCGGGCAAGACGGCGGCCCAGGTGTTGTGTGTGGCCTTGGCATATCGCTTGTCGCGCGTCAGCTGTTTCAGAAAGGCCTTCACATCCGCACGCGTGCGCACCGGCCCACCAGAGACCGCATATTTCGACCCGCGATCTGTCAGAAATCCACTGAACTGCTGCATGCCCCTCGCCACCTGTTGCGTCTTCACGCTGGCCTTTGGCCCGAAGCGCGCTAAACTGATCTTATGTTTACCATAGAACACGAATTCGATGCGACCGTTGTCACGCTGGTGGATGAAGGTCGCGATCCCCTGAACGAAGACGTGACGATCAACGCGTTTGAAGATTGTGTCACGCTGGAGCAATGGGATCCGCGCACCGATCTGGTGCATAAGATCACCTTGTCACCTTCGCAGCTTGGTGACCTGACCGCTGCGTTGAACTTGCCCGAGGGGATTTATAAAACCAAGGGTCCTAACGACTGAGCGTGCGTGCCACCGCATCTTTCCACGCGCCATAGCGTGCGCTGCGCGTGGCTTGGTCCATTTGCGGTGCAAAGCTGCGCTCGAGCGCCCATGCGGACGCAAACCCCGCCTGATCCGGGTAGATCCCCGCCTGCATGCCCGCCAGCCACGCCACGCCCAGCGCCGTGGTTTCCAGAACGGTCGGACGATCCACCTGAGCGCCGTTGATATCAGCCAGAAACTGCATCGCCCAATCCGACGCCGCCATGCCCCCATCCACGCGCAGAACCGTGTCGCCTTGCCCCTGCATGTCAGCGCGCATCGCCTCCAAAAGGTCACGCGTCTGGAAGCCCACCGCCTCCAACGCTGCGCGGGCAAATTCTTTTGGGCCTGACCCGCGTGTCAGCCCATAGATGGCCCCGCGACAGTCTGCATCCCAATATGGCGCGCCCATACCGGTGAAGGCGGGCACCAAAATGACCTCTTGTGCGGGGTCCGCGCCCTGCGCCAGCGCTGTGGTTTCGGCGGCACTGTCGATAATCCCCAGCCCATCGCGCAGCCATTGCACCGCAGCGCCCGCGATAAAGATCGAGCCCTCCAGCGCATAGGTCACCTTGCCGTCCAGCTGATAGGCAATGGTCGTGAGCAGGCGATTGTCCGAACTCACCGGCACCTCACCCGTGTTCAAAAGCGCAAAGCAACCCGTGCCATAGGTGGATTTCATCATGCCGGGTTCAAAGCAGGCCTGCCCGATGGTCGCGGCCTGCTGGTCCCCCGCCACGCCCAGAATGGGCACCGACGCGCCAAACAGGTTGGTCGAGCCAAAATGCGCGGCGCAATCGCGCACCTCGGGCAGCATCGACATGGGAATGTTCAAACGCGCGCAGATGTCTGCGTCCCACTGACCCGATTTGATGTCATAGAGCATGGTGCGGGCGGCATTTGTGGCGTCGGTGACATGGGATGCCCCACCCGTAAGCCGCCAAATCAGGAAGCTGTCGATGGTGCCAAAGGCCAGCGCACCCGCCTCGGCCCGTGCGCGTGCGCCGTCGACATTGTCCAGAATCCACGCCAGTTTCGTGGCCGAGAAATAGGGGTCCAGCAACAGACCGGTCCGCTCAGTGACCTGCGCCTCGAACCCCTCGGCTTTCAATGCCGCGCACTGCTCCGCGGTGCGGCGATCCTGCCAGACAATCGCGTTATAGACCGGCGCGCCTGTGACCCTGTCCCAGACCAGCGTTGTTTCGCGTTGGTTGGTGATGCCGATGGCGGCGATATCTGCGCCCTGGGCGGCTTCGCGGCAGGTGGTGACAACACTGTCCCAGATCTCTTCGGGATCATGCTCCACCCAGCCCGAGGCGGGGAAATGCTGGGTGAACTCCTGCTGCGCAACGCGGGTCGGGCGCATGTCGCGATCAAACAGGATGGCGCGCGACGAGGTCGTGCCCTGATCAATGGCAAGGATATGGGTCATGATGATCTCCCGGTCGCTTTTATAAAATCGCTAAAGCGTTTCGAGATTAAGTTGGATCACAACTTGATTTCGAAACGCCCACATCATTGATAGGTTCCGCGCGTTTCGACCTATTGTCGCGCCTCAACAATAGGTCGAAACGCTTTAGCATCCCCTCGCGCCTCTGTCACGCCACATGTCACGCCTCTTGGCCCGACAAAGCACTGGGCATAGACTGCGCCCAAGCAAAGGAGCAGGCATGGATATTCTGGACAAGTTGCGCGGTGCCATCGGGGCCGCACATGTATTGACGGGTGCGGATATGGCCCCCTGGGCGCGCGATTGGGTCGGCAAATACGACAGCCACCCGCTGGCGGTGCTGCGCCCCGGCTCCACGAAGGAAGTCAGCCAGATCATGGCGCTGGCGCAGGAACACGCTGTGCACATCGTGCCGGTCTCGGGCAACACCGGCCTGTCGGGCGGCGCGCAGGCCCCCGCGGGCAGCTTGCTTTTGTCGCTTGCCCGGATGAACCGCATTCGCGCGATCAAGCCCGCCGCACGTCTGGCGCTGGTGGATGGGGGCGTGGTGTTGGAGGCTCTGCATGATGCCGTGTCCGAACACGACCTGCGCTTTCCCATGACATTCGGCGCCAAGGGATCGTGCATGATCGCGGGCATGCTGGCCACCAATGCGGGCGGGTCGAATGTGCTGAAATTCGGCAATATGCGCGCGCTGTGTCTGGGCATCGAGGCGGTGTTGCCCGGCGGTGAGGTGCTCGATTTGATGAGCGAGCTGCACAAGGACAATTCCGGATATGACCTGCGCGACCTCTTGATCGGGTCCGAGGGCACATTGGCTGTGATCACCGGCGCGGTCCTGAAACTGGTGCCCGCACCGCGTGCCCGCGCCACGGCAATGATTGCGGTGGACCGGCTGGACACGGCGCTGTCGGTTCTGAACCGCCTGCAAGAAGTCACTGGCGGCGCGGTCGAGGCGTTCGAATACATGCCCGGCCGCTATCTGGAGGCGCTGGCAAACACGCGCCCTGACCTGCGCGCGCCTTTTGAAGATCGCCACCAGATCAACATCCTGACCGAGATTGCATCAAACGCCCCGCGCGACGTGGAACCGGGCGCAGACGGCAGCCAGCCCCTGACCACCTATTTGGAAGAGGTGCTTGTGGGCTTCATGGAGGACGGCACTGTCTTGGACGCCGTGATCGCCCAGAACGACACCCAACGCACCGAGATGTGGGAACGCCGCGAAGCCGCCGCGGAGGTGGTTCTGGGGCGGCAACCGCTCGTTAACAATGACATCGCCCTGCCACTGGACAGGGTAGAGGCGTTTCTGGATCGGATGGGGGATGAGCTTACCAAGCTGGACCCGATTGCGAAGGTGCTAGAGGTTGCCCATCTGGGCGATGGCAACATCCACTACGCGGTTTTCCCCAGCGATGCAGCGCTGTGCGATCCCATAATGGAACGGGTCGAGGATGTGGTGCGCGACATGGGCGGTAGTTTCTCAGCCGAGCACGGGATCGGGCTGTCGAAGCTTCCCTCGATGCAACGGCGCAAAGACCCGGTGGCGCTGACTGTGATGCGTCAGATCAAACAGGCGCTAGATCCGAAAGGGATCATGAACCCGGGCAAGGTGTTGCCTTAGAACACCACCTTTGCATGTGCACAGCGTCAACCGTGCACATACCCAACCTTGCATTGCCGCCCCAACTTGGCCCTACTGGCACGGGTATTGCGACCAAGAGGGAAACATGGAATGTCAAAAGTGATTGCCGACCGAATGACCGCCAATATCGAGGGCGACTTTGTCGTGTTCCTGATCGGGATGCGGGTCAACAAACCGTGGAAGCTGCACAAATGGGTGCCCGCTATCACGGCGATGCCCAAAATGCTGAAAGAACTGTCCAGACAACCCGTGGAAGAGACGGGGTTTCTGGGCCAGACCGGGTTGGGGTTCGGCAATTTGGTGCAGTACTGGCGCAGCTTTGAGCATCTGGAACGATATGCACGGGACCCGGATCAAGAGCATTACCCGGCCTGGATTGCCTTCAACAAAGCGATGAAGGCGGATCGAAGCGATGTGGGCATCTGGCATGAAACCTATTTGGTCAAAGCAGGCCAGTATGAAACGGTCTACTCCGGCATGCCGCCCTTAGGGCTTGGAAAGGCGACAGAGCTTGTCCCCGCGACGGGCAAACGCAGCGAGGCGCGCACCCGGCTGGGGGGCTAGATCACGCGGCCGTTTGGCCTAGTAGCTATACTCGTCGTAAATCCGGCTCAGATCCCCATCCCATTCACCGTGATACTTGCCCAGCAGCTCGCAGGCGGGCGAGCGGCCTTCTTCGATGCATTCCTGAAGCGCGTTCAGGAAGTGGGTTTCATCAGGCACCATGCCACCGCTGCCAACACGGGCGCGGGCTTTCAACCCGCCTTCGGCGATCTTCACCACCTCGCCCGCCAGATCCAGCATGCGGATGCCGTTTACCTCGGCCTGCAGCCCCTCGACCGACGCTGCCACACGCAGTGCCTCGCGGGTTTCAGCGTCCCAGCCCTTGGCCAGATCCCATGCTGCATCGAGGCTTGATTGGTCATACATCAACCCGACCCACAAAGCGGGCAGCGCGCAGAGGCGACGCCACGGGCCACCATCGGCGCCGCGCATCTCCATATATTGTTTGATCCGTGCCTCGGGGAAAATCGTGGTCAGGTGATCGGCCCAGTCGCTCAGTGTCGGCGTTTCACCGGGCAGCGCGGGCAGTTTGCCTTGCATAAAGTCGCGGAACGACTGGCCCAGCGCATCGATATACTCGCCATCGCGATAGACAAAATACATCGGCACATCGAGCGCGTAGTCGACGTAGCGCTCAAACCCCATGCCGTCTTCAAAGACGAAAGGCAGCATGCCGGTGCGTGCGCCATCCAGATCGCGCCAGATGCGCGAGCGCCATGATTTGTGGCCGTTGGGTTTGCCCTCGAAGAACGGAGAATTGGCGAAGAGCGCAGTGGCAACTGGCTGCAGCGCCAGCGCAACACGGAACTTCTGCACCATGTCGGCCTCGGACGCGAAATCGAGGTTCACCTGCACGGTGCAGGTCCGATACATCATCTGTTTGCCGTGGGTGCCGACCTTGTCCATATAGTCGGTCATCAGCTTGTAACGCCCCTTGGGCATCACCGGCATCTCATCATGCGTCCATTCGGGTGCGGCCCCCAGACCGATGAAACGCGCGCCGATTTCATCTGCGATTTCATGCACTTCACGCAGGTGTTCGTTCACCTCGTCGCAGGTCTGATGGATGTTGTCCAAAGGCGCACCGGACAGCTCAAATTGCCCGCCGGGTTCCAACGAGATATTAGCGCCCTCGCGCTCCAACCCAATCAGGTTGCCCGCCTCACGCACCTCGGTCCAGTTATACCGGTCGCGCAGCCCTTCCAGCATTTTCAGGATTGACCGATCCCCGTCATAGGGCAACGGCTTCAGCGTGTCCTTGCAATAACCGAACTTCTCGTGTTCGGTGCCAATCTTCCACGTCTCACGCGGCTTGCAGCCACTTTCCAGAAACTGCGCCAGCTGATCGTGATGGGTGATCGGGCCACCACCGGACTGAGGAATGGACATGTTCGGCTCCTGTAGAAAACGCCCCTAAGGGGCTCCAGTCGTGGGGCAAGCCGCCGCCAGTGTCAATGCAGCTTCGCGACGGCACGCTGCCAGATCACGACAGTGTCATTGGGTGGCGTGTTCACGGCGCGAATGGCCGCGTCGATATGGGCGCCGGACAAAGCCGTGAGCGCGTCAAAGATCGCCTCGGCGCCTGTTGCGCGGGCAGGTATGGTCAAAACCTCGCCAAATTGCCGAAAGCGCCAGACAGGCAGCCCAGCCAGATCTTTCCCAATCTCGATCTGCATCACATCATCAAGCGAGGCAAAACCGCCCCCCATCGGCGCCAGATAGGTCACCTGACGTTCGTCGATTTTCACGACACCGACCCCGCCATGGGCTGATCGAATGCGGGCTCGGCGCAGACCAGACCACAGAATCACGCCGCCGATCGCCGCCAGGGTCACTCCCATCCATTTGACCAAGCCAAGCGCGCCCCATGCCCACCACAGGCCAAGCAGGGCTACCGCCGCGCCCACAAGCGCCTCGCGATAGCGATGCAGCGGCGCATGAAGCTCTGGCCGGATCATCCCCAATCCCCCAGCACCTGCTGCCACATGGTCATGGCGGCAACGGCGGCGGTGTCGGCGCGCAGGATGCGGGGGCCGAGGCTGACGAGGTGGGCGTTCTCCATCGCGTGAAGACGTGCCCGTTCGCGGTCGGAAAACCCGCCTTCCGGGCCGATGAAAATCGCCCAGCGGTGGCCACTTGCAGCGGTCAATGTCTCAGCTGCCCCGACCAGAGCCTCGTCACAGAACATGATCTGACGGTCGTCGGGCCAAGCGTCCAACAGCTTGTCCATGCGCATCAGGTCCACGACCTCGGGCACATAGGTGCCACCGCATTGCTCGGCAGCCTCGACCGCGTGTGCTTGCAAACGGTCACGGCGGATGCGTTCGGAGTTGGTGAACTCGGTCGACATTGGCTGGATCAGGGCTGCGCCCATCTCGGCGGCTTTTTCGACAATGAAATCCGTGCGCGCCTTTTTGATTGGCGCAAAGCACAGCCACAGGTCAGGCGGCATGTGCAAAGGCTTTGACTGCACTTCGCATTCCAAAACGCCTTTGCGCTTCCCGGCTTCGATCACACGGGCGGGATACTCGCCATCGCGCCCGTTGAAGAGCGCCACAAGGTCGCCCACCCCCAGCCGCATCACCCCGAAAAGGTAATGCGCCTGATCGCGATCCAGCGAAACGGTTTGCCCCTGGGCCAAAGGGTGATCTACATAGAGCCGGACTTTTGCCTGTTTCATGAGGGAAACCTATGACCCCCAACGCCGATTTGCCAGACCCGAAAGGGCAGGTTTCCGACGCCTATACGGGCAATTGGGTGGATCACCGCGCGCCCGCATGGTCGCGACCCTATCTCAGGCTCAGCCGGGCAGACCGGCCGATTGGCACCTGGCTTTTGCTGATCCCCTGTTGGTGGGGGCTGCTTCTGGCCGCGGCTCATGACGGAACGTTTGGGATTTATGACTTTTGGATCGCGCTGGGCTGCGCCATCGGGTCTTTCCTGATGCGGGGCGCAGGCTGCACATGGAACGACATCACGGACCGGCATTTTGACGCACAGGTCGAACGCACCAAAAGCCGCCCAATCCCGTCGGGTCAGGTCAGCGTCAGGCAGGCCGTCTTCTGGATGGGGCTGCAGGCGCTGATCTCCTTCGGCATCCTTCTGACCTTCAATAACGCGACTATCCTTCTGGGTATCGCCGCGCTACTGCCGGTCGCCGTCTACCCGTTTGCCAAGCGGTTCACATGGTGGCCGCAGGTGTTTTTGGGCGTGGCTTTCAACTGGGGGGCGCTGGTTGGGTGGACAGCTCATACTGGCCGGTTGGAGTTGCCTGCGGTGCTGCTTTACGGCGCGGGCATCGCCTGGACGCTCTTTTACGATACGATCTATGCCTATCAGGACACCGAAGATGACGCGCTGATCGGGGTGAAATCCACAGCACGCCTGTTCGCAGACAACAGCGCACGCTGGTTGATGTGGTTTCTGATTGCCACTGTGACGCTCTTGGGCGCTGCTGTGATCGCGGCGCTTGCCCCAACTCAGAACCCGCTTTCCATGGTGTTGGCTCTGGGAGGCGTCTGGGCGCTTGGTTGGCATCTGGCATGGCAATTGCGGCAATTGGACACGTCTGATGCGCAAAACTGCCTGATGCTGTTTCGATCAAACCGCAATACGGGCCTGATCCTTGTGCCGTTTCTTGCCATTGCCGCATGGCTTTGATTGCACATTCGCTGGCTTCTCAATAAGAAACCTAAAAGACATCCAAGAGACCCGTTCCGATCATGAACCTTCCCCGGATCTTTGTGGCCCCCGCCATCATCGTCGTGGCCGCCCTGTTGTGCCTGACCGCAGCACGCCTTGCCGTGATCGCGGTGGAAACCCGGTCGCAGGACGCGGTCAAGGACCAGCTTGTGCTGATGGGACATGACTGGGCGACGGTCGAAACTGATGGGTTGCAGGTCGTGCTGTCAGGCACCGCTAAAAACGAGGCCAGCAGATTTCGGGCCCTGTCCGCAGCAGGGGGCGTTGTAGATGCGGCCCGCGTGATCGACAATATGACGGTGCCAGCTGCCGAAGCCATCAAACCGCCTCGTTTCTCGATGGAAATTCTGCGCAATGATGCGGGTATTTCGTTGATCGGCCTGATCCCGGCAGCGACCGACCGCGAGGCGCTGACCGATCAAATCGGCAAGATCGCGCGCGACACGCATGTCACCGACCTGTTGGAGAGCGCTGATTACCCGGTGCCGGACAACTGGGACGACGCCCTCGAATTTGCGCTATATGCACTGAAGACACTGCCGCGTTCCAAAATTTCGATGGCTGCAGACCGGGTGGCGATCACCGCCATTTCCGACAGTGTCGAAGAAAAAACCCGCTGGGAAAAGTCTTTGAAAAAAGAAGCGCCGCGTGCGGTTCTTCTGGCCGTTGATATTTCCGCGCCGCGCCCGGTCATCACCCCCTTCACCTTGCGCTTTCTGATCGACGAGGATGGCGCGCGGTTCGATGCCTGCTCGGCCCATGACAGCGTTGGACGGGCAGAGATTATATCAGCAGCGGTCGAAGCCGGCATGACCGGCAAGGCTGACTGCACCATAGGACTGGGCGTTCCCTCACCGGACTGGCCAGATGCGGTTGTCACAAGCATCAAGGCCCTTGCGACGCTTGAAGGTGGCTCGATCACCTTCTCAGACGCGGATGTCACTTTGGTTGCCCCCGCAACAACGTCGCAGGCCAACTTCGACCGGATCGTCGGCGAGCTGGAAGCCGATCTTCCCGACCTTTATTCGCTGCACGCCATCCTGCCCGAACCGGTGAAGATAGACGGCAGCGGCGAAGGCAGCGGCCCGCCGGAATTTGTCGCAACCCGCAGCCCGGAAGGCCTTGTGCAACTGCGCGGGCGCCTGTCCGATGAAACGCAGCGCAGCGCCACTGACAGCTTTGCCCGCGCGGCCTTCGGTACCGAGAATGTCTATGCTGCCACACGCCTGGATCAGGATTTGCCCGGCAATTGGCCAAGCCGCGTTCTGGCTGCGCTTGAAGCCCTGTCCTTTCTGGTCAGCGGATCGATCGTGGTGCAACCGGAGGTGATCGACATTCGGGGCACAACTGGCGACCCCGACGCCAGCGCAAAAATCTCACGCCTGATGGGGGACAAGCTTGGCGCCTCTGAAGATTTCCGGGTGAATGTGACCTATCAGGAAGAACTTGATCCGACCCATGATTTGCCCAGCCCTCAGGAATGTGCAGGCCAGATCAACGCGCTGCTGGCAGAATCGAAAATCACCTTTGCCCCCGGCTCTGCCAATATCGAGGCCTCTGCCGCAGGCACTATCGACAAGATTGCCGAGGTCATGCGCGGCTGCGCGGATGTTCGCATGGAAATTGCAGGCTACACCGACAGTCAGGGCCGCGAAGAAATGAACCGCTCGCTTTCGCAGAACCGGGCGCAGGCGGTGTTGAACGCCTTGCTGGCACGCCGCATCCTGACATCTAACCTGACGGCGAAGGGCTATGGCGAAGCTGATCCGGTTGCAGATAATGGAACGGAAGACGGGCGCGAGGCCAACCGTCGGATCGAGTTCCACCTGCTGGACCAGCCTCAGCCCGCCAGTGACGCATCAGAAAACGGAGACGGCGACGCCACCGCCCAGACGGAAGCCGCAACGGCGACGGATCAGGGTACGGATGCGGTCACAGAAGCCGATACAAGCGCGGATGAAGCGGCCGAACCCGCACCCGCCGCGGAAGGCGCAGAGGACACTCCGCCAGCAGAGGCAGAACAGGCGGTTGCTGAGTCTGACGCCCCAGATACCGCAGACGCCGCGGGAGCAGCTGCGGAAACGCCGACAGAGGATGACACTGCATCTGAACCCGCGCCCAATGCGCAAGAGGGCGCATCGGATGCGGCAACAGCCCCCGAAAACGCTGAAACACCCAGCGCAGAAGACGCCGCCGCGACGCCCGAGGACCCAGAGAAAACCCCACCGTTTGGCATTCAGGCCCCCGGCGCAGATGACATCCGCCCACTTCCCCGCCCTGAACGTTAAACCAACCCAGATTTGAACAAGGACCAGACCCGATGAACAGAACAGAGTTTATCATCGTCACAGCCATCATCCTCTTCGTGGCGTTCCTCTTGGGCTGGTTCGCGCATTGGCTGGTGCACCGCTTCGTTCAGGTTTCCGGGAACGAAATGAGCGAGCTGGACAAGATGGCGCAGGCCCTGCACGAGGCTGAAGAGACGCGTGATCAGGCGATCACCTACCTACAGTCTCGCGAGGCCGAGATGTCCAACCAGATGCACCAGACCGAAGCCGAATTGCGCGCGGCCATGGATGGGCTGCGCGACGCACGTCACGAGGCCGAAGAGCTGCGCGCCTATATTGAACGCGTGACCCAGCAAAGCTGACCCCGCGTTTCAAATATCCTTCACCAAACGCAGGGCATCATAGATCGCCGCATGGGTATTGCGTGCGGATACGGCATCTCCGATGCGAAACAGCTGAAAGCGCCCCTCCGGGTTGGTCTGAATGGCCTGAACGCGCCCGTTGATCAGCGCGTCTTGGTCGGTCTCTCCCCGGTTTGACGACTGCTCTTTCAGGTCGAAATAGAGGTCATCCAGCGGCAGCGTTCCATAGTTTACCACCACCTGATCATAGGTCGCTTCGCGGGTGAAATCCGAATAATCCGTTCCCAGTGTGACCTTCAACCGATTGCCATCTCGCGCAATGCCAAGAAGCCGTTCGGTCACTGTGAACTTCACGCCCTTGGGCTGAAGCGAGCGCATATAGGGGACAAGGTTCATGGCCATGATATCGGGCGCGAACATGCGGTCCGGGGTCATAACCTCGACATTCGCCCCGGCTTGGGCCGCAATCTCGGCGGCTTGAAGCGCTGGGTGATCACCGCTTTCGTCATAGATCAGAACGTCACCTGCACATTTCACATCCCCGGCAATCACATCCCACGCGCTGATGGCCAGATCCTGATCGGTTTTGGTTTCAAACAGCGTCAGGTTCGGCAAGCCGCCGGTTGCAACAATCACCACATCAGGGTCCAGAGCCAGCACATCCGATGCTTCGGCCCAAGTGTTGAAATGGAATGTCACATCGCGGGCAGCGCATTGGGACATACGCCAGTCGACGATGCCAATCATCTCGCGACGGCGTGGCGTTTGCGCGGCCAGACGCAGCTGCCCACCCGGATCAGGTTGCGCTTCGAACACGGTCACATCGTGCCCACGTTCGGCTGCGACGCGCGCCGCTTCCAACCCAGCAGGCCCAGCGCCCACAACAACAACCTTTCGTTTCTCATCCGCAGGGTCAACCACATGCGGCATCGTCAGCTCACGCCCGGTGGCGGCATTATGCATGCACAGCGCATCGCCGGCCTGATAGATGCGATCCAGACAATAGGTGGCGCCCACGCAAGGCCGGATATCGTCTTCGCGCCCCTCGATGATCTTTCGCACGATATGCGGGTCGGCCATATGCGCACGCGTCATCCCGACCATATCAAGCTGACCCGAGGCGACGGCATGACGTGCCGTGGCCACATCCGCGATGCGCGCAGCGTGGAAGGTGGGCATGCCGACCTCGGCCCGTACACGGCCTGCGAAATCCAGATGCGGCGAAGACGGCGCGCCCTGAATGGGGATCATATCCGTCATCGCCGGGTCGGTGTGAATGCGCCCCCGGTTGATGTTCAGGTAGTCGACCTGCCCGCTATCGCGCAGCATTTTGGCGATCTCCATGCCCATCTCGGGATCAATTCCACCGGTTTCGACCTCGTCCGGGGCAAAGCGCACGCCCACGATAAATTCACGCCCCACGCGGTCGCGCACGGCATCAATGATGTCCAGCGTCAGCTTCATTCGCCCGGCCAGCTCTCCACCATAGGGCCCCTCAAGATGGTTGGTCAGAGGCGAGATGAACTGGTCCAGCAAATGCCCGTGAGTCATAACCTCGACCCCATCCATTCCGCCCGCCTTCATGCGTTCCGCCGCGTCCGCGAAGTCGGAAATGATCCGCGCAATGTCCCAGTCTTCTGCCATCTTGGGGAAGGCCCGGTGCGCCGGTTCCCGATGCGGCGTTGAACACACGGGCGGCAACCAATCACCTTTGTTCCACCCCGTGCGCCGCCCCAAATGGGTCAGCTGGATCATGCAGGCCGCACCGTGTTCGTGCACGGCATCGGTCAGGTTTCTGATCCACGGGACCACCTCGTCCTTATAGGCGAGGATGTTGTTGAAAACCGGAGGGCTGTCCTTTGACACGGCCGCAGACCCAGCCGTCATGGTCATGGCAACCCCTGCCTTGGCACGTTCGGCGTGGTAGGCGGCGTAACGTTCCTTTGGCATGCCGTCTTCTGGATAAGCCGGTTCATGGCTCGTGGTCATGATCCGGTTTCTCAACGTCAGGTGACCCAGTTGATACGGCTGCAATAGGGGATCGTTTGACATCATCCATCCTTTTTGGCTTAGGGCCTACCCGCCCTCATTTTCTTGTCATAAGTACCTTGGGGGAGCGTCGCAGACGCGGGGGCAAAGCCCCCTTCCACCCTCAATACCAGGCGTCTTCCATCGAAGCTTTCTTGCGCGCCACGAAATCCTTCAGCGCCTCATCCGTCGCCGGATCCATCCCCGGCGCCTCGTAGGCGGCAAGCTGGGCTTTCCAGCGCGCATTGGCGCGGGTGGCCATGTCGACCTCGCCCTGCTCGTCCCATGTCTCCCATGGCTGATTGTCATCAAGCGCACTGTCGTAATAGGCGGTCTTGTAGTGGCGCATCGTGTGGGCGGTCGAAAACAGATGTTCGCCCGGTCCCTGCTCGGCCAGTGCCTCAAACGCCAGAGTGTCCTCGTTCACCGTGACCCCGTCCATATAGGCATGCAGCGCCCCGCACAGATCCAAATCCAACATGAACTTCTCGTAGGACATGGATAAAAGCCCATCCAGAAAACCCGCCGAATGCAAAAGGAAATTTGCACCACATTGCACGGCTGACATCATCGACATCATCGCCTGTTGCATGGCCTGCGCATCCGGCAGTTTCGAGGTCGAGAAGTTCCCCGCGCAGCGCAAGGGCAGGTTCAACCGTCGCGCCAGCTGGCCGTAAACCAGACTGCCCACAGCAGGCTCCGCCGTACCAAAAGTCGGAGAGCCAGAGCGCAGAGACATGGAACTCAGGAAGCTCGCCAGCACCACCGGTGCGCCGGGGCGTTCCAGCTGCGCCACAGCGCAAGACACCATGCTTTCGGCCAGACATTGCGCGATGGACCCGGCCATGGTCAGGGGCGACACCGCCCCACCCAACAGGAATGGCAGGTGAATGGACCCCTGCCCCGCCCGTGCATATTCGCGAATGCCCTGCGTGGTCACACCGTCCAGCACCAAGGGGCTTGTGGTGTTGAAATTGCCCATGATCACGCAATTCTTGTCGACAAAATCAGCGCCGAACAGAACCCGGCACATCTCGACACTATCAGCCGCACGTTCAGCCGCGGTGATCGAGCCAAGGAAGGGCCGGTCTGAGAAACGCATATGGGCATAGACCATATCGAGGTGGCGTTTGTTCACGGGAATATCGGTGGGCTCGCACACGGTCCCGCCCGAATGGTGCAGCCACGGGCTCATCTGCCCCAGCTTCACGAAGTTCTGGAAGTCCTCGATGGTGCCGTAGCGTCGCCCCTTGTCCAAATCCATCACGAAGGGGCTGCCATAGGAGGGCGCAAACACCACGTTGTCGCCGCCAATCTCTACATTGTTGGCGGGGTTGCGCGCGTGTTGGGTGAAAACACCCGGTGCGGACTTCAATATCTCGCGGATCATGCCGGGCGCAAATTTGATGTTCCAACGGGTCGGGTCAATTTGCGTGACCTCGCCACCGGCTTTGCGAAACATCTCGACCGTATCCGGGTCATCGCGAAATTCGATGCCGATCTCTGCCATGATGCGCTCAGCTGTTGCTTCGATCTGCTCCAAAGCTTCGTCGCCAAGGATGTCATACGTGGGAATGCCGCGTTTAATATAGGGCCGTTCCAGATGCGGGTTCTGCCCCGGCGATGCGTCACGCACCTGCCGATTGCCGCGGCTGCGCCGTCGCTTTACCGAAGTTTCGCTCATCGCAATGTCCTCCCTGATGCGCCCAGCGCGAGTCACCTTTGACATAAGCGTCAGTGCGTTTGACACATGTGTCAATATCTTTAGAGTGCCCCGCATGATCCAAAAACGACAAAACCGCCCAAGAGCGACCGAAAAAATGTGGTTGGAAGCCGCCCATGCATTGCTGCTGGAAGCGGGGGTGGAGGGCGTAAAGATCATGCCGCTGGCCCAAAGGCTGGGCCTGACCCGCACCGGGTTCTACCACCATTTCCGCGACCGCGAGGCGCTGCTGGACGCAATCATTGCCCGTTGGGAGGATAAGAACACGGGCAACCTTGTGGCCCGCTGCAACGCCTATGCCGAAACCATCTGCGAAGCGGCCCTGAACCTGCAGGACTGCTGGATCAACCCAGACCTTTTCGACGCCTCTTTGGATTTCGCCATTCGAAACTGGGCGCGAACGGATCCTGCCCTGGCGGAAAGGCTCGACCGCGCCGACGCCAGACGCAAGGCAGCTATATCGGGCATGTTCCAACGTTTTGGATATCCCGAAGAAGAAGCCGAGCTGCGCACCTTGGCGATCCTTTATACGCAGGTTGGCTATATCGCCATGGAAGTTCGAGAAGACCCGGAAGAGAGAATCGCCAAAATTCCTGCATATGTTGAGATTTTCACCGGCAGGACACCCACGGCGGGTGAGGTTCAGCGCTTTATGAATAGAAATGGATATTGAATCCAATTTAGACTGGATCACCCACGCCTTACGTGTTCAACTGCGATCGTTGCAATAAAAACGACCGCATAAGGACATGTCATGGCACCCAACATCCTGTTCATCATGTATGACCAGCTGCGCTTTGATTACCTCAGCTGCGCAGGCCACCCGACACTGGACACGCCAAATTTCGACCGGGTGGCGGCGCGCGGCGTGCGGTTTGATCGGGCCTATTGCCAGTCCCCCGTCTGTGGTGCCAGCCGGATGAGCACCTACACCGGGCGCTATGTGTCCTCTCACGGCGCGTCTTTTAACAACTTCCCCCTGAAAGTGGGCGAGATCACAATGGGCGACCACCTGCGCAAGGCGGGCATGGGCTGCTGGCTGATTGGCAAGACCCATATGAAAGCGGATGCCGAGGGCATGGCGCGGCTGGGCCTGTCGCCCGACAGCGTGATCGGTGCGCGGGTCGAGGAATGTGGGTTCGACGTCTGGATCCGCGATGATGGGCTCTGGGCCGAGGGTCCGGCGGGGTTTTATGACCAGAAGCGCTCGCCCTATAACGAATACCTCAAGGCCAAGGGGTATCCGTCGGACAATCCCTGGCATGACAACGCCAATGCGGGCGTGACGGACGAAGGCGACATCGCGTCCGGTTTCCTGATGATGCATGCCGACAAACCCGCCAATATCCGCGAGGAAGACAGCGAAACCCCGTGGCTCACCGCGCGCACCATCGACTTCATCGACGCGCAAAAGGGCAAGGCCCCATGGTGTGCCCATGTCAGTTTCATCAAGCCGCACTGGCCCTATATCGTGCCCGCGCCCTATCACGATATGTATGGGCATAATCACATCAAGCCGGTGGTTCGGTCAGAGGAAGAACGCCGCGACCCGCACCCCGTTTATGGCGCCTATATGGAGGGCGGCATTGGCACCGCCTTTTCCCGCGACGAGGTGCGCGAAACCGTGATCCCCGCCTATATGGGCCTGATCAAGCAATGCGACGACCAGCTTGGGCGGCTGCTGGATTACCTTGAGGACAGCGGACAGGCGGACAATACCGTGATTGTGCTGACCTCGGATCATGGCGACTATATGGGCGATCACTGGATGGGCGAGAAAGACCTGTTCCACGACCCGTCCGTGCGCGTGCCGCTGATCATTGCCGATCCGCGCGCCACGGCCGATGCAACCCGCGGTACAGTGTGTGACAAGCTGGTGGAACAGATCGACCTGGCCGCGACATTCGTCGAGATGGCGGGCGGCACGGTGCCCGACCACATCCTTGAAGGCCGGTCCCTGCTGCCACTCTTGGAAGGGCGCGACGTGGGCTGGCGCGACTATGCGATCAGTGAATATGACTATTCGACCTCGGGCGCTGCGGTGAAGCTGGGGCTGGACCCGAAGGATTGCCGGCTGTTCATGGTCACCACGGATCGCTGGAAAATGATGCATGCCGAGGGCGGCTTCCGCCCGATGCTCTTTGACCTTGAAACCGACCCGGACGAGTTGGTGGATCTGGGTGCCTCAGAAGATCATGTCGAGGTGATCGCCATGCTTTATGACCACCTGCATGACTGGGCGCGCCGCCAATCCCAACGCACCACCGTGTCCGACGATCAGATCATGGCCCGGCGCAAAGGGGGCTCGGGCAAGGTCGGCATCCTGCTGGGCCTTTTTGGCGATGAAGACATCCCCGAAGACTACCTGACCGCTTATTCCGGCAAAGCCACACCGGTCGATAAGGCGTGAAGATGCGGCTGTTTTCGACCAAGAACCGACCGGTGCACCTGGGCCCCTACCCGTTGGAGCGTCTGACCCGTGCGGATCACGCGCCGGGGCTGGACGGATTGGCTTCGCCCACGCCCATCAGCTTTGCCCGGCCCGAGCAACCCGAAAACCTTGTCAACGCCATGGCGCCTTACCAAGCGGCGCTGGACCTGATCAGGGATGGAGATGTGAACGCGGCACGCTCCACTATTCCGAGTGACCCGCAGGAACGCGCCAATCACCTGAGGGCGTTCGGCTATTTCTCGGATGCCTCCATGGTGGGGATCACCCGGGTCACGCCCGCCGACCACCTCCCTGACCCGATCCAAAACCCCGGCATCTCTGACCTGATGCATGCGCTCGACACGCGCGAAGTAAAGACACTCGCCGCTGGGGTTGATGTGTTGATGGCCGAGTTGAAAGACAGTGTGAAACGCCCCGCGCGGGACGTGCGCGACCACAGCCATGCCATTGTCTTCCTTTACGAACACCCCCGTGACCCGCGCGCGGATGAACCCGGCGCGGATTGGATTATCGACGCGCAGGATCAGCGCGCCTGCCTGCTGTCGGCTGAGACCGCCGTGGTCATTGCCAACTACATTCGCCTGCTGGGATTCGACGCCAAGGCCCACACGGGTGCGGCCAGCGACGTGCATATGGCGCGACTTGCGGTGCAGGCGGGACTGGCATGGGCAGAGGGCAAAACCGCCCATGCCCCTTGGCTGGGGACCCGCTTTGGTCTGGCTGTCGTGACCACGGACATGGAACTGGCTTGCGATGCGCCGCTGGGCCCGAAATCCTCGCAGACCGCGCTGAGCGGGCTGCGGTGGCAACTTGGGGTGGACAGCGCCAAATCGGGCCTGAACCGTGACCCCTTTGCGCGCCGTGATTTCACCGATGGTCCGCTACCCTTCGAGCGGCTCAAACGCGTGGACAGCCCGACCTCGTATATCGACGAAGAAAACGTCGCCCGTGTGCCCAAGCGCTCCGACATGTTCGCGCGTTCCCAGTTTGGTGACATGGGCAAACCGCTGCAAGAGCATTCCTCGGGTGGGATGTATGTGAAGAAGGCCGCGCCCAGCTTTGCGCAGCGCCGCGCGCTTGGGGTATTCACGCCCTTGCAGGATGGACCTGTAACGGGTGGCGCGCGTCCCACGGATGCAGACCGCAACGCCGCGGCCATTCGCGCGGCCAGCTATTTCCTTGGCATCGACGCGGCGGGCACCAGCCGCTGCCCGGACTGGACGTGGTATAGCCATGACGCCACAGGGGCCGAGATCACACCGCCCCATGATCAGGCGATATCGATGATTGTCGATCAGGGCTTTGAAACGATGGAGGGCGCGTCGGGTGATGACTGGATCGCCGTCAGCCAATCCATGCGCGCCTATCTGCGGTTTTCGCTGATCGGGGGCGTGATTGCCCAGCAAATCCGCAACCTTGGCTATTCGGCCAAGGCGCATACGGTGATGGATGGCACGGTGCTGCAACCGCCGCTTCTGCTGCTGGCCGGACTGGGCGAGATTGCCCGCATTGGCGACGTGATCCTGCACCCCTATTTGGGGCCGCGCCTGAAGTCGGGCGTGGTGACCACGGATATGCCTCTGGCCCATGACAAGCCGATTGATTTCGGGTTGCAGCGGTTTTGTGACGCCTGCAACAAATGCGCACGCGAATGCCCCTCAGGGGCGATCACCGCCGGGCCAAAGACGATGTTCAACGGCTATGAGATTTGGAAGCCGGACGCGCAGAAATGCACGACATACCGGGTGACCCAGCCCGGAGGGGCCATGTGCGGGCGCTGTATGAAAACCTGCCCATGGAACCTTGAAGGGCTCTTTGCACAGGCACCGCTGCGCTGGGCCGCGACGAACCTGCCGGGGGCCGCGCCGGTGCTGGCGAGGCTTGATGACATGGCAGGCAATGGCGGGCTGAATGACGTCAAGAAATGGTGGTGGGATCTGAAGCTTGGGGCCGATGGCGGCTATCATCCGACGGATACCCCCGTAAACCGCCGGGACCTGTCGCGCGAGATTGATCTGAAGCCCGAAGACCAGACCCTCGCCGCCTATCCCGCCGATCTTGCACCGCCACCCGATCCCTACCCGTTCCCGATGGATCGCGAGGCGGGCATTGCGGCCTATGACGCGATGATTTCAGCCGAAGACTACAAAGCCCGCAAAGCGCGCGGGGATCTGTCGATGGTGCATCGCTATATGGTGCCCGCGGACAGCCCGGTACAGCAATTGGTGCTGTCGAAAGTCGACAAGATGACCGCCGGTGTCACGAAATACGAGCTGTCGTCTTTGGACGGTTCAGACCTGCCCATATGGACTGCGGGGGCGCATTTGGACGTTCTGGTCGCCCCGGACTTCCTGCGGCAATACTCGCTGTCTGGCGATCCCGCTGATCGCAGCCGCTATCAGATTGGCGTGTTGCGCGAAGACGAGGGGCGTGGCGGCTCTGCATTGCTGCACCGCCTTTTCAAAGAAGGTCGCAAGGTCTTCGTGTCGCATCCGATCAACCATTTCGAACTGGTCGAAGATGCGCCCAAAAGCTTCCTGATGGGTGGCGGCATCGGCATCACGCCGATGATCGCCTTTGCCCACCGCCTGCACGCGCTGGGGGCGGATTTCGCGCTGCATTATTCGGCCAGCCGACGTGAAGATGCGGGTTTCCTTGATGACCTTGCCGCCATGCCCTGGGCGGATCGGGTGCATTTTCACTTCTCAAACGAGGGCACGCGGGCGGATTTCGACGCGGTGCTGACGGATGCGCCTGAAGGCGCACATGTCTATGCCTGCGGGGCGGATCGCTTCATGGAGGCCGTGATGGGCGCCGCCGCCCGGCAGGGGGTCCCGGAAGATGCGCGGCATCTGGAATATTTTTCGGCCCCGGAGCAGCCTGACCATGAGAACCACCCGTTCACATTGCGCCTGAAAGACGGGCGGAAGGTTCAAGTCAGCGCCGACGAAACGGCCGCCGAGGCTTTGAATGCCGCCGGGATACATGTGGACGTAAAATGCTCGGACGGCATTTGCGGCGTGTGCAAATGCGGCGTGCTGGCAGGCGCGGTCGATCACCGCGATTTTGTCCTGTCCAACGCCCAGCGCGAAAGCACGATGATCCTGTGTCAAAGCCGGGCGAAAGACGCTGAGGGCGAGATCGCCCTGGATTTGTAAGATCACAAAATCGTCATCTTCGCGGATGATCCATCAGGACCCAAGCGGCGTATTCCCTGTATCAAACAACATGGAGAACGTTATGTTTCGTCGCACATTTATCGCCCTTGTGGCCACCTCTGCCATCAGCGCTCCGGCCTTTGCCGATGGCCATTCAAAAGACATCGTTGATACGGCCGTCGGGGCTGGTAGCTTCACCACTCTTGTGGCCGCCGTTCAGGCAGCCGGGCTGGTTGACACGCTGAAAGGGGATGGCCCTTTCACTGTCTTCGCCCCAACTGACGAGGCCTTCGCAGCCCTTCCCGATGGCACCGTGGACACGCTTTTGATGCCCGAGAACAAAGACAAGCTCGTGTCGATCCTGACCTACCACGTGGTTCCGGGCAAAGTGATGTCGGGCGATCTGTCCGACGGCATGATGGCCGCAACCGCTCAGGGGGCTGAGGTCAAGATTGGCACCATGTCCGGCGTGACCGTTCAGGACGCAAATGTGGTGTCGGCAGATATCGAGGCTTCAAACGGCGTCATTCACGTGATCGACAGCGTGATCATGCCGCCCGAAGGCTAAGACGTCACAGACGTCACGAAGGGAAGGGTCGCAGAGGCGGCCCTTCTTTTTTGCGCAGCCATCAAGATGTCAGGTATTCACTTCCTTGGGCAGGGTGATCACGAAGGACGTGCCTGTCTCGTCCGATCGTTCCAGTTCCAGACTGCCGCCATGCCCACGCACCAGTTCGGCGGCAATGGCCATACCCAGACCCGACCCGCCTTTGCGGTTGGTGCCGGCAAAGGGCTGAAACAAGTGATCGCGCGCTGTCTTGGGCAAACCCGGCCCGGTATCGGCCACGCGAATTTGCCAATCCTTATGCGTCTCGCTGGCTTGCAGCGCGATCTCGCCAGGTTTGCCGGTGGCAACGATGGCCTGTCGCGCGTTGCGCACAAGGTTTGATAGCACGCGGTAGAGTTGCTCGGGATCGGCGCGCAGGGTCAGGCCCATCGGGATATCCTCGGCAAAGGACAGGTCGTGTTCACCCGCCGACAAGCGTTCGCTGTCAAAGATATCGCCAGCCAGGTCGGCCAGGTTCACCCAGCCAAGCGAGGGGGCCGGTTCCTCGGCCTTGCCAAAAGCCAGTGTGTTTTCGCACAGGCTGACGGCCCGGTGGATCGAGTTCACAAGCTTTGGCACCACCCGCTTCACCATCGGGTCTTCGCTGCTTTCCATCCGGTCGGCAAACAACTGCGCGGTGGTCAGCACGTTGCGCAGGTCATGGCTGATCCGCGCCACGGCGCCGCCCAGCTGGGCCAGCCGCTCTTTCTGTTTCAAAGCTCCGGTCAGGTCGGTCTGCAGGCTGCGCAGCGTCAGTTCGGCTTCTCGCAGCTCAGTCACATTGGTGTCGGGCGAGATGATGCGGCGGGCGTCTTCGGGATCGGCAGCATAGGCTTTCATATTGCCAACAACCCCTTTGATCGGGCGCACGATCAGGCTTTGCACGGCAAGGAACAAAAGCAGCGCCGTGATCACAGAAATCACCGCTGATAACGCCAAAACATTCAGCCCATAGTCGATCATCGCCGCGCGCAGCTTGGCTGTCCACATGGTGACCTCGATCACCAGACCGCCGCCGCGCACCGGGTCACCTATGACGCGGATCACCTCGGGTTCGGCATCAAATAGCCGCATCATGGCGTCGCGGATAAGGTCAGTTGCAGACGCATCGCGCAGGTCGAAATCATAGGCCACAGCATCGGGCAACGGCGATGACAACATCAGCTCGCGCATTTCATCGCGGCGCAGCACGACGTTATAGACCTCGGCGTTTTCAAGCAGCTCTGCCTCCAGCTCGGGCGCGATCATATCGTCCGCCAAAAGCGCCAGCGAGGCGATCTGCGCACGTTCAAGTCGGTCTTGCAGATAGTCGGCCCGGAACCGTGCCACTGACGGCACGAAGATCAGCACTTCGGCCAGCATGACAAACAGCGTCGTCAGGATCAGAAATCGGCCAGATAGCGTGTTGAACACAGGTGCGCCCTCGCGTGATCACATCAGGGAATGAATTTCTGCACGAAACCCACAACCCGTTTCACCATAGGACTATCAAAGAGCCTTGGCGAGAAATAGGCCCCTGCCGCCCGTTTGCTGATTTCCGCCATGGTGGGATATGGCGCCACCATGGCCGCGATTTGTCCCATTTTCAAACGGTTCGCCATGGCAAGGGACCACAGGGTGATCATCTCGCCCGCGCCCGGGCCAACAATAGACACACCAACAGGGCGGCCCTTGACGATCATCACCTTGATCAACCCCTTGGCCTGTTGGGTTGCAAGAGCACGGTCATTGCCCGCGAAGTCGAACCGGGCCACTTCCAGATTGTCGCCATGGGCGTCCTTGGCTTGTTCTTCGGTCAAGCCGATCTGCGCCATCTCGGGCGCGGTATAGGTCGCCCACGGGATGTGGTCGGTACGTTGTTTCGACGGCAACCCAAACAGCATAGATCGGATGATCACGCCTGCATGATACCCTGCTACATGGGTAAACTGCAGACCGCCCGCGACGTCTCCAATCGCATAGACTTTTTTGTTGGTGGTGCGCAGGCTGGCGTCGACCTTGATGCCGGTACGGGTGGGTTCAATGCCCGCAGCCGACAAGTTCAACTTGTCGGTATTGGCTTTGCGGCCCACAGCCATCAGAAGATGCGTGCCTTTGAAAATGCGCCCGTCCTTGACCTCGACTTCGATCGCGCCAGCCTGACCGCGAATTTCAGCGGCCAGCGCCTCTTCTTCAATGGCGATGCCCTCGGCCCGCAAGGCTTCGAGCACTTGCGCGGCCATTTCAGGGTCGTCCCTGCCCAGCGCCTTTGCGCCTTCGATCACCGTGACTTCGCAACCCAGACGGCGGTGGGCCTGCGCCATTTCCATGCCGATGGGTCCACCCCCGATGATCAACAGGTGATCAGGGCGTGTCTTCAGCTCGAAAATCGTCTCGTTCGTCTCGTAAGGCACGTTTTCGATGCCCGGAATGGGCGGCACAAAGGGTGACGAGCCGGTCGAAATCACAAAGCGCCGCGCTTCGATGATGTAGTCGCCCGCCTGCACTTCCTTGGGCGAGACGAACGCGCCGTATTCGGTGATCACGCGCACACCCAAGCCTTCAAACCGTTCGACCGAATCATGAGGCTCGATGGTGGCGATGGTCTGGCGCACATGCTCGTGTGCCGCGTCCCATGCCATGCCGGTCTTGCCTGCATGCAAGAGCGCCTTGGATGGCACGCAGCCATAATTCAGGCAATCCCCGCCCATCTTGTGGCCTTCCAAAAGCACCACGGAGGCCCCCATTTGCACGGCCCCCGCCGCGACGGACAGCCCGCCCGAACCTGCGCCGATGATGCAGACATCTGTTTTGATCCGTTCGGCCATGTCAGGCGTCCTTCTTGAAGAGTTTCAGCAACATCGGCAGGGCGGCGAGTGCTGCCAGCCCCAACATGGGCAAGAGGATATGGGGTTCGAAAATGATGCCCAGATCGGGGGTTTCGCCGCGGGCAAAAACCTCGCCCAGTCCGGCCCCGACCGAAGTATAGACCAGCCCGCCGGGAATGATGCCGAGGAAGGTCGAGATGACAAACCGGTGCAATGGCACACCGACCAGCGCCGGGATCAGGTTGGCGACAAAGAAGGGCACGGCGGGCACCAGACGGATCAGGAACAGAACCGACCACTGGTTTTCGTCGATCCCGTCCTTGATGGTTTTCACGGCGCCTTCGCTGCCTTCCATTTTGGCAGCCAACTTCTCGCCCAGACCCCAACGGGCCGCCAGAAAGATCACGGTGGCGCCGATGGTGGCACCGGTCACGTTGAAAAGCACCCCCGGGAACGTTGCAAAAAGGAACCCGCCCGTCAGCGTTGCGATGGTCGCGCCAGGCAGCGAAAAGCCGACAATCACGACATAGGCCGCGATGAACACCCCAACGGTCAGCAGGTAGTTGGCATCCCGGAACGCAAGCAGCGCCTCGCGATTTTGCGCCAAGGTCTCGAAGCTGAGGTAGTCGCGCAGGGTAAACGCGCCGATCACGGCCACGCTAAGGATCGCGATCAAGGGCAGACGGCGCAAAAGCGCGTTCTGTGCGGGTTTCGGGATATCCGCATCCGGTTCAGTCATCATCATCGCTCTTTCCAGGCCATTGGACAAACTTGCGGGCACGCCGCGTTGGGTTTCTGGCAACATGAGCGCAAACACCCCAATTGCCCACCCACCTCACGCTTGCTTGATCAGGGGTGAAGATTTCGCTTACGGATGTAACAAAAGGGGCGAAAATATTTCATCAGGCATTTGACTTGCCCCACAATGCCCCCTATAGACCGGGCTTCGAATGACACACGCTCCGAATCCACCGGGATTGGGAGCATTTACGGAGACGGGCGATGAAACGCACATACCAACCTTCGAACCTGGTTCGCAAACGCCGCCACGGCTTTCGCTCGCGCATGGCTACCAAAGCCGGTCGCAAGATCCTGAACGCCCGCCGCGCACGTGGCCGGAAGTCGCTGAGCGCATAAGCGCTCGGGTCGCAGTCATGTCTGCGCCCAAAGCTGACACATCGAAAACCGCCGAGACCGATGGGTCTGCGGCGGTTTCCGTTTGCGCAGGCAACACCGACACGGACCGCAAGATAGCCGTGATCAAAGAGCGGCGCGACTTTCTTGCCGCCGCCCGCGCCCGACGTGCCCCAGCACCTGCCTTCCTTCTGCAAGCCCGCAAGCGCCGTGATGACGAAGGCGCGCCATGCACCCAGACCCGCATCGGGTTCACCTGTTCTAAAAAGGTTGGCAATGCTGTTGCCCGCAACCGGGCCAAACGTCGCCTTCGGGCCATTGCGCGCGAGGTTTTGCCGGGGCTGGGCAAGGCCGGATGGGACTATGTGCTTATCGGTCGCGCTGAAAAAACGGCCAGCCGGGACTATATGGATCTGAAGGCGGACCTTATCCGTGCCCTGAAACAAATCCATACCCCGCGCAAAACACAATGACGCCAGCCGCTTTCCTTCTGTCTCTGCCCATCCGGGCCTACCGACTGATCTTCAGCCCTTGGGTGGGCTGGAACTGCCGCTATCAACCCACCTGCAGTGCATATGCGCTGGAAGCCTTGCAAGAACACGGCGCGTTCAAGGGCGGCTGGATGGCCGCAAAGCGTATTGCACGGTGCAACCCGTGGGGGTCGTGTGGCTATGATCCGGTGCCGGGCAAAGATCACGATTGTAACACCCACGATTGATACAATCGTGCCCAAGCGGCCACAGGCTGACGCAACCTCTGAGCGAGCATTGAGATTTGCGCCGTTTGCGCTAAAAGGGCGGCATCCGCAACGCTCAAGCAGAAGGAGGCGTTACATGACGAATATCAGCGCTCTCCGCCAAATCTGTGTTGCGGCCTGTTGGGGCACCCACGCCTCGTGACCATCACGTCACGCGCTTAACCGCCCCACTTGGCCCACCTATGGGCCTTCCCAAAGCTGACACCTGACATCCGAACCGGTCGCAATGCGCCCGCTTGTCGGAACAACGTCGGCTTTCTTGCAACCAAACCCAATCTCAAGAGGGCCGGCGTGCTGCCGGTATCCAATCCATGATGGACTCTAATTTACATTCTGAACCCGTTCGGCTGAATGACCTGCTGGACGCTCTGATCAACGACCACGGCGCAATGCCTGTGTTGCGCGCACTTGCCATGCGGCTTGTTGCGCGGCGCATTCGGCGTCCACGGGGTGAGCATATGTCTGATCACCTGCGTCGTGACGTGGGGCTGCCACCCAGCCACCCTCCGCCAGGTTTCCGCGAACCGCGGCTGTGATCGCACCCCGCCCCGGACACTCGGCCCGAACGACGGGCCCGAACGACTGGGGCGGGACAAATAACCGCTTGACCTAAAGCCCAGTTGAGGCCCGACAAACACGTTGAACCCGCGACAGGAGACACTGAAATGACACATGCATTGACCCTTTCACCACGCCGCGATCACGCCACGCGCATGGAAGCCACATTGCGCGGACTGATCGCGCGGCATGGTCGCTGGCGCGTAATCCGCGCAAGCCTTTTTGCCAAACCTATTGGACAGGACCGCGTCGAGGATTTGCCGGATTCCATCCGCAAAGACATCGGCCTGACGTCGCATGACGCAACCTTGCCGTCACAGCGACAACACGTCTGGGAATGACATCGCGGGGGCGTTCGCGCCCTCGCACTCTTGCCCGTTGCCGCATAATCCCCTATGCCGCGCCCATGCTGGACGACCTCGACGATATCCACCCGCTGTTTCACGGCGCGCCCTCGACCACCGAGTTCAAGAAGCTGCGCAAGCGCATCATGCGCAATGTGCGCGAGGCTTTGGATCAATACGGTATGGTCGAACGCGGCGCCAAATGGCTTGTCTGCCTGTCGGGCGGCAAGGACAGCTACACAATGCTGGCCGCTCTTTACGAGTTGAAGTGGCGTGGCGTGTTGCCGGTTGAAATTCTTGCCTGCAACCTCGATCAGGGCCAGCCCGGTTTTCCGGCAACCGTCCTTCCCGAGTTCCTTGAAAAGATGCAGGTCCCCAACCGGATCGAATACGAAGACACCTACTCGATCGTCATGGACAAAATCCCGCAAGGCCGCACCTTTTGCTCGCTCTGCTCACGCCTGCGTCGGGGGAACCTCTATCGCATCGCGCGTGAGGAAGGCTGCTCGGCGGTGGTGCTGGGGCACCATCGCGACGACATTCTGGAAACCTTCTTCATGAACCTCTTTCACGGCGGGCGTTTGGCCACGATGCCGCCAAAACTGGTCAACGAAGAAGGCGATCTGTTCGTATATCGCCCGCTCGCGCATGTGGCCGAAGCCGATTGCGAGAAATTCGCGACCCAGATGAATTATCCGATCATCCCCTGCGATTTGTGCGGATCGCAAGACGGGCTGCAACGCCAGCAGGTCAAGAAAATCATCGACGGATGGGAAGCGAACTTCCCCGGCCGCCGCCAGATCATGTTCAAAGCCCTGATGAACACGCGCCCCAGCCACCTTCTGGACCCGCAACTGTTCGATTTTGCGGGGCTGGAGCGCCAAATCTCGGGTGATCCGAAAAATTCTTGAGGAATTTCGGGCATTTTTTCCATACGCGTTAACGTGTGATTGACCACATGTTCCTAATTTGTCCCGTGACAAAGCTCAAAAAGGAACCTGTGATGGCTGCCGCCCGGGACAAAATTTCACTGCAGACACAAATGCACTCCGTGCTGACCTCACCCATGTTGGCGGCCTTTCTGCCAGCCATAATGGTGATCGCCTATTGGGCCGCCGGTGAAGTGGCTTTGCTTGCCATTGCGATTCTCTTTCCGGGGCTGCAGACATTGGGGGCCAACCTGACGCGCAGGTCCGGAAAGTCTAGTGTCCTCGACAGCACCACAGGTCTGCCCCATCGCAACCGGCTGCTTCACAGCCTCGACATGGGATTCGTGGACCCAAACGCTCCCGAAAAAACCTGCATCGCCCTTGAACTGGATGATTTTCAGACGCTGGTCAGCGAACTAGGGCACAATGCCCGCGATGAAATTCTCGCCGCCACTGCTGACCGTTTGCGTGGCTGCCTTCGCCAAAGCGATCTGGTCTGCCATCTGGGCAACGCTCGCTTCGCTATTTCACTCGACAAAACAAGGCGAGCTGATCTTGAAGCGACACTGCAACTGACCGCCCGCCTGCAAGACGCATGTAGCGAACCCCTTTCCATTGATTCCATGCGCATATTGCCAAGCTGCAGCATCGGTTTTTGCCTGCCATCCCGTGCACCGGAAGCAACAGGAGAGGCATTGCTGACCGCCGCGGAAACCGCTCTTGAAGCCGCCCAGGCTTCCGGCCCGAACGCGGTGCGCGCATTTACCAGCGGCATGTCAGTACGCAAGATCGCCGAAGGTCAATCGGTTCAGGAGTTGATTCGCGCTATGGACGAAGGGCAATTGGTGCCCTGGTTCCAGCCTCAGATTGATACGGATACCGGCCGCGTATCCGGAATCGAAGCCCTGGTCCGGTGGCAACACCCGGAACGTGGGTTGATCGCACCGGGGGCTTTTTTGCCTTTGATCACAAAGGCAAACCTGTCCGAACGCCTGACCGAAATCATGCTTTATGGTTCGCTCAGTGCACTTGTCGAATGGGACCGCGCAGGCTTTGTCGTTCCTGGCATTTCAGTGAATTTCTCGGCGGACGATCTGAACAATCCAAAACTGGTGGAGAAAATCCGCTGGGAACTGGATCGTTTCAATGTTTCCCCTGAACGGCTGACCGTCGAGATTCTAGAAAATGTCGTCGCAGACACCGAACATGACATCACCACCCGCAATATCGCGGCCCTGTCCAAACTCGGGTGCCAAATCGATCTGGATGATTTCGGCACCGGGCACGCCTCGATTTCCGCGATACAACGGTTCGATGTGAACCGCATCAAAATTGACCGCTCTTTCGTGACCCATGTGGATACGGACCGCAATCAACAGAACATGGTTGCAGCTATTTTGACCATGGCCGAGCAACTCAAGGTCGAAACCGTCGCGGAAGGCGTGGAAACCCATGGCGAACACGCCATGCTGGCACAGCTTGGCTGCGGCCATGTGCAAGGGTTCTCAATCGCAAAACCTATGCCGCTGGACCAGACAAGCGCCTGGATCGAAAAATACAGCGCTCAAAGCCAGTTTCTGCCTGCCTTTCCCCGGCAAGCATAAGCCAATGCATCATGAAACTATGCGCATAGGCAGCGGAATTACCTGAAAACTGCTTGACCTTTGCCCACGCGCCCTGTTGAACCACTTTGACCCTAGAAACAAGTGTGGTGCGCGTGATGGACGACCAGAATAAGAACCTGATCCTTGCAACGGTGTTGAGCTTTTTGGTCATTACCGGATGGATGATCATGTTCCCCCCGGCTCAACCTGATCCGGCCGCAATTTCTGATGCGCAACCTGCCGCGCAAACGCAGAGCGATACGGCACCAAGCACCGCTGCCGAAACGACCGCACAAACCACGGTAGATGTCAGCGCCGCGCAAGCGGACATTCCCCGCGTGCAAATCGACACACCCGAGCTGCAAGGTTCGATCTCGCTTCTGGGTGGCCGTATTGATGATTTGAAGCTCAAATCCTATCGCGAAGACCTGTCGCCTGAGAGCGATATCGTCACGCTCCTGCGCCCCGTAGGCGAACGTGAGTCCTACTATGCGCTGTACGGCTGGACACCCGGCGGACAGACCGCTCTGGAAGATGTTCCCGGCCCCAAAACCCTTTGGAGCGTCGAGAGCGGGACAACCCTGTCTCCCGATCAAAGCATTGTATTGCGTTGGGACAATGCCAAGGGCCTGACCTTCCGCAGAGAGATTTCAGTGGATGAGAACTTCATGTTCTCAATCGAACAATCCGTTGAAAACAATTCAGAAAAAACGCACCGAATGGCCCCCTATGGAGTTCTTGCCCGTCACGGGGAGCCCTCCGATCAAAAAGGGTTCTTCATCCTGCATGAAGGTGTCATTCGCCAGATTGATGGTGAGCTGGAAGAAAGCGATTACTCGGATGTTGCCGATCTGGACTATGACGACCGCGAAGGGGCCCGTGCAGATGTTGCCCAAGTGGAAGAAAACGGTTGGGTGGGATTCACCGATCACTACTGGATGACCACATTGGTTCCTGACCCCGGGCAACCTTTCACATCCGTCGTTCGCTATGCCGAAAAGGCGGACATCTACCAAACCCAGATCCGCATGCGCGCAACCGATATTGCTCCGGGTGAAAGCGCCAGCGTAAAAACACATCTTTTCGCAGGCGCCAAAGAATGGGAAACCATCCGCGCCTATCAAAGCGATGACGGCATTCAGAACTTCATCGATTCCATTGATTGGGGTTGGTTCTTCTTCCTGACAAAACCGATCTTTGCCGTTCTGCACTGGCTGAATGCGCTGATCGGCAATATGGGCTGGGCCATTATCGGCCTGACCATCGTCATCAAAGCCATCCTGTTCCCGCTCGCCTATAAATCCTACGTCTCGATGGCAAAGATGAAAGAGCTTCAGCCCGAGATGGAGAAAATCAAGGAACGCGCAGGCGACGACAGGGCGAAGGTCCAGCAAGAGATGATGGCGCTTTACAAAAAAGAAAAGGTGAACCCGGCATCCGGCTGCCTGCCCATCCTGCTGCAAATCCCGATCTTCTTCTCGCTCTACAAGGTGATCTTTGTCACGCTGGAACTGCGCCACGCTCCTTGGATCGGCTGGATCAATGACCTTTCGGCGCCGGATCCGAGCTCTATCCTGAACCTGTTTGGGTTGCTGCCCTATGCAGCTCCTTCTCCGGAAAGCTTCCTGGCGATTATCTCTCTTGGCGTCTTGCCGATCCTGCTTGGCATCTCGATGTGGCTGCAGCAGAAACTGAACCCGGCACCCACAGATGCAACGCAAGCGATGATTTTTGCCTGGATGCCCTGGGTCTTCATGTTCATGCTGGGCGGTTTTGCATCAGGTCTTGTGGTTTACTGGATCGCGAACAACACCATCACATTCATCCAGCAATACACGATCATGCGCAGTCACGGCCACAAACCTGATGTGCTGGGCAACGTCCTGAAAAGCTTCAAGCGAAGCCCGAAAGACGCAAAATGACCGGGACTGTTGCCAGCATCTGGCGACACCCGATCAAGTCGCATGGGCGCGAAGAGCTTCTGCGCGTTCAGGTTGCTGCAGGGCAGTGCCTGCCCTTTGATCGCAAATGGGCGGTTGCACATGACGCGGCCAAACTGGGCGATGGTGCGCAATGGGTGCCTTGCACGAACTTTTCGCGTGGGGCCAAAGCTCCAAAATTGATGGCAATTTCGGCAGCCATGGACGAAGGGTCCAACACGGTTACCCTGACGCACCCGGCCCAGCCCGGCCTGACCATCAACCCGGACCGAGCTGACGACCATGAAAGGTTCCTGAACTGGGTAACGGCCCTGTCGCCGGAAAATCGTGCTCAGCCAGCCCGGCTGGTGACGGTGGGGCGCGGCATGACGGATACGGATTTTGAGAGCGTGTCTTTCATCAATATGGCCTCACACCGCGCGGTCGAGAAGGCGATGGATCGAGAACTTGATCCCACACGCTGGCGCGGCAATTTTCTGATCGAAGGGTTTGCACCCTGGGAAGAACGCAACTGGATCGGCAAGCGGCTCCGCATCGGAGAGGCCGAGTTTGAAGTCCGCGAGCATATCACCCGCTGCCTTGCAACCACGGCGAACCCCGCCACCGGCGAACGTGACGCGGATACATTGGGCGCACTGAAATCAAACTGGGGCCACCAGGATTGCGGCGTCTATGCCGTCGTCACAAAACCGGGCGTGGTGGTGCGCGACGAACCGGTCGAGGTGATCACATGACGCAATTGCCGTTCCCCTTTGCCGAAACGCCCGACGACCTTGCCCGTGAACGTGGCCGCAAGCTTTTCGCCGCCGAAACCGGATTTCTGAAAGGCGTTGTCGCGATGGATGGCCTGCCTGCACCTGACCGGATCGAGGTCTGCTTTGCCGGGCGCTCAAACGTAGGGAAATCCAGCCTGATCAATGCGGTGACAGGTCGCGTGAAGCTGGCCCGCGCATCCAACACCCCCGGCCGCACACAAGAAATCAATTTCTTCACAACCACAAACGGCCCCTATCTTGTCGACCTTCCCGGATATGGCTACGCCAACGCGCCGGTCGCTGTGGTTGAGAAATGGCAGCGACTTTTGAAGGCCTATTTGTCAGGCCGCCAAAACCTGCGTCGGGCCTTTGTCCTGATTGATAGCCGACATGGTGTGAAGAAAGTCGACGAGGAAATCATGTCCCTGCTCGACAGTTCGGCTGTGACCTTTCAGGTGGTGATGACCAAAGCTGACAAGGTGAAGGAAAAGGACCGCGAGAAGGTCTGGACACAGGTGCGCAAAGCGCTGTCCAAACACCCCGCAGCCTATCCCGAGATGATCCTGACATCATCTGAAAAAGGCGATGGGATCGCGACCCTGCGCGCGATCATCGCGGGTCTCGACTGACCGATTTTTGAACGCGGCGTCACACGTGCTGTGCACCATTCACTTCGATCTCGGCACCAGAAATATACGAGCTTTCGTCCGAACACAGGAAATAGATCGCCGAGGCAACCTCTTCGGGTTGGCCCAAACGCTGCAACGGCAGCTTCTCGACGATTTTCTCAGTCCCGGGGGACAGGATGGCGGTCTCGACCTCGCCCGGCGCAATAGCATTCACGCGCACGCCCAAAGGACCAAAGTCATGGGCCATTTCGCGGGTCAAAGCGGCCAGCGCGGCCTTTGATGTTGCATAGGCTGCACCTGCAAAGGGGTGAACGCGCGAACCGGCAATAGAGGTCACGTTGACCACCGCACCCTTTGCCGCTGCCAGTTCTTCGCGCAAGCCGCGTGCCAGAACCACCGACGCAAAGAAATTGACATGGAACACTTTGCCCCAATCCATCAAATCGGTGTTCAGCGTATTCAACCGCGCCCCACCTTCGCCTTTTGGCGAGATGCCCGCGTTGTTCACAAGCGCATCCAACCGTCCGTCCAGCTTTTCCTGGATGGCCCCCACGGCATTGATCGTATCGGCCGGATCGGACAGATCGAGCACCACGTGATTATCAGACCCCCCGCCCCATGGGCATTCATCCGGGAAAGGTTGGCGTGAACAGGTGATCACCCGCCAGCCTTCACGGTTAAACTTGCGGACGGTGGCATGGCCAATGCCCCGGCTGGCACCTGTCAAAAGCAGGGTTTTGCGGTCGTCGCTCATAAAATCCTCGCAGTGGTCGTTGGAAAGTTGCTGGCATTGGCTTGCTCAAGCACCCTAACAGGCGAGGCGGGCGCTGCAATGCCTCTTGGCAGGCCGATCGCAACCGCGTAACACCGTGGGAACGAGGACCAGCATATGAAGACCCAGAACATGAACCGCGATTGGATCGCCACCGCCCGCACTTTGTCTCAGGCTTTGCCCTATCTGCAGCGCTATACAGGCGCGACCGTTGTCATAAAATTCGGCGGCAACGCCATGGGCAGCGACGAAGACATGGCCAGCTTCGCCCGCGACATTGTGTTGATGCGCCATGTTGGCGTGAACCCGGTGGTGGTGCATGGCGGCGGTCCGATGATCAATGCGATGCTGGACAAGCTCAAGATCGAAAGCGAGTTTGTGAACGGAAAGCGCGTGACAGATGCCGCCACGGTAGAGGTGGTGGAAATGGTGCTGTCGGGTCGCGTGAACAAGCGGATCGTGCAGGCCATCAATGCCGAAGGGGGCAAAGCCGTGGGTCTGTCTGGCAAGGATGCCGGGTTGGTGACCTGTGATCAGACAAACCCGGATCTGGGCTTTGTTGGCACGCCCTCCGAGGTGAATGCCACCATCTTGAATGACCTTGCCGCAGCCGAGACCATTCCCGTGATTGCGCCTTTGGGCGCCGGGCGGAATGGCGAGACATTCAACATCAATGGCGACACGATGGCGGGCGCGATTGCCGCCGCGCTGAAGGCCGATCGCCTGCTTCTGCTCACTGATGTCGAAGGGGTTAAAGGGGCCGATGGCGAGGTTTTGACCGAGCTGACGCCATCCCAAATCCGCGAGATGACCGCCTCGGGCGTGATCGCGGGGGGCATGATCCCAAAGACGGAAACAGCCCTCAACGCCATCGAAGGCGGTGTGCGCGCTGTGGTCATTCTGGATGGCCGGGCCCCGAATGCCTGTCTGCTTGAGCTTTATACGGATCACGGCGCGGGGTCGTTGATCCGCGCCTGAGGTTTGTGCCATGCCCCTTTCACCCGCAGCTGAAGATTTCCACCTTTCGGTGGTGGGCATGCTGCACGAAAACGGGGGCACTTTGGTGCTGCTTGGCCCTGATGAGCCTGGGTTCTGGCCAGCCTTTCACAACAGCAATGAAGCTCGTGACGGGCAGCCCGACCCATTGGATCGCTGGTCGAAAAGAGCGATCCGCACGCTTGCACAGCTTTGGGGCGGCGTTCCAGCTTTTCCGTCAGATGGGCCACCCTATCCGCCGTTTCAGGCTTGGGCGCGGGCGTCTGGACAGGCGTGGGACAGCCCCGTTGGAATGCTGGTGCATGATACGGCGGGCCTTTGGATCAGCTATCGTGGGGCGATCCACATTCCTGCGTTGTTGGACTTGCCGGAAGCCGGTCAACAGCCCTGCCTGACATGCGCTGCGCCTTGCCTGACCGCCTGTCCGGTCTCGGCGCTTGGGCCGAGCGGCTATGATGTGCCAGCTTGCAAATCCCACCTGAACGGCGAGGATCGCGCGGACTGCATGGCGCAAGGCTGTGCTGTGCGGCGAGTATGTCCCATCAGCGAAACCTATGGTAGATTGCCCGCGCAATCCGCATTTCATATGAAAGCTTTTAATCCGACATGACCCTGACCCTGATCCTGACCCGGCACGCCAAATCCAGCTGGGGAGATGCCAACCTTGAAGACCATGCGCGTCCTTTGAACAAAAGGGGGCGGGCCTCGGCCAAAGCCATTGGTCGCTGGATCGCAGATCACGGCATAACGCCGCAAGAGGTTCTGTGCTCCGATGCCACCCGCACACGCGAAACATGGGCGCTGGTTGCCGACAAGCTGATCGGCGCCCCCACCGCACAGATGAAAGCCGCGCTTTACCTGTCAGACCCCGAGACCATGCTGGCGCAACTGAAAGCCGCCACAGAGCCGCGCGTCATGATGGTGGCGCATAATCCGGGGTCTGCCTATATGGCGCGCCGGTTGGCGCAAGAACCGCACCCGCACCCGAAATTCCACCACTACCCGACGGCCGCGACATCGGTGATCACTTTCCCAGCAGATCGTTGGTCAGAGGTCTGTTGGGGCAGCGGAACCGTGACGGATTTCGTTGTGCCGCGTGAATTGATTTAAGCCCCTTCCCGCACCCTGATCAGGACCCGGTGCCGTGCCGAAGGGAAAGATACGAGATTGCCAAAATGAAAAGCCCCACCGGATGGCGGGGCTTTTCGTACATTCAGTGACCAGGATCAGAGGATCTGGCTGAGGAACAGTTTGGTGCGTTCCGATTGCGGGTTGTTGAAGAACTCTTCCGGTTCGTTCTGTTCCACAATCTGGCCGGCATCCATGAAGATCACGCGGTTGGCGACCTCTTTGGCGAAGCCCATCTCGTGGGTCACGCAGAGCATGGTCATGCCCTCTTCGGCCAGTTCCACCATGGTTTCCAGCACTTCCTTGATCATCTCAGGGTCAAGTGCCGAGGTGGGTTCGTCAAAGAGCATAATGCGCGGCATCATGCACAGCGAGCGCGCGATGGCCACACGCTGCTGCTGACCACCCGACAACATGCCCGGATATTTGTGGGCCTGTTCGGGGATCTTCACCTTTTCAAGGAAATGCATCGCACGCGCTTCGGCCTCTTTGCGGGGCTCTTTGCGCACCCAGATGGGTGCCAGCGTGCAGTTTTCCAGAATGGTCAGATGCGGGAAGAGGTTGAAGTGCTGAAACACCATCCCCACTTCCGAACGCACTTTATCAACGTTTTTCAGGTCCGAGGTCAGCTCGGTCCCGTCCACGATGATCTGGCCTTCCTGGTGCTCTTCCAGACGGTTGATGCAACGGATCAGGGTGGATTTACCCGAACCTGACGGCCCCGCGATAACGATCCGTTCGCCTTCGTAGACGGTCAGATCAATGTCGCGCAGCACGTGGAACGAGCCATACCACTTGTTCATGTTGCGGATTTCAATTGCCACCTCGTCAGAGACGGCCATCTTGCTGCGATCAGCATGGGTGTCGAGAGTAATCGAAGACATAAAGTCTCTCCTTTAACGGTGGTCTGTACGAAGGCGGCGCTCGAGATACATCGAGTAGCGCGACATCGCGAAGCAGAAGACAAAGAACAGAAGGCCGATAAATCCGTAGATTTCCCAGACCAAACCGTTCCACGCCTGGTCAGCACGAATCGCGTTCGACAGGCCAAGAGGGTCAAGCAGACCGATGATCGACACCAGCACCGTGTCCTTGAACACGCCAATGAAGGTCGACACGATCCCCGGGATCGAGATCTTCAGGGCTTGCGGCATGATGATCAGCCGTTGGGCTTTCCAATAGTCCAGACCCAGCGCATCGGCGGCTTCATACTGGCCACGCGGAAGGGCTGCCAGACCGCCGCGGATCACCTCGGCCATATAGGCTGCGGCGAAGAGCGTCACCATGATCAGCACCCGAAGGATGATGTCAAAGTTCGTGCCCGGCGGCATGAAGATGTTCAGAAGCGTCGAGGCCACGAACAGAAGCGTGATCAGCGGCACCCCGCGAATGAACTCGATAAAGCCCACGCACAACGCTTTGACGATCAGAAGGTCAGACTGACGCCCAAGGGCAAGCACGATGCCAATCGGCAGCGAACAGCCAATGGCCACAACACCGATGGTGATCGACAGCATGAAGCCCCCGAACTTGCGGCTTTCAACGGCCTCAAGACCGATGGGCAGGATCGCATCCATTGCCCCCGCGAACGGGCCCATCAGGAACAACCACCAGCAAATGGCGATCACGACCGACAGGATCAGGCTGGCCAAACTGCCAACGGCAGCCGCCAAGGGACGGTAGGACAGGAACCCGAAGACAAAGCCAAGGGCCGCCCCAACCGGGAACCAGATCGAACCACCCCACAGAAGCCAAGGTGCAATGAAGGGGAAGATCGCCGAGAAGATAAGCGGATTGGGCAGACGTTTGGCCCCGGCTTCGATCTCGGCCGCACGGGCCTCTTTATCTGAGGTCAGCGCCTTGAACCCAATGGCAGCTGCGATGGCCAGAAACACCAGTGCAGCAACCATGCCCAAGGACCCGCCCAGCGACCATGCGCCATAGGCCAGCGACACGGACAGAAGCACCCAGTTCATCCGGCGCGAGATCATGTTGAACAAGACCGGGGTTACCGCCACAAAGAGCAGCAGGAACGCCAGGATCGGACGCCAGCGCAGATCCGAAGTGCCTTCCTCGGAGCCATTGGGATAGAAGCCAAAGAGCAGCTGTTGCCAGCGATCATTGATCACGCCCCAACAGGCGGCGTGATGCCCTTCACCTACGATCTCACGACAGTGGTTTTGCGACGTGCCATTCCAGGTCGGCGCGAAGATCCACGGCAGAATGGCTGCCAGGATCATGTAGATCAACACCAGTGACACCACCGTGAGGATGGAGTTCAGAACCCCGTTGAAAAGGTTCTGGCGCGCCCAACCGACGAACCCAACCGACGATGCGGGCGGGGCGCGTTCAGGCAGCATCTCAGAGCGAACAAAAGACATATCAGGCATATCAGCGCTCCTTCAGCTTCACGGATTCGTTGTACCAGTTCATCACCGCTGAGATGGACAGCGAGATGGTCAGGTAGACGGCCATCAACAACAGAACGGTTTCAAGCTCGCGCCCGGTCTGGTTCATGGTGATGCCCCCCAAGGTCCCCGTGATGTCCATATAGCCCACGGCAATTGCCAAAGAGCTGTTCTTGGTGAGGTTCAGGTAGTTGGAAATAAGCGGCGGAATGATCACCCGCAGCGCTTGCGGCAGGATAACAAGGCTCATGGTGCGGTTCGGGCGAAGCCCCAAGGCACCGGCGGCCTCTGTCTGACCCTTCGAGATGGCCATGATGCCCGCGCGCACAATCTCGGCGATGAAGGCACCGGTATAGAGCGACAGGGCCAGCCATAGCGCGATCAGAGAGTTGCGCATATGGGTGCCACCCTTGAAGTTGAAGCCTTTCAGCTCCGGGTAGCCAAGATGGAAGCCCAGCACCGCCAGCACCACCAGCGTCGGCACGAAGATCACGCCCAAACGCCAGTGCCAGGTCCGCGGACGATCGCCCGTGGCTTCCTGGATCGCATCGGCCCGACGCTTGATCAGCATCGAGGTCAACAGTCCCGCAAGGAACACAGCGCCGATGGCCAGAAGGTCAAGGCTCACGTCAAACCGAAGGCTTGATGCACCGAAAAAGTGGAAGTTGCCCAGCGAGTTCGAAAACAGCGGCTCGGGAATATAGATGCCCCGATTGGTGATAGCCACGCTGTCCCAAAGCGACATGGAGGCCTCGCCCGTTTTGAACGCGCGTGGCCGGGGCAGTGTTTCGATCAGGATCGCCATTGTGAACACGATCCAAAGCAGGACCGGCACGTTGCGGAACATCTCGACATATACAGCCGAAAGGCGCGAGATGATCCAGTTGGGCGACAAGCGCAAAACGCCAACAAACACACCGATGATGGTGGCCGCGACGCAGCCCATGACGGCCACAAGCAAGGTGTTCAAGAGCCCCATAAGCGATGCGCGCAAATGGGTGTCTTGCGAATTATAGTCCAACAGGCGTTGGTTGATGTCATAGCCCGCAGGCTCGGACATGAAGCGGAAGCTTGGCTCTTTGCCAAGGTCCGCAAGGTTTTGCGCGGTGTTCGCGAAAAGCCAGAATACAAGCATCAGAAAGCCGATCAGCGCGACAATCTGAATGGTCATCGAGCGGTAGCGGCTATCATACAGAAGCATGGATAGCCGGAACTGGCCCTGATGAGGGTCGGTCATAGTTGTCATATGAGACATCCCCGTTGCCTCTGGCATTTTGTTTTTGTCGGCTCAAGGCCGTGGCGCCAGAGTGCGTTCAGATGAAAAGGAAAAGGGCGTGGATTATCCACGCCCTTTCCGTGATGTGTTTAGCGGAAGGGAGGCGAGTAGATCAGGCCGCCGTCTTTCCACTGAGCGTTCAGGCCGCGGGCCAGAGCGATCGGTGTGTCTTCACCGATGTTCTTGGCAAACAGCTCGCCATAGTTGCCGCCGGCCATGATGGCGCGTTTGCCCCATTCAGCGTCCAGACCCAGCATCTCGCCCAGGTTGCCTTCGGAACCAAGGATACGAGCCACTTCCGGGTTGTCGGTCGAACCAGCCAGCTCGCCGATATTGGCCGAGGTGATGCCCAGCTCTTCAGCCGAGATCAGCGCGTTCAAAGTCCAGCGCACGATGTCGCCCCACTCGTTGTCGCCGTGACGAACCAGCGGACCCAGCGGCTCTTTCGAGATGATCTCGGGCAGCAGCACGTGGCCTGCCGGATCTTCGAAGGTTGCACGCGTTGCGGCCAGACCCGATGCGTCGGTGGTGTACACGTCGCAGGCGCCAGCAAGGTACTGCTGCTGAGCTTCAGCGTTGGTTTCGATCGGAACCGGCTCGTAGCTCATGTTGTTGGCACGGAAGAAATCGGCCAGGTTCAGTTCGGTGGTGGTACCGGTCTGAATGCAGACGGTTGCGCCGTCCAGATCTTTTGCCGAGCTTACGCCCATGTCTTTCGACACCATGAAGCCCTGACCATCGTAGTAGTTCACGCCTACGAATTCGAACTTCAGGTCAACGTCACGCGACAGCGTCCAGGTGGTGTTGCGCGCCAGCATGTCGATCTCGCCCGAGGCCAGCGCGGTGAAGCGCGTCTTGCCGGTGGTCGGAACAAACTCAACTGCATTGGCGTCGCCAAGAACAGCGGCTGCGACTGCACGGCAGACGCCGACGTCAAAACCATTCCAGGTGCCGTTTGCATCCGGTGCGGCGAAGCCGACAAGACCGGTGGTCACACCGCAGTTCAGCTTGCCGCGTGCCTTGACGTCATCAAGGGTTGCAGCTGCCGCAGCGCTGGCAGCCAAGCCAGCCACAGTCAGTGCGCCGAGAAAAACGGTTTTTTTCATGTTTACCTCTTCCTGATTTTTGCCCGGTATTCGGGCGAATTCTATCAACCCTTTTGGGCTGCTTATATGTCAGCGAAAGGAGACTCCCCTCTCAACATGGAAAGAGTTTGAAAGAATTGATCAGATTTCGTCAAGGGCAACATCGCGGATTCCGATACTTAACCTAGGGTAAAGCAAGAAAATTATCGAAGCCTAACGCTTTGGTTGTATTATGTTTCGCGCTGGCTTGCGGCAAAAAACCACGCTGCCAGTGCGAAGGCGTCGCGCTTTTTCTCTGCTTGCTCATGGGCTTCTTCATCAACGCCCCATTGCTCTTGCTGCCAGGTTTCATCAACGCGCGACAGTTCCCATGCACGAGCCTGATCAAGATGTTTCGCGGCCACCGCGAATCCCAAAACCAAAGATCCTGAGATGGCGACAAGATCATGGAAGGCTGCGAGCTGAAAATGGTCCAGCGCATGTACCTGACGGGTCAGGGATTCGACCGATGCCGCATCCTGCGCGCTATGCATGATTCCCGACACAGGCACCAAATGAGCGCCAAGCGCCTTGGCCGCCCAGTCCAGAACGGGGTCCCAATGTTCCGCCTGTCGGGCGATCAACTCGCGCGGTTCCGTGGCCCGATAACACAGCAAATCGCTGTCACCATAGGCCGCCAACATGTCCGCCACCGCTGCATGTTGAACCGCGACCTTATCAATGGCCGAGTTGGCCATGCGGGTAACGGGCATGCGATTCGGGTCAATCGCGTCTTCCTGCGCCTCCCATTCGGCGGCCATGGCGTCGGCCAGCGCGCGGGTCGGCACCACCAGGGGCACTTTTGCCGGGGTCTTCACCCCACGCCCATCCAGCAGCACCTGAAAGCCTTCATCGGCTTCGGCGACCGTTGTTTCCTTCCAGAACCGTTTTGCTGCCCAGTTGCTCATGCTTTTCCCCATAATTCGTCCAGCGCCGAGGGCAATTGTGCAAACGCATCAATCAAGATGTCCGCACCGGCAGAAACAAGCTCTGCCCTTGGGTGATAGCCCCAAGTCACGCCAATTGTGCGAAACCCCGCAGCCTTTCCCATCTCCATGTCAAAGCTGGTGTCACCGATCATCACCGCATTTCCTGCGTCAGCGCCGGTTTCCGCCAAAGCCCGCTTCAGCATAGAGGGGTGCGGCTTGGAGGGGTGGTCATCCGCCGTTTGGTGGGTCACGAAAAACTTGCGCAGATCATGCGCATCATAGGCATGATCCAACCCGCGTCGTGCCTTGCCCGTGGCCACGCCCAATAGCACTTCGTCTCGCGGATGAAGCGCCTCAAGCGCTGCACGTGCACCGGGATACATAGGCGCGGCCGCCTCGCCCCCTTTTTCGGCTCTGAGCTGAATGAACATGTTTTTGTATTGCTGCGCGGCATGCGCCACATCCGGTTCGGACATCGACGGGACCAACCGCGCGATGGCGTCATGCAGCGACAGACCCACGATCGACAACACCTCGGCGCGGGTGGGCAGTGCGACACCCATCTCGCCAAAGGCACGGTTCATCGCCTCGACGATGAAATCCTGACTGTCGATAAGTGTGCCGTCCACGTCGAATACGGCGAGCTTCAGGGTGGTCATTCAAAGCGCCTCGAACGGGTCATCGGCGGCCAGATCGGGGGTCCAGCCAAAGGTCTCGAAAGTGTCGGCCATATGCGGCGGCAGATCAGCCGTCACGGTCACAGGCTTCTTGGTCACCGGATGTTCAAACGTCATCGAGCGCGCGTGCAGGTGCAGTTTGCGGGAAATGTCGCCGCCAATCATCGCCCCCCAACCGTCGCCCATGTTGTCCTGAGAAGAGCCGCCGTATTTGCCATCACCAATGATCGGGTGACCGATTTCAGCCATATGAGCGCGCAGCTGATGGGTGCGGCCGGTGATCGGCTCCATCGCAACCCACGCGGCACGGCTCGCCACACGGTAAAGGGTGGCATAAAGCGTGTGCGCGCGCTTGGCATCAGGGTAATCGTTCATGGCGCGCGGATGCACGCAGATCATCTTTTCACCCGCCCCGCGCCCGCCACCGGCAGCTTTGTAAAGCCCATAGCGGATCTCGCCCAGATAGGGCGTCGGAACGCCGGCCACCACAGCCCAGTAAATCTTGCGCGTTTCCTTGTGGCGCATCGCCGCCGTCAGGCCAGATGCCGCCGCCTGCGTGCGCGCCAGAAGCAGAACGCCTGAGGTGTCCTTGTCCAGACGATGCACAAGACGGGGCTTTTCCTCGCGCTCAAATTTCAGCGCCTCGGCCAGCCCGTCCACATGACGGGTCTGTTTCGAGCCACCCTGCGTGGGCAGGCCCGGCGGTTTATTGAGGGCAATCACGTGGTCGTCGCGATAGATCACACAGGACTGGATCAACTTCGCATCCGCATCCGACACGCGCGCCTTGGCCTTCGGCTCGGAGCGTTCATCCTTGGTGGTGTGCAAAGGCGGTATGCGCACCTCATCCCCCGGCCCAACACGGGTCGAGGTTTTGACCTTGGCGCCGTTCACCCGAAACTCGCCTTTGCGACAGCCCTTTTCAATGCGCCCCTGACCAGCATGGGGGAACATGCGCTTGACCCAGCGATCAAGTCGTTGCTCGGCCTCGTCCGGGCCAAGGGTGATTATCTGAACGCCGCTCATGCCAACACCATTCGGGCCAGCATAAGACCCGCCATCAAAGCCAAAATCGACACCACAACGGACCCGAGCACATAGCCCATCGCCGCTGCGGCCTGCCCGCGTTCATACAAGGTCACCGCATCCAGCGAAAAGGCCGAGAAGGTTGTGAACCCGCCCAAGATGCCAGTCATCAAAAAAGGTGCGGCAGCCTGCCCTCCCTTTTTGGCCAGCACCACCACAAGCACGCCCATCAAGAACGACCCGACTATGTTCACCATCAGAGTGCCCACAGGGAACCCATGTCCCAAAAGACGTGTGACCGTTGTGTTGGTCAAATAGCGGGCCGAGGCGCCAAGCGCGCCGCCCAATGCAACTTGAAGAAGGGGTGTCATCATGGCGACTGACTGAGGCCAAGCGCCTTTATTGTCAAGCGCTCTGTCAGGCGTCGGGGTGGTCTTTACGCACAGCTTTCCACCCGGTGACCATCGGTTTCACAAGGTTTTCACGCTTCCAGAAGCGATAAAACCCAATCGCGCCCAGATGCAGCACAACCAGCGCCAGCAGCGCCAGCGACAGGCGATAATGCAGCCCCGCGGCCGCGCGCGCCGTGTCATAGCTGACCCAGCTGACCAGCGGGCCGGTGTTGATGAAGTCATCCGCATCAATGAACAGACCCGTCCCAACTTGCGCGAACAATACGCCCAAAAGCGCAAAGACCGACAGGGCGCCTACCGGATTGTGGCCGGGCCAATAGCTGGGGCGGCGTTTGGGCATGGTGGCCACATAGGCCAGCGTCTTTTTAGGGCCAAACAGGAAGTGGCGAAACCGGGCGGGGCGTGACCCGACGAAACCCCACAAAATGCGAAAGACCAGCAAGCCGACCACCGCATAGCCGGCATAAAAATGCAGGGTCATGATGTTGGGCCCAAACCGGCCCAACATCCAGCCGGTCACGACACAGATGACCAGCGCCCAATGGAACAGGCGCAGGGCCGGGTCCCACAGCTTGACGCGTTCAACGCCTTGGGGCAGCTGATCATCCATATGCGTCACCGTGATTTACTTGGCACGGTAGGTGTCATGGCAGCCTTTGCAAGACCCACCCAAGGCACCAAGCGCACCGGCCATCTGATCTTTGCCTGCTCCAGCCACGCCCTGCATCGCTTTCACAGCCGCGACATAGGCCGCACCTTTTTCCTGAACGCCCGCGAAATCTTCCCAGATTTTCGGCAGGGCACGCGTTTTGTCCGAATCCGCGCTTGAGGTGCCGGGCATATAGAGATGCCCCAGATTATAAGAGGTCAACGTGCCCATGTTGTCGGCTGCGGTCTGCGCGGCAGCCGCGTCATAGTCGATCTCGCCCTTCGCCATACCGGCAAGAACACCCATATTGGCGCCCAGAAGCTTGTAAAAGCCCTGTCGCGCTTCGATGGTGTCCTGAACGGGGTCGGCGGCAAGCGCAACTGTCGGAAGGGCAAGGGCGGCGGCGAGAATGGCAAAACGCATATTTTTGGCTCCTATGGCTTGGTCATCGGTTAAGGTTGAGCGTGATACGGCTCAGCTCAACCTTTCCGTCGCAAGAAACCTAGTTTCAAGACACGAATATGTCATCGGCGTTTTCTGCGCAGATTTGCGAAGTAGTCTGTGCGTTTTTTCAGCTCTCGCTCAAAACCGCGTTCGACCGGCACGTAGTAAACACCGCGTTTCATGTCGTCGGGGAAGTAGTTTTGCCCCGAAAAACCGTCCGGTGCATCGTGGTCATAGGCATATCCATCCCCATAGCCCTGCTCCTCCATCAACCGGGTCGGTGCGTTGAGAATATGCTTGGGCGGGGGCGCGGAGCCGGTTTTTTTCGCGGCCTTCATCGCAGCCTTGTAAGCCACGTAGTTTGCGTTGGATTTGGGCGCCAGCGCCAGATAGATCACGGCCTGTGACAGGGCCAGCTCGCCTTCCGGGCTTCCCAAACGCTCGTAGGTTTCCCATGCGTCCAGGCAGACCCGCTGCGCCTGAGGGTCGCCCAGCCCGATATCTTCAACAGCCATACGCACCAGGCGACGGGCCAGAAACCGGGGGTCCTCGCCGCCGTTCAACATCCGGGCAAACCAGTAGAGGGCCGCATCCGGATCAGACCCACGTACAGATTTATGCAAAGCCGAGATCAGGTTGTAATGTTCGTCACCGGATTTGTCGTAAATCGCGGCGCGCTTCATCAGGCGCGAGGACAGCCCTTCGACATCCAGCTTCCCATCGACTTTCCATGCCGTGACCTGCTCAACAAGGTTCAAAAGCGCACGCCCATCGCCATCGGCCATTTCCAAAAGCGCCTCGCGGGCCTCGCCGCTCAGAGGCAGTGCCTTGCCCAATTCCTGTTCGGCACGCTGCACAAGGCGTTCCAGATCGGCCAGCGACAAGCGCGTCAGCACAAGAACCTGCGAGCGTGACAACACAGCTGCGTTCAGCTCAAAAGATGGGTTTTCGGTTGTGGCCCCGACCAGCAGGATGGTGCCATCCTCCATATAGGGAAGAAATCCGTCTTGCTGAGCTTTGTTGAAACGGTGGATTTCATCCACGAACAACAATGTCCCCTGCCCGTTGGCGCGGCGATGCTTGGCCGCCTCGAACACTTTTCGCAATTCGGGCACACCAGAAAAGATGGCGCTGATCTGGACAAAATGCAGATCGGTTTCACGCGCCAAGAGGCGGGCAATGGTGGTCTTGCCCACGCCGGGCGGGCCCCAGAATATCAACGATCCCAAACTGCCAGCCGCCAACATGGTGCCCAAAGGCGCTTCCGGTCCCAACACCTGCTCTTGCCCAATCACCTCGCCAAGGGATTGAGGGCGCAATCTGTCCGCCAAGGGGCGTGGCGCTTCGGCTGCGTGGTCCGTACGGTCTGTGGAACTGTCGAAAAGATCAGGCATGGGATGAAACTATGCGCCTGCCCGGTCGGTGGAAAGGCGAAAACGCGGGATCAGAGCAGGTTGTATTCCTGCGCGCGTTGGATCGCTTCGGCCGTTGTGCGCACGAAAAGCCGATCACGGGCGGATCGAAGGCGCGCCTTAAGCGCACTTTCCGAGATCCCCAAAAGGGCAGCGGCTTCGGCATGACGGCTGCCCTTTGCGATCAAACGCAAAGCCATACGTTGGGCTGATGTCAGCTGCTCGGGGGGCGTGGACTGTTCATGTAGTTGGCGCACGAGTTGATGAATTTGCTCGATCTCTTCGTCACTAAACTCGCGGTCTTCACGGGCGAATCCACCGATCGTGCGCGAGGATGTCGGGCCATGTGCAACACAGATCCCGTAGTTCAGGCCAAACCCGGCCGCTTGCTTCAGAATGCCGTGGGGATCGGGAAGGTCGACATCGCTCCACCGGATCGCCCCTTCATTGCCGAACCCCCAAAACACGGTCGGATCCGCCAGCATATAGCCTTTCTCGGTGTAGATCTCGGTCCAGCGCGGATCATAGGTCTGGATCATGATATGGGCCGACGCATAGCGAATATGAAGCCCAAGCGCATATCCTTTCGGCGCCAGGTCCGTGAGCTTTGCCAGCCCCTGATCCAATCCTGAGTTTTGCACGTGTCCATCCACTTGAAGTCGTCCCAAACCTATCCTTTTAGACAGGGCTACGAATGTCAAACAACCTATGATTGCTTTATGTGCTTTTGAGGCTCAACGGCGCAAAGCGCAACGGTAATATTTGCATTTTGCGATGCGCACAAAAAAAGCCCCGCACCAAACGATGCGGGGCTTCAAAACATCTTGTGGATGAAGCTTACGCTTCTGCGGCCTCAGCAGCTTCTTCAGCTTCAAGACGCGCACGGTCAGCAGACCCTTTGGCATCAACATCGCGGTCAACGAATTCGATGATCGCCATGGGCGCCATGTCACCATAACGGAAACCAGCTTTCAGAACGCGCACATAGCCGCCCTGACGCTCCGCATAGCGCGGGCCGAGAACTTCGAAAAGTTTGGCAACGTGCTGGTCTTGCTTCAGACGTGCAGCAGCCTGACGGCGCGCGTGTACGTCACCGCGTTTGGCCAGCGTGATCATTTTTTCAATGATCGGGCGCAGTTCTTTGGCTTTCGGCAGGGTCGTTTTGATCTGTTCATGTTCGATCAGCGAACCAGCCATGTTGGCGAACATCGCTTTGCGGTGTTCATGGGTGCGATTCAGGCGGCGGTAACCACGAGCGTGACGCATTTTCTTAATCCTTCTTTGGTGCTCTTGAGAGAGCGGTGCTTTGTCTGTGAACCGATGCGTGTCGGTCCCTCTCCTTGGGGCAGGATTGCCCGGATGTTCCCCGCATTAGGCGGGCATTTTGGAGGCCAGTGATCCGGCCCCCGAATTTTTATTGCTCGCATTCCCGAACCGCAAAACCGGTTTCCACTTTTGCTAGGAATGCTTCGAAGATCAGAACTGATCTTCGAATTTCTTGGCGAGCTCTTCGATATTCTCAGGCGGCCATTCCTCGACATCCATGCCAAGGTGCAGACCCATGCCCGAAAGCACTTCTTTGATCTCGTTGAGCGACTTGCGACCGAAGTTCGGGGTGCGGAGCATCTCGGCTTCGGTTTTCTGGATCAGATCGCCGATGTAAACGATGTTGTCGTTCTTCAGGCAGTTTGCCGAACGCACCGACAGTTCCAGCTCGTCCACTTTCTTCAGAAGAAGCGGGTTGAACTCGAGACCATCGTCTTCGTCCTGACGGCCAGCCGCTTCCGGCTCGTCGAAGTTTACGAAGATCGACAGCTGGTCTTGCAGAATGCGCGCAGCGAAGGCCACGGCGTCTTCCGGGGTCACGGACCCATCGGTTTCCAGCTTCAGCGTCAGCTTGTCATAGTCCAGAACCTGACCTTCACGGGTCGGCTGCACGTCATACGACACTTTCTTGACCGGCGAATAGATCGCATCAACCGGGATCAGGCCGATCGGCGCATCTTCCGGTTTGTTCTTGTCAGAAGCGACATAGCCTTTGCCGGTGTTGACGGTCAGTTCCATGAACAGATCCGCGCCGTCATCCAGGTGACAGATCACGTGATCCTTGTTCAGGACCTCGATGCCAGCCGTTTCCGAAATGTCGCCAGCGGTCACAACCATCGGGCCTTTGGCCGAAATCGACAGGCGCTTGGGGCCTTCGACTTCCATGTTGATCGCAACGCCTTTGAGGTTCAGAACGATGTCGGTCACGTCTTCACGCACACCGGCAACCGAGCTGAACTCGTGCAATACGTTGTCGATCTGAACCGACGTGATGGCGGCACCTTGAAGCGAGCTCATCAGCACGCGGCGCAGGGCGTTGCCCAAGGTCAGACCAAAGCCACGCTCCAGCGGTTCGGCGATCACGGTCGCCTGACGTGCGGGGTCATTGCCCGGCTTTACGTCCAGCTGTGTCGGCTTGATCAGTTCTGCCCAGTTCTTGTGGATCATGCGTCCCTCCATACTTGTCCTGTCCCCATGTCCAAAGGGCAGGACGCCCGAGGTTAAAATGACGGAAACCGGGCCACGCGTCCCTGCGCAGCCCGGCCGTAATACTTGCCTTAAACGCGGCGGCGCTTCGGCGGGCGGCAGCCGTTGTGTGCGATCGGGGTCACATCACGGATCGAGGTGATGTTGAAACCGATGGCAGCCAGCGCACGCAGAGCCGATTCACGGCCCGAACCGGGGCCCTGAACTTCAACTTCCAGCGTCTTAACGCCGTGTTCCTGCGCTTTTTTGCCTGCATCTTCAGCCGCCATCTGAGCGGCATAAGGCGTCGACTTACGCGAGCCTTTGAAACCCATGGTGCCAGCCGACGACCACGAAATGGCGTTGCCTTGCACGTCCGAGATCAGGATCTTGGTGTTGTTGAACGAAGAGTTCACGTGAGCAACACCGGATGCGATGTTCTTACGCTCTTTACGCTTGGTACGAGTCTTATCGCGAGCCATTGGTCAAACCCTCCCTTATTTCTTCTTACCGGCAATGGCCTTTGCGGGGCCTTTGCGGGTACGTGCGTTGGTCGAGGTACGCTGACCACGAACGGGAAGGTTGCGACGGTGACGCAGACCGCGGTAGCAGCCCAGGTCCATCAGACGCTTGATGTTCATCTGCACTTCGCGGCGCAGGTCACCTTCAACGGTGTAGGTCGCGTCGATGTGCTCGCGGATGGCCAGAACTTCGGCATCCGACAGTTCGTTCACACGACGGGTCACGTCGATGTTCACGGCTTCGCAGATAGCGGCAGCCGAGGTATGGCCAATACCGGTGATATAGGTCAGGGCGATCGGGACCCGTTTGTGGGTCGGGATGTTTACGCCAGCAATACGTGCCACGTAGTCTTTCCTTTCGTTGCGGTTCCGTAACGCCGGAACCTTTTTTCACAACGGAAGCCCGCCGGATCATTCCAAGCGGGCCGCGCTGAATTCTTTGGTCTGGTACATCTGCGGGAGCGACCCGGCAGACACACCGATTCCCGTAAGGGATGGGGTGACTTAGATGGGTTTAAACAGTTCGTCAACCCATCAGTGCGCCAAGCCTTTTGCACACCCCAGCCTGGCCCAAAAAAACCAAGCGCCACGATCAGACTGCGGCGCTTGGAAATTGCTCTTTAGCGTCTAGATCAGGTGCCAAGTAGCTCGGCAATCTCGCCCTGCACCTCTTCGATGGTGCCCAGACCATTGACCGATTTCAGATCGCCCTTGGCCCAGTAATAGCCGATCAGCGGCGATGTTTTCTTGTAGTATTCCATCAGACGGATCTTCAGGCTTTCCTCGTTATCATCTGCACGCACGGGCTTGCCGGCTTTGCGGGCTTCCTCGGCGCGTCCAACGATGCGGCCAACAAGCACGTCATCATCCACCTGCATCTCGATCACCGCGTCCAGCGACTGGCCGTGCTTCTTCAGAAGCGCGCCAAGCGCGTCCGCCTGAGGCAGCGTGCGGGGGAAACCGTCAAAGATGAAACCGCCGCCAGTGTCGCCTTCCAGCTTTTCTTCGATCAAGCCAATGACGATCTCGTCGGTGACAAGCTCGCCCGCGTCCATGATCGCGGCAACCTTCTTGCCCATCTCGCTGCCCGAGGCCTTGGCTTCGCGCAACATGTCGCCGGTGGAAAGCTGGATCATGCCCCGCTCTTCAACCAGTTTTTCAGCTTGGGTGCCTTTGCCAGCACCGGGCGGTCCAAGAAGAATGATGTTCATCGACGTGACGGAGCCTTTTTGCCGCGCTTCTTACCACGAAGCTGGGACTTCTCGATCAGACCCTCATACTGGTGAGCCAGAAGGTGCGATTGAACTTGCTGGATGGTGTCCATGGTCACCGACACAACGATCAGGACCGAGGTGCCGCCGAAGTAGAACGGGATGGCCAGCTGGGCGCGCAGGATCTCGGGTAACAGGCAGACCGCCGCCAGATAGATCGAACCGAGCGTCAAAAGGCGGGTGACCACATAGTCAAGATACTCGGCCGTTTTCTTGCCGGGGCGAATGCCGGGCACGAAACCATTCTGGTTCTTCAGGTTGTCAGCCACTTCATCGGTCTTGAACGCCACTTCCTTGGTGTAGAAGAAGGTGAAGAAGATGATCATGCCCGAGAAGAACAGAAGATACAGAGGCTGGCCGGGGCCGAAATAGGCCAAGATCGTCGACATGATCGGACCGGCCTGACCCGACGAGAAGGTCGAGATCGTCGTGGGCAGCAGCAGCAGCGCCGAGGCGAAAATCGCCGGGATCACGCCCGCCGGGTTCACCTTGATCGGCAGGTGGCTGGAACCACCGTCATACATTTTCATGCCAACCTGACGGCGCGGGTACTGGATATGCACTTTGCGCAGCGCACGCTCCATGAACACGACGAAAGCAATCACGGCGACGATCATCACCAGAACGCCGATGATCACGGCAGGGCTGATGGCGCCCGAACGACCCGAGGCCAGAAACTGACCCAGAGCGGCGGGAATCTCTGCCACGATGCCGACGAAAATGATCAGCGAGATACCATTGCCGATGCCGCGTGCGGTGATCTGCTCACCCAGCCACATCAGGAACATGGTGCCGCCCACAAGGGTGATCACACAAGCCGCGATGAAGAACCCGCCGGGATTGGTCACAAGGTCCCCTGCCTGCAGCGAGTTGGCCAGGGCAAAGGCCTGACCCGTCGCCAGCAGCACCGTGCCGTAGCGCGTGTACTGGTTGATCTTCTTGCGGCCCTGCTCGCCCTCTTTCTTCAGCTGCTTCAGGGGTTCCCACATGGAACTCAGAAGCTGCACGATGATCGAGGCGGAAATATAGGGCATGATGCCCAGGGCAAAGACACCCATCCGGCTCAGCGCGCCACCGGTGAACATGCCCAGCACGCCGGCGATGCCGGATTGTGCCTGTTCCATGAAGTCACGCAATGCGCCCGCGTCGATCCCGGGGATCGGGATATAAGTGCCGATGCGGTAAATGATCAGAAGCCCGATCGTGAAGAAGATGCGTTGACGCAGCTCGGTCGCCTTGCCGAAGGCACTCCAGCTCATGTTCGACGCCATTTGTTCTGCAGCAGATGCCATGAGGCCCCCTCATTCAAGTAAAACACCGCCGGACCGTTCCCGGCTCCGGCGGCGCTTAAAACGTGATTAGACATGTAAGGGGCGCGCGCGCCCCTCACAAGGTCTTATTCGGCAGCGGCCGGAGCAGCGACGGTCAATTTACCGCCAGCTTTCTCGACAGCTTCAACAGCCGATTTCGACGCACCGGTCACGGTGATGGTGGCTTTGGCGGTCAGTTCGCCTTTGGCCAGCACACGAACACCGTCCAGCTTGCGGCGCACCAGACCCGACGCGACCAGCGTATCTTCGGTGATGTCCTTGGCGTCCAGCTTCTTCTCGTCGATGAACTTCTGGATCAGGCCCAGGTTCACAACAGCGAACTTCTTGCGGTTCGGCTTCGAGAAGCCACGCTTGGGAAGACGCTGGTACAAAGGCATTTGGCCGCCTTCGTAGCCATTGATGGCCACACCCGAACGCGACTTTTGACCCTTGATACCACGGCCACCGGTTTTACCAGTGCCCGAACCGGGACCACGACCAATACGTTTGCGGGGTTTTGTTGCGCCGGGATTGTCGCGCAGTTCATTCAGTTTCATGTCGCTTCTCCTTTGCCGGAACTGACCCCAGAAGCGATACGGGGCCAAACACGGCGTTTCTTGGTTTTGATTCTGTGACGCAATTGGCCACCGGGGGCGTATAGACGACACATAGGACCCGCGCAAGCCTTGCCTGCATCATCGGCGCGGCAAAAGGCCCACAGCGATCCCGCCCAGCACCAGCGCAGAGGCAAGGACGAGGCGCAGGCTCAAATCCTCGCCCAGAAAGATGACCCCGGCAAATATGGCGATCACCGGGACAGATAGCTGCACCAAAGCCCCGGTGCTGGCCGCAAGCTGCGGCAAAACCCGATACCAAAGCGCGTAGCCCAGCCCCGACGTCAGCGCGCCAGACATGATCGCCAGCCCCACGCCCACCACGCCCATCCGCTCGTCACGAAGAAAGGGCAGCACGGCCACCAGCACTAGGGGCGCCGCATAGATGAAATTCCATGTGGTCGCTTCGAGCGGTGCCTCTGCCCGGCGGCCGACCAGAGAATAAACGCCCCAGCCGATGGCCGCGACGATCATCAGGGCAATCGCCAACGGGTCCATCCGCGCATCTGCGCCCGGCCAGACCAGATAGGCCAACCCGCAAAGCGAGACCGCCATGCCAACCCATCTGCGCCCCGGTGGCATATCGCCTCCGATCACCGCGCCTGCAAACATGGTCACCTGCACCACCGCAAAAAGGATCAGCGCGCCAAGCCCCGCATCCAGTGCCAGATAGGCAAAGGAAAACCCGAGCAGATATGCGACGAGCGCAAGCACGGCGACCCAATCCGGGCGCGGGCGCTGCGGCAAGCCGCGGGAGCCAAGCGCCACGAGGCCCCACAAGGTCACCGCCCCCGCGACCACACGGATCAACGCGAACCCCGCCGGGCCGATATGATCCCCGGCCAGACCCGCCCGGTTTAACAGCGAATTGGCCGCAAAGGCGATCATGGTCAGGGTGGTGAGGGCAATCAGGCGCATGCATGTCTTTCAAGCTTTGGTTCAGCCATAGCGCCCGGCGCGCGGCGCTGCCAATCACCATTCCGACAGGACAAAGAAAAACCCCGGCGCGATGGCCGGGGTTTTGATCTGTGAGTGGTTTCTTATTTGTTGCAATCACCCAGGTACTCGGTCCAGGTCGGCACCTTGTCCGAGGTCAGGAACCGGCGGGTAGCGGACTGGGCTGCGATGATCAGATCGGCAATGGCCGAGGCGAGCGGGGTCACAGGTGCGATAAGCGCGTTCATGGTGATGGTCCTTAGCAGGGTAACTTTGTTCGCGCCCTCATAGGAGGGGTTTTGTCAGGGGACCATCGCTGTTTTGGAAAGGCGGGGTTGTGGGCAGTGCATGGGTTACTTTTCTGTTTTGTTAATTTTCTTTTCGACAGGTTTGCGTTTGTTTTCCGGCAACATCAGCCAAAGCTCTTCCTGCTCTCTTGGCCTAGTTACGAGTTGCTCAATGACTTCATTAATTAACCTAAACATCGCTTCTGCAATTGACGGATCGTCATCAACGGAAATTTGCCCCGGATGAACGCTCTCATTTCCGATTATTCTCAGGGAGTGCATAACCTTAACGAGCTGAGGCGAGAGGCCATTGTCAGAAAGATAGTCAATGTCATCGTTGATGTTTGTTCCCTTACCTCCGAGTTCTTTTAAAAGAACTTGAAGAGCCAACCGTAGCATGGCCGCAGCTGAGCGAGGTGAAGTTGAAAAGACAGCTCCCGCTTCATCATATAGCTTTCGAACGTCTCTGGACATATCTTGATTGGCGAAAACTGATGGACCAACTGCTGGAAACACCATTTTGTCCCCCATCCAAAGCGCAATTTCCTCGCAAGAATCACATTTCGAAACATCAAGCTGATAGATCAAATGAGAATATGGATCCTCTCGATGGCGACTTGCCATAATCTTTCCGCTTGCGGCTTCGATGTACTCGGGGAGCTTTTCAAAGTCAGAGAAACGTTCCTTGGGATCTAGCTCCTTTTGCTCCTCATAGACTTTCTTGAGTTCATCTATTCCCCAGCGAGCTGGAGATGCGTCCTTCTTGAGCCATTTCACCATTGTCGCCCCCCAATATTGGTGTGCTAATGCACCACAGTGTGGGCACGAGAAACGAATTTCACCAAACTTTGGGAGAATGTATGTAGCCATTGGAATTGCCCTTTGATTTCTTAAAACAGTTTTATGGTAGTGCTGCGTTTCAACGCACCAAACAAAAACACCCCGGCCATTTCTGACCGGGGTGCTTCAATTCTTCAAGAGAGCGCTGAACTCAGCCCTTCTCTTCCACAATCTCAACCATGTGCGAGATCTTGTTGATCATGCCGCGCACAGCGGGCGTGTCTTCAAGTTCGCGGGTCTTGTGCATCTTGTTCAGGCCCAGGCCGATCAGCGTGGCACGCTGGTCTTGGGGGCGACGGATCGGGGAACCGATCTGTTTTACAACGATGGTTTTAGCCATTGGTCAGATCTCCTTACGCGTCTGCGGCTTCGGCAGCGTCGGCGGCCGGAGCTTCAGATTTTGCGCCCAGAATGTCAGCGACTTTCTTGCCACGACGCTGTGCGATCATGCGCGGGCTGGCTTCTTTGTTCAGACCGTCGATGGTGGCGCGGATCATGTTGTAGGGGTTCTGCGAACCCAGCGACTTCGACACAACGTCCTTGATGCCCAGCATTTCGAACACGGCACGCATCGGACCACCGGCAATGATACCAGTACCTTCCGGGGCGGTGCGCATGATCACCTTGCCGGCACCGTGACGACCTTCGATGTCGTGGTGCAGGGTGCGGCCCTCTTTCAGGGGCACGCGGATCATCTGGCGCTTGGCCTGCTCGGTGGCTTTACGAATGGCCTCGGGGACCTCTTTCGCTTTACCTTTACCAAAGCCAACGCGGCCTTTCTGGTCGCCAACAACGACGAGAGCAGCAAAGCCGAAGCGCTTACCACCCTTGACGGTTTTCGACACACGGTTGATCGCGACCAGGCGATCTGCAAATTCCGGCGCTTCGTCGCGGTCGCGACGGTTCCGGCGGTTCTCACGTTCTGCCATCAGAACATCCTTTCATGGTGGCGCGCTGATGCGCCGTAATACTCGATCCCAGTGGGCAGGATGCCCCCGGATCATCGGAAGGGCAGTGGTCAGACCAATGCCCCTCTCTGGTTTCTTAGAACTTCAAGCCACCTTCACGCGCAGCGTCGGCCAGAGCCTTCACCTTGCCGTGGAAGAGGAAGCCGCCGCGGTCGAAGTAGCATTCTTCGACGCCAGCTTTTTTCGCACGTTCGGCAATCGCGGCGCCCACTTTGGAAGCGGCCTCCACGTTGTTTTTGCCGACAACACCCAGTGCTTTTTCCAGCGACGAAGCGGAAGCCAGGGTCGTGCCCTGAGCGTCGTCGATGATCTGCACCGAAATGTTTTTCGACGAGCGGTGCACCGAAAGGCGCAGCTTGCCAACATTGCGTTTGCGAAGTTTGTTCCGGACGCGCAGGCGGCGCTTGAGGAACAGGGTCCGTTTGCTGTTTGCCATCTGTCTGGTCCTTACTTCTTCTTACCTTCCTTGCGGAAGATATACTCGTCTTTGTATTTGATGCCTTTGCCTTTGTAGGGCTCGGGCTTACGCCATGCGCGGATATTGGCCGCGACCTGGCCGACGAGTTGTTGATCAATGCCTTCAACGATGATTTCGGTCGGCTTCGGAGCGGTCACGGTGACGCCCTCCGGAGCGACGTAGTCAACGTCATGCGACAGGCCAAGGTTCAGCTTCAGGGTGTTGCCCTGCATCTGAGCACGGTAACCAACACCGTTGATTTCCAGCTCTTTCTTGAAGCCGTCGGTGACACCGGTGACCATGTTGCCAACCATTGTGCGGCTCATGCCCCACTGCTGACGGGCACGCTTGGATTTGCCGCGCGGCTCGACAGTGACCTGGTTGTCTTCAATGGCGATGGTGACATCGTCCGTGGCGGTGAACGAAAGGACGCCTTTCGGGCCTTTCACTTCTACGGTCTGACCCGAAAGCGTCGCGGTGACACCTGCGGGCAGCTCGACCGGTTTCTTACCAATACGAGACATTAAGACCTCCTTAGAAGACGGTGCAAAGCACTTCGCCACCAACATTCTGGCTGCGAGCGTTTGCATCGGACATGACGCCTTTAGGGGTCGAAACGATCGACACACCCAGACCCTGACGGACCTGCGGGATGTCTTTCACGCCCATATAGACGCGACGGCCAGGGGTCGAAACCCGCTTGAGTTCGCGGATAACCGGAACACCGTCAAAGTATTTGAGGCTGATTTCGAGGGTGGCGTGACCACGCTCGTCAGTGCCTTTTTCGTAGCCGCGGATGTAGCCTTCGTCGGCCAGGACATCCAGAACCCAGGCGCGCAGCTTGGAAGCGGGGGTCGAAACCACCGATTTCCCGCGCATTTGGGAGTTGCGGATACGGGTGAGCATATCGCCGATAGGATCGTTCATATCTGTCTCTCCCTTACCAGCTCGATTTCACCAGACCGGGGATCTGGCCATTCGAACCAAGTTCCCGCAGTGCGATACGCGACACTTTCAGCTTACGATAGTAAGCATGAGGACGACCGGTCAGCTGGCAGCGGTTGTGCAAGCGTGTGGCCGACGAGTTGCGCGGCAGTTTAGCAAGCTTCAGGCGCGCCTTGAAACGCTCTTCCATCGAGTTGCTTTCGTCGTTTGCGATCTCTTTCAGCGCGGCACGTTTGGCGGCATATTTTTCCACCAGGGCCTGACGCTTCTTCTCGCGTTCGATCATTGCTTTTTTAGCCATGTCTTTTCCTTCCCGCGGATCAGCTGTTGAAGGGCATGTTGAAGTGCTTCAACAGGCTCTTTGCTTCCGCGTCGGTTTCAGCGGTGGTGGCGATCACGATGTCCATGCCCCAGGTCTCGTCAACTTTGTCGAAGTCGATTTCCGGGAAGACGATGTGCTCTTTCAGGCCGGTGGCGTAGTTGCCACGACCGTCGAACGAGGTGCCCGAAACGCCGCGGAAGTCGCGGATACGGGGCATCGCGATGGTGATCAGACGGTCGAGGAATTCATACATCCGCTCGCCGCGCAGGGTCACCTTTGCACCAATGATCATACCTTCACGCAGACGGAACGGAGCGTGCGATTTGCGCGCTTTCGTGCCAACGGCCTGCTGGCCGGCGATTTTGGTCAGATCTTCGATTGCCGACTTGGCTTTCTTCGAGTCCTTCACAGCTTCTGCACCGCAGCCGATGTTCAGGACGATCTTGTCCAGACGGGGGATCTGCATGTCGTTTTTATAGCCGAACTCTTCTTTCAGAGCGGCACGAATGCTGTCTTCGTAAACCGTCTTAAGACGCGGGGTGTAATTTGCGTTATCCAGCATCAGACGGTCTCCCCGGTGGTTTTGGCGTAGCGCACTTTCTTGCCGTCTTCCTCGCGGAAGCCAACGCGGGTGGCTTTGCCGTTTTTGTCCAGCAGGGCCAGGTTCGACAGTTGGATCGGCATCGCTTTCGGGATGCGACCGCCCTGAGCGTTCTGGCTCTGACGAGTGTGGCGGATTGCCATGTTCACGCCGTCAACAACGGCTTTGCCGGCTTTCGGGTCAACGGACGAAATCTCGCCCTGCTTGCCCTTGTCCTTACCGGCCAGAACGACAACCTTGTCGCCTTTTTTCAACTTAGCAGCCATCTTACAGAACCTCCGGAGCCAGCGAGATGATCTTCATGAAGTTCTTCGCGCGCAGTTCGCGAACAACCGGTCCGAAGATACGGGTGCCCACGGGCTCGTTGTTGTTGTTCAGAATAACGGCCGCATTGCGGTCGAAGCGGATGGCGGTGCCGTCTTCACGACGGACCTCTTTGGCGGTGCGCACGACGACGGCCTTACGGACGTCACCTTTCTTCACGCGACCGCGCGGGATGGCTTCCTTGACCGAGACGACGATGATGTCGCCTACGGATGCGTATTTACGCTTGGAACCACCCAGAACCTTGATGCACTGAACACGGCGAGCGCCGCTGTTGTCAGCTACATCCAGATTGGTTTGCATCTGGATCATGTGGTTTCTCCCGACCTTTGGGGCGCCGATGCTTGGCGGAACCCCCAGGGTTTCGACTTGTTAAGTCGTCCGGGAAGGTAAGCAGAACTTAGCCTTCCAGAACTTCCCAACGCTTGGTTTTCGACTTCGGCGCACATTCGATGATGCGGACGGCGTCGCCTGCCTTATAGGCATTCTTCTCATCGTGAGCCCGGTACTTCTTGGACTTACGGATGGTTTTCTTCAGAACCGGGTGGGTGAAGCGGCGTTCAACCGACACGGTAACGGTTTGTTCGTTGGCAGCGCTGGTGACGGTGCCGGACAGGATACGTTTGGGCATTCTCAGAGCTCCTCTTATTCAGCTGCAGCTGCAGCTTGTTCGTTCAGGATGGTTTTCACACGCGCGGCATCGCGGCGGATCTTACGCATCTGAGCGGTGTTTTCGAGGGCGCCGGTGGCCTGCTGAAAACGCAGGTTGAAGCTTTCCTTTTTCAGCTCTGCCAGCTTTTCGCGCAGCTGGTCAGGAGACTGATCACGCAGTTCCTTGGCGTTCATTCGCCTTTTCCTTTCCTTGCACCAGAGAGCTCTTCCCGACTTTGCGGAAGGTCACCCTTAGCCTGGTGGGTTATATGCAATACACACGAATCCCGTTGCCGGGAATCCGCGAGATGTGCGTCTATAGGGTGGTTGGGCCTTGGGGGCAAGGGAAAGTTTGGGGAAATCAAATCTAACAAGGCTACCAATTGGTCAGAGGCGCTCAGGCTGCAAATTTTCCAATTGAACAACCAAAACGAGAAAGCTATTGGCATCGTGCATTAATGTTATTCACGAGGATTTCTAATGATCAAGCAACTAACCTGCGTTTGTGCCGTTCTTTCCATTGCGGGCTGCATGTCGACCGAGCTTTCGCCTGAAACCGAAGCCAAGATCCAGCACCTTGACCCAGAGGCCGCGCAAACCGTCGGGTCTGGAGAACAAAAAATCAATGTAAACATCTCCCCAGACGGCAAAGTCGCGCTGGTCAAAGGTATCCCAGGGGCGGTCACGCTGGCAGAGCTAACGGCCGCGGCGGAGAAGAGGTCCGGCTGCAAGGGCAATCCGCCCGTTAACATCGGGATTCCCATGGAGGCGACCATGACGTCAGCGCACTACGGAATGTTTGGTGGTGCGATCCCGATTTTGCTGAAGTGCTAATCGAGCGGCCTACAGCCTAAACTACAAGCTCATAGACATTGACCCGGAGAGCGCTTCATCGTTTTCTCCGGGTTTTTTGTTGGCCCTCTCGCACTCGGTGCACAATTCCGCTATCCCTGCCCCATGGCCAATATCTCCTCTCTCTTCGTGACCCGCCTTTACCATGCTCAACTGTCCGAGTTTGACCCCAAGGTCAGCCAGGACGAGCTTTATGACAGCTGCTATTCCATCGCCGAGGATGACGAGGCCGGACAGGAATGGTGCGAAGCCGAGGGCTATCCCGGCTACACTTCTTACGCCTCCCTGACCGACCTGCCCTGGCGCTTTCCGATCTTCAAGGATCTGGTCGACAGTCTGGACAAGCACGTCGCCGCCTTTGCCGAGGATCTGGAGTTCAATCTGGATGGCCGCGAATTGGTGCTCGAGGATATCTGGATCAACATCCTGCCCCCCGGCGGCTATCACTCGGCGCATATTCACCCGCATTCGGTCATTTCCGGCACCACCTATCTGGCGCTCCCCGAGGGCGCCGGCGCGCTGCGCTATGAAGACCCGCGCCACGCCCGCATGATGGCCGCGCCCCCGCGTCGCAAGAACGCGCGTGAAGAGTTGCAGAGCTTCATCACCAAACGGCCTGCCGAGGGCGACGTGCTCTTGTGGGAAAGCTGGCTGCGCCACGAGGTGATGCAGAACACCGGCGAAGAAGAACGCCTGTCGGTGAGTTTCAATTACAAATGGGGTGAGTGATCACTTGGGAGACCTCAGCAACACCCCCCTGTCCGACCTGACCGTCGACTACGGCACCCGCCCGACCATGCCCGCGATGCCAGAGGCGACGGACAACGACCGACGCATGGGGCGGCGGCTGGCGGCGATCCACCGGATGCATCTGAACGATGTGGGCCGGATCGGCATCGTGCTGGACCGGATCGAGGCGGGCGAGGCCTCGGGCAAAGACCTGTCCGACGCCCTGACCTCCGCCGAGTTCGCACAGAACGTCCGGCAATTCGGGTCGCTCTGCGGGCGGGAATGCAAGGTGCTGAACGGGCATCACGACATCGAGGAATACGCGCTGTTCCCGGAGCTCGCCACGAAAGGCAACGACGCCCTGCGTGCCGTGGTCGAACGCCTGAAGGAAGAGCACAAGGTTGTACACGAGTTGCTGGTCCGACTGGAGCGCGCAGCCATGGCACTGATGTTCGAGGTCGACGCTGAAAAATTCAACGAGGCTCGCGCGCTGTTCAGGCAGCTGGAGACCGTGGTGCAGTCGCATTTCGGCTATGAAGAGACCCAGCTGGAAGAGGCGATTGGGGTTTATGGGGTTGGGGTGTAACGAATCTTCAACCATCAAATCTAAACAATATCAGGCCAAGGCTTCACAGCTTTATCCACCCTTGGTAGATAATGAAGAAAATAAGTCCCTCAAATTTTGCAGTAGAGAATTTCATGGAAAAACTAAGGCCGATCATTCCCATCTATCTTAATCAAAACTACGTCTTTGACCTGCTGGCCATGCTCAAGGATGGGTTATCGACCGTCACCTCTGTCACCGAGACCAGTAATTCAGAAACGAGTTCATCAGGTGAAACTCAGGGAAACGTGGGCTTAAGTGGCACACTCACGCAACTATTAAAAATCGACCTTTCTGCGCGACGCGGTAACTCCCAAAGCATGGGAAACGAACAGACATCAACGCAGGAGCGTGTTCACACAACTGCATCCATGTTGCAGTCGTTGCGACAGGAGTTACGTGAAGAAGATGTACTTTCAAGTTATGGGCGCGCGCAAACCCAACTCCCAGAGGCAGGAGAGCTTGTAGAGATCACAGCCATTCTCAAACGGAACCCCGTTATCGAGCTAATGGATACAATGATAGGGATAGTCCCACTCGCTGCACAGTTCGCCAGCTCAGAGGTAGGCAACAAAAAGCAAGCGGCCTTGCAACAAAAGGAAGCCAAAGAGCTTCTTAACCAAATGAATTCAGTCCGAGAGAGCCTCATTCAGGGGAATACCATTGACCTATTTTCAGAGCTTGATGATGGGACTAAGGCTATCGTGACCGTCGATCAAAGGTATCTAGATGATGCACAGATGGCCAACTTGATAGACGGAGAATATCGAATACTTGGCAAGGTAAGTCGTTCGATCACGCAGACCGATGCTCCACTAAACTTGCTCCGGAAAGCTTCAATCTCGAAGCTGCCAATTTTCATGGAGGCGATGAAAGAAATGAGCGACAGCTTACGGCAATCAGGTGAGTTCACCGTGCCCGAAGCAGAGCATGAATTGGAAGGCCCCGCTATCCATATTCTACCCATTGCCATTTTTGTGTGATGCCTGCCCTCACCCTCAATACTCAATTCTAGCATCAAAACGTAAAACCCCCGCCGATTTCTCGACGGGGGTTTCTATTTTCTACCGGGGTGTGGCCCGGACAAATTCTGCGAATTTGCCTACACCACACTGCTTCAGTTTGCCGAAGGCAAATTGAAGCTTACCAGTCTTCCCGTACCACGACGCGCGATTTGATCGGCAGTTTCATGGCAGCAAGGCGCAGAGCTTCGCGAGCAACGTCGTCGTTGACGCCGTCGATCTCGAACATCACGCGGCCCGGCTTAACTTTACAGGTCCAACGGTCCACGGAACCTTTACCTTTACCCATACGAACTTCGATGGGCTTGGCGGTCACCGGGGTGTCCGGGAAGATGCGGATCCATACACGACCCTGACGCTTCATGTGACGCGTCATGGCACGACGGGCAGCTTCGATCTGACGTGCAGTCACACGCTCAGGCTCAAGAGCTTTCAGACCGTAGGAACCGAAGTTCAGGTCCGATCCACCTTTGGCCAGACCTTTGATCCGGCCTTTGTGCATCTTGCGGAATTTTGTACGCTTAGGCTGAAGCATATCTCATATCTCCTTAGCGACGGCCGCCAGCGCCACGGGGCGCGGGACCTTCCTGGAGCTCTGCATTGCGACGGTCACGAGCAGCGGGATCGTGCTCCATGATTTCGCCTTTGAAGATCCAGGTTTTGATACCGATGATGCCGTAGGGCGTCATAGCTTCTGCATGTGCATAGTCGATGTCAGCGCGCAGGGTGTGCAGCGGCACACGACCTTCACGATACCATTCGGTACGCGCGATCTCGGCACCGCCCAGACGGCCGGCAACGTTCACGCGGATACCCAGGGCACCCATGCGCATGGCGTTCTGCACGCCGCGCTTCATGGCACGACGGAAGGACACACGACGCTCGAGCTGCTGTGCGATCGATTCTGCGACCAGGGCAGCGTCCAGTTCGGGCTTGCGAACTTCGACGATGTTCAGGTGCAGTTCCGATGCGGTGATGTTGGCGATTTTCTTGCGCAGGGTTTCAATGTCTGCGCCTTTCTTGCCAATGATCACGCCCGGGCGGGCAGTGTGGATCGTGACGCGGCACTTTTTGTGCGGACGTTCGATGATCACACGGCTGATGCCGGCTTGCTTGCATTCGGTTTTGATGAAGTCACGAATCTTCAGGTCTTCCAGAAGAAGATCACCGTAGTCTTTCGTGTCTGCGTACCAGCGGCTGTCCCAGGTGCGGTTGACCTGAAGACGCATGCCAATCGGATTTACCTTCTGACCCATTAGGCTTGCTCCTCAATCTGACGCACCTTGATGGTGAGTTCCGAGAACGGTTTCATGATCTTGCCGAAACGACCACGGGCGCGCGGACGACCGCGTTTCATGGTCAGGTTCTTGCCCACATAGGCCTCGGCGACGATCAGTTCATCGACGTCCAGGTTGTGGTTGTTTTCGGCGTTGGCGATGGCGGACTGAAGGCATTTCTTCACGTCCTGAGCGATACGCTTGTTCGAGAAGGTCAGGTCGGTCAGAGCCTTATCAACCTTCTTGCCGCGGATCATGCCAGCAACCAAGTTCAGTTTCTGCGGGGACGTACGAAGCATGCGGGTTTTCGCCATTGCTTCGTTCTCGGCCACGCGGCGGGGATTTTTATCCTTACCCATGGCTTACTTCCTCTTCGCTTTTTTATCAGCCGCGTGACCGTAGTAGGTCCGCGTCGGCGAATATTCACCGAACTTCTGGCCAATCATGTCTTCGGTCACCAGCACGGGAATGTGCTTCTGACCGTTATAGACGCCAAAGGTCAGACCCACGAACTGGGGCAAGATGGTCGAACGACGCGACCAGATCTTGATGACCTCGTTTTTGCCCGACTCGCGGGTCTTTTCAGCCTTTTTGAGGACGTAAGCGTCAACAAAAGGGCCTTTCCATACAGAACGTGCCATATCTTAGCGGCCCTTCTTCTTGGCGTGACGCGAGCGGATGATCAGCTTCGACGACGCCTTGTTCTTGTTGCGGGTACGTGCACCTTTGGTCGGCTTACCCCAAGGAGTAACCGGGTGACGACCACCCGAGGTCCGACCCTCACCACCACCATGGGGGTGATCAACAGGGTTCATAACCACACCACGGACGCTGGGACGGATGCCTTTGTGGCGCATACGACCGGCTTTACCGTAGTTCTGGTTCGAGTTGTCGGGGTTCGACACGGCACCAACGGTGGCCATGCATTCCTGACGCACGAGGCGCAGTTCGCCCGAGGACAAGCGGATCTGAGCGTAGCCACCGTCACGACCAACGAACTGAGCGTAAGTACCAGCGGCACGTGCGATCTGGCCGCCCTTGCCCGGTTTCAGTTCGATGTTGTGAATGATGGTACCGATCGGCATGCCCGAGAACGGCATTGCGTTGCCCGGCTTCACGTCGGCCTTGGCCGATGCGATGATCTTGTCACCAACAGCAAGACGCTGCGGGGCCAGGATGTAAGCCTGCTCGCCATCTTCGTATTTCACGAGGGCGATGAAGGCGGTACGGTTGGGGTCATATTCGATCCGTTCAACCGTCGCTGCGACGTCAAACTTGTTACGTTTGAAGTCAACGATACGATAGAGGCGCTTTGCACCACCACCACGGCGACGCGACGTGATCCGTCCGGTGTTGTTCCGGCCGCCCGACTTGGTCAAACCCTCGGTAAGGGCTTTGACAGGACGTCCTTTCCACAGCTCCGAACGGTCGATCAGAACCAGCCCACGCTGGCCCGGCGTCGTCGGTTTATACGACTTGAGTGCCATGTTTACTGTCTTCCGTTTGCATGTGCGGGCAAATGGTTTGCCCGGATGTTATAGGGCCCCGAAGGTCCCCAAATTCAAAATGTCTGAGGCCCCGGAACGAATCCGAGGCCACACGACTTGCGCGATCTATCAGGGATGGGGGGGCGTGTCTATAGTATGTTAGAGAAATCGATTGCTTCCAGAACTTTCTCTGGGGCCTCAAGTTGAGGCAGGTGGCCAACACCGCTCAGCAGTCTCATACGGTTCTGGCCAACCAGTCGGCTGAGCGCTTTGCCACGTTCAAGCGGGATCCAAGGGTCATCCTCACCCCAAAGGATCTGAACGGGGCAGCGGATGTCTCCAAACATTGGCTCCACCTCGGCTGTAAACCGTTCATCCGCCTGAGCAAACTGTCGGTAGAAACTAACCTTCCCTTCTTCCGTCAACCAAGGCGTGATGAGGTTTCGCAAATCCTCATCATGTATCGGATTTACCAATGCCCCCTTGATATAGGCAGAAACAACCGCTTCGTGGATATGGGGCGGAAGGCCGGAGAACGCATCTACATGCTTGCCGACGTGATCGAAGAACTCTGACCCCCATGGCCGCATGGCAACTACATTCATAAGAATGTACTCTTCATAGTCGCACCCATGAAGCAGATGCGCGCGTAACGTCACAGCACCCCCAAAATCGTGCGCGATGACTCGTGGGCGATCAACGCCCCAAAACGCCAACATCTCGGCGAAAACCTCGCCCTGAATGTCCAACGAAGTTCTCTGATCTGCGGCCATCTCCGACCTGCCATATCCAGGCATGTCATACCAATAGACCTCGTACCGACGCGCCAGACTCGGAATAAGTCGATGCCAGGAATAGGAAGACCATGGCCAGCCATGCGCCAGAACAAGCGCAGGCCCGGCCCCCGCGCGCCCAGATACTACGGCCCCTGCCGAGGTCTGAAAGGTCTCATTCAGGTTCCATTCCGGCATCTTACACCCTGCCCGCTTCTAGAATTGAATAAAGGTTAGGTCGTGCAAAACAAGTTGTCTAAGGAATATCGGCGCCTTGCCAACAGCGATCTATTGTTGCGAAAGCCCAGCATGCATCAAATACCACCACAATAACACTAGAACTCGCACGGAAAATCTCGCATCCTTGCACCAACAAAAAGCTCTGGGAAATGTTTATGAAGAACCTAGTTATTTTGGCGGGCGCCGCCGCGTTTATGCTTTCGGCCTGTGTAACGCCGGACGGGACCGCCGTGAATGTCGATCCGAACCTGCAAAAGCGGGCGACCCTGCCAGATGATGTGGCCGCCAAGGTCGCGGCAGGACAGGACACAAGTGACATTCGCGTGGACGCGCGTGATGGCTGCTTGATGTATCGCCACAAAGGCCCGGTCGAGACGACCTATATCCCGCTGCGCAACAAGCAGGGGCGGCCTATCTGTGTGAAGGCCGAGGCAGACGCGGCGGCCTGATCCTCTGCATCAAATGCAAAACGGGCGGCCAATGGCCGCCCGATCTGTTTTCAGGATATGGTCTCTCAGACCGAATAGAGATGCGCGGTCACGCCGGTCTCGACCTGATCATACAGCCCGATGATGTGAGCCATGACCATACGCACGCAGCCCGAGCTGGCGCGCGATCCGATCGAACGCGGCGAGGGCGAACCGTGGATGCGCAGATAGGTGTCGCGGCGACCATCAAAGAGGTAGAGCGCGCGTGACCCCAGCGGGTTCGACGGACCTCCGTCCATACCATCTTCGTATTTCTTGTATTTGTGCGGCTCGCGCTTGACCATCGCGGGCGTCGGTGTCCAGGTCGGCCACTTGGCCTTGCGGCCCACGGTGTAGACACCCGGCTCATAGAGGTCGCCCTTGGCAATCGCCACGCCATAACGCATCGCGGTCCCATCGGCGCGCACGTGATAGAGGTAACGCGCCACCGCATCCACATGGATGTCGCCCGGCTTCAGCCCATCATTGGCCTGCACCACACGCGGCAGGAACCGGGGGTGCAGCCCCCATGGATTCGACGTCGACGGGTCGTAATTGGCTGGGGTCACGCGGGCGTCATAGCTGTTCCACATAGCCGAGTTCGACACCGGGCGGCGCTTGACCTTCTTCACCGGCGCAGCTGCCACAGGTGTTGGGGCGGCAGCTTCGGCCACGGCCTCGGCAGCGGCGGCTTCATCCTGCGCAAAAAGCGGCGAAGAGATTGCGCCCGAGAACATCGAGGCAGAAGTGATAACGAAATGGCGACGGGTCAACATGTGGACAGTCCTTGGCAGAGGATGAATCAAACAGCGAATGGAGACAATTTATCGTCGCAATCCAACTTTGCGAGTCAAAAAGCCGTGTAGCACGGGCAATCCGTGCCTCCTCAAGAAAAAACCCCCACCAAACAGGCGGGGGTTTTCAAAGTTCTTACGTCAGCCTGACGATCACAGTCCGGTGGACACGTCGATCGTATTGCCCTCTTCCAGGGTCACATAGGCTTTCTTGACGTCTTTACGCTTGCCCAGCTGACCGCGGAAGCGTTTGACTTTACCCTTGGTGATGGTGGTGTTGACGGCTTTCACCTTCACACCAAACAGGGTTTCAACAGCTTCTTTGATCTGCGGCTTGTTCGAGTCAATGGCGACTTCGAAAACCACGGCGCCGTTCTCCGAAGCCATGGTGGCTTTCTCGGTGATGATCGGCTTGCGGATCACGTCGTAGAGTGCAGCTTTATCGGTCATTTCAGGCGAGCCTCCAGAGCTTCGACACCTGCCTTGGTGAGCACCAGGGTGTCACGCTTCAGGATGTCATAGACATTGGCGCCCATGGTCGGCAGGATGTCCAGGCCTTCGATGTTCTTTGCAGCGCGTGCAAAGTTCTCGTTTACCTCGGCACCGTCGATGACCAGAGCACGTTTCCAGCCCAGGTCCTTGACCTGCTTGGCCAGAGCGGCGGTTTTACCTTCCGAGGCAGCGTCTTCGATCACAACCAGTTCGCCAGCTTGCGCTTTGGCGGACAGGGCGTGCTTCAGACCCAGCTTGCGGAATTTCTTGGTCAGGTCGTGGCCGTGCGAACGCGGGGTCGGACCTTTGTAGATACCACCTTTACGGAAGATCGGTGCGTTACGGTCACCGTGACGTGCGCCGCCGGTGCCCTTCTGGCGATAGATCTTCTTGGTCGAATAGCTGGTTTCCGAACGCGTCTTCACCTTGTGGGTGCCGGCCTGTGCGTTGTTACGCTGCCAACGGACCACACGGTGCAGAATGTCTGCGCGCGGCTCAAGGCCGAACAGGGCCTCGTCCAGATCAACCGAACCGGCTTTTTTGCCGTCAAGTTTGATTACATCAAGTTTCATGCTTCACCACCTTCCGCAGGGGCTTCTTCAGCCGGTGCTTCGGTTGCAGCCGATTTCAGAGCAGCCGGGAACGGAACGTTCTCGGGCAGCTTCTTTTTCACGGCATCTTTCACGGTGACCCAGCCACCCTTCGAGCCGGGCACTGCGCCCTTGATGAACACCAAGCCGCGTTCGGCGTCGGTCTTCACGACTTCCAGGTTTTGCGTGGTCACGCGGACCGCACCCATGTGGCCGGCCATCTTCTTGCCTTTGAACACCTTGCCGGGGTCCTGACACTGACCGGTCGAACCATGCGAACGGTGGCTGATCGAGACACCGTGCGTGGCGCGCAGACCGCCGAAGTTGTGACGCTTCATGGCACCGGCAAAGCCTTTACCAATAGACGTACCAGCAACGTCGACCTTCTGACCTTCCACGTAATGCTCGGCCGAGATCTCTTCGCCAACGGCGATCAGGTTCTCGGCAGGCACGCGGAATTCCACCAGCTTGCGCTTGGGGGCCACGCCAGCTTTGGCGAAGTAGCCGCGCATCGGCTTCGAGGTGCGTTTGGCTTTTGCTTCACCAGCACCCAGCTGAACGGCGGTGTAACCGTCGGTCTCTTCGGTGCGGTTGGCAACAACCTGCAGGTTTTCCAGTTGAAGAACGGTCACAGGGATCTGCTTGCCGTCTTCCATGAACAAGCGGGTCATGCCCACTTTTTTCGCGATAATACCAGAGCGCATCTTGGATACCCTCCTTAGACCGAGATCTGGACGTCAACGCCAGCAGCCAGGTCGAGCTTCATCAGCGCGTCCACGGTCTGCGGGGTCGGGTCGACGATGTCGAGCAGACGCTTGTGCGTGCGGATCTCGAACTGGTCGCGGGATTTCTTGTCGATGTGAGGGCCACGGAGAACCGTGAACTTCTCGATCTTGTTCGGCAGCGGAATGGGGCCGCGAACGTTTGCACCGGTCCGTTTGGCAGTGTTGACGATCTCTTGTGTGGAGGCATCCAGCACGCGATAGTCAAACGCCTTAAGACGGATACGAATGTTTTGACTGGTCATAGCATTCGCCCTTTCAGGCAGAGAGTTGATAGGACGACAGGAAGCTCATTCCCCCTGCCCTCGTCGAACCCCGGAAAAAACGAAAAGCGGGACCGAATCCCGCCACGCCGCTTTTCCCAGCGAACTCGCGCGTAATAGATGGGATTGGGGGGGCTGGCAAGGGCTTTGTTGGTGCACACGAACGGGTCATTGCACGCAGCTCTCCATCACATCACCGCTTTGCGCGCCTGCCGGATCACGTACCGCGCACGCATGCCATCCCCGACACCGTTTCCATCGTCGAAACGAACTGTCCGCCTGACCAATTGTGGCGCAAAAAAGGCGACTCTTGGGCATTTGCGTGATATAGTTAACGCCTGCAAAGCCGAATGGCATGGCTCATTTGAGGCTTAACTTTTTTGGGGGGAAATTTGGAAATGTCCATTAACACGATCACCGGCACCAATTTGAACGACGTCTACTTTGTCAACAGCGCCACATTCCCAGGCAGTTATACGAGTTTTACTTTCTATACATATGGGGGGGATGACATCGTCTGGCTCGCTGACGGGTACTCTGCAACCGTCTACGCCGGGGATGGCGATGACTCGGTCTTTGGGGGGAACCAAGACGACCGTTTCTTCGGCGGCAAGGGCAACGATTCTCTCTTTGGCGACAATGGGAATGACTACCTTGATGGCGGTCATGGGAATGATGTTCTGAGCGGCGGACTTGGTGACGACTTTATCTTCGGAAACAAGGGCAACAACACCCTTTATGGTGGCGATGGAAATGACGTCGTGAACACCGGCGATCATACCTCTATTGCCAACGGCGGCACCGGCGACGACTTGATCGTGGCGCGCCTGAAGAAAGGCGGCGATCACATATTGCTTGGTGGAGACGGGGCCGACACGTTCGACTTTGTCTTCCAATCAAGCAAGAAAAGCGCAGATGTCACCATCATCGATTTCGAACTGGGTATCGACGAGTTCAACGTTGGCGGTATGAACGGTCAGGCGTGGGTGAATGCCAATTTCGCATTTGCCGAGATCTTTGGTTTGGATCTACTGACCGAGGTCGATGGGAATGCCGTGCTGAACATCGGGTCAAAGGACACAATCACCTTTGAGGGCATCAGTGAAGATGAGTTCATGGCCTACTACGCCGACGATCTGCTTCTCGTAGGCTGACGGCTCAGAAAGCTGATAGAGAAAGAACACGAAGGGCGCTCCTATGAGCGCCCTTTTCTTGTCCTCTGTATCTCTCGGCGCGCGGCGATTTGGCTGTGCCAGTTCACCTGTCGCCAAAGCAAAAGGGCCCCGCGTGGTGCGAGGCCCTTCTGTGATGTGCGAGGGGTGGGGCCTTAAATTTGGCTGCGCCAAATTCTGGTCCCCACTCAATGCGTTTGGGCTGACGCAAAAAGGGCGCTCCTGTGAGCGCCCTTTTCTTATCTTCTGTATCTCTAGGCTCTCGGCGATTTGACGTCGTCAATTCGCCTGTCGCCGTAAGAACGCTGGGCGTTCTTACTCGATGATCTTCGACACAACGCCCGAACCAACGGTGCGGCCGCCTTCACGGATGGCGAAGCGCAGCTTCTCTTCCATCGCGATCGGGGCGATCAGTTCAACGTTGAACTTCAGGTTGTCGCCCGGCATCACCATCTCGGTGCCCGAGGGCAGCTCGACGGTACCGGTCACGTCGGTGGTCCGGAAGTAGAACTGCGGACGGTAGTTCGCGAAGAACGGGGTATGACGGCCGCCTTCTTCCTTGGTCAGAATATAGACCTCGGCTTCGAACTTCGTGTGCGGGTTCACCGAGCCCGGCTTACACAGAACCTGGCCACGCTCAACAGCTTCACGGTCGATGCCGCGCAGCAGAACGCCAACGTTGTCGCCTGCTTCGCCGCGATCAAGCAGCTTGCGGAACATTTCAACACCGGTACAGGTGGTTTTCTGGGTGTCTTTGATGCCGACGATTTCGATCTCGTCACCAACATTCACAACACCACGCTCAACACGACCGGTCACAACAGTACCGCGGCCCGAGATCGAGAACACGTCTTCGATCGGCAGCAGGAAGTCGCCGTCAACCGGACGATCCGGGGTCGGGATGTAGTCGTCAACAGCTGCCATCAGCTCTTTGATCTTCTCTTCGCCGATCTCCGGGTTGTTGCCTTCCATGGCAGCCAGAGCCGAACCTGCGATGATCGGAATATCGTCGCCCGGGAAGTCGTATTCGCTCAGAAGCTCACGGATTTCCATCTCGACCAGCTCAAGCAGCTCTTCGTCGTCAACCTGGTCAACCTTGTTCATGAAGACAACCAGAGCAGGCACACCAACCTGACGCGCCAGCAGAATGTGCTCGCGGGTCTGCGGCATGGGGCCATCAGCTGCGTTCACAACCAGAATGCCGCCGTCCATCTGGGCCGCACCGGTGATCATGTTCTTCACGTAGTCAGCGTGACCGGGGCAGTCAACGTGCGCATAGTGACGGTTCTCGGTCTCGTATTCCACGTGAGCGGTCGAGATCGTGATGCCGCGCGCTTTCTCTTCAGGCGCACCATCAATCTGGTCGTATGCCTGGAAGTCACCAAAATACTTGGTGATCGCTGCCGTCAGTGTGGTTTTACCGTGGTCAACGTGGCCGATCGTGCCAACGTTTACGTGCGGCTTACCGCGTTCAAACTTTTCCTTTGCCATGA
>NZ_JBNNXQ010000003.1:0-143896 GCF_050881025.1 Aliiroseovarius marinus
GGCCATCTACTTCGGATCGTATTGATCGGGAATGATGTTACGCAGTCGCATGAGGCGATTTTGCGTGCGGAGGGGGAGCGTGCTGAGATGGAGGCGGCGCAGGCCGCGGTTGTGGATGCGCTGCGTGTGGGTCTTGGCCAGCTGTCAGATGGGGATCTGACGATCCGTATCGATACGGCGTTTGATGCCAAATACGAACAGCTTCGGGCGGATTTCAACACGGCATCGGACAAGCTTCGGGCGGCGATGTGCGGCGTGGTCGAGAATGCGGACCTGATCCAGGGCGAAGCGAGCGAAATCTCGAACGCGGCGGATGACCTGTCGCGCCGGACGGAACATCAGGCGGCGACGCTTGAGGAAACGGCGGCGGCGCTGGACGAGCTGACGTCCTCGGTGCGCTCGGCCGCGGATGGGGCGGCGCATGCGCGTGAAGTTGTGGAAACGGCGCGCGAAAATGCGGAAGCTTCGGGCGCGGTTGTGCGAGAGGCGGTTGGCGCCATGGGCGAGATTGAAAGCTCGTCGCAGCAGATCTCGAAAATCACGGGTGTGATTGACGATATCGCGTTCCAGACCAACCTGTTGGCGCTGAATGCCGGGGTCGAAGCGGCCCGGGCGGGCGAAGCCGGGCGGGGGTTTGCGGTGGTGGCCTCGGAAGTGCGCGCACTGGCGCAGCGCTCGTCGGATGCCGCGCGCGAGATCAACGGGCTGATCTCGGCCTCGGGCGGGCATGTGAAACGCGGTGTGGAACTGGTTGACCAGGCGGGCTCTGCGCTGTCGGGGATTGTCGACAGCGTGAATGAAATCAGCCGCAATGTGGGCGAGATCGCCACATCTGCACAGGAACAAAGCAGCGGCCTGGCCGAGATCAACTCGGCGGTGAACCAGCTGGACCAGGTGACGCAACAAAATGCCGCGATGTTTGAAGAAACAACGGCCGCCAGCCATGCGCTGACGCGTGAGGCGGACACGCTGATGACCACGATGCGCAACTTCAACACCGGGCACGAGAGGCTCGCGCCGGACAACCTGCTTCACGGGCCGGTTCAAGGGCCGGGCCCGACCACAGCTGACGATATCACAGGCCCCGGATATCCTGACCCGGACACCGCCACCCCGTCGACGGAGCTGCCAGGCCAGCCACCATCCCTCGCGACTGACGGGACCACCGCTCTGGACAGGCAGGCCGCTTTGGAAAACAGGCCAAACCCCGCCCCAACAGAAGACCCCGATATGGATGATTGGGAGGACTTTTGAGCGGTATGTGGGACAGTAGGGAATGGCAAAAGCCGGGCAGGTCATCCTTGCCCGGCTTTGATTGTTTTAGCCACGCGCCTGCGTTGGCGGCATGCGGTTCGGTGCTTTGTCGGTGACAGGCACCAGCGAAACGCTGGATATTTTCGGTCGGCGTTACTTGCCGGACAAGCAGTCATGCACTGCGTTGGCGTGCATCCACAGAAGACCCGCCAGCATGTCTGCCCCAATCGGAATATCCTGCCCCGTAGGGTCCAGCATGCCAACACGAACCCCGTCAGATTTGCTGAACTCTGACATCAGCCCCTCGTAATGACCAGGCTCCATGAAAACGCAGGTAATCTCGCCTGAGCGCGTCAGCTCTTCAATCTCTGCCAGACGTGCCGCACTTGGCGAGGCTGCATCGCTTTCGCTGAGCGTTCCTTTCTGGTTCAGATCATAGCGATTGTTAAAATATCTGTAAGCGTCATGGGCCACGATGAACCCCTTCTCGTGCACCGGCTCAAGCAGGGCATCGATTTTTGCGTCGAGCGTGGCATAGCTTTCTTCGGCCTTATGTGCATTTTCGTGATACAGCGCGGCATTGTCCGGGTCGATTTTGGACAGCTCGTCTGCAATGGCATCCAGCCAAACCATCGCGCTGGCCGGGGAAAGCCAAACATGGGGGTCCAGCCGCTTGGCCTCGCCCTGTGCTGTCCCATGATCCTCTTCGTGCTCATCATGATCATGGCTGTCGTGATCATGATCCTTATGTGCCTCTTCATCATGCCCGTGATCGCTGTCTTTGTGATCCGCGTGCTCGCTGTGGTCGTCGTCATGAGACGTCTCATGTTCATGGTCATCGTGATTGTGCTCGTCATGATCGTCATTGTGATCGTCATGCTCGGCATGGTCATGATCGTGGTCGTGATCATGCACGTGATCCGTGGTCAGGGTTTCAAGTCCGGGCACGTGAAGCAGGGACAATGCTGTGAGACCATCTGCGGCGTTGCGCGCACGTTCCAGGGCGGGCATCAGTTCCGGGCCGATCCAAACAAACAGGTCGGCGTCCTGAATAGCGCCCATCTGCGAAGGCCGCAGCTGGAAGTTATGCGGATTGTCGCCCTGAGGCATCAAAAGCACGGGTTCGCCGACACCCGCCATGACTTGGGTCACCAAGGCATGCACAGGCGCGATGTCGGTGATAACCTTAGGGGTTTCAGAGAAGGCAGCGATCGGCGCGAGGCTGGCAGCGGCAAGAAGAGTTTTGAACATGGTGACCTTGTGTCTCTGGATGTAATCTTATATCATGTGATGTGATACTATAACAAATATGACGGTGTCAATATGACCGCTCAACCCGGGTCCGCCTTTGGTGACCATGATCACGCCAAATGTACGAAAACTGCTCTGGATCGGGCGGAGCAGCATTGCCGGGATACGGGCGCGCGTCTCACGCCCGTTCGGCGGCGCACGTTAGAAATCCTGCTGCATGAACATCGCGCGATGGGCGCCTATGAGGTGCTGGAAAAACTGTCCAGTGATGGGTTTGGGTCACAACCTCCGGTCGCTTATCGCGCGCTTGAATTTTTGGTGGATCAGGGTTTGGCGCACCGCATCCGCAGGCTCAACGCCTTTGCCGCCTGCACTGGGCCAGAGCAATCCCACGCGCCGCTTTTTCTGATTTGCCGGTCCTGTAAAGCGGTTGAAGAATTGCTGGCTGATGATGTGCGGGCCATGGTTGATGCGGAAAGCCAGGAAATCGGCTTCCAAGTCGAACGCACCAATCTTGAGGCGCTAGGGCTGTGCCCTTCCTGCCGTACAGGCAGCAACGCATGAGGCTCATCACGGCACGCGGCCTGACTGTTCAGGCGGGCGGAGAAACGATCCTCGACCATGTGGATTTCCAGATCGATGCCGGGGAAATCGTCACGATCGTCGGCCCAAATGGGTCGGGTAAATCCACGTTGCTGGGCGCGCTGATGGGCCTGCGCACTGCAAGTGGAGATTTGGTTCGAAAAGAAGGGCTGCGGGTGGGCTATGTCCCGCAAAAGCTGGTGATTGAATCCAGCATGCCGATGCCCGTGTTGGATTTCCTGAACCTGCCACGTCGCCACCCGCGCACGGAAATTGCACAGGTGTTAGCGCAGGTTGGCATGCAGGGGGCGGAGCGGCGGCAAATATCGACCTTGTCAGGCGGGCAATTGCAGCGCGTTTTGTTGGCGAGAGCGCTTTTGAATCACCCGCAGCTTTTGGTGCTGGATGAACCAACGCAGGGGCTTGATCAACCGGGCGAAGCCGCGTTTTACCGGCTGATTGAAGCCGTTCGCCACGCCACCGGCGCGGCTGTTTTGATGGTGTCTCATGACCTTCACGTGGTGATGAGCGCGTCTGATCGTGTGATCTGCCTGAACCGGCACGTGTGTTGCGAAGGCCAGCCGCAAGTGGTGCGTGACGCACCGGAATATCGCGCGCTTTTTGGGCATGGAACGCAGGGTGCGCTGGCCTTGTATCAGCATGTTCATGATCACAATCACGGTGATTGCGATACTGATTGCGGACACGATCACCAGCACGCTCATGATAAGGACCCGTCGGACCATGCTTGATGATTTCTTGGTGCGTTCAGGTCTTGCCGCTGTCGGGCTTTGCGTGGCAACCGGCCCGCTTGGGGCTTTTGTTGTTTGGCGGCGGATGGCCTATTTCGGCGACGCGACGGCCCATGCGGCAATTCTGGGCGTGGCGCTGGCGCTTTTGTTTTCGCTGCCGATCACCTTGGGCACGTTGATTGTCGCGGTGGCGATGGCCCTGACCGTGACCTGGCTGATGGCGCGCGGTGAAACGCCCGACAGCGGCCTTGGGGTGTTGTCTTTTGGTGCTCTTTCTGCGGGGCTTGTGGCCATATCCTTCGCACCCGGGGTGCGGGTTGATCTTGCGTCATACCTGTTTGGAGACATCCTAGCCGTCACACGCAGTGACCTTGTGTTGGTGTGGAGCGGCGCCTTGGTGGTCGCGGGTGTGATCATCTGGCGTTGGTCCAAGCTGCTTTTATCTAGCTTGAGCCGGGATCTGGCCGCAGCGGCGGGGCTGAACCCAACACGTGAAGGCCTGATCCTGTCGATGGGCATCGCTTTGGTGGTCGCGGTATCGCTGAAAATCGTTGGTGCTTTGCTGGTTTCTGCCATGTTGATCATCCCGGCAATGGCCGCGCGTCAGGTGAGCAATCGTCCTGTCCAGATGGCCATCGGTTCCGTATTGGTTGGCTGGGCCGCCAGCGGAGGGGGGCTCTATGCGTCGCTCAAGTTGGATACACCGGCCGGACCGTCGATCATTGTGACGGCTGCGTTGATCTTCGTGGTGTTTTCGCTCTATAGGGCAGCAGTCACTCGCAACTGACCTGTTGAAAGCCGCCCATGACCCGCCCCTTAGACCGCGCCTATGAGATCGCTCGCCAAAGGCAGGCACGGGTTGTTTTGCCTGAAATGGACGATCCTCGTATTGCCGAGGCCGCGCGTCGATTGTCACAGGAAGGTCTGGCTGTTCCGGTCCCGGTTGCAGACGCCAACAACCGCCTGACCGATCAGCTGGTTGCGCAACGCGGCATGCGCGCGGCGATTGCGGGTCGCCTGTTGAACCGTCCCTTGATCCGCGCTGCAGCAATGGTGGGGGCCGGGCAGGCTGATCTTTTGGTCGCAGGGGCGGTGGCGCCTACGCGGCGCGTGATCGAGGCCGCCTCTTTGGCGATCGGCATCGAACCCGGAATAGATACCGTATCAAGTTTCTTTCTGATGGATTTCCCGGATGGCCGCGCATTCCTGTTTGCCGATTGCGCGGTGAATGTGGACCCTGACGAGACCGCGCTGGCGGATATTGCAACGGCAACCGCCCGGCGGGCCGAGGCTTTGCTGGGCCATGCGGATGTGGCGCTTTTGTCTTTCTCGACAGGGCATTCGGGCGCGGGGGCAACGGTGGAAAAGATGCGTGCGGTTGCGCAGCGTACAGGGTTCACCGGCCCCGTTCAGGCGGATGCCGCACTTGATCCAGCGACGGCACAACAAAAAGGCTGCGCAGGCGGCGATGCCAATGTGCTGATCTTTCCCAATTTAGATGCGGGAAACATCGCCTACAAACTCATGGTTCAACTGGCAGGCGCACGCGCCTATGGTCCCATTCTTCAGGGCTTTCGCGCACCGATCTGTGATCTCAGCCGCGGCGCGAGTGTTGACGAGATTGTCAACGGAACCATCCTGGCCATTGCTTGTGCGTCCAGCGCTTAATTCTGGGCGTTGGCCTGCGCGGCGGTCACGGCGATCATATGCAGGATATCTTCGGCAGAACAGCCGCGCGACAGGTCATTTGCCGGCTTGGCCAATCCTTGCAATACCGGACCAATCGCAACCGCGCCTCCCATGCGTTGAGCAATTTTATAGGCGATGTTTCCGCTTTCCAGATTGGGAAAGATGAAAACATTTGCGTTGCCTTTCAAGGGGCTGTCTTCGGCCTTGCGGGCGGCGACATCGGGCACAAAGGCCGCGTCGAACTGAAGCTCTCCATCCACCAGAATATCGGGGCGGCGGTCGCGCACGATGCCCGTGGCAGTGACCACTTTTGACACCGCATCATGTTCCGCGCTGCCGCGCGTTGAAAATGACAGCATCGCCACACGAGGCACTTTCCCGATCAACCGATCCAGAGAATCTGCCGAACTGATCGCAATTTGCGCCATCTCTTCGGCATCCGGGTCCACCACAAGACCGCTGTCGGCAAAGATCAGGGCGCCTTTGCGATCATGATGGCTTTCGCAAAACAGCATCAGGAAAAAGGACGATACAAGTTTGGTGTCGGGTTTTGTTCCGATGACCTGAATGGCGGCGCGAACGATGTCTGCCGTGGTCGCCACCGCGCCGCCCACGGTGCCGTCGGCATGGCCTGACTTCACCATGAGAGCAGCAAAGACGTGGGGCAGTTGCGCGACGTCGCGCGCTTCTTCCTGCGTCATGCCTTTGTGTTTACGCAGGTCGTAGTAGAGGTCAGCCAGCGCATCTGTCAGCGGCGAAGTTGCGGGATCATGCAGGGTGATCCCGTCTGGTATGTCACGTTTCTGGGCCGCGAATTCAGCGCGAATGTCGGCCTCGTTCCCCACCAAGCCAATTTTCGCAATGCTTTGCGTGACGGCAGTATGGGCCGCTTCCACAACGCGAGGGTCGCTGCCCTCTGACAAGATGATCCGGTGTTTCGACCGGGCTGCGTTCTTCAAAAGCGTCTCAAGCGGTTTCATCTTGGATCTCGCAGCTTGGGGCAAATGCCCTGGAAACTCGGGGTCGAAACGGGATGGTCGAAAAGTCCACCCCGTACCGAGAGAGGCTTGGGCGCGACCGCAACAGGGGCGCCCAAGCGGGTCACATCACACCTCTTGCGGGCGCATGTCGTCTTTGCTGATCCCGGCCACGCGGACCGGTTTCTTCATTGCATCGCGGCGGAAGGGTTCGCCCAATTCCTGATTGATCATGGCTTCAATCAGGGTGGTGATGCCGTTCTTCTGGTCCTCGACCGCCTGATTAAGTGCCGCTGTCAACTCGTCCATGGTGCGCGCCACAACGCCTTTCAGGCCACAGGCACTGGCAATGCCGGCATAGGACACTTGCTGGTCCAGCTCTGTGCCAACGAAGTTGTCGTCAAACCACAGGGTCGAGTTCCGCTTTTCCGCACCCCATTGATAGTTGCGGAACACCACTTGGGTTACGGCGGGCCATTCCTCGCGGCCGATGGCGGTCAGTTCGGTCACGGCAATGCCAAAGGCACCATCGCCCGAAAAGCCCACAACCGGCACATCCGGGCAACCGATCTTGGCGCCGACAACGGCCGGAAGACCATAGCCACAGGGACCAAACAGACCCGGTGCAAGATATTTGCGGCCATCCTCGAACGACGGATAGGCATTCCCGATTGCGCAGTTGTTGCCGATATCAGACGAGATGATCGCCTCTTTCGGCAGCGCCTGTTGGATGGCGCGCCATGCCATGCGCGGGCTCATCCAGTCGGGTTTGTCCGCACGGGCGCGCTCGTTCCAGGTGGTGCCCGGATCGTCGTCTTCGTGGGTCATCTCGGTCAATTGCTGGGCCCAGGCCGATTTCGTGGTGGCGATACGGGCTTTGCGCTCTTCGCGGCCTGCGTCACCTGCGGTATCAGACAGGCGCGACAGGATGCCTTCGGCCACTTTGGCGGCGTCACCGATGATGCCAACACTGACCGTTTTGGTCAGCCCGATCCGGTCGGCGTTGATGTCGACCTGAATGATCTTGGCGTCGTTTGGCCAGTATTCCATGCCATAGCCGGGCAGGGTGGAAAACGGGTTCAGTCGGGTGCCAAGGCACAGCACCACGTCGGCCTCTTTGATCAGCTCCATACCGGCTTTCGAGCCATTATAGCCCAAGGGGCCTGCGAACAGCGGGTGCGAGCCGGGGAAGGCGTCATTGTGCTGATAGCCTACGCAAACCGGCGCATCCAGACGTTCGGCAAGCCGTTTTGACGCGTCGATGCCGCCGCGCGACAGCACCACACCGGCGCCGTTCAGGATGACCGGGTTCTTGGCTTCCGAGATCAGGCGCGCGGCCTCGGCCACAGCATCCTCACCGCCTGAGGGACGTTCGAAATCGACAATGGCAGGCAGCTCGATATCGATCACCTGGGTCCACATGTCGCGCGGAATGTTCAGCTGCGCGGGGGCCGAAGCCCGCTTGGCATTCATGATCACGCGGTTCAGAACCTCGGCCACGCGAGAGGGGTCGCGCACCTCTTCCTGATAGGCCACACAATCGGCAAACATGCGCATTTGTTCCATTTCCTGAAAGCCACCTTGGCCGATGGTTTTGTTGGCGGCCTGCGGGGTCACCAAGAGCAGCGGGGTGTGGTTCCAGTAAGCGGTCTTTACGGCGGTCACGAAGTTGGTGATGCCGGGGCCGTTCTGCGCGATCATCATCGACATTTTGCCGGTGGCGCGGGTGTAGCCATCGGCCATCATGCCGCCTGAACCTTCGTGGGCACAGTCCCAGAACGTGATGCCCGCATCGGGGAAAATGTCAGAGATCGGCATCATGGCCGACCCGATAATGCCAAAGGCATGTTCAATCCCGTGCATCTGCAGCACTTTTACAAAGGCTTCTTCGGTGGTCATTTTCATGAGCGGCTCTCCCTGGGGGTGGAAGGGGTGGGATTCGATCCGTCCCCGACATTGATGTTGCGAGTATTTTTAGGCAGGCCACGCGATGCTCTATAGGGCCAGTTGGGTTCGCCGTTTGATTCCAGATCAGCGCATATTGGCGATTTCTTGACCGATCAGAGATATCCCGGTGGTGATCCGGTTGGCCGGAATAGAGCTGTAGGCGATGCGGTAGTAATTGCGCGGCTGGCTGGGGCCGCGAAAGAACGGCGCCCCCGGTTCGATCAGGACGCTTTTCTCCAGCAGACGTTCGGCAAGTTCTGTCGTGTCAATGCCATGCGGGGCTTCCATCCAGAAGGCCGAACCACCAAAAACACCGCGTCCTGACAGGGTCAGCCCCGTTTCGTCGATGGCACGGTTCATGACCTCGCGCCGCTCTTGATAGGCATTTCCAATCCGACGGATCAGCGCATCATAGTGCCCCAATGACAGGAAATAGGCGACGGTGCGCTGGATCAGGCCGGGGGGGTGGCGCAGAACCGCGGATCTGAGGGCGCGCGCCTCGCGGATAAAGGGCTCTGAGCCGACGATATAGCCAAGCCGAAGACCGGGAAATAGTGATTTCGAGAAGCTGCCCACATAGATCACCCGGCCTTCACGATCCAGGGATTTCAGCGCGGGCGAGGGTGGTTTCAGGAAGGACATTTCAAAGTCGTAATCGTCTTCAACCACCAGCGCATCCAGCGCGCGTGCGCGGTCCAAAAGCGCTTTGCGCCGCTCGATCGACATGGTTGCCGTGGTTGGGCTTTGATGGCTTGGGGTTGTGAAAATCACGTCCGTTCCATCGGGCAGGGCTTCCGGGGGCAGACCGTCGCGATCCACCGGGATCTGGACAAGATGGCACCGGCTTTGGGTCAGGATATCACGCAGCGAATAATAGCAGGGGTCTTCAATGGCCGCCATGCGCCGCTGAGTCAAAAGCACCTGCGCCGACATCCAAAGCGCGTTCTGTGCCCCCATGGTGATCAGGATTTCTTCCGGTTTCGCCAATATGCCGCGCCGGGGCAGGATATGGCGGGCAATAAACTCGATCAGCTGCGGATCATCCTGATCATAATAGTCCCCCATCATCGCGGCATGATCTTTTTGCCCCAGCGCTCGCAGCGCGCAAAGTCGCCAGGCGTTGTGGTCAAACAGTGTTGGGTCCGATTGACCATAGATGAACGGGTATTTCTGTTGCCGCCAGTCCAGGGGTTTGCGCGGGGTTGACCCTCCGGTGAACTGATGGCCGATGGCGCGATGCCAGTCCACTTTGTCCTCGCCGCGCGAGCGGGGCTGGAAGCTGGGCGGTTCTGGTGCGTTTTCCGACACGTAGAACCCGGATCGTCCGCGTGACGTCAGATAGTCGTTCGCCTGAAGTTCGGTATAGGCAAGTGTGACCGTGATACGGCTGACCCCGAGGTGATTGGACAGCTTTCGGGTCGAGGGCAGCTTCTCGCCGCGTGGCAAACGACCAGACAGGATCGCCTCGGCAATCATTTGTTGGATCTGCGCCTGCAGCGTGCCTTGGGCGTCGGGATCCAGAAAGAAAGTTTCAACAGGTGCAGCCATGAGCGGAGCATAGCGTGGACCTAGTTTGGGTGCAATCTGGATATATCCAAATCGGTCAGCGGTTTGACGAAATCCATGCAGACATCAGGCCCGCATCCCGAAAACATTCGTCTGGAACGCTGCGCCGTTTGGCGCGCGCGATCCGCTCGGCATAGGCCACCTGTCGCGACGTGGCGCGGCTGTCACGCGGTTGAGCACTGCGTGCTTTCAGCTGCGCCTGATGTGCGCCAATCCAACCCGAAAGAGCCGCGCGGTCATGGATCATCTCGGCCGGGATCGCTTCGCCCAGGCGGGTCGAAATCGCGCGGGCATAGTCCACTTGCTTGGGCGTAGGCGGCAAGGTGTTGGCTGTGGGCATGATCTCATCTCCGACTATATCAGGAATGAGAACAAATATAGAACAAAATGAACAATTGTCCAGCGTGCTGTGATCACCTTGCCGTGAAAGCCCTTATTACCTTGGCTTTTCAAGCTTCCATGTCAGATTGGCGCGTATAGCGGGCCATTCAGAGGCAATGATCGAATAGACGGCCGTATCCCGGATAACACCGTTGCCCTGATCCATATGGCTGCGCAGCACACCGTCAAGTTTAGCCCCCAGCCGTTCGATCGCGGTGCGGCTTTGGTGGTTCATGAAATGGGTGCGCAGCTCTACCGCGATGCAGTTCAGATCGTCAAAGGCATGCGAGAGCAGGAGCCGCTTTGCTTCGGTATTCAAGGGGCCGCGTTGTACCGACTTTCGATACCATGTTGACCCGATTTCCAACCGCCGGTTTGTCGCGTCAATATTCATATAGGTGGTCATCCCCACAGGGGTGCCGTCCGGGGTCATAACACAAAATGGCACCATGGTTCCGGCTTTCTGCAGGGAAAGACGCCGGGTGATTTCGTTCTCCATTTCGTCCGCCTCAGGCACGGTGGTGTACCACAGCCGGTGCAGTTCGCCATCAGCGCTGGCTGCGCGCAAGCCGGGGGCGTGATCCATCGAAAGCGGGGCAAGCGTGACATGGGTGCCGGTCAACGTGATGGGGGCTGGCCACATGGGGATACTCCTTTTTACCGCGGCTCTGATACAGCAAAGGCGGCCCGTAGAACAGGACCGCCTTTGTCAGATTTCATCAGGTCAGATTGACCGGGTTCAGCCAAATACCTTGGTCAGTGCCTGGTCGACCGCATCACAGATGCGATCAATGTCCTGTTCGGTCGCGATCAGGGCGGGGCTGAAGCACAGCGTGTTGTTGCGCCCCGGAAGCGAGCGGTTGGTGGCGCCGATGATCACGCCCTGCGCCCCGCAGTCCGCAACGACGGCAGCAACCAGCTTTTCGTCCACCGGTTCTTTCGTTTCCCGGTCCTGCACAAGTTCGGCGCCAAGGAACAGGCCCTTGCCGCGCACGTCCCCAATGACAGCGTGTTTTTCAGCCAGCGCTTCCAGATTGGCGATCATGCGTTCGCCCATCTTGGTGGTGTTTTCCAGCAGGCCTTCATCCTCGATGATGCGCAGGTTTTCCAGCGCAGCAGCAGGGCCGGCGGTGCAGCCGCCAAAGGTCGAGATGTCGCGGAAATACCCCATCGGATCCGAGGCGTCTTCTTTGAACATGTCAAACACACGCTCGGTGGTCACGCAGCAGGCAATCGCCGCATAGCCAGAGGCCACACCTTTGGCCATGGTGACGAAATCGGGCTTGATGCCGTAGTGCTGATAGCCAAACCACGTGCCGGTGCGCCCCAGTCCACAGACGACTTCGTCGATATGCAGAAGGATGTCATATTTGGTGCAAATCTCCTGCACGCGCTCCCAATAGCCTTCGGGGGCTTCGATAACGCCGCCGCCTGCGGTAATGGGTTCAAGGCACAGCGCACCGATGGTGTTCGCGCCTTCGCGCAGGATCACATCTTCGATGGCATCTGCTGCCGCGCGGCCAAATTCAGCCCCCGAAAGATGCTCCAGCCCCAGTTCGTGCTTGCGGTACTCCATGCAATGGGGCACGCGAATGAAATCAGGGGCGAAGGGGCCGTATTGAGCGTTGCGCTCATCCTGCCCGCCAGCCGACATCGTGGCCAGTGTCGAGCCGTGATAGTCACGGTCGCGATACAAGATCTTGGTCTTCTTCCCACCGTATTTTTTATGTGCAATCTGACGGATCATCTTGAAGGCTTTTTCGTTCGCCTCGGACCCTGAATTGGTGATGTAGACGCGGCTCATGCCGGGCATCTTTTCGATCAGTTTCTCAGAGAAGAGCGCGCCCGGGATCGACCCTGCAGCAGCGGCGAAATAGTTCATTTTCACCAGCTGATCGCGCACCACATCCGCGATGCTTTCACGGCCATAGCCCACATTTACAGTCCAGACCCCGCCCGACACGGCATCGATATATTCCTTGCCGTTCTGGTCCCAAACCTTGATGCCTTTGCCCTCGACAATGATGCGCGGGTCGCCGGTTTCAAGAGCTTTGTGCTGGGTGAGGTGATGCCACACATGCGCCTTGTCGGCTTCGACCACGTGGCTAAGATCGTTTTCTTTCATTTGACCGTCCATGACGTCCTCCGATACTGAAGGTTCCCCGTGCGAAGCGGGCCGTGGGAACAGAGATTCTTTGATCAAATAATGACCTCGGAATGGGGCGTGAGAAATAGGGCCAGAAGTGTTTTAGTTTATGTCCAGAGGTTAGGGTTTTCCGCATTTCCAAGCCCTTGATCAGGGGTGAAATGATACGCAAAGAACACTCAAATCCTTGGGGCGCACGGGGTAAGGGCTGGATTTCACATGGGGATTTGCTTAACTCGCCCTATGGCTGGTCAAACCGAATCCGTGCTGAATGCAATCTTGTCAGGGATCGACGAAGGGGAATTGAACCCCGGCGATCCGATTGACGAAAACGCGTTGATTGCCCGCTACGGGGTTTCGCGCACCCCGTTGCGGGAAGCTTTGCTGCGCCTTGAAGCAATGGGACTGGTGTTGCGCCAACCGCGCAAGGGGGCCGTTTTGTTTCGGCCAAGCCTTGAGGAGTTTCTTGCCATACTTGAAGTCCATGCGCGCCTTGAAGGTCAGGCGGCGGGGCTGGCGGCGCGGCGCATATCCTCTGCGCAAAAAGAGGCGTTAGAGAAGGTGGTGGCGGCCTGCGAAGCCCATGCCCGGACCCATGGCGATGACGACCCGGATGGGTATTATGCGCTGAACTTGGCGTTCCACAAATTGGTTGGTGAAGCTTCTGGCAATCCGTTTCTTCTTGAGATGATCAAGATGAATGCGCGCAAGCTGTTGGCCTATTACCGGGCGCGGTATCGGTATGCCGGTGCGATTGCCGAGAGCGCACACGAGCATCGCGAAATCGCGGAACTGATCCTGTCGGGCCAGGCTGATCAGGCAGAGGCGCTGATGGTGCGCCATGTGCAATTTGACCGCGTCACCGTGATGGATTTGTTGGCCGCGCTTGACTGATCGTCACGCGGCGGCGCGTTCCAGTTCAAAAAATCGAATAATCCAATCTGCAAACATCCCGTTATCCGCGGACAGCGGCAGGGATGCACGCGCGCGCGCAATCACCGCGTCGGGTTTCTCATCGGCCAGTTCCTCGATCAGGGCAGCAATGAAGTCACCGCTCATCTCGGGATGGTTTTGAGTGGTGAAGACGTGGTCTCCGATCGCAAAACCGCCGATCGGGCAGTCGTCATGGCGCATGATCACGCGCGCATCAATGGGAAGTTTCGTGACCTGTTCGATATGTGCGCCATATTGCCAGAACCGTTTCACCTCGGTCCAGGGGGTGGGGGTGGTGGTCTCCATTTCAACCGACCCAAACACCCAGCCGTTGGGATTTTCCTCGACACGGCCCCCAAGCGCCAAAGCGATGGCCTGATGGCCGAAACAGGCCCCCATCATGGGAATGCGCGCGGCGTTGATGCGGGTAATCAGTTCCAGCAAGTCTGCAATCCACGGCGCATCATCATGAACAGAGGCCGGGCTTCCGGTCACCACCCAGCCATCGCAAAGCGACTCGCTTTTCGGAAATTCTCCGTCTTTCACCGCATAGGTGGTGAAGCGCCAATCCGGCCGTTTCGGGGACAAAAGACCGGTCCATTTTTCGCCATCCTTCGGATGTTGTTGGGCAAAATCGCTTTCATCCGTGTTGGTCATCAGGATACCGATATGCATTATTTCCCCGCTTTACATATTTAACATGTTCTATAATATATTTAGTCAAGCGCGACACACAACAGCTAATCGCCAAGGAGATGCGCATGACAGTCTGGACCCCAAATGACGACGGTTTTGCTGATCTGTCCAGTCACGATACATTTGTGAACGGCGCGCCGCACAATACCTTTGCACGTCTGCGCCGCGAGGACCCGCTCAGTTGGACCGATTGGGACGGGGGCGAGGGGTTCTGGAACGTGGTGCGCCATGCAGATATCACCGAGCTCAATCGGAACTACGAGCTGATGTCCTCGGCCCGCGGCATCCGCATGGAGGACCAGACCTACGAGGAATATCTGGCCCGCCGCACCTTTCAGGAAACCGATCCGCCGGAGCACATGAAGACGCGGGTGAAAGTGGGTAAGGCGTTCTCGCGCCCGGTTGTCGCCGGGTTCGAGAATCAGATCCGCGAGCTGTGCCACCCCATTCTGGACGCAGCACTTGAAGCCGGCACATTTGATGCCACCAAGATGATTGCCCGCCAGCTGCCGATGATGATGCTGGGCCGGATTATCGGCACGCCCGACGAAGACCTGCCGTGGCTGGTGGAAAAGGGCGATGCGCTGATTGCCAACACGGACCCGGATTTCACCGATCACGTGCTGGATAAAATGCAGACCGACGAATACCGCATGATGCCCTTCAACTCACCGGCCGGGGCTGAGCTTTTCGACTATGCCAAGCGGCTCATCGAAGAAAAGAACCGCAAGGGCGACACGGATGGTGTGCTGCATATGATCATGCAGCCGGACAAAGATGGTCACGTGATGCCGGAACAGGAGTTCCGGAACTTCTTTTGTCTGCTGGTCGCCGCGGGCAATGACACCACCCGCTATTCGATTGCAGCAGGCATTCAGGCCATGGCGCATCAAGGGGAATTGCTGGGGCAGATGCAGGAGGGCGGCGATATCTGGGCTACGGCCCCGGATGAGATCATCCGCTGGGCCACGCCCGCGCTTTACTTCCGCCGCACGGCCACGCGCGATCACGAGATGCACGGCAAGCAGATCAAAGAGGGCGATAAGGTGCTATACTGGTGGTCCTCGGCCAATCGCGATGAAGAGGTGTTTGACGACCCCAACCGCGTGGACCTCTTTCGTAGCCCCAACCGCCACATGTCCTTTGGGCAGGGCGGGCCGCATGTCTGTCTGGGCATGCATCTGGCGCGTCTTGAGGTGCGGGTGTTGTTCGAAGAACTGGCGAAACGCGTGAAAATGGTGGAACCTGCCGGGGAGCACAAGTTCCTGCGCTCGAACTTCGTGGGTGGGATCAAGGAATTGCCTGTGACACTGCAGGCCAAGTAACCCCTCAACGGGGCGACCCGGCTAAGCCGGGCAGGGAGGATCAATGAAAGACCGTTTGCGAGCCCTTTGGCTTGATCATCTGAGCATTCTGCGCGGCAAGTATCTGCCGGGATCAAAAATCGGCACGGGCGAGACGCGGTTCTGCCGGTCCACCTATGGGGTGCATTACGACAAGGATTTGTTGGACGCGCCCGGTGCGATGATGAAGCAGGGCCTGCCGGACATGGAGCTCAGATGGCGCGCCGAGGATATTCGCGACGGGTGGGAGGCCTCGACGCAGATTGTCATCGGTGACCTGTATGACCAAGACGGTGTGCCGCTGGAGCTGTGCGGGCGTCAGGCGTTGAAACGTGCGATTGCCGCTTGGGAAGAGCGTGGTCTGACCCCGATGGTCGGGATCGAACTGGAATGCTTTGCCCTGATGGCCAACGAGATTGGCCGATTGGTTCCCTATGACGCGCCGGGTGGTGTGGTCTATGGCACCGGGCCGTTCACCGACCCGTTGCGCTTCACTGATGATATTTGGGAACGGGCTGAAAAGCTGGGCTTCAACCTTGAAATGATGACGGGCGAATATGACAGCCCGCAATTTGAGTTCACGCTGACCTTTGATGAGGCGTTGAAACATGTGGATGACATTGTGCTGTTCCGCCAGATGGCGCGCGAGGTCGCGCTGGAACACGGGTTGGTCCTGACCTTCATGCCCAAGCCGATTGCCGAGGCGGGCGGATCAGGCATGCATATCAACTACAGCTTCCGGGATCGCTCGGGCGGCAATGCGTTGGACAATGGACCCATTGGCGGGCCTGAGCATATGAACGATCTGGCGCGCGGCTGTATTTCAGGCCTGATGCACCACCATAAGGGGCTGGCCGGATTGGTGGCGCCCACGACAAATTCGTATCAGCGTTTGCAGCCGGGATCTCTGTCCGGGTACTGGCGCAACTGGGGCGGGGATCACCGCAATGTCACCACGCGCATCTCAGGCGAGGGCGGTGCGAAATCGCGGCTGGAACACCGCATGGCGGACGCGACCGCCAATCCCTATACGGCGGTGGCTGCAGTGTTGCAGGCATCGCTGCTGGGTCTGGAAAACAACTATCCGCTTGGTCCCATTGAGGGCGGCGACGGTTTTGACCGGACCGAGGCCAAGGAAGGCACGGCCGTGAACTTGAAAGCGGCGATGAATGACCTTGAGGCCGACACCGTTCTGGGCGACCGCGTGGGGCGTATGTTGGTGGACAACCATGTTTTCATGAAGCGCAAAGAGGTCATCAAGACCCGAGATCTTGAGGGCGACGGGCTGCGCGACTTCTATGTGAACTTCGTTTAAGTGACGTAAAAACAAGGAGATGTAAGATGAAAGTAACCTGGGTCTTGCCTGGGGGCGAGGAAGTTGTGGCTGATGTCCAGACGGGCGTGAACCTGATGGAAGCTGCCCAAGCGAACAATGTCGCGGGCATTCAGGGCGAATGCGGCGGGTCGCTGTCTTGTGCCACCTGCCATGTGCATGTGGATGGTGACTGGCTGTCGAAAACCGGGACGAAGGGCGATTTTGAAGAGGCGATGTTGGATATGGCGGATGGCGAGGTGACGGATGCCTCGCGCTTGTCGTGCCAGATCGAAGCATCCGACGATCTGGACGGCATCCGGCTGATCGTGCCTGTCTGACCGCTCTGGTCCCCCTTTTGTGGTAAGCTGATCGCAAAGGGAGGATCACGTTATGCAACTTGGCGCATTTTCTGTCAGTCTCGGGGTGAAGGACCTTGGAAAGTCCAAGGCGTTCTACGAGGCGTTGGGCTTCACGGCTTTCGCGGGCACCGAGGACCACAATTATCTGATCATGAAAAACGGTGACACGCTGATCGGGCTGTTTCAGGGAATGTTTGAAGGGGCCATGCTGACCTTCAATCCCGGTTGGGACCAGAGCGCGACGCATGTCGATCCGTTCGAAGACGTGCGGGCCATCAAGGCGCAGCTTGCCGCAGAAGGGGTTGAGATCACGCAAGAGCAAGGCGGCAAGGAGGGTCCGGCCAGTTTTGTGGTCACCGACCCCGACGGGTTTCCGGTTTTAGTCGATCAACACAGATAAAAAAGGCCGCCCGGAACAGGGCGGCCTTTGTGCGTGACTGGGGCGGCGTCAGATCGCGGCGAAACCTGCCTTGAGCGCGGACAGGATGGTCTGCACGTCATCCGAGGTCAGCACCAGAGGCGGTGACATGATGACGTTCGGTCCTGAGATGCGCACCATCGCGCCGTTCTGATAGGCGACCTCCTGCAACGTGCCGATGCTCTGCTTGTCGATGGGCGCTTTCGTTGCCGGATCGGACACAAGCTCCAGCGCGCACATCAGACCATGCCCACCGCGCACGTCGCCAATCGCGTCATAGCTGTCGCCCAAGGCCTGCAGCCCGGCAAAAAGCTCAGCGCCCCGTTCGGCGGCGTTTTCGTTGACCTTCAGGCGCAGGGTTTCTTTCATGCAGGCAATCGCGGCGGCGGCACCGACCGGGTGGCCCGAATAGGTATAGCCATGCCCGATGGCGGCTTTCCCTGTGGTGTCGGCTTCGAAGGTTTCCACCACATGCTCGGCGATCATCACAGCGCCGAAGGGGAAATAGCCGTTGGTGATCGCTTTGGCTGTGCACATGAAATCAGGCTGCACACCCCAATACCGGCTGCCGGTCCAACCGCCGGTGCGGCCAAAGGCGGTGATCACCTCGTCCGCGATCAGAAGGATGCCATGCTTCGAGCAGATCTCGCGCACGCCGGGCATGAAGCTTTCATGCGGCGGGATCACACCACCTGCGCCCAAAATGGGCTCCATGATCATCGCGGCGATGGTGTCTGCACCCTGAAACGCGATCTCGTCTTCCATGGCCTGCAGGCAAAGCTGTGCCAAGCGTTCGGGGTCGGTTTCGTTAAACGGGTTGCGATAGGTATAGGGCGCCGGGATGTGATAGCAGCCGGGCAATAGCGGCTCGTATTGGGTGCGGAAATTGGCGTTGCCATTGACCGATGCACCGCCCATATGCGTGCCGTGATAGCCTTTCTTCAGGCTCAGGAACTTGGTGCGGCCGGGCGCGCCTTTGATCTTGTGATACTGTCTGGCAAGACGCAGCGCCGTTTCCACGCTGTCAGACCCGCCCGAGGTGTAAAATGCGCGCGTCAGGCCATCAGGCTCAAAGAAATCGCGCAGCATTTCAGACAGCTCGATGACCTTGTCATTGGTGGTGCCTCGAAAGGTCGAATAATAGGGCAGGGTGTCCAGTTGCGCGGCAATGGCGTCCTTGATCGGCTGGCAGGAAAACCCAAGGTTCACATTCCACAAACCGCCCACGGCATCGACAACTTCATGGCCGTCGACATCCTTGATCTTCACACCGGAGGCACCGGTCACAATGGTTGGCGGGTTCTGTAAACTGTCGGCGGGATGCGCCATGGGGTGCCAGAGCGAACGGGCGTTCTTTTCTTTCAGAAAGTTGGAATCTTTCATGTCAGCTCGCTTTCTGCAGGGGTAGCTGCGGGTCGAAATGTTGGAAAACTGTCAGGAGGGAAGCCCCCAAGTACACGTGTCGTACGCCCTGCGGTCAGGGCAAGTTCGGTTTGGATCGTGTTGCGCAACTGATCGGTCATACGTGATACCGGTGCGGCCACGGCCACGGCCCCGATGCATTGCGACGAGGCGTCAAATATCGGCACTGCGTGGGAATGCACATCCTGTTCATAGCCGCCAATGGACTGCGCCATGCCGCGATCCCGGATGCGCGGCAACAACGCGCGTATGGCATCGGGATCGACCAGGGTTTCCGACGTGCGTGCCACCAGCGGCTTGTCCAACACGGCGTCCACGAACGGGGCGGGCGAAAAGGCCAACACGGCAAGGCCAGAGCCGGTGGAATGCAGCTCCAACACTTCGGCATCTTCCATCATCACCATCGTGCCGTGGTGATGGGCATAGCTGTAAGTGAGGTTGGACAGAACCTCTCCGTTCAAAAGCGACATATGGGATGTCTCGCCGGTAATCTCGCTGAGTTTGGTCAGTTCAGCCAACACAAGCTCGCGCATCGGAACGGCTTTTTCACGCAAGGCTGCAAGGCGCAGAAAGGCGGGGCCAAGGCGGTATTCACGCCCGGCGCCGACCTGTTCCACGAATCCATGGTCTGCCAATTCGCCCATCAGGCGATAAACGGTTGCTTTGTTCATGCCCGACAGGCGCGCCATGTCAGTCAGCCCGATTTGCGACTGGGCGCGGCTGAAATAATTCAGCAATGACAAGGCTTTGGACGCTGTTCCCATTTCACCTTCCGGGTATTTCCTGCGCGGGTTCCTCGGCGTGAGGCGCAGTTTTTCGTTTACATGTTCAATGTTTTCTTGACAGGAATCGCTCCACGCTGTCAATCTATTTTAAAACCAACGGTTCAAATAATGAACCACAATAATCCGAAGCGCAAAGCAAACGACGAAATTTGATCTGACGAAACAGGGAGACCGTCATGAACACCAAATCCATTCTGGCCGGCGCGCTGGCCGTAACTGCATCCATGATCGCCGCACCGGCGATGGCGGAGTATCCGGAAAAGCCGGTCAGCTTCATTGTGCCGTGGCCTCCGGGTGATCTGGAAGACGTGCTGACACGCATGATTGCCGAGGATTTTCAGGCCGAATACGGCGTATCCGCCGCGGTTGTGAACAAGCCCGGCGGGGGCGGTGGTCCGTTCCCCGGCGCGATTGACGTGGCCACGGCGCCCGCTGATGGCTATACGATCGGCAGTTTCGTGCCCGCCGTGCCCGTCATTGGCCACGAGATCGGCATCGACGAACTGGCACCCGCAAAGTTCGACCCGATTGGCATCTTCCTGACCTATCCGTTTGTGGTCGCGACCTCGGGCGACGCGCCTTACAGCTCGATGGAAGAGCTGGCGGCTTATGCCAAGGAAAACGACGTGGCTTTGGGGCACTTTGGAGACGTGCTGACGCCGACGCAGGTGACGAAAGCCTATGCCAAGAATGCGGGTTTCAATTGGGGTTCGGACGCAGCCTTTGATGCGCTGGACTGCAACACGCTGGCCTCGGGCGATGCGGACGTCATCAACACCACGCTGCAGCTGATCCTGCCTTGTCTGGATGACGTAAAAGTTCTGATGGCCGTCACCGACGAGCGCATCAGCCTTGTGCCGGATACGCCGACCATCGGCGAGCTGGACGCGCAGCTGAACATCGCTTTGTGGAATGGTTTGTTCGTGACCAAGGACACGCCCGCTGACGTGCGCGAGAAGATCGCCGCCGTGGCCGCGAAAACCGTGATGAGCGAGCGTGCACAGGCCGTTGCCAAAGAGACTGGCGCTCTGGTCTATTGGATGGACGCCGAAGCATCGGCCGCGCGGATCGCTGCGGATCAGGAAACCGGTGCTGTGATCAGCGGTATCCTCGAGTAATTCCGCGTGACACGACCTTGTGCGGGGCTGGCTTTGGCTGGCCCCGACTGATGCAAATGCCCCCGGAAAGCGCGCGACATGAGCGATGAAATCACAGAACATCCCGACCGCCCCCAGCGCGGACAGGTGTTGTTCGCGGCCCTCTTCCTGATCTGCGCCACGCTTCTGTTGGCCGCTATTGAGGATCAAACCAAGTGGCTGAAAGGCAAAGACTTCTTCGCACAGCCGCGGTTCTGGCCAGCGATTGGCGTGGGCGGTATGGTGCTGTTTACGGCGCTGCATTTTTGGCATTTGCCGCGCAAACCACGTCGCCTGCCGCGCTGGATGCGCGAGGCGGATTGGTTCCAATGGGCTGAAAGCCTTTTCTGGGCGGTGCTGGCAATCGCTCTGGCGCTCTGGCTTGGTCCCGTCGCAGCGGCGCCATTTGTTTTTCTGGTCGCCATCATTCGCGTGACGTGGCTCTATCAACACTGGACCGACCGGCGCGAAGCCAAGATCTGGGCGTCGGTCTTTGAATGGGCAGGCTGGTTCCTGGCCTATGTGCTGCTGGTGCCCCTGATCGGATATCTGCCGGTCACCATTGCGTTCTCACTGATCCTGACATGGCGGGTGGGCTACCGTTCGCGCGTGATGATGTGGAGCGCGGGCGTCTTTGCCGTTTTGGTCGTGCTGATTTTCAAAAGCTTTCTGCAGGTGAAAATCCCCGGCGCGGCCATCTATGAATACCTTCCGGGCGCGCTGCGTTCCTTCTTTATCCTGAACTTCTGAGGGCGGCATGGACCTGATCTTTGATTTCCTGAGCCAAGTACAGGCCTCGTCCTCGTATCTCGCCCGTTGGGATGTGGTGCTGGCCCTGTTGGTGGGCTCGGTCGGTGGCGTGCTGATCGGCGCGATCCCCGGCGTGGGGCCTGCCGTCGCCATCGCCATTCTGCTGCCCGCGACGTTTTCGATGGACCCCATCGTGGGGCTGACCGTGCTTTTGGGCATATATGGCAGTTCGATGTATGGAGGCTCAATCCCCGCCATTCTGATCAACACGCCCGGCACGGCGGTGAACGCGCTGACCACCTATGACGGCTATCCGATGACCACGCGGGGCGAGGCACGGCGCGCCTTGTCGCTGGCCTATAGCTCGTCCTTCTTTGGTGGCATCTTTTCGGTCATTTGCCTGATCCTCTTTGCACCAATTCTGGCAAAGATTGCCCCGATGTTTGGCTCACGTGAGATATTTCTGGCAGCCCTTCTGGGCATCATTCTGGTCGTCACCGCGCACCGCAAACACACGCTTATTGCGGCGGCGATGGCCTGTTTTGGCATCTGGCTGAATACCATAGGCCTGCACCCGGCAAGCTATTCAAAACGCTACACGTTTGACCAAAGCTGGCTGTCGGGTGGGGTGAACCTGATCGTGGTGGTGCTGGGGCTTTTTGCACTGAGCCAAGCCTTTACGCTGTTGCACGGCGACGACGAAAAGGTCCGTCTGACCAAGCTAAAAGGCAGCTTCTTTCAGGGTTTCCGGGAACTGGCCCGCCACCCGCGCATCGCGGGTATCTCGGCCACGTTCGGCGTGGTTATGGGCATGATCCCCGGGGTGGGCGAGTTCACCGCGCAGTTCATGTCCTATACCTACGCACAGAAGTCCTCAAAGCGGCCCGAGGATTTCGGGCATGGATCGTCCGAAGGCTTGATCGCGGCCGAGACCGCCAACAATGCCGTGCCCGGCGCCGCCATGGTGCCGCTTTTGGCGCTGGGCATTCCCGGCGAGGCGCTGACCGCGATGATGCTGTCTGTCTTCTACGTGCACAACGTGATCCCTGGCCCGCAACTCTTCCAAAACGACATGGACTTTGTCGTGGCGCTCTACCTGGCGCTTTTGATCCTGAATGTGCTTGTCGTGGCCTTCCTGCTGGTGGCGACCAATCAGCTGATCAAAGTGGTGAAGATCCCCAACCGGTTCCTTGGTGTATGCATCCTGATCCTCAGTTTTGTGGGCGTTTATTCCTTACGCAACTCGCTGACCGACTGCATCATCGCCGCCGGTTTTGGCATCTTTGGCTTCATCATGAAACGCATGCAGCTGCCTGTCGTGCCCATCGTTCTGGGCATGGTGCTGGGTGGCATCATGGAAGTGAAACTGCGCAGCGCCATGGCGCGCGTGAAGACCCCGCTAGACTTTATTGATCGCCCGATCGCGGCGATCCTGTTTGGAATGATTGTCCTTGTCTTGGCCCTGCATTTCCGCCGGGTCTGGCTGGACTATAAAGAAAGAAAGACTGACGAATGGCAGACCAGTCACGCATCAACGAGCTTTCCCGCAATCCTGTCGCGCCGCAGAAACTATATATTGACGGAGCGTGGCAAGACGCTGAGGGCGAAGCGCAAGACGTTCTCTCGCCGATTGACGGAAAAAGACTGACCACGATTGCGCGGGCGTCCGCTCGCGATGTGGACCGGGCGGTTACGGCGGCACGTCGTGCGTTTGACGACGGGCGTTGGTCGCGCGCAGCGCCTGCGCATCGCAAGAAGGTGTTGCACAAGCTGGCCGATCTGATTGAACAGAATGCGCTGGAACTGGCGGTGCTGGGCGTGCGCGACAATGGGACCGAGATTGGCATGGCCCTGAAGGCCGAGCCGGGGTCTGCGGCGGGTACGTTTCGGTATTATGCCGAGGCACTGGACAAGGTCTATGGCGAGATTGCCCCAACCGCGCCGGGTGTATTAGGCCTTGTGCACAAGGAACCCGTGGGCGTCGTCGGTGCGATTGTGCCGTGGAATTTCCCGCTGATGATTGGCGCGTGGAAACTGGCGCCTGCGCTGGCCGCCGGGAACTCTGTGGTGTTGAAGCCTGCCGAAACCGCGTCGCTGTCGCTGTTGAAGCTCGCGGAACTGGCGGCTGCAGCTGGCTTGCCGGATGGCGTATTGAATGTCGTCACCGGGGCTGGCTCCGTCACTGGCGAGGCGTTGGCCTTGTCGATGGACGTGGACGTGCTGGTCTTCACCGGCTCGGGTGGGGTGGGGCGCAGGCTCTTGGAATACTCGGCGCGCTCGAACCTGAAACGTTGCTATCTGGAGCTGGGTGGCAAGTCCCCCAACGTGGTCTTCGCGGACGCCCCTGATTTGGAACAGGCGGCCAAGGTTTCCGCCGCTGGCATATTCCGCAACGCAGGGCAGGTCTGCGTGGCGGGGTCTCGGTTGCTGGTTGAGGAGAGTATCCACGACGAGTTTGTCGAGGCGCTCTCGCGCCACGCCGCCGCGATGAAAGTCGGCAACCCGCTGGATCTTACCACCAATATCGGCGCGGTGAACAACCTGACCCAATTGGAAGGCAATCTGAACTTCGTCAACAAGGCGGTTGAAGAGGGTGCCGAGATTGCGCTGGGTGGCGCGCGCATCATGCAAGACACGGGCGGCTATTTCATGGAGCCGACCGTGTTGAAAGGCGTGAAGCCGCAAGACAACGTGGCCCAAAACGAGGTCTTCGGGCCGGTTCTGGCCGTGACCCCGTTCAAGACAGACGAAGACGCGGTTGCCATTGCCAACTCAACGAAATTTGGTTTGGCAGCAGGGGTTTGGACGTCGAACCTCAGCCGCGCACATAACATGGTGCGCGACATTCAGGCGGGCGTTGTGCACGTGAACACCTATGGCGGCGCGGATGGCACCGTTCCCTTGGGCGGCGTCAAGCAATCGGGCAACGGGCATGACAAGTCGATGCATGCCTTCGATAAATATTTCGACCTCAAGACAGCATGGATGCAGCTATGAGCGACAAGGTAATTCTGGTCGTCGGGACCTATGACACCAAAGACGATGAACTGAACTATATCGCCGATGTGATCCGGGCGCAGGGTGGTGGCGTGGCCACGATGGACATCTCGGTTCTGGGTGATCCAAGCGCGCCGTGTGACTATTCCAAACATGACGTGGCCGAGGCCGGCGGATCATCCATTCAGGCCGCCATCGACAGCGGGGACGAGAACACCGCCATGCAGATCATGGCGCAGGGCTCGGCGGCTTTGGCGTTGAAACTCTACCGTGAAGGCGTGTTTGACGGGCTGATCGTGCTGGGTGGCACCATGGGCACGGATGCGGCGCTGGACCTGTGTCAGGCCTTGCCTATTGGCGTGCCGAAATACGTCGTCTCGACGGTCAGCTTCTCGCCCCTTATCCCGCCCGAACGTCTTCCGGCGGATGTTCAGATGATCCTCTGGGCCGGCGGGCTTTATGGGCTGAATTCAATTTGCAAAGCATCGCTGAGCCAAGCCGCTGGAGCCGTGCTGGGCGCGGCCCGTGCGGTTGAGAAACCGGACTTCCAAAAGCCGCTCATCGGGATGACCAGCTTCGGGAAAACCGTGCTGCGCTATATGGTCAGCTTGAAACCCGCGCTGGAAGAGCGTGGGTTCGAGGTTGCCGTCTTCCATGCCACCGGTATGGGCGGGCGCGCGTTTGAAAGCCTTGCGGGTGAGGGCGCTTTTGCCGCCGTTCTGGATTTCGCGCCGCAAGAGTTGGGCAATCACATCATGGGCTCGACCATCTCGGCCGGGCCGGATCGGATGACCAATGCGGGCGCATCTGCCACGCCGCAGATGGTGTCGATCGGCTGCTATGACCTTGTGGATTTTATCGGCTGGCAGGATGTGCCGCCGAAACTGGCAGGCCAAGAGGTGCATGCGCATAACCGGCTGCTCTCGTCGGTCATGATGACGCCCGACCAGCGCCGCGAGATGGCACGCGCCATGTGTACCCAACTTGCAGGCGCGAAAGGTCCCGTGAACCTGATCGTGCCGCTTGAGGGGGGCAATGAATGGGACCGTCCCGGTGGCCCGCTGCATGACGCAGAAGGGCTCGCCGCGTTCGTCGACGAAATCCGCGCCCATTGCCCGGACAACGTAACCCTGATCGAGCTGGACGCGCATATCAACGACGCCGGATTTTCGGATCGGGTGCTGGCCGAGTTCGATACATGGGTCGCAAACGGGGTCGTGACGACCTGAGGCAACTTGTTGCACCCGCAATGAATTGCTTTTCCTGCGCCGTGGGTATTTACTGCCAGTGTTAAGGAGTGATCATGCCACACCTGTCTTTCGAATACAGCACCGGGCTGGGCCAGCAGGCAGACCTGCGATCCCTGGCCGAGGTCATGCGCGCGGCACTGGTCGCCACCGGGCAGTGCCCTGTGGGTGGCATCCGCGTGCGTGGGTTCGAAGCTGACATCGATGCCATTGGCGACGGGGCAGGCGGGTATCACTTCCTCGATATGATCCTCAGACTTGGGCAGGGACGGGACGAGGCCACGCGCGAGGCCATCGCCGACACCCTTTATGGCGCGGTTGAGGACGCGCTGCGCCCGCAGATGGGCAACACGCCCTTCATACTCAGCCTTGAGGTTCAGGACATTGAAACCCGCTTCAGCCGCAAAAGCTGGAGCACGATCCACGCGGCCATCCGCGAAAGGACCCAAGATGACAATGAAGAAACTCGATCGCGCGCTGCCTCTGGCACTCCTCCACGCCCGTGAAGCAACCCTGAAACCCTTCCGGCACGAGCTGGACCAAATCGGCCTGACCGTGCAGCAATGGCGGGTGATCCGCGTGCTGGCTGAAGGCAAACCCTGCTGCGCCACCGAACTGGCGGAACGCTGCGTCTTGATGCCCCCCAGCCTGTCGCGCATCCTGAAAACCCTGACCGAACGCGGGCTGATCGAACGGGTCGAAGACAGCGACGCGCGCCGTCGCCGCGTACAGATTTCGCCAGACGGGTGCAAGAAATACACCACCATGTCGCAAAAGGCGGCAGGCATCTATGAAGACCTCGAAACCCGCTTTGGGACCGAGAAGATGGAAACCCTGCTGGACCTTCTGAACGAGCTTTATGACGTGGCCCGCGCCGCCTGAACAACGCGTCACGTAACGGCGTTCTTGCAGGGGCGACGGTCGCGGCTTACCTATGGGTCAGCAACGAACGAGGCCCCTCATGTCCGATACCGACGCCCCCGAAGGCAACATCATCCTGCGCACGCTGGCCATGCCCAAGGACACCAACGTGGCCGGAGATATCTTCGGTGGCTGGGTGCTGTCCCAAATGGACATCGCGGGCGGCGTGCTGGCGGCGGAATACGCAGGCGGGCGCGTGGCGACCGTGGCGGTGGACGCGATGAAGTTCATCTCTCCGGTCAAAGTGGGCGACGTTCTGTGCCTTTACGGCGAGGTCACACGGGTCGGCACGACCTCCATGTCCATCACGCTGGAGGCGTGGTCCGAACGGGATCGCGGCCGGTCAAAACACAAGGTGACCGAGGGCGTGTTTGTCTTTGTGGCGCTGGATGAAGAGGGGCAGCCGGTGGTGGTATCCTGAACTCTACCGGTTGTTTGTTCAGCTATCCAGTACGCTTCCAGGTACCCTGTTTGCGACTTGGTTGGACTCCATAAGGCAGTCGTCGATTTTCTCTAGACTCAGACTTCTCGTCTTCTAGTGAAATGTGATCCAATAGCTCAAGCAGATCCTTCAAACCATTGTGCTCTTCTGCTCTCTTCCGCAACATTTTGTGTTCTAGGTCGAATTTCGCAGTGCTTTTCATCTAGGTCCCCGAGAGTCGTTGTTCGGTATGAACAGCGGCGTCCATTCCAAGCTTTTCCATATAGTCTTTCAGTAGGCCAGCATAATGCCTAATATAGCTTGAACGCTCCGCATCGTCACTAAAATCCTCGACCTTTAAGCCGATCTCTTGTGCTTGCAGTTCCTTTAGCGAAATACCGCGACCGTGTGAATGCCATTTCGAAGCATCACCCAAAACAGTTGCAATCTGCTCAGCTCGATCGCGGCGCATTTTAGGAGTGACCTTTGTGCCGTTTGCTTCCGTCACTTTCCAATTCTTGAACTTGTGCTTTGGGAGCCACTCAGTAATCAAAGCTTTAGAGTGTTCGATTGACTGTTCGATATGGAACAATTGTGCTGGATCGAATTTCTTTAACAAAAACGCTATCTCAGCTTGAAGCGTTCCTCCGGCTGCCGGGTCATTAATTTTTTCAACCAAGTCATTGTACTTAGTCAAGTATCCTAGTCCTGGAAGGAAGCGTCCATTTTCGTTTGGGAACTGTGGATCAATTGGACCGAGCACCGAGAAATAGTCCATGTGAATCTCGTCCCCCGAGAGAGCAAGAATTGTTCCGGCTGAAAACGCGTGGTTCGGAATCACAAATTCGACTGTTTTGTAGTGCCTTCGAAATACCCGAACGATACGCTCAACCACTTCGACGTAGCCGCCATTTGTTTCTAGTATAACCACAAGTCGTGAGTTCTTTTTTCCTTGGTGGGTTTCGCTGAGGTGTTCCACTTCATTTCGAACAAGGTCATCGACGCCGTATGTCATGGGTGCAAAAATGGATACAACATCTGCATCGAAGTGATTGCCAAGCGCTGCATTTGCTGAGCAAAGCGTGGAATTGATAACTTCATCCGCTCGAATTGTATCCATTTTAGTCCACTCGAAATATGATTCTACCCAATGTTGAGTAATACTACCTCGTAAACTTCTTATGCTTCAAGCGTTTGGGCTCCAGCGCGTCCGGTCCCAGCCTGCGCTTCTTGTCTTCCTCATAGTCCTCGAAGTTGCCTTCGAACCATTCCACATGGGCGTCGCCTTCAAAAGCGAGGATGTGGGTGCAGATACGGTCAAGGAAGAAGCGGTCGTGCGAGATGACGACGGCGCAGCCGGCGAAATCCACCAGCGCGTCTTCCAAGGCCCGCAGGGTTTCCACGTCCAGGTCGTTGGTCGGTTCGTCAAGGAGCAGCACGTTGCCGCCCTCTTTCAGCAGACGCGCCATATGCACGCGGTTGCGTTCACCGCCTGATAAGAGGTTCAGCTTCTTCTGCTGATCGCCGCCTTTGAAGTTGAAGCTGGAGCAATAGGCGCGGGAGTTCACCTGCGCGTCGCCCAACTCGATGATCTCGGCGCCGCCGGAAATCGCTTCCCAGACGGTGTCGCCATCGTTTAGGTCGTCGCGCGACTGGTCCACGTAGCTGAGTTTCACCGTGTCGCCCAGTTCCACCGTGCCCTCGTCGGGCTGTTCCTGCCCGGTCAGCATTTTGAAGAGCGTCGATTTACCCGCGCCGTTGGGGCCAATGACGCCGACGATGCCACCGGGGGGCAGCGAGAAATCGAGGTTTTCAATGAGCAGCTTGTCACCCATGGCTTTCTTCAGGCCCGCGACCTCGATCACCTTGCCACCCAGACGGGGGCCGTTGGGGATGACGATCTGGGCGCGGCCAACTTTGTCGCGCTCGGACTGGTTCGCCATCTCGTTATAGGCGGCGATACGGGCTTTGGATTTCGCCTGACGGGCTTTCTGGCCCTGACGCATCCATTCCAGCTCGCGCTCCAGCGTTTTCTGTTTGGATTTGTCTTCGCGGGCTTCCTGTTCCAGCCGTTTGGCTTTCTGCTCGAGCCATGCCGAGTAGTTGCCTTCGTAGGGAATGCCCGAGCCGCGGTCGAGTTCCAAGATCCAGCCGGTGATGTCATCCAGGAAGTAACGGTCGTGGGTGACGATCAGGATGGTGCCCTTGTAGTCGATGAGATGCTGCTGCAGCCACGCGATGGTTTCCGCGTCCAAGTGGTTGGTCGGCTCATCAAGCAGCAGCATGTCAGGCGCTTCCAACAAGAGCTTGCACAGCGCAACGCGGCGTTTCTCGCCACCCGACAGGGTTGTGACGTCGGCGTCATCGGGGGGGCAGCGCAGGGCCTCCATCGAGACGTCGATCTGCGCGTCGAGGTCCCAGAGGTTCTGAGCGTCGATCTCGTCTTGCAGCTTGGCCATTTCCTCGGCGGTTTCGTCCGAGTAGTTCATGGCCAGCTCGTTATAGCGTTCCAGAATGGCCTTTTTCTCGGCCACGCCCTGCATGACATTGCCACGCACGTCCATGGATGCATCCAGTTCGGGCTCCTGCGGCAGGTAGCCCACTTTGGCGCCTTCGGCGGCCCAGGCTTCGCCCTGAAAGTCCTTGTCGATGCCCGCCATGATGCGCATGAGCGTCGATTTACCGGTGCCGTTCACGCCGACCACGCCGATTTTCACGCCGGGCAGGAAGCTCAGGCGGATGTTTTCAAAGCATTTCTTGCCACCCGGATAGGTCTTGGAAACGCCGTCCATGTGATAGACATATTGATAAGCGGCCATGTGAATGCTCCTGAATACACGGTGCGGGGGGCGTGTGCCCGTTGATCTTTTGGGCGCAGTGATTTGCGCGTTCCCCTGCAAATAGCGATTTCGCTGGACGAGGGCAATTGCCTCGCGATAGGGAAAAGCGGTTTGTCGGGGGTGGAATGCGTCACGGATTTCCATATGCACGGCCCGGTCAGGTGATCGGTCTTTTGGGTGGGTCGTTTGATCCGGCCCATGACGGGCATGCCCATATCACGCGCGAGGCGTTGAAACGCTTTGGGTTGGATCGGGTCTGGTGGCTGGTGACGCCGGGCAATCCGTTGAAAGAACACGGGCCCGCGCCGATGGCACAGCGTTTGGAACGGGCGCGGCAGGTGATGCAGCACCCGCGTGTCGAGGTCACCGACATAGAGGCCCATACCGGCACGCGTTATACCGCCGAGACACTTGCGGCCCTGACCCGGCTTTATCCGGGGGTGCGGTTTGTCTGGTTGATGGGGGCGGACAATCTGGCGGATTTCCACCGCTGGGAGCGCTGGGGCTGGATCATGGAAAACGTGCCCGTTGGGGTCATCGCCCGCCCCGGAGACCGCGGTGCAGGGCGCATGTCGCCCGCGGCGCGCCAATATAGGCATGCGCAGATCAGTGGGCGGCAGGCGATGACCTTGGGGGTGTCAGAGGCCCCGTCATGGTGTCTTGTGAATGTGCCGATGAAAGATGTGTCTTCGTCCCAAATCCGCGCACGCGGAGACTGGTAGGGCAGAATGGCACGGGCGCTGAATTGCGCTTGCCACGCCCGGTTGCACTTGCTTAACTCTCAGGATGACCAAGGATTTTTCACGGCGTGCATTTCTGGCTGGCGCAGGGGCAACCCTTGGCGTACCGGCCATGGCAAACGCGCCGCTGACCTCGATCCTGCCTGCCCCTAAGCCCGCAGATTATGCCAAGCGCAGCCTGCCATCGATTGACCACCTGATCAGTGAGGCCGGCTTGGGTGGTAAATATGGTTTTGTGGTCGCGGATGCGCGCACAGGCACGATCTTGGAAGCGCGCAACCCGGTTTTACCTCTGCCACCTGCCAGCGTCGCCAAAGCCATCACGGGTGCCTATGCCCTGTCTGAACTTGGCACAGACCACCAGTTCGAGACGCGCATTGTCGCCACCGGCCCCGTCGTGAATGGCAAGGTCGAGGGCGATCTTGTGCTTGTCGGCGGTGGGGATCCGACGCTGGACACAGATGCGCTGGCGGGTATGGCGCGGGCATTAAAGGCTGCGGGTGTGGTGCAGATCGCTGGCGCGTTCCGGGTGACAGGCGCCTATCTGCCCTATCAGCGCGTGATTGATCCCGGACAGCCGGACCACTTGGGCTATAATCCCGCCGTTTCCGGGCTGAACCTGAATTACAACCGCGTGCATTTCCAGTGGAAGCGCGCAGGCGGGACCTATGATCTTTTGATGGATGCGCGGTCCGACAATTTGCGCCCTCCCGTCAAGATGGCACGGATGGCCGTTGTCGACCGTAAAGTGCCGATATTCACCTACAAGGACGCGGCGGGCACGGACAGCTGGACAGTGGCCAAAGCCGCGCTTGGCAACGGGGGATCGCGTTGGCTGCCTGTGCGGCGGCCCGATCTTTATGCGGGAGAAGTGTTTCAGGTGCTGGCACGCAGTCAGGGGGTGGTTTTGCCACGGCCCGAGGTCGGGGCAGATATCCCGGCGGGCACGGTTTTGGTGACCCACAGCTCGGCCCCGCTGCCTGAGATTGTAAAGGGTATGCTGAAATACTCGACCAATCTGACGGCCGAGGTGCTGGGCCTTGCCGCCAGCGCGCAGGCCGATCAGAAACCGGCTGATCTTGCCGGCTCGGCGGCGCAGATGTCTGAATGGGCGCAACAGGCGCTTGGGGCGTCGCGAATTGCCTTTGCGGACCATAGCGGGCTCAGCGATGCCTCGCGCCTGTCGGCCCGAGACATGGTGCGCGCCTTGGTCACGCTGGGACCATCCGGAGAGCTGCATGGGCTGTTGAAAGCCGTTGCTCCCAAGATCGATAACCCGCCGGTGGCAGGCTATGCGATCCGTGCAAAAACCGGAACGCTGAACTTCGTGTCTACCTTGGCGGGCTATGTGACCTTGCCGGACGGGCGGGAACTGGCCTTTGCGATCTTCACTGCCGACATGGAGCGGCGCGCAGGGATCGCGCGGGCCAATCGCGAACGGCCCAAAGGGGCGAAAAGCTGGAGCCGCAGATCACGGCGGCTCCAACATCAGCTTATTTCGCGCTGGGCCACGCTTTATGGGCCAGATGGCTAAAGCGTTTCGGGATAGGCCTGAGGCACATGTTTACCCGAAATGCATTAGACCAGCTCAGGGGCGCGGTGGGATGTTCACAGCAGCCTGCGATGCGGGACGCTCCATGCAGGCTTTCAGCCAGCGTTTGACGTTCAAAAACTGGTCAAGCTTCAGGGTCTCGGCCGCGTCATATCCGGTAATCAGCGCCCGCACCCATGGCCAGATCGCGATATCCGCAATCGAATAGGCGCTGCCCGCAACGTGATCGCGCCCGTCCAGTTGGGTGTCCAGAACCTTCAAAAGGCGCAGCGCTTCGGCCCGGTAGCGTTCCAACGGGCGCTTGTCTTCAATCTCTTTGCCGCCAAAGGCGTAGAAAAAGCCAAACTGGCCCAGCATTGGACCAAACCCGCCCATCTGCCACATCAGCCATTGCAAGACCTCAGCCCGTTCAACGGGATCGGTGGGCAAGAGTTTCCCTGATTTCTCGGCCAGATAGATCAGGATGGCGCCGCTTTCCCAAAGGGGCAGGGGCGCGCCGTCGGGACCGTTCGGGTCCAGAATGGCGGGGATCTTGTTGTTGGGGTTCAGCGACAGGAATTCAGGCGTGAACTGATCATCGGTGGCGAAACTGACCAAATGCGCTTCGTATGGCAGGCCGGTTTCTTCCAGCATCGCCGAGGCCTTCACGCCGTTCGGTGTCGGCAGTGAATAAAGTTGAATGCGGCTTGCATCCTTGGCGGGCCAGCGTTTGGTGATGTCGAATTGCTCAAGCATGTCTTTACCTTTCGGGGGGGAGCCATTTCTGCGCGCGATGCGCACGCAAAAATGGCCGGAAAATCCTTGATTTCCCGAACCACCACGCGCCGCGATGTCCGGGTTACAGGGTCATATGGCGTGCCCGCGCACCCCGTTCAATGGCCGCGCCGTGCAACCGGTCGATATTCAGCTCATAGCGAATTTCTTCGAGGATGCGCAGCTCGGGCCCTTGCAACACGCCATCCGCCGCAGCCACATCACAGGCCAGCGCATAGGCGGTTTCCCACAGGGTCTCGGGAAGGTTTTCGCGCACCAGTCCAAAAATTGCGTCCAGACCATCTTCGACGGCCAGAAGGTCAAACACGGTCTGCGAGACGGTTTTGATCCGATCCGGGTCGTAGGTGGCGAAGACCGGCAGGTGGTTGACGATGCGTTCGATGGTCAAAAGCTCGGCGGATGTAATTTCTTCATCCGAGGCAGAGACTGCCATCATCACGGCGATCAGACTGTCCTGCGGGGTCAGGGAATGGGGGATATCTTGCACTTGGAATTGCTCCTCTGTTGCGGTGCAGAATATTGACCCCAGTCCACCTAGGCAATAGGGAGAGGAGCTTAGGGGTATGAGGCCCCGAAAGGGCGCGGAGATGCGCCGAGTGATAAAGGAAACAGCAGATGACTGATCAGATCAGCCCTGAAATGCGTGACGCCGCGATGGCGTCGAAAGCCTGGCCCTTTGAAGAAGCGCGCCGGGTGCTGAAACGCTATCAGAAGGGCGCACCTGAGAAGGGATATGTGCTGTTCGAAACGGGCTATGGCCCGTCGGGTCTGCCGCATATCGGGACCTTTGGCGAGGTCGCGCGCACGACAATGATCCAGCGCGCCTTCGAGGTGGTCTCGGACATTCCCACCAAGCTGATCTGTTTCTCGGATGATCTGGACGGCATGCGCAAGGTGCCCGGCAATGTGCCCAATTCCGAAAGCCTGCATGATCATCTGCAAAAGCCGCTGACCAGCGTGCCGGACCCCTTTGGCACCCATGAAAGCTTTGGCCATCATAACAACGCCATGCTGCGCCGGTTCCTGGACACGTTTGGCTTTGAATATGAGTTTTACTCCGCCACCGAATTCTATGGCTCCGGCCAGTTTGACGAGGTGCTGAAGCGGGCGGTCGAGAAGTATGACGACATCATGGAGGTGATGCTGAAATCCCTGCGGGAAGAGCGTCGTCAGACCTATTCGATTTTCCTGCCCATTCACCCAGAAACCGGACGTGTTCTCTACGTGCCGATGAAAGAGGTGAATGCTGAAAACCACACCATCACTTTTGATGACGAGGATGGCCGCGAGTGGACGTTGCCCGTCACCGGCGGCAATGTGAAGCTGCAGTGGAAGCCCGACTTTGGCGCGCGCTGGGCCGCGCTGGAGGTGGACTTTGAGATGTATGGCAAGGACCACTCCACCAACACGCCGATCTATGACAAGATCTGCCGCATTCTGGGTCATCGCGCGCCGGAACACTTCACCTACGAGCTTTTTCTGGATGCCAATGGGCAGAAAATCTCGAAGACCTCGGGCAATGGGATTTCGATCGATGAATGGCTGACCTATGCCTCGACCGAGAGCTTGGCGTATTTCATGTACCTGAAGCCAAAAACCGCCAAGCGCATGCATTTTGATGTGATCCCAAAGGCGATGGACGAGTATCACCAGCAACTGAATGCCTATCACAAGCAGGACCTGAAAGGGCAGCTGAACAACCCGGTCTGGCATATCCACGCGGGCGACGTGCCGGTCTCGAATATGGTTGTGCCCTTCTCGATGCTTCTGAATCTGGCCTCGGTGGCGTCGGCCGATGATAAGGCGCAGTTGTGGGGCTTTATTCAGCGCTATGCGCCCGAGGCCACGCCGGAAACGCACCCGGATCTGGATGCGGCGGCAGGCTATGCGGTGAAATACTATCAGGATTTCGTGGAGCCCGAGAAGGTCTTCCGCCTGCCCACCGATCAGGAGCGCGCCGCTTTGGAAGAGCTGTCACGCGCGCTGCGTGATGGCGACGTTGCGCTGGACGCCATTGCACGCAAGAACCAGATGATGGGCAATGACGATCCGCTGCCCGAGGTTGATTTCGGTTCGGACGAATTCCTGCAATCGGTGGTTTTCGCGCTGGGCAAGCTGCATGAGTTTGAAAACCTGCGCGACTGGTTCAAAGCGCTCTATGAGGTGCTTCTGGGCGCGAGCCAAGGCCCACGGTTTGGCGGGTTTGCCGCACTGTACGGTGTAGAAGAAACCGTCGCCCTGATTGACCGCGCCTTGGCAGGGGACCTCGTCAGCTGACGGCAGTCCGGACCAACCGAGCAGAATTTAACGGCGCGGCCTTCTGGGGCGCGCCGTTTTGCGTTGCGTGGAGGCGGTCGGGCGCACGGTCCTGTTAACCCTCGTTAAACCTCGTTTGTTACCTCTTTTGGCGTTTCTCGCCCCGTGTCCGCGCGCATCTCGTGCGGCCCGTCATGGCGCACATGACACGCGCGGGGCCCTGCGTGAATTTTCGACCTGAAAGGGATATCAATGAACAAGGCGATTACCGACGGCGTGGTCTTCATGCCCCCCGAATTCGCAGATGGGCTGAGCGTTTGGTCAAGCGAGGACGGCACGCCCGGCTCGAACACCTATGCAGGTGCGGGCAATGCGGCCATCGTACCAGCCGACCAGGATTTCAGCGGCTGTCTGGAGCTGTTTAAGGACCAGAACACTCAAAAGCTGCGCTATATGGGCCAAACACCCTTTGAAACAGGATGCTACCTTCGTGTGAGTGCACGGGTAAAGGCCATCTCGGGCACGCTGCCATCGGTGCGGATTGCCGCCTGGCCCGCAACCGCAGGTGGGGCACATGCATCAGGATATGTGGAAACCGCCCCTGCGGTCGCCTTGACCAGCTATGGCGAGGTGGTCGAGGTGTCCGCCATCATCGGGTCAGGCAGCCGGTCCAGCGTTGATATGGTGTGGGGCGATGATGTGGATTATGCCCATTTCGGCCTTGATCTGATTGGGTCGAATGGTGGTGTGGTGCGCATTGATGACATTGTCATCGAAGATGTCACAGGCGCCTATCTGCGCGACATGATGGATTGGGTCGACGTGCGCGACTTTGGCGCGGTGGGCGATGGGATCACCGATGACCGGGCAGCCTTTGTTGCCGCAGATGCAGCGGCCAATGGGCGCACGCTTCTGGTGCCCGAAGGCACGTTCCGGATCGCGTCCAATCTGACGCTGCATTCGGATATTCGCTTCGAAGGCACAATGACCATGTCTGACAACGTGTTCCTGTCTTTGACACGGTCGTTTGACCTGCCCACTTATATTGATGCTTTCGGCGATGAGCTGACCGGATTTCGCAAAGCGTTTCAGGCGCTTCTGAACTACTCTGATCACGAGATCCTTGATATGTGTGGCCGCCGCATCGACGTGACCGAACCGATCGACATGCAGGCCGCCTATAATACCTCAGACAGTTTCCTGATCCGACGCGTCATCAAGAATGGTCAGTTCTATGTCATCGGCGGCGCTGCCTGGGATGACGAGACCACCAGTTCGGCTGCGAAATACAATCCGGCCAATCCGTTCAAACTGACGGATGTGGCAAATGTTTCTGACATTCTTCCCGGTTCTGTGGTCACCGGGAACGGAGTGGGGCGCGAAGTCTACGTTAAGACCGTCAATATCGGGGCACAGGAGGTCGAGCTAAGTCAGCCGTTGTGGGGACCGTCCGCAAACCAGACCTATACCTTTACGCGGCATAAATATATCATTGATTTCAGTGGGTTCTCGCAGATCAACCGTATGAACTTCACTGAGGTCGAGTTCCAGTGCAACAAGTTTGCCTCTGCGGTGATGCTCCCGCGGGACGGCGAAAACTTCGTGTTCCAAGACTGTTTCTTTATCAAGCCGAAGGATCGCGGCATCAGCTCGATCGGTCGCGGGTGCCAGGATCTACATCTGGATCGTTGCCAGTTCATTTCCTCTGAACAAGGGCTTCCAGCGACCTCGCGAAATTCGGTCGCCTTCAACGTGAATGCCAATGACGCCAAAATCAGGGACAATCGGTTCCAGCGTATGGGCTTGTCGATGATCTTCCATGGCTCGAACCATATCATCCAGGGCAATCACCTGTTTCAGGGGGATGAGGTTACGGCCGGGCCACGTACATCGGGCATGGTGTTCACCTATGAAAACAACAATACGGTGATCAACGGCAACTATATCGACAATTGTTCGATCGAATTGAACAACGAGCATGATGCCAATCCAGATTTCGGGTCGGAATACTCGTTCGGCGGCATGTCCATTACGGGCAACAGCTTCATTTGTATTGACGCTGCGAGCTGGTTCAAATGGATATTGATCAAGCCCTTTGGAACGGGGCATTTTCTGCAAGGTATGCATGTAACTGACAATGTGTTCCGTACCGTATTGGGGACTATTGACCGGGTCGAGGGCGTGGTCACGACACATGCGGGGCTGGACAATTGGAGCATGCGAGACGTGACGTTTGAAAACAATGTCTACGTGGGCGTAAGTCAGAAAACGATCTCACCGGTGACATTGGAATTCAACCAGAACACAGAGGCATCGACCTGGACCTTGGATGGGTCAGATTACTTCCCGTTTGGCGGCAATGCCCGTACGGTGCCATCGGTGGTGATCGAGGGCGATCTGCGCGACGGATCGAACAACCAGTGCTGGGATAACCCGCATGTATTGGTGAACCAAGGCGCAAGCTACAAGCAGGTTCGTTTGAAGTTTTCCCGCGCCGTGAAGGGCAGGGCGCATGTAACCATGCGGGTTGACCGCCCCAACTGACGGCAACACCATCTATTGATCACCCAAGGGTCCGCTTTTGGCGGGCCCTTTTTTGTGGCCGTTTACCTGTCACGCAGGTTAGCGGTTGGTCTGCATATGTCGCCAGCTTCGGTGCAGCTCATAAAGCGACAGCGTCACGATTGCGCTTACCGCAAGCTGATCGAAACTGATCTGGGTTAGGATGCTCATCTCTGCCTCGTGTCGTCTTGCGGCTCGTGTCTTGGCCATCAATACGAACTGTTCGTTAACAAAGTCAGAATCGCAAAAATGTTGATGCGGATCAAGGCGGGACAAACACTTGCATGATAGGTGAGGCGCGACAAAAGCAAGGAGAGTGTTGAATGAGCGTGAAGCAGCCCGCAAAAACGTCCAAACCCGCCGAGAAAGCTGCGGCGAGACCTGCGACCGAAAAGCCCGCAAATACCGCAGCAATGCCAGACGCTGCAAAGCAGCCCGACTTTCCCAAAGTCAGTGCGGATCAGATCCGTGCGACGTTTGAGAACGGAAAATACCCCTATGACAAGAAGCTGGGGCGCAAGGAATATGAAGCGGAAAAGGCGCTTATTCAGGCCGAGCTTCTGAAGGTTCAGCGCTGGGTTGGCGAAACCGGTCAGAAATTCGTTTTGTTGTTTGAAGGCCGGGACGCGGCCGGCAAGGGCGGTACGATCAAACGATTCATGGAACACCTCAACCCGCGCGAAGCCCGCGTTGTGGCGCTGAACAAACCCACCGATGCGGAACGCGGTCAGTGGTTCTATCAACGCTATATCAACCACCTGCCGACTGAAGGCGAAATGGTGTTTTATGACCGCTCGTGGTACAACCGGGCTGGCGTGGAAAGGGTTATGGGCTTCTGCACCCCCAATGAATATCTGGAGTTCATGCGCCAGACGCCGGAATATGAACGCATGCTCGTGCGCTCGGGCATCCGCCTTTACAAATACTGGTTCTCGGTCACGCGCGAAGAGCAAAAGCGCCGTTTTGACAGCCGCAAGGACGACCCATTGAAGCGCTGGAAACTGTCTCCGGTTGATGTGGCATCCCTGTCGAAATGGGATGACTACACCGAGGCCAAAGAGGCGATGTTCTTCTACACGCACACAGCCGATGCGCCTTGGACCATCATCAAGTCGAACGACAAGAAACGCGCGCGTCTTGAATGCATGCGCCATTTCCTGAATTCGATTGAATACCCGGACAAAGATCACGAACTGACCCGCGTGGTTGACCCGTTGATCGTGGGCCACGCCAGCCAGGTGATCCACAACTCGGATCATATTCTGGGTGCCAGTCTGCACCCCGATCAGCGCCGCACAAGCTAAAGCGCTTCGATTTTCACCTGAGACAGGGGAAAACCGAAACGCTTCAGGCGTTGATGCAAAGATCGGCAAAGGAGCGCCCCGGCGCTCCTTTTCTTTTGTGCTCGCCCAGAAAGTGACTAAAGCGTTTCGGAATAAACGCGTGCTTCAAGTTTATCCCGAAACGCTTTAGGATTGCCCCCGTGAACAGAAGTGATTTTTCGGGGTGTTTTCATGGCTTATTCCAGACGTTTCATTCTTGCAGGCCTTGGGGTCGCCGGGCTGTCAGCCTGCCGGGGCGGAGGGGGCGCGGTGGCGCAGACCTCGACCCGGTCGGGCAGCGGATCGACCATGCGCGCGGTGCCAAATGCAGGTTTTGACGCCTGGGTCGACGGTGCCAAGGCGCGCGCACGGGCACGTGGGATTTCGGCGGGTACGGTTGATCGCGCATTCCGGGGCGTGGGCTATCTGCCCGGTGTGGTGGAACGCGACCGCAATCAAACCGAATTTGTGCGCTCGTTCGAGGATTACATCGCCATTGCTGCCTCGGATGAACGTATCTCCACGGGTCGTGCCATGCTGCGCAAACATGCCCGCACGCTGGGCCAGCTCGAGGCAAAATACGGGGTCGAAAAAGAGGTGATCGTGGCCGTCTGGGGGCTGGAAAGCCGCTATGGCACGCGGCGCGGCGATGTGCCGGTCGTCTCGGCCCTGTCGACGCTGGCCTATGACGGGCGGCGCGGCAAGTTCTTCGAAAGCCAGCTGATGGCGGCGTTGAAAATCCTTGAACGCGGCGACACCACGCCTGCGAAGATGACCGGCAGCTGGGCCGGGGCGATGGGGCATACGCAGTTTATCCCGACATCTTATCTGGCCTATGCGGTGGATTTCACCGGGGATGGGCGGCGTGATATCTGGTCGGATGACCCCACGGACGCGCTGGCCTCGACGGCGGCCTATCTCAGCCGGTCAGGCTGGAAGCGCGGGCAGCTTTGGGGCAAGGAAATCACCGGGCAGGCGCCGACGGGTCGGGGCAGGGTGGTCAAGCCCGCAGGCGACAGTGGTCCGGTGTTTGAGGCCTATCACAACTACGGGGTGTTGGGGCGCTATAACAACGCACAGAAATATATCATCGGGGTGGGACATCTGTCTGACCGTCTGGTCGGGCGCCCGCCGCTGCGCGCCAAGTTCGGACCTGACAAATACGGGCTGACGCTTGAGGATCGCAAAGCGCTGCAAGTGGGGCTGAACCGCGCGGGGTTTGATGTGGGCGAGGCTGATGGCGTTCTGGGCAAAAAGACCTTCGCCGCGATCGAGGCCTATCAGCGCGCACGCGGTCTGTCCGTGACCGGCACGCCCAGCCCGGCGCTGTTGCAGGCGCTGCGCTAAAGCCTCTCGATTCTGGGCATCGTTCGAAATCAACTGGCTTCACGGCTTGAGTGCCAAACACGTTAGCGCCATCTTTCTGGCTTGCCAGCGCAGAAATCCGGGCGTAGGGCTGGGAAATGACACAAGTGATGACCCTTCCTGCGCATATGCGCGCGGTGCTGGTGCTGGGCACGCCTTTGGTGGCCTCGCAGCTGGCGCAGTTTTCCGTGCAGATCACGGATACGATCATGCTGGGCTGGTATGGGGTCGAGGAACTGGCCGCCGTGACGCTGGCGGGCACGTTCTTTTTCATCTTCCTGATCATGGGCTCGGGGCCGGCCTGGGCCTTGATGCCGATGGTGGCCGAGGCCGCCGAGGCCGGTGACGATGTCAGGATGCGGCGCCTGACCCGCATGGCTTTGTGGATTTCGCTGGGGTTTGCGGTGGCGGTCTTGCCGCTGATGTGGTTGTCCGCGCCGATCCTGATGGCGATGGGGCAGGACGAACATCTGAGCCTGATAGCGCAGGACTATCTGCGCATTGCGGGCTTTGGCATGGTGCCCGCGCTGACGGTGATGGCGCTGCGCAGTTACCTGTCGGCACTGGAGCACGCCCGCATCGTCCTATGGGCGACGATCCTGGCGGCCGTGATGAATGGGGTCATCAATTATGCGCTGATCTTCGGCAATTGGGGCGCGCCCGAACTGGGCGTGCGCGGGGCAGCGATCGCTTCGGTCACGATCCAGATCGCCGCGGGCATCGTATTGTGGATCTATGCGCTGCGGCTGAACCCCGAGCAAGCGCTGTTCCGGCGGCTGTGGAAACCCGATTGGGAGGCGCTGGGTGCGCTTCTGAAGCTGGGCATTCCCATTGGGCTGACCACCTTGGCCGAGGTGGGGATGTTCTCGGCCTCGACCATCGTAGTGGGGTTGATCGGCACGGTGGAGTTGGCGGCGCACGGGATTGCGCTGCAGATCACCGCGACCTTCTTCATGGTGCATTTGGGCCTGTCGATGACGGCCACGGTGCGGGCTGGGCGGGCCCTTGGGCGGCGCGACGAATTGGGGCTGAGGCGCGGGGCGCTGGCGGTCACGCTGGCCTCGGTCTTGTTTGGCGGGCTAACGGTTCTGTTGTTCCTGTTCCTGCCTGAGCCGCTGATCCAGCTGTTCCTTGACCCAGAAGAACTGCGGCGTGACCAGATCGTGCTTTTGGGCAGTTCGCTTCTGGTTGTGGCTGCGCTGTTTCAGTTTGCCGATGGGGCGCAGGCGATTGCCATGGGGCTGTTGCGCGGGGTGCAGGACACACGCGTGCCGATGATCATCGCCTCGCTCAGCTACTGGCTTGTCGGAATGGGATCGTCTTATGTTTTCGGCATCACGCTGGGCTTTGGCGCGATTGGTGTCTGGTGGGGGCTGCTCTTGGGTCTTCTTTGCGCCGGAGGCTTCATGTCCTGGCGGTTCTGGATGCGCTCATCGCGCATTGGTCCAGCGGACACGCCCGCAGGGTAGGCGATCCGTCAGGCCGCGTGGCTTATAACCGCTCGGCCTTTTTGCGCACCAGAACCGTGCGCAGATCGTGCATGGCCAGAAGCAGCGCATCTGTCACCTCTTCCAGCGCCTCGTCTGATGCTTTGGACTGTGCCCAATGTGCTGTCAGGTTCAGGTGGTCCACCGTGCGCAGGATGTCGTCAATATCCCGGCGCGCCAGCGTTTCGCGGCGGGCCTCCATCCAGTCTGAAATCGCCGCCCGATCCGCATCGTCCAGTTCACGCCCACCATGGGGTTTGACCTCGCCGTTTTTGATGTTGACCACGGCGACCTGATCCATCTCGATGCGCCGCTGGCGGTTGGCCACATCGACGCGATAGACGAAGGCGCCGTTTTCACGCACGCGAAAGTAATATTCGGGCAGTTCAGCGGACATGTCGTTTGACCCCTCAGCTCAGCGCGGCACAGAAAGCCTGAATGCGGGTGCAGGCCTCGCGCAGCGCGTCATCAGATGTGGCGTAGCTGACGCGGAAATTGGGCGACAGGCCAAAGGCCGAGCCAAACACCACGGCCACACCTTTTTCTTCCAAAAGAGCTTTGGCGAAGACCTCGTCATTGTCAATTTTCACCCCGCCTGCCGTGGTCTTGCCAAGGCAGCCCTTGATCGACGGGTAGACGTAAAACGCGCCATCCGGCACCGGGCATTCGATGCCTTCGGCCGCGTTCAGCATCTCGACCACAAGGTCGCGACGGCGCACGAACATCTTGTTGTTCTCGGGGATGAAATCCTGAGACCCGTTCAGCGCCTCGACCGCCGCCCATTGGCTGACCGAACAGGGGTTTGATGTCGATTGCGACTGGATTTTACGCATCGCGGCAATCAGCTCCACCGGGCCGCCCGCATAGCCGATCCGCCAGCCAGTCATCGCATAGGCCTTGGACACCCCGTTGCAGGTCAGCGTGCGGTCATAAAGGCCGGGCTCAACTTCGGCCGGGGTGCAGAACTCGAAATCGCCATAGGCGAGGTGTTCATACATATCATCCGTCATCACCCAGACATGCGGGTGACGCATCAAGACATCGGTCAGCGCCTTCAGCTGATCGCGCGTGTAACCCGCGCCCGTTGGGTTCGAGGGCGAGTTAAAGATGAGCCATTTGGTCTTTGGTGTGATCGCGGCTTCAAGCTGCTCCGGTGTCATGCGGAACCCGGTCTCGATCGGGCATTCCACCACCACAGGCTCGCCACCGGCAAGCAGCACCATATCCGGGTAGCTGACCCAGTAGGGGGCCGGGATGACCACCTCGTCACCGGGGTTCAGCGTCGCCATCAGCGCGTTGTAAAGGATCTGCTTGCCGCCTGTTCCGACCGAGATTTGCGCAGGCGTATAGTCCAGCCCATTCTCGCGCTTGAACTTGTCGCAAATGGCTTGCTTCAGCTCTGGCATCCCATCAGGTGCCGTGTATTTCGTCTTGCCCGCGTCAATCGCCGCCTTGGCCGCCGCTTTGATGTTGTCAGGCGTGTCAAAATCCGGCTCGCCCGCGCCCAGCCCGATCACGTCGCGCCCCGCGGCTTTCAATTCGGCAGCCAGAGTGGATACAGCAATGGTCGGGGATGGTTTTACGCGGTCAAGTGTCGCGGACAGGAAAGACATGGCGGCCTCGGTTTGTATGTTGGTTGCATTTCTTCTAGGGTGCGGCGCGAGGCCGATCAAGCGTCAAGCGACACCCCGCACGCCGATTGCACGAGGAGGACCCTTATATGGACGACTATACTGCAGATGATGGCTGGTTTTCAGAAGACAGTGCCACATTCGGAGATCGTCTGGCCGGCGCGCGTGATGCGGTGGGCCTGACCCAATCAGCTTTGGCCAAGAAGATCGGTGTCAAGCTTAAGACCCTGCGCGGATGGGAAGAAGACCTGTCAGAGCCGCGTGCCAACAAGTTGCAGATGCTGTCGGGGGTGCTGAATGTGTCCTTGCGCTGGCTTCTGACCGGCGAAGGCGACGGCGTGGATAATCCTGAGTTGGAGAGCGAAGAGCCGCCAGAGCTGCGCGATCTTCTTTTGGAAATCCGCGATATCAAAATGCAGATGGCGCGCTCGGCTGAACAATTGGGACGGCTGGAGAAACGGTTCCGCAAGCGGTTGGAAGGACATATGTGATGGCTGGTATTTCGCTTGAACAGTTGAAGGAAACACCCGGTGCACGGCCGGGGGAAACGCACGAACACCGCATCAAGCGCCTTGCCATGCGGTCGATGCGGCGCGGCATCAAGGAAATGGATATTATCCTGTCACGCTATGCGGATCAGCATCTGGCGGCCATGAGCCCTGACGAGCTTGACCATTACGAGGCGCTATTGGGGGAGAACGATCAGGATCTCTATCAGTGGGTTTCAGGTCAGCAGGATGCGCCTGCCCAATTTGCCGAACTGGTGGCACGTATCGCACAACACATGCGTGCGCGCTAACTGGCCAGGTATCGACCTTGCTCTCGATGCTTGCGGCCCGTGACGCGGTGCTTTTCGAAAATTTTACCTAACTGCGCGCCGCATTTCGCCCATATTTAACTGAATGTTCTCATTTTGCTCTGAATAGTCGACCAAGTAATAGGTCGGAGAGACGAATGAGCATGCATTCCCAAATTGGGCAGGACACCAGCCAAGGCTTCGTTTTTCAATATCTTGAAGTCCTGGCCCTGGTGGAGCGTCTGCACAGATTGTTGTTGGACGTGATCAAAGATGAATTTGAACGCGTTGGTGTGTTGGAGGTGAACGCCGTACAGGCTTTGCTTCTGTTCAACATCGGCGACAATGAAGTCACAGCCGGGGAGCTGAAATCCCGCGGCTATTATCAAGGGTCCAACGTGTCCTACAACCTCAAGAAGCTGGTGGATATGGGCTATATGCACCATCAGCGTTGCGACGTTGATCGCCGGTCCGTGCGCGTGCGCCTGACCGAAAAAGGGCGCAACATCCGCGACACGGTGGCCGCTCTTTTTGAACGCCACGCCGATGGGTTGCAGATGCGTGATGTGCTGAGCACAGGCGGGATCAACGAGATCAGCGCGGCGTTGAAACGGGTCGAACGCTATTGGACGGATCAAATCCGCTATATCTACTGACCTGTCAGGACTTTCATGCAGGAAGGCCAGACCCGTGGCGGCCACGCGCCTTTCTCTGCAGGATATCTCAAAATGACCGGCGCTTGCCTGCGCCGGTCATTTTGTCATCTAAAGCGTTCCCAACGCCCGATGTCGTTCACCAATGCCCTGTGTTTTCCATGCTGGCCCATGGTTCTTGCGGGGCCAATGACGGGCCGGCCTGCAGCAATTCCACCGAGACATGATCAGGCGACCGGACAAAGGCCATATGCCCGTCGCGCGGCGGGCGATTGATCACCACGCCGTTGTCCTGAAGATGTTGGCACAGGGCATAGATATCCTCGACCTCATAGGCGAGATGCCCGAAATGGCGGCTGTCCGACGGCAACCCGTCATCTCCATCCCAGTTATAGGTCAGCTCCACGGGGCAATCCGGTTGTCCCGGCGGTGCCATGAAAACCAACGTGTATCGCCCCGCCTCGTCATCACGCCGTTTGGTTTCTTCCAACCCCAAAAGCGCGAAAAACCGCATGCTGGCGTCCAGGTCTTTCACCCGAACCATCGTGTGTAGATAGCGCAGTTTCATGTGGTGCCTCCTGATTTCACATCATTTGTTTGCGCCACCATAGCACTGACGGGCGCGAACGGAAGATGCCGCATTTTTCCGTCATATGGCTGTTTTTCCGAAGCCCGCAACTAGATATAGTGGCCGGGCAGCAACCCTACGAGAGATTCGAAATGTCATTGAGCCCCGAGCAGCTAAAAGAAATCGAAGAACAACGCGCCCAGACCGGCACCACCCGGCGCGCCATCAGCGAGGGGATGGAGAAACACCTCTACACCGCGCATGAGGTGCTGGACCACGGGTTCGTGCGTGTCATCGACTATATGGGCGACGATGCCGCGATCTGTCAGGCCGCGCGGGTGTCATACGGCAAGGGCACCAAATCGGTGCAAAACGACGAAGGGCTCATCCGCTACCTGATGCGCCACTGGCACTCGACACCCTTTGAGATGTGCGAGATCAAGCTGCATGTGAAACTGCCCGTTTTTGTCGCCCGCCAGTGGATCCGCCACCGCACCGCGAATGTGAACGAATACTCGGCCCGCTATTCGATCCTCGACCGCGAGTTCTATATCCCCGCGCCCGAACATATCGCCGCGCAGTCCGTGGTGAACAACCAAGGCCGAGGCGCAGCGCTTCAGGGCGAGGAAGCCGCGCGGGTTCTGGAAATCCTGAAAGCCGATAGCAACCGCGCTTATGATCACTATGAAGAAATGATCAGTGACGAAGGCCAAGACGGTCTGGCCCGCGAACTGGCGCGCATGAACCTGCCCGCCAACATCTATACGCAATGGTATTGGAAAGTGGACCTGCACAACCTGTTCCACTTCCTGCGCCTGCGCGCCGACCACCACGCCCAATACGAAATCCGCGTCTATGCGGACGCGATCTGCAAGGTCGTCGCCGACTGGGTCCCCGCCGCCTATGGCGCGTTCGAGGACTACCGCCTTGGCGGCGCCAACCTCTCTGGCCGCGCCATGGACTGCATCCGCCGCATGCTGAAAGGCGAAGAGGTGACGCAGGAGAACTCGGGCATGTCGAAGGGGGAGTGGCGCGAGTTTGAAGCGGAGTTGAAGGGGTGATTAAGGAAGAGGAAGTTCGCAGCGACGAATGCGTTGAGCCTACAGCCTTGCCTATCGATATATTACCTAAGTATTCGCTTCAGCCTGAACAGTTTGAAGCTGGTGACGTCGTGAGCTACGTGGAAGGGCAAGCTCAGGGTGAGAATGTCAAACACGTCGAGTTTATCAAAGAAGAAATTGTTCTCGGTCGAAGGTACAGAGTGTGGGATGTGACAACCGACAAATGCCGTTGGTGGGTGATCTCAGACATGACGAATTTGTACTCTCAAGAGTTTTTCCCTAGTCTGGATTTCACTATTTCCTTTCATATTGGATTGATGGCACGCCTCGCTGAGAGGGATTCCGCACCTCCGTCAGAAAAGGCAGTTCAATTTGGCGAAATAGAAAGAAGGCAAACAGCGGTTCATGAGGCATATGACATTGCCGTTGATGCCATTGAGTTTCAACAGATCGGACTCCAACTAAGAGAGACCCTTTTGAGAGTTGTCGCGATTCTCCCGGAGTTCATTAACTTCAAAGATGATTTTGTTGAGCCTAGGAAAGGAGACTTTAAAGCTTGGGCCGAGTGCATTGCAGGTGGACTTTTTCAGGGCAGAAAAAACCAAGCGTTAAGGAAGTTTGTCCGTTCATCTTCAAGGGAATGTTGGGAGCTAGTTAGTTGGCTTACGCATGCTCAAAACGCCGATGAGATGTCTTGCCTAATCGCCATGCAATCTGTCGATGCAATGATTGGTCATTTTCTTTTTGGCTTAACAAGGTTTGAGAGCGAGGGGGCAACAGAGTGCGAAAGATGTTCGTCCAGGAAAATAAATATTCATTTTGATATTAATCTGGGAGAACAAGGTGAAAGCTATTTAAGTTGTCAAAGCTGTGGATGGCATACTCATCCGTCAAAATAAATGAATAGTTTTTGGAAAATGTCCTTACGGACGCGACGTGCGCCTTAGCTATTTTCAGTAAGTTTTAGACTTGAGCGCTCTGCTCTCAACCGAGGTCAGGCGCCGCCCTCAGCAGATGATGCACTCCCCCAAAGAAAAACCCCGCCGAGCTTTCACTCCGCGGGGTTTCGAAATCCTGAAAGGACAAAGCAAATCCGATCAGCGGCATTCTCCTCTCCTTCGAACGCGATTGCGGGCAATCGCTGCCTCGAATGGCCGGTGAATACACTTATGATCGTATCAGGATTTGCGTCTCATCAGCCCTGAACTTCGATCTCAACTGCCGACTGGCGACCGTCGCGACCTTCTTGCAGGTCGTAGGTCACTTTGGTGTTGTCAGCCAGACCGGTCAGGCCCGAACGCTCAACAGCCGAGATGTGTACAAACACGTCTTTGCCGCCGTTATCGGGTGCGATGAAGCCGTAGCCTTTGGTGGTGTTGAACCATTTTACGGTGCCGGTTTGTTTATCGGACATATCCGCTTCTCCTATATTTAGCCCTGCAGTGTGCGGGCCTTCGTACGCAATCAGGTATCGTCCGACTGCATGAAAGGAGGCGGTAGATAGTTCTGTCTTACCCCGTCCACATGGGGGCTGGGGCGACAGATTGCAAGAAAAACCTTGGGAGAGGGAAAATCCGGCGGGTCTCTGCATCCTTTCGTTTCGCGCAATTTGGGGTCATAAACGGCGCTGGCGGCACCATGAAAGGGCCGTGTGACAGGGTTATGACGGAGTGGCGCATGCGTGTTTGGGGTTTGAAAAACTGTGATACCTGCCGCAAGGCGGTGAAGGCGCTGGAGGCGGCCGGACATGGGATCGATTACGTGGATGTGCGCGCAGATGGCGTGCACGGGGGTGATCTGGAGCGGTTCTTTGCGGCGTTCGGTGAGGCGCTGGTGAACAAGCGTTCGACCACATGGCGCGGGTTGTCCGATGCGGAGCGGGCGGGCGATCCGGTTCAGCTTTTGGCGGCGCATCCGACCCTGATGAAGCGTCCGGTGATCGAGGCGGATGGCCAATTGACCTTGGGTTGGGATGCAAAAACGCAAGCGAAATGGTTGGAGAACCACGCCTGACCCCTTATCTGGGGTGAAAGAGCAGGAGGAAAACGATGCGCAATGCCGCTTTGGTTCTTGGTGTGATTGCAGGTGTTTTGGGCATGATCGTCGGGTTTTTTGGATATGGGTACACGGAAGTGATCGACCGGTTCGGCGAGCTTCCAGATTTGGCTGAGCAGGTGGACAACCCCGGCCGGGTCCGTGTGTTTGCATTGGTCGCGCCGCTACTGGCGCTGGCCGGTGGGGCGATGGCACGCTCTGTCGCGCAGATTGGGGGCGGGTTGATGCTGGCCTCGGCTGCCGGGATGTATTTTGCCTTTGGCTACGGTGTCTTCACCATGTTCCCAATCGCCCTGGCCGGGCTGGGTGGCATTCTGGCATTGGTGGCGACCAAGCCCGACCCGCACTAAAGCGTTTCGACTTATTGTTGCGGCACAACAATGAGACGAAACGCGCGGACCCTACCAATGTTGTGGGCGTTTCGAAATCAACTTGTGTCTCAAGTTAATCTCGAAACGCTTTAGGTCGACCGCAAAACTATGGAAAATCAAGCGCCTGTGGAGCACATCCGCAGGCGTTTTTTGCTGCCCCGCGGCGCGGTGTTTGCTGCACCTGCGTGACCAGAATTTGCAATAAAAACGGATCGCGGTCAGTCTCACATTCACAAAAGACGCGGTGAACCCGCGCATTGAAACGGGCAAGGCCTCTGGCAATGCCCCATGTGAACAGGGAAGTGAGATGACAGATATCAGCAACGCAGAGGCCCTGCGTGACCCCAACCATATGCCGCCTCTTGGACAGGCCGTGCCGTTGGGCATTCAACATATTCTGGCGATGTTTGCCTCGAACGTGACGCCGGCGATTATTGTCGCCGGTGCCGCCGGGTTTGGATTTGGCTCGAATTCGCCCGATTTTCCAGTGATGATCTACATGATCCAGATGTCGATGCTGTTTGCGGGCATTGCCACGTTGTTTCAAACCATGGGCATGGGGCCCGTGGGCGCGCGTCTGCCGATTGTGCAGGGCACAAGCTTTGCCTTTCTGCCGGTGATGATCCCGGCGGTGGCCGGGCAGGGCACGGCCGGGTTGGCCGGGTTGATGACCGGGATCATGATTGGCGGCGTGTTCCATTTCCTTCTGGGGATGGTGATCGGGCGTATTCGTTTTGCGCTGCCGCCGCTGGTCACGGGGCTTATTGTGCTGATGATTGGCTTGGCGCTGATCAAAGTGGGCATTCAGTATGCTGCCGGGGGCGTGCCGCTTATGGGCAAGCCCGGCTTTGGCAGTCTGGCCATGTGGACACCGGCATTGGTGGTGATCATCGTCACTTTGGCCATCAAGTTTTTCACCAAGGGCTTTATGTCCGTTGCGGCCGTGTTGATCGGGCTTGTCGCGGGTTATCTGGTCGCACTGATGATGGGGCAGGTGAATTTCGGCAATGTGGGTAAGGCTGGCTGGTTTGCCCTGCCGATGCCGTTCAAATGGGGCATGGAATTCAACGCGGCGATTATCATTGGCATGTGTTTCATGGCGGTGATCTCGGCGATTGAAACCGTGGGTGACGTATCGGGGATCACCAAGGGTGGTGCCGGGCGCGAGGCCACAGACAAAGAGATTTCCGGTGCCACTTACGCAGATGGTCTGGGCACAGCCGTGGCGGGGATTTTCGGCGGTTTGCCCAACACCTCGTTCAGCCAGAATGTGGGCTTGATCAGCATGACCGGCATGATGAGCCGCCATGTGGTCACCATTGGCGCGCTGTTCTTGGTGCTGTGCGGGCTTGTGCCGCGCATTGGCGCCATCGTATCGACCGTGCCCATCAACGTGTTGGGTGGCGGGGTGATCGTGATGTTTGGCATGGTGGCTGCGGCTGGTCTGAACATGCTGTCCGAGGTCACCTGGAACCGCCGCAACATGGTTATCCTGGCCGTGTCACTGTCGATGGGGCTTGGGCTTCAACTGGTGCCAGAGGCGCTTCAGCACATGGGCAGAACCTGGCAGATATTGCTGACGTCGGGCCTATTGCCTGCAGCATTCCTGTCGATTGTGCTGAACCTGGTATTGCCGGAAGATCTGGGCTGATTGGCCCGACGCGGTTTTAAATACCAAGCGCAAAATCAAAAACCGCCCGCGCTGTCTATGGCGCGGGCGGTTCAATTTGGGGATTATTTCAGCTTCAGAACCCTGTCTAGTGAAAGCGGCCCTGCGCCCTTCACAACCAGCGTGACCAGAACCACCATCCAGAACAAACGTTGATCCAGGATCAGGCTGTCCGGAATACGGTCAAACCATGCGCCCAGAGTTTCTGGGTGGGCAATACCGCCATGTCCATAAAGATCGGTCAGGCTTTGCACCACGACAAAACCGATCATGCCAAGCGCGGCCAGACGGGTGAAGAGGCCTATGACCACCAGAAGCGGCAAGATGAACTCTGCCAGCGTGCCCGAGACCACAACCGTCCAGTGAAACAGGCCCAATTCGCTGACGTTATAGCCCGCGGCCTCCATCGCTTTGGGGAAAATCTGGGCGTAGGCGCCCAGCGACGGAGAGAAGACCCCAAACAGGCCGTCCCCTGTTTTGGTCAGGGCCGAGGCCCAGAAATAGCCAAGCAAGGTTGCCGCAAAGGTGAACCGTGCCAGTGTCGGCAGCAGGGCCGGAGAGCTCCGCGTGACCAGATCGGCCAATCGGTTGTGAAGTTGTGCCAAGGCGCGCATCGCGTGTCCTTCCTTTTGTTCTTATCTATCTGAGCCGTGGTCGATGCCGACAATGGCCTGCGCCGCGATCATCCGGCTTAGGGTTTGGGACAGGTCGAAATCCGGGCATTCTGCCGTGGCCAATCCCAAAGACGTCCCGAAGCTGCGCCCCTTAAGCAGAGCACTCACGAAACGCGCACCGCCTTCTGGCAGGACTTCGGCAACCGGGTCAAAGCCTATGCGGGAAATCAGGATGTCCTCGGGACCGGCGGTCGGGTTGGGACCGTCTTTCATGTTGAAATCCCAGATCGACTTGGCCGGCCATTTGGCACGCAGAACCTCGCAGGCAGGTGCCAGGATCAGACGGGCCTCCATCAGTGCATGCTGGTCCAACGCGGTCAGATCCGTGGGATCCATCAAAGGCGCATCACCCGCATGATAGGCCCGGCGCAAAGCCAGTTCCAAACGTGCGACGTCGGGCAGGTATTTCAGGTGGAGCGTGCCCGGGAAGCTTTCCAGAAAGCCGGGAAGGGCCGCGCCGTAATGCATCATCAAAGGCGAGCTGGGCGGGTGAATGCGCAGATAAACCTTTGCCATTTCACGAAAAAAATCCTCGCCCAGCAGTTTGGTCAAGACGGGAAAGCCGGTCAGCATCGCCTCGGACAAGCTGTGGGCCACGTTGTTGCGATAGACTGAAAACCGCTTGCTCGCCTGCACCCCATCGGGGTTCACAAGGCCTTGCGGCACGTCTATGCGCGCGTCCAGAAGGGCGGTGCGAAACTGGGTCTGGCTGACGGTTGCGTCCTTGCGGGTGGGGGCCAGTGTATTCATGCGGGCACCTTTTGGGCAGCGCGTTTCATCTGTTCGGTGGCGCGGGCGGCCTCGGCTTCCAGCACGGGCCAATCCGGCACATCATTGTCCCATTCGATCAACGCCGGTCGTGGGCCGGTGCGGCTGATCACGTGGTCAAACAGCGCCCAGACGGGTTCATCCACCGGCTTGCCATGGCTGTCGATCAGCAGTTTGCGCCCCAGCTCATCCGCGTCTTCATCATGGCCCGCCAGATGAATTTCTTCGACCAGCGCCAGCGGGTAGGCGTCAAGATATTCAAGCGCCTCAAATGCCAGATTGGTGGCTGAAATGAAGACATTGTTCACATCCAATAGCAGCCCGCAGCCCGTGCGACGGGCAACCTCGCGGATGAAATCGGGTTCGGACCATGTGCTTTCAGCAAAGGCCAGATAGGAAGACGGGTTTTCCAGCAGCATTTTGCGGCCAAGCAGGTCCTGCGCTTCGTTGATATGGGCCACAACGCGCGTCAGGGTCTCGTTGGTATAGGGCACGGGCAGAAGGTCATTCAGAAAGGCGCTGTCATGGGTCGACCAGGCCAGATGCTCGGAAAACATCGCAGGGTTCAGCCAGTCCACAAGGGTTTTCAGCCGCGCCATATGTTCAGGGTCCAGACGGCCCTCGCCCCCGATCGAGGCGCCAACCCCGTGAACCGAGATTGGGAAGTGTTCGGCCAGATGGCGCAGCTGGGCAAGCTGACGTCCGCCGTCGATCATGTAGTTTTCGGCGTGGATTTCCAACCAGCTTACCGCGCCGGGCTGGTCAAGAAGGGACTGGAAATGCTGAGGCTTATAGCCGACACCCGCACCGGCGGGCAGCGTGTTGTGATGGTGCAGCTCAGGCATATCAAGGTCCTTCTGATGGGCAAAGAGGGTCCGCCCGGTTGGGGCCGGGCGGACCGGGGATGCGTTCCCCGCAGCTTTGGGGGCGCGGGGAAGGCGAGGATCAGCTTGCGGGCAGGTTCATTTCGGTCGCGGTCAGCGAACCTTTGTGCATCTTGCCGTCAGCGTCGGTGATTTCCATGGTTTCGCACGAACCAGCCGGAACCAGTTTCCATGCGTTGCCCTGATAGTCGACGGTCGACGAACCGGCGCAGGTGGTGCCGGGGCCGGCGGCGCAATCGTTCTGACCGGCAAGCGACACGCCAAAGCACTTTTCATTGTCTTCAGCAAAAGCCGGGGCAGCGTTGGCAGCAACAGCGGCAGTGACGGCGCCCAGGATGGCTACAGTTTTCTTCGACATCGAGTTTCCTTTCGGGTTTGTAATTCGATCCGCCTTGAAGCGGTAAGGAAAACTTAGGCGGCGGTTCGGGCTGTCTCCACTCACGAAAACGTGGATCACGGGCCTGTCAGGCGCGCGTGAGCTCGGATCACGCGGGCGTGATCTGCGGCGCCCACCTTTTTTGGCGCGCGGGGCTGTATTTACAGGGGTTACCTTGGGTTAACCATCACGGCGCGGCCCTCCGGGATCACGTGGGCGCGAGGAAATGCTGCAAGAGATTTCAGAGAGCAGAGGCTGGAAAACCGTTATGTTACAGTATTCTGCGCTGCAGCGCGGGCAGGATCACCTGCGGCGTGAGCGATTGTAACACTGCGAAGGCCTCTGCAGGCATGAAAAACGCCCCCGGCCAAGGGCGCGGGGGCGTTTTCACATCTTGAGAAGGGCGCTTAGGCCAAATCGGGCGGCGTTGCCTCGGTGGCAAGGCTTGTGGCCACCTCGTCCAGCGGCAACACTTTCGAGTGCTTCTCGCCCAGACGGCGCATCGACACGGTGCCCTCTTCGACTTCTTTCATACCGCAAGCCAGGATCACCGGCACTTTGCCGACCGAGTGTTCGCGGACCTTGTAATTGATCTTCTCATTACGGATGTCGGCCTCGGCGCGGATGCCCTTGGCTTTCAGCGCATCGACCACCTGGTGCACGTAGTCATCCGCATCCGACACGATCGAGGCCACAACCACCTGACGCGGGGCCAGCCAGAAGGGCAGTTTGCCCGCGTGTTCTTCGATCAGGATGCCGATGAAACGCTCAAACGATCCCAGCGTGGCGCGGTGCAACATGACCGGGCGGTGCTTGGCACCGTCTTCGCCGACAAAGGTGGCGTCCAGACGTTCGGGCAGGTTGGGGTCCACCTGAAGCGTGCCACATTGCCAGTCACGGCCAATGGCGTCGGTCAGTGTGAACTCCAGCTTCGGGCCGTAAAACGCGCCTTCGCCTTCCAAAAGCTCATATTCGTGACCGGCCGCGTTACAGGCATCACCCAGGGCTTTCTCAACCCGGTCCCAGCTTTCATCCGACCCGATACGCTTTTCAGGCCGGGTGGACAGTTTGATCGTCCAGTCATGGAAGCCCAGATCGGCATAGATGCGCGACAGGAAGTCGATGAAGGTCGCCGTTTCCTCGGTGATCTGATCTTCGGTGCAGAAGATGTGGCCATCATCCTGCGTAAAGCCGCGCACCCGCATGATGCCATGCAGCGCCCCCGAGGGTTCATAGCGCGCGCAAGAGCCAAATTCGGCCATGCGCAGCGGCAGATCACGGTAGCTTTTCATGCCTTGATTATAGACCTGCACGTGGCAGGGGCAGTTCATGGGCTTGAGCGCATTCACCGCCTTTTCGCGGGCGTGGTCTTCGTCCACTTCGACGATGAACATGTTTTCCTGGTACTTGTCCCAGTGGCCCGAAGCTTCCCACAGTTTGCGGTCCACGACCTGCGGCGTGTTCACCTCGACATAGCCGCCGCGGCGTTGCTGGCGGCGCATATAGTCCTGCAGTTCGGTGTAGATGGTCCAGCCGTTGGGGTGCCAGAACACCTGACCGGGGGCCTCTTCCTGCATGTGGAAGAGGTTCATCTCGCGGCCCAGCTTGCGGTGGTCGCGCTTGGCAGCCTCTTCCAGCATATGCAGGTGTTTCTTGAGGCCCTCTTTGTTCTGGAACGCCACACCATAGATACGCTGAAGCATCGCGCGGTCGCTGTCGCCGCGCCAATAGGCCCCGGCAACCGACATCAGTTTGAACGCGTCGGCAGGCAGCTGGCCGGTGTGCTGCAGGTGCGGACCACGGCAGAGATCCTGCCAGTGGCCATGCCAATACATGCGCAGGGGTTCATTGCCCGGAATGGCCTCGATCAGCTCGATCTTATAAGGCTCGCCATTGGCCTCATAGAATTTCACTGCGCGCTCGCGCTCCCAAATCTCGGTGGTGACCGGGTCGCGCTTGTTGATGATTTCTTTCATCTTGGCTTCAATCGCGCCCAGATCTTCGGGCGTGAAGGGCTCTTCGCGGTCGAAGTCGTAATACCAGCCGTTCTCAATAACCGGGCCGATGGTAACTTTGACGTCTGGCCAGATTTCCTGAACGGCGCGCGCCATGACGTGGGCGAAGTCGTGCCGGATCAGCTCCAGCGCGGGTTCCGCATCCTTCATCGTGTGGATAGCAATCTCGGCGTCGTTTTCGATCGGCCATTGCAGGTCCCAATGGGCGCCGTTCACGGTGGCAGAGATGGCCTTTTTGGCCAGCGAATTGGAGATGCCGGCAGCGACCTCGGCAGGGGTGATCCCTGCATCGTAGTCACGTGCATTGCCATCGGGGAAAGTAAGGGAAATCTGGCTCATTGGCCTTCTCCTCGTCGTTTTGGCGCCCACGGAACGCCCGGTTGCGGGTTATGTGTGCGGGGGTTTTCGCCTGCGCGGGGGGCGAAGTCAACGGCGGTGTTGGGAAAAACCCGCTTGCATTCGAAAGGGGTGGGGGCAAGATGCGGGGCAGGAGGATGAGATGCGCAGATTTGACGACATTCTGATGATGGCGGTCGAACGAAAAGGCTCGTTTGAAGCGGTTTTGGGAGAAATTGCCGAACCGAAATCCACCGACGAATTGGCCGCATTGGAGGACAGCGCGTGGCTGGCCTGTTTTGCCAAAGGGATTTTTCAGGCCGGGCTGGCGTGGCAGGTGATCGTGAACAAGTGGGACGGTATCGAAGAAGCGTTCCACGGCTTTGATATTGGCCGCTGCGCATTGATGTCCGATGACTGGTTTGATGAGCTTCTGACCGACACGCGTGTCATCCGCAGCGCCCCAAAAATCCGCGCAATTCAGGAAAACGCCGTGTTTATTCAGGCGGTCTCGGCAGAGGCAGGCAGTTTTGGGCGCAAAATCGGGGACTGGCCGCAGGAGGACTATTTCGGACTGCTGGATTGGCTCAAATCCAACGGTGCTCGTCTGGGTGGGAACACGGGTGCTTATGCGATGCGGATGATGGGGCGCGACGGGTTCATGATGACCCGCGATGTGGTGGCTCGGCTGGTCGCTGAAGGCGTCATCGACAAGGCGCCGACCTCGAAAGCGGCCAAGGCGGCTGTGCAGGCCGCGTTCAACACGTGGCAGGACGAAAGCGGGCGCAGCTTCACCGAAATCTCGCGTGTTCTGGCCTATAGTATTGACTAAGAAGGAGACCGGGGTGACCGCATATCTTGACACGGCGCAGGGCCGCCGCATTGCCTATGTGAAAACAGACGGGGCCGAGGGGTATACTGGGCCGACCATTCTGTTTCTGTCCGGTTTGAAATCGGACATGGAAGGCACCAAGGCCGTCGCGCTTGAGGCTTGGGCGAAAGAACAGGGCCGCGCCTTTCTGCGCTTTGACTATTCGGGGCACGGCGTCAGCTCGGGCGAGTTCCGCGACGGCTGTATTGGCGATTGGCACGAAGACACGCTTGAGGTTGTGGACAAGCTGATCGACGGGCCGGTTCTGGCCGTGGGCAGTTCCATGGGTGGTTGGCAGTCGCTTTTGCTGGCGCGCGCGCGCCCCAATCGTGTGATGGGGCTGGTGACCATCGCCGCCGCACCGGATTTTACCGAGGACGGATACTGGGCAGGCTTTTCGGATGATCAGAAGGCCGAGTTGGAGCGAGAAGGCTTCCTGTCGATCCCGTCGGATTACGACGAGGATTACATCATCACCAAACGCCTGATCGAGGATGGGCGCGAGAACTTCGTTCTGCGGTCCCCCCTTAAGTTGGATATGCCCGTGCGTTTCCTGCAAGGGACCGAGGACGAGGCCGTGCCGACGGCGCAAGCCGTGAAACTGCTGGAGCATGCCGAGGGCGAAGACATCCGCCTGACCCTTGTGAAGGGCGCGGATCACCGGTTCTCGGATGACGAATGCCTGCGCACGATCCAAAAGATGGTGAAGGTTGTGCTGTCGCGGGCCGCATCATGAGAAAGAGCGTTCTGCGCGGGGCGATGGCGGTCTCGGCGCTGCTGGCGGCTGTGTTTGTCATCGGTCCCTACGAGCCGGTCGACCTTGCGGTGCGCTTTGACGACAGCGCCATCGGCGCCGATCCCGCCGCCTATCTGGAACAGCGCGAAGGGGTCTTTGACGACATTGTTCCGGGGGCAGAGAAACGCATTCAATGGGCAGGACAGCCGGGGGAGAAGACGCCGCTTTCGGTGGTCTATCTGCACGGGTTTTCTGCCAGTGCTGAAGAACTTCGCCCGGTGCCGGACCTTGTGGCAAAGGGGCTTGGCGCGAACCTCTATTTCGCGCGGCTTGCCGGACATGGGCGGTCGGCCACGGCAATGGCGGGCCCAACTGAGAACGACTGGATGGTGGATTATGCCGAAGCCATGGCCGTGGGCCGCGCGATCGGCGACGAGGTCTTGGTGATTGCCACTTCAACCGGCGGCGCGATTGCAGCGCTGGGGGCCTTTGATATGGCCGCATCGCGTGCACTCAAGGGGGTGACATTTGTCTCTCCGAATTTCGGGATCAACGATGCAAAAGCCCCGCTTTTGACCTTTCCCGCCGCACGGTACTGGTTGCCACTTGTGGCCGGGAAAACGCGTGGATTCACGCCGCTCAATGACGCACAGGCCCGGTACTGGACGGAAAGCTATCCGGTCACCGCATTGATGCCGATGGCGGCGATGGTGAAAGTGGCAGCTCAGTCGCGCTATGGGATCGTGGACACGCCAGCGCTGTTTATATATGCGCCTGAGGATGCGGTTGTGGATGCCGATGCGACCGAAAAAGTTGCAGGTGGCTGGGGCGGTGAGGTTACCCGGCACGTGGTTGAACTGACGCCAGAGCTTGACCCGATGGGCCACGTGTTGGCGGGCGATATTGTCAGCCCTGCAGGCACCGCGCCGATGGTTGCGCGAATTCTAAGCTGGGCGCGCGGGTTATAACTTGCGCCACCGGCGCATCACGTCCACACTCCCACCTGAGGCGAAATGAGGTGAGCTGTGATGCGTGAGCCGTTGGTTCTGATCCCTGGAATGATGTGCGACGCGCGGGTTTTTGAACCGCAAATCAATGATTTATCGCGCGACCATACCGTGATCGTCGCGGCGCCCACGCGCGGGGAGACCGTGCGCGAAATGGCCTCGATCCTGCTTGATGACCTGCCTGCGCGGTTTGCCCTTGCGGGCCTCAGCCTGGGCGGCATCGTCGCGATGGAGATGGCCCGGCGTGCACCCGACCGGGTGAACCGTTTGGCGCTGATCTCAACGACGCCGCTGCCCGATACGCCCGCGCAAGCGTCGTGGCGCGAACCGCAGATCGTGCGCGCCAGTGCCGGTCGGCTGGACGAAGCCATGGCCGAGGCGTTTTCCGCCGAGCATCTGGCGCAGGGCGAGCGCCGTTCCAACATCATGGCACTGGTTCACGCGATGGCGCAGGGGTTGGGGGCCGAGTGTTTCATCCGCCAGTCACGCGCGCTGCAACGCCGCCCGGATGCGCAACGCGCGCTTCAGAAGCTGAAAGTACCCACCATGGTCCTGTGTGGCGGGCAGGATGGTCTGACCCCGCCCAAACGGCATGAAACCATGGCGGCTTTGATCCCCGGCGCCGAGCTTGTGATCCTGCCCGATGCTGGTCATCTGCCGCCGCTTGAAGTGCCCGAGCAGGTGAATGTCGGGCTGCGCGCCTGGATGGATATGCCGCTGGAGCTGCGCTGAAACGACAAAACGCGCCCCGAAAGGCGCGTTCTGGTTTGAGTTTTCAGCGATGATCAGCCGGCTTTTTTGGCTTTCACTTCCACCGGTGCTTTCTTTTTCGCGGCTTTTTTCTTGGCAGCCTGTGCGGCGTGGCGACCGGCGTTCTGATCGATAAACTCCAGAACCAGCGGACGAATATTGCTGCGCCAGCTTTTGCCCGCGAAAATGCCGTAGTGGCCTGCGCCCTCTTCGACATGGCTGGCTTTTTTGTCATCAGAGAGACCGGTCAGCATGTCCAGCGCCGCGATACATTGGCCGGGCGCCGTGATGTCATCTTTGGTGCCTTCGACGGTTTTCACCGCCACATCGGTGATCGCGCCGATATCGATTCTGTGCCCGTCCACCACAAATTCATTCTTGGCGATCTCGCCGTTTTTGAAGATGCGTTCGACGGTGGACAGATAAAACTCGGCGGTCATATCCATCACCGCAAGATATTCATCGTAGAAGCGGTTGTGTTTGTCGTGATCCGATGCGTCGCCCTTGGCCACGCGCATGATCTGATCGGCGAAGGCCTTGGAGTGCGTTTCGGAATTCATCGACATGAAACCGGCAAGCTGCAACAGGCCCGGATAGACCATGCGACCCGCGCCATCATATTTGAAACCCACCCGCTGAATGGCCATTTCTTCCAGCTGGCCCATGGTCACGCGACGGCCAAAATCGGTGACGTCAGTCGCAGCGGCATCGGGGTTGATCGGGCCACCGATCAGGGTCAGCGTCTGGGGCTGGGCCTCGGGGTCGATCTCGGCCAGGTAGGCGGTGGCGGCAAGTGTCAGCGGCGCGGGTTGGCACACTGCAATCACGTTGATGTCCGGGCCAAGATGTCGCATGAAATCAACAAGATAGAGCGTATAGTCCTCGACGTCGAACTTGCCTTCGCTGACCGGGATGTCGCGCGCATTATGCCAGTCGGTGATATAGACTTCTGCGTCGGGCAAAAGGCTTGCGACGGTGGAATGCAGCAAGGTCGCATAGTGGCCCGACATCGGGGCGACCAGCAGCACGCGGCGCTCTTTTTCCGGGCGGCCCAGCACCTTGAACTGGATCAGGTCCCCAAAAGGGCGTTCCACCAGCTTTTCGATCTGAACGATATGGTCACGCCCATCTTCCGCGACGACACTGGTGATGCCCCAATCGGGCTTCACGATCATGCGGTGAAAGCTGCGTTCGGTCACTTCGCCCCATGCGGCCATCATTTGGAAAAATGGCGTCGGCATCAGGGCCGTTGCGGGGTAGGAACCCATCGCGGCGGCGGTCGCGCCGAGCCATTGATTCGTGTTGCGGATGGTCTCCATCAGGTCGTAGGTCGCCATGTAGCGCATTCGCGTTCCCCTTATTTAGCCTTTGCTTTTCAGGCTGGTCACTCGCATAGTGATTAACATATGCGGCTTTTGCAATGCTGCAAGTGCAAACAGAATAGGGGGGAAATTGCTTCATGACAACTGATCATAAGGAACGTCACGGGAACGAGGGTCAGGAGTTGAGCGAGTTGAACGAAAATCTCGCACGGATTGAAGCATTATCTGCCCGGCTGGCCGAGATCATGGCACATCGCAAACCGGTGCGCCCAAGCCTGCAGGGGCCGGGGCAGGAGTTTTACATGAAGGCGGCCTCGACCCTCTGGGCTGACTACATGGCGGACCCCGCCAAGATGATCGAACAGCAAGCGGCCTTTTGGGGCAAAACGCTGGAACATGCGGTCGAGGCGCAGTCTGCGCTTTTGTCGGGCGAGTTCAAAGCGCCCGAGGATCACAGCCCCAAGGATCGACGGTTTTCGAACCCGCTGTGGGAAACGCACCCGTATTTCAACTACCTCAAGCAGCAATACATGATCAGCTCTGATGCGATGGAAGAGGCGCTGAACGGGGTTTCGGGGCTTGAGGAAGACGACCGCAAGCGCATGGAGTTCTTCACTCATCAGATCATCGACATGATGAGCCCGACAAACTTCCTTGGGACCAATCCCGACGCGATGGAGCGCGCGATCGAGACGAACGGGCAGTCGCTGGTCAATGGGTTGCAAAACCTCGTGGCTGATCTGGAGGCCAATGACGGCGAGCTTCTGGTCAAGCTGGTGGATGAAAGCGCGTTTGAGGTCGGCGGCAACATCGCCACCACGCCCGGTCACGTGGTCTTTCGCAATCGCATGATCGAGTTGATCCAATACACGCCCACCACCGAAAAGGTGCACGCGCGCCCGTTGATCATCTTCCCGCCCTGGATCAACAAATTCTACATCATGGACCTGAAGGAACAAAACAGCCTGATCAAATGGATCGTCGATCAGGGCTATACGCTTTTCGTGGTCAGCTGGGTGAACCCCGGCGCGGATTACGCGGATGTCGGGTTGGAGGAATATGTTGAAGAAGGCTACATGGCCGCGATCAACGAGGCGAAAGAGATTACCGGACAGAAGAAGGTGAATGTGGTTGGCTATTGCATCGCCGGCACCACGTTGTCTCTGACGCTGGCGCTGATGAAGAAACGCGGTGACAGCTCGATCAATTCGGCCACCTTCTTCACCACGCTGACGGATTTCTCTGATCAGGGCGAGGTGGGCGTGTTCCTTGACGATGATTTCGTTGACGGGATTGAAGAAGAGGTGACTGCCGCGGGCTATCTGGACAGTTTCTTCATGTCGCGCACCTTCTCTTATCTGCGCCCCAATGACCTGATCTATGGCCCTGCGATCAACAGCTATATGCTGGGCAAAACGCCGCCTGCATTCGATCTTCTGTACTGGAATGGCGACAGCACGAACCTTCCCGCGAAGATGACCGTGCAATATCTGCGCGGGTTGTGTGTGGGCAATGAATTTGCCGATGGAGGCTTTGAGCTTTTCGGCGAAACCCTGTCATTGTCGGATGTGGAAACCCCGATCTGCGCCATTGCCTGTGAGACCGATCACATTGCGGCGTGGAAGTCGTCCTATCTGGGCATGCGGCAGATGTCGGGCAAAGACAAGACCTTCATCCTGTCGGAAAGCGGTCATATCGCGGGGATCGTGAACCCGCCATCGAAGAAGAAATATGGCCATTATACAAACGAGGACTGGCCAGCGGCTGCCAAGGATTGGCAATCCGGGGCGACCTATCATGAAGGGTCGTGGTGGGGGCGCTGGGATCAGTGGCTTGCCAAGAAATCCGGCAAGAAAGTCGACGCGCGTATGCCCGGTGATTCGGGACGCGCGCTTCTGGCACCGGCCCCGGGGACCTATGTAGTGGCCAAGCCAAAGCCCTGATCAAAACCCTGAAAACACACAACTTAAAAGTGTTACATGCTGCAGTGCAGAAAAAGCTTGATTTGCTGCGCTGCAGCATCCATATTGTTTGCAGACGCAGAAATAGGTGCCGCCTCCTCCCTTTGGTGCCGCAATATGGAGAAAGACCATGACCAAGACCCAAGATTACACCAAGATGTTCCAGGACATGATGGCCAACTTCCCGGTTGATATGTCGATCGCTCAGGACGCTTTCAAAAACCAGGCTGCCCTGGGTGAGAAACTGTCGAAAGTGGCCCTGCAGGCTGCTGACAAATCGGCCGAAATCTCGACCAAATGGACCAAAGAAACCATCGCCAAAGTTGGCGAAGTTGCTTCGGCCAAAGACGAAGCTGCTGACTATTCGAAAGCCATGACCGATTTCGCTTCGGCTCAGGCAGAGCTGGCTGCTGAAAACATGGCTGCCTTCGCTGAAGTCGCCAAAAAAGTTCAGGCCGAAACCGTTGAGCTGATGATGGCTGCCGGCAAGGAAATGGGCGAAGAAGCTCAGGCTGCTGTTAAAAAAGCCACCGACGAAGTGTCGAAGGCTGCCAAAAAAGCAACCGCGAAGTAAACGGATAAGGGTCGGAGCCTCCTCCCCCCGACCAGTTCCGAAAGGGCGTGCCATGGGCGCGCCCTTTTTCGTTGTGGGGCAAATGGGCCCATTTGATCAAAGGGCTTGCCTTTGGGCGCTGTGTTGATAGGCTTTTGCAGTGCAGCAGCGGTCATCGCTGCGGGGAGGTAACATGGCGCAAGACAAAGACGCATTGCTGATCAAACGGTACGCAAGCCGTCGGCTATATAACACCGAAACGTCGGACTACGTCACCTTGGACGATATCGCGGGCTTCATTCGCGATGGGCGTGAGGTTCAGATCATTGACCTGAAATCCGGGGATGATCTGACGCGGCAATATCTGCTGCAAATCATCGCAGAACATGAAAGCCGGGGCGAAAATGTGCTGCCCGTGGATGTGTTGACCGATCTGGTTCGCTCTTACACGACGCAGGCGCAAAGTGTGGTGCCACAGTTTCTGGCCGCCAGCTTCGAGATGCTGCGTGATGGCCAGTCGAAGATGATGGAAAACCTGGGCACCATGGGCAACCCGATGGCGCAAATGCCGGGGTTCGAGGCCATGCAAGCCCAACAGGAGGCTTTCATGAAAGCCATGATGGGTGGGTTTTCGGCTACGACGACCTCGGCGGATGACGCTGCGGACGACGCGGCAAGTGATGAAGGCAACAGCGACGAGTTGGAGAAGATCAAAAAGCAACTGGCCGAGTTGCAATCCAAATTGTCGGGTCTGGGCTAAAGCGTTTCCAGATCATGCTGCCTCAACATAGTGCGGAAACGCTTTAAAAAGCCCTGTCTCAGGTTGAAACCGAAACTTTCTAAAAAAGCCCGGATTTCCATCCGGGCTTTTGTCGTTTTCTGAGATGAGTGTGTTCAGTAAGTACGGATCAGGCCGACCAGCTTGCCCTGAACTTTCACCTGACCTTCGGGCAGAAGGCGGGTTTCATAGGCGGGGTTGGCGGCTTCCAGCGCGATCATGCCATCGGTTTTGCGAAACCGCTTCAGCGTGGCTTCATACCCATCAACCTGCGCCACCACGATATCGCCGTTCTGGGCGGAATTTGTTTCTCGAATGACCACGACATCACCATTGTTGATGCCGGCGTCGATCATTGAATCCCCTTTGACTTCAAGCGCATAGTGCTTTCCGCCAGAGCCCAGCATATTGTCGGGAACAGACACGTGTTGCGCGCCATCGGTGATCGCCTCGATCGGCACACCTGCCGCGATACGACCCAGCAGGGGCAGGTCGCTGATACCCAGCGCGTCCAGAGATACGGCACTTGCCGGCGTGCTGTCGGGGCGACCGCCGTCGACCACGCGGGGCTCAAACCCGGCGCGACCGGCGTTTTCCATTGGCTCTGGCAGTTTCACGATCTCGATGGCACGGGCGCGGTGGGCCAGGCGGCGAATGAAGCCGCGCTCTTCCAGCGCCGTGATCAACCGGTGGATACCGGACTTCGAGCGCAGATCCAGCGCCTCTTTCATCTCGTCAAACGATGGCGGTACGCCGTCACGCTGAATGCGCTTGTGAATAAACTCAAGAAGTTCCAACTGCTTGCGGGTCAACATGGCCGCGATCCTCCGTCCTCTCGATGGGGGCGGGGCGTGGTTTCAGACCCACCCGGCCCAATGCCCTCGTGTCGGGGCGTTCAAGAGATGTTCTACCCATGTTCCCTTTTTGTGTCAAGGATTGGGGCAGGTGATCGGGTCGATGCGTTTGCGGCGTGTTAAATCGGCAGGTAGTCCAGAACCTCGCCAGCAGGGCGCTCTGGGTCAGAAGGTGGCCGCACCGCCAGCGCGTTGGCCTGCGACAGAACGCTCAGAAGCGCGCTGTCTTGCTGGTCGAAAATGGTGATCTCTCCGCTCTCAACCCGGGCGCGCATATAGTGTTCGCGCGGGCCGTTGGCGCGCACGGGGGCGGTAAGCCGTGCGGTCAGGCGTGGGGCAGGGGCTGCGCCCAGCCCCAGCATCTTTCGCAAAGCGGGCACAAGGAACACATGGCCGCAAACCATTGAAGACACGGGATTACCCGGCAGGCCAATCATCGCGGTATTGCCCAGACGCCCCGCCATCAGGGGTTTTCCGGGACGCATCAGAACCTTGTAAAAGCTTTGCTCCATGCCCAGTTCGGCGGCAGCATGGCCCACAAGATCATGATCGCCCACAGAGGCACCGCCAATCGTCACGATCAGATCCGCATCCGCGGCCAGTTCGAAGGCCGTGCGCAGGCTGTCCAGATTGTCGCGCGCAATGGGCAAGAGGCGGGCGTGACCGCCATGGGCCTCGACCAGCGCCTTCAGGCCAAACCCGTTCGAGGCGATGATCTGATCCGGGCCGGGGATCTCGCCGGGCATGACCAGCTCGTCGCCCGTGGCCAAAAGCGCGACGACGGGCTTGCGGGTCACGGTCAGTTTCGGGGCGTTCATCGCAGCCGCCAGCGCCAGATCGGCGGGCGTCAACACGCGGGGCGCGGGGATCGTGTCACCGGGGGCGAAGTCGGCTCCGGCGGGGCGCACATGCGGCCCCTTGTCCAGCTTGCGCGCCAATGTGATCAGCTTGCCCTTACGGTCCACATCTTCCTGAATGATCACGCGGTCGGTGCCTTCGGGCATCGGCGCGCCGGTGAAGATGCGCACGCATTCGCCGGGACCAACGCGCCCCTGAAACCCGTGCCCGGCGGCACTTTCACCGATCACGCGGAACATGGCCTCGGGGTCGGCCTCGACGCCCTTCAACGCATAGCCATCCATCGCCGAGGCGGCAAAGGGCGGTTGCAGGCGGGTGGCGGTTACGGGACCGGCCAGGGTGCGGCCAGCGGCTTCGGTCAGCGCCACATCTTCGGTGCCCAGAGGGGCCAGAAGGTCAAAGATGGCGTCCAGGGCCTCGGTCACCGTGATCATTTTTCTGCCTCGTAAACCCCTGATTTCCCACCTTCTTTGCGCAACAGGCGGATGCCGGTGATCGCCATGCCCTTCTCGGCAGCCTTGAGCATGTCATAGACGGTCAGGCAGGCGACAGACACGGCGGTCAGCGCCTCCATCTCGACCCCGGTTTGCCCGCCGGTCTTGACGGTTGCGGTGATGCGCAGGCCCGGCAGATCGGGGGCGGGGGTCAGTTCCAGCGCAACCTTGGTGATCGGCAGCGGATGGCACAGTGGGATCAGGTCCGAAGTGCGTTTCGCCCCCATGATGCCTGCCAGCCGTGCGACGCCCAACACATCGCCTTTCTTGGCGGAACCGGAGGTGACCAGCGCCAGCGTCTCGGGCGTCATGAGCACGAAACCTTCGGCCAGCGCCACGCGGTTCGTCACCGCTTTGTCCGACACGTCGACCATATGCGCCTGTCCATCGGCGTCGAAATGGGTGAGGGGGCTTTTGTCGCTCATGCCGACACCGGATCGGCCAGGATCGCGCGGGTGGCGGCCTCGACATCCTCTTGGCGCATCAGGCTTTCCCCGATCAGGAAAGACCGCGCGCCGTGGCCCGCCATATCTGCCAGATCAGCAGGGGTGAAAAGCCCGCTTTCGCAGACCAGATGACGGTCTTCGCCTGCCAGTTTTGACAGGCGTTTCGTGGTGTCGAGAGAGGTCTCGAACGTCTTCAGATTGCGGTTGTTCACCCCCAGAAGTGGGGATTTCAGCACCTGCGCGCGTTCCAGTTCGTCTTCGTCATGCACCTCGACCAGCACATCCATGCCCCAGGAAAAAGCTGCATCTTCAAGCTCTTGCGCCTGGGTGTCTTCGACCGAGGCCATGATGATCAGGATGCAGTCGGCACCCAGCGCGCGCGCCTCAGCCACCTGATAGGTGTCATACATGAAATCCTTGCGCAGCGCGGGCAGGGACACGGCGTTGCGGGCCTCCACAAGAAATTCGTCAGCCCCCTGAAACGAGGGCGTGTCGGTCAGAACAGACAGGCAGGAGGCACCGCCGGCCTCATAGGCGCGGGCCAGTTCGGGCGGGTTGAAATCTTCGCGGATCAAACCCTTGGACGGGCTGGCTTTCTTGATCTCGGCAATCAGCCCATAGCCCGCTTCTGCATCGCGCATCAGCGCCTTCGCAAACCCCCGCGTGGGGCTGGCTGCGCGGGCGGCGGCTTCGACATCTGCCAGCGGCCGGGCGGTTTTGCAGGCGGCCACATGCTCCAGCTTATAGGCTTTGATCTTGTCCAGAACGGTGCTCATCGGGGTCTCTTTCGTCAAATGGGTCAGGCGGCCGAGGTCAGGGCGGCCAGTGCCTCGATCTTGGCTTTGGCAGCCCCGCGATCAATGCTTTCAGCGGCCATGGCCACGCCTTCTTTCAGGTCAGCAGCTTTGTCGGCCACCACCAGCGCCGCAGCAGCATTGAACAGCACCGCATCACGATAGGCCGAGGGCGCGCCGTCCAGAAGCGCGCGGAAGGCTTCGGCATTCTCGGCAGGTTCTCCACCAAGGATCGCGGAGAGCGGATGCACTGGCAGACCCGCATCTTCGGGATGCAGCTCGCGCGTGTGCACCGCGCCATCTTCCAACGCGGCCACGGCGGTGGTCCCGGTGATCGAAATCTCGTCCATCCCGTCTGCCCCATGCACCAGCCAGGCCTTTTCGGACCCCAGCGCCAGCAGGGTTTCGGCCATCGGGTGGATCAGGTCGGGCGCAAAAGCGCCGGTCAGCTGGCGTTTGACGCCGGCCGGGTTTGTCAGGGGCCCGAGGATGTTGAAGATCGTCTTGCAGCCCATATCCATACGCGCGGGCATGACATGTTTGATCGCAGGGTGGTGCATGGGTGCCATCATGAAGCCGATGCCCAGCTCGTTGATGGCGCGTTCGGCCACATCTGCGCCGACCATCACGTTCACACCCATTTCGCCAAGCGCATCAGCCGCGCCGGATTTCGACGACAGGTTGCGGTTGCCGTGTTTGGCCACCGTCACACCCGCGCCCGCGACGACAAAGGCGGTGGCGGTCGAGATGTTCAGCGTGCCAAGCGCATCGCCGCCCGTGCCCACGATGTCCATCGCGCCTTCGGGCGCAGAAACGGCATTGCATTTGGCGCGCATTACAGCTGCAGCGGCGGAATATTCCGCGACGCTTTCGCCCCGCGTGCGCATGGCCGCGAGCAGCGCACCGATCTGGGCGTCGGTGGCCCGACCTTCGAAGAGCTCCTCGAACGCATCCTCAGCCTGCGCGCGTGACAGCGGGCCTTCGGTGGCTGCGAAAATCAGCGGTTTCATCGCGTCGCTCATGATGTCACCTCTTTCAACTTGCTCTCCGACAGCGTGGTGCCTGTGCGTTTCAGGAAATTCGCCAGCATCGCGTGGCCGTGTTCCGACCGGATGCTTTCGGGGTGGAACTGCACGCCTTCCACGTCCAGCTCCTTGTGGCGCAGCCCCATGATCAAGCCGTTGTCCAACTCGGCTGTGATTTCTAGGCAATCGGGCAGGGTGGTGCGATCGACAACCAGCGAGTGGTAGCGCGTGGCCAGAAGCGGTGCAGGCAGGCCTTCGAACACGCCTTTGCCCTCGTGCTGGATCTCGCCCATTTTGCCATGCACGATCTCAGGCGCGCGGATCACGTCGCCGCCGAAGGCTTCGCCAATGGTCTGGTGCCCCAGGCAAACCCCGAAAAGCGGCACCTTGGCTTCGGCTGCGGCCATGGTCAGGGGCAGACAGATGCCTGCCTGGGCCGGATCGCAGGGGCCGGGGGACAGAACAATGCCATCCGCACCCATGCCCATCGCCTCTTGCACATCCAGCGCATCGTTGCGACGCACGACCACATCCGCGCCAAGCTCGCCGAAATAATGCACGAGGTTGTAGGTGAAGCTGTCATAGTTATCGATCAGCAGGATCATTTTGCGGCCTTTCGCCCAGAAACTCTTTGCAGGGGTTACGCAGCGCCCCTGTCGGGCTATACATGGTCCAGTCCTGCGCCGAGGGTCAAGAGCGGTGCGGGCGGAATTGAGGTTTCGGGGAGAGAAAGCCATGGCAAAAGGCTTCCTGTCAGGTGTGATCGTTGGTGGTGTGGTCTCTGTGGCCGGTCTTAGCGCGGTGTCCTTGATACTGCCGCCCGTGGGTCAGAATGACCTGAACGGCGATGTCGTGGCCGAAATGCCTGCGACGCCATCGCAGGAGGCTGCGCCGGATGTGGCGCCCGTGGCACCTGTCGCGCCTGCGGAAATGTCCGAAGACACGCCGTCGGAGACCCCGGAAACTGCCGCGCCAGATTCGGGTGCAGATAGCGGCACGGATACGAGCACAGACACAGGCGCGGATATGCAAGCGCCAAGCGATGCTGCCATGCCAGACACCAATGCGGATACGCCCGCGGCAGATGCCGCCTCTCCTGCCAAGGAGGTTCCTCAGGACGGGGATATGGCACCGGGTATGGAGCCGGACGGTGCGCCTCAGGACGTGGACCCAGCAAATGACCCGACCTTCCTGCCAACCCATACGCCCGAGCCTTTGCCCACACCTGACTTGCCCGCCCCGGCCCCTGAACAGGACAATGCCGACGTAGAGGGCGAGACGGGCATGGAGCCGGACGTGACCCCAGCGCCGATAACCGAGGACGTGCCTGACAGCGATGGCGCAGCGGGGGCGGCACCCGGCGCAACCGAAGCCGAGGCGCAAGAGGCCGAAGCAGAGGCCCCACCCACGATCAAAAGCGATCCTGTTGCCCCGATCCAAGATCAGGCACCGGACGTGACAACGGGTCGTTTGCCCTCGATCGACGCCACGCCGGATGACGCGGCGGAGGACGAGGAAGCTCCGACCGAGGCCGCCGAAAATGACAGCCCGCTGGCCATCGAACGCAATGCGTTGCCCTTCGACAACCCCGACGCGCGCCCGTTGATGTCGATTGTTTTGAAAGACATGGGCCCGGAGCGAGAGAAGATCGAAGGCCTGTCAAAACTGCCGTTCCCGGTCAGCGTCATCGTGTCAGCCATCGCACCAGACGCGGATGAGGCGATTGCCTTTTACAAGAAAGCCGGGCTTGAGGTCGTGGTCGAGGCCAATCTACCCCCCGGCGCCACCCCGGTGGATGCCGAGGTGAACCTGCAGGTGCAGGAGCCGCTGATCAACAAAGGTACGGCGGTTTACCTCGCGCCTGAAAGTGCTGTGCAATCAGACGCGCAGCTGGCCAAACAGGTGGCCGAGATCCTGATTGTGTCCGGGCACGGGCTCTTGACCGACCCGCAGGGGCTGAACACGGGCCATAAGACGGCGCTGAAAGCGGGCGTGGCCTCGGGGCTGGTGTTTCGCGATTTGGATGGCGACGGTCAGACCGGCAAGGTCATCCGCCGCTTTCTGGACAATGCTGCTTTCAAAGCGCGTCAGGAAGAGGGCGTGATCCTGATCGGACGCGCCCAGCCGGACACCGTGCAGGCGCTGGTGGAATGGAGCCTTGGCAGCCGGGTGAACTCGGTCGCCATGGCGCCCTTGTCGGCCACGCTGCTGGGTGGGCTGTAGAGTTTAAGCGACCGGAATGTCAAACCCGTCGGGCGCAAGGGTGAAGCCCTCGAACTGAAAGCCCGGCGAGACCGTGCAGCTGACCAGCGTATAGGCGCCTGTTGAGCGTGCGGCCTGCCAACGGTCTTTGGGAACAATGCGTTGTGGAAGCTGTCCTGCGGCCAAATCCGGGCCCAGAAGCTGTTCGCGCGCGGGGCCCGCGTCGTCATCGGCGACCGATAGCACCAAGGGTGCGCCTGCATGGTAGAGCCAGATTTCAGTGGCATCGACCTTGTGCCAATGGCTGCGCTCGCCCTCTTTCAAAAGGAAATAGATGCAGGTGCCAGCGGGGCGGCCCGTGTTGCCGCTGTCCACCCAAGTCTGGCGGTAATGTCCGCCCTCGGGATGGGGGTCAAGCTGCAGATGGGCGATGATGTCGTCAGCGGTCATGGGTGTCATTCCCGTTTCAGGCTGGCGCGCAGTTCGACCAGCGATTTGCCCAGCCGGAAGGGAGCAGCGAAGCTGACCATGCACAGCGCGACCAACTGCCAGATCAGGATATCCGCATGTTGCTGCAGATATTCCCATTCGTCCTTCAGGGTGCCCACTTCGGCGACCAGGACCTCGTAACTCTGGGCGAGCACGTTGAAGTCCCCGGCCACTTCGGGGCGGGTTGGGGTCAGGGCGGCGGCGGCTTGGGTGGTGCGTTCGTCGCGCGCGGCAAAGACCACGAAACGCTCGATGGCAAAGGCGTCAACATGTTCGACCATGTCCATCCGGCGCTCAGTCTGACGGGTTTTCCGTTCTCCGAACAGGAAGCTCAGCCCGGCCAGCGGGGCAACGGATTGGGTGACCTCGATGAACAATGGCAAGTCGGCGTTCTTGGCGGTCGAGGCCGAAAGGAACTCGATCTTCTCGCATAGGACCAAAAGCTGCGGGTCACTGGCCCCTTCGCAATAGCGCAACCGGAACCGGGCAGCGTCGCCGTCAAAGGCGCGGGTCAGCGCATAGGCCAGGTCGATCTGCCGATCCAGCCGCGAGCTGTCTGCGGTGTAAAGCCCCGCGACAATCGCCACCAATGCGCCCACACCCCCCAGCACAACCCACAAGAGGTCCGCCAGTTTCCACGCCCGGTGACCGGCTGGTTTGCGAAACAGAAACAACACGCCAATCACCCCCAGCGCAAAGGCCGAGAGCAGAAGCTGCAGCTGGTATTGGGCGATGAAAGCCATGGCGCGAGTTTAGTCGCTTGCCGGGGCGGGGCAACCGCGATGACGGATTTGTCATGTCGGGTTGTCTGCGGAGGGGGGGACAAAACCGCCGGGGATCGACCCCGGCGATTTCGTATCTTGCGCGCGTTGCTTATTTCAGGATCGAACGGCCTGCATATTCGGCGGTTGCGCCCAGCTGTTCCTCGATGCGGATGAGCTGGTTGTATTTCGCGAGCCGGTCCGAACGTGCCAGCGAGCCGGTTTTGATCTGGCCGCAATTGGTGGCCACGGCAAGGTCGGCGATGGTGGCGTCTTCGGTTTCACCCGAGCGGTGCGACATGACGTTGGTCATGCGCGCGCGATGCGCCATGTCGACGGCTTTCAGCGTTTCCGACAGCGACCCGATCTGGTTCACTTTCACCAGCATCGAATTGGCCGCGCCCTTGGCGATGCCTTCGGCCAGACGCTCGGGGTTGGTCACGAAGAGATCGTCGCCGACCAGTTGCACCTTGTCACCAATGGCCTTGGTCAGCGCGACCCAGCCGTCCCAGTCATCTTCCGACATGCCATCTTCGATCGAGATGATCGGGTAGTCGTCGCAGAGCGCAGCCAGATAGGCAGCGTTTTCTTCCGATGACAGCGATTTGCCTTCGCCCGACAACACGTATTTGCCGTCTTTGTAATATTCGGTCGCGGCGCAATCGAGCGCCAGATAGATGTCTTCGCCCGGCTTGTAGCCCGCTTTCTCGATCGACTTCATGATGAAGTCCAGCGCGTCACGGGTCGATGCGATGTTGGGCGCAAAGCCGCCCTCATCGCCGATACCGGTGGACAGGCCCGCCGCCGACAGCTCTTTTTTCAGCGTGTGGAACACTTCTGCGCCCATGCGCACGGCTTCGCGGATGTTCTCGGCCGCGACCGGCATGATCATGAATTCCTGAATGTCGATCGGGTTGTCGGCATGCTCGCCGCCATTGATGATGTTCATCATCGGCACGGGAAGCACGCGGGCCGAGGCGCCGCCGACATAGCGGTAGAGGGGCAGGGCGCTTGCATCGGCAGCGGCTTTCGCCACAGCAAGCGACACGCCCAGAATGGCGTTGGCACCAAGGCGGCCTTTGTTGGGGGTGCCGTCCAGCTCACACATGGCGGCGTCGATGGCTTCCTGCTCGGTCGCGTCAAAACCCACCAGAGCGTCTGCAATCTCGCCGTTCACGGCCTCGACTGCGGCCAGAACGCCTTTGCCAAGGTAGCGTGCCTTGTCGCCGTCCCGCTTTTCCACGGCCTCATGCGCACCGGTTGACGCGCCCGAGGGCACAGCGGCGCGGCCCAGCGTGCCGTCTTCCAGGATCACGTCCACCTCAACGGTGGGGTTGCCCCGGCTGTCCAGAATCTCGCGGGCGAAAATATCGACGATGGTGCTCATGTTAGCGCTCCCAATAAGAAGAAAACTTCAGTTGAGGCGTCTTTAACGCGTCCTGTGCCGCACGACAACAGGGCAGGGGAATGTTAGCGCACGCTGGCCTTGCGTTCGCGCAAAAACATGTAGCTTCCGGTCGCAATCACGATGCCTGCGCCCAAAAGCGTCCAGCCATCGGGGCGTTCGGCAAAGACCAGCATGCCAAGGATCATCGAAAAGATCAGCCGCATATAGCGAAACGGCATGATGATCGAGGTTTCAGCAATGCGCATCGCCTGCACGATGGCGTAATAGCCTGACACGCCGCAGATGATGGCGCCCAGCATGAACCCCCATTCCACGCCCTGCGGCATCACGAAGGGATCGTTGATCGGGGCCAGCAGAAACCCCGCGGGCACCACCGAGAAAAAGCCATAAAATGCCACGCTGATCGAGGGGATGGACGGGTCGATCTGGCGGGTCAGCAGGTCACGCACGGCAATGGTGATCACGGCCCCAAGGGGCAAAAGTGCAGCAAGCTGGAACGTGTCGCTGCCGGGCCGAATGATGATCAGAACGCCAATGAAGCCGATGCCAATGGCGCTCCAGCGGCGCCAGCCCACCTGTTCGCCCAGAAACAGCGCGGCCCCCGCCGTGATTGCCAGCGGGGTTGCCTGAAACACCGCCGCAACGGTCGACAGGGGCACCAAAGACAGGGCGGTGATGAAGAACATAGCGGCCACCGCTTCCGAGGCGTTGCGCCACAGCATCACCGGCGAACGCATGTCGCGATGCACCAAGGGGGCCAGCGTACCGCGCTGGATCAAGGTCATAACGCCAAAGGCAATCATGCCGCCAAGACCCAGGAAAATAAGTACTTCGGATACGGGAATGCCGCGCGACATCGACTTGATGAACGCATCTTCCCCGGCGAAAGCCGCCATGGCAAAGGTCACAAAAATGATGCCGCGAATGTTTTGCATGGTCCGTCCCGTTGCGCGTGATGGGGGCGCAGTCCGGCGACCAAAGCCGATTTGCCCGATTGCGGCAAGGGGGATTTCCCTGATGTGTCAAATCACGGCGCGTGATGGGTCTGCGCGTGGGTCAGCTTTTCTTGCGTATGCCGTAAAGTTCCAACCGGTGGCCTTTCAGCTCAAAGCCCAGTTTGGCAGCGATCTTTTCCTGCAGGGCCTCAATCTCGGGGTCGAGAAACTCGATGACTTCACCGGTGGCAAGGTCGATCAGGTGATCGTGGTGGTCACGGTCCGCGCTTTCATAACGCGCGCGCCCGTCGCCGAACTCGTTTTTGACCAGAATGCCAGCCTCTTCAAAGAGTTTGACGGTGCGATAGACGGTGGCCAGCGAAATGCGGTTGTCCACGGCGGCAGCGCGGGCGTGCAGGCCTTCGACATCGGGGTGGTCGTGGTGGGCATCTTCCAGCACGCGTGCAATAACCCGGCGCTGCTCGGTCATGCGCAGCCCCATTTCTTCGCAGCGTTTCAAGATGGATGCGCCTGACATGGTCCCCTCGCGTGATCCTTACGCCCCTTATGCCGTGAAATCCTGATCAGGCAAAGGGGCAGAGCGGCCAAGCCGTGTGGATTTTCTTTCCCATGCGCGCTGCCATTGAGTAGAGAGGGGGAAGATGGTTTGGTGGCAGGGGGCATGACCGGGGTCATCAGGGCCTGTGACACCAGAGAATGGGCAAGCGTGATCAATGCAACAGGATGACAAGCTAAGGCGCGCCAGATCGCAAGATCAGAAAGCGCAGCGGCAGGCCGCCATCTTGTCCGCGGCCCGCGACATTATTGATGAAAGCGGGTTTGACGGTGTGACGATGAGCGGTCTGGCCAAGCGCGCCGGCTTGGCCAAGGGCACGCTTTATCTTTACGTGCGCACGAAAGAAGAGCTGTTCTTGCTGTTATGTGTCGAAGCGATGGACGAGGTTGTCACCCGCTTCAAGACAACCGCGAAGCCCGGCGACAGCGCCGCCGATCTGGCCCGCCTGATGACGGTGAACGCGCAATCCACGCCGCTGTTTTTATCTCTGTTCGCCCGCCTTGTGGCGGTGATCGAAGCAAATGTCGCCGATGAGCCGTTTTTCGCGGCCAAACGCCAGTTGCTGTCATTGGGGCAGGACTGGGCGGTGCATCTGGGTCATGTGACCGGGGTTGCCCCGGAAAAGGTGGCGCCACTGGCGAGCACCCTTCAGATGGCAATGTTGGGGGCCGCGCAGTTTGATATTTCGGCGTGCCGCGATCCGGGCACGCTGCCCGAGGATCTGCAAGAGGCTTTCGCCGCCCACGCGTTCGCGCCCAGCTTTGAACCCGCCGCCCGGCTGATTTTGGAAGCGGTGATGGACCCGCCCACCACGGCCTGATGGCGCTTAAAGCGTTTCGACTTATTGTTGAGGCACAACAATGAGACGAAACGCGCGGACCCTACCAATGTCGTGGGCGTTTCGAAATCAACTTGTGTCTCAAGTTAATCTCGAAACGCTTTATCGCAAGAGCTTGCCGGACATCATACGCAGAGCGGCCCCTGCCACGGTCACGCTGCCCGGTTCTGCCCGAAGGTGAATCTGCGACGGGCGGCCCATGTCGACACCCTGATGAATGGTGAACGCCTGCGCTGCCCCGCGATCCTGACACAAAACTGCGGCCAGAGGTGCCGCCGCCGATCCGGTTGCCGGGTCTTCAGGAATACCACCCAACGGGGCGAACATGCGCGCATGGATCGCGCCATCGGGGGCTTCAACCCAGGCATAAACATCGAATTCATCGTTGCTTGAAAACAGCGCGGCCCCTTCGCGCATTGCGTCTGTGTTCGGGCATAGTGTCGACAGCGTTTTGCGGCTGTCCAGCTGGACATAGACAAAATCGCTCCCCAAAGACGCGATTTCCGGTTCTCCGATGATCTGATCTGGCGTGCAACCGATGGTGCGGGCCACAAGTTCGGGTGCGGGCTTGGCTTTGCGTTCCAGCGGCACTTGGGTCACAAAGCTGGCCTGCCCGGCCTCGGCACGGGCGCAAAGCGGGCCGACGCCCAGTTCCAGCACCATATCGGGACCATGCCCCATCTCGGCCAGCATCACGGCGGTGCCAATGGTTGGGTGGCCTGCAAAAGGCAGCTCGCGCGCAGGGGTGAAGATGCGGATGCACGCGGTATGCGCCGGGTCTTCGGGCGGCAGCACAAAGGTGGTTTCCGAGAAGTTGAATTCCCGCGCGATGGTCTGCATCTGCTCTGGGGTTAACCCTTCGGCCTCTGGAATCACCGCCAGCTGATTGCCCCCATAGGGCGTTTTGGTAAAGACGTCATAGACAGCATAATCACGCATCACATCAGCTCCGGTTCGCGGCCGATCCGTTTCGCCATCGGCGCCACGGTCAGGCCTTGTATGATGATCGAGAAGATCACCACGATATAAGTGGCCGTCAGGATCAGCGGTTTCCATTCATTGTCGGGCAGCGACAGCGCCAGCGCAACCGAGATGCCGCCCTTCAGTCCGCCCCATGTCATGATCGGGATCACCCCTTTCGAGAAGCTGCGGAAGGGTTTCAATAGCGTCACCGGCACCGCCACGGCGGTCAGGCGCGCCACCAGCGCCAGCGCAATGGCCAGCGTGCCGGCCATCACGGCGTCCATGGTGAAGGCGACCGCGAAGACCTCGAACCCGATCATCAGGAAAAGAACCGCGTTCAGAATTTCGTCAATCAGCTTCCAGAAGGCGTCGACATATTTGCGGGTCTCTTCGCTCATCCCATGTTTGGCGCCCACGTCGCCGATTAAAAGCCCCGCACAAACCGCCATGATCGGGGCCGAGAAATGCAGCGCCACGGCCAGTTCATAGCCGCCAAAGGCCAGCCCCAGCGTCAACAGAACCTCAAGCGAATAGTCGTCGATCTGACGCATGATGCGAAAGGTCAGCCAGCCCAGAACAACGCCCAGAACCGCCCCGCCCACGGCTTCTTGCAAAAACAGCATGATGGCGCCCATGGCAGCGCTTTCCCCATGCGCCGCGTGGCTGTCGGATGGAAAGGCCAGCCCCACCAGCACAAGGAACACAACATAGCCCACACCGTCATTAAAAAGGCTTTCGCCGGCAATCTTGGTTTCCAGCGATTTTTGCAGATTGGCCTCGCGCAAGACGCCCAGAACCGCCACGGGATCGGTGGGCGTGATCAGCGCACCAAAGACCAGCGCGATCAACAAAGGCATGCCGGTGATCCAGCTGAACCCCACGCCAACCACCACGGTCGACAGCGCGACCCCCATGGTGGCCATCAAAAACACCAGCCGCCACTGTTGGCGCAGGTCCGAGATTTTCACATGCAGCGCACCTGCAAACAACAACAGCCCCAGCATGCCTTCCAGAAGGGCGTCCGAGAAATCAATGCTGGTCACCTGTGTGCGCACCTGATCGGCGACCCCCAGACCGGGCGCCACCAGATCCAGCACAAGGATTGCCAGCGAGGCCGCCAGCGACACCACAAGGATGCCAATGGCCGATGGCAGTTTCAGGAAAAGATAGTTGATGGCTCCGAACAATCCGGCCAGCACAATCAAAAGCGATGCAATTTGTAGAAATGTCATGATGTTTTCCGTGTGATCCAAACGCGCCTTGGACGCCTCTTAACATGTGATGCGACGTCGACAAACATGTTGGGCCGCGGCAGATTTATTCAGTCTGTGTCGGTTGGGGTCACGCGCAGTTTCGCCCAGACCGGCAGGTGATCCGAGGCAACCCGCGCGAGTTTCGATTGATCGACGCCTGCATCGCGCAGTTCGACCCCATGGGATGTGGCGATCCGGTCCAGCGCCGCCATGGGGCGCGAGGCATGAAAGGACCGGCCCGGCGCGTGGATGTCAAAATGGGTCTCGAGCGGTTCAAACCCGCGTCGGGGGGACCATTCGTTGAAGTCACCAAGAATGACGGTTGGCAGCTCGATATGGTCAAAATGATGGGCCAGCGCGCGCATTTGCTGGTGTCGATAGGGGCGCAAAAGGCCCAGATGGGTGCCGATCACCTGTAGCTTGCCCCCGATCCCGACCGAAACCGCCCCGCGCGGCTCAAGCCCCGGCAGCTCGACGGTTTTCACGTCATGTATGGTCAGACCGCGGCGCACAAGCACCGCATTGCCATGGCTGCCCAGTGACAGACCGTTGGTGGCAAAGGGCACTGGGGTGAAATCGGTTTCGCTGTCAATCAGGTGAAAGGGCAGGGCAGAGGGGCGCGGGCCAAGCCTGCGGTCGGCTTCCTGCAGCACGATCACATCCGCCTCCAGTTCATTCAACACGTTCAGAACGCGATGCGGGTCGCGGCGGCGATCCAGCCCCACGGCTTTGCGCATGTTATATGTGGCGATTTTCAGGTCCATCACGGGGTTATTGATTTGCAGCGAGTTCGAGGTGCGTGGGGCAGAGATATCATGACATCACGCCCGATCAGGTGCCACAGAATGTGCGCATCACGCGCTGGTCGTCGCGCGGTGGGGTGGCCAGGTCCAGATATTCGGGGGCCGGATCAAAAGGGGTTTCAAGCGCATCGGCAAGGCGGTGGAATGGGGCGTAATCCCCCTGAAGACCCGCCTGAATGGCTTCTTCGATCCGGTGGTTGCGGGGGATCAGGATCGGGTTGGCGCGGGCCATGGTCTGGCTGGGGTCGCCCGGTTCACGCGCGAGGCGCGCCTGCCAGTCCGGCGCCCAGCTGTCCCATGCGTCGGTATCGGTCACATGGGCGCTTGCGTCACCATCGCGCAGGGCCGCGAAGGTTGCGGTGAAATCCGCCTGAGAGCTGGCCATGCGTGACAACAGCCCCATGACCAGCGCCTCGTCCCCGTCTTCTTCGGTTGTGAGCCCCAGCTTGGCGCGATGCAGGTGCTGCCATGCGGCGTTGAAATGGGGGCTGAATGCTTCCAATACCTCTGTGGCCTCTTCGGCAGCGGCGTCAGCGTCACCCTGCATCAGGGGCAAAAGCGACGTGGCCAGCTGGGCGAGGTTCCACAGGGCCATATTGGGCTGGGCATTGAACGCATAGCGCCCGTGCTGGTCGATCGAGGAAAACACCGTGCCCGGATGGTAGGCATCCATAAAGGCGCAGGGGCCATAGTCGATGGTTTCGCCGGACACGGTCATGTTATCGGTGTTCATCACGCCATGGATGAAGCCAAAGCTCAGCCAATGGGCCACCAGTTCTGCCTGAGCTTTCGTGACCGCTGCCAGAAAGGCCATGGGCGTTCTGGCGTCTGGGTGGTGGCGCTGGGCGGCATGGTCCAGCAAAAGGGCAAGCCCCTCGTGATCACCCTGTGCGGCGAAATACTGAAACGTGCCGACGCGAATGTGGCTGGCCGCAACGCGCAGCAGAACGGCACCGGGATAGCGGCGTTCACGCTGAACCGTTTCGCCGGTCAGCGCCGCGCCAAGTGCGCGCGTGGTGGGCACCCCCAGGGCATGCATAGCCTCGGACACGATATATTCGCGCATCACAGGTCCCAGCCAGGCGCGCCCGTCACCATTGCGGCTATAGGGGGTCTGACCTGCGCCCTTCAGTTGCAGATCACGCCGCCCGAAATCCCCCGTGACCTCGCCCAGCAAGATCGCGCGCCCATCGCCCAGCCGGGGCACCCAGCCGCCAAACTGGTGGCCCGCATAGACCTGCGCCAAAGGGTCAGAACCGGGCAAAAGCGCGTTGCCGGTCAGCACCTCTGCGCTCAGCATCTCTGGCTCTATGCCAAGACAACGGGCAAGCCTTTGGTTGAGGCGCAGCGTTGCTGGCGCCGCCACCGGGTCGGGGGATTGGCGGGTATAGAACCGGGCTGGCAATTGGCCATAGCTGTTATCAAGGTCTTGGGGCATCTATACGAAGTCTAACTCTTACGATTGGGGTCCGTCATAACAATTGTGACATCAGATGATAGTGATCGCGCGTTTTGAACCCCATGCGCTCATAAAGATGGCGGCTGCGGGTATTGCCTGTATCGACCTCCAGATGCATTGCGGCAATGCCCTGTCCCGACAGCGCCCGCAATAAAGTGGCCAGCGCCTCGGAGCCCATGCCGCGCCCGCGCACCCGCTCGCGGACGAAAAACTCGTCCAGAAAGGCGTCCAGCCCACCAAATTCGATCGACCAGCCGAAGCTGACCGCGATATAGCCGACGGGGGCCATGCTGGGGCCGATCATCCAGATTGCGCCATGGGGCGAGCCCTGAAGCAGAGGTTCAAGCGCGCCCCGGCGGGTCTCGTCATCCTGCGCAATGCCTTCTTCGGCATGAAACGCGGCCACCAGTTTCATCAGGCGGTCCAGATCGTCCATCGTGGCAAGGCGCAGGCTGCTCATAGGCGGGCGATCCTTTGTGTCAAAAGCTGAAAGAATCCGTCCGCATCCAGATCGCCGATGAATAGCGCGTTGGGCGGGTGATCCGTCACCCCCCACCAAGCGGCGACGGTCATGCCCATGGTCAGTTCCGAGGTGGTTTCGATCTGCACATTGATATGGCGTCCCGAAAAAAGCTCTGGCCGGATCAGATAGGCGATCACGGTGGGGTCGTGCAGCGGTGCGCCCTCTGACCCATATTTGTGAATATCGAACCTCTCAAAGAAGTCCGTCATCTCGGCGACCGCATGGCCCACGTCGCCGGGCAACGCGCGAAAGGCGTCATTGCGCGGTTTGGTGACGAGCGCCTTGTGGGTCACATCAAGCGGCATGACCACAAGGGGCACACCGGATCGGAACAGGATGTCCGCGGCCTGTGGGTCCACGTAGATGTTGAACTCGGCCGTGGGCGTGACATTGCCCACTTCGAAATAGGCGCCACCCATCAAGACGATCTCTTGCACTTTTTCAACAATGTCGGGGGCACGCTGAAAGGCCGTGGCGATGTTGGTCAGGGGGCCAAGCGGGCAGAGGGTGACCGTGCCCGCCGGGTGATCGCGCAGGGTTTCAATGATGAAATCCACCGCGTGCTGGTCCTGAAGCGGCATGGTCGGATCTGGCAGTTCCGGGCCGTCCAGCCCGGTCTTGCCATGCACATATTCCGCTGTGACCAGATCGCGATTGAGCGGCCGATCGCAGCCTGCAAAGACCCGCGTCTCTGGTTTGCAAGCCAGTTCGCAGACGATACGCGCGTTCTTGGCCGTCAACGACAGGGGCACATTGCCCGCCACCGCGGTGATGCCCAGAACCTCGATCTCCTCGGGGCTGGCCAGTGCCAGAAGAATGGCGACCGCATCATCCTGTCCGGGGTCCGTGTCAATGATGATTTTACGCGCCATCTGAATGCCTTACGCTGCCAGCTTTACCCAGATCGGCACATGGTCCGAGGGCTTTTCGCGCCCGCGCACCTCTTTGTCGATCTGGCAGTCTTCCAGCATGTCAGCGCAATCCGGTGACAGCAGGAAATGGTCGATGCGGATACCGTCATTGCGCTGCCACGAGCCGCGTTGAAAGTCCCAGAAGGTGAACTGTTCGGGCGCGGGCGAGCGGGCGCGGAAGGCCTCGGTCAGGCCAAGGTTCAGAAGCTTGCGCCAGGCTTCGCGGCTTTCGGGGCGATAAAGCGCGTCCTCCACCCAATCCTGAGGCCGCGCGGCGTCTTCGGGCTGTGGGATGATGTTGTAATCCCCTGCCATCAGAAAGGGGATTTCCTCGGCCAAAAGCGCTTGGGCGCGGGCGCGCAGACGCTCCATCCACGCCAGTTTATAGTCGTATTTCGGCCCCGGCACCGGATTGCCATTGGGCAGATAAAGTCCGCAAATGCGCACCGCCTGTTCGCCTACCACCGTGGCCTCGATATAGCGCGCCTGTTCGTCCGCGTCGTCACCGGGCAATCCACGCGTCACATCCTCCAGCGGCAGCTTCGACAAAAGCGCCACGCCGTTGAAGCTTTTCTGCCCATGGGTTTCGACATTATACCCTTTGTCTTCAAAGGCTTCGCGGGGGAAGTTCTCGTCAATCGATTTGATTTCCTGCAAGATCGCCACATCCGGCTGCGCCTCGTCCAGCCAGTCCATCAGCGCGGGCAAACGCGCTTTGATTCCGTTGATGTTGAAGCTGGCGATTTTCATGTGGGTCTCTCCGTAGTTGCGGGCACTCTGGGCGCAATCGAGCCCGGGTGCAAGCGTGGGTCGTCAGCTGTCGGCGATATGCTGCCCGGCAGCACGCGCGCTGGCCCAGGCCCATTGAAAGTTGAACCCGCCCAGCCAGCCGGTGACATCCACGCATTCGCCGATGAAATATAGCCCCGGCACGGTCTTTGACATCATGGATTTGCTGTCCAGCCCATCGGTCGAGACACCCCCTAGTGTGACTTCCGCGGTGCGATAGCCTTCGGTGCCGGATGGGGTCAATTGCCAATCAGACAGGCGCGCCACCAGTGCCTCAAGCGCTTTGTCCGACTGATCGGCCAGGCGCTGGGTCAGGTCAACCAGACCGGCCCATTCGGTGGCCAGAAACTCCACCAAACGCGCGGGCAGGTGACGCGACAATTCGGTCGACAGCTGACGACGGCCCGCGCTCTGGCGCTGGGCGCGCAGCGTGGCCAGCAGATCCAGCCCATGGGTCAGGTCGATATGAACACCGCCGCCCGGCTGCCAATAGGACGAGATTTGCAGGATCGCCGGACCAGACAGGCCGCGATGGGTGAACAAAAGCGCCTCTTCAAAGCTGGCGCGATCGTTCCAGACCCGCACGGGCAGCGAAACCCCGGACAGAGCTGAGAACCGCCCATCGGGGAAGGTGAAGGGCACAAGCGCGGCCTGCGTGTCGATGATGTCATGACCGAATTGCCGGGCGATATCATAGGCAAACCCGGTCGCGCCCATTTTTGGGATGGATTTGCCGCCAGTCGCGATGACCAGATTTCGGCAGCGCAGTCGCCCGTGCGATGTGTCCAGCTGGAAGCCCTGCGGCTCTTTTTGCACCGCGCTGACAGTGCTGCCCAGCGACAGCGTTACGCCCGCATCCGTCAGGCGTTGGGTCAACATCTGAACGATCTGCGTGGATTTTTCGTCGCAAAACAGTTGGCCGAGCGTTTTTTCATGCCATTTGACGCCCGCCTGATCGACCAATGCCACGAAATCCCAAGGCGTGTATCGCGCCAAAGCGGATTTCGGGAAATGCGGGTTTTGACCAAGAAAATTGGACGGTTCCGCATACATATTGGTGAAATTGCAACGCCCGCCACCCGAGATGCGGATTTTCTCTCCCGGCTTCTTGGCATGGTCCATCACCAGCGTGGGACCAGCCGCTGCCGCGAAAGGCGCGCAAAAAAGCCCCGCAGCGCCTGCGCCGATGATGATCGTGTGCCAATCCGTGTTCATGCGTGCCTCGTAACGGGTTCAGCTCCGAGGGGGAAGGAAATTGCGGCGAGGGGACGATTTTCTGCCGCTTGGTGAGAACTTGTTAACCCTAATCCGTCAAGTTTGAGACAAATCGGAAACACGGGGAAAGGAACCGCTGCCATGGATCATCTTATTCGTTCACAATGCCAACACTCGCTGGACCTTCTTGTGGGGCGCGAGGATGCGTTTGCGCAGGCGTTCTTTCCGCTGCTCTTTCAACGTGCTCCGCAACTTAAGAGCTTGTTTCCAAAAGGGATTGACGACCCAATGGTGCAGTTGGATGTGTTGTGCCAGATGATGATTGCCTTTGTCGGAGACGAAGAGGCGCTGCGCACCGGCATGCGCGTGATTGGCTTTCGGTTGGCCATGCGTGGCATGCAGATGGACTATTGCGAAGTGATGGCCAACACCTTTGTCGGGGCGTTGAAGCGCCAGCTGGGCAATTCATGGCAAAGCGATTTCGCCTATGCATGGCGCATCATGAAAGAAGAGGCGCTGACCGCGATGGAGGATGGTGCCGGGCTGATGGCCGCGTAAAGGCGCGCCGATTAGATCGAAAAAGATGTGCCACAGCCGCAGGAGGCGCTGGCATTGGGATTGTCGATCACGAAGCGCGCCCCGATCAGCTCTTCGCTGAAATCAATCGTGGCGTTGGCAAGGAAGGGCAGGGACACCTCGTCCACCACCACCTGTTCGCCTTCACCTTCGCCTGTGCCTGCCAGCACAAGGTCGCCTTCGGCCGGGTCATCCAGTGCGATTTCATATTGAAAGCCGGAACAGCCACCCCCTTCGACCGCCACGCGCAGCGCTTTGCCCTGCGCGCCCGCGCCGATCTCGGCCAGACGGGCAAAAGCCCGGTCAGTCACTTTTGGGGGCAGGGTCAGGTCCATGGGAAATCCGTTTCATGTTCACGCCAAAGGGAATATAGGTGGGCAGGACGGGCGCGACAAGACGCCTCTATAGATATCGGGACAGACAGACGATGATGCGGGGCGGGACCCCCGCCCATGGTCGCAGTGACAGGCAAAGGGGGCACCTATGCTCGCCGTTTATGCAACAACGCCCGGTGGCAGCCGGGGACGGCTTCACCCAGAGGCGGAAAGCGAATTTCGCGAACCTTTTCAAAGGGACCGGGACCGGATCATTCATTCGTCGGGGTTTCGCAGGCTCAAACATAAAACGCAGGTTTTTGTAGAGCATGAAGGCGACTATTTCCGCACACGCCTGACCCATTCCATCGAGGTGGCGCAAGTGGCGCGCACGATTGCCGGTGCATTGGGGCTGAACGGGCATCTGACCGAGGCGGTCGCTTTGGCCCATGATCTGGGCCACACACCATTTGGGCACACGGGCGAAGATAAGCTGGATGAGTTGATGGCCCCCTTTGGTGGCTTCGATCACAATGCACAGGCTCTAAAAATTGTCACCTCGCTGGAGCGTCACTATGCGGATTGGGATGGGTTGAACCTGACATGGGAGACGCTCGAGGGCATCGCCAAGCACAATGGCCCGGTTACGGGTGATCTGCCCTACGCGCTGGCCGACTATGACGCGCGCCATGATCTGGAACTGTCGACCCATGCGGGCGCCGAGGCGCAGGTGGCGGCTCTGGCCGATGACATCGCTTACAACAATCACGACCTGCATGACGGGTTGCGTGCGGGCTTGTTCACCATGGATGAGATCGCTGATTTGCCGATAGTGGGAGCCGCGATTGCCGAGGTCGATCAGCGCTACCCCGGACTGGATGCTGGGCGGCGGCGGCACGAGGCGCTGAGGCGCGTTTTCGGGGTGATGGTCGAAGATGTGCTGTCCACCTCTGCCCAACTGTTGAAATCGGCAAACCCCCAATCTGTCGAAGATATCCGCGCGCTGGATCATGCGGTGATCCGCTTCTCGCCCGCGCTTTGGGCTGATCTGAAAGTGATCCGGAAATTCCTGTTCACCCGCATGTATCGCGCGCCTTCGGTGGTTGAGATGCGCGAGAGGGTCACGCAGGTCGTGGCCGATCTTTTTGGGCATTTCATGGCGCATCCGATGGGGTTGCCTGACGAATGGTGCCGCGAGATTGAGGCGGCGGCGGATGAAACGGCGCTCGCGCGGTTGGTGTCGGACTACATCGCCGGGATGACGGATCGTTTCGCGTTGCAGGAACACAAGCGGCTGGGGCTGGGCGGATAGATGCGCGCGGCTTGACCTTTAAGGTGGGGCTGGTAGGAGTGCGCGCGAGACATGAAGGACCCATGACATGAACCTCTTTGCCGATATCCGCGCGCTTGTGATCGATGCCCTGACCCAGATGGTGGGCGAGGGCGCTTTGCCCGAGGGGCTGAGCTTTGACAATGTGGCCGTTGAACCGCCGCGTGATCCGGCCCATGGCGATATGGCGACCAATGCCGCGATGGTTCTGGCCAAGCCTGCCAAGATGAAGCCGCGCGACATCGCGGACGTGCTGGCCGCCAAACTGGCGGCGGACGAACGCATTGAGGTGGCCGAAGTGGCCGGGCCGGGCTTTTTGAACCTGCGCCTGTCGGGCGATGTCTGGACCGGGCTGGTAACGGGCGTGTTGTCCGATGCTGGCTATGGCCGCTCGACCATGGGGGCGGGGCAGAAGGTGAATGTGGAATATGTGTCCGCAAACCCGACCGGTCCTTTGCATGTGGGTCACACGCGCGGCGCCGTGTTCGGCGACGCCTTGGCAAGCCTTCTGGAGTTCGCCGGTCACAACGTGACGCGGGAATATTACATCAATGACGGCGGCGCGCAGGTCGATGTTTTGGCCCGCTCTGTGTATTTGCGCTATCTTGAAGCGCATGGGCAGGAGGTCGCTTTTGAAGATGGCACCTATCCCGGCGACTACCTCGTCCCCGTTGGCGAGGCGCTGAAGGCCAAGGTGGGGGACGCCTTTGTTGGCAAACCCGAGGCCGACTGGCTGGTCGAGATCCGCGAGTTCGCAACTGAGGCGATGATGGATCTGATCCGTGAAGATCTGGCGCAGCTGGGCGTGAAGATGGATGTCTTTTATTCCGAGAAGTCGCTTTACGGCACTGGTCGGATCGAAGGCGCGCTGGAGACGCTGACCGATAAAGGTCTGATCTACGAAGGCGTGCTGGAGCCGCCCAAAGGCAAAAAGCCCGAGGATTGGGAGCCGCGCGAGCAGACCCTGTTCAAATCCACCGAACATGGGGATGACGTGGACCGCCCGGTCAAGAAGTCGGACGGCAGCTGGACCTATTTCGCGCCCGATATTGCTTATCACTATGACAAGGTTGAACGCGGGTTCGACGCGTTGATCGACGTGTTTGGCGCCGATCACGGTGGCTATGTGAAACGGATGAAGGCCGCGGTTTCGGCCTTGTCGGATGGCAAAGTGCCGCTGGATATCAAGCTCACGCAGCTGGTGAAACTCTATAAAAACGGTGAACCTTTCAAGATGTCGAAACGCGCGGGCACCTTTGTCACGCTGCGCGACGTGGTGGATCAGGTGGGCGCGGATGTGACCCGCTTTGTGATGCTGACGCGCAAGAACGATGCGCCTTTGGATTTTGATTTCGACAAGGTGCTGGAGCAAAGCCGCGACAACCCCGTCTTTTACGTGCAATACGCCCATGCGCGTGTGCAATCTGTGCTGCGCAAGGCGGCCGAGCAGGATATCGCTCTGACCGACACGCCCCATCTGGAAGACGAGGCCGAGCTGGCCGTGGCCAAGAAACTGGCCGAATGGCCGCGTCTGGTCGAGATCGCCGCACGCACCCATGAACCCCACCGGATTGCCTTCTATCTGTATGAATTGGCATCAGAATTCCACGCCTTGTGGAACCGTGGGAATGACAAGCCAGAGCTGCGCTTCCTGCAGGATGGCAAGAAAGACTCATCTGCGGCAAAAATTGCACTGCCGCGTGCAGTGGCCGTTGTCATTTCGTCTGGTTTGGGTATTTTGGGCGTCACTCCGGCTGAGGAAATGCGCTGAGACAAGTGTGCCTCGGTCCGGTTGAGCAGATCAGAAAACCGGACCGGGACCACGAAGAGCCATAAGGCCAATGTCCCCTAACCGGATGTGAGGCAAAATGGCAGACGCAAACTGGGGGCAGGGCGCCCCGCAGGCTGGATTCTACACTTCCCAACAGCAGGCCCGAAAGCAGGCAAGCGCAACGCCCGCATATGGTGGCGGTCATGCGCCGCAGCACGCCGCGCCGTCGCATTATGTGCATCCCGCTCATGGCGGACCCGCGCCGCACCCTCAACCGACGCAAGCGTCAGCGGGGCATCCTGGTTCACAGGCCGCGTATCAACAGGCAAACCCGCATGCAGTTCACATGGCCCATGCCCCTCAGGGGCAGTCGGCAGCCATGCAAGACCCCTATCATGGTCACTTCAATGGTCATGGCGGGGCAAGTGATGCCCCGAAACCCGCGCGCGCGGCCGCGCTGGGCGGTATGCTGAACTACGCTGGCGCGGCATTGTCCGTGGCGCTGGTCGTTGGGCTTGGGGTCTGGGGCTACAAGCTGGCGATGCGCGACGTGACCGGCATTCCGGTTGTGCGGGCTTTGGAAGGACCGATGCGCGAGCAACCTGTCAATCCGGGCGGGCAGAGCGCTGCCCATCAGGGGCTTGCCGTGAATGCGGTTCAGGCTGATGGGCAGGTGTCTGAAACTGCCGATCGATTGGCGTTGGCGCCTCAACCCGACGCGCTTGGCGACGAAGACAGCCTGGGCGCTGCCGTGGCGCGCACCGATATTGACACAACAGGGCTTGGCCCGATGGAGGCGCCTGCGATTGAGCAGGCTGCCATGCAGAGCGCGACGCCCGTTCCCGCGCCTTCTGGCCCGGCATCAGACCCCGTGGCTGAAGCGCTTGCGCTGGCCGAACAATTGACACGCGATGCAGCACCGCTTTCCGGTGCCACGGGCACGGCAGAACCAGAGGTTGTCGCCGCCCTTGTGCCAACCCCCGCGCCCGCAACGAATGTGATCCCAGCCAGCGTGCCCGGTGTGCATCAGTCGCCGCGCCCGGCAGGCCGCCCCGCGTCACTGGATACGACACAAGTGACGCAGGTGTCCGCTTCGGCCAATGCGGCGGCCGCGGCTGCTGCGATTGCGACCGTAAAGGACGTCGCACCTGAAAAAATCGCGGCTGGCACACGACTTGTACAGCTTGGCGCTTTCGACAGCGCAGAGGTGGCACGTGCAGAATGGGACAAGCTGTCAGGTCGCTTTGAGGACTATATGACAGGCAAATCCCGCGTCATCCAGCAGGCACAATCCGGCGGCAAGACCTTCTATCGTCTGCGCGCCATGGGCTTTGCCGATCTGGCGGATGCGCGCCGGTTCTGTTCGGTTCTGATGGCTGCCAAGGCCGCCTGCATTCCGGTTGTGACCCGCTGATCCCATGTCAGAGCAGGGCGCATATATCTTTGGCTGCGAGGGGTTGGTCCTCTCGCGTGCCGAACGGGATTTCTTCGAACGCGCCCAGCCCTGGGGCTTTATCCTCTTTGCTCGCAATGTAGACACGCCCGACCAGTTGCGCGCCCTGACGGCCGAGCTGCGCGGGGCCGTTGGGCGCGATGTGCCTATATTCATAGATCAGGAAGGTGGACGCGTGGCCCGGATGGGCGCGCCGCATTGGCGCGAATGGCTGCCCGCGCTTGATCAGGTGGACCTGAACCCGCGCGAGGCGGTGCGCTCGCTTTACCTGCGCTATCGTTTGATTGCCGACGAGCTGATGGCGGTTGGGATCGACGGAAATTGCGCCCCACTGGCCGATATCGCGACGCCGAACACACATGCGGTGTTGCGCAACCGCTGTTACGGCGACGACGTGGTGAAAGTGGCCGAACGGGCCATGAGCGTGGCGCAGGCGCTGCTGGATGGTGGCGTGTTGCCGGTGGTCAAGCACATCCCCGGACATGGTCGCGCAACACTGGACAGCCATCTGGAACTGCCTCGGGTGAAGGCCCGGTTCAAGGAATTGGGCTGGACCGATTTCATGGCGTTTGAACCTCTGGCGGGTCTGCCACTGGGCATGACGGCTCATATCGTTTTTGAGGATATCGACCCGGAGCATCCGGCCACGCAAAGCCCCGGTATGATTGCCCTGATCCGTGAAAAGATCGGGTTTGGCGGGCTTTTGATGACCGATGATATCTCGATGCAGGCGCTTGATGGGGCGCTTTCCGTGCGGGCGCGTCAGGCGCTTCGGGCGGGATGCGATGTTGTTTTGCATTGCAATGGCACCGTGGCGGAAATGGAAGAGGTCGCCGATGCTTGCGGTAGGCTCTCTGAAAACGCGCAAACCCGTGCCCAAACGGCGCTTTCGTGGCGCAAACCACCCGTTCCCATTGACATTGAGGCGCTTGAGGCCGAATTTCAGAGCCTGATGATCGGTTGATCCATTTATTCAGGCGGCCCGGGCAGCAATGAGCGATACGGACAGTTTTCAGGCGGATGACATCTCTGTCAGCGACCGGCTTGCGGCCGAGGCGCTGATTGTGGACGTCGAGGGCTATGAGGGGCCGCTTGACCTGTTGCTGACCCTGTCGCGCACGCAAAAAGTCGACCTGCGCAAGATCTCGGTCCTGGAACTGGCGGTGCAATATCTGGGCTTTGTGGAAAAAGCCCGTCATCTGCGCATTGAACTGGCGGCAGATTATCTGGTTATGGCGGCGTGGCTGGCTTTTCTGAAATCCCGCCTGCTTTTGCCGCCGGACCCCACCGAAGAAGGCCCCTCTGGCGAAGAACTGGCCGCGCATCTGGCGTTTCAGCTGGAACGCCTGCAAGGCATGCGCGATGCGGCGGCCAAGCTGATGGCGCGGGATCAAAAGGGCCGGGACTTCTTTGCCCGCGGCCTGACCGAAGATGTGACCCGGGTGCGCCGCGTGACCTATACGGCCACGCTGTTGGACCTGATGCAGGGCTATGCGCGCATCCGCACCAAGGACGAATTTCGCCCCTTCGTGATGGACCGCGACGCGGTGATGACGATGGAACAGGCGCTCGATCGGATGCGCGGGCTGATCGGCTATGCGGGCGACTGGACCGAGCTGACATCCTACCTGCCCGAAGGGTGGGAGGCAGACCCCGCCAAGCGCCGCTCGGCCATGGCGGCCAATTTTGCCGCCACGTTGGAAATGGCCAAACGGGGCGAACTTGAGCTTAGGCAGGGCGAGACTTTTTCGCCCATTCAAATCCGCAGGAAATCAGATGACGGATGATGTGACACCAAACGAATTGGACGATATGCCCAAGATGCCGCGCGTGGCGCCTGCGCCCGGGCAGGAGGACAGCCTTTTCGAGGCCCCGCCGATGGCTGAACAGGAGCGTATGGTCGAAGCCGTGCTTTTCGCCTCGGCCGAACCGGTGACCGCGCGCGAGCTGGAAGAGCGCTTGCCCCATGGCTGTGATGCGGCCGAAGCGCTGGTGCATCTGCGCAAACGCTATGAAGGGCGCGGTGTGGCGGTGGTGAAAGTGGGCGATGCCTGGGCCATTCGCACAGCGCCTGATCTGGGCTATCTGATGCAGAAAGAAACGGTCGAGACGCGCAAACTGAGCCGCGCGGCGATCGAAACCTTGGCCATCATCGCCTATCATCAGCCCGTGACCCGCGCCGAGATCGAGGAAATCCGCGGTGTGTCCGTCAGCCGAGGCACCATCGACCAACTTATTGAAATGGAATGGATTCGCTTTGGCCGCCGCCGCATGACACCGGGCCGCCCGGTGACATTTGTGGTCACGCCCGGCTTCTTGGATCACTTCGGTCTGGAAAGCGCACGTGATTTGCCGGGACTGAAAGAGCTGCGCTCGGCCGGGCTGTTGGAAAGCCGCCCGCCGCCCGGTGCGATGCCCGGCCCACATAGTGACGAGGAAGAGGAAAGCGCGGAAGGCCAGTCCGAGCTGTTCGAGGACTGATCCACAGCGCTCGACAGCGGCGCGCCTGCGGCACACAGCATGTCGCGCGCGCGGAAGCGCGCTCGGGCGGGCGTGGGTTGAACCCTGCCGTGAAAATGCCCAAATTGTCCTATATACTGCTCTGCGAGCAGGAAAGGAGGCGGTCATGAACGCCAACCAAATCATCAACATGGTCATCCGTATGGTGACCCGGCGCCTGATCAACACGGGCGTGAATACGGGCATTGATATGGTGTCGCGGCGCGGAAAGTCCAAAGAGGACATGACGCCCGAGGATCACGCCCGCGCCCAACAGGGCAAGGATATTGCCAAACGCGCGCGTCAGGCGCGCCGGGTCACGCGACGTCTGTTCTGACGCTAACATGTTGGGCTGGCGAGAGATTGCAGGCTTGGGGTCAAGAGGGTGCCAGCATGCAGGGATTCCCAAATAGCAAATCCTTCGAATTCGAAAAGCGTGGCCATCTTTGGTTGCGGAGCGCTTTGTCCGATAGTCAGCTGGCTCCATTCGATGTTATTGCTGATCAAAACCACCGTGCTGGTCAGCGTTTACCTGCGAAAGGTGCGGAACTGCGCAAGGTTCTGGCCCCGGATGCTCCGTTGCAGCAGCTGATCAACAAGATCGACACACAAGCACAGCCTGTTCGCGCTGTTGTGTTTAACAAGATTGAAGGCGCAAACTGGGGTGTCCCATGGCATCAGGACCGGGTAATATGTGTCGATCAGCGGCAAGATGTCCCAGGCTTTACCAACTGGACTGAAAAGGCTGGCGTGGTGCATTGTGAGCCACCCGTCGAACTGCTGCGCCAGATGCTGTTTGTACGTGTTCATTTGGACGATGCCGACGACCAGAACGGGGCGATGCAAACGGCCATAGGCAGCCATGCGCTGGGATTGGTTCCTTCCGAGAAAGCTGAAGCGGCGGCTTCCAGTTTTCCAATTGACTCGGGCGATGCGCAGCGAGGGGATGTGTTGATTATGAACATGCTAACCCTGCACGCGTCGAAACCGGCAGTGAGGCAGTCCAGCCGCCGGGTCTTTCGGTTTGACTATGCGGGGTTTGACCTACCAGCGCCTTTGCGATGGGCGACCAGCTAAGTGGCGCTATCGGAAGTGTTTCGACAGCTTCAGGCCTTGGCCCTGATAGTTCGACTTGATGTCGACCCCGTAAAGCGCCTCTGGCACCGCGCTCATGGTTTCATAGACCAGCCGCCCGACAACCTGCCCGTGCTCCAGCACGAAAGGCGCCTCGTGGCAGCGGACTTCCAAGACGCCGCGTGACCCCGACCCGCCAGCGGCGTCATAGCCGAAGCCGGGGTCAAAGAAGCCTGCGTAGTGCACGCGGAACTCGCCGACCATGGCCAGGTAGGGGGCCATTTCTGCGGCGCAATCGGGCGGGATGGCAATCGCTTCGCGGCTGACCAGAATATAGAATGCGCCCGGGTCAAGGATGATGCGGCCTTCGGTGGTGCGCACTTCCTCCCAGTAGTCGGCGGGGTCGTAGTGAGCCAGCTTCGACAGGTCCACGACGCCGGAATGGCGCTTGGCGCGATAGCCAACCAGATCGGTGCCCTCGGGGCGCAGATCAACCGAAAAGCCCAGCCCGTCCGAGATTACGGGATCGCCCGAGACGATGGGGCTGCGCGCATGGACCGCGCGCAATTCGTCATCCGACAGAATGGTCTTGCCCTGCCGGAAAATGATCTGGGTCAGAAGTTGGCCGGGTTGGGCCACCACCGAAAAGCTCTGCGGGCATAGTTCGGCGTAAAGCGGGCCGTCATAGCCCTCCGGCACGCGGTCAAATTCAATGCCCTGATCGGTGATCACGCGGGTCATCAGGTCCAGCCGTCCAATCGAGCTTTTGGCACTGGCGGCGGCGGTCATACCCTCGGGCAGGCGCAGGCGCTCCATCAGGGGAATCACATAGACGCAGCCCTTTTCCAGCACCGCGCCGCCGGTCAGGCTCAGCGCGTGCATGGTCAGCGCTTCCAGCCGCTCGGCAACGGTCGAGTTTTTGCCCGGCAGGAAGGAGGCGCGCACGCGGTAAGCCTTGTCCCCTAGGCGCAGATCAAGTGAAGCGGGCTGGATTTGTTCGTTCAGGATCGGCGAGCTGGCCGCAATGCCGCCCTCGGTGATCATCTGCCGGATCTGGTGATCGGCCAAAACCCCGGTTTTCATGCGCATCCTCCCCTGAACGCTGTCAGTCCGCCAAGCGGCAGATACAAAAACACCCGCCCGATGACCGGGCGGGCGGTTTTGAATTTGGTCGGGCTAGCAGGACTCGAACCTGCGACCTTCCGTCCCCCAGACGGACGCGCTACCAGGCTGCGCCATAGCCCGACTGAGGCCCTTACATAGTGATTTTCTCGGGCAGGGCAAGCAGGAAAAGAGGGGATATTCGTCATTCTTCAACCTCTTTCAACCGACAGGCCGAAACCTGCGGTGGATTGCTTATCCCATGCGCTTGGAAACCGCTTCCATACGGGTCGACAGGGTCTGGGCGCGATCAGAAAGTGCCTGCAATGTTGCCAAAGACAGCGCGACTTGCCCGGCGCGGGCGGCCCGCAGACGATGGGTCAGTATTGCGGCGTCTTCAACAGACACATCCCCGTCCTGTGGGTCCGCCGCGATATGTGAGATGTCGATCGCGGTTTCTTGTGCAGCCTCTGCCGGTGCATCGGGTGCCGGGCTCTCCGGCATGGGCGGGGCCGCCGCCGTCTGTTCCGGGGCAGGTGTCGTGTCTGGTGTCGGCGCAGCGTCGGTGACGGGGGCAGGTTGTTCGGGCGCGGTGGTTTGCACTTCCTCCAGCGCGGGCGCCCCTTCGAGAGCTTCCGACGTGTCTACCGTGTCCCCATCACCTTCAAATGAAAGCTGGCCGTTTTCGCCAAGGGAAGGCAGTTCGGCTGCGGGCGGCTCCGCGTCTATGGCGCTGTCATTTGTGGGCGTCTCAACCGTGGGCATCTCGCCTTGCACGGCAACCTCGGCCAGCGGCGGCTCTGCCTCAGGCAGGTCGGGTGCTGTCTCGAGCGGGGCTGCGGGTGCCGCAGGAGCGACATCCGGTTCAGCCTCGGCCGTCACCTCGGGCGCGGGCGCGGCTTCTGGAACCGGATCGGGCAGGGGGGCCGGCTCCGGATCAGGTGTCGCAGCGTCCAAAACAGGCGCTTCCGGCGCGCTTTCGGGAGGCGTTTGGGCAGGTTCAACCGCGTCGTCGGCAACCGGCTCAGGCTCAGGTTCTGAAATTGGCTGCGCTACAGGTTCCGGTGCTGGGGCCGGGTCTGCAAGCTCGGGCCGCTCCAAAGGCACCACATTTGTCTCTGGCTCTTCGCGCATCTCGTCGCTGTCAAGCGACGGGGACAGGGAGGCCACGTGTTTCACGCCCTCCTCACGCAGCAGTTTTTGCACCCCGCGAATGGTCAGCCCGTCTTCATGCAAAAGCTTTCGGATGCCGCCCAGAAGCTCCATGTCGGCAGGGCGATAGTACCGGCGCCCGCCGGCCCGCTTCACAGGCTTTACTTGCGAAAATCGGCTTTCCCAAAAGCGCAGCACATGGGTGGGCACGCCCAACCAATCGGCCACTTCGCTGATTGTGCGAAACGCATCGCGAGACTTCTTGTCCATCTTTAAAAACTGCCTGTTTTACAGGGCGTTATCGGGTTCTCCGACGCCGTGGCGTGCCTGTTTCAGCCTTTGTTGCCGTTGGACACGCGGTCTTTCATCAGATGTGAGGGGCGGAAGGTCAGAACCCGCCGCGGCAGGATCGGAACCTCTTCGCCGGTTTTGGGGTTGCGGCCCACGCGGGCGGCTTTGTCGCGGACCGAGAAGGTGCCGAAAGAAGAGATTTTCACGCTGTCGCCCTTGACCAGAGCGTCGGACACGTGACCCAGCACAGTCTCGACCAATTGGGCGCTTTCATTGCGCGACAATCCCACCTCGCGAAACACGGCTTCGCTCAGATCCATGCGCGTCAAAGTCTTTTCACTCATATCATCCCCCTGAATTCATTTCAGGAAGCATGGTCGGTTTGATTTTCCGAGTCAATATCAATGGCTTGGGAAAGCCAATGAATAGGTGTTCCCCGCGCGATGCGGGCATGCGGGTTAAAAAGGGGGGCGCTTACCAGCGCAGCACCACCGCACCCCAGGCCAAACCACCACCGATGGCTTCGGTGACAAGAAGGTCGCCTTGTTTGATCTTGCCTTCGGCCATGCCCACCGACAGTGCCAGCGGGATCGAGGCGGCCGATGTGTTGCCGTGGTCCTGCAGGGTGACAATCACGCGGTCCATGGGCACGCCCATCTTCTTGGCAGTGCCCTGAATGATGCGGATATTGGCCTGATGCGGGACGATCCAGTCCACATCATCATCGCCCAGACCGACTTTTTCCAAAGCCGTTTCAGCGGTTTGCGTGAGTTTCCCCACGGCCTGACGGAACAGCGGGTTGCCTTGCATGCGCAAATGGCCCGAGGTTTGTGTGGTCGACACGCCGCCATCCACATAGAGCATCTCGCGCATCCGGCCGTCGGAATTCAGGTCGGCGGACAGGATGCCGCGATCCGTGGTGTCGCCGCTGCCCTCTTCGGCCTCCAGCACCAGCGCACCGGCGCCATCGCCAAACAGCACACAGGTCGCGCGGTCGCTCATGTCCAGGATGCGCGAAAACGTCTCGGCCCCGATCACCAGCACGCGTTTGGCCTGACCTGACAGGATCAGCGCATTGGCATTGGTCAGGGCAAAGACAAAGCCCGCACAGACCGCCTGTACGTCAAAGCCAAAACCGCGCGTCATGCCCAGCTCGTTTTGCACCATGGTGGCGACGGACGGGAAGGTCAGATCCGGGGTCGAGGTGGCCAGCACGATGGCGTCAATGTCATCAGGCGCCAGCCCGGCATTGGCCAGTGCGGCAAGCGCCGCTTTGGCGCCCATTTGAGATGTGGTTTCACCCTCGGCGGCGAAATGGCGACGTTCGATGCCTGAACGGGTGCGAATCCATTCGTCCGATGTGTCGACCTTGTCTTCGAAATAGGAATTGGGGACCACGCGTTCAGGCAGATAGTGCCCAACGCCCTTGACCACGGCGCGTATTGTCATGCTTGCTGCTCTTCTTGCGGGCTTTCCGTCGCGGCATCTTGGCGCTTTGCGTCGGCGGATGCAACCCGTGCGGCGAGCTTCTGGTTGAAACCCGATTCGGCCAGCGTGAAGGCCAGTTTGATCGCCGCCGACATGCCCGTGGCATCTGCCGACCCGTGGCTTTTCACCACCGTCCCATTCAGGCCCAGAAACACGCCGCCATTGTTGCGGCGCGGGTCCATGCGTTTTTGCAGGCGTTTCAGGGATGTCATCGACAAGAGCGCTGCGATCTTGGACAGGGGCGTGGCGTTGAACGCATCGCGCAGAAAACCCGAGATCAGGCTGGCGGTGCCTTCGCCGGTCTTCAGCGCCACGTTGCCGGTGAACCCATCGGTCACGATCACATCAACCCGGTCCGAGGGGATATCGACGCCCTCGACAAAGCCCACGAAGTCGATATTGGCGCGTTCGGCGGCGTTTCCGATCAGCTCATGGGCGCTTTTCAGCTCGGCCCGGCCTTTATGTTCTTCGGTGCCCACGTTCAAAAGCCCGATGCGGGGCCGGGCAAGGCCCAGACCGTTGCGCGCATAAGAGGCACCCATCATCGCGTATTGCAAAAGGTCCGTGTCATCGGCACGCACATCTGCACCCACATCCAGCATCACGTTGAACCCGCCGGGATTGCGCGAGGGCCACAGGCAAGCGATTGCCGGGCGGTTCACGCCGGGCAGCTTCCTGAGCCGCACCATGGACAGAAGCATCAAGGCGCCGGTGTTGCCGCAGCTGACGGCCACGTCAGCTTCGTGGTTGCGCACCGCGTCGATGGTGGACCACATGGATGTGTTCTGCCCGTTGCGCATCACGTAAGAGGGTTTGTCCTCCATCGTGACAACCTCGTCCGCATGGCGAATTTCGCACACGTCCGACAGGCCCGGTTTGCGGGCGACCAGCTTTTCAAGTTCGGGTTTATTGCCGTGCAGGATGAACCCGATGGCCGGGTTCTTGTCCGCAGACAGCGCAAGACCGGCAACAACCGCTGCCGGTCCGTGGTCGCCGCCCATGGCGTCAACCGATACAATCGTGCGTTTGGGGGCGTCCATTGTCATTCTTCATCCCATGCTCGGGGATTTTCTGACATGCCAGCCCGCGCCGGGCAAGTGCCTTACGCCGCGTCTTCGTCGTCGAGGTCGACTTCGTCTGCCATGGAAACGACTTCACGGTCGTCATAATGGCCGCAGGACGGGCACACGTGGTGGGGGCGCTTCAGCTCGCCGCAGTTCGAACATTCGTTCGGGTTTGCAGCAACCAGGGCGTCATGCGCACGGCGGTTGTTGCGGCGCGACTTGGATACTTTGTTCTGTTGGACGGCCATGGTCTCAACCTTCGTATTGTGGGGCGCATGGCCCGGTGATCTCTTTGGCCCTCGGGGGCCGGTTATTCGGTCTCGTAAGTGAGTCTCGGCGCCTCATACGCGGTTTGCGGGGCGCTGTCCAACCCATCTTGTGAAAGAAGCCGGGAAAATACTGGGATTCTTTTGCGTTGCAAGAGAAGATTGTGCCCTGCGCCCCGGATTGGCGCGTTTTTGCGCCCAAATGGGGGAATCAGCGGGGGATGCGCCTTAACTGTCGTCTTCGTTTTCGTCGCTTGTCCCGCCTGACAGCTTGTCTTTCAGCCCGGCAAGCCCGGCAAATGGCTTGGCATCTTCATCCGACATCGGCGCGACGCCCGGCTCGGCGAAGTTTTGCTGGGTCAGGGCTGCGCCCTCGGTGCGCGGGTAAAGCGGCAGCGCCAGCGCCAGTGCTTCGACCATCACGGCGGTCAGGTCGATTTCCGCGGTGAGCGCCTCGAGGCTTTCATCCTCGGGCATCTCGACCTCGTCACCCTCTTCCAGTTCGGGCAGGTCGCGCACCCAGCGCCGCCGCACGTTTTCATCGATGCGCGTGGTCACTGGGTCCAGCGTGACAACGCAGTCCTGCACCACGGTGGCGCCCAAAAGCCCTTCAAGCAGCCAATCGCTTTTGCCCTTGGCGCGAAGCTCCCCTTCAAAGCGCAGTTTGCGCAGCGCGTTCAGGCCAAGCTCATCGGCGATGGCCTGACATTCCGCCTCGTCTGCCACATGGCGAAACCGGGTCACGGTGCGCGTTGGCAGGTCGGCCACCCGCAGGACGCGGTTGGGGGGTGGGGTTTGTGGCGTGGGGCGGGCGCTCATCTTTGCGTCTCCTTGATTTGCGACGGGCGGTGTCTTTGCACCGAAACACTATCGTTTCTTGAACCACAACCCATCCTGAGTTAAGCCGATACAAAAGAGAGAGACAGGAAGGCAAGGGGGCAGCATGTCTTATCTTCACGACAGGCTTCACAAAGTCGCACGCAGTGTCGCAGCATTGCTGCTTGTGGCCAGCGTGACCGCCTGCACGGCGACCTATCGCAATCATGGCTATATGCCGCTGCCCGAGGATGTCGCATTGATCCAGGTTGGCAAGGACACCCGCGAAAGCGTGGATGCGGCCATTGGCAAGCCGGGCACGGCCGGGTTGCTCGCGGAAAGCGGCTATTACTATGTGCGGTCGCGCTTTGAGCATTATCTTTATAACGCACCGAAAGAGATCGACCGCGAGGTTCTGGCGATCACCTTTACCAAATCCGGCACGGTGGAAAACATCGAACGGTTTGGGCTTGAGGACGGGCAGGTCGTCGTCTTGGAGCGCCGCGTGACCGACAGCAATGTCAAAGGCGTCAGCTTCCTGCGTCAGCTCTTTGGCTCGTTTGGCCGGATCAACCTGGCCGACCAGCTGGGCGGCTGACCCGGTTAAAAGAATCTTGAACAAAAAACGGCGCGCCCTTGGGACGCGCCGTTTTCCGTTGGAATTGCGCAGGCGTCAGCTGGCCTTTGGTTCAAACCTCAGGCAGACGCCGTTGATGCAATATCTCTGCCCGGTGGGGCCGGGGCCGTCTGGAAACACGTGTCCCAGATGGGCGTCACAATTGGTGCAGATGACCTCGGTGCGGCGCATCCCGTGGCTCAGATCCTCTTTCTCACCCACTGGCGCATCCGTGCTGGGGGCGGTGAAAGATGGCCAGCCACAGCCGCTGTCGTATTTCTCGGTTTTCTGAAACAGCTCTGCCCCGCAGCAGGTGCACAGAAAACGCCCGTCGCCTTCGGGAAAGCCGGGATGTGAAAATGCCCGTTCGGTGGCGGCTTTGCGCGTCACCTGAAATGTCAGTTCATCGCCCAGCTCTTTGCGCCATTCGTCATCGGTCTTGGTGGTTTTGTTGGTTTTTGACATTACCCCTCCGTCATTCGATACGGTTTCATCTTGGCGTCATATCCAAGACGCATCTTGTACCAAGATGCGCTCGGGGACATATTTAGGTCTTAGGATGCGCTGTACCAAGGGCGGAGAGCCGAGATGCCGGGAAAGTGTTCACCCCGTTACAAAGCGCGTTACGGCGCCGGCGCGCAGGATTTGCGCGCGGCGCAGGCCTTGCGCTTTCGGTGCTTTCGCGGGCCGGGCGACGGGTTGGATCACGATGACTTTGATGCCCTGTGCCGCCATGTCCTGATCGAGGAGGAGGCGACCGGGCGGCTTGTGGCCTGTTTTCGCCTGTTGCCGCTGACAAGCGGGCGTGCGATCCGCCAAAGCTATGCCGCGCAGTATTACGAACTGTCTGCCTTGGAAGAATTCTCTGACCCGATGATCGAGATCGGGCGGTTCTGCATCCACCCCGATGCAAAAGCGCCGGCCGATATTCTGCGTCTGGCTTGGGGGGTGGTGACGCGGGATGTGGACGCAGAGGGGGCGGGTATGCTTTTTGGGTGTTCGTCTTTTGCGGGTACGGATGCGACGCTCTACCGCGATACATTTGCGTTGCTTGGTGAACGGCATTTGGCCCCCAAACGCTGGTTGCCTCGGGTGAAGGCGCCAAAGGTTGTGCGTTTTGCCGGGCGGCTGCGCAAAAAGCCTGATCCGAAACGCGCGCAATCCGGTTTGCCGCCGCTTCTGCGCAGCTATCTGATGCTGGGCGGGTGGGTGTCAGATCACGCGGTGGTGGATGAAGATCTTGGCACGTTGCATGTGTTTACCGGCGTTGAAATCGCCGCCGTCCCGCCCGCGCGTGCGCGGCTTTTGCGGGCGGATGCGGCGCAGATGGCGTAAGCCCGCGCTGGCATGCTTGACCCTATGGCGCGGACGCCGTAACCCAAGCCCATGGCACGTATACCCCTTTTGCAAATGACCGATATCGCGCTGACCTTTGGCGGCGACCCCGTGTTTGACGGGCTGGACCTTGTGGTGCAGCCCAGTGACCGAGTGGCGCTGGTGGGGCGCAACGGGTCGGGCAAATCCACCTTGATGAAAATCATGGCCGGAATGGTCGAACCGGACCGTGGCGGGCGGGTTCTGTCGCCCGGCGTGTCCGTGGGCTATATGGAACAGCACCCGGACCTGTCGGCCTTTGAAACACTGGGCGAATTTGCCGTATCCGGGCTGGAACCGGGGCAGGACTATCTTGTGGAACGGGTCGCCGAAGGGCTGAAAATGCGGCTGGATACGCCGGTGGCCACCGCTTCGGGCGGGGAACGTCGCCGCGCGGCTTTGGCGAAACTTCTGGCCGAAGCGCCCGAGCTGATGTTGTTGGACGAGCCCACCAACCACCTTGATATTGAAGCCATCGAATGGTTGGAGAACGAATTGAAACAGACCCGCGCCGGGTTTGTTCTGATCAGTCACGACCGGGCCTTCCTGCGGGCGCTGACGCGGGCCACGCTTTGGGTGGATCGTGGTCAGGTCCGCCGTCAGGAAAAGGGGTTTGAGCATTTCGAGGCTTGGCGCGACAAGGTCTGGGAGGAAGAGGATGTCAGCCGCCACAAACTGAACCGCCTGATCAAATCCGAGGCCCGCTGGGCGGTCGAAGGCATCTCGGCCCGGCGCAAACGCAACCAGGGCCGTCTGCGCGCGCTGGGGGATTTGAAGGCTGAACGCGCCTCTCAAATCAAACGGCAGGGCGCTGCTGAAATGGCGCTGGAGGCCGGACCGAAATCAGGCCGCAAGGTGATTGAAGCGCGCGGTATTTCAAAGGCTTACGGCGACAAGGTGATCTTGCGAGAGTTTGATCTGCGCATCATGCGCGGTGAAACCATCGCCTTTGTCGGCCCCAATGGTGCAGGCAAAACGACCCTTTTGAAAATGCTCACGGGACAGGAAGAGCCGGATACAGGCAGCGTCAGTTTTGGCACCGGGATCGAAATGGCGGTGTTTGACCAGAACCGCTCGACGCTCGATGAAAATGCCAGCCTGTGGGAGAACCTGACATCGGATCCCGAGATGCGCATTTCTGGCAAATCCGATCAGGTCATGGTGCGCGGCAACCCGAAACATGTGGTGGGGTATCTGAAGGAATTCCTCTTCTCGGACGAACAGGCCCGCGCGCCCGTGCGCTCGTTGTCGGGTGGCGAAAAAGCGCGGCTTATTCTGGCGCGTATCATGGCGCGGCAATCGAACCTTCTGGTGCTTGACGAACCCACCAACGATCTGGATGTGGAAACGCTGGACCTTCTGCAGGAGCTGATCTCGGGCTTTGATGGCACCGTGCTCGTGGTCAGCCACGACCGCGATTTTCTGGATCGCGTCTCAGAACGTACCATCGCGATGGAGGGCAAAGGGCAGGCCACGATCTACGCAGGCGGCTGGTCGGACTACCAGACCCAGCGTCGGGAAATGGCCCCATCGCCTGACAAGAAACCCGCGAAGAAATCATCGAAACCTAAAGCTGCATCGAAACCGAAAGAGCCGACCCAATCCAGCCAAACGGGTCTGAGCTTCACCGAAAAGCACCGCCTCGAAGCGCTGCCTGCCGAGATTGACCGCCTGATGGCCGAGATTGCTAAGCTGGAAGAGTTTCTGATGGACCCTGATCTTTTTTCCAAAGAACCGGTGAAGTTCAAGAAAGCGTCAGAAGGGTTGGCGGAACGGCAACAAAAACTGGCCGCGTGCGAAGAAGAATGGCTGGAGCTTGAAGAAAAGGCCGAGGCAGCGGGCGGTTGAGCCGGCATTTTCTTGTCCGAAATACCTCGGGGGAGCATGAATTTCCGCAGGAAACTCATGCGGGGGCAGCGCCCCTATGCCCCAAAGGGGCCACCCCCAAGCCTGTCGGCTGAAAGCCGTAAGGGCGCGGGAGCAGCTCTGATTTGTAGATGTGGTTTCCTTTGAATTGTAAATTCAAAGCGCATGCTGCGGGCGGGGCGCGCGAGGCCTAAAGCGTTTCGACTTAGCGTTGAGGCACGACAATAAGTCGAAACGCGCGGAACCTACCAATGTCGTGGACGTTTCGAAATCAAGCTGTGATCGGGCTTAATCTCGAAACGCTTTTGGGCCTCGCGCAGGCGTCATTTTGGCAGGTGGATGTTGAACCGTGCCCGGATTGCCTGGTCCACGACCGGATCCAGTCTGGCTGCGCTCGTGTTGGCAAGAATGGCCTCTTTGCGCGCCGTTGCGGCTTGAACCAGGTCGGGTTTGCCCACTTCGGCCCATTCCTTGGGTGAGCACCGATCCCCAAGCGTCGGATAGGCATATTCGGTCTGCATCAGCTTTAACGTCTGATCTTCCCCCAGATAATGCCCCGGTCCACCCAGACAAACCGACCGCATCAGGTCCAGATCTACGGCGTCCTCGGTCACCTCGATCCCGCGCACGCAGCGCAGAGCCTGCCCGATGATGTCATCGCCAAGGATCAGGCTTTCATGGCAGAAGCCCAGCAATGACGCATGCATCCCGGCGGCCTCATAGACCATGTTCAACCCCGACAGCCCAGCCAGAACGTTTGAACACATCTGTTCCCACCCGGCTTGCATATCGGGCAGTTTGGCGTCCGAAAACCCGGCCGCCGCCCCGCCGGGCAGCCCATAGAACTGGTGCATCTGCGCGCAACCGGCTGACAAGAGCGCCTGTTCGCCCGACCCACCCGACATTGCGCCTGATCGCAGGTCGACCACGAAGGGCCATGTGCCAAAAATCGCCGGGTGCCCGGGCGAGATGGCGTTCACATAAACCACGCCCGCCAGACATTCCGCCACCGCCTGCATGATGGCACCGGCCAGTGTGGGGGGCGCCGTGGCGGTGGCCATGCCGGCTGACAAAAGCAGCACAGGCATACCGGCCGCGATCACTTTCTCCATCACCTCGCAGCTTTCGGTGGCGAACTTCATAGGCGGCACCACGAAACAATTGGTGTTGGACACAAACGGCCGCGCGCGCCACGCCTCTTCACCGCCTGCGATCATGTGCAACATTTCGATCCCGTCATCCACGAAACCGGGCTCGGTGAAAGAGACGCCCACATGTTTGGTGGTGCCGGTGGTGCAGGCATAGATCGAGTTCAAGTCCATCTCGCGATTGTCGGGGATATCGCGACAGACCATGGGGCGCTGCAAAAAGTGGATATTGTCCAGCTGGTCGGCGATGCGGGCGGCGTCATGCAGGTCCTGCACGGTTGAATCGCGATACTCCCGCCCGTCCACATCGACCATATGCACAGCGGCACCTGCCGTGCCGTAGTGCACCCGCGTGCCGGACAGGTCGAGGTCATGTCGTGGGTCGCGGCCACATAGCACGACGTCTTTCTTGGCCTTGGCCAGCATGTCTTCCACCAGCGCGCGGGGAAAGCGAAGGCGACCATCATCGCCCAAAATGGCGCCCGCGCGGGTCATGATGTCGATGCCCGAGGGGGGCGCATCGGCCAGTCCGATTTGTTCCAGTGCGTCAAGGGCGGCGTGGTGAATGCGTGCCATGCCTTCCGCGGTAAGGGGTTTAAATTGTCCACCCTCAAGCCCTGCGCGGATAGGGCGGGCTTCTGCGGCAAGCGGGGCGGCACGGAGCGCTTTACGGGCTGTGCGACCGCCAGAGCGGCGGCTGGGTTGTGCTGTCATATTTGTGGTCCATGTGTTGAGCGTCAGATCAATGAAAAGCGATCAGGCGTTCAACGGACGACCTCGGGCCGCGCGGCCGCGTTCCGCACCAATGGTGCGTATGACAATGGCAATGATCCAGTCCATCCGGTCCAAATGCGTCCTCCCTGCACAAAGCCTAGAAGGGCGAAATGCGGCAGGTCTGTCTTGTTTGCGTCATCAAGGTCGGATTTTCACATCACGATCCGGCAACAATCACCACGGCCGCATAGTGGGCCATTGCGCCCAGCAAGACATGAACATGCCAGATGGCCCGGTTGAAACGCCAATGTTCGCTGACGTGAAACAGCACACCAAGCGTGAACAACACCCCACCGCCGACCAATAGGACCAGAACCGGGAAACTGAAGGCGGCCAGCATCGGGCCGACCATCAAGACACCGATCCAGCCCAGCATCAGCGTCAGCATGAAGCTTAACCGTTCGAACCGGCGAAAGAAGAAAAGCTTCAGTACCATGCCGAAAGCCGCGACGCTCCACACGAGTGCGGCCCAGGCCCAACCGTTTGTGCCCCCGATCCCGATCAGGGCAATCGGTGTGTAGGTGCCTGCGATCAAAAGAAAAATCGCCGCATGATCAAAACGGCGAAGCACCCGGCGGGCAGATTTGTGAAGTGTCATATTGTAAGCAGCGGACAGGGAAAAACTGGCAATCAGCCCCGCGCCATAGGCCAGGATCGGCGGTAAATGCCCCATCGGCGCTTCGCTGCCGGCCCAAAGGATCAGCGACAGGGCTCCTGCCAAAGCCGCGATCACACCCAGGCCGTGAACCACACCGTCCGCGACATATTCTTCGTAGGTAAATTCCTTGTCGAACTCCATTATTTCACCCTCTGCTTGCCTTACAGATATCACCCAATCGGGGCGTCAGCATGCCGAAGCCGGGTCAAGATTCTGTCAGGTAAACGTGACCCACCGCCGCGCAAAATCCAGCGTGGCAAAGAAAGGTAAAGATTTCATGCCGCTACAGCTCTTGCGTCAGCGCGCTCAGAACTTCGGGGATCATCATCACATCCTCTCGCGTGCAATTGAACTGTCCTACAGAGACACGGATCACATAGTGACCATCATGCTGGGTCTGGGTCAGATAGATGCGCCCGTCGCGGTTCACACGATCAAGCAACGCGGCGGTGGCGGCGTCATCCTGAAACCGGAAGGTGAACAGGGACAGGATGGGGGGTGTGGTGATCGTGACGCCGGGAAGGGCCTCGATGGCCCGACAGGCGTCATTGGCCCAAGCCACGTGGTTGCGGATACGAGCGCGAAGCCCCTCCAGCCCCTCGGCGCGTAGTAGGAACCAGATTTTCAGCGCCCGGAACCGACGACCCAGCGGCAGGGTCCATTCGTTGTAGTTCACGATCTCATCCGCGCCTTGCGTCTTCAGGTATTCCGGCCTCAAACCCATCGCTCCGATTTGCGGGGCAGGGTCGCGCAGGAATTGCACGGCACAGTCAAACTGCGCGCCCAGCCATTTATGTGGGTTGAAGATGATGCTGTCGGCGCGCTCGATCCCGGCCCAGAGATGGCGGAACTCTTCGCAGATCATTGCGGACCCGGCCCAGGCGGCATCCACATGCACCGTCAGGCCATGGCCATGGGCGATGTCGATACAGGCCCCGATGTCGTCACAGGCCCCGATCGAGGTGCCGCCGACGCAAAGCACCACGCCCGCGGGCTTGCGCCCCGCCTTGATATCTTCGTGGATCAGGCGGTCCAGCGCCTTTGGGTCCATCGACCATGTGGGGTGGCCGGGAATGGTTGGCACTTTCACCAGATTGTCCTGCCCGATGCCTGACAGGCGCACGGCCTTGTCGACGCTGGAATGGGTTTGCGCGCTGGCATAGATGCGCAGCTCAGGCGCGCCGGACAGTCCTTTGGTGATGCCTGTATGTCCTAGCGCCAGCTCGCGCATGGTGGTCACGGCGGAAAAGGTCGCGGTGGTCGCGCTGTCATGAATGGTGCCGGTGAAATCGGCGGGCAACCCCATGCCGTCACGCAGCCAGCGGATCACCAGATCCTCCATTTCATTGGCCGCAGGCGCGGTTTGCCACAGCATGGCCTGCGCTGACATGGCATTGGCCAGCTGTTCGGCCAGCATCGAGGCCGGGGCCGCATTGGCCGGGAAATAGGCAAAGAAACGCGGGTGCTGCCAATGGGTCATGGCGTCCGGCACAAGCCGGGTGAAATCGTCAAAGATGGTCGCGATGGGTTCGGGCACCTCTGGCACGGGCGCCTCGATTTTTGACAGGAAGTCACCGGGGGCGATGTCCGGGCGCACCGGGCGGTCACGCAGGCCAGCGTGATAGTCACGCGCCCAATCTGCGGCGCGTTTTTGCCATTCTGCCAAGTCGTCATAGGTCATCGCGGGCCTCTTGTGCTGCAATTGGGGCAATTAAGTTAACTTGTTAACAAAAAGGTGTGCCACGTCAAGCCCAAAGCATGCCCACATTCGATAGCGTGCCCGCTCATATGGGAGCGCCTTCAAAGAAAACCCCGGCGCTGGGGCCGGGGTTTTGGGATCATGAATTGTCCAGGGCGGTGATGATCGGCCCGAAATCCTTGGCCTTCAGGCTGGCCCCGCCAACCAAGGCCCCGTCGACATTGGACACGGCGAAGATCTCGGCTGCATTGCCGGGTTTGACCGAGCCGCCATAAAGGATGCGCACGGACCGGCCAACACCTTCGCCAAAGCGTTTTTCCAGACGCGCGCGTACGAAATCATGTACCTCGCCGATCTGGTCCAGCGTCGGGACCTTGCCGGTGCCAATGGCCCAAATGGGTTCATAGGCGACGATCAGGTTCTCGCCGGTCACCTGATCCGGGATCGAACCCGCCAGTTGTCCGCCGATGATGTCGAGCGTGTTGTTGGCCTCGCGTTCGTCCAGGCTTTCGCCCATGCAGATCACCACTTTCAGGCCCGCGTCGATGGCTGCGCGGGCTTTCGTGCGCACATCCGTGTCGCTTTCGCCGTGATCTTCGCGCCGCTCGGAATGGCCAAGGATCACATGGGTCGCGCCTGCGTCTTTCAGCATCTGGGCCGAGATATCGCCAGTATGTGCGCCTGAAACCTCGGCGTGGCAATCCTGCCCGCCAATGCCAATCGCGCCGTCAGAGGCTGCTACGGCCGCGCCGATCAATGTGGCGGGGGGGCAGATCAGGACCTCGCTCGAAGCCTCTGCATGTTCCGCCGCAAGGGTCGAAAGCTCGGCCAGGCTCGCTTGCAAGCCGTTCATTTTCCAGTTGCCAGCTGCCAGTTTGCGCCGCATGTCGATCTCCCTCATTGTCTCGCAGTGTTGTGAAACGCGGGGCAGGGGGCGTCAAGCCCGGTTGCGCCATCAATCGATTGCGGAGGGTGGTCTGGGTTGAAGGCGAAGGCGGCTCAGGAAAGCTTTGGCGGGGCGGTCAGATCGGCGGGTGCCTCAAGCGCGTCGTCAAACTTGATCGATTCCCCGCAGCCGCAAGCCTCGGTCACATTGGGGTTGTTGAACTTGAACCCGCTTTCCAAGAGCGAGACCTGATAGTCGATCTCGGTCCCAAAGAGGAACATCTGTGCCATGGGGGCGATCATCACGCGGGCGTCGCCCTGTTCGACCACTTCGTCATGGGCTTCGACCTCGTCCACGTAATCCATCGTGTATTCCATGCCTGCACAGCCGCCTTTCTTGACGCCGATGCGCAGCCCCTTATGGCCATCACGGGCCATCAGCTTGGCGATTTGTGCCTCGGCCGCTTGGGTCATCGAGATGGGGGATTTGCCGGGAATGCCGAACATGTGGGTGATCCTTTTCGCTTCACCCATATCTAGGCGAGCAGGGCGGCGATCTCAAGCGGGGGCAGCGCGGAAAGCAGGGCTTGTGTGGCGAAACCCGCCAATATGGCCCAGCCGAAACTGGCCAGCGTGCCGATGATCACATATTCTGCCGTGCGCTGGTCACGGCTGGCGGTGCCAAAGCGCAGGATGGATTTGGCGGCGATCAGAAAGCCCACGCCCAAGGGCAGGCCGGCGAGGATCAGCACGAAAACGAGGCCACGTTCCAGCACGCCAATGGTCCAGCCCCCGCCCTTCAGGCCATTGTTGCGGATGCGCTGGGAATGCGGGCGCATCAAAAGCCCAACAGCAAAGCCGCCCACGCGGGTGGCGATGATGAAACCGCCTGCCAGGGCCATCAGGGGCAGGGCGGCATCGGGCCATGTGCCCCAAAGGCCGGGCGCATAGGCGGCCAGCGCCAGAAGGGTCACAAGATGTGCTGCCTGATCCCACAAAAAGCCAGACAGCTTTCGCGCGCCAGCCCATTGCTTCACCGCATCGATGATCAGATGAGCCACGGCCAGCACCAAGAGTTCCGGCGCGTCATAGATGCCCAGCGCAACCTGCGCCGTGGCCAGCACAATGAGTGCGTGCAGAAACAGAACCGGCGCGCGGTGCTTGTTGTCGTTGATCCAATTGGTTTGGAACACGAAGTCGGCAAGGATATGGGCGAAGAGGAGGGCGGTGAAGGTTTCAATCATTTTGGGCTTCTTCGTGTTCGAAGGCAATCAGAGCCATCCAGATGGAGTGAAAGCCTGCGCCGTCAAGTGCTTTGGTAACGGCCTGCCGTGACTTTCCAAGGAAGTCGGCGACATCCGTGTAGTAGAGTTTCCTGTCAGGTATCAGGAGGGGACGGATTGCTGCGGCTTGTGCAGGAGTCCACCCTTGAGAAATGTGGTCGGCGAGGATAAGCGCTGCGCCGGTTGCGCCTCCTTGGTCGTGCGCGATCTGAATTGGCTTCTCTTGGTCCTTCAACCAATCCAGTAGTCGCCCGCTTTCAACAAATACGGTTTCGGCTGCTGTGTTGAGATCGGCTCCCGGTGTGATTGGTGTGGCGTCTCCCTCTGCCACGGCCATAAACGTAGAGAACTGTTTGCCCTCACTTCGCAAGGCAGCACGAAAGGCTAGTGTCGTACGCAATGCCAGTTCCGGGCGAGCCAACCTGACTTGCCAGCCATCGCCGCGCTGTCGTGTGAAGTGCAGGCTTTCGCCGTGCCAATCAGCTTGAACCTCCGCTGAGATGGACAGCGCCTCAAAGGCACGTTCCAAGTCCTCGGGCGACAATTGGGTCGAGCCGATGATGTCCCCGGTCAGGACAGCGATATGGGTCTGTTTTTCACTCATGGTGCAACCATAATAGGTTGCGAAGCGAAAAACGCAACCTTTTTTGGTTGCGTTTGGTGTTGTGCACCCTAAAAGGGGTGCTTTTCCTTATGTGCAACCCTTTTGGGTTGCGCTGGGCTTACATGAAGCCCAGTTCCAGCCGCGCCTCGTCGGACATCATCTCCATGCCCCAGGGCGGCTCCCATGTCAGTTCGACATTGACCTGCTTCACACCGGCAACGGGTTCGATTGCCTCGATCAGCCAGCCGGGCATCTCGCCTGCCACAGGGCAGCCGGGTGCGGTCAGGGTCATGATCACGTCGACCTCGTTTTGGTCATTGATCTCAATAGTATAGATCAGCCCAAGGTCAAAGATGTTCACCGGGATCTCGGGGTCGAACACCGTGCGACAGGCTTCGACAATACTGTCATAGAGCGCATGTTCCACGCTGGAAGGTTTGATCAGCGGTTCGCCTTCTATCCGGTCGGAAGCGGTCATGATGTTCTCGGAGTTTGTTAATCCTGAGCGAACATATAAGGATAGCGGTTGCCAACGTCCAGAGGGGCTGTGCGCCCTTGATCTCCCATCCCGCTGCGCAACGCCCTGCGATACGCCGTATTTCCTTCACAAAGCCGGGAGAAGATGGAAAACAGCCTGAAATTGCCGTGAAAAGTTGATATAGGTCGATGTGCGAACAGGATCGGGCCAGTAACCCTCACCCATGGCAAACCGGCCAGAGTGGGTCAGAGTGTTGCGCTTGAGTTTGTGGTGAAGAGTATGATCAAGGCCAGGAGTAGTGCTGATGGATAGGAGTGATGACCCCGCGCGCGCTCAGGCGCGCAAAAGCGATTACGTGGCGGATATCGAACGTCTGGCCCAAGCGGCCAGCGTGGTTCAGGATGTGGCCTATGAGCTTGCCAAGCAGGTGGATCATACCTCGACGACAGAGCTGATGGTGACCAGTCGTAAGCTGGAGCGGCTGGTGGAGCGGCTGAGTGCGCAACTGGGGACGGGTGCGCAGGTTACATGGCTTGCGAAAGAGGACGAGCCTGATCCCGACAGCTAAAGCGTTTCGAAATCAAGTTGTATCCAAATTAAAGCGTCCTGCCATAAACCTGATTTGCGGGTTTGCGGCAGGCCGCGCGAAACACTGATATGTTGCGCAGCACCCGACCTTTTCCCTGCCTCAGGTTAAAGGTCGGACGCTTTAATCTCGAAACGCTTCGGGCGCCACGACGGCCCGCGCCCTTTTTTGCTTGGCAATTGCGCATAGATGGGCCACATGACGGCCTATGACTGACCAGACCTCCAAAACCGTTAACTTCTCTTTGAAAGCCACCGATGGGCGCGCGCGCACGGGCGTGATCGACACGCCACGTGGCCAGATCCGCACGCCGGCCTTCATGCCTGTGGGGACGGCGGCCACGGTGAAGGCGATGATGCCCGAAAGCGTGGCGGCCACAGGGGCGGATATTCTGCTGGGCAACACCTATCACCTGATGCTGCGCCCCACGGCCGAACGCATTGGCCGGTTGGGGGGGCTGCACAAGTTCATGAACTGGGACAAGCCCATCCTGACCGACAGCGGCGGCTTTCAGGTGATGTCGCTGGCCAGCCTGCGCAAGCTGACTGAAAAGGGCGTGACCTTCAAATCTCATATCGACGGGTCGAAACACGAGCTGACGCCCGAACGTTCGATGGAAATTCAGCGGCTATTGGGATCAGACATTGTCATGTGTTTTGACGAATGCCCCGCGCTGCCAGCCGATCGCGACCGGATCGCAGACAGCATGCGCCTGTCGATGCGCTGGGCCGAACGCTCGCGTGAGGCCTTTGGCGACCGTCCCGGGCACGCGCTTTTCGGCATCATGCAGGGCGGGCTGGAGCAGGATTTCCGCGAGGAAAGCGCCACCGCGCTGAAGGAAATCGGCTTTGACGGCTACGCGATTGGCGGGCTGGCTGTGGGCGAGGGGCAGGCGGCGATGTTTGACTGTCTTGACTATGCGCCCGGCTTCCTGCCCCAAGACAAACCGCGATACCTGATGGGTGTGGGCAAGCCCGATGACATTGTGGGGGCCGTGAAGCGCGGCGTCGACATGATGGATTGCGTGCTGCCGTCTCGGTCTGGGCGCACCGGGCAGGTCTGGACCCGCATGGGCGTTCTGAACATCAAGAACGCCCGCCATCAGGACGACCCGCGCCCCATTGACGAGGCTTGCAGCTGCCCGGCCTGCCAGAACTACTCGCGCGCTTACCTGCATCATGTGTTCCGCTCGAACGAGATGATCTCGGGCATGCTGCTGACCTGGCACAATCTGCACTATTTCCAGGAAATCATGCAGGGCATGCGCGACGCGATTGCCGAAGGGCGGTTCGACGCATGGGAAGCGGATTTCCATGCCACCCGCGCCCAAGGCGACATCGATCCGCTGTAAGCGGCGCGTTAGCGCGGGCCTGTGGGAAATGTCACCGCGGACGCGGCGAGGTTGCTTATGATGCTACCCGTGCGGATGGCTGAATACTGCGAGCGGGGCGGGCGCGTCAGGTCGTCAATCTGACGGCTCACCCAATTTCGCGTCTCCATCGTTTTCAAGGACTGTGACAGGGCACGATCCGTAATCGGGGGCAGGTCTCGTTTGATCTCGGAAAAATGGCGCGGGCTGTTGAGCGACGCGAGCACTGGCAACGTCCACGCGCGACGCAGCAGATCCTGATCTTCGTCGCCCGACACATCGAGGATCTGGCTGGCGAGCTTGGCGGCAGAACTTCCCCTTTGGGTCAGCCGAAACTCCGGGCGCAACGGGTGGCCATGGCCGGGGTTTCGCTCGATCAACCCGATTGCAATCAGATGATCCATGCTGTGTGCAAACGCTGTTCGGCCCGCCCCGGTGGCGGTGACAAGCGGGGCTTGCCGGCCGGGAATGCCCGCGTGCAGATGCGCCAGAATGGGCAAGGCCCAGGCTCTTGACGTGATGGTGACAAGTAATGCAATGTCCATAAAGTATAGTAACTATAAAATGAATCAGAAGGGAAGCCCATGTCACTCATTTCGCCAGATCAAACCATTACAATCGCCATGTCCGTCACGGATCGCCATGCCAGCGCCACATGGTATGAGAGCATGCTGGGCTTTGCCTTGCTTTATCACGCCGACGAGGCCGGGTGGTCCGAGATGCAGACAAACACGCCCGGTGTGACGCTCGGATTTGGCGAGCACACCAAGCCCGCGCCGGGAAATTGTGTGCCGGTGTTCGGGATCGCTGATCTGGACGCGGCGCGGCAAAAGCTGGAACAGGCCGATGTGAGGTTTGATGGCCCCACTGATGTGGTCGAAGGCATGGTCAAAACCGCGACCTTTTATGACCCTGATGGCAATGCACTGATGCTGGCCGAGGACTTGACCGGCGGGGCCGCATAAAGCGTGATCGTGCTGCGGCTGTGGACAGGGGCGCCGCGCTGTGGCACCGCTAGGTCATGGCAGAGCTGCTGATCATCTACCACAGCCGCACAGGCGGCAGTCTGCAAATGGCGCAGGCCGCGCATGAGGCCGCGGGGCAGGAGGTCTCGACCCGGATATTGCGCGCCTGTGACGTAGAGCCAGAGGATTTGCGCGCGGCATCGGGCTATCTTTTTGTGGCGCCTGAAAACCTGGCCGCGCTGTCGGGCGAGATGAAAGAGATGTTTGACCGCTGCTATTACCCCTTGTTGGGGCAGATAGAAGGCCGCCCCTATGCACAGATGATTTGTGCGGGCAGTGATGGGCAGGGGGCTGTCCGGCAGCTCGCGCGCATCGCGACGGGCTGGCGGTTGCGCGAAGTTCAGCCGCCCGTTGTCATCTGCACCCATGCAGACAGCCCAAAGGCGATACTGGCCGAAAAAACGCTGACTGCGGGGCAGCTTACACCTTGCCGCGCGCTGGGCACGGCGCTGGGGGCCGGGCTGGCCATGGGCATCTTCTGAACCAAGGCGTCATTTTCCTGTGGATATCCGGGTCTCATGGCTTGTGGTTCGTCACATCGGGCGTCACAATACTGTCAAACACAGGCCTATAGGCGGTTGAAACCCGCCTGTCATACCCCCAAATAGGCGTGACCGGCCTGAAAACCTGAAGGCCGTCAATCCGGAGGTGACCCGAGCTGCCGCATCGCGGGGCCGCGCCATCTGCCCAAGAACAAGGATTACCCATGAGTGAGCAACTGAGCCAATCTTTCCCGGTCCTGCCGCTGCGTGACATCGTGGTCTTCCCCCACATGATCGTGCCGCTGTTTGTGGGGCGCGAAAAAAGCGTGCGTGCGCTGGAAGAGGTGATGGCGGATGACAAGCAGATCCTCTTGTCCAGCCAGATCGACCCGGCGGTGGACGAACCGGATGTGGATGGCATCTATGATGTAGGCGTGTTGGCCAATGTGCTGCAGCTTCTGAAACTGCCCGATGGCACGGTGAAAGTGCTGGTCGAAGGGCAGGCGCGGGTGCGCATTTCGGACTATGTCGAAAACAACGATTATTTCGAAGCTTTCGCTGAAATCATCGACGAACGCCCCGGCGATCCCAATGAGATTGAGGCGCTTCTGCGCTCGGTTGGCGATGAGTTTGAACGCTACGCCAAGATCAAGAAAAACATCCCCGAAGAGGCGCTGGCTGCCGTGTCTGAGACCCGTGCGCCAGACAAGCTGGCCGATCTTGTGGCCGGACATCTGGGTGTGGAAGTCGATCAAAAACAAGAGCTTCTGGAAACTTTCGTCGTCTCTGAGCGGCTTGAGAAAGTCTTCGGCTTGATGCAGGGCGAAATGTCCGTGCTGAAGGTCGAGAAAAAGATCAAGACCCGCGTGAAGTCGCAGATGGAGCGCACGCAGCGCGAGTACTATCTGAACGAGCAGATGAAGGCCATTCAGAAGGAGCTCGGCGACGGCGACGAGGGTCAGAACGAGCTGGCCGAGCTGGAAGAAAAGATCGAAGGCACCAAGCTGTCGAAAGAGGCGCGCGAAAAGGCGGATGCCGAGCTGAAAAAGCTCAAAAACATGTCGCCCATGTCGGCCGAGGCCACGGTGGTGCGCAACTATCTGGACTGGATGCTGGGTCTGCCATGGGGCACGAAAAGCCGCGTGAAGAAAGACCTGAACAACGCCCAGAAAGTGCTCGACGCTGATCATTATGGGCTTGAGAAGGTCAAGGAACGCATCGTCGAATATCTGGCTGTTCAGCAGCGATCAAAGAAGCTGAAAGGCCCGATCATGTGCCTTGTTGGCCCGCCCGGCGTGGGGAAAACCTCGCTTGGGAAATCGGTCGCCAAGGCCACGGGGCGCGAGTTCATTCGCATCTCGCTGGGTGGCGTGCGTGACGAATCTGAGATCCGCGGTCACCGCCGGACCTATATCGGGTCCATGCCCGGCAAGATCATTCAGGCGCTGAAAAAGGCGAAAACCACGAACCCGCTGATCCTCTTGGATGAGATCGACAAGATGGGGCAGGATTTCCGTGGCGACCCGGCGTCTGCCATGCTGGAAGTGCTGGACCCGGAACAAAACTCGACCTTCGTGGACCACTATCTTGAAGTGGAATATGACCTCTCGAACGTGATGTTCCTGACCACGGCGAACTCCTACAACATGCCGGGCCCGCTTCTGGACCGAATGGAGATCATTTCGCTGGCCGGCTACACCGAGGACGAAAAGCGCGAGATTGCGACCCGCCACCTGATGCCCCAGACCATCAAGGATCATGGGCTGAAGAAGGGTGAGTTCGGCGTGACCGAGACCGCGCTGACGGATGTCATCCGCTACTACACCCGCGAAGCGGGCGTGCGGAACCTGAAGCGCGAACTGGCGAAACTGGCGCGCAAAGCCGTGACCAAGCTGGTGAAGAAAGAGGTCGAGACCGTAGAGGTCACCCCCGATCTGCTGGACGACTATCTTGGCGTGCGCAAGCATCGCTTTGGTCTGGCGGAAGAGGCCGATCAGGTGGGCGTTGTGACCGGGCTGGCCTGGACCAGCGTGGGCGGCGATCTTCTGTCCATCGAAGCGCTGCGCCTGCCGGGCAAGGGCCGGATGAAGACCACCGGGAAACTGGGTGACGTGATGAAAGAAAGCATCGACGCGGCCAGCTCTTATGTGCGCTCCATCGCGCCCGAGATCGGCGTGAAGCCGCCCCAGTTCGAAAAATGGGACATCCACGTGCACGTGCCGGAAGGTGCCACGCCCAAGGATGGCCCCTCGGCGGGTCTGGCCATGGTGACCTCGATCGTGTCGGTTTTGACGGGTATCCCGGTGAAAAAAGACATCGCGATGACGGGCGAGGTCACGCTGCGTGGCAACGCTTTGGCCATCGGCGGCTTGAAGGAAAAGCTGCTGGCGGCGCTGCGTGGTGGCATCAAGACGGTGCTTATCCCGAAGGAAAACGAAAAGGACCTGCGCGAGATTCCGGACAATGTGAAAGACGGGCTGACGATCATCCCGGTCGGCCACGTGTCCGAGGTTCTGGAACATGCGCTGGTGCGCAAACCTGTCGCGGTTGAATGGGACGAGGCGGCCGAGGAAGCCGCCGCCAAAGCTCTTGCCAAAGAGGCCGGAGGGCCGTCTGGCGCGACCGCACATTAACCCGGTCTAAACCACAAGATATTGGGCGCAGCTGGTGACGGCTGCGCCCTTCTTGTATGTGCTATCGTCTTATCTACACGGCCTTTTTGTCGCGGCGGGTGGATTTATTAACTAAATTCCGATAGATTGGCCGTGAATAGGAAACAATGCCCCCGGAATGGCGCGGGGCGATAAGCAAGGCGACAGGCAGATGGCGAAGAAGACGAAAACCACCAAGGCGAAAACGGCCACGAAAGCGCGCAGCGCGGCGAAACCTACGGCGGGTACAAAGGCAACCAGCGCGAAAACCACCGCCACCAAACCCGCCACCAAACCCGCCGCGAAGCTCGCGCCCGAGGTTGGCGACGCCAAGCCGGCACGCACCACCCTGTCAATCGATCAGGCCGCCCGCACTGTCGCGGCAAGCCCGGCCACGACAGACGCAGATGCATCCAAATCTGCCACGCCGACAGAAAATGACGCTGCCGTAAACGAGGTCGTGAACAAAAAGCTCCTCTTGTCGCGCGTGGCCGCGCGCACCGGCCTGCGCCCCAACAAGACCCGCGAGATCGTCGAGGCTGTGCTGGAAGAGCTGGGCGCAGCCCTGTCTGATGGCGAAAAACTGAAACTGCCACCCTTGGGCACCCTGATGGTCAACCGTCAAAAAGACGTTGCAAATGGCGAAGTTATCATCTGCAAACTGCGCCGCAAAAAGAAGGCGGAAGATGATCAGGACCCTCTTGCACCTGCCGCCGAGTGACGATAAATACGCCCGCGTTGGGTGATTAGCTCAGTGGTAGAGCGCTTCGTTCACATCGAAGATGTCAGGAGTTCAAATCTCTTATCACCCACCATTTTCCCCCTTGGAATGCGGTTCTTGACCTCGAATGTCCGAATGCGTCGCATTCTGTCGTATTCTTGCCTGTCATCCCCTCTCTGTTTGTCGTTCATTAGACAAAAGACCACAGGGAGGAACACATGTCGGGACATGGGTATGCAACGGGGCGACTGAACCTGCCATTTGTTGGGATCGCCACTTTTGGCAAAAAGCCTTACGTGGCGGACTGGGACCAGATCGATGCTGATGTGGCGGTTCTGGGCGCGCCGTTTGATTTCGGTTGCCAGTACCGGTCGGGCGCTCGCTTCGGACCACGGGCTGTACGTGAGGCCTCGACCCTGTTCAGCTTTGGGCACGCGGGCGCCTATGATCACGAGGATGACGCCACCTATCTGGGGGGCGACGTGCGCATCGTCGATCTGGGTGATGCGGATATCGTGCATACGCTCACGGACAAGAGCCACGCAAACATTGAATATGGTGTGAAGAAAATTCTGGATGCGGGCGCTTTGCCGGTGACCATCGGGGGAGATCACTCGATCAACATTCCGTGCATTCGCGCCTTTGAAGAAGATTGCGCCGAAAACGGCCCTATTCACGTGGTGCAGATCGACGCGCATCTGGATTTCGTGGATACACGCCACGGTGTGACCGAGGGCCACGGCAACCCGATGCGCCGCGCGATCGAGAAAGACTATGTCTCGGGCATGACCCAGCTGGGCATTCGCAATGTCTCCTCCACCGCGAAAGATGGCTATGACGATGCACGGGCGCGTGGGTCCGATATCCTGTCTGTCCGGCAGGTGCGCAAGCTGGGCACCGAAGGTGTGCTTGAGCGCATCCCCGAAGGCGCGCGCTATTATGTGACCATCGATATTGATGCGTTTTGCCCGTCGATCGCACCGGGGACGGGCACGCCCAGCCATGGTGGCTTTGCCTATTACGACGTGCTGGAGATCTTGCAGGGCCTGACAAAACGCGGGGACGTGGTGGGCATCGACCTGGTCGAAGTGGCACCTGCCTATGATCCGTCTGAGAGCACGCAGATTCTGGCCGCGCAGCTGCTGTTGAACTTTCTGGGGTTCATATTCCACAACCGGCCATGACCCGTTCTGGGTCAGAAGGGGCTCAGGTGCTTGGGAAATAAAGAAATTCTGCGATGCGGCGAGATCTTGCCGCCATGCAGCAATTTATTTCTTTGTTAAACATGAATCCCATTGCATACTCGCGATTCTGGCCCGAATTCACGGATGCAGGAGGCGAAAATGAACATCTCACAGCTCTTCACGCTCGCCGCCGTGGTTTTGTGCCTGTATTCCACCGCGGCGGAAGCGCGCAACAAGCAGCGCAAACTGTGTGACTATGGCGCGGGGTTGCGCGCGGTCTTTTCCCACACCTGTCCCAAATTGACCGGCTATGCGGAACCTCGCAGTTTCGACGTACATGACGAAATCCTGAACACGCGAAACCTGACCCTTGGCAAGGCGGCAGAGTTGGACGCGTTTGAGTGGCCCGTTCAGGACAGTGATGTGTCTGTTGTTATGCCGATCGGCCAGCACCTTCTGTTGCTGGAAGAGCCGGGTGACGGCTATCTGCTTCTCTACTCGATCGATTTGGGAAAATACGTTTACCTGCGCCCGTTCCCGGCGGAAAAGAACAGGTTCATTTCTTTGAACTCTTTGAAAATGCTTGCTTTCCGCCGGCAGAAGATTTTGTTGCCGGAAGCAGAGGAATACCAGCTCTATACCCAGGACGGCGAGGTGCTGCGCGAGGCCGGCCGGATGTCCGCAGACAATATCCTGCATCGTGGCGAAAGCCTGCCGGCAGAGGGTGATACCCTGTTTTATGAAGCAAAGGTCATCGCTGGGCCGGAAAAGGGCCGCAAGGTGATCGTGCGGCAGGCAGAGACGCAGCGGGTGGCAAGATTGCCCGAAACCAAGATCGCGGATGCGCCGATCAGAGCCAAGGATCAGCGCGGGGTGGTCGAAGTCAGCACCAAAAAGCTCAAGGACGGCTTTCTGCCGCGGGTTACGGTGCTTCGGGACGAAACGCAGGTCAAGATCTGCGGGGCCGAGACATCGGTTTCTCAAACGTCAGAAGCCAGCACGGAAGTGGGCCTGAAGGCTGGCAGCGACAGGGGGCTCGAGCTCACTTGGGGGGCGGCATACAAGGCTATTCAAGAGGAACGAACCCTCTATGCCAAAGACACCGAGGTGTCTGACACGGTCTTTTTGGTCCAGAAATACCATGTCGAGGATCACAATCGCCCAAACCCGCGGGAGATCGGAGCGGTGCTTGCGCGCGAGGTCATGTATGTTCTTGAACGGGTCGTTCATGATTGCCTGGGCGCGCGAAAGGTGGATTATTACCTGACCGTTGATAATCTGCGCAGACGTATCACCGGCGGTGAAAAGCCGCCCTTGTTCCGGACAAGTCGTGCTGTGCAATGGTGGATCTCGCGTTTCGAAAGCCAGCTGCCGAAATCGGTTTTCAATGCAATTGCAGCACGGTTCGTCGCCGGGCATCTGGCTGACCTGCGCCACTGACCCAAGGGGCCGATCTGCTATCCCCCGCCAGCAGAGAAACGGTGGGGTGACATGCCAAACGCCTCGCGGAAGCGTTTCGAAAAATAGGGCGCGCTGTCATAGCCGCAGGCGATGGCCACATCGACCACCGACATATCCGTTTCAGCCAGCAGAATGCGACCGCGCTGCAGACGCAAATCCTGCAGGTATTTCTTCGGGGTGGTGTCCAGATGGCTGCGGAACAGCCGCTCCATCTGGCGGCGCGACACGCCCAGTTCGTCCGTGATCTCGTCCAGGTTCACCGCGTCTTCCAGATGCTCTTCGAAATACGAGATGATGCGCACCAGTTTTTCATTGCGCACGCCAATGGAAGCCGAGGTTGAACGTTGTTGCCGGTCTTCTTCTGATCGCTGCACCGTATGCAGGCACATATTCAGAACCGCTTGGGCCAGCGCGGGACCGTGCGTGTCATAGATGAGCTTGAAAAACAGGTCACTCGCGGCAGCGCCCCCACCGCAAGTCATCACCCGTTTGTCGATGGTGTAAAGCTGCTCAACCGGGTCAAGATCCGGAAAATGTTCGCGAAAGGGGGCGATGTTTTCCCAGTGAAGCGTGAACTTATGGCCCGGCAGAATGCCTGCTTTTGCCAGCGTATAGGCGCCCGTGCAAAGCGCACCAACCACCCGCCCAAGGCGCCATTGATGACGCAGCCAATCCGACACTTTCGGGTCCAGAGATCGCTCGGGTTGCACGCCAGAGCAGACGAACACGCGGGCATTTGCAGGGACGTCACCCAAGGCACGATCAATGCCGATTTCGATCCCGTTAGAGCAGCGCATATTCTCGCCCGTGGCGGACATGGTGGTCCAGACATACAGCGATTTCCCGGTCAGTTGATTGGCGATGCGCAAAGGCTCAATCGCTGAAGTGAAGGCCAGCATGGACAGATTGTCCAACAAGACAAAAATGATCGGTTCCGGGTCCGCCTGATGATCCAGGCTGACATGCGCAATGCCTTTCGGAATGACGGGGTCTTTCATGTCTGCGCTCGCTGCTAAAGGTCGGAAACATGGGAGGCAGAGGAATTATAGCAGGGGGTCGGCTGTCGTAAAAGGAACGTTTGCGTCATTTGCGGGCGCTACGACGTCGTTGTGTCGACCAATTCCGGCCGGGTCACGGCCATCCAGTTGCGCACGTCCTGACGCCGGGGGCGGGCGACGGTCAGCTTGTCGCCGTTGGTCATTTCAAGAATGTCTGTCGGGCCGCTTTGGTCGAGATGGGCAATGGCGTGGCGCGCGACCCAATAGGACCGGTGTGCCATGACGCCGTCACAGGCCTCGGTTTGGCCGACAAGATCAGCCAGCCGGGCGCGCAGCACGGTTTTGCCCTCTTGCGTGACCAGTTCCACCATGTGGCTCTTACTGCGCATGCATAGAACCTCCTCCAGCGCGAAGCTTTGATCCGCGATCGTGATCTTGCGCTGGATGGGCAAGGGGTCGGCTGGTTTGCCACCGTCGGGCTTGCGCAGCTCTGCAATGGCCGCAGGAAAGACAAACGAGAAGAAAAGCGCTTCGAAAATCACCACCTGAAGGAAGTCCCTTAATGTGGGCACAACCGGATTTGAGGCCAATAGGGGTTCAAGATAGATTTGCGCATGAAGCATGATCAGTTGCGAATTGATCAGAAAGGCAATCAAATTCATGATTGGCAGGTAGAGGCGGCGCAGCGAGAACCTGTTTTGCAAAGCGCCCAGCAGCAGCACAAGGGCGATATAGATCAGGACATGTCCGGCGATTGCCAGCAACCAGATGGGCAGATACTCGATTACAGAAACATTTCCAGCAAGGGAAAACGCGTCGAGCACAATGAAGGCCACGGCACAGATCAGTAAAAAGACCTGAGTCGGCCGCACGGTCAGTATGCGCATGATCTCGCGCGGGGACGCATCTATGCGCTGACCAAATATATCATAGTTCAGGATCAGATAGCGGTCATGCATGATGACGCTCCTGACAAGCTTTTGCGAAACTGAAAACATCTTTTCTCACCCCAATGTCGGTATTGTAACCTGAATATGGCACCTGAAAAGGGGGAGCTTTGGGTCGTTGCGATCAAAATTCACTTAAGTGTGAAAAACCGCTTGCCACCAGCAAGACACGCTAGTATCACGCACATCCGGAACGGGTCGTTAGCTCAGTTGGTAGAGCGCTTCGTTTACACCGAAGATGTCGGGAGTTCGAGCCTCTCACGACCCACCATTTCCCTTCCTGTCAGCCTGTAAGATCGGTGTTAGACGACACCGGTTTCTGTTGTCGCTTTTGTTGTTCGAAACGTGTGGACCCGGCGCTTTTGAGGCCAGCTCGAAAAAAGATTTCAAAAGTCGCATTGGCTGCTTGACGCCCTTCGCAACACGCCCTAGAACGCCCGGACAGTCGCAAGACTGGCAGTGAGCGGTTGTAGCTCAGTTGGTTAGAGTACCGGCCTGTCACGCCGGGGGTCGCGGGTTCGAGCCCCGTCAACCGCGCCACCACTGCCCTAAGAAACCCCGCCGCAAGGTGGGGTTTTTTGTTGGCCAACACCTGCCTGCGACATGGTTCAGTGTCCCGTGCTTATTAGCGGTTGCGCATGAGCCAGATATTTGCCGCCGCACAGCATTTCGCCATCCGACTTGCAGAGGCAACATTGGGCGTGACGGGCAGGGCACGGGGAGGGGATTGCAGCACCAATCGTAGGCGGCTGCCCTTTTCCAGGCGCTCCAGATCAACCTCTTCCACATCATCCAGAGAATAGGTCAGGGTTATGGGGCGGTGAAACCCCCAATGAAACAGCTCTGCGACCCGTCTTTGACGGTCAAATACAAGGCGATCACGGCCAACAATTTTCTGAATCAAAACAAGGCTCAGCATAAAGCACACAATCAACAGCCCAGTGCGCAGAATCGCACCTTCATTGAAGCTCATCATGATTCCAAGCAAGCAAGACAGGTTTAAAGCCCCGAAAAACAAAATGTTTTTCAGGGGTCCATGCTCGATCACGAAGCGTGAACTGCTGTCTTCCATCACTTTCATGTAGGTTGGGTAACCTGAAAACATGGCCAATTATTGGCAATTAAAGCGTTTCGAGATAAATTTGAGACACATATCTATCCCGAAATCCCATGGCATCGATATCTCGTGCCGCGTTCTGGCTTTCCCCTGTCTCAGGTGAAAACCGAAACGCTTTCAGTGGAATTTTATGGGGGGCGCGACCTACGGCTGGTCTGCATGCAGATCTCCGTAAAACGGGCCGATTTTTCGATTGACGCCCCTGCGCGCTCGGGCTATCCACAGCGCCACGCGCGGTTGTAGCTCAGTTGGTTAGAGTACCGGCCTGTCACGCCGGGGGTCGCGGGTTCGAGCCCCGTCAACCGCGCCATTTCACCACATTCAGACCTGAGCATATGTCATCTAAGATGCGATGGTGTTTGCGTCGCATCGTTCAGGGGGTTTTGCATGAAGCTGATTGATGACCTGCCGTTGGGGACCATTGCGATCTTCTGCCTGACATTGGGTCTTGCCCCCTTCACGCCGCCGCATATCTGGGAAAAGCTGGTGATGCTGTTTTCAGGCACGCTGACACGCCCCATCGACATGTTCGACCTTGCCATGCACGGCGCGCCTTGGGCTGTGTTGGGGCTGAAGCTGGTGCGGATGCGCAGGCTGTCTCAGATCGCGGATGGGGACTGAAATCAGCGGCAGGCAGAGCCGGGAGACGCCCGGAGAACGCTTCCCCCGGGCGCTTTGAAACGTCCCAGATCACGTTCATTCAACGCAATCTGGAAACGGTTTGGCTAAAGCGTTTCGACTTATTGTTGAGGCACAACAATGAGACGAAACGCGCGGAGCCTACCAATGTCGTGGGCGTTTCGAAATCAAGCTGTGATCGGGCTTAATCTCGAAACGCTTTAGGCCAGCTTGTCGAGAATACGCGCCCAGCTGCGAATGCCCTTGTGAAAGCTCTCCAGATCGTATTTCTCGTTCGGGCTGTGGATGTTGTCGTCATCCTTGCCAAAGCCGATCAGCATGGCGTCAACGCCCAGAATGTCTTTGAAATAGCCCGCAATCGGGATTGATCCGCCGCAGCCTGCGAAAGCTGCCGGAATGCCCCATTCTTCGCCCAAGGCTTCACGCGCTTGTTCGAAAAGTGCATTTTCGGTCGCGATTTGCGCCGCTGGAGACCCTTTTTCAGTTCGGTATTCAACGGTGAACCCGTCGGGCAGGCGGCTTTCCAGATAGCTGCGGAAGCTGTCCCGGACGGCGTCAGGGTCCTGTTTGCCCACCAGACGGAAGCTGACCTTGGCCGAGGCCTGGCTGGGCAGTACAGTCTTGAAGCCGTCCCCCGTATAGCCGCCCCAGATACCGTTCACGTCGCAGGTCGGGCGCGACCAGATCATCTCGATCGGCATGCGATCCTCTTCGCCAGCGGGCGTCTTCAGACCCACGTCGGCCAGAAAACTTGCATGGTCGAACCCAAGCCCCTGCCACTGCGCGCGGATGTCATCGGTCAGCTCTTCGACGCCGTCATAAAAGCCGGGCAGCGTGATGCGGCCTGTATCGTCATGAAGATCGGCCAGAATGCGTGTCAGAATCCGGATCGGGTTCATGGCAATCCCGCCATACATGCCCGAATGCAGGTCGCGGTCCGGGCCTGTGATGGTGAAATCCTCGCAGGACATGCCGCGCAATTGGGTGATGATCGCCGGGGTTTTTGATTCGAACAGCCCCGTGTCGCAGATCAGCGCGATATCGGTGGTCAGCTCGTCGCGGTTTTCTTCCATGAAGGGGATCAGCGAGGGCGAGCCTGATTCTTCCTCTCCTTCAAAGAACAGCGAGATGCGCGCAGGCAGACTGCCATTGACGGCGATCCACGCCCGGCAGGCCTCGACGAAGGTCATCAGCTGCCCCTTGTCGTCGGACGATCCGCGACCACGGATCACTTGTCCTGCCGACGTGTCCTCCAGCGCCGGTTCAAAGGGCGGGTTGTCCCAAAGGTCCAGCGGGTCAACCGGCTGCACATCATAGTGGCCATAGAACATCAGATGCGGTTTATCTTCGGGGCCATCGGCATGGCCCACAACCATCGGGTGGCCGGGTGTTTGGCGCTTATCAGCTTGAAAACCAATGGATTTCAGGTCCTCGACCAGCCAATCCGCCGCCTTCTGGCATTCAATGGCATAGGCGGGATCGGTGGATATGGACGGGATGCGCAAAAGCGCCAAAAGGCGCTCGGTGGCTTCAGGCAGGTCGGCGTCGATACGGTCAAGAACGCGGTCAAGCGACATGGGGTCTCTCCGGTGGGTGGATGTTTGCGCCGAGCCTATCATTCGCGCGCGTACTGTCCAGAGGTGTTCCCGGCGGCGGCGCCCATTGGTCTTGTTGTCGCGGCAGGGGCAAAAGGGCTTCCGTTTGCGCTGGATCAATGTAAAACCGCCGCCAAGACCGTTAACACGGATGTCAGCGAACAGGACGAAAACATATCCAAATTTTGAATATGTTTATCGGGGCAACCCATGTATGTTGCGCTTGGGATATGGAAGAGACGGCCCGGGAGGGAACATTGGACTACAATCACCAGCTGGACGCGGCGCTGCAGCGCCTGCATGACGAAGGTCGCTATCGCACGTTCATCGAGATCGAGCGCAAAAAGGGACAGTTCCCGCATGCCACCTGGATGAAACCCGATGGCACTGAAGCGCCCGTCACCGTCTGGTGTGGCAATGACTATCTTGGCATGGGCCAGCACCCGGTTGTTCTGGAAGCGATGCACGAAGCCGTAGACGCCACCGGCGCAGGCTCGGGCGGCACGCGCAACATTTCGGGCACCACGATCTATCACAAGCGTCTTGAAGCCGAGATCGCGGACCTGCACCAAAAAGAGGCCGCTCTGCTGTTCACATCGGCCTATATTGCCAATGACGCAACTCTGTCGACATTGCCCAAGCTGTTTCCTGGCCTGATCATTTATTCGGACGAGCTGAACCATGCCTCGATGATCGAAGGCGTGCGCCGCAACGGCGGTGCCAAACGTGTGTTCCGTCACAATGATGTGGAACATCTGCGGGAATTGCTGGAAGCCGACGACCCGGCCGCGCCCAAGCTGATCGCGTTTGAAAGCGTCTATTCGATGGATGGCGATTTCGGCCCCATCGAGGCGCTCTGCGATCTGGCAGACGAGTTTGGCGCGCTGACCTATATCGACGAGGTGCATGCCGTGGGCATGTATGGTCCGCGCGGGGCAGGGGTCACCGAACGGGACAATCTGGCCCACCGCATCGACATCATCAACGGCACGCTGGCCAAGGCCTATGGCGTGATGGGCGGCTATATCGCGGCCTCGGCCAAGATGTGTGACGCCATCCGCTCTTACGCGCCGGGTTTCATCTTCACCACCTCGCTGCCGCCCGCTGTGGCTGCGGGGGCTGCGGCGTCTGTTGCGCATCTGAAGACCGATCAGGGGCTGCGAGATCAGCACCAGACGCAGGCTAAGATTTTGAAAACACGTCTGAAAGCGCTTGGATTGCCGATCATCGATCATGGGTCACACATCGTGCCGCTGATCGTGGGTGATCCGGTGCACACCAAGCAGCTGTCCGACATGCTCTTGGAAAATTTCGGCATCTACGTGCAGCCGATCAACTTCCCAACCGTGCCGCGCGGGACCGAGCGTCTGCGCTTTACGCCGTCGCCGGTGCATGGCCCCAAGGAAATGGATGCGCTGATCGCCGCACTGGACAGCCTGTGGTCCCATTGTGAGCTGAATCGTGCCGAGCTTTCCGCGTAAGTGCAATCAGCACATGCATATCTTGTAGGTTTGTGATAGTTTACCACAAGGGAAACGAGCGCATCGCGAATCGTTAACCCGTGGGTTTGTGTAAGGCACCAGGAGCGGTATTATGATCGGGCGTTGGACCACGTCGCGGGTCGAAGAGAAAGAAGAAGCCTCCGGCTTTGATTCTTATGACCTCCGCCTTGGTGATGTGATGCGCGGCGAACGCGCGACCATCGGTAAATCCCTGCTTGATGTTCAGCGCGAGCTGAAGATCAAAGCCACTTATATCGCAGCCATCGAAAACGCAGATGCCTCGGCTTTTGAAACCCAGGGTTTCATCGCGGGCTATGTGCGCTCTTATGCCCGCTATCTGGGTCTGGACCCGGAATGGGCCTATGAAACTTTCTGCAAAGAAGCCGGGTTTGTGACCGCGCATGGTCTGGCCGTTGGCGCCGCCGCGCAGGCCGAACGGGCAGAGAAACAGAAATCCAAACTGGATAATTCCGGCGACCCGCTGGCAAACCCCAATGCAAGTTGGGTCCCGCAATCTGAAAGCATCTTTGCTGGTATCGAACCGGGTGCCATCGGATCCGTGGCCGTGCTGTCGCTTCTGGTCGGGGTTCTGGGCTTTGGCGGCTGGTCGATCCTGAAAGAAATTCAGCGGGTCGATTTCGCCCCGATCGAACAGACACCGGGCGTTTTGTCCGAATTGCCTGACCTGGGCGATACTCACACGATTTCGACCGTCGCCGATGCTGGCGAGTTGGCAGGTGGCACCGGGCTGACCACGCCGCCCTCGGTCGAGGCGCTGGATCGCCTTTATCGTCCACAGGCGTTGGATGTGCCGGTGATGACCCATCGTGACGCACCGATTTCAACCTTGAACCCGCATGATGTGGGGATTCTGGCGCGGGCGACACCGCCGGCGCTTGGCGGCATTCCTTCAGGTCTGACCACCACTGCAGAAACGCCGCAGGCAGTGGCGCTGGCTGATGCTTCGGCGCTGGGGGATACACGCCCCGTGCAGGTCTTCGGTGCGGATGCTGCCGATGTGGCCGTTTTTGCCGTGCGCCCGTCCTGGGTGCGCATTCAATCGGCGGATGGCACGGTGATCTTTGAAAAGATCCTTGATGCGGGTGAGCATTATGTTCTGCCCAAGACCGAACAGGCGCCGCTGTTGCGTACCGGCAATGCGGGGTCGATCTACTTTGCGGTCAATGGTACGGCCTATGGACCGGCTGGCGACGGGCCGTCGGTCGTGAAAAACGTGGCCTTGTCGCAGGATGATGTGCTGGGCGCGTTCGAGCTGGCCGATCTGGACGGTGATGCGGATCTGGCCACCTATGTGGCCGAGCTGTCCGTCGCAGAATAATCCCAATACTTGCTGATTTTGGCGCGACCTGACGGGTCCTGTTTGAACGCTTGTGCACCGTGTGCATGCGGGCTATCCCTTTTGCAGCAGCAAGACAATAGGTGTCCTTATGTCCCACAATCCGATCCGACCCTGGCGCGATATCGAACGGCGCAAATCTCGTCAGATCATGGTGGGCAATGTGCCTGTCGGAGGCGATGCGCCGATCGCGGTGCAGACCATGACCAATACGGACAGTTCGGATGTGAAAGCGACGCTGGGGCAGGTGCTTGCCGCGGCTGAAGCTGGTGCGGATATCGTACGCATCTCGTGCCCGGATGTGGGATCGACTACGGCGCTGAAAGAGATTGCCGCCGAAAGCCCGGTGCCCATCGTTGCCGACATTCATTTCCACTACAAACGTGCGATTGAGGCTGCCGAGGCGGGTGCCGCCTGTCTGCGGATCAACCCCGGCAACATTGGGGATGAAGGCCGCGTGCGCGAGGTCATCAAGGCCGCCAAAGACCATGGCTGTTCGATCCGAATTGGCGTGAACGCCGGGTCATTGGAACGGCATCTGCTTGAAAAATATGGGGAACCTTGCCCCGAAGCGATGGTGGAAAGCGGGTTGGAGCATATCCGCATTCTGGAAGACAACGATTTCCGCGACTATAAAATCTCGGTCAAAGCCTCAGATGTGTTTTTGTCCGCCGCTGCCTATCACGGCATTGCCGAGGCGACGGACGCGCCCATTCATCTGGGCATTACAGAAGCCGGCGGCTTCGTGTCTGGCACCATCAAATCGGCCATCGGTTTGGGCAATCTGCTTTGGGCCGGGATCGGCGACACAATCCGTGTCAGCCTGTCAGCGGATCCGGTGGAAGAAGTGAAGGTTGGCTATGAGATATTGAAATCTCTGGGCCTTCGTCACCGGGGCGTAAACATCATCTCATGCCCGTCCTGCGCACGTCAGGGATTTGACGTGATCAAAACCGTGGCCACGCTGGAAGAGCGCTTGGCACATATCCACACGCCAATGAGCCTGTCGATCATCGGTTGCGTGGTGAACGGTCCCGGCGAAGCGTTGATGACGGATGTGGGCTTTACCGGCGGTGGGGCCGGGTCCGGCATGGTTTATGTGGCGGGCAAGCAGGACCACAAACTCGACAACGAAAAGATGGTCGACCATATCGTCGAACTGGTTGAAAAGCGCGCCGCCGAGATCGAGGCAGAGACCGAGGACCAAGCGTAGGGGCTTTGCCCCCTCGCGCCTTCCGGCGCTCACCCCCAAGGTATTTCTAACAAGAAAATGGAAAGAGGGAGCGTGTGGCTCCCTCCGGTATGAGACAAACTCATTTCCTTGTACGGCCATCGGCGCCTCCGCCTGTTCCGCTGGACCACTATGGAACAACAAGGTTAACGAACCCTTATTTTCTTGTTTGAAATACCTTGGGGTAGGGGCGGGCTGCGCCCGAACCGCAGGGGCAACGCCCCTGAACCGCGCGCAGCGCGGCCATCGCCCTGTTGGGCCCGAGGCACAGCCGAGGGCGCGCGGGCTCAGTTTTCAATCGTTTCGCGTATCGGGAATCGCAAGCCGTCTTGCGTGATTACCACCAGCTTTTCATTTGCGAAGACGAAAAGATCACATCGTGAGGTGCCGGTGACGAATGTCACGCAGACGATGCTGTCAGGGTTGAGTGTATAGTGGCCGAGCCAAGTGCCACCCTCACCGTAAGTGTAAGAATACGAGCCGTTTTCAAGAAAGTCAGAGCGGCCGTTGTCATGGAAGATAACCGTTTTCCCAACCAAAGCCTGTGACAATTGCGCGGGTGAAAGGGGAATGTCATCTGGGCGTGTCTTCCACTCTTCAGCAGTGCCAGGCAGTGGCGAGAGAGCGGTGAGCGTGGCAAGGGCTGCGAGGTGGGCGCGCATGGTCTGTTCCAATCCGTTGTTTCCCAAATCTTACCTGATCGGAGCGGGATAAGGGTGTCACGAAGAGGTGAGGGAAAGTCGGATCAATTCTGGGCGCGGCGGGCCTTTCGCCCCCCCCGTCGTTTTGCAAGCAGAGCGCGGCGTTCTGGCAGTTCTTCAAGAAGCGCGCGCCGGTCTTCATTCGACAAGCGGGACCATTGGGTGATTTCGTCGATCGTGCGCAGGCAACCTGTGCAGATGCGGGCCTCTTTGTGGATCACGCAAATCTTGACACAGGGGCTTTCAACCTCGTCGCGTTTCCAGATGTCATCTGTCATCAAAGGTGCCTCATCCGATCCAACACACCTTGCAGGATATAGCCCGCCGCCACGTGATCGATCACCTCTGCGCGACGCTTTCGGGACGTATCCGCCTCGAGCAACGCCCGTTCCGCGGCGACGGTGGACAGGCGTTCATCCCAATAGGTGATGGGCAGTTCGGTCAGCTGTGCGAGGTTGCGGGCAAAGGCGCGGGTGGATTGGCAGCGCGGCCCTTCAGACCCGTCCATATTGCGCGGCAGGCCCAGCACCAATCCGCCCAGCTGGCGCTCGTTGGCAATTTCCAGCAGGCGCGCGGCATCCAGCGTGAACTTCTTGCGCTTGATCGTCTCAAGCGGTGTTGCCACTTGCCGAAAGCTGTCAGACACGGCCACGCCGATAGTCTTGGTGCCCAGATCCAGCCCCGCCAGCGCGGTCATTGGCGCAATCGCCGAGGCAAAGCCTTCGATATCGTCAAAAATCACTGGGCGATACCGGCTTGGCGCGCGGCTTGCGCGACCGTGGCAAGCGCCTCGGGATGGTCAGCGAAACGCTCTTGCGCCTCGGCCCAGATGGCGGCGGCGCGCTCCGTGTCGCCGGTGACGCCCAGAACCGAAATGAGCCGCGCCCATTCCTCGGGGCTGCCGCCTTCGGTGGCCAACCGGTCTGACAGACGTTCGACCATCGACTTGATCATCTCGGCGCGGTCTTTTTCGCTCATTTCCGCAGCGGCCTGCATGTCTTCGGCGCTGGGACCTGACAGGCCGGGCATGCCGGTTTGTGCCGGGCGGGTCGGGGCATCTGGCGCGGTGTAGTTCTCTCCTGCAAGTGCAGCCAGCCCGTCGATTTGCGAGCGTACAGAGGTCCACCAGATCGCATCGGCCGGACCTTCTTCCAACAGCCCGCGCCACAGGCGAAACGCCATGTCCGGGCGGCCGTTCTGGGCAAACATGATGCCGGTGTAATAACGTGCCAGCTGATGTCCGGGGGCACGGCCCAAGGCTTCGCGCAGCATCTCTTCTGCTTCGGGCGAGACATAGCCGCCGGCCGCGTTCACCATCAGATCAGCTTGCCGGACGAAATCATCGGCGGTGGCGGTTTCCCCTTTTACCACCAACAGCTTACCCATCGCCTCGCGCGCCGCGATCATGTTGCCAATGGCGGCTTCGTGCTGGGCAAGCAGATCAAGCCCGCGCTGATCTTCAGGGCGATCATCAACCGCCTTGCGCAGCCCGTCGACCAGCTTCAGATAATCCTCGGGGGCCTCGGGCGGCGGGCCGGGCCAGGCGGGAGCCTCTGCCTCGATCTTTGCTTGAGACGGGCGGTTTTCCCGCATCTCCTGACTGCGTGCGATGCGTTTTTCCCGGCCAAGATCCTGTGCGCCCGGTGCGCCCATATACAGATAAAGACCAAGGCTGCTGGCCGCGATCACGATGGCGACAAGGCCCATGGTCAACCGGGTCAATCCATTCGGCGCATCCGAGGTCTGCCGGGCACGTGCGGCTTTGTCCGCATCCAGCAAACGACGCGAGATTTCGATACGCGCACGGTCTGCTTCTTCTTTGGTCAAAGTGCCGCGCGCAAGGTCGCGATCCAGCTCTTTCAACTGATCACGGTACACCTTCATGTCCGAACTGAATCGGGCCGTGTCGCCTGTGTCACCTGTCGCTTCCCGCATGATCATGCGTCGTGCGATGACGATAATCGTGGCCAGCGTCATGGCCCCGACAATCGCTCCGAAAATCCAGCTGTTCCAGTCGCCCATGTATCCCCCGGGAAATCTCGCGCATGTTTGGTCCCACTCATGTAATGCGCATGTGCCGTTTTCTAAACCCCCAATGGTCAAGTGCGACAATCAGGATGCACAGAAATCGACAGGTTTTGCGCCTCATGTCGTCTTTTTCCTTTTAAGCGCCGTTCGATCATCGTGGTGTGATGGCGTTTCTTCGTAAAAACGACATAAACCGGGAACCCAGACAGGGGGGAATCGTATGCGACGTTATTCGGCATTTGCCATCGCGCGGGAGGCCGCGCGCTATCACTCAGGTTGGGAGCGGGCGTGGACATCGCCCAAGCCCAAGAAAAAATACGATGTTGTCATCGTGGGCGCGGGCGGCCACGGGCTGGCCACGGCGTTTTATCTGGGCAAAAACTTCGGGATCACCAATGTGGCGATCATCGAAAAGGGATGGCTGGGCGGCGGCAACACGGGCCGCAACACCACCATCATTCGCTCGAATTACCTGCAGGATCCCTCGGCGGCGATCTACGAGAAAGCGCGGTCTCTCTATGAGACGATGAGCCAGGACCTGAACTACAACGTCATGTTCTCGCCGCGCGGCGTCATGATGCTGGCCCAGACCGAGCACGAGGTGCGCGGATACGAACGCACGGCGCATGCGAATGCTCTGCAGGGCGTGAAGACCGAGTTCATCTCGCCCGAACGCGTGAAAGAACTGGTGCCGATCATGAACATCCACGGTCCGCGTTACCCCGTTCTGGGTGCGCTGTGGCAGGCTCGTGCAGGCACGGCGCGTCACGATGCGGTGGCGTGGGGCTATGCCCGAGCGTGCTCCGACATGGGCATGGATATCATCCAGAAATGCGAAGTGACCGGCGTGCGTCAGGAAAACGGCAACGTCACCGGCGTTGACACGACCCACGGTCAGATTGATTGCGACAAACTGGCGATGGTTGTGGCCGGGAACGCGGGCCATCTGGCCGAGATGGCGGGCTTCCGTCTGCCGATGGAAAGTGTTGCCCTGCAAGCGCTGGTGTCGGAGCCGATCAAACCCTGCATCGACGTGGTGGTCATGGCCAACACCGTGCACGGCTATATGTCCCAGTCGGACAAAGGCGAGCTGGTCATCGGCGGCGGCACCGACGGGTTCAACAACTACACCCAGCGCGGATCGTTCCACCACGTGGAAGAAACCGTGCGGGCATTGGTCGAGACCTTCCCGATCATCTCGCGCCTGAAAATGCTGCGCCAATGGGGCGGCATCGTGGACGTGACCGGCGACCGCTCGCCCATCATCGGCAAAACGCCCTTGGGCAACTGCTTCATCAACTGCGGCTGGGGCACCGGCGGCTTCAAATCGATCCCCGGATCGGGCTGGGCCATGGCCGAGACCGTCGCCAAAGGCGAGCCGGGATCACTGGCAGGCGAATTCGGTCTGAACCGCTTCACCGAAGGACGCTTTATTGATGAAAGCGTGGCTGCGGGGGTGGCACATTGATGGGAAATCTACAATCCAAGGAAGGCCAAAAGCCAAACCAGCCACGTTGGCCCTTTAGTTTTCTCGTAGTCGTCTCGAATGCTTTTCAGCTCTTCGGGGTCGCGGTTTCGAAAGTGATGCCACCGAAGCGCGCGAAAGACGAAATATACGACGCCCACCAAAATGGCGAAGTTGAAAACATCAAATATATCCATGGGTGTCAGTTGGGTATCCCGACGCAACTCTACAAGTCAAAAGGTGCAACATGCTGATCCTTGAATGCCCCTATTGCGGCGTGATGGCCGATGAGACGGACCTGCATGGCGGTGGCGAGGCGCATCTGAGGCGCTTTGGCCCCGGCTCGTCCGATGATGAGTTCGAGACCTATCTGTTCCACCGCAAGAACCCGAAAGGCGTTCACTTCGAGCGTTGGCGGCATGTCTCGGGCTGCGGCAAGTGGTTCCACGCGGCGCGCAACACCATGACGCTTGAGGTTTACGGCACCTATTCTGCCCAGACCACCGAGCCGCCCAAAGCGATCGTTGATGCGGTCAAGAAGAAACATCCTGAGTGGGAGGGGTACGAATGAGCACCCGTCTGGCACAAGGCGGTCGTCTGATCGACCGTTCGAAACCGAAAAACTTCACCTTCAACGGCAAGCGCATGAAGGGGTACGAGGGCGACACGCTGGCCGCAGCCCTTCTGGGCGAAGACCAGATGCTGATGGGCCGGTCGTTCAAATACCACCGTCCGCGTGGCGTTGTGGCCTCTGGCGCGGAAGAGCCGAATGCTCTGGTCAATCTGGGGCAGGGTGAGCGCTTTGAACCCAACCAACGCGTCACCACGACCGAGCTCTTCGACGGGTTGACCTGCACCTCGCAAAACCACTGGCCGAGCCTTGAGTTCGACGTGGGCGTGGTGAACAACTACGCCGCGCGCTTCCTGCCGGCGGGCTTCTATTACAAGACCTTCATGGCGCCGGCCGCCGCGTGGAAGCATGTGTTTGAACCGATCATCCGTAAGTCCGCTGGTCTGGGCCAAGTCCCGACCGAGGCCGACGCGGATCGTTACGAGCATTATTACCACCACACGGATGTCGTCATCATTGGCGGCGGTGTGGCCGGTCTGGCCTCGGCTCTCGCCGCGGGTCGCTCGGGCGCGAAAGTGCTGGTGATGGAGCAAACCCATCACTGGGGTGGTCGTGCAGCCGTCGATGGCGGCGAGATTGACGGCATGTCGGTTGACGCATGGATCGACGCCACTGTCGCCGAGTTGGAAGGCATGGAGAACGTCACCCTGCGCACCCGCATGATGGGGTCGGGCGTCTATGACCACGGCTATGTGCTGGGTTACGAGCGTGTGGCCGATCATACGCCGGGCGACGGGCGTCCGCGTCACCGTCTGTGGCGCATCCGCACCAAGCAGATCGTGACCGCAACCGGCGCAATCGAACGTCCGCTGTCCTTTGCGGGCAATGACATTCCCGGCGTCATGCTGGCTTCGGCCGTGCGTGACTATGCGGTGAACTGGGGTGTGTCGATTGGCGACCGCACCGTGGTTGTCACCAACAATGATGACGGTTATCGCACGGCGCTGACGCTGAAAGAGGCCGGGCTTGAAGTCCCCGTGGTTCTGGACGCCCGCACGGAAGCCACCGGCCCGCTGGCCGAGGCTGCCCGTGCCGCAGGTATCCGGGTCGAACCGGGTCGCGCCATCGCCAAAGTGCATGGCGGTAAGCGTGTGACCGGCGTGTCGATCTGTCTTCAGGCGGGCGAAGGCGCGGCCTTGGAAGAGATCAAATGCGACGCGGTTGCCATGTCCGGCGGCTGGTCCCCGGTCGTGCACATGTGGTCGCATTGCGGCGGCAAACTGATCTGGGACGAGACGCAGGCCCATTTCCGCCCCGATCCCAGCCGCGCGCCCACCAGCCATGACGGCGAGGCGTTTGTGGTGACCGCAGGCACGGCCTCGGGCGCGATGTCGCTGGCCGAGACGCTGGAAGACGCCTACGCGGCAGGCAAGGCAGCTGCGAAAGCGGCTGGCGGCAAGGCCGTGCGCAAGGCTGGTCCGAAAGCGGATGCCGAGGCCGAACAGCCCATGGCCCCGGTCTGGATCATGCCGCAGGGCGCTGGTCCAGAGAAGCGCATGAAGATGTGGTTGGATTATCAGAACGACGTGAAGGTTTCCGACGTTCAGCTGGCTGCGCGTGAAGGCTATGAAAGTGTCGAGCACACCAAGCGTTACACCACGCTGGGGATGGCAACCGATCAAGGGAAGCTGTCCAATATCAATGGCTTGGCAGTGCTTTCTGATGCTCTGGACCAAGAGATCCCGACCACCGGCACCACCACCTTCCGCCCGCCATACACACCGATCAGCTTCGGTGCGATTGCAGGCGAAGCGCGCCATGAAATCTTCCAACCGATCCGTCGCACGCCGATGCATCAGTGGCACGAAGACGCGGGTGCTTACATGGAACCCGTCGGTCATTGGCGTCGCCCCTATTGCTATGCCAAGCCGGGTGAAACCAATGAACAGGCGGTGCATCGCGAGGTTCTGAACACCCGCGAAAATCTTGGCCTGTTGGATGCTTCGACACTGGGCAAGCTGATCGTGAAAGGTCCCGATGCGGGCAAGTTCATGGACATGATGTACACCAACATGATGTCGAACCTGGCTGTCGGCAAATGCCGCTATGGTCTGATGTGCTCGGAAAACGGCTTCCTGTCGGATGATGGTGTTGTGGCGCGTATCGACGACGAAACGTGGCTCTGCCACACGACCTCGGGCGGGGCTGATCGCATCCACGCGTGGATGGAGGAATGGCTGCAGACAGAATGGTGGGACTGGAAAGTCTATGTCGCCAATGTGACCGAGCAGCTGGCGCAGGTTGCCGTGGTTGGTCCGAACGCCCGTAAGGTGCTGGAAAAGCTCGGTGGTATGGACGTGTCCAAGGAAACGCTGCCCTTCATGCAGTGGGCCGATGGCAAGATCGGCGAGTTCGACGCGCGCGTCTATCGCATCTCGTTCTCGGGCGAGCTGTCCTACGAGATCGCCGTTCCGGCGTCTCAGGGCCGCGCCTTCTGGGATGCGCTTCTGGAAGCCGGTGAAGAGTTCGGCGTGATGCCTTACGGCACCGAGTGTCTGCACATCATGCGCGCCGAGAAGGGCTTTATCATGATCGGCGACGAGACCGACGGCACCGTGATCCCGCAGGATCTGGGGCTGAGCTGGGCGATTTCCAAGAAGAAGGAAGACTTCCTTGGCAAACGCGCGCAACAGCGCAGCCACATGACCGATCCCGAGCGCTGGAAACTGGTAGGGCTTGAGACCCTCGACGGGTCCGTCTTGCCGGACGGGGCCTATGCGGTGGGCGAGGGCGACAATGTCCACGGTCAGCGCAACATGATCGGCCGCGTGACCTCGACCTATTATTCGCCGACGCTGAAAAAAGGCATCGCGATGGGGCTTGTGCTGCACGGTCCCGACCGTATGGGCGAGGTGATCAGCTTCCCCACGGTGGATGGCTCGAACACGGTGGTGAAGGCGCGGATTTGTGATCCGGTCTTCTATGACAAGGACGGGGAGAAGCAGAATGTCTAAGGCAGTATCCGCCCTCCAGGGCGCGTCGTTTGACGGCTATTGCAAGGTCGAAGAGGCCGGTCTGATCGGCATGATCACCCTGCGCGGTGACCTTGCGTCCAAAGGTGTCGCCAAAGCGGTGAAAGCCGCCACGGGCGCTGCCATGCCGGGACAGGGTGAAATCACCCAAGGCGCCAAGGGCCGCGTTGGCTGGATGTCGCCCGACGAGCTTTTGCTGATCGTCGATCACGCCGAGGCCGCGTCCATTGTCGAAGCCGCCACCGCGTCACTTGGAGACGAGCATTCGCTGGTGGTGAATGTCTCGGATGCTCGTGCGGTCTATCGTGTCACGGGCGCGGCCTGTCGCGAGGTGATTGCCAAGCTGGCCCCTGCCGACCTCTCGGTCATGCAGCCTGGTATGCTGCGCCGTTCGCGCATTGCGCAAATTCCGGCCGCTTTCTATCTGGAGGACGACAACACCGCGGTGCTGGTTTGTTTCCGGTCGGTTGCAAAATATGCGTTTGACCTTTTGAAAGATGCGGCCCAGCCGGGCGGCGAGGTTGGCGTTCTGTCCTAAAGCGTTTCGCGACAAACTTGAGCACTGGTTTGTCGCGAGCCACGCGCTTCATTGACGAAACGCGCTAATCTGATCAAAAACCTTGACGTGCGGGTCATCTGCTTGAATATTGCAACTGGAAGTTGCGTGATGGTAGCATGTCTTATGCGTCGAGTTGTTTTGTTCTTCCTTCTCACCCTCGCGCCCTTCGCGGCGCAGGGTGAGATTTATAACTGCGATATCACCCGAAACGGCACGGGTGACTGGATGCCGACGCGGTTGCTTATGGATCACAAACCCGGTGATCAGACGGCCGAGGTCTGGGACCCCTTCATCAAGTATTTCGTTGGCAAGCCGCTTCAGGCAAAGGTGACGGCTGACAATGAAAAGCGCGTGACCGTGGTCTGGCGCATCACGCGGCTGACCAATACAGAAGGGGTGGTCCGGCAATACACCCCCCGTCTGGAATATCGTGCGACGCTTCTGAAACCTTCGTTGAAACTGGTGATCAAGGCATTTCCCATTCGGTATTCCAACAGTTACCGGGCCGAAGGACGCTGTCGGGTGCACAAAAAATAGCCCGCTCGCTGGCGGACAATTTTGCCAGACCTCTTGACCTTACCCCACCCGCTGCCCCATCTAATAACCGACAGAAACACGCATGCAAACACATTGAACAGGGGGCCCGACATGGCTTTTGAACTTCCCGACCTTCCCTATGCCCACGACGCACTGGCCGAGCATGGCATGTCTGCTGAAACTATGGAGTTTCACCACGACCTGCACCACGCCGCCTATGTGACCAACGGCAACAAGCTGATCGCTGGCACCGAATGGGAGGGCAAGACCCTCGAAGAGATCATCGTGGGCACCTATGACGCCAAAGCGGTTGCGCAGAACGGTATCTTCAACAACATCTCGCAGCTGTGGAACCACAACCAGTTCTGGGAGATGATGGGCCCGGGCAAGACCGCCATGCCGGGCGAGCTGGAAAAAGCCATCACCGAAAGCTTCGGTTCGGTTGAAGAGTTCAAGTCGCAGTTTGCCGCGGCTGGCGCGGGTCAGTTCGGCTCGGGCTGGGCCTGGCTGGTGAAGAACGCTGACGGCTCGCTGGCTGTGACCAAGACCGAGAACGGCGTGAACCCGCTGTGCTTTGGTCAGACCGCGCTTCTGGGCTGCGATGTGTGGGAGCATTCCTACTATATCGACTTCCGCAACAAGCGCCCGGCTTACCTGGATAACTTCCTGGAAAACCTGGTGAACTGGGAAAACGTGGCCTCGCGCCTGTAACCCGTTTGGGGCCTGATGCCCCGCATCACGAAACAAAATGCGGCTGCCTCTTGGGTGGCCGCTTTTTTTGTGCCAGACCTGTTGGGCAGCGCAGGGGAAAGCGGCTCGGAATGAACATGTGCCTCAAGCCCATCCCGAAACGCTTTAGGAGCGCCAGATGAACGAGACCAGCAAAGGCGTCATCGCCATCATCGTGGCCTGCACGGTCTGGGGGCTGTCGCCCTTGTATTACTATATGCTGCGCCATGTGCCGCCGCTTGAACTGCTCAGCCATCGCACGTTGTGGTCTCTGGTCCTGTTCAGTCTGTTTTTGCTGGTGCAAGGACGGTTGAGGGAGTTGCCCACCCTGATGCGCGGACGCACGATGCTGCTTGTGGCGGTCGCGGCGATCGTGATCTCGATCAACTGGGGCGGCTTTATCCTGTCAGTGCAGATCGGCATGGTGGTCGAAGCCAGCCTTGGCTATTTCATCTTCCCCTTGATCATGGCGCTTTTGGGGGCCGTGTTCTTCGGCGAGCGCCTGACGGGCAGCAAGCTCTTCGCGATCTTTCTGGCGGTCTTGGCGGTGGTGGTATTGACGCTGGGGTTGGGGGTCGCGCCCTGGCTGGCCCTTTTGCTTGGCGGCACATTCGCGGCCTATAGCGTGATCAAGAAGTTACTTGCCGTAGGCCCGGTCGTATCCGTCACGGCCGAGGTGCTGTTTCTGGCCCCTCTGGCGCTGATTTGGCTGGCGGGCACGCATTTTGCGGGGTGGCAGGGCATCGTTGGCCGCACGGGCGCTGTGTTCGGGACCGGTTTGGGCGACAGTCTTTTGCTGATTGCCTCGGGGCTATTGACTGCCGGGCCGCTGATGCTGCTCAGCTTCGCCTCGCGTCGGTTGACCCTGTCGACGGTGGGGGTGGTGCAATATCTGAACCCGAGCCTTCAGTTCATGTGTGCCGTTGTCCTGTTGGGCGAGACGATCACCCTGTGGCACATGATTGCCTTTCCGATGATCTGGGTGGCCCTGACGATCTATTCGGCGGGCGCATATCGTCAGGACAAGGCCGCCCGCAGGGCCGAGACAGCCTGATCCACATCATCGGCCACGGTGATGAACCCTTTCAGACTGTCTTCGGCAAAGCCTTGGGCGATCACATGGTCAATCAACCCGACAAGCGGGTCCCAGAACCCGTTCACATTCAAAAGCAGGATCGGCTTTTCATGCAGCCCCAGCTGACGCCAAGTGAGCACTTCAAAGAACTCGTCCAGTGATCCGGCCCCACCGGGCAGAACCACAATCGCGTCCGAGTTCATATACATCACCTTTTTGCGCTCATGCATGTTTTCGGTCACGATAAAGCTGGTCAGATCGCGCTTGCCGACCTCCCATTTCAGAAGATGTTCCGGGATGACGCCAAAGGTTGCCGCCCCGGCCCCTTGTGCGGCTTCGGCCACGGCGCCCATCAGCCCGACATCCCCCGCGCCATAGACAAGGCGCCAGTTTTCATCTGCAAGCGCCGCGCCAAGGGCCCGTGCGGCAGCGTCGTAGGCCGGATCCTGACCAAAGCGTGATCCGCAGTAAACGCAGACAGAGGCCGTGTAGGGGGCTGTATGTTGTGTCATGTGCTGTCCTTCTGGTCATATATGGGAATGATCTTTTGACCGGTGGTATCGGGATTGCTACTGTCTGGCAAGAAGCGCCCGCATAAAGCGGCGACAGGGGATGAAGATGACAACGCAATCAGGCGCAGAGGGCGCGAAAGGCGCAAACGGGGTCTGGATCGGTGCTGGTGCCTTTGTGGCCGTGGTGCTGGCCGCGATTGGATGGTTGGTTGGCGGTGCAGGGGACGAGCAGGCAACTGTCGCCCCCTCGGACGCCACGCCCGTGACATCGGAACCGAGCGCACCCGCTGCGGCCACAACGACCACATCACAGGCACCGACAACACCATCGGCCCCGTCTGCGCAGGCCTCCACCGACCAACCGGTTGCGCCGGAAACTGTCGCGCCAAGTTTTGATGTTGTCCGTGTCGACCCCGACGGGCGCGCCGTGATCGCAGGTCATGCGGCCCCCGGCAGTTCGGTGCAGCTGTTGCTGGATGGGGCACCGGTAGAGGTGGTGAAAGCTGATGGTCAGGGCAATTTTGTATCTCTGCTGGATTTGGACATCTCAACGCCGGGGCAGCTCGCTTTGCAGGCATTGGATGGCGATGGCACGCCGATTGCCTCGGCCGTGTCTCAGGGCACGGTGCTGATCCAGCCGACGACGGTTGAACAGCCCGCAGCGCAATCGAGCCTCGCCCTTGACACTGCCACGGACGGTTCTGCCGGAACTGATACTGCCGCCATCTCTGCTGCCGATACGGGCGATGCGCCTTCGGCAGCCTCTGCTGAAATGCCCACACCAAGCGCCTCCGACGCAGCCCCGGCCAGTCGGGTTCTGCTGGCGGATCAGGCGGGCATCACGGTGTTGCAGGACGAAGCCGGTGCGCTGTCTGTTCAAAACGTGATCATCGACGCGATCAGCTATGATGAAACCGGCGAGGTCGCCTTGTCCGGTCGCGGTCAAAGCGGGGCCGATGTGCGCGTTTATCTGGATAATAATCCGGTCAAAACCAGCGCCATTTCCGAGGATGGGCAGTGGCGATTGCCGCTGCCGGATATTGAAACTGGTGTCTATACGTTGCGGGTGGACGAGTTGGGCCCGGATGGCAGCGTCACGTCGCGCACCGAGACGCCGTTCAAACGCGAAGAGCCTGCGGCACTGCAGGCCGTGGCGGAGGCGGCGCCAAAGGCCCGTGTCTCGGCGGTTACCGTGCAGCCGGGGTCAAGCCTTTGGGCCATTGCACGGGACACTCTGGGCGAGGGCGTGCTGTATGTACGCCTGTTTGACGCCAACCGCGACAAAATCCGCGACCCGGATCTGATCTATCCGGGGCAGGTATTTGAAATTCCGCAAAAGCCGTGATCTTCACGTCTTAAACGCTTCATGTCTTATCTTGTGCAAACAATCACGCATCATGGGTTTCGCTTCATCAACGCAGCCCCTATCTAAGGCGTCTCTGCTTATACCTGAGGCAGGGATTGGGCGCGGCGCAGCACAATTTGTGAAGGTTTTGAGCGTGACGCTTTAGAATGATGATTTTCAGCAAGTGGCCCGGTTTGGGGCTTGCCAGCAAGAAAGGCAGTTCATGCGACGTCTTCCCATCACCACTTCTGATGCGCCTTCCGATGGGTGGCGCACGATCCGCCGGGTCGCACCTTATCTTTGGCCTGCCGAACACCCGTGGGTAAAGCAACGCGTGGTGCTGGCGATGCTGGCGCTTTTGCTGTCCAAGGTCGTGTCCGTTGCGACCCCGTGGTTTTACCGCGAGGCGGTGAATGCGCTGGCAGGTGAAGGGGCAGAGCCTGCGATGCTATTGGGTGTCGGCGCTGTTGGCTTGACGTTGGCTTACGGCATGGCGCGGCTGATGACCAACGGGTTTCAACAGCTGCGGGACGCGATCTTTGCGCGTGTTGGACAGCGGGCGCTCAGGCAGTTGGCGCTGGAAACCTTCACCCATATTCACAACCTGTCGATGCGCTATCACATCACCCGCAAGACCGGTGGTCTGAGCCGTATCATCGAACGTGGCGTGAAAGGCGTCGAGTTCCTTTTGCGCTTCATGCTCTTCTCAATGGGGCCATTGATCCTTGAGCTGGCGATGATCGCGCTGATCCTCTTTATCGCCTTTGATGTCTGGTATCTGGCGGTCGTGGTGGTCACCATCTGGGCCTATGTCTGGTTCACGTTTCGGGTGACCGAATGGCGAGTGAAAATCCGCAAGGAAATGAATGATCAGGACACGGATGCGAACCAGAAGGCCATTGATAGCCTTTTGAACTTCGAGACGGTGAAGTACTTCGGCGCCGAGGCGCGCGAGGCCGCGCGCTATGACGTGGCGATGGCGGGCTATGAGAAAGCGGCGCTGAAGACCTCGTATTCTCTGGCCTTTCTGAACTTTGGCCAAGCGTTGCTGATCACAGGCGGGCTGGTCGCCGTGATGATCCTGGCGGCGGTGGGCGTGCAGAACGGGCAGCTGACCGTGGGCGATTTCGTCATGGTCAACGCCTATATGATCCAGATCACCATGCCCCTGAACTTTCTCGGCACGGTCTACCGCGAAATCCGTCAGGCGCTGGTGGATATGAGCGAGATGTTCACCTTGCTGGAACAGCCGGCAGAGGTTGAAGACAAGCCGGATGCGCCGGACATTCAGGTCTCGGGCGGGGCGGTGCGTCTGGATGATGTGCATTTTGGCTATGATCCCGAGCGCCCCATTTTGAAAGGGGTCTCGCTTGAGGTCGGCGCGGGCAAAACCGTGGCCATCGTGGGGCCGTCCGGGTCGGGAAAATCCACCATCGGGCGGCTTCTCTTTCGGTTTTATGATGTGAATGGCGGCAGCCTGTCGATTGACGGGCAGGATGTGCGCGACGTCACGCAGGACAGTCTGCATGGGCAGATTGGTGTGGTGCCGCAGGACACGGTGCTGTTCAACGACAGCATTCTTTACAACATCGCCTATGGTCGCCCGGATGCCTCTCGCAGTGAAATCGAGGCCGCTGCGAAAGCCGCCAGAATTCATGATTTCATCACGCAACTGCCCGACGGGTATGACACGCAGGTGGGCGAACGCGGGCTGAAACTGTCAGGCGGTGAAAAGCAGCGCGTGGGCATTGCGCGCACGCTTTTGAAGAACCCGCCGATCTTATTGCTGGACGAGGCGACGTCGGCTTTGGACAGCCAGACCGAGCGCGATATTCAGGACAGTCTGCGCGAAATGGGGCAGGGGCGCTCGGTGATCACCATTGCACACCGCTTGTCGACCATCGTGGATGCTGACGAGATCGTGGTGCTGGAGGCGGGTGTGATCGTGGAACAAGGCACCCATGATGCGCTTCTGGACCATGGTGGGCGGTATGCGGCCATGTGGGCGCGTCAGGCCAGCGAAGCGGATCAGGAAAGCGATACGGCCGCCTGACAGTTGATCAGAAAAGTTGATCCCCGGCGGTTTTAAAGCGTTTCCGCATTATGTTGAGGCAGCATGATTTGGAAACGCAGTATGTCATATCAGGATAGTGGGCGTTTCCAGCTATTGCTGAGATCCAACAATAACTGGAAACGCTTTAGGTTGTCGGTTGGCGGGGAAAGGGGGCGCGCGGCATCCGCCCCCCCCCCCCCCACGCGGATGTTGGTAAAATATATTT
>NZ_JBNNXQ010000003.1:143906-655343 GCF_050881025.1 Aliiroseovarius marinus
CAAACCCCTCTCCTGTGGTTTGGGGGGGGGGGGGGGGGGGGCGGGGGCCCCCCCCCCCCCCCCCCCCCCCCCCTCTTGCGATTGAGATCAATCTTTATTCCGCGGCCCTGAGCGGGTTCTTGGGGGGCTTGGGCGACGGGGTATCCGTGTCGCTTGCTTCGAGGGCCGTATCAGGCGCGTCGGCGGTGGCCTTGGCGCGATCGCTAAGCGTATCAAGCTGCGACTGTGTTTGGGTCAGCACCCGCTGAAGGGCGTCCAGATCCACCTCATCTTTTGGCTCGTCGTCTTCTGTCAGCTCGTCATCTGTCAGCCAGACCATATCGCCAAGCGCTTGTTTCTTCGCGGCCTTTTCAAGCACGCGGTCGCGGGCCGTCTGACCCGACCGGCGCGCCAGCGATCCCAAGAGGGTGCGCGAGCGATAGGCGCCTGCGCCAAGCCAGATGCGCAAGGCGAGCATGGACGGTGTGAAGACCAGCGTCAGCACCGTGGCGATGCCCAGCCCAAAGACCACCGCCGTGGCCAGCTGTTTCCACCACAGCGCCGTGGGGCTGTCGATGGAATAGCCGCCGCCGAAGAAATCCAGAGACAGGCCGAACATCATCGGGGCCAAGCCCGCCATCGTGGTGATCGTGGTCAAAAGCACCGGGCGGATGCGGGCCTCGGCCGTGCGGGTGATTGCCTCGATCTTGGGCATATAGCGCGCATAATCCTGATAGGTGTCGATCAGAACAATGTTGTTGTTCACCACGATCCCCGCCAGCGCCACGATGCCGGTCCCGGTCATGATGATCGAGAACGGCTGGGCCATCACCATCATCCCGATCAACACGCCGGTCGTGGACAGGACCACTGCCAAAAGCACAAGCACCGAGTTGTAGAGACTGTTGAACTGCGCCAGCAGGATGATGAACATCAGCCCCAGCGCGCCAATGAAGGCCTGACCAAGGAAGGCCTGGCTTTCTGCTTCGTCTTCCTGATCGCCGGTCCATTCAAAACTGATCCCGGCAGGCAGCCCGGCCGCTTTGATCTGTTCGGTCAGGGTGGCGATCCGTTCTGCCGGTGTCACCACCACGCGGGTCAGGTCGGGGTTTTCTGCCACGGCCCGGTCGGCCTCTTCTTTGGTGACATAGCGTGGCGCGATACCGGTTTCCTCGGGCGAGACAAGCTTGATAAGGTCTGCTTCGACGCCAGCTTTCACGTCGTAATACCGGCTTTGATTGGCCCGGTCGATCTGGGCCAGACTGGGCACCGGTTTGCGGGTCACGAAGTTGGACAAGGGCACAAGCCCGGTCGCCGTGCGCAGTTTCAGATCGTCAAGCGTCGACAAAACGCGGTCTTCACGCGGCAGGCGCACGCGGATTTCGATTTCCTCGTCGGAACTGTCGACCCGCATCGTATCGAGCAAGATGCCGTTGGTCACCAGCTGCACCATGCCGCCCACGGTCATCACATCGGTGCCATAGCGACCGGCCTCTTCCACGTCGACCTCCAACTGCCAGTCGATGCCCGGCAGGGGCAGGGTGTCTTCGATGGCGGTGAGGCCGGGTGTTGCGTTGAACATGTCGACCGCCGAACGGGTGGCGGCGCGCAGGCTGTTCCAGTCATCCCCCTTCAGGCGCAGATGCACGGGCTTGGCGGATGCCGGGCCGCGGTTCAGGTTCAGAACCTCGATATGGGCGCCGGGGATCTGGTTCAGGCGCTCCTCCAGCACTTCCATCACGTGATCCCCATCATAGTCGGGGTCAATTTCCGTGGTGGTGAAAGGGATGATGCCAAAGAGCGGCGATGATTTCTCGATCGCGGGGCGGTCGGCCCAGGCGACAAGTTCGATCTGCAACTGGCCGATCGTGTCGCGCGGACCGGAGGCGCCGCCCGTGTTCTGGTTCAGCCCACCGGCACCAGCAAAGGCAAAGACGCTTTCGATGCCCTTGGTCGACAGGGCCACCTCTTCAGCATCGCGCACCATGGCGTCGCGTTCTTCAAGGCTGAGGTTGCCGCGCGCGCGCACGTAAACGATGGCCTGTTCCGGCTCGCTGTCCGTAAAGAACTCAACCCCGTGGTTGTTTTGACTGAAGGTCGCGAAGGTGGCGACGACAAACCCCACCACAAGCGCAATGGACACCAGCGGCATCACCGGGTTGCCGGCGATGAAATGGATCACATGGCCAAAGGGGCTGCGCTGGTAGCCGCCTTTGATATGGGTCGAACGGTGCCGCCATGGCGGGGTCCAGCGGATCGCACCCATCAGGATCGAGGTGGCAGACGCGCCCACAAGGAACATCAACGCGCCGGGCAATATGGCCATGACGCCCTGCAGGGGGCTTTCCCCGCCGAAGATATAACCGGGGTTCAAAAGCTGCAGGCCCGACAGGAACAGAAGATAGGCTGACACAAGCACAGCAGGCAGTTTTACCCAGAGCGGCCAGCCTGCCAGCGCGTCGGAGATATTGCCAAAAAGCCGGCTGACACGGCCCGACACCCCGCCCACCACGGGCAGATAAACCAGCGCGACCAAGAGCGAGGCCGACAACACATAGATTAGCGTCTTGGGCAGCCAGCCCATGAACTGGCCGGGAATGCCGGGCCAGAAGAGCATCGGCAGAAAGGCACAAAGCGTCGTGGCGGTCGAGCTGACAATGGGCCAGAACATGCGTTTGGCGGCCATTGTATACGCGGCCATCGGGCCTTCGCCTTCGGTGATTTTCTTGTCGGCATATTCGACCACCACAATGGCCCCGTCGACCAGCATGCCGACCGCCAGGATCAGCCCGAACATCACGATGTTCGAGATGGTCACATTCAGCGCGCCAAACAGCGCAAAGGTCAGAAGGAACGAGGTGGGAATGGCAAAACCCACCAAAAGCGCAGGCCGGGTGCCAAGCGCGCCCAGAACGACGATCATCACCAGCGCAATCGCGGTGACCACCGAGCCTTCCAGCTGGCGCACCATGCTGTCCACCACGATGGACTGGTCGTTTGAGGTGCCGATCCAGACGGCTTTTTGCAGCTCTTCGGGCCATTCGGCGCGGGTTTCATCCACAACGCGGCGCACCTCGGCGGCGGTGTCGATCAGGTTGAAGCCTTTGCGCTTGACCACCTGCAGCGCCACGGTGGTTTCGCCATTGAACCGGGCCGTGCCTTCGCGGTCTTCAAAGGCCAGCCGGATCGTCGCCAGATCGCCCAGCGTGACCACGCTGTCGGCGTTGACCTTGACGGGCAGGTCATAGATATCCTGCACCTCGTCGAAGGACGAGGGGATTTTCACCGCATTCGAGCCGCTGGCCGTCTTGATTTCACCCGCCGCGATGAGCTGGTTGTTGTTTTGCACCACCATGATCAACTCGCCAGCGGTGACGTTATAGGCCTCGAGTTTCAGCGGGTCGATGATCACTTCGAGCATCTCGTCGCGGTAGCCCGCAAGCGAGGCTTCCAGCACGCTGTCGAGCGCCTCAAGCCGGTCTTGCAGCTCGCGTGCCTGCGTGACCAATGTGCGTTCGGGCACATTGCCGGTCATGTTCACGATGATGATCGGAAACTCCGAAAAGTTGATCTCGATGATCGAGTAGCTTTCATAGCCTTGCGGGAACTGGCCCTCGACCGAGTTCATCGCATCGCGCACATCGGCCATGACGCGGGACTTGTCCCAGCCAAACTCAAATTCCAGTGCCACACCGGCATAGCCTTCGGCGGCCGTGGCGGACATTTCCTTGAGCCCATCGATATCCGCAAGCTCGGTTTCCATCGGGCGCACCAGAAGCTGTTCGCTGTCTGCCGCCGAAATACCGGGGAAGGGGACCGACACGAACAGCGCCGGGATCTCGATATCAGGTTCACCTTCTTTGGGCAGGCTCACATAGGCGATCGCGCCGGCCAACACCGACAGGATCACGAAGGCGATCACCATACGGGCGCGCTGTGCGGCCCAGTCGACGATGCCGATCATGCGCCCGGCTCCCGGTAGGTGACATCCAGCGCCACGCCATCCACAACATAGTGGTGCCCGACGACGATCACGTCAGTTGTCTCTTCCAGCCCGGTGACCCAGACACCATCAACCGTGTCGCGGATCATGGTGACCGGAGCAAACCCAGCCGTTTTATCAGCATTTGCGATGCGCACGCCCAATTGACCGCCATCATCCAGCGTAAGCGCACTTTGTGGCAGCAGATGTGCCTTCAGCCCGTTGCCGGTGATGATCACCTCGGCGGTTTGACCGGCGCGCACAAGCGGCCCATCGGTCATCGGGGCAACGTCCACATCCACACGGAAGGTGCGGGTTACCGGATCGGCCGTATCCGCCACGAAGCTGACCGCCCCTTCCAGCACGCGGCCAGAGGCCAGTTTGATGCCGGCGGCTAGGCCGGGTTGCAGAAGGTCCACGGTCAGTTCCGAGACATTTCCAACCACGCGCACAGGATCATATTGCACCAATGTCGCACAGGCCGAACCGGGTTGCAGCAGCGTGCCGATATCGGCGCTGTCGGTTTCCAACTCGCCTGCGAAGGACGCACGGATGTTCAGCCGCTCAATCTCGCGGGTTGCGGCGGCGACGGCGGCCTCGGCAGACTGGATCGAGGCTTCTGAACTGGCGGCCCCGGACTGGGTGGCAATGGTGCCTGCCCGGGCGGCTTCCACAGCAGCGCGCGCATTGGCCACGCGGGTATCAGATGCGAACCCGCCCTGTGCCAGTTTTTCGGCTGCGGTCAGATTGATTTGTGCCTCGTCAAGGCGGGCCTTGGCTTCGATTGCACGGGCTTCTGCCTCGGGCGCACGGGCGCGCGCTTCGGCCAGTCGCGCTTTTGCTTCCGCCAGCGAGGCTTCGCGGGTGCCTGGATCAAGGCGACAGATCACATCCCCGGCCGCCACCGTTGCGCCTTTCGGCAGTTTGTCTGAAATCACCTGACCCGAGGTTTCAGCACGCAGGTCGACCCGCCGATTGGCTTCGGTCCGGCCGCGCAGGATAATCGGAGTGTCAATCTGGCGCGCGACGGATTTCAAAGCCACCACCGAGATCGCCGGAGCTGCTGTGGGTGCATCTGACGTTTCTGACAGCTCCGCAGCCGGTGTAACGCCAGCAGCTTCGTCCAGCGTGTCGCGTTGGAAGACCAGCATGAACAGGCCAGCAACAACTAGCAAGGCGGTGATGATCGGGAACAGACGCATGACGTCTCCTGTTGGCTTTATATGTTTTGTCCCAAAAGATAGGGTCGCGACCGCAAGGTCACAAGTTCGTGTGCCATGAAAACACGCAGAGGGCAGGAATACCTGACCTAAGGTGCAGCGGCTTGCGCAGAGCCTCTTGGCATTGCCTGCACATTGGGGCAAAAGACTTTCAAAGGAAAGCGGAGGCCGCAGGCGTGAGCGAAACAGACAGTTTCATTGAAGAAGTGACCGAAGAGGTCCGTCGTGACAAGCTTTACGCGATGATGCGCCGCTATGGTTGGATCGCTGTTGCATTGGTGGTGCTGCTGGTTGGTGGGGCCGCGTATAACGAATGGCGCAAAGCCACCGACCGCGCGGCTGCGCAGGCGTTGGGGGATGCGATTCTTCAGGCGCAGGAAGTGGAAGACACCGATGCGCGCATGGCGGCCCTTGCAGATATTGATACGCAAGGGGATGCCACGGCTGTGGTGACGCTTCTGGCCAGTGTGGAAGGCGCAGATGGTGCGGGTCTTTTGCGCGGCCTCGTGTCTGATCCGGCGGCAGATCAGCTCTACCGCGATCTGGCCGCATTGAAACTGGTGGCCCTGAAAGACAACGGCCTGTCACCCGCAGAGGCCCGCGATCTGGTCGAACCGCTTGCGGTTGCCGGCGGGCCGTTCCGGGTGCTGGCCGAAGAGCAACTGGCGCTTTTGGACATCGCAGATGGTCAGACCGCATCGGCCCTTGATCGCCTACAGGCGCTTTTGGAGGATGATGAGGCGTCAGGAGCCTTGCGTCGGCGCGCGTCTCAGTTGATTGTGGCCTTGGGTGGGATGCCAGCGGCATCCTGATCCGGGTTGCCTGCCGAATGGCGGCGGCCAAACACGTATTTGAGGATTTGCAGGGGGCAGAAGATGAAACGGGTAAAACAGGCCGGATGGGCGGTTTCTCTGGGGCTGTTGGCTGCTTGCTCCACACCGGAATATATCCTTCCGGGGGATCGCGAAGATTTGCGCAGCCCGAACCCCGAAACCCTTGGGGCCGAGGCCGCTGCAGAACTGGCGCAAACGCAGGCTACGCCAGAAGATGAGGCCCGCCCCATTTCGCTGCCGCGCAGTGTAAACCACGCCAGTTGGACCCATCTGGGCGGATCGCTGACCCATCAGGTGCAACACCCCGCATTGTCTTCCAGACCCCAGCTGCGCTGGGTGGCTGACATCGGATCGGGCAATGACCGCAAACACCGCATCACGGCAGAACCTGTGGCCGCGAATGGCCGCATCTTCACGCTGGACAGCCGGGCGCAGGTCGTGGCCACCTCGACCTCGGGCGCGACGCTTTGGGCACGTGACCTGACCCCGCCGACGGATCGCTCTGACGATGCATCGGGCGGCGGTTTGGCCTTGGGTGGGGACACGCTCTACGTCAGCTCTGGCTTTGGGATCGTTTCAGCGCTGGACGCCGCCAGCGGCAAAGTGAAGTGGCAACAGAAAATGGATGCGTCTGGCTCCGGCGCACCGGCGGTGTCGAACGGCATCGTCTACGTGGTCAGCCGCGACAACACCGCCTGGGCGCTTGATGCGGCCAATGGCAAGGTGAAATGGCGCCTGTCGGGCACACCCAGCCAGGAAGGCGTGGTTGGGGTTTCCTCTCCGGCCGTGACGGGCCGCGTGGCCCTTTTGCCTTTCGCCTCTGGCGAGGTCGTGGCTGCCCTGAAAAAGACCGGCACCCGGTCGTGGTCGTCGCTGATTTCCGGTGAGCGCGCCGGGCGGGCCTATGCGCAAGTCACTGACATTACAGGGGAACCTGTGGTGAAAGACGGCGTGATCTATATGGGTAACCCGGCAGGCCGCACGGTTGCGATGAACCTGTCTGGCGATCGTTTGTGGACCGCGAAAGAGGGCGCCACCAGCCCCGTCTGGGCGACCGGTGGATCGGTGTTCCTGGTATCGGATGAAAACGAGCTGGTGCGTCTGGACGCCAAGACCGGAGAGCGGATCTGGGGCACAAGGCTGCCGTATTTCAAAGACAATCGCGCCCGCAAGCTGAAGTCGATCTATGCCAATCTGGGGCCGGTTCTGGCCGGTGGCAAACTCTGGGTCGCCTCGTCTGACGGGGTGATGCGCGGCTTCAACCCGGTGGATGGTACGCTGATCGGGCAGGCGGCTTTGCCCGGCGGGGCCGCCACACGGCCCATCGTGGTCTCGGGCACGGCTTATGTGGTGTCACGCGACGGCAAACTTCTGGCTTTGCGCTGACGCATAAACCGTGTATGCGGGGCGCTTGACGTAACCCGGAGTGCAAGATGAGTTTCACGCTCGCCATCGTGGGACGCCCGAATGTGGGCAAATCCACCCTGTTTAACCGCCTTGTTGGCAAGCGACTGGCGCTGGTCGATGACCAGCCGGGCGTGACCCGTGACCTGCGCGAAGGCGAGGCACGGTTGGGCGATCTGCGCTTTACGGTGATTGACACGGCGGGGCTGGAAGAAGCCACGGATGAAAGCCTGCAGGGGCGTATGCGCCGCCTGACCGAAAGGGCAGTGGAAATGGCGGATGCCTGCCTGTTTCTGGTGGACGGGCGCGTCGGTATTCTGCCGGCAGACGAGGTGTTTGCAGACATCCTGCGCCGCAAAAACGCTCATGTGATCCTCGCCGCCAACAAGGCCGAAGGCAAAGCCGCCGATGCGGGTGTGATCGAGGCCTATTCACTGGGGCTTGGCGAGCCGATCCGCATGTCGGGCGAGCATGGCGAAGGCATGGGCGAGCTTTTGGATTTCCTCACGCCCATTGCTGCCGAATTTGACGCCCGCGCCGCCGAAACGGCCCCTGAAACCGAGGTGGACGTGGAAGAGGGCGATGAAGACGCGCCCAAACTGCCTACCGCCGATAAACCCCTGCAAGTGGCGGTCATTGGCCGTCCGAATGCCGGGAAATCCACCCTGATCAACCAGTTGATTGGCGAAGACCGCCTGCTGACCGGGCCAGAGGCCGGGATCACGCGCGATTCCATCTCGCTTCGGTTTGACTGGGGCGGCGTGCCGACGCGGATCTTTGACACGGCGGGCATGCGCAAACGCGCCAAGGTGCAGGAAAAGGTTGAAAAGCTCTCGGTCGCTGATGGCTTGCGGGCGGTGAAATTCGCCGAAGTGGTGGTGGTGCTGCTGGACGCGGCCATTCCGTTTGAACAACAAGACCTGCGCATTGCTGACCTTGCTGAACGTGAAGGGCGCGCGGTGGTAATCGCCGTGAACAAATGGGATGCGGAACCGGAAAAGCAGGCGAAACTCAAAGCGTTGAAAGAGGCCTTTGAACGGCTTTTGCCGCAGCTGCGCGGTGCGCCGATGGTGACAATCTCGGCCAAGACGGGCAAAGGCATGGACCGGCTGCAAGCGGCGGTGATGCGCGCCTATGACGTCTGGAACCGGCGCGTGAAAACCGCGCATCTGAACGGCTGGCTTGCTGAAATGGTGTCGGCCCACCCACCGCCCGCACCGGGGGGGCGCCGCATCAAGCTGCGCTATATGACCCAGGCCAAAACCCGGCCACCGGGCTTTGTCGTCATGTGCTCGCACCCCGACAAACTGCCGGAAAGCTATTCGCGTTACCTGATCAATGGGCTGCGTGAGGATTTCGACATGCCGGGCACGCCCATCCGCCTGACCATGCGCGGGCAGGGGGATAAGAACCCCTATAAAAACCGCAAGAAATCAACGCCTTCACGTCTGCGCAAGCATCTTGGAAAAGGGCGCGCTGACGAATAGGGCCTAAGCCCTGCATGCCCGCAGGCCTGCCAATGACAGGTCCCTGCGGGCGTGAGGTATTCTGGAACAATCAGTTCAGATAGGGCAGGGGATCAACCGGTTCCGTGCCCTTGAAAACAAGGAACTGAATGGCGCCGTACTGGTTTTTGGAGGCAGAGGCGATCTGTTGCCCGCGCTTCACTTTCTGGCCTTTCTTGACGCGGATGCCTTCGATGAAGCTGTAGGCGCTTTGTGTGCCGTTGCCGTGATCCACGACCACAATCTCTTCGCCTTCCACATCTTTGGAAACCAGGCGCACCGTGCCGGAGGCAGCCGCGCCCACGGCCGTGCCCGGCTTGGCTGAAATCAGAATGTAGCCCGCTTTCTCGGCGTCAAACACGCTGGTGATTTTACCCGCAACAGGCAGCGCCATCCGTGCAGAGCTGGCGGCGGTGCGTTTGGCGCCAAGATCGGGCGCGGCGGGTGTTTTCACGGGTTTTGCTTTGACCTCGTCGCGTGGCAGCGCCTTGGCGGCAGAGGGCGGCGTAGGTGTCGCGCTGCCCTGTCCCGGCTGGCTGACGGCGGTGGTGCGCACCGGCGTATCAACCTTCACAGGGATCAACAAATGCTGACCTTCGCGCACAGCCAAAGAGGCACCCAGCCCGTTCCAATCGGCAAGAGACCGAACAGAAACGCCATAGCTGCGCGCGATCGAATAGGCGGTTTCGCCGCGTTTCACGCGGTGACGCACGGGTTCCTGCCCGCTGGGCGTATTGGCCGTCTGGCGTTGGCTCGGGGCATCGGCGCGGTCGATGGCGTCGCCTGCCAGCGTGGTGATGTCGATGTCGCCATCGGGCTTGATCGTGCCGCCTGCTGGTTCAGACACACGGCGCGGCAGGGCCAGAACCTCGCCGTCGCGCAAAGTGGCGTCCAATGACAGCCCGTTATAGCGGCCAAGCTCTGCCGGCGACATGCCAATGCGGCCCGCCACCTGCGCCACGGTGTCCCCACGACGCGCCACGGCCACCTGATAGCCGGGATACGAGATAACACCGCGCGCATCTGGCGCGGGGCGCGCGCTGGTTTGTACCGCTTGTGCGGCTTGGCTGGTTGACAGAGGGCCCCCGGCCAACCCCCTGAAATCCATATCAAAGTTCCCGTCACAGGCCGCAAGTGCAGTCAGGGCGGTCAGGGCCAGTGGCAAGCGGTGTCGACCCAGCCGCGTGGTGCGGTTCCGGGCACGGTTTCGGGGCGTGCGGTGGAGTGGCATTGCTCGTTTTTCCTCAATCCAAGGACCTGTTTTCAGGTTCTGCATATGACCCTTTTGGCGGGCCTTGTCTGTATTCGTCGTCTGCATCAGCGCATTTCCGCTTTGTGGGCTGTCCCCAACCCTTCGCTCTTGCGCCGCGTTATTCGCGCCCCAGCCCTTCCAAAAGGGGCACAAACCGCACCGGCAGAAGTTCTTCATAGTCGAACCCATCGTCTGAGCGTGTGACCTTGATCAGGCTTTGCACCGCATCTGACTGTCCCACCGGCACGATCATGATACCGCCAATGGCCAGCTGCGCCAAGAGGGGGCTGGGCGGGTCCTCGGCGGCGGCGGTCACGATGATGCGGTCAAAGGGCGCCTGATCGGGCCAGCCACGGGTGCCATCGCCCGTCATCGCGGTGATATTGTGCAGCTCCATATCTTCAAACAGCTCACGCGCCTCGCCCACCAGTTTGCGGTAGCGATCCACCGTATAGACACGGCGCGCCAGCTTCGACAGGATCGCCGCCTGATAGCCCGATCCGGTGCCAATCTCGAGCACCTTGTCGCGCGGTCGGATCTCGGCCGCTTGCGTCATCAGCCCAACAACAGAGGGTTGCGAAATGGTCTGGCCGCAGGAAATGGGCAGCGGCATGTCTTCATAAGCGCGTTCGGCAAAGAGGCCACGGATGAAAGGGCCGCGGTCGATTTCTTCCATGGCAGACAGCACGCGTTTGTCAGTGATCCCTTTCGAGCGCAGCGCGAAAAGGAACTGCATTTTGCGTTCCGCATCCATGGCGCCTGTCTGGGTCATTGAAACAGCGTCTCCACCGCGTCCAGTTGATCATGAGCCGTCAGATCGGCGCGCATCGGCGTGACCGAGACATAGCCTGCGTGGTTGTGGTCAACATCCGTGCCGGTCGCGGATGGACGGGTCTGCACATCGCCTTTGATCCACAGGAACTGACGCCCTGATGGGCTGTCCTGCGTGGTGGTTGAAAAGCGGTAATCGTCGCGTTTGCCTTGCGAGGATGCCCGGATGCCTGCCACTTTATCGGCCCCGACTGGTGGGAAATTCACGTTATAAAACAAGCGGTAGTGGTCATCGGGTTGCCATGGCGCATCTGTAAGCAGGCGGCGCAGAACCTCGGGCCCATGGGCGCGGGCGGCCTGAAAGACGCTGTCCAGCCCCTTGGTGCCTTCGCCCATATATTGCGACAGGGCAATAGCGGGCAGACCTTGTAAAGCGGCCTCCATCGCCGCACCAACCGTGCCGGAATAAAGCGTGTTTTCACCCGAGTTGTTGCCCCGGTTTACGCCGGAGATCACAAAATCGGGCCGCTCAGGCATCACGTGATAGATCGCGGCCAAGACGCAATCGGCGGGGCTGCCTTCGGCGGCAAAACGGCGTTCACCGTGGCGGGCGACCATGAAGGGGCGGGTGTAGGAAATGCAGTGGCCAACACCGGATTGCTCAAAGGCAGGGGCGACGGTCCAGATCTCGGCCTTTTCGCCGGCCAGTTCCTGCGCGACCTCTTGGGCGATCTCTTCGGCCACTTTCAGGCCCGGCGCGTTGATCCCGTCGTCATTGGTGATGAGAATGCGCATGTTTTGCCCTTTGTTTCCGTGCTCACACCTGCCGGTGCCTGCCCTTTCAATAGGGCAGCTTGGCCTGTGCAGCAAGCGCGGGGCGGGGGATCAGGGGCAGGAAAAGGGAACCGTTGCGGTCAGGTCAACGAATGGGCCAGAGAATGAGCCTTGGGGAGGGCCTAAGTTCAGGCCAAACCCGCCTCGGTCAGAAGGCGTTTGGCCTCGTCGTCCACAGGGGCCAGTTGGCTGCGATCTTCACCCGGGAAGAAGCGGGCGCGCATGGAGGTTGCCAGAGGTTTGGGCTCGGCGATGACCACGCGCGGGCCCAACTTGGTGTTCTCGGCGGCCCAGCTCTGCACCATCGCCATCTGCGCGGCCTTGGTGGCGCCGTAGCCTGCAAAGAACTTCTGCCCGGCGCGATCATCGGCAAAGAACAGCGCCGTGCCATCTTCGCGCAAAAGCGCGTTCACCATCAGGATCAGGTTGCGCGTGGCTTCCACATTGGTGTTCCAAGCCTGCGTCCAGCCCTTGTCGTCCAAATCTGGCGTCGGCATCAGCGCGGGGCCGTAAATGGCCGTATGCGCCCAGACCGAGATCGGTCCCCAGCGGTCATGAATGGACCGGCACAGATGCGCCATCGCATCCTTGTTGGTGATGTCCATCGGTGCCAGCGTGGCAGTGCCGCCTGCGGCTTTGATCTTGTCGTCCAGCTCCTCGAGCGCGCCGGTGGTGCGGCCCACGGCCACCACGTGATGGGTTTTGGAAAGTTCCAGCGCAAGGGCGGCCCCAAGGCCACGCGAGGCCCCGGTTACAAGGGCGATGTTCTGTTTATCGGTCATGAGGGCGATGTAGCCTTGCTGGGTCTGAATGTCGAGAGGCAGGCGGGGTTTGCGGCTATTTGCGCGTGTCTTTGGGGCGTTGCGCCGAAATGGGGCGTACGCCATCAGGCGTGTCGCTGTCCAGCCGGTCATGCAAATCGCGCAGAGCGGCCTCGCACATGCCGTATTGCAGCCATTGGCACCCGTCGCAAATCCGGTCCAAATCGCGGGGACGCACTTTGCGGCGAATGGTCTCTTGGGCTTCACCCCATGTCAGAACCTGCCCATAGCGCAGGCCAAGCGCGGCCAGATGCTGGCGGTCCAGTGCCTCGATGCCCCCTTGATTCTGGCATCGTGTGTCGATGCGTTTGGGGCAGGGGCCGCAGATGTCATCGGTCTGGCGGATCACTTCGATCCGGGTCGCGTCACCGCCCGGCGCGCGCAGGGTCTTGACGACAATCTGGTGCATATTGGCGGTGAACCCGTCAGAGTAGCCTTTGCCCTGAAAGCCGACAGAGCAAAGGAAATGATGTGGGCGGAACCTGATTTTCATCCTGAAAACAAGCCTTTCCCGAGATGCCTTACTCGGCTGCGTTCAGCTCGAACCCCTTTTCGATCTGATCAGATGGGGTCACCGGGTATTCGCCCGAGAAACAGGCGTCGCAATATTGCGGGCAGTCTTTCTTGCGGCCCTCGGCCTCGCCCACGGCGCGGTAAAGCCCATCGAGCGAGATGAACTTCAGGCTGTCGACCTTGAGATGCGCGCACATTTCGTCTTCGGTCATCTGGGCGGCCAGCAGCTTGTCCCGATTGGGCGTGTCAACGCCGTAAAAACAGGGCCAGGCGGTGGGCGGGGAGGCGATGCGGAAATGCACTTCCTTGGCCCCGGCATCCAAAAGCATGTCCTTGATCTTGCGTGTCGTCGTGCCGCGCACCACGCTGTCATCGACCAGCACAACCTTCTTGCCCTTGATCAGCGCGCGATTCACGTTGAGCTTCAGGCGCACGCCCATGTTGCGGATTTGCTCGGTCGGCTCAATAAAGGTCCGGCCCATATATTGGTTGCGAATGATGCCAAGCGCATAAGGGATGCCGCTTTCCTGGCTGTAGCCGATGGCCGAGGGCACGCCGCTATCCGGGATCGGGCAGACAAGATCGGCGTCCACATGGCTTTCGCGGGCCAGTTCCACACCGATCTGGCGGCGGGTTTCATAGACGGACCGACCGCCATAAAGGCTGTCAGGGCGCGAGAAATAGACATGTTCAAAGATGCAGAACTTGGACGGCTGCGGGCGGAACGGAAAGCTGCTCTCCACGCCTTTGTCGGTGATCACGACCATCTCGCCCGGTTCGATCTCGCGGATAAACTCGGCGCCGATGATATCGAGCGCACAGGTTTCCGATGACAGTACCCAGCCTTCGCCCAATTTGCCCAACACCAGCGGGCGCACCCCATGCGGGTCACGCACGCCCATCAGCTTGGTGCGGGTCATGGCCACGACCGAGAAGGCGCCCTCGACCCGGCGCAGCGCATCTTCCATGCGTTCGGGGATGTTGCGCTGCAATGACCGCGCCATCAGGTGAATGATGCATTCACTGTCTGATGAGCTTTGAAAGATCGAGCCGCGCTCGATCAACTCGCGGCGCAGGGCGTCGGCATTGGTGATGTTGCCGTTATGGGCAATCGCTGCCCCGCCCATGGAGAACTCGCCAAAGAAGGGCTGCACGTCCCGGATGACGGCGCCCTTCGATCCGGCGGTGGAATAGCGTACATGGCCAATGGCCAGGGGCCCGGGCAGGGTTTCCATCACGCTGGATTTGGTAAAATTGTCGCGCACATAGCCAAAGCGGCGGGCGGAATTGAAGCCTTCGTCGGGGTCGTGGCAGACGATGCCGCCGGCCTCTTGCCCACGATGTTGAAGCGCGTGCAGGCCAAGGGCCACGAAGTTGGCCGCATCTTTCAGGCCGATGACGCCAAAGACGCCGCATTCTTCTTTCAGTTTGTCATCATCAAACGGATGGGCGCGAAAGCTTGGCAGGCTTGACGGGCAGGCGGGCGAGGTGGCGGACATGTGGCAGAAGGCTCCGTAACCGTGGCGTTGGCCCTCTCTTAATCGACCCTCGCGCTGGTGTCATCAAAGGATCACATGCGCGGTGCGGATTTCTTTAAAGCGTTTCGTCTTATTGTTGAGGCACAACACTAAGACGAAACGCGCAGAACCTACCAATGTTGTGGGCGTTTCGAAATCAACTTGTGTCTCAAGTTAATCTCGAAACGCTTTAAAGGGGCAGAGAAAGAAAAACGCGCCCGAGTGGGCGCGCCTTTTGATCAGTTTTGCGGCTCTTCGGCACCGGATGTGCAGCTGCCGACAAGTGTTTCGTATTTGCCAACGATCCAGCCCGGCGCGTCTTCCGGGATCTGTTGGTTGATCTTGTCTTGTGTGCGCGCAAAAATCTTGGCGGTGCGGCTGTCATCCACCATGGGAATGGTGTCCGTGGTGACGATGCGGTCATAGACCACAAGGGCGATGGCCACCAAAACCAGCCCGCGCAACACGCCAAAGACAAAGCCAAGCGCCTGATCAATGCCGCCCAAAGCCGAACGCTGCACGGCCGAGGAAAAGAGCGGCGTGAAGATCGAGACCACCACCAGCGCCAATGCGAACACCCCGGCAAAGGCGGCGATCATCGACAATTCGCAGCTGTCGGCGATGAAATCTTTCAACACCGGGATTTCTTTGATCAGCGGCACGGCGCGTGGGGCAAAGACATAGGCCAGGATCGCAGCGGCGATCCAGCCCAGAATGGACATGCCTTCGCGCACGAAACCGCGCGAATACGCCAGAATGGCAGAAACGAGGATGACCGCCGCGACGATTCCGTCGATCAGAGTGAAACCTTCCATGAAATCCCTTCGAAGCGGGGTTGCCCCCGAAACGTCCCTGTTGTCTGGACCTATCCGGCCCCGAATATATCTCCGACAAACCCGGTCAGGTCCGTCATTTTGTTTATGCTCAGGCCCGCGCCAGCGCCTGTCTTGCTGCGCGCAGGGGCAATTGCAGACGTGAAACCAAGTTTTTGCGCCTCTTTCAACCGGTTTTCGGTCTGGCCGACCGGGCGCAGGGCACCTGATAGACTGATTTCACCAAAAACCACAGTCTCTTTCGGGATTGCGGCGTCCTCGCGCGCGGAAAGTAGCGCCGCCGCCACAGCCAGATCGGCGGCGGGTTCCGAGATTTTCATGCCGCCCGCCACGTTCAGATAGACATCAAGCCCGGCAAAGGGGATGCCACAGCGCGCCTCGAGCACGGCCAGGATCATCGCAAGTCGCCCGCCATCCCAGCCCAGCACCGACCGGCGGGGCTGTGAATGCGGCGAGGGGGCGACAAGGGCCTGAAACTCCACCAGCACAGGGCGCGTGCCTTCGATGCCCGCAAAGACGACCGAGCCGGGGGCCGGGTCTTCACGGTCGGACAGGAACAGGGCCGAGGGGTTCACCACCTCACTGAGACCCGCGCCGGTCATTTCAAAGACGCCGATTTCATCCGCCGGGCCAAAGCGATTTTTCACCGCGCGCAGGATGCGGAACTGGTGACCGCGTTCGCCTTCGAAATAAAGCACCGTGTCGACCATATGTTCGACCACACGGGGGCCGGCGATCTGGCCTTCCTTGGTGACATGCCCCACCAGAATGACCGAGATGCCGCGTTTCTTGGCGAAGGTGGTCAGCTCGTGTGCGGCCGCGCGGACCTGACTGACAGACCCCGGCGCGCTGTCCACATTGTCGGCCCACATGGTCTGGATCGAATCGATGATTGCAAGGGCCGGGCGTTCATTGTCCAGCGTCGTCATGATGTCGCGCAGGTTGGTTTCCGCGGCCAGCCGCACGGGGGCGTCGGCCAATCCCAGCCGTTGGGCCCGCATTCGCACCTGCGCCGAGGCCTCTTCGCCCGAAACATAGATCGTTGGCAGGCCAGCTTGCGCAAACCGCGCGGCGGCCTGAAGCAGAAGGGTGGATTTCCCGATGCCGGGATCGCCGCCCACCAAGATGGCCGAGCCGGGCACCAGCCCGCCGCCCAACACGCGGTCCAGCTCGCCCATGCCGCATTCGGTGCGCGGTGGTGGCGCCTCTTCGGTGGACAGGTCCGTCAACATGATGGATGCGCCGCGCTTGCCCCCCAGAGATTTCGAGGCAGGTCCGGCGCTAAGCGGTGTGTCTTCGACAATGGTGTTCCATTCGCCGCAACCTTCGCAACGCCCGGACCATTTCGAGAAACTGGCCCCGCAGGCCGAACATGAGAAGATTTTCTGAGCTTTTGCCATGGGGTGTTTTTGCCCGGTTCAGAGGTGGGGCGCAAGCACGGAGGGGTGTTTGGGAGGTGATTTGGGGGTTGTGTCGATTGCTGGTTTGAGCGCGGCCTCCCGCCCGCCCTTTGCCCCATGCGGGGCGCGGGCCGGTTGGGGCAGGCCGGACGCTGCGCGCCCGGCAGGGGCGTCAGGATTTTTGCCGTTTTGCGGTCAGGAAGCTGAGCGATAGAGACGCCAGCACGCAGGCGGTGAAAAGGTACAATCCCCAACCGACCTCTATCCGCGCCAGCCCCACGCCTTTCACGATCACAATATATAGGGCGATCAGGAAAATGTCGGCCATGGCCAGCTTGCCCATCAGGTTAAACGCGGGCAGCATCCGGCGGCGCATCATCCCGAACTGAATAAGCGCCAGCCCGGCAACTTTGGTGATCGGTGCGAAAATGGCGAAGAACGTTACCAAAAGCGCCAACATGACGTCCGTGTCCCAAAGCGCCTGCAGGCCCGAGATCACGCTGACCTCTTTGGTGCCAAACAGCGGCAGGTTCAGGCCCGCGTGCATCAACGGGGCAAACCAGGCGATGGGAAAGGCCACAAGCAGGGCGAGGTTAAGGAATTTCATCTGTTTCATAGGGGACTATCTGGGGGCGCAGACACACCGGGTCAACGGCCAAAACATGCGTTAGTGCTTTTGACTGTCCCCCAGCCGACCCTACGCATTGCCTTAGCGCGCGCGTCCCAAATGCCTTGAGGGCAGTGCCAAGATCGCCCGGCCCTAGGTTTTCTGCGCCGCGCCCGTGCGTTGTCGGGCTTTCGCCGCGGCTGTCTGAGTGGTGTTTCGGTGCGTTTTGCCGCGGGCAGGTTGCTCCCCGGCCTCGCCGGTTTTTGCCCGCATCTGGGTCAGGTTCCGTGCGATACGCAGGGCGCGTTCGCGTTCATCATCCGCGTCTTTATCTTCTGCGGGCTTCGACATTGGCACGACGGTGGTTTCCGCCGGGGCGTCGGCCTCGATCTCGTATCCCAGATAGGGCAGAAGATCACGCAGGTCTGCCTCCAGCGCGCGCATCTGCTCGGTGGCGATTTTCTCTTCGGTATCAAGCTGAAGCACCCAGTTCTTCAACTCGTCCACACTGTGGCGCGCCAAGGCCAGCTTGTCCTCAAACATCTCCATTTCCTGCTGGCGTTGTCGCAGGAAGGACCGGGCGCGTTCCACTTTCTCGTCGCTATATACCCGCGCCAGATCGCGCGCTTCGACGCTCATCTGTGCGGCGAGCTCAAGAATGTCGGGCTCCAGCGCGGCAAGATCAGGATGCGCGCGCAGATGCGCCATGCGGTCCCGCACCTCGTCAAACTCGGACCCGGTTTTGAAAAGCTGCGCCCGGTCCGCTTCATGTGCCGCCCGATACGCGCGGGTCACATCGTTCATCGAAACGTGGAAGTTACGATGACTGTTTTCCAGCCGCATCATGCGCATATGCGCGGGCAGGTAAAAGGCCAGCACGACGCAAAAGCCGGTGAAAAAGAGCTGCAGATACATGCCGCCATCGGGCAGTGGCGTGTCGCCGAAGGAAAGAGACAGCCCCAGCCATGGGATCAGTCCAAAGGCAGCCGCGGCGCACAAGCCAACCATGCCAAGCGCAAGCATCACGATGATTGCGACGCTAAGTCGTTGAAACAACATTATTGCGGACCCAAAAGTCCGTTCAAACCCATTGGTCATCAATTCCCCTCCCCAGGTGGATATTGATCCGAGAAATAACTTACTTAACAATTATAACGTATTGCCGGTGTTTTCGTAGGGGAACGATCCATTGTGCATTCCCCTTCGCACAAGTCGCGCGCAAGACTTTGAAAAGAAAAGATAGTTTCTGAAGGGTCAGCGAACGGCTTCGATTGGGCCTTCTGCGTCGCCGGAAATGAACTGTGTGACATAGGGATCACCTGATTCGTCCATTTGCGACACCGGGCCAGTCCACTGGATCTTGCCCGCATGCAGCATCGCCACCTTGTCAGCGATCACCCGGACCGAGGTCATATCATGGGTGATGGTCATCGCTGTGGCACCCATTTCGACCACGATCTCGCGGATCAGGTCGTTGATCACACCGGACATGATCGGATCAAGCCCGGTGGTGGGTTCGTCGAAGAAAATGATCTCGGGTTCGGCGGCGATGGCGCGGGCAAGGCCCACACGTTTTTGCATGCCGCCCGACAATTCGGCCGGGAAAAGGTCGGCCACATCCGGGGTCAGACCCACGCGGCGCAGTTTCTCGACGGCGATGGCGCGGGCTTCGTCTTTGGGCTTGGCCAAGGACCCGCGCAGCAGGCGAAATGCCACATTTTGCCAGACGGGCAGGCTGTCAAAGAGCGCCGCGCCCTGAAAAAGCATGCCAAAGCGCGCAAGAAAGGCATCGCGCTCGGCCTTGGCGGTGTCCTCGCCATCCAGCGTGATCGTGCCTTTGTCCTGCACCATCAGGCCAAGGATGCATTTCAAGAGCACCGATTTCCCGGTGCCCGAACCGCCGATCACCACCATGCTTTCGCCACGCGGAATGGTCAGGTTCACGCCCGAAAGCACCTGTTTGGGGCCGAAGCCTTTATGGACGTCGCGAAGTTCGATCATGAGGCAAAGAAGAAGCTGGTGAGAAGGAAGTTGGCGGCAAGGATCATCACGGCGGCGGCCTCGACCGAGGTTTTGGTGGCCCGGCCCACACCCTGTGCGCCACGGCCCGATTGCATACCGTGATAGCACCCCATCACCGATGCGATGAAGCCAAAAGCCGCACCTTTCACCAACGAGGACACAATGTCGGGTGTTTCAAGGAAGTTCCACGTGTTCGTCAGATAGGGGCCGGTGGCAAAGCCAAGCTGCTGTGTGCTGACGATAAAGCCGCCCATAATGCCGATGATATCGCCTATCCCCACCAATGCGGGCACCACCAACGTGGCGGCCAACACGCGCGGCGCGGTCAGGTATTTCATCGGGTGGGTGGACAGGGTGACAAGCGCGTCGATCTGCTCGGTCACTTTCATGGTGGCGATTTCAGCCGCGATCGAAGAGGTCACACGCGCAGCGATCATAAGCCCGACAAGCACGGGCCCAAGTTCGCGCACCATGCCGATGGCCACGATCTGCGGCACCACGGCCTCGGCCGAGAACCGCTGCCCGCCGGAATAGATCTGAAGCGCCAGCGCGGCGCCGGTGAAAATCGCGGTCAGCCCCACCACGGGCAGGCTGAAATAGCCGATATTCATCAGCGCATTCAGAAACTCGCGGGGGTAATAAGGCGGGCGCAGGATATGGCTGATCGCCTGACCTGCAAAGATCGCAACGCGCCCGACCATGGCCAGAAACGCAAGCGTGGCGCGGCCGATGGCGGCGAGGGGGGCTGTCACGGCGGTCATGCGCGACCTCGTGCGTAATAGCGCGCATAGCGTGCGCCCAATTGGGTCAGAATTTCATATCCGATGGTGCCAGCGATCTCTGCCAGATCATCGGGGGATTGATGAGGCCCAATCATCGACAAGGCTTTTGGCTTGTCTTTCAGGTGGGTGATATCAACACCAATCAGGTCCATCGACACGCGGCCCAGAAGGGGGCAGGGGGTGTCTTCGAAAAACAGCACGGCCTGATTGGACAGGTGCCGCGTCAACCCGTCAGCATAGCCGCCGGAAACGGTCGCAACACGCGCCGGGCGCTCGGCCACCCAGCTGTTCCCATAGCCAACGCTTTCACCTGCGGCCAAATCGCGGATCTGGATCACCGGAAGGTCCAGATGCACCACCGGCTGCGCCTCTTCAAAGGGCAGGCCGCCGTAAAGGCCAATTCCTGGCCGGGTCAGGTCGAAATGATAGTCAGGCCCAAGCAGGATGCCGCCCGTGGCCGCAAGGCTGCGCGGGGCTTCGATCCCATCAGTCATGGACAGAAAGACATTGAGCTGCTGGCGGTTCATCTCGTGATCAGGCTCGTCGGCGCAGGCCAGATGGCTCATTACAAGGCGCGGCCCCTGACTGACCACAAGGTCACGCAGGGCGGCCCATTCACCGGGCTCCATGCCCAGTCGGTTCATGCCCGTGTCCAGCTGCACGCCAAATGGGTGGCCGGGCAGGGCTTCGAAATGGCGGGTGATCTGTTCGACGGAATTCAGCATCGGTACAAGGCCCAGATCATGCATCATATCCGTGTCGCCGGACATATGCCCGGAAAAGACGCAAATCTCAGGGCCCGGTCCAAGGGCTTCACGCAGGGCGGCCCCTTCTTCGGCCACGGCCACGAAAAAACGGCGTGCCCCGGCGGCGGCCAATGCGCGGCCCACTTTGCCCACGCCCAGCCCATAGGCATCGGCTTTGACCACGGCGGCGGTCTGCACACCGGGGTCGCTTTTGGCATCCAGTGCCCGCCAGTTGGCGGCCACGGCATCAAGATCAATCGTTAGTCTGCCCGTACTCATAAGAGGGGTTTTTGACGGGCCGGTCGCTCAGGTCAAGGCAAAAAGCTGAATATGGCTTTCCGCACGCGGATTTCCCCGTCATGTGCAGGCAGCGTACAGGTGGAGCCGCGTCAGGGCGCCGCCAGCTCTGTCTGGACCTGACTGGTGGCTTCCAGAGTGCGGTGTACCGGGCAGCGATCGGCAATTTGCAACAGACGCGCGCGTTGTTCGTCATCAAGCGCGCCTTCCAGATGGATCAATCGATGGAACTGATCAATCTTGTCGCGCGCGCCGGTTTCGGCATCCTGCGCATGCACCTTGTTGTGGCTTACATCGACCCAGACATGATCCAAAGGCCAGCCCTTGCGGCGGGCATACATTCGAATGGTCATCGAGGTGCAGGCCCCAAGCCCTGCTGACAGAAACCCATAGGGCGTCATGCCCTTGTTGGTGCCGCCATAGGCCAGAGGTTCGTCCGCCAGCGTGTGATGCGCGGGGCCCGATTGCACATCTTGCAAAAAACCGCGCGGGTCGGCTTCGGACACGCGGACAATCCCTTCGGGCGCGCCAATCGGAGGCGCAGGTGGTTTGAGGTCAACATAGCGCGTGGCCCAGCTGGAAATGACCTCGGCCGCGTATTCGGCATCCTCTGCCCGGCTAACCAGGTGATCTGCGTCATCCAGGGTCACAAAACTTTTGGGGTGTCGGGCGGCCATGAAGATTGCGGCCGCATTGTCGATCGAAACGACCGTATCGCGCGGGGCATGCAACACCAAAAGCGCGGGCTTCAGAGCTTTCAGATCCGCATCCAGATTTGCCGCGCTGACATCACTTACGAAACTGTCGCGAATGCGGAACGGGCGCCCGCCCAGACAGACCTCGGTCGCGCCCTCGGCGCGGATGCGCGGCAGGGCATCTTCAAAGTTTTCAATGACATGGGCGGGATCAGCGGGGGCGCCAATGGTCACGACCGCCTGCACCGAAGGGATCGCGTTGGCCGCTTTGATCACGGCGGCACCTCCCAGTGAATGGCCGATCAGCAGGGCTGGTGCCATGCCGCGCGCCGCCAGCGCCTCTGCCGCCAGTTCGATGTCGCGCACATTGGAGGAAAAATGCGTGTTTTCGAATTCACCTTCGGAATGGCCAAGCCCGGTGAAATCAAACCGCAACACCCCGATACCAAGACTGGCCAGACGTGCCGCCACCCGTCGCGCGGCCGCAATGTCTTTGCCGCAGGTAAAACAATGTGCAAACAGCGCCGTGGCCAGATGTGGGCCATCTGGCAGGTCCAGCCGCGCGGCCAATTTGTGTCCGGAATGGCCGGTAAAGGTCAGTTTTTGCGTGGACATGCCATGTCTTTCATAGAATTGCGGGTGCTGCCAAGAATGGGGCGCGCAGCGGGAACAGACAAGCCATTGAACCCACGACACACGATCACGTGAAAAGCCGTGACGCAGCGGTGCAGAGATTTCGCACTTGCGTCCAGACCATCAGCGCGCATTCTGTCGTGACATCACAAGGGGCCCGGGATGGTCGAAATCTGTCAATCACAGCTTCCCTATCGCCCATGGGAAGAGGAACGTACCCGCCGTTTGCCGGGGTTGAACCCGGTGGCCGCGGGCGAATGGCTGTTGCGCGATGATGCTTACGCGGCTCAGATGGCACATCGCCGGGCCTTGCTTGACCACAAGCGCGATGACGTGTTGCGGCTGGATCCCATGGCGCGGCGTGCCGCAGACGAGCTTTTGGCGTTGGTGCTGGAAGAGATTGCCCGCGATCCGGGCTATGTGATCGAGCGGGGGCGGGTGACTTGTCCCGATGGATATGTCGTCGAAGTGACACCTGATGCGCCGCTGGCAACAATCGGCGCCTTGGTTCAGGAAGACATGGTGATCATGCAAAAACAGGATGACGAGCATCTGTTGACCGGGGCTGTTTTATGTTTTCCGGCGAGCTGGTCACTGGCGCAGAAGTTCATGCGTCCGATGACGCGCATCCACGCCCCTGTGCATGTGTATACCGCGGATCTTGCCAAGCGGGTGCAGCGACTTTTTGATGGGATCAGAGTGGATCGGCCGATCTGGCGCGCCAACTATCTTGTCTATGGCGACCCCGAGTTGCATCAGCCGCGCACCGAAGAAGATCGCCGTGGTGTTTATCAGGACGGGCCTAAATGGCTGCGGGTCGAGCGGCAGGCCATGCGGCGCTTGCCGATCAGTGACGCGGTGATTTTTTCGATCCACACTTATGTGCTGAGTGAGGCGCAACTGGACGCGCTTGGCATCGAGATGCCACCGCCCTCGGGCCACTGAGCCATCGCGATACGGATTTAGGCGTCGACCGGCTGAAATCCCTGACCTTCCACCCAATGGCGCAAGCGCGGCGGGGTGTCATTTTGGTCAGCCTGATCACCGCTGAATACGGCATCCCAGAACCCGGCTGTGCGAAAGGCTGCGGCCAGTTTCTGTTCTGTGCGTCGGATTTCGCGGGCCTGTGTGCGATAGACGCTTTGTGGGGACATGAAGCTCATTATTTTTGCCTCTCTTTGTCTGGTTTCCTCAACTGCTCGTCCCGACTTGACCCGACCGAGATGCCGAGAGTTGGGAGGAAAAAGGGCAAAATCGCACAAAATCCGGGATGCGGGCGCCACAATCATGAAGGGTTTTGTTTACCATGACGCACGTCTATGGCGGGCCTGAGCATTGGTCCCGACACTGGCCCTAACGCGAAAAAGGCGCCCAAGGGCGCCTTTTTGCATGTGTTCCGAGCCGCGGATCAGCAGCTGTAGTAAAGCTGGTATTCCACCGGGTGGGGTGTGTGCTCGTAGGCGTAAACCTCTTCCCATTTCAGGTCGATATAGCCCTGAATCTGGTCTTTGGTGAACACGTCGCCCGCGGTCAGGAAGTCGTTATCGGCTTCCAGCGCTTCCAGAGCTTCGCGCAAGCTTGCGCAAACGGTCGGGATACCGTCCAGCTCTTCCGGCGGCAGGTCATAGAGGTTTTTGTCCTGTGCCGCGCCCGGGTCGATCTTGTTCTTGATGCCGTCAAGGCCGGCCATCAGAAGGGCAGCGAAGCACAGATAGGGGTTCGCGGCGGGATCGGGGAAGCGGGCCTCGACGCGCTTGGCTTTCGGGCTTTCGGTCCACGGAATACGCACGCAACCCGACCGGTTCGAGGCCGAATAGGCGCGCAGAACGGGGGCTTCAAAGCCCGGGATCAGGCGCTTGTAGCTGTTGGTCGAGGGGTTGGTGAAAGCATTCAGCGTCTTGGCGTGCTTCAGGATGCCGCCGATGAAATACAGGGCTTCCTGGCTGAGGTCAGCGTATTTGTCGCCAGCGAAAAGCGGCTTGCCGTCTTTCCAGATCGACATGTTCACGTGCATCCCGGTGCCGTTGTCGCCTGCGATGGGCTTGGGCATGAAGGTTGCCGTTTTGCCATAAGCATGCGCCACGTTGTGGATGATGTATTTGTACTTCTGCAGCTCGTCGGCCTGTTTTGTCAGGCTGTCAAAGATCAGACCCAGCTCGTGCTGACACGAGGCCACCTCGTGGTGGTGCTTGTCGGTTTTCATGCCGATGTTTTTCATCGTGGTCAGCATTTCCGAGCGCAGGTCCTGCGCGTCGTCAATCGGGTTCACGGGGAAGTAGCCGCCCTTGACGCCCGGACGATGGCCGGTGTTGCCCATCTCATACTCAGCGTCAGTGTTCCAAGCGGCGTCAATCGCGTCCACTTCAAAGGACACTTTGTTCATGGTGTTCGAGAAACGCACATCGTCAAACAGGAAGAACTCGGCTTCGGGGCCCATGTAAGCCACGTCACCAATGCCCGAGGATTTCAGGTAAGCTTCGGCCTTCTGCGCGGTGCCGCGCGGGTCACGGCCATAGGCTTCGCCGGTGTCCGGCTCGACGATCGAGCAGTGAATGCAGAGCGTTTTTTCCGCGTAGAACGGGTCGATATAGGTGCTTTCGGTGTCGGGCATCAGTTTCATGTCCGAGCTTTCGATCGACTTCCAGCCGGCAATCGACGAGCCATCGAACATGAAGCCTTCTTCCAGGAAGTCTTCGTCGACCAGGTCGCAATCGACGGTCACGTGCTGCAGCTTGCCGCGCACGTCGGTGAAACGGATGTCGACATAAGCAATGTCGTCTTCCTTGATCTGTTTGAGTACGGCTTCAACGCTCATATCAGAATCCTTTGGTTCGTGGTTGTTCGTTTGGTTCAAAGTGCATCATCGCCGGTTTCACCGGTGCGGATGCGAATGGCTTGTTCGACGGGCGAGACAAAGATCTTGCCGTCGCCGATCTTGTCGGTTTTGGCGGCGTCGATGATCGCCTCGATGGCCTCGTCGACCTGATCGTCCGCCAGAACGATCTCGATTTTGACCTTGGGCAGGAAATCAACGACATATTCGGCGCCGCGGTAAAGCTCGGTATGACCTTTCTGACGGCCAAAGCCCTTCACCTCGATCACCGAAAGGCCCTGCACGCCAATGTCCTGCAGCGCTTCCTTTACTTCATCCAGCTTGAACGGCTTGATGATGGCTTCGATCTTCTTCATCGATATCTCTCCTCAAGGAATCTGCGTGTCGCGACCCAAAGACCACTTTCCCCCGAAGGGAACAATTGGATAGGCTGACGCAGGGTGGCCCGGTTTGGCCAATTTCCGGGCATTTGCACAAAAAATAGGCAGTTGGTTTGAAAATTATGCAATTGATGAAAGAGAACCCATGACCGAATTGCTGACAGCAGCCCAAATGCGCGCCATCGAACAGGCTGCCATCGACTCAGGCGAGGTCACTGGGCTGGAGCTGATGGAACGCGCGGGCCGGGGCGTGGTCGAGGCCATCTTTGAGGAATGGCCAGAGCTGTCAAAGACCTCTCATAAAGCGGTGGTGCTGTGCGGGCCGGGGAACAACGGCGGCGATGGGTTTGTCGTCGCGCGGCTCTTGAAAGAGTGGGGCTGGGAGGTCGAGGTGTTCCTCTATGGCGACGCGTCGACGCTGCCGCCGGATGCGCGGGCGAATTATGAGCGATGGGGGGAGTTGGGAGTGACCTCGCCGCTGCGGTCAAACTTCGAAGCATCGACGGTAGAAGCGCATGTCACAGTGGATGCCCTGTTCGGCACTGGGTTGACGCGACCTGTTAGTGATCTTGGTCTGGCGCTACTGGATATGCGCGAACAATCAGCAATTGGCTCTTACACACCACGCGAATTTCGCTTTGGTGTAGCTGCTCGTGTGGTCGCCATAGATATTCCAAGTGGTTTGTGTAGCGATAGTGGTCGCATCATCGAAGAAGATGGTTTCAAAGGTGTTGAGCAAGACGTAGCTGCGGCCCGTTCTTCCGCTGTGGATTTGACAGTATCTTTTCACAGTTTGAAACTGGGGCATGCCCTAAGGGAAGGTCAGGAACTCTGCGGCAAGACCGTTGTCAAATCCATAGGTATTGATGGTCGCGACTGTCCAGCGTTGCCACAAGATGAGGTTGTCAGATTGGTCGTGCGCCCTGATTGGCCCGGCAAGCAGGGTGGCAATCACAAATTCTCCCATGGTCACGCCCTCATCTTGTCTGGCTCGTCCGGCAAAGGCGGCGCGGCGCGACTTGCTGCACGCGGTGCGCTCCGCATCGGGGCAGGGCTTGTGACCGTCGCACCGACACCCGGTGCGCTGCAGGAAAATGCGGCGCGGTTGGATGCGATCATGCTGTCGCCGGTGGGGGATGCGCAGGTGTTTCAGGCTGTGCTTGCGGATGAACGGTTGAATGCGCTCTGCCTTGGTCCCGGATTGGGTCTCGAGCGGGCGCGGGACTTGGTGCCGGTGGGTTTGGCGGCGAAACGCGCAACGGTGCTGGACGCGGATGCTTTGACGGCGTTCAGGGACGACCCCGCCGCGTTGTTTGATATGCTGCATGACAGCTGCGTGCTGACCCCGCATGCGGGCGAGTTCGCGCGGCTCTTCCCTGATATTGCCGAAAAGCTGAACGCGCCCGCCACCAAAGGGCCCGCTTATTCCAAGGTAGACGCCACGCGAGAGGCCGCGGCACGCGCGGGCTGTGTGGTGCTGTTCAAGGGGGCGGATACGGTGATTGCGTCGCCGGATGGGCAGTGCGCGATCAACTCGGCGGCATACGAACGCTCCGCCCCGTGGTTGGCGACGGCGGGGTCGGGCGACGTGTTGGCGGGGTTCATCACCGGGTTGCTTGCGCGGGGATTTGCCCCGATGCAGGCGGCGGAAACGGCGGCCTGGCTGCATGTGGAATGCGCCATAGAATTCGGGCAGGGCCTCATTGCCGAGGACCTGCCCGAGATGCTGCCAGCAGTGTTCAGAAGGTTGGGGGCTTAAGCCACCGCCAATTCGACGCCGTTGGCGTAGATCACGTGGCGACGACCGAAGTCGAGCTGGTACAGGTCGGCCACTGTCGGAATGCCCGCATCCTGCGTCAGGTCGCCAGCAATCATGGCAACCGGGGCGCCATCGCGCACCATCAGGGGTTGGCCAGCGGCAACGGCAAGGTCGCGTTCGGGGCGGTTTTCACCAAGGCTACCCTTGGTAATGTGAGTGGTTTGGGCGCGCCTGCGTTTGATGGCGCGCAGAGGCTGGGCACCAATGTCGCGGGTGATGACGCGATCGCCTTCACGCAGGTCTTCGACCGCAACTTCGCCGCGCATGGTCAGGACAATCGTGCCCTCGGCCAGACCCATGGTCTCGTTCAGCGACGCGCTTTCGGCGATTTTATTCGTTTGATAGGTCATGGCAGCACCTTTCTGACATCCATTTCTTTCCCCGTCTTAACCTTTGATCAGAGATTGGGGCACAAATGGGGCAGGGTCAGGGAAAGTTAATGGGATTGTTCCGGGGGTCGGCAACAATCCCATGAAACCAGTCAGATTGTGTCCGCGCGGCTGCGTTTCAGGGCCGGAAGATGTGTCGACGTCATGTCCATTCCGCCGATTCTGACAAAATGCACGTCATCAAAATGCAACTGATACAAAGAAAGCGGCGTGGTGCCTGCGACTTTTCGGATCAGCTCTCCATCAATCAGCTGGCGCGCCTGCACCAATGCGCGGGGTTTGCCGAACATCGCCTGCGCCATCCAGCCGCGCAGAACCATGGGCTGGTAGGCGGCAACGGTGAAGGCGGGATACACATCGCCGCCGCGGATGGCGGTCAAAGCGCGCGGGGCCACATGCACAAGTTGCGCAGGGTCCACGGCGCGCCGTGTCAGCGCCCGAAGGCGCACAACGCCGCGATCCACCGCCAAAAGCCGATCACCGGGTTTCAGATCTTCAACTGGAACCAACCCTTTAAGGGTCTGCACCATTGCCCCGATACCAAGGCCCGTTGTTGGAATACATGCGCGATGCACGAGGGTCGTACCCCCGCCTCGCTCTGGAGACATGGACGTCATCTTATACCTGCCTTATTCTTATCACCCTTTTTGGGTGCTGCTCATTGAGGACAGTTTAACAGCTGGGCGACGAAATACCTAGAATTTTCCTGATTCTCTGGGGCGCTGTGCCCGCCATGACGCTTCGGGGGCGAAAAACGCGCGCAATTGCGTGCTCATGGGCCAAAACACACCGCTTTTCCTCTCGCATCCTGCCCGTCGCGATGCTAGAAGGGCGCGAATTTGGGCGGCCCTTTCCGTGTTGGCGTGGGCTGCCCATGGTTTTCTGCGGGTGTGGCGAAATTGGTAGACGCACCAGATTTAGGTTCTGGCGCCGCAAGGCGTGGGGGTTCAAGTCCCTCCACCCGCACCAAGGACGATGAAAAGGACAAGGCTATGCAGGTCACCGAGACCCTGAACGAAGGTCTGAAACGCGGCTACAAGATCGTGGTTCCGGCCGCTGATCTGGACGCAAAAGTCAACGAAAAGCTGGTTGAAGCTCAGCCGGAAGTCGAAATGAAGGGCTTCCGCAAGGGCAAAGTGCCGATGGCTCTTTTGAAAAAGCAGTTTGGTCAGCGCCTGATGGGCGAAGCCATGCAGGAAGCTGTCGATGGTGCCATGAACAAGCATTTTGAAGACAGCGGCGACCGCCCCGCCATGCAGCCCGAGGTCAAGATGACCAATGAGGACTGGAAAGAAGGCGACGACGTTGAAATCGAGATGTCCTATGAAGCCCTTCCCGCGATCCCCGAGGTCGATCTGAAAGGCATCAAGCTGGAAAAGCTGGTTGTGAAAGCTGCCGAGGCTGATGTGGACGAAGCGCTGGCAAACCTGGTCGAGACCGCTCAGGACTTCAAAGACCGCAAGAAAGGCTCGAAAGCCAAGGATGGCGATCAGGTTGTGATCAACTTCCTGGGTAAAGTTGACGGCGAAGCCTTTGATGGCGGCGCTGCCGAAGACTATCCGCTGGTGCTGGGCTCGGGCTCGTTCATTCCGGGCTTCGAAGAGCAGCTGGTTGGTGCCAAGGCTGGTGACGACGTGGAAGTCAAAGTGGCTTTCCCGGCGGAATACGGTGCGGAAAACCTGGCCGGCAAAGACGCTGTCTTTGAATGTAAGGTGAACGAGGTGAAAGAACCCGTTGCCGCTGAAATCAATGACGAGCTGGCCACCAAGTTCGGCGCCGAGGATCTGGCTGCCCTGAAAGGCCAGATCTCGGAACGTCTGGAAGCCGAGTTCTCTGGCGCGGCCCGTGCTGTGATGAAGCGCGGCCTGTTGGACGAGCTGGACAAGCTGGTTGACTTCGATCTGCCGCCGTCGCTTCTGGATGCCGAAGCCGGCCAGATCGCACACCAGCTGTGGCACGAGGAAAACCCCGAGGTGGAAGGTCACGACCACCCGGAAATCGAAGCCACTGATGAGCACAAGAAACTTGCCGGTCGCCGCGTGCGCCTTGGCCTGCTGCTGGCCGAATTGGGCCAGAAAGCCGAGATCGAGGTCTCCGACGCCGAAATGACCCAAGCGGTCATGAACCAGGCACGTCAGTACCCGGGCCAGGAACGTCAGTTCTTTGAGTTCGTGCAGCAAAACCCGCAGATGCGCCAGCAGATCCAGGCACCGCTGTTTGAAGACAAGGTCATCGACTATGTCTTCGAACTGGCCAACGTGTCGGAAAAAGAGGTCTCGAAAGACGACCTGCAGAAAGCTGTCGAGGCACTGGAAGACGAATAAGTCGTCCTCCTACAGACATCAGAAAGGCCGCTCCAATCGGGGCGGCCTTTTCTTTTGGGGCGGTGGTCTCATTTTCTTGTCGAAAGTACCTTGGGGGAATGGGAAACCCGTCAGGGTTTCACAGGGGGCAACGCCCCATAGGCTCATTCACAGAATGAGCCACCAGCAGCCATCATCCGGGCCTGAGGCCCGTCTCGACCAACAACCCCAACCGCTTGGCTTCGTAATAATAGCCGCGCGCATACCATTTCATGGCGCCCTCAATGCTGCCGCCGGACACCAGATACGCCCCCTTCAGATACTTGCCCGCGTATTTCAGGTTCACATCGGGGTCCAGAAGCTCGCTTGCCGGGCCGCGATGGCCCATGGTGCGGGCGGTCTGGGGCAAGATTTGCAACAGCCCCCAGTAAGGCCCGTTGCGCGCCCAGGGGCGGTGGGTACTCTCACGCACGGCTTGCCTGTGCACTAGCTCGCGCGGGATCTGGTAGTGGTCGGCCCATTTGTTGATCAATGCGCGCAACTCTGGCGTCTCATTGGGGTAGAGCGGCGGGTTGAAGGCCTCTTTTGCGGCATGTTTGGCCGGGGCCTCCCCCTTGACTGGCCCCCGCCCCAAACAGGCGGTCAGAAAGGGAACAGGCAGGGCGGTCAGGAAAAGGCGTCTGGATACATCAGTCATAAGAAAGAGCGTAGGCGTGTTGCCCTGACGGGGAAAGGGCGCAGCTGTCGACAGGCGAAAGCCTGCCCGGTCTTCCGCATCAAAAAAGGCCGCCCCAGATGGAACGGCCTTTTGTATTGGTTTTCAAAAAGAAGATTACTCTTCTTCCGATGCCTCTTCTGCGGCCGGTGCATCATCTGCATCGGCGGCCGGAGCCAGTTCGTCATCATCAGATGCAGCAGCACCGATGTCGTCGAACAGTTCGGCGATCTCGAACTCGGCTTCGGCTTCAGCTTCAGCGGCCAGTTCCTGGATCGACTTGCCCGAAGCCTGCAGTTCTGCTTCTTCTTCCGAGCGGGCCACGTTCAGGTTGATCTCGACGTCAACCTCGGGGTGCAGGATCACATGCACAGCGTGCAGGCCCAGATATTTGATCGGGGCTTTCAGAGCGATCTGCTTCTTGTCCACGGTGAAGCCAGCTTCAGTAGCAACCTCGGCGGCGTCACGCGGGGTGACCGAACCGTAAAGGGCGCCAGCATCCGATGCCGAACGAATCACGATGAACTGTTCGCCGTCCAGCTTCTCGGCCAGGGCTTCAGCTTCTTTCTTGGTCTCCAGGTTGCGCGCTTCAAGCTGCGCTTTCTGGGCTTCGAAATTGGCAATGTTGGCGTCCGATGCCGACAGGGCTTTGCCCTGGGGCAGCAGGAAGTTGCGGGCGTAGCCGGGCTTTACGTCAACGACGTCGCCCATCTGGCCAAGCTTGGCAACACGTTCCAGAAGGATAACTTGCATTGATCAGGTCTCCTTACTTAACGGCGTAGGGAAGCAGGGCAAGGAAACGGGCGCGTTTGATAGCACGGGCCAGTTCACGCTGCTTCTTGGCCGAAACGGCGGTGATGCGCGAGGGAACGATTTTGCCGCGCTCGGAAATGTAGCGCTGCAGCAGACGGGTGTCTTTGTAGTCGATCTTCGGCGCGTTGTCGCCCGAGAAGGGGCATACCTTGCGGCGACGGAAAAATGGTTTAGCTGCCATGAGTTAGACCTCCGATTAGCGGTCACGGCCACGGCGGTCGCCGCGTTCGTCACGTTTTTGCATTTGGACCGAGGGGCCTTCGGCGTGATCGTCGACCTTGATGGTCAGAACGCGCATGACATCGTCATGCAGGCGCATCAGGCGTTCCATTTCCTGAACAGCCGGTGCAGGCGCATCGGTCTTCAGGAAGGCATAGTGGCCTTTGCGGTTCTTGTTGATCTTGTAGGCCATCGTCTTGACGCCCCAGTACTCGCTGTCAACGACTTTACCGCCGTTGTCACCCAGTACGGTGCCAAAATGTTCGATGAGGTTCTCAGCTTGCGCGTTGGACAAGTCCTGACGCGAGATGAAGACATGCTCGTAAAGGGGCATGTGAACTCCAGTTCTATTTTCAAGCGCGCTTCAAAGAATGGGTCTAAACCTTTCCGCGACCCACCCACGAGAGGCTACGCGGTTCATACCTTACGGAAAGGACGGTGCCTTATACACGCGCCAGACCTGATTGCAAGACAGATGCTGAGAAAACAGGACCTGATCCGATCTGCCGGCCCCGTCAATCAATCACCCGCAGAGCGCCCAATTCCCGCCCCATTCGGCTGTCAGCACTGTGACCAAGCACCCGGGCCGCATCATTGGGCGGCCACTGAACAGGGCGCAGCAGACAAGACACTGACCGAGGCCGACCATGACCATGATTTCGCAGTCCTTCCAGCCCTCCAACGCCGCACAGAACCTGATGTGTCCAGAGCTTGTTCACCTGCCTTGGGGATATACTCTGACGGCAGAGGATGCGCAGGAAGGCATGCCGCTGCTTGGTCGGGCACTTGGACGTTTCATTGCCGTGATCATCGGACTTGTCCTTCTGGGCGTATGGGTTGTGCCCGGTGTGGACAGCTTTGGCGATCCGATCCTTGTGGCGATGAAACTGGGGTTGAGCTGCCTGTTTATCGGACTTGGGGGGCTGCTTTACCTGTTTGGCCAGGATGGGCAACGCGCGGAAACCCAGATTGATCTGGTGTCGCGTGAAATCCGTGCCGGATCGCGCAAGCAAAACGGCGCGTTCAAACTGGCCGCGCAGGTGGGGTTTGACGAGGTGTCTGCGATCTTGATTGCACGGTCGGAAAGCGACCTGCACCCGTCCATCTTCGCCCGCATCGGTGATGGCCCGGATGCGATTGAAATCGTGTCGGGTGCCGAAGAGCTTCTGGTGCCCATCCGTGACCGGATTGTGCGGGATTTGCGCACGGATCGCTCGGGGCTGCAGGCGATGGCGCGGCCATCGGCGCAGGCGATCAAGGTTGTACCGCCAGCGCAGGCCATGGCCGCCGTATAACGCCGGGCAGGGGGAGGTCTCGTCCCGTCCGCAAAGCTCTTGCAGCGCAATGCTCATTGCACCCCGCCTCTGCGCGGGGTATTCCCTTTGGGAAAGCTGAATAAGCAAGAGGAGAGGCCATGAGCCGTGCATTCGTATTCCCCGGGCAGGGCGCCCAGAGCATTGGCATGGGCAAAGCCCTGGCAGAGGCCTATCCGGCCGCACAGGCGGTCTTTGACGAGGTGGATGAAGCGCTTGGTGAAAAGCTGTCGGCCCTGATCTGGGAAGGCGAGCAAGACACGCTGACGCTGACGCAAAACGCCCAGCCCGCGCTGATGGCGACCTCGCTTGCCGCGATGCGCGCGCTGGAGGCCGAGGGCGTGTCGATTGATGCGGCCAGCTTTGTCGCGGGCCACTCTTTGGGCGAGTATTCGGCATTGGCTGCCGCAGGCACCCTGTCGATCGCCGACACCGCGCGCCTGCTGCGCACCCGTGGTCAGGCCATGCAAGAAGCCGTGCCGGTGGGCGTGGGGGCCATGGCGGCCCTGCTGGGATTGGATTTCGCAACCGCTGCCGAGGTGGCTTCTGAGGCGTCCCACGATCAGGTTTGTCAGGCCGCCAATGACAATGATCCGGCGCAGGTTGTGGTTTCGGGCCACAAGGAGGCCGTCGAGCGTGCAGTAGAAATCGCCAAGGGCAAAGGCGCGCGCCGCGCGGTGTTGCTGCCGGTCAGCGCACCGTTCCATTGCGCCCTGATGCAGCCCGCTGCCGAGGCGATGGCCGAGGCGCTGTCACATGTGGACATGAACAGCCCAGCAGTTCCGTTGGTCGCAAATGTGCGCGCCGCTGAGGTTTCGGACCCGGCGACCATCCGGTCGCTTCTGGTTGAGCAGGTTACCGGATCTGTCCGCTGGCGCGAAAGCGTGGCCTGGATGGCCGGCGAAGGGGTCACCGAGATCTGGGAGATCGGCGCAGGCAAGGCCCTGTCGGGCATGATCAAGCGGATCGACAAATCCGTGGCCACCCGTGCCATCGGGACGCCGGATGACGTGAAAGCCGCCGCTGAAAGCCTTGCGGGCTAAGGATAGAATTTACCTGAGGAAGGAAGAGCAGATGTTTGATCTGACTGGAAAAAATGCGCTGGTAACCGGAGCGTCGGGCGGCATTGGCGGCGCGATCGCCAAAGCGTTGCATGGCGCGGGCGCAACCGTGGGCCTGTCGGGCACGCGCGTTGAGCCGCTGGAAGCGCTGGCTGCCGAACTGGGGGAACGCGCCCATGTGCTGCCCTGCAACCTGTCTGACGGCGCGGCGGTCGACGCCCTGCCAAAGCAAGCCATCGAAGCCATGGGTGGCGTGGATATTCTGGTGAACAACGCGGGCATCACCCGCGACCAGATTTTCATGCGCATGTCGGACGAGGAATGGCAAAGCGTGATTGACGTGAACCTGACCTCGACCATGCGGCTGTGCCGCGGCGTGATGCGCCCGATGATGAAATCCCGCTGGGGTCGTATCATCAACATCAGTTCGATCGTTGGCGCGACCGGCAATCCGGGGCAGGTGAACTATGCGGCGTCGAAGGCCGGTATGGTCGGCCTGACCAAATCCATCGCCTATGAGGTTGCCAGCCGTGGCATCACCGCAAACTGCGTGGCGCCGGGCTTCATCGCCACTGCGATGACCGACAAGCTGACGGATGATCAGAAAGAGAAGATCAACGTGCAGATTCCCGCAGCCCGCATGGGGTCGGCCGAAGAAATTGCGGCGTCGGTTCTGTATCTGGCCTCGCCCGAAGCGGGCTATACCACCGGCGCGACCATCCATGTGAATGGTGGTATGGCCATGTTGTAAGGTCCTGACCTAGGGGAACGAGGGCGGGGTGATCCCCGCCCAACCACCCCCTTGCAGGCCGAAAGCGTTTGCCTATCTAGTGCGATGTGCTATAGGCGGCGCATGTTTTTCTTCGGAGTTGGTTTGACCCTGGGGAATTCGGCGGTGAACGCTGAACACTAAACGGCCCATTCGGGTCAATCGAAAAAGGGCCACTGGCCTGAAAACGTGAGGATTTATCATGAGCGACGTCGCAGACCGCGTGAAAAAAATCGTTGTTGAGCACCTGGGTGTTGAAGAGGACAAGGTTACGGAATCGGCCTCGTTCATCGACGATCTGGGCGCAGACAGCCTGGACACCGTAGAGCTGGTCATGGCTTTTGAAGAAGAGTTCGGCATCGAGATCCCGGACGATGCAGCCGAGACCATCCAGACCTTTGGCGACGCTGTGAAATTCATCACCGAAGCTGCCTGATCCGTCAGGATTGCGAATTTTCGAAACGGCCTGCCATCTGGCGGGCCGTTTTCTGTTTTAGGCACTTGATGCCAGATGGCAAACAATCGGCGGGCTTTCTCTGTAATGTGGAATTGACCTTGCCCAGACAGGTCTTGGCGCGCTATCACCCCCGAGACTTTTGAAAACCTGCGAAAGGGCACCAAGATGCGTCGAGTGGTTGTTACAGGATTGGGCATGATTTCTCCGCTGGCAAGCGGCGTTGAGAAGACATGGGAACGTATTTTGGATGGTCAGTCCGGTGCGGGTCCGATCACCAAGTTTGATGCGTCGCGCGTGACCACGAAATATGCCTGCGAAGTGCCCTTGGGCGATGGCAGCGACGGGACCTTCAATCCTGATGACTGGATGGAACCGAAAGAGCGCCGCAAGGTGGATGATTTCATCCTCTACGGTCTGGCTGCCGCTGAAATGGCGGTCAAAGACGCCGACTGGATGCCCGAGGACGAAGAAAGCCTGCACCGCACCGGCGTGATCATTGGCTCGGGTATTGGCGGGCTGTCGACCATTGCGGATACCTCGATCCTTCTAAATGAACGCGGGCCGCGCCGCGTGTCGCCCTTCTTCATTCCCGGCTCGCTGATCAACCTGATCTCGGGTCAGGTCTCGATCAAGTTTGGCTTCAAGGGCCCGAACCACTCGGTCGTAACGGCCTGTTCCACCGGTGCACACGCCATTGGTGACGCGAGCCGCCTGATCCAGTCGGGCGATGCGGATGTGATGGTGGCCGGTGGTGCCGAAGCCGCGATTTGTGAGCTGGGCATCGCAGGCTTCAACGCCTGTAAAGCCCTGTCGACCAAGCGCGAAGACGACCCGAAGGCCGCGAGCCGCCCCTATGACGAAGACCGCGATGGCTTCGTGATGGGCGAGGGCGCCGGCATCGTGGTGCTGGAAGAATACGAACACGCCAAGGCGCGTGGCGCCAAGATTTATGCCGAAGTTCTGGGCTATGGCCTGTCGGGCGATGCCTATCACATCACGGCCCCGGCCGAAGATGGCGATGGTGGGTTCCGCGCCATGCAGGCCGCGCTTGGCAAAGCCGGGCTGGAGCCGTCGGCGATTGACTATATCAATGCGCACGGCACCTCGACCATGGCCGACACGGTGGAACTGGGCGCGGTAGAGCGTCTGCTGGGCGATGCGGCTGACACGGCCACGATGTCATCGACTAAATCCTCGATTGGCCACCTTCTGGGGGCAGCCGGCGCTGTGGAGGCGATCTTCTGTATCCTGGCCATCCGCGACCAGATTGCACCGCCGACCATCAACCTGGACAACCCGGCCATTGAACCGCGCCTGTCGCTGGCGGCGAACAAGGCCGAGAAGCGTGAGATCAACGTGGCCCTGTCCAACAGCTTTGGCTTTGGCGGCACCAATGCCAGCCTTGTCATGGGGAAGGTCGCTGACTGATGTGGCGTAACATCGCGTCGAACGCGCTGAGCCTGTTCATTGTCCTTCTGATCCTCGCCGTGGGTGGCATCGCCTGGGGCAAGAAGCAGTACACGCAGGCCGGTCCGCTGGAGCAGGCGATATGTCTGCGCGTGGACAAGGGCTCAAACTTCTCGCGCGTGGCGGATAGTCTGACCGATCAGGGTGCGATTTCCAACGCATCAGTTTTTCGGATTGGGGTCGAATACTCCGACAAGGCCGCGGCGCTGAAAGCGGGGTCGTTTCTGGTGCGCGAAGGCAGCTCGATGAGCGATATCGTGGATATCGTAACCCGTGGCGGCGCCTCGACCTGTGGCACGGAAATCCTGTATCGGGTGGGCGTATTGACGGCGGTCATGCAGGTGCGTGAACTTGACCCGGCGACGCAGGATTACAAGATCACGGCCGAGTTCAAACCGGCCGAGCTTGAGGGCGCTGTGCCTGAAATCTATGCCGCCAAAGCGGCGGAAAGCGACACGCGGTTCCGTATTGCTCTGGCCGAAGGTGTGACCAGCTGGCAGGTGGTGGATAGCCTGTCACGCGCTGATTTCCTGTCGGGCGAGGTGGCCGAGACCCCCGCCGAGGGAAGCCTGGCACCTGACAGCTATGAGGTGAAGCCGGGGGCGGATCGCGCAAGCCTGATCGCCAAGATGCAAGAGGCGCAGACCGCTATTCTGGCCGCCGCATGGGAAGATCGCGCGGCGGATTTGCCCTATGCCAGTGCCGAAGAAGCACTGATCATGGCCTCGATCGTGGAGAAGGAAACCGGGCTGGCTGAAGAACGTCGGCAGGTGGCGTCAGTCTTCGTGAACCGCCTGAACCAGCCGATGCGTCTGCAGACCGACCCGACGGTGATCTATGGCATCACGCGCGGGCAGGGCAGTCTGGGCCGGGGCTTGCGCCAAAGCGAGCTGCGCCGTGAAACGCCCTACAACACCTATGTGATCGACGGCCTGCCGCCGACGCCCATCGCCAATCCGGGCAAGGCAGCTATCGAGGCTGCCCTGAACCCCGACACGACACCCTATCTGTTCTTCGTGGCAGATGGCACCGGTGGGCATGCCTTTGCCGAAACACTGGCAGAGCACAACGCCAACGTCGCCAAATGGCGCGAGATCGAGGCAGAGCGGGCCAACCAGTGATCGACGCACTCTGCCTGAAAGTGTAAACAAAACATAAGCTTGCCGCACGGCGTTGCGGCGGGCGCGTTTGACAGGGCGCACGGTCGACCGTAGTCTTTGTCATACGCTAGAAGATGTGACTCAACGGCCCCGGGCACCCGCCCTGGGCCGTTTTTTCATGTCGCTCGTGCGGGAAGCGAGCATGAGAGGCAAATAAAAACATGACAAAGATCACGCCCTTGGGGAAGGACGCAGCTTCGGATGATTACCTGGAGATTGCGGACGCATTTTTTCTACGTGTTCTGAAAGAGTTAGACCGCCAGTTGAGCGAGGCGGAAGCGGCTGATTGCGAAACGACACCAGCTTTGGCGAAGGCTGTAAGCGAAGTGCGCAAGGCCATGCAAAACGTATTTGATGAAAGGAAACGCCTTGAACAAAGTGGTAAAAACATCGGCGGTGGGGGGCGAGCGGCAGAGCTTGACCTTGCTCAGGCCCGAGATGAAATCGGGCGCAGACTGGCTTGCCTCAGCGACGCAAGACGAACGTGAGAGTTTCCTGAATGACCTGAGTGACGGGGCGCTTTTGGCGCTGCCCTATCTGTTTGAGTTCTGGGCGTTGGATCACCAATTGCCCCCGGACGGGGACTGGCGCACATGGGTGATCATGGGCGGGCGCGGCGCGGGGAAAACCCGCGCCGGATCGGAATGGGTGCGCGCCGAGGTCGAAGGGGCGGGGCCCCTTGATCCCGGTCGCTCGCGCCGCGTGGCCTTGGTGGGTGAAACCATTGATCAGGTGCGCGAGGTCATGGTCTTTGGCGAAAGCGGCATTTTGGCCTGTTCGCCGCCCGACCGTCGCCCCGTTTGGGAGGCCGGACGCAGGCGGCTTGTCTGGCCCAACGGTGCCATCGCGCAGGTGTTTTCCGCTTATGAGCCGGAAAGCCTGCGTGGCCCGCAATTTGACGCGGCTTGGGTCGATGAGCTGGCCAAATGGAAGAAGGCTGAAGAGACTTGGGACATGTTGCAGTTCGGTCTGCGCCTTGGCAGCCATCCGCGTCAATGCGTGACCACCACGCCGCGCAATGTCGGCGTGCTAAAGCAGATCCTGAAGAACCCCTCGACCGTGACGACACATGCGCCAACCGAAGCCAACCGGGCCTATCTGGCGAAGAGCTTTCTGGACGAGGTGCGCGCGCGCTATGCCGACACGCGGCTAGGGCGGCAGGAGCTGGACGGCGTGCTGTTGGAGGACACCGAGGGCGCGTTGTGGACCATGGCGATGCTGGACAAGCATCGTGCCGGTGCCGAGGTGCCCGATCTGGACCGGATCGTGGTTGCGGTTGACCCGCCGGTCACCGGTCACAAAGGGTCAGATGAATGCGGGATCGTCGTGGCCGGGGTGGTCGCCAAGGGACCGCCCGGTGACTGGAAGGCGGTGGTCTTGGAAGATGCCAGCGTCTCGGCCGCCAGCCCATCAGAATGGGCCGAAGCGGCTCTGGCCGCGATGGAGCGCCACAAGGCCGACCGTTTGGTGGCCGAGGTCAATCAGGGCGGCGACCTTGTGGAAAGCGTGATCCGCCAGATCGACGCGACCGTGCCCTATAAGGCGGTGCGCGCCACCCGTGGCAAACATGCGCGCGCGGAACCTGTGGCGGCTTTGTACGAGCAGGGCCGCGTGTCGCACACAGGCGGGATGGCTGCACTGGAAGACCAGATGTGTCGGATGACCAATAAGGGCTTCGAGGGCAAGGGAAGCCCTGACCGCGTGGATGCACTGGTCTGGGCCTTGCACGAGCTGATCATTGAGCCCGTTGCATCCTACCGCCGACCGCAAGTGCGCACGCTAGGTTAAAGAGTTTTTTAACCACTACTGGCAAAGTGCAAAACATCGAAAGGCGGGCACCATACGCCACCCGGCGACGGGGCCCGGCCTGATCACTGAATGACGAGATTGACCGCTCGGGACGTGCGACCACGCGCGCCCGGACAAGACAGGTTTGCCCGGAGCCACCCGGCAAGCCCGAACGCGAGGAGCCAAGGCGCATGGTATTTGATTTTCTCAAACGAGCTGCGGATGACGCGAAAGCGGATCAGCCCGGAGAGGTGAAGGCCTCGGCCACCGGTCCGGTCATTGCTTACGGCAATGCGGGTCGTGTGGCCTGGAGCCCGCGCGACACCGTCAGCCTGACGCGCACGGGCTTTTCGGCCAATCCGGTCGGCTTTCGGTCTGTAAAGCTGATCGCGGAAGCGGCCAGCGCCCTGCCGTTGGTTCTGCAAGACGATGTGCAGCGGTTTGAGCAGCATCCGCTTTTGGACCTGCTGACCCGCCCCAACGCCGCCCAAAGCCGCGCTGAACTGTTCGAGGCCTTCTTTGGCCAACTTCTGTTGACCGGCAATGGCTATCTGGAGGCCGTGCGCGGCGAAGATGGCACGGTGAATGAGCTGCATGTGCTGCGTTCGGACCGGATGGCGCTGGTGCCCGGCGCGGATGGTTGGCCTGTCGCCTATGATTATACGGTGGGCGCGCGCAAACATCGCTTCCACGTGGCCGAGGGCGCATCGCCCATCTGTCATGTGAAAGCCTTCCACCCGCAGGACGATCACTACGGGTTGTCCCCGCTGCAAGCCGCCGCCACCGCGATTGACGTGCACAATGCGGCCAGCCGCTGGTCCAAGGCGCTTTTGGACAATGCGGCCCGGCCCTCGGGTGCGATTGTCTACAAGGGGGCAGAGGGCCAATCCCAGCTTAGCGCAGATCAATATGACCGGTTACTGAGCGAGATGGAAAGCCACCATGTGGGCGCGCGCAATGCCGGCCGTCCGATGCTGCTGGAAGGCGGGCTTGACTGGAAGCCCATGGGCTTCAGCCCCTCTGACATGGAGTTCCAGAAAACCAAGGAGGCCGCCGCGCGCGAAATTGCGCAAGCCTTTGGTGTGCCGCCGATGCTGATCGGCATTCCGGGTGATGCCACTTACGCCAACTACCAGGAAGCCAGCCGGGCGTTCTATCGCCTGACCGTGGTGCCCTTGGTGTCGCGTGTGGCGGCCAGCGTTGGCCACTGGCTCGCCGGCTTCTCGGGCGAGGCGGTGAAGCTGAAACCGGACCTGGATCAGGTGCCCGCTTTGGCGGCTGAACGCGACCAGCAATGGGCCCGCGTAGCTGAAGCCAGCTTCCTGACCGACGCCGAAAAGCGCAGCCTGCTGGGTCTGCCGCCGCTGGCACAAGAATAACAATGAAAGAGGCGACTATGGGTGATTATCACACCGATTTCGGGCTTGAGCATAAGTTCGTAAAGCTTGGCCAAACCGTCCAGACCGACGAAGGCATCCAGATTGACGGCTATGCCAGCTATTTCGAACAGGTCGACAATGGCGGTGACGTCGTGGCGCCGGGCGCTTATGCGGTATCGCTGGCCGATCTGCGCGCCAAGGGGCGCGGCGTGAAAATGCTGTGGCAACATGATCCGGCCCAGCCCATCGGGATCTGGGATGAGGTGCGCGAGGACAAGAAAGGTCTTTACGTCAAAGGCCGCATTCTGACCGATGTCGAGAAGGGCCGCGAGGCGGCTGCGCTGATCGAGGCGGGCGCCATTGACGGGCTGTCCATCGGGTACCGCACCAAGAAATCCACCAAGACACAGACAGGCCAAAGACGCCTGACGGAATTGGAGCTTTGGGAGGTGTCATTGGTCACTTTCCCCATGCTTCCGACAGCGCGGGTGGGGGCAAAGGGCGACACGCCTGATGCCGATGAAACCCTTCTGCGTGAACTGGCCGCGTCCATCGAGGATGCGCGCCACATGCTGGCCCGCAAAGCCTGAGCCAGCGATCTGACCCCTGAAAAGGACCCATTCATGAGCAAGAAAGAGACGAAAGCTCAGGGCCAGCCGGCCGCATCTTCTGGCTTGGCTTCTGGCCCGACCCCGGCTGCCGAGGTGAAGACCGCGCTGGCTGGTTTCATGAGCGATATCAATGAATTCCACGACGACATTTCGACAAAACTTCAACAACAGGAAGAGCGACTGACCATGCTGGATCGCAAATCAAACACCCCTGCGGGCCGCCCGCACCTTGCCGCTGCTGCCGATCTGGAAGCACCGCATCAAAAAGCTTTTGAAGCCTACGTTCGTTCGGGCGATGACGACGCGCTGCGTGGCATCGACCTGGAAGGCAAAGCCATGTCCTCGGCCGTTGCCGCTGACGGTGGCTATCTGGTCGACCCGGTGACCGCAGACACCATCAAGGGTGTCCTGAACAACGCGGCATCCCTGCGTTCGGTCGCCAATGTGGTCACTGTCGAAGGCACCGCCTATGACGTTCTGATCGACCAGGGTGATCTTGTCACCGGCTGGGCCTCGGAAACCGGCTCGGCGTCGGAAACCGGCACCCCGCAGATTGATCGCATCTCGATCCCGCTGCACGAGCTGTCGGCCCTGCCGAAAGTCTCGCAGCGTCTGCTGGATGACAGTGCGTTTGACATTGAAAACTGGCTGGCAGGTCGCATCGCCGACAAGTTCTCGCGCGCTGAAAGCGGGGCTTTCATCAATGGTGACGGCGTTGAAAAGCCCGTTGGCATTCTGAACCACACCGCGGTCGACAACGCGACCTGGTCGTGGGGCAATCTGGGCTATGTCGCCACCGGTGCGGATGGTGATTTTGACGGCACCAGCCCGGCGGATGCGATCTTTGACCTGATCTACGCTCTGGGTGCGGACTACCGTGCCAATGCGGTCTTCGTGATGAACTCGAAAACCGTGGGTGCTGTGCGCAAGCTGAAAGACGCAGATGGCCGTTTCCTGTGGTCGGATGCCACTGTCGCAGGCGAGCCTGCTCGTCTGATCGGCTATCCGGTTCTGATCGTCGAGGACATGCCTGATATCGGTTCGGACAGCCTGTCGATTGCCTTTGGTGACTTCGCCAACGGTTATACCATCGCGGAACGCCCCGATACGCGCATCCTGCGTGACCCGTTCTCGGCCAAGCCGCATGTGCTGTTCTATGCCACCAAACGTGTGGGCGGCGACGTGAGCGACTTTGCTGCGATCAAGCTTCTGAAGTTCTCGGTCTCGTAAGGACCTGAACCTGATCCCGTGGCGGCCGTCTGGTCACCACGGGGCAGGGCGCGCGCCGACATACCCCCCGTGTTGTCTAGCTGCTCCCCCTCCGTCCGAGCAATACGGATGGTGCGCGCCCACCCTTTCCCCAATGACGTGAGGGGCCCGAATTTCGGAGATGTTCCATGATGTTAGTCGAGCAGACCACAGTGCCGGGTGCGGCAATGCCGGTCGCCCAATTCAAGGACCACCTGCGGCTGGGCACCGGGTTTGCCGATGACGGGGTGCAGGATCAGCTGCTGGAAACCTTCCTTCGGGCCGCCATGGCCGCGATCGAGGCCAGCACCGGCAAGATCCTCCTGTCACGCGATTTTACCTGGACCCTGACCGCCTGGCGAGACCTCGCCGCGCAGGCCTTGCCTGTGGCCCCGGTCAGCCAGATTACCAGCCTGACGATCACCGATCGGCTGGGGGGTGACGAGTTGATTTCCACCGACCGCTATACGCTGGAGGCGGACCTGCACCGCCCGCGTCTTGTGTCCACCGGGATCTGCCTGCCCGCGATCCCCGTCGGGGGGCAGGTCGGCATTGCCTTTGAGGCCGGGTTCGGTCCGAACTGGTCGGACATTCCATCCGATCTGGCGCAAGCCGTCATGCTGTTGGCCGCGACCTATTACGAAAACCGCGCCGATAGCGGGGCGGGTGCCGGGGCAATCGGTCAGGCGCAACTGCCTGCCATGGTCAATGCGCTGATCGGGCGCTATCGCACTGTGCGCCTGTTTGGCGGGGGAGGTGGCGCGTGACCGCTCCTGTCCTGAACCGCAAACTGACGCTGGAAGAGCCGGTGCGCGTGCCTGACGGGGCGGGTGGTTTCACCCAAAGCTGGCAGGTGCTGGGCGAGCTGTGGGCCGAGGTCAAGCCGGGCACCGGGCGCGAGCGCGCGGCGGGTTTTGCCACGGTGTCGTCGGTCGCCTTTCGCATCACCGTGCGTGCGGCCCCGGATGGGGCGCCCTCGCGTCCCAAACCGGACCAGCGTTTCGTCGCAGGCTCGCGCATTTTCCGCATCCTTGCGGTGACCGAGGCCGATCACGGCGCGCAATATCTGACCTGTTTCGCACAAGAGGAGGTTTCGGCATGAGCTATGGCGTTTCAGCCGCTCTTCAACAGGCGGTTTATCAACGGCTTACAGCGGATACGACGCTGGCCACGCTGGTTTCGGGTGCGATCTATGATGCGGTGCCTGCGGGCATCATCACCGGCACCTATGTCAGCCTTGGTCCTGAAGATGTGCGCGAAAAGTCGGACATGACCGGCCATGGCGCGCTGCATGAAATCACGGTCAGCGTGGTGACGGATGCAGCCGGCTTCCAGGGCGCCAAAGAGGTGGCCGCGGCGGTCAGTGATGCGCTGGTTGATGCGACGCTGATCCTGGCGCGCGGCACGCTTGTCTACCTGAATTTCCACCGTGCGCGGGCACGGCGGGTCGAGGACGCGGATGTGCGTCGCATCGACCTGACCTTCCGCGCACGCGTCGACGACAATTAACCTTTTTCAACACGGAGTGATCCCATGGCTGCGCAAAACGGCAAGGACCTTTTGATCAAGCTCGACATGACCGATACCGGCGTATTCGAGACCATTGCAGGCCTTCGGGCCACACGACTGAGCTTCAACGCGGAAAGCGTTGATGTGACCAGCCTTGAAAGCACCGGCGGCTGGCGGGAACTTCTGGGCGGCGCAGGCGTGAAATCCGCGGCGATCTCGGGGTCGGGGGTGTTCAAGGACGCAACCACCGATGAACGCGCCCGGCAGATTTTCTTCGACAATGAAGTGCCCAATTTTCAGGTCATCGTGCCCGATTTCGGCGTGGTCGAAGGCCCGTTCATGATCACCTCGATCGAATATGCGGGCTCGCATAACGGCGAGGCGACCTATGAGCTGTCCATGGCCTCGGCCGGCGTCCTGACCTTCACGGCGCTCTGATCATGGCCAACCCTTGGACGGGCGAGGTGGCCCTGGTGATCGACGGCACAACCCATGTGCTCAAGCTCACCCTCGGCGCCCTCGCGGAGCTTGAGGAACAGCTGGGCGAAGACACGATCGTGTCTTTGGTCGAGCGGTTCGAGGCCGGACGCTATTCCAGCCGCGATGTGCTGGCGCTGATCGTAGCCGGGCTTCGCGGCGGCGGTTGGACCGGCACGGCGCAGGATCTTTTGTCGGCGGAAATTCAGGGCGGGCCGATGGCTGCAGCTCAGGCCGCCGGACAGCTTCTGGCACGTGCTTTTGCCATCGGGGACAGCACGGCGTGAGCAAAGAAACGGCGCTGGACTGGCCGGGCATGATGCGCCTTGGGATCGGAAAACTGGGACTGCGCCCGGATCAGTTCTGGGCGCTGACCCCGATCGAGCTGGCCGTGATGGCCGGGCTTGATGGCAAACCGGCTGTCTGCCTCAGGGCGCGGCTTGATGAACTGGCGCTGGCGTTTCCCGACGAAGCCGCCATGCCCCATGAAGGAGAGATGTGATGGCTGGACTGGACAGTATCGACAGTTTCGACGACCAGATTGACGCGCTGGAAACCGCGCTTGGGGGCGCTCAGGCGATGACCTCGGGTTTTGTCTTTGAACTCAAGGGCATGCATTCCACCGTATCTGATCTGAGCGCAGATGTGCGCACCCTGTCTTCGGGTATTTCATCGGGTCTGAGCCGCGCCTTCGAAGGGCTGGTTTTCGACGGGATGAAATTGTCGGATGCGTTGAAAGAGGTCGCCAAATCCATGACGGATGCTGCCTTCAAGGCGGCGACCGATCCAGTGATGGACCACTTCGGCGGCATCATCGGGCAGGGGGTCGGTGCGCTGACCAATGCGTTTTTGCCCTTTGCCAATGGTGGTGCCTTTGCGCAGGGGCGGGTCATGCCCTTTGCCAGGGGTGGCGTGGTGTCCAGCCCCACATCATTTCCCATGCGCGGTGGCACCGGGTTGATGGGCGAAGCGGGACCCGAAGCGATCATGCCACTTGCGCGCGGCGCAGATGGCCGCTTGGGTGTCCAGACCCAGGGCGGTGGTCGCCCGATCACCGTGAACATGAATATTTCCACCCCGGATGTCGAAGGGTTCCGCCGGTCTCAAAGCCAGATCGCAGCCCAGATGAACCGTGCGTTGTCGCGCGGTCAGCGTCACCGGTAACTCACTGTTTTACGAGCCAAGGAGGGTTCCCCCATGTCTTTTCACGAGGTCCGTTTTCCCGCCAACCTGAGCTTTGGCTCGGTCGGTGGTCCCGAGCGGCGCACCGAGGTGGTGACGCTGGCCAACGGGTTCGAGGAACGCAACACACCCTGGGAGCATTCGCGCCGCCGCTATGATGCGGGCATCGGCATGCGCTCGCTTGATGATGTTGAAACGCTGATTGCCTTTTTTGAAGCCCGGCGCGGGCAGCTGCACGCGTTTCGTTGGAAAGACTGGTCGGATTACAAAAGCGGCGCGCCCTCGGCCGATCCCGCTTATACCGACCAGATCATTGCTTGGGGGGATGGGGAAACGACCGCGTTTCCGCTGATCAAGACCTATCGCTCGGGTGTACATACCTATGACCGCCCGATCCAAAAACCGGTCGAGGGCACCGTGCATATTGGCCTGAAGGGGGACCCTCAGATCGAGGGCACCCATTTCACCGTCGACCATGAAACCGGCATTGTGACGTTTTCCACCGCACCCGAAACGGGGGCCGAAGTGACGGCAGGCTATGAGTTTGACGTGCCCGTGCGGTTTGACACGGACAGCATCCACACCTCTGTGGCGTCTTTCCGTGCAGGTGAGGCACCGAATGTGCCGGTGGTCGAGGTGCGTGTCTGATGGCGATTTCACCGGAATTTGAAGCACATCTTGGCGAAGGTGTGACCAGTGTGGCGCGCCTGTGGAAAGTCACACGGCGCGACGGCGAGACCTATGGGTTCACCGATCATGATCTGGACATCGAGATGGATGGGTTGGCCTATAAGGCCGACACCGGCATGACGGCGCGCGCGCTTAGTCAAACCACCGGCTTGTCGATGGACAACACCGAAGCTCTGGGTGTTCTGAGCGATGATGCAATCAGCGAAAAAGACATCCGCGCAGGTCGTTTCGACGGGGCCGAGGTCGAGGCCTGGTTGGTCAACTGGAAAGATCTGAGCCAGCGATATTTGCGGTTCCGGGGAACGGTTGGCGAGCTGGCGCGCGAGGCCGGCGGCTTTCGGGCCGAACTGAACGGCCTGACGGAAAAGCTGAACCAGACGCAGGGGCGGGTCTATCAGATGCCCTGTGACGCGTTACTGGGGGATGGCAGGTGTCGCTTTCAGCTCGACCAGCCCGGATATAGCGTCGAGGCGGATGTCGTGTCCAATGAACACGAGACGCATTTCTATTTCGAAGATCTGGACCTGTACCCGAACCGTTGGTTCGAGCGGGGCCGTTTCACGGTGTTGACCGGCGAGGCCGAAGGTCTGACCGGGATCATCAAGAATGACCGGAAGGTATCGGGTGAACCACGTCATGTGGAATTGTGGGAGGCTTTGCGCGCCGTCATGGTGCCGGGGGATCGGGTTCAGCTGGAGGCTGGTTGCGATAAGCTGCCGCGCACCTGCCGGATTAAGTTCAACAATTTCAGAAATTTCAGGGGTTTTCCGGACATTCCGGGCGAAGACTGGCTGATGGCCTATCCGACCAGCGAAACCAAAAACGATGGTGGCGACGGGAAAGAGGTCGCCGAACAGCCCACTCTGGATCTGTTCGACGGCAATGACACCAACCCGTTCAACCCAATCTCGGGTGCATGATATGACGGATACCAGCAAGGATATCGTGGCAGAGGCCCGGTCCTGGATCGGCACGCCCTATGTGCATCAGGCATCGTGCAAGGGGGCGGGGTGTGATTGCCTTGGCCTGGTGCGCGGTATCTGGCGTGCGTTGTTTGGCGCTGAACCTGAACGCCCGCCCGCCTATACGGCGGATTGGTCCGAACCCAGCCGCGACGAAGTGCTGTGGCGGGCGGCAAAACGCCACCTGTGTGAAAAACCCTATGCGGCGGCGCATGTCGGGGATGTGATCCTTTTTCGCATGGCAGACGGCGCTGTCGCCAAACATCTGGGCATCCTGACCAATGTCGGGGCGAATGCCTCTTTTATCCACGCCTATAGTGGCCACGGGGTCGTCGAAAACGCGCTTTCCGACCCGTGGGCCAACCGTATCGTGGCGTGTTTCTCATTTCCTGAAAGGACGAATTGATGGCGACGATTGTTCTCTCTGCCGTAGGTGCAGCCGCTGGTGCGTCCATCGGTGGCGGCGTTTTGGGCCTGTCTTCCGTGGTGATCGGCAAAGCGATCGGGGCCACGATCGGCAATGTGATCGACAACCGGATTATGAACCGGGTGATGGGGGATGGGGCCGAGCCTGTCGAGACCGGCAAGGTGGACCGTTTTCGGGTCACCAATGCCTCGGAAGGCCTGCCGATCCCGATGATCTATGGTCGCACCCGTGTCGGCGGGCAGGTTCTGTGGTCCACAAGGTTCAAAGAAAAGGTGACCCGTACCGGTGGTGGTGGCGGAGAGACCGGCGGCGGCAAGGGCGGCGCGCCTGCCCAGCCTGCCGAGCCAGAGGTGATCAGCTACAGCTACTCCATTTCCTTGGCGATCGCGCTGTGTGAAGGTGAGATCACCGATGTCGGGCGCATTTGGGCGGACGGCACAGAGATTTCGCGCAACGACCTGAATATCCGCATCTACAAGGGCACGGAAAGCCAGCTGCCTGATCCTTTGATCGAAGCGAAAAAGGGGACTGGCAAGGCCCCTGCCTATCGTGGCACCGCCTATGTGGTCATCGAGGATCTGGAACTGGGCGCCTTTGGCAACCGCGTGCCGCAGTTCAGCTTTGAAGTGATGCGCCCCGAACAGCCCTGGCAAGCGCCTGAGGTTGCGCGTGGGACAGAGGCCGTATCGCTTATTCCGGGCACGGGTGAGTATTCCTTGGCCACGACACCAGTGTTTTACGGGAATGAGCCCGGCGTGAACGAGGGCGGAAACCGCAATTCACCCAGTGGGAAAACTGATTTCCGGACGTCTTACCGATCGCTGTTGAAAGAACTGCCAGAGATGAAAAACAGCTCTTTGGTCGTTTCCTGGTTCGGGAATGATCTGCGCTGCGGGCAATGCCAGATTCGTCCCAAGGTGGAGCAGAATGTTGTCGATGGCAAAGGCATGCCGTGGAGGGTGTCAAACAGCACACGTTCCAGTGCGGGTGTGGTGCCGCTTGATGATCAGGATCGGCCGGTCTATGGCGGAACGCCCGCAGACCAATCCGTGGTTGAAGCGCTGCAGCATGCCTCGCAATGGGGCCGCAAGGTGACATTTTATCCCTTTATTTTGATGGAGCAGATGGAGGGCAACACGCTGCTTGACCCCTACACAGCGGAGGTCGGGCAACCGGTTCTGCCCTGGCGGGGGCGGATCACCACATTCTTCGCGCCGGGTCACCCAGCCAGTTCGGATGGCACTGCGGGGGCCGTTTCCGAGGTGAATGCGTTTTTTGGCAATGCCCAGCCGGGTGACTTTATCGTGGATGGCGAGCAGGTGACCTATGATGGTCCTCCGGGGTTCTCTTATCGTCGGTTCATTTTGCACTATGCCCATCTTTGCGCCGCAGCAGGTGGCGTGGATGCCTTCCTTGTTGGATCAGAGCTGCGCGGGCTGACCCAGATTCGCGGACCGGGAAACAGTTTTCCTGCGGTGGATCAGTTGATTGATCTGATCGAGGACGTGCGCAGCATCCTTGGGCCAAACACCAAAATCTCCTATGCGGCGGACTGGTCAGAGTATTTTGGCTATCACCCACAGGACGGGTCAGGGGATGTGTTCTATCACCTCGATCCGCTTTGGGCGCATGATGATGTGGATTTCATCGGCATCGACAATTACATGCGCCTGTCGGATTGGCGGGACGGCTTCGACCATGCAGATGCCCATTGGGGCACGATCTACAATCTTGACTACCTGAAATCCAACATTCAGGGCGGCGAGGGCTATGATTGGTACTACAAGAACGATGAAGCGCGAGATCTGCAAATCCGTACGCCCATCACCGACGGGGCGCATAACGAACCATGGGTCTATCGCTATAAGGATCTGAAAAACTGGTGGATGCGGTCGCACCACAACCGCGTGGGCGGCGTGCGTCAGGCTTTGCCGACGCCTTGGGTGGCAGGCACCAAACCTTTCTGGTTCACTGAACTGGGTTGTGCCGCCATCGACAAAGGCACCAACCAGCCCAACAAGTTCCTTGATCCCAAAAGCTCGGAAAGCACGCGCCCGTATTATTCTTCTGCGCGCCGGGATGATCTGATCCAGGCGCAATACCTGCGCGCGATGTACGACTATTGGAAGGACGCGGCCAACAACCCGACACATAGTGCCACCGGTGTCGAGATGGTGGATATGGCGCATGCGCATGTCTGGGCATGGGATACCCGGCCCTATCCGCAGTTTCCCAATCGCCGGGGGCTTTGGAGCGATGGCGGCAACTATCAACGTGGCCACTGGCTGAACGGCCGCGTCTCGGCCCGCTCCCTTGGGTCTGTTGTGTCCGAGATTTGCCTGCGATCAGGCATCACGCGGTTTGATGTGTCAGAGCTTTACGGACTCGTGCGCGGCTATACGGTCGATCAGATTGGCAGCGGGCGTGCGGCCTTGCAGCCCCTGATGCTGGCCTATGGGTTCGAAGCGGTGGAACGCGAAGGCACGCTGTTCTTCCGGTCGCGCACTGGCCTGCCGGATTTCATTCTCGACCCCGAGAAAATGGCCCTGTCCGAGGAGCGCGAAACCACCCTTGAACGGGTGCGTGACCCCGCAGCAGAGGTCACGGGCCGGGTGCGTCTGAACTATGTGCAGAATGGCGGTGCTTATGATGTGGCCTCGGTCGAGGCGACCTTCCCGGATGACGAGGAACGCTCTGTCGCCGTGACCGAGCTGCCATTGGTGCTGACCCGGACCGAAGCCCGCACGATCTCGGAGCGCTGGCTTTCAGAAAGCCGCGTGGCGCGCGATCACGCAAGCTTTGCCTTGCCGCCCTCAGAAATTGCGAAGGGGGCCGGGGACGTGATCGAGCTGACGACGGAAGCCGGGACGGAACAGTTCCGTCTGGATTACGTGGAACACGCGGGCGTTCAGAATATTCGTGCGGTTCGGGTCGAACCGGGGATTTACGAGCCATCGGACAGTGTCGAACCCTATCCCGCCGTCGCGCCCTACATCCCGCCTGCGCCGGTCTTCCCGCTGTTTCTGGACCTGCCGCTTCTGACCGGCGCCGAGGTGCCCCATGCCCCGCATTTCGCGGCGACGGCACGACCATGGCCCGGCAAAGTGGCGCTCTATTCCTCGTCGTCTGACAGTGGCTATGGGATGAACCGCGTTTTGGGGCAGTCATCGGTGATCGGGGTGACGCAAACCGCGCTGCCTGCGGCCCCCAGCGGGGTGATCGACCGCGGCCCGGCGGTGCGGGTGAAGCTGACACAGGGTGTTCTGGCCTCGGCGTCGCAAGAGGACATGCTGAATGGGGCCAATGTGGCCGCGATCGGGGATGGCAGCCCGGGCAATTGGGAAGTGTTCCAGTTTGCCGAGGCAGAACTGGTGGCCGAAAACACCTATGACCTGCGCCTGCGTCTGCGCGGTCAGGCCGGCACGGATGGGGTAATGCCATCGCTGTGGACGGAAGGCAGCTATTTCGTGCTGTTGGATGGCAGCCAGCCGCAGATCAAACTGCCGGCCTCGGCGCGTGGGCTGAACCGCCACTTCCGGATCGGCCCGGCGTCGAAGCCCATCACCGATGAGAGCTATATTCATCAGGTGCATGCCTTTGATGGCATCGGCCTGAGACCCTATAGCGTGGCGCATTTGCGTGCAGAGGACAGCGCCGGTGATCACGCCATCAGCTGGATTCGCCGCACCCGCGAGGATGGCGATATCTGGGGCTATGGTGATGTGCCACTGGGCGAAGCGAGCGAGAAATACCTGCTGCGCATCTTGCAGACCGGATCGTTGAGGCGCGAGCTGGAAGTGACCAGCCCGGCATGGTCCTATGACGCCAGCCTGCGCAGCGCCGATGGTATTTCCGGCCCCTATCAGGTGGAAGTCGCGCAAATCTCGGATCGGTTTGGTCCGGGGCCTGCGCAAAGCCTGACGGTGGATCTGTAAATTGCGTCCGGTTTTGCCCGGAGATGTGGCGGCTGCGGCCTGTGCTCTTCTGGCGCTGCCCATGCGCAAACGGCCCGGTGCCATGCTGGAAATGCTGCATCGGGCCGAGGCGGCGGATCGTTACCGGCGCGCGCTGGGCCGGGCCCATCCGCGTTGGGGCACCGGTTCGCTGGCCTCGGCGGCATTGCAGCTGCCCCGACGCGACGAGCCGTTCCTCGATGATCCGGACTATGTGGATTGCATGTTGACGGTCTTTGCCGCGCTTAAGGCGCGACAGGGGCGATGCCGGCCCAGCCCGACGCGCGGCTAAAGCGTTTCGCGGTACAGGCCGGTGTCGGCTGTCTCATTCACCATGATTATCTTTGTCATCAGGGCTTTGCATTTTGAACTCGCTGCCTATCTGGTATAGTCTGATATATCTTAGACCCGTGCCAAGACAGGATGACCCATGGCCGAGAAACGCGCAATCATCACGCAGATCGACCCGATCTGGGACCGCATCACCGAAGAGGCGAAAGAAGCCAGCGCGGCTGAACCGCTGCTGGCGGGCCTGATCGGTGCCTGTGTGCTGCATCACAAGACGCTGGAAAAGGCGCTGTCTTACCGCTTCGCCGCCAAGCTCAGCTCAAACGAGATGAGCATGGTGCTCTTGCGCGAGATCGCGGACGAGGCCTATGGCACTTGTTCAGAACTGGCCGATGCGGCGCGTGCCGATATCACGGCCGTTCTGGACCGTGACCCCGCCTGCCATCGCATGTTGCAACCGGTTTTGTTCTTCAAGGGGTTTCAGGCGATGCAAGCCTATCGCCTGGGGCATTACCTGTGGAAAGAAGGACGCCGGGATCTGGCCTATTTCATCCAGATGCGCTGTTCCGAGGTGTACGGGATCGACATTCACCCCGGTGCTCGCATCGGGCGCGGGATCATGATCGACCATGCCCATTCCATCGTGATCGGCGAAACCGCCGTGGTGGGGGACAATGTGTCGATGCTGCATTCCGTCACGCTGGGCGGCACCGGCAAGGAAGACGAAGACCGCCATCCGAAGATTGGCGACGGTGTTCTGATCGGGGCCGGGGCCAAAGTGCTGGGCAATATCAAGGTGGGTGAATGCTCACGCATCGCGGCGGGTTCTGTCGTGCTTGAGGAAGTGCCTTGCAACACCACAGTGGCCGGCGTACCTGCAAAAATCGTGGGCGAAGCGGGCTGTGACTGCCCATCGGTTGAAATGGATCAGACGCTGATCCAGTAACGGGCGAACGCGTCGGCGGATTTCCGCATATTTGCGTTAGATCAATGTATTAACCCTCGGACTTCATCTATAGGTTCGGGGCGTTAACTTGGGAGATACGCAATGAAAAAGATCTGGTTCGCGACCGTTGTGGCCTTCTCTGCGGTATTTCTAGTGGCGGTTACGGGGTAGACCCTCAACATCTGGTAGAGCCATCAAACGAACAAGGGCGACGCATCCGCGCCGCCCTTTTGCGTGTCTAAAGCCAAATGACGATCAGGCTGAGAGCTGATCAAAGGCCTGAAGGGCGCGCGCGCCATACATGTAACCGGGTCCACCGCCCATCATGATCGCAACCGAAACGGTCTCGGCGACCTCTTCACGGGTGGCGCCTGCCTTGATCGCGGCGCGCACGTGAAAGCCGATGCAGTCATTGCATTGTTTGGCGATGCCGATGGCGATGCACTGCAGCTCTTTGTCTTTCACCGACAAGGCACCATCGCCCATCGCCGCTTTGTGCATGGCGCGAAACCCATTGGCACCATCGGGATGAACCTCGGCAAAGGATTTTGTGTTTGCGGTGGTGTCTGCCAGCAGGGCTTTGAAGTCCATCTTGTCTCTCCGAATGTGACTGTTCGCAAAAGCAAATGGCCCAAGGCGAGGGGTCCCGCCTTGAGCCATGTCAATAAATTCGAGATTACGAATATTTACTCTAAGTATTCGACCTTAAACTTGAGGCACGAATACCCTGCCATGCTTCGCATTCTCGGGATATTCGTGCCGCAGTTTGTTTCAGTTTAAAGGTCGGATGCTCTAAGCCAGCATCGTCATCGGATTTTCCAGATTTTCGACGATGGCCTTCAGAAGGTTGGCACCAACTGCGCCGTCAATCACGCGGTGATCCACGGACATGGTCACGCTCATCACCGTGGCAACGGTCAGTTCGCCATCATCGCCTACAACGGGTTTCTTGACCCCGGTGCCAACCGCCAGAATGCCCGCATGGGGCGGGTTCACGATGGCGTCGAAATTGTCGATGCCGAACATGCCGAGGTTCGAGATGGCGAAGCTGCCGCCCTGATATTCATGCGGCGCCAGCTTGCGGTCGCGCGCACGGGTTGCCAGATCTTTCATCTGGGTCGACAGGCTGGACAGCGACTTTTGGTCGGCATCCTGCAGGACAGGGGTGAAGAGACCACCCTCGATGGCGACGGCAACCGCCACGTCCGAGGCTTTCATCTGCAATACACGGTCACCGGCCCAGACGGCATTGGCTTCCGGCACAGCTTGCAGCGCGTTGGCCACGGCCTTGATGATGAAGTCATTGACCGACAGTTTCACACCACGGGCTTCCAGCTGCTTGTTCAACTGGCTGCGGAAGGCCAGAAGGGCGTCCAGCTTGATGTCGCGACGCAGATAGAAATGCGGGATGGTCTGTTTGGCCTCGCTGAGGCGCGCTGCAATGGTTTTGCGCATCCCGTCAAGGCTGATTTCCTCGTATTCGCGATCCTGATACATCGCAGCCACCTGATCTGCCGAGGGGCCAGTGGGCGCAGCGGCAGCAGCCGGCGCAGCAGCCGGAGCTGCCGCAGCAGGAGCCGCTTTCGGGGCCGCAGTAGCACCTTCCACATCTGCTTTCACGATCCGGCCTTTCGGGCCAGACCCTGCGATCTGCGTCAGGTCCAAGCCTTTGTCCGCAGCAATACGGCGTGCCAGGGGGGAAGCAAAAATGCGTGTGCCATCAGCGGCTTGTGGGGCAGGGGCGGCGGCAGGTGCCGCAGCCTCAACCGCCGCAGGGGCGGCATCAGCTTCGGCAGCAGCAGGCGCTGCGGGCGCGGCTGCAGCCACATCGCCAACCTCTTCGCCGTCCTCAACGAGGACCGCGATGGCGGTGTTCACTTTCACCGCTTCGGTGCCTTCGGCCACAAGAATCTTGCCGATGATGCCTTCATCAACGGCCTCAAACTCCATCGTGGCTTTGTCGGTTTCGATCTCGGCCAAAAGGTCACCCGAAGCGACCTCGTCACCTTCTTTCACCAGCCATTTGGCCAGCGTGCCTTCTTCCATCGTGGGCGACAGGGCGGGCATGAGAATTTCGGTTGCCATTATTCTGTCTCCTTACCGGTAGGTTACGGCTTTGGCGGCATCGATGACCTCTTTCGTGGTCACCAGCGCAAGCTTTTCAAGGTTGGCGGCATAGGGCATGGGCACGTCCTTGCCGGTCAGGTTGATCACGGGCGCGTCAAGGTAGTCAAACGCGCGCTCCATGATGCTGGCCGTAATGTGGTTGCCGATGGATGCCACCGGCCAGCCCTCTTCCACGGTGATGCAACGGTTTGTTTTCATGACGGAATTGATCACCGTGTCATAGTCGAGCGGGCGCAATGTGCGCAGGTCGATGACCTCGGCCGAGATACCTTCTTCAGCCAGCGCGTCGGCGGCCTCAAGCGCGTATTTCATGCCAATGCCGAAGCTGACGATGGTCACGTCAGTGCCTTCGCGCCAGATGCGCGCCTTGCCAAAGGGCACGGTGTAGTCATCCATCACCGGCACGTCGAAGCTGGCCCCGTAGAGCAGCTCGTTTTCAAGGAACACGACCGGGTTTTCACCGCGGATCGCGGATTTCAAAAGCCCCTTCGCGTCGGAGGCCGAATAGGGCATCGCCACATGCAGACCGGGGATTTGTGCATACCAGGCCGCATAGTCCTGAGAGTGCTGGGCGCCCACGCGCGCAGCAGCCCCGTTGGCGCCACGGAAGACGATCGGGCAGGACATTTGGCCACCCGACATGTAACGCGTTTTGGCGGCGGTGTTGATGATGTGGTCAATCGCCTGCATGGCGAAGTTGAAGGTCATGAACTCGACAATCGGTTTCAGACCGCCCATCGCAGCACCCGTTGCAAGGCCGGTGAAGCCGTGCTCGGTGATCGGCGTGTCGATCACGCGCTTGGCGCCGAACTCTTCCAAAAGGCCTTGGCTGATCTTGTAGGCGCCCTGATATTCGGCGACCTCTTCGCCCATCAGGAACACGCCTTCGTCACCGCGCATTTCTTCGGCCATCGCGTCGCGAAGGGCTTCGCGCACGGTGGTAGAGCGCATTTCGGTGCCCGCCGGGATTTCCGGCTCGGCAACAACCACGGGGGTGATCGGCTGGGCTGCGACCGGGGCGGGGGCAGCTGCTTCAGAGGCCACCGGGGTCGCGGCGGCCGCTTCAGCCGCTGCGGCGGCAGGGGCCGCCGGGACTGCATCGGCGCTTTCGCCTTCCTCAAGCAGCACCGCGATGGGCGTGTTCACTTTCACGCCTTCGGTGCCTTCGGCGATCAGGATCTTGCCGATGATGCCTTCATCAACGGCCTCGAACTCCATCGTCGCCTTGTCGGTCTCAATCTCGGCAAGGATGTCGCCCGATGCGACCTCGTCACCTTCTTTTACGAGCCATTTCGCCAGTGTTCCCTCTTCCATCGTGGGGGACAGGGCGGGCATCAGTACTTCAGTAGCCATGTGTATCTCTCCTCTGTCCGGGATCAGGCGTAAATGTCGGTCCACAGCTCCTCGAGCGCAGGCTCGGGGCTGGTTTTCGAGAACTCGGCGGCGTCATTCACGACGGCTTTGATCTCTTTGTCGATGGCCTTCAGGTCGTCTTCCGAGGCGTGCTTGCCTTGCAGCAGAAGCTCGCGCACATGTTCGATCGCATCACGTTCCTCGCGCACCTTCTGGACTTCTTCGCGGGTCCGATATTTGGCCGGGTCAGACATGGAGTGGCCACGGTAACGGTATGTTTTCATTTCCAGAATGTAAGGGCCTTTGCCGGCGCGGCAATGCGCGGTGGCGCGCTCGCCCGCTTCTTTCACGGCCATCACATCCATGCCGTCCACGGCCTCGCCGGGAATGCCGAAGGCTTCTCCGCGCGTGTAAATCTCAGGCGTCGAGCTGGCACGTTGCAGCGAGGTACCCATGGCGTATTGGTTGTTTTCGATCACGTAGATGACCGGAAGCTCCCACAGCGAGGCCATGTTGAAGCTTTCATAGACCTGGCCCTGGTTGGCCGCACCGTCACCAAAATAGGTGAAAGTCACATTGTCATTGCCCTTATACTTGTCCGAGAAGGCAAGGCCGGTGCCGATGGGCACCTGCGCGCCCACAATGCCGTGGCCGCCGTAGAAATGTTTCTCGGTCGAGAACATGTGCATCGAGCCGCCTTTGCCGCGCGAATAGCCACCCTCGCGGCCTGTCAGCTCGGCCATGACGCCTTTCGGATCCATCCCACAGGCCAGCATGTGGCCGTGGTCGCGATACGAGGTCAGGCGCTTGTCGCCGTCTTTCGCAGCCGCTTCCAGCCCCACAACGACGGCTTCCTGCCCGATATAGAGGTGGCAGAACCCGCCGATCAGACCCATGCCATAAAGCTGGCCTGCTTTTTCTTCGAATCGACGAATGAGCAGCATCTCGCGGTAGTGGTTCAGCAGCTCTTCTTTGGAAGTATTTGATTTAGCGCCTTTTTTAGGGGCGCTTTTGCGGGCGGCCATATGGCATCCTCCTCCTGATGTCAGCGGTCGACGGCTGTAAAACAGCAATAGTTTAGTGTTAAACTACCTTATACAGCCAAGCGGGGCCTGGGTCGACAAAAACTTGAAATCAAGCCGGGGAAGCCGGTTTGCGTCTGGCGCAAGGCTTGTTCTGTGGGCGGTTTTTTTGGGGGGGGTTAGCGCAGCACTACTTCGTCTGCGCGCACGAGGCCCAGAAGGCTGCGCGCCTGCTCGTCGAGCAGGTCAAGATCAAGATAGTCGTCAGACAGGCGGCGTGTTTTGTTGGACAGTGTGGCGATCTGGGCCGAGAGCGCGTCGCGCTCCTGAAGGAGTGCTTGCGTCTCGGCCTCGATCTGTACGCGACGGAATAATCCGTAATCGCCCTGAACACTGGCAAAGGTGAAGTAAAGGCCGAGACCAATGGTCACGACATAGTAGATCACTCCACCAAACCCAGATTGTGCGCGAGGTGCGCCCATAGGTTTCCCGCCTGTATGTTCTGCCTCTTTGCCCACCTCTTTTTGGGTGGTGCAAGGAAACTATGCCACAGGTGATTCGGCTTGTGAATCCCTAAAACGAATCACCCAGCATTTTTTTGCGAATCTCTGGGCGTGAAACGGAAAACGGCCCGTCCTGTCAGACGAGCCGTTTCAAGTTTATCCGCAAGGGCAGGGGGTTATCCTGCAATCGATGCTTCGTAGATGCTGTCGATCGTGTCCGCGATGGTGCCTGCAAACTCATCGTCCGACTGACCGGCCGACAGGCCTTCGGTCAGCGCGCGCGAGAAGCTGGCGATCATGCCGGTATTTTGCGACAGGCGATTGTTGGCCTCGTCACGCGAATAGCCGCCGGACAGGGCCACAACCGATGCCACGCGCGGGTGATCCACCAACGCCTTATAGTGGTTGGCGGTCTCGGGCAGGGTCAGTTTCAGCATGACGGTCTGATCGTCCGACAGGGCGTCCAGCTCGGATTTGATCGCGTCGACCAGGATTGCTTCGGCCTGTGCCTTATCCGCGATGGTGATCGTGACTTCAGGCTCGATGATCGGCACCAGACCGTGGTTGATGATCTGCTTGCCCACTTCGAACTGCTGGGCCACGACTTTCTTGATGCCGTCTTCATTGGCCGCATTGATCACAGAGCGCATCTTGGTGCCGAACACACCGGCCTTCACGGCGCGGTCACACAGCGCGTCCAGCTCGGGCATGTCTTTCATCACCTGCACGCCGTCTTCTTCGTCGGCCAGACCCTTGTCGACCTTCAGAAACGGCACCACGCCGCGCTCTTGCCACATATATGTGGCGGTGGGCGTGCCGTCGATGTCGCGGTCCATGGTCATTTCAAACAGGATCGCCCCAATGACCTTGTCCCCGGTGAAGGCAGGGGCCTTTGCGATGCGCGAGCGCATGGCGTGGATCATGTCATACATCTCGGCCTCGTCCGAATAGGCGCTTTCCTCCACCCCATACAGGCGCAGCGCCTTGGGCGTCGAGCCGCCCGACTGGTCGAGGGCTGCGATGAAGCCCTGAGCGGCTTTGATCTTGTCCATTTGTGCTTGGTTCGGCATGTCGGTTCCGTTTGTCAAAGAAAGGAATTTGACCTGCATATAGGGGAGCCCGCGCGTCCTTGCAATTCTGCTGGCGCTAACGGTGTGTCACGGGCTGGAAGTTGAGTGGAGGGCAAGGCGGGATGAAACGGTTGGGTGCCTTGCCCTCCGATGACCCGGTGCGAAGGGAAATTGAACGGTCGGGGATGACGTGACCGACAGCGCCGGGACAATTCTTGAACGGTTTGTGGGTCCGTTTACTTGGTCAAGATCAGCTTGCCGGCGCGGGTGATGGTCAGCGTATAGACCATGTCATTCAGGGTGATCCGCGCGGTTTTGCCAAAGCCTGTCAGGTCCAGCGCATCATGTTCGGGCGGGGTCTGGCGGGTGGCGGTGTCAAAGGCGTGGCTGGTCAGCGGGGCGGTCATGAGCGGTCTCCTTCAATTGCGGCCTCGATCCAAGCGGCCAGAGCTTTCAGGCCGGGCAGGAAGGGCATGGGGTCTGGAATGTCGGTGCGGGCCAGCGGGCCCTTGGGGTCAAATGTGATCATTGTCGCGCTCCTGATCATCGGGGGCTGTCATGGGCAGCGGCCCACAGGTCTCCGGCTGATCGCATCCGCGACTGGCTGATGTGAATAACCTACTAAAACACTAAGGATATAGTCAAGCGGGGATTTGAAAAGAAAAAAGGCTTCCCGGTTTTTCGCGGAAAGCCTTTTAAAACAGTATTTTATATGCCGCTTAAGCGCCCAGTGCGGCAACCCCCGGCAAGGTTTTGCCTTCCATCCATTCCAGGAACGCGCCCCCGGCGGTCGAGATATAGGTGAAACGATCTGCCGCTTGGGCTTGGTTCAGCGCCGCCACAGTGTCCCCACCACCGGCCACTGAGGTCAGCGTGCCGGCCGCAGACAGCTCTGCCGCTTTGGCCGCGGCCGCGTTGGTGGCCGCATCAAACGGCGCGATTTCAAACGCGCCCAGCGGGCCGTTCCAGATCAGCGTCTTGGCGGTCTCGAACACGGCAGTGATGCGGGCGACGCTGTCAGGGCCAGCGTCCAAAATCATAGCATCTGCCGGGCAGGCATCTGCGGCCACCACCTCATGTGCAGCCCCGGCGGCAAATTCGCGCGCGACCACCACATCAGAAGGCAGGATGATCTCACAGCCTGCTTCCGAGGCCTTGGTCAGAATCTCGGTCGCCGTGTCGGTCATGTCATGTTCGGCCAGCGATTTGCCAACATCGATGCCTTGCGCGGCAAGGAAGGTGTTGGCCATGCCGCCACCGATCACCAGATGATCAACCTTTTCAACAAGGTTGCCCAGAAGGTCCAGCTTGGTCGAGACCTTGGCCCCGCCCACAACCGCCACCACCGGACGCTGCGGCGTGCCAAGGGCGGCTTCAAGTGCGGAGAGTTCCGCCTGCATCAGGCGCCCGGCACAAGAGGGCAGCAGGCGGGCGATGCCCTCGGTCGAGCCATGGGCGCGGTGCGCGGTGGAAAACGCGTCGTTGCAGTAAATGTCACCAAGGGCGGCCAGCGAGGCAGCAAAGGTGCCGTCATTGGTCGTTTCGCCCGCGTGAAAACGGGTGTTTTCCAGCAAAAGAACCTCGCCCGGCTCAAGGGCAGCCACCGCTTGCTTGGCCGGACCGCCGATGCAGTCTTCGGCAAATTTCACCGGGCCGTCGATGATGTCGGCCAGTGCAGCTTCCAATGCCGGGCGCACCACCGACAGGCTCATTGCGGGCACGCGTTCGCCCTTGGGGCGGCCGAAATGCGCCAAAAGCACGGGCTTGCCGCCGGCCTCCAGTATATCGCGGATCGTGGGCAGGATGCGCTGAATGCGGGTGTCATCGGTGACCACGCCATCCTTCACCGGCACATTGATATCTACGCGGGTCAGCACGGTTTTGCCGTTCAGATCCATATCGTCGAGTGTTTTCCAGCCCATCGGTCCCTCCATCAGGTGTTGGGCGTGTTCGACACCAAAAGCCGCCTTGGGTCAAGCTTTGCGGGGGAAAATGCGCCATCTCCCCTTTCATCTTGGCGGACCCGCGCATAGGTTGGCGCCAACAACATACTGACAGATGACAAGGAGGCCCCGATGGCCGAATATAAAGACCCCGAAAACACCATCCTGATGGAGCTGAAAAACGGCACCGTGGTGATCGAGCTTCTGGCTGACGTGGCCCCCAAACATGCCGAACGCATGAAGGAACTGGCACGTTCGGGCGAATATGATGGCGTGGTTTTTCACCGCGTGATCGAAGGCTTCATGGCCCAGACCGGTGACGTCGCCAATGGCAAAGACCCAATGACCCTGCGCCATGCGGGCACCGGTGGCTCGTCCCTGCCGAACCTGCCTGCCGAGTTCTCGAAACTGCCCCATGATCGCGGCACGCTGGGCGCGGCCCGTGCAGCCGATCCCAACTCGGCCAACAGCCAGTTCTTCATCAACTTCAAGGACAACCACTTCCTGAACGGCCAGTACACTGTCTATGGCCGTGTGACCGAAGGCATGGAACACGTGGACCTGATCGCGCGCGGCGAGCCGCCTGCGGAGCCTGACGTGATGATCTCGGTCAAGGTGGCGGCAGATGTCTGACGGCAGCCACACCCCGCGCGAAAAACGCACCTTCTGGATCGCCTTCCTGGCCGGTGTCGCGGTGGTCGTGGGCTATGCCATCTATATGATGATGCCCCAGACCCCGGCCGAGATCGACGAGGCGCTGACCACCGACGCGCCCAAGGTCGAATTGACCGTGGCAGGTCAGGCCAATGGCGTGATCGAGATCACCCTGCGCCCGGACCTTGCACCGCTTCATGTGAAGCGCATCGTGCAGCTGGCCAATGATGGCGCCTATGACAACGTGATGTTCCACCGTGTGATCGATGGCTTCATGGCGCAGACCGGTGACGTCGAGTTTGGCAAGGCCGATGGCAACGGCACCCGTGCGGGCATGGGCGGATCGGCTTACCCCGACCTGCCGGCCGAGTTCTCGGACGAGCCATATGTGGCGGGCACCGTCGGCATGGCGCGGTCGCAAAACCCCAACTCGGGCAACAGCCAGTTCTTCATCATGTTTGCACCGGCCCCGTTTCTGGATGGCGACTACACCGTGGTTGGCCATGTGACGAAGGGCTTCGAGGTGGTCGAACAGATCAAGCGTGGCGAAGGCCCAAACGGGGCGATGATCGGGGATGCTGACGTCATGACCTCTTTGCGTGTGGTTGAATAGACCCGCGCACAAATGATCACCCTCTCGTGAGGGGGGCTATGGGGCCGCTTCTTTCTCTGTCAGGCTGGGTTTGACGGACAAAGGAGCGGCCCCATGCTTTTGCAGCCAAGATTGTTACTGACGTTGCTGGTCATCACGGTCGGGCTCTGGGCGCAGGATTTGCGCGCGGATCCCAGTTTCTGGAAACATGAGTTTCCGAAGACCGATTTCAGTCGCACCAATGTGCCAAACTGGAAAGAGATCCTGTCCGGCGGTCCTGGGCGTGACGGCATTCCGGCCCTGTCCAGCCCCGCCTTTCGCAAAGCGGCCGACGAGACGCGCATTGCGCCGCGCGAACCCGTCCTGACGGTCGAGATCAAAGGCGCCAAACCGCGCGCCTATCCGCTGCGCTACCTCACATGGCACGAGATCGTAAATGACAAGATTGGTGGCACTCCGGTTGCTGTGACCTTCTGCCCGCTTTGCAATTCCGGCCTTGTGTTTGATCGCCGCGTGGCGGGGAAGGTTCTGAGTTTCGGGGTGACCGGCAAGCTCAGAAGTTCCGACATGGTGATGTATGACCATCAGACCGAAAGCTGGTGGCAACAGGCGCTGGGGCAGGGGATTGTCGGCGCACATACCGGCACGCAACTGAAGCAACTGCCCGCCTGGATGGAAAGCTGGGCCGAATTTGTCCGGCGCAATCCAGACGGTCTGGTCATGGATCAGCCTGATGCGCGCCGCCCCTATGGGCAAAACCCCTATGCGGGCTATGACAGCCGCGACCGGCCCTATCCGTTCTTCACCGGTGAACACCCACCAAACGATGTGCCAGCGCTCGCGCGCGTGGTGCGGGTTGGGGATCGTGCCTGGCCGGTGTCGCGTCTGGCCGAGGCTGGGGAAATCAACGAGGCTGGCGTGACGCTCAGCTGGGCCGCGGGGCAGGCCTCGGCGCTGGACACGGCGCGCATTGCAAAAGGGCGCGATGTGGGCACGATCCGGGTACGCGACCGGCAGGGGCGTGACGTGCCCCATGATGTGCTCTTTGCCTTTGCCTTCCACGCTTTCTGGCCTGATGGGAAATGGATGCTGGGCCGCTAAAGCGTTTCGACTTTTTGCTGAGGCAAAATATGTCGAAACGCGCGGAACCTACCAATGTCGTGGACGTTTCGAAATCAAGTTGTGATCGGGCTTAATCTCGAAACGCTTTAGGGTTTAGTCCTCTGACGCAATCCGACGGGTCTTGTCCACCGCTGCAGCAAGGCCCGTTTCGATCACACGCGCGATCCCGGCCTCTTTCATGGCGTCGATCCCCGCAGCCGTGGTGCCAGCATAATCCACCATGGCCTGAACATGCGTGGCCGGCGAGGCGTCTGCCGCCCCCAACATATGGCCCGAGGCTTTGAACAACTGGCGCACGGCGCGGTCCGCTACATCGGGGTCCACCCCTTGGGCGCGCGCAAAGCCCGCCATCACCGCCGCATAAAGTGCAACAAAGCCCGGCACGGGGCCGGTCATGGCCGTGAACACGTCGATCTGGTGCTCATCCTGAAGCCGGTCCACCATGCCCACCGCCCCGAAAATGGCCTCCACCAAGGCGCAATCCTCTGCGCGGACCTCGCCGCCTGTCACGTAAGGTGAATAGGCAAGCCGATCCGCTGCCGCCGGGCTCGACATGGCCCGGATCACCCGATCATGACCCGCAATTTCGGCCAGTTGCGCCAAGGCCACGCCCGCCATGACCGACAGAACCAGTTTGCCCTCGGCGGCAAGTCTCAACTTGAGTGCAGCGGCGGGAGGGATAGACAGAAGGATCACATCACAGGAGGCAACCAATTCGGCAATATCGCGGGTCACCCGCACCGCTTCCGGCAAATCCCCGCGCGCGCCTGACCGGTTCGACACCCAGAGCCGCGTCTCCGACACATCGCCCGCGGCGAAAAGCCCATCAAGAATGGCCCGGCCCAGCTGTCCGCTGCCCCCAATGATCCCAATTTTCGCTTTGCCCAGCATTGCTCGCCCCTTATTTTCTTGTCAAAAATACCTTGGGGTGAATTGGCGCAGCCAAGAGGGGCAACGCCCCTCAGCCGTTTCCGCTAGCCATTTCCACGACCCGTGAACATCGCCGCATCTTCCGCCGCGCGCCGAATGGCTTTGGATTTATTCACCGTTTCCTCGTATTCGGCCTCGGGATCGCTGTCATAGACCACGCCGCCACCAGCCTGAATATAAAGCTTTTCATCCTTCACCACAGCTGTGCGCAGGGCGATACACATGTCCATGTCGCCGCCCGCGCTGAAATAGCCCAAACCGCCGCCGTAAATCCCGCGTTTTTCCGGCTCCAGCTCGTCGATGATCTCCATCGCACGCACCTTTGGCGCGCCGGACACGGTGCCCGCAGGCATGCCCGCCATGAAAGCAGACAGCGCGTCCTGATCATCGGCCAGCTCGCCCACCACGTTCGAGACGATATGCATCACATGGCTGTAGCGTTCGATGATGAACTCTTCGGTTGGCCGCACGGTGCCGATCTTGGACACTTTGCCGGTGTCATTGCGCCCTAAATCCAACAGCATCAGATGCTCGGCCAGCTCTTTCTGATCGGCCAGCAGATCGGCCTCCAGCGCCTTGTCTTCCTCGGGCGTTTTGCCGCGCGGACGGGTGCCGGCGATGGGGCGGATCGTAACCTCGCCATCAAAGACGCGCACAAGTATTTCGGGGCTGGCACCCACCACCTGAAAGCCGCCGAAGTTGAAATAGAACATGAAGGGCGAAGGGTTGGTGCGCCGGAGGCTCCGATAGAGCGAAAACGGCGGCAGAGGGAAGCTCTGCGTCCAGCGCTGGCTGGGCACCACCTGAAAGATATCACCCGCCCGGATGTATTCCTTGGCCTTTTCCACGGCGGCCAGATAGTCGGGCTTGGCGAAATTGGACACAAGCGGCCCAAGCTCCTGCGCCTCGCCCAGATCGCGCGTGGCGCTCGACGTGCCCCGGTCCAGATCGCGCAGCGCATCCATCACCCGTTCGGCCGCCTGCGCATAGGCGGCTTTGGCCGTGAGCCCCGAGCTGACAAAAGCCGGCGACACCAGCGTCACATCGCCCTTCACCCCGTCCAGCACCGCCACCACCGATGGCCGCATCATCATTGCGTCCGGCACACCCAGAGGGTCCGGGTTCACATCAGGCAGATGTTCCACCAGCCGGATCATGTCATAGCCCAGATAGCCGAAAAGCCCCGCCGAGGCGCCGGGCAGATCATCGGGCAGGTCAATCTGGCTTTCCGCCAAAATGGTGCGAAACGCATCCAGCGGATCGCCGGGCATCTCCTCGAACGCGTCGCCATCAAAGCGCGCCATGCGGTTCACGCGCGCCGTGTCGCCCCGGCATTCCCAGATCAGGTCGGGCTTCATGCCCACGATCGAATAGCGCCCGCGCACTTCGCCACCGGTCACACTTTCCAGCATGAAACTGTCGCGCCGCGCTTCAGTCAGCTTCAGCATCAGGCTCACCGGCGTGTCCAGATCGGCGGCCAGACGGGTATAGACCAACTGGTTCTTCCCGGCGTTCCAACCGGCTTCGAAATCCTCGAAGGAAGGGGTCAAAGCCATGGCGTGTCCTTTCTGGTCAAACCGTGTTCACACGGGCCCAAAATATTGCTGAACTCTAGATGTTACTGAATCTGCGCGTTCACCGCATTGATCACCGCACGATCCAGCGCGATGCCTGCACGGCTTTGAACAGCGCGCGAAAAGGCGATCTCGACATCCAATGCGATTTCCTGTGCAGTCTGAGCGGCGAAACCTTCCTTAAGCGCCAGTGCCTCCGGCGTGGTTTGTTCTGCCTCGATCACCGCATCAACCCGTGCCAGAAAGACGCTGGTCTCAGCGGGCACCACGATCCAGTCGCCCTTTTCTGCGGCGAAGACCTCGGTGATCAGCGCGGGCGGGGTGCCTTCGATGAAACTGTCGCGCTCCTGTGCGTCTTCGACCACTTCGGTCAATCCCAAAGAGGCCAGGCTTTCGCCGCCCTCCAGCTTGGGGATCATCGCGCGCGCCTGATCGGCCAGCAGCTCCAGACGTTTGGCCGCAGCCCAACCGTCGCGCACAGCGTCCTGAACCTCGTCTTCGGCCTGCAGGCGCGGCTCGATATGCTGGTCCAGCCGCAGGGCAAACAATCCACCATCCGACAGGATGACGATTTCGGGGAAATCTCCTTCCTGAGCCGCCTGGGCGGCCTCGCGGAACTTCTCGTAAGCCGCAATGCCACCCGTGCTGTCCGCGGTCCAGTCCAACGTGCCAAGACGCAGCTTGTGACTGTCGGCGATCTCTTCCAGCGTGGCACCACCGGCCATCAGATCGTCCAGCTCGGCCACCATGTCACCTGCCTGACGGCGCGCAGCATCAGCGGCCAGTTCGCCATGCAGTTCACTGCGCACATCGTCGAGCGTTGCTTCCCGCGCGGCCAGAACGGCGTTCATGCGATAGAGCGCCGGGCCAAATTCGCTTTGGGCAGGGCCGGCCACACCGGGGCCTTCCAGCGCAAAGACCGCATCGCCTGCATCGCCAAGCTCCGCACGGGTCAGATCACCAAGGTCGATATCTTCCAGCGCCAGATCACGCTCGGCCACCACGTCGTCGAAGCTTTTCTCGCCTGCCGCAATCGCATCCGCCGCAGCCTGCGCGTCGGCGTCTGAGCCAAAGACCAGACGTTCCACCATGCGGCGTTCGGGTTTCACGAACTCGTCAAGGCGGCTTTCATACAGCGCCTTGATGTCGGCCTCGGCCACCTCGATCCCGGCGATCAGGTCTTCGGGGTTGAGCCACGCATAGGTGATTTTCTTGGTCTCGGGCAGGGTGAACCGCGCCGGGTTGGCGTCGTAATGGGCGGTCAACTCTTCGGCGGTGGGCTCGGGCAGCTGGGCTGTCAGCTGCGACAAGGGCAGGGCGCCCCAGGTGAAATTGCGCGCTTCGCGGGCATAGCCATAAAGCGTGTCCACGTAGGCCGGGTTGGTGGTGATCCCATTGGCGACCGCAGCCTGCAAAATCTGGCGGCTCACCTCGGCGCGCAGGCTTTCTTCAAACTCCGCAGTGGACAGGCCCGATTGCTGCAACGCATAGGCATAGCCTTCGCGGTCAAACTTGCCGTCGACACCAGCAAAGGCGGGAATTTCCACGATCCGGTCGCGCAATTCGCTGTCGCCGACGGAAAGGCCAAGCTCGGCGGTCTCATCTTCCAGTGCCGCGGCGGCAATCACCCGGCCCAGCACCTGTTGATCCAAGCCAAATGCCTGCGCTTGAACCATGGTCATCGGCTGGCCGGTTTGCGCCTCGAATGCACGGATTTCATTTTGCAATTCACGCGCATAGCGGCCCGCGCTGATCTCGGTCTTGCCCACGGTGCCAATGGCGCTGCCACCCGCCCCGAAATTGGTCGAGCCGAAGCCCACAAGCCCCACCATCACCAGACCCATCAGGATCCATCCGAAGGTGCGAGAGGTTTTGCCAGTGGCCATGGGCGCGTTCCTTTTGTCTGACTGTTAAATGGGTTTTAGGAGGTTCGCGCCCGATTGCCAAGCAGCTCGCGCGCGTGGTTTCAAGCGTGGTTTCATCGGGGCAGTGCCGCGAGCCGGGAAATGGTTTCTTCGATACCCTGCTGGTCGATATTCGCAAAGGCCACACGCAGCTGACGGGCCCCGTCCTGATCACCTGCCGGTGTGAACATCGTGCCGGGCAGGGCAAGCACCGACGCCTCCTCAACAAGGCGCTGTGCCAACTGGTCGGATGGCTGGTCAAACGGATGCGAAAGATAGGCGAAATACGCGCCGCACCCCATCAGGGACCACCCCCGTTCGGCCAAAGGCGCAAAGCCCGCACGCATCGCGCTGGCGCGGGCAAGGACCTCGCGCCGTTCGCCTGCCAGCCAGTCCTCAAGGTTGCGCAGACCCCACAAGGCCGCATGCTGGCCCAGCTGGGCCGGGCAGATGGTGACCGTGTCCAGAAATTTCTCGACCTCGGCCAGTCGCGCAGGTGCGGCCACAATGGCCCCGACCCGATGCCCGGTCAGCCGATAGGACTTCGAAAAACTGTAAAGCTGGATCACCGTATCGTCCCAGTCTGGGTCGTCAAACAGCTCATGCGGCGCACCGTCCTGCGAATGAAAATCGCGATAGGTTTCGTCGATGATCAATGCCAACCCATGCGACCGGGCAAGATCACGGAAGGCGGCAATCAACGCAGGTGGATATTCCACACCCGCCGGGTTGTTGGGGCTGACCAGCACAATCGCACGCGTGCGCGGCGTGATCAGGGCCGCAGCCTGCGCCGGATCAGGCATAAGGTCCTGTCCCGTGGGCAGGGCAACCGCGCGGACATCCCCCATATCGAGCCACATTTTGTGGTTGAAATACCAGGGCGTTGGAAGAATTACTTCATCCCCGGGCGCGGCCAGGGTCGCAAGGCTTGCCGCAAAGGCCTGATTGCAGCCCGAGGTGATGGCAATATTGCCAGCGGACAGGCTGGCGCCATAGTGCCGGTTGATGTTGAACGCCAGCTCGTCGCGCAAGGCCGGCAGACCCAGAACAGGGCCATAAAGATGCGCCTCGGGGCGGGTCAGAACGATCTCGGCCATGGCGGCGCGCATCATCTCGGGGGGCGGGTCCACAGGTGCGGCCTGTGACACGTTGATCAAGGGGCGATCTGCGGGAAAATCTATGCCCTCCACCCAACGCCGCGCCTGCATGACAGGCGGAGAGGCCGTCTGAGTGAAGTTGGGGTTCAAGAGCATGTCAGGCCTCATTCGCGGGATGTCCCAAAGACCCTATCAATGTCGAAGTGAGGCGACAATGCATGCCCGCACGCGCTCTATTTTCTTGTCGAAAATACCTCGGGGGAGCGCCGTCAGGCGCGGGGGCAGAGCCCCTTCAGGCTCACCACGTGAGCCACCAGATACCATGGCGGCGCGCGCCCCGCGCGCCGCCCCTGATCTCCATTAGCCTTCGAAAACCACCAAAGCGTGGCGTTTCTTGCCTGCAGACAGCTTCAGCGGTTCGCCCAGCTCATCTGCACCAATCATCCGGCCCGCATCCGTCAGCGCCGCGTCGTTTACCTTGGCGCCATTCTCAGCAATCAACCGCTTGGCTTCCTTGCCCGATTTCACCAGGCCCGCTTTTACGAACAGCTGGATGATCGAGATGCCATCACCCAGATCATCAGCAGACAAGGTGACCGTGGGCAGATCTTCGCCCGTGCCGCCCTTTTCAAACACCTCACGTGCCGTGGCCTCGGCGGTTTTGGCGGCCTCGGCCCCATGCAGAAGGGTTGTGACTTCATTGGCCAGAATGATCTTGGCCTCGTTGATCTCGGCCCCTTCCAGCGCGCCCAGACGATCACACTCCTCCACCGGCAATTCGGTGAAGATTTTCAAAAACTTCCCGGTATCCGCATCGGTCGTGTTGCGCCAGAACTGCCAGAATTCATAGGGCGACAACATATCGCCATTCAGCCAGATCGCACCGCCCTGGCTTTTGCCCATCTTGCGCCCGTCCGACGTGGTCAAAAGTGGGGTGGTCAGGCCGAAAATCTCGTTGTCCAGAACCCGCCGTGTCAGGTCGATCCCGTTCACGATATTGCCCCACTGATCCGATCCGCCCATCTGCAGCACGCAGCCATAGCGGCGGTTCAGTTCAAGGAAATCATAGGCTTGCAGGATCATATAGTTGAACTCAAGAAAGCTGAGGCTCTGTTCCCGGTCCAGCCGCGATTTCACGCTTTCAAACGACAACATCCGATTGACCGAGAAATGCCGCCCGATATCACGCAGGAAATCCAGATAGTTCAATTCGTCCAGCCATTCGGCGTTGTTCAGCATGATGGCGTCGCTGTCACCATCCCCATAGCGCAGGAACTTGGCAAACACCTGCTGCATGCCCGCGATATTGGTCTCGATCTGTTCAGGCCCCAGCAAAGGGCGTTCATCCGACCGGAACGACGGGTCGCCCACTTTGGTTGTGCCGCCGCCCATCAGGGTGATCGGTTGGTGACCGCATTTTTGCAACCAGCGCAACACCATGATGTTCATCAGATGCCCCACATGCAACGACTGCGCGGTGGCGTCATACCCGATATAGGCCGGAACCACCCCCGCAATCAGCGCATCATCCAGCGCCTGATAATCGGTGCAGTCGGCCAGAAAGCCGCGCTCGATCATCACACGCATGAAGTCGGATTTTGGGTGGTAGGTCATCGTTTTTCGGTCCATCCTGTTATTGTGGTCTTCCGTATAAACGGGGGGGGCACAAAGGAAAAGAGCGTGTTGGGGTGTTGGGTGAAACGAACGCATAAGAACGGCCCTGTCTGGGCTTTGGGCATGATGTCGGGCACCTCGCTGGATGGGGTGGATGGCGCGTTTGTCAAAACCGATGGCACGGCGATTGCCGCCTTTGGGCCGTGTGGATTTCAGCCCTATTCAGATGAGCAGCGCGCCAGATTGCGCGCGGCCCTTGGGTGTTGGCATGGTGACCCCAAGGTTGCCCCCGCCGCCGACATTGTGGAAGAGGTCCATGCAGGTCTCGCCGCACGAATGATGACCGACCAGCCGCCGGCCTATCTCGGGTTTCATGGCCAGACCTTTGCCCATGATCCACGCGGGCGCGGCACGCATCAGGCGGGCGATGGGCAGCTCCTGGCCGAAGCGCTGCAAACACCCGTTGTCTGGGATTTCCGCTCTGCCGATGTCGAAATGGGGGGCGAGGGCGCACCGCTTGCGCCCTTCTTCCACCACGCCTGCGCGCGGTTCATTGGGGCAAAGGCCCCATTGGCGGTCCTGAATCTGGGCGGCGTCGGCAACATCACCTGGGTTGATCCGGGCATCGAGCCCCCCGAAGACCCCGCCGCCTGTCTGGCCTTCGACACGGGTCCGGCCAATGCGCCGGTGAATGACCTGATGCAGGCGCGGCGGGGCGTGGCGCTGGACGAAGGTGGCGCGCTTGCCCTGACCGGCACGGCGGATGAGAAGATCGTGGAAGACTTCCTGTCCCACGCCTATTTCCTGCGCATCCCCCCAAAGTCGCTGGACCGCGACCAGTTCCCGGACCTCACGACTGCGGTTGCTGATCTGGGTGACGCCGATGCGGCGCGCACGCTGGTCGCCTGTGCGGCAGCGGCCGTGGCGCGAGGGATGGAGCATTGCCCAAGCCCGCCCTCGCGCGTGCTTGTCACCGGCGGCGGGCGTCACAACGCGGCGATGATGGAGGAGCTGCGCGCGCGTCTGTCTGTGCCGGTCGAGGATATCGACGACACCGGTCTGAACGGGGATATGCTGGAGGCACAGGCCTTTGCCTATCTGGCGGTGCGTGTGGCGCGGGGGTTGCCAACCTCGTCACCCACCACAACGGGTGTCGCTGCCGCCGTGGGTGGCGGCGTGGTGTCAAAGCCGGATGGGGGGGGCAGATAGGGGGCCGGATCAGGCGCCAGGTCAGGGGTAGGCGTCAGGTGCGCGCGACGGTTGCCTTGTCTGCGTAAAAGGCCAAAAACCCTTTGATCGCAGCCAGATCTTCGACAGGAGCTTCATAGCTCCACGCCGCATCTTCGATCAGTTTCGACCGGGTCTGGATCGAGAAATGACGGGCCTCTCCCTTATAGGGGCAAGTCGTCACCGTGTCGCTGTCATCCAGAAAAGCCATGGCAACGTCATCGCGCGGGAAATAGATCACCGGCGGGTTTTCCCCTTCGATCACTTCCAGTGCGCGGGTGGTTTCGCCCATGACAGCCGCACCGGCACGCACGGTCCATTTTCCTTCGGCCGGGCGGATTTTGATGTGGTCACTCATGGGGCTGTCCTTCCTGTGCGGGCCTGTGCGGGCGTCTATGTCCGGTGCAGCCCCACGTGGGACTGTCAATCTTGTCACGGCATCTTGGGGCCGCGTTGCGCGCGACCATATCACGTTCCGTGTAAAAAGCGCGTGTCAAATCGGCGCACAAGCCCTGTCAAGCCAGTTAGACGCTGCGTCAGTTACGCGCGGGGCCAGTTTTTCACGACAGGTGGCGTGATAGGCGTTCAGCCAGGCGCGTTCTTCCCCAGACAGCATGTCGGTGATCACCAGCGACGTGTCAAACGGCACATAGGTCAGCGTTTCCAGACACAGCATGTCGCGGTCACTGTCCCCGCCCGCGGGCACCGGGCTTTCCTGCACGGCGACAAGGTTTTCCAGACGAATGCCAAAGGCGCCATTGCGATAATAGCCCGGTTCGTTGGACAGGATCATGCCGGGCAGAAGCTCTTGTTCCGAGATCGGAGAGAACCTCTGCGGGCCTTCATGCACCGACAGGTAAGCGCCCACGCCATGGCCGACACCATGGTTGAAATCCTGATGCGCCGCCCATAGCGGATAGCGTGCAATCGGGTCCAGATCACGACCTGAGCGTCCACGGGGGAAATGCGTGCGTGACAGGGCAATCATGCCTTGCAACACTCTGGTATAACAGCGCTTTTCCTCGTCTGCGATGTCGCCCACGCGCAGCACGCGGGTGATGTCCGTGGTGCCGTCGCGATACTGCCCACCGCTGTCCAGAACCACCAGATTGCCATCTTCCAGCGGACGGTTTGTGTCTTCGGTCACGCGGTAATGCATGATGGCGCCGTTGGGGCCAGCGCCCGCGATGGTCTCAAAGGAAATGTCCAAAAGCGCATTGGTGGCGCGGCGCTTTTCTTCCAGCTCGCGCACCAGATCAATCTCGGTCAGGGCGGTTTTCTCGGCCGCCTCAAACCACGCCAGAAATTCGGTGACGGCGGCAGCGTCGCGCAGATGCGCCTCGCGTGCGCCTTTCAATTCTGTTGGGTTTTTCTGCGCTTTGGGCAGAATGGCGGGATCTTCGGCCCAGTCGATGGCGACGCCTGCCTCGGTCAGGATTTGCGAGACAGCATAAGGGGCGGCCCCTTTGTCCACGCGCACCGGACCGTCGAGCTTTTTCAGAGCCGCGGCGAAGGCTTTGGCTGGGTGCAACACCACATCCGCGCCAGGGTCTGCCTCGACCACGCGCCCTTCGGCGGTGAAAAACTGCACCGAGGCGTCGTCAGACAGAAGCGCAAACCCCTGCACAACCGGGATGCAGGGAATGTCATTGCCGCGAATGTTCAACATCCATGCAATGCTGTCAGACAGGGTCATCACGCAGGATTTTTGCCCCTTGGATAGGAGAATATCGGCCAGTTCGCCGCGTTTTGCAGCGCTGGACTGCCCTGCAAATTCAACCGGTTGTTCGATGATCTTGCCATTGGGCGGGGCGGGTCGATCTTCCCAGATTTGATCCACCAGATTGTCGGTGGCGATCAGGGTCACGCCGCTGCCTAAAAGCGATTTTTCAAGCCGCTCAACCTCGGCGCGGGTGTGAAGCCACGGGTCAAAGCCAATGCGCGTGGGGCCAGAGGTCACGTCTTTCAGCCAGTCACCCGGCTGCACCTCGGGCCAGTCGACCGGGGTGAAGGCGCCCATATCTGCCTGTTCGCGCACTTGAACGCGATAGCGCCCATCGACGAAAATGCCCGCCACATCCGTCAGCGCGATGCAAAACCCGGCAGATCCGGTGAACCCGGTCAGCCATGCAAGCCGCGCGTCACAGGCGGCGACATATTCGCCCTGATGGGCATCCGCGCGGGGCACGATAAACCCATCCAGCCCCTTCATCCCCATCGCCCGGCGCAAGCGATCAAGGCGGGCCGGGCCGCGCGAAGGGTCAGCGGTGCTGGTGAAGGTCTGGAACATCTTTGTCTCCACGGGTCATCTGGCAAAAAAGAAACACGCCCGCGAGACGCGGGCGCGTGTTGGGTCCACCATGCCGTGAAATCACGGCGGTGAAAAGGGGCTTACATCGCCTTCTTGATGCCCATCACGCGGGCGCGGGCCCGTGGGTCGCTGTCAAAAAGGGCGGCCAGCTGTTCGGTCATCGCACCGGCCAGCTGCTCCACATCGGTGATGGTGACAGCGCGGTCATAATAGCGCGTCACATCATGGCCGATGCCGATGGCCAAAAGCTCGACCTGGTTGCGTTTCTCGACCATGGCGATCACGTCGCGCAGGTGTTTTTCCAGATAATTCGCGGGGTTAACGGACAAAGTTGAATCGTCCACCGGCGCCCCATCGGAAATCACCATCAGGATTTTGCGCTGTTCGGGCCGGGCCACAATGCGCCGATGCGCCCATTCCAGCGCCTCGCCATCGATGTTTTCCTTCAAAAGGCCCTCTTTCATCATCAGACCCAGATTGTCGCGGGTGCGCCGCATCGGGGCATCGGCTTGCTTGTAGATGATGTGGCGCAGATCGTTCAGGCGGCCGGGTTGCTGCGGACGCCCCTCAGAGAGCCATTTTTCGCGCGCCATGCCGCCTTTCCAGGCGCGGGTGGTGAAGCCCAGCACCTCGACCTTGACCTGACAGCGTTCCAGCGTGCGTGACAGCACATCGGCACAGATCGCAGCAATGGAAATCGGACGCCCGCGCATGGAGCCCGAGTTGTCCAGCAGCAGTGTGACCACCGTGTCGCGGAATTCGGTGTCTTTTTCTTGCTTGAACGAGAGCGGCGTCGTCGGGTTTGCCACCACGCGGGCCAAACGGCCCGCATCCAGAATGCCCTCTTCCAGATCAAACAACCATGAACGGTTTTGCTGTGCCTGAAGACGGCGCTGCAGCTTGTTGGCCAGACGCGACACGGCTCCCTTCAAGGGCTCCAGCTGCTGGTCCAGATAGGCGCGCAGACGTTCCAGCTCGGCAGGTTCCGCCAGGTCTTCGGCCATCACCTCTTCGTCATGTTCGTTCAGATACACCAGATAGTCCGGGTCCGCATCCGAGGCCGGGGCAGGGGCTGGTGGCTCGATCGGCGCATCGGCGTCGGGCATTTCAGCCTCTTCGCCCATCTCATCCTCGGCCATGTCATCAATGGTGACCTGCGCCTCGGACGGGTCCATCTGCTCGTCTTGCGAACGTTCGGGATCGGCTTCGGCCTCGTCCTCATCCGGAGACTGCTCCGAGTTTGGATCGTCCTGCGCCTCGTCGTCTTCGGGCTGGGCCTCGTCCTCGTTCTCATCGTCTTCGCCATCCGGGTCATCGCCCAGCTGGTCGCCATAGCCCAGATCTTCGATGATCTGGCGGGCAAAACGGGAAAACGCCTGCTGGTCTTCCAGCGCGCCGGTCAGGTCATCCAGATGCTCGCCACACTGCGCTTCGATAAAGTCGCGCCACAGGCCCATCACATTATCCGCCCCTTCGGGCAGTTCACGCCCGGTGGCCAGATGACGCATCAGGTATCCGGCGGCGGCGGGCAGGGGGGCGTCGGCGGCGGCGGTGATCTGGTCATAGCCCGCGCGCAGGGCCTCGCTGCCGATCTTGGCGTCGATATTGCCCGCGGTGCCCGGCATGTCGCGCGCGCCCATGGCTTCGCAGCGGGCGGTTTCCATCGCCTCGTAAATCTCGCGCGCCATATTGCCCGCAGGGGCGTATCTCGCGTGCATGGTTTCGTCGTGATAGCGCAGCTTCATCGCATAGGCATCCGCCGTGCCCCGCGCCAAGAGCACCTCGTCGCGGGTCATGCGCCGGGTCACCTGAGGCAGGCGCATCGCGTCGCGGCTGACGCCCGAGGGGTCCACCGTGAAGCTGACTGACAGCTCTGGCTCGTCGGCAAGCGTCTTCGTCGCCTCAGCCAGCGCTTTCTTGAACGGATCAGCGGGGTTGTCAGTGGATTTTTTCATGCGTTCAACCTTGCACACCAGTTGATGCGGCGGCCCCCGGAATAAGGCACGGCCAAGCCTTCTTGGATCATGTTTTGCGCCACATTTGTTCCGTCGATCTTAAGCCTGGTCAGGGCGCGGCCATAGCGGTCCACACCCAAGAGCTGGATGTCGATATCCTGCGACCGACTGATCACCCTGCGCAAATGCGTCGTCGCCGCGCGCCCCAGCGCAAGTTCGGCGGAGCAGCGCGGCTCGTGCGTTTCGGGCGTGTCATATCCTACCAGCCGCGCCCGAACGCGCCCGGCCGGGCAGGTCAAATCGACCGTGTCCCCATCGACCACGCGCGCGATGCGACAGGGCAGCTCGGTGGAGGTGTCCTGACCTTCAGACGAAGCGGGGTCCTCAGGGGCGACACAGGCGCTGACTGCCAAAAGGAAAATGGCGGCGCGTGTTCTCATCCCAAGCTCATGCTTACCGCGCTTTCGGGCAGTTCCTCGTCAAAGCAGCGCTGATAGAACTCGGCCACGATCTGGCGCTCCAGCTCGTCACATTTGTTCAGGAACGACAGGCGGAAGGCATAGCCCACATCGCGGAAAATCTGCGCGTTTTGCGCCCAGTTGATCACGGTGCGCGGGCTCATCACGGTGGACAGATCGCCGTTCATGAAGGCCGTGCGGGTCAGGTCCGCGACAGTGACCATCTGGCCCACGGTTTTGCGACCTGCTTCGGTGTTCAGGATCGGGTTCTTCGCCAGCACAATGTTGGTTTCCGCATCATGCGACAGATAGTTCAGCGTGGCGACCAGCGACCAACGGTCCATCTGCGCCTGGTTGATCTGCTGCACGCCATGATACAGCCCGGTCGTGTCGCCCAGACCCACGGTGTTCGCAGTGGCAAACAGGCGGAAAGACGGGTGAGGGGTGATGACCTCGTTCTGGTCCAGAAGGGTCAGCTTGCCGTCATGTTCCAGCACACGCTGGATGACGAACATCACGTCGGCACGGCCCGCATCATATTCGTCGAACACAATGGCCGTGGGGTTGCGCAGCGCCCAGGGCAGGATGCCTTCCTGAAACTCGGTCACCTGCATGCCGTCTTTCAGCTTGATTGCATCCTTCCCGATCAGGTCGATCCGGCTGATGTGGCTGTCGAGGTTCACCCGCACACAGGGCCAGTTCAGACGGGCTGCAACCTGTTCGATATGGGTCGATTTGCCGGTGCCGTGATAGCCCTGCACCATCACGCGGCGGTTGTGGGCAAAACCTGCCAGAATGGCCAGCGTGGTGTCGGGGTCGAACTTGTAGGTGCTGTCCACCTCGGGCACCCGGCTTGTGCGTTCGGCAAAGCCTTTGACCGTCATGTCGCTGTCGATGCCAAACACCTCACGGACCGAGATATCCTCGGTCGGTTTTGCGTTCATATCCAGGGTGCCGTCTGCCATGTGGGTGATCCTTCTGTCACGCGCCCCCTTGCGCGCTTGTTGCACGTTCAACGCCCGTGATGCCCGATGCGCGCGGAGCGTGCAAGGGGAGAGGCGGGGAAAAGGTGACGCTGGGCAAGGCTGGCGTTATTGACGTTGCGTGTCTGGTCTGAAAACGAAACAGGGTGCCGCAATGGGCACCCTGCATTTTTGATGAAAAACAGCCAGCTTCACTTGAAACTGCGGCTTTCCTTGATCTGATCCCAAGCCCAACGCACTTCCTGCAGCTGCTCTTCTTGGCTGCGATCGCCGCCGTTCATATCCGGGTGCAGCACCTTGATCAGCTTCTTATAGGACTTGCGAATCTCGGCCTTGGTCCAGTGATCCTTGGCTTCCAGAATATCGATGGCGCGCCGTTCGGTGGGCGGCAGTTTGCGGGTGCCGGTGATCGATTTGCCGGGGTTGCGCGTGGCGTTTTCACCCAGAACCTGATGCGGGTCATCCACGCCCAGACGGGCCCAGGCGCGCTGTTCATCCTTGGTGCCCATGGGCTTGGTCTCGCGCTCCCACACCCGGTCCTTGTCCAGCTGTTCGTTCATCTCTTCTTCGGTCGACCCGTCAAAGAAATTCCATTTCAGATTATATTCGCGCACGTGGTCCTTGCAGAACCATTTGAACTCATCAAGGTGGTCGGGCGAGCGCGGCGCGCGGTACTGGCCCGCCTCCTGACAGCCGGGGTGCTCGCAGACACGTTTCGAGGTCTCAAACGCCCCCGACATGCCACGTTTGCCGCGTGGGTTGCGTTTCTTGGCCGCTGAGACCGACATATCAAAACCAAATGGATCGTCGCTGGACATCGTAAACTACTCTTTTCGACTCGGACCCGAGAGTTTAGACCTTTTTCACCGGGATTGAAGAGGGAACCGTGAAGAAATGAGCCGAACCGAACAGATACGGCAGAAACTGACCGATGCGTTCCAGCCCGAACTGCTTGATGTTGTTGATGAAAGCGAAAGCCACCGGGGGCATGCAGGCTATCAGGAAGGCGGCGAAAGCCACTTTCGCGTGGTGATCCGCGCTGCCGCGTTCCGCGACATGTCACGCATCGCTCGCCACAGGGCGGTTCACACAGCCCTTGGCCCGGTTTTGATGTCCGAGATTCACGCGCTGGCATTGGAGTTGAGCGCATGACGTTCCTGCAAAGAGTAGCGCGCAAAATCAGGCGGCAGATGCCTTCACGCCATCCGCTCTATTTGCATATCGGCACCCCGAAAACCGGAACGTCCTCGTTTCAGCGCAGCCTGAGCGAAAATCGGGACGCCATTCCCTATTACATCTATGGCGCGCCTGATAAGGCAAGCGAGATCACCGATTGGCAACAGACCCATGCCTCTGTTCTGGCGCATAGCTTCATCCGGCCCGATCTGGAAACCGGCGCGCGTTTTCGTGGAGGGCCGCGCAAAAACAAACCGATTTCCGCATTCGACCGGCTCAGAGAAGACGGCCCCCGCGACAAGATGTTTGCCAATGCGACGCAGGCAATCCGACAGCAGCATGATCGGATCGCGTTGATATCTGCCGAAGAATTCACCTTGATGAGAACGCCGGAAGAACGTGAGCGGATGGGGCGCTTTCTGAAAGGTTTGAAGCGGGACGTCATCATCGTGGTGGCAAAACGCAATACCGATGACTTGCGTCGCAGTTGGACACGTCAGCTGGAACGGTCTCTGAAAAATGCTTTCGAGGCCTTTCAGGCGTGCCCGGACGCGCTTCGGTCAACGGGCGAGTGGTTTTATGACTTCGACGCGGTGTGCGATTTCTGGTCGGATTTTGGCGACCTGCGTGTGGTCGATTATGACGCCGCTATTCAGTCCGAGGGGAATGTGCTCCCCAGCCTGTATCGCGCGATTGATCTTAGCCCCGAAGGGTTGGATTTGAGCGCTCGGGAAAAGGTGGTTCAGTCCGCGTAGAGCGCGGTGACTTCGGCAAGATCAAGCGTGCCGTCTGTCCCATGGCCGTATGCTTTGGGGAAATTGGGCGGCTGCCCGCGCCGCCGCAACCACCACCACATATAAGCGGCTACTCCGCTTCGCGTTCGCTTGCGTTATGCGTGATCTCAGGCGCGGCGCCGGATGTCAAATTGGCATCCTGTGCCGAAGGCAGGCTGGGCGCGTGGCTCTGGGCCTCAGGCTCGGCAGATGGAGTTTCAGCCAGGGGGGCGAGCACTGACGCGGCATCGTCGGTCGTCGCCATCGGAAGGTCCACGTCTAGCTGTCGACGAAACACCAGCATGTTCTGATAGACCGTGTTGCGCCCGGTCAGGCCAGAGCGTTCCTCGCTGGGCAACGTATCTGCGCGCAGGTATTCCCAGCCCTCGGCGGCGGCCTCGTTCAGCACGTCCTGCATCGCATTGGCAAACCGCCCATCGGCGCCTTTGACGCCCCGGGCCTTTTTGCCTTTGCGCGGGGCAGGGATCACTTGGTATTCATAGGTCGCGGTGGACAGGGTCATGGCCATTGCTTTCTCAGTCATAAAATTGCTGCGCGCGGGGCGGTTTCAAGGGGGCTGCATACCAGTCCCGTGCTGCTTGTGCCAGTGTGCGGGCACGCAGATCGGCGGGTTGTGGCGCAACTGCACGTGTGCAGCGCGCCATCATTGCGCTCTGGTCTGGCCTGTTGCCGCAACGTAACATTCCGCGCGCGAAAGGTGCCGCGCATTCAGATACGATCAAAAACGCTTGTTTCACGCCCACTCGCTAGCTAGTCCAAGCTATGGGACCGGTCGTCAGAACCGGGGAGTTACGAGGAAGAGCATTATGAAATATCAAGGTATTTTTGCAGCCATTGCCCTGAGCGTTGTCACGGCACCCGCCGCGCAGGCGCTTGACGTTGGTGGTGAGCTGACGATTGGGTACAGCAGTTACAAAGACCACGGGGATCTGGGCGCCAAGATGCTGGACGCATCGGTCGAGCTGGGTTTTGACAGCGCCTTTTCGGTCCAGATGGACCTCAGCGGCTGGCGCCAGAATTTTGTCGAAACCGATACGCTGTTCGGCTTTGACCTGATTGACGAGATTGATCAAAAGGTCGGCTCCGCGGCCCTTCACCTGATCTATGACCTATCGCCGGACACCTCTGTTGGCGGGTTCATCGGGCGCGAGGTTGGGCAGATCACCAGCACCCTGAGCGTGCCCGAGCTGGGGCTGAGCCGAACGGATAGCGAAGAGCTGCTTTTCACCTACTACGGCGCTGAAATTGCACATGATTTCGGGGCGGTCAGCGTTGAAGTTGCGGCCTCTTTCGTGAACGAAGATTTTGGCACGGGCCATGTGATTGATCTGGGAGCCAGCTATGCCATCAATGACCGGTTTTCGGTCGGTGTGAATTACATCCATGGCCGGTCCGAGCTGGTTGACTATGAGGGTGAAACAGACGCATGGCGCATTGAAGCGCGCTATCGCCCGACAGAGGCCTTGTCGATCTATGGCAATCTGGGACATGCCAGCATTGGCACGAACTTTAATGACGGCACCTCTGTCGTCGTGAATGAACCGGTATATGGGTTTGGTCTGACCTATGCGTTTGGCGCGTCGAAGGGCACAACCTTCGGGTCGCGCTCCATGTTGCGCCATCAGCAGGGCTTGTAAGCTTCCCGGCGGGCGACATCCGAACATCGATGTGAAAACGGGGCCGCGCGGCCCCGTTTTTTATGCGCCTGCTGTACCGGTCAGCTTGGGTGGCTGATCGGGTGCATCTGGCAGCTTCAGCGCCTGCGCTTCGGCGCGGCTGAGTTGTTCGCCCTGCTTGCGCTTCAACAGCACCTCGCGCGCCTTGGCATATTGATCACCCTGCCAGAAGATCAGGCAGCCATTGCAGCCCTTACCACAGCAGCCATCCACGCCAACGCGGTTGGTTTTCAGCCGCGTTTCGCGCCCGTCCTCGGCAATCGCAGCGGACAGCTCATCGCGCCGTTTCTCATAGGCTTTTGTGTTCTCTTTGCCCGTGATTTCAAGCCCTTGGGTGAGCTTGTCAAAGCGGATGCGCTTCCATTGCTCGTCCGTCAGCGCCTTTTCCTTGCGCATCACAGAGAAAGCCGGGAAGCGCGCCTTCAGATCATCCAGATCCTCGTGATCAAAAAGCGCAAATGGCACGCGGATGGTGGTGCGGGTGCCGCCCTGTACGACCTCTTTCACCTCGCCGGTTTCGGCGTCTTCAAAGTCATACATGCGCAAAAGAACGGTCTCGCGCGCGATGGGGGAAATGAACTCCAGTACCTCACCAGCCTCAAGCTTGTTCTTTACCTCGATCAGGAAAGCGTCTTGCGTCACCTCGCGCACCACGCCCGCATATTCCCACTGCGCAAGCGACGCGGTGTGTTCGTAATCATGGGCGTAATTGGTCAGGCGACCTTCATGGAAGGCCAGCGTGTAGCCGCGGTTGCCCACCGCCTCCAGCTCGCGCATGTAGGGCTTGGGGTCCCAGTTTTCGGGGTCTGCGTAATAGTCGTCGATGGCCATGCGATAGGCGCGGGCGACGATGGCGCAGTAATATTCCGATTTGCCGCGCCCTTCGACCTTCAAACTGTCCACGCCGATCTTCAGATACTCATCCAGCTTGGGCATGATGCACAGATCGCGCGAGTTCAGGATGTAGGACCCACGCCCGTCTTCCTCGATCGGCATGAACTCACCCGGCCGGCAGCCTTCTTCCAGCAAAAACTCAAAGAGATCAGCGTTTTCTTCGGTGATGTTCAGGTCTTCGACCGTGCCGTCCTTCAGCCGCATGCGCACGCCGTAGTTCCAGCGACAGGAGTTTGCGCAGTTGCCTTGGTTCGCCCCGCGTTCGGCCATGAAATTCGACAACAGGCAGCGGCCCGAATAGGTCATGCACATGGCGCCATGCACAAAGGCCTCGAGCTTTACATCGGGGCATTTCTCACGGATTTCCACAAGTTCGGGGTAGGAGACTTCGCGCGCCAGAACCACAAGTTCCGCGCCCTGGCTTTCCCAGAAGTTCACCGACAACCACGAACAAACATTGGCCTGGGTCGAGATATGCAGCGGCAGCTCGGGCGCACGGTCGCGCACATATTGAAAGACGCCCGGATCGGCGATGATCAACCCGTCGGGCTTCACCTTTCGCACCGTGTCGATATATTCGTCCAGCTTGGGAATGTCGCTGTTATGCGAGAACAGGTTCAGCGTCAGATAGGCGCGGCGCCCATGCGCGTGGCAGAACTCAACTCCCTCGATCACATCCTCAAGCGAGAATTGCGATTTCGTGCGCAGTGACATATCCGGCGTGCCCAGATAGACCGCATCCGCGCCGTAAAGCACCGCCATTTTCAGCTTTCGCAGGTTGCCCGCGGGCATCAAAAGCTCGGATCGCCTTTGTGTGTTCAATTCCGTCATCTTATCACCCGTATGTTCGCGCATATGGCGGGTTTGAGAAATGGCAAAGGCCCCGGTCTGGGGCCTTCGTCACAAATTTTCTTTTGAAATCAGAGGCCCAGCTTGGCCGTCACGATTTCATTCACGGCCTTCGGGTTGGCCTTGCCACCCGTGGCTTTCATCACCTGACCCACGAAGAACCCAACCAGTTTCGGGTTCTCCTTGGCCTTTTCGACCTGTGCGGGGTTGGCGGCGATCACCTCGTCCACGGCCGCCTCGATGGCGCCCGTATCGGTGACCTGTTTCATGCCGCGCGCCTCGACGATCTCGGCAGGATCGCCACCTTCGGTATAGACGATCTCAAAGAGGTCTTTGGCGATTTTGCCCGAAATATCACCTTTCGAGATCAGCGCGATGATGCCGCCCAGCTGCTCGGGGCTGACCGGGCTTTCGGTGATCGCGTGATCTTCTTTCTTCAAGCGGCCAAAGAGTTCATTGATCACCCAGTTGGCGGCCAGTTTGCCGTCACGACCCTCGGCGACCTTTTCAAAAAAGGCGGCGTTTTCCGCCTCGGCGGTCAGCACACCCGCGTCATATTCCGAGAGGCCGAAATCGGTCACGAAGCGGGCTTTTTTCTCGTCCGGCAGCTCGGGCAGTGTGGCGGCGATCCCGTCGACCCAGTCCTGTTCAATCTCCAAGGGCAGCAGATCGGGGCAGGGGAAGTAGCGGTAGTCATGCGCCTCTTCCTTTGACCGCATCGAGCGGGTTTCGTTCTTATCCGCATCGTAAAGGCGCGTTTCCTGCACCACCTCGCCACCATCCTCCAGAATGGCAATCTGGCGACGGGCTTCAAAGTCGATGGCCGCCTGAATGAACCGCATCGAGTTCATGTTCTTGATTTCGCAGCGCGTGCCCAGATGGCCGAAATCCTGCGTTTCCATGTATTTCTCGTATTGGCCCGGACGGCAGACCGACACGTTCACATCGGCACGCATATTGCCGTTTTGCATATTGCCATCGCAGGTGCCCAGATAGCGCAGGATCTGGCGCATCTTGGTGACATAGGCGGCAGCTTCTTCGGGGCCACGGATGTCGGGGCGCGAGACAATCTCCATCAGCGCCACACCGGTGCGGTTCAGGTCCACGAAGGACATGTTCGGGTCCATGTCATGCACCGATTTGCCCGCATCCTGCTCAAGGTGAATACGCTCGATACGCACGCGGCGGGCAATACCCGGCCCCATATCCACGATCACTTCGCCTTCGCCCACGATGGGGTGGTAAAGCTGCGAAATCTGATAGCCCTGCGGCAGGTCCGGGTAGAAATAGTTCTTGCGGTCAAAGGCGGAGAAGAGGTTGATCTCGGCCTTCAGGCCCAGCCCTGTGCGCACGGCTTGTTCGACGCAATATTCGTTGATCACGGGCAGCATGCCGGGCATGGCGCTGTCCACGAAGGCCACGTTGGAATTGGGCTCTGCGCCAAACTTGGTCGAGGCGCCCGAAAACAGTTTCGCGTTCGAGCTGACCTGCGCGTGGATTTCCATCCCGATCACAAGTTCCCAATCGTCCTTTGCGCCCGCGATGGTTTTCGGCGTCGGCGCCTCGTAGGCGAGATGATCCAGCATGTGCAGCGTTCCCGTGTTTCTGTCTCTGCCCGCGTTCTAGTGGAGGGGCGCTGTGGGGGCAAGAGGGCGCGACCGGTCTGCGGGCCTGCCATAGGGGTGCAGGGCGGGGCCGCAGGGCGAGGGTGCGCATGTGCCGGCGGGTGGGGGAGATTATGCTGCATCGCAGCGACAATCCATGTTTTCAGAGCGTCATTGTCCCCAAGTTGCAATTCGCAACGTGCATATCCGTTATGTAAATAAGGAATATGAGCGGATTTTAGCCAATTGCTGCACTGCCCAAAAGGGCAGGTTGTTTTGTGCAAGCGCGCACCTTATTTCACCGCGATCGACGTGACGGGATCAGAAATGACCGGAGTGAGAGAGATGAAACGACTGTTCATGGGCCTTGTGGCCGCCCTTTTCATGGCACCCAGCCTGCCGCTGTCTGCACAGGCAGAAGAGGTGTTCGCCACCCGCGCGCCTCGCGCGCCTGTGCTGACCATGCAATGGGACGAAAAGAAACGCGCGGCCGCCTGGACACGCGCCACCATCAAGGCGCTGGAAACCCACGGCACTGCCCTGGCCCAGACCGTACCGGCAGATATCGATCGCTGGTGCCCGGAATATGTGAACCAGGACGTGGCCGGCCGCAACGCTTTCTGGGCGGGGCTGCTGTCGTCACTGTCCTTTTATGAAAGCACATGGCGCGAGACCGTCGTGGGCGGCGGCGGCAAATGGTATGGTCTGGTTCAGATCCTGCCCGCGACGGCGCGCGGCTATGGCTGCGAGGCGCGGTCGGGCTCGGCGCTGAAAAACGGCGAGCTGAACCTCAGCTGTGCCGTGCGCATCATGGCCGTGACCGTGCCGCGCGACAATGTGGTGTCCAAGGGCATGCGGGGCGTGGCCGCAGACTGGGGCCCGTTCCATTCCAAGAAAAAGCGCGAAGGTATGCGCCGTTGGGTGAGCCAGCAGAATTACTGCTCGAAGGGGTGACCCCCGTGGGGCGCCGAGCTTGACCCATTGCATCGGCGCGTGTCGGTGATCGGAAGACAAAAGGGCGGACCGGTTGGGCCCGCCCTTTTTGCTGTCCTGCCTCAGCCGTTCAGAATACGCCCCAGCATTTCCTGACTGTCGCGGCTTAGCCCGTCCGTGGCCAGCACCCGTTCGATCTGGGCTTTCATCATGTTTTGCCGGTCCGCATCATAGCGGCGCCATGTCTCAAATGCCGATGACATACGGGCCGCGATTTGCGGGTTTACCGGGTCAAGCTTGATCAGCCAGTCGGCAAACACCGCATAGCCTTCGCCCGACGCATGGTGAAAGCCCGCGGGGTTCATCATCAAGGCGCCAAAGACCGCCCGGAAGCGGTTGGGGTTCTTCCAGTTGAAATCCTTGTCTTCGGTCAGGGCTTTCGTGATGGAGACGGCCTGATCGGGGGCTGCGTGGCTGACCTGCATGGCGAACCATTTGTCCATGACCAGCGCGTCGCCGTCAAAGCGCGTGCGGAAATCGGCCAAAGCCGCGTCGCCTTTCTGGGCCTGCAACAGCGCTCCCAGCGCGCCAAGGCGCAGGGTCATGTTGTCGGCGCGATCATAAAGCGCCTGAGCCGCGGTGCCCCCGTCCAGCCGGGTCAGAAGGGTCATGAGCCCCAGCCCCAGCGCGCGTTTGCCCGCCTGTTCGGCGTTGGGAGCAAACGGCGCGGTCACGTCCATTTCCGCCATCATGCGGGGCAGGTGATCTTGCAGATGTTCCGCCATGGCCTGCAACAGCGTCTGGCGGGCGCGATAGATTTTCTGCGGGTCCGGGGTCACGCCCGCGTCAAACAGCGTCTGCGCCAGATCGTCCTGACCGGGCAGCCCCAGCGTCAGCGCGCGGAAGGCAGGGTCCAGGGCATCATCGCGCAGCATCACCGTGATCGCCTCCAGATAGGCGTCAATCGGCGCGTCTTCGCCGGTGATCATCGCCACCAGCACGTCCTTGGCCAGTGTGCGCCCGGCCTCCCATTTGTTGAACGGGTCTGTGTCATGGGCCAGAAGGAAGGCGCGCTCCTCTGCCGTGCTTTCACGCTCCAATATCACCGGGGCCGAGAAATGGCGCAGGAGCGATGGGGTCGGCTTGTCGGCCAGCCCCTCAAAGGCAAAGCTTTGTTCCGCTTCGGTCAGCTCAAGGATCTGGGTTGGCAGAACCTCGTCCCCATTGGGACCAAGCAGCCCGACCGCAAAGGGGATGTGCTGGGGCAGCTTTTCATCCTGTCCCGGTGTTGGTGGGGTCGATTGGCGCAGGGTCAGCCGATAGGTGCCATCTGCCCAATCTTCGGACACGGCCACACGCGGCGTGCCGGCCTGTTTGTACCAGCGGCGAAACTGCGTCAGGTCGCGCCCGGTGCTGTCTTCAAACACACGCACCCAATCCTCGATCGTGGCGGCCTGACCGTCATGGCGCTGGAAATACAGGTCCAGTGCCGCGTCATAGGCTGCATCCCCCACCAAGGTCTTCAGCATGCCAATCAGTTCGGCACCCTTTTCATAGATGGTTGCGGTATAGAAATTATTGATCTCGACAAAACTGTCGGGCTGCACCTGATGGGCCAGCGGGCCGTTATCTTCGCGGAACTGACGGCCACGCAAGGCCGAAACATCGTTGATCCGGCACACGGCTTTCGACCGCATATCGCCCGAGAACTGCTGGTCGCGGAAAACGGTCAGACCCTCTTTCAGGCTCAGCTGGAACCAGTCGCGACAGGTGATCCGATTGCCGGTCCAGTTGTGAAAATACTCATGCGCGATGATCGCCTCGATGCGTTCGAAATTGGCGTCTGTCGACGTCTCGGGCGAGGCTAAAACGGCAGAGGTGTTGAAAATATTCAGCCCCTTGTTTTCCATCGCGCCCATATTGAAATCACTGACGGCGACGATCTGGAAAATATCCAGATCATATTCGCGCCCGTAAACGTCCTCGTCCCATTTCATGCTGTCTTTCAGCGCCTGCATGCCAAAGGCGGTTTTGCCTTCGTCGCCCGGGCGCACCCAAAGCTTCAGGTCGACCTCTTTGCCGGTCATGGTGGTGAAACTGTCTTCGCGGGCCACCAGATCACCGGCCACCAGAGCAAACAAATAGGCGGGTTTGGGCCAGGGGTCGTCCCATTCCGCCCAGCCGTCACCCGAAGCAATCGGATTGCCGTTGGACAGCAAAACAGGGTCAGAGCCTTCGATGCGCACTTTGAAGGGCGCCATCACGTCGGGGCGGTCCGGGTAATAGGTGATGCGGCGAAAGCCCTCGGCTTCGCATTGGGTGCAATACATGCCGCCCGACATGTAAAGCCCTTCCAGCGCGGTGTTTGTTTCGGGGCTGATTTCCACCTCTGCCTCGAAGGTAAAGGGCGCCTCGGGCACGTCAGCTTTCAACCCGCCATCCACCAGATCGGGGGTGATGTCGACCCCGTCTATGCGGGCCCGAAGCAGGGTAAGCTGTTCACCATGAAGGAAAAATTCGCGGCTTTTGGCGTCAGGGTTGGGGCGGAACCTGATGTGCGACACCACCCGCGTGGCGGTGGGGTTCAGATGGAAGGTCAGCGCAACCTCATCCACCAGAAAGGCCGGAGGTGTATAGTCGGCAAGGTAAATCGGCTGGGGGCGCGCATCGGTCATGGAATGTCCTTCATCTGTCGGTCCAGAAGCGCACCCTAGGCCCGGCTGCATCCGCCTGCAAGACCCGGCCTGATGCCGTTCGGTTAACCCCTGTTTAAGTGAACGGGCAAAGAAACCCGGTTGCGCTTGTGACGCGTATCGGAAACTCTGACAGGATCAACGCCACTGAAGGAGGGGTCAGCATGAGCGAGTATATCGAACGGGCCGGATTGCAGGTTCACAAAGAACTGGGCCGTTTTCTGGAAACCCGCGCGCTGGCCCGCACGGCGCTGCGCTATGATGATTTCTGGAAAGGTTTCGCGGCGATCCTGACCGATCTGGCGCCTAAGAACCGCCAGCTTCTGGACAAGCGCGCCAGCCTTCAGGCGCAACTGGATAATTGGCACAAGGCACGCGCTGGGCAACCCCATGACGCCGCCGCCTATCGCGCGTTTCTGGAAGAGATCGGATATCTGGTGCCCGAAGGGCCGAATTTCTCGATCGAGACCGAAAATGTTGACCCGGAAATCGCCCAAATTCCCGGCCCACAGCTGGTGGTGCCGATCATGAACGCGCGCTATGCGCTGAACGCGGCCAATGCGCGTTGGGGCAGCCTTTATGACGCGCTTTATGGCACCGACGCGCTGGGCGATCTGCCCGAAAGCGGCGGCTATGACCCGGTGCGCGGGGCGCGGGTGATCGCGGCGGCGAAAGGTTTTCTGGATGCAGCACTGCCCTTGGCGGCGGGCAGCTGGTCCGAGGCGGTGATGATTGGAAAAACCCCGCCTGCGCTGGCAGACCCGTCCCAGTTTCTGGGCAGTCGTGATGGGTGTTATTACTATGATAACAACGGCTTGAAGATCGTTCTTGAGTTTGATGAGGCAAGCGAGATTGGCGCAACCGACCCCCTAGGCCTGTCCGATGTGATCTTGGAAAGCGCCATGTCCGCGATCATGGATTGCGAAGACAGTGTGGCGGCCGTGGATGCGGATGACAAGGTGCTCGCTTACGCCAACTGGCTGGGTTTGATGGATGGCTCGCTGACCGAAGAGGTCACCAAAGGCGGCAAGAGTTTTGAGCGCAAGCTCAACGCCGATCGCGTCTTTGACGGGCCGGATGGCGAAGTGACATTGAAAGGCCGTGCGCTGATGCTGGTGCGTAACGTGGGTCACCTGATGACCAACCCGGCGATCCTGCTGCCCGATGGCAGCGAGGTGCCCGAGGGGCTGATGGATGCGGTGATCACCACGCTCTGTGCCATGCATGATTTGATGCGCGAGGGCGGCAATTCGCTGCACGGGTCGGTTTACGTGGTGAAACCCAAGATGCACGGGCCCGAGGAAGTGGCGTTTGCAGACGAGATTTTCACCCGCGTCGAGGCCCTGCTGGGCCTGCCTGCCAACACCGTGAAGCTGGGCATCATGGACGAAGAACGGCGCACGTCAGTGAACCTGAAGGAATGTATCCGCGCGGCAAAATCCCGCGTGGCCTTCATCAACACGGGCTTTTTGGACCGCACGGGCGACGAGATTCATACCTCGATGGAAGCAGGTCCGATGATCCGCAAGGGTGACATGAAAAACGCGCCGTGGATTGCGTCCTACGAGGATCGCAATGTCGATATCGGGCTGGCCTGCGGGCTGAAGGGCCGGGCGCAGATCGGCAAGGGCATGTGGGCCGCGCCTGACCGGATGGCCGACATGCTGGACCAGAAAATCGGTCACCCGATGGCGGGGGCCACCTGCGCCTGGGTGCCCAGCCCGACCGCCGCCACGTTGCACGCGACGCATTACCATCAGGTCGACGTGCTGGCGCGGCAGGACGAGCTGGCCCAAGGTGGCGCGCGCGGCACGTTGGAGGATCTTTTGACGATCCCCGTGGCCGAAGGCGTGAACTGGTCCGGCGATGACATTCGCGAAGAGATCGAGAATAACGCCCAAGGCATTCTGGGCTATGTTGTGCGCTGGATTGATGCTGGGGTGGGCTGCTCGAAAGTGCCCGATATCCACGATGTGGGCCTGATGGAAGACCGCGCGACCTGCCGGATTTCATCACAGGCGCTGGCCAACTGGCTGCATCACGGTGTGGTGTCAGAGGATGAGGTGATGGCCGCGCTGCGCAAGATGGCGGTGAAAGTTGATGCACAAAACGCGGGCGATCCCAGCTATCAACCGATGGCACCGGGGTTTGATGGCGTGGCATTTCAGGCCGCCTGTGACCTTGTGTTCAAGGGGCGCGCGCAGCCGTCGGGCTATACCGAACCGGTTCTGCACGCGCGGCGTATTGAGAAGAAATCAAAAGATAAATCAAAGGCTTGAGTGGCATAGATGAACCAGATTACCTTGGACGCAGCCCGCGTCATCATTCACGAGACGATGGGGTATGGGCAGGAACAGGGCATGAAGCCCCTGTCTGTTGTGGTGGTGGATGCCGGCGGGCATGTGCTGGCTTTTGAGCGTGCCGATGGGGCACCTCCGGGCCGGTTCGATATTGCGCGCGGCAAGGCCTATGGATCAGTCATGCTGGGAATTGGCGGCACTGCGCAGCGCGACCGCGCCGAGGCACAGGCCTATTTCATCGCGGCCGCTGGGGCCGCCTACGGTGGCAAGCTGGTGCCGGTGCCGGGGGGCATATTGGTGCGCAATGACGCGGGCGACGTGATCGGGGCCGTGGGGGTCACCGGGGACAGTTCCGAAAATGATCTCGAGGCCGGAACTGTCGGGATCAAGGCGGTTGGGCTGCATGCCGACGGATGATCACCGGATGACTGGGGCAGGGGCGGCGTGCCCCGAGGTTCTTTCCTGACAGGATATTTTTCTGCGCAAAGGGAACAATCTGGGGGGAATAAACTGGCCGCGCCGCCGGGTTCGCGTTAAAGCGTTTCCACATCATGTTGAATCAGCTTGATGTGGAAACGCCGCGAAACCTTAGAGGATTGCGGGCGTTTCCAGTTATTGTCGTGATCCAACAATAACTGGAAACGCTTTAGACAGAAACTCCGTTGCTGCGCGTTCAGATCGCCGCAACAGGTTTCGCTGATGCGCGAGGTGCCCATGCTGTCTGAAACTTTGACCGACCAGATCGAAGCCTATCGCATCGGTCCCAAACTGCAAAAGCTACGCCATGAAAAAGGGCTGGGGTTGGCGCAGTTGGGCGAGCATACGGGGCTGTCAGCGGGCATGTTGTCGAAACTGGAGCGCGGCGTTTTGGTGCCGACCTTGCCCACGCTGGTGCGCATTTCGCTGGTTTTCGGCGTCGGGCTGGACCACTTCTTTGCGCCCGAAGATGCCCAGCCCGTCTGTGAACACATTCCCGCCGCCGACCGTCTGCGCCTGCCGGTGGAAGGGCCTGACGGGGTGGCGTTCTTGTTTGAAAGCCTCGACTACCCGGTCAAGGGCCGTAATCTTGAAGCCTATGTGGCCGAGTTTCCCGAAGGTGCCAGCCCCGCCGCAGCCCATGCCCATCCGGGGGTGGAACTGGTCTATGTGCTTCAAGGGCAAATCTCGATCCGGGTGCATGGGCGGCGTTTTGACATCGCCACCGATGACGCCTTTTACTTTGATGCCAAGTTCGATCATTCCTATGAAAACACCGGGCAAGGGGATGCGCGCGTGGTGGTGGCGATCACAAATGAACGTGAAACCCACGGGGTTTGAACTTCGTGCCCCGGTCGGCTAATCACAACGGGACCCTAACGCGCGGAGAGATCATGCGACGACCCATCATCGGCATCATTGGCAATTCCTATCTGCTCAATGACAATTACCCGACCCATGCGGGCGGCACGATGAATTCCGAGGCGGTTGCACAGGTGTCTCACTGCCTGCCGCTGATCGTGCCCTCGGACCCGCGTTTCGTGACCGTCGAAGAGCTTCTGGACACCTGCGACGGGTTCCTCTTCACCGGCGGGCGACCCAACGTGCACCCCGAGGAATACGGCGAAGACCCGACCGAGGCGCATGGCGAATTTGACCGCTGCCGTGATGCGATCACGCTGCCCTTGATCCGTGCCTGTGTGGACCGGGGCCAGCCGTTCTTTGGCATCTGCCGTGGCTTTCAAGAGGTGAACGTGGCCATGGGCGGCTCGCTTTATCCTGAAATCCGCGAGTTGCCGGGGCGGATGAACCACCGCATGCCGCCCGATGGCACCATCGACGAGAAATTTGCCATCCGCCACGATGTGCATTTCGACGAAGGCGGGGTGTTTCACGGCATGCTGGGCAAGACCGTGCGCACCAACACGCTGCACGGGCAGGGGATCAAGACATCCGGCCCCCGTGTGATCATTGAAGGGCACGCCGATGACGGCACGCCCGAGGCGATCGTGATCAAAGATGCGCCGGGCTTTACCCTGTCGGTGCAATGGCATCCGGAATACCGCGCGGCCGATGATCCGGTCTCGCGCGTGCTCTTTGAGGCATTTGGCGACGCCGCCCGTGGCTGGGTGGCGGCGAAAGCCTGATATCACGCTTGCGTGAGCCAGCCAGTTGGACGCGCCCAACCGCTTGACCTTCCCCCCGCTGGAAGCCCCATTCCGGTGGCAAACACAGGGAGTAACGCAATATGAAACAGATGATGTTGGCGGTGGCTGCGCTGGCGGGGCTGGGGCTGGCGACCAGCCTGTCGATGCGGGCAGGTGGTAAGGACGCCCCGGTGGATCAGGCCGGTCTGGACAGCGGCGAGATGCTGGCCGTGATCATGCCTGAAATGGATGACAGTTACTCCCTCGGCAGGTTGGCTTTTGGGGCCAAATGTGCAGCCTGCCACGGGGACAATGCAGGCGGGATCGAAGGCTCTGGCCCGCCCTTGATCCACAAGATTTACGAGCCGTCCCACCACGGCGATGCGGCCTTCTTCCGGGCCGCAGAATTGGGCGTTCGGGCGCACCATTGGCCCTTTGGGGACATGCCGCCTGTCGAAGGGATCACGCGGGCCGAAGTGGCCGAGATCATCCGCTATCTCAGAACGGTTCAGCGCGCCAACGGGATTTCCTGAGGGGACCACTGGCGCGCTGTAAATCTGTTTAATGTGTGAGCTCAGGCGGCGAGGCGCAGCGCCTGAGCTTCATATCTGCGCAAGACCGTACGCGCGGTCTGGCCATAGCCATTGGGGTTTGTGCGCAGCTCCGGGAACAGAGAAAACAGCTCTTCGCGGCCCGCATCATCCAGATTGCCCAGACCTTCCTGACCGGGGTGATAGCTTTCCGATGGCGCACCATTGGCAAAGACCACCTCGTGTTGGTCAAACAGCATATGGTGATAGGTCACCTGCGCCCGAGGGGTCACCCGCACGCCCTCAGCGTTCAGAAGGTGGCGGGCCGGGATCATCACCTCGCTTGCGCCAAACATCAACGTGGCTTCATAGCCTTCGAACACCATCCGGTGCTGGGGCGAGACCAGAAGCGGGCTGTGATTGCCAAACAATCCGGCGTCGATGCGGATGGGGGCGGCCTCGGCGTGGGCGTCCACGGTCTTGGCCCCGATCCAACGGATGGGTTGCAGCCCATTGTCGCGCGTCAGCACCATGTCGCCGGGGGCCAGTGACTGGATCGGACGTTCGCCGCGATTGGTCATGATCATCGTGTCATCGGTGAAGCAGATGAAGACATTCTCGATATTGGTAAAGGTGACGACCGTGCCATCCGCCAGGGTAACCGTGCCGTTTTCCGAATTGCCGGGATCAAACGTGACATCTGACACCGTGCCCAGATGGCCCAGATAGAGCGTGTCATTGTCCAGCCCATCAGGGTCCTCGCCCCCGTCAATGGTGATCGTGCCGCCAGAGCCGTCCAGCGCATCGGTCGGGTCCAGGTAGATGCTGTCATCGCCGTCGCCACCGGTGACCGTGTCACCCGCGCCGGTGCGGATCGTGTCGTCTCCTGCGCCACCATCCAGTGTGTCGACGCCCGCGCCGCCATCCAGCGTGTCATTGCCGTCTTCGCCATAAATCTGGTCGTCGCCGTCTCCGCCCGACAGAATGTCGTCTCCGCCGGTCATGATCGGGGTGAAATGCACATCCGTGATAAAGACGGCGTGGGTGATGTTCTGGCCGTTTGAATAGGAGATCGAGATGTTGGATACCGGCCCGGCGATCTCGACCAGAAGCGAGGCTTCGGCGTCAATTGCGTCCTGCGCGGAGGTGCCCGTGGCGGTGTTGCCGACAATGGTCATGCCCGTGCCGCCGGTCAGAGTGACCGTGACCGGGTTGCCGTCCGCATCCGTGGCGGTCACGGTGATCGTATCGGTATGGTTCGAGGCGCCAAAGTCCAGATCGTTGATCCGGAAGGAGACGTTTTCAACATTGTCCGACGCGTCGGCCGTGTTGCCGGCAAAATCAATGGTGACGTCAGCAGTGTCCGCATCACCGTTGCCGTAAAGGCGTCCGCCCGAATTGTCGAAAGGCTCGCCCGTATCGGAATACTGTGCCGTGCTGGTGTCCAGCGTGAAGGTCGCAGCGTTGTTGCCGGTGTCCGTGAAACCCACGGTCACATCCATCACACCTGTGGTCTGGGTGAACCCGCCCGACAGGTCCGCGCCATTGGCGCCTTGATCTGACCAGTCCAGCACCTCGCCTGAATTGTCACCAAGGCTGTCGCCATAAATCACATCATCGCCGGTGCCACCGTCCACGGTATCATTGCCGGCCCCTGCATAAACGGTGTCACCACCGGCGCCAGCGTTGATCACATCGTCATTGTTGGCTGACGCGTTGTCATTGGCATCGACCAGATCGCCATCGGGGTCGCCGACAAAGCCACCGTCGATCACGTCGCTGCCTGCGGTGCCTTCCACCACGTCATCAACACCGGTTGCATCGCGGAAGTCGAAATCCGAGGTCATGGGCGTTGCGCCAGATCCGTTGGCAGAGGTGTCACCATCCGTGTCGGCCAGCGAATAATTGCCTGACCCGTCCACGGTGTCGTTGTTCACATCTGCACCAACCACATTGTCGACCGCATCCATGATGCCGTCGCCATCTGTGTCGCCCGAGGCGTCGATGGTGGCCTGATCCACGCCGTGGCCGGCCTCGACCACATCCAGAATGCCGTCTCCATCGCTGTCCGTGTCGATGTAGTCCGCAATGCCGTCGCCATCGGTGTCCACCGGCGTCAGGCCGGCGCCATAGCCGTCATCCACCCCGTTGCCATCCAGATCGGCCCCGGTGGGGGACAGGATCGGACCCGAGGCCTGCGCCTCGATATTGTCAGCGATGCCATCATTGTCACTGTCCAGGTCCAGGTGGTCGGCAATGCCGTCGCCATCCGTGTCGCGGGTGTTGGTCACGGAAGAGACGTTGAAGGTCTCGGTTGTGGTCGTGCCGAAATTCGGGTTCGCGCCGCTGTTGAAAACCTCGTTCCCATCAAGCGAAATGGCATAGTAGGCAGGATCTCCACCGGCCAGCCCGTCGCCGTAGTCGTCAATAATGGTAAAGCTGTAGTTGCCTGTGCCAGCCACCGGCACATCCCATGTCTGCACACCGCTGCCGGTATTGGTGCCAGAGGCGATAAGCGTGCCGTCGGGCGCGCGCAATTCCCAGCGGGTGTTGTCGATATTGGAATACTGATCGCCGTCTATGGTGATGGTGATCGTGGAAGGTACGCCGACGGAATAGCCCTCGTCGACGTCCAGAATGCCATCATCGTCCTGATCAAGAAGTGCCATCTTCTGCCCTTGCCATCCATCTTCCGCGCTGAGCGGGTCACGTGTTGCAAGGCATGGGCAGCGGTTGCTGTCCTGTTTTGTTTCTGCTCATGCCTCAATCGAGGGCTCTGCGGCCCTTTGTTGAGCATGAAGATGACGCCCGCGCTGGGCAGAAACATGGCGCAGGCGGTGAAAAACTGTGAAATTTAAACAAGTTTGCGGCGAAAAAGGGGCAAGTTTTAACAAAACCTGCCCCACGCTTGAGACCATGGCCTCATCCGTCGATCAACCGGCGCGCGCGGCCATGAAAGTGGTCAGCCGGGCCAGACCCTCGCGGATGTCCTCGGTCGAGCGGGCATAGGAAAAGCGCAGCGTGGTGGCGCCGCGCACCGGGTCGAAATCCAGCCCCGGTGTCACCGCAACCCCTGCCTCTTCCAGAATCTCGGCGGCGAAGGCCCGGCTGTCATTTGTGTGATCAGAGACATCAGCATAGATGTAAAACGCCCCGTCCGGCGGCGCGATCTTGTCAAAGCCTGCGCTGGGCAGTCCCTCCAGCATCAGCTGGCGATTGGTGGCATAAGTGGCCAGATTGGCGTCCAGCTCGTCACGGCCCTGGAGCGCGCCCAAAGCGGCGATCTGGCTGGCATGGGGTGGGCAAATGAACATGTTCTGCGCCAGCCGCTCGATCTGGCGCACGTGATCTTCGGGCACCACCATCCAGCCCACGCGCCAACCGGTCATCGAGAAATATTTCGAGAAACTGTTGATCACATAGACATCATCGGTCAGCTCCAGCGCCGAGACCGCACGGCCGTCATATTGCAGCCCGTGATAGATCTCGTCCGCAATGAAACTGGTGTCCTTGTCGCGACAGGTGCCAATCAACCCTTCAAGGGCCGCGTGATCCAACATGGTGCCTGACGGGTTGGCAGGGGAGGCGGTGATCAGGCCCGCCAGCCCGTCGGGAATGTCGGCGGGGACCGGTTGCAGACGGTTTTCTGGTTTCGTGGGCAGACCCACGGGTGTCAGGTTCAGCGCCTTCAGGATTTGCCGGTAGGACGGGTAGCCCGGCTCGCCCAGCCCCACCTTGTCGCCCGCTTCAAACAGGGCCGTGAACGCCAGGATGAACGCGCCCGAGCTGCCCGGCGTGACCACCACGCGGTTCGGGTCCAGCGTGACGCCATACCAATCCTTGTAAAGCGCTGCGATCCCTTCGCGCAGGGCAGGCAGACCCAGCGCCACAGTGTAGCCCATCGCGTCTTCGTCCATCGCACGCACCAACGCGTCACGGGCGGCTTTCGGGGCTGGGGTGGACGGCTGGCCCACTTCCATATGAATAATATGACGACCTTTGGCTTCCGCCGCACGGGCGGCCTCCATCACATCCATCACAATAAAGGGATCAACATGACCGCGGCTTGATTTTTTCACATGGACCTCCATAGGTTACTGCGACCGGGTTTACGCGCGGGATTAGGGAAGTCAATGGCCGTATCGGCGGGGTTGTGATGGATTTGCGCCCGCGTCACTCTGCCGGTTGGCAGCCCCGGCACCATCGCGTAGATGCGGGGGCAACAGACGAACAAACGCGCGGGCCGGATCGGGCCGCCAGAACAGGGAAACCGAGCATAATGAGCTTTCACCTCGCCCCATTTGTGCGCAAATTCGCGCTGACCGCAGCTTTGGCGCTGGGCACGGCGCTGCCCGCCACCGCGCTTGATCTGGGCAATCTGTCCGACGAAGAGCGCAGCCTGTTTCGCGACGAGGTCCGGGCCTATCTTCTAGACAATCCCGAAGTGCTGATCGAAGCCTTCGAAGTCTACGAGATGCGCCAGGAAATGGCACAGGCCGAGCTGGATGTGGAACTGGTCAAAGCCAACGCCAGCGACCTGTTTCAAGACGGGTATTCCCATGTCGAAGGCAATCCTGATGGCGACATCACCATCGTCGAATTTGTCGACTATCAATGCGGCTATTGCCGGCGCGCCTATGATGTTGTGCAGGAGCTTTTGGAGAAAGACAGCGGTATTCGCGTGATCTTGAAAGAGTTCCCGATCCTGTCGGAAGCCTCTCTTCTGTCGGCGCGTTTCGCTATTGCCGGGCAGCAGCTCTTTGGTGAAGAGGCCTATGGCAAACTGCATGACGCGCTGATCACCATTCGCGGCGAAGTAACCGTTGAGCGGCTGGTGGAACTTGCGGGCGATCTGGGGCTGGATGGAAAGGCGATTGTTGCGGAAATGGCATCGCCTGCCGTGTCGGAGGTCTTGCAAAAGAACCGCGAGTTGGGCCAGCGTCTGCGCATTACGGGCACCCCGGCCTTTGTTATCCAGGACAGTATGGAACGCGGATTCCTTGAGCTTGACGTCATGGAAGAGATCATCGCCGAGAAACGTGAAGGCAGCTGAGATGAGCGCGGCCACGCGGATCTTGGGCCGGACATTGGATCGGATCTTGGGCTTGGGGCACAACCTACTCCGGGCCGGGGCCGCTATTTTCACGGGGCTCACACTGGTTGCGGCTCTGTGGGGCATGACCAGCGTGTCGACGGCGCAGGCCGCCGATCAGGGGCTAAGTGGCCTTGCGCGGCTCACCGATGACAAGGTCGAATTGTCGGATCGCTGGCGCGGGGTCGATATGTCCATCCCGATGACACGGTTTGTGCCGTGGCGTGTGTTTACCTTGGCGGATCCCTACCGGGTTGTGCTGGATTTTTCTGAACTCGACTGGTCCGGGCTGGATCGCGAGGGGCTGAACGCAGGATCAGATCGTGTGGTCGACGTGCGGGCAGGGCTTTTTCGACCGGGTTGGACGCGCATGGTCCTGACCTTGGCCGCACCCATGGGGATCACACAGGCCGAGATGACAAAACATGGTGACGGCGCGGCACTGTCCTTGCGCCTTGATCCGGTCTCGCCCGAGGAGTTTGCGGCCGGGGTAGGCGCACCTGAAACCAGCGCTTTTCAGAAGGTAACCCGGCCGATGCCATCGCCCAAAACCCGGCAAAACGGGGTCGGTGACGTGATTGTCGTGTTGGACCCGGGCCATGGGGGCATTGATCCGGGGGCCGAACGGGACGGGGTGGTCGAAGCCAAGCTGATGCTGCGCTTTGCGCTGGAGTTGAAAGAAGCCCTGCTGCGTGCGGGCGGTTTCCAGGTCGTGTTGACGCGGGACGAAGATGTGTTTGTGCCGCTGGAAGAACGCGTGACCATCGCGCGCCGGGCCAATGCGGATGTGTTTTTGTCCCTGCACGCGGACGCTTTGGCGCAAGGGCGCGCCAATGGCGCCACGGTTTACACCCTGGCCGACGAGGCCACGGATGCCGCGTCGCAGTCGCTTGCAGAACGTCATGACCGGGCCGATCTGTTGGCGGGGGTGGACTTGTCGCGTCAGGATGATGCGGTGGCGCTTGTCCTGATGGATCTTGCCCGCACAGAAACTGCGCCGCGGTCAGAAGCGCTGGCCGATGCGCTGGTTGAAGGCATCCACACCGCCACCGGATCAACCTATAAATCACCGCATATGCGGGCCGGGTTTTCCGTGCTGAAAGCGCCTGACATCCCCTCGGCTCTGATAGAGCTGGGCTTTCTGTCATCGCCACGCGATCGCAAACGCCTGATCGACCCGGAGTGGCGCGCACAGGCTGCAGGGGGGATACGCGACGCGTTGCGATATTGGGTTGTGCAGGATGCCGCGCGCGCCGAGCGGCTGCGTCAGTAACCCGATCAGAACGAGGCGACATCCGCGCGCGCATTGGGTGCACATGGTGGTTCAGACCATGCGGCACTGCTTTGGCACGGAGCCTCGCGATGCAGGGCACGCCAGTTTATTTTCTTGTCAGAAATACCTCGGGGTGAGCGCAAAGCGCGAGGGGCAGAGCCCCTAAAGCGTTTCGGGATAAACTTGAGGCACAAGTTGATTTCGAAACGCCCACGACATTGATATCTCATACCGCGTTTCGGTTTTCCCCTATCTCAGGTTCAAACCGAAACGCTTTAATTTGGTCGCGGGAAACACGCCCGCCCGTCGTTGATCCCCAAAAGGGGATCGCCTTCGGTTTGGGGTGGGGGCCCCCCGGGGGTGGGGGGCCCCCCCCCCCGCAAGCAACATGTCTCATGAAACCTGTGCCCGGTGATCTCACTCAGGCTGAGCGCGGCGGATTAAAGCCCTTTGGCCCGATAGCTGGCCGCGACCCTGTCAATGGACACGATATAGGCGGCCATGCGCAGGTCATCGACGTCATCGCGCGCGTGCCACACCTCGCGCATCGCCTGATAAGCAATGCGCATCGTGTCATCCAGACCTGATCGCACCAGCTCCAGCTCGTCGGCGCCGCGCAGGTATTTCGCTTTGAATTTCGGATCAAGCGACCATTTCTTACCCATCATGTCTGACAGGTTTTCCAACTGGTCGACCACCAGCTGGTGGCGCGCCTCTTCCTGGCGGCGCTGCATGCGGCCAAAGCGGATGTGGCTAAGGTTCTTGACCCATTCGAAATAGGAAACAGTCACACCGCCCGCGTTGGCATAAAGGTCGGGAATGATCACCGTGCCTTTTTCGCGCAGAACCTTGTCAGCGCTGGCCGTGACCGGACCGTTGGCGGCTTCGATGATCAGAGGCGCCTTCACGCGGTCGGCGTTTTCAAGGTTGATCACCCCTTCAAGTGCTGCCGGGATCAGGATGTCGCAATCCATCTCAAGCAGCTCGGCCCCATTTTCCACATAGGTGGCATTGCCGAAGCCTTTCACGCCGCCATGGGTGCCAATCCATTGGTGCACGGCTTCCACATCCAGCCCGTTTTCGTCCATCAGCGCACCATCGCGTTCGATGATGCCAACGATCTTCGCGCCATCTTCTTCCGACAGGAATTTGGCCGCGTGGAAGCCCACATTGCCCAGACCCTGCACAACGATGCGTTTGCCGTCGAGCTTGCCCGATAGGTTGGCGATCTTCACATCCTCGGGGTGACGGAAAAATTCGCGCAGCGCATATTGCACGCCGCGCCCCGTGGCCTCGACCCGGCCCGAGATCCCGCCCGCGTGGGGGGGCTTGCCGGTCACACAGGCGCGCGCGTTGATATCGGTGGTGTTCATGCGCGCATATTGGTCTGCGATCCACGCCATTTCGCGTTCACCTGTGCCCATGTCGGGGGCAGGGACGTTCTGCGAGGGGTTGATCAGGTCGCGTTTGGCCAGCTCATAGGCGAAGCGGCGGGTGATCACCTCAAGCTCGTGTTCTTCATAGTCATTGGGGTTGATGCACAACCCGCCCTTGGAGCCGCCGAAAGGCGTTTCCACCAGGGCACATTTGAACGTCATAAGCGCGGCCAGCGCCTCGACCTCATCCTGATCGACGGCCACGGCATAGCGGATCCCGCCCTTTACCGGTTCCATATGTTCGGAATGCACCGAGCGATAGCCGGTGAAGGTCTTGATCTCGCCCCTGAGGCGCACGCCGAAGCGGACGGTGTAGGTGGCGTTACAGACACGGATTTTTTCTTCAAGCCCGGCCGGAAGATCCATCAGGGACACGGCCCTGTTGAACATCAATTCGACGGATTCGCGGAAACTGGGCTCTGGTTGAGGGGACATTTTGTACCTCTGTGCACTTGGCAAATGCAGTGGATTTTCACTGCAGATTTGATTTCTGTTTTACGTTTCTGCACTGCCGCAGAATCGTTTTGATGCGACAATACCGCGCATACGGTACGCCGATTTGCTTAATATTCTACCCCAAAAGACTTCCGACCAGCGGGTCAGGAGAGCAGGCCATTAACCACGATTGCCAATCAGAAACGCTGCGCATTGGCAGATCGTTTCCGGGCGCGCGACAATAAGGCAGAAGTGAGGGGGAATAGGGCCGGGATGCTCCCCATTACCCTGTAATTGCCTTAATTTCGCCATAGCTCTTTTGTTCACTGCCTCAGTCAAGGCCTAGGGTGAGTGTGCCTTGTGACCGCGTGTTCAACGCGTAACAGGAGAATTGAGATGGCTCGCATCGAAGAGCAAAAGACAGTGTGGGGCTGTGAGGTGAACCGGGCAGGGTGGCTGCACGGAACGACTCGCCGCGCGCGGCACTTTGCCCGTGATGAAGATGGCGCGATGTTTTTTCTGGCGCTGTTGCTGTTTGTTTTTATGCTGGGGTTTTCCGGTCTGGCAACGGACCTTATGAAAGCGGATGGGTACAGATCGCAGATCCAGTACACGATGGACCGCGCGCTGCTGGCTGCGGCGCATCCCGACCAGAAAAATGACCGCAAAGCCGTGGTTCTGGACTATTTCGACCGCGCCGGGCTGAGCCATTTCATTGATGAAGACAACGTGCATGTGCAGGTTGCTGCTGATGGCACCAAGGTCTTTGCGCAATCCAGCATTTCGGTGCCCACGCCTTTCCTGAGCTTTTTTGGTGTCGATCATGTCGAGGCGCAGGCCAGTGGGGGGGCTGCAAAGGTCAACCAGCTGACCGAAGTGTCTTTGGTCGTGGACGTGTCCGGTTCGATGGGCAACAACTCGACCACGGGCAACACCAAGATCAAAGAGTTGCGTGATGCGGCGATCCAGTTTTCGAATCTGCTCTTGTGCGATCCAAATGATCCGACCAAGGAAACCGATTGCACGATCACCAACCGCAAGACGTCGATCTCTCTGGTGCCCTATTCCACGCAGGTGAATGTAGGCGCATCGATCCTGAGTAAATACGACCGGCAGGATGCCCAGGCGAATGCCTATTGTGCTGATTTTCTTGATACGGATTTCAAAGCGGTTGGCGTTGCTCCCAGTGTGGACATGATCAACACGCCCCATCTGGCCCTGCGTCAGGCTGGCAAGTTCTATCGTTATGGTGGGAACTACAAATCTACCAGCAGTGATGCTTATTTGTCTTGCCACACGGACAGCTGGCGTGAGGTGGTGGCATTTGAAGACAATGCAGCGCAGCTTAACTCCCGCATTCGGGCGCTGAAGGCGGAAGGTGACACGGCCATTGATATTGGCATGAAGTGGGGCACGACGCTTCTGAACCACATGGCGCAGCCGGTGATCTCGGGTTTGATCACGGATGGGCTGGTGCATAGCGATTTCTCAGGCCGCCCGTTCAACCCCAACAGCACGGCGTCCTCGAAGTTCGTGGTGTTGATGACGGACGGTCAGAACACCAATCACCACCATCTGTTCGACGGCTATCGCACGGGACCTTCGCCGTTTTGGCTGAACTCCTATCCGAAACACGAACCATGGCACCAACCTTGGAATATCATATCTGTCTATCGTGCCAGTCATGACGATTATACGTGGTTCTATCCGGCCACCGGCGAGACCAAAATTAAGATGGATCACCCTTTTGGGGAAAATGGCAGGGCGGATTGTTTCTATTCTTACTATCACGGCAACAAATGTACGCCGACTTCGGTGAATTTGGTTGAAAGGACCCGGCGTCTGGATTGGTCAACGTTTTGGGCCCACAAATATACTTGGGGCTTTGTGCAGCGCTTCCCATGGCTGGGCACACCCGGACGGCTGATTTCCAACGGCAACGACTTGGATGGGAATGGCACGCGCGATATCGACCAGCGCCTGCTCGACCAATGTGACGCAGCCAAGAACGCAGGGATCACGATCTATACGATCGAGATGGAAACGCCGAACACCGCAACCAATGCGATGCAGCAATGTGCTTCGGTCAAAGGTGGCCAGAGGCTGCACTATAAGGTGTCGGGGCTGGATATGTCCGCGGTCTTCAACAAGATCGCCGAAGACATCAACCGGTTGCGTCTGATCAATTGATGGCCCGCAGGTAGAACACAAGCAGTATGCTGAATGCCCAGGAGGCAGAAACGTGGAACAAGTACAGGTCAATAAGAGTAGGATGCGCGCCGTGGGCCGACGCCTGCGCGCAGCCTTTCTGCGCGAGAACGGCAGCTCTACGGTTGAGTTCGTCATGTGGTTCCCGGTGTTCATGACGCTGTTTCTGACCTCGTTTGAGCTGAGCTTTTATGGCATGCGGGTGTTCATGCTGGACCGCGCAGTGGACCAGACCGTGCGCGATTTGCGGTTGGGTGTTTCGCGGCCTCAGAACACGGCCGAGTTTAAAACGGCGGTCTGTGACCGGGTGTTGTTGAAGGGCGATTGCGTGGCGGACACCAGCGTGCAGTTGATGCGCGTAAACGAAGGGACGTGGAATTTCCCGACGGGGCAGGTGCCCTGTGTGGACCGCGTTCAGCCACTGACGCCGAAACAGGAAGACGTCAATTACAGCACCGGCGGCGGGGGTGACCTGATGCTTTTGCTTGTGTGTCAAAAGAAACGGCCGTTTTTTGGCTCGACGCCATATGTGATGGGCATCCCCGAGGATGAACATGGCGAGATCGCTCTGGCCGCTATCACCACCTTTGTGAACGAACCGTAAGGGAGGGACGAGATGCGACTGACACCCTTTTCACTGCGTTCCATGCGCCTCATAGAGCGCCTGCGTGACTTTTGCCGGGCCGACACGGGCACGGTCACCGTTGAAAGCGTGATGATCCTGCCCGTGCTGCTGTTCGGGCTGCAATTCAGCTATGGCTACTACGAGGCCCAGCGGCGCGAAACCCTGTCGGTTAAGGCGAACTACGCGATCTCTGACTATCTGTCGCGCGTGCCGACCATCGACCAGGCCATGGTCAACGGGTTGGAAGATTTGCTGGAACTGATGACCCAGTCTGAAGATGGGGCGTGGGTGCGCGTGTCCGTGGTGGAATGCACAAAAACGCCCGCCAAATGCAACAACAAGACACCACGCCGATTGACCTTCAATACGGACAAACAAATCTCTTCGGAAAGCTCGCTTAAAAGACACACCCAATGGTCGATGCGGGCCAAGATGGGGCCGATTATTCCGGTGATGTATCGTGGGGAATCGCTGATTGTGGTTGAAACCATGATCCAGACGAAGCCGACGTTTTTTGGCCATTGGACCGGGTTTCATGAACGCGGCGTGTATCGGGTCTCGGTCACCGGATCGCGGGAATATGACGAGCTGTGCTTTGATACGGGCAATACTGTCTGTCCGTGATCGGCTGTCGGGTCGCCTCTGGGTGTGACCCATTTCGGCTTGATGCCGTTTGAACGCTTCGTGCCGCCCTGTGCAAAATAGCACACAGACCTGCCGATTTCTGTGGAATTGAGCGCAGCTGCGAAAGCCCCTAGCTTTCTGTCAGCCCACAAGGGGCAGAAAGCGAGGTTCCATGTCCATTCGTCCCATCCTCTCCGCGTCACAGGCAGCGCCCACGACCGAGGGCGCAGGCGTGCATCTGCATCGCGCTTTTGGCTTTCATGAGCCTGACGCCTATGACCCGTTCCTGCTGTTTGATGATTTCCGCAACGATGATCCCCTGCTGTCGGAAAAAGGGTTTCCGTGGCATCCGCATCGGGGCATTGAAACCATCACCTATGTGCTGGCAGGCGAGGTCGAACATGAAGACAGCCTGGGCAATCAGGGCAGGCTGGGGGCCGGAGATGTGCAGTGGATGACCGCCGGGTCGGGCATCATGCATCAGGAAATGCCAATTGCGAACACACGCGGGCAGATGCATGGGTTCCAGCTCTGGGCCAACTTGCCGCGGGATCTGAAAATGACCGCGCCGAACTATCAGGATGTGCCCTCGGGCGAAATTCCGGTGATCGAAGAAGATGACGGCACCAAGGTCCGGGTTATCGTTGGGAATTTCTGGGGCCGATCCGGCCCGGTCGACGGGATCGCCGCAGATCCGCTTTATCTGGATATCAGCGTGCCCGCAGGAGTGACCAAGAGATTTCCGGTGGACACCCGCCGTCAGGCCTTTGCCTATGTGTTCGAGGGGGCAGGGGCGTTCACGGACGCCGCCCCAGCGCAAGGTGTGCTGCTTGAGAAAGAGGTGATGGGCCACGAGGTCAACATCCGTGACCTGTCGGGCAACCGCACCGTGATCCGCTTTGGCGCAGGCGACGAGGTGCGGGTGCAGGCCGGGCCAGAGGGGGTGCGGTTCCTGTTGGTGGCCGGCGCGCCGATCCGCGAACCCGTTGCATGGCACGGCCCGATCGTGATGAACACCAAGGACGAGCTGCGTCAGGCGATGAGCGATCTTCGCAACGGCACGTTTATCAAACCCGCGCATTAAATCGTTTCCAGCTGTTGCCGATCACAGCAATAGCTGGAAACGCTTTGGACCAATGTCGCAATCCGTTTTGATTGCGTCGGTCATTGCATAAATCTGACGAATTGTTACAAGGGCAGGAACGCTGCCCTTTTTTCACTGGTTAAATGTCCCGACTGCTCCACCTTGTTGACCTGCCACCGATCTGGCTGATCGGTATGCTTGGCATTGGGTATGGCGTGGACAGGGTTTTGCCCGGTCTGGGTTTCGGCTTTGGGTGGAGCGCCAGTTTGGGCACGGTCTTGGTTGTGATCGGTCTGGCCCTTATGGGATTTGCGGTGCCTGCTTTTGTGCGCGCCCGCACGTCGATCATCCCGCGCCGGGTGCCGCGCCGCATTCTGACCACGGGCATCTATCGGCTGACACGCAACCCGATCTATCTGGGCGACGCGTTGGTTCTGGGCGGCATGATCCTGCGTTGGGATGTCTTGCCAGCATTGGTGCTTGTGCCGGTTTTCATCCAAGTGATCACGCGCAGGTTCATCATCGGGGAAGAGGCCGGGCTGCTGTATGAATTCGGAGAGGAGTTCCGGGACTGGGCCGCCCGTGTACGCCGGTGGCTATGAGATTTGTTGCTGCAAAGCAGCATTGCGCCATGACGGCGCGTCGCGTATTGAAACAAAATTGTCGCAATACGCTCCGTAACGATAGCATCTTGCGCGCAGGCCGCGTATAGAATGCGCCATGAAACCGCCGGGGCCGAGGGATGACCCCTCGTTCGGCACACGACGGGAGAAGGAAGAGACTGTGAAAATCGGTGTACCCAAGGAAGTGTTCGAGGGCGAAAATCGCGTTGCGATGACGCCTGAAAGCGCCAAGATGCTGCAAAAGCTGGGCTATGACTGCGTGATCGAGGCCAAGGCAGGCGCCAATGCTGGCTTCTCGGATGCGGCGTACAAAGAAGCAGGTGTCGAGGTCGTCAAGACCGCCGCCGCGCTTTGGAAAGCTGCTGACATCATCGCGAAAGTGCGTCAGCCCAATGATACGGAACTGAAGCGACTGTCGGCCGACAAAACGCTGATCAGCTTCTTCAATCCGGGCGGCAACGAGGACGGTCTGGAAAAGGCCAAGAAGTCCGGTGCCAGCGTGATTGCGATGGAAATGGTGCCGCGGATTTCGCGCGCGCAGAAAATGGACGCTCTGTCGTCCATGGCAAACATCGCAGGCTACCGTGCCGTGATCGAAGCCGGGAACAACTTTGGCCGTTTCTTCACCGGTCAGGTGACCGCCGCTGGTAAGGTACCGCCTGCCAAGGTTCTGGTTGTCGGTGCCGGTGTGGCCGGTCTGGCCGCCATTGGCACCTCGACCTCGCTGGGGGCGATCACCTATGCGTTTGACGTGCGCCCCGAAGTGGCCGAGCAGGTTGAATCCATGGGCGCCGAGTTCGTCTATCTGGATTTTGAGGAAGAACAGCAGGATGGCGCCGCCACCGGTGGTTACGCCGCTGTCTCCAGCCCCGAATTCCGCGAAGCCCAGCTGGCCAAGTTCCGCGAGCTGGCTCCTGAGGTTGACATCGTCATCACCACCGCGCTCATTCCCAACCGCGAAGCCCCCAAGCTTTGGCTGAAGGACATGATCGACGCGATGAAGCCGGGCTCGGTCATTGTTGACCTTGCGGCTGAAAAAGGCGGCAACGCCGAAGGCACCGTGATGGACGAGAAGGTCGTGACCGAGAATGGCGTGACCATCATCGGCTATACCGACTTCCCGTCGCGCATGGCGGCTCAATCGTCGAGCCTGTATGCCAACAATATCCGTCACATGATGTCGGACCTGACGCCCGAAAAGGACGGCAAGGTCAATCACGACATGGAAGACGACGTGATCCGTGGCGCGACCGTGACCCATGAGGGCGAGATCACCTTCCCGCCGCCCCCGCCGAAGGTGCAGGCCATCGCGGCCCAGCCGAAGGCAGAGGTCAAGGAGCTTACGCCCGAGGAAATCAAGGCACAGGAAGCCGCCGCGTTCAAAGCGCAGACCAAACAGCAGGTGACCCTGTTGGCGGTTGGCGGTGCGTTGCTGCTCTTGCTGGGTCTTTATGCACCGGCCAGCTTCATGCAGCACTTCATCGTGTTCGTGCTGGCCGTGTTCGTGGGCTTCCAGGTGATCTGGAACGTAAGTCACTCGCTGCACACACCGCTCATGGCTGTCACTAACGCCATTTCGTCGATCATCATTCTGGGCGCGCTCATGCAGATCGGATCGGGGTCCTTCCTCGTGATCCTCTTGGCTGCCGCCTCGGTCTTCATGGCCGGGATCAACATTTTCGGCGGCTTCCTCGTGACACGGCGCATGCTCGCCATGTTCCAGAAATCTTAAGGGGGTAGGGATCATGGAATTTGGTTTCACCACGGCTGCATATGTTGTTGCAGCAGTTCTGTTCATCCTCTCCCTTGGCGGTCTGTCAGGGCAGGAAAGCGCAAAACGCGCGGTATGGTATGGCATTGTCGGCATGGGGCTGGCTGTTGTCGCAACGCTGATCGGCCCCGGTTCGGGTCTTTGGTGGCTGTCGATCCCGCTGATCGCAGCAGGCGGCGTCATCGGCTATCAGCTGGCCTCTAAGGTCGAGATGACCCAGATGCCGGAGCTGGTCGCCGGGATGCACGCGCTGGTTGGTCTGGCGGCTGTGTTCGTTGGCTTCAACGCGCATTTCGAGATTGGCAATGCCGCCGAGGCGTTGGCTGCTGGCGGCGATGCTGTCAAAGAGCTGGGCGCCTTCGGGAAGCTCATCGCCAAGAAATCCGCCGTTGAGATCAGCATCCTGCTTGTTGAACTCAGCTTGGGTGTCTGGATTGGTGCCGTGACCTTTACCGGTTCGGTCATCGCCTATGGCAAACTGTCGGGCAAAGTAACCTCGTCAGCGGAGAAGCTGCCGGGCGGTCACATGCTGAACGCCGGTGCGGCTGGGATCTCGGTCCTGTGTCTGATCTGGTATCTGAACACGGCAGCTTTCCTGCCGCTGATCATCCTGACCATCGCGGCGCTGTTCATCGGCTATCACCTGATCATGGGCATCGGCGGTGCCGACATGCCCGTCGTGGTGTCGATGCTGAACAGCTACTCGGGTTGGGCTGCGGCGGCCATCGGCTTCTCGCTTGGCAACGACCTTCTGATCGTTGTGGGTGCGCTGGTTGGCTCGTCGGGTGCGATCCTCAGCTACATCATGTGTAAGGCGATGAACCGCTCGTTCGTCTCGGTCATTCTGGGCGGCTTTGGCGGCGGCTCGGATGGTCCGGCCATGGAAATCGAAGGCGAGCAGATCGCCATCGACGCCGATGGTGTGGCCGCCTCGCTTGAGGACGCTGACAGCGTGGTCATCATCCCCGGTTACGGTATGGCTGTGGCACAAGCCCAGCAGAACGTGGCCGAGCTGACCCGCCGTCTGCGCGCCAAGGGCAAGAACGTGCGCTTTGCCATCCACCCGGTTGCCGGCCGTCTGCCCGGTCACATGAACGTGCTCTTGGCGGAAGCCAAAGTGCCTTACGACATCGTGCTGGAAATGGACGAAATCAACGACGATTTCCCCGAGACCGACGTGGCGATTGTTATTGGCTCAAACGACATCGTGAACCCGGCAGCCCAGGACGACCCCAACAGCCCCATCGCCGGGATGCCGGTTCTGGAATGCTGGAAGGCCAAGCAGGTCTTCGTGTCGAAACGTGGCCAGGGTGCTGGCTACTCGGGCATCGAGAACCCGCTGTTCTTCAAAGAGAACACGCGCATGTTCTACGGCGATGCGAAACAGTCGCTGGATACGCTTCTGACGCTGATCCAATAAGCGTTTGAGAAAATCAGAGAGGGGCGGCGCATTGCGTCGCCCTTTTTCTTTGCGCTTTCCCTTTGGGGCTGCGCGCAATACACCCATCCCATGAACCCCACACGCGGCATTGCCCTGAAACTCGGATCGGTCCTCTTCTTCATGTCCATGCAGGCCATGGTGAAGGCGGTGACCATTGGCGTGCCGCCGGGGCAGATCGTGTTTTTCCGCTCGGTCCTTGCCTTGCCGGTGATTTTTGCCTGGCTCGCCTATGAAGGCCGGTTGCATTCCGCGCTCAGAACCCGCCAGCCCTTGGCCCATGTCAGCCGGGGCACGGTGGGGGTGATGGCGATGGGGCTGAATTTCACTGCCGTGGGCTATCTGGCGCTGCCCGACGTGACCGCGATTTTCTATGCCGCCCCGATCATCACCGTTGTGTTGGCCGCGATCTTTCTGGGCGAAGAGGTGCGGCTCATTCGCGTCAGCGCGGTGCTGGCGGGGCTTTTGGGTGTGATGATCATCATGTGGCCGCAGCTGTCGGGCTGGGGGGCGGGCGATGACCTGAAGGCTTTTGGCGCGATGCTGGCCTTTGGGGCTGCTTGTTTTGTGGCGGTCGCCAAGATCCTTGTGCGCAAGCTGGTGGGGATTGATCCGCCGTCGACCGTGGTGATCTATGCCTCGCTCACCGCGATCACCTTGTCGCTTCTGACCGTGCCCTTTGGCTGGGTCTGGCCCACACGGACCGAGTTCCTGTTGCTTCTGGGCGCAGGGCTGGCTGGCGGGGTGGGGCAGCTCATGCTGACCACGGCCTATACCCATGCCGAGGCGTCCACGATTGCGCCGTTTGACTACACTTCGATGATTTTTGCACTCGCCTTTGGCTACCTGTTCTTTGCCGAGCTGCCGACCTTCCAGACTTTGGTCGGGGCAAGCATCGTGGTGATGGCCGGGCTCATCATCATCTGGCGCGAGGCCCGTCTGGGCAAAACCCGCTCAAAAGCACGTTCGATCAGCGCGCCCGGCGGGTGATTGCCGACCCCGCGCGCATCCCGCGTGAAATATCTGGAAAAATTCGCAAAACCCAACTATCCTTCGCGCAAGGTCCCGCGTAAGACGGGAAAGCAGTTCGGATCAGACACCCGCAATAGGGGCGGTCCGGTGGACATGAGCGGTACAGATTTTACAGGCGGTTTTTCATGACTGAAATGGTCTATGGCGCGATTCCCGCGCGTGACGGTGATCCGATTTTGCCACGTTGGTGGCGCACGATCGACAAGTGGTCGGTATCCTGCATCCTGATCCTCTTTGGCATTGGCATCCTGCTGGGGCTGGCGGCCTCTCCTCCGCTGGCCGAACGCAACGGGCTGGGGCATTTCCACTATGTGCAGCGTCAGCTGATTTTCGGTGTGACCGCGCTGGTTGTGTTGTTTGCCACCACGATGATGACGCCGCAAATGGTGCGCCGCCTTGGCGTGCTGGGTTTTATCGTGGCGATGGTTGCGGTGATGCTTTTGCCCGTGCTGGGCACGGATTTCGGCAAAGGGGCCACGCGCTGGTATTCGCTGGGCTTTGCCTCGTTGCAGCCGTCCGAGTTTCTGAAACCTGGTTTTGTCGTCGTGGCCGCGTGGCTGATGGCCGCCAGCCAGGAAATCAACGGCCCGCCCGGTCGCGCCATGTCGGCAGTGCTGGTCACGGTGATCGTGGGCTTTCTGGCGATGCAACCCGATTTCGGCCAATCCGCCCTGATCCTGTTTGGCTGGGGGGTGATGTATTTCCTGGCCGGTGCGCCGATCACTCTGCTGGTTGCGGCGGCCTGTATCGTGATCATGGGCGGCATGTTCGCCTATCACAATTCCGAACATTTCGCGCGCCGCATTGACGGGTTTCTGAACCCCGAAGTCGACCCCACCACCCAGCTGGGCTATGCCACCAACGCCATTCAAGAGGGTGGGTTCTTCGGTGTCGGCGTGGGCGAGGGGCAGGTGAAATGGTCGCTGCCGGACGCACATACGGATTTCATCATTGCCGTCGCCGCCGAGGAATACGGGCTGATCCTCGTTCTGATCATCATCGCGCTTTATGCCACCGTGGTGGTGCGCAGCTTCCTGCGCCTGATCCGTGAACGCGACACGTTCATCCGGCTTGCGGGCTCGGGTCTGGCGGCGATGTTTGGCGTGCAGGCGCTGATCAATATGGGTGTTGCCGTGCGGCTTCTGCCCGCTAAGGGCATGACGCTGCCCTTCGTCAGCTATGGCGGCTCGTCATTGATTGCCGGGGGCATCGCACTGGGGATGCTTTTGGCCTTCACACGCTCGCGCCCGCAGGGCCGCATGCAGGATGTATTTGCCAACCGGCAAGGAAGATAAGGCGGGACGATGTCTGACAAACAACCTCTTTTGGTGATCGCGGCCGGGGGCACGGGCGGTCATATGTTTCCTGCGCAGGCGTTGGCCGAGGCGATGTTACGCCGCGGATGGCGGGTGAAACTGTCCACGGATGCGCGCGGCGCGCGCTATACGGGCGGCTTTCCCCATGTGGTCGAGATCGAGCAAGTCTCTTCGGCCACCTTCCAACGCGGCGGGCTTTTGGCCAAGGCGCTGGTGCCGTTTCGCATTCTGGTGGGCATCATGGGGGCCACGCTGAAAATGCGCCGCGACCGGCCTGCCGTTGTGGTGGGCTTTGGCGGCTATCCGACCATTCCCGCGCTGGGGGCCGCAAAGCTTCTGCGCCTGCCGCGCATGATCCATGAACAAAACGGCGTCTTGGGTCGGGTGAACAAGATTTTTGCCACGCGCGTTGATCACGTGGCCTGTGGCACATGGCCCACCGATCTGCCCGAGGGCGCGCACGGTCTGCATATCGGCAACCCTGTGCGGGGCGAGGTGATGAAACGCGCCGGTGCCGGCTATATCGCGCCGGGCGACTACCCGATGTCGATCCTTGTGATCGGCGGCTCTCAGGGCGCGCGCGCGCTGTCTGACAATGTGCCCGCCGCCATCGCAGGGCTGCCCGATCATCTGCTGAGCCATGTGTCTGTCAGCCACCAGGCCCGCGACGAGGATATGGAACGCGTCACCGCCTATTATAACGAGGCCGGCATCCGCGCCGATGTGCAGCCCTTCTTCACCGATATTCCCCGCCGCATGTCCGAAGCGCAGCTGGTGATCAGCCGGGCCGGGGCCTCGTCTGTGGCGGATATCTCAGTCATTGGCCGCCCGTCCATTCTGGTGCCATACCCCTTCGCCACCGATGACCATCAGACGGCAAACGCCCGTGGTCTGGTCGAGGCGGGGGCCGCCATTCTGATCCCCGAAAGCCAGCTGGACCCGGCGATGCTGACCCAGCAAATCGCGCTGGTTCTGGACAACCCCGAAGGCGCCGAACAGATGTCGCGCGCCGCCCTGAGCGCAGGCAGGCCAGATGCCACCGACGCGCTGGTCACACTGGTTGAACAACTCGCCCAGCGGGCGTAAACGCAGGGGCAGGGGCCGGTGCCCCGCAAAGTTATTGAAAGGTCCGAAACGATGAACGCAGCCGCCACCAAGCTTCCCACCGAAATGGGCCTGATCCACTTTGTGGGCATTGGCGGGATTGGCATGTCGGGCATCGCCGAGGTGCTGCTCAATCATGGCTACCGGGTGCAGGGGTCGGACCTGAAACCCTCGAAAATCACCGCGCGTCTGGCTGATCTGGGCGCCGAGATTTTCATTGGCCAGCGCGCCGAGAACCTGGAAAACGCCGAGGTCGTGGTGATCTCATCCGCGATCAAACCGGGCAACCCGGAACTGGACACGGCGCGCGCGCGCGGCCTGCCTGTTGTGCGCCGGGCCGAGATGCTGGCCGAGCTGATGCGCCTTAAATCCAACATCGCGGTGGCAGGCACCCACGGCAAGACGACCACGACGACCATGGTTGCCGAACTGCTGGTCAAAGGCGGCATTGACCCCACCGTGATCAATGGCGGCATCATCCACGCCTATGGATCGAACGCGCGCATGGGGCAGGGCGAATGGATGGTGGTCGAGGCCGACGAAAGCGACGGCACCTTCAATCGCCTGCCTGCCACCATCGCCATCGTGACCAATATCGACCCCGAGCATATGGAGCATTGGGGCGACTTTGACACGCTGCGTCAGGGGTTTCTGGATTTCGTCTCGAACATCCCCTTCTACGGGCTCGCTGTCTGCTGCACCGATCACCCCGAGGTGCAGGCGCTGGTGGGCAAAGTCACCGACCGCCGCGTGGTGACCTATGGCTTCAACGCGCAAGCAGACGTGCGCGCCGTCAACCTGACCTACAAGGCGGGCGTGGCGCATTTCGATATCGAACTGCATAATGAAGACGCTCGCATCGAAGGCTGCACCCTGCCGATGCCCGGCGACCACAACGTCTCCAACGCGCTCTCTGCCGTGGCCGTGGCGCGCCATCTGGGCATGAAACTGGATGAAATCCGCGCAGCTCTGGCCAGCTTTGGCGGCGTGAATCGCCGCTTCACCAAAGTTGGCGAAGTGAACGGCGTCACCATCATCGACGACTACGGCCACCACCCGGTCGAAATCGCAGCCGTGTTGAAAGCCGCGCGCCAGGCCTGCGACGGCAAGGTGATCGCCGTGCACCAACCTCACCGCTTCTCGCGCCTGCACAGCCTGTTTGACGATTTCTGCGCCTGTTTCAACGAGGCCGACGTGGTGGGCATCGCCGAGGTCTTTGCCGCCGGCGAAGACCCCATCGAGGGCGCCTCGCGCGATGACCTTGTCGCCGGGCTTGTGCGCCACGGCCACCGCCACGCCACAGCCATCGACGACGAAGACGCGCTGACCCAATTGGTGAAAACCCACGCCGAACCGGGCGACATGGTCGTGTGCTTGGGCGCCGGTACGATTAGTGCCTGGGCGAATGGGTTGCCTGCCCGGTTGGGATAAGGCGCGGTTTACAGCTGGGCGAACGCGGCCTATCTGTAAGACATGGATATTGTAGATATTGTTGATCGTGAAAGCCTTGAGGTCTGGCTAAAAGAACGCTCACGCGAGGATTGCGCCTGGATCGCCAGCCGTGCAGCGGCACGTGTGTTTCCAATTTGGGTGAAGTATTGTTCTGAAAATAAATCAGGCAATGTCGCCACCTCACCGCTTTTGATTTTGCGCGCGTTGCTCACATCATCCGTCGCCGCAACGTCGATAGACGACAGTATATCTGCTGCTCTGAATGCAGCATCGCAGGGCGCACGTGATGCCGCTGAGAAGGCCTATGACCAGCAAAGCGCGGCCTCGGATGCCGCAAATACAGCGGCCTACGCAGCAAATGAAAGCACAAAAACTGCCGAAGCCGTTGTGTTTGCTGATCGTGCCTTTGCCGGCGAAGGAATGTGGCAGCAAGTTCGGCAAGATGCGCGTATTCTGGAGCGAGCCGGAGAAGGTCTGAAGTTTCCGCTTTGGCACAAGGAAAACCCTTTTCAGGAGATCTGGGAGCGGCAATCGAAAACAGAGCTTTCCCCAGATACACCCTATGAATTCTGGCGCCGCTGGTATGATAGTCTCCTTAATCCAGATGAAAATCCGGTGTTTCCAGATGAAATGCTGAAGAACATCGTTCAAATTCGCGATGAGACATGGTTGCAAGGGGCCGAATCCATTGCTTCGGAAATTGAACGGATTGAAACCAAGCACCGTGGAGTCAGCAACGCTGATCTTCTGATTGTCCGCAGGTTGAAAAGAGATATTTCGCGGCTAGAAGAAAGGCAGGCTGGGCTGATCACGAGCGCCAATGGTTTAAGCAGAGCCTTAAACACCATTTATGAGGAATTTCAAACCGTAGGTGACCATCAGAAGGTCATCAAAAAAGACGTGGACGAAGCTGCTGCGCGCGTAAACGATGCGGTTAGCAACTTCACTAGTCAGTATACAGAGCTTGAATCAGCCTATCAGAAGAAGTTTGACGAAGCGCTCGCCACCTATAAAGCAAATCAAGCTCTCAGGGCACCTGCAGATCTTTGGGCGGATAAGAAAGAAGAGCACGAGCAACGAAAGAAACTAGCGTATTGGTTGTTCCTTTTGGGATTGTTGGGGGTAGCTGGGCTTTCGATCGGGATGGTGTACTTGCTCAGCTCTTCTATTGAAGCCTTTGATACGTTGTTTACGCCGGCGGGTTGTGATCGGACTTTAAACCCCGAGCTTTGTAATGGATTTAGTTTTCGGGGTATGGTCGTCGCAGGCTGTGCCCTGACTTTACTGACTCTTGGCTTGTGGTTCACACGCATTCAGATGAAGCAGTTTCTCGCAGAGCGTCACTTGGCGCTGGACGCGCGTGAGAGATGCGCCTTTGCGCAAAGCTACCTTAGCTTGCTTGCTCAAGGAGATGGCGCGCATGATGAGGCAATAGACCAAAGGGCTTTGGTCTATGCGGCACTTTTCCGTCCCAGCTCCGATGGTATCGTGAAAGATGACGGTGGTGTGGATCCCTCTATCAGTGCTGCTCTCAGCAAGCTGCTCTCTGGTAGGTGATAATTTGCTTTGTCATCTGAAAGACGATCTCAATGCCCCCCTCGCTCATCCTTGCTTGTCTTTGGTTCGTGACCGCCGGCTTCATCGCGCTCACCCCCACGCGCGATCATCATTGGCGGGCCGCTTATGTCTTGATCGCACTGGGCATTCCGCTATTGGTCTTCGTGTTTTATGAAAATGGCCCGTGGGTGGGGCTTTTGGTTTTGGCGGGCGCGATGTCGATCCTGCGTTGGCCGGTGATCTACCTGACCCGTTGGCTGAAGAAGAGGTAAGCGATGGCGCGTCCTGACCAGATTGAGATCCGCGGCAGCCTGATGGCCGACAAAGAGCTGGCCGGGCTGACATGGCTGCGCGTGGGGGGACCTGCGGATTGGCTGTTCATGCCTGCAGATGTTGATGATCTGGCTGCTTTCCTGTCCCAGCTCGACGCCGATATCCCGGTTTTCCCCATGGGCGTCGGGTCGAACCTGATCGTGCGCGATGGCGGCATTCGCGGCGTGGTGATCCGCATGGGGCGCGGGTTTAATGGGGTCGAGATCGAGAAAGATACAGTCACGGCGGGCGTCGCGGCGCTGGACGCCCAGGTGGCGAAGAAAGCCGCCGATGCGGGGCTGGACCTGACCTTTTTGCGCACCATTCCCGGTGCCATTGGTGGGGCCGTTCGCATGAACGCGGGCTGCTATGGCTCTTATATCGCTGATGTTTTTGAGAAAGCCGAGGCCGTCACGCGCGCGGGCGAACGGGTCACTTTGACCGCCCAAGACCTGCAGTTCCAATATCGCCAGACCGAATTGCCTGAGGGCTGGGTGCTGACCCAAGCCACCTTCCGTGCGCCATCGGACGACCCTGCTAACCTGCATGCCCGCATGGAAGCGCAGCTGAAAAAGCGTGATGAAACCCAGCCCACCAAGGACCGCACGGCGGGCTCCACGTTCAGAAATCCCGCAGGCTTCAGCTCGACCGGTCGCGCCGATGACAGCCACGAGCTGAAGGCCTGGAAGGTGATCGAAGACGCGGGCATGCGCGGGGCCACACGCGGCGGCGCACAGATGAATGTGATGCATTCAAACTTCCTGACCAACACCGGCGGGGCCACGGCCGAAGACCTTGAAGGCCTTGGGGAAGAGGTCAGAAAAAAGGTTTACGAAACGAGTGGCTTGCAGCTACAATGGGAAATCAAGCGCGTAGGTGAACCGGCCGCGAAATAGGCAGGCACCCACGGGCAAGACAAAGCGACCCAAGGCACAGAACCGACGGGCGCGAACGAGAGGTCGGGCAGGCCCTGAAGATGCGAAAGAAACGACGTGGCGCAAAGCCGCGCAGATTTCGTCTCAGGGGCGGTACAGCCTCAACTATAAACCGCGATGACGCGGGGAAAAGGCCGGAAACGGCAGGGCAGTCGGTCGCTTGGCGACCTGGTACGAGGCATTACAGGCATGTCGGAGCATTCCGTCAGCAAGGTTGTTGTTCTATTGGGTGGTCCCTCGGCGGAGCGCGAGGTTTCGCTTGTGTCGGGTGATGAATGCGCCAAGGCGCTGCGTGATGAAGGCTTTGATGTCGTGGAAATCGACGCGGGCCCGGATCTGGCTGAACGTCTGCGCGCCGAAGCCCCCGACGTGGTGTTCAACGCGCTGCATGGCCGCTGGGGCGAAGATGGCTGCGTGCAGGGCGTGCTGGAATGGCTGCAAATCCCCTATACCCATTCGGGCGTTCTGGCCTCGTCTCTGGCGATGGACAAAGAACGCGCCAAGGGCGTATTCCGGGCGGCAGGCTTGCCGGTCGTGGACAGTCTTCTGGCCTCAAAATCCGAGGTGGAAGCCGCCCATGTGATGGCGCCACCTTACGTGGTGAAACCCAATAACGAAGGCTCGTCTGTCGGCATCTACATCGTGGCCGAGGGCGCCAATACGCCGCCCAAACTGGCCGCCACCATGCCCGAGACCGTGATGGTCGAAACCTATGCGCCGGGGCGCGAGTTGACCACCGCCGTGATGGGCGACCGGGCGCTCGGCGTAACCGATATCCTGACCGATGGCTGGTATGACTACGACGCGAAATACGTTGAAGGTGGGTCGCGCCACGTGATCCCCGCCGACATCCCGGCGGACATTGAAGCCGCCTGTCTGGACTACGCCTTGCGCGCCCATAATGCGCTTGGCTGCCGGGGCGTCAGCCGCACCGATTTCCGCTGGGATGAGGCGCGCGGGCTGGACGGGTTGATCCTTTTGGAAACCAACACCCAGCCGGGCATGACCCCCACATCGCTGGCCCCTGAACAGGGCGCACACGCCGGCATGAACTTCGGGGCCTTCTGCAAATGGATGGTCGAGGAGGCGTCATGCAACCGATGACCCCGCCACCCGGCCAGCCGCAGGTCTATCATTCCGTCGCCGCTCCGCGGGCGGGCGGGGCCCCTCAATCCGCCCCACAAACTGGCGCACAGGCTGACAAGCAGCGCCGTGACCCAGCGCCCTCGCGTCTGGCCTATAAGGCGCATCGGCTTTGGCTGACCCCGTTTTTCCGCGCCTTCCTGCGCGTGGGCCTGCCAGTCTTTGCCGTGCTTTTGGCCACGGGTTGGTATTTCTCGAACCCCACCAACCGCTATGCGATTGGCGAAAAGCTGACCAGCATGAAGCGTTCGGTGCAAGAGCGCCCGGAGTTTATGGTCAAGCTGATGGCGGTCGAAGGAGCGACGCCGATTGTGGATGAGGCCGTGCGCCAGATGCTGCCCATCGACTTCCCGATTTCCAGTTTTGATCTGAACCTCGACACGATGCGCGGCGAGATCATGAAGCTGGACGTGATCAAAGATGCCGAACTGCGCATCCGCCCCGGCGGCGTGCTGGAGGTCGAGATCACCGAACGCGACCCGGTCATCCTGTGGAAACATGATGGCATCATTGACATGCTGGATGCAGATGGCTTCCGCGTGGCCAGCCTGACCTCGCGTGCCGCCCGCGCTGACCTGCCGCTGATTGCCGGGGCAGGGGCCGAAGAGGCCGTGCAGGAAGCGCGCGCGCTGATCGCCACCGCGGCACCACTTGGCACGGGCCTGCGTGGCCTTGTGCGTGTGGGTCAACGCCGCTGGGATCTGGTCCTGGAAACCGGGCCACGCATCATGCTGCCCGCCGATCACCCGGTATCCGCCTTGCAGCAGGTGATTGCGCTGGATCAGGCGCAAGACCTGCTGACCCGTGATTTGAAAACCGTAGATATGAGAACCCCTGAACGCCCGACGCTTCGTCTGGGCGACCCGGCCGTGGAAGAGTTGCGCCGGATCAAGGGGATCGCAGTTGGAGAGCCTTCGCAATGACCGATCTCTATAGCCAACAACGCGCCATGCGCGCCATGCGCGAAGCCGCCATGCAACGTGGCGTGATTGCCATACTGGATGTGGGCAGTGCCAAGATCGGCTGCCTGATCCTGCGCTTTGACGGGCCGGATCAGTTTCGCGAAAGCGATGGGGTTGGCGCGATGGCGGGGCAAAGCGCCTTTCGGGTCATCGGTGCGGCCACCACCCGCTCGCGCGGGGTGCGGTTTGGTGAGATTGACGCGATGCAGGAAACCGAACGCGCCATTCGTACTGCGGTGCAGGCGGCGCAAAAAATGGCCAATCTGCGGGTTGATCACGTGATTGCCTGTTTCTCGGGCGCCAATCCGCGGTCCTACGGGTTGGATGGTGCGGTTGATATTGATGGGCGCGCGGTCTCGGAAGATGACGTGGCGCGTGTGCTGGCGTCTTGCGATATGCCCGAGATCGGCGAGGGCCGCGAAGTTCTGCACGCCCAGCCCGTTAATTTCGCGCTGGATCACCGCTCAGGCCTTGGAGATCCGCGCGGCCAGATCGGCAACCGGCTGGCCGTCGACATGCATGTGCTGACGGTTGATTCAGCTGTCATCCAGAACCTGCTTTACTGCATCAAGCGCTGTGACCTTGAGGTCGCAGGGCTGGCCAGCTCGGCCTATGTGTCGGGGATTTCCTCGCTGGTCGAGGATGAGCAGGAACTTGGCGCGGCCTGTATCGACCTTGGCGGTGGATCAACTGGCCTGTCCATCTTCATGAAAAAGCACATGATTTACGCCGACAGCGTGCGGCTGGGTGGGGATCATGTGACCTCGGATATCTCCAAGGGGCTGCAGGTGCCTTTGGCCACGGCCGAGCGGATCAAAACCTTCTATGGCGGCGTTGTTGCAACCGGGATGGATGATCGCGAGATGATCGAGATCGGCGGTGACACGGGCGATTGGGAACATGACCGTCGCACCGTCAGCCGCGCCGAGCTGATCGGCATCATGCGCCCGCGCGTGGAAGAAATCCTAGAAGACGTGCGCATGAGGCTGGATGCGGCCGGGTTTGATCACCTGCCCAGCCAGTCCATCGTGCTGACGGGCGGGGGCAGTCAGATCCCGGGTCTGGACGGGCTGGCGCCGAAGATCCTTGGCCAGCAAGTGCGCATCGGACGTCCCTTGCGCGTGCAGGGCTTGCCGCAGGCGGCCACGGGGGCGGGGTTCTCGTCTGCTGTGGGTCTGTGCCTGTTTGCTGCCCATCCGCAGGATGAATGGTGGGATTTCGAGATCCCGGCAGAAACCTACCCGGCACGCAGCCTGCGCCGGGCCTTCAAGTGGTTCAAGGACAATTGGTAAGACCCACTCTGCGCTGACATATCCCAATTCCGACCTTTCGCCCCCATATCCGGGGGTTTCGGCGAAATCCTGCTGAATTTCGCCTGATAACCCCAATATTTTGCGGGTTTTACGGCCTTTAGGGCGTGACGCGCCCCTTGTTTTCCGGTTAACATAGACAAAACGAGGCAGTTCCCGGCGATTCAGTCGGTCAAAAAACATATATGTCGTGACCGGGGGACATCGGTGCGACGCGGACATAAACAGGCGGACACATCATGACTTTGAACCTCACCATGCCCGGTCAGGAAGAGTTGAAACCTCGTATCACCGTGTTTGGTGTCGGCGGTGCCGGTGGCAACGCGGTCAACAACATGATCGAGAAAGAACTCGAGGGCGTAGAATTTGTCGTGGCAAACACGGATGCGCAGGCGCTGCAGCATTCCAATGCCAAGGACCGCATCCAGATGGGTGTGAAAGTGACCGAAGGGCTGGGCGCTGGTGCGCGGGCCTCGGTTGGCGCGGCGGCAGCCGAAGAAAGCATTGAACAGATTGTCGAACATCTGGCAGGCGCACATATGTGCTTCATCACCGCTGGCATGGGCGGCGGCACCGGCACGGGCGCGGCCCCGATCATCGCACAGGCCGCCCGCGAGTTGGGCGTTCTGACCGTAGGTGTTGTCACCAAGCCCTTCCAGTTCGAAGGCGCCAAACGTATGCGCCAGGCGGAAGACGGTGTCGAAGCCCTGCAGAAAATGGTCGACACGCTGATCATCATCCCCAACCAGAACCTGTTCCGTCTGGCCAACGAGAAAACCACCTTCACCGAGGCGTTTTCGATGGCAGATGACGTTCTGTATCAAGGTGTTAAGGGCGTGACGGACCTGATGGTCCGCCCCGGTCTGATCAACCTCGACTTTGCCGATGTGCGCGCCGTGATGGACGAGATGGGCAAGGCCATGATGGGCACCGGCGAAAGCGCGGGCGAAGATCGCGCCGTTCAGGCCGCCGAGAAAGCCATCGCCAACCCGCTTCTGGACGAAATCAGCCTGCGTGGCGCGAAGGGCGTGTTGATCAACATCACCGGCGGCTACGACCTGACGCTGTTTGAACTGGACGAAGCGGCCAACCGCATTCGTGAAGAGGTGGACCCGGACGCCAACATCATCGTCGGCTCGACGCTGGACGAAACCATGGAAGGCGGTATGCGCGTGTCTGTGGTTGCCACCGGTATCGACGCCTCTGAGGTGCAGATGGACATCCCCGTGCCGCGCCGTTCGCTGGCCGAACCGCTGCAGTCGCCGATCGAAGTCGAACAGAAGCTGGAAGCAGAAGCGCCCGCAGCGATTGATGCGGCCGCCGCAATTGATGCAGCCCCCGCGCCCTCAGCCGCGCAGGTTGAAACACCCGCGCCTGCAACCGAGCCGAGCCTCTTTGGTGACATGGACGCCACCGCTGCAGCTGAAGAAGAGCAGCTGGAAAACGTGTTCCCGGCAGAAAGTGCTGGTGGTGATCTTCCGCCGCCCGCCTATCAGCCGCGCGAAGAGGTCGCTCAGGCGCCCGCTCCCGCAGGGCAGTCACAGTTCGGCAACGAGCCGGGTGTTGCGCAGTTCGTAGCCCCCAAAGCTCCCGCGCCGGGCACGCCGTCGCCCGAAGCGATGGCACGCCTTCAGGCTGCTGTGCACAACCAGCCCCGCGCACAAGGCGCAGCACCTGCGCAACCCGCTGCACCCACTGCTGGCGATGCGTCCGGGCAGGACAAGCCGCGCTTTGGCATCAACTCGCTGATCAACCGGATGACCGGGGCAGGGGCATCGGATAACGCCGCCGCCGCCGCCCGTCAGCAACCGCCTGTCACCCCTGCCGCACCAGAGGAGCAGCCCGTTGCCCATCAGGCGCCGCAAGCGCAGGATGCTGACCAGGAAAAGGTGGAAATCCCCGCCTTCCTGCGCCGTCAGGCCAACTGAGTGTCATACCCGCCCAACTGATCCGGGCGGGCCGACACAAGACAAAACACCACGCCCGCCGCGCGATCCGCATCGCGCGGCGGTTTTTTCACTTTGAAGCGTTTCGGGATAAACTTGAGGCTCATGTTTATCTCGAAACGCTTAGGACATAGATAGCTTTTGCCGCGTTTCGGTTTTCTCCTGTCTCAGGTTAAAACCGAAACGCTTTGGTTAACAACGCAGCTGGCATGTTTCCGCTGGGCGTTCGCGGCGTTAAGCCAATGAACAGCCTGTTGCGGTAGCTCGTGAAAAACTGATTATTTACAGGTGTTTGTGGGGTGAAATTGGGGGTGTCGGCGAAAAGCTGCCATCCCGAAATCGCATGTTACAAACCATTACAGAGGTTTGAATTGAGATTAACCTTCGCGGCAATTACCCATGACCTACCGGGCAAAACCCCGGTGTGCGCTATAATTGGCATCGGAATGGGCGCAGGGATCGGGCAGCGATCCTGCCAGTCCGAGACACTGCCAAAAGACACTCTGCCAAAGGCAGATGACCTATGATCAGGCCTCCCCGACCACTCCATACGGGGGGCGCTGGTCAGACGGTCAGGCGGCAGGCTCCCTGAATGGGGCCGGGCCGCAGGCGCAAGGAAAGACGGTTCACCGCGGGGATATGTCCCTGTCATCGGTGGGCAGATATCGAGGCAACCAAAGAGGCTCACGTGCAAACCACGATTGCCAGCACTGCTAGTTTCACCGGAACCGGGCTCCATTCGGGGCGCCCGGCGCGGCTGCGCGTCAAACCGGCTTCGGCGGAATACGGTATTTGGTTCAAACGCACCGATATTGACGACGGGCGCGATAACCTTGTGCCGGTGCATTGGGCCTCGGGCGTGCCATCGCCCTTGTGCACGGTGATCCGCAACGAGGCGGGCGTCGAGGTCAAGACCATCGAACATATCATGGCCGCCATCGTGGGCTGTGGCATTCACAATGCGCTGATCGAGCTTGATGGGCCGGAAGTGCCGATCATGGATGGCAGTGCGGCGCGGTTTGTCGACGGGCTGATCAAAGCTGGCGTGCGCGAATTGGCAGCACCCGTGCGCGTGATCGAGATTCTTGAGCCGGTCGAATTTTGTCGCGGCGAAGGGGACGAGGCCGCCTGGGCACGTCTGGAGCCTTCGGACGGGTTCGAAATTGATTTCCACATTTCCTTCCCGGACAAAGCCATCGGCACACAAGAGATGCGTCTGGATATGTCCAACGGCAATTTCGTGCGCGAATTGTCGGATTGCCGCACCTTCTGTCGTCAGGCCGATGTCGAAGCCATGCACAAAGCCGGTTTGGCTTTGGGCGGCACGTATGAAAACGCCGTTGTGGTTGATGATGACAAAGTCTTGTCCCCCGGCGGCCTGCGCCGTGCGGATGAAGCGGTGCGTCACAAGATGCTGGACGCCTTGGGTGACCTTGCCTTGGCCGGCGCGCCTTTGAAAGCACGCTATGTGGGCCACCGTGCGGGCCATGCGATCACCAATGAACTGCTGCGCAAGCTGTTTGACACGCCGGGCGCCTGGCGCGTGGTAACCTGTGACGCGCAAGCAGCCCGCCGCCTTCCGGGTGTTGGGGTGCGGCGCTCTGACCTGCCGATGAGCGCGTAATGCGCCTGCCGGTCTGACGCAGCCTGTCTGGGTAGAGTGTCCGCGCAGATTGACTGGGCAGATTGTCGCCGATAATCAAAAGCTTGCCGTGTCCTCTGGGCGCGGCTTTCTTGCTTCTGGGCGGGTATTTTGTGCCCTTTTCTCACCTCATCTTGCAACTCGTGGTGAAAATTGCGTCGCAAACCATTTTGCCTTGAAAAAATGTGTGCTACGACAAGCGGGAACATGCGGCGCGCGCGGGTTTGCAGCGCGCTCTGAGCAGCATTGATTGGGGTGACACGGATCATGATCCGCGCGAATTTCGGCAAAGCCATTGGCATCGCATTGGTCTCGGCACTGGGGCTCACCTCTTGTGGCGGAGGCTCGGGCAGCTTGGGTTTCGGCAGCCTTGGTGGCAGCTCTGGCGGCAGCTCGGGAAGTCTTGGATTCGGCGGCTCCGGCGGGGGCGGCGGCTGGTTCGCGGACCCGGTCGAACGCAAGCCCATTGAAGAATGGAGCGCGGAAGAGATTTTCAAGCGCGGTGAATACGATCTTGAAAACGGGGACTACGAAGAAGCGGCCAAATGGTTTGGCGAGGTGGAACGCCTGTACCCCTATTCCGAATGGGCCAAGCGCGCGTTGATCATGCAGGCCTTTGCCTATCACAAAGAGGCCGATTTCGAACAATCGCGCGCCACCGCGCAGCGCTATATCGACTTTTACCCTGCCGAAGAAGATGCAGGCTATGCCCAGTATCTTCTGGCGCTCAGCTATTACGATCAGATTGACGAGATCGGTCGCGATCAGGGCCTGACCTATCAGGCGTTGCAAGCCCTGCGTGTGGTGATCGAACGCTACCCGGATACGGAATATGCGAAATCTGCGATCCTGAAATTTGATCTGGCCTTTGACCATCTGGCGGCCAAGGAAATGGAAATTGGGCGCTACTATCTGAAGCGCAAGCATTACTCGGCAGCGATCAATCGCTTCCGCGTGGTGGTAGAGCAGTTCCAGACCACCACCCATGTGGCCGAAGCGCTGCACCGTCTGGTGGAAAGCTACCTGTCGCTTGGCCTGACGAACGAGGCACAGACCGCAGGCGCCATTCTGGGTCACAACTTCCAGTCGACCGATTGGTATCAGGACAGTTATCGCCTGCTGACCAAACGCGGGTTGAAGCCGGAAGCCAAAGGCGACAGCTGGCTGCGCAAGGTGCACCGTCAGTTGATCAAGGGCGAGTGGCTCTGAGCGCTGACGGGCAGGGCCGCGCGCGTGCGTTGGCTCGTGTGAATTTGGGGCGCGAGTGGGGACGCGATGCTGCGATCACTTGATATCCGCGATCTGTTGATCATTGATCGGCTGGCGCTGGAGTTTCAGCCGGGCCTGAATGTGCTGACCGGTGAAACCGGGGCGGGCAAATCCATCTTGCTGGACAGTCTGGGCTTTGTGCTGGGATGGCGCGGGCGTGCTGATCTGGTGCGTGCCGGTGCCGATCAGGGCGAGGTCGAGGCGGTGTTTGATTTGCCGGGTGACCACCCGGCCCGTACGGTTCTGGAGGATGCGGGCATCCCCGCCGAGGATGAGCTGGTTCTGCGCAGGGTGAACCGGGCGGACGGGCGCAAAACGGCTTGGGTGAATGACCGCCGCGCCTCGGGCGAGGTTTTGCGCGCGCTGTCTGACACGCTTGTGGAATTGCATGGGCAACAGGATGATCGCGGTCTTTTAAACCCGCGCATGCATCGCAGGCTTTTGGACAGTTTTGGCCAGCTGGACCCGCATATTGCCGAGGTAAAGGCTGCGTGGCGCGCTTTGTCTGCCAGCCGAAAAGCCCTGTCAGAGGCGCAAGCGGCTTTGGATGCGGCGCGCGCGGAAGAAGAGTTTCTGCGCCACGCCGTGGGCGAGTTGGACGCGCTGGCGCCAGAGCCGGGCGAAGATGCCGAACTGGATGCGCGCCGCCGCTTGATGCAGGCGGCCGAACGCATTGGCGAGGATATCACCAAGGCGCATCAGGCCTTGGGATCAGGCGAAGGGGCCGAGGCGCGCATGGGCGACGCCCTGCGCTGGCTTGAGGGCGCATCAGAGCAGGCGGGCGACGTTTTGAACGCTCCGATCGAAGCGTTGGGCCGCGCGATGAACGAGCTGGCCGAAGCGGCGTCTGGGGTGGAAGTGGCGCTGGATCAGCTTTCGTTCAATCCGCATGAACTGGAACAGGCCGAAGAGCGGCTGTTTGCGATCCGCGCCATGGCGCGCAAGCATCAGGTGGCGCCGGATGATCTGGGCGAATTTGCCGATGGTCTGCGGGTCAAGCTGTCTGCTCTGGATCAGGGGGCCGGGGCGATTGGCGCGCTGGAAGAGGCCGTGCGAAGCGCTGATGCCGACTATCAGAACGCCGCAGATCGCCTGAGCACGGAACGGCAAAAAGCGGCCAAACGTCTGGACAAGGCGATGGGCGACGAGCTTGCGCCGCTCAAGATGGAGCGCGCTGTTTTTGAAACTGCCGTGACCCCGTCTGATGCCGGGCCAGACGGGCAGGATGCGGTGACCTTCACCGTCGCCACCAATCCGGGCGCGCCTGCCGGGCCACTAAACAAGATTGCCTCGGGCGGGGAACTTAGCCGGTTTCTTTTGGCCCTGAAGGTTTGTCTGACCAAAGACGCGGGCGGATTGACCATGATCTTCGACGAGATCGACCGGGGTGTTGGCGGCGCGACCGCCGATGCGGTCGGGCGCCGGCTGGCGGGGCTGGCCCAAGGGGGGCAGGTGCTTGTGGTCACGCACAGCCCGCAGGTCGCCGCACTTGGCGGGCATCACTGGCGGGTGAGCAAAACCGTGACCGACGGGATCACCCTGTCCAGCGTCGTGCCTTTGGCCCAATCTGAACGCGTGGACGAGATTGCGCGCATGGTATCTGGTGACACGATCACCGATGCGGCCCGCGCGGCTGCCGAGGCGCTCTTGCGCGGCTGAGCCTCTATTCTTGCGGCACCAGTTTCCCTGGGTTCAGGATGCCCTTGGGGTCCAGCGCGGTTTTGATGTCGCCCATAAGCGGCCAGGCTTGCCCGTGTTCCGCATGCATCAGCCCCAGTTTGCCCATGCCAATCCCGTGCTCGCCGGTGATCGTGCCGCCCAGTGACAGGGCGCGTTCGCTCATCGAGCGGGCCAAAGATTTGGCGCGGGTCATTTCCTCCGGTGCGGCGGGATCAATCAACAGAATGGCGTGGAAGTTTCCGTCGCCAACATGGCCCAGGATCGGCCCCAACAGCCCTGATCCGGCAATCTCGGCGCGGGTTTCTTCAACAGCGTGGGCCAGTTGAGAAATCGGCACGCAGATATCGGTGACCATGGCGCGCGCATTGGGGCGCAAGGCACAGATCGCGTAAAACGCATGGTGGCGGATTTTCCACAACGCGTTGCGGTCCTCGGTCTTGGTGGCGTGCTGGAACGGGCCAGCACCGAAATCCTGCACGATCTCGCCGAAAGCCTGGCTGGCTTCGGCAACGGCCGCAGGAGAGCCCTGAAACTCGACCAGCAGATGGGGTTTTTCTGGCATATCCGTGCCCGCATAGGCGTTGAAGGCGCGCGCCGTATCGGCATCGACAAATTCGATGCGCGCCACCGGAATGCCCATCTGGATCACCAGCTGGACCGCGGTGACCGCGGCGGTCATATCGGGGAAGGGGCAGATGCCCGCGCTTGTCACCTCGGGAATGCCATGCAGACGCAGGGTCAGTTCGGTGATGATGCCCAGCGTGCCCTCGGAGCCAAGAAACAGCGCCGTCAGGTCATAGCCCGAGGCGGATTTTGCCGCCCGTGACCCGGTCTTGATGACGCGCCCGTCGGCCAGCACCACGCTCAGCCCCAGAACATTGTCGCGCATCGACCCATAGCGCACCGTTGTGGTGCCCGAGGCGCGCGTGGCCGCCATACCCCCAAGCGAGGCATTGGCACCGGGGTCCACCGGAAAGAACAGGCCCAGATGGCGCAATTCGCGGTTCAGCTCTTCACGTGTCAGGCCCGGCCCCACCACCGCGATCATATCGCCGGGATCTGCGGATTTCAGCGCGTTCATGCGCCGCGTGTCGATGCAGATGCCTCCGTGAGGCGCGCTGGTATGGCCTTCAAGCGATGTGCCCGCGCCAAATCCGATCACCGGGATGGCGTGGCTGTTGCACAGCGACAGGATGCGCGACACCTCTTGCGTTGTTTCGGGCCAGACCACCGCATCGGGCGGGGCAGGGGCGAAATGCGTCTCGGAACCGCCATGCTGTTCCAGTTCGGACTTGGAGCGGCTCAGGCGATCGCCTAGAAATGACGAAAGCTCGGTTAATACGGTGTTGATGGACATCCCATTCTCCCCAGAACAGCCGGATCAACTTATGGTAAACAGACCAGCAAGAAAAGGCTGTGCGCGCGGGGGGCCATGATAAAACAAGTAAAATTGTTTGCATTGCGTTTACGAAGCTTCGGGCGTGCAACACTGTCCAATGGCTGGAAACTATGGCGTGAAAATGCCTCCAGCCAGTTGCAGTTCTGGTGCCTTGCATTGGTGATCGGCGTGGCCTCGGGATTCGCAGCACTGCTGTTTCGAAAAGGCATCGAGACGCTGCAGGCCTCGCTTTACGGAACAGATGATCTGGCGCATCTGCACAGCTTTGCTCAAACGCTGCCATGGTATTGGATATTGCTTCTTCCGGCCGTGGGCGGGCTTGTGGTTGGCGTGGTGCTGAACTGGTTCACCCATGACGGGCGCGTGCGGTCCGTCGCGGATGTGATCGAGGGCGCGGCGCTGTGGGAAGGCCGGGTGGAACGCCGCGCCGGGCTTGGCTCGGCGTTGGCGTCTCTGATCACCTTGTCCACCGGCGGATCGTCAGGGCGCGAAGGGCCGGTGGTGCATTTGGCCGCGGTGATTTCCAGCTGGGTATCGGTCCGGATCGGGGCCAATGGCATCACCGGGCGCGACCTCTTGGGCTGTGCCGTTGCCGCTGCCGTCTCGGCCAGCTTCAACGCCCCCATCGCAGGCGCGCTTTTCGCGTTGGAGGTCGTGCTGCGCCACTTTGCGGTGCACGCCTTTGCCCCCATCGCCATTGCCTCGGTCGCGGGCACGGTGATCAACCGGATCGAATATGGCGGCGTGACCGAATTTGTCCTGCCCGCCGAAGGCTCGCTGGCCTTCTATGTGGAATTGCCCGCCTTCCTGATCCTTGGTCTTTTGTGCGGGTTTGTGGCCGTGGTCCTGATGCGCGCAATTTTCTGGAGCGATGATCTGGGCACCGCCCTGCAGCAAAAGATGCATCTGCCGAAAGTGCTGCGCCCCGCTCTGGCCGGGTTGATGCTGGGGGCCATCGCCATTGCCTTCCCGCATATCATCGGCGTCGGCTATGAAACCACGTCGGCCGCGCTGACCGGCATCCTGCCCTTGCACGTGGCCATCCTTTATGCCGTTGTCAAAGTGGCCGCCGTGGCGATCACCATGGCGGGCCGCATGGGCGGCGGTGTGTTTTCCCCGGCGCTGATGGTGGGCGCGCTGACCGGTCTGGCCTTTGGCATCATCGCCACCGCCATCTTCCCGGATGTCTCTGGTTCGGAAACGCTTTATGCGCTTGCCGGCATGGGTGCGGTCGCTGCCGCCGTGCTGGGTGCCCCCATCTCTACCACGCTTATCGTCTTTGAACTGACGGGGGACTGGCAGACCGGGATCGCCGTGATGGCCGCCGTGTCTCTGTCCACGGCCCTTGCCAGCCGGCTTGTCGATCGCAGCTTCTTCCTGACCCAGTTGGAACGGCGCAATATTCATCTGGCGGCGGGTCCGCAGGCGTATCTCTTGTCCACCGTGCGCGTGGCCAAGGTGATGCGAGATCGCGAGCACGCCCGCGCCGCGGATGAAGAACACTGCTGGGAGCTGATCGAACGTGGCACCTATGTGGACGGCAACACCACGCTTGACGCGGCCATGCCGATTTTCGAGGCCACGGGAGAGGCCTTTATCCCCGTGGTGACCCTGGGCGGTGAGGGCGACCCGCCCGAGCTTTGGGGCGCGATTTTCCACGTGGATGCGTTGAAGGCTTTCAACAAGGCACTGTCAGAAACGGCGGCTGAAGAGCATTCTTAAAGCGTTTCGACTTATTGTTGAGGCACGACAATATGTCGAAACCCGCGGACGCTATTGATGATGTGGGCGTTTCGAGATCAAGTTGTGATCGGGCTTAATCTCGAAACGCTTAAAGCGCCCACATATTTTCTTGTCCAAAATACCTCGGGGTAGAGTGAAACCCAAGAGGGGTTTCACTCAGGGGCAGCGCCCCCTATGCCAAGGCCCGCGACAAAGCGCAAAAGGCTTCGATTTCGATCTCTTCGGCCCGCGCCGTGGGCTTGATCCCGACCGAGGTCAACACGTCCTCGATCTCGGGATGTAGCCCTTTGAGCGAGGCGCGCAGCATCTTGCGTCTCTGTCCAAAGGCCTTAGCCACCAGCGCTTGCAGCTTGCCTGCATCTGCCTCCCAGCGCGGGGCGGGCAGGGCCTCCAGATGCACCACGGCGGAATGGATTTTGGGCGGCGGGGTGAAGGCCTCGGGCGGCAGCTCCATCACCACGCGCGGGGTGGTGCGCCATTGTGCCAAGACCGCCAGACGTCCGTATTTCTTCGACCCCGGCTGCGCCACGATGCGCTCGGCCACTTCCTTTTGGAACATCAACGTCAGGCTCGACCAGCTGGGCGGCCAGCTTTTGGGCGTCAGCCAGCGCACCAGCAATTCTGTGCCCACATTGTAGGGCAGGTTGGCCACGATGCGGATGGGCGGGGTCAGATGGGCCAGAGGGTCCAGCTCCAGCGCATCGGCATTCACCACCTCAAGCCTGCCGGGATAAGCGGCTTGAATTTCGGCCAGCGGTGCCATGGCCCGGCTGTCTTTTTCCACCGCCAGAACCTTGCGCGCGCCTTCCACCAACAGCCCGCGGGTCAGCCCGCCGGGGCCGGGGCCGACCTCTAACACGTCACAGCCCGACAAATCGCCCGCTTGTCGGGCGATTTTCGCCGTCAGGTTCAGGTCCAGCAGAAAGTTCTGCCCCAGCGATTTCTTTGCCACCAGCCCGTGGGTGTTGATCACCTCGCGCAGGGGCGGCAGCCCGTCGATCTGGCTCATGATCGTGCCTCCTGTCGGGCAAGGCCCATGCTATGTGCCATGCGCAGCGCGCCGATCAGGGACGAGGGGTTGGCGGCCCCACTGCCCGCGATATCAAAAGCGGTGCCATGATCGGGCGAGGTGCGTACAAAGGGCAGTCCCAGCGTCACATTCACCCCGCCGTCAAAGTCTATGGTCTTGATCGGAATGAGTGCCTGATCGTGATACATGCAGACCGCTGCGTCATAGCCTGCGCGCGCGCGGGCGTGAAACATCGTGTCCGCCGAATGCGGCCCGGACAGCGCCAGACCTTGGGCGCGTAGATCCTCCAAAAGCGGCGCGATCATCGCAATCTCTTCACCGCCCATCGCGCCCCCTTCACCCGCATGGGGGTTCAGCCCGGCCACAGCGATGCGCGGGGCAGTCAGGCCGAAATCCTGGATCAGCGCCGCATGGGTGGTGCGGATCACCTGTTCCAGTTTCGCGCGGGTCAGGGTGGGGGCCACGTCGGACAGCGCGATATGGATCGTGGCTGGCACCACGCGCAGCGCGTCGCAGGCCAGCATCATCACCACATCGGCCCCGCCTGCCAGATGGGCCAGAAATTCCGTATGTCCGGGAAAGGCAAAGCCAGCGCCGTCCTTCAGCGCCTTTTTGTGAATGGGGTTTGTGCACACCGCCAAAGCCGCGCCTTCTTGCGTCAGCGCCACGGCGCGTTCGATCACCGCGATCACGTGGGCTGCATGTTCCGGCTGGGCCGTGCCCGCCACGCGGGGCGTGGTGAAATCATGGGGCAGCACGGGCAGGGACGGGGCCTCTGCCACCTCAGATGGGCAGGTGATTTCCGTGTATGCGGTGCCTTTGGGCAGGTGGTGCGGGTCACCGATGACGAAAAACGGCACCGTGCCACGCAGTGCGTCAAAGGCCGGGCCGCACAGGTCCGGCCCGATCCCCGCAGGTTCGCCGATCGTCAAGGCAACGGGCAAGACGGTCGCGTTGCGCGCCCGTGTCATTGTCCGTCAAGTCGCACGATATGTGCTGCGGCTTTCAATTCGTCCAGATAGGCCACCGAATGGGCCTGAAGGCGCTGGTTTTGCAGGTTGCGGAACACGTCTTCGCGGCTCACCTCTTCGGGCAATTCGCGGGTGCGTTCGCATAGCATCAGGAACACAAGGCTGTCGCCGGATGCACTGGTCAGCGCGGTCGAGACTTCACCTTCGTCCAGCTTGGCCAGCTCGATCGCGGTGCCGGTCGGAATGTTGCCAAGTGCCAGTGTTTCGCGTTTGAGCTGCGACGGCGGCAGATCGCCTGCCACGCCATATAGGTCCTCGCAAGTGTCTGACTTCGCTTTGATCACGGCGGCTTGTGACAGGGTTTCCGCCGAGCGTCCGCCGGGCAGCAAAAGCGTGGCGTAGTCCACCTGCACGTCTTTCGGTTCCGGTGTGTCCAGCTCTTCAAGGGCACGCAGTTGGAACACCGCGACACCGTTTTTCACCGGCACGGGATCGGTCACGTGGCCGGGTTCAAGCGCCACGATCTGTTGCTGAACAATCGGGGGAAGGTTGGACAGGTCCATCCAGTTCAACCGGCCCGAGCGGCCTCTGGACGGGGCCACGGACATGCGCCGCGCGGCAGAGGCGAAAGCGGGCAGGGTGGTCATGTCTGACAGTTCAGATGCGCGCGCGTTCGACGCCTGAAGCTGCGCGGGTGTCTGTGCGGGCAACACGATTTCCGACAGCAAAACACGAATGCCGGCTTTCACGCCAAGCTGTGCAATGGCGCGATCAAGTTCGGCCTCGCTGATCTGGATGCGCCCTTTCCAGCGTTCGCGCACAACGGTGCGCCACGCAATGCCGCCTGACACGAAATCCCGGAAGGTTTCGGGGGCGATGCCGCCCTGCGCGATGATCTTGTTGAAAGTCTCGACATCAAGATCGAAGCGCGCGGTGAACTCTTCCATGCCAGCGAGCACTTCCTCGGCCGTGGGTTCCACCCCGGCAAGCTGCGCGGCGTGGCGTTGCAGGGCTTCGTTGGTCAGCTGTTCTTCGGCCAGTTCGCGCAGATTGCCCGGCGCCTTCAAAAGCGTCAGGAACGCCATGCGCTGAGACAGCTCGTAGGCGGTGATGACGCGGTCATTGATCCGGACCACCGGGGCAAACAAATCCTGCGCGGCGGCGGGTGTCGCCATGGTGCCAACAAGGCCGGCTGAAAGGGTCAGGGCCAAAGCCATCGCGGTGAACCCGCGTTTGGATGCGCCGTTGATACGTTTGAAGATCGTCATGAGTTTTGCGCCTTCGCCTGTGAAATTATCTGCGGTCGGAACGGTTTGTAGGCCCGTCTGTTCCCGCCTGTCGCTACCTGTCTTCATCATCTGTCCCGTGCCTTTGCGCGCCATATTTACCCGCCACATCTATGGGCCGTTTTACCCCTGGCGCCGCCAAAGCCCGGAAGCTCGACCCTGAAGCCGAAATCCGTTGTCGGGGTCACATTAATGGAGGATGTGAAACGACGCGAGAGGGAAAGATCAACCGAGACACATTCATTTTGATATCTGATGCCCAATCCGGCGCGCGTGGCGGCGTTGGCTTCCAGATCAAAGCTGCCATCCATCGAAACGCGCCAGAAATCACTGATCTGATAGGCGCCATCCAGACGCAGCTCATGCGTGGGGTCGGGGCGGCCTTCGCCCAGATCTTCGATCACCCAGACATGTGCCGCACCCAGCTCGATCTGGTCGCTCAAATAGGCGGCGCGGGTTTCGGATTTGGTCATGTCGAAATCGTCGTTGAACAAAGCGCGCCCCTGCATGGCAAAGCGCCCCCCAAGGTTCACATGTGCGCCGACAAGCCAGTCGGATGCGGTGCCAGACAGGCCAGAGGCTGTGCTGAATTGCCCAAAATCCTGTTCACGAAACACCCGGCCGGCTGCCAAGCTGATGGCCCAACCCGATGGCGTGTGCCGGGTCCATCCCAGACCAAGCGCTGCGCGCCATCCGTCTTCTTGCCGGTCTGCGCCGGGAAAGCGGCTGAGATCCAAGAGGTTGGCCTCGTCAAACTCGACAAAGACACTGTCTTCATTGGGAATATCCGCGCCGACCTGTTCAGACCAGGCGATCTGCGCCACAGGCTCCAACACATCAATGGCCCCGTTTCTGGCAACCCGTGTCAGCGGCCAGCGCAGGGTGACACCGGCCGAAGGTGTGGCGAAGCTCTGCTCGCTTTGATAGCGGCTGTCTTGTTCAATCGCATAAACGTTGGCATCCAGCGCCGCCTTGGCCTCGATCAGAATGCCCGCCGGTCCCATCCAGTCACGCCGCCACGATAGGCCAGCGCCAAGACGGGCCATGTCGCGCCCCAGAATGTCCTGATCACTTTCGCGGAAATGCGCCTGCCAGTTCAAATTCGCCCGTATCTCTCCGCCCAAGCCCCAATTCGGGAAAAAGCGCCGTTCATAGAAGGCGTCGATCTGGGCAAATGGCAATTGATCAGAAATCGGAATTTCTGACGCGCGCAGCGTGTCATAGCGTGTGATCCCGGCAAAGATGAACTCGTCACGCCGCGCCCGCATCACCTCGATCGCATTGCGCAGCCTGTCCTGTTCAGAATAGCCATAATCAAGCAAATAGCCCGGATCCGAGGTTTCTTGCAGGCCGAAGCTCAGTTTGAACCCGCGTGGCAGGTCAAATTCGCCTTCGCCAAACACGTAAAACCGCGTTGTATCCGCGATGATATTGTCGCGGCTCAAAGCACCGTTGAACTCGATCCGGCCTGTGCGGAAGGCCTGCCGATAGCGCAGCTCCAATGTGGTGCTATTGGCCGCCAGAAACGGCGAGATCGTCAGGTCGGCGTGATCCCCAAGCCTCAGAAAGAACGGGCTGAGAATGCCGATGCCCAATGTGGTGCTGGTGCGGATTTTCGGCGCCAGAAACCCGGTTGCCCGGGTCAGACTGGGGTCGGGAATGCGCAGGCGGGGCAGGTAGAAGACCGGCACATCGGCCACGCGCAATTGCGCCCCGTGAAAATAAAGTTGCCGTTCTTCTTGGTCATGCACCACGCGATCGGCGCGGATCTGCCACAGCGGCACAGGGCTTTTCTTACACACCTGACAAGACGACGCGACCACCCGCGACATCTGCGTGTAGCGGTCATTCACGCGATTGATCTGTGCGGCGGCGATTTGCAGCTGTTCATCCAGAACAAACCGGGCGGATTTCAGGATGCCGTTGCGCAGGTCTGACGACAGCTCTGCCGCCTGGGCCACAAGCACCGTGCCATCGGGCCGTGTGATGGTGATTGGACCGGTCAGGCTCAGACTGTCACTGGCCTTGTCATAGCGCACACCGCCTGCAGTCAGGCGTGTGCCGTCATAATGCACGACCACATTGCCGGTGGCCTCCAACCCTCCATTGCCCACAACGCGCACCTGATCGGCCACAAGGCTGGCTTGCCCGGCAAAGGCGGGCAGGGCGCTGCCGGACAAAATCCCGGCAAGTGTCAGCGCGGCGGCGCGGATATGGCGGGACAGGCCCATCAGCCATCCTCCAGATGTAGTAAGATGCCAATCGGCATCAGGATCGCGGCTATGGGCGGCGCCCAGGCGGCCAATAGCACGGGTATTTGTCCGTTTTCACCCAGAATCTGTGCGAAGTTTCGAATGAAATAGATGCCAAACCCCATCAACAGGGCAAACAGCACCATGATGCCCGTGCGCCCAAACCGTGTGTGGCGCATGGTGAACCCGGCGCCGATCAGCACCATTGCGACCAGAAAGACCGGCATGGCAAGCTCCATATGGAACCAAACGCGATGGGCGCGGGCTGAAAACCCGGCGGCCTCCAGTTGGCGAATAAAGCCCGGCAAATCCCAGATCGAGATCGAGCTGGGCTTGCCAAAACTGTCGCGTATCTGATCCTGCGTCAGGTTCGAGGCAAGCCAGAACATCGGATATTCAATCGAGGAGGTCTCGGGATTGTCGGAATGCGCCAGATCCCAGACCTTGGCCGCCAAAAGCACCCAACGCCCCGGTTCCAGCCGGGCCGAAGCCGCTTTGATCCGCATCGTGGGCGGGCCATCGGGGGCGAAAGCAAAGAAAGTGACGTCGTAAAGTTCGGTGCCTTCAAGGTTTGATTGGGCCGCACGGATCACCGTCTGGCCGTCCTCATTGCCCTGTCTGAGCCAGACCCCTTCGGTCGAGATTGACAGGACCGAGCTGCCTTCACCTTGATAGGCCTGCGAAATGCGCTCGTATTTCTTCGAGGTGGCTGCCGCAATCGGGTTGCCCACGGCGACAGCCAGCAAGCCAAACAGGAAAACCGTTAGGGTGGGGGCCGCAAGGGTCACCAAAGCGGATCGCCCTGCGGCCCGCGTGACCACCATCTCGGACGATCTTGCCAGCCCAAGAAACAATCCCAGCGTGGCAAGAATGACGATCAGCGGCAGGATGCGATACATCCAGACCGGCGCGTTCAGAAGCGTCAGGCCCAGCACATTGGTGAACCCGACCGATGCCGTGTCAAAGCGGCGCATGCTTTCGACCATGTCCAGAAGCACGAAGATCACCGCGAGCACGATCAGCATCATCAGGAAGGTGCGCAAAAACCGGCGTGCGATATAGAGGTGCAGCTTCATGCCTGTGCCTCCGCCAGCGCGCGCGCCTGTTCACGCAGCGTGCGTTGCCGCCTGAGCATGTCGCGTATGCCCGGTTTCGAGGACCTGTACAGCACCGCGATATTCAGCCCGGCGCCGACCATGGTGGCCAGATATACCAGCCAAAGCGCCGACGGGCTGCGCCGCGCCATATCCAGCATCGTGTTGTCAAAGCTTTGCAAAAGCGCAACCGCGCCCAGGGCAATCACAACCTGCCGCCACAACCCAAACCGGCTGAAGCCTGCCACGATCAGCATGGAAAACCCGGTCATCGCGGTCACGACGGAATAGAGCGCCTGAGCGTTTCTGAAATGACCCTCGGCGCGCAGGGCGGCGGCGGAGAGGCCGGTTTCTTCCATTGTCTGTTTGGTCGGGGACAAAAGCTCTGCTGTGTAGATCTGGTTGACGTCACGCGCACCGGCGCCGGCGCCCTTGATCAGGGCGGAAATGTCGTAGGTGAAGTCCTCGAACCCCGTGGTCGACAGGCGGGCGGTGTCCTTGTCGATCACCTGCGCCAGCCCGTCAAACATGACCAGACGCGGGCCTTGTTCGGTTTTCACAATCAGGGCGCGGCGCGCGGTATAGGTGTAGCTTTGATCGCTATCTCTTTCATCTGAAATGAAAATATCGAAAAGCTCACCCTGCGGGCTGATCTTGCGAATATAGAGCGATATGCCCTCGGCGGGGTGTACGAAACTGCCCTCGGTCAGAAAGCGCGCGGTGATGTTTTCGGCGATTTCAGCCTGACGTTCTGCAAATCTAAGCTGGCTCATTGGCACAAGGATATGGGTGAGAATCAGCATGAAAAGCGCGGTCAGAAGCCCAAACACCAAAACCGGGCGGGCCAGACGGAAGGGGCCAAATCCGGCAGCCTGCGCGACCACAAGTTCGCTTTCCGAGTTTAGCCGGTTGGTCACTGATACCGCCGCCGCAAAAGAGGCGATGGGCACGATGAACACGATCACACCGGGCAGGATCATCGCCGAGAACTCCAGGAAGACAAGCGCAGTCTGGCCATTGGCAATCAGCTGGTCAAACAGCCTGACCGCCCGGTTCACCCAAAAGAGCAAAACCAGCACCAGCCCGTAGAAGCCGAAAAGCAGCACAAGCTGAGACAGCATATAGCGGTCGAATCTGGCCAAACTACCCTCTTGTAACCCCATATCTTGTTGCGTCGTTTCTAATGCATCCTAGGGGCGGGGAAAACTGCTATCTGGTCAAAGGTGCCGGGCGGGGTTACGAATGGCAGAAACCTGCCTGAAATTTCTCCGAAAGGATGGATCATGACCACCCCGATACTTCCCGTTTTCACCGCCGTCGATCTGGATGCCATTGGCACACATGAGGGGCGCGTTGTGGTGATCCTGTCTGAGCCGGGCAAGCTGCATCCGGGCGCGCGCCGGGTGAACAAACTGATGCGCGGCGCGTTGGCGCGCTTTGCCGACAGCGAGACTTTTGAGAAGATGAAAGAGGGCGAGGCACATGAGCTGGCCTTCCCGACCGGCATGGCGGCAGAGGCCGTGCAGGTGGTGCGCCTGTCGCCCCGCGCACAGGCGCCGAAGGTGCGCATGGCTGGTGGCGTGATTGGCAAATCCTTGTTGGGAAAAGATGTTTTGGTTCTGGCGGGCACGCTGAAACGTGCAGAAGAACTGGCCCTTGGCGCCAGCCTGCGCGCCTATGCCTTCGATGATCACCAGACGAATGATGACGCGCCAAAGGGCGGCAGCCTTGCGCTGATGGTGTCAAAACCCGAATTGTTCGAAGACGCAACCGCCAGCATCAAAGCCTTGGTCGAGGGGGTGTTTTTCACCCGTGATCTGGTCAACGAGCCCGCCAATGTGCTGACCACCAGCGAGTTTGCCGACCGCCTTGTGGATTTGGAAAAGCTGGGCGTGACGGTCAAAGTGCTTGATGAACCCGAGCTGGAAAAGCTGGGCATGCGCGCGCTTCTGGGCGTGGGGCAAGGGTCCGAGGCCCCCTCGAAAGTGGTGGTGATGGAGTGGATGAAGGGCGAAGCCGATGCGGCCCCCTTGGCGCTTGTGGGCAAAGGCGTGGTCTTTGACACCGGCGGGATCAGCCTGAAGCCGGGCCTTGGCATGGAAGACATGACTATGGATATGGGCGGCGCAGGCACCGTGGCCGGCGCCATGAAAACCATCGCGCTGCGTGGCGCCAAGGCCAATGTTGTGGGCCTTGTGGGGCTTGTTGAAAACATGCCGGACGGCCGTGCGCAGCGTCCCGGCGACATCGTGACCTCGATGAAAGGCGACACGATCGAGGTGATCAACACAGACGCCGAGGGCCGCTTGGTGCTCTGTGACGTCATGTGGTACGCGCAAGAGGAATACAAACCCGCGGGCATGATTGATCTGGCCACGCTGACCGGCGCGATCATCATTGGGCTGGGTCATGACAATGCGGGCGTGTTCTCGAATGACGACACGCTGTGCAACGGGTTCCTGAAAGCCGCCCAAGCCGAGGGTGAAGGCGCGTGGCGCATGCCGATGGGGCCGGGCTATGACAAGCTGATCAAGTCGCATAAGGCCGACATCAAGAATGTTGGGGGGCGTGCTGCCGGGTCGATCACCGCGGCACAGTTTCTTGGCCGTTTCGTGAACGAGGGCCAGCCGTGGATTCATCTGGATATCGCCGGTACTGCACAATTGGCCTCTGACAGCCCGCTGGCGCCGAAAGGCGCGACGGGTTGGGGCGTTTTGGCGTTGAACCGCATGGTTTCGGATATGTTCGAGGCCTGATCGCGTGACTGGCTTGACTGGCCCCACCGCAACCGGCCCCAATCAGTCAGGCCCGCAGGGCGAGGTGTTTTTCTATCACCTCACCCGCGCGCCTCTGGAGGCGACCCTGCCAATGCTGCTGGATCGCAGCCTTGCGCAGGGGTGGCGGATCTGTCTGCGCGGGCGGGATGCGCGTCAGCTGGAATGGCTGGATGAACAGCTGTGGCTTCGCCCCGAGGATGGGTTTTTGCCGCATGGTCAGGCGGGCGGAGAGCATGATGCGCGCCAACCTGTGTTGTTGACCACGGGGGCGGAAATGCCCAATGACGCAAATGCGCTGATTGCCATCGGCGGGGCAGAGGTAACACCTGAGGAAATGCGCCAACTGACCCGCGTCAGCGTGGTATTTGATGGCAACGACCCCGATGCCGTGGCCGCAGCCCGCGTGCAATGGAAAGAGGTGGTCGCGGCCGGAGTGACCGCCAAATACTGGAGCCAGGAAAATGGCCCCTGGGAAATGAAAGCCAGCGCAGAAGCCTCTGACAAAGAAGAATGATCGGGGGATCATTCGCGCCTGCGGCGCGCGCGCGCATGATTGTTTGGATGGTTTGCCCCTTACATCCCAATTGGGGATGCTATGGTTCAGACTTACCGGGTCAAGACAAGCTGATCGCGGCGAATTTCAATCTTTTCAAAGCGCTGCAGGTAGTCATTGCCCAAAAGTGAGCGCGGCATTTCGCCTTCATTCACCCAGACCTCGACGCCGTAATCCATCACGCCAAGCAGCTCGACCCGCGCCAAAGTCGCCGGGGCGGTGCGTACGGTCCCATTGGCGCTCATGGCGCGACCGAAGAAGCGCAGGGCCTCCATCTCCACGCCCGCCCGCGCTGCGTCTTCTTTCGTCAGCACGATGTTCGAGGCGCCCGTGTCCACGATAAACTCCACCGGTTCACCGTTCAGGCGCAGCGTGGCATAGAAATGCCCGTCATAAGATCGCGGTAATACGATTTCACCGGTGTCCTGAACCAGGCTTTGGCGCGGCATCACGTCATCACGAATGTCGTTCCACAATCCAAGACCCGCCAGAACGCCCACAAAAATCAGACACCAGATCAAGGCGTTTCGCAGGTTCTGGCCAAGGTTCGCGCGGCTTTCGGTCACAAAATATCCGCCCACCGCCACCAAAAGCAGGGCCAGATATCCAATGCGGGCAATATCATCTCCGGTCATGGCACTCATATAGGAACTGCGCGGGCCAATGTCACCGGGGCAGGGCGCCGCGCCCGGTGCTTACCTGAAAAGAAACAGGGTTATCCGCCCATCAGGCCGAAATCGCGCAGGCCTTCCAGCACAAATTGAACCGCCAATGCGGCCAGCAACATGCCCAAAAGCCGCGTGACAACCTTGATGCCGGTTTCACGCAAAAGCCGTTCCAAAAGCGAGGCTGCGTTGAACAGAACAAAGGCGATCAACAGAACCAGCGCCATCACGACAAGGGCCAGGCCGACCCCTTCCAGCCCTTCGCCCTGACCGGCCAACAGGATCACCGTGGCAATTGACCCCGGCCCGGCAATCAGCGGCATGGCCAGCGGAAAGACCGACGGGTCGTCGTCATTCTCGGCCTCTTCCGACTGGTCTTTGCGCCTCTGGGTGCGCCGTTCAAACAGCATATCCAGCGCGGTCAGCAACAGCAGAATGCCGCCAGCAATGCGGAAGGCGGGCATGGAGATGCCAAGGAAGTTCAACACGCCTTCGCCAAGGAAAGCAAAAAGCGTCAGCAACACGCCTGCGATGGCACAGGCGCGGATCGCCACCCCACGTCGTTTGGCCTTGCTCATGCCTTGTGTCAGCGCCATGAACAAAGGCGAAATTCCGATCGGGTCCATCACCACAAACAGCGTGACGAACGCCGGAATAAACAGATCAAGTTCCACGTCTAACCCTCTGCCTTTTCAAGTTTATCTTGGGCGCGCAGCCAGAGTTCTTCGGCGCGATCGAGCGCTTCGTGAACTTCGGCATGTTTCTTTTGCCAAACCACAACCTCGTCCTTGCGCTCAGGCTCGTAAAGCTCGGGATCAGCCAACTTGGCGTCGAGCTTATCACGCATTTCTTCCAGCTTTGTAACCCGCGCCTCAGCCTTGCGAAGCTCGGCCCTGAGCGCCAGGATCGTATCGCGATCGGCCCGTTTGGGTTTGGGCTTGGCAGGCTTCACCTTTGCTGGTTTCTTATCTTCGTCCGAGGACAGAAGCATCTTGCGATAGGCTTGCAGGTCTTCTTCATAAGGTGCGACATGCCCGTTTTTCACCAGCCACAGACGGTCCGCCACCATGGACAGCAAATGCATATCGTGGCTCACCAAAATCACCGCGCCGCTATAGGCAGTCAGCGCATCCACCAGCGCTTCGCGGCTTTCAATGTCCAAATGGTTGGTCGGTTCGTCAAGGATCAGCAGATGCGGGGCAGGCAGAGTAGCCAAAAGCAGCGACAGGCGCGCCTTTTGTCCGCCCGACAGACGCCCAACCTCCGTGTCTGCCTGATCGGGCCCCAGCCCGAAACTGGCGAGCCGCGCGCGCAGCTTGGCTTGCCCTTCGGACGCGCGTTCCCGCATCAGGTGCTGCAGGGGCGTTTCATCCACGTAGAGCTCGTCCACCTGATGCTGGGCAAAGAAGCCGATGCGCAGCTTCGAGGACGAGACCATATTGCCCTCCATCAGGTCCAGACGACCTGACAGGAGTTTGGACAGGGTGGATTTCCCTTCGCCATTGCGCCCAAGCAGCGCGATGCGGTCGTCTTGGTCGATGCGCAGGTTCAGATTGCGCAGAATGATCGTCTCGCCATAGCCCACTGCCGCCTTTTCGGTGGCGATGATGGGTGGCGACAGCTCTTCGGGTGCCGGGAAGGTGAAAACGGTGCGCGCTGCATCTTCGGGCGCGCGGATGGTTTCCATACGCTCCAGCGCTTTAACGCGCGATTGCGCCTGTTTCGCCTTGGAGGCCTTGGCCTTGAAACGGTCCACAAAGGCCTGCAAATGCGCGCGCTGCGCATCTTGTTTCTTGGCCGCTGACGCCAACAGAGCCCGTTTCTGGGCGCGTTGTTTGGCGAACATGTCATAGGTGCCCGTGTAGTAAATCAACCCCTTGTCTTCGAGGTGCAGAATGCCCCCGACCGAGCGGTTCAAAAGCTCGCGGTCGTGCGAAACGATCAGCACGGTGTGGGGATACTTAACCAAATACGCCTCAAGCCACAGCGCGCCCTCAAGATCCAGATAGTTGGTCGGCTCATCAAGCAGCAGAAGATCAGGCTCGGAAAACAACACAGCCGCCAACGCCACACGCATCCGCCAGCCGCCGGAAAAGGCGGAACACGGCATTTGCTGTTCGTCATGGGTGAAGCCAAGACCCTTCAGGATCGAGGCCGCCCGCGCCTCGGCCGACCACGCGTCAATATCTGACAGGCGGGTCTGAACCTCGGCGATGCGGGTGGGGTCGGTGGCCGTTTCCGCCTCTTTCATCAGCGCGTCGCGTTCGGTATCCGCGCGCAGAACCGTGTCGATCAGGGACACTTCGTTGCCCGGCACTTCCTGGCTGACACCACCGATTTTCCAGCCCTTAGGCAGGGAAACACTGCCTGTATCCAGCACCATTTCACCGCGAATGACCTTGAACAATGTGGTCTTGCCCGAGCCGTTGCGCCCCACAAGCCCCACCTTGTGGCCCGTCGGAATGGTCACGGAGGCGTTTTCGACCAAGGTGCGGCCAGAGATGGAATAAGTGATGTCAGAGATTTTAAGCATGACCCCATGTGCCTGAGCATTGCAGGGGCGTCAATCGCGGCTTTTCAAAATGATCCGCTCATGCTACGGGGGCGGCAAATCACACGCGCATCCGGGCAGGGGCCTTGATGCCACAAACGCAAAAGGGACCATCATGGCCATTCAACGCACTTTCTCGATCATCAAACCCGATGCCACCAAACGCAACCTGACCGGCCAGATCACCGCCAAGTTCGAAGAAGCTGGTCTGCGCATCGTGGCGTCCAAGCGCATCCAACTGACTCTGGCACAAGCCCAGCAGTTCTATGGCGTACACGCTGAACGCCCCTTCTTTGGCGAACTGTGTGAATTCATGATCTCCGAGCCGATCGTTGTTCAGGTTCTGGAAGGTGAAGACGCCATCGCGAAAAACCGTGAAGTCATGGGCGCCACCAACCCGGCCGAAGCTGCCGAAGGCACCATCCGTAAAGAGTTCGCCCTGTCGATCGGCGAAAACTCGGTGCACGGTTCGGACGCACCGGAAACCGCAGCAGAAGAAATTGCATTCTTCTTCTCGGGTCTGGAACTGGTTGGCTAAACCCAGCTTCCAAGCCAATGATCAAAGCCGTCCGGGTCATTCCGGGCGGTTTTTTTTATGCATGTGTTGCTTGTGAAATACCGTGAGGAGGCCGGGCGCGGCCTGAGAGCTAGGAGCGTTCGCGAATGCCGATCTCGTCCAAAATCGCTTCGATCCGGTCCTTGGGGGGCGTGCTGGCCATCGCTTCGGCCTTCAATGCGTCGAATTTCACCCGAAGCGCCTTTTTCTCATCGCCTTTGCAGTCATTCCATGGCCGCCCTTGCAACCCCATGACCAACACATAATAGCCGATGAAATGTGGCCGCGCCCCCGTGGCCAGCAACCTGCGATAGGCTTCGTCCGGGCCAAGCGCGCGCAACGCATCAGCGGTATGCACGCCCGCTTTGGCGAAGGCCTTGTCAGAGGCCGGGCCAAGGTTGCGAATGGACGAAACGGGATCAGTCATGTCCCGATCTTACGCGCCCAGATGCTGCCTGAAAAGTCAGATAGAGGCCCAGTCGGTGAAGATCACACGCGGTGTTTCCTCTTCATCCCGACGGGTTCGATCCTGTTTGGGCGGTGTTTCCCGGCGCACGTAGCGGCGGTCCCGCTCGCTCGCTTTCACTTTGTTTTCATTGGCTTTATCTGCCATGTCCCTGCTCCTGCACTCAAGCCCGTACATGTCATTGCACGTGTTCGACTTCCCACCCCAGGGCCTTGCGATATTCACAGGTTAACAACAGCTTTTGCCAAATTGATGCAGGAAAAAGGGCCATTTGGTGCCGATTGCCTGTTGGATGTGTCGGGGGAGTCACAGGGGTATTGCACCAGCTGTTTCTCGCCCCCGGACACAAACGGGTCGTGCCTCAGGCTTTTTCCAGCTTGTCTTGCGTGCGCAGATCAAAATCTGACGCGTCGTGCCGTTCGTGAAGCTGTTCTTCCAGCGGGCCCCATGTCCGGTTCACAATCCGGCCGCGTTTCACGGCGGGGCGTTCCGCGATCTGGCGCGCCCAGCGGGTCACGTTTTCATAGCTTTCCACGTCAAGGAACTCTGCCGCTTCATAGGCATTATTCAAGACAAGATTGCCATACCACGGCCAAGTGACGATATCAGCAATCGTATAGTCTTCGCCGCCCAGATATTCGGTTTCCTCAAGCTCGCGATCCAACACGTCCAGCTGGCGTTTCACCTCCATGGTGAAGCGATCAATGGGATATTCGAATTTCTCGGGCGCATAGGCGTAGAAATGGCCAAAACCGCCGCCCAGATAGGGCGCAGATCCTTGCAGCCAGAACAGCCAATTCATCACCTCGGTCCGATGGTTGATGTCACTCGGCAGGAAATGTCCAAACTTCTCAGCAAGATAGAGCAGGATGGCGCCGCTTTCAAAAACCCGCGCGCAAGTGGTTTTGTCAAACAGGGCAGGGATTTTCGAGTTCGGGTTCACATCCACAAACCCCGAAGAGAATTGCTCGCCGTCGCCAATACGGATGAGATGCGCGTTGTATTCCGCATCGCGCACGCCCTTGGCCAGCAGTTCTTCCAGCAGAATGGTCACTTTCTGACCGTTGGGCGTGCCCATGGAGTAGAGCTGAAGCGGATGATGTCCAACGGGAAGATCTTCGTCATGGGTCGGGCCGGCGATCGGGCGGTTGATCTTGGACCATTCGCCGCCATTCTCGGCATCCCAAGTCCAGACTTTCGGCGGGGTGTAGCTGTCAGCCATTGTGAACTCATCCTTCTGAATCTGCTTGGGGGACCATGCGGCGCGGCGCGGCGGAATTCAAGCCGGTCGCTGCGGCACAGGCATCACGGCTGCGTTAAATGCGGTCTTTTACCAGATGTGTCAGGGTCGCGCCGGTCTCGTAATAGGCGGCGCGCAGCCCTGCGTGTTGGATTTTATGGTGATCCACCGGCAAACGCGGCATGAGCGCATAATTACCTGACAAAAGTGCCTCTGCCATCCCGCGCCCAAAGGCCGTGCCCGGTCCGATTCCGCGCCCGGAATAGCCAAACATCATCATGCCATTTGGACCAAGCATCAGCGTTTTGGGCAGGTATTCTTCGGTCATGGCAATGCGGCCGTGCCAGCCCGCTGACAGCGGCTGATCCGCCAGCGCAGGGAACAGCGATGCCAACTTGCGCGAAAGCCAGCCTCGATGAATGGTGCTGGCCATGTGGTCCAGTTGCCCCATGGCACCGATCACCAGCCGCCCGGCTGCATCTTTGCGCCAGGAAGACATGACCATCGCCGTGTCCCAGCATCCTTCACCGCCGGGCAAAATCTGACCCGCCAGTTCCGGTGGGAGGGGCGGTGTGGCGGCCTGAAAGAAATGTACCGGCACGGTGTCAGCTGGGTGTAACCCCTTGATCGGCAAGCCGTAAGCGTTGGTCGCAACAATCAGTTTGCCTGCATGGATGCGCCCTTGGGGCGTGGTGACGGTCCACCCGTCAGCCTGCGCATCCAGCGCCACCGCCGGGCTGTTTTCAAATAGCAAGGCACCCACGGCAGCGGCGGCGCGCGCCAACCCTTTTGCATATGCCAGGGGCTGAATTGTACCGGCGCGCGGGTCAAACAATGCCCCATGAACGGCAGTGGTTCCGGTGCGTATGCGCGCAGTTTCAGCGTCCAACAACGCCACCGGCGCGCCGATGTCACGGGCCTGACGAAACCGGTTTTCCAGCGCCTGCATGCCTCTTTTGGAATGGGCACAATGCAGCGTGCCACTGCGCGTCGCCTCGCACGAGATGTCATGTGCCGCGATCAGGTCAAAGACCAGATCCGGGGCCGAGGCGAGTTGCGCAGACAGCCGCGCCCCGGCTTCTGCCCCAAGTTTTGCCGTGATGTCTTCGGGCGGCAACCACAGACCGGCATTGACCAGACCGACATTGCGCCCGGACCCGCCATGGCCAATGGTTTTTGCTTCTATCAAAGCCACGCGCGCGCCCGATTGCGCCGCATGAAGCGCCGCTGAAAGCCCGGTATAGCCGCCGCCGATCACCAGCAGCTCCACGTCTAGATCCTGCTCCAGAGCAGAGAATGACACCTGCTCAGCACAGGTCTGCTGCCAGAGGTTGCAAGTTTTCTTCACGATCATCCGTCGCCTTTTGCCGTCATCGCAGCCGTCACCTGCGTCATTTTGCGATATCATATTTCACCGCGTGCGACAGTCTTTTCAGTCCTGGTGATGAGTTCTATGTCTCGTGGAAGACAGGTGCGAATTCGCCATGAGTGGCACGACTGGTTGTGTTTTTGACCAAGAGGAACAGGCGGGCGCTATCCAACGGCGGAAGTTTTGCGAGTTTGATGATCACTATTGGGGTCGCATTTTTTCGCGCTGCACACACGGTTCATGAAGCAACGTCGCAATCTCCCAATTGATTTGAGAACAATTCTGTTGGTCACTCACCGTTCTGAAACCATCCATTTCCGGTCAGATCTCATACTTGCATAGGTTCAACGCAGATGACCATGAGTGCTAGAATAGAGTTATTTGGCTGCTTTCACTTGAACTCGCTTGCGGCTGCGCCTCGCAATTCGCATCGGTTGCCTTTGGAAATAGCTTTTTTGCGAGGCTTTGAAGCTTCACTTGATCGATAAACTGCTCGCGGTCGCAAATCGTGTCTGACAGATGTGGTGCCAGTGCTATCATAAGGCCTGAGAGGTCTGTCAGAGTTTGTTGAATCCGGTCAATGTCTTGCAAGATATGGAATTCACGTTCGACTTCAGGATGGTGAACCAGATCCAGAACCCGTGACAGGGTTTCCTGAATTTCAGAGCAGCACATGGAAAGCTCAGTTAGTTCATTTGCGATCGGCGTGGCGATGTCAGTTGCGGAAATCGCAACTTGTTGTGCGGTGGCCGCATTTTTCACGACGGCCTCACAATCTGCCAACAATAGCTTCAATCGCTTTGCGTAAATCATCTTTCTCAAACGGTTTCTTGATGAAGTTGTTCATGCCAAGTTTTTTGCCGTATTCGATGATCTCGCGATCAGCTTTGCCCGTGATCAGAAGAAACCCAACCCCCTTTGTTTTAGGCGCGCTGCGCAATGCATGCAGAAGTTGTAGCCCATTCATCCCCGGCATGTTCATGTCAGAAATGACAAGATGTACCGGCCATTGTGCAATTTTTTGCAGGGCAGATTGTCCGTCAGCTGCGGTTTCGATCTGGCGGATTCCGTACCCTTCGAGCGCTTGGGTAATCAGGCCGCGGCTTGTGGACATGTCGTCCACAACGATGGTTCGAAGTTGATCTCTTAGTGCCATTATTTACCTCTTTTCACCCTGACATGTCAGGGAATGCTCGTCGGCCGCGCGTTCGTAACTCGTTGTTCCACAGGTGGAAAACTTGTGTGCATAGTCAGCGGAAAGTCGTTCGGAATGCCCAAGGTACATGGTTGCGCCGGTTCTTAAGACACCTGCGAACTTGCCCCAGAGTGTGTTTTGGGTTGTGGCGTCAAAATAGATCACGACATTTCTGCAAAACACGACATCAAACTGGGCTTTCATCGGCCAGGTATGCAGCAGATTGAGCTCTCGGTAGGAGATCATGTTTCGCAATTCAGCTGAGGCCAGAAGGCCTTGTTCGGTTACGTCAAAGAAACGGTTTCGACGTGTGTCATCCAGACCGTTGGTCATTTGTGCGGGATAGGTGGCCCGACGTGCAAATTGGATGACCTTCTGGTCGATGTCCGTTGCCAGAATTTTGGTGTCGGAGTTGTCCGCCGTCAGCCCGATCTCGGCAAGGGTGATGGCGATGGACAATGGTTCCTGGCCGTTTGAGCAGCCAGCCGACCAGATGCGAATAGGATCACCCTGTGCAGCGCGTTGTTTGAGCCTGGGGCCGACGGCTTTGGCGAGGTGATCAAAATGATGTTCTTCTCGGAAAAAATGCGAAACATTTGTGGTCAGGGCCGAGATCATTTGTTTCAGCTCCGACGCACCATCTGGCGCGGTCACAAGCGAAATATAGTCTTGGAACGTCCGAAGAGACTTTGCGCGCAGCAATGGGGCGAGGCGCGTCAGCACCATCGACTTTTTTCCCATCGAGATTTCCAATCCCGCTTCGCGTTTGGCGATGTCCGCGATCTTCTGGAACGTTTTGTCGTCAAGGGTTTGCGGCTGGACGCGCGCTGGATTTATGCCTCTTTCAAATGTCACGCGGCCTCCTCTCCTGCTTCGGGAAGGACTGCATTCAAATCAAGGACACGGATCATGCGCCCATCGTCATCAATTGTCAGCGCAGAGACGAAGCTCCGGTCGGCATCGGCGCGCAGTTCTGGAGGGGGTTGCATGTCTTCCTCGGCAATCGACAGGATGTCAGAGACCGCATCGACCAAAAGCCCAACCGTCTGGTCACCAACGGCGACCACAATGATCACATTTCGGTCCAGTTCTGCCTGACGGTCCATGCCCAGACGGCGAGACAGATCCATAACGGGCAACACGGTGCCGCGCAGGTTGATCACGCCCAGCACAAAGTCAGGCGAGCGGGGAAGGGGGGTGGCTTTGGCAGCGCCTCTGATCTCGCGCACGCTCATGATATCAACAGAGTAGTCTTGCCCGCCGACGAGAAAGGACAGCAATTCGCGTTCGGTTTCGTCCGTGAGTTTCTCTGTGTTTTTGGTCTGTTCTGTCATGGTCTAACCTGCGATTTGAATGGGGGGAGCTGCCGGACGCGTGCGACCGGTCGAATGGGTGATCAGGTCCACCGGGTCCAGGATCAACGCAATCTGTCCATCGCCAAGGATGGTGGCCGCGGCAATGCCGGGCACACGGCCATAGCTGTCTTGAAGCCCTTTGATGACCACCTGCCGTTGATCTTCGATCCGGTCTGTAATCACGGCGGCACGTGACCCGTCTTCATGGGCGATCAACAAGACAACCGAGCCTTCGTAATTGTCTTTCGGGTCGCGATAGCCAAGCTCTGCACCAAGGTCGAGAAGGGGCACAAAGCTGTCGCGGATGTTGATGACGCTTGTCTCGGGGCCAAATTCCCGAATTTCTTCGGAGGTCAGGGTGAGTGTTTCGAGGATAGAGTTGAGCGGGACCACGAGGGTTTCGTCCGCGACTTTCACCACCATGCCATCCAGCACTGCAAGCGTAAGTGGCAACGAGATCGAGAAGGTCGTGCCGACATTGCGCTGTGAGGAAATGGTAATGCGGCCACCAAGCGCCTGAATTGCGCTGCGCACCACATCCATTCCCACGCCGCGACCGGACAGATTTGACACTTCATCCGCGGTGGAAAAGCCGGGAAGGAACAGAAGATTGTCAATTTCGCTGTCCGTCAGCTGAAGATCAGGGGCGATCAGGCCTTTGTCGATGGCCTTTTGTTTGACTTTTTCACGGTTGATGCCCGCGCCGTCATCGGCCACTTCAATCACAACACGCCCGGATCGGTGGGCTGCTGTGAGGTAGATATTGCCCTCAGGGCTTTTGCCTGTCTCTACGCGAGTGTCATTGTTTTCCAGGCCATGATCGACCGCGTTGCGGATCATATGGGTCAATGGATCGGCGAGACGCTCGATCACCGTTTTGTCAACTTCGGTGTTTTCCCCTTCGGTGCGCAGGCGCACGTCTTTGTCAATGGCGGACGAGGCTTCGCGCACGATGCGCCCCATGCGTTGGAACAGGGATTTTACAGGCTGGGCGCGGATCATCATCACGCTGTCCTGAATATCGCGGGTCAGTTGCAGAAACTCTTCCAGCCCGGCCCGAATGTTGGAATTGCCTGCCAGCGCTGTTTCATCCACGCTTTGTGAAATCATGGCCTGATTGATCACCAATTCTCCGACCAGGTTGACCAGCCGGTCGATCCGTTCAAGGTCGACGCGCACGGTGGCACGAGGGGCAGCAGGGGATTTTGTAGCAGGTTTTTTCGCAGTGTCAGGGGCAGCGGTCTGTGTCGTTTCGGGTTCTGGTGTTGGGCTGTTCACACTGTCCGGGATGTCGGTCGCGGGTAGGGTGGGTGCGTCATCGGCGGCCTCAACGGGCGGCAGGTCTACCTTCGCGGGTTCTAAGTCTAGCGGCGGAAGGTCGGGTTCCGGCAAATCGGTCAGATCAGGAACTAGGGGTGCGTCTGTCGTAAGCGCAGAGATTTCGAGGGTCGAGATGCCGTCTGCAAATTCGAAGGCTTCCTTGACCGCATCCTCCGGCTCTGTCGTTTCGATCGTCAGGGTCCATGACAGGCAGCCCTGTTCAGGAGAGAGCTCTGCAAGGGGGGGCACGGAACTGTCATCACAGACCGATGTCACATCCCCGACATCGCGCAGTGCCCTAAACATGAACAATGGCTCGCTGCCATTTTCATACACGGGCTGATGGGGCTCAAACTTAACCTGAAAGCCATTGAAAGACGCGTCGCCTGCGAAATCATCTGCGCCAAACCCCTCCAAATCTGGAAGGTCGCCCCCCAAATCCGGCAGATCGAGCGCAACCGTCATCGGCTGAAACTCAATCTCTTCTTCTTCATCGGCGGTGTCTTCGGCCCCGATCAGCGCGCCCAGCCTATCGATCACGGGACGGATGGCATCGATGTCATGTGGAATGTCGTCCCGGCATTCGCGCACCAGATCGGCCAGAATGTCGCCGCAGGTGAAAAACAGTTTCAGAACGTCGCCATCAATGGCCAGCGTGTTGGAACGCACGTCGTCCAGCACGGTTTCAAACCGGTGTGCAAACTCGACCAACTGGTCAAGACCAAAGGCCCCGGCGCCACCTTTGATCGAGTGAACCGCCCGAAATATGACATTGATGGTTTCGTCATCGGACTCTCCGTCATCCACCATTTGCAACCCGTCTTGCAGGCCTTCCAGAAGCTCTTCGCATTCGATAAAGAACGAGGCTTTGATTTCTGCCATCGGATCGGACATCGGCTTACCCCGCTACCATCTTGACGACTTTGACCAGTTTGGCCGGGTCAAAAGGTTTCACGATCCAGCCGGTCGCCCCGGCATCGCGCGCGCGATGCTTCATCGTGTCCGCGCTTTCCGTGGTCAGGACCAGAATGGGGGTCGCGCGGTGGGTGGGCATGGCGCGCACGGCATCAATAAACCCGAACCCATCCATGCGCGGCATGTTGATATCTGTGATGATGGCATCTGGGCGCGGCATATCTTCCAACACTTCCAGACCATGTAGGCCGTCTTCTGCCAGATGGGCGTCGATCCCGGCATTGGTCAGCGTCAGTCGGACCATGTCTCGCATTGTGCGGCTGTCATCAACGGCTAGAACCTGAAGCGTCATGTAGAAAGCTCCCATCCGGTAAGAGTTGCAGGGGTAAAGCCAAGCAGGTGCAGTTGATCGGCAATATCGTTGGAGGTGCCAGTCATGGTCAGGCTATGCCCGGCTTCGGCCCAGCTTCGGGCGGCGGCGCGGATGGTTTGCACGCCCAGGGCGCCAAAATGCGTGACCTGACTGGCATCAAGTTCCAGATCCGCCCCGACATGTTCCAACAAGCGTGTGTGCAGGTCAGAGACTGTTCCGTAGTCAAGGCGTGGGGCGAGTGTCAGGCAGGAGGTGCTCATGTCGCCATCCCCTGAACATATGCGGTTTCAATCTTCACATGTTGCCCTTTCTTCCGTCCGTTTAGAAAGGTGTAGGGCAGGGAGCGTTAAAAATGGCTTACGCGGGCCGTGATTTTCCGCAATTTCCTGTCTTGGCGCGCGAGAACTGGGTGTTTGATGGGTGCGCGCTCCCGTGATCTGCGCGCGCGCAGGGCCGGTGTCAGGTCGAAGCTTCTAGCGTGACAGGGCGTTGCGCAGGGCCTGATAAGAGTGTTTCGGCGTTCGTGTGAGGGTGTCGTAATCCACATGAACAAGGCCAAAGCGCGGGCCATAGCCATGTGCCCATTCGTAATTGTCCAGAAGTGACCATGTGAAATAGCCCTTCACCGGGACCCCTTCGGCGCAGCACTTCTGCAGCTCGTTCATATGTTGAGACAGATAGGTGATCCGGTCCTGATCGCTTAGCGGGTCCGCGCCGGGATGCTCTGCCATGCCGTTTTCCGTCACATAGAGCGGCAGATCACCGGTATAGTCGCGCGCCATCATTTGCAGGAAATGCGACAGGCCTTCGGGGTAGATCTCCCACCCCAACCCGGTGCACGGCCGCGTTGGCGCCGTTTCACAGGTGCCGGGCCACGGCGGTTGTTGCCCGTCGCGGGGCGGGGCCATGTCGTAATGCTTGCGCGCATAGTAGTTCAGCCCCATCCAGTCCAGCTTTTGCACTATGGTCGGGAAATCATCCTGCCACCCCCGTGGCAGATAAGGCTCCAGCCCCTCCAACGCCGCATCGGGGTAGCGCCCCTTCATCATGCCCGAGATGAAAAACTGGTTATAGATCGCATCATGACGGGTTGCGGCCGTGCGGGCGGACGCGGTGTCGTTGGCGGGGGCGGCGACCTCCATATTGCAAACGGCGCCAAGGTTGGACAGGCCAAGCTCTCGCATCACCTGAATGGCGCGCCCATGGGCCAAGAGCACGTGATGCATGGCGCGGGCCGTGGCGCGAATGTCGCGCAGACCCGGGGCGTGGTGACCTTCGAAATGGGACAGCCATGTGACGCACCACGGTTCGTTGATCGGGGCGGCTGACCACAGGCGATCCCCGATCCGTTTCATGATCACCTCGGTGTAGTCGGCGAACCAGTTGGCAATATCGCGATTGCGCCAACCGCCCAGATCTGCCAGCGCCGAAGGAAGCTCCCAGTGATAGAGTGTTGCGGCAGGTTTGATCCCACGCGCCAGCATGCCATCCACCAGCCGATCATAGAAATCCAACCCGTCCTGATTTGGCGTGCCGCGCCCCTCTGGCAAGACCCGCGCCCAGGACGTCGAGAACCGATACACGTCAAAGCCAGCCTGCTGCACAAGGTCAAGATCCTCTGGCCAGCGGGTCAGGTGATCACAGGCAATGGCCCCGTGTTGCGCGCCTGTGACATTGCCAGGCGTGCGGGCAAAATCATCCCAGTGAGTGGGGCCAGCGCCCCCCTGGGCGTGGCCTTCGATCTGGTAAGCTGATGTCGCGACGCCAAAAAGGAAATCGCTTGGGAAATCAGAGCGATGTGGCAGCATCCTCATGTCCTTTTTGATTATCCGTCGGGCGGATGATGTGGTGTTGGTCGGGGGGCTGGGCCGGTCGACAGGCCCAGCGTCAACTCCGCTTCAAGCAGATGTTCATGGGGGCCGGGATCGCCCGCGATAATGTCCAAAAGCATCTGCGCCGCGATGCGCCCTGCGGCCCGAACCGAGGACCGGGTGGCCGTGTATACGGGCACGTCAGCGCCGTTGCGAAAATAGCTCAGCTCGTCATCATGGGTGATCAGCGACACGTCGCGTCCCATGATCAGGCCCAGCTCTTCGATCCCGCGCCGCACGCCGGTCGCCGTGATGATGGAGCTGACCAGAATGGCCGTGGGCGGATTGGGCGCGCTGAGCAGCGCGCGGGTCAGATCGTGCCCCTGTGCCTCGGTCATCTCGCCCGTATGCATCAAAGCCGGGTCCGGCGTGATAGAGCGGGCGTGCAAAGCGGCTTCGTAGCCCATCCGGCGCCGTATTGCGAAATCCATATGCTCCAACCCGTTCAGAAGCGCGATACGCTTGTGGCCAAGGTCCAAAAGCAGCTCGGTCGCCCGTTGAAAGGCGCGCGTGTTGTTCACATCAACCCAGGAGTAGGGCGCGCCTGTCTGCGAGCTGCGCCCGTGCACCACAAAGGGCAGCCCAAGCGCGTTCAACAGGGGTATGCGCGGGTCATCCAGCTGCGGCGCGTGCAGAATGATCCCGTCGACGTTGCGCTTGGTGACGAAGCTGCGATAGGCCTCTTCTTCGCTGTCATCGGACACCACGGAAATCAGCATGTCATAGCCGTTGCTGGAATAAACTTCGCCAGCGCCGGCGGTGAAATCGGCGAAAATGGGGTTTACCATCTCGTGTTTGGCGCTGATCGGGATGACATGCCCAATTGCCATGGCGCGCCCCGTGGCCAGCGCGCGGGCCCGTGTGTTGGGCGCATAGCCATGCGTTTTTGCCGCAGACAGCACCTTTTCCCGCGTGGCTTCGGACACTTCGGGATAGCCGTTCAGCGCGCGGCTGACGGTGGTCTGAGACAGGCCTAATAGATTTGAAAACTCCTTGAGTGTCATTGGTTCCCCAAAGCGGTTTGAATGGCCTCATTTGGCGCGACTTTGTTAGAAGATAGATGTGAATAGTTAACAATGTAAAGCCTTTATGCCAATAAAATGTTGGCGCTAACAGGCTCATTGACATGCGAGGAAAATCAAGCGACGGTAGATTGTCAAAGCGCTTTGGCTAAGATTCGTGATCCATGTCGTGACAGGATTGCGAGGCAAGCAAGGCGGCGTTGTGATCCTGCGCAGGCATCCGGGGCGGTGTCGTTTATGGCTGTCTGGGCGCGGATCACGTCTGTTCTGGGAGGATGACATGAAGAAACGATATTTAGCAGGCGCGGCAGCTCTGGCGCTTCTGGCCGGAGGGGCGCAGGCAGATGATCACCTGGCCTTCACGCCGGGTGAGGGTCCGTTTGATTGGGACGGATATGCGGCCTGGGCGGAAACTGCGCCGGATCTGAAAGGCCAGACGGTGACGGTCTATGGCCCGTGGCTGAACCCGGAGGACGGGTTTTTCAACAATATGCTGGCGTATTTCGAAGCGGCGACCGGCGCGGATGTGATCTATACCGGGTCAGACAGTTTCGAACAGCAGATCGTGATCGATGCCGAAGCCGGATCAGCCCCCAATGTCGCGGTGTTCCCGCAGCCGGGTCTGGCTGCTGCGATGGCTGCCAAGGGGCAATTGGCGCCGCTTGGGGCAGGCATGGCGGATTGGGTGGCGCAGAACTATGCCGCCGGGCCGTCCTGGGTCGACCTGGGCACCTTCGCCGACAAAGATGGCGCCGATCAGATGTATGGCCTGTTTTACAATGTGAATGTGAAGTCGCTGGTCTGGTATTCGCCTGAAAACTTCGAAGATGCGGGCTATGAAGTGCCCGGCTCGATGGAAGAGCTGAAGGCATTGACCGAGCAGATCGTGGCAGATGGCGAGGTGCCATGGTGCATCGGTCTGGGGTCAGGCGCGGCCACGGGCTGGCCGGCCACTGACTGGGTCGAGGATATGATGCTGCGCACCGTATCGCCCGACGTTTATGACCAGTGGACCAAAAACGAGATCCCGTTCGACGACCCCCGCGTAATCAATGCGATCGAAGAGTTCGGATGGTTTGCCCGTGATGACGCGAAAGTGTCGGGCGGGGCTGGTGCCGTGGCCTCGACCGATTTCCGCGACAGTCCGAAAGGCATGTTTACCTCGCCGCCGCAGTGCTACATGCACCGTCAGGCCTCGTTCGTGCCTGCTTTCTTCCCCGAGGGCACCGAGTTCGGCGTGGACACCGATTTCTTCTACATGCCGTCTTATGCCGACAAGGATCTGGGCAACCCGGTTCTGGGCGGCGGCACCCTGATGGCGGTGACAAAGGCTTCGGACGCAACCATGGCCTTTATGGAGTTCCTCAAGCAGCCCATCGCGCATGAGGTGATGATGGCACAAACCGGGTTCCTGACGCCGCACAAAGGCGTGTCGCTTGACGCCTATAAGGACGACACCCTGCGCGGATTGGGGGAAATCCTTCTGGGCGCGACCACCTTCCGCTTTGACGGCTCTGATTTGATGCCCGGCGGCGTGGGGGCAGGCAGCTTCTGGACTGGCATGGTGGACTACACCGGCGGCAAGGATGCAACGGCTGTGGCCGCGGATATTCAGGCCTCTTGGGACGCGCTGAAGTAAGCCTGAGATGACAAAAGGCGTTTCGCAGGGCACGCTCTGCGGGACGCTATCCTGACCGCGCCATCTGAGGCAGGCGGACAGGAACAGGAGGGGACATCATGCATCCAGCCATATTGGGCCTTGTGACCATCGCCGTCGGTGTCGGTGCCTGTCTTGCCTATTTCTATTTTTCAAATCAACTGCTTGATAAGGTCATCTTCCCGGCGCGAGGCCCCAATGCCGGGCGCAACATCAACCGGGCCAACATGGTGCGGCCGTGGTTGTTTCTTCTGCCCGCCCTCGCGGCCTTGTCTCTTTACCTGGCTTATCCGGTCATCGAGACGCTGCGCCTGTCAATGACGGACGGGCGGGGTGATGGCGGGTTCATCGGGTTGAAGAACTATTCAGACATGTTTGCAGAGCCGAAGTTTCGCGAGGCCATGCGCAACAATGTCCTGTGGCTGTTGGTGGTGCCGGCGGCCTCGACCGGGTTTGGGCTTTTGGTGGCGCAGCTGACGGACCGGATCAAATGGGGCGGCATCGCCAAATCGCTGATATTCATGCCGATGGCGATCTCTTTCGTGGGTGCCTCGGTGATCTGGAAACTGATCTATGACGCGCGCCCGGATGGGTCCGAGCAGATCGGTATTCTGAACGCGATCTATATCTGGTTTGGCGGCGATGGCGCGCAAACCTGGCTGACTTTGCCCTTTTGGAACAATTTTTTCCTGATGATCGTGCTGATCTGGATTCAGACCGGGTTCGCCATGGTGATCCTGTCCGCCGCTCTGCGCGGCATTCCCGAAGAAACCATCGAGGCCGCCATTTTGGACGGCGCCGGTCCCTTCCGCATTTTCTTTCGTATCAAAGTGCCCCAGATCATGGGCACCATCGTCGTGGTCTGGACCACGATCACCATCGCCACGCTGAAGGTGTTCGACATCGTGTTCGCGATGACAAACGGCCAGTGGGAAACCCAAGTGCTGGCCAATTACATGTATGACAAGATGCTGCGCGGGTTGGACTGGGGCATGGCCTCGGCGGCCGCGATGATCATCATGCTGATGGTCACACCGATCCTTGTCTGGAACGTACACAACGCCCGCAAGGAAATGCGGTGAGGAGGGGCTGATGGAAAATATCGCAGGTCGCAAATCCGCCCTTGGCTGGGCTGTTCATCTCTCGGTCCTCATTCTGGTGGTGTTGTGGCTTTTGCCAACCGTGGGGCTGTTTGTGTCTTCGTTTCGCACCGGCGACCAGATCGCGGCGAGCGGCTGGTGGAAGGCGCTGACCACGCAAACGCAGATGAACCCCGCCATCCGCCTGTCCGGGGAAGAACGCGAAGAGGGGGGTGTCTTTGTGATCACCGGCCAGCTTTTTGAAAACGCGGGCGCAGAGGTCACGCGCTGGGGCACCTCGTCACGCGCGCCCGAAGCTTATCTGCCCGGTGACACGGCCGAACTGAAAAAGGATCGCACCCTTACGGTCGAGGCGGATGGGGGTTTCCGTTTCGAAGCGCAGGAAAGCCAAGAGGGCAAGCGCCTGCCGCGGGTTTTCACCACCGCCAGCGCGCCGCCCGAGTTCACCTTGGACAATTACCAGCTGATGCTCTTTGACGACAGCAATGCCGAGGGTATGGCGAAAGCGTTTTTCAACACGCTCACCGTGACCATTCCGGCCACCGTGATCCCTCTTTTGATTGCAGCTTTTGCCGCTTACGCCTTGGCATGGATGGATTTTCCGGGTCGCGCGCTGTTGATCGCCTTTGTGGTTGGCCTTTTGGTTGTGCCGCTGCAACTGGCGCTGATCCCGCTTTTGAAGCTTCACCTCGCCATCGGCATTGGCAAAGGCTATATGGGCGTTTGGCTCGCGCATACGGGCTTTGGGCTGCCGCTGGCGATCTATCTTTTGCGCAATTACATGGTCGGGCTGCCCAAGGACGTGATCGAAAACGCGCGGGTGGATGGGGCCACCGAATTTCAGATTTTCACCAAGATCATCCTGCCCCTGTCTTTCCCGGCGCTGGCCAGTTTTGCCATCTTCCAGTTCCTCTGGACATGGAATGACCTTCTGGTGGCCAAAGTGTTTTTGATTGACGCCACCGGCCAGACCACGGTCATGACCAACCAGATCGTCGAGCTTTTGGGCACGCGGGGCGGCAATTGGGAAATCCTTGCCACGGCGGCGTTCGTGTCAATCGCGGTGCCTTTGGCCGTGTTCTTCGCCATGCAGAAATATCTGGTACGCGGCCTGCTGGCCGGGTCCGTGAAATAAGACGCGCGGGTCATGAGCGGCCCGCGATAAGGAGACGACATGAATATGCAAGCCTCTGTTTCAAAGGGAAAACAGCTGGGGGGTGACACCAGCTGGTGGCGCGGGGCGGTGATCTATCAGGTCTATCCGCGCAGCTTTCAGGATGACAATGGCGACGGGGTCGGGGACCTGCGCGGGATCACCCGGCGGCTGCCGCATATCGCGTCACTGGGTGTCGATGCGGTCTGGATCTCGCCCTTCTTCACCTCTCCGATGAAAGATTTCGGATATGACGTCTCTGACTACTGTGACGTCGACCCGATGTTCGGCACGCTGGCCGATTTCGACGCGCTGATCGAGGCCGCGCATGGGCAGGGGCTGCGGGTGTTGATCGACCTTGTGCTCAGCCATACCTCGGATCAGCACGCGTGGTTTGGCGAAAGCCGGGCCGCACGCGACGGCGAAAAATCCGACTGGTATGTCTGGGCGGACCCTCAGCCGGATGGCACGCCGCCCAATAACTGGCTGTCCATTTTCGGCGGACCCGCGTGGCAGTGGGACGGGCAGCGGCAGCAATATTACCTGCACAATTTCCTCGCCTCGCAACCGGACCTGAACTTCCATTGCGACGCGGTGCAGGAGGCGCTTCTGGATGTGGCGCGGTTCTGGCTTGATCGCGGCGTGGACGGGTTCCGGCTCGATACGATCAACTTCTATGTGCATGACAAGGCGCTGCGGTCCAACCCGCCTTTGCCCGATGATCAGCGCAACGCCACCATTGCGCCGCAGGTGAACCCCTATAACCACCAGGAACATCTCTACGACAAGAACCAGCCGGAGAACCTCGATTTCCTGCGTCGCCTGCGCGCGGTGATGGACACCTATGGTGCAGCGGCGGTGGGCGAGGTTGGTGATGCGCAACGTGGGCTGGAAATTCTGGGGGAGTATACGGCGGGCGATGACCTGATGCAGATGTGCTATGCCTTTGAATTTCTTGCCAATGATCGGCCAACAGCCGCAGAAATCGCGCAGGTGATGGCACGCGTGCAGGCGGTTGCCGCGGATGGCTGGCCGTGCTGGGCCTTTTCCAACCATGACGTGCCACGTCACGCCACGCGCTGGAACATCGGGGCTGACGGGCTGAAGATGATGGCCACGCTGATGATGTGCCTGCGCGGCTCTGCCTGCATCTATCAAGGCGAAGAGCTGGGTCTTGCCGAGGCCGAGGTCGCCTTTGAAGACCTGCAAGACCCCTATGGCATCGAGTTCTGGCCGGAGTTCAAAGGCCGCGACGGCTGCCGCACCCCGATGGTCTGGCAGGCTGACGCGCCCAATGGCGGGTTCTCTGACGCGCGCCAGACATGGCTGCCCGTGGCAACAGATCATCTTGCGCAGGCAGTGGATCGGGCCGGAGACACTCCCGACGCGTTGATCCACCACTACCGCGCCGTGATTGCCCTGCGGCGCGCTCATCCCGCGCTGTCGCGTGGCGCCATGCAGGCTGTGACGGTCAAGGACAGCTGCCTGAGTTTTGAGCGCCTGACGGAGAGTGAGCGGCTTTATTGTGCGTTCAACCTGTCTGGTGACCCCGTGCCCGCGACGCTGCCTGAAGGCGGTGCCTGGCGGGTGATCCACGGCTCGCAGTCGGACCAGCTTGCGGGCTGGGGCGCGATGATTGCGATCCACGAAGGAGATCTCTGATGGCCACGCTGAACCTCACCGATGTGGTGAAATCCTATGGCGATGTGAACGTCTTGAACGACATCAATTTGGATATCGACACGGGCGAGCTGATTGTGTTTGTCGGGCCGTCGGGCTGCGGCAAGTCCACGCTTCTGCGCATGATTGCCGGGCTGGAAAGCATCACGGATGGCGTGCTGAAAATCGACGGGCAAGTGGTAAATGACGTACCGCCCAGCCAGCGCGGCATTGCCATGGTGTTCCAGAGCTATGCGCTCTACCCGCATATGACCGTGCGCGAAAACATGGCCTTTGCCTTGAAAATCGCGAAGAAATCGAAAGAAGAGATTGATGCCGCCATCGCGCGGGCCGCGTCTGCCTTGCAGTTGGAGCCTTATCTGGACCGCCTGCCCAAGGCGCTTTCAGGGGGGCAGCGCCAACGTGTGGCCATCGGGCGGTCCATCGTGCGCGACCCCAAGGTCTATCTGTTTGACGAACCGCTCTCGAACCTTGATGCCGCCCTGCGTGTGGCCACGCGGATCGAGATTTCGCAGCTGAAAGAAGCCATGCCCGACAGCACGATGATCTACGTGACCCATGATCAGGTCGAGGCGATGACCTTGGCCGACCGTATCGTGGTTCTGGCCGGCAAAGGGATCGCGCAGGTGGGCAGCCCGCTTGAACTTTACGAACGCCCGCGCACCGAGTTTGTCGCGCAGTTTATCGGCTCGCCCGCGATGAACCTGTTGCCCGGCACGGTGACGGCGACCGGGGCCGAAACACAGGTGACGCTGGCCGCAGGCGCTGTGGTCACGGTGCCGATCCCGACGGATGACGCGATGCAGGGCCGGGCGGTCAATCTGGGCGTGCGGCCCGAGGATTTCGTGCTGGCCGGAGATGGCGAGGCGATTTTCGAAGGTGCGGTCGAGATCGTCGAAGCCCTGGGCGAGGTTTCGCTTTTGTATATCCCGGCCGAACTGTCGGTGGGTGAGGGCGCGGACAGCGCCAATCAAACCCATCTGATCGCCAAGCTGCCCGGCATACACGAAGAGCTGAAAGGCCAGACCGTGCGCCTGCGCGCCGCGCCGACAAAGCTTCAGCTTTTCGCAGATGGGCTGTCGCTTCGGACCTGACCCAACAGGTTTTTCCGCACTCACGGAAAACCCCGTGGCAGCGCGGGGGCGGCGGGGGCCGCCCGCCCCACCCCCCCCCCCCCCCCCACCCCCGCTCCCCGCAGGGGCAGACGTGCCGAAGGCGGGTCGTGAACCTCTCTCTCTCGCCCACATCTTGCCCATCCGCGCCCACGTTGATATGGCGGGGGACAACGATTTTCACGAAGGGCGATCCCATGCGCGCAGAGGCTCAGAACAACGTCGATGCAATCGAGAAATCCCTGGCTCTTTTGCGCCAGCGGATTGGCTGGGAGACCGCGGAACATCGGCTGGAAGAGTTCAACGCGATGACCGAAGATCCGGACCTTTGGAACGATCCCGAGCGGGCACAGAAGCTGATGCGCGAACGTCAGTCGTTGCTGGATTCCGTGAATGCGTACAAATCTATGGCGCAGGACATGCAGGACAATATTGACCTGATCGAACTGGGCGAAATGGAAGAAGACGACGAGGTTGTGGCCGAGGCCGAGGCTAGCCTGAAGGCGCTGGTCGAAAAGGCCGCCGCCGCCGAGCTTGAAGCGCTTCTGGACGGCGAAGCAGACAGCAACGATACATTTCTCGAGATCAACTCGGGCGCGGGCGGCACGGAAAGCTGCGACTGGGCCTCGATGTTGGCGCGCATGTATGTCCGCTGGGCCGAGGCGCATGGCTACAAGGTTGAACTGCAGTCTGAAAGCGCGGGCGAAGAGGCGGGCATCAAATCTGCAGCCTATAAAATCTCGGGCCACAACGCTTATGGCTGGCTGAAATCGGAAAGCGGCGTGCACCGGCTTGTGCGCATTTCACCCTATGACAGTGCCGCCAAGCGCCACACGTCTTTCAGCTCGGTTTGGGTCTATCCGGTGGTCGACGACAATATCGAGATTGAAGTGAACCCGTCAGATATCCGCATCGACACCTACCGGTCGTCCGGCGCGGGTGGGCAGCACGTGAACACTACGGATTCGGCTGTGCGGATCACGCACATCCCAACGGGCATCGTCACCACCAGCTCGGTGAAATCGCAGCACCAGAACCGCGACATCGCGATGAAGGCTCTGAAGTCGCGCCTTTATCAGATGGAGCTGGACCGTCGCAACGCAGCCATCAACGAAGCCCATGAAAACAAGGGCGATGCGGGTTGGGGCAACCAGATCCGTTCCTATGTTCTGCAGCCCTATCAGATGGTGAAAGACTTGCGTTCGGGGCATGAAACCTCGGACACGAAAGGTGTGCTGGACGGCGATCTGGATGCGTTCATGGCTTCTGTGCTTGCGCAGGATGTGGCCGGAAAATCGAGGGCCGAGGCGAACGCGGAAGACTGATGCCAAACGGCGTGGCCTGCCGGGCCGATTTGCAGCTTGGGGGGCCTCGCTTCGCTCGGCGGATTTCATGCCTTCGGCGAAGGTATTTGGGACAAGAAAATGGGGCCACGCGGCCCCATCTTTGCTTTGGCTGGCTTTGCGTGGATCACCCGTCGATCTTGGCGCCCATGATGGCAATCGCCTGCTGGTAAACCGTTGCCGCGTTCCATTCCTTGATCACGCGGAAATTGGGTTGGCCTTCCTGATAGCCTTTGCCCGGTTTCCATCCCTTCTTGCGCAGGAAATGCGCGGTCGAGGCCAGCGCATCGGCCTTGTTATAAAGGTCCACACGCCCGTCACCCGAAGCATCCACCCCGTATTTCAGCGCATTGCCGGGCAAAAACTGCGTGTGACCCAGCTCGCCATGCTTTGCCCCGCGGGTGTTGCCGGTGATCGACCCGCGATCCACCAGTTTCAGGGCGCCAATCGCGTGGGGTTCGAAAAACTTCGAACGGCGGCAATCATAGGTCAGGGTGGTGATGGCGGACACGACCTTGGTGTCGCCCATGAACCCGCCAAAGGCTGTTTCCATGCCGTGAATGGCCAAGAGCACACCCGCCGGCACGCCATAGCGTTTCTCAAGAGCTGCATAGAAGCCGGGGTTGCCAGCCTTACGCTTGCGCCCCTGCGCAATGATCGTGTTTGACCCACGCACCTGCATGAATTTCGACAGGGAATACTTAAATGACTTCTGATTGCGGTCCGCGCGGATCGTGGCGGTTGAATATTGCGCCTGCGCCAGTGCCTTCAGCCCGGGGGTTTTCACACCCGCCGCTTTTGCGGTTTTGGCAAACCCGGCTTTCCAGCTTTCAAACCCGCTTGAGGTGTTGCCGCATTTCGCAGCCAGCGCGCCATGTGTTCCCAATGCCAATATGAAGCCGGTCGCGGCAAGTGTCCTGATAAGTTTCATGTAAACGGATCCCTCGTTCTAAATCGAAGAAACTGTCTCATATCTGGCTGAAATGGCAAGCCCAAGCGCGGGCCATGGCGCAGGGCAACATATTAACACATTCACAAACTTGACGGATGCGGTTTCAACCGCAACACTCTCTTCACGCGCGAAAAACCATAAAAACGTGCAGGGAGAGATTATGACGGACGCAACCCATCTGGAGGCCTCGCCACCGCCCAAGATCAATCAGATCGGCATGGCCGATATATTCGCCGCGCTCAGGGCAGGGTGGGCCGATTTTCGCAAAGCCCCGGCTTTTGGCTTTTTCTTTGCGCTGTTTTTTGTGATTGGCGGCATTGCGCTGTTCTTGGAATTGGGCGTTATGGGACAGAGCTACTGGATCATCCCGGTGGCCTTTGGTTTCCCGTTTCTTGCCCCGTTTCTGGCGGTTGGGCTTTATGATGTCAGTCGCCGGATCGAAACCGGAGAGAAGCTGGACTGGGCGCAGATCCTTGGTGTTGTTGTGAACCAGAAAGACCGGCAATTCCCGTCGATCGCCATGGTTCTGATCATGGGGTTCCTGTTCTGGATCTTCGTGGCCCATATCGTGTTCATGCTGTTCATGGGGCTGCAGCCGATGACAAATATCACCTCGAACTGGCAGGATGCTCTGCTGAACCGCAGCGGCATCACGATGCTGGCCGTGGGCAGCGCCATTGGGGCGGTGATGGCCTTTGTCGCCTTCGCGCTGACCGTGTGCAGCCTGCCGATGCTTCTGGACCGCGAAATGGATTTCATCTCGGCCATGATCCATTCCTTTCAGGCCGTGTTGCAAAACCTTGTGCCCATGCTGGCCTGGGGCATCATTATTTCGGCATTGCTGATCGTGGGCATGGTGCCGTTCTTCCTAGGGCTCTTTGTGATCCTGCCCCTGCTGGGCCATGCCACATGGCATCTTTACCGCCGGGTGATGAGCTTCGAGAGCTGACCCCCTGCGCCAGACAACAAAAAAGGCCGCTCAAGTGAGCGGCCTTTTGGTTTTAGATGTTTGGAACGGCGTGCGGGCTTATTCGCCTGTCTTGGCCGCGGCCGCTTTTGCCTTGGTCAGGGGGTCGTCCTGACGCTGCACCGAACCTTCGAAATGCGCGCCGCTTTCGATGGCGATGGTCTTGTGGATGATGTCGCCTTCGACCCGTGCGGTCGAGGTCAGACGCACCTTCAGGCCACGCAGACGGCCAATGATGCGGCCATTGATCACCACGTCGTCACCAACGACCTCACCTTTGACGGTGGCGCCTTCGCCAACGGTCAGCTGGTGGGCGCGAATGTCACCTTCGACGGTGCCTTCGACAATGATGTCTCCGGTGGATTTGACATCCCCCTTGATGACGATGTCCGACGACAAGGTGGATGCAGGCGGCTTGGCTTTCGGCGTGCTGGACGGCGCAGGCGGGGCCGAAGGGGCGGGCATTGCCGGCTTTTCGGCGGCAGGTGCCGCGGGCTTCTTTTCGGTTTCGCCAGCTTTCGGGCCCGGCTCATTGATCCTGCTTTTAGAAAACATCTCGTCCTGCCTTGATATAGATCATGGGGTTGATGGGCCGTCCGCCAACGCGCACTTCATAGTGAAGATGCGGGCCGGTTGAGCGCCCTGAATTTCCAATATCACCGATTCGCTCGCCGCGCGATACCCTTTGTCCTTTGGACACGCGCATGCGCGACAAATGGGCGTAACGGGTTTCGACACCAAATTCGTGCTGAATCTTGATCAGGCGCCCATAGCCCGAGGACCAAGACGCGCTTACGACCACACCATCAGCCGGTGCATAGATCGGGGTGCCAATGGGGGCTGCGAAATCCGTGCCGTTATGCATGCGCCCCCAGCGACGACCGAAGCCAGAGGTGAAACGAAACCCGGATTTCACCGGCATGCCAAAGGGCATTTTCTGCGCGGCGATCCGGTAAAGGTTCATCCGGTCCAGCTCTCCCAGAATGCGATTGGCACGTTCCGCGTCGGGGTCGGGCCCTTCGCCACGGGTGGACAGGATCATCGGCGTCAGCGGGCCGCCCTGACCGGAATAGCCACGGCGTACCTGGTTCAGGATGTGGTCGACGGACATGCCGGATTTGGCAAACATCTTGTCCAATGGCTCCAGCGAGATGGTCACGGCATCTTCAAGCTGGCGGAAAATCTGGTCGTTGCGCTCTTCGCGCAGACGCGCCTCGTACATCATGTCACGGGCGAAGTTTTCGGCGTTTTGGGCCTCGATGGCGATCTGGTCGCGCTCTGCTGCGGTGCGTTCCAGCGCCTCGGTCATGAAGGTCAGCGTGGCCGAGGCCTGAGCGGGCAGGGCGGCGGCCCCATTCGTGCCCTCTTCACGGGCTGCGGCCAGCATGGCTTCGACGCTGTCGATGGCGGTGTCACGTTCGCCCATGGTGCGGCGCAAAGTGGACTGGATCACTCCGATCCCGGTCTCAAGCTCTTTGCGGCGTTCTTCCGACGACAAAAGCTCGCTTTGCATTTCCGAGATTTGCGCCAGGGCCAGGTTGAAACGTTCCTGCGCTGCCGCCGCTTCTGACGCGCGGGTGTCGCGTTCATCAGACAAGGTCTGAAGGCGGTTTTCATAAAGCTGCTTTTCGCGCTTTGCCTGATCGCGCAGGTTTCCGGTGCCGATGGAATCCATCAATAGCACGGCTGTGGCGATGATCGACCAGGCGATAAAGGCGGCCGATCCGGTCCAGCCAAGCGCCTGAGTCAAAGGCGACAGGCGGATAAACCGCGTGCCATCTTCGGATCTGAGAAACAACCGCTGCTCCGGGAACGTCCGTTCCAGCAGGTGATTTACCTTATTGATCAAACGGTTATGCAAGTCCCAAATCCCGCTTTTTATCCCTTGTCCCCTGCCTGCGATGGGTGCGTGCTCTTACCGGCACGATCTGCAGACCCGTGGTGCTTACCGTGCCCGTCCCGCCCACGCAAGAAAATTTGGGGTTTTCATTGGTTTGGAGCCTGTGGCGGGCGGGATTTTGCCGACGCGATAAAGCGTCATCCGTGTTCCTGTCCCGGTTTGCCGCCATGCCGCCTGCGCAGTTGCCCCGCGTGCGCCTGCCTTATCCGGGCGTGCCACGGTTGCGGGCGGCGGTTTCTTCGGCCAATGGCCAATAGAAATCCGGCGGCAACCCGGCCTCGGCCCGTTTTTCTTCGTTGAACGGCGGTTTGAGGGCGCCGTGGAAATAGCGCCGAACAAGATCGTGGAAGGTCTCTTTCGGGTCCAGTTCATGGCGCCCACACAGAAAGTGGAACCATTTCGACCCATAGGCCACATGGCCCACTTCCTCGGCATAGATCACTTCAAGCGCTGCGACAGTGTCGGTCAGCCCTGCCTTGCGGAAGACCTCGATCATGCCCGGCGTGACATCCAGCCCGCGCGCCTCAAGCACCATCGGCACCACGGCCAGCCGGCCCAGCAGGTCATCCGCCGTATCTTCGGCCGCGCGCCACATGCCCGCATGGGCGGCCAGCGCGCCATAGTGGCTGTCCAGCGCTTCAAGGCAGTCGCATACAAGGTTGAAATGCTTGGCTTCTTCGTCAGCGGCCTTCACCCAGTCATCGTAAAACCCAAGCGGCATGGGTGTGTCGGTGAAGCGCGCGATGATGTCCCAGTGCAGGTCGACCGCGTTCAGTTCAATATGGGCCACGGCGTGCAAAAGCGCGATCTGGCCGGGGCGCGATCCGGGGCGGCGGCGGGGCACATCACGCGGGTCTTTCAATTCGGGCGCATCGGGGCGTGCGGGAAAGTCGGGCGGGGTGGCTTGGCCGATCAGCGTGGCGCGATCATCCAGGGGCGCAACAATCGCACCGCTATTGCGCGCCTCGAACCACGCGGCCGCATAACGCCGTGCCAGCGCGGTTTTCTCGCGGCCATCGGCGGTCCGCAGCACCGCGTCGGCCATTTGGGCCAAAGGCAAGGGCAGCGCGGTCATGCGCCGACCAGTGCGCGCGCCGCGGCCAGCACCTCGTCTGCATGGCCTTTCACCTTCACCTTGTGCCAGGCTTGCGCGATCTTGCCATCCGGGCCGATCAGGAAGGTGGTGCGGGTGATGCCCATATAGGTGCGGCCATAGTTCTTTTTCTCACCCCATGTGCCGTAGCGTTCACAAACATCATTATCGGCATCAGACAAAAGCGGGACCGAGAAGCCCTGTTTGGCCCGAAAATTCTCGTGCCGTTTCAGGCTGTCCTTTGACAGGCCGAAAACTTGCACACCCAGCGCGTCAAACTGTTCTTTGAGCGCCGAAAAATCGAGCGCTTCGGTGGTGCAGCCGGGGGTCGAGTCCTTGGGATAAAAATAAAGCACGACGGGCGCCGGGGCGAGGGCGGACAGGGTGACCGGGTCGCCGCCATCCTGCGGAAGGGTGAAATCCGGCGCAATATCGCCTGCTGAAAGCATTTTTTCGGTCATTGTCTTGGAATTCCCCGCGGCTTGTCTCTAGGCTTGGTCAGGGTTTTGTTCTACGCCTGTTTTCAGCGGGATGGAAGATCACCCGTCAGGTTGTGGCGCCTTTCAACGGGCAGGCAGGCAGAGATCATGCAGGACGCGGATCAGGACGCTGATAAGACGACGCCCAAGGGGCGCACGGAGGGCGACGTGCCCGCCGATCGCCCGGATGTGTCTGCTGAAAAGTCCGGGGATTCGCCTCAGGAGGCATCGGACAAGTTCGAGGCGGCAGAGGTCGCTGTTCTGAGTGCCGCAGGCGAAACCAACACCCGGCGCGGTGTTTTTGGACAGGTGTTGCGCAAAGCGGGGCAGGTGATCACCTCATCGGATGCGCGCAATGATGAGAATAAGGTTTCTGGAGACAACGCGGAAATGGCAGGCACCGCGCCCGACACGGGGGCGGGTGCAGAGGTCGAAACCGAGCCAGACACTGAACAGAACACGGCACAGGACACGGGGCTGCAAGACGCGCCAGAGGGTCCCGCGCCAGAGTTGCAGGCAGCGTCAGAGGCAGACGTCACGCTGCGCGCAGAACCCGAACAAGAGCCGGAGGAAGAGCCCGAACCGGTGCCTTCCGCTGTTGCAGACGCTGACCCTGACGCACCAGACGCAGATGATCCGGGCGTGGACACTCCTGCGATTGTCGCCGTACCACCGGGGGCCCAGAAACCCGGAAAAGGGCCATCCCGGCGCGCGCGGCGCAAGGCCAAGATTGACGCGATGTTGCCGCCGGATCGTCACCGGTATCTGCGCCGCCGCCGGCGTTGGCATTTCAGCATCTGGTCGGTGCTTTTCCTTGTGCTGGCGGTGCTGTTTCTGGGGCTGTTTTCGATGTCGCTTACCGGGCGGGTGGTGACGCTGCCAGAGGCATTGGTGCGGCAGGTCGAGACAGCGATCAACAAACAGGCGGCCCCGGTCAGCATCAGCCTGTCGCGGGTTGAATTGGGGGTCAGCCCCAAGGGACGCGCGCGGGTGCGCCTGGTTGATCTTGGCGTGCGCGACGGCACTGGGCTGGAACTTGGGCGCATCAATGCGCTCGAGGGTGCTTTGCTGATGGGGCCGGTCTTTGCCGGACGTGCCGAACCTGCCTCGCTGGCTCTGTCAGGCGCGCAGATCACCGTGCGGCGCAACGCGGATGGCGCATTTGATCTGAGCTTTGGGCAGGGTGTTGGGGCCAGTGGCGATCTGGCGACCATGCTTGATCGTGTGGACGAATTGTTTGCCAAGGGGGTGTTGGCGCAGACCGTGGGGATTTCGGCGGATGCGCTGACCATCACGCTGGAAGACGCGCGTTCGGGCCGGTTGTGGCAGGTCACCGATGGGCGGCTTGATGTCAGCCAAAGCGACGACGCGGTGGATATGACGCTGGCGTTTGATGTGTTTAATCAAACCGAAACACTGGCGGAAACCGTGCTGGGGTTCCGGTCTGTCAAAGGGTCCTCCGAGGCACAGCTGACCGCGACATTCAAAAACGCCCTGTCGCGCGATATCGCGGCACAATCGCCGCTTTTGACCTTTCTGGGCGTACTCGATGCGCCCATTTCCGGCGCCTTGCGCACAGCGATTGATGAAACCGGGGCCATTGCGGATCTGGCAGGCACGCTGGAATTTGGCGCGGGCACCTTGTCGCCGGACCCCGGTGTGCAGCCCGTGTCCTTCACCGGGGGCAAGGTTTATCTGGACTATGATCCTGAACGCGAACGCATGCAGTTTGCGCAGATGTCGCTGAAGTCTGATTGGGGCGAGGCGCAGGCCTCGGGCCATGCCTATTTGCGCGGCTGGTCCGGTGGCTGGCCCAGCGAGTTGATCGGACAACTGGAGCTGGCAGGCGCACGGTTCAGCCCGCCGGATGTGCTGGAAGCGCCGGTAGAGCTGGGCGCGGGGGCTGCCGATTTCCGGCTGTCGCTTGATCCGTTCCAGATCGAGCTGGGGCAGTTCACCATGACCCATGATGGCAGTCTGGTGCGCGGGTCCGGGTCGGCCAAAGCCGGTTCACAGGGCTGGACCCTTGCCATGAACATGCAGGCAGATCGCGTGGACCCGGATCACGTGACAGCCCTTTGGCCGGTGAACCGTGGCAAACGCACCCGCACCTGGGTGCGCGACAACATCACCAAGGGGCATTTCAACAATGTGAACGTGGCCTGGCGCAAACAGCCTGATGCGCCGGCAAGCACATACCTTAGCGCGGGGTTCACCGGGGTGACGGTGCGGGCCGTGAAGGGCATGGTGCCGATCGAGAACGCCTCGGGCCGGTTCACCATTGATGATCGGCGCCTTGTGGTGTCGGCGGATCAGGGCATCCTGCGCCCGCTTGCGGGGAATGGCAAAGTGGCGGGTGTGCTGAATGCAAGTGGCACCAGTTTCATCGTGCCGCAAATGGCCCGCCCGCCCAAGGACCCTGACGCGGCGCCCGTGCCGGTGCCGGCCGAGGTTCGCCTGTCCGTGGATGGGCCGGTGCGTGCGATGCTCTACCTATTGGATGGCGCGCCGTTCCGGGTTTTCAAAGACAAGGCGCAGGGCGAAAACGGCATCGGGCCGGATATGGCCAGCGGGCAGGCCCGTGTCGGGGGCAAGATCAATCTGATGATGCAGCCCAAAATCCCGCCTGATGCGATCTCCTATGATCTGACCGGGCGGCTGAGCGGGGTCGAAAGCAGTCGCATCGTGGCCGGGCACAAACTGGAACTGCCGCGCGCGGATCTGAAGATGACCGACGAGATGTTGCAAATTTCCGCGCAAGGCAGCCTGTCGGGCGTGCCCGTGTCCGGGCGCTGGGAACAGGCGATGTCGAAGGGCAAAGCGGCGCCGCAATCAACGGTCAGCGGCGCGCTGACCCTAAACGCCGCCTTTCTGGATGCGTTTAAGATCGGCTTGCCTAAGGGCTCTGTGTCCGGGGCTGCCAAGGGGCGCTACAAGATTACGCTTGAGAAGGGCAAAGCCCCCCGGATGTCGCTGGAGGCCGGGCTGAAAGGGTTGGGGCTGTCCATCGCCCCCTTGGGGTGGTCCAAGGCGAAAGGCAGCGAGGGGCAAGTGTCGCTGACCGGCACGCTTGGCCCGACGCCCTATATTGACCAAATCGCCCTCAGCGCGCCCGGATTGTCTGCAGCCGGCAGCATTCGCGTTGCGGATGGCGGCGGGCTTGATGCCGCCAAGTTCGACCGGGTCAAGCTGGGCGGCTGGCTTGACGCCCCGGTGACCCTGACGGGGCGTGGTGCGGGCAAGCCGGTGGCGGTGAATGTGACCGGCGGGCGTGTTGATATGCGGCGTGCCACACTTGGGTCAGGCAAGGGCAGCGGCGGGGCAGGCGGCGATATGCCCATTTCGATCATTCTTGATCAGTTGACCATTTCCGAAGGCATCACGCTGACACGGTTTGAGGGGGATTTCACCTCTGGCAGCACAGGGCTTTCAGGCAGGTTCCGCGGGCGCGTCGGCGGTGGGCCGGAAATTCGCGGCAGCGCGGCCCCCCAGCCCAAAGGCACCGCCTTTCGCATCTCGGCCACGGATGCGGGGGCTGTGCTGAAAGCGGCGGGCGTGTTCAAGAATGCGCGCGAAGGCAAGCTGGAGCTGATCCTGGCACCGGGCGGCGGCAAGGGCGTCTATGAAGGCAACCTGAAGATCGAGGATAATATCGACATTCACAATGCCCCCGCGCTGGCCGAGCTTTTGTCCGCCATATCGGTCATTGGCCTGTTGCAGCAGCTGGGCGGCAAGGGGATTTCCTTTACCGATGTGGACGCGCGCTTCCGGCTCGATCCTGAAAAGGTCACGATCTATGAAAGCGCGGCATCGGGGCATTCCATGGGCATCTCGATGGATGGCTATTACTTCCTTGGATCAGGGCAGATGAAGATGCAGGGGGTGATTTCACCCTTCTACGCGGTGAATTCTGCGGGCCGTATCTTTGCGCGCCGTGGCGAGGGGCTCGTGGGGTTCAATTATGGGCTGTCAGGCACTCCGGCCGCACCGCAGGTGTCGGTCAATCCCCTGTCGCTGTTCACTCCGGGGTTCTTTCGCGACATTTTCCGGCGCGACCCTCCGCCAAGGCCAGAATGACGCGCGATGATTGACCTTTGCCCCGCACCGGCCTACACGCGCGGCCATGAAACTGAGTGATTTTGATTTCGACCTGCCAGAAGAACTGATCGCGACGCGCCCCGCGCGCCCGCGCACGGCGAGCCGTCTGCTGGTGGTCCAGCCCGATCAGATGACGGATGCCCATGTGGGGGATTTGCCCGGCTGGCTGCGTCCCGGCGACCGGCTTGTGCTGAACGACACCAAAGTCATTCCGGGCCGCCTTTTTGGCACGCGCACCCGGCCGGGACAGGCGCCGGGCGAAGGTGTTGCACAGATTGAGGTCACGCTGTTGTCCCCCGATGGGGCCGGGCTGTGGCATGCGATGGCCAAACCCCTGCGCAAGTTGAAGGAAGGGGACCAGATCGTCTTTTCCGATGCGCTGTCTGCGCGCTTTGAAGGGCGGGATGACGATCAGGCCATTCTGCGTTTCAACTGTGAAGGTGATGCGTTTGACGCGGCGATCGAGGCGGCGGGGAAGATGCCGCTGCCGCCCTATATCGCGGCCAAACGTGCGGCTGACGCACAGGACAACGAGGACTATCAGACTGTCTTTGCCGAGCGCACAGGCGCTGTGGCCGCGCCCACCGCGTCGCTGCATTTCGACGCGGAACTACTGGCAAAGATCGAGGCGATGGGCGTGGGTCTGACCCGTGTCACGCTGCATGTGGGGGCTGGCACGTTCCTTCCTGTGAAAGTGGACGACATTGCCGACCACAAGATGCACGCGGAATGGGGTGAAGTGACCAAAGAGGCCGCCGATCAGATCAACGCCACAAAAGCCGCGGGCGGGCGGGTGATCCCGGTGGGCACCACGGCGCTCAGGCTGATTGAAACTGCGGCGCAGGCGACGGGAGCGATGACCCCATGGGTGGGCGCGACCGATATTTTCATCACGCCGGGCTTCAAGTTTCAGGTCGCTGATGGGTTGATGACCAATTTTCACCTGCCGAAATCGACCCTGATGATGCTGGTGTCCGCGCTGATGGGCACAGACCGCATCCGGCAGGTCTATGACCATGCGATCCAGAGCCGCTACCGGTTCTTTTCTTATGGGGACAGCTCGCTGCTTCTGCCCTGAAAAGCCGGAACGCGACGCCAAGGGGTCGCGAATTGTCAAGAGACCGTCATCCGCCCGCGCTAGTCTGTCCCTTACAGGTTTTAAACTCATGCGTTTCAACCTCTTGTTGAGGCGCATAGGCCGTCGAAGGGCGCGAAACCTATCAATTGTGTGGTCGTTTCGAGATCAAGTTGTCGCGCAGCTTAGTCTCGAAGCGCTTTAGATCAGTCAGGGACGACATGCTTCAGGTTCTCACAAGCTCATGGGCGCTTTTGCTCGGGATGATGCTGCTTATGGTTGGCAACGGGGTGCAGGGCACGCTTCTGGGCATCCGGGGCGGGCTTGAAGGCTTTTCGACCTTCGAGCTGTCCGTCGTCATGTCCGGCTATTTCGCGGGCTTCCTGTTTGGATCGCGTATGGCGCCCATCATGATCCGCCGTGTGGGGCATGTGCGGGTCTTTGCCGCCCTTGGCTCTTTCATCTCGGCGGTGCTGATCCTGTACCCGGCGATGAATGACCCCTGGGCGTGGAGTGCGCTTCGGGTGATTGTGGGTTTCTGTTTTTCGGGCGTCTATGTCACCGCCGAAAGCTGGCTGAACAACGCCGCTGACAATGAAAACCGCGGCAAGGCGCTGTCGCTTTACATGTTTGTGCAGATGGTCGGGATCATCGCGGCACAAGGGCTTTTGGTGGTGGGCGACCCGCAGGACTTCATCCTGTTCATCATCCCCTCGGTGCTGGTGTCGATCGCCTTTGCGCCGATCCTTCTGTCGATCAACCCGACCCCGGCCTATGAGACGACCAAAGGTCTGAGCCTGCGCGAGCTTTTTGTCATCTCGCCCCTTGGCTGCGTTGGGTTTTTGATCCTTGGCGGCGTCTTTGCCGCGCAGTTCGGCATGGCCTCGGTCTTTGGACAGCAGGCGGGGCTGTCGGTGGCGCAGATCTCTGGCTTCGTGTCGACCTTCTATATTGGCGGCTTGGTGCTGCAATACCCGATTGGCTGGATTTCGGATCGTATGGACCGCCGGGTGCTTATTCTGATCGTGACCGTTGTGGCGGCCTGTGCGGGGCTTTTGCCGGTGGTGCTGGGCACGCATTATGCGCTGCTTTTGGTGGCGGCCTTCCTGATGGGGGGCATGACGAACCCGCTTTACGCGCTTTTGCTGGCCTACGTGAATGACTTTCTGGACCCTGATGACATGCCTGCCGCCTCGGCTGGTCTGATCTTCATCAACGGCATCGGTGCGATTGCCGGCCCGATCGTGTCGGGTTGGGTCATGGGGGTGATGGGGCCTGCAGGCTTCTGGTTCTATATGTCGGTGCTGCTTGTGGTGCTTTTGGCCTATGGCTTGTGGCGCACCACCCAGCGCGCAGCACCTGCGCCGGATGAAACCAGTGCGTTTGTCACCATGGCGCCCGCTGCCTCGCCCGTGGCTGTCGATATGGCGCATGAGTTTTGGGCGGATGAGGCCGAAGCCGCAGAAGAGGAGAGCTGACCCGAGCCGCTGCCTGTGCCATTGGGCTTGCAGCTTTCAGCCACAACGCTAGGCTGAGGGCAGGGAGGACCACATGGCAACACCCACAGAGATCATCCGGTTTTGGGTCGACGAAACCGGGCCCGAGGGCTGGTATAACGGCTCTGATGCGTTGGACAGCACGATCAGATCGCGCTTTTTAGAGGACTGGCAGGCCGCACAGGCCGGTCAGCTGACCGATTGGCAGGTCAGCGCCAAGGGCACGCTGGCATTTCTGATCCTGACCGATCAGTTCCCACGCAATATGTTTCGCGGTGACGCGCGCTCTTTTGCGACGGATGAGGCGGCTCTGACCTGTGCAGATGCGGCCATCCGCGCCGGTCTGGATTTGCAGATCGACCTGCCCACGCGACAGTTTTTCTATATGCCCTTCATGCACAGCGAGCGGCTTTCCGATCAGGATCGATGCATCGCGCTGATGCAGGACCGCATGTCGGACCCGCGCGGGGCAGGGGATACGTTACACGCGCGCGTACACCGCGAAATCATCCGCATGTTTGGCCGGTTTCCATATCGCAATGATGCGCTGGGGCGTGACAGCAGCTCGGCCGAGACCGCCTTTATCAAGGATGGCGGATATGCCAGCATTCGTGACGCGATGCAAAAAGGCGATGTCTGACCGTGAACTTGCTGGGTTTCGCTAGGTGACTAGCAGGGTTTCGCTGAGGTAATTGATCCGTTGAACAAAATAGTTTAATGGCAAACTACTTTTTGGATGAGGAGGATCCCCCATGGCGGGCAAGGCATATGATACCATCGTGATCGGCGCAGGGCCGGGCGGCTATGTGGCGGCTATCCGGGCGGCGCAGCTGGGCCAGAAGGTGGCAATCGTCGAACGCGAGCATCTGGGCGGTATCTGCCTGAACTGGGGCTGTATCCCGACCAAGGCGCTTCTGCGTTCGGCCGAGGTGTTCCACCTGATGCACCGCGCCAAGGAATTTGGCCTGTCAGCTGGCAAGATCGACTATGATCTGCCCTCCATCGTGAAACGCTCGCGTGGTGTGGCCGCGCAACTGTCCGGTGGCATTGGCCACCTGATGAAAAAGAACAAAGTCGACGTGGTAATGGGCGACGCCACGATCCCTGCCAAAGGCAAGGTGTCGGTCAAGACCGACAAGGGTACGGAAGAGCTGACCGCCAAGAACATCGTGCTGGCCACAGGCGCGCGTGCCCGCGAGCTTCCGGGTTTGGAAGCCGATGGTGATCTGGTCTGGACCTACAAACACGCGCTGAATCCACCACGTATGCCGAAGAAACTCCTCGTCATCGGTTCCGGCGCAATCGGCATTGAATTTGCCAGCTTCTTCAACACCTTGGGTGCCGATACGACCGTTGTCGAGGTGATGGACCGCGTGCTTCCCGTTGAAGACGCCGAGATTTCCGCTTTCGCCAAGAAGTCCTTCGTGAAGCAAGGCATGAAGATCATGGAAAAAGCCATGGTCAAGCAGCTCGACCGCGCCAAAGGCAAGGTCACCGCCCATATCGAGGTGGGCGGTAAGGTTGAAAAGCACGACTTCGACACGGTGATTTCTGCCGTTGGCATCGTGGGCAATGTGGAAGGTCTGGGTCTGGAAGCGCTCGGCGTGAAGATCGACCGGACCCACGTGGTCACCGACGCCCATTGCCGCACGGGCGTAGAGGGTCTCTATGCGATTGGCGACATCGCCGGCGCCCCGTGGCTTGCCCACAAAGCCAGCCATGAAGGTGTGATGGTGGCCGAACTGATCGCCGGGCTGCACGCCCATCCCGTGAAGCCCGAAAGCATCCCCGGCTGTACCTATTGCCACCCGCAGGTGGCCTCGGTCGGTCTGTCGGAAGCGAAGGCGAAAGAGCAGGGCTATGACATCAAAGTTGGCCGCTTCCCCTTCATCGGCAATGGCAAAGCCATCGCGATGGGTGACCCCGAGGGCATGATCAAGACCATCTTTGACGCCAAAACCGGCGAGTTGCTCGGTGCCCATATGGTCGGCCCGGAAGTGACCGAGATGATCCAGGGCTATGTGGTCGGCAAGACGCTGGAAACCACCGAGGAAGAACTGATGCATACCGTCTTCCCGCACCCGACGATTTCGGAAAGCATGCACGAGGCTGTGCTGGACGCCTATGACCGCGTCATCCATATGTAAGATGCTGTGAAATAAAAAGAAAAGGCCGGGTCTGTCGCCCGGCCTTTTGCTGTCTGAGGGTGCTCAGGCAGAGACTTCAAGCCCGGCAAGTGCATCCAGAATACGGGTCCAGCCGCCAGTGTGGTCATCGCGGCTCTGTTCTGACGGAAAGCGCACGTGTTGAAGTGTCAGATCGGTGCCGCCGTCTTTGGGTGCGAAATTAAGCGTGACCACCGACTCCTCTGCGCTGTTATGCGATACCCATGTGAAGGCCAATTGATTGGCGCGGTCGATCACACGGTATTCGCCAGAATGGGGCAGATCGCCTGCCTCGGGTACACGCATCATGATCAGAAACTGTCCTCCGACTTTCGCGTCAACCTTAGCCTCCGGGATGGTCACGCCGGGGCCAGGCACCATAAACTTCGCCAGCATTTTCGGGTCCAACCAGGCATCAAACACGCGTTCCGGCGGGTGGGGGATGTGGCGTGTAATTTCAAGCGATAGTTCAGTCATTGTCGTCCTCCTTCAAGGCAGCTTCGAGGGCGTCCAGGCGTATGGCCCAGATCGACCGGAGTTCATTAAACCATTGATCAACAAGAGAAAGAGGGTCCATCTGAACCTCTATCAGGTGCTCTCGCCATTCCGTGCGTCGCGTCACCAGCCCAGAGGTTTCCAGCACTTTGATGTGCTTTGAAACCGAGTTCAGGCTGATGTCAAAACGTGCAGCGATATCCGTGATCCTGAGCGGCCCTTCCTGCGCGAGCAGTGTCAGAATGGCCCGCCGTGTTGGATCAGCTGCAGCTTTTAGAACCGCGGCGAGGCGGTCGGTATCTTGTCGTTCAACCATATGGGTGAATAACACGATGATTTGGTTCAGTCAACCTTTTGGGTGAATGATGATCTGAGCAAAGAAAAACCGCGTAGGGCAGTCCCGACGCGGTTTCCAACTACAGAAGTGGGGTGTTTAGCGGGTGATTTCGCCTCCCGCCTGATGCCAATGCCCCAGCCCGCCAATGTTGTAGACTTCCTCAAACCCGAGCCGTTTCAAGACCTGCGCGCCCTGCGCAGAGCGCGCGCCGGATGCGCAGTAAAGTGCCACGGGCTTTGAGGTGTCGATCTCTGCATTGAAGTCCGGCCCCTTCGGGTCGCATTGAAACGGCATCACGGACAGGGGAACCACCACTGCACCTTTTGCCTTGCCCGTAATCTGAACTTCACCGTGATCGCGCACGTCAATCAGATTGATCTCGCCTGCATCGACCTTAGCGACCGCCACGCGCGGGTCCATTTTTGCCCCGCCAGTCATGAAACCAAACATCTCTTGCTCCTTTACGCATATGCGTTTGAGAGGGAATTTAGGCTTCAGCATATCGGGTTCAACCCTCTAAATCCATAAATATTCAACATAGTGAATGCAATGGCGCGCCTGTCAGCTGCTGGCGGCATGTTCCTGCATTGTTCTAACTTTTCCATTGTCACCCGTTTTTCTTTGCCCTAACGGTTAAGCACGTGAGTATTGGGGGTCAAAATGGCCGAGCTGAAAGAAATTCAAGTTCGCGGCGCACGCGAACACAATCTGAAGTCCGTCGACGTGGATATCCCGCGTGACAAGCTGGTGGTGATCACGGGTCTGTCGGGGTCGGGGAAGTCATCGCTGGCTTTTGATACGATCTATGCCGAAGGGCAGCGGCGTTACGTGGAAAGCCTGTCGGCCTATGCCCGCCAATTCCTTGATATGATGGAAAAACCTGACGTCGATCACATCGCGGGCCTGTCACCTGCGATCTCGATCGAGCAGAAAACCACATCCAAGAACCCACGCTCAACCGTCGGTACCGTGACCGAGATTTACGACTATCTGCGTTTGCTTTTTGCCCGCGCGGGCACGCCCTATTCCCCCGCCACTGGCCTGCCCATCGAGGCCCAGCAGGTGCAGGATATGGTGGACCGCGTGATGGCGATGGAAGACGGCACCCGCGCCTATCTTCTGGCCCCCATCGTGCGTGACCGGAAGGGCGAATATCGCAAGGAATTTCAAGAGCTTCAGAAGAAGGGTTTCCAGCGCGTCAAAGTGAATGGCGAGATGTACGAGCTGGATCAGCCCCCCACGCTGGACAAGAAGTTTCGCCACAATATCGACGTGGTGGTGGACCGCGTGGTGGTGCGCGAAGGGATGGAACAGCGCCTTGCCGACAGCTTCCGCACTGCGCTGGACCTGGCCGACGGCATAGCGCTTTTTGAAACCGCCCCGAAAGAGGGCGAGCCCGAGATCCATACCTTCTCAGAAAACTTCGCCTGCCCGGAAAGTGGCTTCACCATCCCCGAGATTGAACCGCGTCTGTTTTCCTTCAACGCGCCTTTCGGGGCGTGCCCGGACTGTGACGGCTTGGGCAAGGAGCTTTTCTTTGACGAACGCCTTGTGGTGCCCGACGCGACGCTGAAGGTTTATGACGGGGCGCTGGCACCCTGGCGAAAGGGCAAGTCCCCTTATTTCCTGCAAACGATTGAAAGCATTGCCAAACATTACGAGTTTGACAAGAACACACCGTGGAAGGATCTGCCCGCACATGTGCAGCAGGTGTTCCTCTATGGCTCTGGCGAGGACGAGATCAAGTTCCGCTTTGACGAAGGCGGGCGTGTCTACGAGGTGACCCGCCCCTTCGAAGGGGTGATCCCCAATATGGAGCGCCGCTATCGCGAAACAGATTCGAACTGGATTCGCGAGGAATTTGAACGCTACCAGAACAACCGCCCCTGTGGTGCCTGCGACGGGTATCGCCTGCGCGACGAGGCGCTGGCGGTGAAGATCGGCTCGGGCGATCAGCTGCTTCATGTGGGGCAGGTGGTCGAAATGTCGATCCGCGAGGCTTTGGCTTGGGTCGAAGACGCGCCCAACCATCTGAGCACCCAGAAAAATGAAATCGCGCGCGCCATCCTGAAGGAAATCCGTGAGCGGCTTGGGTTCCTGAACAATGTGGGTCTCGAGTATCTGACGCTGAGCCGCAATTCCGGCACCTTGTCGGGGGGCGAAAGCCAACGCATCCGACTGGCCAGCCAGATCGGATCGGGGCTGACGGGGGTTCTTTACGTGCTTGATGAACCGTCCATCGGGTTGCATCAGCGCGACAATGACCGGCTTTTGACCACGCTGAAGAACCTGCGCGATCAGGGCAATACGGTGATTGTTGTTGAACATGACGAAGAAGCCATCCGCGAGGCGGATTACGTCTTGGACATCGGCCCCGGCGCAGGGGTGCATGGCGGCGAAATCATCGCGCGCGGCACACCAAAGGATATTGCCGAGAATGAAAACTCTATTACGGGTCAATATCTTACCGGTGTGCGTGAGATTTCCGTGCCGGCAAAGCGGCGCAAGGGCAACGGCAAGAAAGTCACCGTGAAGAAAGCCACGGGCAACAACCTGCAGAACGTGACCGCCGACTTCCCGCTGGGCAAATTTGTCTGTGTGACGGGCGTGTCGGGCGGGGGCAAGTCCACGCTGACGATCGAGACTTTGTTCAAGACGGCCTCGATGCGGCTAAACGGCGCGCGTCAGACGCCAGCACCCTGCGAGACGATCAAGGGGCTGGAACATCTGGACAAGGTGATCGACATCGACCAGCGCCCCATCGGGCGCACGCCGCGTTCGAACCCCGCGACTTATACGGGCGCCTTCACGCCCATCCGCGAGTGGTTTGCGGGGCTGCCCGAGGCGAAAACACGCGGCTACAAGCCGGGCCGCTTCAGCTTCAACGTGAAAGGTGGGCGTTGCGAGGCCTGTCAGGGCGACGGTGTTATCAAGATCGAAATGCACTTCCTGCCCGACGTCTATGTGCAATGCGAAACCTGCAAGGGCGCGCGGTACAATCGCGAAACGCTGGAGGTGACCTTCAAGGGCAAATCCATCGCGGACGTGTTGGATATGACCGTTGAAGACGCGCAGGAGTTTTTTCAGGCCGTGCCCTCGATCCGCGACAAGATGGATGCGCTGATGCGCGTTGGGCTGGGCTATATCAAGGTGGGCCAGCAGGCGACGACCTTGTCAGGGGGCGAGGCGCAGCGGGTGAAACTTTCCAAAGAGCTGTCGAAACGTTCGACGGGGCGCACGCTCTATATCCTCGATGAACCCACCACGGGGCTGCATTTCGAAGATGTGCGCAAGCTGCTCGAAGTGCTGCACGAGCTGGTGGATCAGGGCAACACGGTGGTTGTGATCGAACACAATCTGGACGTGGTGAAGACCGCCGACCACATCATTGATATCGGCCCGGAAGGCGGTGATGGCGGCGGCACGGTGGTGGCCAAGGGCACGCCTGAACAGGTGGCGAAAGTGGCCGAAAGTCACACCGGGCATTACCTGAAAGATATGCTGTAAGTAAAAGAAAAGGCCGGGGAATTCCCCGGCCTTTGTTGCTTTCACGAAGGATCAGCTTAGCCGTCGAAATCAACTTCCTGCACCAGTTTCAGTGCGTCGGCACGGTGACCGGCAACCTCCATCAGGTTCAACCCGTCCGCGGTGAACTCACCCCAGCCTTTGACCAGCGGGTCAGCTTCAGTGCCCGGTGCGATCGGATATTCGTAGTTCTGCGAGGCGTAGATTTCCTGAGCGGCCGGCGAGGCAAGGTATTCCATCAGCTTGACGGCGTTTTCCTTGTTCGGCGCATTCTTGGCCAGCGCCATGCCGGATACGTTCACATGGGTGCCCGCGCCTTCGAAGACCGGGAAGACGACATTTACACTGTCGGCCCAGGCTTTCTGCTCTTCATCGGCCAGCATTTTTCCCATGTAGTATGTGTTGCCGACCGAGATGTCGCATTCGCCAGCCCAAATAGCCTTGACCTGTGCGCGGTCATTGCCCTGCGGTTTGCGCGCAAGGTTGGCTTTCACACCTTCCAGCCAGGTCTTGGTTTCCTCTGCGCCGTGGTGGGCCAGATGGGCCGAGACCAGCGCCAGCGTATAGGCATGGGTGCCCGAACGGGTGCAGATACGGCCCTTCCATTTCGGATCAGCCAGATCTTCGTAGGTGGTCACGTCACCCTCTGCCACGCGCTCTTTCGAGGCGTAGACGATACGGGCGCGGCTGGTCAGGCCGAACCATTGGTCTGCGGGATCACGGTAGGCTGCGGGAATGTTGGCTTCCAGCGCGTCCGATTGAACAGGCTGGGTCAGGCCAGCATCAACCACACCCGCCAGACGCGAGATGTCGACGGTCATGATCAGGTCGGCAGGGCTTCGTTTCCCCTCGGCTTCCAGACGCTCCACGACACCTTTCTTCAGGAAAGCCACGTTCACGGTAATGCCTGTTTCCTTGCTGAAGGCATCCATCAGAGGCTGGATCAGCTCGGGCTGGCGGTAGGAATAGACATTGACTTCATCGGCGCTGGCAAAGGCCGGGGTCAGGGCGGTGGCTGCGGCCATGGCAGCGGCAACGGTGCGAACGGTTTTCATAACGCGTGTCTCCTTGGTGTTCGTTGAGGCGCTTAAACCCGACTCTTTTGATCGGGTCAATACCTGATTAAATTAATCGGAGATTTTGTCGCAGGTCACAATGCAGACTATTTGCTGGCACGCTCCGCCGCTTTTTCCGCCTCCCAGAAGTCATCCATTTCTTCAAGCGTTGACTGCTCCGGGGTCTTGCCAATCTCGGTCAGTCTGCGTTCTATGCCTTTGAAACGGCGTTCAAATTTGGCGTTGGCGTGTCGCAGGGCCTCTTCTGGTTCGACATCAAGATGGCGCGCAAGGTTTGCAACGACGAACAGAAGATCCCCAACTTCTTCGCGAAGCTCTTCTGGCCCAAGGTGATCGCGTGCCTCAGCGACCTCGCGGGCTTCTTCGGTGATCTTGTCCAGCACCATGCCAATCTCGGGCCAGTCAAATCCCACCCGCGCCGCTCGCTTTTGCAGCTTCACGGCGCGCAGCAGGGCAGGCAACCCGATGGCAACGCCATCCAGCACGCCTTTTTGCGATTTTCCGGCCCGTTCTGCGGCCTTGATGGTTTCCCAGTCGCGGGTCTGCTGTTCGGCGGACTTATCCCGTGTCTCGTCACCAAAAACATGCGGATGGCGCGCGACCATTTTGTCGGACATGGTGTCGGCGACCTGATCAAAGCTGAACAGTCCTTTTTCCTCGGCCATCTGGGCGTGAAACACCGATTGGAACAGCAGATCACCCAATTCACCCTTCAGTTCATTCCAGTCGCGCCGCTCGATCGCATCCGCCACCTCATAGGCTTCTTCGATCGTGTAGGGCGCGATGGTTGCGAAATCCTGTTCGATATCCCACGGGCAGCCATGATCCGGGTCACGCAACCGCCGCATGATTTCCCGCAGGCGATCCATGCCGCCGTGGGGGGCGTTCACCAGCGCGTCCGAGGCGGATTTGTCCAATGGTTTGCTCATTGCATCTTTGACCCTTTTGGGATTGTGTCTGGACATAGTGATAGGAGCAAATCATGCCAGTCATCAACCGCATAGCTGCATTTTCCGACGACATGAAAACCTGGCGGCGGCATCTGCATGCCCATCCCGAACTGGGACTGGAGTGCCATGAAACAGCGGCTTTCGTGGTTGAAAAGCTGCGCGCATTTGGGGTGGACGAGATCCACGAACGAATTGGCGTGTCCGGTGTGGTCGCGATCATCGAAGGGCAGGGGGATGGCCCGACAATTGGCCTGCGCGCGGATATGGATGCGCTGCCGATGCAGGAAGAAACCGGGCTTGATCATGCCTCGACCGTGCCGGGGATGATGCATGCCTGTGGCCATGATGGGCACACCACGATGCTGCTAGGGGCCGCGCGTTATCTGGCGGAAACCCGAAACTTTGAAGGCCGCGTGGCGTTGATTTTCCAACCGGCCGAAGAGAATTTCGGCGGGGCCAAACATATGTGCGATGACGGCATGATGGACCGTTTCGACATTTCCGAGGTTTATGCGCTGCACAACATGCCCGGCGTGCCCTTTGGGGTGTTTGAGACCACGCCGGGGCCGATCATGGCCGCGGTTGACACGCTGAAGGTGACGGTGACGGGGCTGGGGGGGCACGGGGCCTATCCGCACGAATGTGTTGATCCCGTCCCGGCCATTGTGTCGATGGTGCAGGCGCTGCAGACCATTGTCAGCCGCAATCTCTGTCCGATGGATGACTTGGTTGTGTCGGTCACGGAAATCCATGTGGGCACGGCGGATAATGTCATTGCCGAAAGCGGCTGGTTTGGCGCCACGATCCGCAGTTTCACTCCCGAGGTGCGTGAGATGGTTGAACGGCGCATTCGCGAGATCATCGCGGGGCAGGCGGCCAGTTTCGGCGTCACGGCTGAGGTTGCCTATGATCTGGGATATCCCCCGACGGTAAACGCTGAAGCCGAGGTTGCCAAAGCCGCCGCCGCCGCGCGTGACGTGTCGGGGTCCGACAAGGTGAGTGATGATGCGGGCCGTGAAATGGGTGCCGAGGATTTCGCCTATATGCTGGAAGAGCGCCCCGGCGCCTATCTGTTTGTGGGGCAGGGCGATGGGCCGGGCGTGCACCACCCGAAATATGATTTCAACGATGACGTCGCCCCCGTCGGCGCCAGTTTCTTCGCGCGTCTGGTTGAACGGTCGAACCCTGTTGGGTAGCGTGCCCCTGCTAATTTGATCAAATTCACTGGCGGCGCATCAGACACTGTGTTAGGACCGTAAAAAAGGGAGGGCCGTCATGGCATTGGAAGACGCAAGCAAGCAAGTTGATACGGCAATCACGCGCGATGGGTTCAAGGGCCTGTCATATGAAAACACCTTTGGGGGTGTGCCGTCTTTCCTGCGCCGGACCTATGCCAAGGACCTGAGCGGCGTCGATATCGCGGTGACGGGGGTGCCCTTTGATCAGGCGGTCACCAACCGCCCGGGCACCCGGCTTGGCCCCCGTGCGATCCGCGAGGCATCAAGCCTTCAATCGCCCGATCCCGCCTATGGCTGGGGCTTTGATGTGCTCAGCGAATTCGCCATCGCAGATTACGGCGATCTGGCCTTTGACTACGCCCACATCGACCAGTTTCCAGCCACGCTTGAGGCCCATATCACCTCGATCTTAGACCAGGATGCGGCCTGTCTGACGCTGGGGGGCGATCACTATATCACCTTCCCGATCCTGCGTGCGCATGTGAAGAAACACGGGCCATTGAGCCTTTTGCAGTTTGACGCTCATACCGACACATGGGCTGATGATGATATGACCCGCGTGGATCATGGCACGATGTTTTACAAGGCGGTGAAAGAGGGGCTGATCGATCCGGCGCGCTCGGTTCAGGTGGGCATTCGCACCACCAACGAAGATACGCTGGGTGTGAACATCATCGACGCGCGCGAAGTGCATGAAAGCGGGCCCGCCGCGGTGGTTGCCAAGATCAAATCGATTCTGGGTGATCGCAAAACCTATCTGACCTTCGACATTGACGCGCTGGACCCGGCCTTTGCGCCCGGCACGGGCACGCCCGTATGGGGTGGTCTGACATCGGCGCAGGCGTCCATCATCCTGCGTGATCTGGCCGGGATAAATGTGATTGGCGGCGATGTGGTCGAGGTGTCTCCGCCCTTTGACACCACGGGCGCGACCGCGATTGCTGGCGCGCATGTGGCCATGGAAATCCTTAACCTATGGGCATTTACGCGTCGTAGTTAAAGTGAAGAAACCTGTCATGTGGATAGTCTTGCCAGTTTTGGCACTTGTGTTGGCTGCCCAGCTTTGGGTGCGCTTGGCCCCATTGCCGCAAACCCGGTTGCAGGGCATGCCCGGTCCCGATGCACCGGGGGTGCACCAGCTGGCAGGTGGGGGGAAATGGGTTTTACCCCTGGCGGATTTGCCTGACGACGTGCAGGCGCAGCTCGATCAGATCGCAATCTCCACGCCGCGCACCCGCAAACTGGCCGAGGGAACCTATGTCACCCGTTCGGCCTTATGGGGGTTTCCCGATGTCACGCGTGTTTGGACAACGCCGGATGCGCTTCATATCCACGCGCATCTGGTGGTCGGCAAAAGCGACATGGGCGTGAATGCGAAACGTGTGGAAAGCTGGCTGGCGGCGCTAACTCGCTGAATTCAGTGACCCCTGTGAAATCAGAGAAATCGGGGCGTCGGGCTGCGAACGGGGCAGGTCTTGCATCGCGGACACGCAGCCTTCGCCCGTGTCGCGCCAGATCGGCACGTTCAGGCTCATGTCACACAGCGCCATGAAGGCACGCCCATCCACGAACAGGCAGATTTTCTGTCCCAGCTCGACCCGTCCACCGCCGCTATCGGTGCAATAGCAATCGATCACCTTGCCACCCGGGCCGATCACATCAGCAAAAGCGGGGGCAAAGCTGGCGGTGACAAACACCGCAAGAAGACAGAAAAGGCGTGTCATGCGTCAAGTTTAGCACGGATGCGGGACTTGACCAAACGGCTTGGATAAGGGACACCGAACCCCATGGTTCCTTTGGAAAAACTCAACGCGATCACCGAGCGGTTCGAATATCTGGAAGCCCGAATGGCCGAAGGGCTGTCGGGGGATGAAATCGCGCAGCTTGGCCGTGAATATGCTGCTCTACGCCCTGTGGTCGAAGAGATTGCGAGCTATCGCCAGTTGCTGGACGATCTGGCCGAGGCCGAGGCGATGTTGGATGATCCCGACATGCGTGAACTGGCGGAAGAAGAGCTGCCAGAGCTGCGCGCACGCCTGCCCGAGATGGAACAGGCGATGCGTCTGGCGCTTTTGCCCAAGGACGCAGCAGACGCGCGCCCCGCGATGATCGAGATTCGCCCCGGCACCGGCGGCGACGAGGCGGCGCTTTTCGCAGGCGACCTTTTGCGCATGTATCAGCGCTATGCCGAAGCGCGCGGTTGGGGGTTCGAGATCATCGAACAAAGCCTGTCCGAACTGGGCGGCGTGAAAGAGGTCACCGCCCATGTTAAGGGCGACGGCGTCTTTGCCCGGCTGAAATACGAAAGCGGCGTGCACCGGGTGCAGCGGGTGCCGGAAACCGAAAGCGGCGGGCGCATTCATACCTCGGCGGCCACGGTGGCGGTGCTGCCAGAGGCCGAGGATGTGGACATCCAGATTGATCCCGGTGATCTGCGCATTGACACGATGCGCGCGTCAGGCTCCGGCGGGCAACACGTGAACACGACGGATTCAGCCGTGCGCATCACCCACCTGCCCACGGGGATCATGGTGGTCAGTTCCGAGAAATCCCAACACCGCAACCGCGAGATCGCCATGCAAGTGCTGAAAACGCGGCTTTATGATTTGGAACGCCAGCGGGTGGACAGCGAACGCGCCGCCGATCGCAAGGCGCAGGTGGGGTCGGGGGACCGATCAGAGCGCATCCGCACCTATAATTTCCCGCAAGGGCGTATGACCGATCACCGGATCAACCTGACGCTCTACAAGCTTGATCAGATCATTGGCGGTGACCTTGATGAAATCGTCGACGCGCTGACCGCCGAGGATCAGGCGGCCCAACTGGCCGAGATGGAGACATGAGCCCGCAGGCAACAGGCAGCACCACCGGCACAGAGCTTCTGGTCGCGGCCACGCTGCGCCTGAAGTCGGTTGGGGTCGAAAACCCGTCGGGTGATGCGCGGATTTTGCTGGCCTTTGCCCTTGGGGTAGATCGCAGCCGCCTGACGCTGATCTTGCCAGATGAGGTGTTGCCCGAACAGGCAGAGGTCTACGGACGGGCCATCGAGGCCCGCGCCGCCCGCCAGCCCGTCGCGCAAATCATCGGGCACCGCGCGTTTTACGGGCGCGATTTCATTGTGACCGGCGACGTGCTGGACCCGCGCCCCGATACCGAGCTTTTGATCGAAGCCGCCCTTGCTGCGCCTTTTGATCACGTCCTTGATCTGGGCACCGGGTCGGGATGTATCCTGTTGACCTTGTTGAAAGAAACCGAAGGCACCTGGGGGGTCGGCACGGATCTGTCCCACGAAGCTCTGGACGTGGCGCGCACCAATCGCGCCCATCTGGACCTGGATGGTCCGGCCGTATTGCGCCATGGCAGCTGGTATGATGCGCTTGATCAGGATGACGGGTTGAACCGGTTTGACCTGATCGTGTCAAACCCGCCCTATATCTCGCAAGATGAAATGGCGCAGTTGGACCCTGAGGTGGTCAACTGGGAGCCGCATATGGCGCTGAGCCCCGGAGGCGACGGGCTGGACGCCTATCGCGAAATCACCGCACAGGCCTTGGCGCATCTGTCTGAACGCGGGCGGCTTGTGGTCGAGATTGGCAAAGATCAGGGGGCGGCCGTGTCGGCGCTGTTTCTGGCGGCCGGGCTGAATGGGGTTGAGGTGCTGAAAGACCTCAATGGCCATGACCGGGTTGTGGTCGGGCGCGCTGCGCAACCGGCGTCATGACAAGCTAGGCCGTGAAAGCGTTTCGAGATTAAGCCCGATCATAACTTGATTTCGAAACGCCCATAACGAGGGTAGGTTCCGCGCGTTTCGACATAGTGTCGTGCCTCAACAATATGTCGAAACGCTTTAATAGGCAGGCAATTTCAGCACAGAACGGCAAAAAACCCCTGTTTGAAAGCAATTAACGCCATTAGGGCTTGTTTTCAGGCTGTGCGCATGGTTATCAGAACACAGGCCGCGCGGATGTCGAAACGACGCCGCCGCCTGCAAGCCCTACAATTCGGACATGGCACCGCACTGCGGGATCGTCCGAACCACAGCGTCGCTGCCACTTTTTCGTGACCGTGCCGAAACTGGAACAGAGAGCCGATGAGATCATCGAAATCCCGTTCGCGCAACAAGCCGAACCGCAACCGGAACAATCCGGGCAACATCATCAACCGCGTCTTTGACAGCTCGGGGCCCGAGGGCAAAGTGCGTGGCACGCCGCAGCAGATTATTGACAAATATACTCAGCTGACCCGCGACGCTTTTCTGTCCAATGACCGGGTGGCTGGCGAAAACTTTCAGCAGCACGCAGAGCATTACACGCGCCTTCTGAGCGAAGCGCAGCGTGAGGTGGATGCACGCCGCGAGCAGGCCGATCAGCAAAACCGCGAACGCCAGCAACGTGAGCGGGCCGAACGCGAAGCCCGTGCCGAACGCAAGGCCGAGGCCGCGGCTGCCGGCGAGGGTGATCAACCGGATGTGGTCGAGGCCGCCCCCGTAACAGATGACTCTGGCAAGTCTGAGGATAGCGGTCTTGTGGAAACGCCCGAGATGAAGCCCAAGAAGCCGCGCGCGCGCAAACCGCGCAAGCCTGCCAAATCTGCTGAGGCGGCGCCTGATCAGGGTCAGCCCAACACGGGTGGATCGCCGGAAGAGGCGGCTGAGTAAGCCCTCGCGCCAAGAAAATGCATTTCCGGTTCTGGTCGTTATCCAACAAAAGCCGGGAACGCCTTAAGTCAAAGAAAAAGCCCCGGATGAGCCGGGGCTTTTTCTTTTGTATCAGATGCTTGAGGAGCGACCCTGATGCGGGTCAATCATTGCCGCGATAGGGTTCGACATATTGCAGGGCCATATCCCAGGGGAAGAAGATCCACGTATCCTGGCTGACCTCGGTGATGAACGTATCCACCTGCGGGCGCCCTTTGGGCTTGGCATAAACGGTGGCGAAATGCGCGTTGGGATAGAGCTCGCGCACAAGTTCGAGCGTCTTGCCGCTGTCCACCAGATCGTCGATGATCAGAATGCCGGTGCCGTCGCCCATCAGCGCGGCATCGGGGCTTTTCAACACTTCCGCATCGCGCTGCTGGTCAGCCTTACCGCCCCCGGCGTGATAGGATTTCACGCTGATCGTGTCGACCGTGCGGATGTCTAGCTCGCGGCTGACGATCATCGCGGGGGCCATGCCGCCACGGGTGATCGCCACAACGGCGCGCCAGGCCCCATCATCCGGGCCTTGCCCGTCCAGCCGCCAGGCCAGCGCCCGGCTGTCGCGATGGATCTGATCCCAACTGATGTGGAAGCCTTTTTCGTGGGGCAGGCGAACGCTCATGGCTTAAGCTCCTTATTTGCGGCCCGTGGTCACGTCGATATCCGGCGCATCCACAGCTTTCATGCCAACAACGTGATAACCGCTGTCCACATGGTGGGTTTCGCCGGTGACGCCGGATCCCAGATCGGACAGCAGGTACAGCGCGGAATTGCCGACATCCTGAATGGTCACGTTGCGCCGCAGGGGCGAGTTCAGTTCGTTCCATTTCAGAATATAGCGGAAATCCCCAATGCCAGAGGCGGCGAGCGTCTTGATCGGCCCGGCGGAAATCGAGTTCACGCGGATGCCGTCTTTGCCCAGATCCTCGGCCAGATAGCGCACCGAGGCCTCGAGCGCTGCCTTGGCCACACCCATCACATTATAATGCGGCATGACCTGTTCGGCGCCATAATAGGTCAGCGTCAGAAGCGACCCGCCATCCGTCATCATCGCGGCGGCACGTTTGGACACGGCGGTGAAGCTGAAGACCGAAATGTCCATGGTCATGCGGAAGTTTTCCGGGCTGGTGTCGACATAGCGACCCCGAAGCTCGTTTTTGTCAGAGAAACCAATGGCATGTACGACAAAGTCAAGCTTGCCCCATTTCTCTTCCAGCGTTGCAAACAGCGCGTCAACCGATGCGGCATCTGACACGTCACAGGGCACGACAATATCCGACCCCAACTGCTCGGCCAAAGGAGCAACACGTTTCTTCAGAGCGTCCCCCTGATAGGAAAATGCCAGCTCGGCCCCGGCATCGGCGCAAGCCTTTGCGATCCCCCACGCGATGGACTTGTCATTGGCAAGCCCCATAATCAGGCCGCGTTTGCCCTTCATCAATTCGGTAGACATTATGGTTCCCCGTCCCGAGATACTGCGTTATGCCCGTTTATGCGATTGCCTGTGCTTCTTCAAGCCTGTGCGCTGATTGCGCGAGGCGGGAACGGCAACGGGGAAGCGTTTTTTCGCGCATTCGATCACGAGGCGCAGGGACTGGACAACTGGCTGTGCCCGTTTGGGTGGGGCTGACAGTGAAAAGGACGGGATGATGGCTGAACGTGACGGAATTTTCGCAGGCGACGATCCTTTTGAGATCGCGCGCCGCTGGTTGGCCGAGGCGGAAGAGAGCGAGATCAACGACCCGAACGCGATTGCGCTGTCCACGGTAGACGGGCAGGGCATGCCAAATGTGCGCATGGTGCTATTGAAAGAGATCGAGGATGACGCCTTCGTCTTCTACACCAATTACGGATCGGCAAAAGCGGCCGAGGTCGACGGGGCCGGGAAAGCCGCATTCGTGATGCATTGGAAATCCTTGCGTCGGCAGATTCGCGTGCGCGGCACTGTTATTCGCGAATCCGGTGAAAAAGCAGATGCCTATTTTGCAACACGTTCCCTGAAAAGCCGTCTGGGTGCCTGGGCGTCACGTCAAAGCCAGCCGCTGGCCTCGCGCAAGGCGCTGATGGCCGAGGTGGCGCGGGTCACGGCAACGCATGGCCCATCGCCCAAAAGGCCTGATTTTTGGGGTGGATATCGTATCCAACCTTTGGAAATTGAGTTCTGGGCCGATGGGGCGTTTCGCCTGCATGACAGATTTCGTTGGTGCCGGGACAGCGCGCAGGATGCGTGGGAAATCACGCGTTTGAGCCCTTAAAATTCGCGTCACATGAATGGTTACCTGCCGAAAAGTATAGGTGTTTTCCACTTGCGTCACCTTTCGAAAGTCCTCAATAGTGTCCTTGGGGATGCGAAAATCTAGAGGATAATGATGGCGCAATTGAGCGATGCGCAGGATCCTGTTGTCCTGCGCGGCCAGGTGAAATGGTTCGACCCGTCAAAGGGTTTCGGGTTTGTGGTTGCAGATGAAGGTGGCACCGACATTTTGCTGCATGCGAATGTCCTGCGAAACTTCGGGCAAAGTTCGGTTGCAGACGGGTCGCTGATCGAAGTGGCCGTGCAATCGACCTCGCGTGGACGTCAGGCCGTTTCGGTATTGGCGATCGAACCGCCCGAAACGGGGCTTGCACCGGATCTGGAAGAGATCACCGACGGATTTGTGGACCTGTCCGAAGCCGGCCCGGCAGAGCCGGCACGGGTGAAGTGGTTCGACAAGGCCAAAGGGTTCGGATTTGCCAATGTGTTTGGCAGCAACGAAGATGTGTTCATCCATGTCGAAGTGTTGCGCCGGTCAGGTCTTGCGGATTTGCAACCGGGTGAAGCGGTCAGCATTCGCACCGCACAGGGCAAACGCGGCTGCATGGCTGTTGTCGTGTCCGCCTGGGATGCGATTGTCACCGACGAAGATTGACAATTCACGCGCGGGGCGGGACGGTCAGATATGACCCATTCGCCCCGCCTTTTGCGGCAGATCCTGTATCTTGCCTTGCTGTGTTGCCTGCTCTGGCTTCCCACAACCTCCATGTCTGAACGTGCGGCGGAGGCCTGCGCGTCCACCCATGTCGATCTGCGCGGTCTTTGGGGGCAAGCGCGTTTTCGCATCGAACTGGCAAACACGCCCCGCACACGGGCACAGGGTCTGATGCATCGCGAAAGCCTGCCGGCGATGTCGGGCATGTTGTTTGTCTTCAAGCGACCACAACGCGTGTCATTTTGGATGAAAAACACGCTCATCCCGCTGGATATGCTCTTCCTGACCGCCGACGGCCGCGTCGCCCGCATTCACGAGAACGCCATCCCCGGCGATCTGACTCCGATTCATGGGGGCAGGGGCATTCAATCGGTTCTGGAACTGAACGGGGGCACCGCCCGCCGTCTTGGCATCTCAGCGGGCAGCCAGTTGCGTCATCCGGCACTGGATCAAAGCCGCGCCGCTTGGCCCTGTGCCGGCGCGTCGCAGTAAGCGCCGCCCATGTCCGGGGGCGTTTCTCGGTATCAGTTTGAACCTAAAATGTTTCGGGATAGGGTTGAGCCCATGTTTATCCCGAAACGCCCACCATCCTTACCTGTTGCGCGGCGTTTCCCCATCACCTTCATTCAACGTAATCTGAAAACGCTTTAGACATATTTTGCTCTTTTCAACGCTTCCGCACGCCGTTAAGAGGGGCGCAGTCGGGGCGTAGCGCAGCCTGGTAGCGCGACGGTTTTGGGTACCGTAGGTCGCAAGTTCGAATCTTGCCGTCCCGACCATTTCTCTTCGTTGCCATGACACATACGCCCTCACCGGCGCCATGCGATATGCGACCACTATATATAGTGTGACGCGGGCGGGCGCGGGATGCTGTTCCGGTTTTGGCCGCAGGCGCCGACCGGTGTCGCAACGCGCCTGTCGTGGCGGATCAATCAGCCGGGCGACGCGTCTTGCTTTGATTTGGCGATCACGCCCGCAAGTGGCGCTCAGGATTTCACGCGTTAGTGATTCTTCTGTGACCGACATTTCCGACCAGCAAACTGAGCCGATGTGCCCAATTTTGTGGCAACTCCGGCTCTATATGGTGTCTGGGTAAGGTTTTCCTCTATATCTTGTGTGTTTTGCAGGCTCTGCCGCCCTGCAGCATACGATTCTCTGCTGCAATGCAACATGCTGCATACAAGCTTCACGCAAAACTTCGGCTTTTGAGGATAAACCTGCCGGAAACCAAAGGTTTTCCGCATACACGCAAGGGTTGTGCTGTGGCGGGAATCATTCTTGGTCTGGTGAGCGGCGTATGGTTAATCAAAGGTCAACGGAAAAGAGTTGGGGATATCTCAGATTTTACCGTTGACCTGATATGGGTCTTCACGCCACTTTGTGGGCGCTGGTCATCAAGCCACAACATATAGTGGCGGCAGGTTTAGCGGGACACGAATTGAACTTTCCACCTGATTTTGAAGGGTGTGCCGATATGCGCGTGGCGTTTCATCGGGCGGGATCTTTTGTGCGTGTTTCAATGCCTCGTGACCAGCACGAATTGTAGACAGGGGCCAAGCCGGGCCGGGACGAACCAAGACCGGGCAACGCTTCAGACAGGTAATGGGACAGACGGGGATCCAATGAAGATTGATCGCAAATTCACCACATCCGGGCAGGACGCTTACGCAGAGCTGGATTTCACCACAACATCGTCCGAAATCCGCAACCCGGATGGAACGATCGTGTTCAAACTGGATGATTGCGAAATCCCTTCAGGTTGGAGCCAGGTGGCCTCGGATGTCATCGCGCAGAAATATTTCCGCAAGGCCGGCGTGCCCGCCGTTCTGAAGAAGGTCAAAGAAAAAGATGTGCCCGAGTTCCTGTGGCGGTCTGTTCCCGATGAAAAAGCCCTTGAAAAACTGCCCGAAGACGCGCGTTTCGGTGGCGAAACCTCGGCCAAGCAGGTGTTTGACCGTCTGGCCGGCGCCTGGGCCTATTGGGGCTGGAAGGGTGGCTATTTCACCACGGAAGACGACGCGCAGGCCTATTTCGACGAAATGCGCCACATGCTGGCCAGCCAGCGCGCCGCGCCGAACTCGCCGCAGTGGTTCAACACCGGCTTGCATTGGGCTTACGGGATCGATGGTCCCAGCCAAGGGCATTACTATGTCGATCACAAAACCCGCGAGCTGACAAAATCGGCCTCGGCCTATGAGCACCCGCAGCCGCACGCCTGTTTCATTCAGTCCATCGGCGACGATCTGGTGGGCGATGGCGGCATCATGGACCTCTGGGTGCGCGAAGCGCGCTTGTTCAAATACGGCTCCGGCACCGGCACCAACTTCTCGTCACTGCGCGCGGCGAATGAGCCGCTGTCCGGCGGCGGCAAATCTTCGGGCCTGATGGGCTTTCTGAAAATCGGTGACCGCGCGGCCGGCGCGATCAAATCGGGCGGCACCACGCGTCGTGCGGCCAAGATGGTCATCGTCGATAGCGATCACCCGGATATCGAGGAATACATCAACTGGAAGGTCAAGGAAGAGCAGAAAGTGGCCTCGCTGGTTGCTGGCTCGAAGATGCACGAAGAGCATCTGAACCACATCTTTGCCGCGATCAAATCATGGGATGGCAAGGAAGAGGACGCGTTTGACCCGAAAGCCAACGAAGGTTTGAAAAGTGCAATTCGGGCGGCCAAAAAAGTGGCAATTCCCGAAGTTTACGTCAAGCGCGTGTTGGATTATGCAAAGCAGGGCTATGGCTCGATCGAGTTTCCGACCTATGACACGGACTGGGACAGCGAAGCCTACGCGACCGTTTCGGGCCAGAACTCGAACAACTCGGTGCGCGTGACCGACGCCTATCTGAAAGCCGTCGAGGAAGATGCCGATTGGGAGCTCATTCGCCGCACCGATGGCTCGGTTGCCAAGACCATCAAGGCGCGCGATCTGTGGGATCAGATCGGCCACGCCGCCTGGGCCTGTGCCGATCCCGGCATCCAGTATCACGACACGGTCAACGCCTGGCACACCTGCCCGGAAGACGGCGAAATTCGTGGCTCCAACCCGTGTTCGGAATATATGTTCCTGGACGACACCGCCTGTAACTTGGCCTCGATGAACCTGCTGACCTTCCTGAAGGACGGCGTGTTCCAGGCCGAGGACTACATGCACGCCACGCGCCTGTGGACCATCACGCTGGAAATCTCGGTGATGATGGCGCAGTTCCCGTCGAAGGAAATCGCCGAACTCAGCTATGTTTTCCGCACCTTGGGGCTCGGTTACGCCAATATCGGCGGCCTGCTCATGAATATGGGCCTTGGCTATGACAGCGACGAGGGCCGCGCGCTTGCAGGCGCTCTGACCGCGATCATGTCGGGCGTTTCCTACGCCACTTCGGCGGAAATGGCGGGCGAGCTGGGGGCCTTTGAAGGTTATGCGCGCAACAAGGACCACATGCTGCGCGTCATCCGCAACCACCGCACGGCTGCCTACGGCGCGACGGAAGGCTACGAAGATCTGGCCATCAAGCCGGTGCCGCTGGACCTGAAGAACTGCCCCGATGCCAAGCTGGTCGATCTGGCCATGGGCGCTTGGGACGAGGCGCTGGCCTTGGGTGAAAAGCACGGCTACCGCAACGCGCAGGTCTCGGTGATTGCGCCCACCGGCACCATCGGTCTGGTGATGGATTGCGACACCACAGGCATCGAGCCGGACTTCGCGCTGGTGAAGTTCAAGAAGCTTGCTGGTGGCGGTTACTTCAAGATCATCAACCGCTCGGTCCCGGCCGCCCTTGAAAAGCTGGGCTATGCTTCGTCGGAAATCGAAGAGATCATCAGCTACGCTGTGGGTCACGGCACCATCGGCAATGCGCCGGGCATCAACCACACCACACTGATCGGCCACGGCTTTGGCCAGAACGAGATCGACAAGATCGAAGCGGCGCTGCCCTCGGCCTTTGACATCCGCTTTGTCTTCAACCAGTGGACGCTGGGCGAGGAGTTCTGCACCAACGTGCTGGGCATCCCGGCTGAAAAGCTGACGGACCCGGACTTCAGCCTGCTGAGCCATCTTGGCTTCACCCGTCAGGACATTGACGCGGCCAATGACCACGTTTGCGGCACGATGACCCTGGAAGGGGCACCGCACCTGAAGGAAGAGCACCTGAACGTCTTTGACTGCGCCAACCCGTGTGGCAAAAAAGGCAAGCGTTTCCTGAGTGTTGACAGCCATATCCACATGATGGCGGCGGCACAGTCGTTCATTTCGGGCGCGATCTCGAAAACGATCAACATGCCGAATGACGCCACCATTGAAGACTGCCAGAAGGCTTACGAGCTGTCCTGGAGCCTGGGTATCAAGGCCAACGCGCTCTATCGCGATGGATCGAAACTGAGCCAGCCTTTGGCCGCGGCTCTGGTCGAGGATGACGAGGAAGCAGAAGAAATTCTGGCCTCGGGCTCGACCCACGAGAAAGCCGTGACACTGGCCGAGAAGATCATCGAGAAAGTGGTCATCAAGGAAGTGGCGCGCGGCCGTGAGAAGCTGCCCGAGCGTCGCAAGGGCTACACCCAAAAAGCCATCGTGGGCGGCCACAAGGTTTACTTGCGCACCGGCGAATATGAAGACGGCAATCTGGGCGAGATCTTCATCGACATGCACAAGGAAGGCGCTGGCTTCCGTGCGATGATGAACAACTTCGCCATCGCCGTGTCGGTGGGCCTGCAATACGGCGTGCCGCTGGAGGAGTTCGTGGACGCCTTCACCTTCACCAAGTTCGAACCGGCGGGCATGGTTCAGGGCAACGACTCGATCAAGAACGCGACATCGATCCTCGACTACATCTTCCGCGAACTGGCCGTGTCCTATCTGGACCGCACCGACCTGGCCCATGTGAAACCCGAAGGCGCAAGCTTCGACGATCTGGGTCGCGGCGAGGAAGAGGGGGTCTCGAACGTGCAGGAGCCGTCCGAGACCGCTGCCACCAAGTCGCTGGAAGTGCTGAAGCAAATCAGCTCGACCGGCTATCTGCGCAAGCGTCTGCCGCAAGAGCTGGTGGTGCTGCAGGGTGGGGCCGAGATGGGCGCCACGGCGCTCACCGGCACCGATCCTGTCGGCGCGCTGAACACTTTGGTGCCGGAAACCGCCAGCGCCACGATCGCCGAGACCACCGTGGTGGAAACCGCGATCAGCAGCGGCACGGTGTCGACCTCGATGGATGCGCGCACCAAGGCCAAGATGCAGGGCTACGAAGGGGATCCCTGTGGCGAATGCGGCAACTACACGCTGGTGCGCAACGGCACCTGCATGAAATGCAACACCTGCGGGTCGACCACAGGCTGTAGCTGACAAGTTTCGTCATGGCACCTCACGTCCCAAGGGGGTGCCATGGCAGGGTTAGGGTGGGCGGAATTTTGCCCCCCACTCTGACACGGGGCGGGTGCGCTCGCCCCTGACGCGGATAGGGCCGCAGGCATAAAACACGGGCAGTACGAATTACGAGCCCTATCAGCGAAACTGGGGCGCCTTCGGGCGCCTCATTTTTTTGCGGTTTTGCAGCAGGTAAGACTGATTCCCCGACGTCCCGATCCCCCTTCAGGCGCGGTGAGCACTCCTGTTGGAAACCTACCTATAAGGGTATGTAAGATGCAGTTTCGCGTCACCCCATTGGGGTTATGATGCCATTAAGTGTCGAATAATTGCCGTTTTTCTACCTAGCCCACAGCTGGTTAGCCTTTAAACTGGTCTCAATCTGAAGTGGAGATGCCAATGATTGGGATTGTTCTTTGGTATAGTGCGAAAAAGCGTATCGGGTTGGTGTGGTGTGAGGATCAGGGCCCCTTGGCCTATATCGGGCCGAGTGTGCAAATATCGGGCGATTTGGAGCGCGGCGCGCAGGTGAGCGTGCAGTATGACGAGAGCGATGGTTTTCGAACCGTGCGCCATCTTGTTGAAACAGATATTCCGCGCAGTGATCTGGACCCTCAGGACATTCTGACGGGATTTGATCAGCAGCAAGCCGGGAAATCGCCCGCGTATCTCAGCATTGTGGCCTGAGAAGACAGCTGTAGCCCGGTGCAACAGTTCCGGGCGCCCTGTGGCGCGTTCTGGTATCAAATCCTGGCGTGGGGGCGGGGTCCGCGGTTGAGCATGTATTCTGGGCCGTCAATCCACGCTGGCCCTCAAGAAACAAGAACGCCGTTGTCCCTCTGGCACAACGGCGTTCCTATACGCGTTTGAAACGAGATCGAAACGCCTCAAGCCCCGCGTGACAGCGCCGCCACGCCGGTGCGCGCGACCTCTGACAGGCCCAAGGGGCGCATCAGATCGGCAAAAGCGTCGATTTTTTCGGTGGTGCCGGTGATCTCGAAAACGAAACTGTCCAGCGTGCTGTCAACCACATTGGCGCGGAAGATGTCCGCCAGACGCAGGGCCTCGACCCGCTTGTCGCCGGTGCCTTCGACCTTGAACAGCGCCAGTTCACGCTCGACAGAACGCCCCTCGACCGTCAGATCATGCACCTCGTGCACGGGCACGATGCGGCCCAGCTGCGCCTTGATCTGTTCAATCACGGCAGGGGTGCCGGTGGTCACGATGGTGATGCGCGACAGGTGACCTTCGTGATCTACCTCTGCCACGGTGAGGCTTTCGATGTTGTAACCACGCCCGGCAAAAAGCCCGATAACACGCGCCAGAACGCCCGCTTCGTTGTCCACGACACAGGCCAGCGTGTGGCTTTCGATCACGTCCGAATTGGGGTCACGCAGGTCATAGGCTGATTTGCGTGAAGAGCCTTTTTTGATCTTGAGTGCAGACATTTAGAGACCCTCCTTAAACCAAAGTTGCGCCAGCGGCCCCGATGACGCCCTGCGTCTCGGCTTCGCCCATGAGCATGTCGTTATGGGGTGCGCCCGATGGGATCATCGGGAAGCAATTGGCGTGTTTTTCGACCAGCACGTCCAGAATGAACGGCCCGTCATAATCGAGCATTTCCTGAATGGCGTCATCCAGCTCGGCCGGGTCAGACACCTGACGGCCCTTGCAGCCAAAGGCCTCGGCCAGCTTCACGAAGTCCGGCAGGCTTTCCGACCAGCTGTGGCTGTAACGTTCGCCGTGCAGCAGCTCCTGCCACTGGCGCACCATGCCCAGACGTTCATTGTTCAGGATGAACTGTTTGATCGGGGCACGGAACTGAACGGCGGTGCCCATTTCCTGCATGTTCATCAGCCACGACGCGTCACCCGCCACGTTGATCACGCAAGCATCAGGGTGCGCGATCTGCGCGCCCAGAGACGCGGGCAGGCCATAGCCCATCGTGCCAAGGCCACCCGAGGTCAGCCAGCGGTTCGGATCTTCGAACCCAAGGAATTGCGCAGCCCACATCTGGTGCTGGCCCACTTCGGTCGCCACATAGCGGTCCTTGTCCTTGGTCAGCGCCTCAAGCCGTTCCAGCGCGTATTGCGGCTGGATGATGTCGTCCGTGTTGGTGTAGCTCAGGCAGCGGCGTTCTTTCCAATCCGCAATCTGGCCTGTCCAGGCCGACAGCCCGTCCTTGTTCACCTTGCGCCCGCGGGCCTTCCAGATTTTCAGAAGGTCTTCAAGCACATGGCCCACATCGCCAATGATCGGCAGGTCCACGTGGATCACCTTGTTGATCGAGCTGGGGTCAATGTCGATATGAGCCTTTTTCGACCCGGGGCTGAACGCGTCCACGCGCCCGGTGATCCGGTCGTCAAACCGCGCGCCCACGCAGATCATCAGGTCACAATCATGCATCGCCATATTGGCTTCATAGAGCCCGTGCATGCCCAGCATGCCCAGCCAATGCTTGCCCGAGGCGGGGTAGGCGCCCAGACCCATCAGAGTCGAGGTGATCGGAAACCCGGTCGCATCCACCAGCTCGCGCAGAAGCTGACAGGCCGCCTGACCAGAGTTGATCACACCGCCGCCGGTATAGAAGATCGGACGCTCGGCAGCCTCCATCATCTCGGCCAGTTCGGTGATCGCATCCTTGTCGCCGCGCATCGCGGGCGCATAATGGCTGGTTTCGGCCTTGGCGGGCGGCGTGTATTTCCCGGTCGCGAACTGAACGTCTTTCGGAATGTCGATCAGCGTCGGCCCCGGACGGCCCGAGGTCGCCACGTGGAAGGCCTGGTGGATCGTGTCCGCCAGCTTGTCGGTCTCTTTCACCAGCCAGTTGTGCTTGGTGCAGGGGCGGGTGATGCCAACAGTGTCGGCTTCCTGAAACCCATCCGTGCCGATCATGAAGGTCGGCACCTGGCCGGTCAGAACCACCAGCGGGATCGAATCCAAAAGCGCATCGGTCAGCCCGGTCACCGCGTTGGTGGCGCCGGGGCCAGAGGTGACCAGCACAACACCCGGCTTGCCGGTCGAACGCGCATAGCCTTCAGCGGCGTGCACTGCGCCTTGTTCGTGGCGCACAAGGATGTGGCGGATGTCGTTTTGCTGAAAAATCTCGTCATAAATCGGTAGGACAGCGCCCCCCGGATAGCCAAAGACTGTGTCCACACCCTGATCCTTCAGGGCTTGAACCACCATTTTTGCTCCGGTCATCTGACGTGTCATCTTATTCTCCGTTCCACGCGTCTTTCACTGTCCCAAAAGAGAGCAGCCAGCCTGTCTGTTCTTGTCGTCATCCAAGGCGTTTTGCAGCGCCTTGATATAAAAAAACCCCCGATTTTCGGGGGCGCATGGGATCGAAACTGGTCTACCGTTACCGGCCCATGCGCTTGGTTCCTACGATGACAAGTACGAGACGCTGCATCTCTCACTCTCCTTTGGCTGCGGGGACATTATGTTTCTTGAATGGGGGCGTCAACAGGGAAAAATGTATGAAATGGGCGATTTGTCGGGCAATTTTTGTAATATTGTTGCGCGGCTGGGCGGGTTTCCGAAATAACGGCGATTTTTGGCGGGTGGGTGGCAGGGGTGGGCCGCACTGCAGCATTCACGGCAGCTGTAACCCTTCTGTTACGATTTCATCATGTCCCTGTCATCTTGGGCAGGCATGCCTGCGCCACCAGCAGGGTGCCCGACATACGCGCGCCCCGTGCCATCTTAACCACCGGAGCGTCCGGTCAGACAGCCAAACGAGGACATTATGAAACCCACAGACATCACCGATCCGACAGATCTGTCCTGGGATGATTTCGACGAGATGCGCGACCCGCGCCCTGACACCAACGGGTTTGACGCCGTTGTGGATCGCGCTATTTCGCGGCGCGGCTTTCTGGGTGGCGCGCTGGCCTTTGGATCGGGGGCTGCGGTATTTGGCACCTCGATGCTGACGCCGGTTGCCGCCAAGGCCCACGGCCACGGGTTTGGGTTTGATCCCATTGGCATTGCCACGGATCACGAGATTCACGTGCCCGAAGGCTATCGCTCGCAGGTTTTGGTGCGTTGGGGCGATGCGCTCTGGTCCGAGGCCGATGGCGCCTATGACGGCGAGACCGGTGTTTCGGTGGACATGTCCGACAAGGTGTTTGGCGAAAACACCGACGGCATGGAGCATTTCGAGGTGGATGGCCGCGAGCTGATCGCGGTGAACTCGGAATATGTGAACCCGAAGATCAACTTGCCCGCCGAGGCCGAAGGCACCCCGCGCTCGGCCGCTGAGGTCAGCTTGCTGAAAAACCTGCAGGGCGTGACAGTGATGGAGATTGCCAACACAGGTGCAGGTTACGCGGTGGTGAAAGACAGCCCCTATAACCGTCGCATCACCCATGAGACAGAGATGCTGATTGCAGGGCCCTTGGCCGGTCACAAGCTGCTGCGCACCAAGGCCGACCCGTTTGGCACAACCGTGAAAGGCACGATGAACAATTGCGGCTCGGGCAAGACGCTTTGGGGCACCTATCTGACCTGCGAAGAGAACTTCAACGGCTACTTTGGCGCCACGGGCGAGATGCCCGCGGGCGAAGGCTATACGCGCTATGGCATCGGTGGCGAAGGCCGCTATGCCTATGAAAAGTTTGATCCGCGCTATGACATCTCGAACGAGCCTAACGAGCCGCATCGCCACGGGTTCATCACCGAGATTGACCCCGCCGATCCCAAATCGACCCCGGTGAAACGCACCGCTCTTGGGCGCTTCAAACATGAAAATGCCGAAATGGTGCAGGCCAGCGATGGCCGGGTCGTGGTCTATATGGGCGATGATGAGCGCGGCGAGTATCTGTATCGCTACGTCTCGAACGGCACCTGGGCCGAAGGGCAGGGCGGGGGTGATCTTTTGAATGACGGCACGCTTTACGTGGCGCGCTTCAACGATGATCAGACCGGTGAATGGGTGCCGCTGACGCCGGAAACCACCTCGATGAGCATCGAAGACATCCTGTGTTTCTCGCGCATGGCGGCCTCGAAGGTCGGCGCCACCACCATGGACCGCCCGGAATGGGTGGCCGCGAATCCGCTGAAGGCCGAAGCCTATTGCGCGCTGACCAACAACAAGAACCGTGGTGTGAAACCCAATGCGGGCGGTGATGACACCTCGGTCAATGCGGTGAACCCGCGTGAAACCAACCATTACGGCCAGATCGTGCGCTGGACGCCCGCAGGCGACAACCACGCGGCGGATGATTTCACCTGGGATCTCTACGTGATGGCGGGCAATCCGAAGGTCTATGGCAATGAATACGCCGGGTCGGACAACATCAACGAGGGCAATATGTTCAACTCGCCCGACGGGATGCAGTTTTCTTCGGACGGTCTTTTGTGGATCCAGACGGATGGGAACTATAAAAACGAAGGCGATTTCGAAGGTATGGGCAACAACCAGATGCTGGTGGGTCACCCCGAAACCGGCGAGATCGTGCGCTTCATGACCGTGCCCAACCGCGCCGAGGTGACCGGACTGTGCTGGTCGAAAGACAAGAAGGTTGGCTTTGTTGGCGTGCAGCACCCCGGTGGCAGCTGGCCTGATGGCGCCGGTCACCCGCGTTCGTCCATCGTGGCCTTCTGGCGCGAAGACGGTAAGCAAATTGGCTGATCTGCTGAGGCGGTGGTCTGCCCATGACCCCGCCCGGCCACATAAGCTTGAAAGGCGTGCCCATACGGGTGCGCCTTATTATTTTGCAGTTATATGAGTGGGTTGCCGGGCGAGTTTTACGTTGCCGTATCGGGCAGCGTGATCCCGGCGACCTGTTCGGCAATCGGGTCAATGGACAGCGGGTTCAGCTCGCTGTCATAATTCGCATCCGCCTCAAAGCTCTGCCATTGGCCTGCGCGATAGACTTCAAGACCAGAGAACTTGGCCTTGTAATCCATCTTCGGGCTGCCCGGCACCCAATAGCCCAGATAGATATAGGGCAGGCCGGCTTCGCGGGCGATCTGGATATGATCAAGGATCATGAATGTGCCCAGCGAACTGGACTGCCGATCGGGTTCAAAGAAGGAATAAACCATCGACAACCCGTCATCGAGCACATCGGTCAGGCAGACCGCGCGTAAAGGTCCAGTTGGCTCATCGCCCGGTGCCTGATCTGATCCGCGTTCTGAATACTCTATCACGCGGCTTTTGATCGGGGTTTCTTCGATCATCGCGGCAAATTCGAACACGTCCATATCCGCCATGCCCCCATCTGCGTGGCGGTGGTCAAGATAGCGGCGAAACAGCTCGTATTGGTCTTCGCTGGCCCAGGGTGTGCGCGCGCGCCGTTCCAGATCTGCATTGCGTTTCACCACGCGACGCTGGGTTTTCGACGGTTTGAAATCCGCGACCCGGATGCGGGCAGACAGGCAGGCGGAGCAATCGGCGCAGGACGGGCGGTAGAGCACGTTTTGAGACCGGCGAAACCCCTGTTTCGACAGGCTGTCATTCAGTGTCGGGGCGTGTTCCCCCTGCAGGGCGGTGAACAATTTACGTTCCATCCGCCCATCCAGATAGGGGCACTCCTGCGGAGCGGTCACGTAGAATTGTGGCGCGAGCGGCAGGGTATGGCGCATGGAACCTCGTTGATCTCGATTATCGTTACCTCGACACACAGCCTAACGCGGTGAAGGGCGGGCGGGCAAGCCCCGCGCCGCCTTAAGGTAAATAACGTGTCTTCAAGGTTGGAAACGGGCAGGGCGCGTGACCGCAGATCAATGCTGGTCAGCCGCCCGGTTGATCGCCGCCGTGCCCAGAACCATATCAACAAGGCCCTGACCACGCGCCGTGGTGAACATCATCACGATCGAGATCAGTTGAATCACAAAGGTCGTCATCGACAGATAGAAGCCCAGCGTGTGCAGTGCCGCGGTCTGGCGGTCAAAACGGTGGCCGTCATGGCGGCGCAGCTCGATGGCAAACAGGCGCATGCCCAGAGTGGCCGAGCGGCCCGTCAGGGTCAGCGTGCGATAGGTGAAGCCAACCGCCAGATAGATCAGCCCCCACAGGAAAAAGCCGATGCCCAGGGTCAACAGGCTGATCGCAAAGGTGATGGCGACAATCACGATGACATCCAGAACCCAGGCCGTCAGGCGCTTCATCGTCACGTCCTGATAAAACTCGGGCTGGCTGTCCGGGTCGGGCAGGCCCCAGCGGGACGGGGTTGCATGGGCATCGTGATAGGTCATTGGGGTCCTCTGAAGGGGAAAGTCGTGGGGGTATGCGGGTGACATAGCAAAATGGCCGGCCCCGGGGGAAGGGCCAGCCCTGAAGGCTTGCGCCTTACTTCTTTTTCGCGCGTTTGGGTTCGTCCAGAACCTCGACATCGTCGATTTCGTCGCTCTCGTCTTCGATGTCATAGGCTTCGTCGCGTGCGGTTTGGGCCGCTTCGGCGCGTTCGTCCATGAACTGGTCAAATTCCGACTTGTCCTTGGCGGCGCGCAGGCGTTCAAGGAAGGCCTCGAAAGCTTCCTGTTCGCTCATCAACCGGCGCAGGGTTTCTGCTTTATAGGCGTCAAAGGCGGTGTTGCCCGAGGTCGAGAACCCGTGGCGGTGCGACATATGACGGTCCTGCCAGGCTTGCGGGGTACGGGCGCTGCGGTGGGCACAGGATTTTGAGAACATGCGTTTGCTCCAGATCATATAGGCAAGAAGGGCCAAGCCAACGGGCCAGAAGAGGATGAAGCTGACGACCATGGCGGCGATCCAGGCGCCTTTGCCGCGTTCGTCCAGCCACGCCTCGGTCCGCGAGAACCATCCGCGGGGGGCGGCGGTGTAGTCAGTCGTATGGGCGGCGGTGTTCATGATGGTCTCCATTTTGTGTCGTTTGAATGTGAATGTCTTTCACATGACTAGGATGTGGGGATTTTCCCCGTGGCATCAAGGGGCAATGTGAATGTTTTTTACATAAATCGTATAGGGTGCTGATTTAGAACATTAAAATGAAAAAAGAGCGGTGTTGATTTACCGCTCTTTCTGGTATTTTATGGGGGATGTTTAGGCTGGAACTGCGCCGGAAGAAGCCTTTTGGCCCAATCGAGGCTTGAAGGCGCCCATGATCAGCTCTGTCACCAGCGGCAGCACATTGGACATGCCCACAAGGGCTTCGCGGGCTTCCAGCGCGTGGAAGGCGTCGCTGACGGGCGCGGCCGGGTCCCCGGCTTCAGCCAGCGCCAGCAGGTCGGGCATCATCGGCACAAGAAAGACAAAGGCATTCACCGCCAGAAACGCCTGACAGGCAAGCTTCACGATCAGCCAGCGCGCACGCTCTTTCCAGATGAAGAACAGGGCCAGATCACAGGCAAGCTTCAAGGCCAGCCCGGGCAGGATCAGAATATAGGCGCTGGTCAGCTTATAGCTATAGACGGTCACCGCCGTTGCCCCATCGGGCGCGCCGATGACCGCGCCGATCACGATGTGTGAAAGGATACCGCCGACATAAAGAATGCCGGCGATCTCGTTTATGAAGTCTAAAACCTTGCGCATCAGTCAGTCCGCTTTCCGAACCACATGCGGCTGAACAACCCGTCCTTCAGCAGGAATTGGTGATAGGCCCAGCCCGCGATATGGGCGAGGATGGTCAGGGCAAGGAGCTTGGACAGGATGCCATGAGCCGCGCGCGGGGGCAGGTCATTGAAGGTTTCCGGCAAAGGCGCGCCAGATCCGCCAAACACGATATCGGGCAGGCCCGCGCCCAGTGAAATGCCGATACCACTGGCCACCATCAGGAGGACAAATGCGTAAAGCGCCCAATGCGCCGCTTGCCCACCCATGTTCAAAAGGGCGTTCCCGGTGTCCGCTTTCGGCGGGTGTTGCGTGCGCAGCCGTGTGATCAGGCGAATAATCATCAGAACGCCGATGATCATGCCGACGCTCATATGCATGCGCAGGCTAAACAGCTTGTCCGGGCTGTCATTGGGCAGTGCAGCCAGAACCTGGCCACCCATGATCAGACCTCCGACGATCATTGCGGCCAGAACCCAATGCAGGGTGACCAAAAGGGGATGATAGCGTTTCATTGTGTTCTCCAATCTTTAAAAGACTCGACGTCATAATATTTGCAGCTGCAACAATAGCAAGATAAAACATTTGCAATTGCAATATTGGCAACCTATGGTCTTGCTTATGAACAAAAACAATTCCCTTTCAGACCGTGCAACAACCACGCGACAGACCAGCGTCGGCTGGATGTTCCAGCGGCTCGCGAGAACACTAGACCGGCAAATGACGGACAGGTTGGCGGCGTTCGGCCTGAAAATTGATCACTTCGTCGTTCTCATGACCTTGTCAGAGCGTGAGGACGTCACCCAAACCGAATTGGGCGACGGCATTTCCATGCCCAATTACGCGATCACCCGTGCCTTGGACCATCTGGAAGGCGAGGGGCTGGTCGAACGCCGGCCAGACGCCACATCCCGCCGGTCCCACCGCGTCTTTCTGACCGAGGCTGGCACCCAATTGATGCCCAGCCTGTTTGCAACCGTCAAAGCGGTGAACGAGACCTTCCTGGCCCCGTTGCCAGAAGCAGAGCGTGCCGATCTGACCCGGATATTGAGGGCGCTGATGGCCCCGGATGGTCAGACAAAGCTGCCGGGCTGAGCACCACAGGCCGCAATTAAATCAGCAGGTGCTGCGGGAAAGACATGGCGTGGGGTGCCTGCGGCCGCCCATACCACGTCGAAATCCGTCAGGCGCGCGTCGTAGAACGCTTTCACCGGGCTGATCAAGCCAACCGGGGATACACCTCCAATGGCGAAACCCGTCTCTGCGCGGATCAGCGTCGCATCCGCTTTGCCAAGCGGCTCGCCTGCAAGTGCCGACGCCTTTGTCGCATCCACCTGATTGCCGCCTGCGGTGAGAAACAGGACCACATGGCCGCTGCGATCGCCGCGAAAGATGATGGATTTGGCGATCTGGTCAATCTCGCAGCCACAGGCGCGCGCGGCATCCGCGGCGGTGCGCGTGCCGTCGGCCATTTCGCGAACTTCGGTGTTCAGACCCGCATCAATCAGCGCAGCCTTCACGCGTTTCAAGCTTTTGGACATCGGGACCTCCCATTGGTGTCGCGACAGTAGCGATGATGGCGCCCAAGGCAAGACCAGCGCGGCCCCCGCCATGTATCTTTGTCGCAGCGCCGCATCCCCTGTTGACCCGCCCGCAAGAGCCGCGCAATTTGAGCCTATGAGCCAAAATACCTTCGCCGCCCGTGTCACCCGAACCCCCATCGCTTTCGAGGCAGAACCAGCCCGCGAAATAGCCGATCAGTTTTCCGACCTGACACCTGATCTTCGCGATGTTCTGTCCGGTACGGCGGGCTGCGCACCCTATCTGAAAACGCTGATGGAAAAGCAGGCGGACTGGTTGCGTGAAGCGCTGACCATGGCGCCCGAAGACGCCATCGCTCAGGCCATGACCCAGATGGACCGCGACAGTGACAGCGCGTTGCGCAAATCCCTGCGTGTGGCCAAGCAACGTATCGCGCTTTTGACCGGGCTTGCGGACCTGGCAGGCGTCTACGCGCTGGAGCAAGTCACCGGCGCGCTGACCGATCTGGCGGATTTTGCCACGCATACCGCGATGACCTTTCAGGTGGGGCAGGAAATCCGGCGCAAAAAGCTACCCGGCATGGGCGAGGATGACGTTGAAACGGCGGGCGGCATGGTGGCGCTGGCCATGGGTAAGATGGGCGCGCACGAGCTGAACTACAGCTCGGATATCGATCTGATCATGCTGTTTGATGACAGCCGCTTTGAGGGCGCCGATTTCCACGAGGCCCGCGCCAGCCATATCCGCGCCACCCGCAAGATGAGCGCCATGCTCTCGGAACTCACCGAAGACGGCTATGTCTTTCGCACCGATCTGCGCCTGCGCCCGGACCCCTCGGTCACGCCGGTCTGCGTGTCGATGGAAGCCGCCGAACGCTACTATGAAAGCCTTGGCCGCACATGGGAACGTGCCGCCCACATCAAAGCGCGCCCCTGTGGGGGCGACATTGCGGCGGGCGCGGCCTATCTGACCCGCCTGCGCCCCTTTATCTGGCGCAAACATCTGGATTTCGCCGCCATTCAGGACGCCCATGACATGCGCCTGCGCATTCGTGAGCATAAAGGCCTGCATGGTGACATCACCTTGCCCGGTCACGACATGAAACTGGGGCGCGGCGGCATCCGCGAGATCGAGTTTTTCACCCAGACCCGCCAGATCATCGCCGGTGGCCGCGACGAGGGGCTCAGGATGCGCGAAACCGTGCCGGGGCTGGCCGCGCTGGCCGAGAAGGACTGGATCCCTTCCGAGGTGGCCGAGATCCTGACCCGCCATTATCGCTTCCACCGCACCGTTGAACATCGCGTGCAGATGATGCGCGACGCGCAGACCCATCTGCTGCCCAAGACGGAAGGCGAGTTTGACCGCATGGCCCGCATGATGGGCGAGGGCGACACCGCAGCGCTGAAAACCCGCATCCATGACGCGCTGGCCGAGGTGCACGAGGTGACCGAAAGCTTCTTTGCCCCGGATGGATCGGCGGCGGACAGTCGCGAGCTGTCTGAAACCGAGGCTGAAATCGTCGGGCGCTGGGAAACCTATCCCTGCCTGCGGTCCTCGCGCGCGGTGGAGATTTTCAACCGGTTGAAACCCGATCTTCTGGCCCGGCTGGGTGATGCGCCGCGCCCTCAGGATGCGCTGATCCAGTTTGATGGTTTCCTGAAACGCCTGCCTGCCGGGGTGCAGCTTTTCTCACTTTTCGAGGCCAACCCGACGCTGGTGGACCTGATCGTGGACATCGCCGCAACCGCGCCCGCGCTGGCCGCTTATCTGGGCCATAACGCCGGGGTGCTGGACGCGGTGATCGGGGGCGGGTTCTTCGAGCCTTGGCCCGGTGGCGCGGCGCTTGAGGCAGAGCTGGTGGCGCGCTTGACGAAGGCACCCGACTATGAAGCCAAGCTCGACACCACGCGGCGTTGGATGAAGGAATGGCATTTCCGTATTGGCGTGCATTTCCTGCGCGGGCTGATCCCGGCGCGCGAGGCGGGCACGCAATATACCGATCTTGCGGACGCGGTCATTCGCGGGCTGTGGCCCGTGGTGGTCGAGAATTTCGCGCTGAAACATGGCACGCCGCCGGGGGCAGGGGCCGCGATCATCGGCATGGGGTCTTTGGGCGCGCGCGCGCTGACGGCCACGTCGGATCTGGACCTGATCATTATCTATGACCCGGAAGGGGTCGATATGTCCGATGGCCGTCGCCCGCTGGCCACGCGCGCCTATTACGCGCGCCTGACGCAGGCCTTCCTGACCGCGCTGTCCGCCCCGATGGCGGAAGGGCGGCTTTACGAGGTGGACATGCGGCTCAGACCATCGGGGCGGCAGGGGGCGGTGGCGACCTCGATCGAAAGCTTCAAGGCCTATCAACGCGACGAGGCCTGGACTTGGGAACATCTGGCCCTGACCCGCGCACGGGTGGTGGCGGGGCCTGATGGGCTGCAGAGCGCCTATGAGGCTGCGCGCGCCGAGGTGCTGGGTTTTGAGCGCGATCCGGCGAAAGTGGTGGGCGATGTGATCGACATGCGCGCGCGCATCGCCGAGGCCAAACAGTCACGCGGCGCGCTGGACGCCAAACTGGGCGAGGGGCACCTGCAGGATGTGGAGCTGGTCGCTCAGGCGGCGGCGCTTTTATCGGCCAACACGCCGGCAGAACCGGACCGGCAGATTGCCGAAGGTGTCGCCATTGGCTGGTTTTCTGACGGTCAGGGGCAGGCCATGGCGGCCTCGCATGACCTAATGTGGCGCTTGCAGGCCGCGTCCAAACTGCTGACTGACGAGGCATTGGATCTGGAGGCGCTTGGACAGGGCGGGCAGGGGCTTTTGCTGCGCGAAACCGGGGCGGACAATAAAGACGCGCTGGTTCAGGACTTGGAAAACAAGGCACGGGCCGCCGCCCAGGCCATTGACGAGGTGCTGGCCAACCCTCCGGGGTGAGCGCCGGTGGGAGGAACAAGATGACGGAAGTGATCCAGGAAATCGACAAGCGCGGCCTGATCCGCGACAGCTATGTGATCGAGGGCATCCGGGTTGAAGAATGCCGGTCTATTTTTCTGGACTGGGCGCTGTTTGAAGATCACCCGATGTCCCAATCCGAGCGCATTCAAACCCTGTTGACGCACTTCGGCGCGGATCATCCCGATCACCCGATGACCACTGTGTTGCGGGCAGCGCTGGACGAGGCAGCAGCACCCAAACGGCGCGGCGGTCGGCGTGGCCGGGTGTCCGAAGGCTGAGGCGCTTCAGCGAACTGTTTCAAAAAGGAGACCCGCCCAACTGGGCGGGTCGCTTTGTTTTTATTGGCTTGCATGGCAGGGCCATGCGCGCGTCACAGGTCGATATGTTCGACTTCCTTGGGCAGGATCAGGTTCAGGATCACCCCTGCAACACCGGCCAGCCCGATGCCTGCCAGTGTGAAGCCACCGCCAAAGGGAATGGACAACCCGCCGATACCGATCACAAGGATGGTCGAGACGATCACCATGTTGCGGCTGTTGGTCAGCGCCTCTGCACCGATCCGCGCCAGCACCGTCAGGCCCACCACGGTCACCATGCCGAACATCAGGATCATGATGCCGCCCATGACCGGCATGGGGATGGTGCCAAGCGCGCCCGAGACTTTGCCCACGAATGCCAGGGCAATGGCGAAGATCGCGGCCCATGTCATCACGGCCGGGTTGAAGGCGCGGGTGAGCGTCACAGCGCCCGTCACCTCGGAATAGGTGGTGTTGGGTGGCCCGCCCACAAGGCCCGCAAAGACAGTGGCAAGGCCGTCACCCAGCATGGTGTTCTGGATGCCCGGTTCCTTCAGATAGTCTTTCTTGGTGACCGAGCTGATGGCCATCACATCGCCGAAATGCTCGATGGCGGGGGCAATGGCTACAGGCAGGATAAAGAGGATCGCAGCCAGATTGAACTCAGGCGCGACAAAGCCCGGCACGGCAATCCAGGCGGCATCCGAGAAGCTTTGGAAGCTGACCAGGCTCTGGCCGGTGATCGCGCCAAGGATCAGCGCGGCCACATAGCCCGCGATCACGCCGAAAATGATTGGCACAACCTTGATCATGCCACGGCCCCGAATGGCGATCAGCATCGTGGTGCCCAGCGACACGGCAGCCAGGATCAGCGCATAACCCTTGGGCATGATCTGTGTATCGCCCGCCAGACCTGTTGCCATATTGATGGCCACCGGGGCCAGCGCCAGGCCGATCACCATGATCACAGGACCTACCACGACGGGGGGCAAATAGCGGTGCAACCAGTCCGAGCCCCAGATGCGAATGGCAAAGCTGATCACCACGTAAAACAGGCCTGCTGCGGCCAGACCGCCCAGCGTGGCGGGCAGCCCCCATGTCTGCACGCCATAGATGATCGGCGCGATAAACGCGAAGGATGAAGCCAGAAAGACCGGCACCTTACCGCGCGTGACAATCTGGAAAATCAATGTGCCGACGCCCGCCGTGAACAAAGCCACGCTGGGGTCCAGCCCGGTCAGAAGCGGCACCAGAACCAGCGCCCCGAAGGCGACAAACAGCATCTGTGCGCCCACCAGTGCCTGTCCGGCACCGAATTTATAGTCTGTCTGCGTGATCTCGCGTGACATCCCGTCCCTCCATCTTGGTTTTCCGCTCTCTAGCGGGTTTCCCGAAGGGGGTCACGCAAAACTGTGATCTGGACTACGCGAGGTCATCCTGTGGACGCATCATCAGCCAGATCAGCGATGCACCGGCCAGTGCAAGGAAAGGCACCATGGCGATGTTCACCGCGCTCCAGCCTTCGACAGCCGTGCCGCCCGAGCAATTCATCAACCCGCCAGAGGCCAGCGACGCCACGGTCACACAGCCGAAAACGATCATGTCGTTCATGCCCTGAACCCGGCCGCGTTCCTCGGGCGCATGGGCGCCGGCCAGCATGGTGGTCGCGCCGACAAAGCCAAAGTTCCAGCCCACGCCCAGAAGAATGAGCGCGATGAAGAAGTTCTCAAGCTCCACCCCCTGCAAGGCAACAACCCCTGCCAGCCCCAGAATGCCAAGCCCCGTGGCGATGATCACGCGGGTGCCGAAACGGGCAATCAGGTGACCGGTGAAAAAGCTGGGCACAAACATGGCCAGCACGTGGGCGGTGACGATATTGCCCGCCATATCGGTTTCAAACCCGCAGCCCACAACCGCCAGCGGGGTCGAGGTCATCACAAGGTTCATCAAAGCGTAAGACACCATGCCACAGATGATTGCCACGGCAATCACCGGGTCGCGCAAAAGCTCCCGGCGCGACCGTCCCTTGGGCGCATCTTCATGCGGTTTTTCCGGCTTGGGAATGTCCAGCCCCAAAAACAGCAAAGACCCAATGAGGTTGATCGCGATGATTGCCACATAGGCGCCCAGAAAGGGCACCACCATCATGTCATTGGTCGCATTGAACAGTTGCGGCCCGATGATGGCCGAGGCCAAGCCCCCCGCCATCACGTAAGAAATCGCCTTGGGGCGGAAGGAGGCAGAGGCTGTATCCGCCGCTGCAAACCGGTAAAACCCTTGCGCCGATTGATAAAGCCCCATCAGAAAAGAGCCGATCAGGAAAATGGTGAAATCAGCCTGCATCAGCCCATAGGCGCTGATTGCGGCCCCGGCAGAACCACCCAATGTGCCCAGCCAAAACCCGATGCGCCGCCCATAGGTCTGCATGACCCAGCTGACCGGGTTGGCAAAAATCATCGAGCCGCCAACCATCAGCGAAATGGGCAGGGTCGCCCAGCACAGATTGGACGCCAGCGATTGTCCCGCCAGCCCCGCCATGGTGAAAATCATTGGCATCTGCGCGCCAAGAATGGCCTGCGCCAGCACAAGTATCGTCACATTGCGCTTGGCACGTGCATCATCAGCGGGGGTGAGGGTCGCGTCGGTCATGGCCATATGCGTATCCATGCATATAGCGTTTGGCCAGAGCGAAATTGTACCCCTTCAAAGGCGATGTTGTCGCAGTCAGCCGCTGCTACGCGCGGTCGATCAGATGTGCGAAACTGCCCGAGACCGCCCCGTTGATCAGACCCATCGGGGCCAATGCGCGCCCCTCGGCGTCCGTGGCTTCGAACAGGGGTGTCCCCTCGGCCAGCAGCGTGGTGGCATAGTGGAATTCGTGGGCATTCCACGGCCCCTTGAACGGGCCTTCTGCGGCGGTCAGGGCGCGGTATCCCAGATGCAGCTTGCGCTTGGCAAAGCTGGTTTCCAGCCCCAAAAGCCCTAGCATCTCATGGCGCTGCCCGTCTTTGTCGGTGATCGCCCGGCCAAGGGTCATATAGCCGCCGCACTCGCCATAGATCTGGCAGCTGGCGGCCTGCATGCCTGCTTTGAACCGTTCGGCCGCGGCCAGTTTGCCTGCGTGCAATTCCGGGTATCCACCGGGCAGGAAGATGAAATCGGCAGAGGCATCAGGCGCCTCATCCGCCAAGGGAGAGAAGGGCAGAACCTCGGCCCCGGCGGCGCGCCAGTCGGCCAGAATATGCGGATAGGCAAAGGCAAAGGCCTGATCCGAGGCCACGGCAATCCGTTGCCCCGGCGCGCTCAGCCGCGCGGCAGGGCCAGCTGCGGGGGCAATTGGTCCGGCCAAGGCCACCAGCGCATCCAGATCAATGGCAGCTTCCACCGCATCGGCCACCCGGTCCAGATAGGCTTGCAAATCAGGGTGTTCCCCCGCCTGCACAAGCCCCAGATGGCGCGAGGGATGTTCGACCCCATCTTGCCGGTAAACCGCGCCCAGCACCGGGATCAGGCTGTCTTGCAGGCTGGCACGCAACATGGCTTCGTGGCGCGGGCTGCCCACATGGTTCAGGATCACGCCCGCGACCCTGACATCCGGGTCATGCTGGGCAAACCCGTTGACCAGCGGTGCGACAGAATGGGCCAGACGCGCGCAATCGACCACCAAGACAACAGGCAGGCCCAGATGGCGGGACAGATCGGCAGTGGCCCCGCGCCCCTCGGGCGGGGCACCGTCAAACAGGCCCATGGCGCCTTCCACCAGCAACAAATCCGCGCCCGCGCGCGCCAGATCATGCAAGCGGGCAGGTGCCATCGCCCAGGCATCAAGGTTGGGGCAGTCGCGCCCGCAGGCGGCCGCGTGAAAGCGTGGATCGATATAATCGGGGCCGGATTTTGCGCCACTGACCGAGACGCCGCGCCGGGTGAGCGCGCGCAGAAGGCCAAGCGTGAGCGTGGTTTTCCCACTGCCCGATGACGGCGCAGACAGGATCAGGCCCATCGTGGCCCGCGCGGACATCAGCGGTCCTCGGCCGGGCGGCCACGCCCCAACGGGTCGGTGTTGCGCAGCGCGTCACCGGCGGCAAGTGCCTGCCAGTCCAGCGCCTGTCGCATCAAAACCGCACGCCCCACGCAAATGATGGCGGGCGCGCCATAACCGCCAGCGGCCGCGTCCTCGACGCAGGTGGCAAGCGTGGTTTCCAGCACGCGCTGCTTGGGCGTGGTTGCATCGCAGGTGATCGCAACCGGTTCGTCGCCGGACCGTCCCGCCGCGATCAGCGCTGAGCGAATGCGGTCCAGATGTTTCATGCCCATATAGATGACAATGACCTGCGACCCGCGCGAGATCGCCTCCCAGTCAAGCGAGCCGGGCGTTTCGCCCGATTGATCATGCCCGGTGACAAAGGTCACGGATTGGTTCACATCACGATGGGTGACCGGAATGCCCGCATAGGCCAGCCCGCCAATGCCCGCCGAAATGCCGGGAATGATGCGGATCGGCACGCCATGCTGCACCAGTGTCTGGCCCTCTTCGCCGCCGCGACCAAAGACAAAGGGGTCTCCGCCCTTCAGGCGCAACACCCGTTTGCCCGCCTGCGCCAGCTCGACCAGTTGCAGCGAAATATCGCGCTGCTTGGCCGATGGCTTGCCGCCACGTTTGCCCGCATAAATGATTTCGGCGGACGGGTTGGCCCAGCTCAGAATCTCGCGCGAGACCAGAGCGTCATGCACAATCACGTCAGCCTGCATCAGCGCATTCAGCGCATGCACCGTCAAAAGACCGGGGTCACCGGGTCCAGCCCCACAGAGCCACACCCAACCCGGTTGCAGTTCAGGCCAGTGCGCGCCGGGCAGGCGGGGCGGAAGATATGCGTCTGATTCACTCATGCGCCCCTTATGCACCCGATGTGGCGCGGCGAAAAGTGCTCACGCGACCTCTTGCAACGGATTGGCGGCGCGCGAAACCACCCCTATAGTCGGCGCCATGACAAACGCGCCTGCATCTCAATTGCGCCGGGGCTGGACCACCGGAGCCTGTGCCACCGCTGCCCTTAAGGCGGCGCTTGATGGGTTGTGGGGGCCGGGCGTGCCAGATGAGGTCACCATCACGTTGCCCAAAGGGGAAACGCCGAGTTTTTCCCTGGAAAATGCACAGTCGGGGGCCAACTGGGCCGAGGCAGGCGTGATCAAGGATGCGGGCGATGACCCGGATGTCACCCATGGCGCGCTGATCCGGGCGCGCGTGGCGCAAGGCGTGCCGGGGCAGGGCATTCGCTTTCATGCGGGCGAGGGCGTGGGCATCGTGACCAAACCGGGCCTGCCCATTCCCCCCGGCGAACCTGCCATCAATCCGGTGCCGCGCCTGATGATGAAAGGCGTGGTGCATGAATGCGCCGCCGCCTATGGGCGCCCGTCGGATGTGGACATCACCATATCCGTGCGTGACGGCGCGGCCTTGGCGGAAAAGACATGGAACCCGCGCCTTGGCATCAAGGGCGGGCTGTCCATTCTGGGCACCACCGGCATCGTGCGGCCGTTTTCTTGTGCGGCATGGATTGCCTCGATCCACCGCGGTATCGATGTGGCGCGGGCCGAGGGGCTGACCCATGTGGCCGGCTGCACCGGGGCCACCTCGGAGGCCACCGTGCGCGGGCTTCACGGCCTGCCGGAAAGCGCGATGATCGACATGGGGGATTTCGTGGGCGGCATGCTGAAATACCTCTATAAAAATCCGGTCGAGCGGGTCACCATCGGCGGCGGGATCGGCAAGCTGACCAAGCTCGCGCAAGGGGCGCGGGATTTGCATTCGGGCCGCAGTCAGGTGGATTTCGCAGCGCTTGCAAAATGGACCGAGGTGCCCGAGGTGGCGCAGATGAACACTGCACTGGAAGTCTTTGAAAAACTTGGAGAAGATTTCGCGATGCAGATCGCCTGCATGGCCCGCCACGAGGCGCGCTCGATCCTGCGGGACAGGCCTGTCGCGCTTGATGTGGTGGTGATTGACCGGCAGGGCGCGGTGATCGCGCGGGCCACATGACGCTTTTGTTGATGGCGGGCACCGCCGAGGCGCGCGCACTGGCGCGGCACCTTGCAGCGCAGGGGGTAGACACCATCGCATCCCTCGCCGGTGTCACGCAGGCGCCCTTGTCCTATCCGCTGCCCCTGCGCAGCGGCGGGTTTGGCGGTGCGAAGGCGCAAGCGCGCTTCATGATCGATACGGCCATCACCGCCGTGATCGACGCCACGCATCCGTTTGCCCAGCAAATATCGTCCCGCACTTATCAGATTTGCACAGAGCTTGGTCTGCCCTATCTGCGCCTCATGCGTCCGGCGTGGCAGGCGGGCGACGGCGATGATTGGCGTGATATTGCAACGCCGTCTCAGGCGGCAAAGATCATCCCGACAGGGGCGCGGGTGCTTTTGGCCACAGGGGCAAAGTCGGTTGGGGACTGGGCAGAGCTTGCCGCGGGGAGAATTCTCTTTTGTCGCCGCGTGGACGAGACAGCTGAGGGATTTCCTTACGATGGCGACTGGATTGTCGGGCGGCCTCCGTTTTCGTTCGAAGAGGAACGCGCCTTATTGGCCGAGCGCCAGATTGACTGGATCGTGACAAAAAACGCAGGCGGTGTGGCGGATGCAAAGCTTCTGGCGGCGCGCGCCTTGGGCCTGCCCGTGGCGATGCTGTCGCGCCCCGAGCCACAGGCTTGTGATCACGTCGAAACCCCTGAGGAGGCGCTTGAATGGCTGGCCAGACAGAGCCTGTGATCACGGGGCAGGCCTGTTTGCAGGAAGGCGCGCGCTGGCTTTGTGATCACGATCCGCGTTTCACGCAAGTTATGGATGAAATAGAGGAAATTCCCCTGCGCTTGCGCCCGGATGGGTTCGCGGCCTTGATGTTTGCCATCGTGGGCCAACAGGTCTCAACCGCCTCTGCGGCCGCAATCTGGGCGCGGGTCGAGGCGGCCGGCATGGTCACACCAGAAGCGGTGACCGCCGCCAGTGCCGAAGATCTGGCCGCCCTTGGCCTGTCGCGCCCCAAGATCCGCTATGCGCATGCGTTGGCCGGGGCGGGACTGGATTATGCAACCCTGCGCGCGGCCTCCAGCGCAGATGTGATCACAACGTTGACCGCCGTGCCCGGTATTGGACTATGGACCGCCGAGATTTATGCGCTGTTTGCCTTGGGGCGGGCGGACATTTTTCCGGCGGGTGATCTGGCCCTGCAAGAGGCTGCGCGTGTACTGTTTGATCTGCCCGAACGCCCCAAGGAAAAAGACCTGCGTCAGATGGCCGAAAATTGGTCCCCGTGGAGAGGCGTTGCAGCGCGGCTTCTCTGGGCCTATTACCGCATTGTAAAACACCGTGAAGGGATTGCTTGATGACACGTATTCTGGACATGAAACGCCGCGAAGCCGCCTCGGGCGACACCAAATCCGTTGTGGTGTTTCTGCATGGCTATGGCGCGGACGGGGCCGACCTTCTGGGGCTGGCCGATCCCTTGTCTGAGCATATGCCCGACACAACCTTCATCGCGCCCGATGCGCCCGAGAAATGTCTGGGCAACCCTATGGGTTATCAGTGGTTCCCGATCCCCTGGCTGGACGGATCGTCGGAAGAGGACAGCATGCGCGGGGTCGAGATGGCCACGGATGACATCAACGCTTTCCTCGATCAGGTGCTTGAAGATGAAGGCATAAGCCCCTCGGAACTCATTGTTTTTGGGTTTTCGCAAGGCACGATGATGTCGCTGCGGGTCCTGCCGCGCCGTGACGAGCCGATCGCCGGGCTGGTGGCGTTTTCGGGCCGTATGCTGGAGCCCGATGACTTTGCAGAACACGTCGTATCCAAGCTGCCGGTGCTCTTGGTGCATGGCGATCAGGACGACATGGTGCCGCCCGCGCATTTCTCTGAAAGCGGCGAGGTTTTGCAGGGCGCGGGCTTTGAAACCTATGGCTTCATCATGAAGGGCACGGGGCATGGGATTGCCATGGATGGATTGTCCGTGGCGCTGAGCTTCATGCTGGACAAACTGGGACTGGCTCAGCCTGAGCAGGGCAAATAACCCTGTCACATCCCTGAGACAATCGCGTGCTAGCCCATTGGTGACCCCATATGTTGGGGTTGTCAGGTTGCCCTATCTATATATAGTCAACCTATCAGCATGGGGCGGGTGTCCCGTCCCGACAACCGGTCCCAGAGGCCGGACAGGCGATCGGGCGAGGATGTGTGCATGATGGATGGAGACTTCAGGACAGAGTTTGTACGTGAAGGCGGCGGGGTCAAAAACCATTCGGCGCTGGTGCTGAACGCTGACTTCAGACCTTTGTCGTATTACCCGCTGTCACTTTGGCCCTGGCAAGAGGCGGTGAAGGCGGCAGTTTTGGACCGGGTCAATATATTGGCCGAATATGACGAAGTGGTCCGAAGCCCGTCGCTGGAAATCAAAATCCCCTCGGTCGTTGTTCTGAAAGACTATGTAAAACCTCAAAAGCGCGTGGCCTTCACGCGCTTTAATTTATTTCTGAGGGATGAGTTTTGCTGCCAGTATTGCGGCGCGCGCGGGGATCTGACCTTCGATCACGTGGTGCCGCGGGCAAGCGGAGGGGTGACCAGCTGGGAAAACGTGGTGGCAGCCTGCCAGCGCTGTAACCTGAAGAAAGGGTCAAAACCCTTGCGCCGCTCGGGCCTGTCCTTGCGCAAACCCGCCCGCCAGCCCACCGCAGAAGAGCTGCGCAATGTGGGCCGCAAATTCCCGCCCGGCCATTTGCACGACAGCTGGCTGGACTTTTTATATTGGGACACCGAACTGGATGAGTGATCTGTCGGTTTTGGCATGACGTGACGGGGCTTTGGCGCTAGCGTCATTCAAAAGAGAGGTCCCATGTCTGATCCGTTCTTCACGCCCGTCTCGGGCTTTGATCTGCCGCGCTTCGCCGGCGTGCCCACTTTCATGCGTCTGCCGCATGTGGATTTTGATCACCCGCGCTTTGGCGATGTCCAACTGGGCCTGATCGGCGCGCCCTGGGATGGGGGCACCACCAACCGACCCGGCCCGCGCCATGGGCCGCGCCAGTTGCGCGACATGTCCACCATGATCCGCGCGCAGAACGGCGCAACGGGCGTGCGACCTTTCGAGGCGATGAACTGCGCCGATCTGGGCGATGTCGCCCCAAATCCGGCGGATGTGATGGACAGCCTGACGCGGATGGAGGCCTTCTATACCCGTGTGCATAAGGCGGGTATCCGCCCCCTGACAGGCGGCGGCGATCACCTGTGCACCCTGCCTATTCTGCGCGCTCTGGCCAAGGACGCGCCTGTTGGCATGGTGCATTTCGACAGTCACACAGACCTGTTTCACTCCTATTTCGATGGCACGATGTACACCCATGGCACCCCCTTCCGGCGCGCCGTTGAAGAGGGGCTTTTGGACCCCAAACGCGTGGTGATGATTGGCATTCGTGGCACGGCCTATGACAGCGAGGACCGGGATTTCGCCGATGCTGTTGGCATTCGCGTGATTCCAATCGAGGAATTTCACGCCCGCGGTGTTGATGATGTCATGGCCGAGGCACGCGACATCGCCGGGCAGGGCGCAACCTATGTCAGCTATGATATTGATTTCGTAGACCCCGCTTTTGCGCCGGGCACGGGCACGCCCGAGCTGGGCGGCCCGAACTCGTTTCAGGCGCTTGAAGTGGTGCGCGCGCTCGACGGGGTGAACATCATTGGTGCGGATCTGGTCGAGGTCTCTCCGCCGTTTGATGCTTCGGGCGGGACGGCCTATCTGGGGGCGTCGATCATGTTCGAACTGCTCTGCGTGATGGCCAAAACAGCATAAATCAAGCGGGTGGCAGCGTCATGGTCTTGTGACCTGTGCGATCAATGCTAGACTCGCGGCGAGCAGAGTTGTAGAAGCCGGTCTTAGAAACCGTTAGCGCTAACAAGAAACCGGAGAAACCCATGGTCTCACGCGTAATTCCCGTCGATCCGTTCGACCTGGTGATCTTTGGCGGCACAGGAGACCTGGCGCGCCGTAAAATCCTGCCCGGTCTTTATCGTCGATTTCGTGACGGGCAGATGCCTGATGGTGCCCGGATCATCGGGGCCGCCCGCACGGATATGGACAGCGAGGCCTATCGGGATTTTGTCGAAGCGGCGGTGCGCGAGTTCGTATCGAAACGCAAATGCGACCCGAACACGCTGAAGGCTTTTCGCGAAACACTGGATTTTGTGACGGTTGATGCGCTTGGAGATGATGGCTGGGCCGATCTGAAAGCGGCCATGTCCGGCGATCGAGTGCAGGCGTTTTATTTCTCGGTCGGGCCGCGTCTGTTTGGCCCGATTGCTGAACGTCTGCACACAAAGGGCATTGCCGGGCCTCAGGCGCGGATCGTGGTGGAAAAACCCTTTGGGCACGATCTGGAAACGGCGCGTGCGCTGAACGCCACGCTGGCTGCGCATTTTGACGAAAGCCAGATTTACCGCATTGACCACTATCTGGGTAAGGAAACCGTGCAGAACCTGATGGCGCTGCGCTTTGGCAATATGCTGTTCGAGCCGCTGTGGAATGCGCAATATGTCGACCATATCCAGATCACGGTGGCCGAAACCGTGGGTGTTGCGGGGCGCGGTGGTTACTATGACCGGTCGGGTGCGATGCGGGATATGGTGCAAAACCACCTGATGCAGTTGTTGTGTTTGACCGCGATGGAGCCGCCCTCGAAATTCGACCCCGATGCGGTGCGCGATGAAAAGCTCAAGATCATCCGTGCCTTGGACCCCGTGGCGCCCGAGGATCTGGTGCGCGGGCAATATGCGGGGGACGCAGAGACCGAAAGCTATTTGCAGGATGCGGAAACGGACAAAAGCGATACGGAGAGCTTTGTGGCGATGAAGCTGCATATCTCGAATTGGCGTTGGAATGGCACCCCGTTTTACCTGCGCACGGGCAAGCGCCTGAAGGCGCGCATGTCCGAGATTGTGGTGCGGTTCAAAGAACCGCCTCATTCGATTTTCGAAGAGGATACCGGGCAATCCGCCAACGAGCTCTCCATTCGTCTGCAACCCAACGAAGGCATGGACCTGAAGGTCACGATCAAAGAGCCGGGGCCGGGGGGCATGCGTTTGATTGATGTGCCGCTGGACATGACGTTCGCCGAGGCGCTTGGCGAAGAGGCCGCGGATGCGCCTGATGCGTATGAGCGGCTGATCATGGATGTGATCCGTGGCAACCAAACGCTCTTCATGCGCGGGGACGAGGTCGAGGCCGCCTGGGCCTGGACCGATCCCATCATCGAAGCCTGGCAGGAACGGCGCGACGCCCCGGCGTCCTATGAACCGTTCTCGACCGGGCCGGAAGAGGCGCTTATGCTGCTGCACAAAGATGGTCGCCGCTGGAGGGAGATCCGCGAATGAACCTGATCGAATATGCTGACCGCGATATGATGATGCTGGATCTGGCAGACAAGCTGGCATCCGAGCTCAGTTCCATGTTGGACCACGAAGATCGTGTGTCGCTGGCGGTGCCGGGCGGTACGACGCCGGGCCCGGTTTTTGATGCCTTGTCGGCGGTCGATCTGGACTGGGCGCGGGTGGATGTGCTGTTGACGGATGAACGCTGGGTGCCCGAAACCAGCCCGCGTTCGAACACGGCTTTGCTGAAATCCCGACTTCTGGTTGGCCACGCGGCCAAGGCACGTCTGGTGCCGCTTTATGGCGGCACCGCGCAACCCGAGGACAGTCTTGCGGACCTGTCGGAAACTGTGGCCGCCCTTGCGCCGATCTCGGTTATCTTGCTGGGCATGGGGGAGGATATGCACACGGCGAGCCTCTTTCCCGGTGCCGACCGTCTGGCAGAGGCCATGTCGCGCCACGCGCCGCCGCTTATGCCGATGCGCGCACCGGGGGCGGACGAGCCGCGCATCACCCTGACCGCACCGATGTTGAATGGCGCGCTGTCCAAACACCTCCTCATTATCGGGGCTGCCAAGCGGCAAGCGTTGGCGGATGCGCTCGAAGCCGATGATGTTCTGGATGCACCGGTCAAGGCGGTTTTGTCCGATATGCAGGTTCATTGGGCTGAATGAACCCGTCTTGTAACCCCTGGAGATAAAAGTGATTTTTGATGATCTAAAGGCGCATCGCAAAGCGCAGGGCAAGGGCCGCATTACGGATTTATTCGCAGGCGATGAAACGCGCGCCGCGCGGTTTTCAACAAAAGCGGCAGGGCTTTATTTCGACTGGTCCAAGACCATGCTGGATGACAAAGCCGTCGAGCTTTTGTTTGCGCTGGTGAAAAAGCGCGGTGTTTTGGAACGGCGCGCGGCCATGGTATCGGGTGAAAAGATCAACGAAACCGAAGAGCGGGCTGTGTTGCACACGGCTTTGCGCGCAGGCGCCGATGCGCGCGTCATGGTGGATGGCGAAGATGTCATGCCGGGTGTTCGTGACACCCTGTCGCGCATGCGCGATTTTGCCAAACGCCTGCGGGCTGGCCAGATCAGACCTCCGGCAGGGGGACGGTTTCGCGATGTGGTGAATATCGGCATCGGCGGGTCCGACCTTGGACCGGCCATGGCGGTGCAGGCGCTGTCACCCTATCATGACGGGCCGCGGGTTCATTTTGTGTCGAATGTGGATGGGGCGCAAATCTCGGATGTGTTGGCCGGGCTGAACCCGGCTGAAACTCTGGTGATCGTGGCGTCAAAAACCTTCACCACAATCGAGACCATGACCAATGCGGAAACCGCGCGCGAGTGGCTGACCCGAAATATGGGGGCCGAAGCGGCCGCGCTGCATTTCATCGCCTTGTCTTCCAATGATGAGAAAACCGCCGAATGGGGCATTGCGCCGGAACGGGTTTTCGGGTTCGAAGATTGGGTCGGCGGACGCTATTCGATGTGGGGGCCTATCGGGTTGGCCCTGATGATCGCCATCGGTGCAGACAGGTTTGAGCAATTTTTGGCCGGTGCAAAGGCGATGGATGATCATTTCCTGACCGCCGAAGGCAGGGACAATATGCCCTTGATGCTGGCGTTAGCCGGGGTTTGGCATCGTCAGGTTTGCGGCTATGAGACCCGCGCGATTTTGCCTTATGAACAAAGGCTTGCGCGTCTTCCTGCCTATCTTCAGCAGCTAGAGATGGAAAGCAATGGCAAGCGTGTGGCGCTGGATGGACGCGCGCTGGATTATCCATCTGGTCCCGTGGTCTGGGGCGAGCCGGGCACCAATGGGCAACACGCTTTTTACCAGCTGATCCATCAGGGCACCGATGTGATCCCGTGCGAGTTCATGATCGGCGCGGACGGGCATGAACCGGATCTGGCCCACCAGCACCGGCTTTTGATCGCCAATTGCCTGGCCCAGTCACAGGCGCTGATGCAGGGGCGCGATATGGTCACGGCGCGCGCCCTGATGAAAGAAAAAGGGCTGACAGGAGACGCGTTGGAACGGCAGGCCGCGCATCGGGTGTTTGAGGGCAATCGCCCCTCGACCACGCTGCTTTATCCCAAGCTCACACCTCATGTGCTGGGGGCCATTGTTGCGCTCTACGAGCACCGTGTTTTTGTGGAAGGCGTGATCCTTGGCATCAACTCGTTTGACCAATGGGGTGTTGAACTGGGCAAAGAGCTTGCGCTGGCACTGGAGCCGGTCGTGTCGGGAGCTGCGAAGGCTGACAAGCTTGATGGATCAACGCAAGCATTGGTGGCCGAGCTGTCTAGGGCGAAGCCGGAATAACCTTTTAGAACAGGCTATTGAGGGGTGAGCTTAAAGTGATTTCCCGGCGGCTAGGGTCTTAAGTGCCTCGTAGACACGTGTGCGTTCTGTGATGTTTTCCATCAGCACCTCATGTTCGCATCCGTCGGCAATTTCCAGACGTCCCTTGGGCCAGCGAGCCATGAGCGCGTGAATGGGTGGGGCTTCGACGATGCGCTCATGCGTGCCCAGAAAGGTCACGCACGGCAGATCGGGGGCGGGTTTCCGCATAAGATCGCGTGTCTCGCACAGGGCGGCATATAGCCAACCCGCCGTTGGCCCCCCCAATGTCAGTTCCGGGTGCGCCTTTGCCTGCGCCTGCATCAGCGCATACATATCCCGATCCGTGGTCAGCATATTGTCTTCAAAGGGTTGTATCGACACATAAGTTTCACGCGTGGTGCCGGGCGAGCGCATCAGCCGCCACGGGCTTTGATGCAGCGCCCAGGACAGCGACCATGCCACAGGCCGCAGCGCCGAGGCCATGGTGATGCCCCACATTGGCGCGGTGAACACAGCGCCGACAACATCCAGCCCATTGTGCAGTGCGCGCAGCCCGATACAGCCGCCCATGGAATGGCCGACGAGCACATAGGGGCGGGGCAGGTCCTCTGCCTCGGCCAGTGCCACCATGGCGTCGATATCCAGCGCATATTCCGAAAAATCGCCCACATGACCCAGAACACGGTCCTGATCAGGCCGATCTGCCAAACCCTGACCGCGCCAGTCAATGGTCAGCGTGTCAAAGCCTCGCTCGGCCAGTTCACTGGCAATAAGACCGTATTTTTCAATGTATTCCGTGCGGCCGGGGAAAAGCAGCACGGTGCCGCTCTGCGTGGAAACCTCCGCGCGTGGCCAATGGCCAAGCCGGATGCGCACGCCATCTGCGGTTTGCGCCCAAAAGGCCCGCCCACCGGCAGGCCCTTGCGCAATATTTTCAAACAGGGGGGCAGGGGAAAAGGTCATCTGCGTCTCCCTCTCTGTGACAGGTGTCAGTGGCCGGTCAGGCCAGTGCCGAACCCAGCTGCATCGCCAGACCCATGTTGCCATCCACCGACAGTTTGCCGGTCATGAACGCCGTGGTCGGGTTCAGATTGCCTGAAAGCATGTCTTCGAACACATCCGCATCCGCGGTGAGCGTCACGTCGGCCTCGTCATCGCCTGCGCGCACGCCGTCACCATCCACGATGATTGCGCCTTCGCCTTCGATGACGAATTTCGCAGTCCCCGCGTCAAACCCGCCGCCCATCTTTTCGTTCAATGCGGCCACGGCCGCTGTGATCACGTCGCTCACGTGCAATCCTCCATCAGTGACCCCGCGCTATCGGGGTGGTTCGAAACTCTAGCACCGGGATGCTAACGCATAGTTTCCGTAAACGTAAACGCCCATTTGCGCGGATTTCGCCGGGTGACGCGTGGGAAGGCCGCAGCGTCACATTTTTTTCGCGAAACCAACGGGTCGGACATGCGGGTGATGGGGATTGGCCCTGTTCGCAAGCCGTCTGGCGGTGTAGGATTGGGCATGCGCAATCTGCTTTCTGGATTTCTTCTGGCGCCGCTTTTGGCCCTGATACTGGTTCTGACGCTGGCCGTCGTACCACGCCCGGCCATGGCGCAGGCGGATCGACTGGATGATCTTTTCTTGCAGTTAAAACAGGCAGGTGACAGCAATTGGGAAGCGCTGGAGGAAGAGATTTGGGCGCTCTGGTCCTCTTCTGGCTCTGCCGCGATGGACCTTTTGCTAGAGCGTGGCCGCAAGGCGCTTCAGGATGATGATATCGAAGCGGCATTGGAGCATTTCTCTGCGCTGACCGACCATGCGCCGGATTTTGCCGAAAGCTGGAATGCTCGCGCCACCGCCTATTATCACCTTGGGGAACACGGGTTGGCCTTGGCCGACATCGCCCGCGCTTTGGCCTTGGAACCGCGCCATTTTGCCGCCATTTCCGGCTTGGCGATCATTTTCGAGGATCTGGGTGATCCGACCCGCGCGCTGGAAGCCTATCGTCATGCCCTTGCTATACATCCTCAGAATCCCGACATAAAAGAGGCTGTGGCCCGGCTGGAAAACGCGGGCGCGCAGGATATCTGACCGCCAGGGGCGGCATGAAGGGCGAGGGGCGATCATGGTCTCGGACAGCGCGCGGTCAGGGCCGCGGATCACGGCGGTGCTTGGCCCCACCAATACCGGCAAGACCCATTACGCGCTCGAGCGGATGCTGGGCTATCGCACCGGTGTCATCGGGTTGCCGCTCAGACTTTTGGCGCGTGAAGTCTATGACAAGCTTGTCGCTCTGCGCGGCCCCAATGCGGTGGCATTGGTTACTGGTGAAGAACGTATCGTGCCGGATCGTGCGCAATACTGGGTCGCCACGGTCGAGGCAATGCCCATGGGGCTGGGCGCGGAATTTGTCGCCATTGATGAAATTCAGCTCTGCGCTGACCCGGAACGCGGCCATGTGTTCACCGACCGGCTTTTGAGTATGCGCGGCACGCAGGAGACTTTGTTCCTTGGCTCGGATACGATGCGCCCGGCCATCGCCGGACTGATCCCGGATGTGCAGTTTCTGACCCGCGAACGGTTTTCTGAACTGATCCACTCAGGCTCCAAGAAACTCAGCCGGATGCCGGGGCGCTCGGCCATTGTCGGCTTCTCGGTCGACAACCTCTATGCCATCGCAGAACTCATGCGCCGCCAGAAGGGCGGCGTGGCGGTGGTCATGGGCGCGCTCAGCCCGCGCACGCGCAACGCGCAGGTCGAGCTGTATCAAAACGGGGATGTGGACTATCTGGTCGCCACGGATGCGATCGGCATGGGTTTGAACCTTGATATCGACCATGTGGCCTTTTCGGCCGTGTCAAAGTTCGATGGCCGCCGGATGCGCGATCTTGCGCCCAACGAACTGGCGCAAATCGCCGGCCGGGCAGGGCGCCATATGCGGCATGGCTCTTTCGGTGTCACCGGCGAGGCGCCCCTGTTGCCAGAACCCGTGGCCGAGGCGATCTGCGAGCATCGCTTTGCCCCGCTTCGCAAGCTGCATTGGCGCAACCGCGATCTGGCCTTTGGCACGGTTGACGCGTTGATCCGGTCGCTGGAATTGCCCACCACCAATCCGTGGCTCACCCGTGGGCGGGATGCTGATGACCTGATTGCGCTGAAAATGCTGTCCAAAGATGCCGAGGTCACGGCGCGCGCCACCGATGGGCGGTCGGTTGGCCTGTTGTGGGACATCTGCCAACTGCCGGATTTTCGCGGCATCAGCCATGGCGAACATGCCGGTCTGGTCACGCAGCTTTTCAATGACATCCATGAACATGGGCGGGTGCGCGCCGACTGGTTCGCGCGGCAGGTAAAGCGCATTGACCGTGTGGATGGCGACATTGATACGCTGTCCAAACGACTGGCGTTCATCCGCACATGGACCTATGTGGCGCAGCGCCGCAACTGGTTGGACGATGTTGCCCATTGGCGCGGCGAAGCGCGTGCTGTAGAAGACCGCTTGTCAGATGCGTTGCATGAACGCCTGACCCAAAGATTTGTTGACCGGCGCACCAGCGTTTTGCTGCGGCGGTTGAAGCAGAAGGAGAGCCTTGTGGCTGACGTGAACGAAAATGGTGAAGTGACCGTAGAAGGTCAGCTGGTGGGCAAGCTCGAGGCGTTTCGCTTCAGTCAGGATGCGACCCAAAGCCCGGAAGAGGCCAAGACCCTGCGTGCCGCCAGCCTGAAGGCTCTGGCGCCGGAGTTTCACCTGCGGGCAGACCGGTTCTATAACGCGCCGGATACTGAACTGGATTACACCGAACAGGGCGGCCTGATGTGGGGCGAACATGCGGTGGGCAAGCTGGTCAAAGGTGACGCGCTGACCAAGCCGCGCGTGCAGGCTTTCGTTGACGAAGAAGCGGGCGAAGACGTGGCTGAAAAGGTCACACGCCGCCTTCAGCACTTTATCGACCGCAAGGTGCAGGCGCTGTTTGAGCCGCTCTCGACCATTGAAAAAGACGAGGCCCTGACGGGCATGGCGCGGGGCTTTGGCTTTCGCCTGATCGAGGCGCTGGGGATCATCCCGCGCGACCAGGTCGCCGCCGAGGTGAAGGATCTGGACCAGGACGCCCGTGGCGCGCTGCGCAAGCATGGCGTGCGCTTTGGTCAGTTCACCATCTTCATGCCGCTCATGCTGAAACCCGCACCCACGCGCCTGCGTCTGGTGCTGGACAGCCTGTGGAAGGACCTGTCGGAATTTCCGGAAAGCCCGCCGCCCGGCCTTGTGACCATTCCGGTCATCGAGGGCGTCGACAAAGACGCCTATATGCTCTCGGGCTATCGCGCCGCGGGCACGCGCGCGATTCGCATCGACATGCTGGAGCGTCTGGCCGATCAGCTGCGCGTGGAAGACAGCCGCGGCGGGTTCGAGGCGAAAGCTGACATGCTGTCGATCACCGGTATGACGCTGGAACAGTTTGCCGACCTGATGCAGGGGCTGGGCTATAAAGCCGAGAAAGGCGAACGTGCGAAGGTGAAAGCCGCGCCGGAGGCGGGTGCCGCTGAAGGGTCCGAGGCGCCTGTCGCCGAGACCCCCGCCGCTGATGAGGCGGCTACGGATGTGGCCCCCGAAGAAGCGGCTCCTACCGGGGAAGAAGCGCCGGCTGACGCGCAAACCCCTGAAATGGAAACCTTCTTTACCTTCACCTGGGGCGGCTTCAATCGCAACCGTGGTGGTGGCAAGCCGCGCGGTGAACGCACTGGCGGCAAGCCGGGTGGGCGCAAAGGCGACCGCGCAGGCGGCAAGCCCAAACGTGGCAAAGGCCCCCAGAAAGGTCCGCGCGACAACAAGCCCAAGACCTTCCAGTCCGGCCCGCGCAAAGAAAAAGCCATCGACCCGGACAACCCCTTTGCTGCCGCCCTGATGGGGCTGAAGGAAAAGGGCTGACCTCTGCCCGCGAAACACCGGGATCGGACGCGATTGCGCCCGATCCTCACGGCCCCAAGATGCGGGCCGACAAATGGCTCTGGCACGCGCGGTTTTTCAAAACGCGCGGGCTGGCTACGAAACTCATTTCTGCCGGTCACCTGCGGGTCAATTCCAGCAAGGTCGCAAAGCCGTCTCATGCGATCGGGGCAGGGGATGTGCTGACCTTCCCGCAGGCCCGCCATGTGCGCGTGATCCGCGTTCTGGCGCTGTCGACGCGGCGCGGACCCGCGTCTGAGGCGCAGATGCTCTATGAAGACCTTGATCCCCCGACATCCCGCGCAGAAGAAGTTCCCAAGGAAGCCGCACCCGCGCCAAAATTTGACGGCAAAGGGCGGCCCAGTAAGAAAGATCGTCGCATCTTTGACCTTTCCCGCAGGTCCCCGCTTGATTGATCCCGCGCCCTGTCATATTGGGGGTGCCAAGCCAAACTGAGGTGCCAACATGACCTATGTCGTCCAAGACAACTGCATCGCCTGCAAATACACCGACTGTGTCGAGGTTTGCCCCGTGGATTGTTTCTACGAAGGCGAAAACATGCTGGTGATCCACCCGGATGAATGCATCGACTGCGGTGTTTGCGAGCCGGAATGCCCCGCAGATGCGATCCGCGCCGATACCGAGCCGGGCACCGAGGAATGGGTTGAGTTCAACCGCAAATATTCCGAGTTGTGGCCGGTCATCGTGGAACGCAAAGACCCCTTGCCGGACGCGGAAGAGATGGATGGCAAGGAAGGCAAGCTTCAGAGCCACTTCTCGGAAGCGCCCGCAGAGCAGTGATTCGCACTGCGGCAACTTGCGCGTTGAAACCTGGCCCTCTTGGGCTGAATAACGACCTGTAACCCTATGAAAATAAGGGGTGAACCGCCGCTTCTGCGCTGCGGCGCTTTTGCCCGTTCGATTTTTGTGTTATTATGGGCGTGAAATTGTTTAGTCGGGGTTGTCGCCGTTCATCCCACCACGGGAACGGCGCGTTTCAGAACATGAACGACACGCCGGAGGGTATGACCATACCCTGCGGATTTTTTGTCGCCAAACTCTGGGCCCTAGATGACCAAGCAAGGTAACACTGACATGAAGGATATGCCCGTATGAGCAAGAAAAAGCTGGATTTCCGCCCGAATGAGTATGTTGTCTACCCGGCCCATGGTGTCGGCAAGATCGTCTCGATCGAAGAGCAGGAAGTCGCCGGCATCGAGCTGGAGCTTTTCGTGATCTCGTTCGAAAAGGACAAGATGACCCTGCGCGTTCCGACCAACAAGGCGACCGAAGTGGGCATGCGCAGCTTGGCCAGCCCGGACGAGGTCTCGAAGGCGATGACCACGCTGAAAGGCAAGGCGCGCGTGAAACGGGCCATGTGGTCGCGCCGGGCGCAGGAATATGAACAGAAAATCAACTCGGGTGACTTGATTGCCATCGCTGAGGTGGTGCGTGACCTGCACCGCACCGATGATCAGCGCGAGCAGAGCTATTCCGAGCGTCAGCTTTATGAAGCCGCGTTGGAGCGTCTGACCCGCGAAGTGGCGGCTGTGGGCGGCGGTGATGAACTGGCGGCACAGAAGAAGGTCTCGGATGTGTTGATGTCGCGCGCCGCGGCGGCCTGATCAACAATCAAAGCGTTGAAAGACATAACCACCCGTCCATGGCGGGTGGTTTTCTTATGTCTCACGCCATGAGGGCCGCAAAAACCGCCAGGGCAAGGACTTCAGTGACCTGTTGGGACGCGCCAAGGATGTCGCCGGTCTGCCCGCCGATCTTGCCTTTGGCCAGCGCGGCCACCGCGATGGTGCCGGCCGAACAGATCACCAGAAGCGGCGCGATGGCCCATGGGCAAAGCACAAGCGTCACCACAGCCACAAGGCTCGATGCCAGCCCCATCGTCGCCGCGCCCGGACGCCCGACATGATGCGCCAAGCCGTCATCGCGCGCATTGGGCAGGCTGCCCATCAGAAGGACCATGGGCAAGCGGCTGACCAGCCCGATCACGACCAGCGCCCAGATTGCGCCGGGTAGGGGCAGGATCACCGCAAGTGCGGTCGCGCGCAAAAGCAAAGACAGGATCAGCGCGATCACCCCATAGGCGCCGATCCGGCTGTCTTTCATGATCTCAAGGCGCCGGGTACGCTCGAACCCGCCCCACAACCCGTCGGCGCTGTCGCTTAGACCGTCTTCGTGCATGGCGCCCGTCAGCACCACCTGCACCAAAAGCCCCAATGTTGCGGCCCAAAGCGCGGGAAGCCCGGCGTTTAACGCGAGGCTGGCGACGCCCCAAAGCGCCAGTGCCGGGATTGCGCCGACCAAAGGCCAGGCCCAGGCCGCTTGCGCTCCACGCGCGATCGCTTTTGTCGTGTCCACGCGGATCGGCAGGCGGGTCAGCAATCCGATGGCCGCCGGAATGTCCGAGATGCGGGCCAGAGCCTGCATTTGACGTTGGGAACTGTCGTTCATGGGCGAAAAGGGTCTCTTGAGGCTGGTTGTGTGTCCGGCCCATGGGTAAAGAGTGAGGGGAGCGGAATCAATCGGGGAGTGCCACCATGTCCACAGAAGCTTTTGCCAGTCTGGCCGAGTTTGCAGCTTTGCTTGATCAGGCGCCCGCTGCGGACCTTGCGGCACGTGCCGAGGCCGAAGCGCGCAACGGTCAGTTGACAAAACCGCCCGGCGCATTGGGGCGGTTGGAAGAGCTGGCGATCTGGTATGCGGGCTGGGCCGGGACCGGGCGCCCTGAAATGAAATCTCCGCAAGTGATTGTTTTTGCCGGAAACCACGGGGTCACCGCGCAGGGCGTGTCCGCCTTTCCGCCAGAGGTGACCGAACAGATGGTCCTGAATTTCCAACATGGCGGGGCGGCGATCAACCAATTGTCCAACTGCTTTGGCGCAAAACTAGAGGTGATCGCGCTGGATCTGGACAAGCCCACCGCGGATTTCACCCAAGGCCCGGCCATGTCGGAAGCCGAACTTGTTGCGGCATTGCAGGCTGGCTGGCAGGCGGTGGACCCGGCTGCAGATCTTTTGGTAACGGGCGAAATGGGCATCGGAAACACCACCTCGGCTGCCGCCATCGCTCTGGCGCTTTATGGCGGAGAGGCCTCCGACTGGGTTGGGCGCGGCACCGGCGTAGATGATGCTGGGCTGACACTCAAGGCACGCGTGATCGAGCAGGGGATCGCAGCCAACCCCGCCGCCAAAGAAAATGGGCTGGAAGCCCTTAGATGTCTGGGGGGCCGTGAACTGGCCGGCATGGTCGGCGCAGTGGCGCGTGCGCGGCATGAGGCGATCCCGGTGCTGATGGACGGGTTTATCTGCACCGCAGCCCTGAGCTGCCTTGCCGCCGCCGTACCGGGGGCGCTGGATCATGTGGTTGCGTCTCATGTGTCTGCAGAGCACGCGCATGGGATGCTTCTGGATCAGCTGGGCAAAACGCCCTTGCTGTCACTGGATATGCGCTTGGGCGAAGGCTCGGGGGCTGCTTTGGCGATTGGCGTCTTGCAGGGCGCTTTGGCCTGTCATTCCGGCATGGCAACCTTTGCCGAAGCCGGTGTGGCGGACGGGGAATAGACCACGCAGACCGCTTGCTGCCGTGGCTTGATGCGCCGTTTCGCGCGGCGCGCATGACCACAGATCACGCCTGCATGGCCTTGTCGGGTCACAAACGGGTTTCCGCGATCGTTTGGGCGAGCGACTGGATTTTCGTCAGGCGCGTCGAGATTCGTTCCTGATAAAGCTTCAATTGGTGAATGATGTCGGTCAGGCTGTCGCCCCCTTCCGGCACACGCGCGCTTTCGATCTTGCACATAATCCGCGTTGAACTGAGGCCCAACACATGCCGGTTCATCACATCACAGGCCATTAAGATACGTTCGGTTTCTTCGCGCACTTTGCGAAGCAGGTCGACCGAAAGGCTGGTGTTATCTTCAACCACGTTGGCGAGGTAATCATGTTCCATCACCGCGTCACTTTTACCGAGTTTGCGCCGTTCCGCTTTCATGTGAACTTCGCATTCATGCAAGATATGCACCATGCCAGAAATAAAGAAGCTGTGGCGCACAGATTTCTTGATGCTGGAAAAGTTGCTTTCCGCCCCGATCACATTGTCCTCAAACCAAGTTGAGATTTCACGCGACATGGTGCCGTAATTCTGTGACAGGGTGGAAATTGGGCCGCCCGTGGGTTCCAGCCGCGAGGCGATTACACGCAAGTTGTGCGGGATCGTTTGCATGCCTTGGAAATCTCGCACAAGCGATGTGGTTTCATCCGACAGATCACGCGCCGTATCATGGACTTTCTGCATGCGCTTCAGGTCGCCAAGCTCTGCCAGGCGCAACGCATCGTTGCGGCTTAACAACTCTGTCACCAACGCCTGTGTCGCGAAGTGGTCGTAGTCATCATATCCCAGTGCCTGCAATCCTTTGATCAAGGCTGCCTGGCTTTGGACCGGGGTATAGTCCCCAGCCAGTTCTTTGCGGCGCAGGTCTTTGTAAAGACCCTTGGCTTGTTCCAGCATAGCGGTCGAAGGTTTGAAACGCGCGGACATGAAGCCATCCGCAAAGGGAAAGGCGATGGCATACACCCAGTAGTGCAGCCCATCCTTGGCACGGTTCTTGACATAGGCGCCGACAATGCGCCCCTTTTTTAACTGGTCCCAGAAGAGCGAAAACACGCCGCTGGGCATGTCTGGGTGACGGATGATCTTGTGGGGCTTGCCGATCAACTCGTCCCAATCATAGTTGGACACACGCCGAAATACGTAATTTCCCGACGTGATGATGCCGCGGGTGTCGGTACGGGAGTAAAAAACCTCGTTCAAATCAAAAGGGGCTTCGCCGCTTGCAGGGCGAAATTCCTGACGTTTTTCGACATAGGTCACGGTGCGAAAATCCTGTGAAAGCTATCGGTCTGGTCTCTTACTCTGACTAGATCAAAACCCTTCCACAAAGGTTAAAGCGCGCAGGAAAACGGCCTTCTTTTCAAGGCAAGGGCAGGGGGGCGTCGCGCTTTGTCTGGTCCAGAACGATCTGGCTGTGGACCCGGGCAACAGCGGGGTGCGGCAGCAGCACCCGGTGGATCAGATCGTTTAGCGCCGCCAGATTGGCGCAATAGACGCGCATCAGGAAATCGCTTTCCCCCGTAAGCGTCCAGACAGAGGTGATATCTGCGCAGCTTTCCACCAGTTGCTGAAAGGCCTGAGCGGCTTGGGGTGCCTGACTGGCCAGCTCCACCTGCATAAACGCTTGTACATCCAGCCCCAGTTTACGTGGATCAATCTGCGCCGCATAGCGGGTGATCATGCCGGTTTCCTCAAGCCTTTGACGGCGGCGGCCAGCTTGGCTGGCAGACAGGTTCAACGCCTCGCCCAGCTCTTGGGATGTCAATTGAGCATTGCGCTGAAGCAGTTTCAGCAGGCGGCGGTCGGTTTGGTCGATTTGCGGCATATGCGCAGGATAGTCGCGCTGGGTGGAAAAATCACGCGGGAATTTCTCAAAGGGCGAAGAAATGGTGCACGAAGAGCCGTTCAGCCAAAGGGCAGGATTTTCAACGTCACGTTGCGCGACCCTTTGCGATAGGTCAGCTGGCTGGCTGTGATCGACAGCACCTTGCCGCCATCCAGGCGATTGCCAACCCCCACTTTCACATACCGACCCGAGGGCAGGCGCACCAAGGCGCGGCGCGATGATGACGGGCCATAGATGCCTATCAAGCTGACCTTGCGCAGATTGATCGCGTTCTTGACCGTTGCCTGTTTGGCCACGGAGGCGCGGGTGGGGATTTTTGGCGTGACGGTCTGACGCGGCGATGCAGCGGCCACGACAACGGAGCCATCTGACGCGTTGCCGTTTTCGCGCGCCTTTGAGACGATCCGGCCAAAATTGCGTGGGCGGCTTTTGGGTTCGGGGGATCTGGCGATGGCCAGCTTGGTTGGCGCAATCGCTGCAGCCGCGGCAGCCTGCGCCGCCTGATCGGCAGCCTCGGCGCCTTCCAAAGCGGCGGCAATGGCTTCGGCCTGTGCGATGGCCTGAGGAGAACTGGGCCGCGCGCGTGGGCGCAAACGTGCCAGCTCGTTTCTGGTGCGTCCGCCCAAAAGCAGTCGCTCATTGCCCTCGATCAGCCCATCGGGCCGCGCGCGGGGGCGCAGACTGGGTGCCTGCGCGAGTGCTTCCGGGGTCACCTCTTCAACCGGTGCCTGATCACCCGGACGGGGCGACGGCACAAGCGGGGGGCGCCCGGCGATGACAAAGACCCCATCAGGTGTCAGCACCCCTTGCGGCGTGGCCCTGACAAGCCCACGTTCGTCCAGATCAAAGACCGTGTTGGCGGGCACCGGCGGGGCCGTGTTGAATGTCATGTCAAACGAGGCAGGCAGCGTCGGAGCGGGCAGGGCGACGGCATCCTGCCCCCCCGCGCCGGGATCGATCGAGGCCACATAGAGGTCATCAACCTGTCCCGTCTCAGGCGCTGCCAGCGGGTCGGGCGCTCGTTGCCAGATGCCGGTGGCGGCATAGCGTGCCTGCGCGGCCTCGGCTGTCAGCGGATCGACCAGAGGCGGTTCCTCTTCGATTAGCGCTGGATCGGTGTCTTCTGTGAGTGAGGGGGCCACGGGGTCGACAGGTTGCGTCGTGATGGCGGTTTCAAACTGGTCTTGCGGTTCCGGGAACAGCCTTGCGTTCTCATCGGTCAAAAAGAACAGCGACCAGATCGCAACCAATGCCATGAGAAGCAAAAGCCCGGCGACCATCATCAGGCCCAGATATTTGGGTTTCCCACCAACAGCTTGATCTTGCCGCGCCCCGAAAATGGTCAGCGCCTCCGCCTCTTTGGCGCGCGCGTTTTGCGGGGGCGGGGCGGCTGTCAGGGGGGCCGCAGCGGCCGAGGGGCTGGGCGCCTTGCGTTTGCGCGACAACGCGCCAAGACGCCCCTGTTTTGCGGGGGGGGGCGCGGTGGCAGGCTGTGGTGCCGGCGTTTGCGGGGCCGGGGGGGTGTCAGCCTCAGTTGGTGTTTTGCGGGCAGGCAGGCGGGATGCGGCCTCGCGGCCCAAGGCGCTGGCCGCACCGGCAGCGGCGCTCAGACCGGCGGCCCCTTTGCGCGCGGCATCCGCGAGCTTTCGCCCGGCATCAGAGGAGCGCCGCGCGGCCTTCGGCTCCTGCGCCGAGGACAGGGGTCCCAACGGGGCAAGATCGGGGTCATCCTCAAAGGCAATGGGGGCCGTGACCGACGGGGCAGGCTTTGGGGTGTCTTTGGCTGGTACCGCGTCGGCAGCCTCAGACGCCGGGGCCGAGGTCGGGGCAGGAGCCTGCGTATCAGAGGCGTCGCGCGTGACGCCGAAGGACAAACGGGATGGGACATCCTGCGCCGGACCCGATGCGGCTGTCTGCGCGGCAGAGGCAGGCGGCACGGGTTTTGCGCCAGCGCCTTCCTCGGCGGTCGAAGCGCTGCGACGGGTCGAAAAGGCGACCGCTGCGGGTTCAGTGTCCGCATGGGACGCGGGCGTGCTCGGTTCGGCCGCATTTGGTTCTGTGACGGGCGGCGTAGCGGCTGGCTGAACGGGTTTCGCCGCGGTCCCTTCAACCCGATCAGGATTGGGCGCGGGGGCACTGTCAGTCTTCGGCGTCGACGGTGCTTTTTTCTTTGCGGCAGGCGGTTTGGGTTTGGGCTTTGCCGGAGCAGTGGAAGCGGACGCGGGGACCTGATCCAGTGATGCCGGGCTGGGCGGCACCGGGGTGGCGGGCGTTGCCGCCTGTTGGCCTATCTCTGCCGGTTCGTCCGGCGTGGGCGGGAACGGGGCCAGCTCGGGCAGGGCCGGGGCGGAGGGCGCGCTATCTGACCCGCCATTGTCACCCTCGGCCCGAGGCGTGGGTGGCGTTTCTTCTGTGGCGGGCGTGCCGGGCTCATCCGGAGCTGTCGCAACAGCCGTGGCACCTGGTTTCGGTGCGGCTTTTCCCAGCAGGCGGGGCACCGGGGCGTTGTCACGCTCCAACCCGACGCCGGGCTTCAGAATATCGCCAGCACCTGCGGTTGGGCCGAAATGCGCCTCGCCCGTGAAGCCGCCTTTGGGGCGCGCCACGAAAGACACCGGGTTCATGCCCGTATCCTTGGCAAACCCTTCGGCCTCGTCCAGCGTTTCGCGTGCCACAACGGCCACGTGAACCATGCCGGGCTCGTCTGTATCGGCATGCCAGTCAAACACCAGATCATCCACCGCATAGGGGGTCAGACCTTCCAGCCCCTCACGGATTTGATGGGTTCGGCTGATGTCATCCGGTCCGGGGGCGGTCATCGAGGTGAACAGAATCTCCGACCCGGGAATGATCAGCTTCGAGGTTATCCCACCGCTTTCCAGATCCGCGGCGGTGCGGCGCATCACATCGATATGGGTCATCAGATCGGGATCGGAGAGCGCAATCTCGTCAACCAACACCCAGCCGCCCTTGCCGCGATGGACAAGGCCGATGCCGTCATGGCTGAGATCAAGCGCGAAATTTGGTTTCATGCCGCCCTTACCAAGTTTCAAAGCGCAGATGCGCCTCGAAGCCCCTTTCGTGTCACCGTCACTCTGCTGCTGTCCCACGAGCCGCAGTCACAGCCTTGAAACTACAGCAGGAAATCGCCCAAGGGAAGGGGGCGCGATGTCGCCTCTTGCGCCCGGCGAAAGATAGCGCAACCTACAGGAAAACGGAGGTTGATATGCGAAATTTTGTAGCGATTGTCGCGGTTTGTCTGATGGCGGTTCTGCCCGCCCGTGCCGACGAGGCACCGACACCGCAATTGACGGTAACCGGGATGGGACGGGTCGAGGTGGTGCCGGACATGGCCCGGCTGACCCTTGGTGTCACGGAAGAGGCGAAAGACCCCGCCGCCGCGCTTGAGGCGGTCAGCACCCGGATGACGGGGATATTTGAACAGATCAAGGCCGCCGGTGTGGCACCGCGCGACATGCAAAGCTCGCAAGTGAACCTGTCGCCGCGCCATGACTACAAAAATGATCGCGATCAGATCATCGGGTTCGTTGCGCGCTCGACCGTCAGCATCACCTTGCGGGACCTGTCCGGGCTGGGTGCGTTGATGACCGCGGCTGCCGGCTCGGGGGCCAATGAAATCCATGGGTTGAACTTTGATGTTCAGGATCGGTCTGCTGCGATGGATGATGCGCGCCGCCTTGCGGTCAAAGATGCGCTGTCGCGGGCCGAGGTGCTGGCCGGCGCAGCTGGGCTTAAACCGGGCCGTGTGGTGTTGATGCGCGAAGGGGGCGGGTCGGGGCCGCAGCCTCAATTTGCCCGGATGGCGATGGAGAGCGCCTCGGCTGATATGCCCATCGCGGCGGGCGAGCTGGAGATTTCCGCCGCGGTCACTATGGTGATTGAATTGGTTGAAGAATAGGCTTTAAGATACTGCCTTTAAATAAAAAAAGCCCCGCAACTTGCGGGGCTTTTCGTTTGTTTGGGCTATCTGATCAAGCCGTTGCCGCGGCCAGCGCCTGATCGAAATCGGCGATGATGTCGGCGATGTCTTCGGTCCCGATGGACAGGCGCACCACGTTGGGGGCAGCGCCCGCGGCGACTTGTTGTTCCTCGGACAGCTGACGGTGGGTGGTCGAGGCCGAGTGGATGATCAGCGAGCGCGTGTCGCCCAGATTGGCCACATGGCTGAACAGCTTCAGGCTGTTGACCAGCTTCACGCAGGCCTCATAGCCACCTTTCACGCCCACGGTGAACAAAGCACCGGGGCCTTTCGGGGCCACGGCTTTGGCGCGGTCATGATAGGGCGAGGACGGCAGGCCCGCGTAGCTCACGCTTTCGATCCGGTCGTCTTTTTCCAGCCATTCGGCCAGCGCTTGCGCGTTCTCGACGTGTTTTTGCATGCGCAAAGACAGGGTCTCAATCCCCATCAGCGTGTAATGCGCGCCTTGCGGGTTCATCGTCATGCCAAGGTCGCGAAGCCCAATGGCAATGCCGTGGAACGTATAGGCCATCGGCCCCAAAGCCGCACCGAAGGTCAGCCCGTGATAGGCCGGTTCCGGCTGGCTCAGCGATGGGAACTTGTCGGACGCCATCCAGTCAAACTTGCCCGAATCCACCACGCAGCCGCCGGTCACTGTGCCGTTGCCGGTCAGATATTTGGTGGTCGAATGCACAACGATGGTGGCCCCCTGTTCAATCGGGCGCACCAGGTAAGGCGTGGCCGAGGTGTTGTCGACGATCAGCGGAACGCCCGCCTTGTCGGCCACGGCAGCGATTGCCGGGATATCCGTGGGCACGCCAGCCGGGTTGGCGATGCTTTCACAGAAGACCGCGCGGGTGTTGTCGTCAATCGCGGCAGCCACGGCTGCGGGATCGTCGAAATCAACCAGCTTGGCTTCCCAGCCGAAGCGTTTGAAAGTCTGGGTGAACTGGGTGACAGTGCCGCCATAAAGGCGGTTTGACGCCACGATGTTCAGCCCCGGCCCCATCAGCGGGAACAGCGCCATGATCTGCGCGGCATGGCCTGACGAACAGCAGAACCCGCCCGCACCACCTTCCAGCGCCACGATGCGATCTGCCAGCGCGCCAACGGTCGGGTTGGTGAGGCGCGAATAGATATAGCCAACCTCTTCAAGGTTGAAGAGCCGCGCGGCGTGATCGGCATCCTGAAACACGTAAGCGGTGGTTTGATAGATGGGCACCTGACGCGCACCGGTGGCGGGATCAGGGGCAGTGCCTGCGTGGATTTGTAGCGTGTCAAAGCCTTGGCTGTTGTCGTCGGACATGGATGTCTCCCTCGGGTTTGGTCGCCCGAAAGGCTAGGGGAAAGGGGGGCAGGCTTCAACGGTCAGGGCGGTGGAATTTGCCTGCGACAAGAATTTAGAACCGGGGTCGTAGATGTCGCGGCCTCTGGTCCTTTGTTCTGCAATCTCGCATAGTGGCGGGAAATCATTCCGGAGACCGCGATGCTGACCCCGTTCCACCTTGCCATTCATGTGACCGATCTGGACGCAGCCCGCGCCTTTTATGGCGATATTCTGGGCTGCAAAGAGGGCAGGTCCACAGAAAGCTGGGTCGATTTCAGCTTTTTCGGTCACCAGTTAAGCCTGCATCTGGGCCACCCGTTCGAGACCTCGAATACCGGCAAGGTTGGCGATCACATGGTGGCGATGCCGCATTTCGGCGTGGTGCTGGCCTATGACGACTGGCGCGCGCTGGCGGATCGGCTGGAGGCTGCGGGTACGGATTGGGTCATCGCGCCCACCGGGCGGTTTATCGGACAGCCCGGCGAACAATGGACCATGTTCTTTCGCGATCCGTCGGGCAATCCGATCGAGGTGAAGGGCTTTAAGGATATGGACGGGGTGTTTGCGGGCTAAGGGTGCCCCTCACCGCATCCAAAACCCTTCGCGCTTGATCGTGTTGCGAATGACGCGTTCGCGCCGGGGCAGGTTGTCACGGTCAAACATCGCGCGCACCTTCTGGCCGCGACCCTGAAAGATCATCCGTTTCATCGGATCATATTCCTTCAGAATTTTCTTGAGCTTATTGGGGGCCGAGGCGGTTTCGATTGTCGCAATCACCTGATCGGCTTCGCGGGCATAGGCCAGCGGCAACACGCGCCAGTGACAAGTCACATCGCCGTCTAGACCGTCCAGTTCCGGCCCGGGCCGCCCACCGCCAAAGCTGGCGATCACAAGGGGCAGGGCGATCTGGTCAAGCCAAGGGAAAAGCTCCTGACAGACCAGCGCGTCAGGCCGGTCATCACGAATGGCCAGCGCATGCTCAAGATAGCGGCGGCCAAATTCGCGCGGGCAGGCGCCAAAGAACCAGCCTGCGTTGAAATACATGTAGCGTTCCCAATGCTCATCGGGCTGCGACAGGTCCAGCGAGGCGTCGAAATCCAGACCAAACTTGTCATAAAGCGATTTCCACGTCTCACCAAAGCCCGGCCCGTAAAGCTCTTGCTTGGGCCATGTGTTTTCACGCTTCATCGAGGCCGCGGGGCGGTCAAAATCAAAGGGAACGTCAGACAGTTTGCCGCAAATCACCGTGTCGGTGTCCAAAAACAAAAATGGCTCCCCTTCGGGCAGGGCGCTCAGTGCCTCGATCTTGTTTCCATTAGGGTAGTCATGGCCGAAATGCTTGTTCTCAAAGGGAATAATCTCGGCGCCCATATCCTCCAACGCGGCGTGGATATGGTCTTTCATACGCGGATCATTGGGCCAGCGGTCGCCCGGCTGCGGCTCGGCAACCAGCACCCGACCGGGGAAACCCGGATCAGACTGGCGCAGCGACGCCACCAAAAGAAGCGCTTCATAAGACAGCCGCCCCGACTGGCCAATCATGACAAGATTGAACGGACGTGGGGTCGCAATCTCTGTGCGTTTTTGCGCCTTACGTGAGGTTTTGGCCATCTTGTTTTGCCTGCGCTGCTCGTTTCGGGCAGTATAGGCTGGAATGGGCCGAGTCTGGAAGAGGGCTTGGGCGAATTGGTGCGGATGCCTTTCGCAGGGGCCATACAAGGAATGTAGTGATGCGTAGACTGATCTTGAGTGCGGTTCTGGCGGCAATCGGCTTGCCGGCATTGGCACAAAACTTCACCACGGCGGACGAGGTGCGCCCGATCCTGAACGCCACCAAGGGCAACTGGATTGCGGTGCGTGAATATGATGGGCGTGACCTGTTGTATTTTACCCATCTTCTGGCCTGGCGCTGCGGCCTGACCGCGATCCACTACAGCGTGAATGGCGGGGCCGAGGCGATGTTCGAGGCCGAGCCATGCTACGAAGGCGAAAACCCGCCCAATGCGATCAAATCCACCACCATCGAGCCCTATCTTCGTTTTGATCTGAAGTCGATCAATTCGGTGGATGTGCGCATTGTCTATGATGACGGGGGCGAAGATATGGTCAGCTTTGAGCGCGCCGCTGTCCAGATTCAGTAATTGCCGTATGGCGCTGCTTATAGCGCGGGCGTAAAGCTGCCAAACTTGCCGTTTTGAAAGCCCAGCGGCGCGCCTGATTGCGTGCTGACGCGGGTGACCTTGCCGATGATGATCGTGTGGTCGCCAGCCGACACAATCGTGTGGCGCCTGCATTCGAACCGCGCCAGACATGGCTCGATCAGCGGCGTGTCATGAGCGCCGGTGACCAGCTTGCAATCCAACCCGTCAAACGCCTCGCCCTGACGGGCGAAATGGCGGGCAAGCTCCAGCTGGTCTTCGGCCAACACATGCACCGCGAAATGATCCGCAGAAACAAAGGCGTCATGGCGGGCAGAAACGCGCGCCGGGCACCACAGGATTAGCGGCGGGTCCAGAGACACAGAGGTGAAGCTGTTGGCTGTCATCGCCAGAGGGCCACGTGGGGTGTGCGTGGTGATCAGCGCAACGCCGGTCGCAAACTGCCCAAGTGCCGCGCGATACGCGCCCGCGTGATCCGGGCTTGGGGTGAAGCTGGTCATCTGGTCCACAAGAAGTCCTGTTATCGCGCGTGGGCAGGGGGCATGTCGCTACCCGGTATTTCAGCCCATATATCGGTCTGTATCGGCGCGGACCCTAAAGCGTTTCGGAAGAAACTTGAAGCACATGTTTATTCCGAAATGCCCACGGCATTGATATCTCTTACAGCGTTTCGGTTTTCCCCTGTCTCAGGTTAAAACCGAAACGCTTTAAAGCCAATCGGGCAGGGCTCGCAAGCCGAAAGCGTGGCATGTACCTATTCAGCCACGGCAAACCCCGAGATCAACTGGCGCAGGCCAAAAGCCGCGCCCGCGATGATGGCGACAAAGGTGACTGGCGCGCCATAATACAGCACGGCAAAGGCCGACAGCCCCTGACCGATAGAGCAGCCAATGGCAACTACCGCGCCAAAGCCCATCACCACAGCGCCGCCAATCTGGCGCTTCAACTCGCGCGGGTCTTCGCAGGCTTCCCAGCGGAAATGCCCTTTGAACAGGCTGCCGATGAACGCCCCGGCCAGAACACCCACCACGGAGCCGACGCCAAAGTTCAGATTGTTGCCGGACGAGGTCATCAGATAGATGATCATGTCCCCCAGTGGTGCGGAATAGGTGTGGCTTTCAACGGGGATGGCGGAAAACCCATGTTCCAGAATGAACGCCGTGCCGCCCCAGCCAATGACCACGGCCAGCCCGGCGATGACGGACCAGAAAAGCTCGACCCGGGCGCCGCGCAATTCCTTGTTTGCCAGCATCGCCAGAACCAAAAGCCCACCCAACCCCATGCCAACCAGGGCAGGGGTGCCGCCCATCAGCCCGGCCAGCCCATGCGCCACCGAGGGCAGGGCCTCGGGATCTGCGGGGTTTTCAGGAAATATCGCCACGCGCAGACGTGCCAATGGGCCAGAAATGGCCACATAGGCCGACAGCCCCATCACCATCACGATCACAAAGCTGCGCAAATCCCCGCCACCAAGCCGCGCCAGCGCGCCAAAGCCGCAATTGCCGGAAATCGCCATGCCATATCCGAACAAAAGCCCCCCGACGATCGAGGCCAGCGGGTTCCAGCCCAGCCGCAGGTAAACGGTTTCTGCTGCCGGAAGATGTCCGGAGGCCATCAACGCATGGCTGCCGATCATGGCCACGCCAATGGCCATGCCCCACATGCGCAGACGCAGCCCGGACCCGGCATAAAGCGCGTCTTCGATCGCGCCCAGGGTGCAAAACCGCCCCAGACGGGCCGCAAGCCCCAGCATCACGCCGCCCACCAGCCCGACAAGGGCGGCAAGATTGGCATCACTGATCCAGTCCAACATGTTGGGCCTCACATATTGCGTGCTTGCACCATGCCAGCGGCCAGCGGGCTGGCCACAGAACATTTGCAATGGGAAAGATGCATGCCAAATTGGCAGACTGGCGTCAGTGCAGGCTTATTCCGCAGCCTTGCGTTCTTCGACCTCGTCCCCGACCGAACAGAACATCTCGTATATCACTTCGAGAATGCGGCGCGGGCGATCATCGGTCAAGGAATAGTAGATCGCTTTGCCGTCACGACGTGGGGTGACCAGACCTTCCAGACGCAGGCGCGCCAGCTGCTGGGACACGGCCGCCTGACGGGCATGCAGCAGGTTTTCCAGCTCGGTCACCGATTTCTCGCCTGTCACAAGGTGGCACAGGATCATCAACCGCCCTTCGTGGCTGATCGCTTTCAGAAGGGTCGAGGCATCACAGGCGCTGGTCATCATCTTGTCCAGCTCGTCGCTCGTCATGTTTTCGCGAATGACAGGCAAAGCCATGTCCTGATCCTTTTTCATAGCCATCTATCCGGTTCTCATATCCGCTGTGCGCCGCTTTTGCAATCTTTGCGCATCGGGTATCACCAAGCGGTGAACGGTAGGGGCCGTTGCCCTGACCGCGCCATTTGCAGGCGTTTATTGTGTCAGCGTGGCGCTGTCCGGGGCGACGTAATCCGTGTGGTCCAGCAACATCTGTTTGAGCAGACCCCAGAAGAAATCCTCGCCCGGATAGCCCTCCAGACGCGTCAGTTCCTGACCGTCTTCCAGCAGCAAAAAGGTTGGCGTGAAGGTCACCGGGCGCTTGGCAAAGACGTTCAGAGCCTGTGGGCCGCCGGTCTTGCGCAAATCGCTCAGCTCAACTTTTCTGAGCGGCGCATATTTGCCCTCGGAGGTCTTTGGATAGATCTCTCCCAGCTCGGCTTCCCATTTCGCACACCACGCACAGCCCGGTTCCTCGACCATGATGACCTCGGCGCTGAAGGCAGGAAAAGCCATCGCGAACAAAGCAGTGACGGAGAAAGCTAAAGTGATTTTGCGGATCATAGGGGGCTGGTCCCGATTGCGGTTGACCTTGGTTTCATACACCACATAAATTGAATATGTTCAGATTTCAAGGAATCCCGCATGTTGGACATCTCCTTTGCCGGAGCCGCGCTCGCGGGGCTTCTGTCCTTCTTCTCGCCCTGCATCCTGCCCATGGTGCCGTTTTACCTGTGCTATATGGCGGGCCTGTCCATGTCCGAGCTGACCGACGAAGGCGGCGTGTCAGAGGGCGCGCAGAAACGGCTTGTGACCTCGGCCATCGCCTTTGCGCTTGGGGTCACCACAATCTTTGTGACTTTGGGAATGGGCGCCACGGCCATCGGCGCCGCATTTGCGCGCCAGCAACAGACACTCAGCCTGATCGGGGCAGGGGTGTTGGTTGTCTTTGGCCTGCATTTCCTGGGCGTCATGCGAATCCCCTTTCTGTATCGCGAGGCGCGGCTGGAAAGTCGCCGTGACCCCAGTTCGGTTCTGGGTGCCTATGTGATGGGGCTTGCCTTTGGCTTTGGTTGGACGCCCTGTGTCGGTCCGGCGCTGGTGTCGATCCTGATGATCGCAAGCGGTATGGGAAGCCTTGCCCATGGCGCGGCATTGCTGGCGGTCTATGGTTTGGCGATGACGCTGCCGTTCGTTCTGGCCGCGTTTTTTGCGCGTCCCTTTCTGGGTTGGATTGGGCGCAACCGCAAATACCTGCCTTGGGTCGAGCGGGGCATGGGCGCGATGCTGATCCTGTTTGCAGTGCTGATCGCCTTTGGAAAAGTGGCGGTGATCGGGCAATGGCTGTTGGAGCAATTTCCATGGTTGGGCACCTTCGGGTGACCGGATCGGATTCGTGCTCATACCGGAAAATCACATCTAAAAACGGCTTGCAGTGGTCGACGGCCGAGCCTCGGTTGGACCGGCTGGGGAGATCTGCTTTTGGCGCGTGTGGCGCCGCATGAATTAAGAAAATGGCGTGTATACAAGGGCATACGCCGCGCGCTTTTCAGGTTTATCTGCGCCGCAGCGCAATCTTCTTTCGTGGTCAGCTAATATTAATTCAAAAAACCGAATTTGATGTTGCGAAAGTTGCTTCACATGCGTAGCTTAATCTCACAACGGTTATGGGAGGAAACATGAAGCGGACAACGATCACGCTTTGCGCCGTGCTGGCTGGAACAGTCGCCGCGCATGCCGAGGCGGTGGCGCCAACAGCCATCGCATTCGAAGAAGGGAGCGTCGCGCAGTCACTGACCGGCGTTGCAGGGAACCCAGCAGAAGGTGCCAAAGTTGTTTCGGCAAAATCGCAAGGGAACTGCATTGCCTGTCACGAGATCACTGATCTTGCTGACGTGCCGTTCCACGGTGAAGTCGGCCCCATGCTTGACGGGGCAGGCGATCGCTGGAGCGAGGCAGAGCTGCGCGGAATTCTGGTGGACGCCAAAATGACATTTGAGGGATCGGTCATGCCGTCCTTCTACAAGACCGAAGGCTTCACACGCCTGGGCAAGGCCTATACCGGCAAAGCCCATGAAGGCGAAGTTGAACCGCTTTTGTCGGCTCAACAGATCGAAGATGTTGTCGCCTATCTGATGACGCTCAAAGACTGAGCGGATCTGGGCACAGAAATACACTCACAGGAGACTAGAGATGAAATTCACTCGACGTGATGCTCTGGCACTTGGGCTCGGCGCGACCGCCGTTGCCATGTTGCCAATGCGCGCACTGGCAGCTGCGGACGAGGCCATCGCGGCCTTCACCGGTGGTGCAGACATGGGCGAAGGCGGGATCACCCTGACCGCGCCCGAGATTGCCGAGAACGGCAACACCGTGCCGGTATCCGTGGACGCACCCGGCGCCGTTTCGGTGCTGATGCTGGCCGCTGGCAACCCGACACCGGGCGTGGCCCAGTTCAACTTCGGTGAAGCCGCCGGTTCGCAGGCCGCTTCGACCCGTATCCGTCTGGCCGGTACGCAAGACGTTGTTGCAATTGCCAAAATGGCAGATGGCAGCTTCGTGAAAGCGCAATCGACCGTGAAAGTCACCATCGGCGGCTGCGGCGGCTAAGTTAGGAGATCTAAGATATGGCAAAAGGTGCAAAACCCCGCGTAAAGGTCCCCAAGACGGCTGCTGCCGGCGACGTGGTGACCATCAAGACCCTGATCAGCCACAAGATGGAATCGGGTCAGCGTAAGGACAAAGAGGGCAATCTTGTCCCGCGTTCGATCATCAACCGCTTCACCTGCGAGTTCAACGGCAAGTCGGTCATCGACGTGACGCTGGAGCCCGCAATCTCGACCAACCCATATGTCGAGTTTGACGCAAAGGTCGATGAAGCCGGTGATTTCAAATTCACTTGGTATGACGACGACGGGTCCGTTTACGACACGACGAAGTCGATCGCCATCGGCTGAGGCCAGCGCAGGGAGGAATACATAATGAAAAAAGGCATCGCAGCTATTCTGGCTGTCTCGACCATCTTCGGGGCAGCCACAGCCACGGCCGACGAAAGCGCTGAACTCACCGTCAACGGCGAGATTGACATTGTCACCAAAACAGCCGCGCCCGCGCATCTGTCGGATGTGCTGGACGAGGTTCTGTCCGGCTGGCGTTTCCGGTCCGACCAGACGCAGGAAATGCAGATGGACGACTTCGACAACCCCGGCATGCTGGGTGTGGAAGAGGGCATCGAGATCTGGAACACCGTGGAAGGCTCCAAGGGTAAATCCTGTGCCGATTGTCACGGTGAACCCGAGGAAATGGCAGGCGTGAAGCCGGTCTATCCGAAGTGGAATGACAACCGCGAGCGGGTGGAAACCCTTCAGATGGCCGTGAACAACTGCCGGGAAAACGCCATGGGCGCCGAGCCTTGGGGCTATGACAAGACCCCGGCGATCAACATCGAGGCGCTGTTGTCCTCGGTGTCGCGCGGCATGCCCGTGAACGTGGCGATTGACGGTCCGGCCGAGGCCATGTGGGAGCAGGGCAAAGAGCTTTACTACACCCGCACCGGTCAGCTGGAGCTGAGCTGCGCCAATTGTCATGAAGACAACTATGGCAACATGATCCGCGCTGACCACCTCAGCCAGGGTCAGATCAACGGCTTCCCGACCTATCGTTTGAAGAATGCCAAGCTCAATGGGGTGCATTCGCGCTTCAAAGGCTGCGTTCGTGACACGCGGGCGCATACCTACAGCCCGGGTTCGGACGAGTTCGTTGCTCTTGAGCTTTATGTCGCCTCGCGCGGCAATGGTCTGTCGGTCGAAGGTCCGTCGGTCCGCAACTAAATCAAAGACCCCGTCCGGGCAGGTCCTGGGCGGGGTTTTCTGTAATTGAACATATTCAATCCCAAGCATGGGTGAGGCGTGCAAGGGGCTGATAACCAAGGAAAACCGCTCATGATTTCTCGCCGCGACTTTCTTCAGGTCTCGATGGCAGCCTCTGCGCTTTACGGTGCGTCGGGCTTTGGCAACTGGGCCAAGCTGGCCGCTCAGCAGGCGCTGACACAGGATGATCTTCTGAAGTTCGACACGTTTGGCAATGTCAGCCTGATCCATATCACGGACATTCACGCCCAGCTGAAACCGATCTATTTCCGCGAGCCCGAGATCAACCTTGGTGTTGGGGCGGCAAACGGCCAGATGCCGCATGTGACTGGCGCGGATTTCCGCAAGGCATATGGGATCGAAGACGGCTCTCCCAATGCTTACGCTTTGACCTACAACGATTTTTCGTCTCTGGCGCAGGCTTATGGCAAAGTGGGCGGCATGGACCGTGTGGCGACCGTTGTGAACGCGATCCGCGCGGATCGTCCCGATGCGCTGCTCTTGGATGGTGGCGACACATGGCATGGCTCGTATACCTGTCACCACACCGAAGGGCAGGATGTGGTTAATGTCATGAACGCGCTGAAGCCCGATGCGATGACCTTCCACTGGGAATTCACTCTGGGCTCGGACCGCGTGAACGAGATCGTCGAGGGGCTGCCCTTTGCCGCTCTTGGACAGAACATCTTTGATGCTGAATGGGACGAGCCGGCCGAGCTGTTCAAGCCCTACAAGTTCTTCGAACGCGGCGGCGTGAAGGTGGCCGTGATCGGTCAGGCCTTCCCCTATATGCCCATCGCCAACCCGCGCTGGATGTTCCCGGAGTACTCGTTTGGTATTCGCGACGAGAACATGCAGGCCATGGTCGATGAAGTGCGTGCCGCGGGCGCCGAGCTGGTGGTTGTCCTCAGCCACAATGGCTTTGACGTGGACAAGAAAATGGCGAGCCGCGTGAAAGGCATCGACGTGATCCTGTCGGGTCACACCCATGATGCGCTGCCGGAACCTGTGCAGGTCGAACAGACCTTCATCATCGCCTCCGGCTCGAACTCGAAATTTGTCAGCCGCGTCGATCTGGACGTGCGCGACGGCAAGATGATGGGCATCCGCCACAAGCTGATCCCCATTTTTGCGGACGTCATCACGCCGGATGCGACGATCACCACGCTGATTGATGAGCAGCGCGCGCCCTACAAGGACCAGCTGGAAGAGGTGATCGGCACCACCGACACGCTTCTTTATCGTCGCGGCAACTTCAACGGATCGTGGGATGACCTGATCTGTGACGCGCTGATTTCCGAACGCGAGGCGGATATTGCCATGTCGCCCGGTGTGCGTTGGGGGCCGTCGATCCTACCGGGACAAGATATCACCCGCGAGGACATCTGGAACGTGACCTCCATGTCCTACGGTGAAGCCTATCGCACGGAAATGACGGGCGAGTTCATCCACACCATTTTGGAAGACGTGGGCGACAACCTCTTTAACCCCGATCCCTACTATCAACAGGGCGGTGACATGGTGCGCATCGGTGGCATGGGCTACCGCATCGACATCAACAAACCGCAGGGTGAACGCATCACCGAGATGACGCTTTTGAAAACCGGCGAAGCGATTGATCCGGCCAAGACCTATGTGGTCGCGGGCTGGGCCAGCGTGAACGAAGGCACCGAAGGTCCGCAGATCTGGGATGTTGTCGAAAGCCACATCAAGAAACAAGGCACCATCAAACTGGATCCGAACAACTCGGTTCAAGTTGTAGGTGCTTGATACTTAAGCCAAACAGCCAGAATTAGGGGGTTTGACATATGTCGAATGAAACGAAAGAGGCAGGCACCTCGCGCCGCGGGTTCCTGAAAGGGGCCGCTGCCGCAGGGGCTGCCGTTGGGGCCGCAGGGGCCGCACGCGCCGAAGGTGATCCGCTGATCACCGAAGTGCAGGAATGGGCATCCGGTCTGGGCGAGGGTGTTGACGCTACGCCCTACGGCATGCCGATCGAATTTGAGGGCGACGTGATCCGTCGCAATGTGGAATGGCTGACCGCCGACACAATCTCGTCGATCAACTTCACGCCGATCCACGCGCTGGACGGCACGATCACCCCGCAGGGTTGCGCATTTGAACGCCACCACTCGGGCGCGATCACGCTGAAGAAAGAAGACTACCGTCTGATGATCAACGGTCTGGTCGATACGCCGCTGGTCTTCACCTATGAAGACCTCGAGCGTTTCCCGCGTGTTCAGCAGACCTTCTTTTTGGAATGCGCCGCCAACACCGGCATGGAATGGGCAGGTTCGCAGCTCAATGGTGCGCAATACACCCACGGCATGATCCACAATATGGAATATACCGGCGTTTCCCTGCGCACGCTTCTGGAAGAGGCTGGGCTGGATGCGGCTGGCGATTTCAAGGACAAGTGGGTTTATGTCGAAGGCGCAGATGCCTCGTCAAACGGCCGCTCGATCCCGATGGAAAAGGCGCTGGATGACTGCATGGTGGCCTTCAAAGCCAATGGCGAAGCCCTGCGTATGGAGCATGGCTATCCGGTGCGTCTGGTTGTTCCCGGTTGGGAAGGCAACATGTGGGTCAAATGGCTGCGTCGCATCGAGGTAATGGACAAGCCGGTTGAAAGCCGCGAAGAGACCTCGAAATACACCGACACGCTGGAGGACGGCACGTCGCGCAAGTGGACATGGGCGATGGATGCGAAATCCGTCGTGACCAGCCCCAGCCCGCAGATGCCGATCAAGCACGGCAAAGGCCCGCTGGTCATCACCGGTCTGGCCTGGTCGGGCAATGGTGCGATCACCGCCGTTGACGTGTCGCTGGATGGCGGCGTGACCTGGCAAGAGGCGCGTCTGGCCGAACCCGGCAAGAAGATGGCGCTGACCCGCTTCTATCTGGACATCAACTGGGATGGATCGGAAATGTTCCTGCAATCCCGCGCGATGGACGAAACCGGATATGTTCAGCCCACCAAGGCGCAGCTGCGCGAAGTGCGCGGTTTGAACTCGATCTATCACAACAACTGCATCCAGACGTGGCACGTCAATGCGAAAGGGGAGGCGAACAATGTCGAAGTTTCCTAAATTCCTGATGGCAGCGTCCGTTGCCGCTTTGACTGCCGCGCCTGCCATGGCCGAAAAACTGGGCTTGGGCCGCGCGGCGACCGACGCCGAAGTGGCCGCTTGGGATCTGGATGTGTTTCCGGATGGTTCGAACCTACCTGACGGCTCGGGTGACGTGTGGACCGGCGAAGAGGTCTTTGCTGACGCTTGTGCGGTCTGTCACGGCGAATTTGCCGAAGGCGCGGGCAACTGGCCGAAACTGGCCGGTGGCATGGACACGCTGGATCACGAAGACCCGCTGAAAACCGTGGGTTCTTACTGGCCCTATCTGTCGACCACCTTTGACTATGTGCGCCGCTCGATGCCCTTTGGCGCGGCAGGCACGCTGTCGAATGACGATGTCTACGCCATCGTGGCCTATATCCTTTATTCCAACGATCTGGTGGATGATGATTTCACCCTGTCCAAGGATACGTTCAAGGATGTGGTGCTGCCCAATGCCGAAGGTTTCATCGTGGATGACCGTACAGAGACCGAATATGGCAGCTTCACCAATCGCTGCATGAGCGATTGCAAACCGGGCGCGGTCGAGGTCACCACAACGGTTGTCTTCCCCGGCGACCCGAACTCGGGCACCGATGCCACACCAATCAGCCAGGCTGTGATGGGGGCGGCGGGCGCCGCAACGGAAGCGGCGGCTCCGGCAACGGAAGCACCTGTTGAAGAAGCGCCTGCAGAAGAGGCGCCGGCCCAAGAGGCCGCCGCACCGGCGGCTGCATTGGATGCGGAACTGGTCGCCAAAGGTGAAAAGGTCTTCAAGAAATGTAAGGCCTGCCACAAAATCGGCGACAAAGCCAAGAACGGCACCGGTCCGATGCTGAACGGTGTCTTTGGTCGCGCAGCCGGTGCGGTTGAAGGGTTCAAATACTCAAAACCGATGAAAGCCGCCGCTGAAGGCGGTCTGGTTTGGGACGAAACCGAACTGTCAGCCTATCTGGCCAGCCCGAAGAAATACATGAAGGGCACCAAGATGTCCTTTGCGGGTCTGAAGAAGGACAAGGATATCGCTGCGATCCTTGAATTCCTGAAATCACACAGCCAGTAACCGGCCGGTGACAGGTGAAACAGGCGGGCGTTGCAGCGATGCAGCGCCCGTTTCATTTGGTGCGCAATTTTCATGCAACAAATGCATGCATATGTATATGAAAATTATTGAGTGGGTGAGGTGCACAGGTTAAGCTCTGCCCATGGGACGGATTCGAAACGCTGCGATAGGCGCTGTGGTGGCAATATGTGCCGCAACGCCCTCATTTTCAAACGAAATCGGCAATGCTGAAGACGGCGAAAAGCTGTGGAAAGAGTGCAAGTCATGCCACTCTGTCGGCAAAGATGCCAAGAACCGCGTTGGGCCACATCTCAACGGAATTTTCGGGCGCCGCGCTGGCGCCGAGGAAGGGTTCAAATACTCCAAAGGCCTGACCCGGATGGGCAAAGATGGGCTGATTTGGGAATTTGACCTGCTGGACCGCTATATTGAAAACCCCAAGGCCTTCGCCTCTGACACGCGCATGTCTTACAAAGGGTTGAAAGACGAACAGAAACGCGCGGATCTCTTGGCCTTCCTGCGCCGCTATTCGGATAATCCGGGCGATATTCCCGAGGCTGCGCCGACGGCTGCCGGCACGGACCACGCGGTTGATCCGGCCATTCTGGCCATTCAGGGCGACCCGGAATACGGCGAATACCTATCGTCTGAATGCACATCCTGCCATCAGCTGTCTGGTGACAATGATGGCATTCCGGGCATTATTGGCTGGCCCGCCGAGGACTTCGTGGTCGCCATGCACGCTTATAAAGACAAGTTCCGCCCGCATCCGGTGATGCAGATGATGGCCGGGCGCTTGTCCAACGACGAGATTGCCGCTTTGGCCGCTTATTTCGAAGTGGCCGAGTGAAATTCAAGGGCGGGCCGGGACGGGTCCGCCTGATCGCGAGGGTCGCGCGCGTTTCTCCGCGGCCGACAGGGAGGTATCTATGAAACTCAACAGACGTTTGTTCATGGGCGGTGTGGCCGCCGGGGCGGCTGCGACCACGCTGTCTGCGCCGATGGTGCATGCGGCCGGACACGGCAAGCCCAAGGTCGTTGTGATCGGCGGCGGCGCGGGCGGGGCGACAGCCGCGCGCTATATCGCCAAGGATTCGAAAGGCGAGATCGAGGTCACCTTGGTCGAACCCACCCGCAGCTATTACACCTGCTTCTTCTCGAACCTCTATATGGCAGGCTTCCGCGAGCTGGGCTCGATCGCACATAGCTATGGCAAGCTGGCAGCGGATTACGGCATCAACGTGGTGCATGACTGGGCCATCGGCATCGACCGCGAGGCGCGCACCGTGTCGCTGGCAGGTGGGGCCACGCTGAACTATGACCGTCTGATCCTGTCGCCGGGCATCGATTTTGTCGACGGCGCGGTTGAAGGCTGGGACATCAGCCATCAGAACGCCATGCCGCATGCCTATAAGGCCGGCTCGCAATCCGAGCTTCTGAAAGCGCAGGTCGAAGCCATGCCCGAAGGCGGCACCTTCGCCATGGTCGCGCCGCCCAACCCGTTCCGCTGCCCTCCTGGGCCGTATGAACGCATCTCGATGATCGCCAACATTCTGAAAAAGAAGAACCCGACGGCGAAAATCATCATCGCGGACCCCAAGCCGAAATTCTCGAAAATGGCGCTGTTCCAGGATGGCTGGTCGCGTCACTATGACGGCATGATCGAATGGGTCGGCCCGGATTTCGGTGGCGGCAATGTGTCTGTGAACCCGCATGACATGACGGTGACCATCGATGGCGAAGAAACCAAGGTGGATGTCTGTAACGTGATCCCGGCGATGAAAGCAGGCAAGATCTGTGACATGGCGGGCATCACCGAAGGCAACTGGGCACCGGTGAACCCGCATACGATGCAGAGCCGCGTTGATGAAAACATCCACGTGCTGGGCGATGCCAGCCAGCAGGGTGACATGCCGAAATCGGGCTTTGCGGCGAACTCTCAGGCGAAAGTGGCGGCCATGGCCGTGCGCTCGGCGCTGACCGGGTCGAAGCTCTTCCCAGCCAAGTTCACCAACACCTGCTGGTCCTTGATCAACGATGGTGACGGCGTGAAAGTGGGCGCCAGCTACGAGGCCACGGACGAGAAGATCGCCAAGGTCGACGGCTTCATCAGCCAGGTGGGCGAGGATGCCGAGCTGCGTCAGGCCACCTATGAGGAAAGCGTTGGCTGGTATGCGGGCATCACGTCCGACATGTTTGGCTGATCCATCCGACTATGATCACGCTGCGGCCCGGCTGTTCGGGCCGCAGTTTCACGGGGCTTTGCGCGAACGGCCCGCATTCCAAAAGGAAAGACCATGCGCAAGACATGTATCGCCGCGATGATGGCCACCGCCACAATCACGGCCCCGGCATTTGCTGACGACCACGGAAAACAGATGAGCGATACGGCCATCACCTATGCTTTTGATGGCAGCTTTGACGATGCGACCTTCGCCGTTGAAAGCGCCATTGTGGGGCAGGGGCTGGTGATCGATTATGTCAGCCACACCGGCGAGATGCTGGAACGCACCAAGGGCGATGTCGGCTCAGATGTCACGATCTTTGACGCGGCGGATATCTTTCTGTTCTGCTCGGCCAAGGTGAGCCGTGAGGTGATGGAAGCGGACGCCGCGAATATCGCGTTCTGCCCCTACAATATCTTCGTGACCGATCAGGGCGGCGAGGTCCGCGTCGGCTATCGCAACTATCCCGAGGGTGCGATGCAGAAAGTGCAGGCACTTTTGGATGGGATCGTGCAGGAAGCGGTTGCAGAGTAACGGCCTAAAGGCTTGAAAAACATCGCCCCGCGTGTCGCTATGACGCGCGGGGATTTTTGTGTTCCGTCAGGTCATGCGAAAAAACATTCAAAAAGATGAATGTATATCTTGTCCTGCCGGGGGAAGCGCCCTAAGTTTAACACGCGAACAGAAACCAGTGAGGAAAACAGGATGGAAACGGAGTTCACACCGCTCGCAGCAACGCTCGGAGGCGCCCTGATCGGGTTGGCCTCGGTGCTCTTGATGTGGGTGCGCGGAAATGTGCTGGGGGCCACGGGCATTCTGGCCGGTTTCATGCAGCCCAACAGCTCGGCCGACTGGGCCTGGCGCGCGGCCATTCTGGCGGGCATGCTGACCGGCCCCTTTGTCTTCCTGTTTATCACAGGCCACTTCCCCGCGATTGAAGTGCCCGTCAGCAAACTGTCGATGATCATCGGCGGCGTTGTGGTCGGGATCGGCGTGACCTACGGGTCGGGCTGCACCTCGGGCCACGGGGTCTGTGGCATGTCGCGCTTTTCGCCACGCAGCTTCGTGGCCACGATCAGTTTCATGGCCGGGATCACGCTGATGGTCTTTGTCACCCGCCACATTCTTGGCCTGTAAGGGGGAACGGTTATGCATCTCGTTGTCATCTACGCAATCGGCCTGATCTTTGGCCTCGGCATCTCCATCTCGGGCATGGCAAACCCCGCGAAGGTTCTGAACTTCTTCGATTTTGCAGGCACGTGGGACCCCAGCCTGATCTTCGTGATGGGCGCCGCCATCCTGGTCACCGCACCGGGGTATTTCCTGGTTCTGAAAGGTCCAAAACCTGTCTTCGGCAACGCGTTCACCCTGCCGGGAACCAAGCTCATCGACCGTCGTCTGGTGGGCGGATCCTTCGTCTTTGGCCTTGGCTGGGGGCTGGCAGGCTTCTGCCCCGGCGCCTCGCTTCCGGTCATTTCAACCGGCAATCCTGACGTGTTGATTTTCACCGTCGCTCTTATTGTGGGCATTTTCATCGCCCGTTTCATGATCCAGCGGAGCGCGCGCCTGCGCGATGCCGCTCAGACCAGCTAACCCTGTCCGGCCGTTGCCCGGGCATCCAAGAAAGGACATGTCATGACCGACTATCCCATGAACACCGACCTTATCCCCGAGGTGACGGCCTTTTTCGAGCCGGATTCCAACACGATCTCTTATGTGGTGAAGGACCCGTCGTCAGAGGCTTGCGCCGTGATCGACAGCGTCATGGACATCGACTATGCGGCGGGCCGGATTTCCTATGAGCATGCCGACGAGATCATCGCGCATATCAAGGCCAAAGGCCTGACGCTGGAATGGTTGATCGAGACCCATGTGCACGCCGACCACCTGTCGGCCGCGCCCTATATCCAGCGCGAGCTGGGCGGCAAGATTGGCATCGGCAGCCAGATCACCGTGGTGCAGGATGTCTTTGGCAAAGTCTTCAACGAAGGCACCGAGTTCCAGCGCGACGGAAGCCAGTTTGATGCGCTGTTCGAGGACGGCGATACTTATAAGATCGGCAATATGGAAGCCGTCGCCATTCACACGCCGGGTCACACGCCCGCTTGTATGGTGCATGTGATGGGCAATGCCGCATTTGTTGGCGACACGCTCTTCATGCCCGATGGCGGGTCCGCGCGTGCTGATTTCCCGGGCGGGGATGCGGGTGTGCTTTACGATTCGATCCAGAAGGTGCTGGCGCTGCCCGATGAAACCCGTCTATTCATGTGCCACGATTACGGCCCCAATGGTCGTGACATTCAGTGGGAGACCACCGTGGCCGACGAAAAGGCGCACAATATCCACGTGGGCGCAGGCAAAACGCGTGAGGAGTTCGTGAAGTTCCGCACCGAACGGGATGCCCAGCTGGACATGCCGCGCCTGATCATCCCATCTTTGCAGGTGAACATGCGCGCAGGCGATATGCCGCCCGCAGACGAGGATGGCAAAACCTTCCTGAAAGTGCCGGTAAACACGCTTTAAGAGGCAAAAATATGCAGATGAAACAGCTAGATGACCACGTGACGGTTGCCCCGCAAATCACGGTCGACGACATCCCCGCGATCAAGGCCGCCGGGTTCACCGTGGTGATGTGCAACCGCCCCGATGGGGAAGAGCCGGGACAGCCAAGCTGGTCCGAGATCGCGCAGGCGGCCGAGGCGGCCGGTTTGGCGACCTCGTTCCTGCCCATGTCGACCCGCGAAGATGCTTTGGCCGTGCGCGACGCGTTTCGCCGCGTTGTGGCTGAAGCGCCGGGACCGGTCTTTGCCTATTGCCGCACCGGCACGCGCTGCGAAATCCTGTGGATGACCGCGCAGCAATCTGCATGAAAAACGCGGCGCATGGCGCTGTAAATATTTAGGAAAATCACCATGTCTCGTGATCAGATCACGGCAGCGCGCGCCGCTGCCTTCAAACGCTATGTGCCCGTGCTTGACTGGGGGGCGCGCTATGACAATGGCCAGCTGACCTCGGATTTGGTGGCGGCGGTGATCGTCACGATCATGCTGATCCCCCAGTCGCTGGCCTATGCGCTTTTGGCGGGTCTTCCTGCCGAGATGGGGCTCTATGCCTCGATCCTGCCTTTGGTGGCCTACGCGATCTTTGGCACGTCACGCGCCTTGGCGGTGGGGCCGGTGGCTGTGGTCAGCCTGATGACGGCGGCGGCCGTGGGCAATCTGGATCTGGCCGGACCGTCTGAATACGCGGCGGCGGCGATCACGCTGGCCTTCATCTCGGGCGTGATCTTACTGGTCATGGGCGTCTTTCGCCTTGGGTTTCTGGCCAATTTCCTGAGCCACCCGGTGATTGCCGGCTTCATCACCGCATCCGGGCTTTTGATCGCGACAAGTCAGCTGAAGCATATTCTGGGCATCGACGCGCATGGCCATTCCCTCGTTTCGCTGCTGGGGTCGCTCTTGGGGCATCTGAACCAAACCAACCTGATCACGCTGGTGATCGGGGCGGGGTCGGTGGCGTTCCTGTTTTGGGTGCGTAAGGGGTTGAAACCTCTGCTTTTGTCTCTGGGGCTTGGCCCGCGTATGGCGGATATCCTGGCCAAGGCCGGACCGGTTGGCGCCGTGGCGGTCACCACGCTTCTGAGCTGGGGGTTTGATCTTCATTCAATGGGCGTCGCCATTGTGGGCGAGGTGCCGCAGGGGGTGCCGCCGCTCACTCTGCCCAGTTTTGACGCGGATCTCTGGACCAGCCTCTTTGGCTCGGCGCTTCTGATCTCGGTCATCGGGTTTGTTGAATCGATTTCGGTGGCACAGACACTGGCCGCCAAAAAACGCCAACGCATCGTACCGGATCAGGAGCTGGTGGGGCTGGGGGCGTCCAATGTGGCCGCGGCCCTGTCGGGGGGCTATCCGGTCACCGGTGGCTTTGCCCGGTCTGTGGTGAATTTTGACGCAGGCGCCGAGACCCCCGCCGCCGGAGCCTTCACCGCCATCGGCATCCTTGCCGCCGCCATGTTCCTGACCCCGCTTTTGTTCTTCCTGCCCAAGGCCACATTGGCGGCAACCATCATTGTTGCGGTGCTGAGCCTTGTGGATTTTCACATCCTCAAGGCAACCTGGCGCTATCACCGCGCGGATTTTACCGCCGTTTTGGCGACCATCCTGCTGACCCTTGGGTTTGGCGTGGAAATCGGTGTCTCGGCAGGCGTTGTCCTGTCCATCGTGCTCTATCTTTATAAAACCTCGCGGCCCCATATCGCCGAGGTCGGGCTGGTCCCCGGCACCCAGCATTTTCGCAACATCAACCGCCACAAGGTGCTGACCCATCCCGAACTGGTGACCCTGCGGCTCGATGAAAACCTCTATTTCGCCAATGCGCGCTATATCGAGGACTACCTGCTTGAACGCATCTCCTGCGGCGGGTTGAAACATGTGGTTCTGATGTGTTCGGCGGTGAACGAGATTGACCTCTCGGCGTTGGAAACACTTGAGGAGCTTGACCGGCAGTTGATGGATGCGGGCATCACGCTGAGCCTGAGCGAGGTGAAAGGCCCGGTCATGGACCGCCTGATGCGCACGACATTCGTCGAACATTTGTCGGGCGACGTCTATCTGACCCAATTTGCCGCCATGCAGGCGCTGGGACCGGTGGATGGCGCGTTGCCGACGTGCGAGGGGCAGGGGGACGCTGCGTAACTTGGCCGGGCCTGTCCAGATTTATTGAACGCTTGTGCAATTCTTGCTAGGGCGGGCCATCTTTTAAGGGAGGCTCGCCCATGCAAATCACCGAAAACACCACTGTCACCATCTCTGGCGGCGCATCCGGCCTTGGCGGCGCGGTCGCCGAAGCTCTGGCCGCCAAGGGTGCCAAAGTTGGCATTTTTGACCTGAATGAAGAGGCCGGGCAGGCGATGGCGGAAAAACTGGGCGGGGCCTTCGCCAAGGTGGACGTGTCAGATGCGGCATCGGTGGCCGAGGGGTTCAAAACCCTGCGCGCGGCTTTGGGGCAAGAACGCGTGATGGTGAATTGCGCGGGCATTGCGCCTGCGGCCAAAACCCAGTCCAAGGGCGTGGCCCATGATGCGGGCCTTTATGCCAAGGTGATCGGCGTGAACCTGATTGGCACGTTCAACTGCGCCAGCCAGTCGGCGGCGGGCATGGCGATGGCTGACCCTGTGACGGATGACGGCGAGCGTGGCGTGATCATTAACACGGCCTCGATTGCGGCGATGGACGGGCAGATCGGCCAGCTGGCCTATGCGTCTTCCAAGGGTGGTGTCGTGGGCATGACCCTGCCAATGGCGCGTGACCTGATGCGCGACGGCATTCGCGTGATGGCGATTGCGCCGGGTATTTTCAAAACGCCGATGGTGGCCGGACTGCCGCAAGAGGTGCAGGACAGCCTTGGGGCGCAAGTGCCGTTCCCATCACGCCTTGGCGACCCGGCGGAATATGCCGGTATGGTGCGCCACATCGTCGAGAACTCATTCCTGAACGGCGAAGTGATCCGGCTGGACGGTGCCGTGCGCATGGCACCGCGCTAAGGTCTTTTTAGAGAAGACGATCAATGGCCCGCAGGGATTTGCGGGTCATTTCTTATGTGCAAAGCCATTGATTCCCGCCGGATCCGGGGCGTTCACCCCCGAGAGTAACGCCGTTTTGCGTCAACCGCTGCACCCGAGGCCGTGACCCAGCGCGTTGCTTCTTCCAGGTCTTCGGTAACCAGCATGTCCTCGTCCTTCGATATGCTGGCCAGCTCGGACATCACGGTCGCCATGCGCACGACCGCCTGCGCCTTGACCCCTTCGACGACATAGGCACAGGGCACGCTGGTTTTCGCCCCACCTAGCGAGCTTTTCTTCATCAGATGGCGGCGGATATCGGTTTCAGTGATCCTGTCTAGCCGCACCTGTCTCAGATCAAGCACGGCGGGCCAGCCGACAAAGGCGTTTGGGCTGTTCAAGAGCAGCTGGTAAAGCTCGTCCAGCGAAAATGGTTCTGAAACCAGCAGGTACAGGTATCCGTTTTCATGGTTCGGGCGAACATCAATCATCGCACACGTCCGGTTTTGCCAATGCCGACACAAAGCATCGACGACCAAGGGGGCAAAACAGGTTGACCAAGGTCGGCGACGATAGTGAGAATGTTAATCAATCCAATCTGCTGCTGTCGAGTCGTCATCGGGCAGGGCGGTTTCGAACACGCGCGCTGCCACAAACGCGCAAAGCCGGTCGCGGCCCTGGCCATCTACCTTCGGCCTGTCAGTTTGGTCCGGGGGCTGTGGTTTCTGACCTGGCTGGACTGGACGCATTCCGGCTGGGTGAAGCCAACGAAAAGGAAGCCTGCCGGCCCGCTTTCCATGTAAACGCTGTCGGTTTGATTGCTGCCAGTCTTGCCGCTTGGGGAAGACTTGTGGCGGAGAGACAGGGATTCGAACCCTGGGTGGGCTTGCACCCACAACGGTTTTCGAGACCGCCCCGTTCGACCACTCCGGCACCTCTCCGCGGGGGTCTCGGGGGGAATAGTTCGACTGGCCGCCATGTGCAACCTCTTTTTTGCGAAAAAAACACACAAGCTCAGGACATCACCGGCGAATTGACGCGAAGGTGAAACCCATGGGCTTGGCCTTATGGGGCCGCGCCGTTACTCTAAGCCCGACAGGCAAGACGAAAAGGCAGTCAAGACCATGAGATCAAGTCCCTTTGCAGACAAGTTGCGCCCGGCGATCCGGGCTGTTTCATGGGCCTTTGTGCTGGTGATTTCTCTTTTCATTCAAAACCTTCCGGCGCGCGCGGCCAGTAAATCGGAAATTGTGGAGTTTCTGAAAGTGACCGGGTTTGATGTGGCGATCACCTCGCTTCAGCAAGGCGCGATGGCGGGGCCGGGGCTGACGGGGGAAGATCCCGACCGGTTTGGCCGCCAATGGACCCGGCTGGCCGAACAGGTGTTTGACCCCGACGAGATGCTGGAGGACGCGGTCGACATGCTGGGCGCGGTCCTGCCGGACCCGCTTTTGGCGCATGGCGTGGGGTTTTACGCAAGCCCCCTTGGCCAACGCATTGTGGCCGTCGAAAATGAAAGTCATGTCACCGATGACGAGGTGAAATTCCGTGAAGGAGAGGCGCTGGTCACCGCGATGCTTGATGAAAACAGCATCCGTCTGCAGCTGTTTCGCGCGATGGGCGAGGCGATCGGGTCCACCGAAACCGCGATCCGGTCTTTTGTGGAAATCCAGCTGCGCTATCTTCTGGCCGCTATGGCCGCGGGGGCCAGTGACCTTGATGTCAGCGAAGAAGACCTGCGCCTGATGCTGATGAGCGGCGCGGACGAAATGCGCCGCGCGATGGATGCCAACAGCCTGATCCTGAACGCTTACGCCTATCGTGATCTCACGGATGACGAGCTGATCGACTATCTTTCGGCCCTTCAGGACCCGAAAATGGGGCAGGTCTATGAAATCCTGAACGGGGTGCAATACGAGATTATGGGCGACCGATATGAACAGCTTGCCACCCGGTTATCCGATCTGGCCCCGGAGCAGGAGTTGTGAGCCTGAAACCGACCATCCGCATGCCCATGTTGGCCGCAGCGACTTCTGTGGCGCTTGCAGCGGGCAGTTTTGTCGCACATGCCGCGCCCGTTGCCCAAGTCACGCCGGTGCATTCAGAACGGGCCACGCTTGTCACAGAGGTTAAGGGCGAGGTGAGCCGCGAGGCCCTATGGGCGCTTTTGAAGATCGACGAACTGATCGACATCATGCAATCCGAAGGCACGCAGATGGCGCTGGACAGCGACAAAGAGCTTTTGGGCCGCGAAGGCGGCCAGGGGTGGCGTGATCGGGTCGCGGCGATCTATACCACAGACCGGCTGCACCGCGTGATCGAAGACAGCTTTGTTGGCGCGCTGGACAGCGCCCATCTTGCGCCGCTCTGCGCGTTTTACGAACGCGCCGATATTCAACAGGTTGTGGCGCTGGAGCTTTCTGCGCGCCGCGCCTTCATGGACCCCGAGATCGAGGCCCGCGCCCGGGCCAACTGGTTGTCAGGGCAGGCCGTTGCGGCCCATGAAGACGCGATTTTTCGCTTTATCGACATCAATGATCTGGTGGAGCGCAACGTGATGGGTGCGCTCAACTCCAACTATGCGTTCCTGCGCGCGCTTTATGATGCCAGCCCCGACACCGCCGCCATGATGACGGATCGCGAGATCCTGAGCGAGGTGTGGTCTCAGGAGGTCGAAATCAGGCGCGACACGTCAGAATGGCTGCTGGCCTATCTGGGCACGGCCTATAGCCCGCTCTCGGCCGAGGTGCTTGAGGATTATGTGCGTTTTTCCGAAAGCCCGGCGGGCAGGGCCTTGAACAGCGCAATTTTCCAGGCCTTTGACAGCATGTATTTGCGCCTGAGCCGGGAATTGGGGGCTGCTGTGGGCCAGATGGGCGCCGAACAGGAGCTGTAGGCGCGCGGACGGATCGCGGGCTGATATATGCGCGCCTATGCCTTGTCTGTTGTCAAAGCCGCAAGACCGTCCAGTAGGGGGGCAAGCTCTTTGGCATAGGGTTCCCATTTGCCGACCGAGCTTTTGTATAGCGGCTGGCGCACCTGCGCGACAGACAGGGTTTTCACATCCCGCTTGGTCTTGTGGAAATCGAGACAGGCCTCTTCCCATTCCAGCTCGCAAAACGCCAAAAGCTTGCGGATTTCGCTTTCCGGGTCCTCGACCAGCGTTTCATAGCTGATCTCGTGAAGACCTTCGGGGTTCATCTGTCGCCACTGGTCCAGATATTCGGTGTAGAGCCGATAGGTCTCGACCAGATCTTCCTGCGAATAGCTGTAAAGATGCAGCCCGGTCAGAAAGCGGTTTTTCAGGATTGACCACAGGTTATCGCGCGGGTCTCGGCGCAGGGCAACAATCTTGGCGCGTGGCAGGGCCAGCCACACCAAGGGCGCAATCTGATAGGTCGAAATGGTCTTGTCGGTGATCCGGGGCGTAGAGCTTCTCACCCGTTTCGCGGCGGCGGCTTCATATGCGCGCCCCAATGCGGCCAGCTGATCCGGGGTCATATCGCGGATCGTGCCCCCCGCCGCATCGGTCTGGGCGACTTGTGCAAAGCCCAGCGGGTGAAAGATGCCCAGCTCGTCGCCGCCGGTCACCTCGGAGTGGCTGGCAAGGATTTGTTCGACCAGCGTGGTGCCAGAGCGGGGCAGGCCGGTGATGAAAATCGTTTGATTGTCCTGATGCCCAACTGTGCCAAGCCGCGCGGGGTCAAGGCTTTTGGCAAAGGCGGTGAAACGGTCGAAATCCCCTTGCGCCTTGGCCCGGTCGTAGGGCTGCGTGTCGCGCATGATCGCGTTGGCCCCTTCCAGATAGGTCCAGGCGGCCGCGTGATCGCCTTGCTCTTCCATCAGCTTGGTCAGCCCGTAGCCAAGGTCCACGCGGCTTTCAAAAGGCAGATCATCGCGCGCCCAAAGCGCCTTCATCTCCGCCACCAGCGGGTCATCTGCAGCCAGTTTGCGCCCCTGTGCGATCATCCGGTAAATCGTGCCGGATTTCACCCCGCGATCAAGAGCGGCGCGCAGCAGAGTTTCTGCTTCGTCAAACTTGCCGGTCTGCTGTTTCAGATTGGCCGCCAGCGTGACCACGCGCAGACTGTTGGGATCGGCCTTGAGGGCTGCATTGATCGTGGCCTCGGCGCCGTCCAGATCCCCGGTGAGTTTCAGCGCCATCGCACGCAGCGCGCCCGTGTCGCCATTGCGCGGGGTCGAGACCTCCAGCGCGTCCAGATCTTCCAGAGTGCCTGCGCCATCCTCCAGCGTCAGCCGCGCCTGCGCCCGCGTATAAAGGGCCAATGCGTTGCCCGGCGCCTGCGCCAGCAAACGGTCAAGACAGTCCAGCGCTTTGTCAGGCGCGTTGGTGTCATTATAGAGCTTGCCCAGATTGCCCAGCACGATCGGATTGTCTGGGATCAGCGTCCGGGCCTTTTCCAGCACCCCGCGTGCTTCGTCACGGCGGGTTTGTGTCAGCAACAGCTGGCCCAGCTGCGCCAAAGCTTCGGCGTAATCCGGATCGCGTGACAGGGCCGCGCGAAAGGCCGTTTCGGCATCCTGCACGCGCCCCAGCGCGGCCAGTGCCGCCCCCTGAATGGTCAGGATGATCTCATTAGGACCACGTGCGCTCAAAAGCGCGCGCGCCTGTGTTTCGGCCTCTTGGGCTTTGCCCGCATTGACCAGCGCCAAAAGCCCGTCGATTTCGGCCTTTGTGGCATTGCCGGCATCGCGCTGCGTGCCCGTGGCCTTGCCCCGGATCAGATCGCCGATGCGTTTGACCTCTTTGGCGGGCAACTTGGCCGATTTCAACGTGATCAGGGCCGTTTTGCGAAGTGGCTTCGTGCCGTGCTGAGACAGATGGGCCGCATAGGCGGTCCAGACGGTGGCCTCGCCGGGGGCCAGCTTTGCGGCTTTGTCAAAGGCCTTCAGGGCTTTGTCATGCTCACCCATGCGCGCGTGCAGCTGTGCCATCTGAAACGGCACTTCCGCCCGTTTCGGTGCAAGCGCCTGAAGCTGCTTGAAGACGGCAAGCGCGTCGACCGGCTTGCCCGCGCGCGCCAGCCCCATCGCTTTTTGAAACAGGGCCGGGATCTGATTGGAATTCAGTGGCAACATTGGGCGTTCCTGCACCTGTGGGTGGACATTTCCCCCATGGCTAATAGGATGCGGGGCCCATCGCAAGGGCAGGGCGTGCATGACCCGGTTATCTGCCATGTTTTTCCTTGACTTCATGGGCGATCCACCCGATAAGCCGCCACTCCTGCCGGGATTTTCCCGTGCGGGTGTGTTTAACTTTGTGCGCTTCATGGTGAAGCACACGCGCAGTTCGAGGCAAGTGAGGGGATCGTCCCTTCGTCAAACACCGGATCACCCGGGGCCATAGGACGCGGAATATGAAGGAAGATCAAATGTTTGCGGTTCTGAAAACCGGCGGCAAGCAGTATAAGGTCCAGGCTGGCGACGTTTTGCGCGTTGAAAAGCTGGCGGCCGATGCTGGCGAAAAAGTCCAGTTCAACGAGATTCTGATGGTCGGCGCGACCGTCGGCACCCCCACTGTGGATGGTGCAGGCGTTCAGGCTGAAGTCATCGACCAGATCAAAGGCGACAAGGTTATCAACTTTGTGAAACGCCGTCGTAAGCACAGCTCGAAGCGCACCAAGGGTCACCGTCAGCAACTGACGCTCCTGCGCGTGACCGACATCCTGGAAAAGGGTGCCGACAAATCGGGCGTGAAAGCTGCGATTGGTGCAGGTTCGGTTTCGGGCGCTGCTGCTGCGGCCCCGGCCAAGAAAGCCGCTCCGAAGAAAGCCGCGAAAGCAGAGGCACCCGCCGCTGCCGCTGGTTCGGACGACCTGACCGCCATCACCGGTGTCGGCCCCGCCGCCGCCAAGAAGCTGGCCGAAGCCGGCATCACCACCTTCGCCCAGCTTGCGGCCGTTGACGTTGACAGCTTTGACGCTGTTAAAGTTAAGCCCGAGTGGGTTGAGCAGGCCAAATCGCTGGCCTAATCTGAGCTAAGGAGAGATAGCATGGCACATAAAAAAGCAGGCGGTTCATCCCGTAACGGCCGCGACTCAGCCGGTCGTCGCCTTGGTGTTAAGAAATACGGCGGCGAAGCCGTGATCCCGGGCAACATCATCGTGCGTCAGCGCGGCACCAAGATGTGGCCGGGCGCAAATGTTGGCATGGGCAAAGATCACACCATCTTTGCCACCGCCGAAGGCGCCGTCAAATTCCACAAGGGCCTGAAAGGCCGCACCTTTATTTCGGTTCTCCCGGTGGCGGAGGCCGCTGAGTAAGCCGAACCTGACAAGGTTGTGAAAAACCAGGGGCCGGCTGTGATAGCCGGCCCCTTTTCTTTTTGTTTGAAGACCATAGATGCGATTAACCAGTTCTTGAGGGACAAAGGGTAGGGTCCGCGGATCGCCCCAAACCTGAAGAGGTCTGTGCATTCGGCGCTTTTCGAGGAGGGAAAGCCATGAAGCATGTCGAGATAATTAACCAGCCGTCGATTGAAGCCGAGCGGTTCACCCTGCGCCCTGTGCGCCGGTCCGATGCGGGTATGATGGCGCTTTATACAGGCGATGAGCGCGTGGCCATGGGCACGCGGTCGATCCCGCATCCGTTGCCGCCGGGCACCGTTGAGGCGTTTATTGATCGCGCCTTGGCTGAAGACCGGACAGAAGATGTCTGGGTCATGGATGGCGCGGCAAAAGGCCAGCGCGAGGTCTTGGGCGTGATCAGCTTGTCGCATTTGGATCGCGCTCAAAGCCAGTTGGGCTATTGGGTCGCGCCGGGATTTTGGAACGCTGGGCTGGCGTCGGAAGCGGTCATGGCACTGGTCGGTGCGAACCCGCTTGAGAACAAGTCGATATTCGCGGAAGTGTTTCAGGACAACGCGGCCTCGGCCCGTGTGCTGACCCATGCAGGTTTTGAGTATATCGGCGATGCGGAAAGCCATTCGGTGGCACGTGGGGCCAATGTGCCTACATGGACCTACATCAGGAAGATGGGGTAACCCATTGCCATGGCTAAGGAACTCAGGATCAAGGCGGGGCGCTACACACTGCGCCCCCTAAGCGCGGAGCATGGCGATCAGGTGGTGGCGCTGCTTGATGACATCGAGGTTTCCCGATGGCTGACAGTTGTGCCGCACCCGTATACACGCGCGGATTTTGATGGGTTTCTGAGCCACCTTGCCAAGGCTTCACCCATTGGTGGGCTGGCCATCACCGACGGGGCCGAGGTTCTGGGCGTGATCGGGATTGATCCGACGCTGGGCTATTGGCTGGGGCGTAGGTATCAGGGGCGCGGGGTGATGCGACAAGCGGCCAAAGCCCTTGTTGATCATGTGTTTTGCACGACAGATCTGGATCAGATCAGCTCGGGCCATTTTTCGGGCAACCATGGCTCGCGCGCGGTGCTGACCGGGCTTGGGTTTCAGGATACAGGCGTGATCGAAGACACGTTTTGCCAATCACGCAACTGCCCGGAAAAGCTGATGAAATTGCGCCTGACCCGCGATGAGTGGGAGGCGGCGCAATGATGACGCGGCTTGTCACGGACCGGTTGATGATGCGCCGCTGTCAGTCGTCGGATTTCGAGGCGATGCTGGAATTGGTCTCAGATCTCGACGTGGTGCGCAACACCGCCACATGGCCGCATCCGGCTGATCCCGACCTGACACGCACGCGCTGTGTGCCGTTTGACCCTGAGCTGGGCATGGTTGGGGTGGTCTGCAAGGCGGGTGTTGTGATTGGCTCGATGGGGTTGGCGGCGAAGCCGGATGAGGCGCCGCAACTGGGGTATATGTTCGCCGCCAAACATTGGGGGCAGGGGTATGCCACTGAAATGGGGTGCGCGCTGATCGATCATTGTTGGGCGCGCTACGACTGGCCCTTGATCCGTGCAGATGTATTTGCCGACAACCCCGCGTCGGCGCGCGTGTTGGAAAAGCTGGGCTTTGAAGAGCTGGCCGCCACAACCGGCCATAGCGTGGCGCGCGACGCGACGGCGCCGTTGCGCAATTTCCGGCTTTTGCGACCACAGGGCTGATCAAAAGCCCTGCGGGCCATGGCTCTCCTCTTGAGACTTGCCCAAATTCCCTCTATCGCCTGTGACAAAGCAGAAAGGCGCGTGACATGAAATTCCTCGATCTCGCAAAGGTCTATATCCGTTCAGGCTCTGGCGGCGGCGGTTGCGTGTCATTTCGGCGCGAGAAATACATTGAATATGGCGGTCCCGATGGCGGCGATGGTGGCCGCGGTGGATCGGTCATTGTCGAGGTGGTCGACGGGCTGAACACGCTGATTGATTTCCGCTATCAGCAGCATTTCTTTGCCGGAAACGGCCGCCCCGGCATGGGGCAGCAACGCACCGGCGCGGATGGCGATGACATTGTCCTGCGCGTGCCCGTGGGCACCGAGGTGCTTGATGAGGACGAAGAGACCGTTCTGGCCGATATGACCGAGGTCGGGCAGCGCTTCGTGATCGCCAAGGGCGGCAATGGTGGCTTTGGCAACCTGCATTTCACCTCGTCCACCAACCGCGCCCCGCGCCGGGCCAATCCCGGTCAGCCGGGCATTGAGCGCACCATCTGGCTGCGTTTGAAACTGATCGCGGATGTGGGGCTTTTGGGCCTGCCCAATGCAGGGAAATCGACCTTTCTGGCGGCGACCTCGAACGCGCGGCCCAAGATTGCGGATTACCCGTTCACCACGCTGCACCCCAATCTGGGCGTTGTGGGCGTGGATGGGGCCGAATTTGTCGTGGCCGACATTCCGGGCCTGATCGAAGGCGCCTCCGAGGGGCGTGGGCTGGGCGATCTGTTCCTGGGTCACGTGGAACGCTGCGCCGTGTTGCTGCATCTGGTGGATGGCACGGCAGAGGATGTGGTCGCGGATTACCAGACCATCATCACCGAGATCGAAAACTACGGCGACATCCTTGGCGGCAAGCCGCGCGTGACGGTTCTGAACAAGGTTGATGCGCTGGATGACGAGGAACGGGCTGAAAAACAGGCAGCACTTGAGGCCGTCGCCGGTCCTGTGATGCTGATGTCTGGGGTGGCCAAACAGGGCACCACGGATGTGCTGCGCAGCTTGCGCAAGGAAATCTCGGATGATCGCGTCCGTCAAAAGCCCGTCGAGGACGAAGAAAAGTGGCAGCCCTGAAGTCAGCAAAACGCATTGTTGTCAAAATCGGTTCGGCGCTTCTGGTCGATGCCGGTACGGGCGCTCTGAAAGCCAACTGGCTTGCGTCACTTTGCGCGGATGTGGCGCGATTGAAGGCGCGCGGGGCGGATGTTGTATTGGTGTCCTCGGGCTCCATCGCGCTGGGGCGCGGGGTTCTGGGCTTGCCGCAAGGCACCTTGCCGCTGGAACAATCACAGGCCGCCGCCGCCGTGGGGCAAATCCGGCTGGCACGCGCCTATGAAGAGGCGCTGGGGCCGCTTGGTGCGGTCACCGCGCAGGTTCTGGTCACTCTGGAAGACAGCGCTGACCGCCGCCGCTACCTAAACTCGCGCGCGACGCTCGAGACGCTTTTGTCCATGGGCGTTGTGCCCATCGTGAATGAAAATGACACCGTCGCCACCGATGAAATTCGCTTTGGCGACAACGATCGGCTGGCCGCGCAGGTCGCGGTGACCATTGGCGCGGATCACCTTGTGCTCTTGTCGGATGTGGATGGTTTCTATTCGGCCAATCCGAAAGATGACCCCAGCGCCACCCGCTATGACGTGGTGGACAACATCACACCGGAAATCGAGGCCATGGCAGGGGACGCGGGCACCGGCCTGTCGAAGGGCGGCATGAAAACCAAGGTGATGGCTGCGAAAACCGCCGTTGGGGCGGGCTGTGCCATGACCATCACCGAAGGGTCGCGTATGAACCCGCTGGTGGCGCTGGAAGAGGGTGCGCCTGCGACCGTGTTCACCGCGCGCACAGACCCGAAAGCTGCCCGCAAGATCTGGATCGCTTCGATGAAACCACAAGGTCGGCTGGTTTTGGACGCGGGCGCCGCGCGCGCGCTGATGTCCGGCAAATCGCTGTTGCCAGCCGGCGTGACAGGGGTCGAAGGCGCGTTTCTGCGCGGGGACCCGGTTGATATTTATGGGCCTGATGACACGCATCTGGGGGCGGGCCTTACGCGCTATACCGCTGCCGAGGCCCGTGCGATCAAGGGTAAAAGGTCCGATCAGATTGATGCGATCCTGGGCTATCCAGGACGATCAGCCTTGGTGCATAGAGACGACATGTCTCTTTAATAACAATTGGCAATACGGCAAACTTAAAGGGAAAAGAAAGATGAGCGACGACATCAAATCGATGATGACCGACATTGGAACGCGCGCCCGTGCGGCCGCCCGAAAGCTCGCTTTTGCCCCAGCCCAAGCCAAAGAAAAAGCGCTGATGGCGGCTGCCGATGCCTGTTGGGCGCGGCGCGCCGAGATCATTGCCGCCAATGAAAAAGACATGGTGTTTGGGCGCGAAAAAGGTCTGTCAGATGCGATGATGGACCGTTTGATGCTGGACGAGGACCGCATCAAGGGCATGTGCGACGGGCTGCGGGCCGTGGCCGCGCAGGATGATCCGGTGGGTGCCGTGATGGAGGAATGGGATCGTCCCTCGGGCCTTCATATCAAACGGGTGCGCACGCCTTTGGGCGTGATCGGTGTGATTTATGAAAGCCGCCCCAACGTGACGGCGGATGCCGGCGCGCTTTGCTTGAAATCGGGCAATGCCGTCATTCTGCGCGGCGGGTCTGAAAGCTTTCACTCCGCCTCGCTGATCCGGGATTGCCTGGTCGAGGGGCTGCGCGCCGCAGGCCTGCCTGAAGACGCCATCCAGCTGATCCCGACGCGCGACCGCGCGGCTGTGAAAGAGCTTTTGACCATGACCGAACATGTGGATGTGATCGTGCCGCGGGGCGGCAAAGGGCTGGTCGGGCTTGTGCAACGCGAGGCCCGCGTGCCGGTTTTTGCCCATCTGGAGGGCATCGTGCACATCTATATCGACAAGGCGGCTGATGCGCAGAAAACGCTCGATGTGGTGCTGAACGCAAAGACGCGGCGCACGGGCATCTGCGGGGCCGCGGAATGCCTGTTGATTGACCGCGCCGCGCTGGAACTGGGTCAGAGCGTCCTTGATGCGCTGATGAGCGCTGGGGTCGAAGTGCGCGCGGGCGAGGGTCTGAAGGGCTCGGTTGCGGCGACGGATGAGGACTGGGGCAAAGAGTATCTGGACAGCATCATCGCGGCGCGTGTGGTGGATGGGGTTGCGGGCGCGATCGCGCATATCAACAGCCATTCCTCGTCTCATACCGATGCCATCATGACCGAAGATGACGCCACCGCAGACCGTTTCTTCACGGAAATCGACAGTGCGATCCTGATGCGCAATGCCTCGACCCAATTTGCCGATGGTGGCGAGTTTGGCATGGGGGCGGAAATCGGAATTGCCACCGGCAAGATGCATGCACGCGGGCCAGTGGGCGCGGTTCAGCTGACCTCGTTCAAATATATTGTCGAAGGCGACGGCACGATCCGCGCCTGAGCATGCCATCGGCCTGGAGCCTGATATGACCGACGAAAAAGCCGCCTGATTGGGCGGCTTTTTTTAGTTAGCATATTGGCTCAGAATTCAACGTTGATTGAGTGATCTGCCAATGTCACCCCGGCGATGCGCCCCTGACGGGCAAGTTCCGGTGCCATCAGCGCAAAATGCACCTGCGCCGGCGGCACATCTGTGGACCCATCGGGGGTGGAAATCAACGACCATAGGTCATGATCTATCTTCAGCTTGTCCGCTTCCCCCAAAACCTGCCAATGTCCATCGTCGCAGGACACGCGGATATGTCCGCCCCAAGGCATTGCGGTCTCAAAGCATTGAAGCGCAAGAAAGGCCAGTTTGACACCGCCGCGCGGCTGGTCGCCCGTGGGCTGCCAGTCGACCTCGATCTTGCGGCCGTCAACGCCGGGGGCCAAGACGCTGCGAATCTCGTTTTCACTGACCCGCTGATCACCGGCGGCAGACCCAAAAGAGATGCGAAAATAGCGGATACGCAGGTTGGCATTGGTCACGCTTTCCGAAATCAACGCCATTTCCGGACTGTCCGTCATGCCCGCCATTTGCAAAAGCTCTACCCCATTGCCGATGGCGCCCAAAGGGCTGATAAGGTCGTGGCAGATACGGGAGCCGATCAGGGCGGTCAGATCGCGGTCGTGTTCAGTCATGGATTAGGCCTTAAAAGGGGAAAGTGATATGGGATTGGGAGCCGTTCTTGAGCCGGGCATGCTGGTGCGCCACCCCGACAAGCCCGATTGGGGGCTGGGTCAGGTGCAGTCCAATATTGGCGGCAAGATTACCGTGAATTTCGAACATGCCGGGAAACGTGTCATCCTGATTGAGCATGTGGATCTTTTGCCTGTCTTTGATGGCCCGCAACCTTGACGGGATGTAATTGCTGCAAAACAACCCTACCGCTAGGCGGGTTGCGTTGCAATTGTCGCGTTTCAGTCATAGAAGCCAGAGACGTTTAACAAATGGTTAACCAAGCCGGTTCAAGATGACGCAGCCCCAATTTGAAATGCGCCTGGCACGGGACGACGCTGACCTGATTGCCGCTCAGAAGCTGCGCTATGATGTGTTCGTGCGCGAATTGGGCAGCGACGGGGCGCTGGTGGATCACGCGGCGGGGCTGGAACGGGATGCCTATGACCCGTTTTACGATCACCTTTTGCTGTTTGATGCCGCTCGGGATGGCCGTCCCTGTGTCGGCGTTTATCGTCTTTTGCGCGGGGATCGCGTGGGTCAGCCTGATGGGCCGGACAGCTTCTATTCCGCCGCGGAATATGACCTGTCACCACTTGAGGCGTCGGGGCGCAACCTGTTGGAACTCGGGCGGTCTTGCCTACACAAAGACTATCGCGGCGGTATGGCGATGATGCATCTGTGGGGCGGCTTGTCAGACTATGTCGAAGCGCATGGGATCGAAATTCTGTTCGGTGTCGCCTCGTTTCACGGAACGGAAGTTGCGCCCATCCGCGAGGCCCTGTCGCTGCTTCATCATCGCCATCTGGCTCCGCCTGAGTTGCGCGTGCGCGCCCGAGACGCGGCCTTTCAGCCAATGAACCTTGTGCCCGAGGACCAGATCAACCGGCCTGCCGCAATGCGCGCGGTGCCGTCCCTGATCAAGGCCTATCTGCGCCTTGGCGGCTTTGTGGGCGAGGGCGCATTTGTGGATCACGCATTCAACACCACCGATATCTGCCTGATCATGGATGTCACGCAGATCAGCAAGACCCATAAATCCATCTACAGTTCAGGACGGCGGATATGACGGATAGTTGGCAGGCCCAGGCAGAACCGCACAGCTTTACCCCCGGTGGGGCCGATTATTTGCGCATTGTCGCGCGCGGGGTGCCGCTTGGCCTGTTGGTGTTTGGGGGGCTTTTGCTGTTGTTGTTGGTTCGGCTGGTCGAACGTCCCATCTTTGGCGTCAAACGCCCGCTCACGCCGCATATCACGCAGTTTGTCTGTCGCACGGCCTTTGTGATCATGGGCATTCCTTTTTCCACCACCGGCCGCCCGATGCGGGAGAAGGGCGCGGTGGTGGCCAATCACGCGGGCTGGCTGGACATTTTTTCGCTGAACGCCCGCAAACGGGTGTATTTCGTTTCAAAAGCCGAAGTGGCCCGCTGGCCGGGCATCGGCTGGCTGGCGCGGGCCACGGGCACGGTCTTCATCAACCGGGATCGGCGCGAGGCCACCCAGCAGATCGAGCTGTTTCGCAGCCGCCTGTCTGCCGGGCACAAACTGTTGTTCTTTCCCGAAGGGACGTCCTCGGACAGTCGCCGGGTATTGCCTTTTAAATCAACGCTTTTCGCCGCGTTCTTCACGCCGGAATTGCGGGATTTCATGTGGGTGCAGCCGGTCACCTTGCGCTATGTCGCCCCAAGCGGCACGGATCCGCGATTTTATGGCTGGTGGGGCGATATGGAGTTTGCGCCGCATCTGCTGCAAACCTTGGCCGCGCCACGTCAGGGACGGGTGGAGCTGGTCTATCATAAGCCGGTCAAAGTCTCGGATTTTGCCAACAGAAAAGCGCTTGCGGCCCATTGCGAGGCCGCCGTGCGCGCGGGCCTGGCAGAGCTGAATGTTGAACGGGATGGCCCGGCGGGTTAACCGCGCATGGCCGACAGCAAACGGCCCAGCGTCGCGACCGGATCATCGCTGCGCCAAATCTCTTCCCCGATGGCGAAGAAATCCGTGACCGGGGTCAGGGCGCGAATGGTGTCTTCATCCAAGGCACCTTCGGCCACAATCGGCACTTCGATCATCTGGCTCCACCATGAAAAAAGCTCAGGCTCTGCGCGGCTGCCATCGCCCAGCGCCGTGGCCCCGGCCGGACCAAAACTGACGTAGTCAGCCCCCACTTCGCCCGCGGTCATGCCGTCATGGCGCGAGGCAGCGCAGTAAGAGCCGACAATCGCATCACCGCCCAGATCGTCACGGGTGGCGCGCACGCGCCGCGCGCCGTCGCCCAGATGCACGCCATCCAGTCCAAGACGTTCCACAAGCAGCGCATGTTCCGAAATCACGATCGGCACGTCGCGCGCATGCGCCACTTCGCGACAGGCGTCAGCGGCGCGCATGATCCGGTCTTCGTCACTGGTAGACAGCGTCAGGCGAAGGCAGGCCGTGTCATAAGTGTCCAGCACCTGCGCAAGCAGTTCGGGAAAGCCCATCAATTCAATCTCGGGCGGGGTCACCAGATACAGCTGGGGAAACTCGATCTCGGCGGACATGGCGCAATCCTTCCTGTGACTTGCTTGCGCGTTTCATAGCCGTGTTTTGCGCCAATGCAAGGGCTTGCCCGGCGGGGCTTTCACAATTTGGGCTATTTGGCAGGCAGGGCGCCCACGAAATCAACCGACAGACGCAAAAGCTCGGCGCGGGTGGCATCATCGGCCATCGCGTCGTCCGTGGCATCAATGAAGCCTCCCATGGGCCGCCCGGTAAAGGTCATCTTGCGCGCGCCGGGCAGGGCAAGGGCGGCCTCTTCATTGTCCTTGCCCACCCGATACATCGCCCCATCTTTATGCACGCCGCACAGCATATTGCCCCTGAGCATGAAGGCGATCCCGCCAAACATCTTCTTTTCCGAAAGCCCTTCAAGCGCGCCGATATCGTCCTTGAGCACTTCGTAAATTCCCTGATCAATGGCCATCTTGCCCTCACTGACTTGCTCTGTCCTGCGTGGAAGCGTATCACGCGGCCAGCCAAAAGGAAGATACGTCATGTCCACGCCCGAGACGCCCGAAATGGGACCGCAACCCGAGATCGTGCTGGTGCGCCCGCAGATGGGCGAAAACATCGGAGCGGCGGCGCGTGCGATGCTGAATTTCGGGCTGGAGCGGATGCGAGTCATTGCCCCGCGTGACGGCTGGCCCAACCCGTCTGCTGTGGCGCTGGCGTCGGGTGCCGGACGGGTGCTGGATGGGGCGGGTGTCTTTGACACGCTGGCCGATGGGATCGGCGATTGCGACTACATCTATGCGACCACGGCCCGCTCGCGGGACCTGGCCAAGCCGATCCTAAGCCCCGAACAAGCCATGGCCGAGGCCCGCGCCATGCGTCTGGCGGGCAAGAAGGTTGCGGTGCTGTTTGGCCCGGAACGCACGGGGCTTGAAAATGACGAGGTCGCACGGGCCAACGCGCTGATTTCGGTGCCGGTGAACCCGGAATTTGCCTCGCTCAATCTGGCGCAATGTGTGCTTTTGACCGCCTATGAATACCGCCGTGCCAGCTTTGAGGTGACGCCCGAGCTGATGGAATGGGCCGGCAGCGACCGTGCCAGCGCCATCGAGGTGGAGAAACTGGCTGAACACTACGAGGCTCGGCTGGACGAGGCCGGGTATTTCTTCCCCGAAACCAAGGCTGAAACCATGAAGATGACCCAGCGCAACATGTGGTCACGGCTGGGGCTGAGCCGCCTGGATGTGCAGATGTTTCACGGTATCCTGCGTCAGTTGCTGCGGGACCGCTGATAGGCGGCGCGCGGCCTGTTAAGGTCGCGAGGAACGGCCATTTCGGGAGCCTTCGAGCGGTTTGGACGTCGGGATCTGTGAGCAATCAACATGATTTTCGGGCAGTGTCGCCTTGTCGCGCAAAGTCCGAATTCCCCCGGCGATGCGACGAAAACCCACCTATTCAAAAGTTCAGATTTGAGCTAATTTAACATCGATTTTCTAAGGGGTGTGGGGGTTCATTGTGGAACTGATTCTTTTGTTTTTTTCGTTGCTTGGCATCGGTGCGGTCGTGGAATTGGGTGGCGACGACGATGATGACGGCAAAGACGCCGGGAATTCATCCGACGCACAGAATACGCCAACTCAAAATACACCATCACAAAAAGGTACGCCGCTTGAAAATATCATGCGCGGTGGGGCGGATGATGACCGTCTGGAAGGCAGCCGTGATGATGATCTGATTTATGGCGCCGAAGGCAATGATTTCATCCATGGCGGTGCCGGAAATGATGTGCTCGCCGGTGGCGCCGGGCTCGACAAGCTGCATGGCGGTCTGGGAGATGACGAAATTGACGGCGGGTCTGGGGATGACCGGATTTGGGGGTCCGACGGTGCAGATGAGATTTTCGGGGCAGATGGTGCAGATCAGCTTAACGGTGACGCCGGTCAGGACCGTATCTTTGGTGGGAATGGTCAGGATGACATCGGCGGCGGCGATGGCGATGACTTTCTTCAGGGCGGTGCTGACAATGACCGGATTTGGGGTGGCACCGGCAATGATACCCTGTCGGGCGGAGATGGTAATGACTTTCTAGATGGCCGTGCAGGCAACAACCAAATTGACGGCAACGCAGGAAATGACCTGCTCTATGGCGGGTCCGGTGATGATCTGCTGCGGGGAGGTGACGGCCATGACCGTATTAGTGACAGGTACGGCAACAATATCCTGTCGGGCGGAGACGGTGGTGACTGGCTGCATGCCGGGGCCGGCCAGGACGAACTTGACGGCGGTGACGGGGGTGACCTTTTACACGGTGGCGATGGTCAGGACATCCTGAATGGTGGGGCTGGAAATGACAGAATGTCAGGCGGTGGGATGAACGACATTGTCGTTGGCGCGGCAGGGGATGACATCGTCAGCGGCGGCGAGGGCGACGACCAAGTGGACGGCAATGAAGGAAATGACACGCTCTATGGCGGGTCCGGTGATGATCTGCTGCGTGGAGGTGTCGGCAATGACATTCTGAATGGCGGTACAGGTTCCAATATCATGGAAGGCGGTGCCGGGAACGATATTCTGGGCCGTACAACCGAAAATATCGATGTGGATACTCATGGGTATACAGTGCTGGATGAGGGAAGCGATGATCCAACGCTTGGCAGTGTTCTGGATGGCGGCGACGGCGACGACACATTGTATGGGTATGGCAATGACCGCTTGACCGGCGGTGAGGGCAGTGACCAGTTCATTGTCGAGGATGAAAACTCGACAACGCGCGCGGGCGGGGCAACGATCACCGATTTCAACCCGGCCGAGGATACACTGCGTATTGAAATTACCGCGGCTGATGGGCTTGATCCCTCGGCCGGGTTCACGCTGGAAGACTGGCCAGAGGGCAATGGCACCATTGTGCGGCTGGATGGCGTTCTGTGCGTGCGGCTGGAAGGCATTGCGCCGGTGGATATTGATCCGACAAGTTTTGAGATATTTTAGACGACTAATTTGGTACTTTGACCGGACCTGACAGGGCGGTAGCAGCTTGGACCTCATTGCAACCGGTACGGGCGGCGATCTTGTCACTGGTGGAGCCGGAGATGATTTTATTTTTTCTCTTTGGGGGCGCCGGAAATGTATTTCAAGGCGACGACGGCAATGATCGTTTGATCCTTATTGGCGGTACGGGTTCCATCGACGGAGGTGAAGGCGATGATTTCGTGAAACTGGAATATGGGTAAGGCGCGGCCCATGGTGGAAATGGCAATGACATCGTGCGCGTGTTTGAACGCGCGGATACGTCCAAAATTGAAGATACCGGCGCGCCGTTTCTGACAGCATCAAGGGCGCGGGCAATGACGTGGTGCGCGCCGTGGGCACGAATGCTTTGGCCGATGGTGGTGCCGGTGATGATGAGGTGGTGTTTGAAGAAGGCGCGGACGCCATCGGTGGCAACGGATCGGACACGTTTTACTACATTGCTGAACCGCTTGATGGTCAAGCGCATGAAATCAGCACCATACAGGACTTTGACCCTGCCGAAGATCATCTGGAGATTCAGTATATCAGTGGAGAATTCGCGCCGGAAATGGTCTTTATATTCGAAGACTGGGCTGATGGGCAGGGGGCAAATGTGCTGATAAATGGAGAGCTCGCCATCCGCGTGGCTGGAGGGGCCGGCCTGACCGGAGCAGATGTGACGTTCATTACATGACCGCGCCCTCTGCATAACGGACAACAACGCGACGCCCCCCGTGCTATTGACCGCGGGAGGGATAGGAAGCGGTGGAGCGGTGGCTCAGCCTGTGTTCAGCCTGTTTTACGCGCTGCACATACCCACAGGACAATCAGCCCAAGCGAGATGATCGCGTTGAAATTGGCCATGGTCAGGTCCAGAAACTCCAGCGGGATCATGTCCGACATGCGCCATGGAATCTCGTCGCAGCGCACCAAGGGGGCTTGATTGATCTGTGCCAGCAGGTCCTCGACCGACAGATCGCCCACGCCGCCGCCTGAACACGAGGCCGGTCCATCCCACCATTTGCGCTCGACACCGGAATGAAAGATGCCAAGCCCGGCAGAAACGGTCATGTTCAGCGCGCCCAACCAGCTGAGCAGGCGCCGTTGTGTGGCCAGCGCAGCACCGCCCAGCACCACGGCAATCGCATGGGGCCAACGCTGCCAAAGGCACATTTTGCAAGGCGCATAGCCCAGCGCCTGAAAGATGAACGCCCCGCCAAGGATGGCGGCGGATGTGGCCGCGGCAAGGACAATCAGCCCTTTGGCTGTGAAACGATCAAGAAAGCTCATAGGAATTTCACCAGATAAAAGCCGCCCAGAAGCAGCACGCAAAACAGGGTGAACATCAGGCCCAGGCGGCGCTCGATGAAGTCGCGGATCGGCGCGCCAAACTTCCACAAAAGCCCCGCCACGATGAAAAAGCGCAAGCCCCGCGCGATCACGCTGGCGATCATGAAGACGGTAAAGTTCAGCCCGGTGGCGCCTGACAGGATGGTGATCACCTTGTAAGGGAAGGGGGTCACGCCCGCGATCAGCACCGCCCATGCGCCCCATTCGTTGTAGCGCGTGGAGAAATCGTCGAAATAGGCGTCTTTGCCGTAAAACTCCAACACCGGGCGCCCGACGCTTTCAAACATCCCCCAGCCGATGAAATAGCCAAACATCCCCCCAACGACTGACGCCGCCAGCGCCACACCCGCGATCACGAAGGCGCGGCTTGGGCGGGCAATGATCATCGGGATCATCAACACATCGGGCGGGATCGGAAAGACCGAGCTTTCCAGAAAGGCCACCACAGCCAGCGCCCAAAGCGCATGGCGCGTGTCCGCCAAACTCATCGTCCAATCGTAAAGTCGCCTGATCATTGGGTTGAAATCCACTGTCTTTGTTCTTGTTCCTGACGAACCATGCGTGGGCCGCGACGTCAAGAGACTGTCGCTTGATTGCGCCGGGCGTGCCGGTAAACTGCTTGTGACTGTGGGCGTATTTGGTGGGAGAAAGCACATGAAATGGCAAGGACGGCGCGGCAGCCGCAATATCGAAGACCGGCGCAGGGCCGGGGGTGGCAAGGCGCAGGTGGGTGGCCTGGGGCTTTTGGCCATTCTGGCCATCGGCTATTTCATGGGCGTCGACGTGACCCCCTTGTTGCAGGGCGGTGGCGTAACGTCTGGCGGCAGCACCGAAATCACCGAGGCCGACCGGCAGGCTGGCGAGTTTGTGTCCGTCACACTGGCCGATACGGAAGAGGTCTGGGCCGATCTGTTTCGCACGCAGGTGGGCAAGGATTACAAGCCCGCCGTTTTGGTGCTGTATAAGGGCGTGACGCAAAGCCCTTGCGGTGGCGCATCGGGGGCGACCGGGCCATTTTACTGCCCCGCGGATCAAAAAGCCTATCTGGACACGGCCTTCTTCACCACTTTGTCACGCCAGTTGGGGGCGAAAGGGGATTTCGCTGCTGCCTATGTGGTCGCGCATGAGATCGCGCATCATGTGCAAAATGTGCTGGGCATCCTCGGTCAGGCCAACCGCATCCGCCAACAGGTCAGCCAAGGCGAAAGCAACGCCATTTCGGTGCGTGTCGAACTGCAAGCCGACTGCTATGCGGGCATCTGGGCCCGCGAGGTGCAGGCCCGTTTTGGCACATTGGAACGCGGTGACATCGCCGAGGCGATGAATGCCGCGCGCAAGATCGGGGATGACACGTTGCAAAAGAGTGCGGGCCGCGTGCCCATGCCGCATACCTTCACCCATGGCACCTCCGAACAACGCGCGCGTTGGTTCGAGCGGGGGTTTGAAACCGGTGACATGCGTGCTTGCGATACATTCTCCGCCGATCGCCTGTGATTCCTTTCGGTTCACAATATGAACCGTTTTGCCGGGCAATTGTTCCCAAAAACCTGAAGGTACACGTGTTAAGTGACTGAAAATAGGTGGGTCTTGAAATGTTGTTGCGCTTGCAACGACTTCTGGCTACAAAAATTTCAGCGACAGGATCAACAAAGCTGACCGTGCGGTCGAAAAAACTTGCACGAGTCACCGGACCCTGCTCTTATTGACAAAGCACCCCGATATCCGGGGCAATGCACGGAATACACGCGTTTTGGGAGGAAACGATATGAATTTCACCATGAAAGCCACTTTGGCCGGAGCCTTCGCACTGGGTCTCAGCGCCACCGCCAGCTTTGCACAGGAAGTGACCCTGCGTTGTCAGCACTTCCTGCCACCGAAAGGCTCGACGCCGCTTTATTTCATGGCGCCCTGGGCTGAAAAAATTGAAAAAGATTCAGGCGGCCGCATCAAGGTTGAACTTTACCCGGCGATGCAGCTGGGCGGCAAACCGCAGGCGCTTTATGACCAGATCCGCGATGGCGTGATCGATTGCGGCTGGGCGCTGCCCGCTTATACGCCGGGCCGTTTCCCGGAAGCCGAAGCTTTTGAACTGCCCTTCATGACCGCCCGCAACGCCGCGGCGTCGTCGAAAGCGGCGTGGGAGTTCTCGGAAAAATACCTGATGGAGCGTATGGGCGACGTCAAACTTCTGGCCACCCACGTGCATGGCCCCGGTGTCATCCACAAAAAAGGCGAGCCAGTCATGGCTCTGGCCGATTTCGAAGGTCTGAAACTGCGCGGCCCGTCCCGTCAGGCCAACGCGCTGTTTGAAACGCTTGGCGCCACGCCCGTGGGCATGCCGCTGCCGACCTTCCCCGAAAGCCTGTCGAAAGGTGTTGTTGAAGGGGGCGTGATCCCGTGGGAAATCGTACCGCCGCTGAAAGTGCATGAACTGGCCGACAGCCACACCGAAATCCCCGGTGACCGCTCGCTTTACAACACCTTCTTCATCTGGGCGATGAACAAGGACACCTATGCGGGCCTGCCTGACGACCTGAAAGCCGTGATTGACGCGAACTCGGGTCTGGAAGCTTCGGCCTGGGCGGGTGCCTCGTTCGACAAGGGTGACGTGATCGGCCGCGAGATTGTGGCAGGTAGCGACAACAAGATCCACGAGCTGGACCCGGCTCTGGTGGCCGAGATCAAAGCCATTGGTGACAAACAGGTGGAAGCCTGGGCCGCTGACATGACCTCGAAAGGTCTGGACGGCGAAGGCATGGTTGCCTACGCAAAAGAGCTTGTTGCCAAGCACGCTGCCCAGTGATCTGGTGAAACTGAACGCTCCGGGTGGCCCCTGTGGTTGCCCGGAGTTTTCTTTCGCGCCCCATAAAGGCGCGCTGGGATGAAAAGGGAAAGGGGGACACCGTGGCCATTGCTAAAAATGCCGAGCTTCGGGTCGGGCGTATCATGGAATTCCTAAGCCGCTGGATGGCTTATTCTGGTGGCGCCGTGTTGGTGGGCATCGCCATGACCACCGTCGTGTCGATCATCGGGCGGGCCCTGTCGGGCTATGGTCTGAGCCCCGTCAAAGGCGACTTCGAGATCGTCGAGATGGGCTGTGCGGTGGCCGTCTTTGCCTTCATGCCCTGGTGTCAGCTGAAACGGGGCCATGTGACCGTGGACATCTTCATCACGCGTCTGCCGGATCGTATCCAGGCACTGCTTGGCTTCATCGGTGACATGTTCCTGACCGGCGCGGCCTTCATTATCCTGTGGCGGCTTTACCTGGGCTTTGGCGAGAAATTTCCCTTCGGCTCGGACGCGCTGCGTGGCGCGCTGGGGCTGGGGTCGAAACCCTTCTTTGCCGAAAGCACCTACGAGCTTGAAGTGCCCCTGTGGATCCCCTTCGGCCTGTGCCTGATCGGCGCAGCATTCTTCCTTCTGGTCGCCACCTATACCATGTGGCGGTCCTTCAACTGGGTGCTTGACGGCAAGGAGCAACACGTATGACCGGCATCGAACTTGCAATTGTCGCCTTTGTGCTGATGCTTCTGGCGATCTTCCTGCGCCTGCCGATTGGTCTGGCCATGGGCCTGACCGGCTTTTTCGGCATCTGGTATATGATGGGCCGGCCCGCGGTCACGCTGAGCCAGCTCAAGACACTCTCTTATGACACGTTCTCCAGCTATTCGCTGTCCATTGTGCCGCTGTTTCTTCTGATGGGGCAGTTCGCGACGAAATCCGGCATGTCCGGGGCGCTCTTTAACGCGGCCTCGGATTGGCTGGGGCACCGCAAAGGCGGGGTTGCGATGGCGGCCGTCGGCGCCTGTGCGGGCTTCGGTGCGGTCTGTGGCTCGTCGCTGGCAACCGCGTCGACCATGGGGCAGGTGGCCCTGCCGGAAATGCGCAAACGTGGCTATTCCGATGCGCTGTCCACGGGCGTTCTGGCTGCTGGCGGCACGCTGGGCATTCTGATCCCGCCGTCCGTTATTCTGGTGATCTATGCGATCCTGACCGAACAGAACATCGTGAAGATGTTCATCGCGGCCCTCGTGCCCGGCATTCTTGCAGCCCTTGGCTATATGCTGACCGTGGCCGTGATGGTGCGCATCAATCCCGACAGCGCCACCACTGCCGATCGCGTGCCCTATCTGCAGCGCTTCAAAACGCTCCTGTCGATCTGGCCCGTTGTGGTCATCTTCGGCCTTGTCATGGGGGGCATCGCGGGCGACTGGAACTGGTCCAAAGTGGGCGTTCAGGCGCTGTTCACCCCGACCGAAGGCGCCGCTGTCGGCGCAGTGGCCACCGGGCTTTACGGGGTGATGACCGGCGGGCTGACCTGGAAAGGCTTTCTGCAAAGCGTGCTGGCGACGGCGCAATCCACCGCCATGATCTTCTTCATCGTGCTGGGTGCAAGCATCTTCAACTCGTTCCTTGCCTTCACCCAGGCCCCGCAATTGCTGGCCGAGTGGGTGTCCAGCCAGGGTTATGCGCCGCTGATGGTGCTTGCGATGATGCTTGTGGCCTACCTGATCTTCGGCTGCGTCATGGACAGCCTGTCGATGATCCTTCTGACCATCCCGATTTTCTATCCGATCGTCGAAGTGCTGGATTTCGGCCTGACCCCGGAAGAAGCCGGCATCTGGTTCGGCATTCTGGCCCTGATCGTGGTCGAGGTCGGGCTGATCACACCACCTGTGGGCATGAACCTCTTCATCATCAACTCGATGGCCCGTGACATCCCGATGAGCGCCACCTATCGCGGCGTCGCCCCCTTTGTGCTGTCTGACCTCATTCGCGTGGTGGTTTTGGTGGCCTTTCCGGGCATCACGCTCTGGCTTGTGGGCGTGCTTTTCTGACGAGATGAAAATATGCGTGGGGCAGGGGCGGAATGCCCGTTGACCTTGCCCCGCGCCTTGGGTAATTCCAACCCAGTGCCCAAGTGGCGGAATGGTAGACGCAGGGGATTCAAAATCCCCCGATGGCAACATCGTGTGAGTTCGAGTCTCACCTTGGGCACCACCGCAGTTTCGCTGGATATCTGAATTACAGTTTCCGAATGCGGACCACCCTCCGACCTCCTTTGCACCTTAAAACTCAATTGTATCGCGGGTGCCGGTTGATCATACTCGGGTCAACATGACGCTTGCGAGGATCAGATGAGCGACCAGAACACACCAGATGAAATGCACCAGCGGGCCGCCGGGCTTTTGCACCTGCGCGGGCAGGGGTTGGCCAAGGGCGATCCTATGGCCCTGCCGATCACCACATCCTCGATGTTTCACTTGCCGGGCGACCCGGATGGCGCGCCGGGATATGGCCGCGTGGACAACCCGACATGGGAAGCTTTGGAGCATGCGCTGGCGCTGTTGGAAGACGCGGAATGCGTGGCTTTTCCCTCTGGCATGGCGGCAATCTCTGCCGCGCTGTTTGCCACGCTGAAAACCGGCGACCGGCTTTTGATCCCGTCAGATGGCTACTATGTCACGCGGGCCTTGGGGGCGGAGTTTCTGGCCGGATTGGGGGTCGAGATCACCGAACGCCCAACCACCGAAATGGCCGAAGCTGACTTGCACAGTTTCGATGTCGTGTTGCTGGAAAGCCCGTCAAACCCCGGGTTGGACCTGTGTGATATCGCTAGGATCAGCAAATCGGTGCGCGCGGGCGGCGGCGTGACGATTGTGGACAACACGACCATGACCCCCTTCGGTCAGCGCCCGCTGGATCTGGGGGCGGATATCGTGGTGGCTTCGGACACCAAAGCCCCCGGAGGCCATTCTGACCTTCTGATGGGCCATGTGGCCACGCGCGATGAAAAACTGCTGGCACGCATGCGCGACTGGCGGAAAATGTCAGGCGCCATCGTGTCCCCGCATGCGGCCTGGGCTTTGCATCGCGGGCTGGAAACACTGGAGCTTCGGTTTACGCGCATGTGTGACAGCGCTGGCTGGCTGGCTCCGCGCCTTGCGGCACATCCTGCCGTGATGTCCCTGCGCTATCCCGGCCTGCCCAAAGACCCATCATATGATCTGGCCCGTCAGCAGATGTCTCATATGGGGTTCCTGATTGGGCTGACACTGGCGGATAAAGAAACCGCAGAGAGGTTTATTGAGGGCTGCCCGCTGTTGCGCCCTGCGACCTCATTTGGGGGCGTACACAGCTCTGCTGAACGGCGCAAAAGATGGGGGGATGAGGTCGCTGACGGCTTCGTGCGCCTGTCTGTGGGCTGTGAACCGAAGCAGGTTCTTGCAGCCGAGATATTGGCGTCACTGGATCGTATCCAGCGCTGAAAAGGGCGGAATATCGGCGCGATTTGCGCCGATCAACGGCCCAGATTTCAGCCGTTTTTGCAGTTTCAGACGGGCCAAAAATGTTTCCGAAAACCTGGTTAAATCGCGCCTGATCGCGGCAGGGAAGACAGGAGTTGATTCGGTTCATATGCCTTCCGGAATGTGTTTTTCTGATCAATTTTTTGCCACATTTCGGCCCTGAAGCGCCAATTTGTGGGGGGAATTCAAAAAAAATGTCACGGTGTTTTCGGGGAAATTGCCTCAATTTTTCCCCAAATTGCAAATGTTCATTGTTCATGCGGTGGAAACACTGAATGGGTTTTCTTCCCGTCTGACGGGAATGCGCGCTGAAAGGGCAACTTGGGGATTTCCACGAATTTCGCGCAAATCCAGTGCAAATCACCAAAACCGCGCCTTTTGGGTATGTTTTTGGATGAAAACATTCGCTCAAACCGAGAAACAATTTACCAAGGGGTAACTTAGGTTAACAAAGGCTCAAAAGAGTCAGCTGCCCGTTTCATCCTGCCTCTTAGGTCAGTTTGTCTCTTTGGATCGCCCTGTTTTTGCTCTATATTCAATCCTGCCCAACTGGGGGGCGATGTCTGAAAAGGCCATGGGGGCGGCCGCACGATAAGCCACGATTTGCCGTGGTGGAGAGTGTGTGCCGTGACTGCTGGTGTGGTAGCGGCAACCGGATTTCCGGTGATGAACCTGTGCGTTCGTCATCCAATCCGCTGGTCCTCTTTGGACCCATTCTCTCCTGGATAGGCAAAGTGTGTGCGAGTGCGGGTCGCCCGGCCTGACGTCGCCCTGCTTCTGGTGAAGGCAGGTAGCGTTTGGAGAGAAGGACAACGACATGATGGTTTCGTTTGAAACAAAGCTGGAAGGCAGTGGGATGGGTGCAAGCCCGCTTCATGTCCTGCCTCTTCGTCCAAATACATATGAGCATAACAAGTTCCAGCGGATTGAAGCTGGCGCGTACAAGACTGACCGCATGAGCGATGACGCCGAAAAAGGCGCAGCAGAAGCGGACCTGAGCAAGGGGATTAACTGATATGACTGCTGTAACTTATCCGACGCTGATCTATCTCGGCAACTTCGCCTCGACCGACAGTTACGAAGGCGACTACACGTCCGAACACGCTGGCAACCTTGTGGGTGTGTCGCGCGCCCATGATGAAATGCAGCTCGTCACGGTGAAAAGCGATGACAGCGATCACGACGGCGTCATGGAAGATGATGAGTGCAATCCCTATGGGGATCACATCCATTATAATCTGGGTGGCGGCGAAGTAAGCCAGAAGACCGATGGGTCGATGCAGGCCAAGCTGAACGTGACGCTTGCTGACGGATCGGTGATCGAGGTCGAAGCGGTCATGATGCAGATGCAGAATGGCGACCTGTTTGTGTCGGATCTGTTTAACAACGGCACGCTGGACAACCTGCAGATCTCCAACATCGAGATTGCCGGGATCACCGGATCGACCTACTCTGGCTGGTACACCAATCAAAGCGTGACCGGGACCTCCCTTGTGGCGCCCGACCCGCAGCTTGACGGCATCGTCGAGGGCACCTCAGGTGATGATCTCATCGACGTGAACTATACCGGCGACCCGGATGGCGATTGCGTCGACGCGGGCGATGCGATCCTGCCCGGTGAAGCGCCGAATGACGACATTATTCTGGCCGGCGACGGAAATGACACCGTTTATGCTGGCGAGGGAAATGATGACGTTTACGGCCAGGGCGGCGATGACAGTCTCTATGGCGAGGCTGGCGATGACCTGATCTACGGTGACGGCCCGGGCACCAGCTATGAGCGTGAGAGCTTTGAATGGGACAAGGCGCCCGGCTACGGCAGTGGCAACAACGCTTCGAACTTCTCGCAAGACACCGGCAATGTAAACGTTGCCTTCTCGATCGCCGCCGCGACCAGCGATATCGACACTGAATTTGCCACCAACTCGCAAAACGTGTCGGATATCGTTGATGATGGCGCTTCGGTCGATGGGCGGTCTTCGCTTACGTCTATTGCTGACTACTCCAATGGTGAAGCGACCTATGCGCTTGATTTCTCTGACGAAGTTAAGAATGTCTCGTTCCGGGTGAACGACATTGACGGCGACGGGCTGGTGACCATCAAGGCCTATGATGCCGATGGCAATGCCATGACCGTGAACCTGTCGGGCGGCTCGAAACTGACCATGCTGGACACCGATGGTGTGGCTGGCGCTGACACCGCAGACAGTCAGGGTGGCTACGATTCAGACACCAGCGCAGAATATTCGATGCTGGTCGACGTACCGGGTCCCGTTGCGAAGATCGAAATCATTCACGCCCAAAACGGCAGCAATGACAGCGGCATCAATGTGACCGATGTCTACTATGATGCGCCGGTTCAGGGAAGCTCGGCCGTTGCTGGTGATGACTATATCGAAGGCGGCGCCGGCGATGATGTCATCTATGGTGACAATGGAAACAGCACGGGCACTGGTGAAGATGCGTCGCAAGTCACGCTGAACTTCAACAATATCGAACCGGGTTCTGAAACCTCGAACAGCGTTGTTTACAATAATGTTGCGGTTCTGGCAGATGGCACTTTGGTGTCGGCACGTCTGGTGCTGACAGATAAGAGCGACTCGAATCTGGCTGTCGATTTCACCGGCAACGCGGATTATCCGATCATCCTGAACGGCGACAACAATGCAGGTTCGGATGGCGACAGCGCCACCTTTGAACTTGAATTCTTTGACCCGTCGACCGGTCAACCTGTCAGCATCAATTCTTCGCTCATCTTTGGGGATGTCGATGGCCGTGACATGGGCGAAAGTGTCGAGGTTGATCTGAACGAGATCACCGGATACGGCACCACAAGCGGCACCAATATGGTCGTGGACAATGACGGCAACACCGTCACCGCGACAGGTACCGATCCCACCGACACCAACCCCTATGATCCCGATGACCGCTTTGCGATCACGTTTGAAGGCCAGGACAGCCTGACCTTCACCCTGACCTCGGGCGCAACCAACTCGGGCTTCAACTTCCCGTCCAGCAATATCGGCGATTTCGATATCACCGATACTGGCACTGGCGGCAGCGAGGGTGGCAATGACACCATCCTTGGTGGTGAAGGTGATGACGAGATCTATGGCGAAGGCGGTGACGATACCATCACCGGTGGCGCCGGTCTGGACACCATGTCCGGTGGCGATGACCGCGATACCTTCCTTGGAGCCAATGCCGGTGACTTCGTCGATGGCGGCGAAGGCGGCGACGACTATGACACGCTGGACCTGTCTGGCTCGGGCCCGCTGCGCGTAGACTATGACGCGGGCAACCCGGAAAACGGCACCGTGACCTTCCTGGACAACAATGGTGACCCGACCGGCACGATGGATTTCGTGAACATCGAGAATGTCATCCTGCCGCCGAACTCCGGCCCGACTGCTGGCGACGATACCGCTGAAGTGGACGAGGATGGCAGCGTTGATATCGATGTGCTGAGCAACGACACCGACCCGGATGGCGACCCGCTGACCGTAACCGGTGCGACGGCTGACAATGGCACCGTGACCATCAACCCCGATGGCACGATCACCTATGAGCCCGATCCCGATTTCAACGGCACCGACACGATCACCTACACGGTTGATGACGGCAATGGCGGCACCGACACGGGTGAAGTCACTGTCACGGTGAACCCGGTGAATGACGGTCCGGTTGCCGGTGACGACACTGCTGAAGTGGACGAAGACGGTTCGGTCGATATTCCGGTTCTCGACAACGACACCGATGTGGATGGCGACCCGCTGACCGTGACCGGTGCGACGGCTGACAATGGCACCGTGACCATCAACCCCGATGGCACGATCACCTATGAACCCGATCCCGATTTCAACGGCACCGACACGATCACCTACACGGTTGATGACGGCAATGGCGGCACCGACACGGGTGAGGTCACTGTCACGGTGAACCCGGTGAATGACGGTCCTGATGCGGTGAATGACGAGGTCACCACCGACGAAGACACGCCGATCACCATCGACGCGCTGGCCAATGATACTGACCCGGATGGCGATGCGCTGACCATCACCGGCGCCTCTGTGCCGTCTGATGTTGGCACGGTTGAAATCGTGGGCAACGAGCTGGTCTTCACGCCGGCCGAGAACTTCAATGGCCCGGCGACCATCAGCTACTCGATCACCGACGGCAATGGTGGCACTGACACCGCAACCGTCACCGTGAACGTGACCCCGGTCAATGACGACCCGGTCGCCAATGACGATGTGGCTGGCACGGAAGAGGACACCCCGGTAACCATCGACCTTCTGGGCAATGACACCGATGTGGACGGCGATACGCTGACCATCGCGTCGGTTTCGGTTCCGGCCGATCAGGGCAGCGTCGTGGACAATGGCGACGGCACTGTGACCTTCACACCTGCACCGAACTTCAACGGCACTGCGACCATCAGCTATACCGTCGAAGACGGGCAGGGTGGCTCGGACAGCGCCGAGGCGACCGTATCGGTCAGCTCGGTCGTGGATGATCCCAACGCGGTCGATGATGTGGCCGAAACCGACGAGGACACCCCGGTGACCATCGACGTTCTGGCCAATGATGTGGACCCGGAAGGTCAGGCACTGACCATCACCGGCGCCTCGGTTCCGGCCGATCAGGGCACCGTGGAAATTGTTGGCAACCAGCTGGTCTTCACACCGGCCGAGAACTTCAACGGCGATGTGACCATCACCTACTCGATCGAGGACACCGAAGGTGGCACCGACACCGCCGAGGTGGCTGTGACCGTGAACCCGGTCAACGACGATCCGGTGGCTGTGGATGACATCGAAACCACCGACGAGGACACCCCGGTTGTCATCGACCTTCTGGGCAATGACACCGATGTGGACGGCGACGACCTGTCGATCGGTTCGGTCTCGGTCGACCCGGCGCTTGGCACGGTTGTGGACAATGGCGACGGCACCGTGACCTTCACGCCCGCACCGAACTACAACGGTCCGGTGACCATCGACTACACCGTGGTTGACGGCAACGGCGGTTCGGATGACGGCCAGGCCGTCGTCTCGGTCGGCGCGGTGAATGACGGCCCGGTGGCGAATGACGACGTGGCAGACACGCCGTTTGAAACGCCGGTCACCATCGACGTTCTGGCCAATGACACAGACGAGGAAGACGATCCTCTTGAAGTGATCTCGGCCACTTCGCCCGATGGCACCGTGGACATCAACCCCGATGGCACCATCACCTTCACGCCCAACGAAGATTTCGAAGGGCCGGCCACGATCACCTATACGGTGTCGGATGGCAATGGTGGCACCGATGTGGGTGAAGTCACTGTTACCGTTGGTGAAAACCCGCTGGACGGCATCGTTCAGGGCACGACTGGCGACGATCTGATCGACGTCAACTATACCGGTGACCCCCATGGCGACATGGTCGACAACAATGATGAAATCCTGCCGGGCGAAGGCCCCAACGATGACATCATCCTGGCCTTTGACGGCGACGACACCGTCTATGCCGGTGAAGGCGATGACGAGATCGACGGCGGCGCGGGCGACGACACCATCTATGGTGAAGACGGCAATGACGAGATTGTCGATGCCTCTGGCTCGGACACCGTTGATGGCGGTGCAGGCGACGACGTGATTGACGTGGCCGGTGGCGACAGCCCCGACACCATCGCTGAGTTGCTGGCTCTGAGTGATCCGAACGATCTGGCCGACCTCGACTACTCGCCGTACTCGGAAGTGATCCCGGTTGACGCCAACCCAACCGACGATATCGATACCGTGATCGGCGGCACCGGCAATGATACAATCATCACCGGCGACGATGCGGACTATATCGAAGGTGGCGAGGGCAACGACACCATCTATGCCGGTATCGACGACGATACTGTCTATGGTGGTGCAGGCGACGATTATATCGAGGACGTTCAAGGCGCAGACACTGTCTACGGCGGTGACGGAAACGATACAATCATCGTAGGTTTCGACACGATCTCGGATTACGATGACAATCCGGCCTTGCCGAATGCCAGCTACCCGTTTGCAAGCGACCAGAACACCACGGATGGCATCGACTTTGTTGACGGTGGCGCGGGTGATGACATCATCCAAACCGGCGATGATGCAGACACCATTCTGGGTGGCACTGGCAACGATACCATTGATGCGGGTATTGATGATGACACCATCGACGGTGGTGACGGCGACGACTTCATTGTCGCGGGCCACGGCTCGGATACGGTTGACGGTGGTGCAGGTCACGACACGATCTATGGTGGCTCCAACGGTGTGTACCCCGATGTCATCGACGCGTTTGATACGCATCCAGAGAATGGCATCGACACCATCCACGGTGGTGACGGCAACGACATCATCTATGGTGAAGATGACGACGACATCCTGCATGGCGACGCGGGCGACGATTATATCGACGGCGGCATCGACGAAGACACCATCTTCGGCGGCACCGGCAACGATACGATCCTTGGCGGTCAGGGCGATGACCTGATCGACGGTGGAGACGGCGCGGACACCATGTCCGGTGGCGATGATCGCGACACCTTCGTCAATGTAGGTGCAGGCGACGTCGTGGACGGCAACGAAGGCGGCAACGACTACGATACGCTGGACCTGACCGGTTCTGCGCCGACCAATGGCTCGCTGCAGGTGACCTATTCGGGTTCCAACCCCGAAAACGGCACTGTCGAGTTCTTCGACGAGAATGGCGCGTCGACCGGCACGATGGAGTTCTTCAATATCGAGAACGTCATCCCCTGCTTCACGCCGGGCACCCTGATTGCCACCCCGCGTGGTGAGAAACGTGTCGAAGACCTGCGCGTCGGCGATCGTGTGATCACCCGCGACAACGGCATGCAGGAAATCCGCTGGGTTGGCGCCAAGCCGATGACCTGGCAGGAGCTCGAGCGTGACCAGCACCTGAAACCGGTGCTGATCCAGGCGGGCTCGCTGGGCAATGGTCTGCCGGAACGCGATATGCTCTTGTCCCCGAACCACCGCGTGCTGGTGGCCTCGGACAAGGCGCAGCTGTTCTTCGAAGAGCGTGAAGTTCTGGTCGCAGCCAAGCATCTGGTTGGCAAAGACGGCATTCACCAGGTGGATGCGATGGGCACAACCTATCTGCACTTCATGTTCGACCACCACGAGGTCGTTCTGTCGGATGGCGCTTGGACCGAAAGCTTCCAGCCGGGTGACTACGCGCTGAAAGGCGTGGGTCAGGAAAGCCGCGAAGAGATCTTTGAACTCTTCCCCGAGCTTGAGACCGCATCGGGCATGGAGGGCTACGGCTCGGCCCGCCGCACGCTGAAAAAGCACGAAGCGGAAATGCTTAAAAAGTAACCCGTTCGCTCCGAAACGCTTTAAGACCCGCCCCTTGGTTGCAAGGGGCGGGTTTTCGCGTTTTGCGCGTGCAATCGCGGCAAATTTGAGGCAATTCGCCGATATTTTCCCGTATTGCGAAAGGACAAAGCCTTAAATTTCCCCAGTTTGTTCACAGTTTACGCATCATGATTTTCTAACCTGATCCGGTAAGTCGCCAAAGTGCGGCGGGTAATGAGGTTATGAGCGTTGAGTTTCCGTGAGTTAAATTTTGAAAGTATGGGGCCGGTCTACGCCCCCCCAACCCCCGATCTGGACATTATTGCAGATGTCCAATCCATGCGGCGCGAAGATGTGGCCGTAATCCAATCCGGACTGGCGGCAAATTCTTTGGTCGAAACCATGCGCGGGCCGGTCAATGCGCGCGACTTGCGGGCCGGGGATATGGTGAAAACCCGCGATCATGGGTTCCAGTGTTTGCGCTGGGTTGGCCTGACACGCCGCGCCAAACAAGACGCCATGCCGGTGCGCAGCCCGATTGGAACATTGATGTCAGAACAGCATCTTGTATTGCTGCGCCATCCCAAAGCCCTGCTTTACTTCGGCGTTGAAGAGGTGCTTTGCGCCGCCGGAACGCTGGCCGAAATTGGCCACTACATTCGCGAACCCGAGGCCGTTCCGACCTATGTTCATTTGCTGTTTGATTTTCACGAGTTGATTTCCTGCAATGGCGATTGGGTGGAAAGCCTTCAGCCAGATGTGCCGCGTTTGCGTCTGGGCGCTCCCGACATGGCGGCCGAGATTGCACAGGTCTTGCCGCGGCTTGCCAGCGTTCAGGGCATGGCCTCTTACGTGCAGGAGCGTCCGATCATTGATCAACGCGAGGCCCTGGCCCTTTTCAGCTGAACCGCTTGCGCCAAAGGCGCCAGTCATCTGGCGTGTCCAAATCCAGCGTCGCGTGGTCACCTGGCAGGGGGTAGCTTTGCACCTTTTCATCTGCCAAAAGACCTCGCGCGCCATCATCCCCTGAAAGCTTGCCAAGCTCTTCAAACAGGCGGCGCGGAAACACAACAGGATGTCCCATGCGACCGGTCTCGTCACAGGCGCGCAGGATGTGATCGCCGGGGTAGGCGGCCAGCATATTGCGAATATCCATGTCCGTAATGCCGGGCATATCCGCAGGAACAATGACCACAGCGTCACAGGTATCCGGCAGCGCCGCGACGCCGCGGGCAATGCTGTCAGCCATCCCACTTTGGCGCGGTGTGGTGACAATACTGACCTTGTAGTGATCTGAGAACGCGCGTTTTTCCAGTGCTTCACGCGGCAGAGTGATCCAGACGGGCAGCCCGGTCTTTACACAGGTCTGAAGCCGATCCTCGATCAACACATCACCTGACGGCAGGGATTGCAAAAGCTTGTCCCCGGCCTTGCCCATCCGCGATGACCGACCGGCGGCCAACAGCAGAATATGGGGCATGGCCGGGGCCATTTATCAGCGTTCCGGGATCAACCCGCGCGGGCTGAACCTGAGCACCAGCAAAAGGATAATCCCCATCGAGAAGAGGCGCATATGTGCGGCGGAGTTGATCAGGTGGGTTTTCAAATCCGACCCGTCCTCCATTCCGGCGGTCACCACCGACATCAGCCAATTGCCAATCGGTTCCACCTGAATCCAGAAGAACCAAATGACGAAGGCGCCAAGAACCGACCCGAGGTTGTTGCCCGACCCGCCGACAATCACCATCACCCAAATGAGGAAGGTAAACCGCAGCGGATTATAAGTGCCGGGCGTAAACTGTCCGTCCAGCGTGGTCATCATCGCACCGGCCAAGCCACACAGGGCAGAGCCAAGCACAAAAATCTGCAGGTGCCGCTTGGTCACGTCCTTGCCCATGGCCTGCGCGGCAACCTCGTTGTCGCGAATGGCGCGCATCATACGCCCCCATGGAGACTTCAACGACAGCTGCGCCAGCACAATCAAGACAAGCAACACAGCGGTGAAGAGCAGCGAATAGCTGAGCTTCACCGCAATGGTCGAGGCGGTTGTGACGCTGACACCCATGCTTTCGGCGCGGGCTGCAAACTCGGCGCTTTGCTGCAGGTCGATCTCGTAAGGGACCGGGCGCGGCAGGCCGATCACGTTTTTCACGCCGCGGGCCATCCAGTCTTCGTTTTTGATGATCGCGATGACGATCTCGGAAATGCCCAGCGTGGCGATGGCCAGATAATCTGACCGCAGGCCCAGAGCGGTTTTGCCTACGACCCACGCCGCACCCGCCGCCAACAATCCGCCAACGGGCCAGGCCAGAACGGTCATGTAGCCATGCGCCTTGTAGTTCTCAGGTCCGCCGGGATTAAGCCCGCCCAGATACCCGGTTTGCGCGGGGTTTACAGCCTCGACACCGGCCACGCCTGCGTCAAACACCATGCGGTAGACGACGAAGCCCAAGACCAAGGTGCCCAGCATCGCAAGCGTGCGTTTGCGGCCCGGGTTCATCTGCTTATGCATCAAAACAGCCAGCACAACGGTCGCCGCGCCCAAGAGAAGCCCAGCAATGATGTTGTTCCCGCCAGCCGTCCAGGTCCCCGGCGTGCCGGGCATCGAAATCAGCACGGTTGCCAACCCGCCAAGGGCCACAAAACCCATGATCCCGACGTTGAAAAGCCCGGCGTACCCCCATTGCAGGTTCACCCCAAGGGCCATGATCGCCGACACAAGGGCCATGTTCAGAATGGTCAGCGAGGCGTTCCAACTACCTGCAAAAATCCACCAATCGGTTGACCCTTGCAGGATGAACAGGGCCGCAACGACCCCGAAAAGAAGCGGTGTGCGCATGGAGCGGCTCATACCGATTGCCCCTTGAATAGACCGGTGGGTTTGAACAGCAGCACCACGATCAGGATCACGAAGCTGACGGCGAATTTATAGTCGGTGGACATCAGCTGCACGAGGCTGGAGGGCTCCAGGCTTTCGGGCAGCAGATAGGTGGCCACTTTCTTCCAGGCATAGGTCACGGTGACCTCGGAAAAGGCGATGACGAAACCACCCGCGATGGCACCCAGCGGGTTGCCCAGACCGCCCACGATGGCCGAGGCAAAGATCGGCAAGAGCAGTTGGAAATAGGTGAAAGGCTTGAAGCTTTTATCAAGCCCGTAAAGCGTGCCCGCGATGGTGATCAGGGCCGCCACGATGATCCAAGTGATCATCACCACACGCTCGGGGTTGATGCCCGACAGAAGCGCCAGATCCTCGTTGTCGGAAAAGGCGCGCATGGATTTGCCCGTGCGTGTGCGATTGAGGAACCAGAAAAGCGCAGCCACCACGATCACCGCGGTGATGATGGTGATGCCTTGGCTGGTCTTGAAGGCCAGACCCTCGCGCAGGCCTGTCATCTCTTTGAAATCACGGGCTTTGATGATGAACCGCGCGCCGTCAGAGAAACGCTGCTCGCCCGGTCCGATGATGAAACGCACAACGCCGTTCATGATGAACATCACCCCCATCGAGGCCATCACGAAGACAATCGGTTTGGCCTTCACGCGGCGATAAAAGCGATAGACCGTGCGGTCGGTGATCAACAGCAAAAGCGCCGTCGCCGCGATCCCGAAGGGCAGGGCGATCAGCGCCGTGGGCAGCGGTGCGATGGACAGGCCCATGGACTGGAACCACCATGTGAACAGGATCGTCGCCATGGCACCAAAGGCCATGCTGTCGCCATGGGCGAAGTTCGAGAACCTGAGGATGCCATAGATCAGCGTGACCCCCAGCGCCCCCAGTGCCAGCTGGCTGCCATAAGCCATGGCGGGGATCAGAACGAAGTTTGAAAGCGCCACGATGGCGTTCAGAAAGTCCATCAGAACTCTCCCTTGCAGGTGCCCAGATAGGAAATCACCGCCGGGCCTTCATTGGCATGTGCGGTGAACCGGGCGGTGTCGCCCGATCTGGACAGAAGATATTCCGCGCCGTCGCCGGTCGCGAAGAGTGTGGTCAGCGGCGGCGTGGTCTTGGCCGCAACGATTTGCAGATCCCCGAAATCCGTCACGAGTTTCTCACCCGCCAGATCCACCGACAGTGCAAAACTGGTGGGCTGACAGGCTTCGGCTTCGAAACATTCGGTGTCAAAGCTGCAATCCTGCGCCGCGGCAGGCAAAGCTGAGATGATGAGAAAGGGCAGGAGGGTGCGCATCTTATCCCCCCAGGAACGACTGGCGGACCTCGGGGTCGGCCAGAAGATCCTTGCCGGTTCCGGTATGGGCATTGGCGCCCTGCACCAGAACATAGCCTTTATCCGCAATTTCAAGCGCTTGGCGGGCGTTCTGTTCCACCATCAGGATTGAAATGCCGGTGCGGGCCACCTCGATGATCCGGTCAAACAGCTCGTCCATCACGATGGGGCTGACGCCTGCGGTCGGTTCGTCCAGCATCAAGACGGTCGGCTTGGTCATCAGCGCGCGGCCCACGGCCACCTGCTGACGCTGCCCGCCCGACAATTCGCCCGCCGCCTGATGGCGCTTTTCGGCGAGGATCGGGAACAGCTCGTAGACTTGTTCGATCGTCTCCTGAATGTCGTCGGTGCGAATGAACCCACCCATTTCCAGGTTCTCTTCCACCGACATCGAGGTGAAGATGTTGTGGGTCTGCGGCACAAAGCCCATGCCCTTGCGCACGCGCGCCTGTGGGGACAGTTTGGTGATATCCTCGCCCCCCAGCCGCACCGCGCCTTCGCGCAGGTTCAACATGCCGAACACGGCCTTCATGCCGGTGGATTTGCCCGCGCCATTGGGGCCGACGATCACGGCAATCTCGCCCTTGTCGACGGCGATGGTGCAGTCATGCAGAATGTTTGGCCCTTTACCGTAGCCGCCGGTCATCCTGTCGCCGATGAGGAATGGTTCGCTCATGTCATTGGCATCCATTTTCTGTGTCATAGTTTGTGTGGCGTAGATACGAGATCAGATCGCCGGCCAGCGCCCACAGGTCCGCGTCAGTTTCACCGTCCTTTTGAGACAGCTCGAACAGCACCGCCCGGTCGCACAGGATCGCCGTGCCAAAGGTCCAGGTCGCGCCTTTTTGCTTGCCCAGCCAGGTCTTCGAGGTCAGCTGCGTGACAATCGCGTGACCGCCGGGAATGGGCTGTTGGCCCTGATCATCCAGACGGTGGTTCTTGAACGTGTTGGTCCAGACCCGTTTCTGTACCGTGTGAAGGGCGGTCAGTTTGTCAGATGGGGTGGCAAGGTGATCAAAGTCCGAGGTGTTGTCCACATAGGTCAACACGTTACGCTGATCCTTGGCGCCGTCCCGCAGGACAATCTTTGTCATCTGTCCCATTTGAAGGCCTGTGCCGATTTTGAAGGGCGCGCACAGGCGGATGCCGTCAATGTCCTTGGTACAGCTCTCGGCCGCTGCCATTGCAGGCGCCGACAATCCGGTGAGCGCGGCCAGAAACAGGGCCGGAAACAAGGGGAGGGGCAGGCGCATCACGCCTCTTCCTTTTTGTTTTTCAGGCCCGTGCCCAGATAGGCTTCGATCACCTGCTCGTTGGCCTTGATTTCAGCCAATGTGCCCTCGGCCAGAACCTTGCCCTCGGCCATACAGATGACCGGGTCACAGATTTTTTCGATGAAATCCATGTCGTGCTCGATAACGACGAACGTGTAACCGCGCTCTTCGTTCAGGCGTTTGATGGCATCAGCGATGGTGTAAAGAAGCGTGCGGTTCACGCCTGCGCCGACCTCGTCCAGAAAGACGATGCGCGCGTCGACCATCATGGTGCGGCCCAGCTCCAACAGCTTTTTCTGACCGCCGGAAATCTCGCCCGCGCGCAGATCAGAAATGTGGGAAATGGTCAGAAATTCAAGCACCTCGTCGGCCTTGGCCCGAAGCGCGCGTTCTTCATCCGCGATCCGTTTGCGGCCAAACCAGGTGTTCCAAAGCTGCTCGCCTGATTGCGCGCCGGGCACCATCATCAGGTTTTCGCGGCAGGTCATCGAGCCAAATTCATGAGCGATCTGAAACGTGCGCAGCAGACCTTTGTGAAACAGTTCATGCGGCGGCAGACCGGTGATATCCTCGCCCGCCATGGTCACCCGACCCGAGGTCGGTTTCAGCACGCCTGCGATCACGTTAAACAGCGTGGTCTTGCCCGCGCCGTTGGGGCCAATCAGCCCCGTGATCGAGCGATCCTGAATGGTCAGGCTGGCGCCATCGACGGCGTGAAAGCCGCCAAAATGCTTGTGAACGTCTTCAATGACGATCATGTTCTTCCCCTCTCGCAACTTTAAGTTAGCTGCGTATCATATTGAAACAGCCCGGAAAAATCCGGGCTGCCTCTAGCTTTGACTGCGAAAGATCAGCGGTACTGAACCGTCTGCATCTTGCCGCCTTCGATCTTGATCTCGCGGTAAGAACCGGCTGCTTCGCCGCCATTTACCAGCTCAACCGCGGTGGCGCCGACATAGTCGATATCGCCGCCATCGGCCAGGATCTGAAGGCCTTTGGCCAGTTCGCCCGGATAGATTTTTTCGCCCGGTGCGTTGGCAACCATTTCCACTTTCGAAGCATAGTCACCCGGTTCTGCCGATCCGGCAGCCTGCATGGCCAGCATGATCAGCGCAGCCGCGTCGTAGCTTTCACCGGTATAGGGCGAGGTCACGTCGAACTTGTCACCGACCATTTCAGCGAAGGTGGCTGCACCGGGGCTATCGGTGCCCGGCACCTGGCCGGTTGAGCCGTCGATATCGCTGCCGAAGTTGGCTTCGAGGTTCGACCCGATCATGCCATCGGGGAAGTGGAACGTGTCAAAAGCGCCGGTGTCGATGGCACCGCGCACAATGCCTGCGCCGCCCTGGTCGATGTAACCGGCCACAACCAGCACGTCGCCACCAGCCGATGCCAGCGCGCCAACTTCTGCGGTGTAGTCGGCTTTGCCGTCTTCATGCGCGGTCACGATGGTCACTTCACCACCGGCCGCTTCAAAGGCGGCTTTGAACGCGTCCGCCATGCCCTTGCCGTAGTCGTTGTTGGTATAGGTCACAGCGACCGAGCCAACACCGTTTTCTTTCAGGATCGACGCCATCACGTCAGACTGGCGCGCATCCGAAGGGGCGGTGCGGAAGAACAAGCCGTTGTCTTCTGCATCCGACAGGCCCGGCGAGGTCGCCGAGGGCGAGATCATCACGATGCCGTTGGGCAGGGCCACATTGGCCAGAACCGCGCCGGTCACGCCGGAACAATCCGGGCCCATCAGGCCTTTGACGCCATCCGAGGTGATCAGCTTTTCAGCAGCAGCCGTGGCGGCGGCGCTGTCCACACAGGTCGAATCTGCGCGCACGCTTTCGACGGTCTTGCCACCCAGAAGCAGACCCGAGGCCGAAACTTCTTCCATTGCCAGCTCGGCGCCGCCCGCCATATGCGGGGTCAGGCTTTCGATCGGGCCGGTATAGCCAAGGATCGTGCCAAGCTTGATGGCGTGGCCATCGGCGTGTGCCGCGCCACCGACCAGAGCGGTTGCAGCGGTTGCCATAAGTAGTTTTTTCATTTTCCTCTCCCAATTGGAAATTCTGGCGGTGAGCCTAGGCAAGCGATCCGGAAAAGAAAAGACCGAACCGGCGGATTTGCCCAAAAAACACCGGGGTTACGGGCTGTGGGCCGCGGGACGCTTCAACGCGAAATAGGCGCTGTCGCACCATTTCCCATTGATCTGAATTGTGGACCGGGCCGAATGCGTCAGCCGAAAGCCAAAACGCGTCAAGAGGCGCGCGGATGCCGTGTTTTCCGGATCAATCTCGGCGGTGATTTCTGCAAGCTCTTCATGGCGCGCCCACGCGGCAGGCAGGATTGCCGCCAGGGCCTCGCTGGCCAGACCTTTGCCCCAGTGATCGGGATGCAGGATATAGCCGATTTCCCCCAAGCGCCACAGCCCGGCCTTGCCGATCACCGCGCCGTCATGTTCGATCACGTATTCCAGACCGGTCTCTTGATAAGATCGGATCATCCCATCAAGGGTGTCTTGCGTGCGGGCAGGGGTGTCATGGGCGGCGTGGCTCCAGTAAACCATGGCGCGCGGGTCCGAAAACACCGCGTGCAGCGCCAGCAGATCATCAGGCCGGGGCGCGCGCAGCAAAAGACGGTCTGTTGTGATCATCCCATCTGTCCTCAGACCGGTTTGGCACCATGACTACCCCGTTCACGATAGGGGGTCGTGTCGTAATGTGACCGGTAGCATTTCGAGAAATGCGAGGGGCTGGAGAACCCGCAAGACAGGGCCACGTTGATCACGCTCATATCGGTCTGCATCAACAGGTTGCGCGCCTTTTGCAGGCGCAGCTCCATATAATAGCGTTTCGGTGAGCGGTTCAGATAGCGGCGAAACAGGCGTTCCAGCTGGCGGGTGGACATGCTGACTTCTGCGGCCAGAACGGATGGAGAGATCGGCTCTTCGATATTGGCCTCCATCTTTCGGATCACCTCGGACAGCTTTGGATGGCGCACGCCGATCCGGGTGGGCACAGACAGGCGCTGTGTGTCGCGATCGGTGCGAATGGTGGTATAAATCTGCTGATCGGCCACGTTATTGGCCAGATCTTCACCCTGATCTTCGGCGATCAGTTTCAACAGAAGATCAATCGAGGCCGTGCCGCCCGCCGTGGTCATCACGTTGCCGTCGATGACAAAGACCCGTTTGGTCAGCTCAACCTCGTCAAACTCTTCGGCGAAACTGTCATGGTTTTCCCAGTGAATGGTGGCGCGTTTGTCGTTCAAAAGCCCGGCCTTGGCCAGCACATGGGCCGCCGTGCACAGCCCGGCAATACGCACGCCACGCCGGGCTTCGCGCCGGATCCAGTTCAAAAGCTTCGGAGAGCAGTGTTTTTGCACGTCCACGCCCGAACAGACCAATACGGTATCGTCGCGTTTCAGCTCTTCCAGATCACTGCCCGCATAAAAGCTCGGGCCTGCAGAAGAGGCGATTTCCGCGCCGCCTTCGGTCATGATCACCCATTCATAGATATCGCGCCCGGCGGCCCGGTTGGCGATGCGCAATGCATCAACCGCGCCTGCAAAACTCAGCAGCGTGAACCCTTCCACCAGCACAAAGACGAACCGGCGCGGCGCCTGTCCAGTTGCGGGGGGCTGTTTGTTCATGCGACTCACCTTCTTTGCAGTGGGTTTGGCTTGGCGTAGCGGGGACTTCATCAGGTTTGCGCCACGTCATCAAGACGCATTTTGCACCATGTTGCACCCCAGGTTTCAAAAGCGTCACATCATCACTATATCCCGTCACACCCTTGTCTCATAACTCTTATTTGCACGCAGCGCAGGGACAAGGTAGAACGGTGATCGGCCCGGTGATCGGGTTTACAAGATGATTTACGGAGCAAAGACATGACGGATTGGGACAAGTCGACCTGGCGCAGCAAGCCAAGGGTTCAGATGCCAGACTATACCAACGCGGCCGCATTGGCCGATGTTGAGGCACAGCTTGCCAAATATCCACCGTTGGTTTTTGCAGGCGAAGCCATGCGTCTGCGCGAAGAGCTGGGACGTGCATCACGCGGCGAAGCCTTCCTGTTGCAGGGCGGAGATTGCGCCGAGAGCTTCGCGGATTTCTCGGCCGATGGCATTCGCGACACGTTCAAAGTGATGCTGCAGATGGCGATGGTTCTGACCTTTGGCGCCAAAGTGCCGGTGGTCAAAGTGGGTCGCATGGCCGGTCAATTTGCCAAGCCGCGCTCGGCGCCCACGGAAACGGTGGATGGTGTGGAACTGCCCAGCTACCGCGGCGATATTATCAACGAGCTGGACTTCACCTCGGACGCCCGCATCCCGGACCCGCAGAAAATGCTGCAGGCCTATACGCAATCGGCAGCGACGCTGAACCTGTTGCGCGCTTTCTCGACGGGTGGTCTGGCCGATGTGCATCAGGTGCATCAGTGGACGCTCGACTTCACCGCATCCGGCGAGGCCGAGAAATACCGCGCCATGTCCGAACGCATTCAGGACAGCCTTGATTTCATGAAATCAGCAGGCGTGACCGCGGATCGCATGCACAGCTTGCAGACGGTGGATTTCTACACCTCGCATGAAAGCCTGCTGCTCGAGTATGAAGAGGCGCTGACCCGTCTGGACGCGACCACCGGCAAAACTGTGGCTGGTTCGGGGCATATGCTGTGGATTGGCGACCGCACCCGCCAGCCCGATGGCGCCCATGTGGAATTCCTGCGTGGGGTGATCAACCCGATCGGGCTGAAATGTGGCCCGACCACCACCGCTGAAGACCTGAAAATCCTTCTGGAAAAGCTGAACCCGGAAAACGAGGCAGGCCGTCTGACGCTGATCGCGCGGTTCGGTGCCGGAAACGTGACCGAACACCTGCCGCGCCTGATCAAAACCGTTCAGGAAGAGGGCGCCAATGTTGTCTGGTCCTGTGACCCGATGCATGGCAACACGATCAAATCGGCTTCGGGCTATAAAACCCGGCCCTTTGACAGTGTTCTGAAAGAGGTTCAGGAGTTCTTTGCCGTGCACAAAGCCGAAGGCTCGGTGCCGGGTGGGGTTCATTTTGAAATGACCGGATCGGACGTGACCGAATGCACCGGTGGCGTGCGCGCGGTGACCGACGAAGACCTGTCAGACCGGTACCACACCGCCTGCGACCCGCGCCTGAACGCCAGCCAGTCGCTGGAACTGGCCTTCTTGGTCGCTGAAGAACTGTCCGATCTGCGCATGGGGCAACTGGCCGCCAAAGCCAGCTGATGAAAATGTCTTAATGCCACCTGTGCGGGCGATGAGAACTGAAAACACCCGGTCTTCGCGACCGGGTGTTTTGCGTTCCGTCCCTGCGTATCATCATGCCCGCTTGGATCATCCCTGTCAGACTGGCAAGAACGGGTTGATGTCTAGTCGTTCTTGATCAGCGTCAGATGCTGACCCGGTTTTGTCGGGGCTTTGGGGCGTTTTTCAAACCCTTCAGCATGTTCGGCAAAGCCCGGAATATGCGCCCCGCGTTTGTCCGCGGCGCTGGCAGAGCCATCTGTGCCTGTTTTGCGCCCCTCTGTCGGGCCATCCGAGGCATCAGGGCTCAGATCCACGCGCTCTACATCAAATACCTCGTGCAAGGGGCGTTTGAATTCCCAGCTGCGTGTCGGGCGCGCAGTGTTCGGCGCGTCGGCCGGTTCCGCATCGGGAACATTTGCGTCAAGTTGATCGGACAGGCGCTGCGGAAAGCTCGTGTCACTCAGCAAAGGCGAGGCCTCCATGCCGCGCACTTCAAACCGGGTGGGCGCACGGCCCAGCTTGCCTTCGACCTGCAACGCCCCCAGAACACGGGTTACCGCGCCGGTCTCGTCTCGCAACGGCAACAGCACGATCTGCGCCTCGCTGGCAGCCACAAACATGCCCGGCTTGGTGCGCAGGGTCAGATTGACACGCGCGGGGCTTTCAAACACGTTTTCCAGCGCTTCATGAATTTCCGCCCGCGCCTCGGGCAGGAAAAAGGCTGAAATGGGCATGCCGCGCACTTCCATTCCCAAAATCTCGTTCAGGTGCTGACCTGCCAGTCGAATGCGTGCCAGTCCCGGCGCAATACGTTCCAGAACAAAGGCATAAGCCAGGCTGTCGGCAAAACCGCGCGGGTCAACTTCGCTGCGTGCAGGCATCAAACGCCCATTGCGCAGCGCATCCCAATAGGTTTCGATCTGCGCGATGGCTTTGAACTTGCGATCTCGACGGGCCGATGACAGGTCCACGACCTTGCCGCTTTTGAGATACTCGATTTTCATGGCGCGTTCCTTGCTCCGTTTCGCGGCCTGTAAAAACCGCCGCGTCCGCCTGTCCGTATCTCCTGATCGACGCTGGCCTTGTCCAGCTGGTGACCGTTTGTTAACGAATAGACGGATAATCCTTACTGATGTCTTAATATGCCATGTTCGTATCGAATTTGGTGGAAAAACGTAGCAAATGGTTAACTTCACATGCCCAACTCGATGACAGGATATGCCAGCGCCACTGGCGCGCTGGAAGGGTTCAGCTGGACCTGGGACCTGCGTGCGGTCAATGCGCGCGGGTTGGATCTGCGGCTCAGACTGCCCGACTGGATCGAGGGGCTGGAAGATGCCACGCGCAAAGCCCTGAAGGCAAAGGTCGCCCGCGGGAACGTGTCGCTTTCGCTGAAACTGACCCGCGCCGATGTAACGGGCATGCCCAGCCTGAACCCCGATGCGCTGGCGCGTGCCCTGGCGCAACTGTCCTCTGTTGCCGCCGAGGCCAAGGCGCAGGGCCTGCCGGTGGCCCCGATCTCGCCTGCTGACATTGCGCAGATGCGCGGTGTCATTGATGTGGACAGCGCAGCCGAGGTCGATCACGCCCCGCTCGCCCGCGCCCTGATCGCCCAATTGCCCGAACTGGTCAGCGCCTTCTGCGACGCCCGGGCTGAGGAAGGGGCGGCCATGGGACGCGTGTTGTCAGGGCAGGTGGACGAGGTCGAACGGCTGGTCGCCGAGGCCGAGGCGCTTCTGTCCGATCGTGACACGGCCCAAGCCACGGCCCTGCGCGAGGCGTTGGCCCGCGTAATGGACAACACGGATGGCGCCGACCCTGACCGCGTGGCACAGGAGCTTGCGGTGATCGCGGTGAAAACGGATGTGCGCGAAGAGCTGGACCGGCTGGCCGCGCATATTGCGGCGGCGCGCAGTCTGCTGGCCGCGGAAGGCGCCATCGGGCGCAAGTTTGATTTCCTGATGCAGGAATTCAACCGCGAGGCCAACACATTGTGTTCCAAGGCGCAATTCAACGCGCTGACGGCCATTGGGCTTGACCTGAAACATGTGATCGATCAGATGCGCGAGCAAGTGCAGAACGTGGAGTAACGACATGAGCGAGCAGTTAAACGAACGGCGCGGCCTTCTGATCATCCTGTCCTCGCCCTCTGGCGCGGGGAAATCCACGCTGGCCAAGCGGCTCATGGAATGGGACCCGACATTGAGCTTCTCGGTCTCGGCCACCACGCGCGCCCCCCGCGAAGGCGAAGTGGACGGGCAGCATTACCATTTCGTCGATGAGCCGAAGTTCAAGGATATGGTGATCAAGGGCGAGATGCTGGAACATGCCCATGTCTTTGGCAACTTCTATGGTTCACCCGCCGAGCCTGTGCGACAGGCCATCGAAGGGGGCAAAGATGTGCTCTTTGACGTGGACTGGCAGGGCGAGGTGCAGATCCGCAATTCCTCCATGGCGTCGCATTCCCTGTCGATCTTCATCCTGCCGCCTTCGATCAAAGAGCTGCGCGCGCGGCTGATTGGCCGGGGTCAGGACAGTGACGATGTGATCCAGAAACGCATGCAGAAAAGCTGGGACGAGATCAGCCATTGGGGCAGCTATGATTACGTGCTGGTGAATGATGATCTGGAGGCCACAGCGCAACGGCTCATCACCATTGTCGAGGCCACACGCCAGCGCCGCAACCAGCAGCCGCGTCTGCTGGATCATGTGCGCAAGCTACAAACCGAATTTGAAGAGGGAAGCACATGATCTACGAGTTGGACGGGATTGCGCCCGAGATTGCAGGCGACGCTTTTGTAGCGTCGGACGCCAACCTCATTGGCAAAGTGCAGATTGATGCCAAGGCCTCGGTTTGGTTCGGCTCGACTTTGCGCGGCGATAACGAGTTGATCCATGTGGGCGCAGGCTCGAATGTGCAGGAAAACTGCGTCTTCCACACCGATATGGGCTTTCCCCTGACCATCGGCACGAATGTGACCGTGGGTCACAAAGTGCTGCTGCATGGCTGCACCATAGGCGATGGCAGCCTCATTGGCATGAATGCCACCGTGATGAACGGCGCTGTCATTGGCAAAAACTGCCTGATCGGGGCAGGGGCGCTGGTGACCGAAGGCAAGGTGATCCCCGACGGGTCGATGGTTCTGGGCGCACCGGGCAAAGTGGTGCGCGAGCTGGACGCAGCGGCGATCAAGGGGCTTGAGGCCTCGGCGCTTGGCTATCAGGCGAATGCGGCGCGGTTTTTGAAGGGGTTGAAGGCGGTCGGCAGATAGATGCGAACTAGTATGTTGCAGACCACACAATACTTATTCCTCAAAAAGAGTTTCTTTTGAGGAACCTGACCACTCCCAAAATTATCAACCCAAATGGGACCCACAAGACGACAAATGGAAGAAAAAATCCGAGCGACCACAAAGGGTAAATGAACTCACCAATGTCCGCTCCGAAAACAACGCACTTTTCAGGGCCTCTAGCCCAAATTGTACACCCCTTAAGTCTTGCCAATTGAGCAACTAGAAACCCGATCGTCCAAAGGACTGCGGGCCATAGCACGATCAGAACAGTGACCCTTTTGGATATTCTGCTGTCTTCATTCGTCAAGGTAACCACTCAGATTTAACAGATGTAGCTCAAGGACATACGTTTTTCTGCATAACAATAAAGTCCGCATAGCAGACAATACATCCTTGGTTAAGTCATAATCAAAAATGAAAAGAGCCGCTGAAATCAGCGGCCCTTCATTGGTCACGTTGTGAGTCGCTTACGCAACAGCTTCCTTGGCTTCTTTCAGCCATGCCAGAACAGTCTCGGGCGCGCTTTCGCCGTAAGGGTCTTCGCCGTGGTTGTCTTCGCGGCCGGGCTCTTCGAACCAGGCTTCGACAACACCGTCATTGATCACGGCAGCATAGCGCCACGAACGCGGGCCGAAGCCGATGTTGGATTTGTCGACCAGCATGCCCATCAGGCGGGTAAATTCGCCAGCGCCATCGGGGATGACTTTCACGTTTTCCAGCTCCTGGTTGCGGGCCCAGGCGTTCATGACGAAGCTGTCGTTGACCGACATGCAGTAAATCTCGTCGATGCCTTCGGCCGCAAAGTCAGCAGCGCCGTTCTCATAGCCGGGCAGTTGGTAGGTCGAACAGGTCGGGGTAAACGCGCCGGGCAGCGAGAAGAGCACAACGCGCTTGCCTTTGAAGTAATCGTCCGAGGTCATGTCCTGCCAACGGAACGGGTTGTCGCCACCGATGCTCTCATCACGAACGCGGGTGTGGAAGGTGATGTTGGGGACGTTTACGCCTGCTTGCATGTCAAAAATCCTTGTTAAGTTTGGCGCGTGGCTGGGAATCGGCTGCGCGCGTCGGGATGAGAATTAGAACGTTTCCAAATTCCACTCAACGGGGATTCCACTGCACGCGTCAAAATGCCTGTAGCTATGCTGTAAACACATGGCGGGCTTGTGGCTTTCAAGGTGACTTGGCGGCGCGAGGCCTATATATATAGCCCATCTTTTGGCCCCGGAGGACAGCCATGCGTGATCTGAAATTGCCCGAAAGCCGCCACCCTGAAAAGGCGCATCGGCCAGACAATGCACAGCCCAAGAAACCCAGCTGGATCAGGGTGAAAGCGCCCGGTGGCAAGGCTTATGCCGAAACCCACAAGATCATGCGGGAAAACAATCTGGCGACGGTTTGCGAAGAAGCGGCCTGTCCCAACGCGGGCGAATGCTGGAGCCAGGGCCACGCCACCATGATGATCATGGGCGAGATCTGTACCCGCGGCTGCACCTTTTGCAATGTCGCCACCGGCAAGCCCGACACGCTGGATGCGTTTGAACCGGGCCGGGTGGCCAATGCGGTGAAGAAACTGGGGCTCAATCACGTGGTGATCACTTCGGTGGACCGTGATGATCTGGAAGATGGCGGGGCGGATCACTTCGCCCAGACCATTCGCGCCATTCGCCACCAGTCGCCCAAGACAACCATTGAAATCCTGACCCCGGACTTCCTGAAATGCAAACCAGAAGTGCTTGAAATTGTTGTGGAAGCACGCCCTGACGTGTTCAACCACAATCTGGAAACCGTGCCCGGCCTTTACCCGCAAGTGCGCCCCGGCGCGCGCTATTTCCATTCGCTGCGCCTGTTGCAGCGGGTGAAGGAAATGGACCCCTCGATGTTCACCAAATCGGGCATCATGGTGGGGCTTGGCGAAGATCGGCAGGGCGTTTTGCAGGTCATGGATGACATGCGCGCCGCGGACATCGACTTCCTGACCATCGGGCAATATCTGCAGCCCACGCCCAAACACCATGCGGTCGAACGGTTTGTGCACCCCGATGAGTTCAAGGATTACGAGACCGCCGCCTATGGCAAGGGCTTCCACATGGTGTCCTCGACACCGCTGACGCGCTCCTCTTACCACGCGGGCGATGACTTTGAGCGGCTGCGTGCAGCACGTGAAGAAAAGCTCGCAAGAAGCTGATCATTAAAGAGTTTCGACCTATTGTCGAGGCGCAGAAATGAGACGAAACGCGCGGAACCTACCCACGTTGTGGGCGTTTCGAAATCAACTTGTGTCTCAAGTCAATCTCGAAACGCTTTATTCGGATTACCAGAACCGCCTATTGACGCGCTCGAGCTTCATCCACTCGGGTGCGCCGATGAAATACTCGTAGGCAAAAAGCGAAAAGCAGATCGCGACCACCAGTAAAAACAGTTTCACCTGCTTCTCGGACGGCGGATTGCGCGCCCATTTGGACATGCGCATGAGCCAGCGCAGGTTCATGGCTTACGCCTCGCGCCCATCAGATAGGAAACGCACCTTGCCAATATAGGGCAGGTTGCGATTTCGTTGCGCATAGTCGATGCCATAGCCGACGACAAATTCATCGGGAATTTCAAAACCGGTCCAATCGGCTTTCACATCCACCTCGCGGCGCGAAGGTTTATCCAAAAGCGCAATGGTTCTGAGCTTGCGCGGTCCCTTGGCTTTGAGCAGCCCAACCACATGTTTCAGTGTGAACCCGGTGTCGACGATATCTTCCACCACCAAGACGTCCCGCCCGGAAATTTCGCCACGTAAGTCCTTGAGAATACGCACTTCCCGGCTACTTTCGGTGGAGTTTCCGTAGGATGACGCCTCGAGGAAATCGACCTCGACCGGCAGGTCCAATTCGCGCACCACATCTGCAATAAACACGAAAGAGCCGCGCAACAGCCCAACCACGATCAGCTTGTCCGTGCCGTCAAACTCGTCGTGGATTTCGCGTGACAATTCCTCGACCCGCGCCGCGATCTGTTTCGCCGAGATCATCGTGTCAATGACATATGGTCGCTGGGCCATGGCTTCCCCCTTGATTTCCGCTCGTATTCCTAAGACATACGCAACGAATAAAGAAGGGAAAACACCACAAATGCCGACCCATGGCGAAAAACGTGTGCTGCCGCATAGTGCGGACCAGATGTATGCGCTGGTGGCGGATGTGGGCCGTTACCCGGAGTTTCTGCCGTGGAATTCAGCCGCGCGGGTGCGCCGGGTGGTGGATCAACCTGATGGGCGCAAACTGATGGAGGCCGATCTGGTGATCAGCTTCAAGGTGTTCCGCGAGCGGTTCACCAGCCGGGTGATGTTGGATGAAGAGCTGCGCCGTATTGATACGGAATATCTGGACGGCCCGTTCAAATACCTGAAATCACACTGGATTTTTGCAGATCACGCGGAGGGGTGCGAGGTCGAGTTCTTCGTGGATTTCGAATTCAAAAGCGCGGTTTTGCAAAAGGTCATCGGGCTTGTGTTCAACGAAGCCATGCACCGGATCGTGGCCGCTTTTGAAAAACGGGCCGCAGAACTTTACGGCCCGTCTGTGTAATCACCGGGTCAGCTGCGCTTGGGCGCTGCATCGCCGCCTTTGACTGCAGTTTTGCCCTTGCGACGGGCCTTGGCGGCGGCTTTGGCCTCTGCCTTGGCCGCGGCAGCACGCGCCTTGTTTTTCTTGCTGTTCGCCTTGCCCTTGGGTGGGGGTGGTCCTTTTTTGCCAGCTGTTGCGGGTTTGCCCTTTGCGCCGGTGGGCGCGCCTGCTGCGGGCTTGTGGCGCGGTTTGCGCGGGGCATCGCCCTCTGCGCTGGCAGATTTCGGCTTTTTGCCCGCAGAAGCCCCCAGAGGTTTCACCACCTCGGGATCATGAGATTTCTTCGGCTTATAGGTTTTGCGCGGGCGATCGTCATTGTCACCGCGGGGGCGTTCCCCACGCGTGTCACGATCCGGGCGCGGCCCTTTGCGATGCGGCTTTGGCCCATCGAAATCCCGTTTCGGCCCACGTTTGAACCCGCCACCCTTGCGATCCGGGCGCTGTTGGCGGGGCAGGTCGGGGGCTTTGTCCAGCCGGGTCAGGGCAAAGCCCTCGATGGCCATTTCGGGGCCGATGGTCTTCAGGAAGGCATCGGTCTGGGCCTCTTTGATCTCGATATAGGTCTTGTCGTCAAAAATGCGGATCGCGCCGATATCGGTCTTGGTCAGCCCGCCAGCGCCACAGATCATCGGCAGCAGATGGCGCGGATCGGCATTGTCATTGCGCCCTTTGGCCAGCGTAAACCACGTGCTGGGGCCAAAATCTTCGCGCTTTTTCGGTTCTTTGGCATCCACCGCTGACAGTTCCTCAGGGGCGGCATGGGCGCGGTGATAGAGCTTCAGATAAGCCTGCGCCAGCTGGTTGGCGTCAAAGGCTTGCGCCAGTTCGGCGGCCATTTGCACCTCGTCCTCGGTCGCTTCCTGCGTCCAGACCTCGTCCGACAGAATGCGGGCGTGATCGGCCGCGCGCACGTCTGCGGCTTGCGGGGCAGGGGTCCAGCGTGCGGTCAGCTTGGCCCAGCGAAGAAGACGTTCGGCCTTTTTGCGGGCCGCGGGCGGCACGATCAGTGCAGAGGTTCCCTTGCGCCCGGCGCGGCCCGTGCGGCCAGACCGGTGCAGAAGTGTTTCCGAGCCGGTGGGCAGGTCCGCATGGATCACCAGATCCAGTTTCGGCAGGTCAATGCCACGCGCGGCCACATCGGTGGCCACACAGATGCGCGCGCGCCCATCGCGCATCGCCTGCAGCGCGTTTGAGCGTTCCGATTGCGTCAGTTCGCCAGACAGCGCCACAACCGCAAAACCGCGATTGGACAGGCGCGTGGTCAGGCGGGTGACCATGGCCCGCGTGTTGCAAAAGATGATTGCATTGGGCGCTTCGTGAAAGCGCAACACGTTGATGATGGCGTTTTCCACGTCGCGGGCGGCCACCGGGTGGGCGTGGTATTCAATGTCAGCGTGTTGGCTTTTCTCGGCCACGGTGGTGACGCGGTGGGCGTCGGATTGATAGCGCCCGGCCAGCGTGGCGATCATCTTCGGCACAGTGGCAGAGAACAAAAGCGTCTGGCGGTCTTCAGGGGTTTCGTCCAAAATGAACTCAAGGTCTTCGCGAAAGCCAAGGTCCAGCATCTCGTCGGCTTCATCCAGCACCACCGAGCGCAGCGCCGTCAGGTCGATCGACCCGCGCATGATGTGGTCGCGCAGACGGCCGGGGGTCGCCACGACGATATGCGCGCCACGGGCCAGCGCGCGGCGTTCGTCGCGCATATCCATGCCACCCACGCAAGAGGCCATGACCACGCCGGCTTTGCCAAAGAGCCACGCCAGTTCGCGTTTCACCTGAAGCGCAAGCTCGCGAGTCGGGGCGATGACCAGCCCAAGCGGTGCGGCGGCGGCGGGAAACGCGTCTTCTTCGCCCAGAAGCACCGGCGCAATCGCCAGGCCAAAGCCCACGGTTTTGCCCGATCCGGTCTGGGCAGACACCAGCATGTCACGCCCGGTCAGCTCTGGGTCAGAAACGGCAGTCTGTACGGGGGTCAGGGTGTCATAGCCGCGCTCGGCAAGCGCGTCGGAGATAAGCTGTTTCACGGGCGGTCTTTCAGGTAAGGCGCGGGGAACGGGCACACTGCCCGTGCCCATCGGTCAGATCGGGGCAGGATCGGGCGGGCATAGCCCGTGCGTCTGCAAATGTATAGCGTTTATTCGTCAGGGCGACTTTGCGTGTCAGACAAGGGATGATGGGTCAGGACCAGATCGCGCAGCCGTTCTTCCAGAACATGTGTATATATCTCGGTCGTGGCCAGATCGGCATGTCCCAGCAGGGTCTGGATCGCGCGCAAATCCGCGCCATTTGCCAAAAGATGGGTGGCAAAGGCGTGGCGCAACCGGTGTGGGGTGACTTTCGCGGGCGACACACCAGCGGCCACGGCGATTTCCTTGATCAGCCCATAAAACCTGTGCCGGGTCAGGTGGCCTGCCTTGCCGGTTGACGGAAACAGGAACGGTGAAGGCTTGGCGCCATGGTCCAGCCGGGCGGCCTCTTCACCGGCGTCACGCGCCGACAACCAAGCACAAAGCGCATCGCGCGCCGGTGGGGACAGTGGCACCATACGTTCCTTGCCGCCTTTGCCGCGCACCAACAGAACGCGTGGGTCACCCCGTGTGGCGGCCACGGGCAGGGTGACCAGCTCGCTGACCCGCATGCCGGTCGCGTAAAGCAGTTCCATCAGGCAGGTGTTGCGCAGCCGGTCGTGATCTGTGCGCCCCAGACTGCGCGATGCGCTCAACAGCGCGTCAACTTCCGCCTCGCTGAGCGTCTTGGGCAGGGATTTCACCCGGCCCGGCCCCTTGATTTTCAAGGCTGGATTGTCCGCCCGCCAGCCTTCTTCATAGGCAAAACGGTAGAGCTGCTTGATCGCCGACAACCGCCGGGCGCGGGTCGATTGCGCCAGACCTTGCGTGTCACAGTCGACCAAAAATCCCTCGATATCTTCACGGGTGACAGCTTCGAACCCACGCGCGCGCAGATATTCGGAAAACGCCATTAGGTCGCGACCATAGGCCAGCCGCGTGTTTTCAGAGGCGTCCAGTTCAGCCGCCTGCGCTTCGAGAAACCCGGAGATCCAGCGCGCATGATCCGCCGCGCCCTGAGTTGTGCGATCCCCGCTCATCCGCGCCGTTCCAAAATCAGAAACTCCAGCGCCGCCCGGCGGGCAATGCGTTCCAAGCCAACCTGCCGGAAAAAAGCAAGCGCGTCGGTCATCTTGTGCATATCACCCTGGGCCGCTTCGGTGAAAAGCTGAATGGCCCGCAAAATTGCCTCGCCCTGACGTCCGTCATCGACAAGAGCGCGAAAACGCACGGGCAGGGCGCTGGCCTGAAACCCGTCTTTCACCACCTTGGCGCGCGCATCATAAGGGGCGAACGCCTCAAGGTCTCCCCGCGCCACGCCCAGCAAAAACGCCTCCTCCGGATCGGTTTCACGCTCAGCCCAGCCCTGCGCAACCTCTTCGGATTTGCTGGACAGAAGGCCCAGTTTCAAAGCCATCAGACGGGCTTCGCCGGGCAATGGTCGGGCGGCAAGAGCCGGACCAAAAAGCTCTGCCGCGGGCACTTCCAGCCCGGTTTCCTCAAGATGCGGCCATAGCTCCATCACCGCCTGCGCCAGCGCGTTCACGTCATATCCGGCCAAGGCGCCTTCGACCGCGCGCAGGGCCACCATGCGGTCCCAGATGCCCCCCGAGGCGGCCGGTTTGCGTTCGGAATACAGGCCAAGCAGCTGGTTGGGCGTGACAGCCCCCACACGCGCCAGCCGTTCCCCCGCTTCGGCGCGGGCTTTCCAGCCGATATTGGAACGCAAATCCGCCTGCGCGAAGGCCAGCGGCAATGCGCCCGTCGAAATATGCTCGCCAATCGCTTCATGCATGCGAAAGGTCAGGGGGGTGGGGTGGTCAGGTTGCGGCAACGGGGGCGCGCCTTCGAACAGATCAGGGTCCAGAAACCGGGCGAGCAATGCGTCCTCGCTGGGTGAGATATAGCCAAGCGCGCGGCCCGTTTCCAAGGTCAGCACCGCCGCATCCCAGTCCCCCACACGCGCCAAGCAGAACACGCGCGCGGTGAAGGTTGGGCTCAGATCAGGGCTGTTGCGCAAGGTGGCACATTGGCGATCCTCATGCCCCAACAACAGCGCCGTATCAAAGCGGCGCTGAAACACGCGGGCATTGGCATTTCCGGCGCGCTCAAGCAGGGCCTCGGCCTGATCCAGCGCCCCGGTGGCCAGCAGGCGGTCGACACGGGCCAGAAACAGGCGGTCATCGCCCGCCCGCGCGCCCTTGGGCGGGTTCAGCTCTGCCAATAGAAGCGTTTGCAACAGCTCCTGCATGGCGGGCAACAGATCGTGATCCAATGCGGCGATGCGCCGGGCCAGATCATCCGGGCGCGATGCGCCCCAAAGGGCAGGCGGCAGGCCGGTGGCGGCGCTGGGAAGCAATCCCAGCGAATCAAGCTGGGGGGCCTCAAGCAGCGACATCGTCACCTCGGCAACGGACGCGCCGGTGCTGGTTGCGGCCTCGTTAGGATCAGGCGGCAGGATCGCATTGGTGGTCGCGGGCGGGGGCAGGGCAACGCTGTCAGACAGCCAGTCGATGGCTGAAATCGGTGCGCCTGCAGGTGCCTCGGCATTTTGCGCCGTTGCCGCCGGGACAAACGAGGCAACCATCGCGCAAACCAAAACCACCAGCGCAGGGGCGCGCCTTGGGGGAAAGCGGGCAGGCCTACCCACCATTCAACGTCACGGTCGTGCTTTGCGGGGCCACGCGCGGGGACATATCCCCTAGATAAGCATAGCCCGTCAGGCCGATCCCAGCCAGCAGCCCCAGAAAAAACAAAAGCTTGATCAGCCTGATCAGCATGTCGGTTCACCCATTTTTCTGCCTCAATGCGGTTCTCTGTGGTTTTGCCTCATTTTATATATGGCATTTTCCGCAAGATCACGCCATTCAGGAAAGAAATCCGAATTTGAGCAAGTGGACGCCGCTTTGGCCTTCAATGTGAAAAAATCCATCGTCATGGTGGGCATGATGGGCGCGGGGAAATCCGCCGTCGGGCAGGCGCTGGCTGCCCGCCTGGGCGTGGCGTTCATGGACAGCGATGAAGAGATTGTGCGCGCTGCCAACATGTCCATCGCCGAGATTTTCGAACGCGACGGAGAGGCCTTCTTTCGTGACCGCGAAACCGAGGTGATCGGCCGGCTTCTGGACACGCAACGTGCGGTGCTCTCCACCGGGGGCGGGGCGTTCATGTCCGACCGCAACAGGGTGATGATTTCTGAACGCGGCGTGTCCGTGTGGCTGAAGGCGGATCTTGAGCTTTTGTGGAACCGCGTCAGGCACAAAGACACCCGCCCGCTTTTGCGCACGCCGGACCCCAAGGCCACCTTGCGCGAGATTTATGATGCACGGGTCCCAACCTATGCCAAGGCGGACCTGTCTGTTGACGCAGACCCGGATTATTCGATCGAAGACATGTGTGAGGCCGTTGTGACTGCGCTTTTGACGCGCCCCGATGTGCTGGAAGAGGTGTGACATGACAGAAGTGACGACCGTTCATGTGCCACTGGGCACGCGGGCCTATGATGTGCGGATCGGGCAGGGGTTGCTGACACGCGCCGGGGCAGAGGTCATGCCGTTTCTGACCCGCCTGAAGGTCTGGATTGTGACCGAGGAAACCGTGGCCGGGCTGCATCTGGAAACACTGAAAGCCGGGCTGGCGGCTGAGGGGATCGAGGCTGAGGCGCTGATCCTGCCCCCCGGGGAAAGCACCAAAAGCTGGCCCTTTCTGATGCAAACCGTCGAATGGCTTCTGGACCAGAAGGTTGAACGCAACGACGTTGTGCTGGCCTTTGGCGGCGGCGTGATCGGGGACCTTGTGGGGTTTGCCGCGTCCATTCTGCGTCGCGGTGTGCGTTTCATCCAGCTGCCCACATCACTTCTGGCGCAGGTGGACAGCTCGGTCGGGGGCAAAACCGGGATCAATGCACCGCAGGGCAAGAATCTGATTGGCGCCTTTCACCAGCCCACGCTTGTGCTGGCCGATATCGACGTGTTGGGCACGCTGACTGCGCGCGACTTTCTGGCGGGCTATGGCGAGGTCGTGAAATACGGCGGGCTGGGTGACGCGCGCTTCTTTGACTGGCTGGAAGAAAACGGCCCGGCCTTGGCCGCGGGTGACATGGCGCTCAGACAAGAGGCGGTGCGCCATTCTGTGCAGATGAAGGCCGATATCGTGGTGCGCGATGAAACCGAACAGGGCGACCGCGCGCTTTTGAACCTGGGTCACACCTTCGGGCACGCGCTCGAGGCCGCAACCGGCTATTCTGATCGTCTGCTGCATGGCGAAGGCGTGGCCATCGGCTGCGCACTGGCGTTTGAAACATCGGCCCGGCTGGGGTTGATGAGCCAGGAATGCCCCTCGCGTCTGCGTGCGCATCTGGCGGCCATGGGCATGATGAAAGACATTTCAGACATCCCCGGCGATCTGCCGGATGCTGATGGGCTTATGGCATTGATGGGGCAGGATAAAAAGGTGGTGCAGGGCAAGCTGCGCTTTATCCTTGCCCGCGCCATTGGAGAGGCCTTTGTGGCCGATGACGTGGATATGTCCACCGTGCGCGACGTGTTAAGCGACGCGCTGTCCTGACGGCCTCGAAGCATTTGCAGGTATCGCCCGATCACAGCAATAACCGGACACGCTTTATTTTCTTGTCAAAAATACCTCGGAGCGCGAGGCAAAGCCTCGCATCCACTCCTGCGCCAAACCACAGCCCCCAAAGAAAAAGCGCCCAACCATCCGGCAGGCGCTTTTATGTCCAGATATCAAAGCGTTTCGGTTTTAGCCTGAGGCAGGGGAAATCCGAAACGCGGTAAGAGATATCAATATCGTGGGCGTTTCGGATCAGAACGGGATTTCGTCGTCGAAACCACCGCCAGCCGGGCCACCTTGCTGACCACCGGGGCCGCTTTGACCGCCGGGGCCGGGATCGCCGCCGCCATAGCCGCCCTGATCACCCCCGTAACCACCGCCGCCGCCATAGCCACCGCCCTGGCCACCACCGCCGCCGCCACCGTCGCGACCGTCCAACATGGTCAATGTGCCGCCAAAGCCCTGCAGGACAACTTCGGTCGAATAGCGGTCATTGCCTGACTGGTCTTGCCATTTGCGGGTCTGCAACTGGCCTTCGACATAGACTTTCGAGCCTTTGCGCAGATATTGCTCACACACGCGCACAAGACCTTCCGAGAAGATGGCAACCGAATGCCATTCCGTGCGCTCGCGCCGCTCGCCCGTGTTGCGGTCTTTCCAATTTTCCGAGGTGGCAATGCGCAGGTTGCACACTTTCCCACCGTTCTGGAACGTGCGCACTTCGGGGTCACGCCCCAGATTCCCGATAAGCATGACCTTGTTAAGCGAACCCGCCATCCTGCGTCCTTTCGATTCTGTGGTTGGGCCGTATCGTTACACCATCTGGGGGCGAGAGAAACGGGGTTTCTGTTCCGTTCCGACCGCCTATATGCGCAAACCCGCGCGGGCAGGGGGTGCGGATCACACAGCCTCTTTTCGAAATCATGTTTTGCACCTATATTGCGGTCAACACTTTTGGGGGCAGTTATGTCACGCAGGAATTTTACCGCCATTCGCGGTGCTATGGTCGGGCTTGTGGCCGGCGGGGTGAGCTTTGCACCGATGGCCCAAATGGCAATGGCCGATACGCTTTTTTCAAGCTCAGGCGGCCGGGCCAGTTTCGCGGCTCAGACACGGGTTCTGGACACGCGTGCGGCCTCGCAATACGCAAATTCGGTGCGCCTGACCCCCAATAAAGGCGTGGTGCCCGAAGCCAGCATCCCATCCTTCCGCGGCCGCTATAAAGGGCAATACCTGCCTATCGCCAAACAAATGGCGCGGCGCCACGGCATTCCCGAAGATCTGTTTTTGCGCCTTGTGCAGCAAGAAAGCGGCTGGAATCCGCGTGCAAAAAGCCATGCCGGTGCGATTGGTCTGGCGCAGCTGATGCCGTTCACCGCACGCGCGTTGGGTGTGGACCCTTGGAATCCGACCCAAAACCTGGAAGGCGGGGCGCGTTACCTGCGTACGCAATATGACCGGTTCCGGTCCTGGCGTCTGGCGCTTGCGGCCTATAATGCCGGGCCGGAAGCCGTCGCGAAATATAATGGTGTGCCGCCTTACAAGGAAACCCGCGGATATGTGCGGGCCATTTTGGGAAGCTAGGCGACCAAACTTCGAATTTTGTTCTGCTAAAACAACCCACTCCCGCCCTTTGTTGATCCTGCGGATCGCCGTCGGTTGGGGATGGCCCGCGCGCCGCGCGGGCAGCTGTGTTACAGGCTGCGCCCTTCGGGTCCATCATAGGACCGCTCCACGCGGGCCACGCGCAGCGTGTAGTGCTGATACCAGCGCTGCTGCCCCAGCTTCTGCGCGCCCAGATGGTCAGCCTTGGCCTTCCACGCGCGGATCGAGGCCTCGTCCGCCCAATAGCTGACCGTGATCCCCAATCCGCCAGCATCGCGCGTGCTTTCCGCGCCCAGATAGCCGGGCTGTGTCTGGGCAAGTTCGAAAATCTTGTCGGCCATGGCTTCGTAGCCCGGCGCGGGATCTGCCAGTTGATTGGCAAAGATCACCGCATAATAAGGCGGGTCGGGCAGGGGGGCGAAACGGGAGGGGTCATATGACAATGGGCGCATCCTTTCACAGATACGCCCAGTCATAGATCAGTTTTGCCGACGCGTCACTCGACGTCTTTCAGCTCTTTCTTATGCAGCCATTCGGCATGTTTGGGCGCGCGTTTGGTTTCGGACCATTCGTTCAGCATGTCCCATTTCACTTCGTCCATGCGTTTCAGCATCGCCTCTTCCTCGGGGTCGGGGCAGGCCAGTTCAACACGGTGGCCATTGGGGTCGAAGAAATAGATCGAGTGGAAGATCGAATGGTCCGTGACGCCCAGAACCTCGACACCGTTTTCTTCCAGATGTTCTTTGAATTCAATCAGTTCCGCACGATCTTTCACTTTGAATGCAATATGCTGCACCCAGATCGGCGTGTTGGGGTCACGGCCCATTTCCGGCTTGGTCGGCAGTTCGAAGAAGGCCAGAACGTTGCTGTTTCCGGCATCCAGAAAGACATGCATATAGGGATCAGGCTCATGGGTCGACGGCACGTGATTTTCCGCGATGGCCAGGATGAAATCCATGTTGAGCATCTTGCCATACCACTCAACCGTTTCTTTGGCGTCTTTGCAGCGATAGGCGACGTGGTGAATCTGTTCAATTTTCATGCGGTTTCTCCTCTTTCCCGGCGTCTTACCCTATAGTCGTTGCAAATGCAACGAAATTGAGGGGCGCGTGTTGAGCTACGATCACGCGAGGCCGATTTGCGGCCAGAAGCGACTTAAGATGATTTGCGGAAAGAGGAGGGGGTTTTGCCGGTTTGCTTCAAGAAAGCCCGGGTAAAATAGGCGGCTGAACTGAACCCAAGCGACCGGGCAATATCCTTGATCGGAAGATGGGTCTCCGTCAGCAGCCGGCGCGCCTCGTAATGCACGCGGTCTTGCAAAATAGCCGAGGCCGGGCGCCCGCAGGTTCGGTTGCATACGCGACTCAGATGCGTGGGGGTGACACCCAGATGCGCAGCATAGTCGCGGACGGTTTTGGCGGAGTGAAATTCCTGTTCCACCAGGGCAGTATAGGCGTTGACCAAACGGGCCGGGGCGCTTGATGTCACCGCGTTGGTTTCCGAACGGTCCAACTGGCGGTCCAGCCAGACGGACAACAAGCCTGCGTGACACATCATGGCCCGCTGGGCGCGTCCGGTGTTTTTCTCCATTTCACGCTGAAGATCGTCGACCAGATTGTTCAGCTCGATATGCTGATCCGCCTCTCGCAGGCGCAGATGCAGAGGGTCTTCGGGCAAGGACAGCTCGCCCTCGCAGCCCTGCGGGAACACCACGATTGTGCCCGCCGTCTGGGTGTTCATTTCAAAGCCGTGCATGGTGCCTGCGGGCAGGAAGATGCAATTATGCGGGCCATATCCGGCCGTGACACCGTTCACCGTGATCCGGCCTTGTCCACGGGTGAACCAGATCAACACAGGCGCCCCATAAGACCGCATCGCCTCGGTGCGCCAACGGCCACCATTGCCCAGCCGGGCAAGCGGCAGAACACGGAAGGGCGAAGCAAAGCGTGGATCAGTGGTCATTCTGTCGATTGGCTATCTGTCTGTGGTTTTCCCCAATGCCCTAGGCGTAGCGCAGGTTGGGGCCTTTGTCGCAAGGTTTTTAGTGATAATTAAGTTATCCACAGACCCGTCCACAGAGTTTGGTCAACAATTGGGGGTAACTGCGCGGATTGGTGCCAGATCACGCGATTGGCCGCGCGTAAATTCGCTGAAACCGGGCCTAGGGCAGGGGAATCACTTCCCAGTCACGCATGCGTTTGCGAAACCAGGTGCGCTGGCGTTTGGCATATTGCTGGCTGGCGATGATGGCGCGGGTGCGGGCCTCGTCCAACGAGATTTCACCTTTCAGATGCGCGATCAATTCAGGCGCGCCGATGGCTTTGGCGCTGGGGTCTTTCGGAGACCAACGGGGCAGGTTTTCGCGGGCTTCGTCAAGCGCGCCTTGATCCAGCATGATGTCAAAGCGCCGCTCGATCCGGGCGCGCAGCCAGTCGCGGTCCGCGTCCAGATGAAAGGCGCGCGCTTTGTAAAGGGGTAGAAGCGGGGGCGGCGTATCGTCCTGCCAGCTGGCCAGACCGCGCCCGGTGGTGTGCTGAACCTCCCATGCGCGGGCAACGCGGGCCGGGTTTTGCGTGTCGATCCGGGCCAGCGTGTCGGGATCAAGATCGGCCAAAAGCGCGGGCAGGCCACCTTCGGCCAGCCGGGCCTCGCCATCGGCGCGAATGGCGGGCGGTGTCAGGGGAATCTCGGCCAGCCCTTCGGTCAGGGCGGTCAGGTTCAACCCGGTCCCGCCTACGATGATCACGCGTTGATCGCCCGCCAGCAAAGGGGCCACGTCGCGCAGCCAATGGCCAACGGAATAATCCTGATCACCGGGAATATGGCCATAAAGCGCATGGGGCGCGCGGGCCTCATCCTCGGCCGAGGGGCGCGCGGTCAACACACGCCAGTTGGCAAAGACCTGCAGCGCGTCGGCATTCACGATCACCCCGCCCGAAGCCTCGGCAATGGCCAAAGCGAGCGCCGATTTCCCCGAGGCCGTGGCCCCCGCAATCAGCACCGGCTGATCCGCACCAACCGTCGCCGCGGCTGCTTTCAGAAGTGTTTCACCGTTCGTCAAACCCGTGCCTGCCTCTTTTTTGCGCGCATTCACCGCATCGCGCATTGAATGTCGCGCTCCAATCGGTCACATTGCGCGCCAAGACAATCACGACAACATGAGAGTGGCAACCGATGAGTGATCAGGCCCAGACGACGGCAGAGGGTGAGACCCCGCAGCCGACCTATAAACGTGTCATGCTGAAAATTTCCGGCGAAGCGCTGATGGGCGATCAAGGCTTTGGCCTGAACCCGCCCACGGTCGAGCGCATCGCGCGCGAAGTGAAATCCGTGCATGATATGGGCGTCGAGATTTGCATGGTGATCGGCGGCGGCAACATCTTCCGCGGTCTTCAGGGCTCGGCGCAGGGGATGGAACGCACAACGGCCGATTACATGGGCATGTTGGCGACCGTGATGAACGCGCTGGCGATGCAATCGGCGCTGGAAGGGCTGGGGGTGTTCACCCGCGTCATCTCGGCCATTCCGATGGATCAGGTCTGCGAGCCTTACATCCGCCGCCGCGCCGTGCGTCACTTGGAAAAGAAACGCGTTTGCATCTTTGCAGCAGGCACCGGCAACCCTTATTTCACCACCGATACAGCCGCCACGCTGCGGGCCAATGAAATGGCCTGCGAGGCGATCTTCAAGGGCACCAAGGTTGATGGCGTCTATGACAAGGACCCGGTGAAATTTGACGACGCGACACGCTATGACAATGTGTCTTATGATGACGTGCTGGCCAAACGGCTGGGCGTGATGGATGCCTCGGCGATTGCGCTTGCGCGGGACAACAACCTGCCGATCATTGTCTTTTCGCTGGATGAACCGGGCGGTTTCCGGGGTATTCTGGACGGGCAGGGCACCTATACGCGGGTTGGTGGGTAGCCTCACAGCGACCCGTGATCGCGCCTTTATGGCGGGGCGGATTTCCGCCCAGACCTGAGCGCCGCACTGCCCTAAGGGGAACCTGACCTATACAACCAGTGGCAGGTGGCGTTATACCGGGCGAAACGTGCTCGGAAACAAGAGCTTGAAAAGAAGGAATGCCAAGGGATGGCTGACGAAGAGTTTGAACTGGATCTGGACGATCTGGAACGCCGCATGGAAGGCGCCTTGGGCGCGCTGAAATCCGAATTTGCATCGCTGCGCACTGGACGGGCCTCGGCCTCGATGCTGGACCCGATCACGGTCGAGGCCTATGGCCAGCGCACGCCGCTCAATCAGATTGGTACGGTGAACGTGCCCGAACCGCGCATGGTCACGGTGAACATCTGGGACAAAAGCATGGTGGGCGCAGCCGAGAAAGCCATCCGCGAAAGCGGGTTGGGCATCAACCCGCAGCTCAATGGCACCATCATCATGCTGCCGATCCCCGAGTTGAACGAGGAACGCCGCCGCGAATTGACCCGCGTGGCCGCGCAATATGCCGAACACGCCCGCGTGGCCGTGCGCAACGTGCGCCAGGACGGTATGCAGCAGATTAAAAAGGGCAAGGACAACATGTCCGAGGACGACGCGAAAATGTGGTCCGACGAGGTGCAGGAACTGACCGACAAATACGTTTCAGTTGTCGATAAAGCTTTGGAAACAAAGCAGGAAGAGATCATGCAGGTCTAACCGGACCCGCGTGACAATCAGGTGATTAAGATGGTGATGGCGCGTAAAAGCAAAGCGGACAAGACCCCCGGCGACACCGGTGGGCCGCAGCATGTCGCCATCATCATGGATGGCAATGGACGTTGGGCACAGCAGCGGGGCAAACCGCGCCTGTTTGGCCACCATGCGGGCGCCAAGCGGGTGCACGAAGTGGTCGACAGCTGCCGTGACCTTGATGTGAAATATATCACCATCTTCGCCTTCTCGACCGAGAACTGGAAACGCACCCAGACCGAGGTTGCCGGGCTGATGAGCCTGTTTCGCCGCTATATCCGCAAGGAAATGCAGGCGCTGCATGACCGCAACGTGCAGGTGCGCTTTATTGGCGACCGCATGGCGCTGGACGCGAAGCTTGTCGGCCTGATGGACGAGCTTGAGAACTACACCAAGGACAACGACGGGGTGAACCTGACCATTGCCCTGAACTATGGCGGGCGCGACGAGGTTGCGCGCGCCACCAAGCGCATGGCGCGGGATGTGGCCACAGGCAAGCTTGACCCGGAAAGCGTGAATGAACAGACCCTGACAGGCTATCTGGACACGCGATTCCTGCCCGACCCGGACCTTGTGATCCGCACGTCTGGCGAGGCGCGCATCTCAAACTTCCTGCTGTGGCAGTCGGCCTATGCCGAATATGAGTTCATAGACACGCTTTGGCCCGACTTTACGCCCGCGATTTTCGCCGAGGTACTGGCACGCTTCGGCGGACGTGACCGGCGCTTTGGCGCGGTGGACACAGCTGCGGAATAAGAACACCCCGTTTGCGCAACCGCTTGAGGGTCACGCGCCACAATGCCATAAGGCGCGCATGAACGCATCTCGATCTTCTTCCAAATGGGCTGACCTCGCGCCGCGCGTCTTGTCCGCTTTTGTCATGGCCGCCATTGCCGCAGGCGCGATCTGGATCGGCGGGTTGACCTATATGGCCTTCGTTGCGCTGGTGATCGGGCTTTGCATGTGGGAATTTGCCCGGCTTCTGCGCCCGGATGTGGCACATGTGCCGGTATTCCTTGGGGCGGCTGCCTTGGTGGGAATCATGATTTCGGGTCTGGGTATCAGCACCGCACCGGGGGTGATTTTCACGCCAAAAATCGCGGCATTGTTTCTGGCGCCCGTGCTTGGCATGTTGCTGATCGAAGACCGTCGGCTGCTCTTTTTCACCTATAGCAGCGTGATCATGCTAGCGGGATTGGGATTTGTCGCCATCGGGCCGGGGGCGCTGTTGATCTGGTTTGTGCTGATCATCGTCATGTCCGATGTCGCAGGCTATTTCGCGGGTCGCATGCTGGGAGGCCCGAAATTCTGGCCCCGCATCAGCCCCAAGAAAACATGGTCGGGAACGATTGCGGGCTGGATCGGCGCGGGCGTGCTGGGGCTCATCGGTGTGTGGATGGGCTATTTCACCCCGTTCATGGCCATTTTCGCCCCCCTGGTCGCCTTTGCGGGCCAGATGGGCGACATCGCGCAAAGTGCGATCAAACGGAAGGTTGGGGTGAAGGACAGCTCGAACCTTATTCCGGGACATGGCGGCGTGTTGGACCGATTTGATGCGATGATTGGCGCCTCGGCAGCAGTTGTGCTGATCAGCGCCATCGGCACGCTTGTCCTTGCCGGGTAAGGGGCAGGGATGAGCAGATCTTCTTCAGCATCTCCACGGCGCGTCTCGATTTTCGGGGCGACCGGCTCCATCGGGCAATCCACGATTGATCTGATCGCGCGCGACCCGGACGCCTATGACGTTTTGGCGCTGACCGGCGGGCAGAATATCGACCAACTGGCCCATGATGCGATCCGCCTGAAGGCTGATGTGGCCGTCACCGCCCATGAAAGCAAATTACCCGCGCTGCGCGACGCCTTGTCGGGCAGCGGCGTCGAAGCCGCAGCTGGCACATCTGCCATCGAGGAAGCCGCCACGCGGCCCGCCGATTGGGTCATGTCCGCCATTGTGGGGGCTGCCGGGCTGCTCCCTGGCCTGCGCGCCCTTGAGGCCCGCGCGACGCTGGCGCTGGCCAATAAGGAAAGCCTTGTCACCGCAGGCCCTTTGATCATGGCCACGGCCCATGCGCATCACGCGCGCATTCTGCCGGTGGACAGCGAACATTCCGCCGTGTTTCAGGGCTTGGTGGGCGAAGATATGGAGGCGGTTGAACGCATCATCATCACCGCCTCGGGCGGCGCGTTTCGCGACTGGCCGTTGGAAAAACTGGCGGGCGCGACACTGGCACAGGCCTCGGCGCATCCCAATTGGGACATGGGGCAGCGGATCACCATCGACAGCGCATCCATGTTTAACAAGGCGCTGGAAGTCATCGAAACTAAAGAGTTTTTCGAGGTTGAACCAGAAAAGATCGAGGTGCTCGTGCATCCTCAATCCCTGGTGCATGCCTTGGTCGGGTTCAACGACGGCGCCCTGATGGCGCATCTGGGTGCGCCGGATATGCGCCATGCCATTGGCTATGCGCTCAACTGGCCCGACCGGCGCAATCTGCCTGTCGACCGGCTGGATCTGGCCCGTGTCGCCACGCTGGAATTTCGCGCGCCTGACGAGACACGCTATCCTGCCCTGCGCCTTGCGCGCGAGGTGATGGCGGCGGGCGGGCTGACCGGGGCGATTTTCAACGCTGCCAAAGAGGTGGCATTGGACGGGTTCATCGCGGGGCAGTTGGGTTTCATGGATATGGCGGGCATCGTCGAAGACACGCTGACCCAGCTTGACGGGGATGTCAGCCTTACTCATGCCGCAATGACCCTTGATAACGTGCAGGCCGCGGACCAAATGGGACGGGATAGCGCCAGGAAACTGATCCTGGCGCGCCAGTAAAACCACCGCCACGCGGCGAGACGAAACAAGGACACGGTGTTCATGGACCTTCTTAGCTATTTGCCGCAATTCGGCAATTTCGCCTTCACCATTCTGGCGTTCATCGCAGCACTGACGGTGATCGTGGCGGTGCATGAATATGGCCACTATATCGTCGGGCGCTGGTCCGGGATCAAAGCGGATGTGTTTTCGATCGGTATGGGGCCGGTGCTTTGGGCGCGCACGGACAAACACGGCACACAATGGCAGGTCGCGGCCTTTCCCATTGGCGGATATGTGAAATTTCGCGGGGATGCGAATGCGGCCTCTGGCGGGGCGGATGAAGAGGTCATGGCCGAGCTAACGGCAGAAGAGCGTCGCCACACCATGCATGGCGCCCCTTTGTGGGCGCGCGCTTCGACCGTTGCGGCAGGGCCTGTCTTCAACTTCATCCTGTCCACGATCATTTTCGCGGGCCTGATGATGGCAAATGGCGTGGCGCGTGATCCGCTGACCGCGGCGCGGGTTCTGGACGTGCCGGGCATGGAAAACGGATTGCAATCCGGGGATGAGATTCTGGCCATCGCGGGCATTGAAACACCCCCTTTGGCAGAGTTCAGCACCGTGTTCGACAAGCTGCCGGACACCGCACTTGTGGATTACCGCGTGAACCGCAAAGGGGCCGAGATCACCGTCACGGGCACTCACCCATACCCCGCTCTGGTCGGCTCGGTCAGCCCGCAGTCGGCGGCCATGGCGGCGGGTCTGCAGGTTGATGATTTCATTGCGACCGTCGATGGGGCACCCATCGCAACCTTCGGCGCTTTGCGCGAGATTGTGGCGGCCGGTGATGGCGCACCCATGACCCTTGGCATTCTGCGTGATGGGGCTCCGGTCGAGGTCACGCTATCGCCGAAACGGCAGGACATTCCGACCGCAGAGGGCGGGTTTGAAACGCGCTGGCTCATTGGCATCACCTCGGGCATGGTTTTTGAACCGGCCACCCGCACGCCCGGTCTTTGGGATGCGACCGTCGCCGGGGCCGACAGGGTGGTCTATATCATCCAAGCCAGCCTGTCGGGCCTGAAACATATGATCACCGGCGCGATTTCCAGCTGCAACCTGTCTGGCCCCATCGGCATCGCGCAAGTGTCAGGGCAGGCGGCGTCGCAAGGCGCGATGAGCTTCATCGGCTTCATCGCCATGCTGTCCACCGCCATCGGATTGCTGAACCTTTTCCCGATCCCTGTGCTGGACGGCGGGCATCTGGTGTTTCACGCCTATGAGGCGGTCACCGGCAAGCCGCCGTCGGACAAGGCGATGAATGTGCTGCTTTATGCGGGCCTTGTGCTGGTCCTGTCGCTGATGATCTTTGGTGTGACGAACGACCTGTTTTGCCCATAACGGGCGGGGCAGGGCGGCCTGCCACGCGGTCAGGTGGGGAAATTGCCCCAATCTTGCCACATTTCCGAAATGCTGCTGCCGCATTCCCTTGTCATAAAACTGGGGAACGTTGCAGGAGGCGGCCCTTACCGGGTCGTAGATCACATGGATACCATCGCCAAAAATACCCGCGGATTGTCCCTTCTTCTGGACCTGAACTGGGACCGTTTCTTTTTTGCCGGCGCCATCGCCGCTGCCCTTGGCGCAAGCGTGGCCCTCAGCACGGTCGCCCATTAAGCCTAAAGCATGCCCCCACGCGTGACCGTTCAGGCGCGGGGCAAATGCATTTCAGACAGATAATACAGCACACCCGCTGGGCAAAAGCAGGCCAGCGGGTGCGCTGTTTCAAAGCCTTTGGGTCATCCCGTTCCGATCAGTTTAGCCCCCTGTGTCCAAAGCGCTTTTTCGCAAAGCCCATCGACAAGTAGGATCGCGCTTTGACAAGACCTGTTTGACCCCTTAATCACAAGGTCACTGGGATGTCTGAAGAAAGAATGAAAAATGGCATTGTTCGAGGGGTTGAGCAGCAACCGTTTCACCGGGTTCGGGCGTCAGGCAAAAGCACTGGCGACCAGTTCGGGTTTGGCAATTTTCCTTGCCACGACAAGTATTTACACTGCAACGCCTCAGATGGCGAGCGCACAGGCCTACGCATTTAACAAGGTCGAGATTGAAGGCACGCAGCGCATCGAAGCTGCGACGATCCTCTCCTATCTGGGAATCGCCCGTGGCGAAACCATCAGCGCCGCAGCGCTGAACGACGGCTATCAGCGCCTTGTCGGGTCTGGTTTGTTCGAAGATGTGAAACTTCTGCCGCGCGGCAACGTGCTGGTGGTGAAAGTGCGTGAATATCCGACGATCAACGTGGTTTCGGTTGAAGGCAACCGAAAGATCAAAGACGAGGTCTTCACGCCGCTTTTGAAATCTCAGCCGCGTCACGTGTTCAGCCCCACCAATGCTGAATTGGACGTGCAGACCATCACCGAGATGTATCAGCAGCAGGGCCGCCTTGCCGCACGTGTCACGCCCAAGATCATTCGCCGCTCGAACAACCGTGTCGATCTGGTGTTTGAAGTTGCCGAAGGCAAAAACACCGAAGTTGAGCGCCTGTCTTTTGTCGGCAACCGCAAGTTTTCCGATGCACGTCTGCGCCGGGTGCTGGGCACCAAGCAGGCCGGGCTTTTGCGCGCCATCATTCAGGCCGACACCTATACGCCTGACCGGATCGAGTTTGATAAGCAGGTGCTGCAGGACTTCTATCGCACCCGCGGCTATGTCGATTTCAAAACAACCGGGGTCACCAGCGAGTTTTCGCGCGAGCGTGACGCGTTCTTCATCACCTTCAAGGTGCAGGAAGGTCAGCAGTTCAGCTTTGGTCAGATCACAACAACATCTGAAATCGAAGGGGTAGACGCGCGCGAGTTTGACGCGGTACACAAGCTGCGTTCTGGCGTTGTTTACAACCCGGCGCTGGTGCAAAACGCGATTGCCCGTTTGGAACGTCTGGCGATCCGCAAGGGGCTGGATTTCCTGCGGGTTGAACCGCGCATCACCCGTGATGACCGCAACCGCCGGCTGGATATCGATCTGGTTCTGGTGCGCGGGCCGCGCATCATCGTCGAACGCATTGACATTGAAGGCAACGCGACAACGCTGGACCGCGTGGTGCGCAACCAGTTCCGCGTGGTTGAAGGTGACCCCTTCAACCCGCGTGAAATCCGCGAAGCGTCGGAACGCGTGCGCGCGCTGGGGTTCTTCTCTGACGCGCAGGTTGAAGCCCGCGAAGGCTCTGCGGCCGATCGTGTGGTGATTGACGTGGATGTGGAGGAAGCCCCCACTGGATCGCTCAGCCTTGGCGGTATCTACAGCCTTGAAAAAGGGTTCGGTCTGAACCTGGCCTTCACCGAACGCAACTTCCTGGGACGTGGTCAGTACTTCAGCGCCAGCTTCCAAAACGGCAATGACGATACCAGTTTCTCGCTCAAGTTCGCTGAACCCAACTTCCTGGATCGCGATCTGGAATTCGGCTTCGAAGCCTATTATCAGGAAGCGACGCATTCCTCGGCAAATTATGACAGCAGATCCATCGCTCTGCGCCCGTCAATTGCGTTCCCGATCAATGAATATACCCGTCTGGGTCTGCGCGTCTTTGCCGATGGCGCCGAGATAAGCAATGTGGACGCCAAAAGCTCGCAACTGCTGAAAAATGAAGCCAAGCGCGGGCGTCAGATCGGTGGCGGCGTTGGCTTTACGCTGAGCTATGATACGCGGCGCACCGGGTTGGATCTGGACCGCGGCGTGTTGCTGACATTCAACGGCGACATTGGTGGCATTGGCGCGGATTATCAATATGTGCGCGCAACGGCGACGGCACAGGCGCAAACCAAGGTCTGGAATGATCAGGTCACCCTGTCAGCCACGGTCGAAGGCGGTGTGCTGGCGGCACTCAACGGCGGCACATCACGTGTGACCGACCGTTTCCGCCTTGGCCCGGCCAAGCTTCGCGGCTTCTCGACCAATGGGATCGGCCCGCGTGATTTGACCGCGGGCAACCAAGATACGGTTGGCGGTAACTACTTCGCCGTGGCTCGGCTCGAGGCACAATTCCCGCTGGGTCTGCCCGAGGAATACGGCATCACCGGCGGAGTTTTTGCCGATGCGGGTTCGTTGTGGGGGCTGGATGACACGCTGGGCGGCGTGATTGATGACAGCGCGCATCTGCGCTCTTCGATCGGGGCGTCGATCTTCTGGAAAACACCTGTGGGGCCACTTCGGTTTAACTATTCGAAGGTTCTGGCCAAGGAAGATTATGACGAAGAGAACAATTTCGAGCTTACGATCTCGGCTGAGTTCTGATCGGCCGATGACCCTATCACGGTCTGCAGTCAAAACCGTGCAGGCCACTCTGGTGGCGGTAAGCTGTTTTGGTCTGGCTTTGCCCGTGTCCCTATGGCTGGGGACCGGGCAGGCGGCAGCGCAGGACCTTGGGCGGGCCGTCAGTCAGATCGTGACCATCGACCGGCAGCAGCTTTTCTCTGGCACCGCCTACGGGCGGCGCGTTGTGGCGTCGGTTGAAGCAGAGCGCAAACGGCTGGCCGAAGAAACCCGCCGTGTCGAGGCTCAGCTGCTACAGGAAGAACGCGACCTGACCAAGCAGCGCGAAACTATGACCCCACAGGCTTTTCGCGCTCTTGCCACCGAATTTGACGAAAGAGTTCGCGCGCTTCGGGCCGAAGGCGCAACGCGGGAACAGGAATTCGTGCGCATTCTGGAAAGCGAACAGGCCGCTTTTTTCGACCGCATCGGCCCAATTCTGGGCCAGCTTCTGCGCGAGATCGGGGCCGTTGTCATCCTTGATCGGCGCGCCATTTTGCTGACCACGCAGAATGTCGACATCACCGCACGCGCGGTGGCGCGCATTGACGAGGCGCTTGGGGATGGAACGCAGCTCGATCCGTCTGCACCGCCAGAACAGGGGGACACCACGCCTGATGCGCTGGAAATCGACCCCGATGATCTGCCGGCCCCATCTGAACCGAGCGCGCCTGAAAACTGATCGCGACCTCATTCGCGCCGGATGGAACTGCGTCAACGTGCCTGATTTTCCTATTTCGACATCCCGAGATGCAAAGCGCCGTCACGACAGCGGCAAACCAATGCGTTTCCGGCTATTGCTGTGATCGGGCAACAACTGGAAACGCTTTAGTTCTTCACGTTGGCGCCGAAAGGCTTTACTCAGATAGAAAGCGGCGTCTAAGGGGCGCCCAAGACAGTCGACACCGGCATCAGAACCGGTTGAGAAACAGAAGGATGACAGACATGGCAGATGTGCCCAGCACCGCAGATATCCAGCTTATTCAGGAATGCATCCCGCATCGCTATCCGTTTTTGCTGGTCGATCGGGTCGAGGATATCCGCAAAGGCGAATTTGCCCGCGGCATCAAGATGGTCACCATGAACGAGCCGCATTTTCAGGGCCATTTCCCCGGCCTGCCCATCATGCCCGGCGTGACGATCATCGAGGCCATGGCACAGACATCGGCGGTGATGGTGTCTTTGTCTCTGGATCTGGTGGGATCAGGGGCCGTGGTCTATTTCATGGGCATCGACAGCGCCAAATTCCGCCGCAAGGTGGTGCCGGGTGATGTGCTGACGCTGGATGTGACCACCGTGCGCGGCGGGGCCAAAGTCTGGAAATTTGACGGCGTGGCCAAGGTCGGCGACGAGGTGGCCTGTCAGGCGACCTTCATGGCGATGATCGACGTCACGGGCGGAAAGGGCTAAGCGATGGGCATTGACCCCTCTGCACAGGTTCACGCCAGCGCCATCGTTGAAGACGGCGCGGTGATCGGACCGGGCTGCGTGGTTGGCCCGTTTTGCACCATTGGCGCCGCGGTCAAGCTGGGCGCGGGCGTCGAACTGAAATCCCATGTGGTCGTCACGGGGGATACCGAGATCGGGGATGAGACCGTGATCTTTCCCTTCTCGGTCATCGGCGAGATCCCACAGGATCTGAAATTTGCGGGCGAAGACACCAAGCTGGTGATCGGCAAGCGCAACCGCATTCGTGAACATGTCACGATGAACACCGGCACGGCGGGCGGGGGCTTTGTCACGCGCGTGGGCGATGACGGGCTCTTCATGGCGGGCTGTCACGTGGCCCATGACGCGCAGATCGGCAACAATGTGATCTTGGTGAACAACGTGGCCGTCGCTGGTCACGTGGTGATCGAGGATGACGTGATCGTCGGCGGCCTGTCGGGTCTGCACCAATGGGTGCGCATCGGGCGCGGCGCCATTATCGGCGCTTTGTCCATGGTCACGGCGGATGTTCTGCCCCATGCGCTGGTGCAAGGCCCGCGCGGAGAGCTGGACGGGCTGAACCTTGTGGGCCTGAAGCGGCGCGGCGTGGACCGGGCGGATATCACCGCGCTGAGAGCTGCCTTCTTGATGCTGAAACAGGGGGAAGGATCATTCCAGGAACGCGCCGCGCGCCTGACAGATGACACGGACAGCGCATATGTGCGCGAAATGGTGCGGTTCATCACCGGCGACAGCGATCGCGGCTTTCTGACGCCGAAATAAGGGACTGCCATGACAGGTCGCCTTGCCATCATCGCCGGAACGGGCAGCTTGCCGCAGGAAATTGCGGCGGCCAATCCGGATGCGCTGTTTGTGACCATCAAAGGCGTCGAGGTGGCCGCGCCCGCGGGTGTGACCCCGGTTGAGGCCAGCTATGAGAAGCTGGGCGCTCTTTTCAAGGCGATGCGCAGCGAAGGCGTCTCACGCGTTGTCTTTGCGGGCAAAGTCGACCGTCCAAAACTGAACCCTTTGCGTATGGACCGGGTGACCATGGGCTTGTTTCCCCGTGTGAAAGCCGTTCTGGGCAAGGGGGATGACGCGCTCTTGCGGCTGGTGGCCGAGGTGTTCGAAGAGCAGGGCTTTACCGTGGTGGGCGCCACAGAGGTGACCGCCGCACTGGCCATCGAGGCCAGTCACGCCGGTCGCGCGACCAGCGCGCAGGATCGCGCAGACGCAGATCGCGGCTGGTCTCTGCTAGAGGTTTTGGCGGGTGAAGATGTGGCGCAGGCCGTGGTATTCGCCGGCGGGCAATGTCTTGGCATTGAAAGCATTCAGGGCACGGATGCGCTGTTGAAGTTTGTGGGCGACACGCCCGAGCATCTGAAACAGGGCGCGCGCGGGGTTTTCGTAAAACGCCCCAAGCGGGGACAGGATGGGCGCATGGATATTCCCACCATTGGCCCGGACACGGTGCGTGCGGTGGCCGATGCGGGGTTGGGCGGCATCGTTCTGCAGGAAGGTGTCATTGTGCTTGAGCGCGACAAGGTCGAGGCGCTTCTGGCCACGCATGACCTGTTTCTGGACGTGCGGGGGGACCGGGCATGAAGGTCTTCGTGATCGCAGGCGAACCTTCGGGGGACCGTCTGGGCGCCGCCTTGATGGCCGGTCTGAAATCGCTTGCACCGCAGGTTGAGTTTCAGGGCGTTGGCGGCACCGCGATGCAGGCCGAGGGGCTGACATCTCTTTTTCCCATGTCGGAACTGTCCATCATGGGCATCGCCGAGGTCGCGCCCAAATATTTCCACCTGAAACGTCGCATTCGCGAAACTGCCAAAGCTGTGACCCTCGCGGACCCGGATGTTCTGATCACCATCGACAGCCCGGATTTCTGCCTGCGTGTGGCGCGTATCGTGAAGGAAGACGAGGTCGAAGGCCAAACCTTTGGCCATGACATTCCTGTGGTGCATTATGTGGCACCCTCGGTCTGGGCCTGGCGCCCCAAACGCGCAAGCAAGATGGCCGAATGGGTGGATCATGTGCTGGCGCTTTTGCCCTTCGAGCCGCCCTATATGGAAGCAGCCGGCATGGGCTGTGACTTCGTTGGGCACCCGGTGGTGGCCGAAGAACTGGCCAGCGACAATGAGGTCAAAGCCTTTCGCGACACGCATGACCTTCATGACGCCCCGCTTTTGCTTGCGCTGCCCGGATCGCGCCGGGGTGAAGTGACACGATTGGCAGAACGCTTCGGTGACACGATTGGCCGCGTGGCGCAAACCCACAAGGGTCTGCAAGTGGTGGTGCCCGTGGCGCAAGGGGTGCAGGATCTGGTGCAGGCGCAGGTGACCAACTGGCCCATCAAGCCCATCCTGATCCCCGCCACAGATATAGCGGCCAAACGCGCTGCCTTTGGCGCGGCGGATGTCGCGCTGGCGGCCTCGGGCACCGTGTCATTGGAGCTGGCGGCTTCTGGCACACCGATGGTGATTGCCTATGACATGAATTGGATCAGCCGCAGGCTGATCAAACGCCTGTTGAAGATCGACACGGTCACCTTGGTCAATCTGGTTTCTGAAAGCCGTGTTGTTCCGGAATTTCTGGGCGAAGACTGCACGCCGGACCGGATCGCGCCTGCGGTGCTGGATACGCTTGCAAACCCCGACGCCCAGAAAGACGCCATGCGCCTGACCATGGAGCGGCTGGGGCAGGGCGGCGATGCGCCGGGCCTGCGGGCGGCCCAAGCGGTCATGAATGTGGTGAGCGCGCGTAGCCAGCGCTGAAACCCATGCGTTTTGACTGATTTTAGCGGCAAAGCAACAAGGCGAAACAAAAAACGGCCCCAGAACTGAGGCCGTTTGGACGTGTCACCCAAGCACCTTCAAAAGGCGCACCCGCGCTGGCTATTCGCCTTGCATGATTTTCATCACTTCCGGCAAAACTTCGGGCATCTCGCGCTGCACCATGGAGAGGATTTGCGGCATCTGGCGTTCCATCAGCTTGGGCATCTTGGTGATGGCCGCTTTGCCGTGTTCGGTTTGGTAAAACGCCGCCAGCGCGTTGATTTCATCGAGCGTATAGACGTCTGCCATAACGCTCGCCTGAGCACGCATCACCTCGTACATCGGTTCCGTGAAGCGATCGGCATATAGCGTGCGCAAAGCCTCGATCTTGGCCTCGGTCACCTCGGTGCCCTGCGCGCGGAACTGGTCGACCACGGGTTTCCACATGTTTTCAACGACGCTTGCCATATCAAGATCCTCAAGCGTGGCCTCGATATAGGTTTTTGCCGCCGCCTGACGCTCCGCCTCGCTGTCAGCCAAGGCGGGGGATGACATCAAAAGCGCAGTAAGGGCAAAGGCGGCGCCAGCGGAACGGGTAAAAGAAGCAAACATTCAGAATATCCTTTGAAGTAAGTGACCCTTTGGGGCCGGAAGGGGTGAGAATTACCTCTGTATCGCGACGATGGCCGCTGTTGGCCTAGTCGGCCGGTTCTTGTTCAGGCGCGTCTCCAGACAGCTCGGGAGCAAGTTTCCGCGCAGCTTCTGCCCCCAGAATTTCCGCCAATTGCGGTTCCAGGTCTGGAAAATTGCGCGTGGCGGACGACAGAACCTGCGCACTGGCCTGAGACATCACGATGGACAGACGTTGACGGGCGCGATCACCGGTGGGGCTGATTTCATAGTTCCGCAGGGCAACCAGTTCATCATAGGTGAAATAGTCGGCCAGAATCTGGTCAAAGGACAAGAGCATCTTGCGGGTCTCTTCGGCCATCACCATGCGAAACAAATCGACAATCTGGTTGCGTTGTTCGTCGGTGATATCATGCCCTTTGGCAATCAGGTCATCAACAATCAGCTCTGCAGTGGTGATGCTGTCAGCCTCGATGGCGAGGTGATGAAAGCTTTGCGACAGATGCATGCGGGCAATCGCCAGCTTGTCCTCATGCGTCTGCGCCGTGGCGAAGGGGGCCGCGAACGCAGAAAAGGCCAACAGAAGGGCAGGAAATGAGAAAACGCGCATGGGCACTCCGCCAAGGGTGTGGGTCTAGGTCTGGCGCAAGCATGAGCATTTTCCCAGCCGGGTCAACGCAATAGCGACCAATGCGTTTCAGGATCATGCGCGTTTTCAGTGATAGCTGTGATCCACACAAAAACAGGAAACGCTTTAGCCGCGCCAAATCCAGCCACCGCCGAAAATGCGCGGGCCATTCAAGTCGTAAAAGACGCAGGCCTGACCCGGGCTGACGCCTTCCTCGGCGGTCAGCAATTCAACTTCCGCCTCGGTTTCTGAAATCGGGCGAATGATCGCCTCGCGCGGCGGGCGGGTAGAGCGGATTTTCACGCCCATATGCCATTCCTTGCGCGAGGTGAACGGGGCGTCTCCCAGCCAGTTGATCTCGCGAATGGGCACCGTGCGCGTGGCCAGAAGCTCTTTCGGGCCGACCACAACCTGTTTGGCATCCACATCCAGCTTGACCACGTAAAGCGGCTCGGACAATCCGCCGATACCAAGCCCACGCCGCTGGCCGATCGTGTAGTGTATCACGCCCTCGTGCTGCCCCAGCACCCGGCCATCCGCATGCACGATATCGCCGGGCTCCGCGGCGCCGGGGCGCAGTTTTTCAATCACGCCGGCATAGTTGCCATCGGGCACGAAACAGATGTCTTGACTGTCTGGCTTATCCGCCACCTCAAGCCCATATTTCCTTGCAAGTTCACGAGTTTCCGCCTTTGTCTTCAAGTGACCAAGCGGGAAGCGCAGATAGTCCAGCTGCTCAGGCGTTGTGGAAAACAGAAAATAGCTCTGGTCCCGCACAGGGTCCGCCGCCCGGTGCAACTCGGCACCATGCTCCCCCATCGCGCGTTGAATATAGTGCCCCGTCGCCATGCAATCTGCACCCAGGTCACGCGCCGTGGCCAGCAGGTCTTTGAACTTCACACGTTCGTTGCAGCGAATGCAGGGCACGGGTGTGGCGCCGCCCAGATAGCTGTCGGCAAACTCTTCAATGACCGCATCCTGAAAGATGTTTTCATAGTCCAGCACATAATGCGGAAAGCCCATGTCTTCAGCCACCCGGCGTGCGTCGTGAATGTCGATCCCCGCGCAGCAGGCGCCTTTCTTGGCCAAAGCAGCCCCATGATCATAGAGCTGCAGCGTGACCCCAATCACGTCATAGCCCTCGTCTGCCAGTTTCGCCGCCACGACAGAGCTGTCGACGCCGCCGGACATGGCGACGACCACGCGGGTCTCCGCGGGCGATTTGGCAAAGCCCAGCGAGTTTAGGACAGGCGCATCTGTGGGGACGGTGGTCATCGGGCAGAATCCTACAAAAGAGTTACGGAATATAGGAAAATTCGAATGAACAACAAGGGGCGGCTTCACCTTCCTTTAAGCTCGACCGATCAATCTTGGCGCATCATTTTGAAAGAGGGCAGAGAATGTACCTGAAAAAAGTCGAGGGGCCACGCGCCGTCACGCTGCCGGACGGGTCGATTATGACGCGCGCAGATTTGCCACCGAAAGATACGCGCCGCTGGGTCGCGAGTCGCAAGGCCGCTGTTGTAAAGGCGGTGCGGTCCGGTTTGGTCACGGAAAAAGAAGCGCGCGAGATGTATGCGCTGTCGGAAGATGAGCTGGAAGAGTGGATGCGGGCCGTAAAAGAGCATGGCGAGGCCGCTTTAAAAGCCACAACTCTACAAAGGTATAGACAACCTTAACGTGTTTTCGCTAAAAGTTCTCTGAGGGTAACCGGTGATTAACCATTTCACGTAATGCTGCTTGCAACGATGAAATTGAAGAGCGGAGAACCCGACTATGCGTATCCTCCTGGTGGAAGACGACCCGACCACATCCCGCAGCATTGAACTGATGCTGACCCATGCGAACCTGAACGTCTATGCCACTGACCTTGGCGAAGAAGGCATCGATCTGGCCAAGCTCTATGACTATGACCTGATCCTTCTGGACCTGAACCTGCCCGATATGAATGGGCATGAGGTGTTGCGCCAGTTGCGCATGGCACGGATCGACACGCCGATCCTGATCCTGTCCGGTGCTGATGACACCGAAAACAAGATCAAGGGCTTTGGGTTCGGTGCTGATGACTACATGACCAAACCTTTCCACCGCGAAGAACTGATTGCGCGTATTCATGCGATCATCCGCCGCTCGAAGGGGCATTCGCAATCCGTCATCAAAACGGGCCGCATCTCAGTCAACCTTGACGCGAAAACCGTCGATGTGGATGGCCGCACGGTTCACCTGACGGGCAAAGAATACCAGATGCTGGAACTTCTGTCGCTGCGCAAGGGCACAACCCTGACCAAAGAGATGTTCCTGAACCACCTATATGGCGGCATGGATGAGCCGGAACTGAAGATCATCGATGTCTTCATCTGCAAACTTCGCAAGAAACTGACCACGGCGACCGATGGTGAAAACTACATCGAGACCGTGTGGGGCAGGGGCTATGTCCTTCGGGATCCGGAACCCGCCGAGCTGGACGCCCAGATTGCCATGGGCGCGTGATCACGGCTTAAATGCCCTGCCGGGGCCACTCCATCCTCAGGCAGATAATTCACGAGCGATGCGCGCCGCAAGGCGCGCATTGTTTTTCACCAAAGCAATATTGGCTGTCAGGGACGCCCCTTCGGTGGCGTGGAAAATACGATCCAACAGGAACGGTGTGACCGCCTTGGCCGAAATAGCTTTGTCTTTTGCCGCCACCAACGCATCTTCAACAACCGGCATGATCACATGTCTGGGGATTTCAGCCTCGACCGGGATCGGGTTGGCAACCAGCTGACCACCTTCCAACCCCATGGACCTGCGCATGTCCATCGCGCGTGCGATCTGTTTTGGATCATCCATACGCAACGGGGCTTTCTGGTCTGACTGTCGCGACCAGAAAGCTGGAAAATCGTCTTGCCCATAAGCAATGACAGGAACCCCCAGAGTTTCCAGAACTTCCAGCGTCTTTGGAATATCCAATATGGCTTTCGCCCCAGCCGCCACGACGGTCACAGCGGTCTTCGACAGCTCATGTAGATCGGCAGAAACATCAAAGCTTTCCTCTGCCCCCCGGTGCACCCCGCCAATGCCGCCCGTTGCAAACACGCGGATCCCCGCAAGTTCGGCCGCGATCATCGTGGCCGCCACCGTGGTCGCCCCGGTGCCCCCCATGGCCAAACAGGCTGCAAAATCCGCACGAGACAGTTTTGACACGTTTTTGGCTTGCCCCAAGGCGTCCAGCTCTTCCCCGGTCAGCCCGATATGCAATCGCCCCTCCAGCACTGCAATCGTGGCAGGCACCGCACCGTTGTCGCGGATCTCGGCTTCCACCTCGCGCGCGGTTTCGACATTCTGCGGCCACGGCATGCCGTGGGTGATGATCGTGCTTTCAAGCGCGACAACCGGTGTTCCGGCCGCGCGTGCCGCCTGCACCTCGGGCGAAAAATGAAGGGGCAAGGTCATGTATCTTCTCCGGAAACATAGCGCGCAGCGATGGCCTGGGCGGTGGTGAGGGCCGCCTCTGGCGACTGATCTTCGCGTTCGGCCGCAATATGGGCCGCCATAAATGTATCGCCTGCGCCGGTAATCCTGCGCACGCGAACTGAAGGGCAGGGCGCTTCGATGACGCCGCGTGCGTGATGACCATCCGCAGCAAAGCTGCCGCCATCGGTCACAACCGCACGGGTGGCCCCTGCCTGCAAAAGCCCCTTGGCAGCTTCGGCGGCGGTCGCAAAAGACTGCCCCGCCAAATACCCGGCCTCTTCTCGATTGACATAAAGCGTGGCGCCGGGATGAGACATCAGGGGCGCCAATCGCCGCGCTTTGCCGGGGCTGGCCGGCGCCACGCGCAAATCTGCGCGCGACAGGCTTGGCCTCTCGGCAAGATCGGTCAACAGCGCTTCCGTCAAGTTGCCATCCAAGGCGATCAGACCCTCGTAAGGCGCATGAGCAGAGCCCAGTCGTCCATCCTCAAGTGCGGCTAAGATCGCGTCACCGGCGGCCTCCAGCGTATGGGCATCTGCTACCGCAGCCACAAGCCCCGCGGGGCTTTCGATCGCCATATACCGGTCCGTTGGCAACCCGTCTGGACGCAGCACATAGTCCGTCACCATGCCCAGTGCCGCACATTCTGCCAAAAGCGCGTCCCCCTCCGCATCCTGTCCGATGGCCGTCAACAGCGCAGGTTTCAGCCCAAAGCGGCCCAGCGTCATGGCGATGTTCATCGCCACGCCCCCCGCCAGCCGGGTGATGCGGCCCGGTTCATCCGACCCCACGCGCATCTCGTGCGGGGTGCGCCCGATCACGTCCCACAGGACCGATCCGATACAAAGGATATCATGTGTCATACCCCTTCTTTGCCGCGCTTTGGCGGCAAGGACAAGCCAGAGCAGGGCAGAAAACTTAGGGGTTGCGCGCTGTCTCGCGGACTTGTATACGCGCGCTACTAATCCACAGGCGGCGTGCGGGCCTATGGGGGAGACATCCCCATATGTCCACCGGTTGAAGGGCTTCCTTCGAAACGCGCTGCCAAGGTTGAAACCGGAAAAGGAAAAGAACATGGCTCTGCCTGATTTCTCACTGCGCCAGCTGCTTGAAGCTGGTGTTCACTTTGGTCACCAAACGCAACGCTGGAACCCGCGCATGGGTCCGTTCATCTATGGCGAGCGTAACGGGATCCACATCTTTGACCTGACGCAGACCCTGCCGATGCTTGACGCAGCCCTGAATGCTGTGCGCGAGACCGTTGCCAAAGGTGGCCGCGTTCTGTTCGTCGGCACCAAGCGTCAGGCCGCTGGCGCCATCGCAGATGCGGCTGAAAAGTCGGCTCAGTATTACATGAACCACCGCTGGCTGGGCGGCACGCTGACCAACTGGCAGACCGTGTCCAAGTCGATCAACCGTCTGAAAGAGATCGACGAAAAGCTGGGCGCTGGCGCCGAAGGCCTGACCAAGAAAGAGCGTCTGGGCATGGAACGTGACCAGGCCAAGCTGCAGGCTTCGCTGGGCGGGATCCGCGAAATGGGCGGCGTGCCTGACCTTCTGTTCGTCATCGACGTGAAAAAAGAAGCTCTGGCCATCGCCGAAGCCAACAAGCTGGGCATCCCGGTTGTGGCCGTCGTCGACACCAACTGCCCGCCGGAAGGCGTGGATTACATCATCCCCGGCAACGATGACGCAGCCCGCGCCATCGCGCTTTACACCGACCTGGCTGCCCGCGCGGCGCTGGACGGCATGACCGCTCAGATGGGCGCCGCTGGCGTTGACCTGGGTGCGATGGAAGAAGCGCCCGTCGAGGAAGCCGTCGCTGAAGAAGCCGCACCGGCCGAGTAAGCACAAGACGACATGCGGGGCAGGGGACTGGCCCGCATATCCGTCACCGAATTGATACCGGGGCAGGTTACCCTGCGCCCGAGACCCCAAGGAGTTGAGACATGGCAATCACTGCTGCACTCGTCAAAGAACTGCGTGAATCCACCGGCGTTGGCATGATGGACGCGAAAAAAGCACTGGTCGAAACCGACGGCGACATGGAAGCCGCTCAGGACTGGCTGCGCACCAAGGGCCTCGCGAAAGCCGCCAAGAAAGCGGGCCGTACCGCAGCTGAAGGTCTGGTGGCCGTGGCTGTTGCAGGCGGCAAGGGCGTTGCTGTCGAGGTGAACTCGGAAACCGACTTCGTTGCCAAGAACAGCGAATTTCAGGACATGGTTGGCGGCATCGCCGCGGCGGCTCTGAATGTTGCTGATGTTGATGCGCTGAACGCTGCCGATCTGGGCGGCAAATCTGTTGCAGAGACCATCACCGACAAAATCGCCACCATCGGCGAAAACATGTCGCTGCGCCGTATGGCCGTTGTCGAAGGCGAAACCGTTGTGACCTATATCCACAACGCGGCCACCGACGGCATGGGTAAAATCGGCGTTCTGGTTGCGATGAAAGGCGGCGACGAAGCCTTTGGCCGTCAGGTTGCCATGCACATCGCCGCTGCCAACCCGCAGGCGCTGAACGAAGCAGCTCTGGACGCGGCCGTGGTCGAAAAAGAGCGCAACATTCTGACCGAGCAGGCCCGTGAAAGCGGCAAGCCCGAGAACATCATCGAGAACATGATCAAAGGCCGCATGAAGAAATTCCTGGCCGAAGTCACCCTCTTGGGACAGGACTTCGTGATCAACCCGGACCTGACCGTGGAAGCGGCTGCCAAAGAAGCAGGCGCTGAAATCCTGGGCTATGTGCGCATGGAAGTTGGCGACGGCATCGAAAAAGAAGAAGTCGATTTCGCTGCTGAAGTTGCTGCGGCCGTTCAGGGCTAAGCGCTCGGCCTGCGCGCCGGATCAAGATAATGGGGAAGGGGCCGCGTGGCCCCTTTCTTTTTGTGCCAATACTAAATAAGCGCGTCGCGAAGCGCTCTTCGACGACTGTCTGACTATAGAAAGAAGACCCGTAAGTGCTGGCGCCACTTATCGCAATTCGAACATGACGCCAGCTCCGGTTTCCCGGCAGAATGATGTGTCATCTGTAATATCAGAACCACCACCCCAAGTTCCCAGGCCTTAGGCCACCACTCACGGAACATGATTAATATGCCGTGAAGGTTCAATTTCTGGTAGTCAGGGAATCCATACCGAAAACGTAATATGTTAACAGATCCGATGAACCGGCGTGTTTCTTATTCTTTCGGCGTATAGATTTGATTCAAAAGGGACATCTTCAGAAGCGCTTGAGCGGTGGTGTCCACACCCAGTTTTTCCCGCGCAATGCGCAGGTGTTTTTCGACCGTCGCAGGCGTAACACCCATGATCGTGGCCACGTCCTGATTGGTTTTGCCGTCTCCGACCCACTCCAACACTTCGCGCTGGCGCGCTGAAAGCTTTGAACGGGCCGTGTCGTGGGGCAGGGAGATGATTTTCAGATGCGCCACATTGTTCATCGCGATGATCTGCTCACCGTGTTCACGCCACATCTCGTCCAACTGTGCTTGATCGGTGCCCGCCTCGGCCGTCAAGGCAATAGATCCTTTTGATCTACGTGAGCTTTCCGCGAAAGAGATCGTATAGCCCGCAGTGACGTTCATTTCCTGATTGAAACGAACCACCTCCAGCTGACGCTCGTTCATCTGGTCGAGATTGTTTTTCACCCAATCCCAACCAATTGCCCCGACATTCTGATAGGCCCAATAAACCATGGGCGCATCAAAGTACATTTCGTCTTCGATGTAGCGCTTGATGTAGGCGGGGTCATGCATGGTCAAAAACAGGCTGTCTTCGCGCGGACTCAGCCCATTTTCCCGCATGAATCGAGAATACCCATAGATCAGCCGATCAAAGCCAAAGCTCTTCATTGCATCACAATGAATTTTCCAGACTTCATCAAGCGCCTGACTGTTACAGATCGACTTGACGTAATCCAGCATCACTTGCGTCCAGCGCTGACATTAAGATGATCGCATAGCGCCCTGATAGATAACGCATAACCAAAAGGTCCGAAGCCACAAATCTGACCGACAGAAACCTTCGCAATATAAGATGTGTGGCGGAAGCTTTCACGCGCATGAATGTTGGACAGATGCAGTTCAATCACCGGCAAATCCACGGATGAAATCGCATCCATCAGTGCAATTGACGTATGCGTGTAGGCGCCAGCGTTCAACACAATCCCATCATGAACACCGCGCGCTGCATGGATCAGGTCAATGAGAACGCCTTCATGGTTGGATTGTTCAAAACCAAGCGAAACACCAAGCGATTGCGCTGTTTCACGGCACAGTGTTTCAACCTCGGCCAGGGTGGTATGCCCATAGGTCTCGGGTTGTCTTTGACCCAACAAATTCAGATTGGGGCCATTCAGGACCAAAACAGACGTCATAGTGTTTCCTCTCACTCAAAACATATTTGCGACGTTTGCTTCCCTTTGTCGAGCAAAACGAACAGGTGGATCTGGTGATTGCGCAAACTCTGTTGCCTAGGTGCGAGGTTTGGGCTGCGATTACAGGGAACCGGGGGGAGCAGTCAAAATTCGGATAATACTTACGCATCAAAAATTGGTATAGTTATCATATAGATGCGAACTATAGTTGATATAGTTGCTCGCGTTTGCGCAGCAATTATATTAACATAATACCAATTATGCGTATAACTGATTGCGCTTTAACCCAATGCATATCCGGTGCCACGTACGGTTCGCACCGGGTCTTCCCCACCTGCGCGGCACAGCGCTTTTCTCAAACGCCCCACATGAACATCCACCGTGCGCGTGTCGACATAGACATCACGACCCCAGACACGATCCAGAAGTTGCTCACGGCTCCAGACCCGACCCGGTTTCTCCATCAAAGTCGACAGCAGACGAAACTCCGTCGGCCCAAGCTTCACCGGCTCATCTGCGCGCGTGACGCGATGGCTTTCGCCATCCAGCCGGATGTCTTCGTATTCCAGCTGTTGCCCAACAGAGGCCGGACGTGTGCGCCGCAATTGCGTGCGGATGCGCGCCATCAATTCGTTCACCGAGAACGGTTTCACCACGTAATCGTCAGCCCCGGTTTCAAGCCCCCTCACCCGGTCCAGCTCTTCTGATCGGGCCGATAGCATGATCACCGGGATCGCGCGGGTTTCCTTGCGCGTTTTGATGCGCCGACAGATCTCGATGCCCGATACACCCGGCAACATCCAGTCGAGCAAGATCAGGTCGGGCATCAGCTCGTCGACCATGATCAGGGCCACGTCACCATCCTCTGCCAAGGCGACGTCATAGCCTTCCGCGCTGAGATTATAGCGCAATATCTCGCGTTGTGCCGGTTCATCCTCGACCAGAAGAACGCAGGGATTGGTCTTGCTGCTCATGGTGTCTCGGACCCGCTTTCAGGCAGTTCATAATTGGGCGCATTGCCTTTGGGGCGGGCTTCATCGGGCAGCTCGCCCGAAACCAGATAGATCACCTGATCCGCGATCGAGGTCACATGATCGCCCATACGTTCGATGTTCTTGGCAATGAAATGCAGATGCATGCAGGACGAGATGTTGCGCGGGTCTTCCATCATGAAGGTAAGGAATTCGCGAAACAGCGCATTATACATCTGATCAATTTCGATATCACGCTGGCGCACATCATGGGCCAAGGCTTCGTCGCGCCGAATATAAGCATCCAGCGCATCCGACAGCATCAATTGCACCTCTTTCGACATGCGTTTGATCGCGCCAGAGGCCCCGTCGATGGGCTGCATATGCACCAACACCGTGGTGCGTTTGGCCAGGTTTTTCGAATAATCCCCGATCCGTTCCAGGTTCGCGGCCACTTTCATCACCGTCAGAACCGTGCGCAAATCCGACGCAATCGGCTGGCGCAGGGCCAGAACGCGGGCGCATTCTTCGTAAATCTGCATGTCCAGCGCGTCGATTTTCTTGTCATTGCGGCGCACTGTATCGGCCAGCTCTTCGTCACGCTGCTTCAGGGACTTCGCGGCTTCGCGGATGGAATCTTCTACAAGCCCGCCCATTTTCATCACCAGCGCCTGAATATCTTCAAGGTCGCGATCAAAGGCGGATGCGATATGTTGGTCAATCATCTCAGTCTCCCCTGCCCTTACGGGCGGTCAATCCTCAGCCAATCCGGCCGGTAATATAGCTTTCAGTGCGCGGATCTTCTGGGTTGGTGAAGATCTTTGTGGTGTCATCAAACTCCACAAGGTTGCCCAGATGGAAAAACGCGGTTTTCTGGCTGACACGTGCGGCCTGCTGCATCGAGTGGGTGACGATCACCACCGAATAGCTTTGTTTCAGCTCGTCAATCAGCTCTTCCACCTGCGCGGTGGCGATGGGGTCAAGGGCCGAGCACGGCTCGTCCATCAACAGAACCTCGGGCTCGGTTGCCACGGCACGTGCGATGCACAGACGTTGTTGCTGGCCACCCGACAGGCCCGTGCCGGGCGCGTGAAGGCGGTCTTTCACCTCGTCCCAGATTGCTCCACGGCGCAGGGATTTCTCAACAATATCATCAAGATCGGCCTTGTTTCTGGCCAACCCGTGAATGCGCGGGCCATAGGCGATATTGTCGTAAATCGACTTTGGAAACGGGTTGGGTTTTTGAAACACCATACCGACTTTCGCGCGCAGCTGCACCGGGTCGACACGCTTGTCATAGATGTCTTCGCCATCCAGCAGGATATCACCTTCGACCCGACAGATATCAATCGTATCGTTCATCCGGTTCAGGCACCTGAGGAAGGTGGATTTGCCACAGCCTGACGGGCCAATAAAGGCGGTCACGGTCTTGTCTTCGATCTCGACCGAGACATCTTTGATCGCATGGGTGTCCCCATAGTGGACCTGCACATTCTGCGCTGAGAACTTGATGTCATTCATCGCGGTGATCCCTTCGGGTTTCGTCATATCTTTCATCGGCTCGGTCTTTCGGGTTACCAGCGGCGTTCAAAGCGACGACGCAGGATAATGGCAATGATGTTCATGGTCATCAGGAACACCAAAAGGATGATGATGCCGCCCCAGGCGCGTTCATAATAAGCGGGGTCGGCGCGTTTTGCCCATTCATAGATTTGCGCGGGCATGGCGGAATTGGGCGACATGAAACCCTCGATAATCCCACCGGGATAGTTCGAGGCGATGTAGCCCACCATGCCGATCAAAAGCAGCGGTGCAGTTTCGCCTAGTGCCTGCGCAAGCCCGATGATGGTGCCGGTCAGGATGCCGGGCATGGCCAGCGGCAGTACGTGGTGAAACACCGTCTGCATTTTCGAGGCACCAATGCCCAAGGCGGCCTCGCGGATCGAGGGCGGCACGGATTTCAGCGAGGCGCGGGTCGAGATGATGATGGTCGGAAGCGTCATCAGCGTCAGCACCAGACCACCGACCAGCGGGGCCGATTGCGGCAGATGGGCAAACTGGATGAACACGGCCAGGCCAAGGATACCAAAGACGATGGAGGGCACGGCGGCGAGGTTCGAGATATTGACCTCGATCAGGTCCGTGACCCAGTTCTGCGGCGCAAATTCCTCAAGATAGATCGAAGCCGCCACGCCGATGGGCAGCGCACAGGCCAGCACCACCAGCATCATGTAGAAACTGCCGAGCATCGACACACCAAGCCCCGCTTGCTCCGGACGGCTTTCCGAGGCATCCGCGCCTGTGATGAAGCCAAGGTTGAAGCGTTTTTCAACCACGCCCGCGTCGCGAAGCGCATCCACAAGATCAAGATGAACCGGCGTCAGGTTCTTATCACGCGCAAGGCTTTCGCGGCTCACGCGGCCCTTCAGGTATCCATCCACGCGCGAACTGGCCAACAAGCGAAATTGGACCGTGTCACCGATCCGGTCGGGGTTGTCGACGACAAAGGCGCGGATTTGCGAGGCCGCGCCCGCGCTCATCATTTTGCGCAGGTCCTTTCCCTTGGCAAAGGGGTTCTCAACACCCGCCTCTTCCATCGCGGCTTTCAGCGCGTTTTCGATCAGCGGGTTATAACCAAAAGTCGTGACCTTCTTGATTTTCTCGATGTCGCGGGTGCCGGATTTGTCCAGCTTGGCTTCAAGAAGCTCCACGTCCAATGTGATGAAGGTCTGCTGGAACGCGCCCACCCCCTTGGCAAAGATCGAGGTGATCAGCACCACAAGAAAGACCAGACCGATGGCGATGGCGGTGATGCCATAGGCGCGAAAGCGGCTCTCGGCGGCGTTGCGGCGTCGGGTGCGGTCATCCAGCGTCAGAAGCGAGCTCTTGGCGCGCGGCTGTGGCTGATCCGAAAGGCTTGCGTGGCTCATTCGTATTGCTCCCGGTATTTGCGCACGATGTAAAGCGCGAGGACATTCAGGCCCAGGGTGAGGATGAAAAGCGTCATGCCAAGGGCAAAGGCCACCAGCGCTTCGGGGCTGGCGAAATCGCTGTCACCCGTCAATTGGCTGACGATCTTGGCGGTTACGGTGGTCATGGCTTCGAACGGGTTCAGGTCAAGCCGGGCCGCGGCCCCTGCCCCCATCACCACGATCATGGTTTCACCAATGGCGCGAGAGGCCGCCAAAAGCACTGCACCGACGATGCCCGGAAGGGCCGCGGGCAAAACAACCTGCCGCACGGTTTCCGATTGCGTGGCCCCCAGCCCATAAGACCCGTCGCGCATCGCCTGCGGCACCGCGTTGATGATGTCGTCAGACAGCGAGGACACGAAGGGAATGAGCATGATGCCCATGACCAATCCTGCCGTCATGACCGAGCGCGCGCCCTGCATCCAGCCAAGGCCGTCGGCGCCGAAGAAGTTCACCAGCAGCGGGCCGACGACGGTCAGGGCAAACAGGCCGTAGACGATGGTGGGGATGCCCGCGAGCACCTCGAGCAGCGGTTTGGCCACGGCGCGGGTGGCGTTGCTTGCATATTCCGACAGGTAAATCGCGGCAAAAAGCCCGATGGGCACGGCCACCAGCAGCGCCACGAGCGAGATATAAAGCGTGCCCCACAAAAGCGGCAGAATGCCCAGATGCTCGGACCCGCCCCGCCCTTCCGGGCTCCATGTGAGGCCAAAAAGGAAGTCGCCTGCGGGAAACATGCCAAAGAAGGTGATCGTGTTGAAAATCAGCGACAAGACGATGCCAATTGTGGTCAGGATCGCGATCGAGGCCGCCGCGATCAACAGCGCCTTCACGCCTTGTTCAACACTGTTGCGGGCGCGAAAATCGCCATGTGTCATGCGCAGGGCCACCAGGAACCCGGCGGCGGCGATGGCCAGCACCACGATGGTCATGGCCAGCCCGCCACTCGCCGTTTTGGCCCGCAAGGCATGGGCGGCGGACAGGGTATCAGAACTGACATCCGCGCCAAGCGCCACGCCTACACTGCCCAAAAGGCCACGCAGATCCGTGGTATTGGGGTCAAGCTGGACCAACTCGTCTTCGCTCATCACCCCTGCGCGCTGCACCGCATCCAGACCATCGGCCACGCGGTTCACATCGCTCATGATCAGGTTCAGCTGACCTGCATCGTCGTAAAGCGCAGGCGGGATCATCGTGGACACGGACCCGTTGATCACCATGGGTTGGATCACCACCCACAGCCCCAGAACCAGCAGAGCCGGCACAAGGGCCAGCATGGAGACATTGAAGCCGTAATAATTGGGCAGCGAATGAAGCTTGCGGCGATCACCACCAACCGTTGCCAGCGCGCGCGCACGCCCCACAAGGAACCCGACAAGGGCCAGCGCCAATACGATCACCAAGAGCCAGAGTGCAGACATGTCAATCTCGTTCAAAGCAGCAAACGGGCGTGATGCCCGAAGGGAGGGTGGCGACGCGAAGCCCAAGCGCCCCGCGTCGCCCGCGTTTTTAGTGCGTCAGAACCGCTTCGTCAGCAACCGATGCCTGGGTGGCCGCCAGTTCAGGATCGGCGACCAGACCGTATTCGGCCAGCGGGCCGTCGGGGCCTGCAATCTCGTCCGCGACGAAGAACTCAGCATATTCTTTCAGGCCGGGGATCACGCCGATATGCGCCTTCTTGATGTAGAAATAGAGCGGGCGTGACACCGGGTATTCGCCGGTGGCGATGCTCTCGGTCGAGGGCACGATGCCTGACATGGTGGCGACGTTCAGCGTGTCGGTGTTGTTTTCATAAAACGCCAGGCCGAAGATTCCGATACCGTCTTTGTTGGCGTCAATCGAGGCCAGCGTTTCGGTGTAGTCGCCGTCGATATCAACCGATTTGCCATCGGTGCGCACTTTGTAGCACATTTTGGCAGCGGCTTTGGCTTTCGCCTTGTCGCTGTCGCCCTCGGCCACGGCCAGGAATGCGTCGTAAGCGCCGGTGGCCTTACAGCCAGCTTCCATCACCTTCACTTCGAACACTTCACGGGTGCCGTGCTTGGTGCCGGGGATGAAGGCGGCGATGTCAACGGCGGGCAGGTTTGCGTTGAACTCGGCCCACTGGTTATAGGCGTTGTCGACCAGCTGGCCGTCCACCATCACCTGAGCGCCCAGTGCGTTGTAGATGTCGGCCGGTTCAAAGGCCGAGAAATCCGGGCCGTTGATCTGGCTGGCAAAGACGATGCCGTCATAGCCGATGCGCACTTCCACGATGTCAGTGACGCCGGCTTCGGCACAGGCTTTGATTTCCTTGTCCTTGATCTTGCGCGAGGCATTGGCCACGTCGATGGTGTTTTCGCCAACACCTTCGCAGAACCGCTTCAGACCAGCCGAAGAGCCACCCGATTCAACAACCGGTGTCGGGAAGTCAAAGTTTTCGCCAAAGGCTTCCGCCACGATCGAGGCATAGGGCAGAACGGTGGAAGACCCGGCCACCTGCACCTGATCACGGGCGGCAGCAGCGGTTGCGGAAACGGCAGAGATCGCCAGAGCAGAGGCGGTCAGTTTCACGAAAGACATGGATAACTCCTGTTTGATCATTTTGTCGCCCTGCCGGTTGGTCCGGCACAGGTGACTTGCCGCGTTCCTAGGGCGGTTGATCAAAGCTTTTGTGAAACTAGTGTAACAGCCGTGTGACAATTTCCGATTTGCCAGAAAAAGACATGATGCCCGAGCGGTTTCCCGCGTTTTTTCATGCAGGGTCAGCCAGTCTTAGATAGACTGAAAAAACACTGCCTGCGCCGATCTCAGAGGTGATTTTCAACCGCCCCCGATGCCGGTTGATGATGTGTTTGACAATCGCCAGCCCCAGCCCTGTCCCACCTTTTTCCCGCGACCGATGACCATCGACACGATAAAACCGCTCGGTAAGACGGCTGAGATGCTTCGGATCGATGCCATCCCCTTCATCCATCACCTCAACCACAAGCCCCGGCCCGGCAAAGGCCGCAACATGGTCCTGGCGCGACAGGCGTACACGCACCGCGTTGTCGCCGCCGCTGTATTTGATCGCGTTCTCGATCAGGTTGGTAAACACCTGCTGCAACTGGTCCGGATCGCCTGTTACCGGCGCGGGCACATCCAGATCACAGATCAGCTGCAATTCCGTGCGGCTTTCTTCTGCCAGCGGCATCACACTGCTGAAGACCGTGTTCAAACACTCTTCCACATCCACATGATCCCGCGGCGCCAGACGGGCCATATCCTCGACACGGCTTAGCGACAACAAATCGGTGACAAGACGGTTCATACGCTGGGTTTCACGATCCATGATATCCAAAAACCGCGCCTGCGCCGCCGCATCATCGCGGGCCGGGCCGCGCAGTGTTTCAATGAACCCTGTCAAAGCCGTCAGTGGCGTGCGCAGCTCGTGGCTGACATTGGCCACGAAATCAGACCGCATTTGCCCCGCAGTTTCATTCGGTGTGACGTCGACAAAACACAGAATAACTCCCATGTCGGACGGCCCCTTCGCGCCCATCGCGGACACATGAGCGTCATAGAGCACTTCCCCATTTGCGTCTTCGACCGAACACCTGACTTTGCCGTTTTCGCGGGTGGACAGACATGTCTCGACCAGATCGACCAATGCCGGCCTGCGCAAAACAGAAATGAAATTACGCCCAACCGCGGCACTGTCGATCAGAACACCATTTGCCAGCTCATTTGCGGCCAGAACGCGCCGGTTTGCCCCGATCACAAGCGCGGGCAAAGGGATTCCCCTGAGCAGTTCTTCCATCATCTTCGCCCAATCCTTCGGACAGCTCTCAAAGCCCCTATAAGGTGACTTAAACGTAACATGAAGATGGCAGAAAGCTAAAAACAGGCCAATATTCCCGCCAATGTGGAATTGCCAATTCGCCCATCGCCTTATATGTGTTTAAAAACTCCAGTGATTGGAACGCTCTGAAGAAGCGTCCAATGTCGGGCAGATGTCAAAGAGGCGAAGGGGAATCGCGCATGCAAGAAGCTGCGTCGAAGAAGGCGAAAGTGCTTGTTGTGGGGGCTCTTCCGCAAGGTGATCAGGCGCTGCCAGAGCAGATGGTGCGGATTTCCTGCTTTGAATTTCTATCCATGGAAGCCCCGGAATTTCAGCATATTGCGCCCGATTTTGTTGTCTCTCCACTGATCTCGCTGGAGTTTGACTGCTTGGATATGGCGCAGAAATTATGTCAGGTGGATTTTCCCGGCACCTACTACGTTTTGGCAGATAACCTGCCCAATCCGCAGATCATCCACAAAGAAATGCGCACGATTTGCCCGGCTTTGAACTTCGAAATATTGTCCGAAGGCCGCCTTCCGGAAGGTTTGAAAAGCGAGACGCTTTAATAGACCAATTCGTGATCATCCCCACCAACACTCTTATAGTGTCGATCCAGATAGTTCAGCGCCACGCGCAACATGTATTTTCCAGACCGCGCAGGCATCGCCAGTTCAGCTTCGATCCGTTCCATACCCTTTTCGTGGCAACAGACCGCAAGCGTGATTTCACCCAGTTCGGGACCCATTGCGCGCAAGGCATCCGTCAGGCGTTTACGTGCATCGATCTGGCGGCCGACGCCGGTTTCATGCGATTGAGCCCCCTGCTGATCTTTGGGCGCAGACATGATCGCATCCCAGCTACCGCGTGCGGCCACGTCGAACTGACCTAGTGCGAAATCGCGTTGAAATCGCTCTGCCGAGGCCACAAGATCCGCGCTCAGATAGGGTTTGGTGCGACCCTTCGCGCGGCCCAGCACCCGCACCGGGCTGTCGGCACCGGCAGGGCGCGCGTTGCGACCGCCGGCCTGCCCAGGCGCGCGCTTTCCAGCCCCTTGCCCACGGGCGCCACCGATTTTTGATGGTGCCATGTCAAACCGTGCGGGTGCCTCTGCGAACCCGACCGCGCGCCCTTCGGCCTCGGCCATCATACGGTTCAGGGCTTTTCGGCCCTCGGCGCTGATGCGGTATTTGGACAGGCGGGTCTTGGCTTCTCCTTCGATCCACCCTTGCAGCGCCATCATCTCGATCACCCAGCTGGGGGCCTTGGCTTGCGCAACAGGGTCCCCATCGCCATTCGGGCGCAGCACAACCGCCGTATCCACCCCTTGGCTGACCACCGTAAACGCGCCGTTCACGGCCATGGCGCGCAGGCAACGCAAGATCTGCGGGGCCACCGGATCATCCTCTGCCAGGGGCAGTGGCTTGGCCGCGCCGTCGCCTGTCTCAACATCGCGCAAACGCGCGCCCAGACGTGCCAAAAGCGCATCGACAAGCGGATCATCGCGACGGCTTTCTGTCTTGCGCACCTGACGCAAAACAGTCGAGGCATGCACCCCCCGATCGCGCGCAATGGCACGAATGGGAACACCGGCTTCAGTGTGCCGAAGATACAGCCGGATATCATCGGGCAGCCAGTGCAGTAACGCGTCACTTTCAGCTATCGACAGCGCAGTATTAGGCATTCGCAGTCCTTTTCGTTTGGCTTCGCAAGAGCCTGACGCACATCCCCAGCACGACATGCCAGCGCAACCACGGGTGGAGTAGATGCAGCAAATGGCTAGCATCTGATTGGTTACCGGATGGTTAACTAAGCGTATGGCAAACAATATTAGTTTCCATTTCATCAACAATTATTAAGGCTTTTGACATAATTAAGGCAGTCCGGCGCAACACCCGCACTGGTTGAGTCATGATGATGGGGAATCAGCGAAAGGATACCCCAATGTCGAACGCATCGAACCTTCTGAGCCAGCTGCGCCGCCCCCGTCTTCTGGTCCGCGCCGCACGCTTTGGCCTGGTCGACTACAATCGGGATAGAGACCTGAAAAAGCTCATGAAATCCACGTTCACCCCCAGCCCAGAACATGCGGTCGACGGCCTGTTGGAAGAAGAGGCCCGGTTGGAAGACACGCGTCGCGCGGGGGATGCAGGCTATTCCGTTTCACGCCATGTCGAGGTGCTGATCGCCCTGATGGCAGAGATGCGTTTGCTGCCCCAGAAGGGTTTGCACGGCTGATTTCGCGCCAAATGCCATAAAAAAGCTAAGGGGGCCGTTAAGCCCCCTTACCAACCGGTTAACCAATGTGAACGAAGGTGGAACACCCCCAGTTGCATGGCAGATCAGGTGAATGCATCCGGCATCGAGGCCTTCTTCTCAGCGATATAATCGCGAAGCCCTTCGGCAATGCCCGGGTCCAGGGACGGCTCCTGGTAGTCCGACAGCATCTTCTTGACCTTCTCTTTGGCAAGCGCCTGCGTGTCGCGGGCCCCTTCCTCTTCCCATGTCTCGTAGGGCTTGTAGTCAAGCAGTTCCGAGCGCCAGAAAGCGGATTTGAAGTTCGCCTGCGTGTGTTCGCAACCCAGATAGTGACCGCCTGGCCCGACCTCGCGAATGGCGTCCATGGCCTGACCGTTCACATCCACTTCAACGCCTTTGGCGATGCCATGCAAAACGCCCAGCTGATCGGCGTCCATCACGAACTTTTCAAAGGACGCCACCAGACCGCCTTCCAGCCAGCCCGCCGAATGCAGCATGAAGTTCACACCTGACAGAAGCCCTGTGTTCAGGCTGTTTGCGGTTTCGTAGGCCGCCTGAGCGTCGGGCAGTTTCGATCCGTTGAACGACCCGGCCGAACGATAAGGCAAACCAAGACGGCGGAAGAGCTGCCCCGCGCCATAGGTGACATTGGCCGCCTCGGGTGTACCAAAGGTCGGCGCGCCAGAATTCATGTCGATCGAGCTGACAAAGGTACCCGCCACAACGGGCGCGCCTTTGCGGATCAGCTGGCTATAGGCCACGCCTGCCAGAACCTCGGCCAGAACCTGCGTCAGCGTGCCGGCCACTGACACCGGCGCCATGGCACCACCCACGATGAAGGGCGAGATGATCGAGGCCTGATTGTTGGCGGCAAACACTTCCATCGCGCCCATCATCACATCGTCGAACTGCATCGGCGAGTTGATGTTGATCAGCGAGGTCATCACCGTGTTTTGCTGCACGAAATCCTGACCAAACAGGATACCGCACATATCAACACTGTCCTGCGCGCGTTCGGGCGCGGTGACCGAGCCCATGAAGGGCTTGTCTGACAGGGTCATATGGGCGTGCAACATGTCCAAATGGCGCTTGTTGACCGGCACATCGGTCGGCTCGCACACGGTGCCGCCGGAATGGTGCAGGTATTTGGACATATAACCCAGACGCACGAAGTTGCGGAAATCCTCGATCGTGGCATAGCGACGACCACCATCCGCATCACGCACGAAGGGCGGGCCATAGACCGGCGCAAGCACAAGGTTCTTGCCACCAATTTCGACATTGCGTTCTGGGTTGCGCGCATGTTGGGTGAAGCTTGAAGGTGCCGTTTTGCACAGCTCACGCGCCAGGCCACGCGGGATACGCACGCGTTCGCCATCAACATCTGCGCCCGCCTCTTTCCAGCGCGCAAGCGCCCCCGGATTTTCGACGAAGTTCACACCGATCTCTTCCAACACCGTTTCGGCGTTGTATTCGATGATCTCCATCGCTTCTTCGTTGAGAATCTCCAGATTGGGGATATTGCGCGTGATATATTTCGCGCATTCGATCTTCACTGCAGTGCGTTCTGCGCGACGTGCAGCGCCACCGCCTCCGCGACGACGCGTCCGGGCCTCGGCCATGGGAAACCTCCATTTGTCCTGTTGAAACCTTGATAGATTGCGTGACGGGCCAAGTCTGTCCCCAAGCGGCCATGCAGGACCAAAAACGACATTCCGCAGCATCCTGTCGGAAATTTCACATTTTGCCTTCTGTTTGCCCCGCACACCCTTGCGCAAACCCGCCCCCTGCCCTAATCGGTCAACATGACAGATCAGAGCCACGACCGCCTTCTTATCATCGACTTTGGCAGCCAGGTGACGCAGCTGATTGCGCGCCGCCTTCGCGAGCTGAACGTCTATTGCGAAATCCACCCCTATCAGAACGTCACGATGGACTTCGTGCGCGAGATGGCACCCAAAGCGGTGATCTTCTCGGGCGGGCCTGACAGCGTGACCCGCGAGGGATCGCCCCGCGCACCGCAGGAAATCTTCGACTATGGCGTGCCGATCCTGGGCATCTGCTATGGTCAGCAGACCATGATGACCCAACTTGGGGGCAAAGTGGAAAGCGGACATGGCACCGCCGAATTTGGCCGCGCCTATGTGACGCCCAAGGCCAAGCTGGACCTGCTGGAGGGTTGGTTCGAGGATGGTGACGAACAGGTCTGGATGAGCCACGGCGATCACGTGAGCGAAATCGCACCGGGGTTCGAGGTCTATGGCACCTCTCCCAACGCCCCCTTCGCGATCACCGCGGATGTGGACCGGCATTTCTATGCGGTTCAGTTCCACCCCGAAGTGCACCACACGCCCAATGGCGCGAAGCTTTACGAGCAATTCGTAAAACTGGCCGGTTTCAAAGGCGACTGGACCATGGGCGCTTACCGCGAGGAAGCCATTCGCGTGATCCGCGAACAGGTGGGCGACAAGAAGGTGATCTGTGGTCTGTCGGGCGGCGTTGACAGCTCGGTCGCGGCGGTCCTGATCCACGAGGCGATCGGCGATCAGCTGACCTGCGTCTTTGTTGACCACGGGCTTTTGCGTAAAGGCGAGGCCGAAGAGGTCGTCACCATGTTCCGCGACCATTACAACATGCAGCTCATTCACGCGGATGAGCAGGAGCTGTTTCTGGGCGAGCTGGACGGGCAATCGGACCCTGAAACCAAGCGCAAGATCATCGGCAAGCTCTTCATCGACGTGTTCCAGAAACACGCAGACACGATTGACGGGGCCGAGTTCCTGGCGCAAGGCACGCTCTACCCCGATGTCATTGAATCGGTGAGCTTTTCCGGCGGTCCTTCGGTGACCATCAAGTCGCATCACAATGTGGGTGGCTTGCCTGAAAAGATGGGCCTGAAACTGGTCGAGCCGCTGCGTGAGCTGTTCAAGGACGAAGTGCGTGCCTTGGGGCGCGAACTTGGCCTGCCGCAAAGCTTCATCGGCCGCCATCCCTTCCCCGGTCCGGGTCTGGCGATCCGCTGCCCCGGAGAGATCACCCGCGCCAAGCTCGATATCCTGCGCGAAGCGGATGCGGTCTATATCGACCAGATCCGCAAGCATGGTCTCTATGACGAGATCTGGCAGGCCTTCGTTGCGATCCTGCCCGTGCGCACCGTGGGCGTGATGGGCGACGGGCGCACCTATGACTATGCCTGCGCGCTGCGTGCCGTGACCTCCGTGGATGGGATGACGGCGGATTATTACCCGTTCAGCCATGAGTTCCTTGGTGAAACCGCCACGCGCATCATCAACGAGGTGAAGGGCATCAACCGCGTCACCTATGATGTAACCTCGAAACCGCCCGGCACGATTGAATGGGAGTGAGCCACGACCCGCAGGGATGAATTTGTCCAGTGGACAAATTCAAGTGGCGAACACCTGAAGGCTTTGCCTGAAGGTTGGACGGTCTAAAATTGATCCAGTAGTGCGATTTGCAGCACCGACCTCACTGACCCACAGGGATAAGGCTTCTGCCTGATGAACCGTTGCGCTACAGAATTGCAAACGCCGTCCAGGTGGGCGGCGTTTTCTTTTTCCCCTCGCCAAGCCGGGCGCGGCTTGCTAGCCCTTGGTCATGAGCAGGAAACCAAACATTGTTTTAACCGGGTATATCGACGTGCCTGCCGATCGGCTGGACGCGGTGCGCGCCGCCCTGCCCGACCATGTGGCTTTGACCCGTGCCGAACCGGGCTGCCTGTCTTTTGAGGTGCACGAAGACCCGCAAGTGCCCGGACGGTTTACGGTTTCCGAACGGTTTGTGGACAAGGACGCTTTCGATGCCCACCAGACCCGCACCGGCGCCTCGCCATGGGCGGACATCACCGCGGGGCTCGCGCGCCACTACGCGATCTCTGAACTGTAGCGATGCCTGCCACGTTGAAAGCCGCGCTCTGGATGCTTGGCTCTATCCTGTCTTTCTCGGCCATGGCGGTGGCCGGACGCCAGCTGGGCGGCGTGGTCGATACGTTCGAGCTTATGTTCTACCGCTCTGCCGTTGGGGTTCTCATCGTCTTCCCCCTGCTGTTTGCAAAGCGCGTCAAACTGCACGAGCTTTGCATGAACTGGCGCCTGCAACTCATTAGAAACATAGCACATTTCACCGGACAGAACCTGTGGTTTCTGGCCGTCACCCTGATCCCATTGGCACAGGTTTTCGCGCTGGAGTTTACCTCGCCGCTCTGGGTGGTGCTCTTATCGCCCCTGCTGATCAAAGACCATCTGACCCGCCGCCGCCTGATTGCGGTGCTTTTGGGCTTTGCAGGCGTCATGGTGATCGTGCAACCCGGCGCCAGCAGCCTGTCTGCAGGCACGGTCTATGTGGCGCTTGCCGCGATTTGTTTCGCCTTGACCGCGATATTCACCCGGCAACTCACCCAGACAAACGGGCTATTGGTGATTTTGGCATGGCTGACCGGCAGCCAGCTTGTCATGGGCGGCATTATGGCGGGCTGGGATGGCAATATCACCCTGCCAACGGCCCACACAGCCCCGCTTTTGGTGTTGATCGGGTTGGCAGGATTGATCGCACATACATGCCTGACGCGGGCGCTGACACTGGCCCCGGCGTCGATTGTCATTCCCATTGATTTCGCAAGATTGCCGTTGATCGCGCTTGTGGGCGCGCTGTTCTATGATGAATCTGTGGGCTGGAGCCTTGCCTTGGGCGCGGCCCTGATCATTGCAGGCAACCTGATCAATCTGAAGCGTTTCGGATAAACTTGAGGCACGTGCTTATTCCGAAACGCCCACGACATTGATGTCTCTTACCGCGTTTCGGTTTTCCCCTGTCCCAGATTAAAACCGAAACGCTTTAGGGTTTATAAGCCCGCAAAGCGTCAAAACACCAAATTCAGCCTGATTTCGTTGCAATTTCACATCTATCGTAACGTCACAAAGGGGGTCGGGAACTCCTTACCCAAGGTAAATATTGACCCAATTCCAAGCCGCCCCCTACGGTTTCTGTCATTGCACATGTGCATCAAGCATGTGGTACCAGTTCCAAGGGGAGGAAAAATGAAAAAACTCGCACTCACGACCGCTCTCGTGACCGCTGCGGCAACCGGGGCGCACGCAGGCATTGACCGCTCGGGCCAGGACATCTCTGTCCTGTTCGAGGAAGGCAATCACTTCAAGTTCAGCTTTGCCAATGTCAGCCCTGACATCACCAGCGATGTAACGAACACCTCGCAATCCGCGACGTCGTTCTCAACCTTTTCGTTCGGCTATAAACAGCAATTCAACGAAAAGCTCAGCTTTGCGCTGATCTATGACCAGCCCTATGGCGCGGACATCCAGTATATTGATGGCCCCGTGGCTGGCGGCTATGCCTTTATCGACAGCCAGCAGATCACAGGCCTTTTGCGCTATGAACTGGGCAACGGCTTTTCGGTTCATGGTGGTGTGTTCGGCCAGAAACTCTCTGGCAGCCTTCTGACCGGCAGCGGTCTTCTGGAAGCAGAAAGCGATCGTGAATGGGGTGGCGTGGCCGGTGTGGCCTATGAAAAGCCCGAAATCGCTCTGCGTGTCGCCCTGACCTATTTCTCGGGCATCGACCACACGCTGACCGGCACCCATGCGCTGCCGCCCGGCGCGCACCCGCTGTTCCCGGCTGGCATTTCGACCGCCGCCACTGGAACAGTGTCCATGCCCGAAGCGTTCAACTTGGATTTCCAGACCGGCATTGCACAAAACACGCTGCTGTTCGGTTCGATCCGTCACGCGAAATATGATGGCATCTCGCTCAACACCACCAGCGCGCTCGGCACTGTAAACTGGGTGAACTTCGTGGACGACGTGACCAGCTACGAGCTGGGTATCGGTCGCAAGCTGAATGACAACTGGTCGATCGCCATGACCCTTGGCTACGAAGAAGGCGCCTCCACCGGCACCACCTTCCTGGCACCTGCCGGGTCGTCAAAGTCAATCGGTCTGGGCGCAACCTACACCCATGAGAACATGAAAATCTCGGGCGGTGTGCGCTATACGGTCTTTGACGAGAAAGTGGTCAACGGTGTGCCCTTCGAAGGCAACGCGCTTTCGGCAGGTCTGAGCATCGGGATCGGCTTCTGATCCTCTCAATGAAAATGCTGAAAACGCCCTGCCCCCGCGCGGGGCGTTTTCTTTTTGTCGTCTAGGGTTTGACCCGCCCAGCCGCGCCCTTTACCAAAGGCTGAAACAGCCCGAGGTCGGCCATGCTTTACAAAACCGCATCAGATTGGAATTCAGCCACGCATAAACGCGTGCTTTTCTTTGGCATGTCAGGTCTGGGCAAAACCTATCTGTCCAACCTGCTGCGCGACCAAGGCGACTGGTTTCACTATTCTGCGGATTATCGCATCGGCACCCGCTATATGGGCGAGCATATCGCGGATAACTTCAAGGCCGAGGCCATGAAAGTGCCCTTCCTGCGCGAGCTTTTGATGACGGATTCGATCCGCATCAGCTCGAAAATCAGCTTTGACAACCTCACCCCCGTGGCCACCTATCTGGGCAAGCCCGGCGATGTTGCCAAAGGTGGGCTTCCGATAGGTGAATACCGCCGCCGGCAGGAGCAGTTCAAACAGGCTGAAATCGCCGCGCTGATGGACACGCCCAGCTTCATTGATCGTGCAGAGCGCATCTATGGCTATGCGCATTTCATCTGCGACAGCGGCGGTTCGATCTGTGAGTGGATCGACCCGGCTCTGGGTGAAAACGATCCCCTGATCAAAGAGCTGTCGAAACACTGCCTTCTGGTCTGGCTGAAAGGCGACGACGCTCATACGAAAGAGCTGGTCCGTCGCTTTGACCGCGCGCCCAAGCCCATGGCCTATCAGCCGGAGTTCCTTGTGCAGGCATGGGATAAATATCTAAGCGAATTCAGCATGAAAGAGGAAGACGTTGATCCTGACAGCTTCATCCGCTGGACCTATGCTCAGGCCTTGGCGCATCGTCAGCCGCTCTACAGCCACATGGCGCGCTACGGGGTGTCACTCTGTGCTCACGAGGTCGCCCAGATAAAAACCGCGGCCGATTTCGACCGGATGATTGCTGCCGCTATTGACGCCGCCTGATCACCACCCATCTATTTCCTAGTCATCTCGTAAAAGGACCCAGACCATGCCCATCAAGATCCCCTCGACCCTGCCAGCCGTGGATGTGCTGAAGGACGAAGGCGTGATGGTCATGCCCGAGGATCAGGCCGCCAAGCAGGACATCCGCCCGATGCGGATTGCGCTCTTGAACCTGATGCCCAAGAAGATCGAGACCGAGACGCAATTTGCCCGTCTGATCGGGTCGCATCCGATGCAGATTGAGCTGACATTGCTGCGCCCGTCGGAGCATATCTCGAAAAACACCAGCGAAGCGCATATCGGCGCCTTCTACCAACCCTGGGAAGAGGTCAAGGATCAGAAGTTCGACGGGTTGATCATCACCGGCGCGCCCATCGAACACCTGCCCTTTGAGAAGGTCACCTATTGGGATGAGCTGACCCAAATTCTGGACTGGACCCAGACCAATGTGCATTCCACCTTCGGCGTTTGCTGGGGCGGGATGGCGATGATCTATCACTTCCACGGGGTTCAGAAACATATGCTGGATGCCAAGGCATTTGGCTGTTTTCCGCAAAAGAACCTGGCCACGTCTTCGCCCTATCTTCGCGGCTTTTCAGACAGTTGCGTGGTTCCCGTCAGCCGTTGGACGGAAATGAAACAAGCCGAAGTTGATGCAGCAGAGGGTTTGAAAACCTTGCTTGGGTCAGACGAAACCGGCCCGTGTCTGATCGAAGACAAAGCCCATCGCGCGCTCTATATCTTCAATCATTTCGAATATGATGATGGCACCCTGAAAGGCGAATATGACCGCGACAAGGCCAAGGGCGCGCCGATCAATGTGCCGATGAATTACTATCCCGACGATGACCCCAGCAAAACGCCCGAAAATCGCTGGCGCAGTCATGCTCATCTGCTTTACCAGAACTGGATCAGCGAGATGTATCTGACCACGCCATATGACATCAGCCAGATTGGCAAAACGGTCAAGGACCGCCGGGTCTGAGGCGATTGCCAAAACGGGTGACCTCACGCATAATGGCGTGAAATCAGGAGTTTGCGTATGTCTCTGCCCTTTGATGGTGCCATTTCAAAGTTCTATCACGACACCGCCCCGAAAGCGGTGCGCGCGGCCATCAAGGGGGCGTCAAAGAAGGACATCCTGGCGGCGGACTACCCTTATGATGCCCCGATGGACAAAGGCCTTTATGAAGACGAGCTGGAAGCCCTTCAGCTGGAACTTGTGAAACTGCAGGCAGATGTCAAAGCCACGGGCAAACGGGTCGTTGTGGTGTTTGAGGGGCGCGATGCGGCCGGAAAGGGTGGCACGATCAAGCGCTTTCGCGAGAACCTGAACCCGCGGGTCGCACGGATCGTGGCGCTGTCCAAACCGTCTGACCGTGAAGCGGGCGAGTGGTATTTTCAACGCTATGTCAAACATTTGCCCACCGAAGGTGAAATCGTCCTGTTTGACCGCAGCTGGTATAATCGCGGTGTTGTCGAAAAGGTTTTTGACTTCTGCACGGACAAAGAACGCGCAGCCTTCTTTCGCCAATTGCCCGAGTTTGAAGATATGCTGGTCGACGAGGGCATCCATTTCGTCAAGATCTGGCTCAATGTCGGTCGGGCCGAACAGCTGCGGCGCTTTCTGGCCCGCGAAAAAGACCCGCTGAAGCAATGGAAGCTTAGCTGGATTGATGTCGAAGGTTTGAACCGCTGGGACGCCTATTCCGACGCCATCCGCGAAACCTTTGACAATAGCCATCGCGACGTCGCCCCCTGGACGGTCATTCGGTCTGACGACAAACGGCGCGCGCGTCTGTCTGCGCTGAAAGCTGTCCTTCAAGGCATTGATTACGCGGGTAAAGACGGGAATGTTGCAACAGCTCCAGACAGCCTGATCTGTGGCGGACCCGAGATCTGGACCGGCGGCGACGATGGCTAAGCGCGGCTATCATCACGGCAATCTGCGTCAGGCTTTGGTTGATGCGGCCCTTTCCCTGATTGAAGAGAAAGGCCCCACCGGCTTCACCCTGTCCGAGGCCGCGAAACAAGCGGGCGTGACCCCCGCCGCTGTCTATCGGCATTTCGCCGGGCGTGAAGATCTGATCGCCGAGGCCGCCCGCCAGGGGTATGAGATTTTTGCCGACCTGATGGAATTTGCCTATGACAAAGGCCAACCTTCGGCACTGGCCAGTTTCGAGGCCACCGGTCGCGCCTATCTGGCCTTCGCCCGCAAATATCCCGGTCACTATATTTCCATGTTTGAAAGCGGGATTTCGGTCAATCACTCGCCAGAGCTTGCCATGGTGTCATCGCGCGCCATGGGCGTGCTGGAAAAAGCCGCAGGAAAACTGACCGAAAACATGCCCGAAGATCAACGCCCCCCGGCGCGTATGGTCAGCGCCCATATCTGGGCCATGAGCCACGGCGTGGTCGAGCTGTTCGGGCGCGGCAGTCCGGGGCAAAAAAGCCCCTTCCCCCCCGACGAGCTGCTGGAAAGCGGCATCGGCATCTACCTGCGCGGGCTTGGGTTAATCAAACCAGATGGGTGATCACAGGCGCCATCAAGCCAACAGCTTGTGGCACAGCTCCAGCCCTTCGATCAGACGATCCACCTCGTCCCGGGTGTTATAAAGCCCAAAGGAGGCGCGCGCCGTGGCCGCGACGCCAAGATGCTCCATCAACGGTTTGGCGCAGTGATGCCCGGCCCTGACGGCGATGCCCTTCTTGTCCAGAATGGTCGAGATATCATGAGCATGCGCCGCCCCCTCCATCGTCAGGGAAAAGATCGCGGCCTTGCCCGGCGCGTGCCCCTGCACGTTCACCCAATTCAGCCCCGACAACCGGTCCTGCGCATAAGCAGCCAGATCCGCTTCATGCGCCGCAACAGCCTCCATGCCCAAATCCATCAGATACTCAAGGGCTGCCCCCATTCCGATGGTCTGCACTATGCCCGGCGTGCCGGCTTCGAATTTCAGCGGTGGGGCCGCATAGGTGACCGCCTCTTTTGTTACCTCGTTGATCATGTCACCACCGCCAAAGAACGGCTGCATCTCTGCCTGTCGATCGGCGCGGATATAGATCGCACCTGACCCCGAGGGTCCATAAAGCTTGTGGCCGGTGATGGCGTAGAAATCACAGCCGATATCCTGCACATCCACGGGCATATGCACTGCCCCCTGCGAACCATCCACCAGAACCGGCACACCCTGCGCCCGCGCCCCGGCCGAGATCGCTTTCACATCCACAACCGTGCCCAAAACATTGGAACAATGCGTGACCGTGATCAGCTTTGTGCGCGGGGTGATTGCTGCCAGAACCGCATCAGCATCAAGCGATCCGTCAGGCGCCGGGTCCACCCATTTCAGCACCACACCCTGACGCTCGCGCAGGAAATGCCACGGTACGATATTTGCGTGATGCTCCATGGTCGACAGGATGATCTCGTCACCTGCCTGCATGCGCGGCGCGGCCCATGCGTAGGACACAAGGTTGATGCCCTCGGTGGTGCCCGAATTGAAGATGATCTCGTCTTGCGAGCCTGCGTTCAAAAAGCGGGCAACGATGCCGCGCACGGCCTCGTAGCGTTCCGTCGACAGGTTGGAAAGATAGTGCAAACCCCTGTGAACATTCGAATATTCTTCGGCGTATCCCCGTGTGATCGCATCAATGACCACCTGCGGCTTTTGCGCCGATGCACCGTTATCAAGATAACATAGCGGCTGGCCGTTCACCTCTCGTGACAGGATCGGAAACTCGGCGCGGATCTTCTGGATATCAAACATCTTCTCGGTCCGATCAATTGGCGACAGGCAGGGTGACAGGTTCAACGCCCGCCAGCACAAGCACAAAAGAAAGCGCGAAAACCGCCAGGATCAGGAAGGTCAGTATCCCTGCAAAAACCAACCCGGTGGATTGGAACCCATGGCTTTCGGCGGTGAAATGGCTCAGGACCCAGAAAAAGATGAACATCGAGGCCATCATAAGGATCAGGGCAAGCCCGGGCGCGAAAAGTGACAGGATGACTGTGCCAATTTGCAGCCCAAGGAACAGAAATTCCATCCAGATCACCGTTGTGATGGCCTGCTCCAGCGTGCCCTGCCCGCCAAACAGGCGGCCAATGGCAAAGATCCCCCATGCCAGCCCGAACATGAACCAGGCCTCAAGCAGTCCCATGGTGATCGGGCTGGACATGACCGGGCCGAACATCTTGGTATCCGTGGGAAAGAGCAGATCGGTCAGGACCGAAAAGGCAGTGGCCAGAACAACCAGCAACAAAAGCGCGGTCCAGAGGGTCGCGCGTGCCAGCCCAAGCGCAAACAGATCGCGGGCCACTTTGCGCGGTTCGGGCAGCGTTTGAAGCGCCATCCCAAAAAGATATCCCGGTTCAAATCGCATTAGGCGGCCTCGGTCACAACAGGGTTTGGTCGCGCGGCTTCGCGCAGGTTGAGCGACCAGAACAATACAAACACGGAAAGCGCAATCAGGCCCACAAGGCTCATTTGCACGCCCGGCCCTATAAACCCGGCCACAAGCCCCCAAAGCAGCCACAGCGGCGTGGCGCAAAGCAATGCCCAGAACAGCGCAAACCGCGCGCCGTAGCTGGTGGTATTGGCTTTGAAAAGCTTTGCAATCACATGCGTCGCCGTCCCAAGCGCATAAAGCACAAGCGGCATGATAAAGACCCAGCCAAGCAGCACAGCCCCCAGCAGGATATTCAAGTCCTCGCCGGTTTCATGCGCCTGCCGCGCCAATCGGGGCATCTGGGCAGCAAAGACCAGCAGGCAGGCAAACATCAAGATGGCCAGCGCGCGGTCTTCTCGCGTGCCCACACCAAGCCGTTCGCGAAAAACGCGACGCGGTGTGCGATAGCTTCTGAGCACATCCTGAAAAACCGACATGCCGGCCCCCTTTGGCGTTCAGCCCCTGCGCCGCGCGAGCCAGCCTTCCAGCCGGGTCGTGATCTCTTCTGCAATCCCTTCGTCTTCGATTTCTTCAATCGCGTCGGCAAGGAATGCCAACACCAGAAGATCGGTGGCGATGGGGGTCGGCACGCCGCGCGACTGCAAATAAAACAGCGCCTCTTCGTCAATCGCACCGGTGGTCGAGCCATGTGAACAGATCACGTCATCGGCATAGATTTCCAGCTCTGGCTTGGCCTGAAAGCTTGCATCGTCGTCCAGCAAAAGCGACTGAGACTTCTGGTAACCATCGGTTTTCTGCGCGTCCGGCTTGACCAGGATCTTGCCCTGAAACACGCCTTTTGCGCCGTTTTTCAGCACCTTCTTAAAGACCTGCCGGCTTTCACAAGCCACGGCGTCATGGGTGATGAAAACGGTATCATCGTGGTGAAAATCACCCGCGGCCCCATCCCCCAACGCAGCCCCGGCCACATGCGCGATGGCGTCATCGCCCAACAGCTCCAGCACACATTCATTGCGGGTCAACCTGCCATTCACCGTCATGGTGAAGCTTTTGAAAACCGATTTGTCTGACAGGCGCGCAAACATATGGGTGACGGCCTGCCGTTCATGATCGCGCCCCTGCGCGCGTACATGGTGGAATTCAGCCCGGGCGGCCACATCGACCTCGGTCACGCTGGAAAAGCGGGCCGCGGCGGCACCGTTTTCAAGCAAGGTAAGCTTTGCGCCCTCTTCCAGCTTGATCACATGGTGCAGGCTCGCGTCAGATGCTGCATCCTCGTGGCGGTAAATCAGGCTGACGGGGCGCGAGACCTGACCAGTCACGCGGATCACAACCCCATCGCTGGCCATCGCCGTGTTATGGGCGGCCAAGGGGCGGGTAACAGGTGTCTGACCAGCCGCTTCCAACACGCCATAGAGGTCTTTGGCCCAATGGATATCTTTGGCCGCCGCGTCCGAAAGGCGTTCGATTTCAATCCCTTCCCCGTCGAACTCGTCAGAGGCATCGGGATCGAACACGCCATCGACAAAGACGACTTTCAACCGATCAACGTCGTCAAACACGGGGGATTCACCGCCGTAGTCAAACACCTTGGCCGGGCTGGGAGCCGCCGCGATCAGGCTGTCTGGACGGGTCCATTTCCAATATTCGTCACGGCGTGTCGGCAGACCCATTTGCGCCAGTCGCGCAGCTGCCTGTTCGCGCGCATCTGCCGCCCAAACGCCCGAGCCGGGGCGCGCGGAAGCAGAAATCACGGCAGCGTTTTGTTTCTCAGCTGTGCTCATGCGTCGATCTCCGCAAGAATATCCGCATAGCCGTTTTGTTCGACCTCAAGCGCCAATTCAGGCCCGCCGGATTTCACAATCCGGCCAGCTGCCATGATATGCACGACATCGGGTTTGATATGGTCCAGCAGGCGCTGATAGTGGGTGATCACAAGGAAGGCGCGACCTTCATTGCGCAGAGCATTTACCCCTTCGGACACCAGCTTCATCGCATCGACATCAAGACCGCTGTCCGTTTCGTCCAGAATGCACATCTTGGGTTCCAACATGGCCATCTGCAGGATTTCGTTGCGCTTTTTCTCGCCACCCGAGAAGCCGACATTCACCGGGCGCTTCAGCATGTCGGCGTCGATTTTCAGGTCCTTGGCCTTGGCACGCACAAACTTCAGGAAGTCGGCTGCCGACATTTCCTCTTCGCCACGCGCCTTGCGTTGAGCGTTCACGGCCGTGCGCAAGAAGGTCATGTTGCCCACACCGGGGATTTCAACCGGGTATTGGAAGGCCAGAAACAGACCCGCCGCCGCGCGCTCTTCCGGTTCCATGTCCAAAAGCTCTTCGCCGTCCAACGTGGCGTCGCCTTCGGTCACTTCATACCCGTCACGCCCCGACAAAACATATGACAGGGTGGATTTACCCGAGCCGTTCGGCCCCATGATCGCATGTACTTTGCCTGCGGGCACTTCAAGGTCGACCCCCTTGAGAATCTGCTTATCTTCTTCTTCAAGTTTGACGTGCAGGTTGTTGATTTTCAGCATCTTTATCGTCCTTACGAAACAGTGACAGCCGTGCCCGAGGCCGACACCATCAGCATGTTGTTGATCACTTCATAGTCGAGGTCCACACCCACGACCGCGTTGGCGCCCATGTCGCGGGCGCGCTCTTCCAATTCGTCCAAGGCCACCTGACGGGCCTTGCCAAGCTCTTGTTCATAAGCGCCCGAGCGCCCCCCCACGATGTCCGTGATCGCCGCAAAGACGTCCCGGAATACGTTGGCCCCCAAGATGGCTTCCCCCACGGCGATGCCGTGATATTTGGTGATGGGATGGCCTTCAACTGACGGGGTGGTTGTGATGATCATGGCGCGCTCCTATCCGATCCGTGAAAGCAGGCTCAATGCCAGTTTTGCGGTGACAAAGCCCAGAAGAATGCCGCCGCCGATCCAGATCATCGGGTTCAGCTGGTCCATTTTATGGGTGTTCACCCAAATGACCCCAGCCGCACCACCGATCGCCGGCAGCACGTAAGGCAACACGCGCTCCACTGTGGCAAGCGTCGACATCAGCCCACCGACCCCTCAAGTGAAATAGCCACAAGCTGTTGAGCTTCCATGGCAAATTCCATCGGCAGGGCTTGCAGAACCTCTTTGGCAAAGCCGTTGACGATCAGGGCCACGGCCTCCTCTTCGTCCATGCCGCGCTGGCGACAATAGAACATCTGTTCCTCGTCCACCTTCGACGTGGTTGCCTCGTGTTCGACGCGCGACGAGTTGTTCTTCACCTCGATATAAGGCACCGTATGAGCCCCACATTTGTCGCCGATCAGCAAGCTGTCACACTGCGTATAGTTGCGCGAGTTCTTGGCCTTCGGGTGCATCGATACAAGCCCGCGATAGGTGTTTTGCGCCACCCCTGCCGAGATGCCCTTGGACACGATGCGCGATTTCGTATCGCGCCCCAGATGCACCATCTTCGTGCCGGTATCGGCCTGCTGATGGTTGTTGGTGATCGCGATCGAGTAGAACTCGCCCTGGCTTTCCGCCCCACGCAGAATGCAGGACGGGTACTTCCAGGTGACGGCCGATCCGGTTTCCACCTGCGTCCACATCACTTTCGACCGATCCCCGCGGCAATCCGCACGCTTGGTCACGAAGTTATAGATGCCGCCCTTGCCGTCCTCGTCGCCGGGGAACCAGTTCTGCACGGTCGAGTATTTCACCTCGGCGTCTTCTTCGACGATGATTTCCACCACGGCCGCATGCAGCTGAGCAGTGTCGCGCTGCGGCGCGGTACAGCCTTCCAAGTAGCTGACATAGCTGCCTTTATCGGCGATGATCAGCGTGCGTTCGAACTGGCCGGTGTTCTCTGCGTTGATGCGGAAATAGGTCGAAAGCTCCATCGGGCAGCGGGTGTTTGGCGGAATATAGACAAACGACCCGTCCGAGAAGACAGCCGAATTTAGCGTCGCATAGTAGTTGTCCGACACGGGCACGACCGACCCCAGATACTTCTTCACCAGTTCCGGGTGTTCGCGGATGGCTTCCGAGATCGAGCAGAAGATCACCCCCGCCTCTTTCAGCTCCTTTTGGAACGTGGTGCCCACGGAGACAGAGTCAAACACCGCATCGACCGCAACCTTGCGGCCTTCCGCAGGTGCATCTTCAGCCCCTTCGACACCGGCCAGGATCATCTGTTCTTTCAGCGGAATGCCCAGTTTCTTGTAAGTTTCCAGAAGCTTGGGGTCCACATCGTCCAGCGACTTGGGCTTTTCTTCCATCGACTTGGGGCGCGCGTAATAATACTGATCCTGAAAGTCGATTTCGGGATAGTTCAAAAGCGCCCAGGACGGTTCTTCCAACTGTTCCCAACGCGCAAACGCCTCAAGACGCCATTCGGTCATCCATTCGGGCTCTTCGTTCTTTTCCGAGATTAGACGCACGATATCGGGGTTTACGCCTTTGGGGGCGTATTCCATCTCGATCTCGGTTTCCCAGCCGTATTTATACGTGCCGGCCAGCGACTTTACCGCTTCAACGGTTTCTTCTTCAACGCCATCCTTGACGTTCAGCTCATCAACACCGGCCATTTTGTCCTTTCATCCGACCCGCACGGTTTACCCGCCACGCGCCCGAAATTTTTCGTATTCTCGAAGCCAGGCATCCGCAAATGCCCGCACCTCATCCTCACTCGTCGAAGGCCCTAGTGAGACGCGCAACGCACATCCCGCTTGGTCCCGGTCAAAGCCCATTGCCGCAAGCGCGGCGCTGGATTTCACCTTCCCGGATGAACATGCCGAACCTGCGGAAACCGCAAATCCAGCCAGATCCATCACCATGACCTGTGTCTCACCCTTCCAGCCAGGCGTGATGAAACACGAGGTATTGGGAAGCCTGTTCGCATCAATCCCTACAAAAATAGTATTATTTACAGATTCGGCAATGGTGTTTTCTAGAATCTTTCTAAGTTTCGACACGCGCGTCCAGACACCCGCCTCCAGATCGCGTTGCGCTGCAACCGCCGCCGCCGCAAATCCCGCGATGCCGATCACATTCTCTGTGCCCGACCGGCGGCCCATTTCCTGACCGCCCCCCTTGATCCGGGCTTCGATCTCTGTGCCGCGCTTGACGACCAGCGCGCCAATCCCTTTTGGCCCGCCCAGCTTATGTGCTGAAACAATCGCAGCCGCGGCGCCGGACCAATTGAAAGCAAACGGAATTTTTCCAAAACCCTGCGTTGCATCCGTCAAGAAGACACCGTCCGGCAAGTCCTGGATGATCCCGGTTTCCGAATTCGCCAGCTGCAGGGTGCTTGCCTTCGGATCGTCGACAACAACGGCCCCATCTGCCGAGATTTTCAGATCCTCGACGCACCACGACCGCACCGCATCATGTTCAATGCCCGCACAATGAACATCACGCCCTGCCAACAACAACGCAGCCGCTTCCGTCGCGGACGAGGTGAAAATCACATCCGCCCCTTCAGCCCCCAACGCCGCCGCAATATCCTTTCGCGCCCGCTCGATCAGCCCTTTGGCGGCACGTCCCTCGGCATGCACCGACGACGGATTGCCCACAAGTTCCATCGCCGCGACCATGGCGTCGCGCGCTTCACACCGCAAAGGCGTCGTGGCATTCCAATCCAGATAGGTTCGGCTCACGGGGTGCGCCTCTTTCATTTTCTTGTTCAAAATACCTCTGCCAGAGGCCTCAAATCGCCGCGAAGCGGCTTAGTCCTCGTCCACCACGGCAAACAATGTTGGAACCGCAGGACATGGCGTCAGCTCGTTCTTGACCACGTCAGACAGGCGCGTTTGGTGCAGGAAGACATAGACATGTGCCGACAGACCTTCCCAAAGACGGTTGGTCATCGACTGCGCGCGCGACCCCGAGGATGCGCCAGACGCCCCTGCTCCTTTGTGCATGGCAGACACGGTTTCATCCACGGCTTCAAGGATTTCCGACACCCTGATTTCCGATGCAGGGCGCGCCAGCTTATACCCGCCCCCCGGCCCGCGCACACTGTCCACCAGCCCGGCCCGGCGCAGCTTTACAAAAAGCTGCTCCAGATAGGGCAGCGAAATATCTTGCCGTTTTGACAAATCCGTCAGCGACAAAAGCGCCTGCTGATCCTGCATGGCCAAATCAGCCAGAGCGACCATTGCATAGCGTCCCTTTGTTGACAGCTTCATCTCGAACCCCCGTAAAAACATTGACCTTTTGAGCAGCGCCCACTAGGTCACTTAAAGCGGTGACAGCGGGCCTTGGCCCTGCCCGATCACCACAACCGTATTATGGTGCGGGTCCGCACGCGTCAAGAAAGCCGGTGCCCGGCCCGCCAGACGACCCGCCCAAGAAAAGCAAGAGGCCAAGACCCTATGCCCGAAGTGATTTTTCCCGGCCCCGAGGGGCGCCTTGAAGGCCGCTATCACGCTCAGAAGGAAAAAGACGCGCCGATCGCCATCATTCTGCATCCGCATCCGCAATTTGGCGGCACGATGAACAATAAGGTTGTCTACAACCTGCACTACGCTTTCCACAATATGGGCTTCAATGTGCTGAGGTTCAATTTCCGCGGCGTCGGGCGCAGCCAGGGTGAATATGATCAGGGCGTCGGCGAATTGTCCGATGCGGCCTCGGCGCTGGATTATCTGCAGTCGATGAACCAGAACGCAAAACATTGCTGGGTCGCGGGCTTCTCCTTTGGGGCCTGGATCGGCATGCAGCTTCTGATGCGCCGGCCCGAGATTACCGGCTTCATCTCCGTCAGCCCGCCGGCCAACATGTATGACTTCAGCTTCCTGGCCCCCTGCCCCAGCTCGGGCCTGATCCTGAACGGCACGGCAGATCGCGTGGCCCCGCCCGCTGACACCCATGCGCTGGTGAACAAACTTCACGAACAGAAAGGCATCACCATCACCCATACCGAGGTTGATGGGTCGGGCCATTTCTTCGAGGATGATCATATGGATACGATGATCACCCATGTGGATGAATATGTGCGCCGCCGCCTGACTGAAACCACCCGCTGAGGCACGCCGATGGATCTGCTGGAACAGGTGGCCGACAAGATGGCGCAGGAAGTGCTCGAGGCCGTGCGCCTGACCGGCAATGAAGACCTTGTGGACGAGGTGAAGAAATCCATCGGATCCTCGTCGACCACGCTGGAAGAAGCCTTCATGACAGCCGTGCGCATCCGACGTGCCGAGGCCCGTGGCCGGGCACTGCTGAAACAGCTTCTGGCGCAGCACACGCAGAACCGCGGCACCACGCCGGGATCATAACCCCAGGCACTACGCCAAACCGAATCGCTCGATCTGATTTGCCCAAGAGCGAATCGATTCGTCCGCGAGGCCTGTTTTTTAAGGGTTTCTCCAATTAGTAGAATCACCTTCCACCCCCTATGGGGGTGGAACAGTTGGCTTTTTGAGCCTGTCAACCCAAACGCCGCGTCGATTCGCCTTTTTGGTAAATATGTGTTAAGTAATCTCCTGTGGGTAGTGGGACAGCTTTTTTCAGATAAGATTGTTTTACGTTTCCGGTTCTGTCCCCGAATGCCAAATTAGGGGAGTTCAAACATGAACAGACTACGCCAAAAGGTGGCGACTGTTGCCGCAGCCAGTATGATCTGGCTTGTCGGAGGACAGGCAGCGACAGCGCAAAGTTCAGCCTGTACGCTCAGCACCGCCATGAGTTCGACATCAACCGAGACATTGTGCGAGTGCAAAAGCGTCACGCGCTCCATGCTCAGATATCTTCAGCGACAAGACAACATCGTCGAAATTCTTGCACGGACGAGCGAAGAATGCCCGGCATTCGCCGAAGTCCTAAGCTCGCTTCCAACCGCGACAATTCCAACACCCCCCTCTCGAGGCACGCGCCAGCGTGATGTACCAAGCCTGTTTGCCCAGTTGACAAGTGGCGGATCGGGTTCTTCGGGTTCGTCAAGCGCTTCCGGTGAACCCGGCGGCGGTGGCGGCTCTGGTGGCGGAGATGGCGGCGGCTCTGGTGGCGGCGGCGGTGATGGCGGCGGCGGCGATGGCGGCGGCGGCGATGGCGGCGGCGGCGATGGCGGCGGCGGTGATGGCGGCGGCGGTGATGGCGGCGGCGGCGATGGCGGCGGCGGTGATGGCGGCGGCAAAGGTTGCAGCAAACAAGGCCAAGACAGCAGCGACGGCAAATGTAAAAAGAAGAAAAAGAAAAAGAAAAAGAAAAAGCGCTGCAGTGAACAAGGCCAAGACAGCAGTGATGGCAAATGCGTGAAGAAAAAGAAAAAGAAAAAGAAGAAAAAGAGAAAAGGCCGCTGCAGTGAACAAGGCCAAGACAGCAGCGAAGGCAAATGCGTGAAGAAGAAGAAGAAAAAGAAGAAGAAAAAGAAAGGTAAGAAGAAAGGTAAGAAAGGCTGTTCTGACCAGGGATCGCAAAGCAGCAAAGGTCGTTGCGATAAGTCACGCGACCCCAAATGACCTCATATCACTCAGCCGGACGGAAATATCTATGACGTCCCTCGTCTGAGAAACAGGAAAGAGCGCATCCGATGGATGCGCTCTTTTCATTTCTGTCAGCCACCGGCAGAAACGTTCATCCAACGCGAGGGGCTATTTGGGTCTTGCATGCGCAAGAACACGTAGCGCGTGGCGCGCCAGCTGCGAATTTGATTGGTGACATTGTCCAGCACCAAATCGCCCTGCGCCGAACGCACGACCAGCACCGCGTGCGGATTGCGTTTGCGGTCCAGAACCGTGGCAATCAGCAGGTTTGCGGGATTGATGCCCTGCCGGATCAGCGCATGCTTCTTGGCCAGCACATAATCTTCACAGTCACCACCGCGTGCGGTCGGCATCGACCAGAACTCGCGCATGCCATATTGCTGCACATCTTCCACCGGCCGAATGGCCCGGTTCAACTGGCTGTTCACGGCCCGGATCGTGCTCATCTGTTGCGCCGAGACGACCGACGCCCCACCACGACCCGAGCAGGCCCAGCTGTAGATTCCGCAAAGCCCATGCGCACCGGGCGGGGCTGAAGCCTGCCCACGTGACGGGATATATGCGCCACCTGCGGCCTGAAGTTGCATCGGCATCGCAAGCACCAAAGACCCGGTCAGGGCCAGGGCACTGAACGTGCCCGTCATCGCGCGTTTCATTTTTCGAGACAAAACTGTCTTGCCTGTCATTTCACTGCACCTCTTCGGTTGTCGCCCACAACCGACCTGCCTTCTGATGAAACAGGTTCGGAACACCCAGTGGGCACAACGCTAGCCGGAAATCATGACCAAATACTGACCTGTGAAAGGCGTTTTGCCCTGAAACCCCTTAATTTCATAGCTCACCTTTCGATGCGTGCGGGATTTCGCCGATCCCCACCCCGTCATGGAGCGGGTTGGATCGGCGACAGGACACGCAACCGGTTGGGAATGCTAGAGTTTGTAGATTTCAGCGAATTTGGCTTCCAGATAGGCAAGAAGCGGCTCGACACTGACAGCACGCCCCGTGGCTGCGACAATTGTCTGGTTTGGCGTGCGCAGCGCGCCATGTTTTTGAACGTTTTCTGCCAACCAATCAGTTGCCGGGGCCGTATTTCCGCCGGAAAGAGCGGCGTCCAGATCAGGTTGATTCGCCCGCAGCGCCTCGTGCAGACAGCCCGCATAGACATTGCCCAACGCATAGGTTGGGAAGTAGCCAAACAGCCCCACCGACCAATGCACATCCTGCAGCACACCGTTCGAGGCGCGATCCACCTCATACCCGAAATCCGCCGCGAAACGTTCATTCCACGCAGCCTCTAGGTCTGCAACATCCAGCTGGCCGCCAATGACGCGCCGCTCCAGATCAAACCGCAGCATCACGTGAAGGTTATACTGCACCTCATCCGCCTCGGTTCGGATATAGCCCTTCTGCAGCCGGTTCACCGTGCCATAGAACGCATCCGCATCACTGGCGGGCGTCTTGCCAAAGCGCTTCTCCATCTGGCCAAAGAGCCAGCCTGTGAAAGCACGCGACCGGCCCAGCTGGTTTTCATAAATCCGCGACTGGCTTTCATGCACCCCCATCGAGGCGCCCCGGCCAATCGGTGTCAGAAGATAGGCGCGGTCCACATTCTGCTCGTAGCAGGCGTGGCCGACCTCGTGGATGGTCGAATAAAAACAGTTGAACGGGTCTGCTTCATTGGTGCGCGTGGTGATGCGTACATCCAGCCCCGAACCAGAGCTGAACGGATGCACCGCCTTATCAATACGCCCATGCGTCAGGTCATAGCCAAAGGTCTTTGCCAGCTTGCCCGACAGCTTCATCTGCTTTTTCGCAGCCCAGTTGCCCACCAGCATCTCGGGTTGATGTGACGCCCCAAGCGCCTTGTCGCGCAGGGTCACAAGGCGCGGGCGCATGGCGTCAAACAGCGTCTGGATTTCGCCACCGGTGATGCCCGGCTCGTAATCATCCAGCAGCGCATCATAGAGATCACCGCCATCCGCCAGCGCGGCCGCTTCCTCGCGGCGCAGACGCACGACATCTTCCAGCACGGGACGGAAGGCGGCGAAATCGTCATTGCCGCGCGCCTCGGCCCATGCGCCTTGCGCAGCCGAGGTCACGCGGGCCAGTTCAGCGGCCAGGTCCATCGGCACTTTGTCAGCCCGGTCACGCGCCCGTCGGATTTCACGGATCTGCGCGCGCGCCACATCGTCCAGCGCGTCCTCGTCAATCTCCGCCAACCAGTCGCTGACACGCGGGTCATTGCGCCGCGCATGCAGCACCTTCTCCATCGCGGCCATTTCCTCGGCCCGCTGCGCCCCTGCCCCTTCAGGCATGACGGTTTCCTGATCCCAGCCCAAGCGGCCGGCCACTTCGCCCAAGGCTTGCGTGTCGCGGGCGAACTCCATCAGTTTGTTGAACGCGCTCATGTCAGCTCCGAATAGTTTGCTCAGTTGGATAGCCCGCAAGGAAACGGGCGTTCAGGATCAGGACCCATGTCAGGATTGCGCCGATCTGGTGTGTGATCGCCACATGCAGGGGCGATGCTTGCAACACCGTGGTGATGCCCAAAAGCGCCTGCGCACCGATCATGACGCAGGCTAGGGTGAAGCCCATGCGCACCATCTGGTTGCCAGACCTGCGCGAGACCCGCCAGACCACGATGGCAAAGATCACAAGCAGGTAACCCACCATCCGGTGCATGAACTGCACAAGGCCCGCATTTTCAAAAAGGTTACGCCAAATGGGTGTCAGGTCAAAAGCCTCGGGCGGGAAGAACTGCCCGCCCATCCACGGCCAGTCCACAAAGGACCGCCCCGCATCAATGCCCGCCACCAAAGCGCCCAGCAAAATTTGCAAAAACGCCAGATGCAAAAGCCCCGTGCCCATGCCGAAAAGCTTGGCTTCGCGCAGACGGCGTGCGGCCATCAGGCTGGCCTCTTTGCGGCCCAGCAGCAGCATATACCAAGCAATCAGGCCGAGGATCACGAAGGCCAGCCCCAGATGCACGGCCAAACGGTAAGACGCCACATCGACCCGCTCGCCCGTCAGGCCAGAGGCCACCATCCACCAGCCAATCGCGCCCTGCAGCCCGCCAAGCGCGCCCAGAAGCAGCAGGCGACCGGTCCAGCCATTCGGAATTTTGCGCGCGGCCAGAAAGCCGAAAAAGCCGATGGCCCAGACAAGCCCGATCACCCGGCCCAGCTGACGATGCCCCCATTCCCACCAATAGATCGACTTGAAGCCCTCAAGGTCCATATGGCTGTTTTGCAGCTGGAACTCGGGGATTTGCTGATACTTGGCGAACTCGGCCTCCCACGCGGCCTGATCCATCGGCGGCATGGCCCCGGTGATGGGCGCCCATTCGGTGATCGACAGCCCCGAATCTGTCAGCCGGGTCAGACCGCCCACGACGACCATCACAGCCACCAGCGCAAAGAGCAGCATCAACCATAGACGTACCGCCCCGCGCGCGCCGCCGCCCCCTGATCCACGTTCAATCGCGCCGGCTTTGGGCGCATCTTTGGATAGCGGGCTGTCGCTTGTGACATCCTCGAAAATGCTGCGGGGCTTGCTCATCTGGCTCTCCGTTTCGGGTTTGGGCGATATTCCTTTACTTGGGCACGATTGCCAAGGGGGCAAGGGGATGAAAAACGCGCAAAAAACTGCTCCAAAACGTCAGCGAAGGTGCCCTTTTGGTTGCCCCCATATCAGGCGTTCTGCTAGAGTGGCGTGACCTATATATAGTGTGAAACGCACAAAAACGGCGGACAACGTGAACGATACTCCTGACACCCCGGAAAACACGGGCGAAATGCCCGAACGCCCCCAGTATGACGGGCCGCAAATCGCCATCGAAGAGGAAATGAAAAGCTCCTATCTCGATTATGCGATGAGCGTGATCGTAAGCCGGGCGATCCCCGATCTGCGGGACGGTTTGAAACCGGTGCACCGGCGCATCCTTTATGCGATGTACGAAACCAATAATGGTCACGACAAACCCTATCGCAAATCGGCCCGTCCGGTGGGCGATACGATGGGTAAATATCACCCGCATGGTGATTCCGCGATCTATGACGCGCTTGTGCGCATGGCGCAGCCCTTTTCCATGTCGCTGCCGCTTCTGGACGGTCAGGGCAACTTCGGCTCGATGGACGGCGATAACCCGGCGGCCATGCGTTATACCGAGGTGCGGATGGACAAGCCCGCCGCCTCGCTTCTGGCCGATATTGAAAAAGACACGGTCAATTTTCAGGACAATTACGACGGCAAGGACCTGGAACCCACCGTCCTGCCCGCACGTTTCCCCAATATGCTGGTCAACGGCGCTGGCGGTATTGCGGTTGGCATGGCCACCAACATCCCGCCGCATAATCTGGGCGAAGTGATCGACGGCACGCTGGCCCTGATCAAGGACCCGGACCTGTCCTCGGAAGGCCTGATGGACTATATCCCGGGCCCCGATTTCCCCACAGGTGGCGTGATGCTGGGCCGTTCGGGTGCCCGCAAAGCCTATCTGGAGGGCCGTGGCAGCGTGATCACCCGCGCCAAGACCCGCGTCGAGGAAATCCGCAAAGACCGCTACGCCATTGTGCTGGACGAGATCCCCTATCAGGTGAACAAGGCCTCGATGATCGAAAAGATCGCCGAGCTTGTGCGCGAGAAGAAGGTCGAGGGCATTTCATCCGTGCAGGATGAAAGTGACCGTATTGGCGTACGCGTGGTCGTTGAACTGAAACGCGATGCGACCCCCGAGGTCGTGTTGAACCAGCTTTTCCGTTACACCCAGATGCAGACCTCGTTCGGCTGCAATATGCTCGCGCTGAACGGAGGGCGCCCCGAACAGCTGACCTTGCGCGATTTCCTGAGCCATTTCATCACCTTCCGTGAAGAAGTTGTCACGCGTCGCACCGCCTATGATCTGCGCAAAGCACGCGAACGCAGCCATATCCTTTGTGGTCTGGCCGTGGCCGTGTCCAATGTGGACGAGGTGGTCGCCACGATCCGGTCATCCCAAGACCCGGCAGATGCCCGCGCAAAGCTGATGGAACGGCGCTGGCCGGCGGGCGATATCGCGGAATACATCCAGCTGATTGACGACCCGACCCATAAGATGAACGAGGACGGCACCTATAACCTGTCTGAAACGCAAGCGCGCGCCATTCTGGAGCTGCGCCTGCAACGTCTGACGGCGATGGGCGTCAAGGAAGTCACGGACGAGCTGCAAGAGCTGGCTGCGAAAATCCGCGACTATCTGGACATTCTGCGGTCACGCGAACGCATCATGTCGATCATCTCGGATGAGCTGATCGAGGTGAAAGAGGCCTTTGCTGTGCCCCGCCGCACCCAGATCGTTGAATGGTCCGGCGACATGGATGACGAGGACCTGATCGAGCGCGAAGATATGGTTGTGACCATCACCGCCTCGGGCTGGGCCAAACGCACCCCGCTGGCCGATTTCCGCGCCCAGAAGCGTGGCGGCAAAGGTCTGTCGGGCATGCAGACCAAAGACGAAGACGTGATCACCACGCTTTTTGTCGCCAATACGCACACGCAGCTCCTGTTCTTCACGGATGACGGCATGGCCTACAAGCTGAAGACCTGGCGCCTGCCGCAGGGCGGCCGCACCGCCAAGGGCAAGCCATTGGTCAACATCCTGCCAATCCCCACGGGCGTCTCGATTGCCGCCATCCTGCCCGTCGACCGGGCCGAGGCGGAATGGGATGATCTGCAGATCGTCTTTGCCACGTCCAAAGGCTCTGTGCGTCGCAACCGCCTGTCGGATTTCACCAATGTGATGCGCAACGGCAAGATCGCGATGAAGTTCGAAGGCGACGACGAAGGCACCCGCCTGATCAATGCCCGCATCTGTGACGAGAATGATGACGTGATGCTGGTCACCTCGGGCGGGCGGGCGATCCGTTTCCCGGTCACCGATGTGCGTGTGTTCAACTCGCGCGCCTCAACCGGTGTGCGCGGCATCAAGCTGGTCAATGAAGGCGACGAGGTCGTGTCGGCCTCGGTCATCCGCCATTTTGAAGCCACGCCCGACGAGCGTTCCGCCTTCATCAAGCGGTTCCGCGCGGAACTTGGCAGCGACGGGGATGATGACATTGCAGAAGACACACCCGGCGATCTGTCCGAGGAGCGATATCAGGAAATGCTGGCCGCCAATGACCTTCTGGTCACGATCAACCGCGGAGGCATCGGCAATCTGACCACCAGCCATGACTACCGGGTGTCGGGCCGCGGCGGTCAGGGTGTGGGCGCGATGAAGGGCGGTGATATCGTGGCCTGCTTCCCGATCGAGATCGAGGACCAGATCATGCTGGCGACCTCCAAAGGACAGTCCATCCGCTGCCCTGTGAACGGTATCAGCTTCCGCTCGCGCAGCGCAGGCGGCGTGAAAGTCTTCAACACCGGCAAGGGTGAAGAGGTCGTTTCGGTCGCGCGTATCGTCGAAACCTCCGAAGAGGATGACGTGGAGGCTGGCGGCGAAACCGCAGGCACCGCAGAGGGCAGCGCAGACTGAACCCTATCTGCAAGGGCCAACATAAAGCGTTTCGACTTATTGTTGAGGCACAACAATGAGACGAAACGCGCAGAAACTACCAATGTTGTGGGCGTTTCGAAATCAACTTGTGTCTCAAGTTAATCTCGAAACGCTTTAGATTGAAACGGGGGGCGGATCAGCGGATGCGCCCCCCGCTTTCATGTTCAGGGACTGCCCAGAGAGATCTCGGTCACATCTTCCGCTCCAGCACAAAAATCCCGCCGGATTTCGGCATTTCATTTTGCACGCAATACGAGATGAGATATCGCGCTCGCTCTTGCCATTTTAGCAATCTAAAGGAGAATTGCCCCTTTACAGAACCACTCAAACCTGCGCTCAAAGACCAAATATCACATAATAATCATTTATAATCAGCGCATTATCAATAGTCCGCGCAAAAGTTGTGCATTTTGACACATGTTTTGCATTTTGCACCAACTCTGCGTTGAAATTCCCCGGACCAGTCAAAAACCCGCCACATTTGGCCCTAAACTGATCGCAAGGTTAACAGAAGGTTAACACGAAAGCCGAACACGGCACGCAGAAGGCGATAGAGGGCAGAGATATGAGAAATCTGGCGACATATGGGGTTCATTCCCACTTGTGTCGTACGAGTGAGGCCGCAGGTGAGCGGCAAAGTTTACGTTTTTTGGTCGCGTTTTACCTTACCCTGGCAGGCACTGGCGTGATCCCAAATCACACGCTGATACAGTTTGCCGGGATGTTTGTGGTGCCGTCTCAGGTGGATACGGTTATTGCGGCTTGTCTGGTGTTTTTCGCAGGCCTCATCCTGTTTGGCGCGCTGGCACGTTTTGCCGCGGCCAGCCTGATGACCCTTTATCTGGCGGCCATCACCGTCGGCGTGACCCAGTTTCCGCACAGCACCTCCCTGCTGTCCTTCAGCTTCGACATTGTAATATTCGTGTCGCTGGCGCTTTGTGCAAAATCTGTCATTCGCCCACGCCAGCGGCCCAAGGTGGAGCCGCCATGCGACCGGGCCCGGTTGATACGCAGCCCCGGTCTGCCAGTCACGAAACGGTCCAGCTACAGGCCGTTGAACCCGGCCGGAATGCGCCCCGGTCTGGGTGGTAGCCGCCATGCGTTTCGCCCACCCTCCGAAGAGCTGCATCAGCTTTTTGACCAGATAAGGGACACAAAGTGATCTGAGCCCTTTTCCGGTCCGGCCCTGCCGTCCCCCAAATACAGCGCCGGACCACAAAGCCCGCCTCCCCCCAAGGCGGGCTTTTCTTTTGTGCAGCAATCGCCTATCTGCGGGCCATGACTGACAAGACATTGCATATCGTTGGCGGCGGGCTCGCCGGATCCGAAGCTGCCTGGCAGGCGGCGCATATGGGCGTTGACGTGGTGATCCACGAGATGCGCCCCAAGGTGGAAACCTTTGCCCATCAGACCGGGGACTTTGCCGAAATGGTCTGTTCGAACTCGTTTAGGTCGGATGATGACGAACAAAACGCCGTTGGGCTTTTGCATTGGGAAATGCGCGCGGCAAACGGGCTGATCATGTCCATGGCCGATACCCACCGCCTGCCGGCAGGCGGCGCGCTGGCTGTGGATCGCGATGCCTTCAGTGCTGGCGTGACCGAAAAGCTGCGCGCCCTGCCCAATGTATCTGTCGACTATGGCGAGGTGACCGACCTGCCCACGGACGGACACTGGATCTTTGCCACCGGCCCGCTCACCTCACCCGCTTTGGGCGAGGCAATTGCGCATGAGACCGGCGCCGAGCGGCTGGCGTTCTTCGACGCCATCGCCCCCATTGTCTATGCTGACAGCATCAATATGGACGTGGTTTGGGCGCAATCACGCTATGACAAGGGCGATACGGAAGAAGAACGCAAAGCTTACCTCAACTGCCCGATGACCAAGGACCAGTATGAGGGCTTCATCGACGCGCTTTTGGCGGCTGACAAGACCGAGTTTCACGAGGGCGAAACTGCCACTTATTTCGACGGCTGCCTGCCGATCGAGGTGATGGCCGAACGCGGCCGTGAGACCCTGCGCTTTGGCCCGATGAAACCCGTGGGTCTGACCAATGCCCATGATCCCGACAACAAACCCTATGCGGTTGTGCAGCTTCGTCGCGACAACGCGCTTGGCACGCTGTTCAACATCGTGGGTTTCCAGACCAAGATGAAATACGGCGCGCAGACGGATGTGTTCAAGATGATCCCCGGCCTGGAAGATGCCTCTTTCGCGCGCCTCGGCGGCATTCATCGCAACACCTTCATGAATTCGCCCACGCTTCTGGACAATCAGATGCGCCTGAAATCGCGCCCCAACCTGCGCTTTGCAGGCCAGGTCACTGGGGTTGAGGGCTATGTGGAAAGTGCGGCCATGGGCCTTCTGGCGGGCCGCCTTGCCGCCGCCGAGATCCTTGGCATCAGCCTTCCAGAGGTCCCGCAAGACACAGCCATGGGTGCGTTGATCCACCACATTACCGGCGGCGCTGAAGCGAAAACCTTCCAGCCCATGAACGTGAATTTCGGCTTGTTTCGCCCGGTTGATGGGCTGAAAGGCGGGCGTCGTGGCCGCAAGGATCGCTACAAAGCCTATACAGATCGCGCCAAGGCGGACTGGCAAGGCTGGCTGGCCAGTTTCACCTGAAGAAAGGCGCGCAAATGACGGATTTCATAACACGTTTTGCGCCCAGCCCCACAGGCCCCCTGCATCTTGGCCACGCCTATTCCGCGCTTTTGGCACATGATATGGCGCGCGCAAACGGGGGACAGTTTCACCTTCGGATCGAAGATACGGATATTGATCGCTGCCGCTCCAAATGGGAGGAGCTGATCTATGAGGATTTGCAGTGGCTTGGCCTGACATGGGAAACGCCAGTGCTGCGACAGTCCGAGCACCTGGCAACCTACCAGCACCACCTGATGTCACTGGCGGATGCGCGGCTGATCTACCCCTGTTCATGCTCACGCAGCGACATACGCGCGGCCCTCTCTGCACCACAGGAAGGGGTGGCATCCCCGCAAACCTATCCCGGAACCTGCCGCAATCGCCCTATGGCGGATCGCAAACCCGGTGACGCGCTTCGTATCGACATGGCGAAAGCAGTAAAGCAAGTCGGTGCGCTTTCGTTCAAAGAGGACGGAGAGCGCCATAAAGGGCGTCATCAGCTTGATCCACAACGGCTGATCAGTGAAATCGGGGACGCCGTTCTGGGACGAAAAGAGATCGAAACCGTCTCATATGTCTTGGCTGCGGTTATTGATGATGCAGCGCAGGGCATGACGCATATCGTCCGAGGAGAAGACCTGTATCAAATCACATATCTACAAGTGCTGCTTCAAGGGTTGCTGAACCTGCCCACCCCCACCTATCACCACCACCGCCTGATCCGCGACGCGCAGGGCAAACGGCTTGCCAAACGCGATGATGCGCGCGCCATCGCCACCTATCGCGCCGAAGGAAAAACGCCCGGCGACATCCGCCGCATGGTTGGCCTCTAAAGCATTTCGACTTATTGTTAAGGCACAACAATGAGACGAAACGCGCGGAGCCTACCCACGTTTTGGGCGTTTCGAAATCAACTTGTGTCTGGAGTTAATCTCGAAACGCTTTAACCCTTATTTTCTTGTCGCAAATACCTTGCGGGGGTCCGGGGGTGCAAAACCCCCGGCCTGCCTCAAACCATCGGCGCCATCAGCTCAATCTCTTCACCGCCCTCAACCGCTGTGTAAAAACACGACCGCCGGTTGGTGTGACAGGCCGCTCCCGCCTGGTTGACCCGCACCAGCAGGCAATCCCGGTCACAGTCAAACCGGAACTCCACCAGTTCCTGTACGTGACCCGAGGTCTCGCCTTTGATCCAGAACGACTGACGCGAGCGGGACCAATAGGTCACCCGCCCCGTTTCCAGCGTGCGCTCCACTGCTTCGCGGTTCATCCAGGCCATCATCAACACATCCCCCGACGCCGCGTCCTGAGCGATGGCCGGAATCAGCCCTTTGTCATCAAACTTCAGCCCGCTTGCATCAAATTTCATTGCCTGTCCTTTTCAATGGCTCGCCACGCTTCTATGTAGACCTGAAACCCGTCCAGCGAAAGGTGCCGCAGATGAGCGACAGCGATCTTCTCAAGCTCTACTCAAAGCAGATCCTCGCCCTTGCCGCGGAGATCCCCCATCTGGGGGAGCTCGACAGCCCCGACGCTACTGCCAAATCCCGCTCTCCACTTTGCGGATCTACCGTCACCGTCAGCCTGTGCACCGAAAATGGGAAGATCACCCATTTTGCGCAGAATGTGAAAGCCTGCGCGTTGGGTCAGGCCTCGGCCGCGCTGCTGGGCAAGGTGGTGATTGGGTTGGACCACGATACGATCTTGCGCGGGCGGGATGCATTGAAAGATATGCTGACCCAGAACACCCCGCCCCCATCCGCGCCGTTTGACGGCTACGAAGTGCTTTTGCCCGCCCGCGAGTTCAAAAACCGTCACGCGTCAATCCTTTTGCCTTTTACCGCAACCCTCGCAGCGCTGGATAAGCTCGGGAACGGTTAAAGCTCCGGTAACTTCACTGCGCTAATGGTTGGGCACACAAGGAAAGCCGTGCCCGTGATAGAAAACCAGAGTTTTGAAAGCGAAACCGCTGTTGATCCCCGCCTGACCGAACTGGCCCGGAACGCGGCCAAACTGGGCTTCAACATCGTTGATGTTTCAGGGTTTCTCGACGATGTCGATGCGAAATCCGCGGCCCAGAAACGCGCCATAGACGGATTGTCCAACGCCGCTCAGGCGGTGCTCGAATCAAACCAAAATGTCCGCGATACCATGCAAGAGCTTCTGACAAATACGGGTCAGAACAGGGAAACGGCCGAAAATGCCGCCAAACTTGTCGAAGAAAGCGCGCAGAACTCTGCCCGGATTGCGGATTGGGTAAAACATGTCGCCACGCGTCTGGGGGATATGGCAGAGGCGCTGGAACATGTTCAGAAAAGCAACGAGCTGATTGTCGGCATCGCGTCGCAGGTGAATATTCTGGCGGTGAATGCCAAGATTGAAGCCGCCCGCGCAGGCGATGCTGGCCGCGGCTTTGCCGTGGTGGCAGAAGCGATCAACGAGCTGTCCGGCAAAACCGCACAGGCGGCCCAGAGCATTTCAAATGACGTCGAAACCCTGTCAGGTAACGTGCTGGAACTGAACGGAGAATCTGCCGATGTTGCTGATCAGGCAGATCACGTCCTGAAGGATTCTCAAGCCATCACAACCGCCACCCAGGATCTGGCCACCCGCGCACGCAAAAACGCCGAAGACACGGCGCGCATTCAGGATGACGCGGAAAAGGTGGGCCAAACCGTGGCGGATTTCCTACCTGCTTTCTCGTCCTTGGGAAAAAGCGCTCATGACACCGCCATCGACGTGCACGAGGTCACCAAGAAAGCACATGGATTGGTCGATCTGAGCGAAGCATTGGTGCAAGGATCCGTGGCGCTTGGCGGCGTCTCAAACGATCAAAGCTATATCGAGCGTGTTCAAACCGACGCCAAGCGCATCGCCCAGATGTTCGAAGACGCCATTGATCGAGGCGAAATATCGCAAACAGATCTGTTTTCGACCGCTTACAAACCCATTCCGGGCACCAACCCCCAACAGGTCTTGTCCCCCTTTACAGCTCTGACTGACCGGCTTTTGCCCCCCTTGCTGGAAGACGCCCTGACCTGCGCACCGGGTGTGGTGTTCTGCGCCGCCGTGGATCGGCGCGGTTATCTTCCGACCCATAACAAGGTTTTCTCGCAGCCGCAGGGGCGTGATCCGGTCTGGAACACCGCCAATTGTCGAAACCGACGTATTTTTGATGATCGCGTTGGTCTGAAAGCGGGGCAGTCTTCTGCACCCTTCCTGTTGCAAGTCTATCGACGCGACATGGGTGGCGGGGCATTTGTCCTGATGAAAGACCTGTCCGCGCCTATTCATGTGAAAGGCCGCCATTGGGGCGGATTGCGCATGGGGTACAAGGTCACGGCCTAAAACGTTTCGAGATTACCTTGAGTCACATGCCTATTTCGAAACGTCTAAAAAAAACCGCCGCGCTCCTGACAGGGAGGCGGCGGAAGTTATGCGGATCGGGCTGTCTGAAGTCGGTGCAGGAAAGAGGCAATCACACCAACAGGCAGGCGACGGGCAGTGAACCGTCTGGGCGCATCTTCAAGCAGATCGGGTAAATCGCTTATTTGGGACATGATGCAGGTGCCAGACCGTCCGCGGGCAGAAAACTGAAAGGGTCAGATCACCCCGGGCAGATGCAAGGCACCAACCAAAAGCACAAGCAAAGACAAGGCGCCAACCGTATCGGAAAGAAGTGTATCCGATGACCGGGACAAGGCGGTTTTCACATCATTCATCATGGTTTTGCTCCTGCTCTCTGTCTGGTGCAATCTGTGTCGCTGCATCCGTGTTGCCACTTTGTTCGCATATTTCCGCGCGACCTGTAAAGAACTTTTTAAGAACATTTGTGAACTTTTGAGAACGCGCGCGCTAACCCACTGAAATCAAACGGATCGCCTCATCCTGCCGCATCAACCACAACAGCACGCGCGCCGCATGCCCGCGCGGTGACGTCAGCTCCGGGTCCTGTTGCAGCAACAAACGCGCATCTTTTTGCGCCACCGCCATCAAGCCTGCCTGATGTTCCAGATCCGCCACCCAGAACCGTGGCAACCCGGATTGAGCGGTGCCCAACACATCCCCGGCCCCGCGCATTTCCAGGTCGGCCTCGGAAATCACAAATCCGTCTTCGGTGTCGCGCATCACCGACAGGCGCTTTTCCCCGGTCGCGGTGAGCGGCGCATGGTACAAAAGCAAACAGGTCGAGGCCGCCTCGCCGCGCCCGACCCGTCCGCGCAGCTGATGCAACTGCGCCAGTCCGAAATGTTCGGCCCGTTCAATCACCATGATAGAGGCCGCCGGCACATCCACCCCCACCTCGATCACCGTTGTGGACACCAAAAGGCGCGTGCGCCCGGCGACAAAATCCGCCATGGCCGCATCTTTTTCGGACACAGGCATTTGGCCATGCACCAGCCCAACCACACCCTCGCCCAAAGCGGCCCGCAGATGTTTGAACCGTTCTTCGGCGGCGGTCATATCCATGACCTCGCTTTCCTCGACCAATGGGCAGACCCAATAGGCCTGCGCCCCGTCAGAAATCGCACGCCGCAGCCGTTCAACTACCTCGTCCAACCGGTTGTCAGACACCAAAACCGTTTGAATGGGCTTTCGCCCCGGAGGTTTCTCATCCAGCACCGACACATCCATGTCGCCATATTGTGCCAAAGCCAAACTGCGCGGAATGGGTGTGGCGGTCATCACCAGAACGTCGGACGCCTGTCCCTTTTCCCCCAACTGCATACGCTGCGCCACGCCAAAACGATGCTGTTCGTCCACAACCGCAAGTCGAAGGTCTTGAAACTCCACGTCTTTTTGGAAAACCGCATGGGTGCCGATCAATATTTGGATGTCTCCGGACTTCAACGCGGCAAGCTTGCGACGCCGTTCAGCCGATTTGTCACGCCCGGTTAATATCTCGACGACAACCCCTGCCACCTCGGCCATCGCACGGATGCCTTCAAGATGTTGACGCGCAAGGATCTCCGTCGGGGCCATCATCACTCCCTGCCCGCCGGCCTCGACTGCGATCAAAAGAGACATCAAAGCGACCAGCGTCTTGCCCGCGCCCACATCCCCCTGCAACAGCCGGTTCATGCGCAGCCCTGCCCCCAAATCCTGTTCGATCTCTCCAATGGCACGGGTCTGGGCCGCTGTCGGCTTGTAAGGCAACGCCGCCAGAACTTTGTCGCGCAACTGCCCCGTCCCGATACTGACCCGCCCCTTGGCGCGACGCACCTGTGCGCGCGCCAGCGCAAGGGTCAATTGATGGGCAAAAAACTCGTCATAGGCCAACCGCCGCCGCACAGGGTTTTGCGCAGACAGATCATCCGGGCCCGCCGGCGTATGGGCCGCAGACATCGCCAGGTGCCAGTCCGGCCAATGCTCACGTGCCTTCAGCTCCGGGTCGATCCATTCCTGCAACATCGGCAAACGTGACAAGGCGTCACCAATACCCTTGATCATCGTGCGCCCGGTCACCCCCGCCGTCAGCCGGTAAACCGGTTCGAAATCCGGGATGTGATCGGCTTCATGCGGCGGCAAAATGAAGTCGGGATGCACGATCTGCACCCGCCCTTCGAAATGTTCGACCTTGCCGGAGATCACGCGCTTTGCGCCCTCGGGCAATTGCTGGGTCAACCAGCGGGAACTGGCATGGAAAAAGACCAGCTCGAACGTGCTTAGAGCATCGCGCACCTCGACCCGATAAGGCGCGGAGCGCGTGCGGCCGGGGCGATGCGCGCCCACCTCGACCTCGACCGTGGCCATATCACCCGCCTGTACCTCGGTCACCGAGGCACGAAATTTGCGGTCGATCCCGGCGGTGGGCAACCAGAAAAGAAGGTCACGCGGCAGGGTTATACCAAGCGTTTCCAATGACTTCGCGGTTTTCGGCCCAATCCCTCCCAGCGTTTCAAGTGCCGCAAATAGTGGAAAGAGGATTTCGGGACGCGTCGACATCAGAGGTCCCCGATCAGGTCCAGCCAACCATCTTCGTCAATGGTTTCAACCCCCAGGTCAGCCGCTTTCTTAGCCTTTGATCCAGCCCCCGGACCGGCCACCAACAGGTCCGTTTTGCCAGATACGGAGCCTGAGACCTTCGCCCCCAATGCCTCCGCACGGGCCTTGGCCTCGGCCCGGGTCATTTTTTCCAGCGAGCCGGTGAAAACAACCACTTTGCCCGCAACCGGGCTGCCGTCTGTTTTGGGGGCTTCAACGGGCTGGATGTCCAGTTCACGGGCCAGACGATCTATGGAGGCCCGTTCACGGTCTTGCGCAAATGCCGCCACCAAAGAGCCCGCCATCACCGCGCCGACCCCGTCAATGGACACCAGCTCCTCCCATTGCGCAGTGCCCGGCGCGGCATCTGTGACGGCCGTTTCAAAGGCCTGCCACGTGCCGTAGTGACGTGCCAGAATATTGCCCGCAACCTCGCCCACATGGCGAATACCAAGCGCAAAAATCACTTTATTCAAGGGAATTACACGACGTTCTTCAATCGCCTGAAACAGGTTTTCGGCGCTTTTATCCCCCCAGCCATCGCGATTTTTCAACCGCGCAAGCTGGCCAGCATCGCGTGATTTCAGGGTGAATATGTCAGCGGGTTCGCGGATCGGCAGGACCTCATCATGATAGAACATCTCGACCTGTTTGGCGCCCAGACCATCGATGTCAAACGCCCCGCGGGAAACGAAATGCTTGAGCTTCTCGACCGCTTGTGCCGGGCAAATCATTCCGCCCGTACACCGACGCACCGCGTCCCCTTCCTCGCGGATCGCGGCGGAGTCGCATTCCGGGCAGGTGTTCGGAAACACATAGGGCGCGGCGCCCTCGGGCCGTTTTGTCAGGTCCAGATCCGAGATCTTCGGAATGACGTCACCGGCGCGGTACACTTCCACCCAGTCGCCAATACGCAGGTCTTTGCCATCACGGATCACCCCGCCCGTATTGTCCCGCCCGGCAATGTAGTCTTCATTGTGTAAGGTGACATTCGACACAACCACCCCTCCGACCGTGACGGGCGTCAACCGCGCCACCGGGCTTAAGGCGCCCGTGCGGCCCACCTGAATGTCGATAGCCTCCAACCGGGTCCAGGCCTTTTCTGCCGGGAACTTATGCGCAATGGCCCAGCGGGGTGTCGTCGAACGAAACCCCAGCCGCGCCTGCAAATCCAGCGCATCCACCTTGTAGACCACACCGTCAATATCATAGCCCAGCGTGGCGCGCGCGGTTTCGATGTCATGATAATGCGCCAACAGATCGGCAAGGTCAGTGAACCGTTTTGTGAGCGGATTGGTCTGAAACCCAAGTGCTTCAAGCCGCTGCACCGCACCCATTTGGGTGTCTGCGAGCGGCGCGGACAAGGCCCCCCATGCATAGGCAAAGAAACGCAAGGGGCGCGACGCGGTGATTTTGCTGTCCAATTGCCGCAGCGACCCGGCTGCCGCGTTGCGCGGATTGGCAAAGCTTTTGCCGCCTCGTTCGGCCTGCCGGGCATTCAGCGCCGCGAAGTCCTCATGCGACATATAGACTTCGCCGCGCACCTCCAGGACGGCAGGCGCATCTTGAAGCACCTTCGGTATGTCTTTGATTGTAAGCGCATTTTCCGTAACGTTTTCGCCAACCGTGCCGTCGCCGCGCGTCACGGCATGAACCAAACGCCCGTCTTCATAGCGGATCGACAGCGACAACCCATCGATTTTCGGCTCTGCCGTATAAGCCAGATCGGCCTCTGCAGACAGCCCCAGAAAATTACGGATGCGGGTGTCGAACTCGGCCACGTCTTCGTCACTGAAAGCATTGCCCAGTGACAACATGCGCACCTCGTGGGTGATCTTGCCAAACCCGTCAGCTGGCGCCGCCCCCACCTGATCCGAGGCACTGTCCGCGCGTTTCAGCGCCGGAAAGCGCGCCTCGATCGCCGCGTTGCGCCGCTTGGCCGCGTCATAGTCGGCATCGGAAATCTCGGGCGCATCGTCAGTGTGATAGGCAACATTGGCGCGCGCCAAGAGCGCGGCGAGCCGTGCAAGCTCGGCTGTGGCCTCTGTCTCGGTCAGCTCGGCAATGTCCAGTAGAGAGGTTTCGCGCATCATTTCCCCGACAGTCTTTTCAAAAGTGATAGGCCGCGCCCGCGCGCCCGTCCAGAGCTGTTGGTCGAAGATCATCCCAACAAACTGATTTGCCGACGAATTTGCAGGTGATTTACCTACTTCCAACACTTGCCGTTCTGCCATCAAGTGCCTAAGTTCCGCTACGGAACACTCGGGACGCGATCTTCATGACCGAACAGGACGACCATCACCGGCGCAAATGGCGCCCCTTTACAGGCTTGCGCAACAACTTCCTTGCGGGCCTGGTCGTGGTCGTGCCGATCGCCGTAACCATGTGGATGATCTGGACCTTCGTGGGCTGGATTGACAGCTGGGTTCTGCCCTTCGTGCCTGCCCGCTATCACCCCGATGCGCTGATCGACCTGTTCTTTGGTGACAGCAGCTGGTTCAAATGGATCTTTGGCGAAGATGTGCGCGTGAATGTGCGTGGCCTTGGCGTGGTGGTTTTCCTGCTGTTCACGATCATCGTGGGCTGGATCACCAAGGGCCTGATCGGTCGGTCGTTCCTGATCTGGGGCGAAGGTCTGGTGGACCGCATGCCTGTGGTGCGCTCGCTTTACAACGGCATCAAACAGATTGCCGAAACCGTCTTCAGCCAGTCCAGCGAGACCAAGTTCGACAAAGCCTGTCTGGTGGAATATCCGCGCAAGGGGATCTGGGCGATTGCGTTCATTTCCACCAAGGCGAAGGGGGAAATTGACGCGCGCATTCCGGTGGACGAGGACATCATCTCGGTCTTTCTGCCCACAACGCCCAACCCGACCTCGGGGTTTTTGCTGTTCGTGCCACGCCATTCGGTGATCGAGTTGGACATGAGCGTCGAGGATTCGGCCAAGCTGGTCATCTCGGCAGGCTTGGTCTATCCGAACGCGAAGGACCCCTCGCAACCACCTGAAATCACAGATAAATGAGCCTGTCTGCAGGTGTCACCGGCTTCGCCACAGGGTTTTCCCTGATCCTGGCGATTGGCGCGCAAAACGCCTTTGTGCTGCGTCAGGGGTTGATGCGCCAACATGTGTTCTGGCTGTGCCTCTTTTGTGCCACCTCGGATGCAGCTTTGATCACCGCGGGCGTTTTGGGCTTTGGTGCGCTGGTCGAGGCGCTGCCCGCATTGCCCACCATCATGGCGCTGGCCGGGGCCGGGTTTCTTCTGGTCTATGGGGCGATGCGGTTTCTGGCCGCCGCCAAGGGCAACTACGCGATGGAAATACAGGGAAAGTCACGCGGGCTTTGGGCCACGCTGGCCATCGCCGCCGCCTTCACCTGGGCCAACCCCCATGTTTATCTGGATACTCTTGGGTTGATCGGTGCCATTTCAACCTCTTACGGGGATTGGACCACGCGGATCACCTTCGGGGCCGGCGCTGTCATCTCCAGTTTCGTGTTCTTCTTTTCGCTGGGATACGGCGCGCGATTCCTGGCCCCCGTCATGCAAAAACCCGCCGCGTGGCGGGTTTTGGACGTGATCATCGGTGTGGTGATGTGGGCGATTGCCGCCAAGCTTATGTGGGGCGTCTGGTCCGGCAGTCTGCACTAAAGCGCAGTCCACCCCCCATCCACGGAAATCGTCGTGCCGGTGATTTGCGCCGCGGCGTCCGAACACAGGAACACGGCGGTGCCGCCCATCTGCTCGACACTGGCAAATTCCTTCGAAGGCTGACGCGCCAGCATCACCTCGCGCACCACCTGATCGCGTTCCATCCCATGGGTTTTCATCTGATCAGGGATTTGCGCTTCGACCAGCGGGGTCAAGACATAGCCCGGACAGATGGCATTGGCCGTGATCTGTTCCTCGGCAGTTTCAAGCGCCACGGTCTTGGTCAGGCCCACCACCCCGTGTTTCGCGGCGATATAGGCGGATTTATAGGGAGATGCGGTCAATCCGTGGGCTGATGCGATATTCACGATGCGCCCCCATCCCGCCGCGCGCATCATCGGCAGGGCGGCTGCAGTGGTGTGGAAGGCCGAACTGAGGTTGATCGCAATGATCGCGTCCCATTTGTCGCCCGGAAACTCATCCACCGGGGCCACATGCTGAATACCTGCATTATTCACAAGAATGTCGCAACGCCCCGCCTGCTCCACCAGCGCGCGGCAGTCCTGCCCTTTGGACATGTCAGCCTGAATATATCGGGCCGCCACGCCAAATTCATCGGCGATGCCCGCCGCCAGCGCATGGTCTTCATCGCGGTCGGTGAAACTGTTCAGCACCACATCCGCCCCGGCCCGCGCCAGTTCACGCGCCACGCCCAGCCCGATACCCGAGTTCGATCCGGTGATGATCGCGGTTTTTCCGTCAAGCGAGGTGGTGATGGCCATGGTGATACTCCGATTTCTGCGGCAACGATGTTGCATCGCAGCATAGTCAATTCCACTCCCCACGCCAGAAGATTTGCCACACACGGTATGCGCGATTGAGAATCACCGATTCTCTCACCGTGTTTCATCCCCGCCCAACCACAGGACCGGGTCCGCATCGCCATAAAAAAAACGCCCGCACGAAGCGGGCGTTAAGTTATTGAGGCAGGTTTCATACAGGCAAGAAACCTATCGAGCAGTGCAATCTTTATAAGCGGTTCGGCGCCTCAATCCAAGCTAAAAGTTTGTCTTCATGAAAATCGCACTCTAAGCTTTCATCAAACAAATCAGGGATGTGAAGGATTGTTGCGCAAATGAGATCAGATATTTTCCACAAGCTGCGCGTCGCCGCAGGCGGCTGTGCTGTTGCCTTGGTCGCAGCGCACACCGCGCTGGCAGAACCGAAACACGGCATAGCTATGTATGGTGACCCAGCCCTACCACAGGATTTTGTGTCTCTGCCCCATGTGAATGCCGATGCGCCCAAGGGCGGGAAGATCATATTCGCCGAAGCGGGCGGGTATGATTCGCTGCACCCCTATATTCGCAAAGGCTCATCGCCCTGGCAGTTGCGGTTCATGCTGGCCGAAAGCCTGATGGGGCGCAGCTATGACGAACCCTTTTCGCTTTATGGCCTGCTGGCCGAAAGCATCGACACCAATGAGGCGCGCACATGGGTGGAATTTACCCTGCGCGAAGAGGCCCGTTTTTCCGACGGCACCCCCGTCACCATCGACGATGTGATGTGGTCTTATGAAACACTCGGTACCAAGGGGCACCCGCGCTATCACGGCGCCTGGGGCAAAGTGGAAACGATGGAACAGACCGGCCCACGTTCGGTCAAGTTCACCTTCAACACCGAAGACCGCGAGCTGCCCCTGATCTTGGGCATGCGCCCGGTGCTGCAAAAAGCCCAGTGGGAGGGCAAGGATTTCGAAGCCTCGGGCGTCGATGTTCTGCCGATCACCTCGGGCCCCTACACGATCGGAGCCTTTGAGCCGGGCCGCTACCTGACCTTGAAACGCAACCCCGATTACTGGGGAAAAGACCTGCCCTTCATGCGCGGCAAAGCCAATCTGGACGAAATTCGTTTCGACTATTATGGCGATGGCGACGTGATTTTTGAGGCTTTCAAAGCAGGCGAGGCCAACACGCATCGCGAAACCAATGCGCAGAAATGGGCCACGCTTTATGACTTCCCCGCGGTGACATCGGGCGACGTGGTGAAATCGGAAATCCCGCATAAACGCCCCACGGGCATTCTTGGCTTCGTGATGAACACGCGCTCGGATCAGTTCAAGGATATTCGCGTGCGTGATGCAATGATCCACGCGTTCAACTTCGAATTTATCAACAAGACCGTAAATGGCGGCACCCGCCCCCGGATCCAGTCCTATTTCCACAACTCGATCCTTGCCATGGCGCCGGGCACAGCGGCCGAAGGCCGGGTGTTGGACATGTTGCAAGGCTTCAAGGATGACCTGCCTCAGGGCGCGATCGAGGGCTACACCCTGCCCGTATCAGACGGGTCTGAGCGCAATCGCGCCGGCATTCGCCGGGCCATGGAGTTGATGGAAGAGGCCGGGTGGACGGTTCAGGACGGCCAGATGAAAAATGCGGATGGCCAACCCTTTACCTTTGAAATCGTTCTGAAAATGGGCTCGACCGAGACCCGTCAGATCATTGATATCTACACCGCCGCGCTGAACCGGATCGGCATCACGCCAACGATCACCGTGATCGACAGCGCGCAATATAAGGAACGCACCACGGCGTTTGACTTCGACATGGCCTATTACCGGCGCGGATTGTCGCTCTCTCCGGGCAACGAGCAAAAGCTCTATTGGGGCAGCAAACTGGCCAACGAGCCGGGATCGCGCAACTGGATGGGCGTAGAAAGCCCAGCGGTTGATGGGCTGATCGACAAGCTGCTGACCGCCACAAGTCAGGAAGACTTCCATGCCGCCACCAAGGCGCTGGACCGGGTCCTGACCGCCGGGCGCTATGTGATCCCGATCTGGTATTCGGCAACATCGAACATCGCCCATGCAAAAGAGTTGAAATACCCCACCGACACCCCGCCCATGTATGGCGACTGGCTGGGCTTCCAGCCTGACCTGTGGTGGTGGGAAGAATAACTTGATCTGATTTCGGGCGGGGTGTAGCGCGTAGACAACGCCCTTTCCCGCCCGGAGGTCACCATGGGTCTTTTCGAACGTTTCCTGTCACTTTGGGTGGCGCTTTGCATTCTTGCAGGCGTGGTGCTTGGCAATCTGCTGCCAGGGGTTTTCACCATCATTGCCAGCGCCGAAATCGCCAGGGTCAACCTTGTCGTCGCGGTGCTGATCTGGGTGATGATCTACCCGATGATGGTGCAGGTGGATTTCGCTTCAATCAAAGATGTGGGCAAACGGCCACGCGGGTTGGTTTTGACCCTTGTGATCAACTGGCTGATCAAACCCTTCACCATGGCGGCCCTTGGCTGGCTGTTTTTCCGGGTTATTTTTGCAGGGCTCGTCGACCCGGACACCGCCAGTGAATATATCGCCGGCATGATCCTTTTGGGCGTGGCCCCCTGTACGGCCATGGTCTTTGTCTGGAGCCAGCTCACAAAGGGCGATCCCGCCTATACGCTGGTGCAGGTCAGCGTGAACGACGTGATCATGATCTTCGCCTTCGCCCCGATTGCCGCTTTCCTTCTGGGCCTGTCGGACGTGACGGTGCCATGGGAAACATTGCTCTTGTCGGTGCTGCTTTACGTGGTGGCGCCGCTTATTGCGGGCATTCTGACACGCCGCAGCCTCGTGGCAAAAGGTAACACCCATCTGGAGGCGTTTCTGGCCCGTCTGAAGCCCTGGTCCATCATCGGGCTTCTGGCCACGGTGGTCCTTCTTTTCGGCTTTCAGGCGCAAACAATTCTGGCCAAACCGCTGGCCATCGTGCTGATTGCCATCCCGCTTCTGATCCAGACCTACGGCATCTTCGCCATCGCCTATGCCTCGGCCAAAGCGTTGAAACTGCCGCATAATGTGGCGGCACCGGCCTGCATGATCGGCACGTCAAACTTCTTTGAACTTGCGGTGGCGGTGGCCATTTCACTGTTTGGCCTGAACTCGGGTGCTGCGCTGGCCACCGTGGTCGGCGTGCTGGTCGAGGTGCCGGTGATGCTGTCGCTGGTTGCCATCGCCAACCGCACGCGTCATTGGTTCGATCCGGCGTAACACCCGCACCAAGCGCCCGCGAAAAATCAAGCGTGGCGCAGCCACTCCGCTGGATCAGGTCAGCTGGATCAGGTCAGCGAGGTCACCCACAGGATCATCGCGTCTTCTTCGCTGATCGAAATCACGTTATGTCCCATCGAAGCATCGTAATAGGCGCTGTCACCGCGACGCATTTCAACCGGCTCGTAAAATTCGGTGATCAGCCGGACAGCGCCGGTCAGCACGTATAGAAACTCTTCGCCATCATGGCGCACCCAGCCGTCAAATTCGTCAAACGACCGCGCCCGCACACGGGCGCGATAGGGCAGCATGGCTTTCTTGGTCAAAGCGCCCGCCAGCATCTCGTGCTCGTAAGTTGCGGTCGGGTGGGATGATCCCTCGCCGGTTTTGGTCACCGCCATCCGGCCGGACACTTGCGCGGATTTCGGCGCGGTAAAGAGCTGCGGCACCGAGATCTCAAGCCCCACCGCCAGCTTTTTCAGCGCGTCATAGGTGGGCGACATCTGACCGTTTTCGATCTTTGACAGGGTCGAACGGGCCAGACCCGCCTGCCCGGCCGCCTGTTCCAGCGTCCAGCCCCGCGATTTGCGCAGGTCACGCACCCGCGCACCAAGATCAAGCGGTGCAGGTTCTGGCATGTCTTCACCGCTTTCGCGCGCAAGACGGATCAGGCTGGGTTGGTCAGGCTGTGTCATGCCCCTTCAATACACCGAACACCGCGGTTTGCAACCGGCGCGGATGAGCCCCTTGCGCCTGATGCCGTCTCTTGGCAGATGGTGTCTATGCTGTCCGTTATTGCCCCCACTGCCCCGCTGCCGCGCGCGCCCAACCCGTTCAACATGGCACAATATGTGCTGCGCCATGCCGACGACATGGGGGAAAAGACGGCGCTGTCGCTTCTAGCGCCCGATCCGGCAGGTGATCAGCATTGGAGCTTTCTGGACCTTGAGCGTGCGGTGCGTGGATTGGCAGGCGGCCTGCTTGCGCGCGGGCTGGTTCCGGGCGACCGGGTGCTTTTGCGGCTGGGCAACAGCGTGGATTTTCCTTTGGCCTTTCTGGGCGCAATCGCAGCGGGGCTGGTGCCGATCCCCACCTCGGCGCAACTGACCACATCCGAGATCACCGCCATGTGCGACCTGGTCTCGCCCGCCCTGATCATTGCAGACGCTGCGATTGCGCAGCCCCACGCACCCACGATCCCAACGATCAACACGGATCAGCTGCACCAGCTTTCCGATCACGCCCCGGCCCCCTTTCATCAAGGTGATCCCGAACGCCCGGCCTATATCGTGTTCACCTCTGGCACGACCGGCCGCACCCGCGCCGTCTTGCACGCGCATCGCGCCATCTGGGCGCGTCAGATGATGTGGGACGGCTGGTACGGGTTTGGCGCAGAGGACCGCATGATGCATGCAGGTGCCTTCAACTGGACCTATACACTGGGCACGGGTTTGATGGATCCATGGAGCGTCGGCGCCAGCGCCATGATCCCCGCACCGGGCACCTCCCCTGACCAATTGGCACAGTTGATCGCCCGATCTGAAACGAGTATTTTTGCAGCAGCTCCGGGGGTTTACAGGCAAATCCTGAAACACGATCTGCCGCCCCTCCCGGCGTTGCGACATGGCCTGTCTGCGGGGGAAAAACTGCCCGAAACCACGCGCAGATCATGGCTGCAGCGCACAAATACGCCGCTCCATGAAGCCTATGGCATGTCGGAATGCTCGACCTTCATTTCCGGATCACCCGCAAGCCCCGCGCCGGAAAACACACTGGGGTTCGCCCAGTCCGGTCGCCATCTTGCCGTGCTTGACCAGGATGGCAGGCCGGTGCCCGTCGGAACCCCTGGCCAGCTGGCCATTCACCAAGATGATCCGGGGCTGATGCTGGGCTATCTTGGGGCGGAAACCGCCACGAACGACCGTTTTCTGGGACCGTGGTTCGTGACCGGCGATACGGTCACATTGTGCAAAGACGCAGCCCTGCGATTTGAAGGGCGTCGGGATGACATGATGAATGCCGGCGGCTTTCGCGTCTCGCCTATCGAGGTCGAGGCCGCCCTGTCCACCCATCCCGGCGTACATGAAGCCGCCTGCGCCGAGGTGCAGATCAAGGAAGACGCCAGCATCATCGCCTGTTTCTACACGCCCGAAACGGACCCGGTGGCTGAGGAAGACTTGTCCGCGCACGCCCATGCACATCTGGCACATTACAAATGCCCGCGCCTGTATCTGCCGGTGGAAAGCCTGCCCCGCGGCGCCAACAACAAGCTTCTGCGCGCACAGTTGAAAGACGCATTTGAAGCGCGCAAACTAAACACCATAACACCGTGACAGCGCTTGCCCCTTCCCAAGCCGTTCAATCTCGGATAGAGCTGCGCGCCGGGAGACCAACATGATCCGCCTCGACATTTTTTCAGATCCGATTTGCCCCTGGTGCTACATTGGCAAGGCACGGCTTGATTTCGCGCTGGAAAGCCGGCCTGACCACCCGTTCCGCGTGGAATGGCACCCGTTTCAGCTCAACCCGGAAATGCCGCCCGAAGGCATGGATCGACGCGATTATCTGGAAGCCAAATTCGGAGGCCAGCAAGGGGCAGTGAAAGCCTATATGCCGGTGATCGAAGAAGCTGCGGCCTCTGGCGTCGAGATCAATCTGGAAGCCATCAAACGTACGCCGAACACGATCAATGCGCACCGGCTGATCCATTGGGCCGGGCTTGAGACCAAGCAAAACGCCGTCGTTGACCGCCTGTTTCGTGCTTATTTCGTTGAAGGGCGTGACATCGGTAACACAGACGTGCTTGTGGACATCGCCGAGGCTGCTGGCATGGACCGGGACATGGTGGCCCGGCTTCTGGCGTCAGACGCGGATGGCAGCGATCTTTTGGCGCGCGACATGGATGCGCGCAAAAAAGGGGTTCAGTCCGTACCAACCTTTGTCATCGCCAATCAGCACGTAGTGCCGGGCGCACAGCCCATCACCCTGTGGCAAGAGGTGATCGACGACATCACCGCCCAGCTGAAAGAGCAGCGGGACGACGGGCTTTGAGAACACGCGTATTCCCCCCTCAGCAGGCGCTCTCGCTTCGGGAATATGTCCTGCTGATGGCCGCGTTGTTTTCAATGGTGGCGTTTTCGATCGACTCGATCATGCCTGCCCTGCCCCAGATTGCTGCGCAATTTGTGCCCGACGATGTGAACCGCGCGCAGCTTCTGATCAGCTCGTTCGTGATCGGCGCGGGTCTTGGCCAGCTTGTCTTTGGACCGCTGTCTGACACGATCGGGCGGCGCTGTTCGCTGGCTGCTGGCATGGTTTTGTACATGATGGCCGCCTTCGCGACGCTTTGGGCGCAATCGCTGGAGAGCATCCTTTTCCTGCGCTTTGTGCAAGGCATGGGGGCGGCCGGTCCGCGCACCTGTGGCATGGCGATGACGCGCGACCTTTACGAAGGGCGTGAGATGGCGCGGGTGAACTCGATGGCGTTCACCTTTTTCGTACTTGTTCCGGCGGTGGCCCCGCTGATTGGACAGTGGGTTGTGCTGGGATTTGGCTGGCGCCACATGTTCACCACCTACATCATCATGGCCGCCCTGATCCTGACCTGGTTTCTAACCCGTCAGCCGGAAACTCTGCCACCCGAGCGACGCCGCAAGCTTTCCCCCGGCCCGACAATCACCGCCTTCAAAACCGTGCTGTCGACCCGTGTGACGCTGCTTTACATGGCGGTGATCACCTTGGCGTTTGCACAATTGATGGCCTTTATCAGCTCGGCCCAACAGGTCTTTGTGGACGTGTTGGGCGCCGGCACACGCTTTCCGCTTTATTTCGCGGGCGTGACCATTTTTTCGGCCATTTCGGGCTTTCTGAACGCCCAGCTTGTCATGCGGCTTGGGATGCGCAAACTTGCGCAAGCTGGGTTTTTGGCCCAGACGATCCTCGCGTTCACAACCACCCTGTTCTGGGCGGTTTATGCACCCGAGGGCAGCACGGCGCTTTGGGTTTTCTGCGCCTGGGCCACGACCCTATTCTTCCTGAACGGGCTCAGCTTTGGCAATCTCAATGCGCTGGCCATCCAGCCGCTGGGCCATGTGGCAGGCACCGCCAGCGCGGTGATCGGGGCGCTTCCAACCGTCGGCGCTATCGCGATTGCCGCGCCGATCGGGCTGATGTTCAATGGCACGCCCTTCCCGCTGTTGATCGGGGTGACGATCTGTTCGGGTCTGGCGCTGGGTTTGATGCAACTGGACCGTCACAACGCCAGCTAAGAGCTACGCCTCCGGCTTTGACGTCGCCTTGGCTTTCGCCTTTTGCTTGGCCTCTTTCACCTTGATCGCCAGATCCTGCGCAATGGCGAAAGCCCCTTTGATCTTGTCCGAGGTCTTGCGCCAGTCGCGGCGCACAACGATCTTGTTGTCGCGCACTTTGGCCAAGCCGTTCTGGGCCTGAATGAACTCGACCAGCCCCTCGGGCGAGGCAAATTTATCGTTATGGAACTGGATCGTAGCGCCTTTGGGACCGCCATCCAGTTTGGCAATGCCCGCACGTTTGCACATGCCCTTGATGCGCACGACCAACATCAGCGTATTCACCTCTTTGGGAAGCTTGCCGAAGCGGTCGATCAACTCGGCAGCAAAGCCTTCCAGCTCGACCTTGGTCGACAGGGAGGACAGGCGGCGATAGAGACCAAGTCGCACATCCAGATCGGGCACGTATGTGTCGGGAATCAGGACCGGCACGCCCAAATTAATCTGCGGCGCCCAGCCTGTATCAGCCGCAGACAGGCCTTCCAACTGACCGGATTTGATCTTTGAAATCGCTTCCTCCAGCATCTGCTGGTACAGCTCGTAGCCCACTTCGCGCATCTGGCCGGACTGTTCTTCGCCCACCAGATTGCCCGCACCGCGAATGTCCAAATCCTGACTGGCCAGCGTGAAGCCCGCGCCCAGAGTGTCCAGCGACCCCAGCACCCGCAGACGTTTCTGCGCGCTATCCGTCAGGGGTGCGCGGGGTTTGGTGGTTAGATAGGCATAGGCACGAGTTTTCGACCGGCCCACGCGACCCCGTATCTGGTATAGCTGCGCCAGTCCGAACATGTCGGCACGGTGAATGATCATCGTGTTGGCCGTGGGAATATCAATGCCGCTTTCCACAATGGTGGTGGCCAGAAGCACGTCGAATTTCCCGTCGTAGAAGGCGTTCATGCGGCTGTCCAACTCGCCCGCCGCCATCTGCCCATGGGCGACGACAAAGCTGACCTCGGGCACGTGGTCTTTCAAAAAGGCCTCGACCTCGGGCAGGTCCTTGATGCGCGGCACAACGAAGAAGCTTTGCCCGCCGCGATAGTGTTCGCGCAAAAGCGCCTCGCGCAGGGTGACCCCGTCAAATTCCGAGACATAAGTGCGGATCGACAGGCGATCGACCGGCGGCGTGCCGATGATCGACAGGTCGCGCACGCCAGACAGGGACATTTGCAGCGTGCGCGGGATGGGCGTGGCGGAAAGCGTCAGAACATGCACGTCTGACCGCATTTCCTTCAGCCGTTCCTTATGTGTGACCCCGAAACGCTGCTCTTCATCAACGATCAGAAGCCCAAGGTTTTCAAACCGCACATCTTTGGCCAACAGCGCATGGGTGCCCACAACGATATCCATGGTCCCGCGCGAAATGCCGTCGCGGGTGCGTTTGGCTTCGGCCTGCCCCACGAAGCGCGACAGCTGCCCCACCTGAATGGGAAAGCCGCGAAACCGCTCCGAGAAGCTTTTGAAATGCTGGCGTGCCAGAAGCGTGGTGGGCGCGATCACCGCCACCTGCTGACCACACATGGCCGCCGCAAAGGCCGCACGCATCGCCACCTCGGTCTTGCCAAAGCCCACATCGCCGCAGACCAGCCGGTCCATCGGACGCCCCGAGGCCAGATCCTCCATCACATCTTCAATGGCCGAGAGCTGATCGTCGGTCTCCTGATAGGGAAACCGTGCCGAGAACTCTTCCCATGCGTGATGCGGCGCCTGCAAGACCGGTGCTTTGCGCAACTCGCGTTCGGCGGCCAGCCGGATCAGCTTGTCGGCAATCTCGCGGATGCGCTCTTTCAACTTGGCCTTCTTGGCCTGCCACGCCCCGCCGCCGAGCTTGTCCAAAAGCCCGGTATCGGCGCCGAATTTCGACAGAAGTTCGATGTTCTCGACCGGCAGGAACAGACGATCCCCACCCATATATTCCAAGGCCAGACATTCATGCGGTGCGCCCATGGCCGTCACCGTTTCCAGCCCGTTGAACTTGCCCACGCCGTGATCCACATGCACCACAAGATCGCCGGGGCTGAGGCTTTGCGCCTCGGTCAGAAAGTTTTCAGCCCGGCGCTTGCGTTTGGGCGCGCGGATCAAGCGATCGCCCAGCACATCTTGTTCGGAGATAACTGTCAGCTCTGGCCCTTCGAACCCGTGTTCCAAAGGCCAGACGGCAAGATAGACGCCACCCGCGGTGTCGGGCACATCGCGAAAATTTGTGATCACATCATTTGTGATCACACCTTCATCCGCCAACAGCCCCTGAAGACGCTCACGTGCGCCTTCGGAATAGGACGCCACGATCACAGCCCCATCCCTTTTAGCATGAATATGTTCAGACAATGATTTGAAAAGGTTTACGTTTTCCTGTTGACGCTCAGGGGCAAAATTGCGCCCGATCCGACCACCACCGTCCACCACGCCTGCCCCGGTGGGCTGCGGCAGAGCGACCAGCTGCACCACACGGCGCGCGGCCAAACTGGCCTCCCATCCCGCGTCATCCAGATAAAGCAGCTCAGGTGGACACGGCTTATAAACCGTGTCCATCCGGTTCTTCGCCTTCATCGCGATTTTACGGGTCTCGTATTGATCCACGATGCTGTCCCAGCGCGCCAGACGGGCGGGGTCCAGCTGATCGTCCAGCAAAACCGGTGCTTCGGGCAGATAGTCAAACAGACTTTCAAGCCGGTCGTGGAAAAACGGCAGCCAATGTTCGATCCCCTGATGTTTGCGCCCGGCCGAAACGGCCTCGTAAAGCGGGTCATCCGTGCCTGCCGCCCCGAACTCGATGCGATAGTTCTGCCGAAACCGCGTGATGGCAGCCTCGTCCAGAATGACCTCGGACACGGGCGCCAGCTCGATCCGATCAAGGCTTTCAGTGGTGCGCTGGGTGGCCGGGTCAAAGCGGCGAATACCATCCAGCACATCGCCAAAGAGGTCCAGACGCACGGGGCCGCTTTCGCCCGGCGGGAAAATGTCGATGATGCCGCCGCGCACTGCAAAATCCCCTGGCTCCATCACCGTCGGAGATTGCGAGAACCCCATGCGCACAAGGAAGGCACGCAGGGCATCGACGTCAATCTGATGATCCTTGCGCGCCATGAAGGACGCGCCCGCCAACACATCGCGCGCGGGCAGTCTTTGGCTTGCGGCATTCAACGTGGTCAAAAGGACAAACCGGCCCTCGAATTGCCCGCCAAGTTGTCCGGTGGCCAAGGCGGCCAGCGTTGCCATGCGCGCCGCCGACACGTCGGCATTGGGGGATACACGGTCAAAGGGCAGGCAATCCCAGCCCGGAAAGCTGACAACACTGACATCGGGCGCAAAGAAAGACAGCGCGGCCTGCATCGCGGCCAGACGTTTGTCGTCGCGCGCCACATGGATCAGCGGACCTGACCCACGCTCCAACTCTTTCAACAAAAGCGTGGCATCAAACCCTTCAGGGGCACCGGACAGGATCACCTTTTGCATCAGCCAAGCCTCGTGATGATGAACGGGCGCGCGCCGGTCAGCGCAGCAACACCCCATGTGACAGATTCTGGAACATGCCCCAAAGCGAGGTTATGAAAATCGCCAGCATGCCCAGAAATTGCGTCTGAATTCGGTGGCGTGACAGACGTTTGCGCAGGGCCTCGCCCTCGAGCCCACGATCACGGACCACAGCGGCGGTGTTCAGCGACATCAGCCCCACGATGGACATGGGAAACAGCAGCAAAAACACCGCTTGCGCGAACTCGACCCCATACCAGAAGCCCAAAAGCCCCAATGTGGTCAATACCGCCGACACGATACCCAGCATCCACAGGCCAGACACGCCCGCGATATAAAGCAGGCGGTTGCAGTTGATGCGCACCATATCCTCGAAATCGATCTCGGCCTGCCCACCGCGACGCCCGGCTTTTTGCAGCATGTCATAGGGCACGCCAATCACCCAATGGCTGACCGTGGACCAGGCCACCGCAAGCGCGATCCAGTACCACAGGTTCGAAAACGACCGCATGTCGATCACTTCCAGCAATGTGCTGTAGATATCCACCGAACCGCCCCTTGAGCTTGTGGGCACGCGGCCCGATCTGTCGCGCATGACGCGAATAGCCGGACATTATCCCCGCCCTGCCCGCTTTGCCAGCCCGGTTTTGCCTTCACCGCGACATGATTGCACAGATGTGTCCCAAGGTGATTGCGCCCTTGAGATGAAAGGCACGACATGGCAGGAAGTTGGCAGCCTTTCGGGCGCGCCTTCACAGCCCGCGCCCCCCGCCAAGGAGAGACCGATGAGCCGTTCGCCGCACGCCACAACCGTGGCCCCGTTCCCCCTGACCCGCCTGCGTCGCACCCGTGCCAGTGCAGCCCTGCGCGATCTGGTGCGTGAAAACAGTCTTGAGGCAAGCGATCTGATCTGGCCGGTTTTCGTGGTCGAGGGCACGAGCGTTGAACAGGATATCCCTTCGATGCCCGGCGTCACGCGCAAATCCATCGACAAGCTGGTCGAGGCCGCGCGCGAGGCCGCCGATCTGGGCATCCCCGCGATCTGCATCTTTCCCTATACCGATCCGGCCCGGAAAACCGAAACCTGTGAAGAGGCCTGGAACCCAGACAACCTGTCAAACCGGGCCATCCGCGCCGTGAAAGCTGCGGTGCCCGAGATCGCCGTGATGACCGACATCGCGCTGGACCCCTATAATGCCAATGGCCACGATGGCATTGTGCGCAATGGTGAAATTCTGAACGACGAAACAGTCGAAGCACTGGTGAAAATGGCGCTGGCACAGGCTGAGGCCGGCGCCGACATCCTTGGCCCCTCTGACATGATGGACGGGCGTATCGGCGCCATTCGCCGCGCGATCGAGGCCGAGGGCCATCGCAATCTGGCCATCATGAGCTACACCGCGAAATACGCCTCGGCCTTTTACGGGCCGTTTCGCGATGCGGTTGGGGCCTCTGGCGCGCTGAAGGGTGACAAGAAAACCTATCAGATGGACCCGGCCAATACCGACGAGGCGATGCGGTTGGTGGAGCGTGATCTGGCCGAGGGTGCGGATATGATCATGGTCAAGCCGGGCATGCCCTATCTGGACATCTGCCAGCGCGTGAAAGACACGTTCGGTGTGCCCACCTTTGCCTATCAGGTATCTGGCGAATACGCGATGATCATGGCCGCCAGCGAAAACGGCTGGGTCGATGGCGACCGGGTGATGGAAGAGAGCCTGATGGCGTTCAAACGCGCAGGCTGCAACGGCATTCTGACCTATTTCGCCCCGCGCATGGCGCGCCTTCTTGGGCAAAGCTGATCTGACACGGCAAAACTTCGCACGCCTTGCTGCCAAAGGGTGACAGGCCCATTGCGCTGCGTTATATTACGCCCAAAGCGGTCAAAGAACCGCGACCGAGCAACCGGCCGCAGCAAGATCAGATAACAGACATGCGGCGGCCCATCTGAGGCGAATAGGCGAATAGCATGAACACATCAGACTTCTCCCGCAGAGGGTTTCTTCTTGGCATGGGCGGCGCAGGCTTGGGCCTGAGCGCATGCGCCAATGGCGTCGGCTCAAATGACGGCGCGCGGATTGATGCCCGCGTCGACAGCACGCTGCGCTATCTGTACAACCGCTATCCCGGCGCACAGGAATTGGCGTCGAAATCAACCGGTCAGCTTGTGATGCCGCTGGTGACCGAGGCAGGCTTTCTTGTCGGCGGTGCTTATGGGCGCGGCGCGCTTCGGATCAATGATGCAACGGTGGATTACTATCTGCTCGCACAAGGCAGCGCCGGGCTGCAAATCGGGGCACAGCAATATGCGCATGTGCTGTTCTTCATGACCGACGAGGCGTTGATGGATTTCCGAACAGCCTCTGGCTGGGTGGCCTCGGCTGATATCAAATATGCCTTCCAAAGCGATGGCGACCGGCTGACCGCAGATACGATCACCGCCTCTTCCCCGGTGGTGGCCGTGGTGTTCGGGCAAGCTGGCCTGATCGCCGGCGCCTCGATCGAAGGCGCGAAGTACACCCGCATTATTCCGTAAGGGACGATATGCGCTGGGCCCGCAGGGGCCAACGACAAAAGGGCGGCTCGATGCCGCCCTTTTTCGTAGCTCCTAAAACTTGCCCCGAAACGGGATCAATCCAGCGCGCGCAGCCGTTTGATCAGGCTCGACGTGTCCCAACGCCCGCCGCCGAGTTTCTGCACATCTTTGTAAAACTGGTCGACCAATGCGGTGACCGGCAGGCTGGCGCCATTTTCATTGGCTGTGTCCAGACAGATCCCCAAATCCTTGCGCATCCAGTCCACCGCAAACCCGTGGTCGAAATGATCATCCGCCATGGTTTCATGCCGGTTCACCATCTGCCAACTGCCAGCCGCCCCGCCCTGGATGACGTCCACCACAGCACGGATATCAAGGCCCGCCTTTTCAGCGAAATGCAGCCCCTCGGACAGGCCCTGAACGAGGCCCGCGATGCAAATCTGGTTGACCATCTTGGTCAGCTGACCCGCGCCACTGTCTCCCAGCCGCTTCACCGTGCGGCCATAGGCCCGCATCACCGGCTCTGCCGCCTCATAGGCGGCCACATCACCGCCGCACATGATTGACAGGATGCCGTTCTCGGCCCCCGCCTGCCCGCCAGAGACTGGCGCATCGATAAAAGCCACGCCCTGCGATCCTGCGGCATCATAAAGCTCGCGCGTCACCGCCGCTGACACCGTGGTGTGATCAACGAAAATGGCGCCTTTGCCCATGCCGGCCAGCGCACCATCGACCCCGGTGACCACCGCGCGCAAATCATCATCATTGCCCACACAGGCCATCACGAAATCTGCGCCCTCAGCCGCTTCGCGCGGGGTTGCGGCCCAGCTGCCACCATGGGTCTTTGCCCAGTCTTCAGCCTTTGCCGTGGTGCGATTGTAAACCGTCACCTCGTGACCCTGTGCCACCAAATGCCCCGCCATCGGCGCACCCATCACGCCCAGCCCCAGAAACGCGCATTTTGCCATGCCGTTGTCCCTTTCGTTGAATTCTTGCTTGAGGCACAGTAGACCGCGCAGACGAGAGGTCAACGTGAAGTGGCCCTTGCAACAGGTCAAAGGTGGATTGCACATATGGGCAAGGTGATTTTATGGATGGTCCGGGGCGTCACGGCGGCATTTGTGCTGTTTGGCCTTATCTGCCTTCTGGTCTATTACCTCGCCGGTCAATCCCTACCCGACTATGACGTGACCCGCGAAACACCCGGCATTTCCGCCCCGGTCGAGATCGTGCGCAACAACGCCAACATCCCGCATATATTCGGCGAAACCGATCAGGATAACTTCTTTGGGCTGGGCTATGTGCACGCTCAAGACCGGCTGTGGCAGATGATGATGATGCGCCGCACCGCGCAGGGCCGCCTGTCCGAGGTGTTTGGCACCCGCACGCTGAAAGTGGACGAGCTGATGCGCCGGCTGGACATCTATGGGCTGGCGCGCGGCGCGGTAAAATACCAAGACGCGGAAACGATGCGCGTGCTCGAGGCATATAGCTCAGGTGTGAACGCCTATCTGGCCCGGATCAACGCCGAGGCACTGGGCCGCGGCGCCCCGGAATTTTTCCTCTTTTCCAATGACATATCCCCGTGGCAACCGGCCGACAGCATTGCCATCATGAAACTGATGGGCGTTCAACTGGCCGGTCATCTGGAGGACGAGGTTCTGCGCGCCCGCACGGCCCTTGCCCTGCCCGAGGCGCGGCTCAAAGACATCCTGCCCGATATTCCGGGCACAGGCGTGGCGGCCTTGCCTGAATATGCAGCACTCTTTGACACGACCGAAGAACAGTTTGCGCAGAACACGCAGACGCAAGACACGCAGACGCGCCCCTTCCTGTGGCCGGTGCCCCCGCGCGGGCTAGCAGGTGCATCCAATGCCTGGGCCGCGGCGCCCAAACGTGCCGCCACCGGGGGCTCGCTTATGGCCAATGATCCGCATCTGGGCTTCACCGCCCCGGCGATCTGGTATCTGGCACGGTTAGAACTGCAGACCGGCGGCGTGATCGGCGGCACGATCCCGGGCCTGCCGGTGATGTTGCTGGGGCGGTCGGACGGCTTCGCCTGGGGGCTCACATCATCCTATCTGGACGATCAGGACCTGCATGTTGAAAAGCTCAACCCCGACGACCCAACCTCTGTCGCCACACCCGACGGCTTCGCGCCGATGATCACGCGCGGCTCGATCGTGCAGGTGAAAGATGCAGCCCCCGTGACCTTCACCCTGCAATGGACCGAAAACGGCCCGGTCCTGCCGGAAACCATGTTCAACCTCGACCGGGTGACCCCGCCGGGCCATGTCATGTCGATCAACTGGACGCTTCTGACTGAAGAAGACCGGTCCATCAGCGCAGGCCTGAAGATGATGCGGGCCAAGACGGTGATGGAGGGCATCGCCGCCGGTGCCGACTACGTGGCCCCCAGTCAAACCCTAACCATGGTGGACCGGGAAAATGTCGCAATGAAGGTCATCGGCACCATGCCCAAACGCCACATGCGCCACCAGACGCGCGGGCGTATTCCCAGCCCCGGCTGGCGCGAAGAAAATCGCTGGCTTGGGCGGCTCAGCTATGCGGCAAACCCGGAATTTGTCATGCCATCAGGCGGGATTGTCGGCAACACGAACAACAAGATCGTGAACCGCCCCTTCCCCGATCACATGAGCTTTGACTGGGGTGACAGCCAGCGCGTGCAACGCTGGTCGCGGTTGATGCAGGCCCGCGAGGTACACACGCGCGAAAGCTTCATCGAGGCGCAGCTTGACCCCGTTTCGGTCACCGCACGCACGCTGTTGCCCTTGGTGGGCGCAGATCTGTGGTTCACCGGCGAAGCTGCCCCCGAAGGCACGCGCGAACGCGAGCGTCAACGCGCTTTGGAGTTGCTGGCCAATTGGAATGGCGAGATGAACGAGCATATGCCCGAACCGCTGATCTATTCGGCCTGGCTGCGCGCGCTTCAGACCCGCCTGATCCGCGACGAACTTGGCCCGCTGAGCGAAGAGTTTACCCATCTGGAGCCGATCTTTATTGAACGCGTGTTCCGCAATGTGGATGGTGCCGGGGTCTGGTGTGACGTGATCCAGTCCGCCCCCAAGGAAAGCTGCACCGATATGGCCCGCGCGGCTTTGGATGACGCGCTTTTGTGGATGTCGGAAAATGCGCGCGGCACGCAAGAAAGCCTGCGCTGGGGCGACTATCACGAAGCCAACCACAAACACCCCGTGCTGGGCGATGCGCCCTTTCTGAAATGGTTTGTGAATATCCGCCAATCCACATCCGGCGGTGACAACACGCTTTTGCGGGGGCGTACGGCAGGCACAGGCGTGAACCCGTTTCGCAATGTGCACGGGGCGGGATACCGCGGTGTTTATGACCTGTCGGACCCGGACAGCTCGCTTTTCGTGATTTCCACCGGGCAGTCGGGCCACCCTTTATCGCGGCACTATGATGATCTGGGGGAATTGTGGCGGCGCGGGGAATACACCCCCATGTCGCTGGACCCGGACCTGGCGCGCGCGGCCTCTGTCGGGATCACACGTCTGGTGCCGCGCCCCTGACCTGCGCGCGCCTTGCCTTCGACCTGAATTCGCACGTCCGAGGGGGTAAACCTGCAGTGTTTTCCCCTTAATTTCCGTGAGGTCACACCGTTAAATCCCCTTAGCCCAATGCGGGCAAAACGTGAATTTAAGGGGGTTTCATGGAAAACGTCGCACAAAGCATGGGCTGGCTTCAGGCCAACCTGCTCAATATTCTTTATGTCATCGTCATTGCCTTTGCCGCCTATTGGGCCGCGGGTCTGGTCAAACGCATGATCGTGGGCCTTGGCAAACGCCATGAAGCACTGGACGAGACGCTGTTTCACTTTCTGGGCTCGATCGCCCGCTATGCGGTGCTGGTCTTTGCCGGCCTGATTGTTCTGGACCGGTTTGGCATCCAGACCACATCGCTGATTGCCATTCTGGGTGCCGCGGGTCTGGCCGTTGGTCTGGCGCTTCAGGGCACCCTGTCCAGCCTGGCCGCCGGGATCATGTTGATCCTGTTTCGTCCCTTCAAAGTCGGGGATTTCGTCGAGGCCGCCGGCACCTTCGGCAAGGTGGATGCCATCACTCTGTTCACCACCGACATGATCACCTTCGACAACCAACATATCATTGTGCCCAACTCGGAAATCTGGGGCGCGAAGATCACCAACCATTCGCATCACGCGGTGCGCGGTGTGGATATGGTGGCCTCGGTCGCCTATGGCACGGATATCAAGAAGGCCAAAGCCTCGATCGCCAAGGTCCTGAAGGCCCATGAACATGTGCTGGCTGAACCGGCCGCCTTTGTGGAAGTCGAAACGCTGAACAGCTCTTCGGTCGACATTCTGGTGCGTCCCTTCACCGATGGCGCGCATTATTTCGACGTGAAATACAGCCTGCCACAGGCGATCTATGAGCAGTTCGCGAAAGACGGGATCGAGATCCCCTTCCAGCAGATCGTCATTCATCAAGCCAGCTGACGCGTCCCAGCAGGGGGAGCGTCAGGGCATCCCCAAAGGTGAATGATGTATGGCCACTCACGGCCAGGAGACCGCCCTTCGGGGCGGTCTTTGTTTTCGTGGGCTCGGGAATGACTTCAGTAAGTGAAAGAAATCAGAGTGCCGCGTATTCCGCGGATTGCCGTTCCGTCCAGGTCACGGTGATGGCCCAGCCGTCTTCGCCCGGCTCATCCTCTTCGACGATGCCCTTTTCAAACAGCCACGCCCGTTTGCGCCCATCCGAGAAGGCAAGTTTCAGAACCTCTGTCCGGCGCGGTTCGTCCAACGCCGCGTCGATGGCGGCCACAAGATCATCAAAGCCTTCCCCGGTGATGGCAGAGAGGGTCAGGATGTCATCACTGCGCGCCGCTTCCTTGCGCCGGGCATCCGCCTCTTCCGGGTCCAAAAGGTCGAGCTTGTTCCAAATCTCAAGCTGCGGGGTGTTTTCGTCGACGCCCAGATCAGATAGGATGCTTTCCACGTCGCGCGCCTGTTCGGCGGTGCCTTCGTGGCTGATGTCACGCACATGCAAAATCAGGTCAGCGGCCAGCACCTCTTCCAACGTGGCGCGAAACGCCGCGACCAGCTGCGTGGGCAGGTCCGAGATGAAGCCCACCGTATCCGACAAGATCACCTTGCGCCCGCCCCCCTGACCTGGCGTCTTGCCAAGGGCGGGCAGTTCGATCTGACGCATGGTGGGATCAAGCGTGGCAAAAAGCATGTCTTTGGCCAGCACTTTCGCCCCGGTCATCCGGTTGAAAAGCGTGGATTTGCCCGCGTTGGTATAACCCACAAGCGCCACGATCGGGAACGGCACTTTGGCGCGCGCCGCACGGTGCAACTCGCGGGTTTTCACAACCTTTTCAAGCTGTTTGCGCAGGCGGTTCATGTGATCGTCAATGGCGCGGCGGTCGGCCTCGATCTGGGTTTCACCGGGACCGCCCACGAAACCAAGCCCACCACGTTGCCGTTCAAGGTGGGTCCAGGCCCGCACAAGGCGCGTGCGCTGATAAGAGAGCGCGGCCATCTCGACCTGCAACACGCCTTCACGGGTGCGCGCGCGGTCCGAGAATATCTCGAGGATCAACCCTGTGCGGTCGAGGATCTTGACCGACCATTCTTTTTCAAGATTGCGTTGTTGAACCGGGCTGACCGCGCCGTCAACAAGCACCAGATCAACCTCGGCCGCTTTGATGCGCGCGCCCACCTCTTCCAGCTTGCCCTTGGAAAAGAGCTTGCCGGGATGAGGATCACGCAGGCGCACGATCTCGGCCCCCAGCACCTCGAGATGCGGAAGTGCGGCCGCCAAAGATACGGCTTCCTCCAGCGCGGGACCCGCGGTCCGGCGGTTGGGATCGGATGTCAGTTCCGGGTGCAGGACCCAGGCACGTGTGGCCTGTTCCTCGCGGTCAATGAGGTCAGTCAGCTGTCTTCGCCGTCATAAAGATTGATCGGTTGGCCCGGCATAATGGTCGAGATTGCATGCTTATACACAAGCTGCGACTGTCCATCACGGCGCAGAAGCACGCAGAAATTGTCGAACCAGGAAATCACGCCCTGCAGTTTCACGCCGTTGATCAGAAAGATCGTGACCGGCACTTTTGATTTGCGCACATGATTAAGGAATGCGTCCTGAAGGTTTTGCTTATCGGCAGCCATCGTTTTTTGCCTTTTTTGTCTCGTGCTGCCGGCGATCCGGCAGGATTTATACCTGAATGCCACTATGACGCGGGATTTTGGTGGTTTCCAGCCCCTTTTTGCAGCGCAGAAAGCCGGGTATGGCCGCCAGACCACAACTGAATGGGTCAGCGACGCCAAATATCCGGGCTGAGAAGCGCAATGATGGCAAGTGTTTCCAGCCGGCCAAGGATCATCGCCCCCGCTAGGATCATCTTTGCCGTGTTTCCCAAAGCCCCGTAAGAGATCGGGTCAACCGCGGCCACCTGTGCGATGGGGCCCGTGGTGGTCAGGGACGCAATGGTCAGGATCATCGCACCTTCAAAATCCTGCCCGGTCAGCGCAAAAAGCGCCATGACCAGCGCCACGGACAAGGTCATCAGCATGAAAAACACCCAAGCCATATAGGCCCCGCGCCCGCGCATATGGCGGGCCTCGGTCCCGGCGCCACCAACCGATGACGGGTGCACCAGTTTTTCCATCTCGCGCAGCCCATGCAGGTACAATGCATAGACCCGCATGAGTTTCGCCCCCCCTGCCGTGGTCGCCACGCCGCCACCCACCAGCGCCAGCCCCATCAGGATCAGGCCCGGCGTCTGCAGTCCCGACCAGTCCCGACTGACCGCCCATGCCGGGCTTTCGAACCCCAGGGTGGTCAAGAAAGACAGCGTGGTGAAAAACGTCCCCCAAAGCGAGGCCAACCCGGCCAGAAGGTTCATTTCCTCTTCCACCTCATAGGCTCCGACCCAGTGACGCAGGAACAAGAACAGTGGCAACACCAGCACGATCACCGTGGCCAGCCGTATTTCGGGGTCAGCGGTCAGGTTGCGCAGCTCGCCCGTTTGCATGTCGGTCGCAAAGGTCAGACGCGAAATGGCAAAGATCAGGAAAACCGCGATCATCACCTCTCCGCCATAGCCGGAACTGGCCCCGGACAATCCGCCCACCGGTGAAATGCCACTGGTCGCCATGGTGGACATGGCATGGCACAGCGCGACAAAGGCAGTGTCACCGGCAAGGATCAGCCCAATCCACAAGGCAAGGGTCAGGCCGGTATAGACCGGCAGCAGACGAATACCATAGGTGCGGATGCGGTCGGAAAAATCCGCCACCCGGGTGATCTGGCTCATCCCGGCGCCAAACCGCCCGCCGGTCAGGCGCGCAGACTGCCCACGCGCGCCATAGCGTGCCCGCACTTCGAACCCGCCAAGCGCCATGGGGGCAAGGATTGCGATGGCCCCAACCCAGATGAACAGCCCACCAAGCCAGCCCACCAGTGCGCGCCATAAATGCAACGTATCCGGCAGGCGTCCGGGATCGTCAAACAGGGTCGCCCCGGTGGTGGTCAGCGCCGAGACCATCTCGACATAGGCGTTCAGAAAGGACGTGGTGCGCAGCGCCTGATGAAACGGCACAGCCAGCATCAGCGGCAGAATGACAAACAGGCCCAAAAGCGCCAGAAGGTGACGCCTGTGCCGGGTAGAGCGCTGCCGGTTTGCCATGGCAATCGCCAGAAAAAAGGTAATGAAACCAAATAGCAAAGCGCCGTACAGAAAGACCCGCCCCTCGTAATACTCGCCGACGCTCCACGCAAATCCAGCCGGCAACAGCATGGCCAGAACCGAGATCCCCATCAGGATCACAAGCAGTGGAAGTTTGGCGATCTGGGCAAGCATGGCAGCGGTCCGGATCAGAAGAAGTCGATCGTGACCTGCAACAGCCGTTCGACCTCTGGCACATCCGCGGCCATACAAAACAGAGTGACCACGTCGCCTTCATCAATGCGCAGCTTGCCCGAGGGTTTCAGGACCTCGTCACCTTTCATCACGGCGCCCACAAGCACGCCTTCGGGGAAATCCACCTCGCGGATGGGTTTGCCCGCGATGGGGGATGTGGACAGAACCTGTGCCTCGATCACCTCAGCTTCGGCGTCGCCCAGCGAATAGACCTCGCGCACTTTGCCGTGACGGATATGGCGCAGGATCGAACTGACCGTCTGGGTACGCGGGTTGATATAGGCGTCGATGTTCAAGGGCTCCATCAGCCCGACAAGCGAGGGGTCGTTGACCAGACAGATCGACATCGGGCAGCCCTCGGCCTTGGCGCGCACCGAGGCCAGCAGGTTCACCTTGTCGTCATCGGTCACGGCCAGAATGGCATCGGCGCGCGGCACGCCCGCCTCTTTCATCAGCTCGCGCACCATACCGTCGCCGTTTAACACCACCGTGCGTTCCAACGCATCGGCGGCCAGTTCGGCGACCGAGCGGTCCAGTTCGATCACCTTGGCGCGAATGCGATCCTCGCGGGTTTCCAGCTCGCGTGCGACCGCAAGCCCCACATTGCCGCCCCCAAGGATCACCACACGTTCCTGCCGCTTGGTGGTCTTGCCAAACACTTCCAGAGTGCGATTCACATCGCTGGTTTTGGTAAAGACATAGATCTGATCGCCCGCAAACAGCTGGTCGCCCGGTTCGGGCGCGAACAGGCTGCCTTCGCGGCGCACCCCGACAACGATGGCCGACAGGGTGGAAAACAGGTCTGTCAACTGGCGCAGGGGCGTGTTGATCACCGGGCAATCTTCGCCCAGCTGCACGCCAAGAAGCTGCACCTTTCCGTCCAGAAAACTCTCGATATCGAAGGCCGAGGGCGCCTGCAGGCGCTTCAGTACCGCTTCGGCCACTTCGCGTTCCGGGCTGATCACCACGTCAATCGGCAGGTGATCGCGCCGGTAAAGGTCCGCATAGATGGCGTCCAGATAGCTTTGTGCACGCAGCCGGGCGATCTTGCGCGGCACGTTGAAAACGGAATGCGCCACCTGACAGGTGACCATGTTCACCTCGTCCGAATGGGTGGCGGCGATGATCATATCGGCATCGCGCGCGCCCGCCCGATCCAGCACATCCGGATAGGACGCATGGCCCGAAATTCCCTGTACATCCAACGTGTCCGTGGCCCGCGCCACAAGTTCGGCGTTGTTGTCCACCACCGTCACGTCGTTCTTTTCGCTGGAAAGGTGACGCGCGATCTGCCAGCCGACCTGACCCGCCCCGCAAATGATGACCTTCATCCGGTTCTCCCAAAAGCGCCCTGTGGCGCTGAAGCCGTCACGGGCCTGCTATCAGGCCCTGACATGTCACGTAAAAAGGGATGGCAGAAGGCGCGCGCAGGGTCAATGGCAGCGTCACGGCCCCGCGCCGCGCATGGACCACGCATGGGCCGCGCAGGCATGGCCGGGATCGCGCCCCGCGCGTCAGGCCTCACGCCTCTTCGACCTCGTCTTCGCCCGCCACATAGGCCACGCGCGCACCGGCCTTCGACCCGGTCACAACGCCCAGAGATTTCAGCTTGCGGTGCAGGGCCGAGCGTTCCATGCCAACAAAATTCGCCGTGCGCGAGATATTCCCGCCGAACCGGTTGATCTGCGCCAATAGATATTCGCGTTCAAACGCCTCGCGCGCTTCGCGCAGGGGCATCATGGCCAGCGCGCCTGACACGACCACCTGCTGGTCGCCCTCGACCTCGCCCGGTGCGTCCTGACCGGGCAGCTCGCTGGCTTGAATGGGCCCGCTGCCATCGCCCAGGATCAACACGCGTTCCATCATGTTTTTCAACTGGCGCACATTGCCCGGCCAATTCAGCGTCTGCAACATGGCCCCGGCTTCCTCGGCCAATTCACGCAGCGGCAAGCCGTTGTTTTTGTTGAACAGTTCAAGGAAGTATTCCGCCAAAACCGGAATATCCTCGCGCCGTTCCGACAAGGGAGGCACGCTGATCGGCACCACGTTCAGCCGGTGATACAGCTCTTCGCGGAAATTACCGGCATCAATTTCGGCCTGCAAATCGCGATTGGTCGAGCTGATCACCCGCAGATCGACCGACACTTTGTCCCCGCCACCCACACGCTGGAAACGCTGGTCGACCAGAACGCGTAGGATCTTGGATTGGGTGCCAAGCGGCATGTCGGCCACCTCGTCGAAATAAAGCACGCCGCCATTGGCTTCTTCCAAAAGCCCCGGCTCCACCCCGCGTTCGGCGCATTCACGGCCAAACAGCACCTCTTCCATGCGCTCGGCCTCGATCGAGGCGGAGTTGACCACCACAAAGGGGGCCGCGCCCCGGTCAGAATGCATGTGAACATAACGGGCAGCCATCTCTTTGCCGACACCCGCAGGCCCGGTCAGAAGCACCCGCCCATTGGATTTCGTGACCTTTTCAAGCTGCGATTTCAACGCCTTGAACGCCGCACTTGATCCAATCATCTCAGCAGGAGAGCCATCACGGCGCTTCAGTTCAGTGTTTTCGCGCCTGAGCCGGCTGGTCTCCATGGCGCGCCGGATCACCACCATCAGCTGATCAATATTGAAGGGCTTTTCGATAAAATCATAGGCGCCCTGTTTGGTCGCGGCGACGGCAATTTCGATATTGCCATGACCCGAGATGATCACCACCGGCACCTCGGGGTGTTCACGTTTGACCATCTTCAGGATGTCGATCCCATCCATATCGCTGTCTTTCAGCCAGATATCGAGGATCATCAGCGACGGCAGTTCAGCCTTCACCTCGGCCACCGCCTCGTCTGACGTGCCCGCCAGCCGGGTGGTAAACCCTTCATCTTCCAAAATATCCGAGATCAGCTCCCGGATGTCGCGTTCGTCATCTACAATCAGGATATCGCTCATATCGTCCCCCAACTCACTCTTTTGCTTGCCCGCCTGTGCGGGGCAGATAAATGCGGGCCATGGCGCCAAAATGCGCGCCGCCCGGTTCAAATACAGGCGCGTCTTCCAAGGTCAGACGACCGCCATGTTCTTCGATGATCTTCTTGACGATGGGCAGGCCCAGCCCGGTGCCCTCATCGCGTGTGGTCACATATGGCTCAAACAACCGGGCACGATCTTCCGGCAGCCCGATACCATTGTCGGCAATGGTGATTTCCACCCCCGAACTCAGCAGCTCCATACCAATATGAACCTGCGGCATATGCCCATCAGGAGCACCTTTTTTCTGCAAGGTTTCAATGGCTTCGCCTGCATTCTTAATCAGGTTGGTCAGCGCCTGGCCGATCATGGTTTCGTCAATCTCAACCTCAATTGGCCCGTCCAGCAACACGGCCGAGATGTCGACATCCTCCTGCCCGGCCTCTTGCAACACAATCACGTCACGCATCAGTTTCACCAGATCCGTGACCCGGCGATCCGGTTCGGGCATGCGCGCGAATTTCGAGAACTCATCAACAATCCGGCGCAAATCCCCGGTCTGACGCACGATCACATCGGTATATTGTTCCAACGCGGCCACATCGACGCCCTCGACCTTGCTGAACTTGCGTTTGATGCGTTCGGCGGACAGTTGAATGGGGGTCAGCGGGTTCTTGATCTCATGCGCAATACGCCGCGCCACGTCGCCCCAGGCGGCCATGCGCTGGGCGGTGACCAGATCAGTCACGTCATCAAAGGCGATCACATAGCCTTCCAGACCGCCCTCTTCATTCTGTCGCCGCGCGATGCGCACCAGAAGGCTTTCCTGCCGACCGCCACGGGTCAGACGTATCTCGCCCTGCGCGCTGCCCAGACCACTTTGCACCACTTCATCCAAAAGCGGCTGGAACTCCGGCACGACCAAAGACAGTTCGTGTTCCTGCCCGTTTTCGTCGTCCACTTCCAAAAGCTGTTCGGCCGCGCGGTTCACAAAGGTCACCTGCCCGGCCGGGTTCAACCCGACAACGCCCCCGGTGATCGAGCTGAGCACGCTGTCAAAGAGCCGCCGGCGGCGTTCGATCTGATCGGTGTTTTCCAGCAGGCGGTCACGTTGCCCCTTAAGGCGCGCGGTCATCTGGTTGAAATACCGCCCCAGCATGGCGATCTCGTCATCCCCTGCCTCTTCGATCACGCGCACATCCAGATCGCCCCCGCCGACACGCTGCGCCGCCCCGGCCAGCCGCCCCACCGGGCGCGCCAGACGTTCAGCAAACCACATGCCCAGCCAGATCGCCGCAAGGATCAGGATCACCGCAAAGCCCAGGTAAATCAGGCCAAACTGAAACAGCTGCTGACCGCGTTGGCTTTCAAGCTGGTTATAGACCCGCACCGCTTCCTGCGTGTCATCCACAAGGTCCAAAATCTCGCCATTCACGTCCCGCGTCAGCAAAATCAGGTGGTCCGAGAACCCATCAAGCTGGATCAACACACGAAACTCATTGCGCGGCCAATCCTCGATCACAACGGATTCACCTGTGAGCGCGCGGGACAAATCCTCGGCCGAGGGTTTTTCAAAATCAAACAGGTAGGACCGCTCCCCACGCACCCGGATATCGCCGTCCGAATTGATCACATAGGCCTCGCGCAGCCCGCGTTGGATACGGGTCTGCCCCTGCACCAAAAGCCGCCCCAGCTCGCCATCTGTCAGCAAAAGCTGATTGGCCCGCTGAAGGCTGAGATAGTTGGCCAGCGCTTCACCATCCTGCACCAGCCCATCGCGGCTTTCCTGCTTATAGGCCTGCGCGGCAGAGAGCGAATTGCCCACCACCGTGCGCACACGTTCCGAAAACCAGCCCTCGAGCCCCATATTAAGGGTCAGCATGGCAAAGACCGCCACAAGGATCGTTGGGCTCAGCGCAATCACCGCAAAAACCATGGTCAGGCGCAAATGCAGCCGCGACCCTGCGCTTTCCTGCCGGCGGGCGGCAACCATGCGCCCGACACCGGCCAGCACAAGCCCGGCCACCAGAATGACATAGACAATATCGGCAAGCAGAATCAGCCTGAGCGCGTTGCTGTCCACCCCCTGCCCGAACGGCCCCAGCACCAGAAAGGTCGTCAGGGCCAGAACTGGTCCAAGCGCGACCATGCTGATCGCCGCACCCGCACGGTAGCGTCGCCAGCGTTGCAGGCTCAGGTAATAGTCTAGTCTCGATCTGCGCACCGCTCGCGCCACGGGAAGCTTCCTTCGAATACCGACCCAAACGGGCCACCCCCGGGCGCCGAGAGACTCTATGGCCTAATTGCCGCGCCCTGTTGCCCTTTTACATCAATTTGCGGCGGCGTGTCACCTCGATTCCCAAATCTGTGATCTTCTTTCTCAAGGTATTGCGGTTGATGCCCAGAAGATCGGCACATTTGGCTTGGTTCCCTGCGGTCGCATCCAGAGCGATTTCAAGAAGCGGAAGCTCCATTTCGCGCAAAATGCGCTGATAAAGCCCTGCTGGCGGCAACACGCCTCCATGCAGATCGAAATAGCGTTTGAGGTGGCGATGCACCGCATCTGACAGGCGTTCGTCGGAAAGGTCGGGCGTATCCGCGCCCGGCACAATGGGCGCGCCAAGGGCCCCCAACACGTCTGATTTCGAGATTTCATCTTCCGTTCCGGTGACCGCCAGCCGGTTCACAAGGTTTTCAAGCTCACGCACATTGCCCGGCCATGGATAGGCGCGCAGGGCGTCTTCGACATCGGCGGAAAAACGCCGGGCGGGCAGACCATCCCGCGTCACCCGCGCCAGAAAGTGATCGGCAAGGGCGGGGATATCCTCCATCCGTTCGCGCAACGAGGGCACGGGAATCACCACGCCGGCCAGCCGATAGAACAAATCCTCGCGAAACGTGCCACGCGCCGCCGCCTGCGCCAGATCGCCTTGCGAAATGGCCAGCACACGCGGCCCGGACCCATCCAGCGTGTCCAAAAGACGCGTCAGGCGGGCCTGCGCGTCGGCGTCCAGATCACCCACACCGTCAAACAGAACCGTGCCCGCCCCCGCCCGACGCACCAACCGGTCCATCCCGTCCGTGGGCAGAAGATCATCCGGCGTGGCCACCACAAAAGGCGCGTCCTGACGGTCGGAAAAATCATGTAGCGCCCGCGCGATCAAAGATTTCCCCGTGCCGCTTTCCCCGGTGATCAACACCGGCAGATCAACATTCAGGACCCGCGCCACAAGGCGGTAGAGCTCTTGCATGGCGGGCGTGCGCCCCACCAAAGGCAAGTCCGTCTGCCCAACCGCCGCAGTGCCTGTCACCGATGGCGACAGCTCCGACGGCGCTGCATTGCGCACACGCAGGCGCTTGCGCTCCAGGGCCTGAGCGGTGCGTTTCATCAAATCCGGCAGGTCAAATGGCTTGGGAAGATAATCAAAGGCCTCGGCTTCCGCAGCCTGAATGGCGGTCATGATGGTGTTTTGCGCCGAGATAACGATCACAGGCAGGTCCGGGCGCAGCTTGGCGATTTTCGGCAGGCTTTCCAGCCCGTTCCCATCGGGCATGACAACATCGGAAATCACCACATCCCCGCGCCCCTCTTCAACCCAGCGCATCAGGGTCACCATTGAACCGGTCGCATGCACCCGGCAACCCGCGCGCGTCAATGCCTGGGTCAGAACCGTGCGGATTGTCCGGTCGTCATCGGCCACAAGAACGGTGCCATCCATGGTCAGTCTCCTTCAGGGGGGTGAGCGCCGGTTGCCGGGGCGACCGGCAGGCTAATGCGAAACGTGGTGCGTCCGGGGTGGCTGTCCACCGCAATGAGCGCGTTGTGATCGGTCAGGATTTTCGACACCAAAGCCAGCCCCAGCCCGGTGCCGTTTTCGCGGCCTGACACGAAGGGGTCAAAGACCTGATCGGCGATATCGGGGGGCAGCCCCGGCCCGTTATCCGTGACCTCAATCTGAATGGGCAGGCTGGCATGTTCGCCGTTGGGCAGATGCAGGCGAAGCCCGGCCTCGTAGAATGTACGGAGCGTAATTTTACCCTCACCGCCAAGTGCTTGCGCAGCATTCTTCAACAAGTTCAAGATCACCTGCTGCAGCTGATCCCCATCCACAAACACTTCTGGCAGCGACGGATCATACAGTTCCGAGAAGCGTATATCGGGGGCAAAACCAAGCTGCGCCGTGGCCCTTGCACGGTCCAGAATATCATGCACATTCACGGCACGCCGTGCGGGCGGGCGCAGATCGCCAAACCGCTCGACCTGTTCCAGAAGGGCGACGATGCGGCGGCTTTCGGCCACGATCAGATCGGTCAGCTCCTGATCACCCTCCGGCAGGGACATGGACAGAAGCTGCGCCGCGCCCGTGATCCCGGCCAGGGGGTTCTTGATCTCATGCGCCAGCATCTCGGCCATGCCAATCGCCTGACGCGCGGCCGCTTTCGGCCCGACCACCTGCCCCAGCGCCTCGGCGCCAGAGCGCGGCTGCAAAAGCATGATCACCTCGCCCGACGGGCTGCTGGTCAGGGGTGATATCTGCAAGTTCACCTCGCGCTTCTCGCCAGAACTCAGCCGAATTGTGACCCCGTCGATGAACAAAGGCGCCCCGTTCAGACGCACCCGTTCAATCGAGGGCAAAAGGTCAACGGAAAAGCCGAACCGCGCCGTCGGCAACTTGCCCAGAAGCCCCCGTTCCGAGCAGTTCAGAAACAGCTCGCCCGCACCGTTCAGGCGCTCCACCTGCCCCACCCCGTCTAGCAGCAGCGCAGGCACAGGCAGCGCGTTCCAAAGGGCCAGCTCGTCACTCATGCGGCCTCTCTTTGCGCCAAAAGCGCAGGCGCGATCAGGGCGCGCACCTCGTCTGGGTTGCGTGAGGACAGGATGCGACGGCGCAGGTCAGGCGCGGTGCCGACCCCATCCATATACCAGCCCAAATGTTTGCGAATGACCCGCCCGCCCAGCTCTGGCCCATAAAAGTCAAGGCTCGCGGCATGATGGTCGCTGACCAGCTTGACCAGCGCCTCGCCTGTGGGGATGTCTGGCGCGGGCTGTCCGTAAAGCGCATGTGCAATCTCGGCCAGAAGCCACGGCCGCCCGCCCGCGCCGCGCCCGATCATCACCCCATCCGCGCCGCTGTCGGACAGCGCCTGACGGGCCGTCGCCGTGTCCACGATATCCCCATTGGCGATGACCGGGATCGATACGGCCTCTTTCACCGGGCGGATCGCGGCCCAATTGGCGTGGCCTTTGTAAAACTGACAGCGCGTACGGCCGTGGATGGTGATGAGACGAATGCCCGCCCCTTCGGCCAGTCGGGCCAGTTCGGGCGCATTGAGACTGTCATCATCCCAGCCCAGCCGGGTTTTCAGCGTGACCGGCACATTGACCGCGCCGACAATCGCGTCGATCAGCCTGAGCGCATGGTCCAGATCGCGCATGAGCGCCGAGCCGGACATGCCGCCCACCACTTTGCGCGCCGGGCAGCCCATATTGATGTCGATAATGCGCGCGCCGTTGGCCTCGACCATACGCGCGGCCTCGCCCGCCCAGTAAGGGTCGCGCGCGGCCAGCTGCACGGCGGTATTGGCGTGACCAAAGCCCAGCTCGGCCCGTTCGCGCACGCCGGGTTTGGCCTGCACCATTTCCTGGCTGGCCACCATTTCCGACACCACAAGCCCCGCGCCAAACGAGGCGACGATATCGCGAAACGGCAAATCGGTGATCCCGGCCATGGGGGCGAGGATCACGGGGGGTGACAGGCTGATATCTCCGATCGGGAGCGACATGCTTAATCCTTGTGCAATAGGGTCAGATTGCGCTGACCCCCCGCAATATATCAACTTTCTGCCTGCTCCGCGAGCGACCCTTTCACATTCTGCCTATTTTTTGTGCGCTTTTTGCGGGCGATTCACCGCCATTGTTCTTCAATTCAGCACGTCCTAAACAAGAGGGCATGAACACAGCTGTCATCATCGTTGCCGCCGGGCGCGGCACACGCGCGGGCGCGGGCCTGCCAAAACAGTGGCGCCAGATCGCGGGGGCACCCGTTGCGGCGCATACTGTGGCGCGGTTTCGTGCCCATGCGGGCACAGGTCAAATTGTGTTGGTCATTCACCCCGATGATCACGGATTTGCCGATCAGATCGAAGGCGTGACCCTTGTGCATGGGGGCGCTACGCGGGACGCGAGTGTGATGGCGGGGCTTGAGGCGCTGGAAAACACGGCCCCAGATCACGTGCTGATCCATGACGTGGCCCGCCCCTTGGTACCGGACGCCGTGATCGAGGCCGTGATTGAGGCCCTTGACGCCCATCCGGGCGCGGCCCCCGCCCTGCCCGTCACAGATGCGCTGTGGCGCGGGGAGGCGGGCCTTGTGACTGGCACGCAGGATCGCAGCGGGCTTTATCGCGCGCAGACGCCGCAGGGCTTTCGCTTTGCCGATATCCTCGCCGCCCATCGCGCCCATCCGGGCGGGGCCGCCGATGATGTCGAGGTCGCCCGCCATGCAGGTCTGGACGTGGCGGTGGTTTCGGGCGATGAACGCAACCTGAAGATCACCACGCCCGGCGATTTCGCGCGGGCCGAACGGCTATTGCTGGCCGAGGAAAAGGAACAGGCGATGGATATTCGGGTGGGCACCGGTTTTGACGTGCATGCGTTTGAGGATGGGGACCATGTGGTGCTCTGCGGTGTTTCGGTCCCGCATGATCGCGCGCTCAAGGGTCATTCGGACGCCGATGTGGGCATGCATGCGCTGACCGATGCGATTTATGGCGCATTGGCCGAGGGTGATATCGGCCAGCACTTCCCGCCCTCGGATGCGCAGTGGAAAGGCGCTGAAAGCGATATTTTCCTGCGCCACGCGGTCAAGCTGGCGGGCACGCGCGGCTACCGGATCTCGAATGTCGATGTGACGCTGATTTGCGAAGAACCCAAGATCGGGCCACATGCACAGGCGATGCGCGCCGCTTTGGCCGACATCATGGGGATGGAGGTGACCCGCGTATCGGTGAAGGCCACCACCAGCGAACGTCTGGGCTTTACGGGGCGCGCCGAAGGCATCGCCGCACAGGCCGTCGCCACGCTGATCGGAGAGTAACATGACCCCATTCACAGCCAAGCTGATCGCCACCTTCTTCTATTCAGGCCTCATGCGCCCCGCACCGGGCACATGGGGCACGCTGGCGGCTCTGCCCGTCGCATGGGTTTCGCATATCATCGGCGGTCCCATCGCACTGACCGGCGCCACGATCCTGGCCTATTACATCGGCCTCAAGGCGACCGAGGCCTATACCGCAGGCAGCGATGACCACGACCCGTCCGAGGTGGTGATCGACGAGGTGGTCGGCATGTGGATCGCGCTTTTCCCGGTCTCTTTCGGGGCCAAGATGATGGGCGCGGATATCACCGCGCTTTACCCCGGCTGGATCGTTGCCTTTCTCGCCTTTCGGTTTTTCGACATCACCAAACTTGGCCCCATTGGCAAGGCGGATCGGCGCGGGGATGCAACGGGCGTGATGATGGATGACGTCTATGCGGGCGTGGCGGCTGCGATCACGGTGGTGGCGCTGGCTTACGGTGCCCATGCGGTACTGATGTGAGCCTTGCAGCTGACATCCTGTCGCTGTGTCGCGCGCACGGCTGGCGTATCGCCACGGCGGAAAGCTGCACCGGCGGCATGGTGGGCGCCGCGCTGACCGAAGTTCCGGGCAGCTCGGACGTGTTTGACCGTGGGTTCATCACCTATTCCAATGACGCCAAAGAAGACATGTTGGGCGTGCGGGCAGACACACTTCAGGCCCATGGTGCCGTATCTGAAGAGGTGGCGGCTGAAATGGCACTAGGCGCACTGGCCCGTTCGCTGGCAACACTTACCGTCTCAGTCACCGGGATCGCAGGGCCGGGTGGATCGGATCACAAACCCGAGGGCCGCGTCTGTTTCGGGCTGGCCACGCCTGATGGTGTCACCACAGAGACGGTCGAGTTCGGCGCGCTGGGCCGCGAAAAGGTCCGTTTGGCCGCCACAACCCATGCGCTGTCGCTTTTGATGCAGGCCGCCCGACAGTAAGGCAGCACAAGAATATCGCGGGGCATTGGTCGCTCAACCGTTCCCTCAGCGCTTAAAGAGCAACACAACCCGCGCATTGAGCGTCCATTTTTTCAGCAAAATGTAAATTCTTGGACGCACAGGACCCAAATCCCCTCTGCATCCTGCCCATTTCCGCAGCAATCCGCGACAACCCCCGTCATCAGGTTTTTACCCGAAGGAGGGGAATATGAACGGCGCAGATACTGCCTGGATCATCGTGGCCACAGCATTGGTCCTTTTCATGTCACTGCCGGGATTGGCGCTGTTTTACGGCGGGCTTGTACGCGCCCGCAACGTGCTCAGCGTCTTCATGCATGTCTATGCCATCGCCTGTTTGATGAGCGTGCTGTGGCTGGCGCTGGGCTACACAATTGCCTTTGGGGATGCGACCCATGGCTGGTTCGGATCTCTGGACAAGGCGTTTTTGATGGGCGTCACCGCAGACAGCCTGTCAGGCACCCTGCCCGAGGTTTTGTTCTTTGCCTTCCAGATGACCTTCGCGGTGATCACCCCCGCGCTGATCGTGGGCGCTTATGTGGAACGGGTTGGCTTTGGCTTTGTGATGGCCTTCTCGGGCCTGTGGATGCTCTTGTGCTATGCGCCCGTTGTGCATTGGATCTGGGGCGGCGGCGCACTGGCGGATGGCGGCATTTTTGGCGAGATCGGCACGCGCGACTTTGCCGGTGGCATTGTGGTGCATGAAACCGCGGCAATCGCGGCCCTGATGGTCGCCATTTTCCTAGGCCCGCGCAAACACCGCACCACACCCCCGCATGCGCCGTGGATGGTATTCATGGGGGCTGGCATGCTCTGGGTGGGCTGGTTTGGCTTCAATGGTGGCTCGCAACTGGCCGCTGATGGGGGCGCTGCCATGGCGATCACGGTGACCCATATCTCTGCGGCCACCGCATCCTTGACCTGGGCCATCTATGAAAAGGTGAAGTACGGCAAGGCCAGCCTTGTGGGCATCGTGACCGGCACCATCGCGGGTCTGGCCTCGATCACGCCGGCCTCGGGCTTTGTTGGCCCCATCGAGGCGCTGATCATCGGCGCCGTGGCCGGGGTTCTGTGTCAGGAGGCCGTGAACGTGATCCGCAACAAGCTGAAGATCGACGACACGCTGGATGTTTTTGCCGTGCATGGGGTCGGCGGCATCTTCGGCACGATCATGATCGCGGTCTTTGGCCAGGGCAGCTTTGTCGCGCAATTTGGGGCGCTGATCATCGTCGGCATCTTCACCATTGTCGTCACCTTCGTGCTGATCAAACTGGTCGCGTTGTTCACCCCCTTGCGCGTCGATCTGGAAACTGAAACCAACGGGCTGGACCTGTCTGCCCACGGAGAACGCGCCTACGACATGACATCGTAACCACTCACGGACATGCGCGGCGGCGGGGTCATGGCAACATGGCCCCGTTTTCCTTTGCGCAGGCACCCTTACGCGTGCCTCTCTTGCAAGCCACGCGCCGAACACCCATAACAGAAGGGACATAACACAAAGGCCCAACACCCCGTCATGGACACCCCCTTCTGGATCAGCTGCGCCGCCATTGCCGCTCTGCTCGTGCTTTCCGCTTTCTTCTCAGGCTCAGAAACCGCCCTGACCGCTGCCTCTCGTGCCAAATTGCGCAACCGCGCCGACAAAGGCGAACGTGCTGCACAGCGCGCGCTGGACATCACCGAGGACAGCGAACGTCTGATCGGCTCGGTGCTTTTGGGCAACAACCTTGTAAACATTCTGGCCGCCTCGCTGGCCACGGCTCTGTTCACGCGCCTGTTTGGTGACAGCGGCGTGGCGCTGGCCACGCTGGTCATGACGCTTCTGGTGCTGATTTTCGCCGAGGTGCTGCCCAAAACCTATGCCATCACCCGCCCGGAAGCCGCTGCGGCCAAGGCCTCTGGGCCCATTTCGCTGATCATCCTTGTCTTCGCGCCCATCGTGTCGGCCGTGCGCGCCATCACCCGTGGTGTGCTGCGCCTTTTTGGCGTGGAAACCGACCCCGACAGCCATATCCTTGCGGTGCGCGAAGAGATCATGGGCGCCATCGCGCTGGGCCATTCGGAAGGTGCGGTGGAAAAGGAAGACCGCGACCGCCTGTTGGGCGCGTTGGATCTGGGGGACCGCGCGGTCGAGGAGATTATGCTCCACCGCAGCCAGATCGAGATGATCGACGCCGCCGCTCCGGCCGTCGAGGTGCTGGAACAAATCCTCGCCTCGCGTCACACCCGCCTGCCCGTCTATCGTAATGAGCCGGAAAATATCATCGGTGTGATCCACGCCAAAGACCTCAGCCGCGCCATGTATAAAGTGCAGGCCGCCGGCAAGAAGATCGAAGATTTCAACCCGCTGGATGTGGCGATGGAGCCTTACTTCATCCCCGAAACCACCACGCTCGACGACCAGATGCGCGAGTTTCTCAAGCGCCACACACATTTTGCGCTGGTGGTGGATGAATATGGATCGCTCGAAGGGCTGATCACGCTTGAAGATATTCTGGAAGAGATCGTGGGCGAGATCACCGACGAATTTGACATGCAAAGCGACCATGAAATCAAACGCTTGCAAGACGGAGCTTATGTGGTTGAAGGCCATGTGACGATCCGCGACCTGAACCGCGCCAATGACTGGTCGCTGCCCGACGACGAGGCCAATACCATCGCCGGGCTGGTCATTCACGAAGCCCAGATGATCCCCAATGAAGGTCAGGTCTTCAGCTTCCACGGCATGCGGTTCGAGGTCATGAAACGCGATGGCAACCGCGTGGCCCGGCTGAAAATCCGCGCCATCTGACCTGCGCGCGAGGCATCGCGGTTTCTTGCAGCGTTTTCCTGCGGCTTTTTGGGGCCGCTTGATCAAACTCAATGTCTGCGGCGTATTTGGGCAGGATAAACGGGACAGGACACCCGAAAGGACATCACATGCCCCGCCTGACCCATCTTGCGCCCCTTGCCCTGCTCGCAGCCCTTGCTCTTGCCGCCACCGCGCTGCGCGCCGACACCGACCCGCTGCAAGACGCACTTGCTGGCAAAACCTTCTATGGCAAAAGCGACACCACGATCACCCTGCATGAGGATGGCAAGCTGACTGGCGGCAATGACAAGATGCAGATCGAAGGCACGTGGAGCGTCGAGAACGGCACCTATTGCCGCGACATCACAAGCCCCGATTTTCTTGCCGGGAAGGGCTGCCCGGCGGTCAGTTTTGATGGCGATCTGGTCACCTTCACCCGCGCAGACGGATCGGCGCGCAGCTATCAGATGAAATGACCCGCGGGCGGGCTGCGCCGCGCGGGCCACGCCCGCGCTGATCTGACAAATCGGGGGGCCGCCGCCCCCCTTTGTTCAGATCATCCTGCTCGCTAAAAGCTTGATCAGCGCCCTTTGAACAAGGACCCCAGAATGCCGCGCACAATGCGCCGGCCCGTGGTACCTTTCAGCTCTTTCATCACCGCCTCGGCCATGGCTCCGCCAAAACTGTCGGGTGTTTTGCGGCTGCGCGAGGTAGAGCGTTTCACCCGCGACCCGGAATAGCGCCGCCCGGCGCGGTATTCGCGTTCGGCGGCACTTTCCGCCTCTTCCTCGGCGCGCTCTGCCTCTTCGGCTTCGCGTGCGGCGTCGGCGGCCCGTTTGGTCAACACCTCATAGGCGCTTTCGCGGTCATTCACCGTCTCATATTTCCCGGCGATGGGCGAAGCATCAATCAGTGCCTTGCGCTCGCCCGGTTCAATCGGCCCAAGCTGCGTCGAAGGCGGGCGAATGAGCGTGCGTTCCACCACGCCGGGCGCGCCTTTGCGTTCCAGAAACGAGGTCACAGCCTCGCCCACACCCACTTCGCGAATGGCGTCTTCGGTCGAGAAGCGCGGATTGTCGCGATAGGTCTCGGCGGCCAGACGCAGCTGCTTGCGATCACGTGCGGTAAAGGCGCGCAGCGCGTGTTGCACGCGGTTGCCCAGCTGGCCAAGGATGTCCTCGGGAATATCCGACGGGCTTTGCGTCACGAAATAGATGCCCACCCCTTTTGACCGGATCAGGCGTGCCACCTGTTCGACCTTGTCCACCAGCGCTTTCGGCGCGCCATCAAAGAGCAGATGCGCCTCGTCAAAGAAAAAGACCAGCTTGGGTTTGTCCGGGTCGCCCACCTCGGGCAGTTCCTCAAAAAGCTCGGACAGAAGCCACAACAGGAAGGTCGCATAAAGCCGCGGCGCACCCATCAGCTTGTCGGACGCCAGAATGGAAATCCGTCCGCGCCCATCCGTATCCGTGCGCATCATGTCCGACAGCTCCAGCGCGGGTTCCCCAAAAAGCTTCGCCCCACCCTGGTTTTCCAAGACCAAAAGCGCACGTTGGATGGCGCCAACCGAACTGTGGGACACATTGCCGTAGCGCAGGCTCAGATCCTTGCCGTTTTCGCCGACCCAGACCAAAAGCGCCTGCAGGTCCTTCAGATCCAGAAGCGGCAGGCCCTGTTCGTCGGCGACGCGGAAGGCGATGTTCAACACACCCTCTTGCGCTTCGGTCAGCTCAAGTAGCCGCGCCAGCAAAAGCGGCCCCATTTCAGAGACGGTGGTGCGCACCGGGTGCCCCTGATCGCCGTAAAGGTCCCAGAAGGTGACCGGGAAGGCCTTGTAGCTGTAATCCGTAAAACCGATCTTTTCCGCGCGCGAGGTGAAGGCTTCGTGCAGCTTGAACCCTTCGGAGCCAGCTTTTGCAAGACCCGACAAATCCCCCTTCACGTCTGACAGGAACACAGGAACGCCCTGGGCTGCGAAGTTCTCAGCCAGAATTTGCAGCGTGACCGTCTTGCCGGTGCCCGTGGCCCCCGCCACCAGCCCGTGCCGGTTGGCATATTTCAGCAAAAGCCCCTGCTTCTCGGCGTAATCCACGCCGCCGCCACCCACGAAAATTCGCCCGTCCATCGGATCCGTCATCTGCTCACACTCCCCCGACCCGAAGAGGGTCGCAAAACTAAATTCGCTCCGACAATACAATATTAACCTCCTTGGGCCAGACTGTATTCATTCCCGATGGGCAGATGCCCGGGAATGACTTCCTCCCTGTCAGACTGACCCCGCCTTGCGCGGGGTCTTTTTTTGTTAACATGCGTAGCTATGCATTTGTTTTTGCGTGAAAAGCTGTATCAGATCACATTCGCGACAGTTTGGAGGCCAATTGCGCCAATTGCCCCCTTGACCCCTGCGACCAAGTGACATAGCGTCACGCCATAAGCCGGTCAGTCCGGCAGGGAGAGAACACCGAAAAGGGTCTGCGCTGCGGGCCCTTTTCACTTTTTCAGCTCTGACATGACATCTGCCTGCAGGGATATGAACCGCGTTGCCTAGCCCGGTTCGCGGCTCCCGAACTCGGGGGGCCTGCCCGGGCTCGGCAGGGAATCGCGCAGCGCTGCGGCGTGGCTCGAAATCCGCCAAAGGTATGGTTATTTGGACCTGACACCGCCCCGGGCACATGATATCCCGGCCTCAGGTGAAGAACGTCTTTTACACAAGGAACCGTTATGAAGGTTGATCTGATCAAAACCCTGCCGCTGGCCGCCCTGCTGGCCTTCGCTGCCCCCGCATTGGCGCAAGAGACCGCATCGGAAGATGCCGCCACCGAAGCGACCGAGGCCGCCGAAACCACAGCAGAGACAGAAAACACATCCGAGGCCAGCCAGCCCAAGGTCGATATGGGTCAGCCCGTGGACGAAACCCGCAAACCCGGCCAGACCTATGTCGAAAGCGTCGAAGGGGATTGGGAACGCAAATGCATCACCCTGCCTGAAGGTCAGGGCGACGACCCCTGCCAGATGTACCAGCTGCTGAAAGACGAAGCCGGCAATGCCGTGGCTGAAATTTCGCTGGGCAAACTGCCCGCTGGCGGTCAGGCCGCTGCCGGGGCCACCGTTGTGGTGCCGCTGGAAACGCTTTTGACCCAACAGCTGACCATTTCGGTTGATGGCGGTCAGGCACGTCGCTATCCGTTCCGCTTCTGCGCGCAGCCGGGCTGCGTTGCCAATATCGGTTTCACCGCTGGCGAGATTGACGGCTTCAAGAAAGGCGCAAAGGCCACGGTCACCATCGTGCCTGCCGCAGCCCCCGATCAGAAGGTCAACCTGGCCATGTCGCTGAAGGGTTTCACCAAGTCATTTGATGATCTGGCTGCCCCAAAGGCACCGGCCCAGTAAACCATAAAAACACAAAAGAAAACGCCGCCCTTCGAGGCGGCGTTTTTGTTTCTGAGGTCTAAAAAATCAAGCCGCGCGCAGCGCCAGAACCGCGTTCAAACCGCCAAAGGCAAAGGCATTGGACAACACCGCCTTGACCTTCACATCCCGCGCCACATTGGGCACCACATCCAGCGCACATTCCGGGTCCGGTTCTTCGTAATTGACCGTTGGCGCAATCACGCCCTCGCGGAGCGCCATGATGCAGGCCAAGAGCTCGACCGCGCCGGTTCCACCAATCAGATGGCCATGCATCGCCTTGGTGGACGAGATCATCAGGTCATCCGCGTGATGCCCAAAGGCATCCGCCACGGCCGCGCATTCGGTTTTGTCATTGGCCGCCGTGCCCGTGCCGTGGGCGTTGATGTAACACACCTCTTCCGGGTTCATCTGCGCATCTTTCATCGCGCCTGATATGGCCCGCGACGCGCCTTGCTTAGAGGGCATCACGATATCCGCCGCGTCCGAGGACATGGCAAAGCCTGAAACTTCCGCCAGTATCTCGGCCCCGCGTGCGCGTGCGTGTTCATATTCTTCGAAAACAAAGACCGCGGCCCCTTCGCCTTGCACCATGCCGTTGCGATTGGCGGAAAACGGGCGGCAGGCGTCTTTGGACATGACGCGCAGCCCCTCCCACGCCTTGATGCCGCCAAAACACAGCATGGCTTCGGAGCCGCCGGTGACCATCACATCGGCCATGCCCGCGCGGATCATCTGCATCGCCTGCCCCATCGCGTGGTTGGAACTGGCGCAAGCCGTGGCCACGGTGAAACTTGGCCCCTTGAGGTTCCATTCCATCGACACGTGGCTGGCAGCGGCGTTGTTCATCAGCTTGGGCACCACAAAGGGGTGCACCCGGTTCTTGCCGTCCTCATAGACCGAGCGGTAGTTTTCATCGAGCGTGTTCATCCCCCCGCCCGACGTGCCCAGAACCACCCCCGCGCGCGTCGCCAGCTCGCCCGAGAAGCTCAGCCCTGACTGGGTGATGGCTTCGCGGGCGGACAGCAGGGTAAACTGCGTGAACCGGTCATAAAGCGCGATTTGCTGGCGGTTGAAGGCGTCTTCCGCCTCGTAACCCTTGATCTGGCCTCCGATGCGGATCGACAGGCGCTCGACATCCTGAAATTCCAGATCAGAAATGCCGCAACGCCCTTCGCGCATGGCCTCAAGCGTATCAGGCACGTTGCGACCCAGCGCGTTGATCGTGCCCTGCCCGGTGATAACGATACGGCGCATCGCCTAGGTCACCTGTTCAGAGACCAACCCCTGAACCGCTTTGACAATCGCCGCCACAGACGAGATATCAAAGTCGCTCTCGGATGGATCATTGGCATTAAACGGCACCGAGATGTCAAAAGCCTCTTCAATTGCAAAGATGCTTTCCACAAGTCCCAGGCTGTCGATGCCCAAATCCTCTAGCGTTTGATCAAGGCGTACATCGCCCGGTTCAAGCATGGCCTGTTCGGCGATGATTTCAATGACGCGGGTCTGGAGTGTATCAGACATGAAAGGTCCCTTTCGCGTTGGCGAATATCTAGTCCTTGTCCACGAGTTTTGAAACAGTTTTTTGAAGCTCACGTAACGTATCGGCAAGACGCGGCAGACGGCGCAATTCCCGACGAATGGCCATCTCTGTCTCGATCTTCACCGCGGGGCTGCCCAGAACGGCGCGACCTGCGGGCACGTTGGTGTAGATATTGGTACCACCCCCGGCAATCACATCATCGCCGATGAAAATATTGTCGCTGACGCCCACTTTGCCGCCCAAAACCACGCGGTTACCGATTTTGGCGGACCCCGACACGCCGACGTTGCCACACATCATGACATGTTCGCCGACGATGGCGTTGTGCCCAACCTGCACCTGGCAGTCGATCTTGGTGCCCGACCCGATCTGGGTCGCGCGGATGGTGCCGCGGTCGATGGTTGAACTGGCGCCCAGCTCGACGTCATCGCCAACCACGACCCCGCCCAGCGAATGCACACGCGCCCAATGGGCGCTGCCTTCGACGGTATCGGCGCGCTCACCTTCGGCCATATTGCCGCGCAGGCTTTCCACCGCACTTTCCTTGTCCAGCGTGACAAAGGAAAACCCGTCGCCCCCCAGAACCGAGTTCGACTGCGCGGTGAACCGGTCACCAATTGTGCACAGATGGGCAATGCGCGCGCCCGGATGCAGGGTCAGGTCATCGCCGATCACCGTGCCATATCCGACAGAGGCATGCGCCCCGATCTGCGCCCGCGCGCCGATCTTCACGTCTTTTCCGATGACAACCAGCGGGCCAATGGCGGCGCCTTCGCCGATCTCGGCGCTGTCATCCACAACGGCGCTCGGGTGAATGCCGGGTTCGATCCCCAGCCCCGGATCCAGCGCACGCGTCAGCAAAGGCATCGCGGCCTTGCCCCGTGTCATGCAAATCGCGCCTTCCAGCCCCAGCGCCTGCCAATCAGCACCTTCCCACAAAAGCGCCGCCCGGGCCTGTCCAGCCGCAATCCCATCCGCATATTTCGGATCCATCGCCAGGGCCAGCTCATTGGGCCCGGCATCCTGCGGCTCGGCCGCGCCGGTCAGGACAATCTTGCCATTGCCGGTAAAATCGCCCCCAAGGGCTGCGGCAATCTCGGACAGGGTAAAACTCATGCGGCTCTCCTTTGCAGACCGGAATTCTGGCCCGGCCTTTTTAAAGGATTTACCCCTCTACGGAGCGAAGCGCCACCCCGGCATTTTTCAGCGCCGCCCAAACCTTGGCATCACGCCCATAGACATCCCGACGATACTGCATCTGCCCATTCGCCGGCGCCACGGCCGTCCGGTACACGATATGCACCGGCACCTTCTGTTCCAGGTTCACACGCGTTTCGCGCCCGGTTTTCAAATGCCTGTGGAACTCGCCCTTGGGATCGTCACTTTGCTTGGACAGGATCGCATAGGCAAACTCGAACGGGCTGCCCAGACGAATACAGCCGTGCGAAAAGGCACGTACTTCGCGGTTGAACAGGCTTTTTGACGGCGTGTCGTGCAGATAGATGTTGTGTTTGTTGGGGAACATGAACTTCACCAGCCCCAGCGCATTGCGCGACGATGGCGGTTGCTTGATCGCAAAGGGGAAGGTCTTGGCGTTATAGGCCGAGAAGTTTACCGCCCCCCGGTTCACCACCCGCCCGCGGCTGTCGATCAGCTTCAGATGGCTCACCGCATTCGGATTGCGCTTGAGCATCGGCAGATACTCTTTTGTGGCAATCGAGCGCGGTACATTCCAGGTGGGGTTGATCACCAGATGCTCCATCTCGTCCGAAAACTCGGGGCTGCGCTGATCGGACACGTTCTTGCCAATGACCGAACGGCTTTCAAAGCTGACACGCCCGCCATCCACGATCTTGGCCGAGAAATCGGTCAGATTGACCCAGACATGGCGCTTGCCACGGGTGATATTGGTCCAGCGTTCACGCTCCATCGCGACGACAATGGCCGCAAGGCGCTTTTCAAGCGATGTGTTGATCTGGGCAATCGTGCCTGCCCCGGCCACGCCATCGGCGGTCAGCCCGTGGTCTTCCTGAAAGGCCTGCACGGCTTTCTGGATCGACCCGTCATAGGACCGGCTGGCCGAGCGGCTAAGATACCCCATACGAATCAACCGGTTACGCAACGCCACCACCGCGCTGCCCTGCTGTCCGGGTTTCAGCGATTTTGCGGGCACCGTTTCGCCCCAACCACCGCGGGCCAAAAGCGCCTCGAGCCGCAGCTTTTCCTTCATCAGCCGGGCATATTCCGGGTGTTTGGGCGGTAGGGATTTCAAAAATGCGGTTGGGCTGGATTTCACCAGTGCCGCCAGCAGGACATCCCCCGGTTGGCGCGGGATGTCGCGGACAATGCCGCTGTCCACTTTGCGCGGGGTCAGCACGCCCGAATTCACATCCTGTGCGTAAGACACGAAAAGCTGGGCCAGTTCGACCTCGACCCGCCCCATTTCACGCATCGATGCGATATTGGCCATGCGGCGTTTCAGATCATCCACATCATAGGCCGGCAAGCCATGATCCTCCGCGCGCTCCAGCACCTTCAAAAGCGCCTGACGACGCTGCGCATCCTCTCCGCCCTGCCCGGTCCAGATCGGGCGATACCCGTTGGCGCGGTAAAAGGCGGCCACTTCGCTGTCACGGGCTGCGGCCTCTGCCACGGCCTGAGCAAACCCGGACACCACCGATTGCGCGCTGGCAGGCGCTGTGGTGGTCATGAAAGATGCGACGCCAAGAGCTGCGGCAAAAGCGCCCGCCAACAAGCCGCGGCGGCGGCGCGAAAACGTAAGGGAATACATTCTGTGTCCAACCCGTGAAGATCTACCTGTATCGCGGAATAATCCACCATCCATGGTAGCAAGTCCATTCACAAAGACGAAATCTGCGGTATCGGTTAAGAAAACCTTCCGGAATCCCTGACCTTCCCGATGCCGTCTGACACGCATCCGCCACGGTTAACCAGTTTTTCAGAACTTTCAGCAAATTTCTGCCGATTTTTCTTGAACCCGTTAAGTCGATGAAAACTTTGCTTGGCGCACGATTCGACATGTGCCATAACAAGGGCACCTTGGGGAGAGGCAATCTGATCGGTGCCTGACGGGACACAGAACCCGTGGGAAACGATCGCAGGCAAGCGACGGGACACGCTTATGAGCGACCAGATACTGAGCGCACGAGCTTCAGCAGGAACACCTGCAGGAAAAGCGGCGAGCAATCACAACAGTTCATCTTCTGTCACCATGACGCGACGGGGCCTTCTGGGCGCTTTCGCCGCCGCCTCGGTCACTGCCGCTCCCATGTACGCCAATGCCGCTGGTTTCCTGCGCGGAGGCGGCGATGTGCGCCGCATCGCCATGTATTCCGGCCGCACCGGCGAAAGCATCAACATGATCTACTGGATTGAAGGCAAATATATCAAAGACGCCCTGAAGGAAGTGAACCACTTCATGCGGGACTGGCGCACCGATACCTCGATCCGCATTGATACCCGCACCATCGACATCATGGCCGCAGCCCATGGGCTGATGGGCGCCCGTGAGCCATATATGATGCTGTCGGGCTATCGCTCGCCCAAAACCAACGCGATGTTGCGCTCGCGTTCGCGCGGCGTGGCCAAGAACTCGCTGCACATGAAAGGTCAGGCCGCTGATCTGCGGCTGAAGTCGCGCTCGGTCGGCCAGATGTTCAAAGCGGCCGTGGCCTGTCAGGGTGGCGGTGTCGGGCGCTATTCAGGTTCGAACTTCGTGCATATGGATTGCGGCGTGGTCCGCTCCTGGGGCCGCTAAGCGCCCCCCACCCAAGCTCTAAAGACCCCAAAGCGCCTGTTTCGGGCGCTTTTTTGTTGTCCCATGTTTAAAGCGTTTCGACTTATTGTTGAGGCACAACAATGAGACGAAACGCGCGGAACCTATCAGTGTTGTGGGCGTTTCGAAATCAACTTGTGCCTCAAGTTAGAGCGTTTCGGGATAAACTTGATGCACATGTTTATCCCGAAACGCTTTAATCTCGAAACGCTTTATTGCCCCAGGCGCCCCGCGAAAAAGACCCCCGCGGATCCATCCATCCACGGGGGTCGTCATGCCTGTCTGAGGAGGAAACACAACACCCCACCGACCCAATCCAGAGCCGGCGGTTGCGGGTCTCAGACGTCGCGCGGCATGAGACGGTCAGGCTCGTTCGCCTCCAGATAGGCTTCCTGTTCGGGGGTCAGGTCGACCTCTTCAAACCCTGAAATCATTGGCTTCACATGGCTACGGAACCCATGCCCGATGGTCAGCATATATATATGCGCCACCACAAACGCTGCGATCATATAGGCCGCCAGCAGGTGCAGGTTCGCCACCACGTAAAGCGCAAAGGTGGACCCTTCGGGCGCTGCCCAGAGGTTATAGGTCAGATAGATCAGCCCGGTGCCCCAGATCAGCGGGAACACCAAGACCTTCAACCCGAAGTAAGCGAGGATTTGCAAAGGGTTATGCTTGCGCCAGTAGAGCTTTTTGTGCGGGTGGCTTTCGCCTTTGAAGACACCGAAGGCATAAAAGCGCGCGACCTGCATCAGCCCATCCAGCTGCGGCACGAACTGCTTCCACGTGCCGGTGGTGAACAGCCAGAAAGTGGCAAAAATCCACACGGCCAGCAGCACCAACGCGGCAATGGTGTGCAGCATCACGGCTGGCCCGAAGGGCAACACCCCATGCAACCCATTCAGCCCGAACCCGGTGAACATCAGCACCATGATCAGCACCATCTGCGTCCAGTGCCACAGACGCTCAAAGCGGGGGTAAACCTTGACGATACGCTTAGACATGGTCTGCTCCTTTCTTGCCGAACATCCGCAGGATCGCATGACCCGCGACACCCAAAACCGTCAGCGCAAGAAGCGCCATGCCCAGAAGGCCGATGGGGGATCGGGGGTCGGTGCCGGGCATATAGACGCCCTCGATCCCATCAAGCCGCCCGTCTTGCGCATGGCACGCGGCGCAGTCCAGCGCATCGCTTGCAGGCGCGACCATATGGGTAATGGGCCAATACATATGGGTGTCCACGAAGTCGAAATTGCCTGAATAGTCCTGGCCCGCCGCCTTCATGCCGGCCTCGATCGCTTTGCTCCAATCGAAGTTGGTCCAGAAGGCGGTGTCGGTGGTCGGTCCCCAGACATGGGAATAGGCCAGCTTCAGGCTGTCCGTGTCATAGGCCTGCCGCCCCTCCATGCGCTTGAAAGGCCAGATCCGGCTGTCGGCGGCGCCCGGTTTGCCGTTCAGACGGTTCACCTCGACCACGCCATTGGGATCGATCACCTCGCCGGTGGCATATTCCACATGACCGTTAAACCACGCGTAATGCGGCACCACGTCCTCGCCATAGTCGAAATGACCCTTGGTCGACAGATAGGTGTGCAGCGCCTTGCCGTCGGACTGGATGAAGTTGTCCTCGTGCATCGGCTTGCCTTCGGGCGACATGCGCCCGGCGGTGGACCAATCCCATTTCGTCTTGGTGGCAACACCGCCACGCGCAAATTCAGGGATATGGCAGCTTTGGCAGGCCAGCTTGTCGGTGTGATCGTTCAGCTTCAGACCCTTGATGTTCGCCGGATGTGGATCGCTGTCATGGCAGCTTTCGCAGGTCGCAGCCGTGCGCACGGCGCCGGGCTTGCCGGTGCCGACCATATCCTTGGCCAGCGTGTCATAGCGCGAGCCCGCCCAGCTGTGCTTGTCTTCCACATGGCAGGTCGAACAGGTGAAGTTCAGCCCGTCGGGCGACATATGCACATCGACCTCTTTGGCCGGCGCGTAAAGCGCTGAGCTGAGATCGCCATGTTTCACATTGTCTCCGCCGCCGCCATAAAAGTGGCAGTTTCCGCAATTGTCGCGCCCTGGCATGCCCACCGATTGCGCGGCCTTGGTCAGGTCCACAGCCCAAGCCAGCGTGCCGGTGATGGTCTTGGTCCCGGGTTTCACCGGATCGAGCGGCGGGTGCCCCGCGCCGGTCGCGGTTTTGGTGTATTGGCCAGACCGATCATGACAGACAAGGCAATCGGGTTCGACCTTTGCCTCTTGCGGCGTCTTGGACATGTCGTCCCAGCCATATCCCGCATGGCACGAGGTGCAACGCGCTTCATTTCCGGCAACATTGCCGCAGAACGCATTGATCACATTCGATTTTCCAAGGGTTTGCCCGCTGTCGCTCTGATAGTCCCAATTGAAATGGATCGAATGCATCAATTGGTCATCCGCCTGCGTGTGGCAGCTCAGACAGGCCGCCGTCACCTCTGGTCCCGAGGCGAATTCCTTTTGCAGGACCTCCAGTTTCGAGTGATCCACCGTCGACGTTGTGGGAAGCGCCGGTGGCGCGGGCGGTGGTGTCGGGGTCGATGTTGCCTGCTCTGCCCAGGCGCCAACACCCGATGCAACACAGAAAACAAGGGCCAGTGCCCCTGCCAATTTGGTCTTCATGGCTATGCCTCTCCTCACCTCCGGTTCGCGCGGCGGAGGAATACATTCGCTATTTTTAATATGTATATATGTGTGTGTGAAAATAAAACGGACCAAAGTGACGCAGGTGCGCGCAACTGTTGACCCGCCCCCTCCCCTTTGGCATCAGTTTTGAAACCATGACGAGGTGAGCATGAAACCCTTCCTGATCCTGCAATTGCGCCCGGAAACCGACGCCTCAGACGACGAGTTTCAGGCATTTCTGTCCAAAGGTGGATTGCGCGAAGACGAGGTGCATCGCATTCGCCTGGATCAAGAGGACATTCCTGCCGATCTGGATCTGGGCGCCTATTGTGGGGTGATTGTCGGGGGCGGGCCGGGATGTGTGTCAGATGCGCCAGACAAGAAGACCCCGATCGAGGCCAAGATCGAAGCGGACTGCCTGTCGATCATGCCCGACATCACGTCGCGCGATATTCCGTTTCTGGGCTGCTGTTACGGGATCGGCATTCTGGGCCACCACCTGGAACCCGGTGCCGTGTCTAAGGCGCGCTACGGCGAGGCGGTCAGCGCGAGCCCCTGCGAGATCACCGAAGCGGGAAAATCTGATCCACTACTGCAGAATATACCGGCGAATTTTCAAGCCTTTGTCGGCCATAAAGAGGCCATGCAACACCTGCCTGATGGCTGCGTGCAGCTGGTCAGCTCGGCCCCCTGCCCGTTCCAGATGATCCGCTATGGCAAGAATGTCTATGCCACGCAGTTTCACCCAGAAGCCGACGCAAACGGGTTTGAAACACGTATCGGCATCTACAAACATCACGGCTATTTCCCACCCGAAGAAGCACAGGCGCTTGTGGATATGGTGCATGCGGCGGATGTACACGCGCCCGCGCAGATCCTGCGCAACTTCGTGGATCGGTATCGAAACGGATGAGCCACATCAGGGCGAACAACTTGCAGTCGACCTCTCCATGCTAATCCGATAGCGTCCCCAAAAGAAATACTGCGCTTCAACATCACGGTTCCGGGATGCCTTCATGAAAAATAGTCTGATCATTTTTGACAATCTTTATCCCGTTATTTTTGAAGGCAAATCTGCCGGTCGTAGAAATGTTGAGAACCAGTTTCTTCTGTCCTCCATTCCGGGGTCAAAAGTCTTGGTTCCCCCAACCGGAGCACCTTTTATGGGAAACCGGACCAAACAGGAATTCGAAGCCGCCAAGCGAATTTATCTGGATCAGGAAAAAAGCGTTGGCGAAGAACAGATCGAGTATTTTGATCCCTACAAAAGAATTGAGGGGAAACTGGCATATGTGGTGTTTCAGGAGCCTACCGCCAGAATACTCCCCTTTCTGGAATTGAGCAGCCTGCCTTTTGTGTTCTCAATCTATCCCGGCGGCGGATTTGCAATGGGAGAGGGCCCAGCAAAAAAAGCCGAAATCATCTCCGACCATCAGCTGAAAAAAATCGCCCGGTCCAAGATGTTCCGAAAAGCCATCGTTTATCACCGGATTATCTTCAACCATCTGGTCGAAAACAAAATTATCCCGGAAAAGAAGCTTCTGTTTATCAATGGAGGGCACGTCCAACTTGCCCGACACGAAGTACTTCCGAAAACCTATTTCGGAAAAGACCGAGATGACTTCAACATCTGCTTCGTTGCCCACCGGTATTCCAGAACTGGTGAGTGCAAGGGCTATGATATTCTTGTCAAGACTGCGCGAATCCTCCTTCAGCAAAGCAAGAAATTCAAATTTCATATCGTCGGAGACTGGGACGCGTCGGTTCAAGACCTTAGCGGCATCGAAGATAACTTCGTTTTCTATGGCAAACAGCACAAAGAGTTTTTCCCAGAGTTTTACGCTCGAATGGACGTGATCCTGTCACCAACACGCAAGAACTACCCCAATATGGGTAAATTCGATGGATTCCCTCTGGTGATCGACGCGGGATATTGCGGTGTTGCGATGTTTGTCACCGATCCGATGAACCAGAATGAGGAATATATCTCGGGCAAAAACATCGAGATTATTACACGCGACAAAGACGATATTGCGCATCGGATTCTGAAATACCTGAAGAAGCCAAAGGCATTGATGAAACTATCCAAGAAGGGTCAGGACATTGTGATACGCACGCGTGATCGCGATCAGCATATGTCACAGAAAATTGAGTATCTAAGGCAGGAGATGGCTTCGCTGGACGGCCAATAACCGCTTTCGCGACCACACTCACACGATAGCTCGCCCTGCGCTTTGACATGAAATGGCGCACCCGAGAGGATTCGAACCTCTGGCCTCTGCCTTCGGAGGGCAGCGCTCTATCCAGCTGAGCTACGGGTGCCTGTCGCCGGGATATAGGCCATCCCCCCTTCCCCCGCAACACGAAATACGGCCAAGCTGTTCGGCGCAAAGCAAAAAGGGCCACCCGAAGGCAGCCCTTTCCAAATCCATCGTCGCGAAGATTAACGCTTCGAGAACTGGAAGCTCTTACGGGCTTTCGCCTTACCGTATTTCTTACGCTCAACAACACGCGAGTCACGGGTCAGGAAGCCAGCGGCTTTCAGGGCACCACGCAACGAGGGTTCATAAAGCTGCAGAGCTTTCGAAATGCCGTGCTTGACCGCACCGGCCTGCCCGGACAGACCGCCGCCTTTGACGGTGGCGAAAACGTCGAACTCACCTTCCACACCGGCAACCTGTTCGGGCTGACGCACGATCAGCTGCAGAACGGGACGGGCGAAATATTCATTCATTTCCTTGCCGTTCACGGTGACCTTGCCGGAACCCGGCTTGATCCAAACGCGGGCAACAGCGTCTTTACGCTTGCCGGTGGCATAGGAACGACCCAGCTCGTCACGGACGGGCTCACGGGGGGCGGCAACTTCGACCACAGCTTCGGTGCCTTCGGCAACGGCGTTCAGGTCTTCGAGTGTTTTGATCTCTTCAGTCATGATCAGCCCTCACGTGTGTTTTTGGGGTTCATCGACTTGACGTCCAGCACTTCGGGGCTTTGCGCCTCGTGGGGGTGCTCGGTGCCGGCGTAGATGCGCAGGTTGGTCATCTGCTTGCGGCTCAGCGGACCGCCGGGCAGCATACGCTGAACGGCTTTGGTCAGCAGACGCTCGGGGTGTGCACCCTCGAGGATCTGGCCAGCTGTGCGCGACTTGATGCCGCCCGGGTAACCGGTGTGCCAGTAGTGCACTTTGTCGGTGCGCTTCTTGCCGGTCATTTGAACTTTGTCCGCGTTGATCACGATGACATTGTCACCCATGTCCATATGCGGTGTGAACGAGGCTTTGTGTTTGCCACGAAGACGCGTTGCGATGATCGACGCCAGACGGCCCAGCACGACGCCTTCAGCGTCGATGATGATCCACTTTTTGTCGATATCTGCAGGCGTTGCAGAGAAGGTTTTCATTGATTCAGCCCTGATTGGGTTTCGGATGGGGTGGTTTTAGAGGTTTTGCCCGTCCGGTCAAGCGCTGTTTTTAAGCATTTATCATGCCAAAACAATGGCTTGCAAATATGGTATTATTTTACCCCACATCAAATCAGCCCATTCAGGCACTCAATGTCTCATTCGGATTGTCCAGAAGGCTGGCCAGCTCTGCCAAAACCAGCCTGAACCGCTCCAGCGGCATTTGTCCATTGACCGAAATGCGCACCGCTTGCGGTGATGGGCCATCGCGCAGCGCAAAGTCATCTCCGGGACGCACGCGAATGCCCTTGGTCTCTGCCATTTGACAGAAGCTCGACACCCGCCACCCGCGCGGAAGTTTCAGCCAGAAAAACGGCACGTCATGGCTCCACCCCAGCTCAAACCGCCCCAGCATGTTCACCGCCAGTTCAATATGCGCGCGATTGCTGCGCCGCATATCTTCCATCGCCTTGGGCAGCCGCGGATCGGTCAAAACCTGATAGAGGATTTCAGCCATCGGTGAAGACACCCCGAAATAGTTCACATCCACCACGCGCCGCAGCTTGCCGGACCAGGCAGAGGGCGTGACGACGAAGCCCGCGCGCAACGCCGGCGAGATCGTCTTTGAAAAGGATGAGATGAACCAGGATTGCTCGGGCAGCAACGCCCGATAGCTGGGCGCATGCGCAGGCCCCAAGCGATAGCAATCATCCTGTACGATGTGAAACCCATGCTTGCGCGCAACCTGCACAACCTCCGCCCGGCGGGCCTCGGTCGTGATCCGGCAGGTTGGGTTATGGGCTTCGGGCATGGTGAAAAACAGGTTTGCACCGGTTGACCGCGCCACCCGGTCCAGCGCGTCAGGCAGAACCCCGTCCTCATCCATCGGGACAGACACCACATTGCCCCCCAAAAGTTCGACCGCGCGCCTGAGGCCGGGATAGGAACGTTCTTCGACCATGACGTTGCGCGACCCTTCGGCCAACAGGACCTGCATCGACAGCATGATCGCGTTTTGACCACCGTTTGTGACGACAATATCGTCGGCATTGAACCCGGTGCGTTCGTCGTCGGGGATATGCGCCAGCAGCGCATCGCGCAGATAGGACTGGGCCTTGTGGAACGGGTAACGCAAGAGCAGCGCCTCGGGCAATTCGGCACTGGCCCGGATGGCGTCTCGAATAATATCAACCTGCCCCACATCCGGCAGGCGCGGTGCAAAGAGGAAATCGGTCTCTGGCTCGTTGTGCAGCGCATGGGCATGGCGCGACAGGTAAGAACGATCCGCTTGATTGGGGGACGGCAGGGTCGGCGCGCTTGGCGGCGTGGCAGGTTGCGCGCGTATGAACGTGCCGCGCCCAACCTCGGCCCGCACCCAGCCGTTTTCACCCAGAATGCTATAGGCACGGGCCACGGTGCCGGGCGTGACATTTAAGCGCCAGGCCAGGTCCCGCACCGGCGGCAGCTTTTCCCCATCAGGCAAATCACCCGCGCCGATCGCCTTGATGATCCCATCTACCAGCCGCCGATATTTGGGACCCTCGCCGTTCATCAGGTCAGGTGAAAATATTGTACCCATTACAATGTTCCAATTGTTTCGAAGCGAGTCGCTTTGTATCAATTCAATATAGCGACACATCGCTATTGTATCAATACAATTCTTGGAGTTCACGATGGAACACGGAAACACGTACCGGCATGACCGGCTCGCCTTTCTTGACACGCAACGCCCGCTGCCCGCCTTGGCAGAAGTCGCGCTGACTGTCGCCGTGACCGTCACCAAATGGCGCGTGTCCCGCATCTCGCGACGTGCGCTGAAAGAGCTTCCTGATCACCTGTACCAAGATATCGGCATCACCAAATCCGAAGCCGAACGGGAAGCAGGCAAACCCTTCTGGCGCGACTGACGCCACCCAAGACCCCTTCCTGGGCCGGGGCATGTCCCCGGCCATTTTTTTGAAATTCACGTCTTACAATCAGGCCTTACTCCGGCACGCAAATCTCGCCACGCGCGATGGCCCGGCCCGTGCGCCCCACAAGGCCCACCACCACGATCACCAGGATAAGCAGCAGGAAAAGCCCGATATTTTGGTGAAACCGCGATCCGTCCAGCTGTGCAAAACGGAAAGATGCGATCGACAGGGCCGCAATGGGAAAGCTCAAGGCCCACCAGCTGAGCGCGAAGGGAAGTTTTGCCAGCCGCGGCACCTGCGCCAGCACAAGAGCTGCAAAAATGTAGCCCGCATTCAGAAGGATGCGCGCGAACCCATCCACCTCTCCGGTCATCGAGACATAGGCCAGAAACGCCACGGCGGGTGGCGCGATCAGGATCACCATGGTGGGAAACAGCCGCGCCACAATGGGATCGTGAAAGATCAGCCGGTTCATAACCAGCGTCAAGAGCACGATCCAAAAGAGCATCCCGCCCGAGAAGAACAGCCATGACGTTTCAATGTACCCCATACGCGCCCCAAGAACGGGTACAATCACATTCCCAACGGCGGGAATGAACCAAGCGGGCGTCAAATGCCCAACTTGAAACGAGCGGTGGCTGATCCAGCCCGACAGCACGGCGATTGTCAGCACCCCCTGCCCGACCACGCCGATCAGCCAGATATATTCCGCCAAAACAGGTTGATACGGATGGGTGGCCGTGGCCAGCAGCAAAAGCGAGATCGTGATCGTCGGGAAAAATGCGAGCTTCACCGGATGGTGCCATTCCTCGATCACCATACCGCCATGACGCAAAGATTTGGCGATGTAAAACATGGCAATCACCACCATGGCCGCAGCGCCGATCAGCAACATCAGGGACGAGGCATGCTCAAGCACGGGCATCGCCGGCGCACCAGCATGCAGGGCCAGTGTCAGCCCCATCAACCCCATGACGATGGCAAAGAAGGTCACCGGGAAATGCGCCAAACGGCTGAACTCGGGGGCGGCTTGCGGATTGGTTTGGGGTTCGGTGCTCATCTCAACCTCGGAAACATATTACGCTTCCTTTATGGGTGCGCCTTTCGCCTGACAGGGTCAAGCCCGATCTGCCCCCACCTATTGAGCGTTCAGGAGCGCTCGGGCGGGATGGAATAGGTCAGGCTGGCGCGGGCCACGGGACGGTCATCGCCTTCGGAATAGATCAACACATCGCCGACCGCCAACACCCGGCCCAGCTTGTGCAAGCTGGCATGGGCCAAAAGATCCGCATCGGCGGCGGGTTTGCGCATGAAGTCAATCGAACAATTGGTCGTGACCGCCAGCGCTTTCGGCCCGATCATCGCAAGGATTGCCAGATAGATCGACACATCCGCCAGTGCAAACATCGTGGGGCCAGATACCGTGCCACCGGGGCGCAGATGCTTTTTGCCAATCGGTTTGCGGATGATGGCGCGCATGGGCGAAACCTCGGCCACCTGAAAATCTTCAGCCACCTGTGGAAACTCGGCCTCCATAAAGCGCTGCAAGTCACGTTGCGTCATTTTCAACTGCATGGTTTCCCCTATGTCAATTTACACCCTATCGTGGGCCGGACATGATGGGAGAACAAGATGGCAGAACCACTTCTGATCCGCGAGGACGCAGCGTCAGTTGCGCGTTTGACGCTGAACAACCCCGGCGCGCTGAATGCGTTGTCCGATGCGATGCTGGCCGCGTTGAAAGCCGAGCTTGAGGCGCTGGCGGAGGACAGCTCGATCCGGGCGGTGGTCATCGTGGGGGCGGGCAAAGTGTTTTGCGCGGGCCATGACCTGAAGGAAATGACCGCCGGGCGCGCGGCTGAAGATGGCGGGCAGGCCTATTTCGCCGACCTGTTTTCACGCTGCGCCGAGGTGATGACGTTGATCCCCCGCCTTCCCCAGCCGGTGATTGCCGAGGTGCATGGGATCGCGACCGCCGCGGGCTGTCAATTGGTCGCCACCTGTGACATGGCGGTTGCGGCGGAAGGCACGCGGTTTGGTGTGAACGGGGTGAATATCGGCCTGTTTTGCTCAACGCCCATGGTGGCGCTGACCCGCAATGTGCCGCGCAAAGTCGCCTTCGAGATGCTGACAACGGGCGAGTTCATCGACGCCTCGCGCGCACGCGAGGTCGGGTTGGTAAACCGCGTTGTGCCCCATGACCAGCTGCGAGCCTCCACGGATGAGCTGGCGCGCACGGTGGCCTCGAAACTGGGGGCTGCCGTGAAAATCGGCAAGTCAGCTTTCTACGATCAGTTGCTGATGGACCTGGAGCAAGCCTATGATTTCGCAGGCGGTGTGATGGCACAAAACATGATGCTGGAAGACACCGCCGAAGGCATTCAGGCCTTCGTTGAGAAGCGCAAACCCAATTGGGATCAAAACCGCGAAGATGCCTGATCAAAGGTGCCCACGTCCCTTTCGCTCAACTGAATGACCTTGTCTTGAGTTGGCTCGCAGCAGCGCTGCGGGCCGGCAAACCGACAGCGCGCGGCGTTTAACGTGGCGCAGATGGCGTGAACCTGAGGATTTCAACGCGATCCCCGACAAATTTCGCCGCATGTCCGGCCGGCAACTCGGTCCAGTCGCCTTCCCCATGTTCCAAAGGTTCAGACACCACGGCCCAGCCCCGACGCGTGTGTGACCAGCGATAGTAAACCGAAGGGGCATGCGCGTCCGAGGCATAGCGCGCAGCCCAGAGCGCCGTGCCGTCGGAAAAGGCCGCCGACAAGCGCATATGCGGGGTGCCCCCATGCGCTTTTGACAGATCCTCAAGCACACGCACCGCACCCGACAAGGCCTGCACGGCATCCTGCCCGGCCTCAATGCCTGCCTGCATCAGCAAAAACAGAACCTCGCTGTCCGTTGCCCCGCGCCGTTCGCCATAAAGTGCCTCGGGGATCAGCATGTCCGCCTTCTTGCGAAACTGATCAAACCCGCCAATTTGCCCGTTATGCATAAAGCTCCACCCTTTGTGCACAAAGGGATGGCAATTGTCGCGACTGGTGGCCGAACCGGTCGAGGCGCGCACATGGGCCAGAAACAACCCGCTTTTCACCTGCCGGGCAATGGCGCGCAGGTTGGGGTCAGACCAGGCAGGCAGCACATCGCGATACAGCCCCGGTTCAGCCCGGTGGTCATACCATGCCAAGCCAAACCCATCCGCATTGATCGCGGTTTTGGCTTCTTCAGCTTCCTGACTTTGATGCACCAGCGAATGGCCGGGTACGATGACGACCTCTTCAATAAAGATCTCTTTGCCCAGATAGGCAGCCCAACGGCACATATTGCCTCCATTCACGGTCCTGTTTCAGGTCTGGATGGCGTCGCCCAAGCCTGACATGACAAGGTTAATAATTGCCCCCACCTGATAAGGTGACACGCGGGCTTTCCATATCGGCCGTGATTTTGAAAGTCACTGCCCGCGATTGTGGGTCTTTGCATAAAGCCGCGCGGTGATCCGGCTTGCTGTCTTCTCGAAGGCTGCCGGGATCAGCGCATGCACCAAGGCCGCCCCCGCCGCAACAAACAGCCAAAACGAAAACCCGGCGGCGAAGCGCGCGTGCTGCAGGTAGGTTTCATCAACCGAATGCGGGTGATCCAGAAAGGTTTGTTTGAACATGGCGAGGCTCCTTCAATCTGATCTCCAAGAAATCAGAGCGGATGTGTGAAGTCCTCCCAAATACATGCTTCACATGTTGATTTTCGTAACTATTTCCCACAATGCTTTCTATATGATGGAAATTGACACATTAGATCGAAAAATCCTGAGAGAGCTGCAAAGCGATGCAGATCAAAGCCTCGAAGAGATCGGCGCCCGCGTCGGCTTGTCGCGCAATGCCTGTTGGCGCCGGATACGTCAGCTGCAAGAAGCCGGGATCATCCGCAAACGTGTCGCCCTTCTGGACCCAGACAAGCTTGGGCTGGGCCTGACCGTCTTCATCCAGCTGCGCGCCGCCCATCACAGGCCGGACTGGTTGGAGTTTTTTGCGCGCACGATGAAAGACATGCCTGAAATTGTCGGCGCGTATCGCATGACCGGCGATCTGGACTATCTGGTGCAGGCGCGCGTGGCCGACATGGCCGACTACGACCGGCTCTACCGTCAGATCATCGCACGCATCGAACTCAGTGACGTCTCTGCCAGCTTCGTCATGGAAGAGATCAAGGAAACGACTGAATTGTCGCTTTAAGGCCAGACCCGTACACACAGACCTGCCACCCTCCGGCCAAAACCAAAGAGTGCCCATGCCGTACCTGATCCTCTTTTTTGCCGTCGTCGCCGAGACCATCGGCACAACCGCCCTTCAGGCCAGCCAGCAATTTAGCCGGCTTTGGCCCTCGCTGACGGTTGTAATTGCCTATGGGGTCAGCTTCTTCCTGCTGGGCTGGGCGTTGAAATACATGGCCGTGGGCGTGGCCTATGCGATCTGGTCGGGGCTGGGCATCGTGTTGATTGCCGCCATCGGATACGCTCTTTTCGGGCAGAAACTGGACCTGCCCGCGATGCTTGGCCTTGCGATGATCTTGGGAGGCATCCTGATCATCCACCTGTTCTCCTCCTCTGCCCAACACTAAAGCGCAGGTCGGCAAAACGCCGAAATCGCCGTGAAATCCTGCTCCCCCGTCGATTTCCGTGCTTTTTATCTGGCAATCAACGGCCAACCGGGCTATGCGCGCCGGGACTTACCCAATTCCCCGTAAAAGGTGGCCCCTATGGACCTGCGCAATATTGCGATCATCGCACACGTTGACCACGGCAAGACGACCCTTGTTGACGAGCTTTTGAAACAATCCGGCGCGTTCCGGGAAAACCAGGCCGTGGCCGAACGCGCCATGGACAATGACGCGATCGAACGCGAGCGCGGCATCACAATTTTCGCCAAGCCCACCTCGGTGGAATGGAAAGACACGCGCATCAACATCGTCGACACCCCCGGCCACGCCGATTTCGGTGGCGAGGTTGAGCGTATCCTGTCGATGGTGGACGGTGTTGTGCTGCTGGTCGATGCCGCCGAAGGCCCGATGCCGCAGACCAAATTTGTGACCTCGAAAGCGCTGGCGCTGGGGCTGCGCCCGATTGTGGTCCTGAACAAGGTGGACAAGCCCGACGCGGAACCCGACCGCGCGCTGGACGAATGCTTTGACCTCTTTGCCAGCCTTGAGGCCACCGAAGACCAGCTTGATTTCCCGCATATGTATGCCTCGGGCCGTTCGGGCTGGGCCGATCACGAGCTGGACGGGCCGCGCAAAGACCTGCATGCGCTCTTCGACCTGATCGTGAACCACGTCCCGGCGCCCAAGCAGATTGCCCATCAGAATGAAGATTTCCGCATGCTGGCGACCACCCTGGGTTCGGACCCCTTCGTGGGACGCATCCTCACAGGGCGCGTTGAAAGCGGCACATTGCGCGTGGGCGCCACCGTGCAGGCGCTGAGCCGCGTGGGCCAGAAAATCGAACAGTTCCGCGTGACAAAAATCCGCGCCTTCCGCGGTCTGGAAGAGGCTGACATCGACGAGGCGCAGGCAGGCGACATCGTCTCCATCGCGGGCATGGCGAAAGCCACCGTGGCCGACACGATCTGTGCGCTGGCCGTCGAAGAACCGCTGGACGCCCAGCCCATCGACCCGCCCACCATCACCGTGACTTTCGGCATCAATGACAGCCCTCTGGCGGGGCGTGACGGCAAGAAAGTCCAGTCGCGCGTCATCCGTGATCGCCTGATGAAAGAGGCCGAAAGCAACGTCGCCATCAAGATCGCCGACACGCCGGGTGGCGAGGCTTTCGAGGTTTCGGGCCGTGGCGAATTGCAGATGGGCGTGTTGATCGAGAACATGCGCCGCGAAGGGTTCGAGCTGTCGATCTCGCGCCCGCAGGTGATCATGCGCGAAGAAAACGGCGTGAAAATGGAACCGGTCGAAGAAGCCACGATCGACGTGGATGACGAATATTCCGGCGCGGTGATCGAGAAACTGACCGGCGCGCGCAAAGGCGAGCTGGTCGAGATGCGCCCCGCTGGCGCAGGCAAGACCCGCATCATCGCCCATGTGCCTTCGCGCGGGCTCATCGGCTATCACGGCGAATTTCTGACCGACACGCGCGGCACTGGCGTGTTGAACCGCGTGTTCCACGGCTGGGCCCCGCATAAGGGCGCCATTCCGGGTCGTCGCGCCGGTGTTCTGATCTCGATGGAGAACGGCCAGTCCGTCGCCTTCGCCCTGTGGAACCTGGAAGATCGCGGCAAGATGTTCATCGGCGCGCAGGCCGACGTCTATCAAGGCATGATCATCGGCGAGCACTCGCGCGAAAACGATCTGGAAGTGAACCCGCTCAAGGGCAAGAAACTGACCAACGTACGCGCCTCGGGCACCGATGAAGCGGTGCGCCTGACCACGCCCGTCACCCTGTCGCTGGAAGAGGCCATCGCCTACATCAACGACGACGAGCTGGTCGAGGTGACGCCCGAAAACGTGCGTCTGCGCAAACGCTATCTGGACCCGCATGAACGCAAGCGGATGGCGAAAGCTGCACAGCAATAAAGGAAGGGGCCATAAGGCCCCTTTTTCTTTTGTTACAAAGACCTACAGACGCCTATTCATCTGTTTCAACGATCAGCAACTCGCGTTCGGACGCGCCCCGCGCGTGGCTTAATGCCTCTTGGTACTCAGGCGAGTGATAGCAGGACTCGGCGGCTTCAACGCTGTCAAACTTCGCCACCACATTGCGCGGGCGATCCTTGCCTTCCAATTGCACATAGCGGCCTGCACGCGCGATGAACCGCCCCCCATGTTTGGCAATCGCAGGCCCGGCCAGCTTCGCATATTTGCCATAAGCCTCTTCATCGGTGACGGTGACGTGAGCAATCCAAAGTGCGGGCATGAGGGGTCTCCTAAATGAAAAAGGCCGCGTATCGGGCAAACGATACGCGGCCTTTATGTGATTGGAAAGAGCGGTTTAGCCCGCGATGGCGGCCTCGGCCGCAGCAATCGCTTCAGCCGCTTTCGAGGCATCCGCACCGCCGCCCTGCGCGAGCTCGGGGCGGCCACCGCCACCCTTGCCGCCCAGTTCCGGCACCGCGGCCTTCACCAGATCGACGGCCGACAGCTTATCAGTCAGGTCTGCGGTCACGCCCGCGGCCACGGCCACCTTGCCCTCATTGTCCGAAATGATCAGAACAGCCCCGGACCCCAGCGCATCTTTCTGTTCATTCACAAGCGCTTGCAGGTCTTTCCCACCCACGCCCGAGATCGACATGGCCAGGAACTTCACACCATTGATGTCCTTGGCTTCCGCACCTGCGCCCGCCGCTTTGGCCAGCTCGCGTTTCAGCGCCGAAATCTCGTTTTGCAGCGCCTTGCGTTCGTCCATCAGGCCCTTCACACGGTCCACAACCTCGTCAGGCTTGGCTTTCAACATGCCCTGTAGCTCGGACCCACGTGCGGCTTCTGCCTCGATATGGGCCACGGCCGCCTTGCCGGTCAGCGCTTCGATCCGGCGGATGCCAGCTGCGGACGCGCCTTCCGACAGGATCACGCAGATGCCGATATCTCCGGTTTGCTTCACATGGGTGCCGCCGCAAAGTTCAATCGAATAGGTCTCGCCATTCGTGCCTTTTCCGGTCGCCGCGTGCCCCATCGAGACCACGCGCACCTCGTCGCCATATTTCTCGCCAAACAGCGCCTGCGCGCCCATGTCGCGCGCGTCATCCGGCGTCATGATCCGGGTTTCAACCGGCGTGTTTTGGCGGATATAGGTATTCACCTCGCGGGCAATATTGCCCAGCTCTTGCGGGGTCACGGCCTTGTTGTGGCTGAAATCAAACCGCAACCGGTCATCGGCATTCAGCGAGCCACGCTGAGCCACATGCTCGCCCAGCTCATTGCGCAGCGCCTCGTGCAACAGGTGCGTGGCCGAGTGGTTGGCACGGATGGCTGAGCGGCGCAGGTGATCCACGGCCAGTTCCGCGCCCTGCCCCTTCGTGATCTCGCCTTCGTCGACTTTCGCCACGTGGATGAAAACATCCGCCACTTTCTTGGTGTCGGTCACATGGGCCGAACCGCTTTCGGTGCGTATGAGGCCGGTGTCGCCCACCTGACCACCACTTTCCGCGTAAAACGGCGTCTGGTTCACCACGATTTGAACCTCGTCGCCCGCCTTTGCGCTGTCGACAGGTTTGCCATCCTGAACCAGTGCCAGAACCTGCCCTTCCGCATGTTCGGTGTCATAACCAAGGAATTCGGTCACACCGTGCTCTTCGGCCATGTCGAACCAGATGGTGGCATCCGCCGCCTCGCCCGAGCCGGACCAGGCCGCACGGGCGCGCGCCTTCTGCTCTTCCATCGCGGCATCAAAGCCCGGCTGATCCACACCATGACCCTTTTCACGCAGCGCATCCTGCGTCAGGTCCAGCGGGAAGCCGTAAGTGTCATAGAGTTTGAACGCGGTTTCACCCGGAAGATCAGCGCCTTCAGCCAAACCGGACACTTCATCATCCAACAGCTTCAACCCGCGATCCAGCGTCTTCTTGAAGCGTGTTTCTTCGTTCAGAAGGGTTTCCTCGATCATCATTTGACCGCGGCTGAGTTCCGGATAGGCCTGCCCCATCTGGGCCACCAGTTCCGGCACCAGACGGTGCATGACCGGGTCTTTTGCGCCCAAAAGATGCGCATGCCGCATGGCGCGGCGCATGATCCGACGCAGCACGTAGCCGCGACCCTCATTCGAAGGCATCACGCCATCGGCAATCAGGAAAGAGGTCGAACGCAGATGATCCGCGATCACCCGATGATGCACGTTCTTGTCGCCATAGGGATCAACGCCGGTCGCATGGGCCGAGGCCTCGATCAGCGATTTGAACAGGTCCGTGTCATAATTGTCATGGCTGCCCTGCAAGAGCGCGCCAATGCGTTCCAGCCCCATGCCGGTGTCAATCGACTGCATGTCGAGATCAATCATCGAGCCGTCTTCAAACTGCTCGTTTTGCATGAAGACGATGTTCCAGATCTCGATGAAACGGTCGCCATCTTCTTCGGGACTACCCGGAGGGCCACCCCAGATATGCTCGCCGTGGTCATAGAAAATCTCGGTGCAGGGGCCACAGGGACCGGTCGGCCCCATCTGCCAGAAATTGTCCGAGGTCGCGATGCGGATAATCCGGTCTTCCGGCACGCCAAGGCTTTTCCAGATGTCAAATGCCTCGTCATCCGTGTGATAGACGGTGACGTAAAGCTTTTCTTTCGGAATGCCGAACTCCTTGGTGATCAGGTTCCAGGCAAAGGGGATGGCATCTTTCTTGAAGTAATCCCCAAAACTGAAATTCCCCAGCATTTCAAAGAACGTGTGGTGACGTGCCGTGTAGCCCACATTGTCCAGGTCATTGTGTTTGCCGCCCGCGCGCACACATTTCTGCGCCGTCGTTGCGCGCACATAGTCGCGTTTTTCCACCCCGGTGAACAGATTTTTAAACTGCACCATGCCCGAGTTAACGAACATCAGCGTCGGGTCATTGCGCGGCACCAGCGGAGAGCTGTCCACGATCGTGTGCCCTTCGCTTTCGAAATAATTCAGGAACGTTGAACGGATATCGTTGAGGCTGGCCATCTTGTCTCGTCTCTTATGCGCTGTCGATCTCGTTTACCTCCGCGCGCGCGCGCTGTCCACAGCGCGAAGCCTATCAGGCGAACACAATGAAAAAAGGACCGGCCGGGGCCAGTCCTTTGATCAAATTCTTGCGGCGCGTTGTTGTGGTTAAGCCTCCAACAACCCGTCATCCTCGTCGCCTCGTTCGCCCGGCGGCATTTCGAAATCAAGCCCGTGCGCGGCGCGGATCTTGTCTTCGATATCCAACGCGGTCGAGCGGTTCTCGCGCAGGTAATTCTTCGCGTTTTCACGCCCCTGCCCGATGCGCTCATCGCCATAGCTGAACCAGGCACCGGATTTTTCGACCACACCGGCTTTCACGCCGAGGTCCAAAAGCTCACCCATTTTCGAGATGCCTTCGCCATACATGATGTCGAACTCCACCTGCTTGAACGGCGGCGCCACTTTGTTTTTCACGACCTTCACACGGGTGGCATTGCCAACCACTTCGTCGCGGTCTTTGATCGCGCCGATGCGGCGAATGTCCAGGCGAACCGAGCTGTAGAATTTCAGAGCGTTGCCCCCGGTGGTGGTTTCCGGGCTGCCGAACATCACGCCAATTTTCATGCGGATCTGGTTGATAAAGATCACCATGCAGTTCGAGCGTGCAATCGACCCGGTGAGTTTGCGCATTGCCTGGCTCATGAGGCGAGCCTGAACACCGACATTGCTGTCGCCCATGTCACCTTCCAGTTCCGAGCGCGGGGTAAGCGCAGCCACCGAGTCCACGACGACCATATTCACAGCACCTGAGCGCACCAATGTGTCGACAATTTCCAGCGCTTGTTCCCCAGTGTCGGGCTGCGAGATCAGCAACTCATCCAGATCAACACCCAGTTTCTTGGCATATTGCGGGTCCAGCGCATGTTCAGCATCCACAAAGGCGCAGACGCCGCCTTTTTTCTGTTCTTCAGCGACGCAATGCAGGGTCAATGTCGTTTTGCCGGAGCTTTCCGGCCCGTAGATTTCAATGATGCGCCCTTTCGGCAACCCACCAATACCCAAAGCGATATCCAACCCAAGCGACCCGGTTGAGGTCGCCTCGATCTCGGCTACGGGATTGTCCGCGCCAAGTTTCATGATTGACCCTTTGCCGAACTGGCGTTCGATCTGAGCCAATGCACTGTCGAGTGCTTTTTGCTTGTCGCTATCTTTTTTCATATCGAAAATATCCGCTGTTGCCATGTCTTGCCCTCTTTATTTCATACCCGCTCGCAGGCGGCAATCATGCTAATGTTCACCTGTTGTTCACCATCACCTTATGCGCACAAAAAGAGAACATTTCAAGTCAAGTTTTATGGATTAACTCTAGAGGCAGAATGCTTACCAAAGAATTAACAAGGCCAGAAACCCACCAAAAACCCTTGTTTTGCTAGTGGAATTGTCTTTGGACCGTCTGTGTAAGATCGGTCAGGGAAAAGGGTTTCGGCAGGAAGACGGAATTGGGAATTCGCGCCTGATGTTCTGAAACCGAATCCTCTGCGTAACCCGATACGAACACAACTTTGACACCTGGTCGGTCTTGCAGCGCCTGTGCGACCCAAGTTGGCCCGTCCATGCCCGGCATGATCACATCGGTCACGAAGACATCAACCTTCAACGACGTATCTTCCAACGTTCGCAAAGCTTCTTCGGCGTTCTCTGCCTCCAGCACCGTATAGCCACGCATTCTTAAGGCGCGTGACGCGAATGCACGTACTGGAGCTTCATCTTCGACCAGCAAAACGATGCCCCCGCCTGAATTGATGTCCGAATGGGTCGGGATTGGCAGCGGGCCATCGTCGGGTGCGCTCGCTGCGGCCTCCGCTGGCGACGACGGCTCCTTTTGCATCGGTAAATTGGTATCGGTCCCAGTTCGGCCATCACGCGACATTTCTTCGTCTGAACTGTCTGTGCACTGATCTTCATCCGACTGCTTCAGTTCAGCCTGAACCGCACCCAGAACATCACCGTCGCCGTCTATTGATCCGCGCCCCGTTTCTATCTCAGACCCATCGCTTTGGGTGTCATCCGGTGCTTCGGCAGACTTAGCCGCCAATGCATCTTCGGTTTCAACGGAATTGGTCAGACGATCGCCACCATCCTGTCCATCAGTTGAAGCCAGGGCCTCATCGGAGTTGAGAAGAGGTTCAGGATCGGTTTCCACAGGGGCTGACAACTGGGGCTGCGTCATTTCAGGCGCCATGTCCGTCACGAAGTCGTCATCGCGCGAGACGGGGAAATAGAGAGAGAATGTTGTCCCGGAGCCCGGAATGGAATCCACAAATATGTACCCCCCCATCTGCTTCACAATACCATAGGCCATCGACAGGCCCAGCCCGGTTCCTTTTCCGGCCTTCTTGGTTGTGAAGAACGGCTCGAAAATCTTGCCGATCTTATCAGATGGAATACCGGTCCCCTGGTCCACAACACGGATGGTCACATAGTCCCCCGCAGGCACGGTGGCCCGGTCCCGTATCAAGGGCGAAGACAGGATCACATTGCGCGTTTCAACACGTATCTCGCCGCCATCTGGCATCGCATCACGTGCATTGACCACGAGATTCATCAGCACCTGATCCAATTGGCGGCGATCAGCACGCACAGGCAACAGCGCATCGTCATGATCAAGTTCCAACAGGATCTTTTCACCGACAAGCCGGTTGAGAAGATGTGTCAGGTCAGAGAGGCTTTCGGTCAGGTCGAGCTTTTCAGGGCGCAAAGTCTGTTTGCGTGAAAACGCCAGCAACTGGCGCACAAGTGCGGCTGCCCGATTGGCATTCTGATGGATCTGCGACAGGTCTGAAAACTCGGGATCATTTTCATCGCGTCCGATCAATAGCAGATCGCAATGGCCAGATATCGCTGTGAGAAGGTTATTGAAATCATGTGCGACACCGCCGGCAAGCTGTCCAATCGCCTCCATCTTCTGGCTTTGCACAAACTGCAATTCGAGGTTCTTCAGCTCGGTCGCATCCTGCATGACAGCGACCAGAGCGGTCTCTCCATCTTCGACAACGCGACCCAAGGAAATCTGTAAGAACAGGTCATCTTCTGGCTTGGTGGCGCGTACCACTTCGGTGCGGCCAATATGACGACCGGCATGGGCTTCGCGAAGCCATTCAGACACGGGCCGCCCCAGCCCTTCCACCAGATCCGCCAAACGGTCGCCGATCAATTGCTCATCCTGCAAAAGATCGCGCGCACGGCGGTTGGCCATGGAAATCTTTCCCGTTTTATCAAGCTTTATCAAGGGGATGGGAAGACCGTCCACCACAGACCATTCATCACTGGTCATGACCGGGCCTTCCGGTGCTGGCAGCAGATAAAGCTCGCGGCGCCCAGCACTGATATCTATTTCACAGACCAGGCTGGGAACCTGCCCATCCTTGCCGGACACCTGCATCACCTGTCCGTTGCGCACCGGCAAATCCGTAAACACGCGGTCAAGCGTGGTTTCTCGCCCGCCCAGAAATCGCCGTGCGGCTTCGTTCATAAACAGGATGGTTCCTGTGCGCGACACGGTCATCATCGGCAGGCTGATATTCTCACCCGTGCGCCCGGCTGGACCGCGATCCCCAAGCTCTTCCAGGCGCCAAAGATACATGTCTTCGCCCGCCTGATGCACAGACAGGCGCACATGACCACGGCGCAAAACAAGGTCTTCGCGCGCCGACCCCCGCGCCTGCGCCTTGCCCTGAAGCCGGTGCAAAACCGCCGCCGGAGAGGCAAACATATCCCCCAGAGCGGATGTCAAAGTGGCGTTCACCTGATCCCCAAATCGCTCGGTCGCGGCGTGGTTTTGATACATCACGCATCCGTCTGCATCCGTTGAAAAGCTGGCCGCGGCGTCATTGGCAACAAAGCCCGCTATGGACTTCAACTGACGATCAGACTGCGCCCCATGCCACAAAGCCAACCCGCGCACCAAAAGCGATGTGATCAGCAAGCTTAGCCCCGTCACCAGAAGCGCAAGTCCAGGCACCGGATAGGGGACAAACCAGGCAGCCGACAACAGCCCCACCGCGAAGGCAAACAAGATCCCTGCACGAGGCGACATACCAAGAGCGACCTGGATCAACGGATTGGGTGATGTTGCGGATTGCGACACGTTCGGCGCGGACCCCCTTTGATAGAATCGGCTCCCTCTTTTCGCAGCCAGAGGGTTAAGTACCGATTAACTCGGGGTAGATTAACAACCTTTGATTGTTATTGCAAAGACCTACTTTCGCTTAAGCCGAGCCACATAGAAGCCATCCGCCCCGTCCAATGGGGTAAACTGGCGATCAGACAGCACCTGCCAGGCCGGGTTTGCCGATTGAAACTGGCTGACCTGATCCTGATTTTCGGCACGCAGAAACGAACAGGTGGCATAGGCAATCTCACCTGTATCCGCACAGAAATTCGGAAGCTGAGAAAGTATTTCCTGCTGTATTTCCAAGACCTTGTCCAGTTTCTGCGCAGATAGAAGCCATTTTCCATGTGGGGCCCGACGCCAAGACCCGCTGCCCGAACAGGGCGCATCCGCCAGCACCAGATCAAACGCCCCGGCCCGCTTCAACGCCTGCCCGTCAACGCACTGAATGCGCACCCCTGCCCGCTCTGCCCGCGCAGGCAGGTCTTTCATCCGCCCCGGCGCGATATCATGGGCGACCACATCTGCCCCGCGCGCGGCCATGGCCAGCGCCTTGCCGCCACCCCCCGCACAGAAATCCAGAACACGCATGCCCGGCGTGATGTCCAAAAGCTCGATCACCGCCTGAGACGCGGCATCCTGCAGCTCGATCAAGCCATCTTGATACTCAATCGTTCCATTGATTTTACGAGGGTTTTCCGTGACTTCCAGCGCCATGGGCGACAGCTGCACCGGGCGCGTAAGAATGCCCTGCGACGCCAGCGCCTGCTGCATCTCATCGCGACTGGTGCGCGCTGCATTTACCCGCAGAAACACCGGCGCGCGGTGGCGCAGGCGCTCACATATCTCATCTGCCTGCGCCCCGAGGCTGTCGTCAATCTGCGCGATCAACCAATCGGGTATGTCGAGCGCCTCGGCCCGCGTTAAACCGCGCACATCTGCCCGCTCTTCTGTGCTGAGCGGCAGAGGAGCGTGGCCTTCGCCGGTGAACAGGCTGTCAGGCTCAATGTCATAGCCGCGCAGAAGACCAATCATCGTGGCCCGCCCATCCGCGCCACCACCAAGCGCCCGAGACGAGCGCAGGCGTCTGAGGGCGTCAAACACATGGTCCCGGATCGCCGCCCGGTCCTTGGAACCCGCAAAGCGGTGCGCGCGCGCCCAGCCGGTCAGCGCCTGCTCGGCGGGCGTGCCGGACAGGTAGTCATCCAGCACCTCGATGGCAGCGGCGACGCGCGCGGCGGGGGTCAACGCCCCCGGCCTTTCACATTAATGTCGCCGCATAGAACCATGATTTATTTAGCCAATACGGTAGTTCGGGCTTTCACGCGTGATCTGAACATCATGCACGTGGCTTTCTTTCAGACCCGCGCCCGTGATCTTCACGAAGCGACAGTTCTTGCGCATCTCTTCCACGGTGGCACAACCCGTGTAGCCCATGGCCGCGCGCAAGCCGCCCACCAATTGATGAATGACCGTGCCGGCGGGACCTTTATAGGGCACCTGCCCTTCGATCCCTTCGGGCACCAGCTTGTCGCTGGCTGCGTCTTTCTGGAAATAGCGATCTGCCGAGCCGCGCGCCATGGCACCCAGGCTGCCCATGCCGCGATAGGCTTTGAACGAGCGGCCCTGATAGAGGATCACCTCGCCCGGGCTTTCGTCCGTGCCTGCGATCATCGAGCCGACCATGGCGCAGCTGGCACCTGCCGCAATCGCCTTGGCGAAATCGCCCGAGAACTTGATGCCGCCATCGGCAATCACCGGCGTATCGCCGGCCGCTTTGGCGCAATCGGAAATGGCGGTCAGCTGGGGCACGCCGACACCGGCAACCATCCGCGTGGTGCAGATCGAACCGGGACCAATGCCCACCTTGACCGCATCGGCGCCTGCATCGATCAGCGCCCGGGTCGCCTCGCCGGTGGCCACGTTGCCTGCGATGACCTGAACACCGCTACCCAACGCCTTCACGCGTTTCACCGCATCAATCACACCCTCGGAATGGCCGTGTGCCGTGTCGATAATCACAATATCCACACCGGCATCAATCAAGGCCTCAGAGCGTGCAAAGCCGCTGTCGCCCACGGAACTTGCCGCAGCCACGCGCAGACGGCCCAGATCGTCTTTGCAGGCGGTCGGGTTCAACTTGGCTTGTTCGGTGTCTTTCAGGGTCAGAAGACCTGTCAGCTTGCCCGCCCCATCCGTGACCAGCAGCTTTTCGATCCGGCGCGCTTTCATCAGGCTTTTCGCCTCTTCCAGCTCTGCCGGTTCCTGCAGCATCGCCAAATTGTCCGAGGTCATCATCACGCTGACCGGCGTGTCATCCGAGGTCGCAAAACGCATGTCCCGGTTGGTCACGATGCCCACCACATGGCCCTTGTCGTCCACCACCGGGAAGCCGGTCACGCGGTAGCGTTCCTGCAGCGCCTTGGCGTCCGCCAGCGTCTGATCCGCCGTCAGGGTGATCGGGTTGTAGACGATGCCGCTTTCAAAGCGTTTCACCCGGCGCACCTGACGCGCCTGCTCTTCCACATCAAGGTTCTTGTGAATGACCCCCATGCCGCCTGCCTGCGCCATGGCAATCGCCATGCGCGCCTCGGTCACCGTGTCCATTGCAGAGCTCATCAACGGGATGTTCAGGGCAATGGAACGCGTCACGCGCGTGGTTGTATCCGCCGTGGACGGAAGCACATTGCTTGCGGCCGGCACCAGAAGGACGTCGTCAAAAGTGAGCGCCTCGCGAATCTCCATGGGCTGTCTCCTCGGGAGTGTTCGTTTGACACGTCCCTATCTCATGGGTTGGAGGTTTTGGAAAGGGGCCTTCGGCAAGTTTCTGCGTTTTGGCGGGTTTTAACAGGTGCCCGCCGGTTTCCGCGTTTGACAAATCCCGCCCTGCGCGCCGACATTTGGGTCAGCCACAGTCACAAAAGGATCCCCCGATGAGCGATCAGAACCGAGGCGCGGCCTTCCGCGCGCTGCATCAAAAAGGCAACCCATTTATCCTTGCCAACGCATGGGATATTGGCAGCGCCAAGATGCTGGCCGCTTTGGGGGCGCAGGCGATTGCAACCTCCTCTGCGGCGCATGCCTTCACGCTGGGCCGCCCGGATATGGGGCATGTGACCCGCGACGAGGCGCTGGCCCATGCGCAGGACCTTGTGGCCGCCGTTTCCGTGCCGGTTTCGGGTGATTTCGAAAACGGTTTCGGGGACGATCCCGACAGCTGTGCCGAAACCGTTCGGCTGGCCTATGAGGCCGGGTTGGCTGGCATCTCGATCGAGGACACACAGCTGCCCGCGGCCACGCCTTACGCGCGCGAATTTGCCATCGAACGTATCCGCGCCGCCGCATCCGCCGCCCGCGCCTTGCCCGGTGATTTTGTTCTTGTGGCACGTGCTGATGGGATCATGAACGGCCAATATGATCTGGCCGAGGCGCGCGCGCGCCTGACAGGCTACGAGGCCGCCGGGGCGGATTGCCTTTACGCCCCCCTGCCCGGCACGCTGGACGATCAGGCCGCGATTTGCGCCGCCACCGATCTGCCGGTGAATGCGCTGGCTGCAGGCCCCTTCACGGCCCATTCCCGCGCCGATTTTGCCAGGGCCGGGGTCGCGCGTATTTCGCTGGGCTCAGCGCTGGCCCGCGCCACGCATAAGGTGATTTTCGACGCTGCCGAAGAGATGTTTGGCGCTGGTGGATTTACCCATCTGGGCAAGGGCATTTCGGGCGACAAGGTGGACGCGCTGCTTTCCATGAAAAACTGACCCATCCGCAAAGCGCACCCGCGCGCGGCGCCAGCCGCGCCCCCGGTGTCCGAGTGGTAGCGAGGCCAGCGGATCGGGCTATAGCCGCGTCACATCTGCATTGTAAATCCAGTCAAACCGGTGAAACACCGAGGCCGGAGACAACCGCCCAGCCAGACGCAACACCCCGTGCCCGACCGCCCGCGTCAGCGGGTTGGCATAGTGGTAGTTGCGCGCGTTTTTATTCGCAGCCTGCACGATCCGTTCGACCCGAGGCCGGCGCAGGGCCTGATAAATCGCGGGACCCGTGCTCAGACCATCCGCGTCCAGACAGGCTGCCAGCACCCAGGCATCCTCGAGCGCCATCACCGCACCCTGCGCCATGAAGGGCAGCGTCGGATGGGCGGCATCGCCCACAAGCGCACAGGCACCGCGGTGCCATTCCAGCGCCACCGGATGACGATGCAACCCCCATAGGTTCACCGTCTCGACCCGCTCAAGCACCGCGCGGGCATCATCGCAAAACTCACCAAAAGCCGCCAGCAAATTGGCCGGGTCGTCAGTCTGATGATAATCCTCGCCCGCCCAAGTCTCTCGCTCTTCCACGGCGACAATATTCACCAGCTGCCCATCGCGCAGAGGATAGGTGACCATGTGACGGCCCGGCCCCATGAAGACGCAGGCCTCGGCCTCTTCGCGCCCGGTGGCCGGCACCAGCGCCCGCCACGCCACCTGCCCGGTGAAAAATGGCTTTCGGGGACCGTTCAGCGCCGGGCGCATGACCGAGTTCAACCCGTCTGCGCCAATCACAAACCCCATCTCTTGCGGCTCTTGCCCGGCAAGTGTCACCCGCGTCGAAATCGGATCGGGATCAACCGCCTCCACCCGCGCACCACAGGTGACCTCGACCCCGGCGGCAATGGCCGCCTGCATCAGGAGGTCCAGAAGATCTGCGCGGTGAAACATCAAAAACACGGCCTCTGGGGCAATCGTCCAGAAGTCGAGATCGATCACCTCGTGACCGGACACCCCGTCGCGCAACCAGATCCCCCGCCCGCGCGTGGCGCGTTTGCGGGCCTCGTCGCCCAGACCCAAAGCATCCAGCACCCGAACACCGTTGGGACTGATCTGCAGGCCCGCACCAACTTCCGAGATTTCCGGGGCCTGTTCCAGAACCGTGACCTGCCCGCCGCGTTGCGCCAAAGCAAGGGCTGCCGCAAAGCCGCCAATGCCGCCGCCCAGAATAGTGAAGCGCTGCCCGTCAATCATATCTGTCTTCCCCCGCACCCATGGCAGTTTCGCCTGCCCTATCGGGTCATGTTGCCCCGAGAGAGCACAATAGCTCAAGCCCAAGCTTTGGCCCACGCGCAGCTGTATTGCCGCTGAAACGACAAAAGGCGCCGCTGGGCGACGCCTTTTGCCTATATGTCAAAATCAACGCTTCCAATGTGACACACCGCCTTGCGGCGATCCGCCCCAATCAGATGCAGGCAAGCAGGTCACCCCGGCATGCCCTTCACGCGTCAATCGTCGCGATGCACTTTTTCGCGCCGCTCGTGACGCTCTTGTGCCTCAAGGCTCAACGTGGCGATGGGGCGTGCATCCAGACGACGCAGCGAAATCGGCTCGCCCGTATCTTCGCAATAGCCGTATTCGCCCTCGTCAATCCGCCGCAGAGCCTGATCAATCTTGCCAACCAGCTTGCGCGACCGGTCACGGGTGCGCAGTTCCAGTGCGCGATCCGTCTCTTCCGAGGCCCGATCCGCGATGTCCGGAATGTTACGTGTGTTGTCCTGAAGCCCCTCGATCGTATGACGGCTTTCATCCAGAAGCTCGGCCTTCCAGGCCAGAAGCTTGCGACGGAAATACTCCGTCTGGCGCTCGTTCATGAACGGCTCGTCTTCAGCGGGCCGATAATCGTCGGGCAGGAAAGTCTCGGCTTTCATACCAACTCCCTCTTATACCGGGCCTGAATAACTGAGCATCCCTTCGCGCAGCCGCGCCCCGGTTTCTTATGGCGCCCATTTACACCCGCTCTACACGAATGTCACGCCCCAAAGCGGCTCAGCCCCCTCGCAAATCCGTTCACGCCCACAACCACATGTTAACGCAAGCAATTTTGCAAAACTCCGCAGATTGAATTCGCGCGTGACGTAGGGTCACACCCCCCGCATGCCCGCATAGGACCCGATCCATCCCTTGCAAAAAACGCCTCACGCGATTACCCCGCCAGACAAATGACGTATCGAAATGGACTTTGCCATGACCAATCGCTTTGACGGCACCTCGACCTATGTGGCCACAGATGACCTGAAAGTGGCGGTAAATGCGGCTGTCACGCTGCAGCGCCCGCTTCTGGTAAAGGGCGAACCCGGCACCGGCAAAACCGAGCTTGCGCTTCAAGTGGCCAGCGCCTTGGGCGCGCGCATGATCGAATGGAACATCAAATCGACCACCAAGGCGCAACAGGGACTGTATGAATATGACGCGGTCAGCCGCCTGCGCGACAGCCAGCTGGGCGACGCGCGTGTGCATGATGTGAAGAACTACATCAAACGCGGCAAGCTTTGGGAGGCTTTCGAGGCCGATGAGCGCGTGGTTCTGTTGATCGACGAGATCGACAAGGCCGATATCGAGTTCCCCAACGACCTGTTGCAGGAACTCGATAAGATGGAGTTCCACGTCTATGAGACCGGCGAGACGATCCGCGCGAAGAACCGCCCGATCATCATCATCACCTCCAACAATGAAAAAGAGCTGCCCGACGCGTTTTTGCGCCGCTGCTTTTTCCACTACATCCGCTTCCCGGATGCCGAAACGATGGCCAAGATCGTCGAGGTGCATCACCCCGGCATCAAGCCGCGTCTGCTGACCGAGGCGCTGACCCAGTTCTACGAGATCCGCGAACAACCGGGTCTGAAGAAGAAACCCTCGACATCCGAGGTGCTGGACTGGCTGAAGCTGCTCTTGGCCGAGGATATCGACCCGGCCGAGCTGAAACGCGACGGGGCCAGCGCCCTGCCCACCCTGCATGGGGCGCTTTTGAAGAACGAACAGGATGTGCATCTGTTTGAACGTCTGGCCTTCATGGCGCGCGGCGGGCGCTAAGCGCCTCGGGTCGCATCAGACCCTTTGCAGAATGATCAGGCTGCGCCCCTTTTGTGCTTGCCGCCAGGCAGATGGGGCCGCCTGAAAAACCTGCAACAGCCCAGCCATATTGGACGGCTCATCCGCGATGATGGCCCACCCCTGTTCGCTGACATGATTTAAGAGCCGCGCGAGAACCTCGTGGCGGGGGGCCTCTTGCAGCATGTGTAAGGTGCGGTCGATCAACAAAACATCAAAACAGGTTTCAGGTTGATAGCTGCACAGGTCAGCGACCTCACCGCTGAGCGCAAGCCCCTCACCTTCCGCAGCGGCCAGCAGGTCAGCGATCCCGTGGGGCGAGATATCAACCCCATGCACCAGGTGACCACGCCGGGCCAGGGCAATGGCATCACGCCCCTGACCACAGCCCACATCCAATATCGACAAGCATTGGCCCTCGAACGGATCAAAGAACGCGGCGATCTTGTCATTTGGCGCCCCAAGCGCTTGGGGCGTGCTTTTGTATAGGGCGTCATAGTCAAAACTCATGATGGCATCCTAGAATACGGCCCGCCAGACAACCAGCACCCTTGTCCCCTGCACTGGACCTCTTTGGGGGCCCTAAGGCGTGTTTACACTTTGATGCAGCTGCAAAGGGGAATCCCACGCACCGATTCCCCGCAGTTTACCGATTCGCCACAATCCTGCCCCATTTGCCATTTTGTTGCCCAATTTCCTTGTGGCACCTGAAGTTATCCACACAAAATGTTGATTTCGCATTGGTTCTTTTTAAGGAACAATCGGTTTCCGCCACATTTGAGCCGCTCTTTTTCTTTTTTTGACGCGGAAAGTTAACTACAGTTGATGCATGCCTGGGGGGGCATGAAAACGGTGTGTTTGTATTGTTATGGGAGACAATGCTTGCATTTCCGTTCGGACGCTGACGCCAAAAGCTGGCGGCGCGTTGCATGGCACCCTTGGGGAAGGGTTCCAGCACACGCCAACAGCCGGGGTCGGACCAGGGGGACCTGAAACCCTCCCTGCCCGCTCTCCTTCAGCCTCTCCGGACGATTGCCGTGCAACCGGTGGGTTTTGACCCAACGGGATGGGACAGATGTATTTTGCATCACGCCCTTGCATGGTGACCTGCCCCTTGGCTGTCGTGGCTTTGGGAACAGGCGAAATGTTCGCAGCCATATAGACCATCCGTAAACCCTCCTCTGCCGGGGGGTGCGCGGCGCCCGCGCCATCTGGACAGGCAATCCTGTCCGGGGACGGGTATGGTTTGGCCTTCCAACCGATATTTCAACCACACCGCACCGAGCAACTCTGGCCTGTGCAGGGGATGGGACCTCTGTACGCCGGCACGATAGGAGCTGACGATGCGGACTTATATCAAGGGGGCGTTTGGTGCCCTCGCTGGTCTGGCCCTTGCGGGCTGTATGTCCCCGACGCCACCAAGCGGTGGCTCAGGTGGCGTAGAGCGCAATCTGGGCGGAGGAGAAGTGACGGCACGCACTATTGCCCTGCCATCCGCCCTGCCCCCGATGAAGGCCTTTTCCGGCACGCATATTTCCAGACCCACGCGGTCTAATAGTTTGATTGCAGGAGATTTTATTGACCTTGCCTTCCGACTTGAAAGCGGCAGGCAACTGCCCGTTCTGTCCCGGTTCGAAGGGCCAGTGACGCTGCGGGTGGCGGGTGGCGCGCCCGCCTATATGGCCTCTGACCTCAACCGCCTGATGTCGCGACTGCGCATCGAAGCGGGCATCAACATCCGTCAGGTGCCATCAAACCAGACCGCCTCGATCAACCTGCAGATCGTGCCCAAGCGCGAATTGCAGCGACAAGTGCCGCATGCGGCCTGTTTCGTGGCGCCAAATGTCTCAAGCTGGGGCGAATATAAAGCTGCCCGTGGCACTGGGCAGATGGATTGGACCCAGATCCGCCAGCGCACACGTATGTCCATCTTCCTGCCGGGCGGCGTCAGCCCGCAGGAATTGCGCGACTGTCTGCACGAAGAGGTGGCCCAGGCACTTGGCCCCGTCAACGACCTCTACCGGCTGCATGACAGCGTTTTCAACGACGACAATTTCCACACGGTCCTGACCGGGTTCGATATGCTCATCCTGCGCGCCTATTATGCGCCCGAGCTGAAATCCGGCATGTCTCGTGGCGAAGTTGCCGCCCGCCTGCCGGCACTGCTCGCCCGGCTTAATCCGGCGGGCGGCGGGGGCGCACCGCGTATGACGCCCCCCTCGCCCACCGCGTGGAAACAGGCCATCGTCACGGCGCTTGGCCATGGCAATGCCATGACCCGCCGCCAGTCGGCTGCAAAACGCGCGGTTGCGATCGCCAAGCAACAAGGCTGGAACGACACGCGCATGGCGTTCAGCCTCTTTGCCATGGGCCGCCTGACCCTGACACGCGACAGCAAAAACGCCTTTGCCGCCTTCCGCGAGGCCGAGCGGATTTATCGTGCCCGCCCGGAAACCGCGCTGCAGGCCGCCCATATGGGTGTGCAGCTGGCCGCCTATTCCCTGTCGGCAGGTCGGGCCGAGGAAGCCGTCGCCATCGTGAATACCCATCTGGGACCGGTGAAACGGGCCGAAAACGCCGCCCTGCTGGCCACGCTTTTGATGATCAAAGCCGAAGCGCTGGATCACGCGGGCCGTGGGACAGAAGCGCAGCTTGTCAGGCTCGACAGTCTGGGCTGGGCGCGGTATGGCTTCGGCTCGAACGCTCAGGTTGGTGCACGGCTGAAAGAGATCGCCGCCATTTCCCCGGGCTAAACGACTGCTCGCGCGGGACCGATCCCTGCCAGGATCGGTCCCGGCCGCCAAACGGGAAATGACGCATGATCGTGATCGTGGCTTTGGTTCTGGGGGCTCTTTGGGGCGCCCTTCGTGCAAAGAAACGCGGTGGAAACCGTCTGGACATGGCGCAATATGGCGCCGTTTACGCCATTGGCTGTGCGTTGGTGGCATTGTTTCTTGCCATCATCACCGAACGCCAGCTTGATCCGGCTTATGAAGGTCTGACGCCTGCGCAGACCAGCGAACAACCCGCTGATCAGACAACAGAATAAGGGCGCATTTGATGTTTCTGCCCTTCTTCGAACAGCTCCGCGCCAACCGCGTGCCCGTGTCGATGCGCGAATTTCTGGCCTTTCTTGAGGCGATGAAAGCCGGGCTGGTCACCTATGACATCGAGGGGTTTTATTACCTCGCGCGCACCGCGATGGTGAAGGACGAACGCAACCTCGACAAGTTCGACCGTGCCTTTGCCGCCAGCTTCGAAGGGCTCGAGGCGATTTCAGCCGACGAGATGCTGGAAGCTGTCGATATTCCGCAGGAATGGCTGGAAAAGATGGCCGAGAAATTCCTGACCGAGGAAGAAAAGGCCGAAATTGAAGCGGCGGGTGGCTTTGACAAGCTGATGGAGACGCTAAAGGAACGCCTGAAGGAACAGGAAGGCCGCCATCAGGGGGGCAATAAGTGGATTGGCACCGCCGGCACCTCGCCCTTTGGTGCCTATGGCTACAATCCCGAAGGCGTGCGCATCGGGCAGGATCGCTCGCGCCATCAGCGCGCGGTCAAGGTCTGGGACAAGCGCGAATTTCGCAATCTGGATGATTCCGTCGAACTGGGCACCCGCAACATCAAAGTGGCATTGAAACGCCTGCGCAACTGGGCGCGCGACGGGGCGCATGACGAGCTGGATCTGGACGGCACGATCCGCGCCACCGCCGAACATGGCTATCTTGACGTGAAGACCCGCCCCGAGCGCCGAAACGCGGTCAAGGTCTTGTTATTCCTCGACGTTGGCGGGTCCATGGACCCCTATATCAAGCTGGTGGAAGAGCTGTTTTCCGCTGCGCGTGCCGAATTCAAGCATCTGGAATATTACTATTTCCACAACTGCCTTTACGAAGGGGTCTGGCGCGACAACGCGCGGCGCTGGAATGATCAGACCCCCACCTGGGACGTGCTCAGGACCTATGGATCCGACTATAAATGCATCTTCGTGGGCGATGCCTCGATGTCACCCTACGAGATTGCCTATCGCGGCGGCGCCAACGAGCATTGGAACGATGAAACCGGCCAGACATGGCTGCAGCGCGCGCGTGAGCAATGGCCAGATCACCTGTGGCTGAACCCCCTGCCTGAAACCCATTGGCGCTATACGCAATCGGTGCAGATGATCAGCGAGATTTTCGAAGGCCGCATGGTGCCGATGACGCTGGAAGGCATCGAGCGCGGCATGAAAGAGCTGGGGCGCTAACCCGTCGCCTCAGTGCTGCGACATGCTGCGGCGCACCGCCTCTTCACGCTTCAGATAGGGATCATGCACAAATGTGCCGAAGGGCACGAGGCTGGCAAGGATTGCCCAATTCACCCGTGAGGCAGACAGGCCAGCGCGTGATGCTGCAACGAACAGCCCCCCGATATAGGCGATGAAAAGCCACCCATGTGCCATCCCGACGATGGGCACAAATTCGGGCATATTCCCCCAGTATTTCAAAGGCATGGCGACAAACAGCAACAGAATATAGCTCCACCCTTCGACGCTGGCGAGCTTACGAAACAGCCAAATGGCACGGGCTGGGGACATGAATAGGTCTTTCGCTTCTCAGAATTTTTCAACAGCTAAAGCACTTCCAGTGAGTGTTGGATCACAGCAATAGCTGGAGACGCTCTAGCCTGTGCCTTTTGCTTCGTACAGTCTGACCAAATGCCACAGGGGACGCCACACCGGGCCAGTGTCTGACCACGATGCGACCAAGCCCCCTTTCCCGGTCGGGATTTATCCCCATATAAGGAGGCATGACAAAGCTTCTGCCGATCCTCCTGCCCCTGATCTATGGCTTTATTCTGTACAGGTTTTCAGTCTGGCGCACACACCGAGAGCTGGATGCGCAATCAACGCGGCTCGCAGATCCCAAGCTGAAGGCGATCACAGATCAGATGGCTGCGGCGCTCGATATCGCGGAAATCCCCGTGCATATTTATGAGATCCAGCCGGTGAACGGATTGGCCGCACCGGACGGGCGGATTTTCATCACGCGCGGGTTTTACGAGGAATATCGCCAAGGGAGGGTCAGCGCCGAAGAATTGGCCAGCGTGATTGCCCATGAGCTTGGCCATGTGGCGCTGGGACATGCCCGCAAGCGGATGATTGATTTTTCCGGTCAAAACGCGTTGCGCACCGTGCTGACCATGATGATCTCGCGGTTTTTGCCCGGCGCGGGCGCCTATGTCGCGCGGTTTCTGACCCGGCTGGTGGCGGCGGGGCTAAGCCGGAGTGACGAATATGAGGCGGACGCCTATGCCACTGCGCTGATGATCAAGTCAGGCTTCGGGGCTGGGGCGCAGAAAAGCCTGTTTGGGAAGCTGGATGCGCTGACGCAGGGTCGCGGCGGCGTGATGCCCGCCTGGTTGATGAGCCACCCCAAGACCGCTGACCGGATTGCCGCGATAGAGAAGAACGAGGTGAAATGGCAGGGATAAGCCGCCCGTGATTTCAGGCGGGTTGGCGTATGCCTTGGTGGTATGGCTTCCTTTCTTGAATAGGGGTAAAGGGGCGCTGCCCCTCGCGCTGCGCGCTCACCCCGAGGTATTTTTGACAAGAAAATAGGATCAACCGCGCGCTTCGAGCGCCTTTCCCAGCCGCGGGAGGCGCGCTTTTTTCATCAGGCGGCGGATGGTCCAGTCTTCGCCCGACAGCGCGATGGCTTGAGCGAGAACGCGGGTTGCAACCCCGGTGATCTCTGCTGGATACCGGTCGAGCAGATCTTTCAGAAAAAGGTCCGGGCTTTCGCGGCGCAGCCCCTCGTCAGCTAAAGTGTGTCGCGGGAAGTCCTTGTTATTCATGGTCAAAAGCACATCCGCCCCGCCGGACGTGGCGGCTGCCAAAACGTGGATGTCGTTTTCATCAGGCAGCCAAAGGCGGCGCAACTCGCCGTCACGCGGTGTCACGCTGGCCGCAGGCCAGCGCCCCCCCAAAAGCGCAATCTCACCACGTGAAATTGCCTCCGACTCGGGGCCAAGCCGGGCCGCAGCGCGCGCCCATTCTTCTAAAATGCGCGGAGACCAGAGCGGTGTGAACAGCCCCGCGTCCGCCGCCCCCAACACCATTTCGCGCATCACCGTTGGATAAAGCACGCAGGCGTCGATCAGTACTTTCACGGCAGCATCCGAAAGAAGAGCGATTTCAAATAGCTCGATTCTGCAAGCTGCGGATGGGTCGGGTGATCCGCGCCCGCAAAGCCTGTATGGATCAGCTGGCTTTGGCGCCCGGCCCGGCCAATGCCGCGAATGGACGCCGCGCGGAACTTCTCGATTGTCGCAGCGTGTGAACAGGAACACAGCCCCAGATAGCCCCCCGGCGCCACAAGCGGCGCGGCCAGACGGGCGACACGCTCATAGGCGCGAAGCCCCGCCTCGAGCGCTTTTTTATTGGGGGCAAAAGCGGGGGGATCGCAGATCACCACGTCAAACTGCGCGCCCTCTTCGGCCAATGCAGAAAGCGTATCAAAGGCGTCGCCCTTGCGCGTGTCAAAACGGGCCTCCGCCCCCATCGCCTGCGCCCCGCCCTGCGCCAGTTCCAGCGCGGGGGCCGACCCATCCACCGCCAGCGCCGTGGCTGCCCCGCCTGCCAGAGCGGCCAGCGAAAAGCCCCCAACATGGGAAAACACATCCAGCACCCGCGCGTCTTTCGACAGGCCTGCCGCAAACGCATGGTTGGGGCGCTGGTCATAAAACAAGCCGGTTTTCTGCCCGCCCGTCAGGTCCGCCAGATATGTCGCGCCATTCATCGGCACTTCGACCGGGGCGTCGGGCGCTGTGCCCAGAAGCACGGCGTTTTCCTGATCCAACCCCTCAAGCAAGCGCGACCGGCCGCCCGCGTTTTTCAAGATGGTGGTGACGCCGGTCACCCGCGCCAAAGCGCTGGCCAGCTCATCCAGCAGCGCCTCGGCCCAGGCGGCATTGGGTTGAATGACGGCGGTGTCGCCAAAACGATCGATGATTACGCCGGGCAGCCCGTCGGCCTCGGCGTGGATCAGGCGATAGAACGGTTGGTCAAAAAGCCGCTCCCGGTGTGCCAGCGCGGCACTCAGACGTGCCTCAAGCCATGCGCCGTTGATCTCGGCCTCTGGATCGCGGTCCAGAAGCCGCGCGATGATCCGAGACCCCGGTGTGACGGCAACCGTGCCTATTGGCTCGCGCCCTGCATCCTCAAGCCGCGCAATGCTGCCCGGCGCGATCTTCTTGGTGCGCCGATCCGTCACGGCCTCGTTGTCATAGACCCAAGGCGACCCATGGCGCAGCGCACGCGCATTGGCCTTCGGCTTCAGGCGGATCACAGGGCGAGCTTCGGGGCGAGCATCGGGCGTCACGTCGGCATCGGTCATGAAAAGAGGGCTTTCCGGGTCATTATCTGTCCCCGTGTCCCTAGCGCGTTGCCGCGCACATGGAAACCGCAAACAGCCTCTCAGCTGGCGCTGTTTGCCGCCATCAAGGTCTGAAAGCGCCGTTTCCAGCCACAACATGCCGCAAGCAGGCATTGCACTGGCCCGCCGCATCCGTAAATTGATCAAAAATCTCTATGGGAAGACGCGCGCATGTCACAAGATCCTTTGGTCATCTTCACGCCTTCGGGCAAACGAGGGCATTTTCCCATCGGCACCCCGATCCTGACCGCTGCGCGTCAGTTGGGGGTGGATCTGGACAGCGTCTGTGGCGGGCGCGGCATCTGTTCGAAATGTCAGGTGACCCCCAGCTTTGGCGAATTTCCCAAGCATGGCGTGACCGTGGCAGACACCGCCCTGTCCGACTGGAACAAGGTCGAACAGCGTTATGACGACATTCGCGGGCTGCCCAAGGGGCGCCGGCTGGGCTGTCAGGCCACCGTACAGGGCGACGTGGTCATCGACGTGCCGCCCGAAAGCCAGGTGCATAAACAAGTGGTGCGCAAACGGGCCGAGGCGCGCGACATCACACTCGATCCCATCGTGAAGCTTTATTATGTCACGGTCGAAGAACCGGACATGCACGAGCCATCCGGCGATCTTGAACGCTTGGTGCGCGCATTGGAAAAACAATGGGAAATCAAAGACGTAAAGGCCGACCTTCACATTCTGCAGGTGATGCAGCCGATCCTGCGCAAAGGCAATTGGTCGGTCACCGTGGCCGTGCATCTGGGAGACGAGGAAAACCCGCCGCGCATCATGCATCTGTGGCCGGGCTATCACGAAGGATCGGTCTACGGCATGGCGGTGGACCTTGGCTCGACCACCATCGCGGCTCATCTATGCGACCTGGCCACGGGCGAGGTTGTGGCCTCGTCTGGCCTGATGAACCCGCAGATCCGCTTTGGCGAAGACCTGATGAGCCGGGTCAGCTATTCGATGATGAACGCAACCGGCGCGCAGGAAATGACAGATGCCGTGCGCGAAGGCATGAATGCGCTTTTCACCCAGATCGCGTCCGAGGCCGAGATCGACAAGACGCTGATCATGGATGTGGTGATCGTTTGCAACCCGGTCATGCACCACCTGTTCCTTGGCATTGATCCCTTTGAGCTGGGCCAGGCGCCCTTCGCATTGACCACCTCGGACGCGCTGCGCCTGCGCGCGGGGGATGTTGACCTGTCGATCCACCAATCAGGCCGGGTTTACATGCTGCCCTGCATCGCGGGCCATGTGGGGGCGGATGCGGCCGCCGTGGCCCTGTCCGAAGCACCAGACAAATCCGACGACCTTGTGCTTGTGGTCGATGTGGGCACCAACGCGGAAATCCTGCTGGGCGACCGCTCGGGCGTAATGGCCTGTTCCTCGCCCACCGGCCCCGCCTTTGAAGGCGCGCAAATCTCAGCTGGCCAACGCGCGGCCCCGGGGGCCATCGAACGGGTCGAGATTGATCCCGTCACCAAGGAACCGCGCTTCCGCGTCATCGGCTCTGACCTGTGGTCCGACGAGGACGGCTTCGCCGCCGCCACTGCCGTCACCGGGGTGACCGGCATCTGCGGCTCGGGCATCATCGAGGTGATCGCCGAAATGCGTATGGCGGGGCTGGTGGATGCAGGCGGGCTCATCGGCTCGGCCGAACAAACAGGCACGGATCGCTGTATTGCCGACGGGCGCACCAATGCCTATCGCTTGTGGGACGGCGACGAGGACCAGAAACCAATCATCGTGACCAATGGCGACATCCGCGCGATCCAGATGGCAAAGGCCGCGCTTTATTCCGGTGCGCGCCTGTTGATGGACAAACGCGGCGTGGACAAGGTTGACCGCGTGGTGTTGGCGGGCGCCTTTGGCGCGCATATCTCTGCCAAACACGCGATGGTTCTGGGCATGATCCCGGATTGCGAATTGGACAAGGTGACCTCGGCCGGGAATGCGGCGGGCACAGGGGCGCGCATCGCGCTTTTGAACCGCGCGGCCCGGGCCGAGATCGAGGAAACCGTGCGCCAGATCACCAAGATCGAAACCGCGGTCGAAGCGCGCTTTCAAGAGCATTTCGTGAACGCCTCGGCGATGCCAAATTCATCAGACCCATTTGATATCCTGCGGGGAGTCGTCGAGCTTCCCGAACCCAGCTTCAACAGCGGCGGCGGCGATGGCGAAGACGGTGGCGGGCGGCGCAGACGGCGGCGGCGCGGATAAAGCTAAACGGGTTAATGATTTGTTTTAAAAGCAATATTTGACCCACCTCAAGGCGAGATACGCGCATATATGTCAACCTGTCAGTGTCAACCAGAGGAGGAATGACAATGGCAGATGAAGAGAAAATCCCGCAAGTTGGGCCGGTGGATGTGACCAAGAAGACCTCGGAGATCCTTCCCGAAGGCGAAGCGGGTGATGACGGTGACGAACGTGGCACCTGCTGGTTCAACGGCGCGCAGTATTCGCCAGGCGCACGAGTGTGTTCTGGTGGGGTATTGTTGAACTGCTACAGCAGCGGCAGCTGGGGTCGGGTCGGTCGCTGCTGATCCTATAAAAATGGCGTCACGGGGCTTTCGGTTCCTTGACGCCCGCGACCATGTGGCTTACCTCAGCTTCAACGCGGGTGTAGCTCAATGGTAGAGCAGCAGCTTCCCAAGCTGACGACGAGGGTTCGATTCCCTTCACCCGCTCCATTCCCAGCCCGTTCAGACCACGGAACCAAGCTGCGGCCCCTTTCCTGCAACAAGCTGGCAGCCAGTTTCATGAGCAATCCCTTTGACCTGATCCCTCTTGTTACACCGTTAAACAGCGCGCAGTTGCGCAGTGTCGGCGTGCCCCAAGGCTGGCAATACGGCATTGCCGACCGGGTGCGGTTTCACGAGCTGGATGCGTTAAATCATGTAAACAACGTGGCCTATCTGCGTTGGTTTGAAAGCCTGCGCATCCCCTATTTCAGCGATCACAAACTGACCTCTTACAACGGCGAAGACGACCCGCAGGTGGTGCTGGCCACCAACAGCGCGCGTTATTTCAAACCCATGTTCCTGAACGAAAACTACGTCGTGACCGGGCGCACAACCAGCTTCAGGAACAGCTCGTTCGTGATGGAATATGGCTGTTTCGTCGGTGGAGAGCTGCGCTGTTTGGGCGAAAGCGTGATTGTGACGCTGGAACAAGATGGCGTGACCAAGCGCCCGCTGTCAGATGAGGTGATCGAAGCCTTGCGGGCCGACGGTGCAACCAAAGCGGGATAGCGCTCGCGCAGGCACCGACCTGCCCCGCCCCCACCGAGGTCACATTCCCAGCGCCTTTCTGAGCATGTTAAGCGCCACCAGCGTCAGGAACACAGCAAAGACCCGGCGCAGCGGCTTTGGGTCCATCGCATGGGCCAAGCGCGCACCATATGGCGTGGTCAAAAGCGTCATCGCAATCACCAGCGCAAAGGCCGGCAGGTTGACCGCACCAATGGTGAATGGTGGGCGGGCTTCCGGTGCGATGGGCACCAGAAGAAAGGCCAAAACAGACGGCACAGCGATAAGCACCCCGAACCCGGCCGCTGTTGCCACCGCGTTGTGAATGGGCCGCCCGTGCAGGGTCATGAACGGCACGCCGAAACTGCCGCCACCGATGCCCATCAACACGGACATGAAGCCCAATACGGGCGAGATCATGGCCTGCCGCGCACCTTTCGGCATCGCCTCTGCCAGGCGCCAATCGGCACGGCCAAGACCCAGATAGACCCCGATCAACAGCCCAAAGATGCCGAAAATAAGTTGCAATACCTGTGACTTAAGCCCAGAGGCAACCACCACGCCAATCAACGCGCCCGCGATAATCCCCGGCGCCCAGCCCTTCAGAATATCCCATTCCACCGCCCCCTTGGCGTGATGGGCCTGCACGGATCTGAGCGAGGTCACGATGATCGTGGCCAGCGATGTGGCAAGACAAATTTGCATCAGTTGGTCAGACCCATAGCCTAGGGCCGAGAACATATAGAAAAAGGCCGGCACCAGCACGATGCCGCCGCCGACCCCCAAAAGCCCGGCCAACACGCCCGCAAAGCCGCCGATCACAAGCAGGAAGGCGATCAGGGGCAGCAGGGTTTGAATGTCGGACATGTGAACCTCAGTCAGCAGCGGCGTGCTCGGGCACATGTGACAGCGCTTCGGCCACCAGAGCAACCCCCGCACCTTCTCGCGTGGCACCTTCGGACAGGATGCGGCGCCATTTGCGCGCGCCGGGGCGGCCGGTGAACAGGCCCAGCATATGGCGTGTGATGCTGTGCAAGCGCAGACCTTCGGCCAGCCGCGCGTCGATATAGGGATACATGGCCTCAACCACCTCATGGGCCGTTGGGGCCGGCGTGGTCACATCAAAAAAGCGCTGATCGGCCCCCAAAAGCGCCTGGGCCGGGTCATGATAGGCCGCGCGCCCGATCATCACGCCATCCATCACCTCGAGATGCGCCGCGGCGGCATCCAGTGACGTGATACCGCCATTGATCGACAGATGGAGCGCGGGAAACTGCGCCTTCATCGCGTGCACCAACGGGTAATCCAATGGCGGGATGTCCCGGTTTTCCTTCGGGCTCAGCCCCTGAAGCCAGGCTTTACGGGCGTGAATGGTGAACCGCGCGCAGCCTGCGGCCGCAACGGCTTTCAGGAAGGTAGGCAAGACCTCTTGCGGTTCCTGCTCGTCCACGCCGATGCGACATTTCACTGTGACCTCAACACCTTGTGCTGCGTCTTGCATGGCCTTCACACAGTCCGCCACCAAAGGGGCATCGCGCATCAAGACCGCGCCGAACGTGCCCGACTGCACCCGATCCGAGGGGCAACCCACATTCAGATTCACCTCGTCATAGCCTCGTTCGACACAGAGCCGCGTGGCAGCAGCAAGCTCTTTTGGGTTCGACCCGCCCAGCTGCACCGCAACCGGGTGTTCTTCGGCAGAATAGTCCAGCAGATGCACAGCCCCCCCGCGCACCAAGGCAGGCGCGGTGACCATCTCGGTATAGAGCAGCGCATGTCGGCTCATCAGCCGGTGAAAATAGCGGCAATGCCGATCGGTCCAGTCCATCATCGGCGCCACACTTAAACGCGCAGCCTTGCGAGGGGACAAAGGTGTAAATGCGGTGTGATCAGACATGGCGGTCCTTGGTGTCGAGCTGGCTTCGGTCTCTATCATCGGTTGGACCCAAAGCGCCAGCTTGAATGACGGGCGGCGGCGCGCGTTTCATCGCCCACGGGAGAGATTTGGTCCATAGCGGCCGCGTTTATTGAACCCGTTAAGTTCTGCCCCCTCGCCCCTCATACCCGTTGACATTCGCGGAGCTCCCTCTTATTTACTTAACATGTTTACTTTTAATACACGCCCTTCAGGAGACCCGGATGAGCGCGCTTGACAGCAATATTGCCAAACTGACCAGCTATCTTGACCGTTTCAAAAACGGTGGCATCCAGAATCGCATCGCCGGCACGGATCATGCTGGCGCAGGGGGCACGTTTCAGACCACTTCACCGGTCGATAAATCGGTGATCTGCGATGTCGCGCGCGGCACCGAAGCTGACATCGACGCGGCCGCAAACGCCGCCCATGACGCCTTTCCCGCCTGGCGCGACATGCCCGCCACCGAACGCCGCCGCATCCTTCTGAACGTGGCCGACGCCATCGAAGCGCGCGCCGAGGAAATTGCGCTGTGCGAATGCTGGGACACCGGCCAAACCATCCGCTTCATGTCGAAAGCCGCTCTGCGTGGCGCTGAAAACTTCCGTTACTTCGCCGATCAGGTGATCGAGGCGCGTGACGGCCAGCACCTGAAATCCCCAACGCTGATGAATGTCACCAGCCGCGTGCCCATCGGCCCGGTGGGCGTGATCACGCCCTGGAACACGCCTTTCATGCTGTCCACATGGAAGATCGCGCCCGCATTGGCCGCAGGCTGCACCGTGGTGCATAAACCGGCCGAAGACAGCCCGCTGACCGCGCGGCTTTTGGTGGAAATTGCCGAAGAGGCCGGGTTGCCGCCGGGCGTTTTGAACACCGTGAACGGTTATGGCCATGACGCGGGCAAAGCGCTGTGTGAACACAAACTTATCCGCGCCATCGCCTTTGTGGGAGAAAGCCGCACAGGCAGTCAGATCGTCAAGCAAGGCGCAGAGACGCACAAACGTAACCACTTGGAACTGGGTGGAAAAAACCCGGTGATCGTCTTTGATGACGCTGATCTGGAGCGTGCCTTGGATGCGGTAATCTTCATGATTTATTCGATTAATGGCGAACGCTGCACCTCGTCATCGCGCCTGTTTATTCAGGACACCATCAGGGAAGAGTTTGAAGCCAAACTGACCGAACGGGTGAACAACATCAAAGTGGGGCACCCGCTGGATCCCGCAACCGAAATCGGGCCGCTGGTGACCGAGACACACTATAACAAAGTGACCTCCTATTTCGACATCGCCAAAGAGGACGGCGCCACGGTTGCCGCTGGCGGCGTGAAACTCGGCGACGAAGGCTATTTCATCCGCCCGACGCTTTTTACCAATGCCACGAACCAGATGCGCATCGCACGTGAAGAGATTTTCGGGCCCGTCCTGACCTCGATCCCGTTTTCAACCGAGGAAGAGGCGCTTTCCATGGCCAATGACACGGAATATGGCCTGACCGGCTATGTCTGGACCAATGACCTGACCCGCGCCTTGCGCTTTACCGACCGGCTGGAGGCTGGCATGATCTGGGTGAACTCGGAAAATGTGCGCCACTTGCCCACGCCCTTTGGCGGGGTGAAAGCCTCGGGCATCGGACGCGACGGGGGGGATTGGTCGTTTGACTTCTACATGGAGCAAAAACACGTCGGTTTCGCCACCGGCCAACACAAAATCATGCGGCTGGGTGCGTAAGCGCCCTGCCCGACACAGGAAACGCGCGACCACCAACGGGAGGAGACCCAATGGGACAGATCGTTCAAGCTGCGAAAATCACCCATGTGCCCAGCATCTGGATGTCGCACACGATGGAGCAATATAAAGGCATCCGTCAGCCTGCCATAGACGGCTATGCAAAGCTCCGCCAGGACGCGATTGATCGCGAGGTCGAGACCTTCATCATCTTCGACACCCATTGGATCACCAATCAGGGCTTTCACCTGAACGCCAAGCCCCATCACAAGGGCCGGTTCATCAGCCACGAGCTGCCGCATATGCTGGCAGATATGGAGTTTGACTACCGTGGCGACAGCGAATTGGCGCAATGCATTCTGGATGCGCTCGAGGACCGCGGCGAACGCGCCATGGGCCATGCGCAGCCCGATCTGGGCATGGAATATGGCACGCTTCTGCCTATGCATTTCATCAATGACGGCGTGAACGCGCGCGTGCTGCCCGTGGCGGTGAACCAGTTTTCCTCCATCGAGGAAAACCGCCGCTGGGGCGCGGCCATTGCCGAGGGGATCAAGCGGTCAAACCGCAAGGTTTCGGTACTGGCCTCCGGCTCGATGAGCCATGATTTCACCCCCAATGAACGCTCGGTTGACGGGCTGAATTCTGTGAATGGAGAGTTCAACCGCCAGATGGATCTGCGCGTGCTCGAGCTGTGGAAACAGGGCAAATGGGCCGAGTTCCTGGACCTTTTGCCCGACTACGCCGTCAAATGCACCGGCGAATGCGCGATGAATGACACCGCGCTTCTGTTCGGCGCGTTGGGGTGGAAGGACTACGACGGCTCCATTGACATCTACACGCCCTACTTTGGCAGCTCGGGCACCGGGCAGGCCAATATCAGCTTCTCGGTCTAAGGAAATCTCATGCGCTTTGCCACTTTCTTCGCTGCGGGCGAGACCTTCTTTGGTGCGGTCACCGATGATGGTGCCATCGCCCTGAACGGTGATTTCCCTGACCATTCAAGCCTTTACGAGGTCATCGCCGCAGGGGCGTTTGACCAGCTTGCTAAGGCCGCGCAAGGCAAATCCGTCACCCATACCGAGTTTACCTACGATATGGTCCTGCCGGATGCCCGCCGGATCCTCTGCGTCGGCGTGAACTTTCCTGACCGAAATGCCGAATATAAAGACGGCAGTGCGCAGCCCAAATACATGTCGCTTTTCCCGCGCTTTGCCAGCGGGTTTACCGGCCACGGCCAGCCGCTGATCCGCCCGCCGGAAAACCATACGCTGGACTATGAGGGCGAGGTGGCGATTGTCATCGGCAAACCCGGCCGTCGCATCAAAGCAGCGGACGCCTATGACCACATCGCGGCGCTCACGCTCTGCAACGAAGGCACGATCCGCGACTGGGTGCGCCATGCGAAGTTCAACGTCACACAGGGCAAGAACTGGGACCGCTCCGGCGCAATCGGTCCGTGGCTGGTGCCCTTCACAGACGCCGCACAGCTGGACGACGCGCGCATTCAAACCCATGTGAACGGAGAGCTCAGACAAGACGACACGCTGGATCGCATGATGTTCCCGATCCGCGAAGAGATTGCCTATATCTCGACCTTCATGACGCTTCAGCCCGGCGATGTGATCGTGACCGGCACCCCCACCGGCGCAGGCGCGCGGTTTGACCCGCCCCGCTATCTGGTGCCGGGTGACGTGGTCGAGGTCTCGGTCGAGGGCATTGGCACACTGACAAACACGGTCGAGGACGAGGGCGTATGACCCCCGAAGATCACGCCAAAGCCGCCACCGATCTGCTTGAGGCCGAGAAAACGGGCACTCAGATCGGCCTTCTGTCAGGCCGCCACCCGGATATGGGCATGGATGACGCCTATCAGGTGCAAAACGCCATCTACCGCGCAAAGCTTGCCGAAGGCCGCACGGTCATCGGCTGGAAAATCGGGCTGACCTCCAAGGCGATGCAATATGCGCTGAACATCGACATTCCCGACAGCGGCATTCTGTTTGACAATATGCTGTTTGAAACGGGCGCGACCGTGCCCGCGGGTCGCTTCATCCAGCCGCGCATTGAAGCCGAGATTGCCTTTGTGATGAAGGCGCCCTTGGGCGGTGCAGACGTTACGCGCGACGACGTGATCGCGGCCACAGACTACGTCTGCCCGTCGATCGAGATCCTCGACACGCGCATTCAGCGCGCCGACCCCGAGACCGGCAAGACCCGCACGGTCTACGACACGATTTCTGACAATGCCGCCAATGCCGGGATCGTTCTGGGGTCCGAACGCCACGCCATCGACGCCCATGACCTGCGCTGGGTTGGGGCGCTGACCTTCCGCAATGGCGAGATCGAAGAAACCGGGCTGGGTGCTGGCGTGTTGAACGACCCCATCGAAAGCGTGGTCTGGCTGGCGCGGCGCATGGCGCAATATGGCCAGCAGATCGAAGCGGGACAGGTGATCTTGTCAGGCAGCTTTATCCGGCCAGTGGAGTGCCCCTCAGGCAGCGACATACACGCCGATTTCGGTCCATTTGGAACGGTAGATATTTCATTTGAATAAAGGGCTTACGGGTCGCACTTCAGACAATCGAGCCACGCGCGCCCAAGGGCGCGCGTGGCCGTTTTGAAGCCGCTCAGAACGGCGCTTCCAGATCGCTCAGGCGCACATAGACGGTCTTCAGTTCCGAATAGTGTTCGATCGCCGCTTTCGAGTTTTCACGCCCCACGCCCGAGGCTTTCGAGCCGCCGAACGGTGCCTCTACGGGTGCGTCGTTGTAGGTGTTGATAAAACAGGTGCCCGCCTCGAAGCCTGCCACCACGCGGTGCGCGCGGGTCAGATCATTGGTGAAGACACCGGCGGCCAGACCGAACTCGGTGTCATTGGCGCGCGCCATCACCTCTTCCTCGTCATCAAAGTCCAGAACCGACATGACCGGGCCAAAAATCTCTTCGCGCGCGATGGTCATGTCATCTGTGACATCTGCAAAGACGGTGGGCTGCAGGAAGAACCCGTCGCCTTCCAGCCGCTGGCCGCCATAGACCAGCCGTGCGCCCTCTTCACTGCCCTTGGCGATGTAGTTCATCACGATGTTCAGCTGCCCTTCGCTGACCATCGGCCCAAACGAGGTCTCGGGGTCCAGAGGGTCGCCGATCACCGCACCCTCCAGCCGTTCGGCGAGGCGCTTAAGGAAGGCCTCTTTGATGCCTTTTTGCACAAAGACCCGCGTGCCGTTCGAACAGACCTGACCCGAGGAATAGAAGTTGCCAAGGATCGCGCCGGACACGGCCTTGTCCACATCCGCATCGTCAAAGACGATCATCGGGGATTTGCCGCCCAGCTCCATCGTGACATGTTTCATGCCTTCGGCGGCCGCGGCATAGACCTTGCGCCCGGTGGGCACCGATCCGGTCAGCGAGACCTTGTTGACGCGCGCGTCCGTGACCAGCGCGGCTCCCACATCTCCGTAGCCCTGAATGACGTTCAAAATGCCAGCAGGCGCGCCCGCTTCCATCAGGATTTCGGCCACTTTCAAGGCAGACAGCGGTGTGGTTTCAGAGGGTTTGAAGACAGAGGTGTTGCCGCAAGCCAGTGCGGGCGCGGCTTTCCAGCAGGCGATCTGCGTGGGGTAGTTCCACGCGCCAATCCCCACACAGACGCCAAGCGCTTCGCGGCGGGTATAGACAAAGTCACCGTCCGGCATCTGGATGTGCTCGCCGGTCAGGCTGCCCGCCAAACCGCCGAAATATTCCAGCGCATCGGCGCCGGATGTTGCATCGGCCACGCTGGTTTCCTGATAGGGTTTTCCTGTGTCGAGCGTTTCCAGAACCGACAGGTCATGGTTGCGCTCGCGCATGATGTCAGCGGCACGGCGCAGGATGCGGCCACGTTCGGTGCCGGTCATGGCCGCCCATGCAACCTGTGCGTCACGCGCCGCGTTCAGCGCCTGATCGACAATGGCAGGTGTGGCAGAATGAAGCTTGGCGATGACCTCACCGGTGGCCGGGAAGATCACCTCGATCTCGGCGCCGGAGCTGTCCTCGACATAGGCACCGTTGATGAAATGACTGGCCTCGGGTTGTGCTCTCATGATCTGTGCCTTCCTCTGTTCGATCTCCGGGCCGGATGAGCCTTGAGAATAAGAAAATCTGACAGCGCGCGAGAATCGTGATCCGCGCGGCATTTGGCTCTGTGTGACAAATCCCGCGCGCCGACGCCATTCCAAACGCGACAGCTACAGCGACAGGTTCGACCTTTCCTTGCGGCACCCTGCCCCGGGCGCAGCCCGGGGCCACCCCAACCGAATGCGGTCCGCAGGACCAAGTTCAGGCGGGAGCGGTTTTCGTGCGAAAACCGGGCTGCCCCGGACTGTCTGTGGCTCACTTCGTGAGGCTTTTTGGTGGCGCCGCGATGCGGCGCGTAAGGGGCGTTGCCCCTTGCGTCAAATCTGCGATTTGACGCTACCCCAAGGTATTTCGACAAGAAAATAAGAGGCGCGTCAGCCCTTGAAGCCCATCGCCACCACAAATTTCTCGGAGCTGTCCGAGCGCGAGGATGGAGGCTTCACGTTCATCACCTTGGTGAACTTGCTCTTGAGCAGCTTTTGCAACTCGCCCTCGGCCCCACCGGCCAGAACTTTGGCCACGAATGTGCCGCCTTCATCCAGCACATCGAAAGCAAAATAGGCCGCCGCTTCACAGAGCGAGATGATGCGCAGGTGGTCGGTCTGTTTGTGGCCCGAACTGGCCGCCGCCATGTCCGACATCACCACATCCGCGTGCCCGCCAAGCCATTCCTTCACCTTCAGGTCCGCGTCATCTTCCATAAAGTCGAGCTGGTGAAACTCGGCGCCGGCGAGCGGTTCGACCTCTTGCAGGTCGATGCCCAGAAACGTGCCCACGCGCTTGCCGGATTTTTCGCCCAATGCGTTGATGCGCGGCACGGCAACTTGCGCCCAGCCCCCCGGCGCGCAGCCCAGGTCCACGACACGGGCGCCATTCACGAGGAAACGGAATTTGTCGTCCAATTCCATGATTTTATAGGCTGCGCGGCCACGAAACCCTTCGGCTTTGGCGCGCTGCACATAGGGGTCATTGAGCTGCCGTTGCAGCCAGCGCGTCGACGAATTACGCCGCCCGCGGGCGGTTTTCACCTTCACCGTCAGGTCGCGCTGTCCCCGCCCCGAGCTTTTGCGCGTGCGTTTCGAGTATTTGTTGCCGCCGCCGGAAGCGCCGCCAGAATTTCCGCCATTTTGAGACATCAGAAAGGTCCGCCTTCCAACACGCCGTCCGAGGACATTTGAGAATAAAGAATGCCTTCGCGCAGGCCCCGGTCGGCCACGCTCAGCCGATCCGTGGGCCAGACACGCAACAGCGCCTGCAGGATCGCCGCGCCTGACATGATCAGTGATTGCCGGTCACGCCCGATATGGGAATTGCGCCGCCGCCCCTGCGGCCCCATGGCCAGGTAACCCTGGATCACCCGCTCGATCTGATCCGAGGTCATGCGCAGACCGTCCACCTTGGTGCGGTCATAGCGTCTGAGCCCCAGATGTGTCGCCGCCACCGTGGTCACCGTGCCCGAGGTTCCGATGATCTGAAAACCCTCGCGGGGCGGTTCGTGATGAAAGGGGCTGAAATCGGCAAGCTGTTCTTCGAAATGCACGGACATCAGCGCATAGCGGCCTGCGTCATCTTCCACATCGTCAAACATCTCGCGCAGGGTTGCCACACCAAGCGGCACGGAAATCCAGTCCACCACGCTGGCGGCTGGGAAATCGCTGACGCCGCCAACAAAGCCGCGCCCCATGCGCATGATAGACCGCGGGCGTTCCAGCGCGGGCACTTTTGACAGGTCGATCCAGACCAGTTCCGTCGAGCCGCCCCCGATATCCACCACCAAAAGCTGTTCAGTCTTGGTCGACACAAGCGGCGCGCAGGACACCACGGCCAGCCGTGCCTCTTCTTCCGGCTTGATGATCTCAAGTTCCAGCCCGGTTTCACGCCGGATATAGCTCATGAAACTTTTGCCGTTGGAGGCACGCCGGCAGGCTTCGGTTGCCACCAGCCGCATGCGTTTTACGTCATGTTTGATCAGCTTCTTGCGACAAATCCTCAGCGCCTGTGCGGTGCGCGCCATCGACGCGCGGCTCAGACGGCCTGACGTCTCCAGACCCTTGCCCAGCTGCACGGACTTCGAAAAGCTGTCCACGACGTGAAACTGACTGCCCTTTGGCTGGGCAATCAGCATGCGACAACTGTTTGTGCCGAGGTCCAGAGCCGCGTAGAGGCTCGCTGGATCCACCGGGGATGGCGCGGGGGTATCGACCGCTTTCGGGAACGCGCCCGCACCTTTGGGACGCTTGGGCGCCATAGCTCACGCCCTCCATTTTTCAGTTCTCTCCAAGATAGGCGCGCAGGCGGCGCGTGGCAATCCCTGCACATGTCAAATCGCACCGTTTCACCCCCGTCATGATCTTCATGAGAAGTTTTCACCGCCAATACCATGGCCCGGCGCGCGCATCTGGCGTATCCCGCTTACGTCAATCACGGGCGGGCAGGTCGTTTGTGAAACCCGGCGTGTCGAAATTCGGCGCGGCGATGCGCCCTGTCCCGCTTACGAATGAAGAACGGAGGAGAGGAGAATCGCACATGCCTGACGTGACCATCGTTTACTGGAGGGACATCCCCGCACAGGTGATCGTCGGCAAAGGGCGCCGTGGGACGAAAGTTCCGCTGCCCGAGCGGTTCGAACAGGCCATTGACCGGGCCGCCATGAAGGTGAACGCGAAGGACGCGGATGCCTATCTGGCGGAGTGGCGCAAAGCCGCCCCTTTCACCGTGGAAGGTGATCCGCAAGAGATCGCGACGGCCGAAGCCGCGCGCATCGAGGCGGAATACGACAAAGAGCGGCTTGTCGCTTTGATTGGCAACGACGGATGGGCGTGATCCCATCCCCTATAAAGGAGGCAGCCATGGCGCTGTTGAACTTCCGCAAAAAGCCGGCCGAGGGCCAGCCCACCGCTGCAAATTCCCAGATGGAGGCCTTTCTGAAGGGTTATTCCATCGAGGTGATGCCGCGCACGGCCACCAAGGTCGAGGATTTCCGCGACCTGCTGCCCGAAGGCACCCGTGTCTATATCGCCCATATCGAGGGCACGCCGATCGAAGACATGGTCGAAACCGCCAAGCGCATCAAGGGCGAAGGCTTTGACGTGATGCCGCATTTCCCCGCGCGCATCATCAAGGACGAAGCCACGCTCGCTGATTGGATCAACCGCTATCAGGGCGAGGCTGACGTGAAGCAGGGACTGATCCTGGCTGGTGGGCCGACCACGCCTTTGGGCGCGTTTGACAGCTCGATGCAGCTTCTGGAAACCGGGCTTTTCGACAAGGCGGGGTTCACCCATCTGCATGTGGCAGGCCACCCGGAACCCAATCTGGACATCGACCCCAAAGGGGGCCGCGCCAACACTTATGCGGCGCTGGATTGGAAACAGGAATACGCCAAACGCACCGACGCCCAGATGGCGCTGGCCACCCAGTTCTGCTTTGAGGCGCAGCCCGTCATCGACTGGGCAAACGAACTGGCCGAGCGCGGCATGAACCTGCCGATCCATATCGGCATCGCCGGGCCTGCCAAGCTGCAGACCATGATCAAGTTCGCCATCGCCTGTGGCGTCGGCCCGTCCCTGAAAGTGCTGCAAAAACGCGCCAAGGACGTGTCGAAACTGCTGCTGCCGCACGAGCCGACCGAGGTTCTGGCCGATCTGGCCGCCCACAAGGCCGCCAACCCCGACTTCAACATCACCCAGGTGCATTTCTTCCCGTTGGGCGGGATCAAGACCAATGCCAACTGGGCCATCGAACATGGTGGCGACAGCGCCGCCCCAGCAAACGCGACCAAAGGATAAAATATGACCCGTACCATCGTTGAAAGTGCGTCCAAGACCTCGATCATTGGCTTTGACCAGCCGTTTTCGGTCATTGGCGAGCGCATCAACCCAACTGGCCGCAAGATCCTGAACGAAGAGCTGGAGCGCGGTGATTTCAGCCGCGTGGAACGCGATGCGCTGGCACAGGTGGCCGCAGGCGCGACCATTCTGGATATCAACTCGGGCGCTGTCTTCTCGAACAAAATGGCCGAAGACCCGCGTTACGCCGACAACAACTTTGTTGAACCGGACCTGATGCGCAAGCTGGTCGAGACCGTGCAAGCCGTGACCGACTGCCCGCTTTGCATCGACAGCTCGGTGCCCGGCGCGCTGGAAGCAGGGCTTGAAGCCGCCAATGGCCGCCCGCTTCTGAACTCGGTCACCGGCGAAGAAGAGCGCCTGGAAATCGTGCTGCCGCTGGTCAAGAAATACAATGTGCCCGTGGTGGCCATTTCGAACGACGACACCGGTATTTCCGAAGACCCCGAAGTGCGCTTTGCGGTGGCCAAGAAGATCGTGGAACGGGCCGCTGACTTCGGCATTCCGGCCCATGACATCGTGGTTGACCCGCTGGTCATGCCCATTGGCGCGATGGGCACGGCTGGCCTTCAGGTCTTTGAACTGAACCACCGCCTGCGCAATGAACTGGGTGTGAACACCACCTGCGGTGCGTCCAACATCTCGTTCGGTCTGCCCAACCGCCACGGCATCAACAACGCCTTCCTGCCGATGGCGATGGCCACCGGCATGACCTCGGCGATCATGAACCCGATCGCCCTGCCCGTTGGCCCCAAGAAGCTTGCTGAAAAGAAAGCGGAAGTTGAAGCCAAGGGCATCGTGATCCCGGCGGATATGGATGACGAAACTTTCTGCCAGCTCTTTGGTCTTGGCTCGACACAACCCAAAGCGGGCAAGGAAATGGAGGCCATCCGCGCCGCCAACTTCCTGACCAACAATGACGAAGGCGGCGCCGAGTGGATCAAATTCAACTCGGCCAGTTCAGGCGTCGCGGGTGCGGCCGGTGGTCGTCGCGGAGGTCGTCGCCGCCGCGGATAACGCGGCGCATTCGGCCTGCCGCGGATAACGCGGCGCATTGGGCCTGCCGCGGATAACGCGGCGTATTGGGCCTGCCGCGGATAACGCGGCGTATTGGGCCTGCCGCGGATAACGCGGCGTATTGGGCCTGCCGCGCGCGATCCCGATCCCTCTAAACAAGCAAAGGGCCTGCATGTGCAGGCCCTTTTCCGTTTTATAACAGTCGGTTGAAGCCTTACGCGCCGGCCTCGGCTTCAGGGGCAAAACTCAACTCCTGTTGAATGACATTTGCCAGATGTGCTGTGATGCGCACTTTCTGGGTTTCGCCACGGGCCTCTGCAGCCAAAGCCTCCCCGCCACCAAAGGCACGCAGATCGGCCTGAACGGTTTCGGCTTCTTTGATCACTGCCCCGGTTTCAGCATCGCGCAGAAGATAGGTGAAGTTGATCGCATGCGTGCCGCCCACCGTATAGCGTGTGCGCTGGGTCAGAGCGTGAAATTCGTTCACAGTCACATCCAGAACCACCGAACGTGCCCCTGTCAGCCGGTCTGCCCCGCGCTTCATCGCATCAGCCACGATCATCTGGACCTGCTCATGGCGGTTGCCAATCGGGTCTTCGCGCCACACGATGTCAGCTTTGGGTTTGAAGGTATTGGCCTCGGACACTTTAAGCTCTGCAGGCACCACGACATTGATCTCGGTCACGGCCACGTCCATCGCAATCGGTTCCAGCGGTGCTTCGCGCGTGACCAGATCCAGCCCGGGCTGTTCGCCCCGCGTCACCTGTTCGGGCTTCACACAACCTGCAACAGCAAGCGTAAAGAGTGCACCCACAATCAGCTTTTTCATGTCGACCTCCTTGGCCCAATTCCATGACGGGCCTGTTCAACTTGGTTAATTTTTCGTTTCGAATTGGGGCTGAATTGTGGAAAACCAAAGAAATCAACGCGGCTTTTTCGCATTCTGCAACCTCAACAGGCCGTTTTTGCAAATGGATGCCCCTGCCCATCCCTAGCCGCACCCGACGTGATCACCTGAGGCGTTTCGACTTATTGTTGAGGCACAACAATGAGACGAAACGCGCGGAACCTACCAATGTCGTGGGCGTTTCGAAATCAACTTGTGTCTCAAGTTAATCTCGAAACGCTTTAAGCAGACAAATGCCAAAATATGGTTGTTAGCGCTATCATTTCCTGTTATCTGCCTCTCAACTGGCGCAGTATGAAAGCTGACACGCCATCGGGGGAAAGCCAGATATGACAACCGACAGCCGGATCGAAGACATCACCGCCCGCATTGCTGCGCGATCAAAACCGCACCGCGATGCCTATCTGGACAAGATCGCACGCGCTGCCGATGACGGCCCACGCCGCGCGCATCTGAGCTGTTCCGGTCAGGCCCATGCCTATGCGGGCGCGGGACCGGATCAGGACCGGCTGGCCAAGGGGCGCGCGCCCAATCTGGGCATCGTCACCGCCTATAATGACATGCTGTCGGCCCATGCCCCTTTCGCCACCTATCCCGAGCTGATCAAACGCGTGGCGCGCGATATGGGGGCCACGGCACAGGTGGCAGGCGGTGTGCCCGCCATGTGTGACGGCGTCACTCAGGGCGAGATCGGCATGGAAATGAGCCTGTTTTCGCGCGACGTGATCGCCATGGCGGCCGCGGTTGCGCTCAGCCACAACACCTTTGATGCAGCGCTTTATCTGGGCGTCTGCGACAAGATCGTGCCGGGCCTTGTGATTGCCGCGGCCAGTTTCGGGCATATCCCGGCAGTGTTTCTGCCCGCGGGGCCCATGGCCTCGGGCATTTCCAACGACGAAAAGGCCGAGACACGCAAACGCTTTGCCACCGGCGACGCCACACGCGAAGAGCTCATGGCCTCGGAAATGGCGGCTTATCATGGGCCCGGCACCTGTACGTTTTATGGCACCGCCAACACCAACCAGATGCTGATGGAGTTCATGGGGCTGCACCTGCCCGGCGCCTCTTTCGTGCCACCCGAAGGGGATCTGCGCACGGCGCTGACCGCCGAAGGCACCCGCCGCGCCTTGGCCATCGCGCCCCAGGGCGAGGCAGGCTTCACTCCTGCGGCTCACGTGCTTAGTGAAAAGGCGTTTGTGAACGGGCTGGTCGGGCTGATGGCCACCGGCGGATCAACCAATCTGGTCCTGCACCTGCCCGCCATGGCCCGCGCTGCCGGGATTATCCTGACACTGGAGGATTTCGCCGAAATATCCGCCATCGTGCCCTTGATGGCACGCGTCTATCCCAACGGGCTGGCAGATGTGAACCATTTCCACGCAGCAGGCGGCCTTGGCTATATGATCGGCAACCTCTTGGACGAAGGCCTGTTGCACGCCGACGCCACCACCATCGCGGGCGACCTGACGGCCTATGCCGCCGACCCCAAACTGGACGGAGACCGCGTCCGCTGGGAGCCCGCACCGCGCGACAGCCTGAACGACAAAATCCTGCGCCCGGCCTCGGACCCGTTCCAGAAAACCGGCGGATTGCAGCAGCTGTCAGGCAATCTGGGACAGGGCGTGATCAAGATCTCGGCCGTGGCCGAAGACAACCAGCTGATCGAGGCGCCGGCCCGCGTGTTCCATGATCAAGACAGCGTGAAAGCCGCCTTCAAAGCAGGTGAACTGACCGGAGATATCGTCTTCGTCGTGCGTTTTCAGGGCCCCCGCGCCAATGGCATGCCAGAGCTGCACGGGCTGACCCCGGTTCTGTCGGTCTTGCAGTCGCGTGGCCAGAAGGTGGCGCTGGTCACCGATGGGCGCATGTCGGGCGCCTCCGGCAAAGTGCCCGCCGCGATCCATGTCGCCCCCGAAGCCGCAGATGGCGGCCCGATTGCCCGCATTCGCGATGGCGAGATGGTGCGGCTCGATGCCCGCGCCGGCACGTTGCAGGTTCTGGGCGATGACGCCCTGTCCGGTCCCGTGGCGCAGGTGGACCTTTCGCCCAACCGCGATGGGCTGGGCCGCGAGCTTTTTGAAACCTTCCGCCGCGCAGCCTCGCCTGCCACCAGCGGCGCATCCTCGATCATGACGGAGTGAGAACATGACCCCCAATGAGGCAAGCACCGCCGCCGAACGCATCTGCACCCTGGCCCCGGTGGTCCCGGTTCTGGTGGTCAAAAACATCGACCATGCCGCCCCGCTGGCACAGTCGCTGGTGGCGGGTGGCCTGCCCGCGCTTGAGGTGACCTTGCGCACGCCCGTGGCCCTTGAGGTCATCGCGGAAATGGCAAAAATCCCCGGTGGACAAGTGGGTGCAGGCACGCTTTTGACCCCTCAAGACGTTGAAAACGCCAAGAAAGCCGGGGCCACTTTTGGCGTCTCGCCCGGTGCGACGGACCGGCTTTTGGACGCTTGCGAGGCCAACGATCTGCCACTTCTTCCCGGCGCAACCTCCGCCAGCGAAAGCATGCGCCTGTTGGAGCGCGGCTATTCGGTGCAAAAGTTTTTTCCTGCCGAAGCCGCAGGCGGCGCGCCCTTCCTGAAATCCCTGTCCTCTCCCCTGCCCCAAATCCGCTTCTGCCCCACTGGTGGCGTCAGCCTGACCAATGCAACGGACTATCTTGGCCTGCCCAATGTCCTGTGCGTGGGCGGATCATGGGTGGCGCCGGGGGGCCTTGTCGAAGCTGGCGATTGGGACGGCATCCGCAAACTGGCAGCTGAGGCAGCCAGCCTGCCACGCTGACGGACATCGCGGCCCCCTCGTTGACGCAAGCAAGCAATCTGGAGCGGAAGATCACTGCAACAACCCTGTTCGCACAGGATGAAGTTCGCCTGCGTTAACCATTCGCTTGTTTGCCACGGCCTCCCGCTCTAGGGTCGACCAAAACACTTGAATGGGTGGGCAGTTTGGCCAGACGGTTAAGGTTCAACAGGGTGCTGCGCACAGCGCTCAGTCAAAAGCGGATCACGATGTTTCCGAAACCCGCGCCGGGGGACAGTTTCATCGATCATGGTTGCCGGTTTGAATACCGCGTTCAGTTTCCCTATGGCCAGACCATGCCGCTTGGCGCCTATAGTTACAGCCACAGCGTTTTTGCCCCCTGTGAGCGTATTGGCCGCTATTGTTCCATCGGCAAGAATGTCAGCGTTTTTGGTCACCACCATCCGCTGGACCATATGTCCACCAACCCGGTTTTCTACAAGCCCAAGCGGTTTCGCAAACTCACCGGCACCACCACCGAACATCTCGGCCCTGCGTTTCAGGAAACCCCGGCGCCTGTGCACATTGGGCATGATGTGTGGATCGGGGACGACGTGACCCTGCGCGATGGGATCACAATCGGCGATGGCGCGGTGCTTGCGGCCAATGCGGTGGTCACACGTGACGTTGAACCCTATGAAATCGTTGGTGGAAACCCCTGCAAACATATTCGCTACAGGTTTGACGCGGATACAATCGCGCGGTTTCTGGCGATCAAATGGTGGGAGATCGATATCCAGATTTTGAACCAGCTGCCCATGCATGATCCCGTCGAGTGCCTGCCCCAGCTCGAGGCGCTTGACGCCCCCCGCCGCATCCCTGAAGAGCGCTATTCCATCGAGGAACTTCTGGCCGAGCAGCGCGCCCAGCCGCTACCAGCGCCCAAACAGGCTTAGCCCAAGCAAACGGCCCCGCCTGAGGATTTCGGCCTCGCCCAGCTCACCGGTCTGGACGCGAGCGGGATGTTTGCGCGCCTCTGAAAGCAGCGACTTGCTGCGCCACGCGGCGCGCAGGGCCGCATTGCCCCGTCCCCCGATCCGCGCATGCGCACTTTCCAATCGCGCCAACCCGTCCGCGCAGAGGGCTTCGATCACATCGGCCTCGGGCACCACATGGCCGCGCCCCGCTTGTTGCAAGGCCGGCTGCGCCATCAGCCAATTCGCCAGACCCTGCGCCACGCCAACATCCTCAAAGGCCTGATCCTGTTCGAAATCACCGGAAAAATCAGCCCCGCCGCACAGCTGACAAGCCGCCAGCACCAACGCCCCCGTGGTTTCGCGCAGATAAGACAGGATCGCCTCATGCGTCGTGGCAGGCGCCCCCTGCACATCTCCTTCACGCGCATCAATCATCCTAAGCAACGGGGCTGACCGCATGTCGCCCCAGATCAGCAGCTGCGACAGCGGCGTCGCCACATCATGGCGCGGCGCCTCGGTGCCATCCACCGCCGCCTCGATCACATCGCGCCAGAACTGCAGCCGGATCATCGCCACCATCGGTTCTTGTGACATGTAAGGGGCGCGGGCGATTTCCAGATTGAAGGCGTAGAGCGGAAACAGCCGTTTGCGATCCTCAATACTGCCGGTCATGGTGGCCATGAAGCGGTCAGGATCGCCTTTTGCCACTTGCTCGGCGCAGGCGGCAATGGGGTCATACGGCGTGTTGGCGGCCTCGGTCATGCCGGGGTGGCCCCGTCGCGCAGAAGCTTCCATGTGATCGCATCCAACAGCGCCTCGAACGAGGCATCCACGATGTTGGGGCTGACCCCAACGGTGGACCAACGATGCCCCGCCCCATCTTCGCTGTCGATGATCACGCGGGTCTGGGCTTCGGTCCCGCCTTGCGTGATACGCACTTTGAAATCAACAAGTTGCATGTCTTCAATGATCGACTGATACGGCCCCAGATCCTTGGCCAGCGCCTTGGCCAGCGCGTTCACCGGGCCGCGATCGGTGCCGGATGCATCCATGCTTTCCGAGACCGACAGTTTCTTGTCATCACCGATTTTCACCACCACGATGGCCTCGGACAGGCTGATCATCTGGTTGCGCTTGTTCTTGCGCCGCTCGACCGTGACCTTATAACGTTTCACCTCGAAAAACTCGGGCAGCTGGCCCAGCACGTCGCGCGCGACCAGCTCGAAACTGGCCTGCGCCCCGTCATAGGCATAACCCTGATCCTCGCGCTCTTTCACGCGGTTCAGGATGTCGCCAAGACGCGGATCGCCCTTTTCAACCTCGATCCCGGCACCAGACAGGCGCGCGCGCAGGTTCGATTGCCCGGCCTGATTGGACATGGGCACGATGCGCGTATTGCCCACGGTTTCGGGCGGGATATGTTCGTATGTGGTCGGGTCTTTCAAAATGGCGCTGGCATGCAGCCCCGCCTTATGCGCAAAGGCTGATGCGCCCACGAAAGGCGCGGATTTGTTGGGCACGCGGTTCAGGATGTCATCCAGTTGACGCGACAGACGGGTCAGACCGGCCAAAGCCGCGCGGCTGACGCCGGTTTCGAACTGGCTGGCATAGGGCTCTTTCAGCAAAAGCGTCGGGATCAGGGTTGTGAGGTTGGCATTGCCGCAACGCTCGCCCAGACCGTTCAGCGTGCCCTGCACCTGACGCGCACCGGCCTCAATCGCGGCCAGGGAACAGGCGACCGCATTGCCTGTGTCATCATGGGTGTGGATGCCCAGATGGTCGCCCGGAATGCCCGCTTTGATGACGGCTTTTGTGATCTCGTGCACCTCATGGGGCAGCGTGCCGCCATTGGTGTCACAGAGCACAATCCAGCGCGCCCCGGCTTCATAGGCGGCCATCAAGCAGTCGATGGCATAGCTGGGATTTGCCTTATAGCCATCAAAGAAATGCTCGGCATCGTAAAGCGCCTCGCGCCCTTCTTTGATCATGTAAGCCATTGTTGCACGGATGTTTTCGACGTTTTCATCCAGCGTGATCCCCAGCGCGGTGGTGACGTGGAAATCATGAGATTTGCCCACCAGACACACCGCAGATGTGCCCGCGTTCATCACACCCGCCAGCACGTCGTCATTCTCGGCCGAGTAGCCTGCCCGCTTGGTCATGCCAAAAGCGGTGAAGGTCGCGCGCGTCTTGGGCGCGGCGTCGAAAAAGTCGCTGTCCGTGGGGTTCGCGCCGGGCCAGCCGCCTTCGATGTAGTCCACACCAAGCGCGTCCAGCGCCTCGGCGATCTGCTGTTTTTCTGTGAGCGAGAATTGGACCCCTTGGGTCTGCTGGCCGTCACGAAGGGTGGTGTCGTAGAGGTAAAGGCGTTCGGTCATACTACATTCCCTCGATAGGTCCTGTCCGGCCGAGAGGCCGGACAGCGCCCGACCCTCCCCACGGGAGGGCGCTTCGCACCCACCCAGGCTCGCGCGCTGTCCTTGGTGAATAACCGCATCAGAGATCCTCCAGTTTTGAGGGATCAAAATTCAAGCTTGGGATCAACTTAACCGCCGGACCTTCGGCAGATTTAAACATTTGAACCTCAACACCCGCGGACATAAGTTTTTGGACAAGTTCATCCACTTTGGAGAAGTCTTTAGCCTCCATTGCGACAAGCCGAACCTTAAGAAGCTTTGCCTCGAACTCGGATAGATCAACCGATGGCGCGGACGCCCATTCACCAAGATCATCCGTCAGCAATCCCAGCATCTGTGCCGATGCCAGCAAACTGGCCGCATCGCCCGCCGAGGCCAGCTTGTGCAACTCGGCCAGCCCACCGGCCGTATTGAGGTCATCGGCCACGGCCGCCACAACCGCGGGCGACGGGCTGGGCGCAGGCTCGATGCCTGCGGTCAGACCACGCCACTTGCGCAAGGTCGCCTCCGCCTCGGCCCGCTTCTTCTCGGTCCAATCCATCGGCTTGCGATAATGCGTGCCCAAGAAGACAAAGCGGATCACCTCGCCCGGCACGCCCTGCTCCAGCAGATCATGCACGGTGAAGAAATTGCCCAGCGACTTGGACATCTTCTTGCCTTCGACCTGCAGCATTTCGTTGTGCAGCCAAAAGTTTGCGAAGCCTGCGTCGGGATGGCTGCATTTCGACTGGGCGATCTCGTTCTCATGATGCGGGAATTGCAGGTCGTTGCCGCCACCGTGAATGTCAAAGGACGCGCCTAAGAGGTCGTGGCTCATGGCAGAGCACTCGATGTGCCAGCCGGGGCGACCACGCCCCCAGGGGCTGTCCCAACCGGGCAGATCATCGGTGGAGGGTTTCCACAGCACGAAATCCATCGGGTCGCGTTTGTTGTCGGCCACCTCGACCCGTGCGCCGGCAATCATGTCATCGACGGACCGGCCCGACAGCTGCCCGTAGTCCTCATAACTTTTCACGGAAAACAGCACATGCCCTGCCCCGTCCGGGTAGGCATGCCCCTTGGCGATCAGATCCTCGATCATGTCGATCATCGGCCCGATAAACTCGGTCGCGCGCGGCATCTGGTCGGGGTCCATCGCCCCCAACGCGCGCATGTCATTCAGATACCAGTCGATGGTTTCGTTTGAGCGTTCATGCACCAGCTCTTCCAGCGTGCCCGCAGCACCTGCCTCCTTACGTTTCGACGCCGTGGCATTAATTTTGTCATCCACGTCGGTGAAATTGCGCACGTATGTCACGTGATCCGCGCCGTAAACATGGCGCAGCAGCCGATAGAGCACATCAAACACAACAACGGGCCGTGCGTTGCCCAGATGGGCGCGGTCATAGACGGTCGGCCCACAGACATACATGCGCACGTTCTTGGGGTCGATCGGGGTGAAGTCCTGCTTCGCCCGCGCCATCGTGTTGTAAAGTTTGATATCCGTCATCTTGTCCTCGCAAGTCTGCGCACACGTAGCTCCGCGGCGGGCTTACCAAGTTCCTGACATGTATGGAATAGAAGAACGGCCCGCCTGACGATGTCAGTGGATAATGCAGCAAATAATGATGATGCTTTTCCGTTTCATGACGCGCAGGCTAGCAGGCTTCCCCAGCTCTGCCAAGCCTGTTAGCGTGATCCCATGACACGTGATCAAGTGAAGACAATTTGTAACGCGCTTCCCGGTGCGGAGTGGTCCGAGCCTTTTGGCCCCGGCCATGATGTGTGGAAAATTGGCGGCAAGATTTTTGCAGCTATTGGGGCGAAGACACCGGGCATTTCGGTTAAAACCCCGGATATCGAGACCGCCGCGATGCTGATCGAGGCGGGCGTGGGCGTGAAAGCGCCTTACTTCCACCGCTCATGGGTGAACCTGCCCTTTGAGGCGGGCGAAGACGAGCTGACGCATCGCATTCACCGCTCCTACACGCTGGTGCGGGGCAGCCTGACCAAAAAGGCGCAAGCCGCCCTGCCCGCGTTTGACACGCAGGCTAACGACTAAGCCTGAGCGGCGTTGGTTTTCACCGCCAGCACCCCTTTGGCCCACATCTGCAGCACCTTATAGGCGATGGGCGGAATGATCAGCGTAGCGGCGACCAGCGTCAGCCCGGCCAGAATGCGCATGGGGCCTGCGCCCACCACGAGGTTCAGCATCAAAAGCAGGGTGGCGAAGGCAGCCAGCGGAAAGGTGAAGGCACCCCAAAGCGGGCTGAACCCGGCCTCGGTCACCCAACGGATGCGCAGGATCAACAGGCTCGCAATCCCCACGGCAAAGAGACCCAAGAGGATGCCCAGAAGCGGCTCTCCGATCAGGAAGGCGACGGTGCCGATCACGCTGGCCGGGGCCAGATGGATGGCCAGAAGCGGGCGCAGAGGGGCCGGCACGCTCGCACGCAGGAACTGGGCAAGGCTTGCGCCATAGATAATCAGCGCGATGGGAAGGCTGACCCAGAACGCCATCAGCGCGGCCTGATTATATCCCAGCGGAAGACTGGCCAGCGGGCTAAGAATGGTGCCCACGAAAAGCAGATGCCAGACGGGCGTGACGGATCGGGCCTCTTTCGGGCCGGTGATCAGCATCCAAAGAACCCGGCCTGACACCAGCATGTGGCCTGCAAAGGCAATGATCAAAACCGCCGTGGCAAGCTGGGGGGAAAAGGGCACAAGCGTCGCGGCCAGAAGATAGCCCGACAGCATCATCGCAATCAGCCCGGCGCGCCCCGGAAGCACCTTCAGGTCTTCAAAAAACGTGGCCGGTCTCTGGATCAGCTTTGCCACGTAAGCCAATACACAGAAAAGATAAACCAAGGTAACAGCACCCAGAATGGCATCGGCAAAAGCGGGCGTGACCCCGAAAATATCCGACGCACGCCGCCAGCCCAGCCCCAAGCCAAACAACCCCAGTATCGGCGGGAATACCGCAGGGGGCGTGCGCTGAAACAGCCGCGTTTTGGGCGGAATGGGCGGTGGGGGCGGAAAATACGGGGCTTTGGCCATGGGGTGATCCTTATCTCTGCCCCACCCTTAGCTTGGGTTGTCGATTGGGGAAACCCCAAGCGCATGGCCGGATTGTCGCATGATCAACTGCACGTCAGATCAAAGACAGATCAGTCTTTGACAGCGTCCCGCGCCGCGTCAAGATTGGCATGAATGGCGGCGCGAAACAGCGAGGCCTCGGACCCCACGCCCAGAAACTTCACGCCCAAATCGCGGTAATATCCAAAGTTTCCGGCGTCATAATGCAGGATGCCCGCAGCCTTGCCTGCGGCCCGGATACGTGCAACGCCATCGGCAATGGCCGCTTTCACGTCAGGATGGCCGGGATTGCCGCGATGGCCCATATCCGCAGACAGATCCGCCGGGCCGATGAACACGCAATCCACACCCTCCACGGCGGCAATTTCGTCCAGATTTTGCATCGCCAGACGGGTTTCCGCCTGCACAATCACACAGATTTCATCGTTGATATTGCTGGCATAATCCGCAATTCGGCCATAACCCGACGCACGCGCCACAGCCGCCCCCATGCCACGCTTGCCCTCGGGTGCATAGCGGGTTGCCGCCACGACGGATGCCGCTTGTTCGACCGTGTCCACCATGGGCACCAAGAGGCTTTGTGCGCCCAGATCGAGCACTTGTTTGATCACCCAATCCTCGCCCACGGGTACGCGCACGATGGCCGCGCCGCCAGCGGCATCAAGCGCGCGCAGCTGGTTTTGGATGGTCACTGGATCATAAGGCGCATGTTCGCCGTCAATCAGGCACCAGTCATAGCCCGCCGCCCCTGCGATTTCAGTTGTGGTGACGTCACCCAGATTGAGCCACAGCCCAATCTGCATCTCGCCTGCCCCAAGTGCATGCTTGAGCCTGTTTATCGGTGCGGGCATGATGGCCTCCAATTGCTTAACATCGCAAGTATCACCTATAGCAGCCACGCCGTTTCACAGGCAAGCGGCCTGATGCCTCAGCCCAGATAATCAGAGCGCTGCAAGCCGTATTTGGCCATCTTCTCGTTCAGGGTCCGGCGCGGCAGGCACAGCTCATCCATCACCCCCACGATCGAGCCTTTGTGGCGGCGCATAGTGTTGTCGATCAACATCCGCTCGAAGGCTTCGACGTATTCCTTCAAAGGCTTGCCCTCGGTGGTCATCACCGGCTGCACCTCTTCGTGATCATTCATCAACAGCGACGAGATCGTGCCCGTGCCGCGCCGCGATTGCAGCACGGCGCGTTCGGCAATGTTGATCAGCTGACGAATGTTGCCCGGCCAAGGGGCCTGCAATAGCTGCGCGGCTTCCTGCGCGCTGACACCGGGGGCGGCACAGCCATATTCCTCGGCGAACTGATCGGCAAAGCCGGTGAAGAGCATCAAGATATCCTCGCCCCGCTGACGCAGGGGTGGCAGGGTAATCTTCATCGCCGCCAGACGGTAAAACAGGTCCGGGCGCAGGCAATCCTCGCAGGTCTTGCCTTGTTCCTGCAGGTTGCAAATCGCCACCACGCGGGTTTCCGCGGGCGTGCCCTGATCGTTCATCCATGTCAAAAGCCGCGCCTGCAGCCCCATGGGCATTGCCTCGATATCTTCGAGCACCAAAGTGCCCCCGCGCGCCTCTTCGACCAAAGGCTGTGCCCCGCCCTCTTCCAGCGGCCCAAACAAGCGCCGCGCCAGCTCGTCATCATCAGCCCCCGCGCAAGAGGTCACCACAAAGCGTTTGCCCGCCTTGGCCCCCACCGCGTGCAACGCATGCGCCACCAAGGTCTTGCCGGTGCCGGTTTCGCCTTCAATCAGCACATGACCATCAGACTGGCCGATATCCAGAATGTCCTCGCGCAGACGCGACATGACCGGGGAGGCTCCGATCAGCTTTTTCATGATGGTCGACCCATCGCCCAGCTCGCGCCGCAGCGCACGCGCATCCATCGCCAGGCGGCGCTTATGGGTGGCCGTCTTGGCATGTTTGGTCAAAGCGTCGGGATTGAACGGTTTTTCAAGGAAATCAAAGGCCCCGACCCGCATTGCTTCAACCGCCATGGGCACATCCCCATGCCCGGTGATCATGATCACGGGCAGGCTGCTATCAAGGCTCATCAGCTTTTTCAGAAACCCCATCCCGTCCATACCCGGCATGCGGATATCCGAGATCACGATGCCCGGATAGTCAGACCCGATCACCTTCAAAGCCTCTTCGGCCGACGGAAAGGTCTCGGTTTCGAACCCCGACAATGACAGCCATTGCGAGATTGACTGCCGCATGTCCTGTTCGTCATCGACGATCGCGATTTTCATTGCCTGTGCCATCTGGCTCTCTCCTCGCTTTACGCGTCTTTTGCTTTATTCCGCCGCATCCGCAGAGGCGGAGCCGCCTTTACGGCCTTCATCTTTCAAAACCGGCAGCTCGACCTCGAACACGGCGCCGCCATCCTGCCCATTGCGCGCCCTCAGACGCCCTCCCAGATCCGTGACAATGCCCGACGAAATTGCCAGCCCAAGCCCGACCCCATCGCCGGGCGCCTTGGTGGTGTAGAAGGGCTCGAACAGGTTATCGAGGTCATCCACGCCATCGCCATTGTCACGCACCGTGATCAGCGCATAGTCGCCCTGGCTTACGATGATATCCACCTGCGGCTGCTCCACGGATTTGGTCGCGTCCAGCGCATTGCGCAAGAGATTGATCAGAACCTGCTCCAACCGCAAGCGATCGCCGATCACCATGACGGGATCGCGCGGAATATTGCGCGTTATGCGCACTTCGCGGCTTTTGAGCTGTGGCTCCATCATCGACAGGGCTGACGACACGCTGTCGCGCACATCCATCGGTTCAAACGCCTCACCGCCCTTGCGCGCATAGGACTTCAACTGCCGCGTGATCGCCCCCATGCGTTCGATCAGGTCATCAATGCGCTGAAAGCTGGACAGGGCTTCATTGGGGCGTTTGCGCTGCAACAACAGCTTGGCCCCGGCCAGATAGGTTTTCATCGCGGCAAGGGGCTGGTTCAGTTCGTGGCTGACGGCGGCGGACATTTCACCAAGGGCCGCCAGCTTGGAGCTTTGTGCCAATGTCTGTTCGGCCACTTGCAGGTTTTCCTCGGCGCGTTTGCGTTCGCCGATCTCGCGTTGAAGCGCCATGTTCAGCTGTCGCAGCTCGGCTGATTCCTGTGCAAACACCACCGAACGCCACTGCGCGCGGCGGCTGATCAGGTAGAACAGAAGCGAAAGTGCGATGGCAAAGCCCATGATTTCCAAAGACAATACCGTGTTTACCTTTTCGCGCACCGACGCGTAAGAGGTGAAAGACGCAATGCGCCAGCCCTGAAATGGCACCCGCGCTTCGTGGCGCATCACCGCCTCGCCCAGAAACAATACCTCGGCCGGCAGCCCTGACCAGTTGGCCGCTTCATGCGCGCTGCGACGGATCGCTTCGGTCGCCGACACGGTCGCCAGCGCCTCGCCTTCGGGCTTGCCGCGCCAACGCGCTTCGGTGGCGAGGATCACATTGCCTTCACTGTCCGTCACCAACACAGCGTCCGAAATGCCAGACCAGCTGTTTTCGAACTTGCGCAGATCGACGCCGACGACAATCACGCCAATCAGCTCGCCCGCCTGTTCGATGCGCCGCGAATAGGTGAACTCATACCCGCCCGCTTCGGTGCGCACGGTGGTGAACACCGTGTCAGACGAGCGCAGCGCATCCACGTAATAGGCATCCGAGCGATGGATAGACCCCAGTGTCTCGCGCGCCGAGGCCGCGACCGCGCGCCCGTCCTTGTCCAGAAGCAAAAGCGAGGCGGCTTCGATCTCTTCCAGATAGGAAATCAACCGCGCGGTGCTTTGCGAATAATCGCCTGAATTCAAGGCGTTGATCAGCGCCGGGTCGCGCGACAGCAAAAGTGGCACCACCGCGTTACGTTGCAATTCACTCAGCAGGTTGCCCGAATAGAGCGCCACGCGCAGCTCGGCCCGGTTGCGCGTGGTTTCCGTATAGCGTTCGGTCAAGAGCCGGTTCGACACGAAGACGACCACAACCGCAAGCGTCACCAGCGCCGCCAGCACAAGGCGGGCGCGCAGGCTCACGCCGGGGCGTGGGGGCTTGGTGGGTCTGGTCATTGTGTCAACCATACCATGAAGATAGGGTGCCTTGCCCCCGGCGACAATCAGGCAGCGACGACGCTGTCCACCAGCGAGCGGAACATTGCCACCCCATCGGTGCCACCATGCAGCTCGTCCACGCAGCGTTCCGGGTGTGGCATCATGCCAAGCACGCGGCGGTTCTTGGAAATCACGCCCGCGATATCCCCGGTCGAACCGTTTGGATTGTCGCTATAGGTGAAGGCAATCCGGCCCTCGCCGCGCAGCTGGGCAAGTTTTTCATCCGTCACGTTATAGTTGCCGTCATGGTGGGCCACCGGCACGGTGATCTCTTGCCCGGCCTCATAGCCCGACAGGAAGTCACAATCCGTGGTTTCCACTTTCAAACCAACAGGTTTGCAGATGAACTTAAGGTTTGCATTGCGCATCAAGGCACCGGGCAGAATGCCGGTTTCCGTGAGCACCTGAAAGCCGTTGCAAATGCCAATCGCATAGCCGCCGCGTTCCGTGTGCTTGATCAGCGAACGCGTGATCGGCGATTGCGCCGCGATGGCGCCGCAGCGCAGATAGTCACCAAACGAGAACCCGCCGGGCACACCCACGATATCCAGGTCACCCGGCAGCTCGGTTTCCTTGTGCCAGATCATCTGGACCTGCGCACCCGCCCGTTCAAACGCCACCGCAAGATCGCGGTCGCAGTTCGAACCCGGAAAAACAATAACGCCCGCCTTCATCACAGCACCTGAATGGCGTAGTTTTCGATCACGGTGTTGGCCAGCAGCTTCTCGCACATCTCTTTGATCTTCTCTTCCGAGGTGCCTTCAGCCACGTCCAGCTCAATCACCTTGCCCTGACGCACTTTCTCGACGCCTTCAAAGCCAAGATTGCTAAGCGCGTGGCGCACGGCCTCGCCCTGCGGGTCCAGAACGCCGGTTTTCAGCATCACATCAACACGTACTTTCATAGGGGCAAATCCTTAGTTGATCAGGGTCGGTTTGGTGGGGGTGTGGGTCACGTTCGAAGGCAGAACGCCCAAGCGGCGCGCCACCTCGGTATAAGCATCGTTCAGGCTGCCAAGGTCTTGGCGAAACACGTCTTTATCCAGCTTCTGGCCGGTCTCGATGTCCCACAGGCGGCAGCTGTCGGGGCTGATTTCATCGGCCACGATCAGGCGCTGGAAATCACCTTCATAGACGCGGCCGAACTCGATCTTGAAATCAATGAGCTTGATGCCGACGCCATACATGGTGCCCGACATGAAGTCATTCACACGCAGGGCCATGGCGACGATATCGTCCATATCCTGCTGGCTCGCCCAGCCAAAAGCGATGATATATTCCTCGGGCACCAGCGGGTCGCCCAGGCTGTCATCCTTGTAGGAAAACTCGACGATGGGGCGTGGCAGCGGCGTACCCTCTTCCATGCCCAGCCGTTTGGCCATGGACCCGGCGGCATAGTTGCGCACGATCACTTCCAGCGGCACGATCTCGGCGGCGCGCACCAGCTGTTCACGCATGTTAAGGCGCTTCAGAAAGTGGTTCGGCACGCCGATTTGGGTCAGCCCCCGCATGAAAAACTCGCTCAGGCGGTTGTTCAACACGCCCTTGCCGTCAATCACGTCTTTCTTCTCGGCGTTGAAAGCGGTGGCGTCGTCTTTGAAATACTGAATGATCGTGCCGGGTTCGGGGCCTTCATACAGAACCTTCGCCTTACCTTCATAGAGCTTCTTGCCACGTGCCATGCGGTCTCCATCCGTGTCATCGGGAAAGACCAGATCACAGGCCCCTGCCCGCGCGACTCCCCCGTCTTGCCCGCCCTATAAGGGAAACCCCCCTTCGGGGCAAGAATATCACCCGCGGATTACGCATTTGCAGCAATTTACACATCTGAGAGCGCTAGCGGGGTTGCGATATCGCCGCGCGATTGGCATATCAAAGGGGACAACCCCGTGCCGACTGCGCGCCGACAGCGTGCCGACACTGTCGCGCCGGATGCCTGACAATCGACCCTACCACAGACAAGGGAACAGCATGACCACCTTTGACGACCGCGAAAACGCCTTTGAAGCCAAATTTGCGCATGATGAAGAGATGATCTTCAAGGCACATGCCCGTGCCAACAAAAAACTGGGCCTTTGGGCTGCTGAAAAGATGGGCAAAACCGGCGACGAGGCCGACGCATATGCCCGTGAGGTTATCGTGGCAGACTTTGAAGAAGCCGGCCATGAGGATGTGGTGCGCAAGGTCACAGGTGATCTGAGCAATGTCACCGCAGACGAAGTGCGCGCCAAACGTGCGGAACTGGTCATTGAAGCCAAGCAAGAGATTGCAAACGAAGGCTGATCCGCGCCAAGTCTCGCCTGTGCGAACACGTGATTTAAGGCGCGCCCGCTTGGACGCGCCTTTTTCACACCCAATATCAACCGCTTCGCACGTGCCCGCGAGCCGGGACCCGAACCACCCCAAGACGCGCGCCAAGGGCGCGAAAAACGCTTAAAACTGGAGACGTTAAGACTTTCTTCGGCGCTTTTTTCCATAGTGATCCCGACCGGGGCTGTCCAAACGGCCCTCAAAATGGGTGCGGTTGGATGATTGTGAGCGTGTGAAGGGGGTCCGGATGATGGAAGACAGGGGCAAAAAACCTGACCGTAAGGGCTTTGGCACGCGTTCGCGTGGCTTCTCCGGCGCGCTGGCGCAGGGGGCCGAGAACGGTATTGATTTCAAACGCATGGCTGCCCGCCAGCTGTTGCCCATAGGGCTGGCTTTTGGTCTTGTCGTGCTGTTGTGGGACAAGATCGCCCATCTGGATTTTGCCTATATCCGCGCCTCTCTTGCCACAGTCGGCCCCCTGCAATGGGGCATGGCTGCGCTGTTTTCGGCCATCTCTTTCTGGGCGCTTGGGCGCTATGACCGCGTGGTGCACCGGCTGATTGGCTCGCCCACCCGATCCGGGGATGCACAGCGCGCGGGCGTGACCGCGATTGCCTTGTCACAAACCATCGGCATGGGGGTGATTTCATCAGCCTTCATTCGATGGCGCATGCTGCCTGAAATCAACCTGATGCAGGCGATGCGGATATCGGTGATCGTGTCGATCTCGTTCTTGTCCGCATGGGCGGTTGTGGCCTCTGTCATCGCTTTGAGCGTGCCAATGACCCTGCCCTGGGCCGGCTGGATCGCTTGGGCCGTGCTGGCCGGGGCGGCTCTTCTGATGGTGCTCTCTGTGCTGCGCCCGCCCGCGCTGGCCAAGCTGCATATCCCGCCACTGCGCGCCATGGGCGCCTTTCTTTTACTGGCCTTTATCGACACCGCCGCGGCCGGGGCCGCTTTGTGGATGGTGCTGCCCGAAGGCTGTGACATTGGCATCGTCCCCCTGATCGCCGCTTACCTGATTGCCCTTGGTGCCGGGCTGATCAGCGGCACCCCCGGCGGGATGGGCGCCTTTGAACTGACGCTGCTTGCGCTTCTCCCCAGCCTCGGCGCAGAGCCATTGATGGCCGCCATCCTTGCCTTCCGCGCGGTTTATTATGCCCTGCCCGCCGTTTTGGCCGCCGCCGCGACCATTCGCGGCCCAAGAAGCCGGGAGGTACCGGCAAACGGCACGCGCCGTTCGACACCTTCTCGATCCGAACTGGTCAAACTGGACCGCACGCCGACATTGCCGGCACATGTGGCCAAAGTCGTGGCCGAAGCGCCGCGCGCAGAAGCAGGCCTGTTGCGACATGGCCGCCTGTCATTGGTCACCACCGCCAACGGGCAACCCGCAGCCATGGGCGCCGCCACCGGGCAAAGTCTTGTGGTGCTGTCGGACCCAATCGCGCCGGTTGAGTGCCGCGTCAGAATGCTGGATGACCTGAAAGCGCTGGCAAATCGCAGCTACCTGTCGCCCTTCCTTTACAAAATCGGCGCGCGTTGGGCCGCCGAAGCCAGACGCGTCGGATGGTCGGTTCTGCCCATCGCGCGCGAAGCGTGGATTGCGCCCCCAGACTTCTCTCTGGACGGCTCTTCGAAACGCCAGTTGCGCCGCAAACTGCGTCAGGCTGACAAAATGGGCGTCACCATCAGCGAAGCAGGCGCGGATCTGCCGCTGGACGAGATGAGCGAGATCGCCGAAGCGTGGAAACAGCAACGTGGCGGCGAGCGTGGCTTTTCCATGGGCGTGTGGCACCCCGAATGTCTGCCCCACGCACGCGTCATTCTGGCCCATCACCAAGGACGCCTGGTGGGGTTCATGACGCTGCATGAAAATCAGAACGAACAGGTGCTCGACCTGATGCGCATGCGCGCCGACGCGCCCGATGGCACCATGCATGCGCTGTTGGTGCACGCAATCACATGCGCGGCAGCGGCCGACTGTCCGCGCCTGTCCCTGGCGGCCGTCCCGCTGGCGGAGCAAACCGGTGAACCATGGGCATTTCGCCATGCCCGCCTGACGCTCGATCGTGCCAGCGGCGCAGACGGGTTGCGTCAGTTTAAAACCGCCTTCGCGCCCAATTGGGAAACACTCTATGCCGCCGCCCCAACGCGTCGCGCTCTGGGCTTCGGCGCGCTGGATGTCACGCGCGAGATTTGCAGCAAAGCGCAGCGCAGTTCGCAGGGCGCGCCTCGCGCCTCGCGGCCTTTCTGGCAACGTCTTGGCGCGCGCGGCTGAACGCCACTCACGTTTCACATGAACGCATTGCATTTGCGCCTACCCGCAATTCGTGGCAGGTACGCGCCAACACGCAGCGCTTGAACGGAGAGCCACATGACGGACGCCCTGACAAAACTCATGCAGGAACGGGACTGGCTGATGGCGGATGGTGCCACCGGCACGACGCTTTTCAACATGGGCCTGACTTCGGGCGACGCACCGGAGTTATGGAATGTCGACAAACCCGACAATATTCGCGCGCTTTACAAAGGGGCGGTGGATGCGGGGTCGGACATCTTCCTGACCAACACTTTCGGGGGCAACGCATCGCGCCTGAAGCTGCATGACGCACAAGACCGCGTGCGCGAATTGAACCGCGCAGGCGCCGAACTCGGGCGCGAGATCGCCGATGCCTCGGGCCGCAAGGTGATCGTGGCGGGGTCTGTTGGCCCCACGGGCGAGATCATGGAGCCGATGGGATCGCTGACCTTTGATGGCGCGGTCGAGATGTTCCACGAACAGGCCGAGGGCCTGAAAGAGGGCGGCGCAGATGTGCTCTGGGTCGAAACCATTTCGGCCCCGGATGAATATAAAGCCGCCGCCCGCGCCGCCGAACTGGCCGGCATGCCGTGGTGCGGCACGATGAGCTTTGACACCGCAGGCCGCACCATGATGGGTGTGACCTCGGCCGATCTGGCCAAGCTGGTCGAAGGCCTGCCCAACCCGCCCATCGCCTTCGGGGCCAATTGCGGCGTGGGGGCAGCAGACCTTCTGCGCACGGTGTTGGGGTTCGCCGCACAGGGATCAGAACGCCCGGTCATCGCCAAAGGCAATGCTGGCATCCCGCAATATGTGGATGGTCATATCCACTATGACGGCACGCCCGAGTTGATGGCCGATTATGCGGTGCTGGCGCGCGATTGTGGCGCAAAAATCATCGGCGGGTGCTGCGGCACCACGCCTGAGCATCTTGCCGCCATGAAAGAGGCGCTGGAAACCCGACCACGCGGTGACAGCCGCCCGGCACTGGATCAGATTGCAACCGCGCTTGGCGGCTTTTCCTCTGCCTCTGATGGCACCGGAGACGACGCCCAGCCCGCGCGCCGCACCCGCCGCCGCCGCGGATAAAATCCCACGATATAGCGAGGGGGCGCCCCCGCAGCGGGCGCCCCCCAGCCCCCCCCAGGCGCCAAACATGCCCCCCGCAGGCGCCCACCGCCGGCGCGCCGG
>NZ_JBNNXQ010000003.1:655353-680575 GCF_050881025.1 Aliiroseovarius marinus
CCCCGCACACACCCCCCGCCGCGCGGGGGGGGGCCCGCCGCCCCGCGCCCCCCCCCCCCCTGCCCGCCGCAGGCGCAAAACATGCCCGCCGCAGGCGCCAAGCGCGTCAGCGCGTCAGGGGCTTCTCAAATACCCGACCAAACTGCGGCATCGCATCTTCGATCCCTGCCAAACGCATCATATGCCAGGCCAGCGCTTGATTGCTCGACAGGATCGGCACGCCCAGCTCCGCCTCCAGCTCCGAGATGATCCGTAGGCAGCGTAAATTGGTGCAGGAGATCACCACCGCATCGCAGGGCGTCCTCGTCATCGCACGCACCGCGTCAGCGATCGAGGCCTCGGTGATCCGTGCAACCACCTGATCATCCCCCTCTTCAAACGATCCAAAGCCGGCGATCTGAAATCCCGCCGCCTCAAGCTTGCCGCGCATCTGCGCCGACACCTCGGCCACATAGGGCGTCACGAACCCCAGACGCACCACCCCCAGCGCACGCCCTGCAGCGATCATCGCAGCCAAAGGATCGGTGACCCGCGCCTTCGGGCACACAGCCTGAACAGCCTTGGCCACTTTGTCCGAGCCAATCACCGTCGCAGCCGAGGTGCAGCCATAGCCGATCACGTCGAATTTCAGAGATGGCGGAAGCAGACGCACCGAGGCGGGCAAATCCGCCTCCATTCTCGCCAATGTATCGGGGCGAATATCGCGCACCATGGGAATGCGACTGTGATAAAGCGCCACGCTGGGCAGGTCAAAAACCTGCCTGAACTCATGCTCCAGCGTTTCGTCCGTCTCAAGCACCACCACCCCCAGATTGGCACGTGTGCCGATCCCCTGATCCGTATCAAAACCTAGCTTCATCGCGTCACAGGTCTCCGGCCATGATGGATGCATAGATCGCGGGGTCAGTGACGCCTTCAGATCCGATCATCAAAACACGCGACCCTGCGTCCAGTCCAAGGGCTTGGGCCATGTCGGACTGGCCCATCGCCGCAACCAGCGCCGCCAAACCAGCAACCGCGCTTTCTCCGGCCTCGATCACCTCGTCCCCGAAAGAGGCGCGCGCCAAAAGCCGCACGGTCGGGGCGACGATCGCGTCCGGGATGGTCACGAAATCCGACGCCTCTTCGGCCAGGATTTCCCAAGCCATTTCAGACGGTTCCCCGCAAGACAACCCGGCCATGATCGTCTCGTCATGCAGCGCAACATTGGTCGCAACCCCGGTGCGCGCACTTTCATAAAGACAGGCCGCCAGATCCGGTTCAACGATGACAACACGCGGGCTGTCCGGCCCGTAGTGCTGCCGCAACCCGGCCGCGACCGATCCGGCCAGACCGCCCACACCGCCTTGCAGAAAGACATGGGTGGGTGCGTGCTCCAGCGCCTCGCAGACCTCGCGCGTCATCACGCCATAGCCCGCCATCACGTCGCGCGGCGGATCAACATAGCCGGGCCAGGAGGTATCGGAGACCACGAACCAGCCATTCGCTGCGGCCTCGTCCTTGGCCAGCAGAACCGAAGCATCATAGTCGCCGTCGATGCGGATCACTTCGGCCCCAAGATCACGCATGGCGGAGGCGCGACCTTCGCTAACCTCGGCGTGGATATAAATCCGACAGGGCGCGCCGAAACGCTGACAGCCCCAGGCCAGTGACCGCCCGTGATTGCCGTCTGTTGCCGAAACCAGCGTGATCTGCGCGCAATCCGCGGCCAGATCACCGCGCCGGATTTCCTCAAGCGAGACGTCCCGACCAAGCCGCGCGGTCAGCTCGCGCTGCAAAACGCGCAATGCCGCATAGGAGCCGCCAAGCGCCTTGAAACTGCCCAGCCCAAAACGCGGGCCTTCATGTTTATAATCGATCCGCGCCACGCCAATCTGGGCCGCCAAGCCGGACAGCGAGACCAGAGGGGTCGGCGCATAGCCATCCCATGCCATGATCTCGGCGCAGGCCGTGGCGAAATCATCGCGCGTCAACACGGTTTCGGCAGCCTCTCCGTCCCGACGGGGTCCAGCCCGGTGGGCCAGCGTCGCTGCCCTGAAATTATCCAGCATGCTCAGTCCTTTCTGATCGGCAACCGGTCGCGCACAAGCGCAACCCAGAAGCCCGCCCCGATGGGCAAGAGGTCATCATTGAAGTCATAATCATCCGCGTGAAGCGGTTTTGCATGGGCACCGTCTTCGCCGTTGCCCAGCAAAAGAAAACCGCCCGGCACAGCCGCCGAGAAATGGGCGAAATCCTCGGAAAAGCTCATCGGGGGGCGGTCGCGCCAGACGTCGCAGCCCGCGGCCTCGCCCGCACGGTAGATCGCCTGAACCGGACCATCCGCATTGATGGTCTCGACGAACTCGGTATTGAAATTCATCCTGGCCTCAACCCCGTGGGTCGCGGCCACACCCGCCACGATCTGGCGCATCAACGCCTCGATCCGAGTGCGGTCTTCGGGCAGTCGCGCGCGCACATCGCCTTTCAAAATCGCCTGTCCGGGCAATACGTTACGCTGCCCGTCGGTCACGAACTCGGTCACGGACACCACGGCCCCCGCCCCCGGCGCCAGCTTGCGCGACACGATGGTCTGCAGCGCCAGCACCATTTCCGACCCCACCGTGATCGCATCGACCCCAACCTGCGGCATCGAGGCATGACCACCCTGCCCTTGAATGGTGATCTCAAACAGGCTTTCCGAAGCGCAAATCATGCCCGTGCGGGTCGACACCTGCCCAAGCGGCGCGCCGGGCAGATTGTGGATCGCATAGACCTCGTCGATGGGAAACTGCCGCAAAAACCCTTCATCCAGCATCGCACGCGCGCCCAGCCCATGTTCTTCATTGGGTTGAAAGATAAAGACAACCGTGCCGTCAAACCCGCCCTCGGCGATCAGACGGTCCGCAGCCGCCAAGAGCATGGTCATATGCCCGTCATGGCCGCAGGCATGCATCACAGCGGGCGTTTGCGAGGGGTAGCCATGGTTCGAGGTCTCTTGGATGGGCAACGCATCCATATCGGCCCGCAATCCGATCGCGCGATTGCCCTCGCCCAGCTTCAGGACGCCCACAACGCCGACGCCCTCATGCGTTTCCAGACCCATGGCGCGCAGTTCACCGGCCACTCGTTGCTTTGTGCGCATTTCCTTGAACCCCAATTCGGGGTTGCGATGAAATTCACGGCGCAATTCTGTCCATTTATCTGTCATTGGGCTTCACTTTGCGAATACGTAAAGAAAGTATAGTGTAGCTTTTGATATGATTTCCCTCTTACTTTACCCTCAGCGCTACATATTTTGTAACACGAAAGCCAAAACCCGAGGAAGTTCATCACATGGACGATACCGACCTTCACATTCTGCGCCTTGTGCAGTCCAACAGCCGCCTTACCGCCGACGCCATCAGCGCAGAGGTCAACCTGTCCCCGCCCGCCGTGCAAAAACGCCTGAAAAAATTGCGCGAAACCGGGGTGATTGAACGCGAGATTGCGGTTTTGTCGCCGTCAAAGCTTGGCCGCGACATGACCGTCATTGTCGAGGTCAATCTGGAACGTGAAAGCCGCGCCCATCTGGACGCCTTCAAAAAGCGCATGCGGGACACGCCCAGTGTGCAGCAATGCTATTACACAACCGGAGAAGCCGATTTTCTGTTGATCCTGACCGTGAAGGACATCAAGGAATATGAGGCCTTCACCCAGACCCATTTCATGGATGAAAGTAATGTCAGCCGCTTTCGCACAGCGGTGGTCATGGACCGCGTTAAGGCCTCGTTGGATGTTTTGTGATCAGATGTGTCTTGTGGAATATGAGCCAACCTCATTTTGATCCACAGGAAAATTCATTTGCCCTCAGGTCGGTCACAGGGCACTCAGTGTCGCAAATTGCCCAGACCGGGTGCGCCCTTTCAGCGCATTAGGGAAAATACGAGAGACACTTCCAGCCAGGGAACCGCACCATGTCCGACCAAGAAGAAGATATCATCCTGAGCGAGCTCAACGACGAAGAGCTGGTGCAGCAGATGCATGACGACCTTTATGACGGTCTTGCCGAAGAAATCGCCGAGGGGGTGAATATCCTTCTTGAACGCGGCTGGCAGCCCTATGACGTGCTGACCGAAGCACTTGTTGGCGGCATGACCATCGTCGGCGTCGACTTCCGCGATGGCATCCTGTTTGTGCCCGAGGTTCTTCTGGCCGCAAACGCCATGAAAACCGGCATGGGCATTCTGAAACCGCTTCTGGCCGAAACCGGCGCGCCGCGCATGGGCAAGATGGTGATCGGCACCGTAAAAGGCGACATCCACGACATCGGCAAGAACCTTGTGTCGATGATGATGGAAGGCGCCGGGTTTGAAGTGGTCGATCTGGGCATCAACAACGCGGTTGAGGCCTATCTTGAAGCGCTGGAAACCGAACAGCCCGATATTCTGGGCATGTCGGCCCTGCTGACCACCACGATGCCTTATATGAAGGTTGTGATCGACACGATGGTCGAAAAGGGCATTCGTGACGACTACACCGTTTTGGTGGGTGGCGCACCGCTGAACGAAGAGTTCGGCAAGGCGATCGGTGCCGACAGCTATTGCCGTGACGCGGCCGTGGCTGTTGAGACCGCAAAGGAATACATGGCGCGCAAACACAACCAGCTGGCCGCTGGCTAAACCTTGCGCCGCTTGGCAGATTGAAGGCCCTGCCCGTGCGGTGGGGTCTTTTCTTTTGCCCCTCCCGTCCCCAGATTGAGATGATGAGCAAGACACGTTTCATATTCCTGATCACGCTGGTGATCCTTGCAGGCGGGCTCACCGTAGCGGTGGGTGCCATGGCGGCGGCGGCGGGCAAACTGGATGGGCAGGTTGCGATGGCCCTCTTGCCCCTTGTGATGCTGGCCTCGATCGCGCTGCGCGCCCTGACGGCAAAGGATGAAAAATGACGTTGAATGACAGCAGCCTGACCACCAACGGGTTGGCGCCGACCGGGGCCGGATCTGTCTTGGTGCTGGCCTGTGGCGCACTGGCCAATGAAATTCTGGCCGTGATCCGTCTGAACGGCTGGGACCACATCAGCCTGACCTGTCTGCCCGCCATCCTGCACAACACGCCTGAACGCATTCCAGATGCCGTGCGCGAGGCGGTCGAAAAACACAAAGACGCCTTCGACAGCATCTTTCTGGCCTATGCGGATTGCGGCACCGGCGGGCAACTGGAGCGGTTGTGCCAAGAACTGGGGATCAACATGATCCGCGGTCCGCATTGCTATGCGTTTTTTGAAGGCACCGACGATTTCATCACGCGCGCCGAGGACGAGATTGACGTCTTCTACCTGACCGATTTTCTGGCGCGCGGGTTTGAAAGCTTTGTGATCAAGCCGCTCGGGCTGGACCGCCACCCGGAACTTCGCGACATGTATTTTGGCCACTACACCAAGCTTGTGTATATGGCGCAAACGGACAATCCGGATCTGGACCAGATGGCAGAGGCCGCGGCGGAACGGTTGGGGCTGAGCTATGAGCGGCGGTTCACCGGATATGGTGATCTTGCCACGGCCTTGGCCGGCATTGCGCCCTGAGCGAAACCCTGTCCGGACCTGCACTCTACCCCAATGATTTTACCCGATAATATTGGCTCAGGCGGCTTGGCTGGCATGAAGGCGAATGCGTTCGACCATCGCCCGAAGCCCGTTTGACCGTTGCGAAGAGAGATGCTCGTTCAGCCCAAGGCGCGCAAGCTCAGCCGGGGCATCAACGGCGCTGACCTCGGCCACGGGAAGGCCGGAATATAGCGCCGTCAGGACCGCAATCAGCCCCTTCACGATCATCGCGTCACTGTCCCCGGAAAAATGGAAGGCCCCGTCTTTGATCTCGGGGTGAAGCCAGACCTGGCTGGCGCAGCCTTCCACTTTGGTGGCAGGCGTTTTCAGCGCGTCGTTCATGTCGGGCAGCGATTTTCCCATATCGATCACGGTCGCATAGCGATCCTCCCAGTCCTCCAGAAACTCGAAATCTTCGACAATCTCTTCAAACGCGGCGCTGGCCATGGATGTTCCCTTTCGTCTTTGCCTCTGACCTAAGCCTGTCCGCGCAAAACGTCCAGAGCGCGACAGAAGGAATGGCGTCTTTTCAAAGCCCCCGACATGGGCTAACCCTTTGGGCAGAGAAAGAGGAGCCGTCATGATTTTCCGTCCCACTGCCGCCCCTGCCCTGTTGGCCGCCATGGCCATCACGCTGTCTGCCTGTGGCGGAAACACAAATCTCAACCCGTTTTCCTGGTTCCAGTCAAACGGGGTCGAGGAAGTGGCGCTGATCCCCGAAGGTGGTTTTCTGGATGAACAGGAAGATCGCCAGCTGGTCACGCAGGTCACCGATTTGCAGGTCATGCGCGCACCCGGCGGTGCCATCATCCGCGCCACCGGCCTGCCGCCGCGGTTGGGGTATTGGGACGCCGAACTGGTGCCGGAAAACTTCGAACGCCCAGTGAACGGTGTGCTGACATATAACTATCGCATTGTTGAGCCGCGCTATTACACCAACCAAGGGCGCCCCAAACAGCGCGAGGTTTTCGTGGGCCAGTTCGTGTCCAATGTGAAGCTGCAAGGTGTTCGCACAATCCGCGTGGTCGGGGCCAATAACGCCCGGTCAACCAGCAGATAAACCCTTATCACACCTCGAAAACTTCGACCCGCTGGCCTTTCGCGGCCAGCGCAAGCTTGCCTTCGCACAATCTAAGCGCATCCGTGCCGAACACATCTGCACGCCAGCCCGTAAGCGCCACCACGTCGCGTTTTCCTGCCGCCAGCGCATCCAGATCAGCCGCTGATGCAATCAGTTTCTGCGCCACTTTCTCCTGCTCGCAACGCGCTTTCAGAAGCACGCGAAGCAGATCCGCCAGCGCCGGGTTCACCTGAAGCTTTTCATTGCCCTTGCCTGCCGGTCTGGGCAATTGATCCTGTGGCAACTCGAGCCCGGCCGTGATGGCATCAAGAATACCTTGCGCGATATCGCCCTTGCGCGCCTCTCGCAACAAAAGGCGCGAACGACCCAGATCTTGCTGGTTGCGCGGCTTGGTCGAGGCAAGTTCAAGAAGGGCGTCATCCTTCATCACCCGGTTGCGTGGAATGTTGCGCGCCTGCGCATAGCCTTCGCGAAACCGCGCCAGCTCTTTGGCAACGCCCAGGAACCGCCCGGAGTTTGTGCGTGTTTTCAATCGCTTCCAGGCATCTTCGGGACGCACGATATAGGTTTCGGGGTCCAGCAAGATGGCCAGCTCTTCTTCCACCCAATAGCCGCGACCGGATTTCTCCAGCTCGGCGGCAAGAAACTCGTAAATGTCGCGCAGATGGGTGACATCGCCCAATGCATATTTCTTCTGGGCCTCGGTCAACGGACGGCGTGACCAGTCGGTGAAGCGGCTGGATTTATCCAGCTGCGCCTTGGCGATCTTGCGTACCAGCGTTTCATAGCCCACCTGATCGCCAAAGCCGCAGACCATCGCCGCGACCTGCGTGTCAAAGAGCGGGCGCGGCAATACGCCTGCATCCACGTGGAAAATCTCAAGGTCCTGACGGGCCGCGTGGAAGACCTTGACCACGCGCTCATCACGAAAAAGCTCGTACAGCGGTTCCAGCGACAGGCCATCGACCAGCGGGTCCACCAATACCGCATCTTCTTGCGCATCACCGGGCACAGCCAGTTGCACAAGGCAAAGCTTGGAATAATAGGTGCGTTCGCGCAGGAACTCAGTGTCGACCGTGACATAGGGGTGCGAGGTCGCGCGGATGCAAAAGGCCTCAAGCTCTTGGGTTGTGGTGATGGTGATCATGTGGCTTTCCTGCTCGTTTTGGGCGGTCATCGCCCCATTTCAGTCCTGGCCCGCCCCTTGGCCGTTTGTCGGGTTTACGTCGAATACACTCGAAAGGAAAGCCTTGCAGGAAACCGGTCAGGGCAATGTGACCGGGGTGCGGTCGCCGGCTGTAAAACGGCGCAGCACGGCAGGGTAAAGAAGGTGTTCCTGTACCAACACCCGTGCCGCCAGAGTGTCGGCGGTATCGCCCGGTTGGATCGGCACGCGGGCCTGACCCAAAATGGGGCCGCCATCCAGCTCGGCGGTCACCTCATGCACGCTACAACCCGCTTCGGCGTCGCCGGCATCCAGTGCACGTTGATGGGTGTGAAGCCCCTTATATTTGGGCAGCAATGAGGGGTGGATGTTCAGGCAACGACCCGCCCAGTGGCCGGTGAAGACCGGGGTCAGGATGCGCATAAAACCCGCCAGACACAGGATATCGGGGCGCGCCTCATCAAGCGCTGTATTCAGCGCATTTTCAAAGGCTTCCCGGTCACCTTTAAAGTCTTGATGATCCACAACCGCAGTGGGAATGCCAAGGGCTTTGGCCTTGTCCAACCCGCCCGCATCAGGACGATTTGACAGCACCAGACAGGGCCGTGCCGGGTGGTCGCCGGTCATGGACTTGGCCAGCGTCACCATGTTCGACCCGCTGCCTGAAATCAGGATCGCGACCCGCTTGCGGGCATCCGCTCTCACAGAAGAGACCCCAGATATTTCACGCCCTCACCCTGGCTGATACGTCCCAGCCGTGTGACGGTTTCGCCTGCATCAGACAGCAGCTTGATCAGTTTTGTCGCCTGTTTCTGGTCGACAACCATGACCATGCCCTGCCCGGCGTTGAAGGTCTTGAGCATCTCTGCCTCGGACATCTGACCGGTGGCGGCCAGCCATTTGAACACGGGCGGCAAATCCCATTCATCCAGATCAACCATCGCGCCCATACCCTTGGGCAGAACGCGCGGCAGGTTTTCGGTCAGGCCCCCGCCGGTGATGTGAGCCAGCGCATGCACACCACCCGACCGGATCGCATCCAGCGTGGAACGCACGTAAAGACGGGTGGGCGCCAACAGCGCCTCGCCCAGCGTGATCTCTCCATCCCATGGGCAGGCCGCGTCCCAGCCCAGGCCCGACACTTCGACAAGTTTGCGCACCAGCGAATAACCGTTGGAATGCACACCGTCAGAGGCGAGCCCCAACAGGATATCGCCATCGCGCACGCCACGCGGCAGCACTTCGCCGCGCTCCATCGCGCCGACCGAGAAGCCTGCAAGGTCGAAATCGCCATCGTCATACATGCCCGGCATTTCCGCCGTCTCGCCGCCGATCAGTGCACAGCCCGACAGCTCACAGCCTTTGGCAATGCCTTCGATGATGCGCGCAGCCTTGTCGGTTTCCAACCGGCCGGTCGCGAAATAATCGAGGAAAAACAAAGGCTCGGCACCCTGACACACAAGGTCATTCACGCACATGGCCACAAGGTCGATGCCGATCGTATCCACATTCCCGGTGTCAATCGCGATGCGCAGCTTGGTGCCGACCCCATCGGTAGCCGAAACAAGAACCGGGTCCTTGAAACCCGCGCCCTTCAGGTCGAAAAGCGCGCCAAAGCCGCCCAGACCGGCCATCACGCCGGGGCGGTTGGTGCGCCGTGCTGCTGGTTTGATCCGTTCAACCAGCGCGTTGCCCGCGTCGATATCCACCCCTGCGTCTGCGTAGGTGATGCCCTTGGATGCGTCGCTCATGTCTGTCCCCCATGGTCGGTTGTGGCGCGGCAGTTTTTTTCTGCGCCTGCGATAGCGTAAGGGGCACAAAGAGTCCACGGCTTGCTTGACGCTGGCCACCAGTTTGCTAGCAATGCGCCACCAAGAGTGGCAGTGGGCCTGTAGCTCAATTGGTTAGAGCAGAGCGCTCATAACGCTTTGGTTGCGGGTTCAAGTCCTGCCGGGCCTACCATTTCTTTGCCAACACGCGACGCGTGATCTTCTCGTTGAGAGTGTGACGTCGCTTGAGAAAATGAGATCCGCTGGCACCATGGGTCAAATATCCGCTATGGTCCCAAAGCGACGCACGCCGAACAGTTCACAAATGTCTGCTTCGGGACTCGTTGCTCTCACCTGCCGAACAACTCGGCAATTGTTCAACATAGATTTGCAGCAGCGTGCTGGTTGTCATTAGGGTTGTCGCGCGAATGATCGTTTTGGGTAGGTAGATTATGTCGTGGGGACCTTGGCACACTCGACATCGTCCAAACAAGTCCTGCCAACAGCCATAAATCGGCTTAGCGTGTAATAGCGTCTTGCCGCATGGCGCACCCCACCACTAGCGCAGCACTAGTATCATCACGGACCCGGAGTTTAACCATGAGTAGCAAAAACAGATCGACGCCCGAGGTCGAAGACAAAAAACATGATGCCAAGTTGCTTGCAAATAAGGATTCAGGCTGGTCTCGTCTAGTCCTCGGTGTCGCAGCCTTCGAGGCCCATCCTTTTACGAAATTATTGGTTGCTGTTGCAGCCGTGATTGGAATTCTGATCACCCTTTTAGAGCTTCGGGAAGTACGGCGCGTAAATGAGCAAGAAGCCATCGCACGCGCTTGGTCGACACTTTCAACACCTGCACGCGGTAACAGCGGCAAGGTAGGAGCAATCGAGTTCCTCGCAAGCCGGAATATTTCTTTGAGGGGGTTAGATCTGTCGTGTGAGGCAATGGGCGGCCAAATGAAACCCGTTGATACTGTTAATCTCCCAGATCTCATGATGTGTTCTCACCTGGTTGAGTTGCGCGGCCTTGATCTCTCCTTCGAGACACATGGTCATCTCGTTGACCTCTCAGAAGCCAATTTCGAAGGTGTGGTCATCGCGGATGGGAACTTTTCTGCTGCGGCCATGGCAAATGCTTCATTCAAAAATGGAGTAATTCAGAACACTGTCTTCGATCAGGCCTTTTTGTTAGGCGCAGATTTCGACAATGTGCGGTGGCGCAACGTGATTGACTTCAGGGGTGCGTTTCTGATGCATGCAGTGTTTGACAAAGAACTTCCAATAGCGGCGGATTGGGAGTGTGCGGATGTGAGCAACCTAAGTGTCCCACCGGAATTCTTAGATAACAAAGAACCAAATACCACGGACTGGTTGTCAGGTGCTTTCCACAGTTCTTCTGATTACAACGTGGAACTGCAACGATTGGGAAGCGAGCTTTTTGAATACGACCGTCAAGATGATCCCGATAGATCCCGGCCAGAACGTTGCGACGCGTTACGGCCTTATTATGAAGATCACGGAAAGTTCTTTACTCAAGTTTATCCGCTGCTCTTTCCAGAGACATCCGGCCCAACCGATTAGACTGGCTATTAGAGTACCGTCCCTGATCTCAATCGTGCAAGAAAACTGGATCGTGGTGGCTCCAAAGCAGACGGTGGCGCTACCGTGGCGAAGCTTCGCTTTTTCCCACATAGCTGCCGTTCATACTAGAGGCATTCCCCAGCCACGCCCTTTGGCGGCGCGGGCACGCCCTGCTTCATGACGCATAGTTGCTGCCTTCCTCATCCAAAATCGCCCGCAGTTCCGCCATGTGTCGATCCCCCTGCTGTGGGTAGTCTTCCAGCTCCTGCGCGGTTTTTTCGGCGATCAGGTCTGACAGCACGCGCAGGGGCTGGCCGGTTTGCAGGGCGCGGATATAGGTCTCGGCGGCGCGTTCGAAATAGTAAAGCCGGTTGAACGTGTCCGCGATGCTGTCTCCGATCACCAACACGCCGTGGTTGCCCATGATCATCACCTTCACTTTCGGGTCGGTCAGCAACGCCGCACAGCGTTCGCCCTCGTCCTCGAACGCCAGCCCGCCATAGCCGTCGTCGATCACATAGCGGTTGTAAAAGGTCGCGCAATTCTGGTCGATCGGCGGCAGATTGCTGTCAGCCAAAGACGCCAGAACCGTGGCGTGAATCGAATGCACATGCATCACACAGCACGCATGTGGGCAGTGGCGATGTACGCCGCCATGCAGCCCCCAGGCGGTGGGATCGGGCGCATCGGGGCGGTCCATGGTGGTGGGGTCGTCCGCGTCAATTTCCAACAGGTCCGAGGCGCGGATGCGGGCAAAATGCATCTGGTTGGGGTTCATCAGAAACCGCGTTCCGCTGTCATTCACCGCAAGGCTGAAATGGTTCGCCACGCCTTCGTGCATGTTCAGGCGCGCGGTCCAGCGAAAGGCCGCAGCCATGTCCACGCGTTCGTCCCAATGGGCAATGTTGGGGGTCGCGGCGGTCGAGGGGGCAGTTGCGGTCATCGTGCTCTCCTAAAGCGTTTCGACTTATCTGGTAGGTTCAGAGAACCGCGCAAATCACGACCTGTCGCGCCATTTTGCGACTTCGCGTGACGACAGAGCCCCTGCCCGATCAAAGCGGCAACACGAACTCCACCTTGAGCCCGCCCAGATCCGCGCTCTCCCCAAGACGCAGATGCCCGCCATGCGCGCGCGCAATGTCGCTGGCGATGGCAAGACCCAGCCCCACGCCGGAGCCTTTGTTCTGGTTGCGCGCCGCATCAAGGCGCGCAAAAGGTTTCAACGCTTCTTCACGGTCCTTCGGCGCGATGCCCGGCCCGTCATCCTCGATCACAAAGCGCAAATCCCCCCGGCCCTGAACCAGCGACAAACGCGCCTTGGAGCCATAGCGGGTTGCGTTGCCCAGAAGGTTATCCAGCGCGCGTTCCAGCGCTGTGCGGCGCAGGGGGCGCTCTCCGGGCGAGGCAAGTTCGCCCAGGGTCACATCCATGCCCGCGCGCATGGCGTTTTCCACCAGATGCCGGGCCAGTTGGGCCGGATCAACCGGTTCGGGGTCATCATCAACCGCATCCGACCGAGCAAAACCAAGAAAGCGATCGACCAGACGTTCCATATCCTCGACATCACGTTCCAGATCTTCACGCGCCTCGTCTTCGATCATCGACAATCCCAGCCTGAGCCGCGTCAACGGCGTGCGCAGGTCATGGCTGACGCCGGAGAGCATCAGGGTGCGTTGTTCAATCTGGCGGTCAATGCGGGACCGCATATCCAGAAACGCCTTGCCGGCAGAGCGGACCTCGGTTGCCCCAGCAAGCTTGTAAGGCACCACCTGCCCCTTGCCGAAGGCCTCGGCCGCGCGCGCAAGGCGGCGGATCGGTCGCAACTGATTGCGCAGGAAAAGATAGGCAATAATGGTCATCAGAAACCCGGTCAGCACCATCAAAACCAACAACTGGTGCGGATTGGATGCCGACACACGCAGCCGGGAAAACCCAATTCGGGCAAGGCCATGGCGGGTATTCACGCCCAAAACGACCCCGTATTCCGCGTCTTGAAGATCAACGCCTGTCACCTCGGGCAATCCGGCTTTCAATGTGCGTTCGACACGCGGACCGGTGAAATCATTCCACGCCATGCGCGTTGTGACAGCAGCGCCTGGCAGATCCACGCCAATGGCCAACGCCCCGGATAGTGGCGACAACATGGCCTGTGCGGTTGTGACATCCGTGGCTTTGTCGATCTGGTCCAGCAACAGCGCCAAATCGACCACAACCGCCTCAGTCATCTGCACGGTGATCCGGTTGAAATGGCGCTGAATGAACACGACCGAGACCACAAGCTGCAGGGTCACAATCGGCACGATCAGAATCAGCGCCGCCCGGCCATAAAGCCCGCGCGGCATGAACCGTTTGAGCCAGGCAAAATCGCGCCAACTGGCGCTGGTTTGTGAGGCAGGTTGCGACATGGCCTGACCCTATGACGTAGCGCTTCTCTTGCCAAGCACCCGCGCAGCGCGGCATGAAGCGGACAACACCCCACCACGTACAAGGATCGCGCGCATGACCAAGGACCAGCCGCCTCGCCCCGCTGCCGGCCAGATGACCCAAATAGAACCGGGCATGCGCCGCATCATCGCGCCCAACCCGTCTCCCATGACCTATTGGGGCACCAACACATTCGTGCTGGGCGAAGGCAACGTCGCCGTCATCGACCCCGGCCCGGCAGATCGCGGGCATATGCAAGCGATTTTGGATGGTTTGGCGCCGGGTGAACGCATCACACATATTCTTGTCACCCACGCCCATCTGGACCACTCGCCTTTGGCCCGCCCCCTGTCTGATGCAACGGGCGCGCCTGTTCTGGCCTATGGCGATGCGCTGTCTGGGCGCAGTGCGGTGATGCGTGATCTGGTGGCCCGCGGGCTGACCAGCGGCGGCGAAGGCGTGGATGCCGCCTTCACCTGCGACATCACGCTTTCGGATGCGGAGGTTTTTGAAGCAGGCGGCTTGGAAATCGAGGCCATCTGGACCCCGGGACATTTTGCAAATCACCTCAGCTTCGCCACGCAGGGCGCTGTTTTCACCGGAGATCACGTCATGGGCTGGGCCAGCTCACTCGTCTCGCCACCGGATGGAGACCTGACCGCCTTCATGGCCTCCTGCCGCAAACTGGCCGCCCGCACGGATCGCATATACTACCCCGCACATGGCGACGCGATCACCGACCCTGCGGCCCGTATCCAATGGCTGATCCAACATCGCGAAACCCGCGAGGCACAGATTCTGGAAGCCCTGCCCGCGGACGCCCCTTTGGCCATTCCAGATCTCACGCGGCGCATCTATCACGACACGCCAAAGGCGTTGATGCCCGCCGCCGAACGCAATGTATTTGCACATCTGATCGACCTTTCAACGAAAGGACGCATACACGCCGACCCCAACCTGGACGCCGACGCAGTTTTTTTGCGGGTCACGTGAAAAAATGCAAAATTCCCTCTTGTGGCCCTGAATCGCCCTTGCTATATCGCCCCACATGTTCCGGCGTAGCTCAGCGGTAGAGCAGTTGACTGTTAATCAATTGGTCGTAGGTTCGATCCCTACCGCCGGAGCCATAAAAAACCTTCAAGCTCAATAGATTGAAGGTTTTTTTGGCTTTCGGGGCTACTGGTCTAGTTTGAACCACGGAAGCACTACGGAAGCATCACGGCCCTTAAAGCGACGTTGCAATTTTGCCGCAGCGCGTCCCGTGGCCTCATGCACGTTGCGAGCACTGTAATCAGTTCACGTCGTGTCGGCGCGTCTTCATAGCAACCCTCATTGATGAGTTAATCACTCAACTAAAGAGTGATCAAATAGTGCTATTCCCGCTCAGCAAGCCGGATTCAGACCAGACAAAGGGTACGGCAAACGCGGCCCCAACCAGTCGTTAGTTGACCAACCGAACGCTGCAACGCAGCTTCTCAAAGCGGCCATTCAGTTTGCTGGGCTTTGAAGCGGTTATCCCATCAGGTATGAAACAGTTTTTCACACAGGGCACGAGGCAAATGGAATCACGAATGCATTTTGATGTTCCCGCATCTATTGTCGCTCTCTTGGATCACGGTTTGTGTGCTGAATACGGTGAAAAATTAGAAAAACACCTAGTCGAACAAAAACTGGGTGCGAAGTTTCAAATCTATTCCGATGAACATGCACCACCACATTTTCATGTATCTAAAAACGGCGATGAGGCATCTTTCGACATTCGAACAGGTGAAGTTCTCAAATACTCAGGAAATCCAAAAAAGATCTGCAAGGTTGTAAAAATGGTATTTCCATCCTTGCGGCCGAAGCTTGTGAATGTTTGGAACGAGACCCGCCCGTCCGATTGCCAAGTTGGCGCTATCGATCAAGACACGCTACCTCAACTTGACGGCTAATCTACCACGGACAAACTAAACTAGCGGCAGCTAGAGAATTAGTGGGTGGGACGGCCCAGAGCTGCCTTCGAAGCGCAATCTGACGAACGGCAGCTCGCTGACCAGTAGCAGCCATAGCTAAATCTTCATGGTGTTAGATTCTTGAGAAAATTCGGGTGGCGTTCGGCAACGAGACAGCTTAGCCTCACGCCTGAGTTGAACGGGCAAGATTGACACTTGCCACACATTGGTCCGCACGTGAGAGCAATCCATTGAACTATATTGAAAGCATTGAAATTGAGGGCTTCTGGGGGCGAAAGTTCGTTTCGCTACAACTAAACCCTGATCTAAATTTTCTCATTGGACCAAACGGAAGCGGAAAAACCACGATAATAAACTTGGTTTCCGCTGTTCTAAGGGCGGATATTCCTGCTTTGTATTCGGTGCAATTCGACAAAGTAACGATCAAGATGAAAGCTGTGGGGGCCAACCGCAAACCGGTAATCGAAGTTGCCAAGGAAGTTGACCCCAAAATGGGCAGCCTCGAACTCATCTACACCGTCAGAGAAAAGGCCAGCGATAAGGGAACTACTTACGGTGTAGAAGGCCCATATGACGACCGCATTTACCAGGACGCAAGGTACTTGCGAAACAGAAGATACCGCGAAGCAGGCGCAAGGTTGAGCCGCATTCTATCTGACCTAGTTGAAGTAAATTGGCTTTCAATTCATCGTTCTAGCGCCGAATTGGAGCGGCGAAACCGGCGGGAAGACAGCTATGAATCTTCAATTGACCATAAGTTGCAGGACATTTCCCAAGCCTTCTCGAATTTCTTTTCGTTGCTGAACTCGAAGGCTGAGGCAGAGAGTAAGAATTTTCAGGAACATGTTTTCCTATCGCTGCTTGAGCAAAAGCACTCGGACGAAGACGTTCTGGGACAGGCATTCGTCGAAGCTGAAAGCAAACAGTCAGTAGTTAGCGTATTGAGAGACCTTGGCGTTTCAAACGCGAAAGCCACTAGGAGCGTAAACGCCCACTACACAAGAACCAACGAAGCTAGAGCAAACTGGCAAGACAAGACCAAGGGACTGACACTACAGGACGCTATAGCACTTTCGGACGCTGCCCGCGTTAGCGAGATGCTTACCGAATGGCGAGGCCTGCAAGAACAACGGGAAGCGATTTTTCAGCCGCGAATTCAGTTTGAAGGGATAATCAACAAGCTGTTTGCTGGCAAAGAAATCCATTTTGATGAGCGCAATAAACCGATGGTTCACCTCGAAACAGGTGAGACTGTGGGGATTGAAGTGCTTTCTTCGGGCGAAAAGCAGTTGTTCATTATCCTTGGGGAAGCTCTGCTTCAAGAAGAACGGCCGGTTGTTTTTATCTCAGATGAACCGGAACTTTCACTCCATGTGAATTGGCAATCCGCTCTTTTTGAACACATCAGAAGTTTGAACGGGTCTTGCCAGATTATTTCGGCCACACACTCCCCCGATATTGTTGGTTCATTTCAGGATCGCGTAATTAAAATTGAGCAGTGCATTGAAGATGTTCACTAGGACAAACGCAGGCATTGGGAACGAACATTTATTCCACGATGTTGATTTTGTGGTCTACTGCGAGGGTAAGGTAGTGGAAGGCGAAGGGTCATCTCTGGACGAGGTGTTCTGGGATCGAATTTTTACAGAAGGCGGCAAATCTGTTCATTGCAAAAGCATGGGAAGTAAATCTGTCATGCGCCCTCTGGCTGAAAAGGTCGTGGAAGAAGGGATTTCCAACGTGATTGTGGCAATGGACAGGGATTACGACGAATGGCGAGGTTTGATAATCGACCACCCACAAGTGTTCTACACTTACGGGTATAGTTGGGAATCGGATGTCATGCTGGATTTTCAGTTCCCGTCAGCCTTGTCACTTTTCGCGACAACCACACGCAAACAAGTGATAAAGGATGATTTCGATACATTCCGAAACGGACTGTCGCAAAGTCTTCGGCGCGTCTGCGCTTTAGATTACAAATACATAGGGCACCATGAACAGCTCTTTAATCGACAAAGCCCTATGTCAATCATAGCTGCACCTAGCGGGCATGAGCCATATGTCAAAGCTGTTTCTATGCTGAGCAAAGCCAAGGCTCTAGGGCATTTTCAGACAGCACAGCTTCCCGCCGCAGATTATCGATCACTATGTGGTGTCCGGTCGTTCTTTGGAAAGGTCGTGTCGCGCCTTGTTTTCCATTGGTTCGTCTATCGCACCAAGCGCATCAATGGTTCTAGGAAGGCTGTGTATGATGCGTTTATGGATACGCTTGCCAGCAGTCTTGATGTTGCCAGCGTCGGGCACCCTCGAAATGCTCACTATGCAGCCGCCATGGAGAGAATTTAGCTTTTCTGGGTAGGCACAGATCAGCCCGCAAGCGCTAGTGTATGCAATTGCCGCCTCTCAGGGCGGTTCATATCACACAAGTAGCGGTTCATCCAAAGCGTGCTATATGCGCATTCCTGACTTTGGCATCGGGCGCAGCGAACTACCGCTTCCTGCCCATGTGTGGGTTCTAAATACACGCATTGGGCTGGCCAATTGAAACAGGCAGGAATGATACGAACAGGTGGTTTGGGGCTTACATGACTTCGTAATTGCTTGCTAAATCTAGGGGATGAGTTTTTGCATTGAATCATGGCAAGAGCGCTTAGCTTCTGCACTTTACAAGCTGGAAGCTACACAAGCGCCATATTTAGAAAAACACTGGCAATGCTATGGTTATCCAGCGACAACTTCTTTCAACGGAAAAGACGAAACGCCATATCCCAGTAGCGATGTCCAAGATTTGTACGACACCGCTTTACGATCAAGCAATCAAGCAGAGACCGCCTACTTCAAAGCACTACGCTCCGCTCTAGATCCCGTTCGGGGAATTTTGCGGTCGCATCCAGCAATTGGCTCCGCGCTAGGGCGTGTTGCTGGCAACGATAAGTTCATGGTTGAGATTGTGAACGGTACTTCGCTCACCTGGCTTACTTTACTGGTGGTTGGCCTTATGGAGCGAGCGAACGAATTATCAGATAATGACTTTGAAACGGCAGCGGGCGAACTTGGTGTGCTCCTAGAAGCAAGCAGGACATCCAAAACAATCAATGTCCCGAACGGTATGGACATAGGCTACGATGTTCTCCTGTTCTTTGGACCCAAAATTGAAAGGCAAATCCAAGTTGAACCAAACTTGCTCGTTGTGCCATTCGCTGAATTACTTGATTGGGTTGATCCGGATTGGATACGAGACTTTTTGCCGGAGCAAATGGATCGACGTGACTGGCGACAGATCGGAGCAATAATGCGCCCTTTTCATTGGCGGCCACATTTACATCAAATGAACCGGTCGGGTGAACGAGCAATGCAGATAAAGCCACGCTTTGAGGAGGAAGCGTGGAGTTTTTTGGAATTACTAGCAGTCGCAAACCAAACACCAATAATTCCCTTTGTATTTATCGATGATTGCATTCACCGAACTGCCTTTCTTCTTTTGGGTATATCTAGAAACAGCGGCGGTAGGCAGACGGTCGGTAACGTTGGTAAGAGTTGCGACCCATTTCGAGAACCTCCCAAGCTACATCAGAATGCTATCGAGGTCGCGCTGGATGCATTCGAGACTAGGCGCAAACCATCTTACCAACAGCTAGCTCCGGTGCGACGACGGTTAGCTGAAGCGCTTGCACGAGATGGTCGCTTCTTACTGGATGATCGTATTCTCGATGTATCTCAATCGATTGAACTGATGTTTGAGATCAAGGGCACCGGAATCGGAAAAAAGATCCAATCTGCGATGTCCGATTTACTAGCAATCGATAGCGATCATAGTGATGAGGTGCGTAAAGCAACTAAGCAATTCTACGACGTCAGGTCGGCGATAGTGCATGGTCCCAGCGATGACTATCGAAAGCGTTTGATGCGGCTTCGGGGACAGGCATTCCGGAGCGGGTTTAATCTTGCTCAGCAGGCGTACTTCAAGCTTATTCACGAGCGAACTTAATTTTGGCGCAGTAAAAATCCATATTCATGCAGTAGCAATCAACTCGTCCCGAGAAATGGGCGTGTTTGGTGTGGGCAGGGAACAGCCTCTAATCGGTTCTCACCAGAACGAACAGAAAGTCCGGTACAGGAGACGTACGTTTAGTTTGCAGCGAACTTCCGTTCGCATCCCATTTTCTTAAGCTCAACTCTGCTTGAGTAAGTGCCCAAATGCTGCCTTTCGACATCTTTCATTCTCTGCTCAAAAACCCGGTTTCAGACACCCGATCATCACCCATGACTTCGCGCATGATCTCAGCTGCTCTCTGGGGAGTAACGCGCTGTCTTAGCTGCTCCTCTTCACCAGCAGCGTTCTGCGCATCATTGTTATATTCTTGTGTTCTTTCAGGTGTTCCTCGGTTGATCCGATCCGCGCAGACCGGGTTTTGAGAACCGCTCGGGCCGGATTGAGGCATCCCTTCACACCGGTCCTCTGAAACCTCTCGGACCGGATCAATCGATCCGTGCTCATATAGGACAGGCGTGATTTCCCTTTTCTGCAAAACAATCCTGTAGCGGTTTGTCTGACGACCTCCACGAAACTCACTCACGCAGACCAAGTGCCCTCGTTCCTCCATGAGCTTGAGAGCGGCCCGAACGCTGCGCACTTGCGAGTTGATCACTTCGGCAAGCGTCGATTGCGCAGGCCATGCGAGCAGGCTTTCGCGATTGAGCCACTTGGGAAATGCGAGAGCAATTCGCAGTGCGATCCCAGTCAATGCCTTGTCGGCAGCAACTTGCTCCGACCAAGCTTGCTTTACCTCTGAATAGCTCGCCGCCTTGCTCTTGCTGCTGGGGCTCAAAGCTTTGCTTTGGCCCCTGCCCTGCACATCCGTCAAAACGGAACCTATGCTTCGTGGCGCTCTGGAATTGGTGCCGTCTTGAATTGACATACTAGAACCTCGGCTCGCGTCACTCAGAAGTATTGGCAACAATGCGAGCTTCGACCCATTCCAGAAGGTCGCGGCGACGATAACGCACTGAACGCGCCGACACTTTCACGAATTTTGGCCCGCCTCCGCGATGACGCCAATTCTGCAAAGCACGTACCGAGTAGCAAAGGATCGATGCTGCTTCGCGTTCGTCCATCAGCTGATCAAGATCACTATCCGCAGCTTTGAGGATTTGTGTTGAGTAGTTCATTTTCATGTTCTCCGCTTAGAAACGTTTGATGTCTCTGTTCTGCGAAAGTCCTGAACCACAAAAAACAACAATAAAATGGCACCGAATTTATTGTTTTTTGGCCTGATCAAAGAGAGGTTTTATGATGCGTCGAATGGTTTCATCATTCGGCGTGTCTGGCGTTACATTTAATTCTGAGCAATGAACTGCAAGCCACTGTCTTATATGGATATAATTTCTGTTCATTGGCGCTGTAGTGTCGACGCTTCCCTCTTTCAAAAGCGTATTGAAAGCTGCTTCGATCTGAGGTTTGACTGTGGGGCGTCCAACGGGTTTGGCAGGCTCAGCAAACTTCACGCCTGTACGCTCATGAGTTTCAGCGCGGAGTTTCTTGGCAAGGCCCTCCGCACGCTCTGCCGATATAAAGCGGACCTCTATGGTATGCAGGCCATGCGAACGCAAGGTGCCTAAATCCCAGCGAAAATGTGCAGTACCGCCAAAATCCGACGCTTCCAGCTTAATCGGCACATCCTGACGCTTTCGAGGGTGTTCAAATCCCAGAGCAAGAGCATTACCCGCAGCCAGCGCCTGCAATAGCCGTGCTTTACCGGTTTCGGTTAACCGGTTGCGATCGCGATCAAGAGCGCTCGTTTCGGCAACCGATTGGCTTAGAACTGCCAACGCATCGCCATTCGCACCTTCATTTGCATCCACTTGTGACTGGAGATTATCGACCAGTGCAGAAAGGGTGAATTTCGGCTTGGCAAAATCAGCGTGCGTTTTTCCTTTGGGCAAGTAATCTGACGGAAGGAATGACAAAGGGGCTGTTTGGGAGGGAGTAGCGTTTTCCCAAAGATGGATTAGAAGTGACGTTTCAAAGGGGGACAAAGCAATATCAACTGAGTTTAGAATTAGGTGCCTTTAGATTACCTTATGTAGCGAAAATTCTGCCAGTTAAATCCCTATGTAATGTAACGTTACGCCTTCGGACACAAAGAGACCCATCCAGACCGAGCACCAAGCGTCCGAATGACCTACCACACCTCCCCGTTCGTTGGGTTAACCCGACACAACGCGAAGCTTGGGATTAGCCGTCGCTCCGCCCCGTTGGCGAAGCGCACCAGCAAGCCGACTGGCAACTGATCCAGCCGCAGCTTGCACCGCATGGTCTGCCAAATGAGAATATCGCAATGTCGTTTGCAGACTCTTATGACCCAAGATTTCTTTAAGCATGAACGGATCGACGCCGTTCATAACCGCTACAGAGGCGTAGGTGTGTCGCAGATCATGCATACGCACATCGGAAATCCCGGCTTTCTTACGGACGCGCAGCCATGTCTTCTGCAAATTCACAAGGTGCTGTCCTTCAACCTCTCCGACGATAACGTAAGGGTTTCCCGGCACCCGCTCCAATGAACCGAGAATTTCGCGTGCCTCTGCTGGCAATGGGATACGCCGCCGTCCTGTTTTGCTGTCTGGCAATTCTAAGTGAAACGGACCGACGTGATCCCATTGCAATGTGAGGATTTCCCCAAGGCGGCACCCCGTAAGGAGTAGCAAGAAAATCGCAGATACCGCATAGGGGCTTTCCTCACCTTGCTCCAACGCATCTAACAGCACGCCACCAAGGCGACCCTGTTCATCATCGCTTAGATAGCGCTTCTTTTCCTCTTCCTTGAACTTCTTGATGCGCCGCGCCGGATTGGTTCCGTCGCTGCGAAGCCCCCAGTCCTCCGCCAAATTGAACATCTTCGACAGAATGCTAACCGCGCGATTAGCCATATAGGGTTTCTCGCGCAGCTCATGGTGAAACGTCACGATATCTGCACGGGTCACATCTATGATTTTTCGCGGTCCCAACTTGGGGCGAATGCAACGGCGAATGACGATCTCATAGCCGTTTCGGGTATTGGGTTTGCAGTGGTGCTCCGCATATTCGTCAAGAAACCGGTCACAGAGCGAGGCCACAGTAGGTGCTTGCAGGCGGCTCTTACGCTCTTCTGATGGGTTTCCCCCCTTGGCAACTTCCCCAAGCAGTTTACGGGCCTCTTTGCGCGCCTCTTCTGCGGTTAATGCACCATGCTGCCCGATTGAGCGGCGTCGGGTCCGTCCATCCGCCCGATACTGCACAAGGTAGCTCCGCCGCCCAGAAGGAAACACCCGCACACCAAATCCGGCAAGATCGTCGTCCCAGAGGAGATAGTCTCGTGCTTCAGGCTCCAACCCGTCCACAAGCCGCTTGGTCAATTTCACCATGTTCCGCCCTCTCCGTTTTGGCCTCCCTCGCTCCGATTTACGGAAGCACTACGGAAGCACCGTGCAGCGTTTCATAGAGTATTGAATGAATCTTCAGCGTGGATTTCGTCAAGAATTATCGTTCACTGTCAGCTACTTATGCCAGGCGGGCGCGTTCTGGCGAAAACCGGAGAAACCCGGTTTTTCCGGCTGTTAATCAATTGGTCGTAGGTTCGATCCCTACCGCCGGAGCCACTCAAACTGTTCAGTAAAGACGTTTAAGCTACTGTTTTCAATAGCTTATTCATGAGCAAGAAGTGGTTAGTCTCCCTAAAGTGTATTGCAAATGCCGCATTACCATACAGTGCTTATTTTTCGTACGATACGCTGATGCTTTTTCGCCTAGTTTCTTAGACCTACCAAGGCCCCACCTTTGGACGAACTCTTGCCGCCGAAGCCAATTCGGCACTCAAACCAGAGTTTTTAAGTGATCAATAGCAAGTAGTCTGTTTCTTTGACTGCTAGAACAATTCCACAGAGTCTTTTCCTGGAAGTGGCTTTACAGTTTCTGTTGGAAGCGCGTCTGATACCAGTTTTTGGCGGGCATTTCCGCTGGTTGGGAAGAACTCCAGCCGTCTCGCTTTCACTCCACCCGTGTCTCCACCCAGATACTGGATGCCCTCTCGGTCCAAAAAATCAAGTATAAACTCGGCATTGCGCTGTCCGGCGACCGACAAACCCTCAATCATACTTGCACCACCGAAGACCTTAGCGCGCAGGTTGCGACGGTCAGCCCCCAAATTTACCAACCCATTGATCAAAAGTTCCATTCCATTCACGGCATGACCCATAATTTCAGCGCCGTTTTCATTGTCATCAACAAACAAGACATGATTCATACCCCCGACCCTTTGTTCAGGATCCCACATGCAGGCAGACACACACGACCCCAACAAAGTTGCAATGACTGTCGAAGGATCGCCCGACACCCGGTACTCACCTTGGCTGATATAGACCCGATTTCGCGCAAAATTTGGTGAGGCCATCTGGTTCATTGGATGACCCTTGTACTCTCTGGCACCCGTGCCTCAGCCATGATCCTTGGGCCGATCTCTGACAAAGGCAATTGTTCGCTGACCCCGCCGATTTCAGCGGCGACCTTAGGCATGCCATACACAACGCAGCTTTCAGCGTCCTGACCGATACAAAGCGCGCCTTTGCTTTTAAGGGCGGCCATACCGCGGGCCCCATCCGACCCCATACCAGTCAGCAATACGGCAATACTGCGTTTTGCCAGATGCTGGGCGCTCAGCATCATTTCATCTACGGACGGACGATGACCAGATCTGGTCGGCCCTTCTTTCAAATGGAGGCGCGTTGGATCATCCGGCGATACGACCAAATGATGGGCGCCGCCCGGTGCGAGCAGAATTCGCCCAGGGAGTATCTGATCCCCTTCCATCGCAACACGAACCTTGGCGGGAACACGGCGATCCAAGTGCTCTGCAAACTGGGTCAGAAAGTTTTTCGGCATATGTTGGGTAATCAAGACCGGTGGGCAACGCTCGGGCATTGAAGACAGCACAGTCCCAATCGCTTCCAATCCCCCCGTTGACGCGCCAATGAGGACGATGTCGCGAAGTCCATCCATGCGAACCCGCGGCGCGGCCTGTGTGAGGTTCGGTTTCTTGGGCATGGCAGCACGCAAGTTGGCGCGTGCTGCGACACGCAAGCTCTGCGACAGGTTGCGAAACGTGTTTGATTGCCGTCCGACGCGTGGCTTCTCAATGCAATCAATCGCCCCAAGGGACAGCGCTTTCATTGCCGTTGCGCTGTCTTTCGCAGTTAACGCAGACAACATGACAACAGGCATTGGTCGATGCTTCATGAGGCGTTGCAGAAAATCCAATCCATTCATGCCCGGCATATCCACATCCAAGGTTAGAACATCCGGGGAGCGTTTCTTGATTTCCTCACGTGCCTGAAAAGCATCCGCGGCTTCTCCGACCACCCTGATATCTGGGGCTTCTTCCAATGCATGGCGTACCAATGCGCGCATGGTTGCACTGTCATCGACAATCAGAACATCAATTTTTTTCTGCGAAGCATGAGGTTGTGACATACCGCTCAAAAGTCCTCCCAATCATCCATATCGGGGTCTTCTGTTGGGGTGGGGTTTGGCCTGTTTTCCAAAGCGGCCTGCCTGTCCAGAGCGGTGGTCCCGTCAGTCGCGAGGGATGGTGGCTGGCCTGGCAGCTCCGTCGACGGGGTGGCGGTGTCCGGGTCAGGATATCCGGGG
>NZ_JBNNXQ010000004.1:0-328861 GCF_050881025.1 Aliiroseovarius marinus
GGTACTGCATCTTAAGGTGTGGGAGAGTAGGTCACCGCCAAACCTAGCAAAGAGCCAATATTCTCTCAACGATGAAAATAAACAATACGCCGCCGAGCAGAAATGCCGGCGGCGTTTTGTGTTCTATGTTTGATGCGCAGAGCACACCTATAGATAGTGGGCTCGGATCAATTGGGTTAGAAACCACTAAGTTTCATTGAAGGCGGGCTTTTGTCCTTGTCTAGTTAGCAGCCTCTTTTACACAGGTAACACCAACATGATGAACTCTGATTATGTCGGCATTCCGAGAAATGCCGAGGAACGGCGGCTCTCGGCTCTGCCACTAGAATTGCTTCTGACTTATGTGGAAGAGATCGTAAATGACCCACAGAAGGATACTGAATGCAACTGGGGGGCAAGCGAATGGTCGTAGCTGCTATGGTGGCGGTGATTCCCCTGGTCATCTTCTCGTTCTGGAAAGTTTCGCTACGTGATGAGTTCGAACCACTCCGAAAAAGTGGTCAAAAGATCAATCTTAACTTCGACAATTTACGGGCTGGGTATCGAAGGAAGGAAGATGATCCGCTTCGAGAAACCCATATAAAACTCGCAAGAATAGGCTTCCTTCACTGGGCTCTAGTGCCGTTTGGGTTTTTCCTAATCAACCTTCTTGCCGTCGTTGTGGAAATCTTAGTTTGTTGAAGAAAACTACGCTTAGAGCTTCTAGGAAAATGACTTGAATGGAGCGGAGATGATCAGTGATTTCATCGCGATTATTTTGGTCCTTGCGATTTTCGCATTCGCGTTATGGCGATCCTCGGTTCATGCCAAGCGACCGGAATATGACGTTCTATGGGACGCTGGGCTAAGTCCATTGAACAAGAGGTGAGATGCGCGTTGATGCAAAGTGCATTGCCTTAGGTGTAGTCAATTTGGACCAACGATGCGCCTCCTCCTCGACATTGTTGTCTAGAACTACCGTCCAACCCGCACCATCACCGTCTCCAGCCCCGGGTTGGGAACCGGATAACTTAGTTCTCCATTCGATCGATGATCCAAGGACACGCCTATGCGCGCGCCGCTTTCTCGGTAGAAGCCAGCTTCGATCCCGGACCGAAACTCCAGAGGGTAGCCCAGAACCGGACCGTCCGCTGAACGCATCCACCAGCCCGGTATGAAGCTGAGTTCGGCATAGCCCGGACCGTGAGACGTTCGGAATTCATTCACGGCGCCGATGCCGACCCAAACATCTCCGAGCGTATCAAAGGATATGCCGACCGTCGGGCGAAACGGGCCGAAGCTGACGGGGGCGTCATAGCGATAGTAAGCCTCGCCACCGATGGAATCGGCCTCAAAGATGAGCGCGCCAGCCGAGGCCACATGGCGCACAGCTTCGACCGTGGGTTTCACGCAGCCGCGGTCACAGTGATTGATGAACATGTCGATCAATCCTGTAAGCAGGAACAAAACTGCAAGTGTGCCGTCCATAAAACCCTCTCGTGTTCCCAAAGGCTTAGCGAAAGCGATCATCAAAGTCACGCCCGCGGAGTTTGAGGTGCATTTTGTAACAGATTTTTTGCCGATTGCGCTTGTGGTTCCGAAATCATGAGCCTATATACGCCCTACTACTGGCGCGGGATGGAGCAGCCCGGTAGCTCGTCAGGCTCATAACCTGAAGGTCGTAGGTTCAAATCCTACTCCCGCAACCAACATCAGCGAGTTTTCGCTTCGATCAAGCCCGCCCCATGGCGGGCTTTGTCGTTTCTATAGGGCTATAGGTTCGCCTTGCCATACGGCAAGCCTTCTGCGCGCAGTATTGTTAGGACGCTCATGCGAGTCAGGGGATGTGTGGATCAGCCTTCGGGCTTTTCCATTGCGCCCTGCATAGAGGTCACGGCGCCACGCATCAGATCATCCAGCTTGGCGCGCAAACCGTCGATCAGACTGATATATTGATCAAGCGTGGGCTTTAGCGCAGGCACAGCATCGGCCAGACGTGGGGCGAGAATGTAAAGCGCCAGGGCAATGATCACCAGCAGCAGAATCAACGTGAAACCGCGCCGGAAACCACCCCGTTTGGACGTGCCATCGTCGCCATGATCGGGCATCGAGGGGTCACTGTCTTGCGCAGGCGCGTCGAGCGTTGAATTGATTTCTTCAATATCGGGCAGGACATCCCGCCCTTTCATTTCCTGAGCCGGGGCACCTTGTTCAAACGTGTCGTCATAGCCACGAAGCCGTGCCATGCGGGCTTGCAATCCTGACCGATCCTGATCGACCGCGTCGTCGAGCCCCAGATCGGGCTGTGTCTCAAGCTGCTCTTGCTCACCCTCGCGTGCGGATAGTTCTCGCTCGGCTTCTTCTTGCAAGATATCGCGCACGTTGTCGTCCAGCGCACGACGGGCATTTTGGGGAGGTTCGAAATCACCGTCCAGATCCGCGTCAGAATTATCGATCGGCGTATCTTCGGGCGCAGGTTCTGCGGGCGGGTCTTCTGCCGGGACATCGGCGCCAAACCCATCCTGATCGTCGTCTTCAACAAGCGACGAAGCAGATTGCGGCGGCATTTGGAACCACGCGTGGCCACAATTCGAGCACTGAACATCGCGCCCGCCTTCTGGCATGACGCGATCATCCACCTCATATTGGGCGCCGCAATTGGGGCATACAAGCCGCATTCTACCCTCGATCCTTCGGTGATTACCCGAAGCTTTTCCTGCCGTGTTTGGCATCAATATGAGCAGTTTCACCGCGAAAATCAAACCTTTGCAAGCTCTGCATTGAAACAATTGCGCGGCTGGGGCAAAACTGTCGCCAAACAAGGCGTTTCGGGAAATCACTGCTTGGTGGCAGTCGGAACGTGATACAACCAGAATATGTGTTGCGGGGCCAAGGCCCCTCTATGGGGTGAAATCACCCGCGCACATATAGCGAGGACATGACGTGATCGAGTTGGAACAGGTGTCCTATGGCTATGGCGCGACGCCGCTTTTGTCAGAGATTTCGCTGAATTTGGCGCCGGGGTCGTTTCATTTTCTGACCGGGCCATCTGGTGCGGGCAAAACCACTTTGATGAAGCTGTGCTATGGCGAATTGATCGCCACGCGTGGGCAGGTGTCATTGTTTGGGCAACAGGCCAGCGCCATGACGCGCGATGATGTGGCCCTCGCGCGCCAGCGCATTGGTGTGGTGCATCAGGATTGCCAGTTTCTGGATCACCTTAATCTGGCCGAGAATGTTGGATTGCCGCTAACGGTGTCCGGGCGCAGCCTGTCTGACCCGGCCGAGATGGATGACCTTCTGGCATGGGTGGGCCTGTCCGCACAGGCAGGTGCCCGTCCGCCAGAGCTGTCCGGCGGTGAACGGCAACGTGCCGCCCTGGCGCGCGCGGTGATCATGTCACCCGAGGTTATCTTGGCGGACGAACCCACCGGCAATGTCGATTGGGACATGTCGTTGCGGTTGCTCAAGCTGTTGATGGAGCTGAACCGCATGGGCAAGACGGTGATGATCGCGACCCATGATATGAACCTGATCCGCGCTGCGAAGGCGCAGGTGCAAGCCCGTGTGTTGCGGATTTCAAACGGCCAGCTGCATCAGGCGGGGGTGGATCTATGAACGCGCGTCTGAACCAGCTTTTGCAGTTTATCGCCGGGGATGCTCAGGCGGATCGCGTGGTGCCTCCAACCGGTTACACGGCGCGCCTGACTGTGTTTGCGGCGGCCTCAATGGCGTTTTTGGCGGTCTTTGCGCTGGCGTTGTCTATGGCGTCCGGGCGTTTGGCCGAAAACTGGGGCGAGGCCTTGGCGCGCAGCCTGACCATTCGTGTCACCGCCCCGGCTGACCAGCTGGACGCGCAGGTTTTGGCCGTGATGGAGGTTCTGGCCACAACGCCGGGCATTGCCGATGCCCGCCCATTGTCGATCGAGGAACAACGCGGGTTGCTGGAGCCCTGGTTTGGCCCTGACCTGCCTCTGGACCGCCTGCCCATTCCTCGTCTGATTGAGGTGATCGAGGATGCGAATGGCATAGACCCGGACGGGTTGAAGGCGCGATTGGCAGGCGAGGCGCCGGGGGCTGTGCTGGACGACCACGCGCGCTGGCGAAAACCTCTGGTTCAGGCGGCGTCGCGACTGAAGTCTCTGGGGTGGCTGTCCATGGTGTTGATCGCAGCGCTTGCGGGCGCGGTGATCACGCTGGCGGCCTCGGCGGCGCTGGCGGCCAACGAGCAGGTGATCCGCGTTTTGCGCCTTGTGGGCGCGCGTGACAGCTATATCGCCCATGCCTTTGTGCGCCGCTACACGCTGCGCGCTTTTTCGGGGGCGATCGTGGGGTCATTGGCCGGGGCGCTGGTGCTGGCTTTGCTTCCTGGCGGGGAAGACCCCGGAAACTTCCTGACCGGGCTTGGATTTCATGGTTGGCAGTGGCTCTGGCCGCTCGTCGTGCCCCCTTTTGCGGCCCTTGTCGCCTTCATCGCAACCCGACAGGCCGCGTTGGCCGTCCTGCAGGAGAAACGCTAATGCGTCATGCAATTCAATGGCTGCGGTCGCTGGTTTTCATTGTCCAGATGTACCTGATGTTGCCCATCGTTGGCTTTCTGGGCATGCCGCTTGTGTGGATCAAACGCGACAATGCGTTCAAGGTGATCCACTTTTACTGTCACTGGGTGCGCTGGACCGCGTCATGGATGATCGGGCTGAAAAGCGAAATCCGGGGTGAGGTGCCAACCGGCGAAGTTCTGATCGCCGCCAAGCACCAATCCTTCTTTGATATCCTGCTGCTGGCCTCGGTCCTGCCGCGCCTGAAGTTCATCTATAAAAGCCAGCTGAAATGGGCGCCCGTCATTAATATCTATGCGATCTACACCAACTCGGTGCCGGTGAACCGCGGCAAACGGGGGGCGGCGATCAAGCAGATGGTTGCTGCGGTGAAAGAGGGGCAGAAAGCACCGGGGCAGCTGGTTATTTTCCCGCAGGGCACGCGCGTCGCGGCCGGGGTCAAGAAGCCCTACAAGGTTGGCATGGGTGCGCTTTACAAGGAAACGGGGCAGGCTGTGGTGCCGGCCTCGACCAATGTCGGTGTCTTTTGGAAGCGCCACGGGATCATGCGCCATCCGGGGCTTGCCGTGGTGGAGTTCCACAGTCCCATTGAGCCGGGGTTGGAGCTGGACGCATTCATGGAACGCGTCGAAGAGGTTGTTGAAACCGGGTCAGATGCCTTGATGGCCGAGGCTGGATTGAAGGTGGTGGAGTGATGGAGTTTATAGAAGATACCGAAGCGCTTGAGGCGCTCTATGGCACTCCGGGTGAAGCGTCACTGGTGAAAGTCGCGGGGCAGATGACGCCCAGCTATCGCAAGTGGATCATGGCGTCGCGTTTCTGCGTGCTCAGCACGGTTGGGCCGGAAGGGGCTGACGGCAGCCCGCGGGGCGATGATGGCCCGGTTGTGATCGAGCTGGACGACAGGACGCTGGCGCTGCCCGATTGGCGCGGCAATGAACGGATCGACAGCCTGCGCAATATCGTGCGCGACAGCCGCGTGGCCCTGATGTTCATGGTGCCCGGATCGCCCAATGTGGTGCGCGTGAACGGGCGCGCGCGCCTGACGGCAGACGAAGAGCTGCGCGCGCGGTTCGAGAAGGGTGGCAAAACGCCCCGAACGGTGATTGTGATCTCGATCGAGGAAATCTACTCGCAATGTGCCCGTGCCATCATGCGTGCTGGCCTTTGGACGTCAGAGGATGAAAGCGCAGAGCTGCCCAGCGTCGGGGACATGTTGAAAGAGATGACCTCGGGCGCATTTGATGGGGCCAGCTATGATAAAAGCTGGCCGGAACGCGCGAAAAAGACGATGTGGTAAGGCGGGTTTACGCCGCCAACCCTTTCGATCCCATCTTCAGGAACTTCTCGCGGCGCTCTTTCAGAAGCGTGTCGCCCTTTTGGCGCTTCATCAGCGCTTTCAGTTCGGCTTCGATGGCTTTGCCAACCGCAGCGATGGTTTCGTCACGGCCACGCTGCGCGCCACCCATGGGTTCGGGGATGATCTTGTCGATCACGCCCAGCTGTTTCAGGTCTTGCGCGGTCAGGCGCAGCGCTTCGGCCGCCTCGCGCATTTTCTCGGCGTCCTTCCACAGGATCGACGCGCAGCCCTCGGGGCTGATCACCGAATAGATCGAATGCTCCAGCATCATGACAGAATTTGCCGTGGCCAGCGCAACGGCGCCACCTGATCCGCCTTCGCCGATGATCACGGACACGACAGGAGATTTCACGTTCAGACTGCGCTCGGTCGACCGCGCAATCGCTTCTGATTGGCCGCGTTCTTCCGCGCCTTTGCCGGGATAGGCACCGGGGGTGTCGACCAGCATAACAATAGGCAGGCCAAAGCGATCAGCCAGATCCATCAGGCGGATTGCCTTGCGGTAACCTTCGGGGCGGGCCATGCCGAAATTGCGTTCGATCCGCGTTTTCGTGTCGTGACCCTTTTCCTGCCCCATGACGACCACAGGGATATCGCCGATCCGGCCCAAGCCGCCCATGACCGCGTGGTCATCGGCAAAGTTCCGGTCGCCGGCCAGCGGCGTGTATTCGGTGAACAGGGCATTGATATAGTCGCGACAATGCGGGCGATCCGGGTGACGGGCGACCTGGCATTTGCGCCACGGGGTCAGGGTCTCATAGAGCTCTTTCAGAAGCTTCTCGGCCTTGACGTCCAGCGCCTGCGCCTCGCCTTCCACATCCATCTCTTCGCTGTTGCGGGCCAGTGCGCGCAGCTCTTCTGCCTTGCCTTCGATTTCAGCCAGCGGTTTTTCGAACTCGAGATAATTGGTCATAGGTCAACCTGATTGCATGTCGTTCAGGACTATATGCCGTTTGGCGCGCGGCATTACAACTCCTGCTCTTTTTACTTGGGCTGCAACTTGGCAAGATTTGTGCGTTTCATCTGCGGCATGACATATGCGCAGGGGGCAAGTTGCGTTTCAGCAGGCCTGTAGCGTGATCGGTGATATGGCGGGCTGTTCGGCCCGCCATGCCCCATTATTTTGTCGCGATCTCGATGAGCTGTGCGAACTGATCTTCGCTCAGCACGCTGCGCCAGTGATCTGTGCAGTTGGAGCGCATCATCACAAGCCTAACTTCGTTTGCACCGATTTTGTCGGCAAGCGCTTGACGGTCTTCGGTTGCCCGTCCTTCGATGATGGCCTGCCGCAATGCGGCGCGCAGGGCTACGGTCTCGGTTTCCAGCGCCTTGCGGTTGGTGGGCATCGTGGAAATCCAGTTTTTCACGTCCGCGCGCTGGTCTTCATTCAGCCCCAAAACATCCATGTTCTTGGCCAGAATGCCAGTCAGTTGAATGATGGGCCGCGAAAGTCCGGTTTCGGCTGGGTTTGATGGTTGCATCTGCGCCATTGCAGCCCCCGACAGGCCGAGGGTGAGGGTTGTGGCGATAAGAAGCGATCTCATTTGTGAACCTTTCAGATTGGGATGCGTCCCCAAACAGGCCTCGTCATGACCCGCGTTCACTTTACTGGCCCGCCCAGTCGTGCCCATGCGACCGGATGCCCTGCGACAGTCTGTTCCAACAAAAAAGGCCCCGCAAATTGCGGGGCCAGTCGGGGTTTTCGGGGCTTAGCTGCCAGCGATCAGCTCGGCCTGGGCAACGATCACCTCGGCCTGTTTGATCGATGCGATGTCGACAAGGCGGCCTTTATAGACAGTGGCACCTTCGCCGTTGGCTTTCGCCTGTTCCATGGCGGCAAGGATTTCGCGCGCTTCGGAAACAGCCTCTTCTGACGGGGTAAACACCTCGTTCGCCAGGGCGATCTGTTTCGGGTGGATGGCCCATTTTCCCACCATGCCCAGCGTGGCTGAACGTTTGGCCTGCGCGATATAGCCTTCGTCGTCCGAGAAGTCGCCGAAGGGTCCATCAACCGGCAGGATGCCATGGGTGCGGCAGGCGGCGACGATTGCGGCCTGTGCCCAGTGCCACGGGTCGGACCAGTGCTTTTCGCCTTCGCGCAGCATGTAGTAGTTTTCCTGTGTGCCGCCGATGCCGGTGGTCTGCATGCCCATCGAGGCCGCGAAGTCAGCGGCACCCAGCGACATGGCCTGCAAACGCGGGCTGGAGGCTGCGATGGCTTCCACATGGGCGATGCCGGCGGCGCTCTCGATGATCACCTCGAAGCTGACGGGTTTGGTGCGGCCCTTGGCCTGCTCGATGGCCGTGACCAGAGCATCAACCGCATAAACATCTTCCGCGCAGCCCACTTTCGGGATCATGATCTGGTCGATACGGTCACCGGCCTGTTCCAGCAGGTCGACAACATCGCGATACCAGTAAGGCGTATCAAGGCTGTTGATGCGCACCGACATGTATTTGTTGCCCCAGTCGATCGTGTTCAGCGCCTCGATGATATTGGCGCGCGCGGCATCTTTGTCGGACGGTGCGACGCTGTCTTCCAGATCAAGGTTGATCACGTCCGCGGCCGAGGCGGCCATTTTCGGGAACAGTTTGGTGTTTGAACCCGGTCCGAACAATTGACAGCGGTTGGGGCGGGACGGGGCGGCAGGTTGCAGTCGGAAGGACATGGCGGGCCTTTCGGTAAGGATGTTGCGATTTCTTGGCTGCAATCGTTATTAAATTGCCGCGCCGCCCGCAAGTTTATTTTGCAGGCGCAGCATATCCGATGATTCAGAGGATTATCCGCCATTGTGACGAAGAATATTGTGCAAATCTTGCATGTGGCCGTAGATAATTCACTGATTGACGGAATTAAGGGGAAAAAAGAAAGAAAATACGCTGACTAATCGTCAAAATGTGCCGAGGGAATTTCCAACACTTCAGCAAAAAGGGCCACGGCCATGATCAAGACTCCGTATCTTCTGTTCCTGGGCGACGCGCCCGATCAACTGGCCGCGAAAGTGGCCATCGGGATTCGTGACTGGCGCCCGGAAAACGCCGTGGGTCAGTTCCGTATGGAGGGCTGTGGCGCCGATCTGGGTTTGACCGATATGACCCTGCAAGAAGCCAAGGCGGCTGGCGCCAAGACGCTGGTGGTTGGCGTGGCCAACCGTGGCGGTGTAATTTCGAAAGAGTGGAAGAAAGTGCTGGTGATGGCGCTTGAGGAAGGGTTTGACCTTGCCTCGGGCCTGCACAACCTTCTGAGTGATGAACCCGATCTGGTCGCCGTGGCCGAAGCCACCGGGCAAGAGCTGCATGACGTGCGCATCCCCGAGGTTGAATACCCGATCGCAAACGGCAAGAAACGCACCGGCAAGCGGTGTTTGGCCGTGGGCACTGATTGCTCGGTCGGCAAGATGTATACTGCCCTGTGCATGGATGCCGAAATGCGCAAGCGTGGCATGAAGTCGACCTTCCGTGCCACCGGTCAGACCGGCATTCTGATCACCGGTGACGGTGTGCCTTTGGACGCGGTGATCGCGGATTTCATGGCCGGTTCCATCGAATATCTGACCCCGGACAATGATGAAGATCACTGGGATCATATCGAAGGTCAGGGCAGCCTGTTCCACGTGTCCTATTCGGGCGTGACCATGGCGCTGATCCATGGCGGCCAGCCGGATGCTCTGGTTTTGGCACATGAACCGACCCGCGAGCATATGCGCGGTTTGCCGGACTACACGCAGCCGTCGCTGGAGGCCCTGCGGGACATGGCGCTGGGGCTGGCCAAAGTGGCAAACCCGGATTGCAAAGTGATCGGCATTTCGGTCAACACGCAGCATATGTCGGATGATGACGCCAAGGCCTATCTGGCGAAGGTCGAAGCTGATATGGGGCTGCCAGCGACCGACCCGTTCCGTTATGGCGCGGGCAAGCTGGTGGATGCGCTGGAAGCCATCTAAGCTGCAAAGGTGGGCCGGGAACAGCTTCCGGCCTCCGATGCCAATAACAAAAGACGAGGGCAGGCGCGTGAAAATCTCAGTCACTCCTGATGTGTTCAAACTGGCGCAGGTGTTTACCATCTCGCGCGGGTCGCGAACCGAGGCGAAGGTTCTGACCGTTCGGGTTCAGGATGGCGATCATGTGGGTTGGGGCGAATGTGTTCCTTATGCGCGCTATGACGAAACGCTGGACAGTGTGACGGATGAGATCATGGGCCTGCCCGCTGATCTGTCACGTGCGGCGCTTTACGATCTGTTGCCTGCCGGGGCCGCGCGCAATGCCGTGGACTGCGCCCTGTGGGATCTGGAAGCCAAGCGCGCGGGCAAGCGCGCGTGGGAGCTGGCAGGTTTGACTGCGCCGGGCCCCGAGATCACTGCATACACCTTGTCCTTGGCGGAACCCGCCGAGATGCAGACACAGGCCGCGAAGAACGCACATCGGCCGCTGTTGAAGATCAAGCTGGGCACGCCGGATGACATGCCGCGTCTGGAAGCTGTGCGCGCTGGTGCGCCCGCGTCGCGCATCATCGTCGATGCCAATGAAGGGTGGTCTGACGAGGTTTATGCCGATCTTGCCCCGCATCTGGTGCGTTTGGGTGTTGGGCTGGTTGAACAGCCGTTGCCCGCCGGCGAAGATGACGCGCTGATCGGGATGGAGCGCCCGGTACCTGTCTGTGCCGACGAAAGCTGCCATGACCGCACCAGCCTGCCCAAGCTGAAGGGCAAATATGATGTGGTGAACATCAAGCTCGACAAGACCGGTGGCCTGACCGAGGCGCTGGCCCTGCGCGAAGCCGCATTGGCCGAGGGCTATGAGGTCATGGTGGGCTGTATGGTTGGCTCGTCTTTGGCGATGGCGCCTGCGACCTTGGTGGCGCAGGGGGCAATGGTCACCGATCTGGATGGGCCGCTTCTGTTGGCTGAGGATCGCGAGACGCCGCTTCTGTTTGACGATGCGGGCGTGCATCCGCCCAAGGTCGCGCTTTGGGGCTGATGTCAGCCACGTCCTGCAATCTGGGTCAGAAAGACGCCCACGCCCATGACCGCAATCCCGGCAATGCGCCAAAAAGTCAGGGGCGTGACATTCGCGCCGAAGAGGCCAAAGTGGTCGATGGCGGCAGCGGCGATCAATTGGCCAATCAGCACGAAGAACACCGCATTGCCGACGCCAAAGCTGGGGGCGACCCAGGTGATGGTCAGCACGTAAAAGGCCACAAGGCAGCCCGCGAAGAACAGGTGCGGCGGCGATCCCACAGCGCCTTTCAGCGACGCGCCGGACATCAAGAACACGACGCCAGTGGTCAGGAATGCCACCACGAACAGGATCAATCCCGCCGCAATCGGCGATCCCATGCGCTGGCCCAATGCGGCGTTAAGCGCTGCCAGAACCGGAATGCCAATCCCGGCGGTCAGCATGATGGCGGCGGATTGCGTGGCGCTGGGCATGGGGTTTCCTTTGACTCTGTCGTCGGTATTTGTATCAACACCCCAAACAGGAATTGTCGCCCGGGTCAAATGGCCCGCAGCGTCACATGAAGGAGACCTGACATGACCCGCACCGTATATGTGAACGGAGAGTATTTGCCCGAGACCGAGGCAAGCGTTTCGATCTTTGACCGTGGGTTCCTGTTCGCCGATGCCGTTTACGAGGTGACCAGCGTGCTGGATGGCAAGCTGATTGCCTTTGACGGGCATGCCGACCGTCTGGCCCGTTCCCTGGACGAGCTGGGAATGGAGCATCCGATCTCGAAAGAGGACTTGCTGGAGGTTCATCGCGAATTGGTGCGTCTGAACGAGATTGAAGAGGGTCTGGTTTACCTGCAAATCTCGCGCGGGGCCGATAGCGACCGTGATTTTGCCTTCCCGGACCCCGAAAAGGTGAAGCCGACCGTGGTTCTGTTCACACAGAACAAGCCGGGGCTGTCTGAGACCGTGAAGCCGATGAAAGTGATCTCGATCGAGGATATTCGCTGGGGTCGCCGCGACATCAAGACGGTACAGCTGCTCTATCCGTCGATGGGCAAGATGATGGCCAAGGCAGCGGGCGCCGATGACGCGTGGCTGGTCGAGGATGGGTTCGTGACCGAGGGCACCTCGAACAACGTCTATATCGTGAAAGACGGCAAGATCATCACGCGCGGCTTGTCCAATGACATTCTGCACGGCATCACCCGTGCGGCTGTGTTGCGCTACGCCGAAGAGGCACAGATTGAAATCGAAGAGCGCAACTTCACCATCGAAGAAGCACAAAGCGCGGATGAGGCGTTCTTCACCTCGGCCTCAGCTTTCGTGATGCCGGTGGTGGAAATTGACGGCCAGACACTGGGTGACGGCGCGCCGGGCCGCGTGGCCCTGCGCCTGCGCGAGATTTATCTGGATGAGAGCCTGAAGGCGGCGGTGTGATCCGCAACGGTTGTGAGGCGACGTGAGAAAGGGCCGCTTCAGCGGCCCTTTTCTGTTGAGTGCCTTTGCGATTTTTTGGGTAGGGTTGGCCGAGGGAATGTCCGCGAAGAGCCCAAAGCGAGCGAAAGTTGAATGAACAACCGGCGACCGCTTTGGAGATCGACTGCCAAGGTCGCCCGGGTCTAAGCCCCGCGCGCTTTACTCATCTGATTCAACCGATCGGCAAAGGCAGGCTCATCAACGCCCTCAGCCAACGCGCGCCGAAAGAAGGCGGCTTGGGTTTCCGGTGCAAGACCGTTTATCGGGGGATCGCGATCTAGGTTTGTCGGGAACGAGTACCCCTCTGCGGTCGCAGCGATTGCCGCGGACAATTCGGCGGGGCTGAGCCTGTTTTCCTGCCGGGCCCGAAGCGCATGCGGGTAGAGCAGCTTGCACATTCTCTCCCGATCGACCGTCTCCATTGCGCGACCGAAGGCCGATGACACCTGCAAAAGGTTGGCGAAGCGGTGAATGTCATGGCTCGTATTGGCACCGGCAGCGTGAAACAGAGCGGGGGAGAAGAACACGGCATCCCCTTTGGCCAACGGCAACTGCACATGGCGCTCCTCGAAAAGCACCCGAAAGTCATCTCGGCGCCACGCTGCATACCCGGGACGGTATGTTTGAGAGAAGGGCAGCAGCTTGGTCGGGCCGCTTTCCAAAGGCATGTCGCAATGTGCAACAGCGCCCTGAAGCGTCAGAATGGGTGAGACATCGTGGACGTGCGCAGGATAAGACGCGCTGACGTCGGCGGTTTGAAACCCCAGATGATAGTCGCGATGAGCCTGCTGAGCTGCGCCGCCCGGGTGAACGAGGTTTACCTGCGCTGTCATCTGATAATTCGGCCCCAACCAAGCTTCGCAAACTGCCGCGATAGAAGTGTTTGCGAAGTAGTTCAGAAACGCCTTGGGCGAGGCTTCGCAGAGCTTTTGAAGCGCGTTCCAGATTCGATCGTTTGCTCCCGACGCTGCGAAATGATCGCCGGCGCCCCCAGTTCCCTGCTTCTCTTCTGCGATAATGCTTTCGTAGATGCGGGTTGCCTCATCCAGAACCGCCGTATCGGCATAGGCCCCCTTCAGCGCCACAACCCCTGCACCCGAGCGCAGGACTTGCGCCCATTCCGACATAAGCGTGCGACGCGTCTGGTCATCCTCGAGAGCGGTACGCAGGTCCGCCATGTCGTAGACGGGGATATTCTTTTCGATCAGAGCCGCATGCGGCACCTGCTCGGGGCGTGTTTCCTGATCGATGAGTGCTGTGAACTCGCCCAGATCACAGGTATCCGGGTCGTAGTAGGCGATGGTTTTGTCGATGGCGTCCTTCATGGCGGCTCCTCCCTTGTCGCGACAAGGATAGGGCCATGGGGATTGCATTGGGTCCTAAAATACATCAAAAAAACATCAAATGACGCACCGCTTTCCCATCAAAGAGATCGCAAGGCAGGCAGGTCTTGGCACCGCCACTGTAGATCGGGCTCTGAATGACCGGGCCCATGTAAGCCCGCAGACAAAGTTGCGCGTTACGGCTGCAATAGAAGAGCTGAAATCCCAGGAAGCCCAGCTTGCTGCCCGTGGAAGACGTTTGTTCTTCGACTTCGTTGTGGAGGCGCCATCACGCTTCAGCCGCGAGGTGAAGGCGGCCGCCGAAGCCGTAGTTCCCCAGATAGGAACTGCCGTATGCCGCCCGCGATTTCTGCTGCAGGACGTCATGGAAGAAGAGGAGGTCATTGCGGCGCTCGGGCGGATCATGAAACGCGGCAGCCAGGGCGTCTGCCTCAAGGCCCGCGACACAGCAAAGATAAGAGACGCCGTCAAAATGCTGGCCAACGCCAGAATCCCCGTAGTCACGCTTGTGACCGACATTGGAGGAGCTGATCGTCTTGCCTATGTCGGGTTAGACAACGCTGGTGCAGGCCGCACAGCTGCTTATCTTATCTCCCGAACGCTTGGAGATATGCCGGGAATGGTCCTGGCTACGCGCAGCCATGAACGTTTTCTGGGCGAAGAGGAACGAGAGTTTGCGTTTGTCGAAGCCTTGGCGCGCGAGCATCCGAGTCTACAGGTTCTTGCTGTCCAAGGCGGCAGCGGAGTGGACTTTGAAACATCGAAGCTCCTCACGAAGTCCATGAACGACATTCGTGATCTACGCGCGGTCTATTCGATGGGGGGTGGCAACCGATCGATCCTACGCACGCTGGCGGACAATGGTCTTCGCCCCAAGGTGTACGTGGCCCATGACCTTGATAGGGAAAACAGAGAGCTGATCCAGGACAGGCGCTTGGACTTCGTCCTGCATCACGATCTGCAACTGGACATACGAAACGCCTTCAACGCCTTTTTGGCCTACCATCGACTGTCTAACGATCTGTTTGAGGCGCCAATCTCGACGGTTCAGGTGCTGACACCGGAGAATGTTCCACGGTGATTTTCTAGCTGGATTTGCCCTGTCACCTGGAAAAGCAGACAACACCGTCTTCTTCGCCGCTGTCGGCTTTGCTCCGCACAGCTGAAGTTCCAAGCCACCGCCAGCTTACTTTTTCTCGCCGAGCACATTTTCTTTGAACGCCACCTCGAAAGCCGCTTGCTTTTCCGGGCTGGCGTCTGTCTGATAGTTCGCCTTCCACTCGGCCATTGTCATGCCATAGAACGCCTCGCGGCCTTCGTCTTTGGTCATCTCAATGCCGCGTTCATTGGCAGCTTCCTGATACCATCGGGCAAGGCAGTTGCGGCAGAAGCCAGCAAGATTCATCATGTCGATGTTCTGCGCGTCGGTGCGGTCTTCCATCAGGTGCTTTTGCAGGCGGCGAAAGGCGGCGGCTTCGATCTCGATACGGGTCTGGTCGTCCATGTGGGTCACTCCTTAGAGAACGTCTTTGGCATAGGAAGGGCTGAGGTCCTCGACGTCAACGGATAGGTTGGCGATCTGCGGCAGATGGGCGCGCATGGTCGAAAGGATCAGCTGCGCGAGCTCGGACTTCACCGCTTCGGAGCGTCCGGGCAAAAGGGCGAACTGCGCGTGGGCAAATCCCTGCGCTTCGCTTCCCATTACCGCATATTGCACCGGCAGGGCGCGAATCTTGATCGAAGCGGGGTTGGGAATGGCGTCATGGGCAGAAAGCGCGTCCAGCAGCGCTTCGCAAAGCGGCTGCATCGCGGCACCTGCTTCGCCGGTATATTCGATCCGGATATGTGGCATGTCAGAGCCCTACCTTGGCAAGGGTTTCCATCAAGATCGGGGCGAGGCGTTCGGCCCATGCGCGTTGCTGGTCTTCGGTCTCGATCAAGTCGTTGCGGATCTCGATCAACACGTTGGGACGCCCGGTGTCCAGCGCATGCCGATCAATCGAATCGCCATCCAGATGCCCGCCATAGGGTTCGTTTTCGCCGACGCAGAGGTCCGGTTCTTCCATCAAACGTTCGATGAGCGGCGTCGCAAAGCGGCTGTCTTTCTCGTGCAGGACGGCCACGTGCCACGGGCGCGGCGGATAGCCGTTCAGCTTGGGCGTATAGGAATGCATCGCCACAATCACCGTGTCCTCCTGCCGTGCGGCCAGCGCGGCCAGTGCGGCGTGATAGGGGCGGTGAAACGCATCAAGGCGCCGGGCTTTTTCATCGGCATCCGCGTGGCGGTTGGCCGGGATGATCGTGCCGTCATAAAGCTTCATCAAAAGCGTCGGATCATCTTCGCCCCGGTTCGGGTCGATCACCAGACGCGAGAAATTGGACAGGACCGCAGGGGCATCCAGAAGCTCTGACAGGTGGCGGCTGACCCCGGCTGCGCCCACATCATAGGCGATGTGGCGGGCCATATCTTCGGGGGCAAGGCCAAGGTCGCCCGCACCGACGCAGGGCGGCACGGTGTTGGCCGCGTGGTCGCAGGTGATCAGCCAACGGGCCGGTCGATCCTTGCCAATGATGTGAAAGGGTTCGTATGTCATATCTGTGTCGTTTTCCTGATTCACTCCTCCTTTATGCGAGCTGTCGGGGAAGTGCCAGTTGTCAGCGCTAACATTATCAGGCACAAAGCACCTGACCCTACGTGAGAGAGACAGAGAAGGAGATGCGCGCAGTGAGACGCCATCGCAATGTGAAGATCGTCGCCACCCTTGGACCGGCCTCGGGCGATTATGACACCATCCGGGCCTTGTTCGAAGCGGGCGCAGATGTGTTCCGCATGAATATGTCCCATGGCTCCCACGATGAACAGCGCGCGCGCCATGCGATCGTACGGCAGGTCGAAAAGGATCTGGACCGCCCGATTGCCATTCTGGCTGACCTTCAGGGACCAAAGCTGCGCTGCGGTGTTTTCGCGGGCGAGGCGGTCGAGATCGAAGAGGGACAGGATTTCCGCTTTGATCTGGACGAGGCGCCGGGCGATGCACACCGCGTTTGCTTGCCTCATCCCGAGATTTTTGCAGCCCTCGAACCCGGATCGACGCTATTGGTCAATGACGGCAAGCTGCGCCTGAAAGTGCAGGAGTGCGGCCCAGATTTCGCGAATTGTGTTGTGGAAGTGGGTGGCACGATCTCGGACCGGAAAGGGGTGAATGTGCCGGATGTGGTGTTGCCGTTGGCCGCTTTGTCCGACAAAGACCGCGCCGATCTGGAATTTGCCTGCCAGCTGGGTGTCGATTGGCTGGCGCTTAGTTTCGTGCAGCGTCCCGAAGATGTGGAAGAGGCGCGCGTGTTGGCGGAAGGTCGCGCCGCGATCCTGTCCAAGATTGAAAAACCCGCCGCCGTTCATGCGTTTGATGCCATCCTCAAGGCCTCTGACGGGATCATGGTTGCGCGTGGGGACCTTGGTGTCGAGCTGCCGGTTCACGCCGTGCCCCCCATCCAGAAACGTCTGATCCACCGATGCCGCCGCGCAGGAAAACCGGTGATCGTGGCGACGCAGATGCTGGAAAGCATGATCGAAAGCCCAATGCCCACGCGGGCCGAGGTGTCTGACGTGGCGAATGCCATTTACGACGGCACGGATGCGGTGATGTTGTCGGCGGAAAGCGCCGCCGGACAATACCCGATCGAGGCCGTGTCGACCATGAACGCTGTCGCAATCGAAGTCGAAGGCGATGACACCTACCGCGAACAGGTCGAAGCCTCGCGCGTGGCCAGCCGGTCGGGCATCAATGATGCCATCGTGGCCGCTGCCCGTGAAATTGCCGAGACCACTGACATCAAGGCGATCTGCTGTTTCACCCAATCGGGCACCACGGCGCTTTTGACTGCACGCGAACGACCCCGCGTGCCGATTATTGCGTTGACACCTCTGGTGGGCACGGCCCGCCGCCTTTGTCTAAGCTGGGGCACCAATTGCTTTGTCACCTCGGGCGAGGTCGAACGGTTCAAGGCGGCCGTTGTGTCCGCCGCGCGCGCGGCGCGCAGTTCGGGCTTTGCCGAGGAAACCGACCAGATTGTCGTCACCGCCGGTGTGCCGTTCAATGTTCCCGGCACCACCAACATTTTGCGCGTCGCGCCCTGCGACGAGAAGATGATCTACGCAACCTGACAAATTATGTGTTACCCTTGGTGCAGCTTAATGAGTTGCGCCGAGGGGCCAGATGCTGACACATGACCTTTACCTTGTTATCGGGCTGGCCGTTCTGGTCCTGTCCTTGCCCGCGATTGCCGGGGCGCTCAGCGAAGGGCGTGCACCCCGCGCGGCCTCGATCATGGTGTTGATCGGCGGCGGGTTGATCGTTCTGGCCGTGATGCAAAAGCCCGGCGGCTACACGCTTGAGGAAATCCCCGGCGTGATCTATTCGGTCATCGGATATTTTTTACGCTGAGCCTTTGTGGCAAGGGGCATCGCGTGAAATAAACCTCTTGCCTGCCCGCAGAATTTCTCCTATATGCCGCACTTCATGCGCGACCGGCTTAAGTGGCATGCCGAGTCGTGTAGAAACCGAACCCACGAAGGAGACGGAAATGCCCAAGATGAAGACCAAATCAAGCGCCAAAAAGCGCTTTAAGGTGACCGCGACCGGCAAGGTCATGGGCGCCCAGGCTGGCAAACAGCACGGAATGATCAAACGGACGAAGAAATTCATCCGCAACGCACGCGGCACGTCCGCTCTGTCCGCCCCCGACGCTAAGATCGTCAAGGGCTACATGCCCTACGACCGCTAAGAGGAGATACAGATATGTCCCGCGTTAAAGGTGGAACCACAACCCACGCCCGTCACAAGAAAGTCGTCAAGGCCGCAAAAGGCTACTACGGTCGCCGTAAGAATACCTTCAAGGTTGCCCGTCAGGCCGTCGACAAAGCGAACCAATACGCAACCCGCGACCGCAAGAACCGCAAGCGCAATTTCCGTGCGCTGTGGATCCAGCGGATCAACGCAGCCGTGCGTTCGCATGACGAAAACCTGACATACTCGCGCTTCATCAACGGCCTGAACCTGGCTGGCGTTGAAGTGGACCGTAAGGTTCTGGCCGACCTGGCCGTGCACGAACCCGAAGCGTTCACCGCGATCGTTGAAAAAGCACAGGCTGCTCTGGCCGCCTAAGCGCCCGTTCAGTTTGAAAGATCAAAGCCGCAGGGGTCTCTCTGCGGCTTTTTCTTTTTAATGCAGTATCGAAATGCTCTAGGCTCCCCCGAAAAAGGAGCCACCCATGTCCGACCTGACAATCCGCCCGCTTGTCGCGGCTGACCGCCCCGCCTGGGACCAGCTCTGGCAGGCCTATCTGGCCTATTATGAAACCGAGTTGCCGGGCGCGGTCTATGACACCGCGTTTGAACGGCTGCTGTCTGGTGATCCGCATGAATTTGCCGGGCTGATTGCCGAACAGGATGGCGTGGCGGTCGGCCTGACCCATTACCTTTTCCACCGCCGCCTGTGGTCCATCGAGGACACCTGCTATCTGATGGACCTTTATGTCAGCCCCGATTGCCGCGGTGGCGGCGTGGGCCGCCAGCTCATCGAGGCCGTGCATGAACGCGCCAAAGCCGCGGGCATTCCCGACGTCTACTGGCTCACGCAGGAGTTCAACTACAAAGGCCGGATGCTCTACGACAAGGTTGCCACCCGCACCCCCTTCATCAAATACGCAAAACGCGACCCGTCCTGACCCGCAAACACCGCCCTGCGCTTGCCATTTTGCCCCGCATTCGCTAGCTGGAAGCGGTGCGAAGCAAAGGGACCGAGATGGACGAGCTCAGAACAAAATATCTGGACGCAATCGGTGGGGCCGCTGACGAGGCGGCTCTGGAAGATATCCGCGTGCAGGCGGTCGGCAAAAAGGGCGAAGTGGCCCTGAAAATGCGCGAGCTGGGCAAGATGACGCCCGAGGAACGGCAAGTGGCCGGACCTGCGCTGAATGCCCTGAAGGACGAGATCAATTCGGCCATTTCCGCCAAGAAATCCGCGCTGGCGGATGCCGCCCTTGATGAACGTCTGCGCACCGAATGGCTGGACGTCACCCTGCCGGGCCGCCCCGCGCGCCAAGGCACCATCCACCCGATCAGCCAGGTGACCGAGGAAATCTCGGCCATCTTCGGCGACATGGGCTTCTCGGTCGCGGAAGGTCCGCAGATCGAAAGCGATTGGTATAACTTTGATGCGCTGAACATCCCGCCGCACCACCCCGCACGGCAGGAGTTTGACACGTTCTACATGCACCGCGACGAAGGCGACAACCGCCCGCCGCACGTGCTGCGCACCCACACCTCGCCGGTACAAATCCGCGCGATGGAGAAGACCGGCGCGCCGATCCGCGTGATTGCACCGGGCCGCGTCTATCGCTCGGACTATGATCAGACCCACACCCCGATGTTCCATCAGGTCGAGGGGCTGGCGATCGACAAAGACATCTCGATGGCGAACCTGAAATGGACGCTCGAGGAATTCTGCCGTGCGTTCTTTGAAATCGACGGCATCGAACTGCGCTTCCGTGCCTCGCACTTCCCCTTCACCGAGCCGTCGGCCGAAGTCGACATTCGCTGCTCGTGGGAAGGCGGCACCCTGAAATTGGGCGAGGGCGACGACTGGATGGAAATCCTTGGCTCCGGCATGGTGCACCCGAAAGTGCTGTCGGCAGCAGGCGTGAACCCCGACGACTGGCAGGGCTTCGCCTTCGGTCTGGGCATCGACCGTCTGGCCATGCTGAAATACGGCATCCCCGACCTGCGCGCGTTCTTTGACAGCGACCTGCGCTGGCTGCGCCACTATGGCTTCAGCTCGCTCGACGTGCCGACCATGCGTGGGGGGCTGAGTAGGTAAGTGTACGCTCTTCAGGTTTATATGGCGGCGTATTGGGATTGGTGGGATCGCAAGGTTTCAGTCAATCCGAAGCGCTGGGAATATGCCTTGCTTGCTATCGGTTTAATACTGACCTTTCTACCCGCTTTATTGGGAGTGTGGGCGTTCGCATTTTACCCGGTAGGCTGGATATTTATTTTGCCTGGATACCATCACGCCTCGAAAAAAAATAAACGAGCTGCGGAAGAGAAAGCGGATCAGCTAGAAACCTCGCTCAGAATAAAGAAGCTCATTTTGCTTGGGCAGAAAGAGAAATCACAATGAAATTCACCATCTCCTGGCTGAAAGACCACCTCGACACCGACGCGAGCGTCGATGAGATCGCCGAGGCCTGCACCGATCTGGGGCTCGAGGTTGAGGATATCTTCAACCCGATGGACCGTCTGGGCGCCTTTACCATCGCTAAGGTCAAATCGGCCGAGAAACACCCCGACGCCGACCGTCTGCGCGTCTGCACGGTCGAGACGAACGAGGGCGAAAAGCAGATCGTTTGCGGTGCGCCGAACGCGCGCGAGGGCATCACCGTGGTGCTGGCGAAACCCGGCGACTATGTGCCCGGCATCGACGTGACGCTCTCGGTCGGCAAAATCCGCGGCGTCGAAAGCCACGGCATGATGGCCTCCGAGCGCGAGCTGGAGCTGTCGGACGAACATGACGGCATCATCGAGCTGCCTTCGGGCGAAGTGGGTGAGCGTTTCGTCGACTGGCTGGCCGCCAATGACCCGACCAAAGTCGACCCGGTGATCGAGATTGCGATCACCCCGAACCGCCCCGATGCGCTGGGCGTGCGCGGCATTGCGCGCGACTTGGCCGCCCGTGGTCTGGGCACGTTGAAGCCTCTGAAAGAACATAAGGTTCAGGGCACCGGCCCCAGCCCGATCAACGTGACCATTGACGATGACACGCGCGACGATGCGCCTGTCTTCATGGGGCGTCTGATCAAAGGCGTGAAGAACGGCCCGTCGCCTGCGTGGTTGCAGGTGCGTCTGAAGGCTGTTGGGCTGCGCCCGATCTCGGCCCTTGTCGATATCACCAACTTCTTCACCTACGACATGAACCGCCCGCTGCACGTGTTTGACGCGGATAAGGTCAAAGGCGATCTGCGCGTGCATCGCGCCAAGGGCGGCGAGACCCTGATAGGGCTGGACGAGAAGGAATACACCTTCCCCGAGGGCGCCGTTGTGATCTCGGACGCGGAAGGCGTTGAAAGCATCGGTGGCATCATGGGTGGTCTGCCCACGGGTTGTACTGAGGAAACCACCAATGTCTTCCTCGAGGCCGCTGTTTGGGACACGATACAGATCGCAAAAACCGGTCGTGCGCTGAAGATCAACTCGGACGCGCGCTATCGCAACGAACGCGGCATTGACCCCAACTACAACGCCCCGGCCATCGAGGCCGCGACCCAGATGATCCTTGATCTCTGCGGGGGCGAGGCTTCGGACGTGGTGACCGCTGGCGAAGTGCCGGACGTGGCCCGCGCCTATAAGCTCGACACGGACCGTGTTCAGTCGCTGGTGGGCATGGACATTCCTGCCGATGAGCAGCGCAAGACCCTGACCGCGCTGGGCTTCACGCTGGAGGGCGACATGGCCCATGTGCCGTCGTGGCGCCCCGACGTGCTGGGCGAGGCCGATCTGGTCGAGGAAGTGGCTCGTGTCGCCTCGCTGACCAAGCTGGTCGGCAAGCCGCTGCCGCGCACCCATGTGGGCGTGCCCAAGGCGATCCTGACGCCCATGCAAAAGCGCGAAGGCATTGCGCGGCGCACTGTGGCGGCGCTGGGCTACAACGAATGTGTGACCTACAGCTTCATTGATCAGGCGAGTGCGGAACGCTTCGGCACTGGTGGAGACAACGTTGCACTGGCAAACCCGATCTCGTCGGAAATGAGCCATATGCGCCCCTCGCTGCTGCCCGGTCTGTTGCAAGCCGCTGCCCGCAACCAAGCGCGCGGTTTCATGGATCTGGCGCTTTTCGAAGTTGGCCCCGTCTTCCACGGCGGTGAGCCGGATGAGTACGAACAGATGGTCACAGGTATTCTTGTCGGACACACCGGCCCGCGCGACCGTTTTGGTGCACGTCGCCCGGTTGATACCTATGACGCCAAAGCAGATGTCGAAGCGGTGCTGAGCGCCATCGGCGCGCCGGCTAAACTGACCTTCGTGCGCGACATGAATGCGTGGTGGCATCCGGGTCGTTCGGCCAAGCTGGGTCTGGGACCGAAGAACATCCTTGGCGCGTTTGGCGAGCTGCACCCGAAAACCATCGCCGAGATGGACGTGAAAGGCCCTGTTGTGGCCTTCGCCGTGCATCTGGCGAAAGTGCCCTTCCCGAAAGCCAAAGGCACGGGCCGCGCGGCGCTGGGCGCGTCGGACTTGCAACCGGTCGAGCGTGACTTTGCCTTCGTTGTGGATGCGGATGTTGAAGCCATCAATCTGGTGAATGCCGCCGCGGGTGCCGACAAGGCGCTGATCACCGATGTAAACGTCTTTGACGAGTTTATCGGCGGCAGCTTGGGTGAGGGCAAGAAGTCCCTCGCCATCACCGTGCGCCTGCAACCGCGTGACGCGACGCTGACCGACAAGGACATCGAGGCGGTTAGCCAGAAGATCGTCCAGAAGGTCGAGAAGGCGACAGGCGGCAGCCTGCGCGGATAAATCCAAAGCGCGGTCCCTCGGGGCCGCGTTTCCATTCGGAGAACAGCCATGACCCTGAACGTTTACCTTTCCGGCGAAATCCACACCGATTGGCGCGAGCAGATCATTGACGGCGCGAAGGGGCTTGATGTGAGTTTCTCATCCCCTGTGACGGATCACGATGCCTCGGACGATTGCGGCGTGGCCATTCTGGGCGAAGAGCCCAACAAATACTGGCACGACCACAAAGGCGCGATGATCAATGCGATCCGCACCCGCAAAGGGATCGAGGACGCAGACGTCGTCGTCGCGCGCTTTGGCGAAAAATACCGCCAGTGGAATGCCGCCTTTGACGCAGGCTATGCCGCCGCCAAGGGAAAATCGCTGATCATCCTGCAGATGCCTGAACATGACCACGCCTTGAAAGAGGTCGATGCCGCGGCGTTGGCCGTGGCCCGTGAGCCCGCTCAAGTTGTTGAAATCCTTAGCTACGTTCTAAGCGGAGCATTGCCCGGCTGACTTGCACGTCAACTTGTGGTGACGGGTTTTTGTTTTTTCCCCCACAAAATGCGCGAAGTCCGTGTATGTTTGCTATCAATGCGAACAGGGTCATGCGTAGCGCAGGACCTGAAAGATAGATGGGGACAATATGCTTCAAGAGTTCAAGGATTTCATCGCCAAGGGCAATGTCATGGATATGGCCGTTGGTATCATCATCGGTGCGGCGTTCACCGCGATCGTCAAATCCATGGTCGACGACCTGATCAACCCGATCATCGGGCTATTTACCGGTGGCGTGGATTTCGTCAACAAATATGCGGTGCTTGCGGGCGAGGTCGCCGCCGGCACGTCGCTTGAAGCGGCGCGAGAGGCCGGTGCTTCGGTTTTTGCCTATGGTGCCTTCATCATGGCCGTGATCAACTTCCTGATCATCGCATGGGTGGTGTTCATGTTGGTGCGCTATGTAAACAAAGCCAAGGAAGCCGCCGCCAAGGAAGAAGAGGTCGCGGCAGAAGAGGCTCCGGCGGGGCCGAGCGAACTGGACCTTCTGACCGAGATTCGCGATGCCTTGAAGAAATAATCGGGGAATACATCCGATTGCAGAAGGGCGCCCGACCACGGGTGCCCTTTTCTTTTGCCTTTTTCCGGGGCGGGTCGAAAAATACGCGTTTTTCGTTTGACACCAGCCACGCGCCGGAATATTCGGACCACCGATGTGAGATGGCGTGGTAGCTCAGCTGGTTAGAGCACAGCACTCATAATGCTGGGGTCGGCGGTTCAAGTCCGCCCCACGCTACCACATCCGGTCCAGCCCACGGCACCAAGGACGACGACCCGGCTACGCGCCGGGTTTTTTTGTGTCTGGCGCACGATTTCCGGTTGGGGACGGGTGCATTTCCCACGCGTTTCCACATATAATTTACACAGACATGAGAAGGCTGCCCATAGCCCCAAAAATCCAGAGGACCGAGCGCGCCCCATGCTAGCCGAGATCAAAGCCCTGTCCCGCCTGACGCTGGAAACAGCACGGGACCTTGCGCCGATTGTGGGCGTGGTGGCCATCTTTCAGCTTTGGGTGCTGCGCCAGCCGATTGACGATTTATCCATGAAAATCATCGGGCTCTTGTTTGTCATGGCGGGGCTTGCGGTGTTCATCCGCGGGTTGGAGCTGGCGTTGTTCCCGCTGGGCGAAAGCCTGGCTGACGCTTTCGCCAACAAGGGGAACCTGACGTGGCTTCTGCTTTTCGCCTTTGCGCTGGGCTTTGGCACCACGGTGGCAGAACCCGCCCTGATTGCCGTCAGCGGAGAGGCCGCGCGCACCATGTCCGACATTGGTGCTGTTGCGGCCGATGAGGCGGCGCAGAACGGCTATGCTGACGCATTGCGCTATACGGTGGCGGCGGCAGTGGGCACCTCGCTTGTCATTGGTGTGCTGCGCATTCTGCTGGGATGGCCGATCCAGTATCTGATTATTGGCGGCTACGTGATCGTGGTGGTGATGACGGGCTTTGCGCCGCCCGAAATCGTGGGCATTGCCTATGACAGCGGTGGGGTGACCACATCAACCGTCACGGTGCCGCTGACCACGGCGCTGGGCGTGGGGCTGGCCAGCGTGATCAAGGGGCGCAACCCGATGGTGGATGGCTTCGGTCTGGTGGCCTTTGCCAGCCTTCTGCCGATCATCTTCGTGCTTGGCTTCGGGATCGTGGGAACATGGTGATGCTTTTGGATCTACTGCGCACCATCGCCTCGACCGTGTTGGACATTCTGCCGATCGCAGTGATTTTGCTGTTCTTCCAACTTGTGGTCCTGCGTCGTCCAGTGCCGCATCTGCCACAAGTGCTCTTGGGCAGTGTCTATGTGGTGCTGGGACTGGGGCTGTTCCTCTTTGGCCTTGAATATGCGCTCTTTCCCATTGGCGAAAGCATGGCTCGCCAGTTGACCGCGCCTGACTTCATCGGTGACCCCGCCGATTGGACCCGCCACGGCTGGACCTATCTTTTTGCCTTTGCCATCGGTTTCTCGACGACCATCGCCGAACCGTCCTTGATTGCCGTGGCCATGAAGGCGCGTGATGTGTCAGGCGGCGCGGTCAGTGCGTGGGGGTTGCGTTTGGCGGTGGCCTTCGGTGTGGCGCTCAGCCTTGTGGTGGGCACGCACCGGATCGTCACAGGCACGCCGCTGCATTTTTACATGATCGCGGGCTATGTGATCGTGATTGTGCAAACCATGTTTGCGCCGAAGATGATTGTGCCACTGGCTTATGATAGCGGGGGGGTGACCACCTCGACCGTGACCGTGCCTTTGGTGGCGGCACTTGGGCTGGGGCTTGCCTCGACCGTGCCGGGGCGCAGCGCCGTGCTGGACGGGTTCGGTCTTGTCGCTTTGGCCAGCCTGTTCCCCATGATCACCGTGATGGGCTACGCTCAATTCGTCGCGTGGCAATCGCGCCATGAACCCGATACTCTGCCGCAGGACGGCGAAAGAAAGGATGCGCCATGAAGTTCAAACTGATCATCGCCCTGGTGCAGGACGCCAAAACCGACGAGGTGCTGGACGCGGCCCGTGCGGCCGGTGCCACCGGCGCCACCGTGATCACCAGCGTGCGCGGAGAGGGGCTGAGGCAGAAGAAGACCTTCCTGGGCCTGACCGTTGCCGGGCAGCGCGATATGGCCCTGTTTCTGGTCGAAGAGCACAAAGCCACGGACATCCTTGAAGCCGTCGCCAGTGCCGGCAAATTCCTTGAGGAACCGGGCAGCGGGGTCACCTTCCAGCTGGATATCGAAGATGCCATTGGGTTGGAAACACAGGTCGCCGCCATGCGGTCGTCTTTGCAGGAGGATGAGCTATGACGAAAACAGAAGCCATTCAGACCCGCGATGCCATGCGGCAGGCCCATGTGATCGACGGGCTTTCATCCGTGCGAAAGGCACTGGCAATCATGGAAGAGACCGGGCGCAATGCTCTGGTGATCGACAAGCGTGACCCGCAGGACGAATACGGTCTGATCACCATCGGCATGATTGCCCGTGAGATTTTTGCGAAAAACCGTAACCCGCAACGGGTCAGTGTCTACGAGGTGATGGAAAAGCCCGCCCTGACCATCTCTGCGGGCATGCAGGTGCGCTATGCGCTGCGCCTGATGACCCGGCTGGGCGTTGAACATGCGATTGTCTGCAAAGGGGACACTCTGGTCGGCGTCGCGGACCTGCGCGATATGTCGATGTGCGAATTTCGCGACGGGCAGTCGAAAGCCTGATCCTGATCCGCGCCGAATCTCTCACAGGACACAGCGCAAAGAAAAAGCCCCGCCAGATGGCGGGGCTTTCGCGTTGAAACCTGACGGGAGGATCAGATTTTCAGCGCCTCTTCACCGGTGATGCTGTCCAGCCCAAGGGCTTCGCCCACGGCTGCATAGGTCAGCTTGCCTGCGTGCACGTTCAGACCGTTCAGAAGGTGCGGATCGGCCGCACAGGCCTCTTTCCAGCCTTTGTCAGCCAGTGACAGCATGAAGGGCAAGGTGGCGTTGCCAAGTGCGATGGTCGATGTGCGGGCAACGGCGCCCGGCATGTTGGCCACGCAGTAATGCATCACGTTGTCGACTTCATAGATCGGGTCAGCATGGGTGGTGGCCTTCGATGTCTCGAAGCAACCGCCTTGGTCGATGGCCACATCCACCAGCACCGCACCGGGTTTCATGGTCGACAGCTGATCACGGCTGATCAGTTTTGGCGCAGCAGCACCGGGGATCAGAACCGCGCCGATGACCATGTCAGCGGTGGTGATCAGCTCGGCCGTGGCCGCCGCAGTGGAATACTGGTTCTTGAACGTGCCGCCATAGACGTCATCAAGATAGCGCAGGCGCGGCAGAGACCGGTCCAGCACAGTCACATCTGCGCCCATGCCAGCAGCGATCTTGGCCGCGTGGGTGCCAACGACACCGCCGCCGATCACAACAACCTTGGCGGGGCCAACACCGGGTACACCCCCCATCAGAACGCCGCGGCCACCATTGGCCTTCTGCAGTGTCCACGACCCGACCTGAGGGGCCAGACGACCGGCAACTTCGGACATCGGGGCCAAGAGCGGCAGGCCGCCATTGCGGTCTGTCACGGTTTCATAAGCAATGCAGGTCGCGCCGGAAGCGATCAGGTCATGGGTCTGATCGGGGTCGGGTGCGAGGTGCAGATAGGTGAACAGAAGCTGACCTTCGCGCAGCATCTTGCGTTCAACCGCTTGCGGCTCTTTCACCTTCACGATCATGTCGGCTTTCGCAAAAACCTCTTCAGCGGTGCCAAGAATGGTGGCCCCCACTGCGGTGTAGTCTTCGTCGGAAAAACCTGCGCCGGCACCGGCATTGGTTTCAACAATCACGGAATGACCACGACCGATGGCTTCACCAGCGGCAGCGGGCGTCAGACCGACGCGAAATTCCTGGGGCTTGATCTCTTTCGGGCATCCGATCAGCATGGGGGTTCCTCCTTGGTCCCTGTTGGCGGGAAGTTGTGTTTCCTGCCCCTGATCTTGCGGCGTTCCCTGCGCAATTGCTTTGAAAAGATGCACCGGATAAGCTAGATAGTTTCGAAGATTATCCTGTTAAAGAATGAATGTGCGCAAGGAGCGTGTGCGAAAATGGAACTCGACAGTATAGATCGCCGCATCCTTGGGGTGCTCCAACGTACAGGTCGCATGTCTAACGCAGACCTGTCTGACAAGGTGAACCTGTCACCCTCTGCGTGCCATCGTCGGGTGCAAAGGCTCGAAGCCGAGGGCTTTATTCGCGACTACGTTGCCCTTCTTGATCCGCGTAAAATGGGGTGCCCGTCGACCGTTTTTGTCGAAATCACCCTGTCCGGCCAGGCCGATGAGGTGCTCGATGCGTTCGAACGCGAAGTGGCGCGGGTTCCGGATGTGCTCGAATGCCACCTTATGGCCGGCACGGCGGACTACCTGCTGAAAGTGGTGGCGCAGGATACCGAGGACTTTGCCCGCATCCACCGTCAATACCTCGCCCGGCTACCCGGCGTACAGGGCATGCAATCCAGTTTTGCCCTGCGTACCGTGTTCAAAACCACCGCCCTGCCGGTTTGAAGCGCTCCCGCGCCCTATGACCTTCCGGCCAGTCGGGCTTGGGCGTGGCCGAGGCTGCGCCTCGGCGGTGGCGCTTCCCATTTTCTTGTCAGAAGCACCTCGGGGTGAGCCTCGAAGAGGCGAGGGGCAGCGCCCCTTAAAGCGTTTCGAAATCAACTTGTGATCCAACTTAATCTCGAAGCGCTTTAGGCAGTACGCAGCTTCAGGGGCTGTTCCTTCACCGGCAAATGCACGATGGCCGAAAACGCCCCGACCCCAACGCCAATCCACCACACGAAGGTGTAATCGCCAAAAGCATCATACATGCGCCCGCCAAGCCAAACGCCCAGAAAGCTGCCCAATTGGTGCGAGAAGAAAACAATCCCGTAAAGCGTGCCCATGTAACGCAGGCCATAGATATGTGCGACCAGACCTGAGGTCAGCGGCACCGTTGCCAACCACAAAGACCCCATGGCAATCGAAAACAGGATAACAGAGGTCGGCGTGATGGGCATCAGGATGAACAAGGCCGCGACAATGGTCCGCCCCGTATAAATCGCCGCCAGAAGATACTTCTTGGAATAGGTCTTGCCCAAATACCCGGCCAACAAGGTGCCCGCGATATTTGCCAACCCAATCAGCGAAATCGAGATTGCTCCCAAGGCCGATGTGGTCGACACGCCCACCGCCGCCAGCGTGCCCGATGGGTCAATCGCCCCACACATCTCGGTCACGAAGGCCGGGAAATGCGCGGTGATGAAGGCAAGTTGATAGCCGCAGGAAAAGAACCCCAGGAAGATCAGCGTATAGCTTGGGTCTTTGAAGGCCTTCACAAGAATCTGCCCCATGCTTTCTTCAAGCTCGGATTTCGAGGCCACCTCTTCGGTTTTCATCAAAGGCAAAAGCGCAAGTGTCGCCACGATGGCGGCGGCAAAGATCAGGAACACATCCTGCCAGCTCATCACGGACAACATGAACTCCGCCAGCGGGGCGCCAAACACTTGTCCGGCCGATCCCGCTGCCGTGGCAATTGCCAAAGACATCGAGCGGTTCTCGTCGCTGGCCGCACGGCCGACGACGGCCAAGATCACGCCGAAACCCGTGCCCGCAATGCCGAACCCAACCAGCACTTCCAGCGCCTGATGCGCCTCGGGCGTCACGGCTGCTGAACTGGCCACCAGCCCAACCGCGTAAATCAGCGCGCCCATGATGATTGCCTTGCGGTCGCCCATCTTCTCGGCGATGGCGCCGAAAATCGGCTGGCCGATCCCCCATGCAAGGTTCTGAATGGCGATGGCCAGCGAAAACTCGGCGCGTGGCCAATTGAACTCGGTCGCAATTGGAATTTGAAACACGCCGAAACTTGCGCGGATCGCGAAGCTGACGAGGATGATCAAACAACCCGCCACAAGGACGGGGGTGATGAGGGGCGCGCGTGTCTCTGTCATCTGGTTAATGTCTGGCAATCGCCACGCTTGGTCAATTCCTGCTTTTTGATGGGACAGTTCACCTTTTCTTATGTGACGCGGCGTTTTATCAGACCCCATGGCAAATCTGATCCAGACCTACGACTCCCTCGCCAATGCAGGCGAGATCACCCGAGACCCGGCGCAGGAGGCCTGCCTGCCCGCGCTCGAAGACATCCGCGCCCATCTGGACGCTGCCCCGGTGCGCAAACGTGGCATCTTGGGGGGGCTGTTTCATTCCAAACCCGAAGAGGTGCCGCAGGGGCTTTACCTTTGGGGCGGTGTTGGGCGCGGCAAGTCGATGTTGATGGATCTGTTCGTCGACAGTCTTGAAACCAGCGCAAAACGCCGCGTGCATTTTCATGCCTTCATGCAGGAAGTTCATGAAGGCATGGCGGCAGCGCGCAAGACCGGTGTGGATGACCCGCTGGAGCCCGTTGCAGCCAGCATCGCCGCAAATGTGAAACTCTTTGCCTTTGATGAAATGCAGATCACGGACATCACGGATGCCATGCTGGTCGGCCGCCTGTTCGAGAAGCTGTTTGAGGCAGGTGTCGTGGTTGTCACCACGTCGAACCGGCACCCGGATGAACTTTATAAGCACGGGTTGAACCGACAGCTTTTCCTGCCCTTCATCGCGCTTTTGAAGGATCAGATGGTGGTGCACGAGCTGGTCAGCCCCAATGACTACCGGCAAGACCGATTGTCAGGGGAACAGGTGTATTTCACCCCGGCCAACGCCGCGGCCCGCACTGCGATTGATGCGATCTGGAAGGACCTCTCTGGCGGAGAGGCCGAGCCGCTGACATTGACCGTGAAGGGGCGCGATGTGGTCCTGCCCGCTTATCGGAATGGCGCGGCAAGGGCAGGGTTTCACGACCTGTGCGGTGCCATGCTTGGACCGGGCGACTACTTGGCCGTCGCCAATGCGGTGAAGCTTTTGGTGCTGGAAGACATCCCGCGTCTGGGCCGGTCGAACTTCAACGAAGCGAAACGTTTCGTCACGCTGATTGATGCGCTCTACGAGGCGAAGGTCCGCCTGATCGCATCAGCCGCTGCTGCGCCCGAGATGCTCTATGTCGAAGGCGAGGGGTCGTTCGAGTTTGAACGCACAGCCAGCCGTCTGCGCGAGATGCAGGATAAGGATTGGGGCGACGCGGGCGCTTGAAAACGGGCGCTTCAAAACTAAGTGGGGCCGCCCGTTCAGCGACCCCTACCTGCCCGGTAACTTGTTTGCGCGCGTCAGACGTCGCTCAGCGCGGGAATGCTCAGGCGTTGGCCCACGCGAATCCGGTCAGGGCTGGGCAAGAAGCGGCGGTTGGCTTCGTAAATACGGGTAAACTCTGCCGCATCGCCATAAAACTTATGCGCAATGGCACCCAGGCTGTCGCCCTGCTGAACGGTGTAGAAGTTGTATTGCACGGTCTTGCCGGCTTCCTGCACAACCCGCACTTCCACGCCCGGGCCGCCGACCAGAGCTTGTGCCTCGGGGCGTTTGGGTTTGGCGCCTGACGCCGCGCGTGCCAACTGGCTGACCAAAGTGGCCGTGTCGACGCCTCCATCTTCCGTGGTCAGCGCCTTGGGGGCTTCGATCAGGCCGCGGTCAAAGGCTTCATCCAGAAGTGCGGTGATATAGGCGTCGGTTTGTCCTTCGTTCAGGGCTTGTGCGATCAGGCCCTGAAGGTTGGTGGCGGGGGCATCGCTTGCAGCGGTGCCAGATACCTGCCCCAAACCGGCCAGAACCGACGAGGTCAGGTCGCGCATGTCGCCATTTGCGGCCCCCCCGGACGCACCCGCGATGGACGTGTCTTGCGATGTGTCCGGTGTCGTCACGCCAAGCCCGGCCAGAACCGAATTGGTCATGTTCAGCATCGCTGGCGTTTCCGCCTTGGGCACGATGACAGGCTGCGCGGCTGCGGGTGCGACCTGCGCGGACAGCTGCGTCACCTCTGTCAATGTCGAGGCCGCCTGAGACGGCGCGGGCAATGCAACCTGTCGTGTGTCCTTCGCGCTCTGCCCCGGCTGCAACAAAACCAAAGCCGTCACGCCGAAAGTGAAGCCGCCAACGATCAGCGGAATGCGGTATGTGTCTTGGATCAGGCTCATGTGTTTGGTTTCTCCACGGTCAGGCCAAGAAGTATCCAGACCTGCATGCCGCCTCGGTAATATCCCAGTTTTTCAGCGGGGTAGCCGGCTGCGCGCAGGCTGTGGATCGCACGCAGGCTTTGTTCGCACCATGGGCCGTTGCAAAACAGAACAAGCTCAAGCGCGCCATCAAAGTCCCAGCCGTTTCCGGTGTTCACGGCGCCAAGCGCCTTCAGGATTTCGTCGCGATAGGGGTTTTTGGCATCGACGGTCGCGAATGGGACATTGACCGCGCCGGGAATGGTGCCTTTGGCAAACCATTCAGGCACGCGGCTGTCGATCAGAAGACCTGACCCGTCCGATGCTTTCGTTTTCAGAAATTCGATAACTTCCAGCTCGCCCAGTGTCGCCACGCCATCATCGGCTGCGATCGGTGCGATGCAGAAAGGAGGACAGGGGCGCGATGTTTTTGTGAACTCGGGCGAAAGCCGATTGTCTACGTCCTGATTTCGAGAGATCTCTTTCGTGGCTCCTCGGATCGAGAAGCTTGCGCTTTTCATTTCTGACGTGATGCCAACATCCTGCGCCGTCGCAGGAATGCTTGTGATCACAAGCGCCGCCAGGGCGCCCCCAAGCCACCTATACATGAGACCCCCCAGCCTTTATGTACTGCTCGACAGGTCTGTCCACTTGATGCGAACTTTGCCTGTAGAATGACCCATATATAGCGGCTAAATCATTATTTCGTCAACATTTTGCGCGAATCATTTGATGATTCGGTGGGGCTGGAAAAAACTGATTCTTTCCGGGGGGTTGAGTCGCATTGTTGATGTGCGGATTGCTTCGCCTGTGAAAAAAATTTTGTGATCACAATCGAGAATTGAGTGGTTTAGCCGTTTTCGCGCAGGATGTTCCCGGCCAGGTAGAGAGAGCCGCAAATCAGGATGCGCGCCTGAGGTTCGGCGGTGACCAACGCGGCCAGCGCCTGGGCGACGCTTGGTGCCTCCTGTGCGGTCAGGCCCACGGCGCGGGCGTGTTCAGCAGTCTCTTCGGCGGGCAGCGTGTTCATCTCGTCGGGGATGGAGACCGCCGTAAGGCTGTCAGCCACCTGCGCCAACGGGCGCAGGTATCCTGTGATGTCCTTGGTGTTCAGCATACCGCAAATCAGATGTGTCGGTCGCTTGGGAAGGTCGCCTAGCACTTTGGCCAGCGTTTCACCGGCGGCCGGGTTATGTCCGCCATCCAGCCACAGCTCTGCCGTGCCAGCCGCGTCAACCAGCGGCCCGGTTTTCAACCGCTGCATGCGCGCGGGCCAGGTGACGTCCCGCATGGCCGCCTCACAGGCGGCCTCGTCACATCCAAGCACCCGCAAAGCGGCGATGGCGGCGCCTGCATTCTCGATCTGGTGCGGGCCGATCAGGGCGGGCAGCGGCAGGTCGAGAAGCCCGTTTTCATCCTGAAAGATCAGTCGCCCGCGTTCTTCCCACATGTGCCAATGTTGGCCATATACGAAAAGCGGGCAGCCAAGTCGCGCAGCACGGGCCTCGATCACCTCGAGCGCCTCGTCAGGTTGCGGGCCAACCACGCAAGCCACGCCGCGCTTCAGGATGCCGGCTTTTTCGCCAGCGATCTCGGTCAGGGTTTCGCCAAGGAATTGCGTGTGGTCGATCGAAATGGGGGTGATCACGGTCAGTGCGGGCTTTTCGACCACATTGGTGGCGTCGAGCCGCCCGCCAAGCCCGGTTTCCAAAAGGGTGTAGTCCCCCGGCGTTTCGGCAAAGGCCATCAGGCCTGCGACCGTTGTGATCTCGAAATAGGTGATGTTCTCGCCGCCATTTGCCGCGTAACAGCGATCCAGCACCTCGGTCAGCGCCGCCTCGGAAATCAGCTTTCCAGCCAGCATGATGCGTTCATGGAACCGGGACAGATGTGGCGAGGTATAGGCGTGAACGCGTTGACCAGCGCCCTCGAGGCCCGCGCGCAGCATGGCCTGCGTCGAGCCCTTGCCATTTGTGCCTGCAAGGTGAATGACCGGGGGCAGGCGATCCTGCGGATTGTCCACAGCCGCCAACAGCCGCCAAACGCGGTCCAGTGTCAGGTCGATGATCTTCGGGTGCAAAGACATCATCCGTTCAAGGATGACGTCCGAGCTTGTGGCGCTCACGTTTCGTCAGCCTTTGGGCTTGGCGCTTTGTCGGCCTCGGCCTGCGCATCGGCCTTTTGCCCGGATGCGCTGTCGTCGGCGGTCTTGCCTGCGCCGTCAGCAGGTGCGTCTGCGGGTTTTGCCTCGGGTTTGGGCAGGTCGCCTTTCACCGCAGGCGGTTGGCCGGTCAGCATACGCAGGATGGTGACAAGTTCGTCTTTCATGTCCTTGCGGTGGGTGACCCGATCCAGCATGCCATGATCGCGCAGATATTCGGCGCGCTGGAAGCCTTCTGGCAGTTTCTCGCGGATGGTCTGTTCGATGACGCGGGGGCCTGCAAAACAGATCAGGGCGTTGGGCTCGGAAATCTGCACGTCACCCAGCATCGCGTAAGAGGCCGTCACTCCGCCGGTGGTCGGATGGGTCAGGACAACGATATAGGGCAGGTTTGCTTCTTTCAGCATCTGCACAGCCACGGTGGTGCGCGGCATTTGCATCAGTGACAGAATGCCTTCCTGCATGCGTGCGCCACCGGCTGCCGAAAACAGCACCAGAGGGCGTTTTTGGGCCACGGCGCGTTCAGCCGCGGCGATGATCGCGTTGCCGACATACATGCCCATGGACCCGCCCATGAAGCTGAAATCCTGTGCCGTGGCGACGATGGGGGTGCGGCCGATTTCGCCTTCGGCGACCAGCATCGCTTCGCGTTCGCCAGTGTTTTTGCGCGCGCCCTTCATGCGTTCGGGGTATTTCTTCTGATCCTTGAACTGCAGCGGATCATCGACGGGGGCAGGCACGTCGATCTCGGTGAAGATACCGCCATCAAACAGGGCCGCAAAACGGTCACGCGGAGTGATCGCCATATGGTGATCGCAATTGGTGCAGACATTCTGGTTTTCTGCAAATTCGCGGTGAAACAGCATCGTTCCGCATTCCGGGCACTTGGTCCAGAGGTTCTCGGGCACTTCGCGGCGCGAGAAAAGCGAGTTGATGCGGGGGCGGACGTAGTTCGAAATCCAGTTCATCGCCGTTCTTCCTTGATGCGTTTGGCCTTAGTTAGTCCGCCTTGGCGGTATTTGCAATTGGGGCTTTGCGTTGGGTCAACCGCCGCCAGACCAGATAGGCAATCACCACCAGCCCGGTTTGCACAAGGATCGAGTGCCCCATCACGGGGCTCATCGGGTCAACCTGCACAAGGAAAAGGGAAAAGCCTTCAAGGCTGCCGGTATTTCCAACCAGGACCAACGAGATGTTGTTGCCAAAGTGCAGCCCGGCAGCCGCTCCGATATTGCCCGTCTGTAGCGTGACCAATGCCAGAACGATGCCCACGACAGTTGTGTGGAGCACATAATAATAGGCATTTACCCCATAGGTGGTGGGGTCGAAATGCAGCAGTCCGAACAGGGCCGAGGGCAAGATCGCCCAAAGCCAGATCGTGCGGAACCGGGCGCGCAGTTGTTGCAGAAGGTATCCGCGGAAAACCAGTTCTTCGGCCATGATCTGCACGAAAACCAGCACACAGGCGGGCAGAAGCCACATTGCCCATGTCCCCACATCGCGCGCGGGGTCGATTTCTGACGGTGTGGGCAATTCTGGTGGCAGCAGCAATTCCTGCAGCTGTCCAAGGATCATCGCCAACACGACCACGCCAAGCGCGATGGCCACGCCGTTTGTGAAATGTCGCCAGCCGATATGGCGCGCCGGGCCGAACAAACTGCGAAAGCCGCGCTTGTGCAGAAGGCGAAGCGTCACCCAAAGCCCGGCGTGATATCCCAGAAAAGTCAGGAAAAACGCTGCGGCATCTGCAGGCGTATTGCCATCCACGACAACGGCCGGGTGGCGGCCCATGATTTTGCCCGCGACAAGGATGATGCCAAAGGTCGCTGCGAAAAAGCAGGCGTGGATCAGGGCAAGCCCGACCAGGCTGCGCCACAGCTCAATGCGGGGCAGGGCGGGGGTCCAGAAGTCATTTGGGCGGGTCATGTGCCACTCGTTTGCGGTTTGATCGCGCCATGATGGCAAGCGTGCGGACCCGCTGCAAGCTGGAAACAGGGGGAAGCTTGGCCCCCCGGCAACCTTGTTTTGGCTGGGATGGTCTTGTATCCGACTGGAAGCTTTCTGTGGAAGGCGTGTGTTGGGGGACATATGAGTGAGAATGTGATGGGGCGGAGAGTTGTTCAGGGTCGGTGGATTGCCTTGTGCTGCGTGACGGTGCTGGCAGGTTGTTTCGGTGGGGCCGAGCTGCCCAAGATAAACCCCGAAAAGGGCGCGCTTTTCTCAGGTAGCAAATCTGCAAGCAAGGACCTGATGCAGAAGGTGTCGGTCCTGTCAGGGCAGGCGGCTGTCACGGCTCCGAAAGGGTTTTGCGTGGACAAACCGGCCGTGCAGGATGGGGCAGGCGGTGCCTTTGTGCCTATGGGGGCCTGTTCGGCTTTGACCGGCAACCCAAATGACCCGACCCCCAAAACCCCGGCATTTCTGACCGTGGCCTTCCTGCCCATTGATGCCCAACAGGCTGGCCTGCCCGACGATCCGGCGGACCGTCTTGCAGTTGCGCGCGCGTATCTGGAGAGCGATGCGGGGCGCGCTGGTCTGAGCTGGTCCGGGTCAGCCGCCGATCTGTCCATCAGCTCTGTGCGCCTGGCCGGGGACGTGTTGCGGGTCAAGGTGCAGGATCGTTCCGCCGGGCTGCCAAGCGGGCTCAGCGAAACCTCGTGGCGGGCATTCTTTGAGCTGGGCGGCGCAGTGGTCACGGCGTCTGTCACCGGTGTGAAAGGGCACAAGCTGTCAAATGGTCAGGCAGAAGCCCTGCTAAAGCAGCTGGTATCTGACACGCGATCGGCCAATCCAAAAGCAAAATCAGGTGGTTCCGGGATCGGAAAGCTGTTTGGTCGTTTGCGTAATTGAAACTATTCGGTTTAAGAATGGAAACAATCACCGCAAGGCGGCGAATCTGAGCAGATCGGGAAAGACCCATGGCGCGCGGCGTAAATTCGATATCCAACCGCATCCTGCACCGCCGTTCGGTGCGGCGCTGGGAAAAGCTTGCGGCATTGGCTGATGGGCTGGACCTTGCGGCATTGCGTTTGCTGCGCGGGCGGGCGCGTCAACTGCGCCAGCATCTGGACAAGGTTTTGCATGTGGCAGAGGGTCGCCTGACCTTGCCGTTGATCGGATCAAATGCCTTTCAGAAGCCTCTTTATTCCGATTGGGCTTATCGGCCCGAAATGTGGCGCGGGCCGATGGGCACGCCGGGTCGTGCGGCGGTCGAAACCAAGTCTGAATTCGGTGAAGAGGTCACGGTGTTTCACGACTGCCGCATCTCGGAGCTGACTGTGCGCCAAGTGCGCAACACGCGCGAAAGCGATCTGGCGCCCTTCGGGTTGCGCATGGATGTGTTCCGGTTTGACGGTTCGTTCCTGTCACTGGTGATCGAGCTTCCAAGCTCGTCGGTCGATGGATTGAAGCGCAAGCATCTTGTGCGCATGACCACCGTGGTCGAGATGGAAAAACCACTGGAGATTTTTGCGCGACTGAATGTGCAGCATGGCCCCAATAAAGAACAGATCGTGCGTGAACTTCCGCTTGATCAGGACGAGGTCGTGGTCGAATTTGACCTTGCCTATACCAAGATGAACGAGAAACGCGTGGACCGCATGTGGGTCGATCTTGTGTTTGAAAACCCTGAAATGAGCCAGGTGATCCTGCGCGACGTGAATTTCAGCCGCCGGCCCCGCGCCGAGGTCTGACTGGAAAGGAAGCCCCATGGCGATGCAACTGATCAAAACGCGCATTCAGGCCGGCATCTGGGAAGGTGTGCTGACCAGCGATGCCGACAAAGGCGCCCCGAACATCGAGGTCGCACATCTGGGGCAGGTTCTTGATGGGGTCGAGCTGCGCGAAGATGCGACACATCCCGGCCGTTTCACGGTTTCGGTGCCGATCCCGGTTGAACAGCTTTACGACGGGGTGCAGACCTTTGTGATTTCCGATGCCGCCAGCGGGGAGCGGCTGGACAGCTTCTCGATCGTCACCGGGCAGCCTCTGGATGAAGACATCCGTGCCGAGGTGGACCTTCTGCGCGCCGAGCTGGATATGCTGAAAAGCGCGTTTCGCCGTCACTGCCTAGAGACCACATGACCACCGCGCCGCTTTTGGTCAGTGCCTGTCTGATGGGGCAGGCGGTGCGCTATGACGGCGGCGCAAAGACTTTTCTGAACAACCATCTCAGTCGTTGGCAGGCCGCAGGGCGCCTGTTGCCGCTTTGCCCGGAGCTGGCAGGCGGTTTGCCCGTGCCGCGCAACCCGGCCGAGATCGCGCCGGGGCATGACGGTGCCGATGTTGTCGCCGCGCGGGCGCGGATTGTTGACCTGCAGGGGCAGGATGTCACAGCCCCCTTTGTTCTGGGCGCAAGGCAGGTGCTTGCGCAGGCGTTGCGGGCGGGGTGTCGTCATGCGCTGCTGACCGAAGCCAGCCCCTCTTGCGGATCATCTGTGCTTTATAGTGGGCACCATGATGGCACGACGCGCGCGGGGTTCGGAGTGCTCACTGCGTTGTTGCGTCAGGAGGGCATCGCGGTTTACGCGCCCGATCAGATTGACGAACTGGCCATGGATTTCGATGCCGCGGATCATGAGGTTACGCAGCGTTTCAAGTGACATCACTTTACGCGCGCGTCAATGTCGGTGGGCAACGGCAGCCAAAGGACCGACCATGACACGCTACCCGCATCTTCTTGCCCCGCTGGATCTGGGCTTCACCACCTTGAAAAATCGCGTGCTGATGGGGTCCATGCATACAGGGTTGGAAGAACGTGGCGACTGGTCGCGCGTGGCAGAGTTTTACGCAGCCCGTGCGCGCGGCGGGGCAGCGTTGATTGTGACGGGCGGTATGGCCCCCAACGCCGAAGGTGGCGTTTTCCCCGGCGCGGCAGGTCTGTTTTCGGATGAAGACATCGCCAATCACCGCTCGGTGACCACGCGGGTGCACGAGGAAGGCGGCAAGATCGCGATGCAGATCCTGCATGCGGGCCGCTATGCCTACGGTCCTGATTGTGTATCGGCCAGCCCGGTAAAGTCCCCGATTTCTCCTTTTCCGCCGAAAGAGCTGGATGAAGCGGGCATTCAGAAACAGATCGCCGATTTCGCCACCGCAGCGGCCCGCGCCAAAGAGGCGGGCTATGATGGGGTCGAGGTCATGGGCTCGGAAGGTTATTTCCTGAACCAATTCCTTGTCACCCACACCAACAAGCGTGAAGACGGCTGGGGCGGATCATATGAAAACCGCATGCGCCTGCCGATTGCCGTGGTGAAGGCCGTGCGCGAGGCCGTCGGGCCGGAGTTCATCATCATCTATCGCCTCTCGATGATCGACCTTGTGCCCAATGGCTCGAGCTTCGACGAGGTGGTGCAACTGGCCAAGGAGATCGAAAAGGCCGGTGCCACGATCATCAACACCGGCATCGGCTGGCACGAAGCGCGCATTCCGACGATTGCCACGTCCGTGCCGCGCGCAGCCTTTACCTGGGTCACGAAAAAGCTGATGGGGCAGGTGTCCATCCCGGTGATCACCTCGAACCGTATAAACATGCCCGACGTGGGCGAAGAGGTGCTGGCAGGGGGCGCGGCCGACATGGTCTCCATGGCGCGGCCTTTCCTGGCGGACCCGGATTTCGTGGTGAAAGCGGCCGAGGATCGCGCAGGCGACATCGCGCCCTGTATTGCCTGTAACCAAGCCTGTCTGGATCACACGTTCAGCGGCAAAATCTCGTCCTGTCTGGTCAATCCGCGCGCCTGTTTTGAAACAGAGCTGAGCTACGACATGACCGACACGCCGAAATCCATCGCCATCGTCGGGGCTGGGCCTGCGGGGCTGGCTTCCGCGCTTGTGGCGGATGAACGCGGTCACAAGGTCACCCTGTTTGATCGCGCCGATGAGGTTGGCGGGCAGCTGAACATGGCCAAGAAAATTCCCGGCAAAGAAGAATTCATCGGGCTGGTGGATTGGTATGACCGCGCGGTTGCTGCATCGGACATTGACCTGCAGCTGGGCCGCGAGGTCTCTGCCGATGACCTGACCGGGTTTGACGAGGTGATCATCGCCACGGGTGTGACCCCGCGCGATCCGGGCATTGAGGGGCAGGATGGCGACAACGTGCTGTCTTATATCGACGTGCTGCGCCACGATGCGCCTGTCGGGGACCGCGTTGCTGTGATCGGTGCCGGGGGCATTGGTTTTGACATCGCTGAGTTTCTGACACAGGCCGGTGAAAGCCCGACCGAGAACCTTGAAGAGTGGCTTCATGAATGGGGGGTTGCCGACCCGGCCGAGAGACGCGGCGGCCTGTCGCCCGACGGCCCGCAGCCCGAAGCCCCCGCCCGCCAGGTCACGCTGATGCAGCGAAAAGCCAAGGCGCTGGGCAAGGGCTTGGGCAAGACCACCGGTTGGATCCACCGTGCGACCCTGAAGATGAAAGGGGTCGAGATGCTGGGCGGTGTGAGTTACGAACGCATCACCTCCGAGGGCTTGATGGTCTCTACCGGAGAAGCGCGCGAAAACCCGCGCGTGATCGAGGTCGACAACGTGATCCTTTGCGCGGGCCAGGTTCCGGATCGCTCTCTGGCTGATCAACTTGCTGAAAAAGGTATCACCGCGCATGTGATCGGGGGGGCGGATGTGGCGGCAGAGCTTGACGCCAAGCGTGCCATTGACCAAGGATCACGACTGGCGGCCTCTCTTTGAACAGAAGGGGCCTGGCGGAGGTCCCATGCTGTTTTTGTCTGTCTTCATCGGGCTTCTGCCCAGCTTCCTTCTGGTGGGGCTGGGAGGCGTGGTGCGCAAGCGCCTGTCAGAAAATGCATGGCAAGGGCTGGATCGGCTGAATTTCGAAATCCTCTTTCCTGCCTTGCTCTTCGTCGCCGCCGCGTCGCGCCCGATTGAACCGGCCAAGGTTGTGATCATGGCCCCCGCCGTCTGGACCGTGCTTCTAGCCGGGCTGGCGCTGGGGTGGGCCGCGCGACGTGCAGGCCCTGCACGGTTTCTGGATTTTGCGGGGGCTTGGCAGGTCAGCTGGCGGTTCAACACCGCGCTGGGCCTTGTGGCCGTGTCCCTTCTGTCGCGCGGCGGGGCTGGGGAAATGGCGGTGGCAGTGGGCATGGGCGTGCCCGTGGCGAACTTGTTTGCCGTCACTGCCCTGTCGCGCGGTGGCACGTTGGGGCTGGGTCAGACCCTTGCCAAGATCGCCCTGAACCCCTTTCTGCTGGCAAGCCTTGCGGGTGTGACCTTCGGCTTGATGGGCTGGGCCTTGCCCCGGGCAGTGATGGCCCCGATCGAGATGCTGGCCCGCGCCGCCATTCCCATCGCGCTTCTATCCATTGGGGCCACGATGAATTGGGGCGCTTTGGCCCGGCTGAACCGGTTTAGCGGCGCAATCTGCGCAATTAAGCTACTTGGATTGCCTGCGGTCGCTTTGGGCCTTGGTCTTGCGTTCCAGCTGGACCCGGCCATCGCTGCGACTTTGGTTGTCTTCGCGGCCCTGCCCACGGCGTCGGCTGCGCATGTGCTGGCCTCGGCCTTCGGGGCGGATCGCCAATTGGTTGCAACGCTGATCGCCCAAACGACCCTGATATCAGCCCTGACCTTGCCCCTTTGGATTTCGATCGCCGAGGCCGTTTTCAACGCGCCATGACCCATCGCGCCCTGTTTCCATGCCCCGAACGATCCGCCTAATTACCCCGGTATTGTCTGCCTCTCTTCACAGTCTCGCCCCATTTGCCCGCGATACAATTCGTAGTTGGGGCCAAGATTGTAGAAAGAAAAGACGCATGGATCGTTTGACTGAAATGGAAGCCTTCGCCACCGTGGTGGATCAGGGCGGCTTCACGGATGCTGCCAAGAAGATGGGGATTTCCAAATCCGCTGTCTCGAAACATGTTTCGAGCCTCGAGGCCCGTCTGGGCGCCCGTCTTCTGAACCGGACCACACGCCGCGTGAGTCCGACCGAGATCGGTCTGGCCTATTACGACCGCGCCCGCCGCGTGTTGAACGACGCAGGCGAAGCGGATGCGCTGGTGACGTCGATGCAATCAGCCCCTTCGGGCATGTTGCGCATTTCGGTTGCGACGGATTTCGGCGTCAATCACCTGAGCCCCGTTCTGGGAGAGTTCCTGCAGGACTTCCCCGATGTAAACGTGAACATGGAATTGGCGAACCGCTATGTCGAGCTGATTTCCGAAGGGTTCGATATGGCCATTCGTGTGGGCGAGCTGGAAGACAGTTCCTTGCGGGCCCGTAAAATTGCCCAGACCACACGCCGCATGGTGGGCAGCCCGGAATATTTTGAAAAATACGGTCGTCCGACACGGATTGACGATCTGAACGAACACAAGCTTCTGCATTATTCCAGCCAAAGCACTGGTAATGTGTGGAAAATCCCCGCCCCTTCGGGCGAGCTGCGCCAAGTGCGGTCGGCCGGGTGGCTGAGCGTGAATGACGGGCAGTCGCTTTTGAATGCGGCCATCTCGGGACTTGGCATCGCTTACCTGCCCAGCTTCCTCTACGCAGATGCGTTGGAACAGGGCTTGGTCGAAGACGCGATCCCCGACCTGCCGCAAGATCGCCAGGGCATTTACGCGGTCTACCCGCCGGGCCGTTTTACCCAGCCCAAGGTGCGTGCCTTCATTGACTTTCTTGTCCATGCCTTTGCCGACAAAGGCCCGGACAGCTGGTAACCCAGCGACCGAGTTTTCCCGCCTGACATCCATGGGAACCACTGACGCGGCAAGGGCTGGCCCCTTCGCCGCGTTTTTTTATTCCGTACTGATCAGAACCGCCTCGACCCGCCGGTTGGCGTCGCGTCCTTCTGTGGTCAAATTGGCCGCGCGGGGGGCCAAATAGCCAATCCCCTCGGCGGAAAGCTGATCCGGTTTCACGCCATATTGTTCGATCAGACGAATGCGCACAGCGTTTGCGCGTTTTTGGGACAGGGCAACATTGCCCTCAAGCCCTCCTTGCGCATCCGTATGCCCAACCAGCGCCACCTGACGCGTTGGGTGATCGGTCAGATAGCGCGCCAGTTCAGCCAGCGACGGGCTGTCGCCTTCGGCCAGTGTCGCCGATCCGGTGGCAAAACTCAGACCGCTGAGCACGGCATGGCCTGCGCTGTCCAGCTGCGCTTGTAGTGGGCCGGATGGGGGGATGATTGTGGGCGTTGTGACGGGAGTTGCGCCGGTGTCGACATTGGTCGCGGCCGCGTCGGCAGGTGCCACCAAGGTAAGTTCGACATAAGCATCAGCCTGCGCCCGGCTGACCAACACGCTGGCGTGCTGGTCGCCGTTTGAGGCGCTGAGATAGTGATAGTCGCCAAGGTCGACGAACATCTCGGGTGCCTTGAAATGGCCAACAGCAAAGCGAAAGTCGAACCCACCGCAGGACACGGATTGGCATTGCAGCAATGGCTCGAAGCCGTCATCGGTCAGCTGGCGGCGCAAATCCTGCAAAATCTGAAAGCTGGTGCGGCTGTCACCGGACAGTTTCCATGCTTGCCGGGTGATGCGGCCTTCGACGGTGCGCCTTGGCACCGCGCTGCCATCAAAGCGCGCGCGCGCCAGGTCGGTTTGCCCGATCTGCACGTCTTCGGCCTGTTTGATGGCGCCTGCGGGCAGGCTGAGTGCGCCTGCTGCGATTGGAAACAGAAGGGCCGATGCCACAACAAGGCCTGAGACCCGCAACGCGTTACCTGTTTTGCCCATGATATTCGTCATTTGGTTTCATTCCGACCGCAGAGGCCATGCGATTGGACATCGAGAAAAAACCGACCGTCGCGGCAATGTCCCAGATGTCGCGATCCGTGAACCCCACGGCGCGCAAGGCGTCGCGATCTTCTTCGGTGGTCTCGGACGAGGCCTTGGTGATGCGTTCGGCGAAGTGCAACATGGCGTGCTGGCGCGGGTCCAGCTCTGCGGCGCGCCAGTTCATGACCATCGCCTCGCCCAGTTTTGGATTGCCGGATAATTCGCGCACGGCCGCCCCATGGGCCACCTGACAATACCAGCAGGAATTGATCGAACTGACCACCACGGCGATCATCTCGCGTTCCAGTTTCGACAGGCCGCTTTCGCCCAGCATCAGCTCGTTATACATCGCCATGAAGGGGCGCAGCTTTTCCATGTCGAAGGCATAGGCTTTCAGCACGTTGGGCACGAGGCCAAGCTTTTCATCGCAGATGTCGAAATATTTCTGAATATCCTCGGGCAGAGGATCAACCATCGGCAGGTTCAGTTCGGTCACTTTGCTGTCTGTCATGCCTTCATCCTTGAGCTTTTTTGGTGCGATAGTGGTAGTGCCCAACAAGGTGCATGCCCAGATTTGCATAAAGCGGATTGGCTGCATGGTTGCCTTGGGTCACGATCAGTGACAAGTATTTCGCACCCTTTTCCTCGGCCCATTTCGCAGCCTGTTTCAACAGGTTTTGCCCGGTGCCCTGACGACGCAGTTTCGGGTCGACATGGATGGCATGCGCCATGGCGATATCGTCATGAATGCCGACGAAAGCCACGCCAGCCGGGGTGTCATCTGTGCGGGCAAGAATGGCGGTTTTCTCGCAGTCGGCGCGCTCCATCACGGCGCGGCGGTCCTTGTGAATGTCGCCGGCCTCCCACAGTTCGGTCATGATCGACAGCATCGGCCAGATGGCAAAAGCGGACACCGGGGGCAGGGGATCGCGGGTCAGTTCCGCGACCGGGATGACCCAGAAATTCACCGGGTCCACCACGTCATAGCCATGTTGCTCCAGCATGTCGTCCAGATGCTCGTCGCCCGCGCGAATCTGGAACAAGGGATCCATATTCAGTTTCTTCATGGCCTGTTCGGCGGCGGGCAGATCGGCTTCGGTTGTGGGCCAGTTTTCGGTCGCAGCCGAAACCCGTTTGCCGCCACCCGCACCGTCGCGAATGACCCAGGCTCCAACCCGGTGGATTTCGGCGGGTGGCCATGTGGCTTCGCATGCTTCGATCAGGTCGTCTGTGGTGGGCAGGTCGTGTTTCATGGGGTCTCCGCAAACAGTGTTTCAAGGGCATGGACGGCGGCATCTATCTGCGCTGCATCCGTGCCCCGGATGACGATATTGGCGCCATAGGCACCGTTTTCGATAAAGGGGTACGAACCGAAGCTAAGGTTGTCGTGGTCCTCGGCCAGTTTTGCCAGAGGCCCCGCAATGTCACCTTCGCCCCGGTCAATACGCACGCTTTGTGACAAAAGCGGCGCGCCCCCGGTCAGGCCGGGCAGAACGCTTTCGACCATCGCTTTGAAGACCGATGGGACACCGGCCATAACATGCACGTTTTCCAGCGTGAACCCGGGGGCAACCGAGACCGGGTTGTCGATCAGCGTGGCACGGTCCGGGATGCGGGCCATGCGCTGGCGGGCGGCATTAAACTCGCGCCCCGAGGCCGCGTAATGCGCCGCCAGCAGATCACGCGCATCGGCACGAATGTCGATGTGATCGTCAAAGGCGCGCGCGATGCAGTCTGCCGTGATGTCATCATGGGTCGGTCCGATGCCGCCCGAGGTGAACACGTGGTCATGCGCTGCCGCCAATGCCTTAACGGCGGCGACAATGGCGGGCGCGTCATCGGACACCACACGCACTTCGCGCAGATCAATGCCCGCCTCGGTCAAGCGGCCCGCCAGGTAATGCATGTTTGCATCACGGGTGCGGCCCGAGAGGATCTCGTCTCCGATCACCAACATGGAAGCTGTCGGGTTAGGCATCGCTTGTTCCTTTCCTTATTCCGGTATAGGCCCGGGGCATGGAATTTCCCAGCCCTCTTGTGCCTGCAACGCTTATTCGACGCTACAAACGGTTTCTTGCCGATTGCCGGTTGCCCGATGGGCGCGAGATCACCGCCCATTGTGCCAATCCGGGCTCGATGATGGGGCTTTGCGACCCCGGCATGAAGGTTTGGCTGGAACCCAATGACGACCCGAAAAAGAAGCTCGATTACGGCTGGCGGCTGGTGGAACACGCGGATGGGCATTTCACCGGCGTGGATACCTCGGTGCCAAATCGCGCGCTGAAAGCGGCGCTTCAAGCGCATGAGGTGCCGGGCCTGCCCGCCTATGACACGCTGCGCGCCGAGGTGAAATACGGCGAGAAGAGCCGCGTTGATTTCCTGCTGGAAGGCATGGGCCTCACCTATGTCGAGGTGAAATCCGTGACGCTTTCCCGCCAGCCCGGTCTGGCCGAATTTCCCGACAGCGTGACCGCGCGTGGCACCAAGCATCTGGGGGAGCTCGCAAATATGGTGCGAGAGGGCCACGCAGCCGTGATGCTCTATCTGGTACAGCGCACCGATTGTGACCGCTTTGATCTGGCGCGCGACATTGACCCCGCCTATGGCGCTGCTTTTGATGAGGCCCGTGCTGCCGGGGTTGGCGTTGTGGTTCTGGGCACGCATATCAGCCCCGATGGCATCACGGTAGCCGACCCTCTGGTGTCTTTGGCCTGAACCGCCTATCTAGGGGCAAGGACGACACCAAGATGGACAAGACCATGCGCGTGACCAAAGAAGGCATTCGGCTTTACGAAACCTCGGATTTTGCCGGGATGCATGCGGCTGGCAAGCTGGCAGCTGAAATTCTGGACCGGATTGCGCCGATGGTTGGCCCCGGCGTGACCACGGCCGAATTGGATGCCGCGATCGAGGCGATGGTGGACGAGGCGGGCGCCGTGTCGGCCACGATTGGCTACAAGGGCTACAAGCACGCGTCGTGCATTTCGCTGAACCACGTGGTTTGTCACGGCATTCCGGGCTCTAAGACGCCCAAGATGAAGAACGACAAGACGGGGCGCAAACATGACGAACTGGTTGAAGGCGACATCCTGAACATCGACGTCACTGTGATCGTCGATGGCTGGTATGGCGACACCAGCCGCATGTTCAAAGTCGGCAAGATCAAGCCCTTCGCGGATCGCCTGATTCAGGTCACGCATGACGCGCTGATGAAGGGGATCGAGGCGGTGAAGCCTGGCAACACCTTTGGAGACATTGGCAACGCGATCCAGACCTACGTGGAAAGCCAGCGTATGTCAGTGGTGCGCGATTTTTGCGGTCACGGTTTGGGGCAGGTCTTTCACGCGCCGCCCAATGTGCTGCATTACGGGCGTGCGGGATCAGGTGCGGTTTTGGAAGAGGGCATGTTCTTTACCATCGAACCGATGGTCAATCTGGGGCGCCCCGAAACCAAAATCCTGTCCGATGACTGGACCGCGATCACCCGTGACAAGTCGCTTTCGGCGCAGTTTGAACACTCGGTCGGCGTGACGGCGGATGGGGTTGAGATTTTCACCCTGTCACCCGCGGGAAAATTTCACCCGACCTGGGGTTAGGCCCCTGAATATTCACAAATCGTAATGGTCGTCGCGCCGTAGCGGCGCGCGTCCAGCTGGGTGACGCCTTCGGGCAGGGTCAGGGCTGTGTTGTCCTCCCAGACGATCAGCGCGCCCTCTGCGATCCAACCGCCTTTGATCGCTGCAGCCAGCGCCTTTTCCCCCAGCGCCTTGCCATAGGGCGGATCGAGGAACACGAGGTCATGCGGCGTGCCCGCGCTCAGCCGTGTCGCATCGCGTTTTACGACTGTGACCTCATCCGCACATCGGCATTTGGCGATGTTTTCGCGCATCAGGCTGTGGGCTTTGCGCCCGTCATCCACCAAGGTGACATGGGCCGCGCCGCGTGACAGGGCCTCAAGCCCCAACGCCCCTGTGCCCGCGAAAAGGTCAAGCACGCGCGCGCCGTTGATCGGGTCGCCAAAACGCCCACCGGTCAGCATGGAAAACAGGCTTTCGCGCACGCGGTCCGTGGTGGGGCGCAGATGCGCGCCCGCATCCCCCTTGCCGACACTGGCCAACGCCAGCCCGCGAAACCTGCCTGCGATGATCCTCATTTCAGAAGTGTTTTCAGCTCGACGGCTGGGTCCGCCACCGCCTCTTTGGCGGGCGATTTGCCGCCCTCGATCAGACGTTTGCCGACCATATAGGCGCGTGGGTCGTTCATTGCATCGACCGCCAGCAGTGTGTCGCCCTGATAATACCAATAGCTCACGCTGCCCGCGTTGTCGCCGGGACGGGTGACGATATTGTCATAGCCGCTGTTCAGGCCCGCGATCTGCAGTTTCACATCATATTGGTCGGACCAGAACCACGGTTTTGCGACATAATCCACGCTCTCGCCCAGCATGTTGCGGGCGACAACCTCAGCCTGATCAATCGCATTGGGCACGCTTTCCAACCGGATGCGGGTGCCGCGATAAGGGAAAGACGCGCAATCGCCAGCCGCCCAGATTGCCGGGTCAGATGTGCGGCCTTGCGCATCGGTTTTGATGCCATTGTCCAGCACCAGCCCTGCGCTTTCTGCCAGCGCGGTATCCGGTGCGATGCCCACGCCGACAATGGCGAAATCCAGTTCCAGTTCGGTGCCATCGGACAGGATTGCGCCGGTTACGCGCGTATCACCCACCAGCCGCTCCAGCCCGACGCCTTCCAGTATTTCAACGCCATGCGCGCGATGCAGCGCGCGGAAATAGTCCGAGGTTTCCGGTGCGGCCACCCGTTGCAGGATGCGGTCTGCCATTTCGACCAGCGTGACTTTCAGGCCTTTCTTGGCGGCAACTGCTGCGGCTTCCAGACCGATATAGCCGCCCCCGATGATCAACACGCGGCGGCCAGGGGACACTTCGGGTTCCATACGGTCCACATCATCAAGCGTGCGCACCACATGTACGCCTTCCAACGAACCGCCAATGGATGCGGGCAGCTGGCGCGGGGTCGATCCGGTGGTGATCGCCAGTTGGTCATAGGCAAGGCGTTCATCCCCGATCACAACTTCGCGCGTGGTGGCATCAATCGCATCGACCTTTGTGCCCAGTCGGAGGGTGATGTTCTGGTCATCATAGAAGCTTTCGGGCCGCAGATAGAGCCGCTCCAGCTCCATCTCGCCCAGCAGATAGGCCTTGGACAGGGGCGGGCGCTGATAGGGCGGGGCGGTTTCAGCACCGATCAGGGTGATCTCTCCGTCAAAGCCGGCATTGCGCAGTTTTGCAACCAGTGAGGCCCCCGCCTGACCGGCGCCGATGACAACAATATGGCTCATGAAAGTCCCGTCCTGTTTGGTTTTCCTGTTCGCTTCCACCGAGGTTAAACCGCAGATGGTTGCATTGACAACGATCTATGCCGCGCTAGCTCAGGTTCTTTCGGTGAAATGGTCCCATTTGGGCCAGCGCGTCAATGTCATTTGCGACCAGACGCCGTTCGTCCGACAAAAACCGCGCCACGGCGTCCCGAAACCCGGGGTCGTTGATCCAATGAACAGACTGCGTTTCGACGGGCATGTAACCACGTGCCAGTTTGTGATCCCCCTGCGCCCCCGCCTCGACGCGGGAAAGCTGGTGGCGGATCGCATAGTCAAGCGCCTGATAATAGCACAGTTCGAAATGCAGGCAGGGGTGATCCTGAAGCGCGCCCCAATACCGTCCGAACAGCGTGTCACGACCGATCACGTTCAGCGCGCCCGCGACGGGAACACCGTCGCGGTCCGCCACAACCAGCAAAAGATCGTCGGCCATCGTGTCATGTATCGCGTCAAAAAAGGCACGTGTCAGATAGGGGCGCCCCCATTTTCGGGCGCCAGTGTCCTGGTAGAATTGCCAGAAGGCATCCCAATGTGCTGGGCGAATCTCCGGCCCGGACAGCTGACGAATGACCCCGCCAAAACCCTGAGCCACGCGCCGTTCCTTGCGGATTTGCTTGCGTTTGCGGGCGCTGAGTGTGGTCAGGAACGCGTCAAAATCCGCGTAGCCATCGTTTTGCCAGTGATATTGCAGGCCGGTTCGGTGCAACAAGCCGCTTTGCGCGGCGAACGTGGCCTCAGACTCGTTGCAAAAGGTGACATGGGCCGAGCTTAGGCCATTTTCCGACGCGATTTGTACCAATCCCTGCAACAGCGCGGCTTGCCCTATGTCGGCGAAGTCCGGATGGGTCAGGAGGCGGCGCCCGGTCACCGGGGTGAAGGGCACGGCCGATTGCAGTTTTGGGTAATATTGCCCCCCGGCGCGCTCATAGGCTTCGGCCCAGCCGTGGTCGAATACATATTCCCCCTGGCTGTGGCTTTTCACATAAAGCGGCATCACCGCAATGAGGCTTTCGCCCGATGTGACGCTAAGATGTTGGGGCTGCCAGCCTGTGCCTTCTCCGACGCTGCCGGACTGCTCAAGTGCTGAAAGAAAGCGATGGGTGGTGAAAGGGTCTGTCGGACGCCCGCCATGCGCAGTTTCAGGGGCGGCACAAGCATCCCAATCCGCGGGCTCAATGGCGGCAATGCTGCTGTGGGTGCGGATGTTGATCTGGGGGGTGCTCACGGGTGTATTGGGCCGAAGAGAGGGCAGCAGGTCAAGCTAGGTATCGTTCGAAGGTGATGTTGTCGGCGATTTCGCGGGCAGTTTTTTCCTGTGCGGGCGATTTCACGGTCCAGCACAATACAGGCACGCCGCGCGCTTTCAGTTTTGTGACGGCCGGGTTTTTCAGATCGTTGACATCGTGGCTTATAAAGCTTGCTCCCACCTGATCGTAATCCGGAATGTCGCGCAGACGGCGGCGGGTGGCGGCAGGCAGAAGAGGATTGTCTTTTTGCCTGAATGCTTCGGTTGTCAGGCCAAGGGGGACCGTATCATTGAACCGTCCAAAAGCCGCGACGGAATGTGGGTTGAAGGACATCACCGCCACATCGCCCGAATAGTTTTGCAACGCCCTCGCGACAGCTTGTTCCATCACCCCATCATGTGGACCCATCGCGCCATGTTGGTCTTTCAGTTCAACCAAGAGCGGCACGCGGCCATCGACAAGGGACAGGACCTCGGCAAAGTCAGGCACCCCCTCATCACCGCCTTTCAGCGGGATTGACGCAAGCGCTGCCGCGTCGCGCTGGCGAATAGGGCCGTTTTCATCGGTGAGTCGGCCCAGGTGAAAGTCATGAAACACCATGGCCTGCCCGTCGCGCGACATTTGCAGATCGATCTCGATCCCATAGCCCGCATCCATCGCGGCACGGATCGCCGCGCGCGAGTTTTCGGGCCGCCCATCCGTCACATCATGCAGGGCTCGATGCGCGATTGGGCGATCCAGAAAACTATGCGGCAAAGCAACAGGCGTGCGGGTCATTTGATCTGGAAGATGCCTTCGATTTCCACGGCGACGCCGAAGGGCAGGCTTGCCGCAGACACAGCGGAACGGGCGTGACGCCCGGCTTCACCCAAGGCTTCGACCATGAAATCCGACGCGCCGTTGATCACTTTGGGCTGATCGCCGAACTCTGCGGTCGAGTTCACGAACCCCACCAGTTTCACAACGCGCTGAAGGCGATCAAGGTCCCCACCGCAGGCGGCTTTGACCTGCGAAAGCAGGCTGATGGCGCAGCTGCGCGCGGCCTCGGCGCCTTCCTCGGCGCTCATGTTTTCACCCAGTTTACCGGTCAGAAAAGCCCCATCTTTCATCGAGATTTGCCCAGAGACGTGCACCAGATCCCCGATTTGCACAAACGGCACATAGTTGGCGGCCGGGGCCGGGGCATCGGGCAGGGTGACGCCCAGTTCGGCCAGTCGGGTTTCATAGTTGCTCATCTGTTTGTCCTTTCCATTTGGCCCGGTGACCAGGGCATTTCACGAACGCTATCGCGCCTCCGGGATCAGGGAAAGGTGGAAAGCGACAGGGGGCCGCGATCGCGCGTCAGCTTTCGCGCAGCGCTTTTTCGAAATAGGCGGAAAGCGGTGCAATCAGATAGGAAAGCGGGCTGCGGTCTTCGGTGCGGATAAACGCGGTGACCGGCATGCCGGGGATCAGCTCGACCCCATCCGGCAAGCGCTCAACCTCGCCCGGCTCAAGCCGGATTTCCGCCACGTAGAAGCTTTGCCCCGTACTGCTGTCGGAAAAGGAATCTGCTGATATGCGCGTGATTTTTGCGTTCAGATCCGGGGTGGTTTTTCCGTCAAAGGCCGTGAGCCGCAGGAAAACGCCCTGATTGACAAAAACCTGATCCACATGAATGGGATCGATCTGCACGGTCACCACCAAGGGCCGATCACGCGCAACCAGATAAAGCACCGGGGCGCCGGGTTGGATCACTTCGCGGTCGGTGAAGACCTGCATCCCATGCACAATTCCGGAAATCGGTGCGCGAATATCAAGCCGGTCCAGTTCAGCGGCAAGTCGTGCGCGCTTCTCTCCTAGATCCAGCATGAGGGGTTCCAATTCGCGCAATTCAGTGATGGCGCCTTCGCGTTGTTCACTTTCCAGCGACAGGATTTGCAGTTCGGTTTCCGTGACCTGTAGCGCAGCACTTGCGCGATTTGCTTCAAGTTCGCCCAACGCGCCAAGAAGTGCGGCCTCTTCGCGCTGCAATGACAGCACGCGCGGCGCTTGCGTCAGTCCCTTTGCAAGCAAAGTCTGTTGGTTTTCCAGATCTTCACCCAGCAAAGAGAGTTGTTGATCCAAGGCCCGTTTCTGGGCATCAAACCCGTCGATTTGCCGCTCGATCTGGGTTTTGCGTTTTTCAAGCTGGGCAATCTGGGTCGACAGGCTGCGGCGGCGCGACGAGAACAGCCGGGTCTGCCCGTCGATCAGATCGTGGATTGCCTCATTTTCAGAGGCAGAGCTGAGAAGGGAGGGTGGAAACTCGATCTGATCGGCCCCATCCCGCTCTGCCACGAGCCGGGCGTGACGGGCAAGCTGATCCGCATATTGCCCGTTGAGCACAACCATTTGCGACTGACGTTCTGCCGCATCAAGGCGCACAAGAATATCGCCGGCGGATACCAGATCGCCTTCTTTGACAAGCAACGCGTTCACGACGCCACCATCAGGGTGCTGAACGACTTGCCGGTTCTTGTCGACCTCAACCTCTCCGGATGCAATGACTGCACCGGCCAGACGGCTGGCGACAGCCCAGCTGCCAAAGCCAAGAACCAGCACGGCAAGGGCGACAAGGCCTATGATCATCGGACGGCGAGCGGAATAGGTGTGTGTGGACATCAGCTTACCCCTCCCATGCCCTGTGTTTCGCGTATTTTGCGGGCGTTTTTGACATGTTCGGCCAGCACCTGATCGCGGGGGCCAAAGCCGACAGCATGCCCGCCATCCAGCACCAACAACAACTCGCATTCCTGAATGGCTGCGGGGCGGTGCGCCATGATCAACACAGCGCCTCCACGTGATTTCAAGTTTCGGATGGCGGTGTTCAGGGCGATGCTTCCGGTGTTGTCCAGATTGGAGTTCGGTTCATCCAGCACCAGAATCTCAGGGTCGCCATAGAGGGCGCGAGCCAGACCGATGCGCTGCATTTGCCCGCCCGACAACACGCTGCTTCCCGGTGTAATCTTGGTGTCATACCCGTCCGGCAAGGCCAGAATCATCTCGTGCGCCGCGGCGCTTTTGGCGGCGGCCACGACCTGAGCCGAGTCCGGTTCAAGATCAAGCCCCGCGATGTTTTCGGCAATTGTTCCGTCAAAAAGCTGCACCCGCTGGGGCAGGTAACCAATATATTGTCCAAGCGCTTCGGGCGTGTATTGATCCAGGGATGCGTTATCAAGGCGCACCACCCCGCCCGCAGGGTCCTGAACGCCCGTCAACACCTTGGCCAGCGTTGTCTTGCCTGACCCCGAAGGGCCAATCACCCCAAGCGCGATGCCCGGCTTCACCTCGAAGCTGACCGTGCGCAGCACCGCGTGGCTGGAGCCGGGGGGGATGACGGTCACATTCTCGGCCCGCAAATGGGCCTTGGGGCGGGGCAGCTGGGTTTTGTGCTCCTCTTTGGGCACTTTGCCAAGCAAGGCACCGAGGTTGCGCCAGCCCACCCGCGCGCGCTGTACGGTCTGCCATTGCCCAATCAGCATATCCACCGGAGCAAGCGCCCGCCCCAGAAGGATGGAACCTGCAATCATCGCGCCGGGAGAGATTTCCCCCAAAAGCGCAAGATAGGCGCCAAGCCCAAGCATGGCGGATTGCAGAAACTGCCTGAAGGTTTTTGACAGGTTAGAGAAATGCCCCTGACTATCTGCTGCACGGATCGTCTGGGCCAGAGCTTCCCGCCGGGCAAGGTGCCAGCGGTCATAGGCCGCGCCAGACATGCCCAAAGCGCGCACCATTTCACTTTCCAACCGCATCTGTTCGGCCAGATGGTCAGCATGCAGCGTGGCTTCGACGGAACGTTGTGCCGCGACGCGGGTGAAGATTTGGTTCAGCACCGTAATGGCCACCAAAACCGCCCCGCCCACCAGCGCAAGCGCCCCCAGCCAAGGGTGAAAGATCACGATCGCGAACAGAAAGAGCGGTGTCCATGGGACATCGAAAATCGCGGTGGAGACCGGGCTGGAATAATAGCGCTGGATCGCTTCCAGGTCCTGCAAGCCGGCAGAGGCGCTTTTGTTGGGTCCGGTATTTGCCGGTTGGCGCAGCATTGCCGAGAACACCCGGTGGTCCAGCGCTTCTTGAAACTGCGCGCCGATCCGCGCCAGCACCCGCCCGCGTGCATAATCCAGAACGCCCATCATGATGAAAAGAAACGCCATCAGCAGCGTCAGCGCGACCAGTGTGGCTTCGGAGCGGCTGCCCAGCACGCGGTCATAGAGCTGCAGCATGTAAAGGGGTGCGGTGAGCATCAAGAGGTTGGTAAATACGGAAAATACGGCGACACCGATGAACAGCGCGCGTGTCTTGCGCCGCGCCGCGCGAAGCTCTTCTAGGCCATATTCCACTGTGTCTTGCTGCATTTTATTTACCTGTCTTACGCGTCGGCCATGGTCCCGGGCGGTTGCGCGCCGCGATTCGGCGGAAAACTGCTTGGTAACTGTCGCCAAATAGTCACATCTAATCTCTGCTAAGGTGTTAACATCTGTGCTTTCCCTGTGCATCCACTATGTGTGTGCCAGCAGACAGAAACCTCGATATTTGGCGATTGTTCACGTGACTCATAAATTTACCAGATTTCGCCCCGCCATGGCGGCTATTGCCCTGACGGCGCTCGGAGCCTGTGCTTCCGCACCGGCGCCTGTGGGATATAGCGATCCGCATGAGGTTCAGAACCGCCGCACGCATGACGCCAATATTGACCTGGACAAGGCCTTGGTGTCGCCCGCGTCAACCGCCTACGGCGAGATCCTGCCCCGTCCGATCCGTGACGGCGTGGCCAGTTTCTCGGATACCGCAGGTCTGCCCGGTGTGGTGGCCAACAATCTGCTTCAGGGCAATATCGAGGACGCCGTACACAACTCAGTCCGCTTCGTGTTCAACGCAACATTGGGTCTCTTTGGCCTCTTTGACGTTGCCACAGGCATTGGGATCGAGGAACGCGACAGCGATTTCGGTGAAACCCTACATGTGTGGGGCGCGCCGGAAGGTGACTATGTTGTGCTGCCGTTCTTTGGACCGTCGACCGAACGGGACGGTTTTGGCATCCTGGTCGACTTTGTGCTGAACCCGCTGAGCCTTGCCTTGCCGGCCGAGGTCAAACATGTGCCGAAAGCCGCTTGGGTTCTGTCCAAATTTGGCGATCGCTACACCTTTGGTGATACGATTGACGAATTCTATGAAGGTGAAAACGGTTACGAGCTGATGAAGCTCTACTATCTCGACAGCCGCCGGTATGAGCTTGGCATCGAGGTTCAAGACGATGAATTGGAGGATATTTATGATGCGTATGGTGGGTAACGAGACCTCTATGACACGCCGCGCCGTTCTTGGCGGATTGGCCGGGCTTGGCGTGATGGCCACAATGCCGGGGCGCGCAATGGCCGCGATTTCGGCCGCCAAGGCGGAAAGCCTGATTGGCAAAGTGGTGAATGACATCAATTCGATCATCAACTCGGGCGCGTCCGAAGCATCGATGATCAAGAAATTCGAAGGCGTGTTTAACAAATATGCCGCTGTTGACTTCATCGCGCGCAGCGCGTTGGGTGTCGATGCACGTTCTGCCAGCGCGTCGCAGATGCGCAGCTTTACCAAGGCATTCAAAGGTTACATTTCGCGCCGCTATGGCAGCCGGTTTCGCGAATTTGAAGGCGGGCGCATTGATGTGGTCAGCTCGTCCGAGCGCAAGAACTTCTACGAAGTGCTGACCAAGACGACTTTGAAAGGGAAAGCCCCTTTTGATGTGGTCTTTATCGTGGCCAAGCGTGACGGGAAATTCATCGACATGGTGATCGAAGGCATTTCGATCGTGAAGTCCGAGAAGAAAGAAATCGGCGCAATGCTGGATCGTCGCGGTGGCGATCTGAACAAGCTCATCGCTGATCTGAAGTAACCAAAGCGTTTCAGTTATTGCTGTGACTCAACACTAACTGGAAACGCTTTTACCTTCGACAATATGACATCACAGAACGCCCCGGCTTTGCGCTGGGGCTTTTGTTTTGCGTGGCCATGGCGGTGGTCCAGGCTCACGAAGTGAGCCACCGACAGCGCGGTTTTCGTCAGAAAAACCCGCTCGTGCCCATTGCCAGTGGCGTTGCCCGATCAGTTCTTTTGGCCAAAGATTGAACGTAGAACGCCAATCAGCGCATCTTCGACCGCATTGCCGACCGATTGGCCGTTCCCGGTCGGACGCGTGCCGCCAGCCCCCCCTGAAAAGGCACCGTCGCCCGAGGTCATCAGCTGTCCGTCAAACCGCGGTGTGCGGTTGGGGCGGATCATGGGCAGCGGTGTCGGCACCAGTTGTGACTGGATCTCGACCATGGCTTCGCGCCACATCTCGGCGGGCAGGCCGCCACCCGTGACACCCTTAAGCGGCGTGTTGTCATCATAGCCCATCCAGATGCCCATGACGTAGTCCGCGGTGAAGGCAATGAACCACGCGTCCCGCGCGGATTGGCTGGTGCCGGTTTTGCCCGCAATCTCCAGCCCGTCGATCTTGGCGCGGGTGCCGGTGCCGGTTTCGACCACACGGTTCATCATATAGATCAGCTGCGCCGATGCTTCGCGCGAAATCACGCGTTCGCCGATCCCGCCGGATTGCGTCATCAGCGGTTCCCGGTCGCCCACAAGGCTGAGTTCGGTCAAACCATAAGGCGTCACGGATGATCCGCCATTCAGGATGCCTGCATAGGCCCCCGTGGTTTCCAGAAGCGTGCCGTCAGAGGCGCCAAGCGCCAGTGCCGGGCCAGCCGCCAGATCGCTTTCGATGCCAAACTGCGCGGCTACCGCGCGCACCGCTTCGCGGCCCACTTCCTCGGACACTTTTACCGCCGGAATGTTGAGCGAACGGGCAAGCGCTTCGGTCAGGCTGACCGTGCCGTAAAACTTCTTGGTGTAGTTCTTCGGGCACCATTCGCCCGACCCCGCCACGTTCAGGCAATAGGGTTCATCCACCACGAAATCATCCCACTGAAACCCCATGTCCAGCGCGGCGGCATAGACGAAGGGTTTAAAGGCGGACCCGGTTTGCCGTTTGGCCTGTGTGGCCCGGTTGAACGCCCCGGTCACGCGGGTTTCGCGCCCGCCGACAAGCCCACGCACGGCCCCATCCGCGCTCATCACCACGATGGCGGCCTGCGCTTTGGACCCGGCCGAGACCTTCTCGGCAAAAATCTTGGCCATCGCATTTTCCGCGGCTTTCTGAATGCGCGGGTCCAGCGTGGTCTTGATGATCACGTCTTCGGTGGTTTTGCGGGTCAGGAAGGCGGGCAGGTCGCCCATGATCCAGTCTGCGAAATATCCGCCTGCCTGCGCTTTGGCTGCTTTCGACAGCACAGCCGGGTTCGCCTGATAATGCGCAGTTTCCTTGTCAGACAGGAAATCCTGTTCGTTCATCAAACGCAGCACGGTCGCGGCACGATCCTGCGATCGTTTCAGGTTGTTCGTGGGGGCAAAGCGAGAGGGCGCGGTCAGCATGCCTGACAACATGGCCGCCTGTGCCGGGTTCAGGTCCGAGGCCGGAATGGCGAAATAGCGCTGGGCTGCGGCGTCAAAGCCAAAGGACCCGGCGCCAAGATAGGCACGGTTCAGATAGATCGTAAGGATCTCGTTTTTCGAGAACTTGGCCTCTAGCGCCATCGCATAGACGGCTTCCTTGATCTTGCGCCACAGCGAGCCCTGCCGGCAGTCCGCTTCATAGGCGGCCTCGGTCTTCCACACATCCGGGTCATAGGGCACGCCCAGACAAAGAAGTTTGGCCACCTGTTGGGTCAGGGTCGACCCGCCGTGCCCGGACAGCGGCCCGCGCCCTTCGCGCAGGTTGATGCGGATCGCGCTGGCCACGCCGCGCGGGCTGACGCCGAGGTGGCCGTAGAAGCGTTTGTCTTCGGTTGCGACCACGGCATTCTTCAAATGCGGGCTGACGGTTTCGGCGGTGATGGTGCGTCCGCGCTGGTCGCCGCGCCAAGCATAGACGTCGCCGTAGCGGTCCAGAATGGTCACCGAGCCTTTCGCCCGCCCATCCAGCATCGCGTTCAACTCGGGCATGGTGGAGGCGAAATAGAACACCGCAACCCCGATGATGAGGGCCACCACCACGGCGCCCTTCCACATCAGTCGCCAGATCAGCCGCAGCAAGAGCCCCACCAGGTAAAACGGCCAAAGCAGGATGTTACGCGGTCGCTTACCGCCGCCGCTTCCGCCGCGTTTGCGCCGCTTCGGCGTGGCTTTCCGCGCGCTCTTGCGTGCAGTCTTCTTGGGCGCTGCCTTTTTTGTCGGATAGCGCTTGTCTGCCACCAGTTTGGGGCGCTTTTGGCCGGATTGGCTCATGATACTCGTCCGCGTCTGCTCGGGGCTTGTTGTCTCTGATTTAACGAATCGTGTCCAGCAAGTGTAGCCCGAAGCCCCGCGACCCGCGATTTTTCGCACTGTGCAAAAAACAGGCAGGGCGCTGTGCAAGCGCCGCAAATTTCGCGCATTGCCGGTTTTCTGAGCAGCCTGACCCCACCGACCTCTGTGCATTTGCTGCTCTGCGGCGCTTGAATTGCTGCAGGTGCACGGTCGCTAGGGCGGTGCGGTACAAGGGACAGAAAGGACAAGATCGTGAAACTGATCATTGCAGCGATCAAGCCGTTCAAGCTCGAGGAGGTACGCGAAGCGCTTACCTCCGTCGGCGTGACCGGCATGATGGTTTCCGAAATCAAAGGCTTCGGCGCGCAGTCGGGCCACACTGAAATTTATCGCGGCGCAGAATATGCCGTGAATTTCCTGCCGAAAATCAAGCTGGAAATCGTCGTGAATGACGATCTGGCCGCTGACGTGGTCGAGACGATCTCGAAGGCCGCCCACACGGGCAAAATCGGTGACGGCAAGATCTTCACCCTCGATGTGGCGGACGCAATGCGCGTGCGCACCGGCGAAACCGGCGCAGACGCCGTGTAAGCGCGAAAGGACAGATAATGACACGCAAATTTCTGATTTCGACGGCCCTGATGGCCGCTTTGCCGGGGTTGGCCCTGGCGCAAGAGGCGGGCGGCGAGGCCGCGCCGCACACGGGCTTTATTCTGACCTCGGTGCTGTTCTTGCTGGGCGGGGTGCTGGTCTTCTGGATGGCGGCCGGTTTCGCCATGCTTGAGGCCGGGCTGGTACGGTCCAAGAATGTGACCATGCAGCTGACCAAGAACATCGCGCTCTTTTCCATCGCGGCGATCATGTATTGGCTCGCGGGTTACGGCATCATGTATCCCGGCGACTGGCTGGTCGAAGGCTGGCTGGGGCCGTTCTTTGCCGTGACTTCGCTGGACCCGGTTGGCGTCGCAGCCGATGCGGTAGACGTCGGCTATGCCTCGGGTGCATCGGACTTTTTCTTCCAGCTGATGTTCTGCGCGACCACCGCGTCCATCGTTTCGGGCACGCTGGCCGAGCGCATCAAACTGTGGCCCTTTCTGGCCTTCGTGGTCGTGCTGACCGGCTTCATCTATCCGATTGAGGCAAGCTGGCAGTGGGGCGGCGGCTGGTTGTCGGAGGCAGGTTTCTCGGACTTCGCAGGCTCGACCTTGGTGCATGCGGCTGGTGGCTTTGCCGCGCTGGCAGGTGTCCTGATCCTTGGTCCGCGTATCGGCAAGTATAAAGATGGCCGCACGATCCCGATGCCGGGTTCGAACCTGCCGCTGGCCACGCTTGGCACGTTCATCCTGTGGCTGGGCTGGTTCGGCTTCAACGGCGGCTCGCAGCTGGCCATGGGCACCATCAGCGACGTCTCGGACGTGGCACGTATCTTCGCCAACACCAACATGGCTGCCGCCGCGGGTGCTGTCGTTGCGATGATCATGACGCAGGTGATGTTCAAGAAGGTCGATCTGACGATGACCCTGAACGGTGCACTGGCTGGTCTGGTCTCGATCACCGCTGAACCTCTGGCACCCTCGCTGTTTCAGGCGCTGATCATCGGCGGCATCGGTGGCGCAATCGTCGTCTTCGTTGTGCCGCTGCTGGACAAGCTGAAGATTGACGATGTGGTCGGCGCCATCCCGGTGCATCTGGTGGCAGGTTTCTGGGGCACGTTCATCGTGGCTTGGACCAACGCGGAGGCCAGCTTTGGCACTCAGATCATGGGGTTCCTGGCCATCGGCATCTTCGTCTTCGTCGTCAGCTTCATCTTCTTCGGGATCATCAAGGCCACCATGGGCCTGCGGGTCAGCGAAGAAGACGAAATGAACGGGTTGGACACGGCCGAGCTGGGCATGGAAGCCTATCCGGAGTTCACCAACGGCTAAGACATAAAATGCCGGGGGACCAACCCCCGGCACATGCTGGCCGCGCAAATGCCAAGGCCAACAGGGTGGAAAAGGGGGCTGAAAGGCTCCCTTTTCTTTGTGCGCTTCCGGTGCGCAAAACTCGCCGGCTTAGCCTTCAAACGGCAAGGACGAATGGTGCAGCACGATGCGAAGCGTACCGTCGGCATCTTTCTTGTAGCCAAAGGTCTTGTCGACCTTGGTGGTGTTGCCGTCTTTATCGATGCAGAAAATCCAGCCCATCCACATGCCAACGTCACCTTCGATGAAACTTGCAGCTGTCTGCGAGCGGACCTCGCGCCAGCCTTTGATGCCAAAGCCGCCATCCTGAGGGTAGCTGTCGCTATGCCCGACGAAGTAGGACAGCGCGCCGTCGCGGGTTGTGCGGAACGTTTGTTCGCCGCCGCTGAGTGTGGGTTTGAACAGGACAGGTCCCAGATTGTAGCCATAGGCCGCATCAAGGATTTGGCCGGCCACGTCGCGTGCCGCTTCTATCCCATCGTCCTCATAGGCTTTCGAGATTGCAACAAGGGCGTCCCCCCATGCGGTGCGTGCGGCCAACAGGTCGTCTTCAGTGATCATTTGCGCGTTTCCCTTTCACATTCGATTACAACCGGGTCGACGCCAGTTCTTAAAGGGTAAGGCATGTTTTGGGGAAGACCAAACTGGGGCTTCGCTGCGTGGGCTTGCGAATTTACGCTACGGCAGTTTTCGGGGGGTGCGTGCTGAACCCACAGATTCGGTGGGTTCAGCGTCTTTAAAGCCTCCGACCTTTAACCTGAGGCAGGAAAAAAGGGGGGCTGCGCAACAAATCAGTGTTTCGCGCGTCCTGCCCCAAACCCGCAAATCAGGTTTATGGCAGGACGCTTCAACTCAGGAAGGGGGGATTTATACCCCAACCTTCGCAATGGCTTCCGCCAGCAGGGGCACGGTCTCTTCGTTCAGGCCCGCGATGTTCATGCGGCTGTCCCCGACCATGTAAATGCCGTGATCGACGCGCAGCGCCTCGACCTGCTCGGGAGTGGCGCCAAGGCGTGAGAACATGCCGCGGTGATCGGCGATGAAGCCGAAGCGGTCGGAGCCCGTGCGGGCGCGCAACTCGCCAGCCAGCTGCTCGCGCAGACCCAGCATGCCGGTGCGCACCTCTTCCAGCTCGGCCATCCAGTCGGCTTTCAGGCCCTCATCCTCAAGGATCATGGTCACCAGACGGGCGCCGTGATCGGGGGGGAAGCTGAAGTTCTGACGGTTCAGGTGGGTCAGGTTCTGCTGGGTGATCCCGGCCTGCTCGGCGTTTTCCGAGATGCAGGTCAGAAGCCCGGTACGCTCGCGGTAGATGCCGAAGTTTTTCGAGCAGCTCGCCGCGATCATCGCTTCCGGTACGGCTTGCGCGATCAGACGCACGCCAGCGGCGTCTTCTTCCAGACCGTCGCCAAAGCCCTGATAGGCGATGTCGATCAGCGGGGTTGCGCCCTTATCAACGATCAGCGCGGCGACCTCTTTCCACTGGGGCAGGGTCAGGTTCGCGCCGGTCGGGTTGTGGCAGCAACCGTGCAAAAGCACCGCGTCGCCGGCTTTGATGCCTTTCAGGTCTTCCATCATCCCGTCGAAATCAACCGCGCGGCTTTCATTGTCGAAATAGCGGTATTCGGCCATCTTCATGCCAAGATGCTTGATGATCGAGGGGTGGTTTGGCCATGTGGGCGCCGACAGCCAGATCGTGGCATCAGGCGAGGCCATCTTGATCAGCTCAACCGCTTGGTGGATCGCGCCGGTGCCGCCAGGTTGGGCGGCCATCGACAGACGGTCCGACGGCACAGCATCCCCCAGCACCAGCTTGGTCAGCGCGCGGCCGTAAGCCGGATCACCGGCCAGCCCAGTATAGGATTTGGTGCCTTCGATGTCCCACAGCACTTTTTCAGCGGCTTTCACCGCGCGCATCACCGGGGTCACGCCTTGCGCGTTTTTGTAAACACCTACGCCAAGGTCGATTTTCCCGTCGCGCGGGTCCTCGCGATATTGCTGCATCAGCGCCATGATCTTGTCGGTCGGTTGCGCCTTGAGATTGGTAAACATCGTCTATTCTCCGGTTGCGACGTTCAGGTCGTTATACATGCCCCATTCGGTCCAGCTGCCATCATAAACAGCGTGGCGATCGTGCCCGATGCGTTCCAGCGCCAGCGACAGGATCGCGGCGGTCACGCCTGACCCGCAGCTGGTGATCGCGGGTTTGGCAAGGTCCACATTGGCGGCTTCAAACACGCTGCGGATGTCTTCGGGGGATTTCATCGTGCCATCGGCGTTCAACAGCGTGCCGAAGGGGACGTTTTTCGAGTTCGGGATATGGCCTGATCGCAGCCCTTCGCGGGGTTCATCCACCTCGCCGCGGAACCGTTCAGCTGACCGGGCATCAATGATCTCATAATCGCCCAGCTTCGAGGCCGCCGCGACCTGCGTCACATCCTTGATCATATGCGCCTGACGGCTGACTGTCATGTGACGGTCGCGGATCACAGGCGGCAGGTCCTCGATCGGGTGACCCTCGGCCTGCCATTTCGGCAACCCGCCGTCCAGAACAGCAATGTCTTTGTGCCCCATCAGACGGAACATCCACCAGACACGGGCGGCCGAAAACAACCCCATGCCGTCATAGACGACAATCTGGTGACCGTCTCCCACGCCCAAAGCGCGCACGCGGGACATGAATTTTTCAACCGGCGGCATCATGTGCGGCAGGTCAGAGCGCAGGTCGGCAATCTCGTCGATATCGAAATAACGCGCGCCCGGGATATGCCCGGTATCATATTCCGTTTTTCCGTCCCGCCCCATATCCGGCATATACCAGCTGGCACACAGGATGCGCAGATCCGGGTCTTTCAGATGTTTCGCCAGCCAGTCGGTCGAGACCAGCGTCTTAGGGTCGCTATGCGGCACGGCTTGCCCTCCGGTCAGTTTCCCAACATGCCTAGAACGCGGCGCGGGGATAGGCAAGCGTGCGGGGCTTGAAGCCATGAAAAAAGGGGGGCACGCGGCCCCCCTGCACTCGTTACAAAGTCTTTGGTGGTTATTTTGCCATCATGTTGCGAATGACACCAACCACGGCCAGCACCACGCCGCCGCCCACGCCGCCGGTGGCGACCTGACCAAGGATCGACGCAATATCAAGGCCACCCGCCCCGGCTGCGTCCGCCACACCGCCTGCGCCAAGCGCCTTCAGGATGGTTCCGCCCAGCCCGCCACCGGCGATCCCGGCGATCGAGTTGATCAGCGTGCCTTGGTTGAGATTCTTCAAAAGTCCGCCTGCGACGTTGCCGCCAACGGCCCCCGATACGAGGTTGATAAGTAGCGATTCCATAGCCTGTTCCTTCCCCAGAATGGATGTCGGGGCCCCTCACTCCTATACCCGGGCCAGCCCCCGTGCCCGGTAAAGCCACATTCCATGATCGCGGCGGGTCAAATAAGGGGAAAAAACGGGGGAACTTGGCCGTGACGCGGGGTCAGCTGTGGCTGGAGGTCCGGCGCAGGGCTGCGTCCAAAGCCTCGCGAAAACGCGCGCGGTCTGATTTTGAGAAGGCCTTGCCACCGCCTTGGCGGAACGGGTCAGCCGCGCGCAGATCCGCCATCAGGTCGCGCATGGCCAGCTGTTCACGCACATTGGCCTGAGTGAAGCGCTCGCCGTTGTGGCGGATCACCTGAGCACCGTTTTCGACGCATTTTGCCGCCAGCGGGATGTCCCCGGTGACCACCACATCAGCAGGTCCCGCGCGATCTGCGATCCACATATCGGCCACGTCCGGGCCATCGGGCACATAGATCATCTCGACCAGCGGGTTTTGCGACGGGCGCAGCCCACCATTGGACACAACATACATCGTGGTCTTGTGGCGAGTCGCGACGGCTTCGGCCTCGGCCTTGACCGGGCAGGCATCGGCGTCGATGTAAACAGCCATGCCCGTCGCCTCAGGCCCAAAGGGCTTCAGCGTGGAAGTTGATATGGTCTTCCATGAAGGTCGAGACGAAGAAGTAGCTGTGGTCATAGCCCGGCTGCATGCGGAAAATGGCCTCTTGCCGGCGGGTGGCAATGGCTGCAGCCAGAGTTTCGGGGCGCAAAAGGTCCAAAAATTGATCCTTGGTGCCTGTGTCGATCAGCATGGGTCCATCAAAACCCACCTCTTGCATCAGAAGCGAGGCATCATGCGCGCTCCAGCGGTCCGTGTCGGCACCCAGATAAGCGCCCAGCTGCTTCTTGCCCCAATCCGACCCGGTTGGGTTGCAAATGGGCGAAAAGGCGGACACGGACCGGAAACGGTCGGGCAGGGCCATCGCCATGGTCAGCGCGCCATGCCCGCCCATCGAATGGCCGGTGATGCCTTGCCGTTCCGCGTCCAGCGCGAAGCTGTTGAAAAGAAGCTCGGGCAGATCCTCGGTCACGTAATCCCACATCTGGAAATGCGGCGCCCAAGGGTCCTCGGTGGCATTCACGTAAAAGCCCGCGCCCTGACCAAGGTCATAGGCCTCGTCATCGGCCACGCCGTCGCCCCGTGGGCTGGTGTCTGGAAAGACCAGCGCGATGCCTTGTTCCGCCGCCCAGGCTTGCGCACCCGCTTTGGTCATGGCGTTTTCATGGGTGCAGGTCAGACCCGAGAGATACCACAGAACAGGCACTGGACCATCGGAGGCTTCGGCAGGTTGGAACAGGCCAAAGGTCATGTCGGTGCCAGTGGCCTGCGAGGCGTGTTTGTAGACGCCCTGAGTGCCGCCGAAACAAGCGTTTTCCGAGATGGTTTCCATGGGTGGCTCCTTTGATCGGTTTGACACCGACCTAACTAGAGCCGGGGGGTGATGGCAATGGGGAAAGCGCGCATGGCCAGCGCAATCATCGCGGCCGCCCAAAGCGTGCCGCCCGCGTGATAGAAAGGTGTCGGGTCGCTTGCCCAGTCGGCGATGACGCGCAAGGCCGCCCCCAGATGCAGTGCACACAGGGTGAGCGTGTCAAACCGCGTGGCTTTGATCGGGCGGCCTGAATGGCCCAGAAGTGCGCGCAGCATCACGATGGCGGTCATGGTGCCGATGGCGCCGGCACCAAAGGCGTGCTGCGCCTGTGCCAGACTTGTACCCTCTGACAGGATCGACAGCGCCAGAAATGCTGTGCCCACGGCCAGCCAGCCATAGGCCGCGTGCTGCGCAAACAGCAAAGGTTCTGTGCGTACGGACCAGCCGCACCAGCGCGACAGGCGCAGCGCAAGGGCAAAGGTTGCGAGGGTCGCAATCACGCCGGTTACCGGGCTCAAGCCCAACAGAACCCAGCTAGCCCCTGTGGCCGCCACCGCGATGATGGCGATCTGATCGACCTTGCCAAACGGGGCGGGCAGCTTTGCCGCCCCACGTGCTTTCAACCAATTGCGGCTGAAGGCCGGGGTGACGCGGCCCCCAATATGCGTCATCAAAACAAGGGTGAGCGCGAAGCCTGCGGTCAGGCCGGTCTCGGCGTTGCTCCAAAGAAAGATCATCTGCGACAGGGCAAGGGCAAAGATCACGCCCGCCACGACATAGTTGCGCCGGTTGCCCGCTGCGATCAGCTCGCGCAGGGCAAGGACGGCGGTGGCAGGCAGGAATGCAGCGGCAATCAGCTGGGCGGGCAGGGCCTCGGGCGCTGTGAACATGCCAATCCGTCCCGCCAGCCACAGAGCGAACAGCACAGCAAGCGGGGCCGGGGCAAGCGGTGGGCGCTTGGTCCAGTTGGGAATGGCGGTGAACAGAAAACCGGCAAGCGCCGCGGGCAGATAGCCCCACATCATTTCATGTTGGTGCCACATGATCGGGTCGCTGTTGGGGGTCACGATGCTTGCGTAGCTGGCGATCCAGAGCGGGATGGCCAGACCGGCAAATAAGGCGGCGGCGGGAAAGAAGGGCCGGTAGGCGCCGGACAAGAAGATCACTGTGTCACCCATGCGATAATTGCGGACACGGTCAGAACCGATATCGAGGTGGATAACAGGATTGCCGAGGAAACGCGCTGCGGCGCAACGCCGTAGTGTTGGGCCAGCATATAGACATTGCCCGCCACGGGCAGACCCGCCGCAGCAATCATGACGCCTGCCATGAACGGATCCACATCGAAGACTGCAAAGGCAAGTATGCCAACGGCCAGCGGGTGCAGGACCAGCTTGGCGAAACTCAGCCAAGCCGCGACGGTGACACGCTCGGCCGATTTAGAGGCAAGCGACGCGCCGATGGCAAAAAGCGCGCAGGGCGTCGAGGCGCCGGCAAGCAGGTCAAGAAACCGGCTGACCGGGTCGGCAAGGATCCATCCGGTCGCCGACCATGCAAATCCCAGCGCCATCGAGACGATCATCGGATTGGCAAACAGACCTTTGCCCACCGTGCCCAGAATGGCGGGGCTGACCCGCCCATCCCGCGCGCCGGTGATGATGATCACAATCAGGCTGCTGAACAGAAAAAGGTCCACGGCAAGCACCAGCATGACCGGGCCGATGGCGGCCTCGCCCATGAGAAGCGCCAGCATGGGCACGCCCAGAAAGCCGGTGTTGCCGATCACGGCGCATTGGGCCTCGACCGCGGCTTCTTCGACGCCACGTTTGCGCATCAGGGCGACGGCGGTGGCCAGAAGATAGATCGCCAGCCCGCCCAACGCGTAGGCCCAGATGAAGGGCCAGTCGATCACCTGGGCCAGCGACAGGTTGGCCGAGAACCGAAACAGCATGGCCGAGAGCGCAAAATAGAAGACAAAGCGGGTCAGATAGGCGGTTGCCTCGGGCGGGAAAAAACCTTTGGCGGCCGCGCCAAAGCCCAGTCCGATCAGGGCGAAAAAGGGGAAGGTCTGCAACAGCACATCGATCATGTGCCCAGCCCTAAAGCGTTTCGAGATAAACTTGAAGCACGTGTTTATTCCAAAACGCCCACGGTATAGATATCATTTACCGCGTTTCGAGATTAAGCCAGATCACAACTTGATTCCGAAACGCCCACATCATCAATAAGTTCCGCGTGTTTCGACATATTGTCGTGCCTCAACAATAAGCCGAAACGCTTTATGCGGCGCTTAGGTGCGCGCGGCGTCTTCAAGCAGTTCGACTTCAATGAATGCACATTCAAAGTCATTGGCGTTGATCACATCATGTTCGACCCCGGCTTTGCGGTCGTAGGGCACACCGTTTTTCAAAGGGGCCTGAATGCGGGACCCATCCGGCAGGTCAATGTCCAGCGTGCCGTCAAACATCGGGATGACCAGATAATCGTATTCGTGCCGGTGCCACCCGGTGTTGTCCCCCCGTTTGGCAAAGCGCCATTCGGTGACGCGCATCCGGTCGTTTTCCAAAAGCACCGTTCCAACGGCGGTTCCATTTGCCTCACACATGATCGCCTCCTGCCTGAAACGATCCTGTGACGGGAGCGTGGCATCGTCTATCGCCAGACCCCGCGAAATGTCAGGCCAGCCTAAAGCGTTTCGGGATAGGCTTTAGGCACATGTTTATTGCGAAACGCTCTAGCCGCCGCCGATCAGGGCGCCTGCGGCAAAGACCAAAGCGCCGCCAACCACGACTTGCAATGTGGCCCGCATGAAGGGGGTTTGCATGAAGCGGTTCTGGATCCAGACAATCGCCCAAAGCTCGACGAAAACGACGAGGATCGCGATGGTGGTGGCGGTCCAGAAATCGGTGATCAGATAGGGCAATGCGTGACCCAGCCCGCCCAGCGTGGTCATGATGCCCGAGGCAAAACCGCGTTTGACCGGGCTGCCACGGCCCGACAGCTCGCCATCATCTGACGCGGCTTCGGTGAAGCCCATCGAGATGCCCGCGCCCACGCTGGCGGCTAGCCCCACCAGAAACGTGGTGTGCGTGTCTTGCGTGGCGAAAGCGGTGGCGAAAATCGGTGCAAGGGTCGAAACCGAGCCATCCATCAACCCTGCCAATCCCGGCTGCACCCAAGTCAGGATGAATTGGCGATGGGCGGCCTCGTCTTCTGTCTGGCGGGCGTCTTCGTCCAGATGCTGCGCTTCCAGGTCACCGGCCACATGGGCGTGGTCGGCCTCAGCTGCGGCAAGGTCACCCAGCAGCTTGCGCGTGTCCGCATTCGTGGTCCGGTCGGCGGCCTTGCGGTAAAACTGCTCGGCCTGACGCTCCATTTCACGCGCTTCGGCACGGATGCTTTCCAGCCCGAGGTTTTCGACCAGCCAGACCGGGCGGCGGGCATAGAACCCTGCCACATGTTCGCGCCGGATCAGCGGGATCACGTCGCCGAACCGCACCTTATGCGCCTCGATCAGCAGGCGGCGGTGTTCGTCCTCTTCCTCGGCCATGCCATCGAACACCTTTGCCGACGAGGGGAATTCCTCGCGCAGATGCTCGGCATATTGGCGATAAATCCGCGCGTCATCCTCTTCGTTCGAGATCGCAAGCGCCAGGATTTCCTGCTCGGACAAGTCGGAAAAACGGCGGCGGTGCAGATTGGCGGACAGCATGGGGCGCTCCTAGATTAGAATGGTTCTAATTTAGATGATTTTCTAAAATGCACAAGACCGCATAGTGACGCGGGCAGCCATGCAGCGCAAAGAAAAAGGGGGCCGAAGCCCCCTTGGTGGTTTGGTTCGGGTGGTTCAGAACTCCACCACCGCCCGGATGCTTTCACCTTTATGCATCAGGTCAAACCCTTCGTTGATCTGATCAAGGGTCAGCTTGTGGGTGATCATCGGGTCGATCTCGATCTTGCCGTCCATGTACCAGTCGACGATTTTGGGCACGTCCGTGCGGCCCGACGCGCCGCCAAAGGCGGTGCCGCGCCAAACGCGCCCGGTGACAAGCTGGAAGGGGCGGGTCGAAATCTCGGCACCCGCGGGCGCCACGCCGATGATGATCGATTCACCCCAGCCTTTATGGGCGCATTCCAGCGCCTGACGCATCACGTTCACATTGCCGGTGGCGTCAAACGAGTAATCCGCCCCGCCGCCGGTCAGCTCGACCAGATGGGCCACGATGTCGCCATCCACTTTCGAGGGGTTCACAAAATCGGTCATGCCAAAATGGCGGCCCATCTCTTCTTTGCTGTCATTCAGGTCCACGCCGACAATCTGGTCGGCCCCAGCCATGCGCAGGCCCTGAATGACGTTCAGGCCAATGCCGCCCAGACCGAAGACCACAGCGGTCGAGCCGATTTCAACCTTGGCCGTGTTGATCACCGCACCGATGCCCGTGGTCACGCCGCAACCGATGTAGCAGATTTTGTCGAAAGGCGCGTCTTTGCGCACCTTGGCCAGCGCGATCTCGGGCACCACGGTGTGATTGGCGAAGGTCGAACAGCCCATATAGTGGTGGATCGGCGTGCCATCGAGCATGGAAAAGCGGGTTGATCCGTCTGGCAGTAGCCCCGCGCCTTGGGTCGAGCGGATCGACTGGCACAGGTTGGTTTTCGGGTTCAGGCAGTAGTCGCACTCGCGGCATTCGGGCGTGTAAAGCGGGATCACGTGGTCCCCCACCTCAAGCGAGGTCACACCTTCGCCCACCTCGATCACAACACCCGCGCCTTCGTGGCCCAGAATGGCCGGAAAGATGCCTTCGGGATCATCGCCAGAGCGGGTAAATTCGTCTGTGTGGCACAGGCCTGTGGCTTTGACCTCGACCAGAACCTCGCCCACGCGCGGGCCTTCAAGGTTCACTTCCATCACTTCAAGCGGTTTGCCGGGGGCAAGGGCAACGGCGGCACGGGTGCGCATCAGACTTCTCCTTTTTTGGTGGCCCTAAGGGTGAGCGAAAGCCCGCGTTATTTCAAGCAGCCAACGACCCCCGCTTGTTCACGCGCGACATCTTCCGCAAAATACCTGCATGACACGATATTTTCTTTTGCTCTCACCCCTTCTATTGGCCGCTTGTCTGGAGGCCGCAGGAAGCACGCAGCCATCGGAACCTGACATGTCCCCAAGTTGCGGTGCCGATAATCTGCAGGCGCTGGTTGGGCAGGATGCGGCCGTGTTGGAACGCTCTGACTTGCCCAAAAACCTGCGTATTCTGCGCCCCGGCATGGCGGTGACAGCAGATTACCAACCGGATCGTCTGAATATTTCGATCAGCGCGGCCGAAAAGATTGATCGCGTCTGGTGCAGCTAAAGCGTTTCCATTTATTGCTGTGATCGGGCAACAGTTGGAAACGCTATAAAGCAGACGAAAGGAGGCATCGCTGACCAGCGACGCCTCCCATATCAGGTCGGTTCCATCAAGTTTACTTCTTGCGATAGTCTTTGTGGCAGCCTTTGCAGGTGGCACCCACCTGGCCAAGCGCGCCACCAAGGGCTGACTGATCCGTCACCGTTCCAACCGATCTGGCCGCCGATACCATGGCGTCGGATTTCTGCACGAAATCATCCCAGTTCTTCCAGATTGCCGGCAGGGCTTCGGTCACCGGGTCGGTTTCCTCGGCTTCAAAAAGCGCGGGCACCAGCGTGCCTTTCTCGGCAATCACCGCAAAGGCGGCTTGTGTTTTCTGGGCGTCAAAATCCAACTCGCCTTTCGCCATGCCGGCCAGAACCTTCATGGCGTCCCCAATGGCTTCCATGGCATCCATGCGTTTGATCACGGCCGGGTTCTTGGCGTTCTCATGCGCGACGAGCGTGCCGGGCAGCGCAAGACAGGCAAGGCTGGTCAGGCAGGCAATTGCGAGGTTGCGTGCAGGTTTCATACGTATTCCTTTCAAGCGCGGGTCTTTCGCGGCCTCAAGTGTAGGCGGTTTTTGTCGACCTGAAAGTCACAGCCTCGTGAAGCGCAAGTCTTGGCCGCCGCTCAGTGCGCTCACATCACTCCCAAACAGCCTTTCAAAAGGGGATAATGGGCATGATGCCGATGGGGTTATAGAGCAGGCAGCCCGCCAATGATCATGTTGGAGACAAGATCCGCGTATTCCTCGCGGTCCAGACCTTTGCCGGGGCGGTTCCACATATAGTACCAGTTCAGGATGCCAAAAACCGACATCGTCACCGCGCGCAGTCGCACCGGGTCTTCGAAGGCGCCGGGGGCTTCTGTCTTCAAAGCGGCCCCCATCATGTCAATCAATCTGCGCTGCAGGTCGACCAGCGGCGTCTGTTGGTCCGGTTCCAGCACATGCAGGCTGTCCAGCTGCAGTTTGTGTTCGGCATCGGCACCCTTGTAGGCCATCAGAATGGCCCGCACGAGCCCGCGCAGCCCGTCCGTTTCCGGTGCGGCTTCAACCTCGGCAACCAGCCCGGACAGGTGGTTGTCGAGTATGTCGTAAAGCAGGGCTTCTTTGCTGTCGTAGTAGTGATAGATCAGCGCCTTTGACACGCCGCAATGCTTCGCCGCCGCCGTCATCGAGGCCCGGTCGAACCCGTGTTCTGCGAAATAGGCTGCTGCCCCCTTGCGGATGGCAGCGCGTTTTTCTTCATGATCGCGGGCTATTCCTCGCGGCATGGGTTACTCCTTTGGCCGGTTGTCGACGACCCTTACAGCCTTACCCTCGCTTCGTGCAACCTTGCCGCCATCTGCGACATGCACCTTGGCGCTGACGCCGACATTGGATTTGATCTTGGCAGACAGGGCGCGGGCGGCGGCTTCGGCACCTTCTTGCGACTGACCTTCGGCCATTTCCACATGCACATGCATTTCGTCCATGCGGCCCGGGCGCACCAGTTCGATCTGGAAATGCGGGCTCAGGGTGGGTACGTCCATCAGCTGTTCTTCGATCTGGGTCGGGAAGACGTTCACGCCACGCAGGATGATCATATCGTCCGAGCGGCCAGTGATCTTTTCCATGCGCCGCATCGAGCGCGCGGTGCCCGGCAAAAGCCGCGTCAGGTCGCGGGTGCGGTAGCGGATGATCGGGAAGCCTTCCTTGGTCAGCGAGGTAAAGACCAGCTCGCCCAGCTCGCCATCCTCGACCACTTCGCCGGTGTCGGGGTTGATGATCTCGGGATAGAAATGGTCTTCCCAGATGTGCAGCCCGTCCTTGGTCTCGACGCATTCATTTGCGACGCCGGGTCCAATCACTTCGGAAAGCCCATAGATATCAACAGCATGCATGTCGAAGGCCTCTTCGATCTCGCGGCGCATGTTGTTGGTCCAGGGTTCGGCCCCGAAGATACCCACCTTCAGGGGGCTTTCGCGTGGATCCAGACCCTGCTTGGCATATTCATCAAGAATGGACAGCGCATAGGACGGCGTCACGGTGATGCCATCGGCGCGGAAGTCTTCGATCAGGCGCACCTGGCGCTGGGTCATGCCGCCCGACACGGGCACAACGGTCAGCCCGGCTGCCTCGGCGCCGCCATGCACGCCAAGCCCGCCGGTGAACAGCCCATAGCCATAGGCGTTGTGCAGTACGTCACCCTTGCGCAGACCCGACGCCCGCATGCAGCGCGCGACCACACTTCCCCACATGGCCAGGTCATTTTTGGTATAGCCCACAACGGTCGGCTGGCCCGTGGTGCCGGAACTGGCATGCACACGGGCGATTTCCTCACGCGGGACGGCGAACAGGCCGAAGGGATAATTGTCGCGCAGGTCCTGTTTCACCGTGAACGGAAACTTGGCCAGATCCGACAGGCTTTTCAGGTCATCGGGGTGAACGCCGGCATCATCAAAGCTCTTTTTGTAAAAGGGCACGTTGTCATAGGCGTGTTTCAGGGACCACTTCATCCGCTCCAGCTGGGTGGCGGCAATTTCATCGCGCGAGGCGATTTCGATCGGATCAAGGTCTTCGCGGCGTGGGGTCAGGTCTTTCATATCTCTCCTCCGGCGGGCCGGGCCCGCCTGTCATCAGTCGTCTTATTCGTCGTTTTGGTCAAAATGCGTGCCGGACACCTGCCGTGAATGGCCGCGGAAAATAAGCACGTCGCGGCCATCTTCGCCGGTCACACGCACATCGTAGATGCCCGAGCGGCCAGTGCGGCTGACCTCGGTCGCCGTGGCGGTCAGGCGTTCGCCCAGTTTGCCAGGGGTCAGGTAGGTGACCTGACAATGCTGGCCAACGACACGCAGGTTGTAGCTGTTGCAGGCAAAGGCAAAGGCGCTGTCGGCAAGGGTGAAGGAAAACCCGCCATGGCAGATACCATGCCCGTTCACCATATCTTTGCGCACCACCATGGACATGACCGCGTGGCCCGGTTCGATGGTCTCGATCTTCATGCCCAGCTCCTGGCTGGCCGGATCATCCGCCCACATGCAGGCGGCACTTTTTTCGGCAATGTCTTGCGGCGTCACGCGCATCTCCCCCCGAAAGCGTTCCAAGATAAACCTGCGCACTGGTTTGTCGCGAAACGCCCGCTTCATTGACGTATCTTGCCGCGTTTCGACGTTCCCCCGTCTTGGGTTAACGCTGAAACGCTTTGGCTTGTTCCGGGTAGGATGCACAAAACCGACCGATCGGTCAACAGTGTTGAGCGGTCTGGTCGGTTAAGATGTGCCAGCCCCCATGTAAATCCAGGTAGCCCCGGTGCCGCATACTGGGTGGGGGCTGTTAAGCGCGGCACCGGGTGAGCTTTCGCTCGCTACAGGATCGGTTATCACCCTGCATTCGGGCGCCAAAAGGGACGGCGCGTGAAACTTTTGGTCAGTTTTTAAGGCAAAATTGGGGCAGGGATTGATTTGTTCCCCATTGGGTTGCAGCATGAGGGCATGAACATGCAACAACCGACAGCCCCGACCGGGGCAGGCAAACCAACCGAGCAGGTTGCGTTCAACCGGGTGGAGCTGGGCACGATCATGGGGCTTTACGGCCGGATGGTGTCTGCTGGTGAGTGGCGCGATTACGGGCTGAGTTTTCTGAATGAAGTGGCCGTGTTTTCCGTATTTCGCCGCACCGCCGAGCACCCGATTTACCGGATCGAGAAACGCCCGAAGCTGCGTCTTCGGCAGGGGCAATATTCGGTCATCGGTATGGATGGGCGCATTTTGAAACGGGGCAGCGATCTGAAAAATGTGCTGCGCGTTCTGGAACGCAAGCTGATCCGCTCGGTCGACTGAGCCTAGAGCCTCTTGCGAGCTGTTACAGGGCCATCGCCTTGAGCTTTGATGCGGTCAATCGCGGCATCGGTGTCTTCATAGACCACGGACATGTGGTGCGCATTGGCGTGAATGATGCGCGTCGCGTCCACCACCATCGCCACATGGCCTTTCCAAAATAGCAGATCATTGCGTTGCAGCGGTTCACCTTCGGGAATGTCCGTTCCAAGCGACGCTTCCTGCAGATCGCTGTCACCCGGGCAGTCGATGCCACACGCCAGAAGCGCGGCCTGCACAAGGCCCGAGCAATCGATGCCCAGACCGGCATTCCCGGCCCAAAGGTAAGGCGTGTCGATGAACTGTCCGGCAAGGGCTGCGGGGTCATCGGCAAACTGGTTCTTGGGGCAAAGATGCGCGGCTGGCAAAAACCCGCGCCGCGCAGCGGTCATCGGCGTTTCGGGCAATTCGACCTCGGCCCATTTGCCGTCGCTGTTCAACACCCGCACATGGCTGTTGAAATGCAGGATTTCGCGATGAGGTCGTTTGAAGTCCGGTTCGGGATACAAAAGCGTCGTTCGGCGTGTGACCCGATGGGTCAGCTCTTGCGGTTCTGCCAGACACCAGGCGTCCAGATAGCCAACATAGCCGTCTTTATGCGACTGGCCGAACACCATGCTCTGATCGCCATCGAGCACTGTGAACGCATCGCCGGTCAAAAGCTGCCGATCCCGCCTGCCGCCGCGCGCATCCAGCAAAAAAGCGGTGCCCACCACCTGTTTCAACGTGCCGCTGGTATAGCGCGGGGCGTCGACCACGCCGCGCAAGCTTTCATGCGCGACATGTTCGTTGGCGGGGGTCAGGCGGCGGTCCATGGGTTGATCCTTCACAGGTCCAAGAGCTCAGGCAGCGCGTCCAGAAGCGCGCGGGCACCCATGCCGACGCCGCCTTTCGGACGGGCGGGGGCGGCGGTTGGGTTCCAGCCGTAGATGTCGAAATGCATATAGCGTGGGGTTTCGGTGACAAAGCGATTGAGGAAAAGCGCGGCTGTGATCGATCCTGCAAAACCGCCCTTTGGCGCATTGTCCAGATCCGCGATGCCCGGTTCGATCATCGCCTCATAGGGCGCCCATAGGGGCATCTCCCAGACCGGGTCGGCAGCGGCGCGTGCGCCCTTGCGGACGGCATCGGCATCTGCGGGCTGGCGGGCATAAAAAGGTGACAGGTCCGGGCCAACCGCAACCCGTGCGGCCCCTGTCAGCGTCGCCATCGAGATGATCAGGTCGGGGGTTTCCTCGTCCGCCAGTGCCAGCGCGTCGGCCAGCACTAGGCGGCCTTCAGCATCTGTGTTGTTGATCTCGACCGTCAGCCCCTTGCGGGATGTCAGGATGTCGCCAGGGCGAAACGCATTGCCGGACACGGCGTTTTCCACGGTAGGGATCAGAACACGCAGGCGCAGCTTCAGGCCCAGGCTCATGATCATCTGCGCCAGTCCCAACACGGTGGCGGCCCCGCCCATATCCTTTTTCATCAAGGCCATGGAGCCGCCGGGCTTCAGGTTCAGACCGCCCGTGTCAAAACACACGCCCTTGCCCACAAGCGTCAGGGTCGGGCCGCTGTCGCCCCAGCGCATGTCGATCAGCCGGGGGGCACGCTCTGCCGCCCGGCCTACGGCGTGGATCATCGGGTGGTTGTCGGTCAAAAGCGCCGGACCCGTTGTCACCGTGATGTCAGCCTTGTGGCTGTCGGCCAATGCGCGTGCGGCGGCCTCCAGCTCATCCGGGCCCATGTCTTCGGCCGGGGTGTTGATCAGATCACGGGTCAAAGCCTCGCCCGCGGCGATGATCTCGCATTGCGTGGCGTCGAGACCGTCCGGGGCAACCAGCTGCGCTTTGGGCTTGGATTGCTTGGCATAGCGCTCAAACCGATACCCTTCCAAAAGCCAACCAAGGGCAAATTCTGCAAGGGCGTCGCGATCAAGGCCTGTTGCCAGCTCATAAGTGCCTTCGGGCAGTTTCGATCGCGCAGCCGCCGCGCCAAATCGCTTGCGAAGGCGGCTTTCCGCTGTGCCATAGCCCACCAATGCAGCTTCGGGCGCCCCATCGGCGCCCGGTACCACAAGGCAGGCGCCAAGCGCGCCGGTAAAGCCCATGCGCGTGGCCCATGCGCGCGCGGTTTCTGGCAGCGCGTCCAGCGCGGCGTCAGATTTCTCAACGAGATAAAGGGGTAAGCAGTCGGACGAGCGGGGAGCAAAGCGCAGGGTCATGAGGGCCTCGGGTTCAGAAAATTGCCCTCAGACTACCTGCTTCCCTGTGCACTGCAATCGGCTTTTCAAAGTGTCATGTCCTGCAAGTCCCAGACCGCGATCAGGCTGCCTTCGCCGATCCGTTCCAGCCGCGCCAGGCAGGCCGCAAACGCAACGCCATCCGTACCCTTTGACAGGTCAAGCACGTCGCGCGCCACACGAGCCAGCGTGACCATGCCAACTTTCTGGGCCACGCGGATCAAGTCGCGCACGCCCGCCTGCATGTCTTCGATTTCACCGCGTTGATTGGCCTTTTGCACGCGCGCCAGTGCGACGGCCAAATCCTCCAGCGACTGGTTGATTTCCTTGTCCGCCCGCTGCGGCCCCATTTGCACAAACAGCGTTTCCAACTGGTCGCGATCCAGCCGGACCGCTTCCGCATGTTTCAATTGGTCGATCATGCTCACCTTAGCACCCTCATTTTCACCCATATTTCATGTCCCGCTTCCGGAACCGTTGCCCAGCAGCATGATCAATCAGCCTCAAGAAAAGGTATATTGCGGGTGCTGAAATAGCTCGAATTGCGCTCAAATTATCTACAGAAACGGGACGTAAGATCGGACGGAAGCATTGACCACATACGCCCCTTGCCTGGGCTCCTGTCTGATCAGGTGTTCAGTTCAAAAAAATAAAAAGGGCGGGTGCCGGATGGCCCCGCCCTTCGTCATGTCCATTGGGTGAGATCAGCCCTTTTTCAGAACCTCACGGCCCAGAAGCTCGGCGATCTGAACGGCGTTCAGGGCCGCACCCTTGCGCAGGTTGTCCGAGACACACCACATGTTCAGGCCGTTCTCGATCGTCACGTCCTGACGGATGCGGCTGATGAAAGTGGCGAAATCGCCCACGCATTCGACCGGGGTGACATAGCCACCATCTTCGCGCTTATCCACGACCAGAAGGCCGGGGGACTGGCGCAGGATGTCGCGGGCTTCGTCTTCGTCCAGGAACTCCTCGGTTTCGATGTTGATCGATTCCGAGTGGCCAACGAAGACCGGCACGCGCACGCAGGTGGCGGTGACCTTGATCGACGGATCGACAATTTTCTTCGTCTCGGCGATCATCTTCCATTCTTCTTTCGTGTCGCCCGAGTCCATGAAGACGTCGATATGCGGGATCACGTTGAAGGCGATCTGCTTGGGGTAGACCTTCGGCGCGACCTCCTGACCCGGCACATACATGCCCTTGGTCTGGTTCCACAGCTCGTCAATCGCGTCTTTGCCCGAGCCCGACACCGACTGGTAGGTCGACACGACAACGCGCTTGATCTTGGCGCGGTCATGCAGGGGCTTCAGCGCCACAACCATCTGCGCGGTCGAGCAGTTGGGGTTCGCGATGATGTTCTTGTTCTTATAGCCGTGGATCGCGTCCGGGTTTACTTCCGGAACGATCAGCGGGATGTCGGGGTCGTAGCGATAAAGCGACGAGTTATCGATCACCACACAGCCAGCCGCAGCCGCTTTCGGCGCGTATTGCTTGGTGGCTTCTGAACCCACGGCAAACAGCGCCATGTCCCAGCCGGTGAAGTCGAAGGTGTCCAGATCCTGGGTGGTCAGGGTCTTGTCACCAAAGCTGACTTCAGTACCGAGCGAACGGCGCGATGCAAGCGCGGCAATCTCGTCTACAGGAAACTGGCGTTCCGCCAGGATGTTCAGCATTTCGCGGCCCACATTACCCGTGGCGCCCACGACGGCGACTTTATAGCCCATTACGGCCTCCTATTTTGTCTCGTCTTTGAACCACCCAAAGACGGAGGGTTCCTTAGATCAATTCCGCGTTGCAGAAAAGGCCTTTCCCGGCGTTTTGCCATCATTTGTCGTTGACTTGTGTGGTTTTGGCTGTGATACGCGCATCAACTGTCCGGTCGACGCGTGAGCGACCCGCCCCAGATGTGAGGCAGACAGTCCTTTCTACAAGTTCCCAAATCACGCGGGGTTCTGGCGGTCAGATCGGCGCTTGGGCATTCGGCCTTTGTGCGAGCATCCACCGCAAACCTAAGCGATGGGCGTAGATGCCCCACCCGCGTGACAGCGGTGCACCCATGCGTGTGCCAGAAAGACGAGGATGACGAATTTTGCAGATCTCGGGCTGGACCCGAAATTGGTCGCGGCCGTGACCGAGGCTGGTTACGACACTCCGACCCCTATTCAGGTTCAAGCCATTCCGCTGGTTCTGGAGGGCCGCGACGTGATGGGGCTGGCCCAGACCGGCACCGGCAAAACGGCCGCCTTTGGTTTGCCGCTGATCCACCAGCTTCTTAGCAATCATGACAAGCGACAGCCGAAATCGGTCAAGGCGCTTGTGCTGGCCCCCACCCGCGAGCTGGTCAATCAGATCGCCGACAACCTGCGCGCTTATGTGCAGGGCACGCATCTGAAAGTGCGCACCGTTGTGGGTGGCGTGTCGATCAACAAACAGATCAGCATGCTGGCGAATGGCATCGACATTCTGGTTGCCACGCCGGGCCGCCTGATCGACCTGATGGACCGCGGCTCGATCCGTTTGGACACGGCGACCTTTCTTGTGCTGGACGAAGCTGACCAGATGCTGGACATGGGGTTCATCCATGCGCTGCGCCGCATTGCGCCCGAGCTGGGCACACCGCGCCAGACCATGCTGTTTTCGGCCACCATGCCCAAGCTGATGGCCGAGCTGTCAAAAGCCTATCTGAGCGATCCGGCCCGCGTGCAGGTGTCGCCTCCGGGCAAGGCCGCCGATAAGGTCACGCAAGGGCTTTACTATTGCCCTGATCGCAACGCCAAGATCACCCGCTTGATTGATCTTCTGAGCCATGATGAAGAGGCGCTGTCGCTCGTGTTCTCGCGCACCAAACATGGCGCTGAGAAGCTGATGAAGCACCTTGTGACCAAAGGGTTCAAGGCGGTTTCGATCCACGGCAACAAAAGCCAGGGGCAACGTGACCGCGCGCTTGCGGCCTTCCGCGCGGGCGAGGCACGTATTCTCGTGGCCACCGACGTCGCCGCGCGCGGGATCGACATTCCGGGCGTCAGCCATGTCTACAACTTCGACCTGCCCGAGGTCGCCGATAACTACGTGCACCGCATTGGCCGCACCGCGCGTGCGGGGGCGGATGGAGACGCGATTTCTTTTGTCTCCGGCGTTGAGCTGGGCCTGCTTCGCGACATCGAGAAGGTCATGAAAATCGAAATCCCTGTGCTGGGCGGCAAACGCCCGGCCGAGGAAAAACGTCCTCAGCGAGGTCAGGGCGGTGGAGGCCGTCGTGGCGGCGGCGGTGCTGGCGCAGGTGGTGGCGGCGGGCGCAAACCGCGCGCGGCAGGGGGGCAGGGGGGCAAGCCCTCTGGCAACCCGAATGCGGGTGCTGGCAAACGTCGTCGGCGTCGCCCCAAGAAGTCGGCTTAAAGCGTTTCGGTTTTAACCTGAGACAGGGGAAAACCGAAGCGCGGTAAGAGATATCAATGTCGTGGGCGTTTCGGGATAAACATGTGCCTCAAGTTTATCCCGAAGCGCTTTAATCGGTGCGGTCCTGGCTGAACAGATAAAGCAGGCAGCCGATCAAACCCGGCACCGCGAAGAACAGGAACACGGCCTGATAAGGGGCCGTGATCGCCACATCAGGTCCTTGCGCGGACCTGAACACGCTTGCCGAGGCATACTGGAAAATGCCCACGCCACCGATCCCGAACATGTTCAAAAGCGTAACGCCGCGCCCGACCAAGTGGGGCGGATAGAAGCTGCGCGCGTGCGCCATGATCAAAGGGAAGCTCGCGGCAAAGAGGCCAATGGCGGCCATGGTCAGCGATACGCGCCAAACGCCCGCGTCAGGTGCTGCCCAAAGCAGGAAGACCAATCCAACGGCGATCAGGTTTCCAAAGAAGATCACCCATTTCCGTGTCCCAAAGACACGATCCAACGGGCCATAGGCAAAGCTGCCAATCACCATCGCCAAGGCGATGGCCATCGTGGCCCAGCCAATGCCCGTGGTGCCCAGCCCGTAAACGTCGCGCAGGTAAGGCCCGGCCCAGCTGCCCCGAAGGCCAGCGGCGGCCGTGTAGTTCACGAACATGATCGGGAAAATCGCCCAAAGCGCGGGCATTTTCAGAAGATCGAGCACCGAGCCTTTCTGCGCCCCATCCTCCGACGTGGCTTTGGGCGGGTTGTCCACCGCGATCATGATCAGCGCGGCGACGACCAATGTCACAGCGGCCAAGGCCCAAAGGCAGGCCCGCCAGCCAAATTGCTCGACCGCCAGCGCCATGGGCAGCGCGCCCGCGATATTGCCCAGTGAGCCGATGCCAATCACCATGCCGGCCAAAGTGCCAAAAACCTTTGGCGAATACATGCGGGCAAAGATGAAGTAGCTGGCCATCAGCACCGGTGAACAGCCAATTCCGATCAGCACCATTGCGTAAAGAATGTGATCGGGCGTGCTGGCCATGGCGAAAAGCGCGGCCCCTCCGGCCCCGCCAACGGCCAGCAATCCGGCCGCCACCTTGCGCGGGCCAATGTTGTCCAGCGCCCAGCCAACAGGGATCTGCATGAGCGCAAAGACCAGAAACCACGCCCCCGAAGCGCGCGCCAGATCCTCGGGCGTGGCCCCAAGGTCCAGCTTCAAGGCAGGCGTCATGACCGCCAGAAAGGCGCGGTAGAACTGGCTTAACACGTAAGCGAGAATCAAGGTGATGATGCCAATCCGCATGGTGGTCTCCTTACGACAACCTGCGCAGAAGACACGCAGATGGGAGGTTTGGCAAGCGGGCTTGTCGTTCTACCTGTTCAGCCGCCCCGAACCGTATCGATCATCAGCTGCACATTCTCAGGATCAGCATCAGGCGTGATGCCGTGACCGAGGTTGAAGATATGCGGGCCTTTTTTGAAGGCCTCGACAATGGCACGGGTTTCATCAACCAAAGCCTGACCGCCGGTGACCATGTGGCTGGATTTCAGATTGCCTTGCACGCAGCCATCAACCTGAACACTGTCCGCGGCCCATTCCGGGCTGACCGAGTTGTCCAGCGCCACGCAATCCACGCCGGTTGCCTTGGCAAAGCCGACATAGCCTTCGCCTGCTTCGCGCGGGAAGCCGATGACCGGAATGCCGGGGTGACGTTTCTTCAGCTCAGACGTGATCACACGCGCAGGTTCCACCGCGTATTTCTGGAAATCCTCGCCCTTCAGCGATCCCGCCCAGCTGTCAAACAGCTTCACCACCTCGGCACCCGCTTCGATCTGTTTCGAGAGATATTCAATCGTGCCTTCGGTCAGGCGATCCATGACGGCTTCGAACAGCGGGCGGTTCTCGGCTTTCAGCGCATGGGCAGGCCCCTGATCCTTGGTGCCTTGCCCTGCGATCATATAGGTCGCGACGGTCCATGGCATGCCGGCAAAGCCGATCAGAGTGGTCTCTTCAGGCAGCTCGCGGCGCAGAATGCGCACGGTCTCGTAGATCGGGTTCAGCGTCTCGTGGATGTCATCCTTGCCCGACAGCTTGTCGAAATCGGCCTGTTGGGTGATCGTGGACAGCCGCGGCCCTTCGCCGGTCACGAACCACAGATCCGCTCCCAAGGCCTGCGGCAACAAAAGGATGTCGGCAAACAGGATTGCTGCATCAAACCCATAGCGGCGAATGGGCTGCAATGTGACCTCGGCCGCCAGTTCGGAATTATAGCAAAGCTTCAGAAAATCGCCTGCCTCGGCGCGGGTGGCGCGGTATTCGGGCAGATAGCGCCCGGCCTGACGCATCATCCAGATCGGCGGTGTCGGAAGCGTCTCACCGGCAAGCGCACGCAGGATGGTCTTTTGCTGGGTCATAGGGCGGGCCTTTCAATTCGTTCCCCCGCGTGGTCCCAGAGCCGCGACAGGATGTCAAGCGGCGGGGATGCCGCAGGCATGGACAGGCCGGGCCTTCCGGCGTAAAGGAAAGCCATGACTTACACGCTTCCGACCCCCGACGCCCCGCTGAATATCGGCACCCGTGGCAGCCCGCTGGCGCTTGCGCAGGCTTATGAAACACGCCGTCGCCTGATGGCTGCTTTCGATCTGCCCGAGGCCGCGTTCGAGATTGTCGTGATTCACACGACCGGCGATGACCGATCCATGATCGATGCCGATCGCGCGTTGAAAGAGATCGGCAACAAGGGGCTCTTTACCAAGGAGATCGAGGAAGCGATGCTGGATGGCCGCATCGACATTGCGGTGCATTCGATGAAAGACATGCCAGTTGAACAGCCCGAGGGGCTGGTCTTGGAGTGCTATCTGCCGCGCGAAGACACGCGTGATGCTTTTGTCTCGCTGAAATATAAATCCATCGCCGACCTGCCCGAAGGCGCGGTGGTGGGCACCTCGTCCCTGCGGCGAAAATCGCAGCTTCTGAACCGTCGGCCTGACCTGCAGATTGTCGAGTTCCGTGGCAACGTGCAGACGCGCCTGAAAAAACTGGGTGATGAGCTGGCCGAGGCGACCTTCCTGGCCATGGCCGGTCTGAACCGGCTGGGCATGGATGATGTGCCGGCAACCGCCATCCCGACCGAGGATATGCTGAACGCCGTGGCGCAGGGTGCCATCGGGATCGAGCGCCGCGCCGATGACGCCCGCGCCAAGGACATGCTGGACGCGATCCACGACCTTGAGACCGGCCAACGTCTGGCCGCCGAACGCGCTTTCCTGGGCGCGCTGGATGGGTCCTGCGAGACACCGATTGCGGGGCTGGCAACACTGGATGGCGACACCTTGACCCTGCGCGGGGAAATCCTGCGCACGGATGGGTCAGAAAGCGTGGCGGACCAGATTTCGGGGCCGATTGCAGAGGGCCCCGCGCTGGGCCGGAGCTTGGCCGAGAAACTCTTGTCGCAAGTCGACGACGACTTCTTCGACTGGAAATAAGAAAAGGCCCGGCGTTTCGACCGGGCCTTCTTTCTTTTTGCGTGCAGAGCTTACAGGCGCTCGATGGCCAATGCGATGCCCTGACCGCCGCCGATGCACATGGTGATCAGTGCTTTTGATCCCCCGATGCGTTCCAGTTCATAAAGCGCCTTGATGGTGATGATGGCACCCGTCGCGCCCACCGGATGGCCCAATGCAATCGCGCCACCGTTCGGGTTGACCTTGGCCGTGTCCAGCCCCAGCCCTTTGTTCACGGCGATGGCCTGTGCGGCGAAGGCTTCGTTCGATTCGATCATGTCAAAATCGCCCACGGTAAGCCCGGTTTTGGCCAGCAGGTTTTCCACGGCAGGCACAGGGCCGATGCCCATAACCTCGGGACGCACGCCAGCCAGACCATAGCCAATGATCCGCGCTTTGGGTTTCAACCCGGCGGCCTCGGCGGCATCTGCACGCGCCAGCACCATGGCGGCGGCACCGTCATTGATGCCCGACGCATTGCCCGCCGTGACAGTGCCATCTTTCTGGAACGCCGTGCGCAGCCCGGCCAATGCCTCTGCCGTCGTTGGCTTGGGATGCTCGTCGCGGGCAAATGCGACCGTTTCGCGGCGTTGTTTTACCTCGATGGGCACGATCTGGCTGTCGAAATACCCAGCCTCGATGGCCTTGGCAGCGCGGGCCTGACTTTCCAGCGCAAAAGCATCCTGATCGGCGCGGCTGACATCATGTTCAGTGGCCACGTTTTCGGCGGTGATGCCCATATGTCCGGTGCCAAAGGGGCAGTTCAGCGCGCCCAGCATCATGTCTTGCGCGCCGGTATCGCCCATCTTCTGACCCCAGCGGGCCTGTGGCAGGATGTAAGGCGCGCGGCTCATGCTTTCAGCGCCCCCGGCCACGGCGAAATCCGCGTCGCCCAGCATCAGGCTTTGGGTGGCAGAGATCACCGCTTGCAGCCCCGATCCACACAGGCGGTTCACGTTCATTGCGGGTGTTGTGTCGGGGATGCCTGCTTCGATCATCGCCACCCGTGACAGATACATGTCGCGTGGTTCCGTGTTGATCACATGGCCAAAGACAACCTGCCCGACCTGACCCGCGTCCACGCCCGCGCGCGCCATGGCTTCGCGGGTGACCGTCGCCCCCAATGCGCTGGGTGGAATGGCCGCCAGACTGCCGCCAAAGCCGCCAATGGCTGTGCGTGCGCCGTCGAGAATGACAATATCGGACATAGAATGCTCCCTTTTTCGGTTGCGGGAACAGTGCCTGATGTTCGGTCTGTTGTCTTCAATAACGCTCCGTCAGACGGGTCAGTCGTCGGCGGTCACATTTGGTTCCAACTGGTTGATCAATTGCACCACGCGCTGGCGAAAGGGGTCGGCCTCGTCTGCCAGAAGCGCGCATATCTGCGCTTCATAGGCATCTGCGATGGGCGCCAGAGCTTCGATCATGTCGCGCCCCTTGGCGGTCAGGCTCAACTCCACCAGACGCCGGTCATTGGGGTTCACTGTCTTGGTGACATAGCCCGCCGCTTCAAGCCGCGAGGCCGCGCGGCTGACCTTTGGTTTGTCCATATCCACGCGCGCATGAATTTCTCGCACGCTGACGCTGTCGGCTTGGCTGAGGTGTGCCACCACGCGCCATTCGCTGACCGAAATGCCATAGGCGTCGCGATAGTGCTTTGCAAACCCTGCGCTGACGCGGCTGGACAGCACCGCCAGTTGATACGGCAGAAAGTTATCAAGCTTGAATGAGGTCACGGGCCAGCCTTTCGTTTCTATCAAGGCAATTTGCCCCTAGTCGGGACACAAGGCAAGCGGATCAGGTAAGCGGGTGGTCGGCGCAGGCGATCTTGCCACCCCTCATGGTCAGACCCATTTGGCCATGGGCGGCAGGCTCATCAGCACGGCATTCGCGTCATGCCCGGTCGCAAGACCGAACTTGGTGCCGCGATCATAGACCAGATTATATTCGGCATAGAGCCCACGATGCACAAGTTGCGCGTCCTTGTCGGCCGCGTCCCATGGCGTGTTGCGACGCTTTTCGGTGATTGGCAGGAAGGCGGGCAGGAAGGCGCGGCCAATGTCCTGGGTCAGGGCAAAATCCGCCTCCCAGTCGCCAGAGTTCCGATCATCCATGAAAATCCCTCCGACACCGCGCGCAAGTCCCCGGTGGGGAATATAGAAATACTCGTCCGCCCATGCTTTTAGCTCGGGGTAGAGCGTGGCGCCATGCGGATCCAGATGGGCTTTCTGAACATCGTGGAAATGGTTGGTGTCTTCATCATATTCGATGCAGGGGTTCAGGTCGGACCCACCGCCAAACCACCACGCATTGGGGGTCCAGAACATGCGTGTGTTCATGTGCACGGCGGGGCTGTGCGGGTTTTGCATATGGGCGACCAGCGAAATGCCCGAGGCCCAGAACCGCGGGTCATCTTCGATGCCCGGCACCCCGCGTGCGGCCATCGCCTGTTGTGCGGGTTTGCCCAAGGTGCCGTAAACGGTCGAGACATTTACGCCCACTTTCTCAAACACACGTCCGCCGCGCATGACGCTCATCAAACCACCACCCGCGTCTGATCCGTCGTCGGACTGGCGAGTGGTTTCAGAGACCTCAAACCGGCCTGCCGAAGCGGCGGCAGACGGGCCATCGACCTGACTGTCCTCCAAAGCCTCAAAGGCGCCAACAATCTGATCGCGCAACTCTTTGAACCAAGCGCTGGCCCGCGCCTTCTGGTCGGTCATTTGGTCGGTCATCTGGTAGGTCCCTTCATTGTGGCACGCGATCGAATGGGGACGGGCTATCAGGAATTCCCCATGTGGCAAAGGGGGATATCTGCAAAGGTCCCCGTGTTGGTATTTCCAGAGAGCCGAAGGGGTTTTCCATGCGTTTCCTGATATTGACTGCGATCTGTGCAACGACGCTGACCGCCTGTCAGTCCAATTCCACGACTGCGGTGTCCTCGCAGCCCGTGCCGGAAATGTCGGGTCCTGCGCGCGCAGCGAATAAGCGCGCTGTCGTTCCCACTCAACAACGCCGCGTGACCTGCACGGCGTCGAACCGGCAGGAAGTGGCTCAGCTGGATCAGAGCATCGCCCAACTGGACCGAGCAATTGCACGTGGATACAAGACTGAAAATAGTCCGGTTAGAATTGCCAACCCTTTGAAATTGTGTAAGGGTTTTGGCTTGGCGAGCGTGTGTCTTCCAAGCCCGAAAATCTCGTCTTCGCTTCCCAGCTATCGTGATCACAAGGCAATGAAGACCCAGCGGGCAGAGCTTGCCGAACGCCGCGCGCAGCTGGTGACGGCATGTGGCGGGGCATAAAGGCTTAATGTGACGGATTTGGGACCGCGTCCAGAAGGCTGCGCCCGCCATCCACCGTCACCACGTGACCCGTCATGAAGCTTGACGCTTCCGAGGCAAGGAACTGAACGGATTCCGAGATTTCCGACGCCGCGGCGATACGCCCCAGAGGCGTGCCATCAATAATATCGCCGCGCGTGTCCCCGTTTTCGCGGATTGCATCGCGCAGGCTTGCGCTCATCAGCGACCCGAAGGCCACGGCGTTCACGCGGATGCGGCTGGGGGCCAGTGCCACGGCCAGCGAGCGGGTCATCTGGTCCACCGCGGCAGAGGCAATGGAATAGGCCATCAGGCCGGGCTGTGTACGGCCGGCTGCAATAGATGACAGGTTCACGATGGCCCCCAAAGGCTCTTCGCTTTCATCTTCTTCGCGCGCAAGCCCCTGCTGGATCATGCGCTTTGCGACAAGCTGGCTCAGGCGCAGGCTGGTCATCAGGTTCTGATCCATCAAGGTCTGGATTGCGGTATTGTCCGCGTCCAGTGGATCGGCCAGCATAACTTGCCGCGATGCATTGACCAGAATATCGACACGTTCAAAGGCATCAATTGTCGCCGAAAGCAGATTTGCGATGGTCAGCTTTTCGCGCAGATCGCCCGCAAAGATCCGGGTGTTCGAAGACGTATCTTCGTCATCGTCAGAATTCGGGCCCCATTCGTCCAGAAGACGTGCTTCGTCCATATCAGCACAAACCACATTGGCACCGTGATCGGCGAAATGTCGTGCGATGGACAGGCCGATACCATTGGCGGCGCCGGTGATGATTGCGGTTTTGCCTGCGATGGAAAAAGACATGAGTGCTTCCTGATTCCGGACCGGTTCAGCCAGAGCCTAGCTGATCCTAGCGCCCAGTGCGATGGGGTTTGAGGCCAGCAAGGATTTTGAAACCGGGCGTGCCGCCCAGATCCTCGACCACGCGAAAATGTTTGGCCAGCGTATCTTCGTAAGGAAGGTGTCGATTGGCGACCATGACAAACCGGCCGGATGGTTTCAGCAACCCGGCTGCGGCCTGAATGAAGCTGCGCCCGATATCAGGATCACCTGCGCGCGAGGTATGAAAGGGTGGGTTTGAGATCACCACATCATAGGGCGTGTCTGGTTTAAAGCGCGTGACATCTTCCCAGAAGAACCGCGCGCGCGGGTCGGCCACGTTCACACGGGCACAGTCAAGTGCGACGCGGTCGGCCTCGATCAGGTCCAGCGCCGTGACGCCGCCGCGGTCCAGGATATGGCGTGAAAGGTATCCCCAGCCTGCACCAAGATCCGCCACCCGCCCGTTAATCTCGTCAGGCATGACCGCGACAAGCGCCTCGGACCCCTTGTCGATCTTTTCGGCTGAAAAGACACCGGGGCGGGTGATGAACCCGCCGGGCAGCTCAGTGTCAGACGCAGCCCAATCCGGGGCGTCGAGTTTCGTAAACCACACCATCTTGCCATGAGCTTTTGACAGGATGCCGCCGATCTGAGCCTTTTTCTTTAGAGATTTCAGGAGGCTGTCCATGCCGTCTGTCTTCTGGCCATCCAATATGACCAAGCCGTCTCCGACGGCTTTTTGTGCAGAGAACACCCAGTCATGAGCCAGCGCTTTGGCGCGCGGGGCGCAGATAAGTGCTGCGGCGAAACCTGTGTCAGGCAGATCATGGATGACGTCATATCCGTCTGCGCAAAGCTTAGTAACATCCGGGGCAAAGCGGCTGTAGACCACGACGCGGTCTTTCGGTAGGGCGCTGAGATTATGGTCACAGGTTGCCCCGATCACCAAAATCTGGCCGCTGTCGGGCAGGGTGAAAAGCCCGTCTTCAAGGGCGATGTTCAGACGCGTGTGCAGCATGTCAGGACCCCGGACGGGTCACTCCTTTTCCATGGTGCATTGCAGCGGGTGCTGATGTTCACGGGCCATCTGCATCACCTGCGTGACCTTTGTTTCGGCGATCTCGTAGGAAAACACCCCGGCCACGGCCAGACCCTTTTTATGCACCGTCAGCATCAGTTCGAACGCCTGCGCGTGGTTCATGCCGAAGAACCGTTCAAGAACCATGACCACAAATTCCATCGGGGTGAAATCATCGTTCAGGATCATCACCTTGTACATGGGCGGGCGCTTGGTCTTGGGTTTTGTGGCAACCGCAAGGCCCACGTCTCCATCATCGGCGTCATTGTCCGAAGAGAGGATCAGGGGGGCTTGGCACATGCCGATGGTCTCCGCTGGTGTCAACGAGGTCTGGACCTCAGAATATAAGGGCTCTCCCTTTCAAGAAAAGGGGCAGAACGGCCATTACCGTCCGGCTCATACAAAATGCCAGAGAAAGTCACAACAATTGGTTTCGAACGGGCAGAAGACTGTGGCCAACGAGGCGCGCATACGGCGCGGTTTTCGCAATCAGCTATCGCCTCGCTGTCTCAGCCGGATTGTGGGGCATGCCTCTGCCAAAGGGGTAAGATGGCCCATATATGGAAGAGTTGTGCGCAGGAACACACTACATATTGTGGTCGTGTCTTGTGTGACACGTTCTAGGGCTTTGAAAATAATCTGTTTTCCCAAACGCATGACCGTGTTAGCCTGAAAAAAACAAATCAGCCGGGCGACAAATGATCTGGCGATTGAGGCAGAAAAGGTGAGCGACGTGAAGACACGTCTGAGGCAGTTGGTCCCGCTGGGGCTATTTCTTGCAGTTATTGGCTGTTTGGTGGTGCTCGCGCCCGCGCGTGCGCAGGCGGCGCCCTATGCCGCTATGGTGATTGATGCGCGCACGGGCAAAGTGCTGCATGCGCGCAACGCCGATACCCGCCTTCACCCGGCATCTCTGACCAAGATGATGACGCTTTATGTCGCCTTCGAGGCGATGAAACGCGGCGAAATATCGGCGGATACCGTGGTGACGATCACCGGGAAAGCCGCCGCCGAGCCCCCTTCGAAACTGGGTCTGCGCAAAGGGCAGAAGATCAAGCTGCGCTATCTGATCCGGGCTGCCGCGGTGAAATCAGCCAACGACGCGGCCACCGCAATCGGGATTGCCATTTCCGGGTCCGAGGCCGCCTTTGCGCGCCGCATGAACCGTACAGCCAAGGCGCTGGGCATGACGCGCACGCATTTCAAGAACGCCCATGGTCTGACCGAAAGCGGTCATTTGTCGACCGCGCGGGATATGACCACGCTGGGGCGCCATCTGTTTTTTGATCACCCGGAATATTACAACCTGTTTTCGCGCCGCACGACCGATGCGGGCATGCGGTCGGTGAACAACACCAACACGCGGTTTTTGAACAGCTATAAGGGTGCTGACGGGATCAAAACGGGCTATACGCGGGCCGCTGGCTTCAACCTTGTGGCCTCGGCAGAACGCGGGCAGGAGCGGATCATCACCACCGTCTTCGGGGGCCGTTCGACCGCCTCGCGCAATGCGAAAGTGGCCGAGTTGATGAACCTTGGGTTCCGTCGTGCGCCCAGCCGCGCCACCGTGCGCAAACCGGCATTGCCTGCCTATGTCGGCAATGTGGGAACTGCGGCACCCGTTGTGCCCGGCGCAGCAGGCAAAACAATCCGCCTTGTGACCGCCGTGAAACGCAGCCCGCGGCCTTCGCCGCGCCCGGTTGCGGCGGCCGCTGTGCCTGCCAACCCGCAGCTTGCCGCACTGACCGAGGGCATCAAGGATGCTGTCGCAAAAGTCACAACGAAGGTGGCAGCCATTGCACCGCCGGCAGAGGTTGCAAAAGCCTCGGCCATGCCTGCGGGCGGATTTGCCCCGGCACAGCCCTTCTCGGGCAGCAAAGTGGCGCCGGCTTCGGCTGTGTCACCACCGCCGCGCCCGGCTGCGATTGTGTTGACCTCGTTGGCGCCGGTGAAAACCACGGCTGATCCTGCCCCTCAGATCGTGACGCGTATGTCCACATCGGGCGGGCGGCATTATGCGATCAATGTTGGCGTGCTGACGTCGCGCTATCAGGCCGAGCGCCTGTTGCTAAAGACCGCGCTCAAGGAAATCGACACGCTGGACGAGGCGCTGCGCAAAGTCGTGAACCGGTCCGATGGCTGGCACGCGAATTTCGTGGGGCTCAGTCAAGGACAGGCCGATTTGGCCTGCCGCCGCCTGAACGCGCGCAACACACCTTGCAAGGTGCTTGGCCCGTCCTGATTTCCCTGATGATCTAAAGCGTTTCGACTTGTTGTTGAAGCACAACAATGAGACGAAACGCGCGGAACCTATCAGTGTTGTGGGCGCTTCGAAATCAACTTGTGTCTCAAGTTAAAGCGTTTCGGGATAAACAAAATGCACATGTTTATCCCGAAACGCCCACTATGCTGATATCTCTTGCCGCGTTTCGGTTTTCCCCTGTTTCAGGTTAAGACCAAAACGCTTTAATCTCGAAACGCTTTAGTCCGCCACGCCGTGGACCGCTTCCAGATCGAAGGCGGCCGCCATCAAGGCGCGCGTATAGTCGGTTTCAGGCTCATCAAATACCTGATCCGCCGGACCACTTTCCACCACATCGCCCGCGCGCATCACCAGCACATGATGGCTCAGCGCGCGCACCACGCGCAGGTCGTGCGAGATGAACAGATAGGCCAACCCGTGCTTTTTCTGCAGCCCGCGCAGAAGCTCGACGATCTGCACCTGCACCGTCATGTCCAAAGCCGAGGTCGGTTCGTCCAACACCACCAGTTTCGGGCGCAGGATCATGGCGCGCGCAATGGCGATGCGCTGGCGTTGTCCGCCGGAAAATTCATGCGGGTAGCGGTGCATGGTGGCGGGGTCCAAACCGACCTCCTCCATGATTTCGGCAACCATTTCGCGCCGGTCGCGGCCGGGTTCCAGCCCATGCACGGACAGGCCTTCGGCGATGATTTCCTCGGCGGTCATGCGGGGCGACAGCGACCCATAGGGGTCCTGAAACACGATCTGCATATCGCGGCGAAGCGGTTGCAGCTGGCGGGACTTCAGCCCCTGAATGCCCTTGCCCATGAAGACCACCGGGCCTTCCGAGCTGATCAGGCGCATCACGGCCAGCGCAAGCGTGGTTTTGCCCGAGCCGCTTTCGCCAACGATGCCAACGGTCTCGCCCGCGCGCACCTTGAAGGTGGCGGCGTTCACCGCCTTGATATGGCCCACTGTGCGGCGCATCAGCCCGCGTTGAATGGGGAACCAGATGCGCAGATTGTCGGCCGAGGCAACCTCGGGCGCATCTGCCGGCACCGGGTCGGGGCGGCCGTGGGCCTCGGCGCCCAGAAGCATCTTGGTGTAGTCATGTTGCGGGTTTTCAAACACCTCTGCCGTGGGGCCGGTTTCGACGATTTCACCGTCTTTCATCACGCAAACCCGGTCGGCAATTTTGCGCACGATGCCAAGGTCATGGGTGATGAACAAAAGGCTCATCTTTTCGCTTTGCTTCAGCTCGGCCAAGAGGTCGAGGATCTGCGCCTGAATGGTCACATCCAGCGCGGTGGTGGGTTCATCCGCGATCAAAAGATCTGGCCCGTTGGCCAGCGCCATGGCGATCATCACGCGCTGGCGTTGCCCGCCCGACAACTGGTGCGGATAATTCGCAAGCCGCGTTTCCGCGTCGCGAATGCCCACTTTGTTCAACAGCTCCAACACCCGTGCGCTCAGGGCATCCCCCGTCAGCCCCTGATGCAGCTGGATCGATTCCGCCAGCTGTTTTTCGATCGTGTGCAGCGGGTTCAGCGAGGTCATCGGCTCCTGAAATATGAAGCTGATGTCATTGCCGCGCACGTCGCGCAAATCCGATTGTGATGCCCCGATCATCTCGCGCCCGGCATAGGTGATTGAACCGCTGACCTCGGCGCTGTCGGGCAAAAGCGACACGGTGGACAGGGCGGTCACGGATTTGCCTGACCCGCTTTCGCCCACAAGGGCGACGGTTTCGCCCTCGGCCACCTCGAAGCTGACATTTCGCACAGCGGGGTGAGTCTGGCCATCCTGCCGGAAGGCGACGTTCAGGTTTTTGACACGCAGAAGGCTCATTGGAAGGTCTTTCTTGGGTCAAATGCATCCCGCACGCCTTCGAAAATGAAGACGAGCAGAGACAGCAGGATCGAAAAGGTCATGAAGGCGGTGAAGGCCAGCCAGGGGGCTTGCAGGTTCTGCTTTGCCTGGCGCGTCAGCTCGCCCAGTGATGGGGCCGATGACGGCAGGCCGAAGCCCAGGAAGTCCAGCGTGGCCAGCGTCGAGATGGTGCCGGTGATGATGAAGGGCAGCATGGTCAGCGTGGCGACCATGGCGTTGGGCAGCACGTGGCGGAACATGATCACGCGGTTGGACACGCCAAGCGCTTTTGCCGCACGTACATATTCGAAATTGCGCGCGCGCAGGAACTCGGCGCGCACCACGCCCACAAGCGCAGGCCAACCAAAGAGGACGGTGACAAAGACCAAAAGCCAGAAACTTCGCCCAAGGATCGCGAAGAGGATGATGATCACGTAAAGCGAGGGCGTCGAGGACCAGATTTCGAGGATGCGCTGGAAGATCAGGTCGACCCAGCCGCCGAAATAGCCTTGAATGGCGCCCGCCGCGATGCCGATGACCGAGGTCAGAACCGTTACGACGATGGTGAAGAAGACCGATAGGCGGAAGCCATAAATCACCCGCGCCAACACGTCGCGCGCGGTATCATCGGTGCCAAGAATGTGGTTGGCATCCGGGGCCGAAGGGGCTGCGCCATCAATGTCGTTGATGGTTGTGTAGCTGTAAGGCACGGGCGGCCAGAGTAGCCATCCGGGGCTTATGGGTTGGCCTTCGACTGTGCCGGTTTTGGCCTCGGCAATCACATCTTCGGGCGCGTCCCAGCAGGCCTCAGCCCCTTGTGCGATGATCAGGCATTGTACCTCGATGTCGCCATAGACGGCTTCGGTCCTGAAGTCGCCGCCGAAGGCGGTTTCCGGGTAGAACTTGAAGACGGGCATGTAGTAGCCGTCGTCATATTTCACCAGGATCGGTTTGTCGTTTGCGATAAACTCAGCCAGCAGCGACAGGCCAAAGAGGATCGAAAACAGGATCAGCGACCAAAAGGCCCGCCCGTTGCGGCGGAAGTTGCGCCAGCGACGTTGGTTGAGCGGAGACAGGTTCAATCGGAACTGGGCCATGGTCAGACCTCGCGCCCTTCAAAGTCGATGCGAGGATCGACGAAGACATACATGAGGTCAGACAGGATCCCGACCAGAAGGCCCATCAGGCCGAACACAAAGAGCGTGCCGAAAATGACCGGGTAGTCGCGCTGCAGCGCAGCCTCGAACCCAAGCCGTCCCAGCCCGTCAAGCGAGAACAGGGTTTCGATGATCAGCGAGCTGCCAAAGAAGACGCCAAGGAAGACCGAGGGGAACCCGGCAATCACGATCAGCATCGCGTTGCGGAACACATGGCCGTAAAGCACCTTGTTTTCCGCCAACCCCTTGGCCCGTGCGGTGACCACATACTGTTTCTTGATCTCATCCAGAAAGCTGTTTTTGGTCAGGAGCGTGAGTGTTGCGAAGCTGGCGATGGTGGTGGCCAGCACCGGCAGGGTGATGTGCCAGAAATAGTCGATGACCTTGCCCCAAAGCGAAAGCTCTTCCCAATTGTCGGATGTCAGCCCCCGAAGTGGGAACCATTGCAGATAAGAGCCCCCCGCGAACAGCACCAATAGCATGATCGCAAAGAGGAAGCCGGGGATTGCATAGGCCACGATGATCAGGCCTGACGTCCATGTGTCGAAGGTCGATCCGTCGCGCACGGCCTTTCGAATGCCCAGCGGGATCGACACCAGATAGGCGATTACCGTGGACCACAGCCCCAGTGTGACCGAAACGGGCAGCTTTTCCGCCACCAGCTCAAACACCCCGATGGATCGGAAATAGCTTTCGCCGAAATCAAGGCGCATGTAGTTCCACATCATCAGGAAAAACCGCTCAACAGGGGGTTTGTCGAGGCCAAATTCGCGTTCCAGCTCTTCGATGAATTCTTTGGGCAATCCACGTGCGCCGATATATTCGCTGTCCGAGCCGAAGGTCTCTTCGCCCACATCATTGGCGTTTCCGGTGATCTGCTGGCTGACATCGCCTTCGCCCTGCAGCTTGGCAAGTACCTGTTCGACAGGGCCGCCCGGAACGAACTGGGTCAGGGTGAAATTGATGATCATGATCCCCAGAAGGGTCGGGATGATCAGCAAAAGACGGCGAAGAATATATGCGCCCACGGGGGATTACCTCAACACGCCTTTGGATTTCAAATCAGCGTATTTGTCTTCGTTGATCCACCAGAAATCCAGAAAGCCCGTTGCGTGCGGGGGCAGGGTTTCCGGGTGTTCATAGAAATCGAAATAGGCCAGCCATGTTTCAGGTACAAAGCCTGCGTGAACCACGATGCGCTCATATCTCAACGCGCGGTCAAGCGCTTTGAGGGCGGCGATTTCATCGTCGCGTTTTGTGGTGTCCAAGGCGGCTGTGATGATCGCATCGACCAAGGGACTGCGCAGGGTTGCCGGGTTGTAGGAGGACACTTCGGCAGACTCTGATCCGAACAATTGGCGCAAGCCGGTGCCAGCTTGTTCAAAGGACAGATACCTCGTGTAGAGCATGTCATAATCTTTATCGAGGTACCGGCGTTGCAGCTGTGCGGCGTCAATCTTTTCGGATTTGGCCTGAATGCCGGTGTCCTGCAGGACTTTCACATAGGCCGTGATGATTGCCTCTGCCGTGTTCGAGGTGGCAGAGGACAGCAGGAACTCCAGCTCCATCGCCGCGCCGGATGCATCGCGCATCACACCCGCGCTGTCCACGTTCCAGCCCACGGAACTGAGCAGCTTCAGGGCTTTGCGCTTGTTCTTGCGGTCGGCTGGTTTCGCCGGGTCCGAGCTGTGCGCCATGACCACAGGATCGGTCAGCATGTCTTCGGGCACCAGATCACCAAGAGACTTCAGGACCTCAAGCTCTTTGCCTTCGGGCACGCCTTCGGCCATCACCGCCGATCCTTGCGAGAAAGAGTGGCGCTGTGTTGTCAGCCCGTATTGCAGCGATTTGCTGACCCATTCGAAGTTGAACAAAAGCGACAGCGCATGGCGCACGGTCTTGTCATCCAGCGGCGTTTTCAGCGTGTTGAACACGATGCCCGTGTTGGTTGGTGGGTTGGCGAGCGCGATCTCCTCTCGCACCACATCCCCGTTTGTGACCGCCGGGAAATCATATCCGGTGGCCCAGCGTTTGGTGCTGCCTTCGGGGCGGAAAGTGACCTCGCCTGCTTTGAAGGCTTCAAATTCAGCCGTGTCGTCGGAGTAGTATTCAAACCGGACGTAGTCGAAATTATACCGGCCCTGATTGATTGGCAGATGCCAGCCCCAATAGTCAGGGTTTCGCTTGTAAACCGCATAACGGTTCAGCTCGTAGTCATCCAATTGATAGGGGCCACTGGCCATGGGGGATTCCAACGAGCCTTCGTCCAGCCGTTCACCGGTTTCTTCGTACCAGGCTTTGGAGAAAATCGGCGTGCCGCCCACCTGCGAGATCAACGACCGGCGCGAAATGCCATCGGCGAACGTGTATTTGATGGTGTGATCGTCCAGCACCTCGACGGCCGTGATCCGCTCTTTCACCGCGCGGGCGTATGATCGGATGCCTTGCTCTAGAAACAGGTTGTGGGTGAAGGCCGCGTCATGCGCGGTCAGTGGCGATCCGTCCCGGAACCGTGCTTCGGGGCGCATGTGGAAAATGCAATAGGATTGATCTTCGGGGTATTCCACGCTTTCAGCAATCAGCCCGTAACTGTCCGTGATGCTGTCAGCCGGAAGGCCTCCGGCAAAGGGCATTTCTCCAAACATCGCCTCGGCCACCACGCCTGAATTCACCTCGGGATCCCCGGATTTCCATGTCCAGCGGTTGAACCCATCAAAGGTACCGCGTTGCGACAGGGTAATGGTGCCGCCTTTCGGGGCGTTCGGATTGACATAGCCGAAATGCGCGTAGTCTGCAGGGTATTGCAGGTCGCCGTAAAATGAATAGCCGTGGCTGCGGATCATCTGTCCGTCCGGGGCCGCGTTGCTGGAGGCCCAGCCAGGGCGGGCAATGCCACCAAGACCGACAGCCGTTCCCGTTCCGATCAGGCCAAGGGCTTTGCGACGTGATACGGGGCCGAAACGGGATGAGGTCATGATGGATCTCCTGATATCATCTGGTTGCCAGTCTGCGATCTGGGGCAAATCTGGACGGGCGTGTTGTTCCTTTGAGACGTTAAAGCGTTTTAAGAACTGTGTGAATCCCAAACTTGGCAAAGCGAACTCGCGTCCGATCAAACCTGCGTGGGGACAAGCGGGGAATTGCTGGTGGGATGCGCGCGGATCACAGAAAAAGGCCGCCAGCGTGAACTGACGGCCTTTTCATCAATTTCTGTCGGGTTAGAAGCAAGTCTTGCCCCGGACCAACCCCGGTGGATCAGCCGCCGATGGTCGCCAGATAGGCGATCAGGTTGGCGCGCTCCGTGTCTTTCTTCATGCCTTTGAAGGTCATCTTGTTGCCCGGCGCAAAGGCTTTCGGGTTCAAAAGCCATTCGTTCAGCGCGTCGGTGGTCCATGCGTCGCCGCTCATGCCGGCCAGAACGTCCGAGTAGCCAAAGCCATCCACGCTGGCGATCGGGCGGTCGATCAGACCGTAAAGATGCGGGCCTGTGCCGTTGGCGCCGTCTTCCAGCTTGTGGCAGGCTTTACACTTGCTCCAGGCTTTCGCACCCTTTTCAGGGTCCGCAGCCGCAAGGATTTCTGAGAAGGGTACGGCCTCTTCTTCGACTTCCTCAGCAGCGTCTTCGTCGGCCGTTGCAATCACATAGCCGGTTGCGGCGTGATCGTCACCATGTGCGCCGTGGCCGCCACCGCCCAGCGAATAGAGGCTGCCAGCGACCCAATTGCCCAAAAGCAAGATCAGAAGGGTGCCGATCAGGGCAGCAGAAATTTTTGTCGTTTTCATTGTGTCGAACATGTCGCGTTCCGTCTCATCCAAAGTCAGAAGCCTTCTAGCCGCTTCCCCTATACGTTTTCAAGCGATATGACGCGCCACGGGCATGCGTTTATCGCTAACCCGCCAGGAAGGGACGGCCAAATGACCAATCGTATCGCATTTCAGGGGGAACCCGGCGCCTATTCGCACGAAGCCTGCCGCGCTGCGCGGCCGGGGATGGAGGCGATGCCCTGCGATTCCTTTGAAGATGTGATTGCCGCGGTGCGTTCGGGGCAGGCAGATCAGGCCATGCTTCCCATCGAGAACACGACCTATGGCCGCGTGGCCGACATTCACCGGCTGCTGCCCGAAAGCGGTTTGCACATTCTTGACGAAGCTTTTGTGCGCGTGCGCATCAGCCTGTTGGGACTGCCGGGCAGCAAGGTCGAGGATATCAACACGGTGCGCGCCCATATGGTGCTTTTGCCCCAATCGGCCAGCTTCCTGAAGCTGCACGGCATGCGCGGTATCGCGGCGGCCGACAGCGCCGGTGCGGCCGCAACACTTGCCAAGACCAAAGTGTCGGGCGAAGGGGTTCTGGCCTCGTCTCTGGCGGGCGAAATCTATGGGCTTGATGTGCTGGCCGAGGATGTCGAGGATCACGGCCATAACACCACCCGTTTCGTGATCATGGGGCGCGAGGCAGACATGTCGCGGCGCGGTGAACACGGCATGATGACCACGTTCGTCTTCGAAGTGCGCAACATTCCCGCCGCGCTTTACAAGGCCATGGGCGGGTTTGCGACCAACGGTGTGAACATGACCAAGCTCGAAAGCTACATGGTGGACGGATCGTTCAGCGCCACGCGCTTTTACGCGGATATCGAAGGTCATCCCGACGACCGCAACGTTCAGCTGGCCTTGGAAGAGCTGGATTATTTCTGTTCGACACTGGACGTGATCGGCGTCTATCCGCGCGACCCGGCACGAGACTGATCACAGTTCCCCTACATGGCCAGAGGCATGAGTGACCAGAGGCACCCGCAGACCTGTCGTCAGCGCGGGTGGTTCAGGCTTTGTGGCGATCTTCGATGGACTGGGCGAAATCCGCGACGCGTTTCTGGAACCGTTTCGCCATGGTGGAGCGCGCCAGTTTCAACGATTGCAGCACAAGGCGCGCCGGGATCGTCTTGGGGCGCATGTCGATGGACAGCGCCATACGTGTCCGTTTGGGCGACAGCGCCAGCAGGTCCACCAATACTTCGGCTTCGATGCCTGACACTTTCGACTGCAGCACCATCTGGTTGGGCTGGTCAAATTCGGTCAGCTCCATATCCGCAATCCGTTCCCGGTTGCGATAGGGGAACTTCGCCTGCCAGGTCATCCCTTTGCCATAGACGCTTGGGTCGCCCGTGCGGATCACTTCGGCCCCACGGCGCAGGGCGGCGCGTTCATACCCGTCGAAATCAGCAAGGCTTGCAAAGACCTGCTCGATTGTCGCTTCGATATCTTCGTGGGTTTTGAACTTCATCGGACGCCCCTGTGCGTGGTATTTTTTGTTGCCTAGAACCTGACGTTAATCCAGCCGATCCGCAAGCCAGTTTGTCAGTAGAAAATGCGCAATAGAGCCTTTTCGGGCCGGTAGAATGGATTTGTTCTGGCCTGCGAACACGTCAAGCAGCTCCTCGCGGGTCAACCACAAGGCATCGGCCAGCTCAGCGGGGTCAAGCGTGATGTCGCGGCTGGTCGCCTGACCGCAGGTGCCAATCATCAGCGAGGATGGATAGGGCCAGGGCTGCGAGGCGAGGTAGTCGACCGCGCCGACCGTGACCCCGGTTTCTTCAAATACCTCGCGGCGGGTGGCGGCCTCGATGGTTTCACCCGGTTCCATGAACCCGGCCAGCAGTGAATACATCTCGTCCGGCCAGCCCAGCCCGCGCCCCAGCAGAACCGAATTGCCATGGGTGATCAGCATGATCACAACGGGATCGGTCCGGGGGAAATGGGATCGCCCGCAATCGGGACAATCCCGCTGCCAACCGGCCATCGCGCGGTTGGTTTTTGCGCCGCAATTGGCACAAAAGCCGTGGATGCGGTGCCATTCAAGGATCGAGCGGGCGGTGGCCGCGATCTCGCCATCCAGCGCAGAAAGCCCCGCCATAGTTGCACGTAGCTCGGCAAAGCCCGTGTCGCCGGGCAGGTCCGGATGGGTTTGGATCGAATGATCGACGAAGCTCTCTGGGTCCCGCGCATCCTCATCGGGGCTCCAGCTTGAGACATCCACCGCGAAAAGCGGCGCGCCATTGACGCGCCCCAGATAGACGCGACGTTTCAGGTCAAAAGAACCGGGCAGCGCTGTCGGGGGCAGTGCGGCGATCGACCAGCCGTGTTCCTGTTGTCGCATCAAGGGTTTGCCGCGCCAGACCGGTAAATGCTGTGCGGTCTGCGCGATTTGGTCCAGCTGACGCGGGTCGGCGCGCCGGGCCGCGTCGCGGTCAATCAGACCTGCGCCAAAAGTGACGGTTTCAGCAATGCGCATCCTGAGCTCCATCCCGTGTCATGCGCACAACATGTGCCGTCTTCGGCGCGGGGTGGCAAGACACAAGGCTGGCCCGGGGGCGATGGACATGGCCAATATGCAACTATAGGTAGAGCTACAGAAAATTTAACACGTCAAGATGGCGTTACGGAGCAGACAGGGCTATGATGTTGAAAACACGCAAACCCGACCGAGGCAAGGTCACTAAATTGGATCGTAAACGCATTCCCGATGGGTCCTCTGGCCCGGCCCAACTGTCGCTTCGCATTTTGGCGACGACAGACTTGCACATGCATATCCTGCCCTATGACTATCTGTCTGATCGCAAGGTGGAACGGTGGGGGTTGTCGCGCACCGCTGGTTTGATTCATCAGGCCCGGATCGAGGCGAAGAACTCGATCCTGTTGGACAATGGTGACTTTCTGTACGGCACCGCCATGGCAGATCTTGTGACCGCGGCAGGTCACACGGACACCGCGCTGCCGGATTTCGATATACACCCGATGATCGCCGCCATGACACATCTGCGATATGATGCGGCCACGTTGGGCAATCACGATTTCGACCATGGGGTCAGCTCGCTTTTCGATGTGATTTCGCAAGCAGATTTCCCGGTTGTTTCTGCCAATGCTGTTGACCGGCTGGCCTTTGATCCGCGCCAGGATGCCACCTTTGTGCCGCCCTATGTCATTTTGAACCGCGAGGTCGAGGACGCCGACGGCCATTTTCATGAGCTGCGCATTGGGGTGATTGGCTTTTTGCCACCGGGATCGATTAAAACCACGGGCGAGCCGCATCAACCCGTGACCCGTGACATCGTTCAGGCCGCACGCGCGCATGTGCCCGAGATGCGTCGGAAAGGGGCACATATTGTTATTGCGCTGGCCCATTCAGGCATTGGCGACGAAGAGCATGTCGACAACATGGAAAACGCTCTTTTGCCGCTGTCGCGGATCGAAGGGATTGATGCCATTATCGGGGGGCACACCCATCAGGTGTTTCCCGATCCCCAAAAATCTTCTGGCAGCGATGCGTCATGCCCTTCTTTGCGTGACGAAGTGGCAGGCACGTTGAACGGGGTGCCGACCGCTTTGCCCGGTTTCTGGGGTTCACATCTGGCTGTGATTGATCTGGATATTGCACAGGGACCTGCGGGGGACTGGCGGGTCATGCGGCATTCCAGCGGTTTGCGATCCGTGGATGCGTCGAGCCATGAGGAGGCCAATCAGATTTCGCCAAACGAAGGCGCACCCATTTCCCGAGGGTCGAAAAGGCCCCATGGGGAGAGCCAAGCGTCCGACCGGGCGGCATCTGTCCGCAAAGATATGCGCGAAACCTCGGGTGGATTTGTGGATCTCGTGCGCCGCTTGCATGAAAGCACGGTTGCGCATCTGCGCACGCCTGTTGGGTTTCTGACCAATGATATCGACAACTACTTTGCGTTGTTTGGCGCTGACTGTGCGACCAAGCTGGTCCAGAAAGCGATGGTCGCAAAGGTGCGTGATTTGGTGGCGGGAACCGAGCTGGATGCCTTGCCCATTCTGGCCTCCAGCGCGCCCTTTAAGTCTGGAGGGCTTGGGGGGCCTAACTATTTCACGGCCATTCGTGCCGGAGAGCTGACAAGGCGTGCGATTTCAGACCTCTATCTGTTTCCGAACGAACTGGCGCTGGTGAAGGTGACCGGTGCCGAGTTGCGCAATTGGTTGGAGCGCGCTGTGAGCGTGTTCAATCAGGTGCTGCCGGGGGAAAGGGGCGTTCTTTTGAAAGAGGATGCAACGCCCGGATACCTCTACGAGACAGTTTACGGGTTGAGTTATCGGGTGGATCTGTCGCAACCGGCGCGGTTCACGGCGCTGGGCGCGCCAGCCGGGCTTGGCGCCGGGCGCGTGCTGGACCTGTGCTATAACGGACAGCCTTTGGAAGACGGGCAGGTGTTCTTGCTGGCGACCAACGATTTCCGCGTCAGCGGCGGCGGCGGGTACCCTGCATTTTCGCCGACTGCCCAGGTGCCGGTTCCGATGATGCCGATTCGCGAGGTGCTAGAGGAATATGTCCGGCAGGCCACGGTTCTTGCGCGAGACCTTCAACCCATCTGGTCTTTCGCGCCGGTCGAAGGCGCTTCGGTCTTGTTGAAGTCATCGCCCAAGGCGCGCGAAACGCTGGAGAGATATCCGGCACTGGATATTTCTGTGTGGTCTGAATTGGACCGTCGCGGTTTTGCCCATTACGAGCTTCATCTCTGAGCGCTTGCATCCTGTCGCCCGGCCCCATATATCAACCGCCGAGAGGTTGGTGCGGGCAGGCGCCTCGCCAATCTGGTCAGGTCCGGAAGGAAGCAGCCACAACGAGCCCCGTCTGGGTCGTGTCCAGCCTCTCACCAAGCATCAAACCCGCAGGGTTTGATGCCCCGACAGGCGAAACTTGTTTTCGCCGAGAGGGATACCACCCGACAGGCGAAACTTGTTTTCGCCGAGAGGGATACCACCCGACAGGCGAAACTTGTTTTCGCCGAGAGGGATACCGCCCAGCAGGCGAAACTCGCTTTCGCTCCAAGGGACACCGCCCGACAGGGACTTTCAGTATCTCTTTTGGGTTTACACAGGCCGGGCAATTCGGCCGATGAATTGACGGAGGGATTTTATGAGTGTCGCAACCGCCTTTCAGGCAGGTCGCAACTAACCCGGCCCCGAACTCTGGCGCGCCGGACTTGCCTGACCCCGTTCACCCAACGCCGCGTTTGCGCGACGGGTGCCTTTTTGTGCTGAAACAGGCAGACCAATGACACTGACACTCATGGACCTTGGATGGTCCCCTTCCTTCGAACAAGACCGGGCTATGCAGCCTGACACACTGACCCCTTTCCGCCTTACCGAAATCCACCGCGCACAGATGACCGCGCTGGGCGAGGGCGGACAAGTGACCCTGACCACACCGAAATTTTCGGCCGGAGAGCTGGCCGTCGGCGACTGGGTACTTGCTGACCCCGAAATGCGTATTCAACATGTGTTGGAGCGCCGGTCGCTGTTGCAACGGCGTGGTGCTGGCACGGATGTGCATGTGCAACTGATCGCTGCCAATGTGGACACGCTGTTCATCGTCACCTCTTGCAACGACGATTTCAACGTCGCCCGCGTTGAACGCTTTCTGGCGCTGGCGCATGAGGCGGGTTGCTACCCGGTTCTGGTGCTGACCAAGGCCGATCTTTGTGATGATCCGCGCGCTTATGAGGCCGAGGCGCAGGCGCTTGATCCCATGCTGACAATCCTGACCGTCAATGCCCGCGATGCGGAAAGCGCGAAGGATGTTGGCGCGTGGTGCAAGCCGCCTCAGACTGCGGCGTTCATCGGCTCGTCTGGCGTGGGCAAAACCACATTGACCAACGCATTGACAGGCGGCGACGCGGCCACGGGCGCCATCCGTGAAGACGATGCAAAAGGACGGCATGTGACAACGGCGCGCTCAATGCGACCGATGCTGAACGGCGGCTGGATCATCGACATGCCGGGCATGCGGGCTTTGCGGCTTCTGGACACGCGCGAAGGCATCGACAATGTGTTCGATGATTTGGCCGAACTGGAAACCCGCTGCCGTTTTTCGGATTGCCAGCATGAAACAGAGCCGGGCTGCGCCGTGCAAGCCGCGATTGCGGCGGGCGAGTTGGATCTGGAGCGGTTGGACCGGTGGCGCAAGCTTCGGCGCGGCGAGGCCAAGAACTCTGAAACCGTGGCGCAGTCACGCTCGCGCGAGAAGAAGTTTGCGAAAATGGTCAACACGCATGTGCGTGGGGCGGGAAAACGCAAGGGGCGCTGAGGTATCCTCATGGTATCTGGTGGCTCACTTCGTGAGCCTGAAGGGGCGTTGCCCCTTGAGGGAACCCCGTGCGGGTTTCCCTCTACGCATAGGTATTTTCGCAAGAAAATAAGGGAAACGGTCCCGAGGCGCAGCCTCGGGCCACCCCCAAGCCAGTTGACCGACAGGTCATGAAGGCGCGGGAGCGCTTCCGTTGGCGGGTTGGCACGCCCATGCCTGCTGTTGAGCTGTTTCCACCGCACAGGGGCGGGCCATACGCAACCTGTCCAGAGCAGCCTCGGGCGCCTCGCGTTCTTCCACCAAAAGCCTCAGAAGGATCATGCCCGAACGGCCGCAGCCGCCTTTGCAATGGGCCAGAACCTTGCCGCCGCTGTTCAGGATGCTACGTGCGCTCTGAGACACCTTGGGCCAGGCGTGTTCGATCCGCTCAGACGGCGCGCCAAAATCCTGAATGGGCAGGTGGTGCCAAATGACGCCTTTTGCACTCAGTTCCGTGCCAAGGGTCGCGGCCCCATAGCTGTGCATCTCGCGCATCGTGGTCATGGACAGGACCATGTCGGGCGCCCAGTCGAGCAGTGTCTCAAGGTCCTCGCGGAAGTCTCCGCTGTGGCCGGGCAGCGGGCAGATGCCCAATGTGCCGGGTCCGGCAGGCAGGCTTGCGATGGGAAACAAAGGCTCCATGAGATGGGCGTAGCATGTGGAATGGCTGCCGCCAACGGTCTTTCGGTGGACGCCGCGCGGATGCGGCCTTAGTCTGGCCCGGACACGAATCCGGCCCGAAGGCAGCTCATGACCGAAACAGAGACCGACGCCCCCGCCTATCAGGTGTTGGCGCGCAAATATCGCCCCGAGACCTTCGCCGATCTGGTCGGGCAAGAGGCCATGGTCCGCACGCTGAAAAACGCGTTTGAAGCGGATCGGATTGCGCAGGCTTTTGTGATGACGGGCATTCGCGGGGTCGGCAAGACCACCACGGCGCGGATCATTGCCAAGGGGATGAACTGCATTGGCCCCGATGGGCAGGGTGGCCCGACGGTTGAACCATGTGGTGAATGCGAACATTGCGTCGCGATCGCCGAAGGGCGCCATGTGGACGTGATGGAGATGGACGCGGCCTCGCGCACCGGGGTGGGCGACATTCGCGAAATCATCGAAAGCGTGCATTACCGGGCGGCCTCGGCGCGTTACAAGATTTACATCATCGATGAGGTTCACATGCTGTCGACCAGTGCGTTCAACGCGCTGCTCAAGACGCTGGAAGAACCGCCCGCGCATGTGAAGTTTATCTTTGCGACCACCGAAATTCGCAAGGTTCCGGTCACTGTCCTGTCGCGCTGTCAGCGCTTTGACCTGCGTCGGATTGAACCCGAAGACATGCTGGCCATGCTGCGCCGGATTGCTGATGCCGAGGGCGCCGAGATCGCGGATGACGCGCTGGCGCTGATCACCCGTGCTGCCGAAGGGTCTGCCCGGGATGCGCAGTCTTTGCTGGATCAGGCGATTTCTCACGGCGCTGGTGAAACCACCGCCGATCAGGTGCGCGCCATGCTGGGGCTTGCGGATCGTGGCCGGGTGCTTGATCTGTTTGACATGATCCTGAAGGGTGACGCGGCCGGGGCCTTGACGGAACTGGGCGCGCAATATGCCGATGGGGCCGACCCCATGGCAGTGCTGCGCGATCTGGCCGAGGTCTCACACTGGGTCAGCGTCATCAAGATCACGCCTGAAGCCGTCGAAGACCCTACCGTTTCCCCGGATGAACGCACGCGCGGGCAGCAGATGGCGCAGGCCTTGCAGATGCGGGTCTTGGCGCGGATGTGGCAGATGCTCTTGTCCTCGATCGAGGAAGTGGCGCGCGCGCCCAACGCGATGATGGCGGCCGAGATGGCGGTCATTCGATTGACCCATGTGGCAGACCTGCCAACGCCGGAAGAGCTGGTGCGCAAATTGAAGGATGCGCCGGTGCCTCCTTCTAGCGCGCCCGGTGGTCCCGCCGGTGGACCGGGGGGCGGTGCTCCGGTTGGTGCGCCTTCGGCGGGCGGGGCAGGGGCCTCACACCACGCGGCACCGGGTGGGACTGCGGGTGGTTCGTCGGGGGGTGCGACTGGTGGCGCGACGGCCCTTGCGGTGCAGGCCGGGCCTGATACGGCGCTGGCGCATTATGCGCGGTTCGAGGATGTTGTTGAGCTTATTCGGATCAATCGCGACGTGAAGCTGTTGGTTGAAGTCGAAGGGGGGGTGCGGCTGGCCGCTTATCAACCCGGACGCATTGAGTTTACCCCATCTGCCACAGCACCTCAGGATCTGGCGGCGCGATTGGCGCAGCGCCTGCATGGTTGGACGGGCGTGCGCTGGGGTGTGACGCTGGTCAATGGTTGTGAAACGCCGACTATTGCGGAAACCCGTGATGGCGAAAAGCTGGCCTTGGAAGAAGAGGCCCGTGCGCATCCGCTGGTTCAGGCTGTTGTCGCAGCCTTTCCCAAGGCCCGCATCACCGAGATTCGGTCTGCCGAGGATATGCAGCAGGAAGCCGCCGAAGAGGGTTTGGCCGAGGTTGAAGACGAGTGGGATCCCTTTGAAGAGGACTAACCCGCACCTTGTATCGGGCGCGTGCCGCCCGTATCTAAAACCCAAGTTGAAACATTAGGAGCAGCAGATGTTCAAAGGACTGGGCGGGCTTGGCGATATGGCCGGCATGATGAAAAAAGCGCAGGAAATGCAGACCAAAATGGCCGAGCTGCAGGACAGCCTTGCAACCATGACCGTGGTCGGCGAAAGCGGCGCGGGTCTGGTGAAGGCCACGGCCACCGCCAAGGGTGTGTTGACCGGTCTGGACATTGATCCAACCATTTTCAACCCGGATGAAAAAGAGGTGGTCGAGGATTTGATCCTTGCCGCCATCAAGGACGCGCAATCCAAGGCGCAGGAGCGTTCGGAAAGCGAAATGTCGCGCCTGACCGAAAGCCTTGGCCTGCCCAAGGACATGAACCTGCCGTTCTGATCCGCTGATGTCCGAAGCTCCGCGTGATATCGAGAACCTGATCGAGCTTATGGCGAAGCTGCCGGGGCTCGGGCCGCGCTCGGCGCGTCGCGCGGTGCTTTACCTGATCCGCAAACGTGCGCTGGTGCTGACGCCTTTGGCCGATGCGATGCAGGCGGTGGCGGAAACCGCGCGTGAATGTGTGACCTGTGGCAATGTTTCGACGGCGGATCGTTGCGACATCTGTCTGGACAAAAAACGCGCCACCGGCGAGATTTGCGTGGTCGAGGATGTGGCGGACCTGTGGGCGATGGAGCGCGCGGGTCTGTTCAAGGGGCGCTATCACGTGCTGGGTGGCACGCTGTCGGCGCTGGATGCGGTTGGACCCGAGGATCTGGGCATTCCGCGTCTTGTTCAGCGCACCCATGACGAAGCCACGCGCGAGGTGATCCTGGCGCTGAATGCGACGGTCGATGGGCAAACCACCGCGCATTATATTGCCGAGGCGCTGGAGGATCATTGTCTGGTGTCCTCGCTGGCGCAGGGTGTGCCCGTGGGCGGCGAGCTGGATTATCTGGACGAGGGCACGATCTCGGCCGCACTGGCTGCGCGCAAACGGATGTAGGTTCGCGGGCGCCGGTGCCCGGTGCGGATTTCGTGCCTTCGGCGAAGGTATTTTTGACAAGAAAATGACACGCGCGGCGGGGGCTCAGAACTGATCCAGCAGCCGCTTGAGGTAGTCACGTTCCAGAGCGGGGCGGTCTTGTTCGCCCGCCCGCTTTCTTAGTTCCTGCAGCAATTCACCCGCGCGACGCCGGGCGTCTTCGGTGTCGCCCAGCGGGCTGTCTGTGGCGGTGGCACCGCCGCGCCCGGAGGGGCTGCGCCCCAGCGGGTCTCGCTGGCCTGCGCGTTGTCCCTCGCCGGGGCTTTGCCCTTCTTGGCCGTTGTCGCGCGCCTGTTCGTTTTGCATCGCCTCGTCAAAGCGGCGCATGCCTTCACGCATGGCCTCCATGGCTTCGGCCTGACGGTCGAGCGCGCGGGGCAGATCGCCCTGTTCCAGCGCATCAGCGGCTTGCCCCATGGCGCGCCCAGCATCGTCCAGTGCGTCGCGGGCGGCTTGGCCAGAGGGATCGCCCGCACCGGGTAGATTGCGCCGTTGCTCTGCCAGCTGATCTTGTAGCGCGCGCTGCTGGTCCGAGAGTTGACCACCCTGACCAGCCCCATCCGCATCATTGTCGTCCGCACCGCCACCGTCTCCGTTTTCGCCCTGTTGCCCGCCGGTGCCATCATGGCTTTGCCCACGCCCCTGACCGCCATCGCGCCCCTCGTTGCCTTCGGCTTCACCTGCTTGCGACCCTTCGCCCTGCTCCTGCAGATCGCGGAAGGCCCGGTCCGACAGGCCCTGTTGTTGGCGCAACGTGTCTTGCAGGCCTTCGCGCGCCTGATCACCGGGTTGGTTGGCTTGTCCGTTCTGGGCCATTTGCATGTTTTCCATCATCTGGCGCAGTTGATCGAGCATCTCCATCGCCTCGGCCTCGCGCCCCTGACGCATCAGCTCTTCGATGCGGTCCATCATCTCTTCGATGTCTGACTGGCTCAGCTCGATGGTGTTGTCCGAGCCAGCGGGCTGGTTCTGTCCGTCGCTGGGGTCCTGTTGGGCGAGCTGCTCCATATAGTCCCGCATGGCCTGACGAAATTCGTCCATCAGCTCGGCCAGTTCTTCGGGGCTGGCACCGTCGCGGGCGGCCTGTTCCAGCCGGCGTTGGGCCTCTTGCATGCGCGCACGGGCATCTGCAAGCTGCCCATCCTCGAGCGTGACGGCGGCATCCCAAAGCGCCTGTGCCACTTCATCGCGAAGCTCTGTTGGCAGGCCTGAGGCCACGTCCGAGAATCCCAGCCCGCTTTCCAATCGGCGAATGGCGGTGCGCAGTTGAAGATAGACCCCGTCGGGCAGGGCCAGATCGTCGGGTCGGTTCAGAGTGGCGCGCAGAATTTGCGCCACGCGCGGGGCGTTTTTCCGGCTCCACATGAGGTCACGACGCTGTTCGATCACGGCGCGTGCGACCGGGTGCAGAAACCGGCGGGCGGGCAGGACCATGGCCATGGGTTTGCTTTCGGCGATCTGGGCTGCGCCATCTTCGACCCACAACACCATATCGACGGGCAAACCGGCGAACGGGTGCTGGGTCAGGTTGTCTTCCAACAGATTTTCCACAAGCGTGCGGCTGCCGCGAAAGGGCAGCGGCAGATCGACAATCACCGGGTCGCGCGGCTCGGGATCGGTTGACAATCCGTGGCGACGGTCAACGCGCGCGGGGGCCAGCGCAAACTCCGCCCGTCCCGAGGTGATCCCGTAGTCATCAGCGGCCACAAACCCAACCGAGAAATCGCCGTTCAGGCGGCGGGTCAGGGGGCCATCCGGGCGAATGGCAGGCGGCACGTCGCCCACGGCTGTCAGGCTCCATCGTTTGGTGTGATCCGTGGCGATGGCCAAGCTGCCACTGCGTGTCAGGCGCTGGCGGTGCTGGGCGGGAGTGGGGGTATCTGTGGTCAGGTCAAGTGCGCTGCCCGACAGGGTGATCCCTGCCAGATCGCCATAGCTGTGAAGGGTCAGGCGGCTGCCCGAAGGCACGGAAAGCGGCCCCTCGGGCTGGTCGGGCAGGTAGAGGCTGGGTTGGCCGGTATAGGCGGGTGGTTCGATCCAGCCCTCCCAACTGGCCGCTGCAAGGGATGTCGCGGCACCACCTTCTGCAAGGCGAGTGTCATCGGGTGCGGTCCATGGCCCAAAACCTATGGCAAGCACGGCCCCGGTCAGCGCGATGAGCCGCAGGGCGAAAGGGTCACGCGGCGCCACGCGCAGGTTGGGGGATACGGGCTTTGCCTGTGCGATCTTCTGGGCCATCCGGGCGCGATGCGCTTGCCACAGGGCCGTGGCTGCCGGATCGCTTTGGCCCGTGGCCTGTTCGTCCATCAGGGCGGCAATCGGGTGGCCGGGCAGGGTGTCATCCAACCGCGAATAGGCCTCTGAGCTTCGGGGCCATGTGACCTGTCTGAGGGCGTGCACGGCCGCCGCAATCGCGGCAAGGATCAGGCCCAATGTCACGCCACCCGGCAGACCGGAAATTCCAACTGCGCCAAAGCCTGCAAGGGCAACCGCGGCAAGGCAGATCGTCACAAAGGGCCAGCCCGCATGCCAGAGCCGTTCCAAAACCATCCCACCCCTTGTCAGTGCAAGAGGACGGGCAAGGCGCGCCAACGCCTTGTCGGGGGTGGTTTTGCGGGTCACCGGACCCGGCGTGTCATCACAGCCATTCTGGAATGGTATCGCGTCCCAGCATCTCTTCATAGGTGGGACGTGCGCGGATGACGGCATATTGATCGCCCATCACCAGCACTTCGGGGATCAGGGGGCGCGAATTGTATTCCGACGCCATCACGGCGCCATAGGCGCCAGCTGACCGAAACGCGATCAGATCGTCCGGGGCCAGCCCATCCATATCGCGCCCCTTGGCGAAAGTGTCGCCGGTTTCGCAGATCGGGCCGACAATGTCGTAGCGGGATTTTTCTTCGCCCGGCGTGACCTCGACCACGGGGATGATGTCGTGATGGGCCTCGTACATGGCTGGGCGCACAAGGTCGTTCATGGCCGCGTCCACGATCAGGAAATCCTGGCCTTCGCCCTCTTTCACATAGATGACCGAGGTGACCATGATGCCGGCATTGCCCGACACCAGACGGCCCGGTTCGATCTCGATCTCGCAGCCCAGATGGCCGACGGTTTCACGCACCATTTGCCCGTATTCGATGGGCAGGGGCGGGGCGTCGTTCGAGCGTTCATAGGGAATGCCCAAGCCACCACCCAGATCAAGCCGGGTGATGTCATGCCCGTCTTCACGCAGCGCCTCGGTCAGCTCGGCGACCTTCTGATAGGCTTCGCGGAAGGGCTGCAATTCTGTCAGCTGCGATCCGATATGCACATCGATGCCGACGGCTTTCAGACCGGGCAGGCGGGCAATCTCGGCATAGACTTCGCGGGCACGGGCAATCGGAATGCCAAACTTGTTTTCAGATTTCCCGGTCGAGATCTTTGCATGTGTCTTTGCATCCACATCCGGGTTTACGCGCACGGTGACCGGAGCAACGACGCCCAACTCGCTGGCCACCTCTGACAGCACCCGCATTTCGGGCTCGCTTTCCAGATTGAACTGCCGGATGCCGCCGGTCAGGGCCAGCCGCATTTCTTCACGGGTTTTGCCGACGCCGGAAAAGACGATGCGCTCGCCCGGCACGCCAGCGGCAATCGCGCGGCGGTATTCGCCGCCCGAGACCACATCCATGCCTGCGCCCATCTCTCCGATCAATTTCAGAACGGCGAGGTTGGAATTCGATTTCACTGCGAAACAGACAAGGTGATCAGCCCAGCCCAGTGCTTCGTTGAAAAGACCGATATGGCGTTTCAACGTGGCGGCGGAATAGACATAGAATGGCGTGCCAACCTCGGCAGCAATTTCTTGGATTGACACGTCTTCGGCATGCAAAACACCGTCTTTGTAAAGGAAATGGTCCATCTTGGGCCTCGTCTGTCAGCGCTTATTCGATGCCCTAAAGGAAGCGGGCCGCGCTGGCAATTGCCTAGACGGGTCGTGTGCGCAGGAAAAGGTAAAGCGGCAGACCACAGCTGACCCCGATCAGAAAGGTCGCCGGGATCGCCCAAAGTGCTGACCAGTTGCGGCGCACTGTGGTTTCGGCCACGATCCAAACGGTCAGGGCGATGGCCGAAAACACAAGGTCCATGCCCAGCCCCTTGGTGGCCAGATTGGCCCCCCATGCGGTGAAGAGCGCGTTCAGATCCAGCCCGTTTTCGCGAAAGAACGCGATGAAATAGGCATAGGGCGCGATGGCGCCGATCACAGCAAGCGCAAGGTAAAGCTTGCGCAAGGGAGAGATGCGGGCGGTCATCCGCGCGCCTGTTGTTGGGCCGTGTCTTCGGCGCTGCCCGGGCGGATGGGTTCGCCATCCGCGCCACAGGCGGCCAGTCCCAGAATGGCGATGACCAGCGCCGCGCGGATCATGACAGTTTCTCTTTCCAGCGCGCGATCTGCTTGCGCACTTCGCTGGGCGCGGTGCCGCCATAAGAGGTGCGCGAGGCGACCGAATTGTGCACACCCAGGACGCCAAACACGTCGTTGGTGATATCGGCATTCACCGACTGCATGTCTTCAAGGCTCAGGTCCGGCAGGTCACAGCCGCGCGCCTCGGCCATGGCCACAAGCGATCCGGTCACGTGGTGGGCGTCGCGGAACGGCATGTTCAGCGCGCGCACGCACCAGTCGGCAAGGTCCGTTGCGGTCGAGAAGCCCGACGATGCCGCCGCTTCAAGGCTATCGGTATTTGCGGTCATGTCAGACACCATACCCGTCATCGCGGCCAAAGCCAGCATCAGGGTGTCGGCGGCGTCGAAGACCTGCTCTTTGTCTTCCTGCATGTCCTTGGAATAGGTCAGCGGCAGACCCTTCATCACGGTCATGAGCCCGATATTGGCCCCCATGATCCGGCCGATTTTTGCACGGATCAGCTCCGCCGCATCCGGGTTGCGTTTTTGTGGCATAATGGACGAGCCGGTCGACCATTTGTCGGACATGCGCACAAAGCGGAACTGGGCCGATGACCAGATCACCAGCTCTTCGGCAAAGCGGCTGAGATGCATGGCGCAGATGGTGGCCGAGGACAGGAACTCCAGCGCGAAGTCGCGATCCGCCACGGCGTCCAGCGAGTTCGCCGCCGGGCGGTCAAAGCCAAGCGCCTCGGCGGTCATATGGCGGTCAATCGGAAAAGATGTGCCTGCCAGCGCAGCCGCGCCCAGTGGGCTTTCGTTCATCCGCGTGCGTGCGTCACGGAAGCGCGACATGTCACGGCCAAACATCTCGACATAGGCCATCATGTGGTGGCCCCATGTGACTGGCTGTGCGGTTTGCAGGTGAGTGAAGCCGGGCATGACCCAATCGGCACCGGCCTCGGCTTGGCCCAGAAGTGCGCGGATCAGGGCATCCAGCCCGTCGATGGCGGCGTCCATCTGATCCCGCACCCAAAGGCGGAAGTCCGTGGCAACCTGATCGTTGCGCGACCGGCCCGTGTGAAGACGGCCAGCCGGTTCGCCGATGATCTCTTTCAGGCGGGCCTCGACATTCATGTGGATGTCTTCCAGCGCGGTCGAGAAGGCGAAGGAACCGCCCTCGATCTCGGCCAGCACGGTCAACAGGCCTTCGCGGATGACCTTGGCGTCATCCTCGGTGATCACGCCTGTCGCGGCCAGCATTGCGGCGTGCGCGCGCGAGCCTTCGATGTCCTGTTTGGCCATGCGCTGGTCATAGCCGATCGAGGCGTTGATCGCCTCCATGATCGCGTCGGGTCCAGCCGAAAAGCGGCCCCCCCACATTTCATTCGCGGATTTCTTGTCGTCGCTCATGATCGGCCTTTCAGAACATCTGTCTTTTCACAGGTTTGCTATACGCGGGGTTGCGTGCAGGTGCAATTGTTCTGCGTTGGCAGGTGGACAGCGGCGCGCGGCATGGTCCCGCCTATGGAATGTGTTTGGGTTTGAGAGTGGCCCCGGACCTTCTAAGATCACCCTGTCAGTAACGAGGGGGATGCGCGATGCATGTGATGAAACGACGGGCGGTTGTCGCCGGGCTTGCCCTTAGCGCAGCCCTTCCAGCCCCCTTGCTGGCCAATGCCGGATTTGCTGCATGGCGTGATCAGTTTGCCGCGCGTGCCCGTGCCGCAGGGCTTTCAACACAGGCGGTGAAGGCGCTTGGACAGGCAGAGTTTCTGCCATCCGTCGTCAAGTCAGATGCAAAGCCTGCGGAAACAACGCGCAGCCTGCGTGACTATATCCAGTCGGCGGCGTCGCCCCAGCGAATCAAAGGTGGCCAGCGCGCCTTGTCGCGCTATCCGACCCTGCTCAAAAAGATCGAGCGCAAATATGGCGTGCCCAAAGAGGTGGTTGTGGCGATCTGGGGTATGGAAAGCAGCTTTGGTGCGGTGCGCGGGTCGACCCCCGTTTTGTCCACGCTGGCCACCCTTGCTTACGAGGGTCGGCGTCGCGACCTTTTTGAAGCCGAGCTTCTGGCTGCTTTGAAGATCCTGTCGGCGGGCGATGTGTCTGCGACCCGTATGCGGGGGTCTTATGCCGGGGCCATGGGGCACACGCAGTTTATGCCCAGCTCTTTTTTGACCCATGCGGTGGATTTCAACCGCGATGGGCGGCGTGATATCTGGTCGGATGACCCGACGGATGCGCTGGCGTCGACGGCCGCTTACCTCAGTGCGAAAGGCTGGAAGAAAGGGCAGCCTTGGGCCGTGGAGGTGCGATTGCCGAAAGGGTTTGATCTGGCCGTCACGGGCCGCGTTTTCCCGCGCCGCTTGCGGGACTGGGCCAAAATCGGCGTCACAGATACGCAGGGGCGGGCGCTGAAGGGCAATGCGCAGGGCGCGTTGATCCTGCCGGCGGGACCGGACGGTCCTGTGTTCATGATATTTCAGAACTTCCACGTGCTGAAAACCTACAACTATGCAGACAGCTATGTGATCGGGGTTGGCCATCTTTCCGACCGTCTGGCCGGGCGCGGGCCGATCGTGTCGGGCTATCCCAAACGCCCATGGGGGATGAGCCGGGGTGACCGGCAAGAGCTGCAAAAACGGCTGAATGCCCTTGGGTTCAAAGCCGGGCGCCCCGATGGCGTGATCGGTGAAAAGGGGCGTGCTGCGATCCGGGCCTATGAACAGGCGCGCGGGCTGCGGGTGACGGGTGTGCCTAGTGCTGATCTTCTGGCGCGGCTGCGATCGTAAAGGCCGCATAGCGGTGGCACGATGTCAGGTGGTTGTTGAAAAGCCCACAGGCCTCCATCCAGGCGTAGACAATTGTTGGCCCGCAGAACTTGAAGCCTGCCTTCTTCAGGTCCTTCGATATCTGGGTCGATAGGGGCGAAGATGTGGGCACGTCGGCCTGATGGTCGTAGCCGCCAACAAGCGGCACCCCGCCGACATATCCCCACATCATATCCCGAAATGCATCTGCGCCGCCTAAATCCAGATAAGCCTGAGCGTTGGTAATGGTGGCTTCGATTTTTCCGCGGTGCCGAATGATGCCTTTGTCCTGCAAAAGCCGATGCACGTGGTCCTCGCCCCAACCCGCGATGTTGGCGGGGTCAAAACCGTCGAATGCGGCGCGAAAGTTGTCTCGCTTTTTAAGGATCGTGATCCAGCTCAGACCGGCCTGAAACCCATCAAGGATCAGCTTTTCCCAAAGTGCGCGCCCGTCCCATTCCGGCACTCCCCATTCAAGGTCATGATATGATTGATAAATCGGATCATCCGAGCACCAAGGGCAGCGGTCCATTTTTATTCCTGTCCGTTCGTATAGGTTTCTGCGTCGAAAAATCCGCGGGTCGATACAATTTTAACCGAACTGTCGATTTTACGCACCGTTAGCATAATCCTGCCAAAACTGCTTGCAACTGGGACAGGAAACTCCGCGCAAATCGGGGTCTCGCAACAAGTGAAGTGACGCGACTATGGTTCATCAAGCAGACACGCCAACAAGCAGCCCTCTGGCCGAAGCCATCTCGATGCGGGATCGGCAGGCATTGGACCTTGTGCGTGAAGCGCTGGACCGAAAACGGGTCAAGCTGGCCTATCAGCCGGTTGTTCAGACGGCAGATCCTGAAAAAATGGCCTTCTACGAAGGGCTGTTGCGGGTCCTTGATCCAACTGGCCGGGTGATTCCCGCAAAAGACTTCATCGATTCCGTTGAGGATAAAGAACTGGGGCGGATGCTTGATGCGCTGGCGCTTGAAAAGGGGTTGGAGGCCTTGCGTCAGGAACCGGGCTTGCGGCTATCGATCAATATGTCCGCCCGATCCATTGGCTATCCCGGTTGGAAAACCGTGTTGGATCGGGGTTTGGAAGATGACCCCCATCTAGGTGAGCGGCTGATCCTGGAGATTACCGAACGCACGGCAATCACCATGCCGGATCTGGTTCAGGTTTTCATGTCTGACCTGCAGCGCAAGGGTATCAGCTTTGCGTTGGATGATTTCGGGGCGGGGTATACTTCTTTCCGATATCTCAAGGACTTCTACTTCGATATCATGAAAATCGATGGGGAGTTTATCACTGGAATTCACGACAATCCCGACAATCAGATCCTGACGGCGGCCATGATTTCCGTGGCACGGCATTTCGATATGTTTACGGTTGCGGAAAGCGTCGAAACCTATGAGGACGCGGCCTATCTTACCGCGCTTGGGGTCGATTGCATGCAAGGGTATTATTTCGGCGTTCCGACCCTGACACCCTATTGGCAAGACGTGGCCTGACCTTTCCATATTTGTCTCGCAATCAGGGGGGCATATGCGGCTTGTCCGCATATATGCCATCGCGCGACTTGATTTTCTCTGCATCGCAGCACAGGATGTGCCCAGCAATGAACTTGCGCTTATGGCGCCGTTTTAGACATTTCTGAACGGCGCGCCGTGCAAGCTCACCAGTTGGAGGAAAAGGAAGCACTATGACCAATGTCGTAATCGTATCGGCCGCGCGTACCGCCGTGGGCAGTTTTTCGGGATCATTCGCGAACACGCCTGCCCATGATCTGGGCGCTGCCGTTCTGGCTGAGATCGTTGCCCGCGCCGGGATTGACCCGTCCGAGGTCAGCGAGACCATTCTGGGTCAGGTGCTGCAAGCCGGGCAGGGGCAAAACCCGGCCCGTCAGGCTCATATCAATGCAGGCTACGCGAAAGAGGCATCGGCTTGGGGCATCAACCAGGTTTGCGGCTCGGGCCTGCGCACCGTTGCGCTTGGCGCGCAGCATGTTCAGCTTGGCGACGCCGCGATCGTGGCTGCCGGTGGGCAAGAGAACATGACCCTCAGCCCTCATGTTGCGCATTTGCGTGCGGGTCACAAAATGGGCGACATGAAATTCATCGATTGCATGATCCGCGATGGTCTGTGGGATGCGTTCAACGGCTACCACATGGGCCAGACCGCCGAAAACGTGGCCGACCAGTGGGGCATCACCCGAGAGATGCAGGACGAATTCGCCGTCGCCTCGCAAAATAAGGCCGAAGCCGCGCAGAAAGCCGGCAAATTTGCCGATGAAATCGTGCCCTTCACGGTCAAGACCCGCAAGGGCGACATCGTGGTGGACAGCGACGAATACATCCGCCACGGCGCAACCATGGAAGCCATGCAAAAGCTGCGCCCGGCCTTCACCAAGGACGGCTCGGTGACCGCGGCCAACGCTTCGGGCATCAATGACGGCGCGGCCGCTGTGTTGTTGATGTCGGCAGACGAGGCCGAGAAGCGCGGGTTGGAACCGCTGGCGCGCATTGCCTCCTATGCCACCGCTGGTCTGGACCCGTCGATCATGGGCGTTGGCCCGATCCACGCATCGGGCAAGGCGTTGGACAAGGCGGGCTGGAAAGCACAGGACCTTGACCTTGTGGAGGCCAACGAAGCTTTCGCCGCGCAGGCTTGCGCCGTGAACAAGGACATGGACTGGAACCCGGATGTTGTGAACGTGAACGGCGGCGCTATTGCCATCGGTCACCCCATCGGCGCCTCGGGCTGCCGTATCCTGAACACGCTTCTGTTCGAAATGAAACGCCGCGAAGCGAAGAAGGGTCTGGCGACCCTGTGCATCGGCGGCGGCATGGGCGTGGCCATGTGCCTTGAACGCCCGTAAGCGCGACAGAACTTCACAAAAAGGCGCCTTCGGGCGCCTTTTTTATTGGCATTTTCGTCACGCCTTTGTCGCAGGTGCGAAATAAACTCTGCATTGCGGCAAAATGTTTGCGCAATAATATTGCGCAGGTTAAACAGAAAATGTAACAGAGTTTCAGACCTAGATTCGAAGTGGAGGAAACACATGGCCCGAGTTGCACTCGTCACCGGAGGTTCGCGCGGTATTGGCGCATCAATTTCAAAAGCGCTGAAAGCGGAAGGCTACGAGGTCGCCGCGACCTATGCCGGCAACGAAGAGAAAGCCGCCGCCTTCACCGCCGAAACCGGCATCAAGACCTATAAGTGGAATGTTGGCAGCTATGAGGAAAGCAAAGCCGGCATCGCACAGGTCGAAGCGGATCTGGGCCCGGTCGACGTTGTCGTTGCCAACGCGGGCATCACCCGCGACGCCCCCTTCCACAAGATGACCCCTGAACAGTGGCAGGAGGTGATCGACACCAACCTGACTGGCGTGTTCAACACCGTGCACCCGATCTGGCCCGGCATGCGTGAACGCAAGTTTGGCCGCATCATCGTGATCAGCTCGATCAACGGCCAGAAAGGCCAGTTCGCTCAGGTGAACTATGCTGCCACCAAGGCCGGTGATCTGGGCATCGTGAAGTCGCTGGCGCAGGAAGGTGCGCGTGCAGGTATCACCGCCAACGCGATCTGCCCCGGCTATATCGCCACAGAAATGGTCATGGCGATCCCGGAAAAAGTGCGCGATTCGATCGTTGCAGGTATCCCGGCAGGCCGTCTGGGCGAACCGGAAGAGATCGCACGCTGCGTGGCCTTCCTGGCATCTGACGATGCGGGCTTCATCAACGGGTCGACCATTTCGGCCAACGGGGCTCAGTTCTTCGTCTAAAACGTTTTTGCATTCTGCTGAAAAGCATGATGCGGGGATGTAAGCTCAGTTCTCTGGCTTGTGGGTGTTTCCGGTTCTTGTTGTGCGCCAACAACAAAAGGAAACTCACGCGTCAGGCAGGACAATCACATTTCAGGGGCTGGCCGTTTTGGCTGGCCCCTTTGCGTTTCAGCACAGGCATCATGGATGTGAGAAACGTTCCAATCCAAAGGCCTGCGGACCGGAACGTCTGCGCGCGCGCAGTGTGGGCCTTTGTGTAGGCTTCGCGCAGCGCGCTGTCTGTTGTCGCCGTTTCAAGCATGGTGTGTTCCTGTTAAGTCATGTTTGTCTGTTTGCAGTATCACTCTCTGATATTTATTGGGCAAACGAGACTTTCGCGTGTTTCAGTTTAGTGATATTTAACTGAAATGACTGATCGCTTGCCCCCATTGACCGCCTTGCGTGCCTTTGACGCCGCCGCGCGCCATATGTCCTTTCAGCAAGCGGCGGCAGAACTGAATGTGACCCCGGCTGCCCTGTCGTTTCAGATTAAATCCCTTGAAGAGCATTTTGGTGCTCCGCTGTTTCGCCGTCTGAACCGGGCTGTCGAACTGACCGAGGCGGGGCGTCTTCTGGCCCCCGGAGCGGCAGAAGGGTTCGAAGCGCTTACGGCCGCTTGGCGCAGTGCGCGCAGAAGTCTGGAAACCAATGTTCTGACGGTCACGGCAGGGCCCGCCTTCACGTCGAAATGGTTGGCCCCGCGGCTTTATGCCTTTGCGCAGGCCTATCCACAGATCGAGCTGCGTTTTGCTGCGGGTTTGAGGTTTGTTGATCTGAACCGGGATGAGGTGGATGTGGCCATCCGCTTTGGCTATGGGCCGGATGATGGTCTTTATGCGCAGCCGCTGGAGCAGGAATGGCTGACCCCCGTGATGTTGCCGGCAATGGCGGAAAAATACCCGGAGCCTAAGGACCTTCTGTCGGCCCCGTTGATCCACAACACATCTGACGACTTTCTAAACCCGCCCTGTGACTGGCCCGCGTGGTTGCGGGCAGCTGGGGTCGACGGTGCACCGCGGGTCGCATCTGTGTTTTCACAGCCCGACCATGCGCTGGATGCGGCGATGGCAGGCGTGGGCATTGTGCTTGGCCGTCGCGCCTTTGTGGTGAAGTATCTGGCCGAAGGGCGGCTTGTTGCCCCCTATGGGTTGGCGTTGTCCACCCGTGCCCGGTTCAGGTTTCTGTGTCGTCAGGGGCAGGAAAAGCGCCCGGCAATTGCGGCGTTCCGCGATTGGGTGCTTGCCGAGATTGCAAAAACCAAGCATGTGTCCGAACGCTTTAACATTGTTGCGGTAGAAGATTTGAAATGACCCGCAGAACCGCCACCCTAACGGGGTTCATCGCCGTTCTTTTGTGGTCACTTCTGGCGTTGTTCACGGTGGGCACAGCACCTGTTCCCCCTTTTCAACTCGCGGCCATGAGTTTTCTGATCGGGGGCGTTCTGGGTGTGATCTGGATCGGAGCGACAGAAGGATTGGGCGTTCTGCGCCGTGTCAGTTGGCGCGTCTATGCCTTTGGCACGCTGGGCCTGTTTGGCTATCACGCACTGTATTTTTCAGCATTGCGTATGGCCCCTGCCGCCGAGGCGGGTCTGATTGCTTATCTCTGGCCGCTATTCATCGTTCTCTTCTCGGGCCTATTGCCGGGGGAACACTTACGGATGATGCATATTGTCGGGGCATTGATTTCGTTTGCCGGGGCGGCATTGATCGTATTGGGCGGTGCTCAGGGATTTGAACGCGCAGCGCTTCCGGGTTTCGCGTTGGCATTCCTCTGCGCTCTGACATGGTCGGGGTATTCCGTTCTGTCGCGGCGGCTGGGCAATACGCCTACGGCCTCTGTCGTGGTGTTTTGCCTGGCAACGGCTCTGCTGTCCGGGGCGGCACATCTGGTGTGGGAACAGACCGTATGGCCGCATGGCGCGTTGGGCTGGGCGTCGGTTCTGGGACTTGGGCTGGGCCCGGTTGGGCTGGCGTTTTATGTCTGGGATATCGGGGTAAAACGCGGGGACATTCAGCTATTGGGCGTGGCGAGCTATGGCGCACCGCTACTGTCGACCTTTGTGCTGATCCTTGCAGGGGTGGCCGAGGCTCATCCCTCGCTTTTATTGGCCGGAGGGCTGATCACCGTCGGCGCCTTGTTGGCGGCGCGGGCCAGCGCGGATCAAGCCGCAGCGGACTGACCCGCGCTTTTCAAGCGGTCGTTCAGACCGTGGCCAAGCGTTCGATTTCTTCTTTGATCTTGAGCTTTTGTTTCTTCAGTTCAGAGATTTCTGAATCGCTGCTGCCGGGGGAACGCTGGATTTCTTCAACTTTGTCCGAGAGCAACTCGTGTTTCCTGCGCAGCTCTTCCAGATGCGAACTCATGCTCATGGCGATCCTCCTGTGATGTGATTGAACAAGACAAGTGCAGCACACTTTGCCGGGCTTGTCACGAAAACGTTGCACGGTTTTGCGGATTTTTGCCCGTCAAGGTTGCGCAGACCTTACCCGGGACTCCGTGGCCGCTCACGCGGTCACCACAGGGGCAATGCATGCCCGTCACGCAAAATGGCGCTGACCTCTGGCGTGTAATGCTCTTTGTCCGCTTCATGGGCGTCCCCCATATGCAGCACCAACGGGGCGGCAAGGCGAAACGCCCCGCGTCCGCCCTTGCGCGCATGGACCAGTACCAGTTTCGCTGCGCGTCCGGCGCGTGGACAAAGCGGTTTGACCAGAACTGACCCAAGCCGATCATCCATGGCCGCCAGAACATCCGGCAGTCGTTCTGCCGCGTGGATCAGGGTCAGATATCCGCGGGGGGTAAGCCGCCGCGTCGCCTGATCTATCCAGACCGCCAGCGGTGTGTCCTCGCCCAGTGCCGTTTCACGTGGCCGGTCAGGCGAGGCGCTGCCCCGGTCACGTTTGAAATACGGGGGGTTCATGATCACGTGATCAAAGCTGTCTTCGCGCAGTGCCGGGGGCAGCTCAGCGATGTCGCCTTCGTGAACCGTCAGCGAAATGTTGTTGTCTGACGCATTCTTGCGGGCCAGTTCGGCATAGTTTCGTTGCCGTTCAACGCCGACAAGTCGCAGTCCCGGGATACGTGCACCCAGGCAGAGCGAGGCCGCACCAACACCGCAGCCCAGATCCAGCACCGCATCGCCGGATGACGCATTGACGAAACTGGCCAGAAAAACCGGATCCACCCCCGCACGATAGCCGGCGGTGGGCTGCGACAGGCTCAAACGCCCCCCCAGAAAGGCATCGCGGGTCAATCCGGTTTCAGCTGCGGTCATGTCTTACTCCTCGAAATCGATACCATTGTCGCGCAGAATCGCGCGGGCCAGGAACAGGTCTTTGTCGCGGACCATAAGGCGACGAGGTAAAATTCCTATTGACCCCTCCAGCGCGCTCATATGGACGTCCATCGCAAAGCAGTCTATATCCTCGCCTGCAAGAAGGGCGGTTACGAATGGGATCAGGGTCGGGTCCGTTGTTCGGATAAGCTCTCTCATGCGTTCAGAGTTAAGAACAGACCCCTGCAATTGTCGAGCCGGATACCGGTCGGAATGACGAGAAGATGAAATGCTGATCGAAGCTGCACATAAACCGCATGAAGCACTTGGGGAATATCTTGCCGCCGAAATGGAGGCGGTAAACACGCTGATTCGCGAGCGCATGGCGTCAAAACACGCCCCGCGTATTCCCGAAGTTACCGCGCATCTGGTGGACGCAGGCGGCAAACGTTTGCGCCCGATGCTGACGCTCGCGGCCGCACGGCTTTGCGGCTATGAGGGCCCCTATCACATCCATCTTGCGGCCACGGTCGAGTTCATTCACACGGCCACGCTTTTGCATGATGATGTGGTGGATGAAAGCGGCCAGCGACGCGGCCGCCCCACGGCAAACCTGCTGTGGGATAACAAGTCCAGCGTTCTGGTGGGCGACTACCTTTTTTCGCGTTCGTTTCAGCTGATGACAGAAACCGGATCGCTTGACGTGTTGCGCATCTTGTCAGATGCATCCGCCACAATTGCCGAAGGCGAGGTGCTGCAACTGACCGCCGCACAGGACCTGTCGACCACAGAAGATATTTACCGTCAGGTGGTGCGCGGCAAAACAGCGGCGCTGTTCTCTGCGGCAACCGAAGTGGGGGGCGTGATCGCGGATGTTGCCCCTGAACAGGTGCAGGCGCTTTATGACTATGGCGATGCGCTGGGTATCTCATTCCAGATCGTGGATGACCTGCTTGACTATCTGGGCAGCGACGCCACCGGCAAAAATATTGGCGATGACTTCCGTGAACGCAAACTGACCCTGCCGCTGATCAAAGCCGTGGCCAAGGCAGATGCCGACGAACGCGCGTTTTGGGTGCGTACCATTGAAAAGGGACGTCAGGAAGACGGCGACCTTGAACAGGCCCTGATGCTTCTTAAGAAGCACGGTGCGCTGGAAGACACGCGCGCCGAGGCGATTGCCTGGGCCGACAAAGCAAAGGCCGCGCTGACGAAATTGCCGGACCATCCGATCCGTCACATGTTGCATGATATTGCGGACTACGTCGTCGCACGGGTCAACTGAGCCCTATTTTCTTGTCCAAAATACCTCGGAGTGAATGCGCGTAGCGCAGAGAGGCAGCGCCTCTGAAGGCTCATGGCACAGCCATGAGCTGCTCCTTTCTGCGCTGATACTTATGCGGGGTTTGCCCAGACTGCGCCTCGGGCAAAGGCGCGTCTCAACTCACCCACGGACCCTCAGCTTAGCCGCGCAGGCGTCACCCACCAGTCGGGGTGTGCTTCGGCAAGGCGCGCGGCGCTGACACTGGCGTCTTCTTGCGTGGCGCATAGACCAAAACATGTCGCGCCCGATCCGGACATGCGCGCAAACCTCACGCCGGGCAAGCTGTCGAGCGCGGCAATCACCTCTGCGATCACCGGGGCTGCTGCAATGGCCGGGGTCTCCAGGTCATTGCGTTGCGCGGCAATCCATTTGATGAATGCGGGCAGCTTCATGGCTTGGGGAATGCGTTTGGGCATGGCCGGGTTGGCCTTTGTTTCCAGCGCCGCGAAAACCGCAGGTGTGGGCACTTCGACGCCGGGATTGACCAACACCGCATAAAGCTCTGGCAAGCCCGGCCAAGGGGTCACGTCTTCGCCAATGCCGCGCATTCTTGCGGCTTGACGCATCAGGCAAACGCGCACATCCGCACCCAGATCATGCACCCCTTCTGGCAGATGCGCATCGCCCAGAAGATCGGCCATGGCCAACACCGTGGCCGCGGCGTCTGAGCTGCCGCCGCCAATGCCTGCCGCGGCGGGCAGGTGTTTTGACAGAATGATCTTCACCGGTTGATCAAACAGCGCCGCCGCTTTCATCACCAGATTTGACCCATCTGACGGGATACCATCAGCACGTGGTCCAATCACCTCAAGCGAGGATGTTTCAGCGGGCATCACCGTGATCCGGTCCCCGACATCGGCAAATACCACAAGACTGTCGAGCAGGTGGTAGCCATCGGCTCGTTGCCCTGTCACATGAAGGGTCAGGTTCACCTTGGCGGGCGCAAAGACTTTCGAGATCTGCATGCGCCGATCACTCACCCCCATGAAGCGGGGCCGCGCCCTCTTCATCCAGCACCACATCAAGCCCAACTTCGATCTTGCGGCGCACGCGGTCGGGGTTCATTTCGGTCAGGTCCGTGTCATCGGTGATGAAGCTCAGGGCGCGGCTCCACTGAAATTCCGCCTCGCGCGCGCGACCAACGGCCCAGTAGGAATCGCCAAGATGGTCGTTCAGGATTGGGTCTACCGGCATCAGTTCCACGGCCCGCTCCAGATGCGATACGGCCTCTTCATATTTCCCAAGCCGAAACAGCGCCCAGCCAAGGCTGTCGACAATGAACCCGGAGTTCGGGCGAGCCGCCACGGCGCGTTCGATCATGGCAAGGGCTTCGTCCATCTTTTCGCGCCGCTCTACCAAGGAATACCCCAGATAGTTCAACACGTTGGGCTCGTCCGGGCTCAGGGTCAGAGACTTGCGGAAATCCGCCTCGGCAGCGGGCCAATCATTAAGCTTGTGGGCCGCAATCGCACGTTGGAAATAGGTTGCCCACTGGCCGGGCAAATCCGCCTGAAACTGGCCGATAGCCTGGTCATAGGCGCCACGTGCTTCTTCATAACGGTCTTGCTGCATCAGCGTATCCCCAAGCGACACGCGAAAGCGCAGCGTGTCGGGATAGGTGTCTGCGAGGGTGCGCAATTCGCCGGTGGCCTCGTCCAAACGATCCGCCCGGCGCAAGACATCCGTGCGCCCAAGTGCTGCGTGCTGATAGGCGAAACTGCTTTTCGGAACCCGGCCAAAAGCGTCGATGGCAAGGTCGTAATGCTCCATCTTTTCAAACAGTTGAGCCGAAAGCAGCATTGCGCCTTCATGGTTCGGGTTCAGGTGTTCGGCAATCCGGTTGTAAAGCAATACAACCGTGGCATCCGCATCCGGCGCCAGACTTTCGGCAACCGCATAAAGCAGTTCAGCCACCCCGTCGCGCGGCGTGCGCACGGCTGTAAACTCAAGCTCTTTCCCCGCCTCAAGATCCGCCAGCAACTGATCGGTTTCCGCGTCCGACATGCCATTCAGCGCCGCCGTGATCACCTCGGTTGCTTCGTCGTGACGCTCCAACCGGCTCAGAATCTGGGCACGCGAAAACAGCCCGCCCCGGTTCAGATGCAAGACACCTTCTGATCCGCCCAAAATCTGCGCGGCGTTTTCGAAGTCACCCACATGCGCCAAGGCCAGAGCCTTTTGATAAAGCGCAAACCCTTTGCTGTTTTCATCCTGCGTCAGCTGATCGAAAATTTTCAGCGCATCGGACATTTTCCCCTGACCGATGCTGGCCCATGCGCGGATCATCTCGTCCACCATCGGCGCGATCGAGATTGTGCCATCCAGCAAAGCTGTCGCCTCGGCCCAACCATCGCGGGCCAGGGCATCCCCCAGCATCACCAGCCCGGCAATCTGGTTGTCTGCGGACAGCGCGGACAGGCGGCGGGCAAAGGGCAGGCTTTCCCCGACCTGGCCCAGTGCAATCTTGGCCACGACGACCCCTTCCAGGATGTCGATGTTTTCAGGCTCTTCTGCCAGCGTGCGGATGCCGTAATCCACCACTTCGGGGAAGCTGCGCGACATATCCGCATGGCGTGCCGCCAGATAGGCGCCCGCGGTGCTGTCTGCCAGCCCCGGTTGGGAAATTCCGATCTGGCTTGCCAGAAGCAGCGGAAGGAGAAGTCGTTTTGGCGACAGGGGATTGGGCATTTGCGAGAGCTTCCTTGGCCGTGATCAGGGCGTTTGGTTGAAACCTAATCCCCCCGTGGCCTGAAAACAATGAGGGGCAGCACTTGGCCACCCCTCACAATTGCGTTTTTCGTCCGAATTACATGTTCGGATAGTTCGGCCCGTCGCCACCTTGCGGCACGGTCCATGTGATGTTCTGCGACGGGTCTTTGATGTCGCAGGTTTTGCAGTGCACGCAGTTTTGGAAGTTGACGACGAAACGCGGGTCTTTACCCTCTTCTTCGACCACTTCGTAGACGCCAGCCGGGCAATACCGCTGCGCAGGTTCTGCGAACTCGGGCAGGTTGACCGAGATCGGCAGCTCTGCATTGGCCAGCTTCAGGTGGCAGGGCTGGCTTTCTTCGTGGTTCGTGGCCGCGAAGGACACGTTGGTCAACCGGTCAAAGCTGAGCTTGCCATCGGGTTTCGGGTAGTCGATTTCCGGGTAATCTGCGGCTTTGCCGGTGGCCTCTGCATCGGTTTTGCCGTGTTTCACGGTGCCGAAGGGCGACCAGCCGGTCAGCGTCTGCACCCACATGTCCAATCCGCCCAGCATCAGGGATGCGGTCAGGCCGAATTTCGACCAGAGTGGCTTCACGTTGCGCACTTTCTTAAGGTCCTTGGCGATCTCGCCGGTGCGCAGCTCTTGTTCATAGCCGTGCAGTTCGTCGCCCGAACGGCCTTCCTTGATGGCTTTCACAGCGGCATCCGCGGCGGCAATGCCGGACAGCATCGCGTTGTGGTTGCCCTTGATGCGCGGCACGTTCACCAGACCGACCGAGCAGCCCAGAAGGGCGCCGCCGGGGAACGAGGCTTTCGGCATCGACTGATAACCGCCTTCGGTGATCGCACGCGCGCCGTAGGCCACGCGTTTGCCGCCTTCCAGAAGTTTCGCAATCTCGGGGTGATGCTTGAAGCGCTGGAATTCCATGTAGGGATAGAGATGCGGGTTCTTATAGTTCAGGTGAACCACAAAGCCGACATATACCTGATTGTTTTCGAGGTGATAGATGAAGGATCCGCCGCCTGCATTCGACCCCAAAGGCCAACCCATCGTGTGGGTCACGGTGCCTTCGCGGTGCTTGTCGGGGTCAATTTCCCAAATCTCTTTCATGCCGACGCCAAACTTCTGTACGTCGCGCCCTGCTTGCAGGTCGTATTCGGCGATGATCTCTTTCGCCAGTGACCCGCGCACGCCTTCCGAGATGAAGACATATTTGCCGTGCAGCTCCATGCCCGGTTCGGTGTTTTCACCGATCGAGCCGTCTTCTTCCAGACCGAAGACACCAGCGACAACGCCCTTCACTTCGCCCTTGTCGCCATAGACCAGCTCGGAACAGGCCATGCCGGGGAATATCTCGACGCCCAGCTCTTCGGCCTGTTCGGCCATCCAGCGGCAGACATTCGCCATCGACACGATGTAGTTGCCGTGGTTGTTCATCAAAGGCGGCATCGGCCAGTTCGGCACGCGCAGGTGACCCGCCGGTCCAAGCACCAGGAAGTTGTCTTTCTTGACCTCGGTCTTGATCGGGGCGCCCTTGTCTTTCCAGTCAGGGATCAGCTTGTCCAACCCGCAGGTGTCCAGCACAGCGCCAGACAGAATATGCGCGCCCACTTCCGAGCCTTTTTCCAAGACCACGACGTTCAGGTCGGGATCTTGCTGTTTCAGACGAATGGCAGCCGACAGGCCCGCGGGGCCTGCGCCCACGATGACCACGTCGTATTCCATGCTTTCGCGTTCGATGTCGCTCATAATATTTTCCCCGGTCGATCCGTTTCGCAAGATCGTTAGCCCGCTGGTTCGGGCGGGTCAATCAGGACGCGACGTTTGAAGGGGCTGAAACCGACAATTTTCTTTGGTTAGCGCTATATCGACGCAAGATGGCCCAAAGTCCTGTCATCAACAGGATCGAGACATAGCCATCAATGGCATAGTGCCAGCCAATATAGACCGAGAAGAACTGATACATCAGCAGCAGGAGACCCGCGACCGGCCAGGTTTGGGGCGCGCGTTCCCATGCGTAGAGGGCAAACAGGCAGGCCATGGCAAGATGGACAGAGGGAAAGGCTGATATTCCGGGGGGCAACAGGGCGTTTTGGGCATGGCTGCTCCACAAAAGCCCCGCGAATTCCGCCAGCCAGTCGTCCATCAAGCCCATGTCACGGGCCGAGCTTATAAACGGGGCAAACCGGTCTGTGCCCTCGATCAGCCCATAGAAAATCGGACCGCCTGACATGAAGGCCAGCGCCAGCAGATTGCCGATCGCGATATCGGCAAATAACCACAAGATCACAAAGCGCCTGATGCGGCTTTGGTCCGTGTCAAATAGTATCAGCAAGGCCGGCAGGAAGATCGCCGGCAGCAACCAGATATATTGATAGAAATAGAAGACAAAGGCGTTGGGGATCATGCCCTGCATCGCATGGGCAAACACCCACGGGTCCGTGCCGAAATGCAAGATGCGGTCCAGCTCTGCCAAAAGCGGGTCGGCCCAGAAGGGCACGATATGCGGCAAGCTGGATTTCACCATCACAAAGCACAGCGAAAAGACCGAACACAGCGCCAAAGCAACAAAGGCCCAACCAAGCCTGATCGCCCAATCACGTTGACGTTTCAGGGCAATGACCAAAACGGCAAGGGACAGATAGGGCAGAAGCATCCAGACCGTGTCTTTCACCAGGTCCCGGATCAGCCCTGCTGCATGCCCGATCACAGCGGTTGGGTTGTCGCGCGTCAGATAGATGACTAAAATGCTGAAAGCTGCGTAGGCGGCGACGGAAATGAACAATATGCGCAAAAAAGACCTCTAACGACGCAAGAAGACCCATGGCCGGTCTAGCACGCGCTCATTGGGCGCTCTATAGAAGAAGTCAGTTTTTTTGTTATCCCGAACAGGCAGGACAGAAACGTAAAGATGGACAAGATACCTTTGACCCGCGCGGGCCATACCGCGCTGAATGACGAGTTGAAGCAGCTCAAGACCGTAGAACGCCCCGCGATTATCGAGGCGATTGCCACGGCGCGCGAGCTGGGTGATCTGAAAGAAAACGCGGAATATCACTCGGCACGCGAGAAACAGGGCTTCATCGAGGGCCGCATCAAGGAGCTTGAGGGCATCCTGTCGCTGGCCGAGGTGATTGACCCGGCGAACCTGTCTGGCGCGGTCAAGTTTTCAGCCACGGTGACCATCGTTGACGAAGATACGGACGAAGAAAAGACCTATCAGATTGTTGGCGAACCCGAGGCGGATATCGAGGCAGGCAAGCTGAACATCAAGTCACCGCTTGCCCGTGCACTGATTGGCAAAGAAGAAGGCGACAGCGTCGAAGTGCGCACGCCCGGTGGCGAAAAAGCCTATGAGATTCTGAAGGTGGATTGGATCTGACCATGACGCAAACGGGTGGGGGGCGCATGGGTGCTGCGACAGACAAGAACCCCGCAGGCAATGCGCGTGACGCGGCGGCGGGGCTGTCCAAGACCTCTTCCCCGGTGTCCGGCGGCGAGGTGATCGGTCTGGTCCTGTCCGGGCTTTGGCTGGCAGGATGTCTTGCGTTTTTCCTGATCCTCGGGACCGGTGATGCCGGCGCAGGTGCGGACCCGTTGCGCTTCGTGATGACCATCGTGGCCATCGTGATGCCCGTGGCGATCATCTGGGTGGCCGTGGCGGCGATGCGCTCGGCCCGGATCATGCGCGAAGAAAGCCAGCGCTTGCAGGCGGCGGTCGATGGGTTGCGCACCGCCTATATCCAACAGCAACAGGGGCTGGGTGGCGGCACGTCGCAAGCCTCGAAAGTCGAGCAAAAGCTGGACGAGATCGCACAGGTCAGCCGCAAAACCGAAACGGCGCTTGCGACGTTTACCTCGATCCGGCCCGGTGCCCCGGTGGCAGATGCGCCCGGCAGTTCCCCTGCCGCGCCCGCCCTTGCGTCGGCCAAATCGGATGACACGCCCGATGCAACAGATCAGACCAGTCTTGCGCTGGGCACCCGTGCCGAGGAAATCGCCGAACCCTTGTCCATTGGTGACTTCATCCGTGCGTTGCACTTTCCGGAAACTGCCGAAGATGCCGACGGGTTTCGCGCGCTGCGTCGCGCGCTCGAGGACCGTCAGGTGGCCGGTTTGGTACAAGCCTCACAGGATGTGCTGACGCTGTTGTCGCAGGACGGGATTTACATGGATGACCTGCGCCCGGATCGCGCACGTCCCGAGGTTTGGCGCAAATTTGCCGCCGGAGAGCGCGGCCGCAGCGTGGCTGTTCTGGGCGGCGTGCGCGATCGGTCGTCGCTGGCTTTGTCTGCAGGCCGGATGAAGAAAGACCCGATTTTTCGCGATGCGGTGCATCACTTTCTGCGCCGCTTTGACCAGACATTTGCCGAGTTCGAGAAAAACGCATCAGATGCGGATATTGCGGCCATGGCCGACACGCGCACTGCGCGCGCCTTCATGCTTTTGGGGCGTGTGGCGGGCACCTTCGACTGACGGCTGCTAAAGCGTTTCGAGATTAAGTTGGATCACAACTTGATTTCGAAACGCCCACACCATCAATAGGTCCCGCGCGTTTCGACTTATTGTCGTGCTTCAACAATAAGTCGAAACGCTTTGACACCACAGCCTAGAAAGCGCGCGCGGCCCTCAGCCCCGCGCGCTTTTTCGTCTCTGGTTGGTCAGAGCCAGCAGATAAGCGCCAAGGGTCACACCCCCGGCCATGCCCACCGCCCGCAGCATCGCGCCAGCATTTGCCCCCCACAGCGAGACGGACAGGGCAAACCCTGCTGCCACCAGCAGGCTTGTCCCGCCCACAAGTCTGAGCGCAGGCGCCATGCCCGCCCGTCCGCGACCCCGCCGTAAATGACGCAGCGATTGCACCATGCGCCCCACATCTGCCTGCATCGCCACAAGCGCGGGCACGACCAGAAGCACCAGAATCATGCCAAAGCCCAGCCCATAGGTCAGGGTGATCACGGTGGGTTTCAGAAACTCGGCCTGACGCGAGCCTTCATAGAGCAGCGGGGCCAGTCCCAGAACGGTGGTCATCGTGGTCAGCATTACCGGGCGCAAGCGGTCCGCCGCCCCGTCGATGATCGCGCTTCGCATGTCGCGGTCACGTGCATAGTCGTCGATCGTGGTCACCAGAACGATCGAGTCGTTGATGATGATCCCGGTCATCCCGATCAGCCCGACGACCGAGAACATGGACAGCGGCACATCCCAGCTGACATGGCCGAAAATGGCACCGGTCAGCCCAAAGGGGATAATCGCCATCACCACCAGCGGGCGCGTCCAGCTGGAGAAGATCCAGGCGAGCGTCAGGAAGATACCCAAAAGCACCAGGATCAGCCCGGTGCGCGCATCTGACAGGAACTCTTCTTGTTGTTCGGCCAGACCCGAGAGCTGATAGTCGATGGCGAAATCCTCGGCCAGCCGGGGCAGGATGTCATTCGCCAGCGCCAGCTGGATTTCCTCGGCGCGGGCCGGATTGCCTTCGTCGATGTCGCCCGTCACGGTCATCAGGCGCACGCCGTTGACCCGCTCGACACTGGCAAAACCGATGCGCCGTTCGACCGACACAAGATCGGCGAGGTTGATATAGTCTCCGCTCGCACTGCGCACTTGCATGCGGTCCAGAAAATCGGCGGTCAGCTCGTTTGTCGGAAGCTCCACCCGGATGTCGGCCGAGCGGGTGCCGACCGGATAGCTGGCGGCTTCGACCCCGTTCAGCCGGTTGCGCAGCACCGCGCCCAAATCGTCGATGGTGAAGCCCAACGCCTGCCCGTGGGGGGTCAGGTCCAGCACCAGTTCTTCTTTGTCATAGGCCAGACTGTCTTCCAGTGCAGACACTTCGGGGAATGCCGCAAGCTGGGATTTCAACGTTTCGGCGGCGGCCTTCAGACTGTCGGATGAGGCGCCGTAAAGGTCCACGTCCAGCGCATCCCCGCCCGGCCCATAGCGATTGCCCCGGAACGACAGGGTTTCCAAAAGCGGCAGGGTGGCGACCTCGTCTTGCAGGGCCGAGACGAAGGAAAAGACCGAATAGTTGCGCAGGTCCGCGTCAATCAGCTCGATCACGATGGCGCCCAGCAGGTCCGTGTCCTTGGCGTCGACGCCTGACAGACCGCGCCCGGAATTGCCGCCGATCTGGGCCAGCGCCTGTTTGATGGGGTTGCGGCCGTGCTCTGCCTCGAACCGGGCGGCGACCTCTTCCGTCGCGGTCTGGATCGCCTGCATCACCTCCAGAGTGTCGTCGCGCGTGGCCCCTGAGACCATGGCGAAATTGCCGGTGATGGTCGAGCGTTCCGGCCCGTTGAAAAAGCGGAAGGTCAGATCACCGCGGATGAAGATTGCAGCCTGGCTGATCAGGATCAGGATCACGGCCGCCATGACCGGATAGCGGGCGGTCACCACCCAGGACATGAGCGGGCGAAAGAGCCGGTCGCGCACCCGCCGAAAGCCTTTGTTCACCTGCCGCGACGGCCAGTCATACCAATGTTCTTTCGCCGTGTGGGTCAGGGCGTGGGCCATGTGATGGGGCAGGATCAGGAAGCATTCCACCAGCGAGGCGATCAACACGACGATCACCGTGAAGGGAATATCCGCGATCATGTCGCCAAACCGGCCGCCAATAGCCGTAAGACCGAAAAAGGCGATCACCGTGGTCAGGGTTGCGGAAAAGACCGGGGCAAACATGCGTTTTGCGGCATTTTCAGCGGCCTCGACGGGGCTTTCGCCCAGCCGGCGGGCGCGGAAATCGGCGTGTTCGCCCACCACGATGGCGTCATCCACCACGATGCCCAGCGTGATGATCAGGGCAAAAAGCGAGATCATGTTGATGGTCAGCCCGGACATATACATCAGGAAAAGCGCGGTGGTCATGGCAACCGGAATGCCCGCGGCCACCCACAGAGCGGTGCGGGCGTTCAGGAACAGAAACAGCAGGATCGTGACCAGCAAAAGCCCCACCAACCCGTTTTCCGTCAGCATGTTCAGGCGCGCTGTAATCAGCTCTGATCTTGTGCGCATCAGGTTGATCTCGACCCCATCGGGCAAGTTTTGCAACACCTCTGCGCGCACCTCTTCGACCGTTTCCTGAATGCCGATGGCGTCGCCCTGCGCGGATCGCGATACGTTCAGCGCAATGGCCGGATTTTCGCCCACGAAGTATGACCGGTCGCGGTCCACGCCTTCGACGATCACGCGGGCCACATCGCCCACGGTCAGCGCGTCGCCATCTGCGCCGGGGCGCAGCACGATGGCCTCGATCTGATCACGCGAGCGTTTGGCCACGCCCGTGCGCACACGCGCCGCACCCGAGGCCACGTCGCCTGCAGGGGCTGTGGTTACCTCGGCCGCGATGGCGCGCGCGATGGCGGCCATCGTCACGTCATGGCGGATCAGCGATTGCGAGGTCACCTCGATCACGGTGCGCGGGGCGGCGACCCCCCGGATCGTGGTGCGCGTCACGCCGCGTTCAAACAGCCGCAAAGTCAGCTCGTCGGCAAAGCGCGCCAGCTGATCGACCCCCACGGGGCCGGTGATCACCAGATCGGTTACGCTGTCACGCCACGCGCCACGTTTCACGCTGGGCGGGTCCACGTCCTCGGGCAGGTCTGCGACCTCGTCAACCGCGCTTTGCACGTCATCGGCTGCGCGCGCCACATCCCAGCCCGGTTCGAAATCCATGGTGATCCGAGCGCGGCCCTCAAAGGCGCGCGAGGAAACCTCTTCGACGCCTTCCACCGCCAGCAGCGCAGGCTCCAGAACCTGTACGATGGCTTCGTCCACATCCTCGGCGCCCGCACCCGACCAATTGGCGGTCACGGTCACGGTTTCAACTACCACATCCGGGAAGAACTGCGCGCGCATGCGTGGGTAGGTGGCAACACCCAGGGCGATCAGCACCACCAACAGCAAGTTGGCCACGGTGGTGTGGCGGGTGAAATAGGACAGGATGCCGGGGGTGCGTTGCATGGCTACTGCCCCATGCGGGCTTGCAGCCGCGCGAAGGTGTCGGCGGGCAGTTCGCCGGCCTTGATCTCTTTCATCAGCTTGGCTTTGCGATCTTCCGGCATTCGATCATTGGCCGACAGAAACGCCAGCAAGGCGCTTTGCTGGTCGGTGTTCAGCGTGACAGTTTCGGGGGCTTCGGGCACGGGTTTGCCATCTGATCCCTTGCGCAGTGGGCGCAGCTTGATCCCGGCCCCAAGGGTGGGGGTGCGTTCCAGCACCACTTCGCGCCCTGCCATCCCGTCCAGACGCAGGATCACGTCATCGCCCTGGCGGCGCAGAAGGGTGGCGGGGGCGGCTTCCAGTCGGTTGCCCTCGCCCAGGATCACGACGGAGTTATCGGCACCCAGTGCCGAGGCAGGCAAAAGAACCGCTTGTTCCAAAGCGGGTTCCGCAATGTCGACCGTGACAAAATCGCCGGGGCGCAGTTTGGGGGCCGGTTCGAGCGTTGCAAAGATTTGTCGCCCGGTCTGGCCATCCCCGACCGACGCCCCTTCGCGGGCGATTTTGCCGGCCACTGTCAGGTCCACTCCATTTGCGGCCAGCCGGACGGATACAGGCTGCGCGCTAAGCGCGCCATCGGGGCCGATCAGGCGCGCGTGCTGCGCGGTAGAGACGCGAAAGCTGACCTCAAGCGAGGTCGGGTCAATGATGCGCGCAAGCTTTTCGTTTGCCGTGACAATGCCCCCCTGAACGACGCTCACGTCTTCCAGCGTGCCGGACAGGCCCGCGCGGATTTCGGTTTCAGTCAGTCGGCGGGTGGCCTCCTCCAACCCCACGCGGCGGCGGGTCAGGGTGGCTTGCGCCGTGGCGATGCGCGCATCGGCCGAGATCACCGCTTGTCGTTTGGACAGCACCGCCTGCTCGGCGCTGGCGGCGGCCAAGGCGGCGTTTTCGGCGGCGGCCTCGGTGCCCACACCGCGCGATTGCAGGTCTTTTTGACGAAGCAGCGCGGCCTCGCGCAGGTCTGATTGGCGGCGGGCATTGGCCAGATCATCACGCGCCAGATCGCGCGCCGCGCGCGCGTCGCGCAGCTCTGCCTCGGCTTGTGTCAGGTCCGTTTGTGCAAGTTCTACAGCGCGTTGGAAATCAAGCGGGTCGATGCGCAACAAAAGATCGCCTTGCATGACTTTGCCGCCGGTTTCAAACGTGTCGGCCATTTCGACCACGGTGCCACCGGCAAGGGTGCGAATGTCCAGACCCCGGCGCGCGGAAACTTCGCCATTCACAGACAAAACGGGCACCACGCGGCCCGGCGTGATGGTCGCCACATTGGCCGAAAATACCCTCTCTTCGCCGCCGGGGCGCGCACCTTCGCGTTCAGCGCGCGCTTTCATCGCGCTGGTCACGGTCAAAACGGCCGTCGCCAAGAGGGCGATTGTGGCCGCCAGAAGAAAGAGGCCCATCAGGCTACGGCCCAGAAAGCGCATAAGAATTCTCCGTTTCATCCCCGCCCATCCTGACCCGCCGCGTCGGGCAGGGCAAGCGGCGTGTGGTCACAGCTTCGACAGCGCGCGCCACAGGTTTGTTACGGGTTAAACGGGGCGGCGGATCACTTCCGTCGCTTGTGTTCATCCAGCCGCGGAAAAATTTCGACGAAGTTGCAGGGAAGGTGGCGATAGTCCAGCTGATGCACAAGAATCTCGTCCCACGCATCTTTGCAGGCGCCGGGGCTGCCAGGCAGGGCGAAAAGATATGTGCCGTTTGCGACGCCTCCCGTGGCGCGGCTTTGCACAGCCGACGTGCCGATCTTTTGCATCGAGACGATGGTGAAAACGGTGCCGAAAGCCTCGATCTCTTTCTCGTAGACATCGCGATGGGCTTCGACGGTCACGTCACGACCGGTCAGCCCAGTGCCGCCCGTGGAGATCACCACGTCAATCTCGGGGTCCAGCGACCAGGCGCGCAGCTGATCTGCAATCTCGCCACGTTCGTCCCGGATGATCTTGCGGTCGGCCAGCTGGTGCTCAGCCTTTTCGATGCGCGCGACCAGCGTGTCGCCGGATCGGTCTTCGGCCATGGAGCGGCTGTCGGACACCGTCAGCACCGCAATGCGGACTGGGATGAATTCCTTGCTGTCGTCGATGCGGGTCATTCACGTTCCTTCAGCTTGGCCTGTAGGTTCAGAAGGTCGGCCCAGGCCTCACGCTTGGCAGCGGGGTTTCTGAGCAGGTAGGCCGGGTGGAACATCGGCAGGATGGGTTTGCCCCAGACCTCGTGCCAGCCGCCCCGCAACCGGGTGATGCCGCGCTTACCAAGGACGGCCTGACAGGGGGTGTTGCCCATCAGAACGATCAGGTCGGGGGCCACCAGCTGCACGTGACGCTCAAGGAAGGGAACCATCATGGCCATTTCCTCGGGCGATGGATCGCGGTTCTGCGGTGGGCGCCAGGGCATGACGTTGGTGATATAGACCGCGTCTTTCGACAGAGGCACGTCGCGCCCCATGCCAATAGCACCAAACATCTTGTCCAGAAGCTGCCCGGCGCGGCCCACAAAGGGTTTGCCTTCACGATCCTCGTCCCGTCCCGGTGCTTCGCCGATGATCATCACACGCGCTGCCGGGTTGCCGTCCGAAATCACCGTATTGCGCGCGCCTTTCTTCAGCTCGCAGCCGTCAAAGGCTTTGATGGCGGCCTTCAGCCCATCCATGTCCTGCGCCCCTGCTGCGGCCTGTTTGGCCAGAGCGACGTAGTCGATGCTGGGGGCGGCAGGCGGCGCTTTCGGTGTTGCCCGCTTGGGCAGGTCTTGGGCGGCGGCTTTCGGGGCGGGTGCCTGTTTTGGCGTGGGTGGAGCCAGCGCATAACGGTCAACAGGCGTATCCCCAACCGCGTCGACCGCGCCCAGTTCCACATACCAGTCCAACAGCGCTTTTGCGCTGTGCCAGTCCAGTTCCGTTTGCGGTGCCGATTCCATGCTCGCAGCCTATGCGCGCGCGTCGGGAAGGTAAACGCCCCTGACAAAACCGGGCAGCGCCACAGAAGGGATAGACGAACCCGCGCCCCGACCCTATAAGCGCTGGGAACCAAGGACGGAGGCCCGCATGACATTCCGCCAACGCCATCTTCTGGGGATTGAACCTTTACGCCCCGAAGAGATTACATCCGTTCTGGACCTTGCTGACAGCTATGTGGATCTGAACCGCTCTGCCCAGAAACGGTCAGAGGCTCTGGCCGGTCTGACCCAGATCAACATGTTCTTTGAAAACTCCACCCGCACGCAGGCCTCGTTCGAGATTGCCGGCAAACGGCTGGGTGCGGATGTGATGAACATGGCGATGCAGGCCTCGTCCATCAAAAAAGGCGAGACGCTGATTGACACGGCGCTGACGCTGAACGCCATGCACCCCGATCTGCTGGTCGTGCGCCACCCGCATTCGGGGGCCGTGAACCTGCTGTCTGAGAAGGTGAATTGTGCCGTTTTGAACGCGGGCGACGGCAAGCATGAACACCCCACGCAGGCGCTGCTTGATGCTTTGACGATCCGGCGCGAAAAGGGCCGGTTGCATCGCCTGACCGTCGCGATTTGCGGTGACATCGCGCATAGCCGCGTTGCCCGCTCGAACCTGATCCTTCTGGGCAAGATGGAAAACCGTGTGCGCCTTGTCGGCCCGCCGACGCTCATGCCCAGCCAGATCGACCAGTTCGGGGTCGAGGTCTATGACAACATGGAAGAGGGTTTGAAAGACGCCGATGTGGTCATGATGCTGCGCCTTCAGCGCGAGCGTATGGATGGCGGTTTTATCCCCTCGGAACGCGAATATTATCACCGCTTTGGTCTGGACGCCGAAAAGCTGGCCCATGCCAAGGATGACGCCATCGTCATGCACCCCGGCCCGATGAACCGGGGGGTCGAGATCGACGGCACCATTGCAGATGACATCAACCGATCCGTCATTCAGGAGCAGGTCGAGATGGGCGTTGCCGTGCGCATGGCCGCGATGGACCTGCTGGCGCGCAATCTGAAAGCAGCGCGGGCCGAGACCGCCGGGGGTGTTTATGTCTGATCCAGAGTTCGAACTCGAACCCCGGCTGGAAAGCCAGACTGGACCAGAACTGGAACCGGGCGAACAGCTGATCGAAAGCTATTCCGGCAATCTGAGCACCTATGTGAAAGAGCATGTTTTGCTGGCAGCTCTTGGGTCTGTCCTGATGTCGGGCACGCTTATGTATATGGGCAATCCACATGCGTGGACGGGCATTGTCGGGGCGGTTGCGGCGATTGCAGTGCGTGGGTTCTACGTCGCGCGTGAGCAGCTTGGGTTTACCTGGCATCTGACCAACCGGCGCCTGATCGGGCCGGGCAACCGCACGATCCTTCTGAGCAATATCGACAAGGTGAATGTGATCTTCACCGCCGCGCAGGTGGTGACACATTCCGGTGACAAATACATGTTGAAATACCAGGCGGATGCCAAGGCCACTCAAGCGGCCATCGACCGCGCGCGGGGGGCATGAGGAGAGCACAATGACCACCACTTTCACCAATGCCCGCCTGATCAACCCCGAGACCGGCACAGATGCGCTGGGCAGCCTGACCATCGACGGCGGGTTGATCACCGGCGTCAATGAGCGCGAGACAGGCGACGTGATCGATTGTGGTGGCAAATGTCTTGCGCCGGGGATTGTCGATATCGGCGTGAAGATCGGCGAACCGGGCGAACGTCACAAGGAAAGCTTCAAGACCGCAGGTCATGCGGCGGCGGCAGGTGGGGTCACCACCATGGTCATTCGCCCCGACACCACGCCTGCCGTCGACACGCCCGAGACGCTGGCCTTCGTCGGGCGACGCGCCGGTCAGGTCGCGCCGGTGAATGTGCATTCCATGGGCGCGCTGACCAAGGGCCGCGAGGGGCGCGAAATGGTCGAAATGGGCTTCATGCTGGACGCAGGCGCCGTGGCCTTCACCGATTGCGACCACGTGGTGACGGACAACAAGGTCTATTCCCGCGCCATGACCTATGCGCGCTCACTGGGTGCGTTGATCATTGGCCACCCTCAGGATCCGCAGCTGTCCAAAGGGGCGGCGGTCACCTCGGGCAAGTTTGCCTCTCTGCGCGGACTTCCGGCGGTCAGCCCGCAGGCGGAACGGATGGGGCTCGAGCGCGATCTGGCCTTGGTCGAGATGACCGGTGTGGCCTATCACGCCGACAGCCTGTCGACGGCAAAATCCCTGCCCGCGCTGGAACGCGCCAAAGCCGCCGGGTTGGACGTGTCAGCCGGGGTGAATATTCACCACCTGACACTGAATGAATTCGACGTGGGCGATTATCGCACCTTCTTCAAGGTGAAGCCGCCGCTCCGGTCTGAAGAAGACAGGCTGGCCATGGCCGAGGCTGTGGCGTCGGGTTTGATCGACATCATATCATCGATGCACACGCCGCAGGATGAAGAAAGCAAACGTCTGCCCTTTGAAGAAGCCGCCTCGGGTGCTGTAGGTCTGGAAACGCTGTTGCCGGCCGCGATGCGGCTGGTGCATGCGGGTCTGATCGACTTGCCCACATTGTGGCGCGCGTTGTCTCTGAACCCGGCCCGCAGACTGGGTCTGCCGGGTGGGGAGCTGACCAAAGGCGCGCCCGCCGATCTGGTGCTGTTTGATCCCGACGCGCCCTTCGTTCTGGACCGTTTCAAACTGCGTTCGAAATCCAAGAACACGCCTTTTGATGGCGCGCGGATGGAGGGCAAAGTGCTGGGCACATGGGTCGCGGGCACCCGCGTTTTCGGAGGCGATGATGCCTGAGCTGACCACCGCGCTGCCCATCCTGTGTCTTGTGGCGCTGGGGGGCTATCTTTTGGGGTCGGTGCCTTTTGGCATCGTGATGGCGCGGCTTTTTGGTCTGGGCGATCTGCGCCAGATCGGGTCGGGCAATATCGGGGCGACCAATGTTCTGCGCACAGGCAACAAGCTGGCAGCGCTTCTGACCCTGATCGGCGACGCGGGCAAAGGGGGCGGAGCTGTGTTGATTGCCCGCGCCCTGTTTGCCGAAGATGCCGCGCAACTGGCCGGGTTCACGGCCTTTCTGGGGCATTGTTTTCCCGTATTTCTTGGTTTCAAGGGCGGCAAAGGCGTGGCCACCTGGCTGGGCACCATGCTGGCCCTGGCCTTTCCGCTGGGGCTTGCGGCTTGTGCTCTCTGGCTTGTCACCGCTTTGGTCTTTCGTATCTCGTCGCTTGCCGCATTGGTGGCCGCCGCCCTGTCACCCGTCGTCGCGGCAATTTTCGGCTGGCACAGCATGGTTTTGATCTCGGTGGCTTTGGGTGCCTTGATTTTTCATCGTCACCGCGCAAACATCGCGCGCATCAAATCCGGCGAAGAGCCACGCATTGGGCGCAAGCAACGCCAAGAGTGACAAGGATCAAATAAATGGATTTTCAGACGTCTGTCAGAACCTGTTTCCAGAACTACGTGACATTCTCGGGCCGCGCGATACGCAGCGAGTATTGGTGGTTCACGCTTTTCATCATCATCGCGTCGATTGTGCTGGGCCTTGTGGATGGCGCTGTATTTGGCTGGGGCAACCTGTTTTCACCGCTCAGTGATTTGTTTTCCCTGGCGACGATCCTTCCAAGCCTTGCCGTCACATCACGTCGTTTGCATGATATCGACAAGTCGGCTTGGTGGATGTTGTTGATCCTTGTGCCGCTGATCGGTTGGATCGTTCTGATCTATTGGATGTGCCAGCCCGGCACCCAAGGTCCGAACCAGTTTGGCAACGACCCTTTCGGGAATGACCCTGTTGGAGCCGACGATGGCGATTACGCCCCGTCTTCAATCCCAAATGTCGGCGACTGATCGTCCAACGGTTCTAAGAGCCTGATTTCTAGAAAACGCGCCTTGCCTCAGTTCAAGGCGCGATTTTGCAATTCCAAGAGCGCTGGCCAGAAGTTTTTGCACCGCCTTGTTGGCTTTTCCATCTTCGGGAATCGCAGTTGTCATCACCCGTATCTGCCCGTCATGCAATGTGACCTCGTTCCGCGATACTTTCGGTGTCACCCGCACGGCGATCCGCGCGCCTTCTTGCGCAAGATGTGAAAGTTCACCTTTCTTCATCTGATCAGAGTGCCGCGCCGGGCTGGACGGCGCAAGGTTCCTCGGTCACTGTGCAGAAAACAGGAGGTTCGCATGCGCAAGACAGGGTTTTTCTGGGACGAAAAATGCTTTTGGCATTCGGGTGGAAACTATGCGGGCAATTTGCCGGTCGGGGGGCTGGTTCAACCTCTGGCGGCGGGGGGACTGCCAGAAAACCCCGAGACCAAACGGCGGCTCAAAAACCTGATGGATGTGACCGGCCTGACGCAGGATCTGATCACGCAAACGGCAGAGAACGCGGATCACGAGATGCTGACACGCGTGCATCCTGCCAGCTATCTGGAGGCGTTCCGGCAGGCCTCTGACACCGGGGGTGGAGAGCTGGGCCTGCGCACGCCCTTTGGTCCGGGGGGCTACGAGATTGCGACCCTGTCTGCGGGGCTGTCCGTGGCCGCACTCGAGGCGGTCTTGCGCGGCAAACTGGACAATGCCTATGCGCTGTCACGTCCACCGGGCCACCACTGCCTGCCCGATTTTCCCAACGGGTTTTGCCTGCTGGCCAACCTGTCCATCGCGATCCGCAATGCGCAGGCCAAGGGATTGGCCAAGCGCTTTGTGGTGCTGGATTGGGATGTGCATCATGGCAATGGCACCGAAGCGGTGTTCATTGATGATCCCGACGTGTTGACCATCTCGATCCATCAGGAACGCAACTATCCTTTGGACACGGGCGATGCGCAGGTGCGGGGCGAAGGCGCAGGGCAGGGGACCAATATGAACATCCCGCTGCCGCCGGGGGCAGGGCATGCCACATATATGGAAGCCATGGAGCGGCTGGTTTACCCGGCGATCCGTGCGCATGAACCAGAGGTGATCGTGATCGCCAATGGCTATGACGCGGCGTTGATTGATCCTCTGTCCTGCATGCTTGCAACGGCGGACACGTTTCGACAAATGACACGACTGGTCATGGCTTGGGCGGATGATCTGTGTGACGGTCGCTTGATGATGGCGCATGAGGGCGGCTATTCCGAGGTTTACGTGCCGTTTTGCGGCCATGCCGTGCTGGAAGAGATGTCGGCCTCCAAGCGGCACGCGCCCGATCCTTTGGCGGAAACCTTCGCCGCGCGTCAGCCAAATGCCGCGGCAGAGGCGTTCTTTTCCAGCCAACTTGCGGACTTGGCCACATTCCTCAATGTAACGTGACTTAACATCTTGACGTTGGGCAACACAGACCCGACATAAGCCCCAAGCCAGCCGACATCAGATGCGGCCAAGCAAGCCATTGCCCGACCAAAGGACACGACATGCCTGACCGCAATCAAGCCGCGCTCGACTTCCTGCTGACCCGGCGTTCGCGCCCGGCCAAAACCCTGACTGGCCCCGGCCCGGATCGCGACACCATCCATACGATTCTGACCGCCGCCGCCCGCACGCCGGACCATGGCAAGCTGGAGCCATGGCGCTTTGTGGTGCTGGAAAAGCCCGCGCTTAAACGTGCCCATGCCCTTGTGGCCGAACGTGGTGCTGCGTTGGGGCTGGATGAAGCCAAGATCGAAAAAGAACAGATCGCCTATGACCGCAGCCCGCTGGCCATCGTGGTGGTGGAAAGCCCGGTGGACAGCGAAAAGGTGCCTGCGATCGAACAAACCTATTCTGCCGGGGCCGTTTGTCTGGCGCTTCTCAACGCGGCACTTGCCTCTGGCTGGGGGGCGAACTGGTTGTCCGGCTGGGCGAGTTTCGATGCAGAATTCACACGAGACGCCTTTGGCCTCGCCGCTCACGAACGCGTTGCGGGCATCATTCATATCGGCACGGAAACCGTCGCCCCGCCCGAACGCCCGCGCCCCGATGTGCCTGCCAAAACCACATGGATCGAGACATGATATTCGACGACTTCTTTCGCGCGCTTGGCCAACTGAGCGACCCGCGTTTTCGCAATGTACTGCTAAAGGGTCTGGGCCTGACAATCGGCCTTTTGGTTGCCGTGACCCTGGGCATGACCTGGCTGGTGGGCTTCTTGGTGCCCGACACGCTGTCGCTGCCCTTTATCGGCGAGGTGAACTGGGTCGAGGGTTTGGCGCTTTGGGCGTCGGTTCTGTTGATGATCGTTCTGTCCGTGGTCCTGATGGTGCCCGTCGCAGGCGCGTTTACCGGGCTTTTCCTGGACGAGGTCGCAGATGCGGTTGAGGCGCGCCACTACCCACATCTTGGCCCCAATCCAGAGCAGTCCATCTTCTCGGCCGTGCAAGAAAGTCTTGGCTTTTTTGGTGTGATCGTTGGGGTGAACCTGATCGCGCTGCTCCTGTTCTTCTTCCTTGGTCCACTTGCACCAGTTCTGTTTTACGCGGTGAACGGGTACCTTCTGGGTCGAGAGTACTTCACCATGGCCGCCATGCGCCGGATGCCACGAGCAGACGCACACGCGCTGCGCCGCCGCCACAACGCACAGATCTGGTTTGCCGGATGCTTGATGGCAGTGCCGCTGTCGGTGCCGCTGGTGAACTTGTTGATCCCTATTTTGGGTGCTGCAAGCTTCACGCATATGTTTCACCGGCTCGCTGGGCGGTGAAGTAAAAGGGCGCCAAGTGGCGCCCTTTTCTTTTATCCCGTTACATCATCGTAGCGGTCGAACCAGTCGATATCCTCAACCCCGATCCAACCTGATATGATGATCCCGGCAATGGCCGCCCAGGCCAGCGTGCCCGCAATGGTCACGATGATCAGCGTGCGTCCCAGTTTGAAATTGGCCGGCGCACCGGCATGGGTGCCGGGCACGATGTCACCCTCGTCTCCTTGCGTGCGCAGCCGGATTGGCAGCACCACGAACATGGTGACGAACCAGATCACGACATAAAGAACGAGGGCAGCGGTGATCGACATCAGACCTGTTCCAGTTCGACCAGCGTGCCGGTGAAGTCCTTCGGGTGCAAAAACAGAACCGGTTTGCCGTGGGCACCGATTTTCGGCTCGCCCGTACCCAGAACCCGCGCGCCCGAGGCTTGCAGCTGGTCACGCGCGGCCAGAATGTCGTCGACCTCGTAGCAGATATGGTGAATGCCACCCGACGGGTTCTTTTCCAGAAATCCGGCGATGGGCGAGTTGTCCCCCAGCGGGTAGAGCAGCTCGATCTTGGTGTTGGGCAGTTCGATAAAGACAACGGTGACGCCGTGGTCGGGTTCGTCCTGCGGCGGGTTCACCTTGGCGCCCAGCGTGTCGCGGTATTGCGCGCTGGCGGCTTCAAGGTCCGGCACGGCGATGGCTACGTGGTTCAGGCGTCCAATCATCTGTCTCTCTCCCAATTTGATCCTCGCGCAGGTGTATCCCAGGCGGGGGCGCAGGGGCAAGTGCTGCAGTGCCGCATCGCTGCGTCAGGGCCTCGGGTTGGGCGCATGGGGGTGCACCGGGGAGAATCACGGGCCGTTAACCGGGCATTTATCAATTTGGTCGCAATGTGGCAGAGAAAGGAGGCTCCCCATGAGCGATGATATGGAGACATTCATTCAAGCGCAGCCCGCAACACAGGATCGGCCCTTGCAGGGGATGACTGTGCTGGTGGTCGAAGACAGCCGTTTCGCGTCAGAGGCCATCCGGCTACTCTGTCTGCGGTCCGGGGCACGTATTCGGCGCGCGGACAGCCTTGCAGCGGCACATCGGCATTTGCGGGTCTACCGACCGTCTATCGTGATTGTCGACATGGGGTTGCCGGATGGGTCCGGGGCCGAGTTGATCGAAGAGCTGTCCAAGGAATTGGTGCGCGTGCCTGTTTTGCTGGCGATGAGCGGCGATGATGGCGCCGAGGACGCGGCTTTGGCCGCCGGGGCCGATGGATTCATGGCCAAGCCAGTGGAAAGTTTGGCAGTGTTTCAACAGGCGATCTTGGCGCAATTGCCCGCCGCAGAGGGTCCACCCGGCCCACGTTCCTTGCCCAGCGACATGGTGCAACCTGACCGCATGGCCTATCGCGATGACCTTGTGCATGTGGCAGAGATGATGCGGGACAAGGTCGACAGCAAGACACAGGATTATCTGGCACAGTTTCTGGGCGGTTTGGCCCGCAGTGCGCATGATGACGGCTTGGAAGCGGCTGCCACCAGTCTGGCCCAAGCCCGGGCAGAAGGGCGCATGACCCGTTCGGATTTGGCCCGCGTTGCGGGCATGCTGGAAGAACGTCTGGCCGAAAGACGGTCGATCTGACCACCACCCATAGCACCGGGTATTGTCCTTAACGCCTTGTTTACCACGGTGACTGACACCGATTCTTGCCCGGGATAGGGCATGAAATGGGTCCGGATCGACCTCAATTGCGCCCCAATTCACTGCGATGTTGAGCACATATGGGGCGAGCAGACTGAATAACGAGGACACTCAGATGAAAAATATACTGAAGCGTTTTGCCGATGAAGAATTTGGAAATGCCGTGATTGACTGGACCGTGCTTTTGGCCGGGACCTTTATGCTGGCCATCGCCGTCGTGATGACCATTTCTTCGGGAACAGAAACTGTGACCGACACGACCAGCCAGCGCATTGCTGCAACACCGGTTGGTGGGCAGGGCTGACCGGCCCTGGGGTCGGGGCACGACGTGGCTTCGTGACACTGGCCCGACACCTATCAGAGAGATCGCAAAGTGAAGGCGCATCAGCGCCTTTCTTTTTATGCAATAACGCGACCGAGTACTGTCTGACGCCCAATAGATGAGGTCAGCTTGCACAAGGAAGCAAGCTGCCGTCAGCAAAACTCCCGGCCGCGCAATACCTGCGCGTTTTACTCCTGTGGGATCACACGCAGATGAAGCTCGCGCAGCTGCTCGTTCATCGGTTCCGACGGTGCATTCATCATCAGATCTTCGGCGCGCTGGTTCATCGGGAACATCATTACTTCGCGGATATTTTCCTGATCGGCCAGAAGCATCACGATGCGGTCAACACCTGCGGCACAGCCACCGTGGGGCGGTGCGCCGTATTGGAACGCGTTGACCAACGCACCAAAGCGTTTCTCCACCTCGTCCTTGCCGTAACCTGCCAGTTCAAACGCTTTGAACATGATCTCGGGTTTGTGGTTCCGAATGGCGCCCGACACCAGCTCGTAGCCGTTGCAGGCAAGGTCGTACTGGTACCCCAAAACGTCCAGGGGATCGCCGTTCAGCGCGTCCATACCACCTTGCGGCATCGAGAATGGGTTGTGTTCAAAGTCGATCTTGCCGGTTTCTTCGTCGGCTTCATAGATCGGGAAGTCCACGATCCAAGCGAAAGCAAAACGGTCCTTGTCGGTCAGGCCCAGCTCGTCGCCGATGACGGCGCGGGCGCGGCCAGCGACAGCCTCGAATGCTTTGGGCTTTCCGCCCAGGAAGAAGGCCGCGTCACCCACGTCCAGACCCAGCTGCTGGCGGATGGCTTCGGTGCGCTCGGGCCCGATATTTTTGGCCAGCGGACCGGCGGCTTCCATGCCACCTTCCACTTCACCCGATTTCAGCTTGGCCTGTGCTTCCTTCACGGTGATGCCCAGTTCCTGCGCCACGCCATCGGCGGTTTTCTCGCGCCAGAAGATATAGCCCATGCCGGGCAGACCTTCCTGCTGGGCAAACTTGTTCATTCGGTCGCAGAATTTGCGCGAGCCGCCTTTGGGCGCCGGGATCGCGCGCACTTCGGTGCCTTCGTTTTCCAGCAGCTTGGCGAAGATTGCAAAGCCAGAGCCTGCGAAATGTTCCGACACCACCTGCATCTTGATCGGGTTGCGAAGGTCCGGCTTGTCGGTGCCATACCACAGCGCCGCGTCCTTATACGAGATCTGCGGCCAGTCCTGATCGACCTTGCGGCCACCGCCGAACTCTTCGAACACGCCCTTCAGAACGGGTTCAATCGTGTCAAACACATCCTGCTGCTCGACAAAGGACATCTCCATGTCCAGCTGATAGAAGTCGGTGGGCGAGCGGTCGGCACGCGGGTCTTCATCGCGGAAACATGGTGCGATCTGGAAATACTTGTCGAAGCCAGCCACCATCATCAGCTGTTTGAACTGCTGAGGGGCTTGCGGCAGCGCATAGAACTTGCCCGGATGCAGACGCGACGGCACCAGGAAGTCACGTGCGCCTTCAGGGCTGGAGGCGGTGATGATGGGCGTCTGGTATTCACGGAAATCCGCGTCCCACATGCGCTTGCGCATCGAGGCCACAACGTCCGAGCGCAGCTTCATGTTTTCCTGCATCACCTCGCGGCGCAGGTCCAGGAAGCGATATTTCAGGCGGGTTTCTTCCGGGTATTCCTGATCGCCAAAGACGATCAGCGGCAGCTCGCCCGCGTCGCCCAGCACCTCAAGATCACGCACAAAAACTTCGACCTCGCCTGTGGGGATCTTGTCGTTGACCAGATCGGCGTCACGCGCCTTCACATTGCCGTCGATGCGAATGCACCATTCCGAGCGCACTTTTTCCATCTCGGCAAAGACCGGGCTGTCGGGATCGCACAGCACCTGCGTCACGCCATAATGGTCGCGCAGGTCGATGAACAGAATGCCACCATGGTCGCGCACCCGGTGGACCCAGCCCGACAGGCGGACGGTGTCACCGACGTTGGATTTGTTCAGTTCGGCGCAAGTGTGGCTGCGATAGGCGTGCATGTCAGGCTCCCAAGAGCGGTTCAAAGGTTTCGCGCCGATACACCTGCCTTGAGGCCCAAAGTCAAGATGAAGCGGTCGATTTGACCACAAAACCGTGCCTTGAGCTGTGCAAGAGGCTTTGCCGAACGGATCAAACTCGCTAAAAGCGATAAAAATTGAGGGCCCATCATACAGTCCGCGACCTGAGCCATTTCAAGGCGAAGCTTCAGGTTTGGGTAGGGGCAGAGGTTATTAATGTCGGATATTCTGATGCAGGACACCCCTCCGCGCCAGACATATGTGCGGATTTTGCTGGTCATCGCGATCTGGGTCGTGGTGTTCTGGGTCAATAGCGGCTCCGTTTATCCGATCGATTTTTCCTCCATCTATATCGCCGCCACGTTTTACGCCGATGGTGCGTTCGACATGATTTTCCCTCCCAGCGACCAGTTTTTCTGGGATGAGCCTCCCTTGGCTTGGCGCGCGCAGGCCGAAGCGGCGGCGGCACAGTTCCACACCACGCCCGAGCAATTTCCGCCATATATCTATCCGCCGCTATGGGCCGCGGTTTTTGCACCATTCACCGAATGGGTCAGTTTTCGGGCGGCTGCGGGGATGAACCTTGCGCTCAATCTGGCATCGGGGGCTGTCATGATCTGGATGGGTGCTGCATTGTTCGGCCCGCGCGCAGAAACGATTTTCCGGTGGGTGCTTCTGGCGGCTTTGCTGTCGGCCACCAGCATGGCGGCGCATTTGTCGTTCAATCTTGGTCAGGCACAGGTTTTTGTCTCGGCTTTGGTGCTGCTGTCGATGTTGCAATTGTCACGCGGGCGGGATTTTCGGGCGGGCGGCTGGCTGGCGCTGGCGGCGGCGATCAAGCTGACACCGGCGCTTTTTGTTGTGATCTTTGTGATGGAGCGGCGCTGGCGGGCTCTGGCAACATTTTTCGTCGTTGGGGGCGCTTTGGCAGGGCTGTCCGTGATGGCGACGGGCTGGGCGCTGCACGAGCAATTCATGGCCAAGCTGGGCATGATCGAGGGCGATGTGCTGCTGTCACGGGTTCATCTTGGGCTGGATCAGGCGTTGTTTTATGCACAACAGGCCGTGTCGGGTGGGTTTGACTGGGCGGTGCATTTGCCGCGGGTTGAACCGAAACCTGTCTGGATCGACTGGAGCATCAAGCTGTGCCTTCTGAGCGGAACCTGCCTGACCTGGTGGGTGACACGCGCGCTTGATACGGGGCCGCGTCTGTGGGGGCGGCTCTTGCTTTTGCAACTTCTGTCTATACTGGTCAGTCCGCTGGGGTGGCTGCACTATCTGTTCCTGCCCCTTCTTTTGCTTCCCGGACTGATCGAACTGCGCCCGACCCGCGCCGTCTGGGCGGCTGGGTTTATGGCGTTGATCGGGTTCTCTGTTGTGATGTTCTCGTTTATTTTCAAACAGTTTCTTGTGATCCCGGTGCAGAGCCTGTTCCACGTTGCATTGGTGGTTTTTCTGTTCTCCGTGACTGTTGTGGTCTTGGCGCACACCCCCCGCGGTGAGGTCTCGTCATGAGCGCCGCATCCAAGGGAATGACCTATGCCGGCTTGGCCGCGCTGATTGTGATTGCGGGTCTTTTGCTGCGCACCTACTGGGACAATTGGCCGGTGGACCTCAGCGCACTTTACTTTGCTGCGCATTTCTACGGTCAGGGGGCCTATGATCTTGTGTATCCCGCGGGCGCGTTTTTCTGGCCAGACAGCGGCACGCCGCCTGAGTGGACAGCCCTTGCGGCTCAGCAGGGGAACCCGAATGCCATCCTGCCCCCTTTCGTTTACCCGCCGGTCTGGGCTGCGCTGCTGGCCCCACTGACCCAGGGCATGACCATGGTGGAATTTGCCAATGCGATGTTGGTTCTGAATGTCGCCTCGCTGGTGGCCCTCGTCCTTTTCGGGTTTGATATGGCGCGCCGCATGACGGCCGAGACGTTTCACGGCGATGCCCCAAACCTGTTGCTTTGGGTGTTGGCTTGCGGAGTGCTGATTGGTTTTACCTCATTTGGCATGCTGTCGCTGCAGTTGGGACAACCGCAGATATTCGTCTCGGCCCTTATGGTTGGCGCGCTTTGGGCCATGATGCGGGGTCGCGACCTGTCTGCGGGGGCGCTATTGGCGCTGGCGGCGGCGATCAAACTGATGCCCGCCATGTTGGCCGTGGTCTTTGTGATGGAGCGCAATTGGCGCGCGTTGAGCGCCTTTGTGCTGGTGGGGGCTGTGCTTGCGGGCGGGTCGGTTCTTATCACCGGCTGGCCCATGCATGCGGGGCTGCTGGAGCGCATCGGCATGCTGGATGGCGAGATTTTGGAAAGCCGCCTGTCGATTGGGATCGAGTTGAGCCTTTTGCATCTGAGCACCCTGCTGTCTGGCACGGCGCATTGGGACATTCCGGGTCCCGGCATGGTGGCGCAGCCTGTCTGGGTGGGCATCAGCGCGCGCGTGATCCTGCTCGCGGGACTTGGAGCAAGCTTCTGGGTCACCCGAGACGTGCCAGACACAACACGCCAATGGTTGCGATTTCTTCTGAGCTTTCTCTTCGTCGTGCTCACCGCGCCACTGGGATGGATACATTATCTGATCCTGCCAGCCCTTCTTTTGCCGGCCTTGGCGACACTCATGCGTGCCTCGTGGTGCTTGCCAGTGCTTTTGGCCATCGCCAGCCTTTTATCCATCGCGTTGTTCCTGACTTTGTCGGACTATGACTGGGCCGGATATGTGCAAGTGCATCTGCATGTCAGCATGGTTTTGGCCGTGATTGCGGTTTTGTTTGCTTTCGCGCGCGAAACCCGGCGCTGAGGCGCTTTCGGGGCTTGCACAAACCCCTCGGCTGTCTATAACCCACGACAATTTGCGTGCGGTTGGGATTTCCGCGCGCCCACCAGTCTGCCGATGGGGGATACCATGCCGAAAAGAACAGATATCAACTCGATTATGATCATCGGTGCGGGGCCCATTATCATCGGGCAGGCCTGCGAGTTTGACTATTCGGGCGCTCAAGCCTGTAAAGCGCTGCGCGAAGAAGGCTACCGGGTCATCCTGGTGAACTCGAACCCGGCGACGATCATGACCGACCCCGGTCTGGCCGACGCGACATATATCGAACCGATCACCGCCGACGTGGTCGCCAAGATCATCGAAAAAGAGCGCCCCGATGCGCTGTTGCCCACCATGGGCGGACAGACCGGCCTGAACACCGCGCTGGAACTGGACGATCTGGGCGTCTTGGACAAGTTCAACGTGGAACTGATCGGCGCCAAGCGTGATGCGATCGAGATGGCCGAGGACCGCAAGCTCTTCCGCGAAGCCATGGACCGTCTGGGCATTGAAAACCCGCGCGCCACCATCGCCAACACGATGGAAGAATGCATGGCCGCTCTGGATGATATCGGCCTGCCCGCGATCATCCGCCCCGCCTTTACCCTTGGCGGCACTGGCGGCGGCGTGGCTTATAACAAGGAAGAATACATCCACTATTGCGGCACCGGTCTGGATGCCTCGCCCGTCAATCAGATCCTGATCGACGAAAGCCTGCTGGGCTGGAAAGAATACGAGATGGAGGTGGTGCGCGACACTGCCGACAACGCCATCATCGTCTGTTCCATCGAAAACGTGGACCCGATGGGGGTTCACACCGGCGACTCGATCACAGTCGCGCCCGCGCTGACGCTGACCGACAAAGAATACCAGCTGATGCGCACCCATTCGATCAACGTATTGCGCGAGATCGGCGTGGAAACCGGTGGATCGAACGTGCAATGGGCGGTGAACCCCGAAGATGGCCGCATGGTTGTGATCGAGATGAACCCGCGCGTGTCGCGCTCCTCGGCGCTGGCGTCAAAAGCCACCGGTTTCCCGATTGCCAAGATCGCCGCGAAGCTGGCCGTGGGCTACACGCTGGACGAGCTGGACAATGACATCACCAAGGTCACGCCTGCCAGCTTTGAGCCGACCATCGACTATGTCGTCACCAAAATCCCGCGTTTTGCCTTCGAGAAATTCCCCGGTTCCAAGCCCGAGCTGACCACCGCGATGAAATCCGTGGGCGAGGTCATGTCCATTGGCCGCACGATCCACGAATCGATGCAAAAGGCGCTGGCCTCGATGGAAACCGGTCTGACCGGTTTTGACGAGATCGAGATTGAAGGCGCGCCTGAGCATCCCGCCATCATCAAGGCGATTTCTGAACAGCGCCCCGACCGCATCCTGAAGATCGCGCAAGCCATGCGTCACGGGTTGTCCAACGAGGAAATCCAGCGTGTGACCGCTTTTGACCCGTGGTTCCTTGATCGCATCCGCGAGATTGTGGACGCCGAAAATGCGGTGAAAGAAAACGGTCTGCCGTCGGATGAAGCCGGTCTGCGCAATCTGAAAATGATGGGCTTCACCGATGCGCGTTTGGCGAAACTGACCGGGTTTACCGAAAAAGACGTGCGCAATGCGCGCCGCAAGGCGGGTGTCACCGCCGTCTTCAAACGCATCGACACCTGCGCGGCTGAGTTTGAAGCGCAGACGCCTTATATGTATTCGACCTACGAAGCCCCGATGATGGGCGAGGTGGAATGCGAGGCACGTCCCTCGGATCGCAAGAAAGTGGTCATTCTGGGCGGTGGTCCGAACCGGATCGGGCAGGGGATCGAGTTCGATTACTGCTGCTGTCACGCCTGTTTCGCGCTGACCGAAAGCGGTTATGAAACCATCATGGTCAACTGCAACCCCGAAACCGTGTCGACAGACTATGACACCTCGGACCGTCTGTATTTCGAGCCGCTGACCTTCGAGCATGTGATGGAAATCCTTGCCAAGGAACAAGAGGCCGGCACGCTGCATGGCGTCATCGTTCAGTTCGGTGGCCAGACGCCCCTGAAACTGGCGAACGCATTGGAAGCGGAAGGCATTCCGATCCTTGGCACCACGCCGGACGCCATCGATCTGGCCGAAGATCGCGAGCGTTTTCAGGCGCTTGTGAACCAGTTGGGTCTGAAGCAGCCGAAGAACGGCATCGCCTCGACCGACGCCGAAGCGCTGGCAATTGCCGAAGATATCGGCTTCCCGCTGGTCATTCGTCCCTCTTATGTGTTGGGTGGCCGCGCGATGGAGATTGTGCGCGACATGGCGCAGTTGGAACGCTATATCGCCGAGGCTGTGGTCGTGTCAGGTGACAGTCCGGTTCTCTTGGACAGCTATCTGGCCGGTGCGGTCGAAGTGGACGTGGACGCGCTGTCTGACGGCGAAGACGTGCATGTGGCGGGCATCATGCAGCACATCGAAGAGGCCGGCGTGCACTCGGGTGACAGCGCCTGTTCGCTGCCGCCCTATTCGCTGTCGAAAGAGGTGATCCTGGAGCTGCGCCGCCAATCGCGCGAGCTGGCCTTGGCCCTGAACGTCGTTGGCCTGATGAACGTGCAGTTCGCGGTGAAAGACGAAGAAATTTACCTGATCGAGGTGAACCCGCGCGCCTCGCGCACCGTGCCCTTCGTGGCCAAGGCAGTTCTGTCGCCCATCGCCTCGATCGCCGCACGTGTCATGGCCGGCGAGAAGCTATCCACCTTCGATCTGGTCGACCCCGAGATCGACAGCTACGCGGTCAAAGAAGCCGTCATGCCGTTCGCTCGCTTCCCCGGTGTGGACACGATCCTTGGCCCGGAAATGCGTTCAACCGGAGAGGTTATGGGTGCGGATAAGAGCTTCGCCATGGCCTTTTTGAAGGCCCAGCTGGGTGCAGGCACCGTGCTGCCAACCGAAGGCAATGTTTTCCTGTCGATCAAGGATGGCGACAAGGGGCCGCTTTTGGTTGAAACCGCGCAGATGCTGAAAGAGCAGGGGTTCCACATCCTTGCCACTTACGGCACCGCGAAATTCCTGGCCGAAAATGGCGTGGAAAGCGAAACGGTTGCCAAAGCTTATGAGCCGGGCCGGATGATCGTGGACCGCTTGAAGGATGGCGAAGTGCAGCTGGTTTTGAACACAACCGAGGGCACCCAATCCGTGAATGACAGCCGCGAAATGCGGTCGGTCACCCTGATGGACAAGATCCCCTATTTCACCACGCTGGCGGCCAGCCATGCGGCGGCGCGCGCGATGAAAGCGCGGGCGGAACGCGAGATTGATGTAAAACCGCTTCAGGATGTGTAAGAAAACACATCTTGCATGGGAAAGGGCGCGGCAATCCCGCGCCCTTTTGCCTTTTGTTCGATTTTCAACCCAACGACGAATTTTGTGATATGCTCGGCGCAAATCAAAGGAGAGCAGCCATGAAATTCCTTGTCCCCGTCGCCCTGATCGGCACGCTTGCCGGTTGCGAAGTGATGAATCCAACAACAACGCCGACCACCAATGTGACCGATTTGCCGCTGATGGGCGGGTATCGTTCCCCGGCGGACGTTTGCGAGAAATTGGGCGAAAACGAGCTGACCGTGAACTATCTGGATCACACAGCCGATCTGGTGGGTTGCCCGGCTGACTACGAAGGTCGTGGTGTTTTCGTGACCGACACCGGCGCAACCGAGATCACCCAGATTGATGATTGGGTGCTTTACAGCGTCAGCCGCGAGTAAATTCAGCCCGTCGACGTTGGGTACTGAAGGCATTTCAGGATGCTGGAGCGGTTCTTGTCGTTTGCCTCTTTCGCATCAAGGATCATCCGGGTGACCCGCAGCTCTTCCTTGAGTGCAATGTTCTCTTCAAACTCGCTTTTTCCGTTTTTGCTGAGGATATTGTCCACAAGAGTGCGCGCATTCACGGTTTGCTTGCGAAGCCTGCGCAGGACAATTGTATTGCTTAGAAGCAGTGCCTCGCGCGCGGTGTGAACCCCTTTGTCAGCCTTGCTGGCAATGCATGCGGATTGCTCGGCCGCGCGGGTGAGTGCTTCGATTTCGGTGTTGGCACCGCTCCATTTTGTGACCTCTGATGTGAACAAGGCGCCCGCAAGGAACTGATCAGCTGACAGTGACCCCACACCGCCTGCCGCGGCTATGCTGGTCCCAGCCAGTGTAATCGCGTTGCCACCGGTATGAATGCGGAACTGGAGTTTGGCTTCTTGCAGGTGAAGTCCGGCCAGTCGGTAAGCGGTTTTGCGGACGTCATCGGCGGTTGAAGCGGTCCAGAGATGCTCTAATTCGTCGCCGACGGCGTTTAAATAGAGCTTTTCGACACGGTTGCCAGCCGTTTTTCCCTGCGGTTTTTCGCCATCGGCTGAGGTGTCAGTTTTGGTGCTTTCCGTCGCAGGTTTGTCCGTATCTTTTTTGGTGTTTTCAGTGTTTGCGCAAGCTGTGGCCAGAACCATGCATAGGCAAAGAAAGACAGATGTGAATCGCATAAAGTCGCCTCCCCAACGGCGTAAATGATTCTTTAAAATCAACCTTAACGATATTAACACTGTAAGGGAGCTGTCAAATTGTGCCTGGAAATCAGCTCAATACGGTGCGCCCCCAGAGGTCATATTCCCCAGCCTCATCTACCTCGACAGACACGATATCCCCCACGGTCAGCCCTTCCGTGCCCTCGTCGATAAAGAGGTTACCGTCGATTTCAGGTGCGTCGGCCTTGGTGCGGCATGTGGCGATGCCGTCTTCGTCGATATCGTCGACGATCACATCCACGGTCTGGCCGACCTTGGCTGCGAGCTTGGCTTCGGAAATGGCCTGCGCCTTTTCCATGAACCTCTCCCAGCGATCTTGTTTGACCTCGGCGGGCACATGGTCGGGCAGGTCGTTGGAGCGTGCGCCGTCAACGTTTTCATATTGGAAGCAGCCGACGCGATCCAGTTGCGCCTCGTCCATCCAGTCCAGAAGGGTTTGAAACTCACCTTCGGTCTCGCCGGGATAGCCGACGATGAAGGTCGAACGCAGGGTGATGTCCGGGCAGTCCGCGCGCCATGCGGCGATCTCGTCCAGTGTTTTTGAGGCTGCAGCGGGGCGGGCCATGCGCCTCAAAGTGTCTGGGTGGGCGTGCTGGAACGGGATGTCCAGATAGGGCAGGATCAGCCCCTCCGCCATCAGCGGGATCAGTTGGCGCACATGCGGGTAGGGATAGACATAGTGCAGACGTACCCACAGGTCCTTGCCCGCACCCAGCGCCCCAAGATCGCGCGCCAGATCGGTGATATGGGCGCGGTGCCCGCGATCTTCGGCATGTTTGATGTCGACCCCATAGGCCGATGTGTCCTGGCTGATCACCAAGAGCTCTTTCACGCCCGCCTCAACCAGCTTTTCTGCCTCGCGGATCACGGCGTGTGCGGGGCGGCTGGCGAGCTTGCCGCGCATGTCAGGGATGATGCAGAACTTGCACTTGTGATTACAGCCCTCGGAAATTTTCAGATAGCTGTAGTGGCGTGGGGTCAGCGAGACACCGGTCGCGGGCAGCAGGTCAATGAACGGGTCCGGGCTGGGCGGCACCGCGCCGTGCACGGCATCAAGCACCTGCTCGTATTGATGCGGGCCGGTGACGGCCAAGACGTTGGGATGGGTGCCGCGGATATAGTCCTCTTCCGCACCAAGACAGCCAGTCACGATGACCTTGCCGTTTTCGTTCAATGCCTCGCCGATCGCTTCAAGGCTTTCGGCCTTGGCGCTGTCCAGAAATCCGCAAGTGTTCACGATCACCGCATCCGCGCCTGAGTAGTCCGGGCTGATGGCATAGCCTTCCGCGCGCAGGCGGGTCAGGATGCGCTCGCTGTCGACCAATGCTTTCGGGCAGCCCAAAGACACCATGCCCACGGTCGGCTGGCCGTCGCGGGCTGGCTCTGAAAACCGGGCTTTCGGGGCAAGGTCGGGACGCAGATCGGGCGGATTGGCTGAATTACTCATGGCGGGCGTATAGCCAAAGTGTCGGGATTTGGAAAGGGCGCTCCCGCCCGTCCTGAGCGCAGGAAATGCACGCCGTTCGGTTGGGCAAGGCAGGCGCCGAGCAAAGCTCGGCGCCTGCCCCCGCTCACCGCAGGTGGCAAGGCGTACGCCGCGCAGCGTCTTTGACGCGAAGGCTTCCCGAACGAAAAAAACGCGCCCGGTGAGGCGCGTTTTTTCTTTTGGGATTTTGGCTTGCTTAGCGCTTGCGGTCACGCCGCGAGGACATGGGCTGGAACGCCACCCCCACATGTGCTTCGCAATAGGGTTTGCCTTGTTGAACGGGCAGACCGCAGAACCAGAACTCTTCGGTGGCCGGGTCACCGATCGGCCATTTGCAGGTGCGTTCCGTCAGTTCCATCAGGTTCAGCTTTTTCGCCCCTTTTTCAACTTCGCGCACCGAGGCCAGAGCCTCCGGGCTGATCTCGTTGGCAGAGGGTTGCGGCGGCAGCGGTTGGCCAGCCGGGATGATCGCCTTGCGTGCAGGGCTCACCGGTTTGGCTTCTGCCGCCGGCGCCTTCGCCGCAGCAGCTTCCTTTTTCGGTGCTGCTTTGGGTTTCGCTGCAGCCTTGGGTTTTGCGGCCGCTTTCGGAGCGGCTTTCTCCTTGGCAGGCGCTTTGCTGCCACCGCCCGTGCGGTTGGAAAGGCCAAGGCGATGCACCTTGCCGATGACCGCATTGCGGGTCACGCCACCCAATTCCTTTGCGATGACCGAGGCCGATTGCCCCTCGCCCCACATTTTCTTCAGGATTTCCACGCGTTCGTCAGTCCAGGACATGCTGTCTTCCCGTCTTCTGGGGCGGCCGGTCAGGATCGTCCGGAGCCCTTCGTAAATTCACAAGCCCCTATACTAGTCACCCGGGCGGGGGATACAAGCCAAGAAGCTGTATTACTTGGCCTGTCGCCCCTCGCGCCATGCCAGGATTGCCCCGCCGGCCACGATGATCGCGGCACCCACAGCGCTGATCCAGCCAGGGGCCACGCCGAAAACGCCAAAATCATACAATGCCGCGAAAATCAGGGTCGCATAAGAAAAGGGCACGACGAAACTTGCGTCCGCCCGTCGGATCGCCTGCACGTAACAGGCTTGCGCCGATGCCATCATGAAGCCAAGCGCCGCCAGCACGCCCCATTGCGCGGGCGTTGGTGACTGCCAAACGGCCAGCACGGCGCAAGATGCGATGGTCAGACCGATGGCGTTGTTGATCACGAGGATCTGTAACGGTGCCTCGCGCCCCGAAAGCCGCTTGATGAAGATCGTCTCAAGCCCAAGCAGCGCTGCGGCCCCCAGGGCCAATAGAGCCGCGGGATCGAAACTGGAGGCGCCGGGGCGGATCAGGATCAACGCGCCGACAAGCGCCATCGCCACCGACAGCCAGCGCCATGGGCCCACGCGCTCGCCCAGCAAGGGAATGGCCAGCAGCATCGCGAAAACGGGGTTCAGAAAAGAGATTGCGGTCGCATCCGCCAGCGGGATCAGCGTGGCAGCGGCAAACATCAGGGTCACACCTGCAAACCCCGCAGCAGACCGCGCGACATGCAACCTCAGGCTTGGTTGGGTCAGGCGCAACCGCTTGAATAGGGCAAAACTGCCAATCGCAAGGAAAGCAAAGGTGAACCGCCCGTGGGTGATCTGAAACGGGTGCAGCGGATCGCCCAGCAGATCCCGCCCCGCCAGCTTTGCCATCAGGGTGGTGCCGGCGATGAACACGGTGGCCGTCAGCATGAAGCCGACCGCCGCCAAGGGGGCGTTTCGGGTTTCCATCTCACCCTCCTATGCGTGGGAACGCGGATTGAAAAGACTGGACAGCACGATTGCGATCCCCTATCCCGCCCCCATGATCAAACGCACGCATATCGCACCAGTCAGTGTGCACACCCGACGCCGACGCATTCGCGCCTGACGTCCCGTCCGTTTGATCCTGCGCGCTCCGTTTGCGCAAACCCATCCAAAACCATCTGGAAATTGTTGACTTGAGGCCTGCCATCCGGCACCCAAAGGCTTCTTTTTGAAGAGGATACCACCATGATCCCGTCGCTTTTGCCGACCTATAACCGTGTTGACCTTGCTTTCGAGCGGGGTCAGGGCAGCTGGCTCGTCACGGATGGGGGCGAACGATATCTGGATCTGGGGGCAGGCATCGCGGTGAACGCGCTGGGCCACGCCCATCCCGCGCTGGTCGAGGTGCTGGCCGAACAGGGCGCGAAGCTTTGGCACGTGTCGAACCTCTATAAGATTCCTGAGCAGCAAAAGCTGGCGGATCAACTGGTCGACCTGACATTTGCCGACACGGTGTTCTTTACGAATTCAGGCACGGAAGCTTGCGAGCTGGCGGTGAAGATGGCGCGCAAATACTGGTCGGACAAAGGCGAAGATCGAGCGAGGATCATTGGCTTTGACGGCTCGTTTCATGGCCGGTCCTCGGCAGGAATTGCCGCGGCGGGTGGCGACAAGCTGACCGCAGGTTTCGGCCCGCTTCTGCCCGGTTTCACGCATCTGGCCTTCGGCGACTTGGACGGTCTGACCAGCGAGCTGGCCGAGGGCGACGTGGCCGCCGTTATCATCGAACCCGTGCAGGGCGAGGGCGGCATTCGCCCGGTACCGGACGCGGAGCTGAAAGCCATCCGCGCCGCCTGTGACGCCGCAGGCGCGCTTCTGATCTTTGACGAGGTGCAATGCGGCATGGGCCGGACCGGCAAGCTCTTTGCGCATGAGTTCTCGGGCGTCACGCCGGACATCATGATGGTCGCCAAAGGCATCGGCGGTGGCTTTCCTTTGGGCGCTGTTTTGGCGACCGAAGAGGCTGCAAGCGGTATGGTTGCTGGCACCCACGGGTCGACCTATGGCGGCAACCCGCTGGCCTGTGCGGTCGGCTCCAAGGTCACGGAAATCGTATCGGACCCGGCGTTTCTGGCTGAAGTTAGCCGCAAAGCGGGACTGTTTCGCCAGAAGCTGGAAGGCCTTGTTGCCGCGCATCCCGACGTGTTCGAAGCCGTGCGCGGTTCAGGGTTGATGCTGGGGCTGAAATGCAAAACCCCCAACACCGAGGTGCTGGCGAAATGCTATGACGCGGGCGTGCTGTGCGTGCCGGCGGGTGACAACGTGTTGCGGGTTTTGCCCGCGCTGACCATTGAAGACGACGATATTGCCGAGGCGCTGACCCGCCTTGAAACCGCTGCCCAGGCTGTGGAGGGCCAAAGCGCATGACACATTTCCTCGACATCAACAAAACCGACACAGATGACCTGAAAAGCATCATTTCCGAGGCGCATCGGATCAAAACCGCGCGTGAGGGCAAACCAAAGGGTGCGCTGGATGACGAACGCCCCCTTGATGGCCATATGGTTGCGCTGATCTTTGAAAAACCCTCGACCCGGACGCGCGTCAGCTTTGACGTGGGCGTGCGCCAGATGGGCGGGCAGACGATGGTGCTGTCAGGGTCCGAGATGCAGCTGGGGCACGGCGAAACCGTGGCCGATACGGCCCGCGTGCTGTCGCGTTACGTCGATATGATTATGATCCGCACGTTTGAAGAAGCGACGCTGCTTGAGATGGCCGAGCATGCCGACGTGCCGGTGATCAACGGGCTGACCAACCGGTCACACCCCTGCCAGATCATGGCTGATATCCTGACCTATGAAGAACATCGCGGGTCCATTGCGGGCAAGAAAGTGGTCTGGGCGGGCGACGGCAACAATGTCTGCGCCTCGTTCCTGCACGCCGCCGGCCAGTTCGGATTTGATGTGACCTTCACCGGGCCGGAAGTGCTCGACCCTGAAGCGGTGTTCATTGAAGAAGCCCGTGCCAAGGGCGCCAATATCGAGATCGTGCGCGATCCGGTGAAAGCTGTGCAAAATGCAGATCTTCTGGTGGCAGACACATGGGTGTCGATGCATGACGCGCCCTCGGCTCGCGAACGGCGCCACAACCTGCTGCGCCCCTACCAGATCAATGACGAGCTGATGGGTCACGCCAAGCCTGACGCGCTGTTCATGCATTGCCTGCCTGCCCACCGGGAAGAGGAAGTGACGAACGCGGTCATGGATGGGCCTCAGTCCGTGATCTTTGACGAGGCCGAGAACCGGCTTCACGCCCAGAAGGCCGTGATGCGCTGGTGTTTGGGGAAGTGATCCGTCTTGGTTGACGAAAAAGGGGCGCCCAATGGGGCGCCCCTTTTTGTTTTGTGAATACTTAAAGCATTTCGAGATTGAAACGCTTTAGGCTCAAGCCACCAACGCGTTCAGCATGTAGAAGATCACAGCCGACATCAGCGCCGCGGCGGGCACGGTGATCACCCAAGCGGCCACGATGGTCATGAAATGCGACCGGCGCACCAGCTTGCGGCGGCGACGCTCTTCCGGGGCCAGCCGCTTTGCCTGTGGGCGGGCGGCCATGGTTTTGCGCAGGCGTTTTTCCATATGCCATTCGCGATAGAAGCCCACACCAAATACGCCCCCCACAGCAATATGGGTCGAGCTGACCGGCAGGCCCAGCCAGCTGGCCACGATCACGGTGATCGCCGCTGACAGCGCCACGCAATAGGCGCGCATCGGGTTCAGTTTGGTGATCTGGCTGCCCACCATGCGGATCAGTTTTGGGCCAAACAGCATCAGGCCGAAGCTGATACCAAAGGCGCCGATGACCATGACCCATGTGGGGATCGACACCTTGGCGGCAAAGTCACCCACGCTTTCAACATGCACGATGGCGGCCAGCGGGCCAACGGCGTTCGCCACATCATTGGCACCATGCGCAAAGGACAAAAGTGCGGCCGAGAAAATCAGCGGCAGGGCAAACAGGGTCTTCAGCGATTTGGTGCGGTTCTCAAGCCCTTCGGCCTGACGGGCAATGAGCGGCGCTGTGACCACATAGGCGATCGCGCCCACGGCGGCACCAATCATCAGCGCGGTTCCCAGATCAATCTTGACGATCCGTTTCAGGCCTTTGATCGACAGATAGGCACCGAATGCTGCGGCCATGATACCGATCAGCACCGGCACCCAGCGTTTTGCGGCGGCGATTTTGTCGTCCTGATAAACAATCTTGTGCTTGATCAGCGCAAGGAAGGCGGCGGCAATCACGCCACCCAGAACCGGCGAGATGACCCAGCTGGCGGCAATCTTGCCCATGGTGGGCCAGCTGACGGCAGCAAAGCCTGCCGCCGCGATGCCAGCACCCATAACACCGCCCACAACCGAATGCGTGGTCGACACTGGCGCGCCCACCCAAGTGGCAAGGTTCACCCAAAGCGCCGAAGAAATCAGCGCCGCCATCATGGCCCAGACAAAGGTGCGTGAGTGGTCAAAACCTGCCGGATCAATGATCCCTTTCGAGATCGTGGAGACCACGTCACCTCCCGCCAGCAACGCGCCCGCGCTTTCAAAAAGCGCCGCGATCACAATGGCGCCACCCATCGTCAGGGCATTGGCCCCAACGGCCGGGCCCATATTGTTCGCAACATCATTGGCGCCAATATTCAGCGCCATATAGGCCCCGAAGGCCGCTGCGATCACCACCACCAGCGACGTCGGCGTCTGACCGAAAAACATGGCAGCGCCCAGAGCTGCGATCACGATGAAGGCCAATGCGACCCCCATGCCGACCAGCGGGCGCGCGACATATTGCGTCGCATACTCCACCTGGCTGATCCGGTTCAGGTCTTTGTCCAGCGTCTTCCACTGGTTGCCGTTATTCTCGCCACTCATGGCTTGTCCCCCGCGCTGCAGCTGTCATCTGGCTGTAACATGGCCGTTACAATTCACGGCCTGCGCTAGCCTGCCTTTGGTTCAATTGCAACAGATTCCCTTGGGGAGGGGGACGGTTTCGGGCAGCCGCGCCTTAGAAGTCGCGCAACAGCTGGCGCAACCCCTTTTCATCGACCATATCGGCGGCTTCTTCGGGCGATACCCATTTGCGGGTGCGTTCGTCCGCTTCAGGAAAATCTGCCGACAGCTTTTCGACTTTCAGGGGAAAAACCGCAGCCGAACATCGCGCCACGCCACCGGTGTCCAGCGTCTTGTCATAGGAGTATTCTCCGATCGGCGCACGGTCCAGCTGACCCTCGATCACCCCGGCTTCTTCCCAAGCCTCTTCACGGGCCGCTTCGGCGGCGTTTTTGCCATCCATCGGCCAGCCTTTGGGCAGGATCCAGCGCCCGGTTCCGCGCGATGTGACCAGCAACACTTCTTTGTCATCACCCGATCCACGATAACACAGCGCCGCAACCTGAACGCGGTTGGGGCGTTTCAAAATGGGCGAGACGACCTCTGCCCAGGCCTGTTTCAGTAGTGATGACATGTTGCGCCTGTACTCGTTTTCGAACGTTTTTTGTGATTAACACCTAAAATATGCGATTTTGCGGGTGAAATGCAAGTATTGCGGGTTCAGGCGGCAATTTTTACCCTTATTTCCCAGTATTTACGACCCGCGCGGCTTTGCGCGCAGCGTTGGGTTAGCCTCTGTCGGGTCCTCTGGCCACGGGTGCTTGGGGTAACGTCCACGCATGTCTTTGCGCACGTCGGCATAGCTGGTGGCCCAGAAGTTTGGGATATCCGTGGTGGTCTGAACAGGCCTGCGCGCGGGCGACAATAGCGTGACGCGCAGAGGGGTTTTGCCCACCATTGGGTGGCGGGTCACGCCGAACATCTCTTGCAGGCGCAGACTGATTTCGGGCGTGTCACCGGAATAGTCGATGGGGGTTTTATGCCCCAGCGGTGTGGTGAAATGAGCGGGCGCCTCTTGGTCAAGCCGTGACATCTGGTTCCAGTCCAGACGCGCGCGCAGGGCTTCCAGAATGTCGAACTTCTTCCAATCCGTCGCGGTTTTTACGCCGGACAGATGCGGCAGCAACCAGTCGTCGAGCGTGGCCAACAGCGCGTCGTTGCGCATATCGGGCAGGCTATCGCCGCCCGCGCGCACCAGTTCGACCCGCGCGATGAACCGTTTGGCGGCGTCCGTTGGGCGCAAACCCAGATCACGCACACCGTCCAGCATGGCGCGCGCCACGGCATCTGCTGGGGTGTCTTTCCAGATGCGATCATCCAACACCACGGCGCCCAGACATTCCTGCCTGCGCGCCACCACGCGCCCGTCGCGTTTGGACCATGCGCAGCTGTCGACCCAGTTGAGCTGATCCGCGAAAAGCTCACGCAGTTCACCTTCGCCGATCCGGGTGGCCTGACGTATCCGCGCCTCGCGCGGGTTCCCGTCCGTGTCGGTCACCACGATCAGCCGTGCACCTGCCAGCGCGTCGCCTTCATCCATCACCGCGCCCTTGCCACCGGACATGACGAAACGTGGAATATCTCCGGGGCGGCGCAGCGCCACGCGGTCCGGATAGGCAAGGGCGGCCATCTGCGCGGGGCTGAGGTCCGGGCGCGCGTCGCCCGCCATGCGGCGCAGGCGTTTGGCTTCGGTGCGGATGCGCTCGATCCCGCCGCGATTGGGTTGAAGGCCCCGCTTTGCGCTGAACCCCTTGGGGTCGCGGATCGCCTCGAGCCGCAGGGTCAAATCCATCGGCGCGCCGCGGGGCAGGGGGTCCCGATCGCTCCACAGAGCGGCCAGATCAGCCGCATTGGGGCCAGCGGTCAGCAGCATGTGCCCAAGGCGCGGATGCAGGGGCAGACGGGCCAGCTTTGTCCCGTGATCGGTGATCCGCCCGCCCGCATCCAGCGCGCCGAGGCTTTTCAGAAGGCTTTGCGCTTCGGTCAAAACGCCCGCGTTGGGCGGTGTCAGAAAGGCCAGCCCCGCCCCGTCCGGGCTGCCCCAACCTGCCAGTTCAAGCGCAAGGGGGGCAAGGTCAGCGGTTTCTATTTCGGCAGGGGCAAAAGGGGGCATGCCACCTTCTTCGCCTTTGGTCCACAGCCGATAACAGATGCCGGGGGCGACGCGCCCGGCACGACCCCGGCGCTGTTCGGCTTCGGCTTTGGAGGTGCGCTCGGTCACCAGTCGGGACATGCCGGACCCAGCATCAAACCGCGCGCGTCGCGACCGGCCGGCATCGATGACCACGCGAATGTCCTGAATGGTCAGAGAGGTCTCGGCAATCGCGGTGGCCAGCACGATCTTGCGACCCGCCTTGGCGGGTTGAATGGCGGCGCGCTGGGACGCGAAATCCATTGCGCCGTAGAGCGTGTGCAGATGGCAATAATCCGGCAGGCGGCCCTTCAGCGCGGACTCGCATCTTCGGATTTCGCCTTCGCCGGGCAGGAAGATCAAAACGCCGCCTTGAGTGTCATCCAGTGCGGTCAGAACCAGTTCAGCTGTGGCGTCCGGCAGACGCGCGCCTTTTGGCAAGGGCCGGTCCAGATGCCGGGTTTCGACCGGAAAGGCCCGCCCGTCAGAGCGCACGATGGGCGCGTCATCCAACAGCTTTGCCACCGGGTCAGCGTCAAGGGTCGCCGACATCACGACCAGTTTCAGGTCATCGCGCAGCGCGGCCCGCGCTTCCCATGTCAGGGCAAGGCCAAGGTCCGCGTTCAGGGAGCGTTCGTGAAATTCGTCAAAGATCACCGCGCCGATGCCCTCCAGAGACGGGTCCGATTGCAACATGCGGGTCAGGATGCCTTCGGTCACCACCTCGATCTGTGTTGTCTTGCTGATCTTGGCCTCGCCCCGGATGCGATAGCCCACGGTTTCGCCCGCCTTCTCGCCCAGCGTTTGGGCCATGCGTTCGGCCGCCCCGCGCGCGGCAAGTCTGCGCGGCTCCAGCATGATCAGGCGCCCGTCGAAGGCACCTGCCTTCAACATCTCAAGCGGCACCACGGTGGTCTTGCCCGCCCCCGGCGGCGCCATCAAGACCGCGCGGCCATGATCTGCCAGCGCGGACAAAAGCGCGGGGATCGCGTCATAGATGGGCAGTTGATCGGTCATCTTGCCCTTATCCGACGCTCCGCGCGCCGGGTCCAGCCCGGATCACAGGTCAGCTGATGGGCGCAATCGGCGCTAACATGTGCGCGGCCTCTGGACAGGCGCGGGCGCAGGCGTCAAAAACACGGCCAACAGGCGGAGGCGACATGGACATTCAGGATCTTGCCAAACGGGTGATTGCAGGCGAACGCCGCGCTTTGGCGCGCGCCATCACGCTGGTGGAAAGCGGTCGTGCAGACCACCGCGCACAGGCGGTCGCGCTGTTGGAGGCGACGGCTCCGGAAAACCGTCAAGCCCTGCGCATTGGCCTGTCCGGCACGCCCGGCGTCGGCAAATCCACCTTCATTGAAGCTTTCGGCATGTTCCTGATCGAAAAGGGGCTGAAGGTTGCGGTGCTGGCCGTTGACCCCAGCTCTGCCCGGTCGGGTGGGTCCATTTTGGGTGACAAAACCCGGATGGAAAGCCTGAGCCGCGAGAAGAACGCCTTCATTCGCCCCTCGCCTTCACAGGCGCAAATGGGCGGGGTTGCGCGCCGCACCCGCGAAGCGGTGGCGCTGTGTGAAGCTGCGGGCTTTGACATCGTGCTGATCGAAACCGTGGGTGTCGGCCAGTCTGAAACCATGGTGGCCGAGATGTCCGACCTGTTCCTTTTGCTTCTTGCCCCCGCCGGTGGCGACGAGCTGCAGGGCGTGAAGCGCGGCATCATGGAAATTGCCGACCTGATCTTGGTCAACAAGGCTGACGGCCCCTTGAAAGAAACAGCTATGCGCACCTGTGCCGACTACGCAGGCGCCCTGCGCCTGTTGCGCAAACGTGTCTATGACCCTGAAGGTTTCCCGAAAGCTCTGATGGTGTCCGCCGTCACCCATGATGGCCTGCCCGAGGCATGGGACACGATGGAAGAGCTGGTCACTTGGCGGCGCGAACACGGGCACTGGAACAAACGCCGCGCGGCGCAGGCCCGTCATTGGTTCGAGGAAGACCTGCGCATCGGGCTTCTGTCCGCGCTGGAAACCGGGGATGCCCGCGCGCGGATCGACGCGCTGGGCGGTCAGGTGGCGGCCGGAGAATTGTCAGCCTCGCGTGCCGCGGACGAGATGCTCGCCTTCCTGAAAGTCGCCTCTGAAAGCTGAAATCTGCCGCTCTGCCATCAGGGGTTGATCAGCGCTAACAGCTGGGTTAGCGTGCCTTTGAAACATGCAGGAGAATGCAGGATGAATCAGTTCAGGACCCCACCGCGACACTAGACGCTGGTCCTGTTGGGCTGTCGTCAGCCCCGATTATCCTTTGTATTTCCTATAGCGCATGGAGCGCATCATGTTTCGCTTTTTCGAAAACCTCATCGACCCTTTTCGTCCGTTTTCGGACAAGACGCCGCCTGCCAAACTGTGGCCCTATCTGAAGTCTCAGTATGATGGCTTCGGCAAGTTGATGGCGCTGATGGCGCTGTCAGGCGTTGTGGTGGCCCTGATCGAAACCGGGCTGATTTTCTATTCCGGTCGCGTGATCGACCTAATGGATGGCACCGACGCGCCGACGTTTTTCCAGACCCATGGGCTGGAGCTGTTGTTGGCCGCACTCTTCATCCTGTTGCTGCGCCCGGCCATGATTGGCCTGAACCACCTGCTCTTGGAGCAGACCCTTGTGGGCAACTTGCATGATCAGGTCCGGTGGCGCGCGCATAAGCACATGCTGGGCCAGAGCATGGGGTTCTTCCAGAACGACTTTGCCGGGCGGCTGTCCAACCGGGTGATGCAGCTGGGCGGCGCGGTCGAGGATGGCACCTATATGGCCTTTGAAGGCATTTGGTACGCGCTGACCTATGTCATCGCGGCGGCCCTGATCCTAAGCCAGATTGACCCGCGTCTGGCCGCACCCCTTCTGATCTGGCTGGTGCTTTATGTCATCTATACCCGCTGGGTTGCGCTGCGCGTCGCAGAAGCGTCTGAAAAATGGTCCGATGCGCGCTCGCTTCTGTCAGGGCGGATCGTGGACGCCTATGCGAATATCGAAAGCGTCAAACTCTTCTCTCAGGGTGAAAGCGAGGAACGCTATGTGCTGTCCGCGCTCAAGCGCCACCGCCTGCGTCTGCAACGGTTCCTGCGCCTGATGACCGAGCTTAGCTTCGGTCTGAATATTCTGAATGGCCTTCTGATCACCGGAGTTCTTGGCACCTCAATCTGGTTCTGGAGCCGCGGTGTCGTCACCGTGGGTGAAGTCGCCGCCGCGTCTGCCCTGACCATCCGTCTGAACGGCATGTCAGGCTGGATCATGTGGGTGACTGTGCGGCTCTTTGAACATGCGGGCGTGATCCGCGAAGGGCTGCGCTCAATCTCGGTCGAGCATGAAGTGACGGATGCGCCGAACGCGTCTGCGCTGGCCCTGACCAAAGGCGAGATCCTGTTTGATGGGCTGACCCATCACTATGGCAAAGGCTCGGGTGGGCTGGATGGTGTGTCCTTAACGGTCTCGCCTGGTGAAAAGGTTGGGCTGGTCGGGCGCTCTGGCGCGGGCAAGTCGAGCCTTGTGAACCTGCTTTTGCGCTTCCGCGATCCCGAAGGGGGGCGCATTCTGATCGACGGTCAGGACGTGGCTGGCGTCACCCAAGACAGCCTGCGCGCGCAGATCGGGATGGTCACGCAAGACAGCTCGCTTTTGCATCGCTCGGTGCGGGCGAACCTGCTCTATGGTCGCCCGTCTGCCACCGAAGCCGAGATGATTGCCGCCGCCGAACGGGCCGAGGCGCATGAGTTCATCCAGTCGTTGGAAGATCCGAAAGGGCGCACCGGATATGACGCCCATGTGGGCGAACGCGGCGTGAAACTGTCTGGCGGACAACGTCAGCGTGTCGCCATTGCGCGGGTGATGCTGAAGAACGCGCCGATTCTGGTGCTGGACGAGGCCACCTCGGCGCTCGATAGCGAGGTTGAGGCTGCGATCCAGAAAACGCTCTATGGCATGATGGAGGGCAAAACCGTGATCGCCATCGCACACCGCCTGTCCACCATCGCCCAAATGGACCGGATTGTGGTGTTGGATCAGGGGCGCGTGATTGAGGACGGCAGCCACGATCAGCTTCTTGCCAAAGAGGGCATTTATGCCGGTCTTTGGGCGCGTCAGTCCGGCGGGTTTTTGGCCGAGGACTAAAGCGTTTCGACTTGTTGTTGTCGCACAATAGTGAGGCGAAACGCGCGGGACCTACTGGTGTTGCGGGCGTTTCGAAATCAACTTGTGTCTCAAGTTAATCTCGAAGCGCATTAACGACCTGTTGCGGGGTGGAAATTTCCGCCCCGCAAGCGCCACGACTCACTTGACGTCCCCTTTGAACGCGTCTATTCACCGCGGACGGAATTCGGGGCGCTGCCGTGGCAGTGCCCGTTTGTATTGACCGGCTGGACGTGAACGGCGCGAGGGCGCGCTGAGCTTTCACCAATCTGGCCCGAGAGAGCAAGGAAAAGACCATGTCGCGCGTTTGCGAACTGACCGGAAAAGGCCCGATGACTGGCAACAATGTCAGCCACGCCAACAACAAAACCAAGCGTCGGTTCCTGCCGAACCTGAACGACGTGACCCTGCAGTCCGAAGCACTGGGTCGCGCGTTCAAGCTGCGCATCTCGGCGGCAGCGCTGCGTTCGGTAGACCACCGTGGCGGTCTGGACGCGTTCCTGGCGAAAGCCAAGAACGACGAACTGTCGGCCAACGCTCTGAAGATCAAGAAAGATATCGCCAAAGCTCAGGCTGCTGCCTAAGCCAAGCGCTTTCCGGATCGAACGGATTTGAACCGCCCAAAGCCCTGTGCTTTGGGCGGTTTTCGCGTGTCCTATACCTGTTACACTTTGTCGCTTGTCCTGCCACAGAAACAGGCATAGCAAGGGGGCATGTTTCGTGCCGCGTTTGCATATCTTCTGGCCTTTGCGCTGACCATCACCAGCTTTGCGCTGGCGGATGCCCGTGGTGAAAACCCGGATATGAATGGTGCGTTTGAGATGGTGCTGTGTACTGGCACCGGCATGACCACCATTACGCTTGGACCAGATGGCGAACCCATCGAATCGGTGCATCTCTGCCCCGATGGCACGTCCATATTCTCGGCCTCTTTTGTCGTTCCCGACGTGACAACCCCTGAAATCCGGTTGGTATCCCACAGCGTGCCGGTGCAGGTTGTCGACCTGTTGGGACGTGATGAGCTTACCCCGTCTGCCCGAGGTCCCCCGGCATTGGTCTGATCCCTTCACGACCAATCCCAAGACCAAAGGAAAAGACAATGTACTCGATCAAAACCGTTCTGGCTGCCGGTGCAGCCGCCCTTTTCGCCATGCCTGCTCTTGCGGGTGACATCATGATCAACGACGCCTATGCGCGCGCTTCTGGCATGAATGCCAAGGCTGGCGCTGCCTTCTTTGAAATCATGAACCACGGGGCGGAAGATGACCGTCTGATTTCGGCGACCTCTGACGTGGCAAAACGCGTCGAACTGCACACGCATAAAGAAGATGCAAATGGCGTGATGAAGATGATGGAAGTCGAAGAAGGCTTCGCGGTGCCCGCTGGTGGCATGCACGCCCTGAAACGCGGCGGCGACCATGTGATGTTCATGGGGCTGAACCAAAGCTTCGTGGATGGCGAAACGCTGTCTGTGACGCTGGTGTTTGAAAAAGCCGGTGAGATGACCGTGGACATCCCTGTTGATCTGAAGCGCAACCCGATGGCCGGGGGCATGGATCACTCGAAGATGGACCATTCGAAAATGGGTCACGGCGAGGCCAACAAGGGCGACGACACGTCGAACTAACGCGTTTCGAAAGTCTGAAAACAGGACCAAAGGCGCGGGCGGTGAATGCGTCCCCAGCCTGTGCCTATAGGGGCTCGTCACCCCGGATGGCCGTAGCGTTTCGCTGCGGCCTTTCTTGTTTCAGTTTGTTAAAGCGTTTCGACTTATTGCTGAGGCACGACAATATGTCGAAACGTGCGGACCCTATCAATGATGTGGGCGTTTCGAAATCAAGTTGTGATCGGGCTTAATCTCGAAACGCTATAAAAGTTCTTCGACCCAGGCGGGCACCACTTGGGTCGCCGGGCCAAATCTTGCGTCCTCAAAGGCGCTGGCCGTGTCTGATGGCTCCAGGTTCAGCTCAAGCGTCGCAATGCCCATGGCGCGGGCTTCCATGACAAACCCCGCCGCCGGATAGACATTGCCAGAGGTGCCGATCGCCACAAACAGATCCGCATCGCCAAGAGCGGTATAGATATCCTCCATCCGATACGGCATTTCCCCGAACCACACGATGTCCGGCCGGGTGCTGGGTGTGTCGCAGCTGGGGCAGGGCGCATCAGGGCTCATGACCCGCGGCGCGGGCCAACGGTGATCGCAGGCTGCACATAGCGCGCCTTGCAACTCGCCATGCATATGGATCACGTCCTTTGCGCCGGCGCGTTCGTGAAGGTCATCTACATTCTGCGTGACGATCGTGACGTGCCCTTTGTGCGCGCGTTGAAGGCGGGCCAAAGCGGCGTGGGCGGCATTGGGCTGGGCCTCCAGACAATTCGCGCGCCGGGCATTGTAGAAATCATGTACCAACGCTGGATTTCGCGCGAAGCCTTCCGGCGTTGCAACCTCTTCCAGATCGTATTGCGTCCACAATCCATCTTTGTCCCGAAACGTGCCCAGCCCGCTTTCGGCAGAAATGCCAGCGCCGGTCAGGATCAGGATATGTGTCATTTAAAGCCGCCGTAGATGTCCATCGCTTTTTGCAGAAGATCAAGCAGAGCAGCAACTTGCAAGGGGTCTTGCGCTTCGATCTCGCGGCTCGCGGCGAAATCGGCCACGCGCTGGTCGCCGCGCGCGACGGCCTCGACATCGTCCCAGCCAAAGCCAAGCCTGACCGGAGGCAGCGCCATTTCGCCCGCTTCGAACACCACGCGCCCCTGCGCAACGGTCAGTGAAAAGGGCAAGCCGTCGAGCGTGATTTCCGCACGCAAATCATCCAATGGGCCCGCGGCCCGCTCAATCGCACCGGCCAGAACGACCACATGCTGTGTATTCTGGTCGGTTTCCTTGGCGCCGTTCGGGCAAGGCAAGTCGCGCCCGAACCGCGCCAGCTCAAACAAGATGCCACGGGTGGCCCGACCGGTCTCGGTCAGGCTATAGGCGCGGCCCGATTTGGCAACCAGCCCGGCATCGACCAGCTCGCTCAGGCGGGCGGCAAGCATGTTGGTGGCGATCCCTTCCAACCCGCTGCGCAACTGCCCAAAGCCCGCCGGGCCTGCGTGCAATTCACGCAAGACATGAAGCGCCCAGCGGTTCCCCAGAAGGTCGAGGCTAAGCGAAATCGGGCAGGTTTGGGCATAGGGTTTGGCACGTGACATGCGCGCCTTTTGACGCAGGGTTGCCGGGGCTGCAAGGGGTGATTTCGCAGGTGGCAAAACCGTGCCGGGCGGGATGGTGACAGGCGGTGATTTCACCGATAAAACACGGGCATGAGCACCCGTATCCTCTTCGTCTGTCTTGGCAATATCTGCCGGTCCCCCACGGCCGAGGGGGTGTTTCGCGCATGCGTCGGTGCAACCCCGGATCTGACAGTGGAAACCGACAGCGCGGGCACGTCGGGTTGGCATGTGGGTGACCCGCCCTATGGCCCGATGCAAAAGGCCGCGCGGGCGCGCGGCTATGACCTGTCTGATCTGCGTGCACGGCAATTCGAGGCGGCGGATTTTAACCGGTTCGATCTGATCATCGGAATGGACGCGGATAACCTCTACAACATCGAGGCTTTGCGCCCAGTCGGCTGCTCGACCCGCGTCGCGCTATTTACCGATTTCGCTCCTGAAACCGGCATGGATCACGTGCCTGATCCCTACTACACGCGCGATTTCGACCAGACGCTGGATCTGGTCGAGGTCGCATCGCGCGGGCTGATCTCACATCTTAAGACTGTCTGAGCTTTAGCCGCAGTATTTCGAGACATGCGCCCCGAACTGCTTGTATTTCTTCCAAAACTTCTCGTCCGAGCGGCGGTCGGACTGGCGTGTGGACTGGCTTTTATGCGGGTCTTTGAAGAATTTCGCGACCTTGGAGCGTTCACTGCCGGTCAGTGTCGCATTGGCCACTTTCTGAATGCAGCTGCACAGGCTGCGCGTGGCGTTGGGGCGATCTGCGCGCAGGCAGGCCCGTTCGATGGTGCCGCCCGACCAGGCGGGTAGGGCGGAAAGTGTCATGCTCGACACGGTGACGACAAACAGCAGGCGTTTCATCATGCGACCTTTCGGAACTGCCTCTTTCAGGGGTCTTAAGCCCCATTTGCCGGACATGATATCGCATGATGATGAAGGTTTCAATTTCCCTGCGCTCACGGTTTTGCAAGGTCGTCACGGTGCCGGAGGGAGCGTTGAAATCGGCCCCCCCCGCCAGCTGTTTTGGATCAGGCTGCGTGGCGCTTTATGGTTTGTAAAACCACGTCCTCTGCGACCAGCGCGGGGCTGACATCAGCCTCTTTCGCGGCCCGCAGGATACGCTCCATTGTGTTGTCGAGCGCAGAGAGGTGCTCTGACACCCAGTCCTCTGCCGTTTCGATCTGCAGGATTTCGGTTGCCACATTGATGATCCCGCCGCCATTGGCGACGTAATCCGGCGCATAAAGAATGCCGCGCGCATGCAGCAACTCGGCATCTTGCGCCGTGGCCAATTGGTTGTTGGCCCCCCCGGCAATGGCTTTCACGGTCAGCTGCGGGATTGTCTCGCCATTCAGGATGCCCCCAATGGCGCAGGGGGCAAAAATATCGGCCGGCACCGCATAGATTTCGTTCAGGCCAACGGCTGTTGCGCCCAAAGCATCCCGCGCTTTTTCCACCCGATCCGCGTCGATATCGGTGACAATCAGCTCTGCGCCCGCGGCTTTCAGGCGATGGCAGAGGTTCCAGCCCACATGCCCCAAACCCTGAACGGCGACCCGGCGTCCCGACAGGTTCGCGCTGCCAAACTGGTGCACCGCCACGCGGCGGATCGCGTTGAAAATCCCGCGTGCTGTGATCGGTGACGGGTCGCCCGAGGCAAAGGCCCCATCTGCCAGCCCCGCGACAAAGCGCGTCTCTTCGGCCAGAACACCCATGTCTGCCGGGGTCATACCCATGTCTTCAGCCGTCCAGTAGCGCCCGTTGCATGCCTCGACCGCGCGGCCAAAGGCGCGCAACAGGTCCGGCGTTTTCTGCGTGGCCGGGTCGCCGATGATCACGGCTTTGCCGCCTCCCAACGGCAGTCCCGCCGCCGCGTTCTTGTAGGTCATGCCTTCAGACAGGCGCAACGCATCGGTCAGCGCGTCGGCTTCGCTGGCATAGGGTTTCATGCGCAACCCGCCTGCTGCCGGCCCAAGCGCCGTCGAGTGAATGGCGATGAAGCCGACAAGGCCCGAGGCCTGATCTTCGACGCGATATACATTTTCATGTTGGGCCGCAGCCACGTCTGTGATGGTCATATTGTCCTCCCTTTTCCTGCAAACCTACGAAGCTGGCCTTAGAGATTGTCACCAAATATTCGCGTGAAATCTTCCGTTGATAGTGATAATCGCTACTGAACACGTGAATGACGAGAGAAATACCATGGATGCCATCGACCGCCGTATCATCGCAGCCCTTCAGGAAAATGGCCGCCAAAAGCTGGGGGATCTGGCCGAGGTCGTGGGCCTGTCTCCCACCCCCTGCGCCCGCCGGGTCGCCGCACTGGAAGAGGCAGGCGTGATCACAGGCTACGGCGCGCGCGTCGATCAGGCTAAACTTGGCCTGCCGGTTTCGGTCTTTATCTCGGTCGAACTGGAAAGCCAGAACCGCGAGGCGCTGACCCAGTTCGAACGCGCCGTGTCGCGCATGCACGAGGTGATGGAATGCCATTTGATGAGCGGCAACCGGGACATCCTTCTGCGCGTCGTCGTCGCCGACCTGACAGCCTTTGACCGCTTCATGGAGGAGACGCTTATGCGCGTCGATGGCATCGCACGGATGCGATCAAGCTTTACCCTGCGCACGATGGTGACACGGAATGTGCTGCCGGGGGTGTGAAGCGATGGGGAGTTGGGATCACGCGGGGCGGTGGGGCAGGGGCGGGTGCTTAGAAATACATGAGAATGCGCATGCCCAACTGCACCAACCACTCAAGAACTTGAATGATACGAAGCGCCTTGTATCCGGAATGCCCGTCAATTCTTTGCACAATGCTTTCAGATTTCTTGGTTTCAACGGCCATCCGCGCAGCACGCCCAAAGATACGCGTTGCCTCATCTGCCCCCGGCAATCGTGGTGCGCTGTCGGGCACAGGCAACAGGCTGTCATTGGTCAGTGCCGGAATATCCTGCGTCCATTCCTCAGCCAATGCCTCATCTGAGATTGCCCGCAAAACAGGAAGAGCTTCCTCTAATGTGGCTTTGTCGTCATCTGTCAATTCTCGCAGGTTCTGCTCTTGCAGAATGCGCCTGTTTTCAGCCACCTCGGGGTGGGTGGCTCGCACAGCTTTTGCCCCTTCCTCAAGTGCAGATTGTAACGCGAGGTTTTCTTCGCTTGGGGGCAGTTCCCCATTGATGATCTGCCGCGTCAGGCCTGCGTGGAGCGTGGTGAAATCCATTTCGATCCGCTGCGGGTCGTTGCCATATTTACGGAAGGTACGGGTGAGCTTACGGCATTCAACAGACCGTTCATTGATCCCGTTGGAGTAATTTTCCATCACATCGTCCAGCGCATCCTCAACTTGGCTGAGCGTCGCTCCCAACAGATCAGGCTTGGCCATTTCGCGCGGGACGGTGTGGAAATTGCCGCTGTCTGGGTCGAACTCGAGGTCTTCTGCGAGCGGGAGTTGCGCTGCCAAATATTCCGCTTTGACCTCTTCAATCTTCTCCGCAATATGCTCTGGCCCCTTTTCCCAATCTTTGTCAGGAATAAGAGCCACACGGCGCTGAAGCTCCCAATCGAGCGGTTTGCCGTCGAGAAAACCTTGATACAAGGTCACCCAGTAGCTGAAGGCGCTAGAGCTTGCGTGGTATCGAGCTAGCACTGATTGAGTTAAATCTTCGAATGGGGCGCTGTCGTTTCCATGCCACAACGGATTGGATTTGATTTCGTCTGTCTTAATTCTAATTGTCACATTTGCGCTATCCGATAGCGCATCTTCATAGATTTCCTCGACTTCCAGTTGAAGAAGCTTTAGCGGGAGTTCGATCTTAGTTTTTTCAATGTGGTCAGCGACGCCGTAGATGCTGTCCATAATTCCAACTTCAGCTTTGAGTTGCTCGGCGAGATCACCAACCCAGAAGTTAAAAAGGTTCCTTTTGGTGCTAAATCCTATGTTGAAAGGCTCGTTCGCTTTCGAAACGTGGGTATGGTAAGCTTTTGCTCGGAACTCATGCTGAGAAAGAACAGCTGATGCAGAGCGCAATGCGGCAATTACAATGCTCTTGGTGAGGGGAGTTTTTAGATTCGGGTTGCTAACAGTGGTGCCAACCAATCTTAGCAAGAGTCGTGCAAATAGTACCTGTCGAGTAAACGAGGGTAGAGAGTCCAATCCCTGAATGCTTATAGTCGGTAAAGACATTGGGGATGCTCCAAATCAGAACTAGTTACCCTATCTGTTTCATAGTTCTTGACCAGCTTTGCAATCCCCCTCATATCCCTCCCTTATGACCGACCTGAAACACATCCGCAATTTCTCGATCGTGGCGCATATTGACCACGGGAAATCCACGCTGGCTGATCGCCTGATCCAAGAGACGAACACCGTCGCGGATCGGGACATGAAAGAGCAGATGCTCGACAGTATGGATATCGAGCGTGAGCGCGGGATCACCATCAAGGCCAACACCGTTCGCATCGAATACACGGCGGACAATGGCGAAGACTATGTGCTGAACCTGATCGACACCCCCGGCCACGTGGACTTCGCCTACGAGGTCTCGCGGTCTATGCGTGCGGTCGAAGGATCGCTGCTGGTTGTGGACTCGACCCAAGGGGTTGAGGCGCAGACGCTCGCCAATGTCTATCAGGCCATCGACGCGGATCATGACATCGTGCCGGTTCTGAACAAGATCGACCTGCCGGCCTCTGACTGTGATCGCGTGGCCGAGCAGATCGAGGACGTCATTGGCATTGATGCAACCGGCGCCATTCAGGTCTCGGCCAAGACCGGGCAGGGCATCCACGAAACGCTCGAGGCCATCGTGAACGAGCTGCCTGCCCCCAAAGGCGACGCCGATGCGCCCCTGAAGGCGATGCTGGTAGACAGTTGGTATGATGCTTATCTTGGCGTGATCGTTCTGATCCGCGTCATTGATGGCAAGCTGAAGAAGGGCGAGCGCATCCGCATGCTCTCGACCAATGCCGTTTATCCCGTCGACCGCGTGGGCGTCTTCACGCCCGAGATGAAGCCGATTGATGTGCTGGGTCCGGGCGAGATCGGCTTTCTGACCGCTTCGATCAAACAGGTGCGCGACACGCGCGTGGGCGACACGATCACGCACGAGAAAAAGGGCACGACAGACGCGCTGGACGGGTTCAAACCCGCGCAGCCCGTGGTGTTCTGTGGTCTCTTCCCGGTGGATTCAGCGGAGTTTGAAGACCTGCGTGACAGTATCGAAAAGCTCGCCCTGAACGATGCGTCGTTCTCTTACGAAATGGAGACCTCGGCGGCGCTGGGCTTTGGCTTCCGCTGCGGCTTCCTTGGGCTTTTGCACCTTGAGGTTATCCGCGACCGGATCGAGCGCGAATATAACATCGAGCTGATCACCACCGCGCCCAGCGTGATCTATCACGTCTTCATGAAAGACGGCGAAATGATCGAGCTTCACAACCCCGCCGACATGCCCGACCTGTCGAAAGTCGACCACATGGAGGAGCCGCGCATCAAGGCAACCATCCTTGTGCCCGACGAATATCTGGGCGACGTGCTGAAGCTGTGCCAGGACCGCCGCGGCATCCAGCTGGACCTGACCTATGCAGGCTCGCGCGCGATGGTTGTCTATGACCTGCCGCTCAATGAGGTTGTCTTCGACTTCTATGACCGCCTGAAATCGGTCACCAAGGGCTATGCGTCGTTTGACTATCAGATGGAGGGCTACCGCGAGGACAACCTTGTGAAAATGTCCATCCTTGTGAACGACGAACCGGTCGACGCGCTGTCGACCATGGTGCATCGCGACCGCGCCGAAATGCGCGGCCGGGCGATGTGCGAAAAGCTGAAAGACCTGATCCCCCGCCACATGTTCAAAATCCCGATCCAAGCGGCGATTGGCGGCAAGGTGATCGCACGCGAAACGCTGTCCGCCCTGCGCAAAGACGTGACCGCAAAGTGCTATGGCGGCGACGCCACCCGAAAGAAGAAACTGCTAGAGAAGCAGAAGGCGGGTAAGAAGAAGATGCGCCAGTTCGGGAAAGTGGATATCCCGCAGGAAGCGTTTATTAGTGCACTTAAAATGGATGACTAGAAGTCATTCATTTTAATGCACAGTGGGCGAAAGCGAATTTCGTAGAAAATCGCGTGCCCACCCCGTTCCAACTGGAGCGCAACAGACCCAGATCGCGTGCGCACCCCCTCGCGGTTCTTTCGTTTTCGTGGCCACATATTCCAGATCCCTAGCCTCCCTCTCGGAGCGCTAACCCGTCGGCCCATCCCAACACCGTCCCGTCCGGTCGACAGACCGGACAACGCCCGACCCTCCCCACGGGAGGGCGTTCCGCCCACCCAGGGCCGGGCGATGTCCTTGCTTTGAATATTTGAGGTGCGTGGGGCAATAAACTCTGGCAAAGTATCGAGTTAAAGTAGGGGTTTATTGAATTGCTCGTTGGCGCGCTAACAAAGTCACTTTGTCTGATTCTGAAGTATAGGAAACCGATTGCTGTTCTGTTCTTGGTGCCTTTTCTCTTTGTGCTGGGCGTCAACTTCAACATCCCCATTGGGGTACAGCCAGTTCTAGGGGGCGACTTCTATTTCGGCATCTGGTTACGAGCGTCAGCTGCGCTTGCTGAACTCTGCTTTTACTTTGGTTTCGGCTACTTCATTCTTGGGACAATAACTGAGCACGCCACAAACAATCTACCTAAAGGCTCCAAATGGAAAATGGTGTCCAAACTGCTTGCGGCTCTTACTCTAGGAGTTCTGCTTTCGTATCTGAAACTCAGTGGTCTCAATGGGGAACAGATTTCAAGGTTACTAACTTGCGTGTACCTTTCATCACTTGGTGCGGGCATGTCGCTATTGTTTTCCGGTGTGGAGTGGTTGCAGGCAGAAGAAGCAGGCGACGACTCAAAATGGATTAAATTCAAAGTCGTTTGGCCAATTAGGATTTTGAGTTGGAACCAGTTTTTTCTTGGGATGTCTTTCGCAGTATCATGGATCGTTTTTGCTATAGGCTTTGGCGCGCCGATTTTGATGGCAGGCGAGAACGTGAAGGTGGTTCTTCCAAGTTCAGAATTTGTAGAAGTCAAAATTCTTATGAGAACTGCTGATGGCTTTGTTCTAAGGGGCCGAACAGATTGTGAAGATTGCATCTGGTTTGCATCGGTTGATGGAAGCGTAGTTGTGCAATCGCTATCTAGTGATTAGCGACAAGACGACAGGCACTTACCGGACGGTGGGCTACTCGCCGGCTCTTAGCCACCCGCGTGACTCCCACTCCCCTTCCGTTCCTCTCCATAGCTCCGTATACGAACACCACCCAACCCCGGAGCCATCCATATGCCCTGCCCGCTCTGCGCCGCTGACGCGCCGCTCTCCGCATTCCCCGTCCCCGGCGGACCCTCTGACGCCTCGGCTATGATCTGCGCCACCTGTGCCGTCCAAATCGACGGCACGCCCGAGGAGAGCCATTGGCGGGGGCTGGCGTCCTCGATGTGGTCCGAGGATGTGGCGGTTCAGGTGCTCTCGGTTCGGATGTTGAAGCGTCTGGATGCCGCGTGGGCGCGGGATTTGCTCGAACAGGTCTATCTGGACGAGGACACGCAGGCGTGGGTCGACAATGTTGCCGCGGCCTCGCAGCACAAGGACAGCAACGGGGTCACGCTGAATGCGGGTGACAACGTGGTGTTGATCAAGGACTTGCCTGTAAAGGGCGCGGGATTTACGGCCAAGCGCGGCACGGCGGTGCGTGGGATCAGCCTTGTGGCGGACAATCCCGCCCATATCGAGGGCCGCGTGGAAGGGCAGCGCATTGTCATTCTGACGCAGTTTGTGAAGAAGAAATAGGCAGCGCGGCCCCCCTGGGCTATGACGCCCGAAAAGGAGCCTGCCCATGCGCACCCCGCTTTGGAAAATCGTTGCAACCTTTTACGGCATCATCGGGTCGACCGTGGCGTCGGTTCTGGTGGTGATTGCACTGGTGAACGGCATCTCCGGGCTGTGGCCTTTGCTGGGCGCGGCTGCCGTGGGTTTCGCGATCGGCCTGCCGGTGAGTTATTATGTCGCGCGCGCAATGATGGGCGATTGATCCGGATCAAAGTCTCGCCATTCAGGCGGGTGCATCACGTATTCCATATGGTGCATCTTAACGCGAGGACTTGATTATGCTCCGCTTGGCTTTGGTTCTTTACGCAATGATCGGCACGTCGCTGGCCGGGATTTTCATGGTGGCCGCTCTGACGATGGGCATGGACACGGCGCAGCCGATTATTTGGGCGGCGATTGCCGGCTTTGCCGTTGGTTTGCCTGTCTCTTGGGTGATCGCCAAACAGATCAACGCATGAACGGCGATTAAAGCGTTTCCAGTTATTGCCCGATCACAGCAATAGCTGGAAACGCCCACCATCGTTACATGTTGCGCGGCGTTTCCACATCACGTTCATTCAACGTAATCCGGAAACGCTTTAGAGGTTGAAAGGGGTGGTGCGCCGGGGGTAAGGCTCTGGCGTGCGGTCCCTTAGCTCAACTGGATAGAGCAGCTGACTTCTAATCAGCAGGTTGAGGGTTCGAGTCCTTCAGGGATCGCCATATTATTACATAAAAACAACTACTTGCACGCTTCGCGGGCTAGCGGTGTTGCGCCGTGAAAATTACCGGAAGCAATACGGAAGCATGCTGAACCATGTTGTAGCTTGGATACGGTCAAGCGTGGAATCAGTTTGCAACTTTTGCGCGTGGCGGGCATCGTCGCCAAAAGTGGTTTGATGTGGGCTTCATGCAATCAATTTCAGAATTTATTGAGCGATGGAAACACTCGGGCGGGGCAGAGCGTGCGAACTATGGGCTTTTCCTAAGTGAACTGACAGAAGTACTTGGCGTCGAGAAGCCGCTGCCGGTCACTGATACAGGTTCAAATGATCACTATCGCCTAGAGAGGCCTGTGGCGTCTGCGGCGATCGGCGAAACCTCCAAGAAATATATCGACCTGTACCGCAGAGGGTCATTCATCCTTGAGACGAAACAGGGCGCGCACGGTAAATCAGCCCCTTCAGATCAATTATCCCTACCCGAAATACCGACAGTCAAACGCGTTGGACATGGCGTGCGCGGCACGCGGGCTTGGGATAAGATGATGGACAAGGCGCGGGGGCAGGCTGACAACTATGCTCGCGGCATCGCGCGCGAGGATGGCTGGCCACCGTTTATTATCGTCTGTGACGTTGGCTATGTGTTCGAGATATATGCTGATTTCTCAGGGCAGGGGCATGGCTATACCCAGTTCCCTGATGGCAATTCCTTCCGCGTCTTTCTGGATGATCTGGAAAAACCAGAAATCCAGGAACTGTTCCAAGCAATCTGGAATGACCCTCAGTCTTTGGATCCATCGAAAACTGCGGCTAAAGTCACGCGCGAAATCGCCGATCAACTCGCGCTTTTGGGCCGGTCGTTCGAGAAACAGGGGCATGAACCCGATACGGTAGCTGCCTTTCTTATGCGTTGCCTGTTTTCCATGTTCGCCGAGGATGTGGACCTGATCCCCAAGGAAAGCTTCACAGACCTGTTGAAGGACATGGCGCAGGATCCTGACAACGCGGCCCCCGCGCTGGAAAACCTGTGGCAGACGATGAACACAGGCGGCTTTTCCCCGATCCTTAAAACCAAGGTGCTTAGGTTTAATGGCGGGCTGTTTGCCGATGCGGGCGCGCTGCCCTTGGACAGCCAGCAAATAGCCTTGCTGATTGGTGCGGCCCAGAAGGATTGGAAATTCGTCGAACCCGCGATTTTCGGCACGCTGCTGGAACGGGCGCTGGACAAGCGCCAGCGTCACAAGCTTGGCGCACATTATACGCCGCGCGCCTATGTGGAACGGCTGGTCATGCCCACGGTGATAGAGCCGCTCAGACGCGATTGGGAGGACGTGCGCGCTTCGACCTATGCGTTGGCAGAGCAAGGCGACATGAAGAAAGCGCGCGATACGGTGCATGCGTTCCACCTTAAACTGGCGGACACCCGCGTGCTGGACCCGGCCTGCGGGTCGGGCAACTTCCTGTACGTAGCGCTGGAACTGATGAAGCGGCTGGAAGGCGAAGTCACCGCCCGTCTGGAAGAACTGGGCGAAGAACAAACCGCCCTGTCGCTGGCATCCTTTACCGTGGACCCGCATAACTTTCTGGGAATCGAGTTGAACCCATGGGCCGCACGGGTGGCGGAACTGGTCTTGTGGATCGGATACCTGCAATGGCATTTCCGCACCTATGGCAAGGCCGCGCCCGCTGAACCTGTGCTGCGTGATTTCCACAACATCGAAAACCGCGACGCCGTGCTGGATCACGGCGACACCACCCCGCGCATGGTGGACGGGGCCAAAGTCACCCGCTGGGACGGGATCACCACCAAACCCCACCCCGTAACGGGCGAGGAAGTGCCAGACGACACCGCGCGGGTCGATGTGCTGGACTATGCCACCCCGAAACCTGCCCAATGGCCCGAGGCGGACTTTATCGTCGGCAACCCGCCGTTTATCGGGGCCAGCCGGATGCGTGACGCGCTTGGCGATGGCTATGCCGAGGCGCTGTGGTCCGCTTACCCCAAAATGCCGAAATCAGCGGATTTCGTGATGTTCTGGTGGGAAAAGGCGGCGGCGAAGGCGCGGGCGTTCAATGCGAAAACTGGGAAGGGCACACGGCGGTTTGGCTTCATTACCACCAATTCCCTGCGCCAGACATTTAACCGCAAAGTGTTAGAGCCGCATCTGGGCGACCCCAAGAAACCCCTGTCGCTGATCTATGCCATTCCCGACCACCCGTGGGTGGATGCGTCGATGGGCGCGGCGGTGCGCATTGCCATGACCGTGGGGCGGGCCGGGCGGCATGAGGGGCGGCTATTGACCATTGCCGAGGAGCATAAAGGCCAGACCGAGGATGAGGGCCGCTTGGTCCACTTTGACGAGGAACGGGGCAAGATCTTTGCCAACCTACGCACCGGCGCTGATGTGGCCGGTGCGAAGGCTTTGAAGGCGAATGAGGGCATTTCGTCGCCGGGTGTCAAACTTCACGGTGCAGGCTTCATCGTAAATCGCGAAGAAGCAAAGCAGCTTGGCCTTGGTACGGTTGATGGACTTGAAAACCACATTCGCGAATACCGAAATGGGCGCGACCTGACTGCCACGCCGCGCGGCGTGATGGTGATTGATCTGTTTGGCCTCACAGAAGCCGAGGTACGGCAGAAGTATCCGGCAGTTTATCAGCATGTCTTGGACAAGGTGAAGCCTGAGCGGGACCAGAATAACCGCGAAACCTATCGCAAGAACTGGTGGGTGTTCGGCGAGCCGCGCAAGGATTTGCGACCCGCCATGAAAGGCTTACCGCGCTACATCGCAACCGTTGAAACGAGCAAACATCGCGTGTTCCAGTTTCTTGATGAGAATGTGTTGCCCGACAACATGCTTATCGCAATCGGCTTGAGCGATGCAGCTTGTCTTTCTATCCTTTCAAGCCGTTTTCACGTTGCTTGGGCGCTCAGCTCAGGTGGCACGTTGGAAGATCGGCCCCGCTACAACAAATCCCGTTGCTTCGACCCTTTCCCCTTCCCAACCCTCACCGAGGCGCAGAAAACCACCCTTCGCGCCTTGGGCGAGGAGCTGGACGCGCATCGCAAGGACAGGCAAGCCGCGCACCCCAAGCTGACGTTGACGCAGATGTATAACGTGCTGGAAAAGCTCCGCGCGGGGGAAGCAATCGAAGGCAAGGACAAAGAGATTTACGAACAAGGTTTGATCGGCCTGCTGAAGGAAATTCACGACCGGATCGACGCCGCCGTGGCCGACGCCTATGGCTGGCCGCATGATCTGTCCGACGATGACATTCTGCACCGGCTGGTGGATCTGAACGCCGAGCGCGCGCGGGAAGAGGCTGCGGGCAAGATCCGTTGGCTGCGCCCCGATTATCAGAACCCAACCGGTGCAAGCGCAGCGGCGAAATCCGGCAAGCTCGACTTGGGCGATGCTCCTGTGGATGCCAAAGACAAACCCGCATGGCCCAAAACCATGCCCGACCAAGTTGCCGCCGTCCGCGATGCCTTGGCAGAGCTTTCACAAGCCACGCCAGAACAAATCGCACGCAGTTTCAAGCGTGGGCGCGCAAGTTCGGTCATTCCGCTTCTGGACAGTATGACCGCGCTTGGCTTGGCTGAACGGATGAATGACGATACCTATCGGTCCACGCGCTAGGGTAAGCGAAAGCGCCCCATGTAACATTACATAGGGCGCTCTCAGCTTCTTTTGATTTCCTATGTAACGTAACCTTACGTAGGCGGCTCGCGGGTGTCTCTCGTGAACACATACCGATCCTTGGCATCCTGTAGCTGCTTGGCGGACCGTTCGGGGTCGGCTTCGACCGCTTCACTCATCCGCTCTGCAAAGCCATGAAACGCCACGGGCAGTTCCTCATGCTCCCAGCCCTCCAGCGCGGCCATGGTGATGCAGGTGCCTGTGACCTGCTTCAGCAGGCTGGCGATGTGTTCCTCGCGGTGCACCTCTTTCATCGGGTTCGGATCGGCCCCGCTGCGCATCTCGATCAGGTCATCATTCATTTCAGCGCAGACCACGTCCCAAAGCGGATGGTTTGGCCAACGGGCGCGGTTCGTGTCGTTGGGGTCGGGTTCGGTGTAGCGGATACGTTCGCCAGAGGAGCGGCAGAGGTCTCCGAACTGCTCAAAGAATTGTTCCCATGTACGAATGCCCCAGCGGTCTTTCAGCAGGCTCTTTCCCGCCCGAAACTCGACCCGCCAGACTTGGTTCTGGGCGGCTTGGGTCTTGTCCGGGGTGAGAGGGCCGGAAACATGGCCCCTATGTAACATATAGGGGGCGTTAGTGTTGCCCACCCCACTACGTAACGTATGGTTCCAAATGTCCCACCAGTGGCGCTTGCCATGTGCGATCACTTCGGATCGCTTGTTGTAGATAATGACCTGCCGGTTGGTGATGCCGCCAGATGTGACAGACGACACCCAACCGGATTTGCCATGTACGGCCACATCCTCGTAGGTGATGTTGTCGCGGCGACCGGCGGCGCTGTGCGCGATCAGATTGTTCGGGTCCAGCACCAGATCATTTACCAGCACATCGACGCAGAAGTCGGCACGAGAGATGCTGACGTCCTCCGGGCCATAGCGCACCCCAAAGGCGTCTAGAACGCGCTCACAATGGGCCTTGGCGGCGCCTAGGCCATAGATGGACATGAAGAACGAACCAAAGCTTAGGCGGATGCCCCATTTGTCCCGTGAATTGGGTTTCTTGATCGACCAGTTTGCCCCTTCCGGGCCACCGTCCAGCAAGAAGCGATACCCTTTGCCGCCATAAGGCTTCAGCAAGAACTGCGCGCCACCAAATGAGATCAGCACTTCCTTCTGCTCTTCCTCGGCAATCGCTTTCTGTGCTTCCAGATATTCAAACAATTCCGGGCCGATATTGGCCTGAATTGACAGGGCCAGAGTGTCAAAGCCGCGATGCAACACGGTGTAGTCTTCCGGGGTCTCTGTATTTCCAGAGGGGGGTGCTACTATCACCCCCCTCTTGGGGCGTTCGCCCTTCGACTGACGGGTTTCGCTGGGCGCTTTGGAGCCTCCGGCGGGGTAGCTGTTGTTTTGGGGCCGGACTGTGCGCCCGGCATTGGCTTCACTTGGCTGCATTGATCTGCCTCCCAATCCAAATCTCGGCCCGTTCAAGGCATTTGGCGGCGTTCAGAAGGTCGGAATGCGCAAGGTTATTGGTGTTCTGCCATTGCCCGTCAGCGTTCTTGTAAGAGCGGGTCAGGTCGATGGAATAGAATCCATCATTGGCCCAGATGGTTGCGGTGATCAGGCCCAGTCTGAGTTTATGGGCGGGTTGGTTGCTCATATGGCAATCTCCTTTGGATGATGGCAGCGGATACAAAAAGGGCGTGAGGTGCGTTTACCCCACGCCCTTTGACGAGCCGTCCGGCCCCAAAATCCCCACAACCGCTACCAACCTTTGCAGGGCAAAACTGTGTGTCAGATGTTCGGTGCTTGCGACGTGTTCGCCACGCGGCGCTGATTGATCCACTCCATCACGTCGCCATAGGTGTAACGGACGGAGCGCGCCGAGATTTTGATGAACTTTGGACCGCCACCGCGATAGCGCCAATTCTGAAGCGCACGGACCGAATAGCAGAGCAAATCTGCCGCTTCGGTCTCGTCCATAAGGCGGTTGGGGTCAGCGTGTTTCTCAGTAAGCGACATAGCGTTGTTCCTCGTCGGTTAAGTGATGAGAAGAACATCGAAGGTTATGTGTGAGATTTCTAATGGGAGAATGCTGCCAATGTCTGGCAGCTTTTCCCCATCCCTTATTTTCTTAGCCCAAACGCCTCTCGTGCTGCATCCCCAATTGCCGTTTGGTTTGGGATATTCTTGCCCGCGTAGGACCAAAGAATGTAAGTGGCGAACTCAAGAAATGGTCCGTGGTAGGTGCCTTCAATAGATTTATAAGAGTAACCGTCCATAGGTTCGCGACCCGTGGCCTCGCTGTAGACGCAACCTAGATTTCTTAGAGTGCTTTCGAGATGGAAATTGAGCTTTGGACGACCCTTTTCCGTGTCGATGTACTTGGGGGCATTTTTTGCGGCCTCGATCAAAGTGCCAAGACGCGTTTGAAGGCGGTAAATCTGCACCTCATGAAAGGCCATCCCTTCATATTCAGTACCCATCGCTTTTTGCTCGAAGTCCCCGTTGCTCATGTGATCCGGTAAGGTGTCCTCGTAGGCTTCATAGAGCATGTAGCCATATTTCTCGGTGGCCATGGTCATTGCTTCAATAAGGGTTTGGGCCGTCTTCTCGACTTTCGTGAATTGCCGTTCGACATCGCGTTTTGTTGGCTTTTTGGAAGCTTTTCTTTTGGCTGAATAAAACTGAAGAGCGTCAGTGATTTGCTCGATGAAGGTTTGAGGCGCTGTGCCATTCTGTGCGCACATGGTCCAAGCCTGATCAAAATCAATGTTGGCACAAGAAGGTTCAAGGTCTTGGGTCATGGGTACGTTGGTGCAGGATCGGTGTTTTCAACAAAATCGGAATTTCTGCCTATGTAATGTATAAGCTCTCTCAATCTCTTGCGTAACGTATAAGAGAGCTGTCTATGCCTACAATTACATATACCTAACGTACCACCCGCAACCCCGGTCTGCCCGTTTCCCTCCGTCCCATCGCACCAGCTACACGGCTCGCCACAGACCCCGCTGCGCGTTGCACCGCGTCATCTGCCAAATGCGCGTAGCGCAATGTCGTGGTCAGGTTCTTATGGCCTAAAATCTCTTTCAGCGTGAACGGGTCAATCCCGTCCTGCATGGCTACAGACGCATAGGTGTGACGCAGATCGTGAATGCGAACATCTTTTAGATCGGCACGCTTACGAATGCGCCGCCATGGCCGTTCAAGGTCAGTGATATGCCCGTCCTCAGTGATGCCTAATATTACATAGGGGTTCCCATCGCGTCGCTGCAGCGATGTGATGATGTCGTAAGCTTCGCGGGGCAGGGGAATGCGTCGTCGCCCGGTCTTACTGTCTGGCAGGTCCAAATGAGTGTAGTGCACATACTCCCATTTTAGGGTTTGGATTTCATTACGGCGGCATCCGGTCAGCATGAGCAACAAGAAGGCAGACACGACATGTTCGGTTTCGGTTCCATCTTCCAAGACCTCTTGCAGCACCTGCCCCAAGCGGAACTGCTCTTGGTCGGTCAGGTATCGCTTCTTTTCCTCTTCCCGATATTTCTTGATCCGGCGGGTTGGGTTCGCGCCTTCCTCTCTCAGCCCCCAATCCTCTGCGACATTGAACATCTTTGAAATGACCATCAGCGTGCGGTTTGCGTGGTAGGGGGTATTGCGCATGTCAAAATGCAGAGCGGCTACGTCAGCGCGTTTCACATCATTGATAAGGAACGCGCCCAGCTTTGGTTTTACATGATTGCGAATGATTGTGCTGTAAGAGCGGTAGGTGGTCGGTTTGCAGTGCTGGGCTACATATTCTTCTAGGAAGCGGTCACAGAGCGCTGAGACGGTCGGTGCGCGGCGTTTGGTCTGAATGTCGGCAGACGGGTCTTCTCCGCGCGCGACGTCGCCTAGGCGTTGCATCGCGAGCTTGCGGGCCTCGTCTGTTGTCAGCGGGCCATGCTGGCCCAACGTGAGGCGTCGAGTTCGCTTTCCCGCGCGGTATTGGACGACATAAGTGCGCTTGCCGGTTCCATAGACGCGGACGCCAAAACCTTTCACATCGCAGTCCCAAGTGATGTAGTCGCTGGGTCTGACCTCCAACCCATCCACCGATCTTTTTGTAAGCCGCATGTCACGCCCTCCGCTTAGATGACGCCAAAATCCGGAAGCTATACGGAAGCAAGTGGCGTCGAAACTTGGCGCTATTCATGGAAGCTCGGCGCAGCGGCGGTCAACGTAAATAATTGTTTTAAATTCATTTTTGTTGGTATGGCGAAATCCTGAGAATTCCAGAGAAACCGTCTGGACCGAGCTTCTAATCAGCAGGTTGAGGGTTCGAGTCCTTCAGGGATCGCCAATTCAGATGTCATGGTGCGAATACGCATCCAACGGGGCTCTGCCCGCGCTTTCTTGGTCAGCGTGACTGTCGTAATCGCCGCAAAGCTTCGAGCGCCCTGCGCAATGGGCGCGTTATTTTCCACGACAAGCTGTTGGTCATATAGCGGTATTTCTCGAGGATATGAGCAAGAGGTGCGTTCAAGGAAGATCGCCCCTGGGTGCCTTGCAAGCCATTCCAAATCAGCCCAGACGTTACGTTCAGAACCATGGGGTGAACAACAAGGGGGGTCGGTTCGTCGCCTGGGCGTTTGACGGGCCGTTCCTGAGGGAAAAGCGCGTCATAGTCCTGGGTTCTGGCGCCGAAGGTTTTGTCAAAAAATTCCCAATCCGCAGCACCAATCAGATCGAAATCGTGACCATCAAGAACATTGCTTTCGAGAAGTTCTTTGAAAACATGCTCGGCCTGTTTTCGGTCCGGGTGCGTCTTTTTCAGAAGCTGAATGTTGGCGGCGACGGTATCTGAGAGGGACTCGTTGGCCATCGGGCTTTGGGCATGCGCGGTGACGGGGTCGGGCGTCCCCAGTAGGTTGAAGAACCACGGAATTGCGCCGCCCTGTGCTTTCATCTCGCCGAACCCGGTCACATGAAGATTTGCCACGTGTTGGCTTTCTTTCAGGTAGTCGAGATTATTACGGTGATCGAGCACCCCTGTTTCATCAAGGTTGCGGATCATTTCTGAAGGTGTGGCGATGAAGTTGTTAAACGGGTTGGCGGTCAGCTCGCGGTAGTAGGACCGAAACCAGTCATCGGGGCGGCGCAGGGTCAGGGCGATGTCGAATTGTTCGATCCCCAAACCCTGGGCGATCCGGCTGAGTATGTCCTGCCCGTCTGTGGTATCTGTGGCAAACGCGTTCCAGAAGACCGGGGACAACAGGTTTTCGCAGGACAGCACCAATGTGTGCACCGGGTGCTCAAGAGAGGTGATCTCGGCGACAAGACGTCGGCGTACCATGTCGCCTTCATTGTCGATCAGAAGCTTGCGAAACAACGCCAAATGTCCCGAACTGCGATGCCAGCGTACGCCATGTTCGCGCCCTGCGCCAAAAATCGGAAAATGCACACCCTGATCCAAGAGTGCCAGCCGGTTGGACAAAATATGCTCCTGAACCGAAGAGGACCCCGTTTTCGGCATGCCGATATGCAGGACAACCCGCTTCACCAGCTGATCAAGGCGCTGGGGCGTTCCTGTTGCAATCTGCTCTTCTTTGAACTGTGCCAATCGGTTGAACTTGAGGTAATGCTGAACCGCATCCCGCGCCCAGACATAAGTGCTTTGTTCGATCAATGGGATCAGTCGGGAAATGTGAATGCGTTCTCCTTGGAGCATGTCGATCAAGATGTCGTTGCGACCTGCAGATACGGCCATGCGCATCACATCCAGCGACGCTTCGCGTTTCAGCTCTTCGTTTTGGGGCACGCCGGCGCGATAGGTGTCAAGATAAAGGGGCTCCAGCCCCCGGCTCATCGCGTCCAGATGGTGCAGATGGGCTTGCGCAAGGCTGCGTTCCTCGCTGTCACCACCACTTAATCCCGCGATGATGAGCGGCTGCCAGTAGCGGGCAAGCTGACACCAGTAGGACACGATGTTGGCCCGCTCGAAATCGGGCGAAACCCGACCTTCGGCGCGGGCGTTCTGTAACAGCGAAGAGGCCAGTTTGAGATGTGTATTGAGCTGCGACAGCTGGGCCAGATCTATCCGCCGCATCGTTGAATTTGCATGATCACGATATAGGATCACGTCCTGCTTGGTCACCGCGATACGATCGGCGCGCAGGAATGCTTCCAGAAAAAACAGGCGGTCCTCTCGTTGGCGCAATTGGCTTGAGAAAGCCAGTGAATGCCGGGTCAGGAAGTCGTTTCGATAGAGGATTTGCCAGCACTGTGTGGTGTTTGTCAGTTCCGGGGTTGTTTGTGCATTACCTGTGCCGTCTTTGGGAACGGGCACCAAAAGCGGTGGTGCGATTTTGCCATTTTCATACAAGGTTGATCGTTGTGCCACGCAAAGCTCTGCCTGTTGCGCACGGGCCGTTTCGAGCCATCGTTGCAACGTGTCTGCATCCCGATACTGATCATCGCTGTCAAGAAAGGCGACAAATTCACCACGGGCCCGTTTCAGACCCAGATTTCGCACATGGGCTTGGCCGCGGTTCTTATCCAGCCGTTCAATGGACAACAGGTTGGGATGATCCGATTTCCAGTTGCACAAGCTGTCCCAAGTCTGGTCGGTGCTGGCATCGTCGATGGCGATAACCTCAATGCGCACTCCGGTTTGGGTCAGGGCAGATGACAGGCAATCATCCAGATACCGTGCTGTGTTGTAGCAAGGGATGATAATGGAAACGTCAATCATTTTCTGCCCTTGGCCTTCAACGCTTTGCCCTATGGGCTTAGCGCAGCGTGGTTTCGAAGTCCACCTGACAGGCGGAAGGCCCCGCGAGGGGATGCACGGCTTGTCACTGCGCCTATGGCGCGTCCCGGTTTGCCGGTGCCCCGCCCTCAAAGCAGTTTTCGCGTGTGTAGCTGCAGGGGTCTTCCTGCATTTCCAGATGCAGATCGTTTCCGTGATAGGGGTGCGCGCGCATCAGGGCTTCGTCGGGCTCGATCCCCAAACCGGGCGCGTCTGGTGGGATCACGAAACCACCCTCCCATTTGATGGTGTTTCCGATCAGGGCCAGGTGAAAATCGCCACCCTGTTCGATTGTTTCGACCATCAAGAGGTTGGGAATGGAGGTGCCCAGATGCAGGTTGGCAGCCCATTCGATGGGACCCGCATAAAGGTGCGGAGCAACGAGGGCGTTGTAGGTTTCGGCGATGGCGGCGATTTTCTTGGCCTCCCATATGCCGCCGACACGGCCCAGTGCAGGTTGCAGGATCGAGGCCGCGCCTTGCCGCAGCACTTCAGCAAATTCGGCTTTCGTGGTCAGGCGTTCCCCGGTGGCAATCGGCGTCACACTTGCCCGCGCGACCTTGGCCATTTCAGCGATATTGTCAGGGGGAATGGGTTCTTCAAACCACAGCGGCTGATAGGGTGCGATGGCTTCGGCCATGCGGATGGCGCCGCCTGTGGTGAACTGGCCGTGCGTGCCGAACAAAAGGTCTGCGCGGTCACCAACCGCATCGCGGATCGCCTTGCAGAACGCCTCGGATCGCGAGATGTCCTTCATTGACGGCATATGGCCCGACCGGATTGTGTAAGGGCCGGCGGGGTCGAATTTCAGCGCGGTGAACCCTTGTTCAACGCGGGTCACGGCGGCCTCGGCAGCCATTTCGGGCGAGGTCCAGAAAGCGGGCAGCTCGTGCTTTGGATCGGGATAGAGATAGGTGTAGGACCGCAGCCGATCGTTCATTCTGCCACCCAAAAGTGCCCAGACGGGTCGGCTTCGTGCTTTGCCTAAGATGTCCCAGCAGGCGATTTCCAGCCCTGAAAACGCGCCCATCACCGTGGGGTCGGGGCGTTGGGTGAAGCCTGCGGAATAGGCGCGGCGGAACATCAGTTCGATGTTTTCGGGGTTTTCGCCCTGCATGTGGCGGGCGAACACATCTTCGATCACCGCGCGCATGGCATCGGGCCCGACGGCGGCGGCATAGACCTCGCCCCAGCCGGTGATCCCGGTGTCGGTCGTGACCTTCACGAAAATCCAATAGCGCCCGCCCCAGCCGGGGGCCGGTGGTGCGGTCACGATGATGTCGAGATCCTGAAGCTTCATGCGATCAGCCCTTGTCAAACAGGATGACATTGCGCCGGGCTGCACCCGTTTTTGTGTCGGCGATGGCCTCGTTTATCTGATCCAGCGACCAGCGGCCCGAGATCAACTCGTCCAGCTTCAATCGCCCCTGCTGATAGAGGTCGATCATCCACGGAATGTCGCGCTGAATGACCACGTCACCCATCTTCGACCCGACCATGCCCTGACCAAGGGCCGCCAGAACCACCGGTTCATAGCTGGACATGTCGCCGGAATGAGGCATGCCGACCATGACCACTTTGCCACCGGGGGCAAGATATCGCGGCGCGGCATCATAAGCGGGGATGGCGCCGACCGTGACCAAAACCGCATCCGCGCCGCGCCCGGCAGCTTTCATGGCGGATTTCCACGGTTTGTCGGATGTGGCGAGGACACCGTCCGTTGCCCCGAACTCAATCGCCGCGTCCAGTTTCTCTTCCGACATGTCCACCGCGATGATGCGCGAGGCTCCGGCGATGCGTGCGCCCTGAATGGCGTTCAGACCGACGCCGCCCGCGCCGATGACAACCACAACGTCGCCCGCCCGTACGTTGCCCGCGTTGACTGCCGCGCCAACCCCGGTGATCACACCGCAGGCCAGCAGGGAGGCGACGTCCATCGCCATATCCTCGGGCAGTTTCACCACTTGGCTTTGCTCAACGACAACGCGTTCGGCAAACCCGCCGGTCGCCATGGCCTGATGCAGCTTGCCGCCATCCGAGGTCTTGATCGGGCCGTGATCGCCGTCATAGGGCGTCGAGCAGGTGACGGGCGACCCGGACGCGCAGCTTGGGCAGGTTTGGCAGGCGCGGATCAGGGTCACCACGACAGGGTCGCCCACGGTCAGCCCTTTCGCGTGATCGCCCAGCTTGGTGACGCGCCCTGCGGCTTCGTGCCCATAGACGGCGGGTAGCGATCCGCCCCACGCGCCATCCAGATAAGAGATATCGCTGTGACAGATGGCGACCGCATCCAGCGTCACCTCGACCTCGCTGCCTTCGGGCGGGCGGATGGCGATCTCTTCGATCACAAGCGGTTTCCCAAACTCGTGACAGACGGCGGCTTTGATCCGGTCCATGGCGGCTCCTGTTGGTGTCTTGTTTCTTGAAAGCTTGCGCGGAAAACCGGGGCTTGCCAACAAGTCTGCGACAGGAATGGCCGAAAACGACGCAGCGTTTCCTAGAAATGTCCGATTTCGCGCAGGAAGCCCGACAAAAGCGCTGCAAAGTCATCGGGCTTTTCGACAGGCGGCATGTGGCCTGTACCCCGGATCAGTTCGAACCGTGATCCGGGGATCAGGGCGGCGGTTTCACGCACAAGATCGGCGGGCGTAGAGCCATCTTCGCTCCCCGCAATCGCCAGTGTCGGCAGGCGCAGAGCCGCCGTACTTTCGTAAAGATCGGTGTCCGCGATGGCCTCCATGCAGCCCAGATAGCCCTGAAGCGGTGTGGCACGCATGCGCGCGCGGGCGTCTTCCAGAAGTTCCGGGTGATCGCGCTTGGTGGCACGCGAAAACCAGCGGTCGATATTGGCATTAACCACGGCGTCGATGCCGCTTTTGCGCACCTTCTTGATCCGCGCCTCCCAAACCCACGGCGTGCCGATCTTCACCGCGGTGTTCGAGATCACCATCCCGCGCACCAGATCCAGCCGTTCTGCCGCCAACCCCTGCGCAATCACGCCCCCGATGGAAAGGCCGACAAAGACGCAGCCCTTGACCCTGAGCGCATCCAGCGTCGCACCCGCATCGCCGACCAGATCGCCCATGGGATAGGGGCCGTCAGGGCAGGGGCTTTGGCCATGGCCGCGCATGTCCATACGGATCAGGCGCAGGTGGTCGGGTAAGGCATCAACCACCGCGTCCCACATGCTCAGGTCGGACCCAAGCGCATGGGCAAAGACCACGGTGGGGCCATCTTTGGCCCCGCTTTCCACCGTGTGAAGCGTGACGCCTTTGGAGTCAGGGATTATGAACATTCACGCATCCCGCAACGTCAGATGCGCCATGATTTGCCCGTGGTCAGAGGCCAGCTTGTTATAAGGCGCTTCGGGGTGCGAGCCATCGGTGATGTGGTCATTCAGCACGCTGAAATAGGTCATATCCGCGATGCGGGCGGCATTGTCCGGGTGGAAATGGCGGCTGAGGAAAATCTGGTCGATGCTTTCAAACACGCCGCCAAAAGCCGAGGTGTAGACCATGTCGCGCAGGGATTTCCTGACGAACAGTTTCTCGGCGGAATACAGGCGCACGGCCTCGATTTCGGCTGTGATCTGCGCACTTTCCTCGCGCGAATAGCGGTCACGGTCGGTCTTGGCATCGTGGCGCAGCATCCAGGCGTAGTTCTTGAACGGCACTTCGCCCGCGATAATCTCGGAGCTGACTGCATGTTCGCCATCGTTGAAGTCCCCCATGACCGCGACGGGATGGCCTTTGGCCAGCTCTTCGACCACCAGTTTGCGCAACACCCAGGCTTCGGCCATCCGGCGCATGGCGGATCGTGCAGCCCCCAATGCGCGCCCCACGGGGTCATAGGCGGTCAGGTCTGCTTCGGGCGGGAAGGGGCCGCCTTCGGGGCGGATGAACTCGCCCAGTTTCGACTTGAGGTGACAGTTGAAAATGGTGATCATCTGATCGCCCACTGGCACGCGCACCTTCAGAATGGGGCGCGACAGGCGGGTCAGGGTATAGTGGCCCGCGTCGCCCTTGTCGCCACGCAGGGCGGGGAAGGGGATGGAAAGCGGCTCGGGCAGGTCCTGAATGACCTCGGGCGTGCCGACAAAGCCAAAACGCGAAAGCACCGCCACGCCGGGGCGTCGTTCGCCGGGGCCGCCATCCGCCGCGTTTGGCGCAAAGGCCAGCCCTTCCTTGGGCCACGGATGCGTCGCCAGTTTGCGAAAGATTGCCTTGCGGTGATAGCGCTTGCTTTCATCGGGGATGGTGGCGGTGTTCAGGTCGTGGGCGCGCAGGTTGGCCTCGCCGATCACATCCAAAAGCGCCTCTTCTTCGAAGATCTCCTGAAAGCCGATGATGTCGGCGTCCAGCGACATCATCTGGTCCGCCATCCAGTCGCGTTTCCAGGCGTATTCCTCGGGCGTGTAGCGTTGGAACTGATAATATTCCTTGTCCGCGCCAATCAGGTTTTTGACGTTGAACGAGGCAATCGTGAAATCGGTCATCTGGGTCTCCGGTCAGGTGAAACGGGGCAGGCGGTAAGGGTCAGGCAAACCGCGCAAGGGCGTCGGCAAAGACGGGGGCGTCCACATTGCCCCCCGTGGCCACGACGATCACCGCGTCGCCCTTGATTTGGTCAGGGTTGTACAGGGCAGCGGCCAAGGCAATCGCCGCGCCGGGTTCGATGACCAGCTTCAGGCGGTTGAAGGCGGCCGCCATGGCGCGCAGGCAGTCCTCGTCAGGCACCACGATGCCGGAGCCGCAGAGGCGCTGCATGATCGGAAAGGTGATCTGGCCGGGCGATGGGGTGATGATCGCATCGCAGATGGACCCGGCGCGCTGGGCGTTCTCTTCGATCTGGCCGCTGATCAGCGAACGCGTCACGTCGTCAAATCCGGCAGGCTCGACAGGGCGCACCTTCATGCCGGGCGCTTCGTGATCCAGCGCCAGCGCAATGCCCGAGGTTAAGCCGCCGCCGCCACAAGGCACCAGCACCTGCGCGTTTGAAATGCCCAATTCGCGCGCTTGATTGGCTATCTCAAGCCCGACGGTGCCCTGACCGGCGATCACCGCCTCGTTGTCAAAGGGCTTGATCAGCGTCAGGCCGCGCTCGTCGGCAATCCGGGTTCCGATGGCGTCACGGTCTTCCGTTGCGCGGTCATAAAGCACCACCTCGGCCCCCAGTGCGCGGGTGTTGTCGATCTTCATCCGGGGGGCATCCGCAGGCATGACGATCACCGCAGAGGCGCCGTTTTGCCGTGCGGCCAGTGCGATGCCCTGCGCATGGTTGCCCGATGAATAGGCAATCACGCCCATCTCGCGCTGATCTGCACTCAGCTGCGACAGCGCGTTATGCGCGCCGCGAAACTTGAAGCTGCCCGTGTGTTGCAGGCACTCGGGTTTCACAAAGACCCGGCGGCCCGCAATCTCGTCCAGAAAGGGCGAGGACAACAGGGGCGTGCGTCGCACATGGCCTGCTGCGCGTTGGGCCGCGTTCCGTATCTCGTTGATGTTCATCGCATTTCCTCCAGCCATGCGTTGATGGCGGCCAGCGCCTCGGGTTCGTCCAGAAAGGGCACATGGCCCCGGTCGGGCACTTTCGCATAGCCCATATCGGGACGGCGTGTGCGCATTTCGGCCACGGTGGCATCGGTCAGGAGGTCAGAGTTTGCGCCGTGGACCAGTGCCAGTGGCAGGTCTGCCATCGCATCGAAGAACGGCCACAGGTCCGGGGCGGGTTGCGCGCCAGCCGCTTCGACCGCATCGCGCAGGGCGGGGTCATAGCGATTGCTCAGCCCCATGTTGTCTTGTTCAAACAGGTTGTGGCATTCTTCGACCCAACGCGTCATGGGCACGTTTTCAAACCCGACCTGTGCCATCGCACGCGCGCGCCCTTCGGCGGCGGCCTCGATGGTTTTGGCAGCGGGTTTGCGGCCCAGATACCCCATGATGTAGTCCAGCCCGCCCGGTGCCAGCTCGGGTCCGATGTCGTTCATGCAGACCCCCAGAAGCTTGTCTTTCACGGTCGCGGCCAACCCCATGGCGATCAGCCCCCCGCGCGAGGTGCCAAGGATCGCGGCTTTCTCGATCCCCAGATGGTTCATCAGGAAAAGCGCGTCCAGCCCTTCCTGCGGGATGGTATAGGTTGCGTGATCGCCCCAATCGGATTGGCCGCGCCCGCGATAATCCATGCGGATCAGGCGCACGCCTTTCAGATGAGGTGCGACAAAGTTGAAGTCGTCGGAATTTCGGGTGAGCCCCGACAGGGCCAGCACAGGCAGGCCTTCACCCTCATCCCGAAAGGCGATCTCTAACCCGTCATTGGCGGTGAATTTCTGCATGGTCTGATCCCTGTTCCGTGTTCGGACGCAGTAAGCACCAGATCGCGGATGGGGTCCAGACTTACGCTTAGGCTAGACTTGCTTGATCATTGTTCCCGACAGTCGATCCCAGATCGCAAGGCGGTCCTTTCTAAAAAGCGCAGAAAGGTAGAACCACAAAAGTGCAATTCCCAGAACCGCACCACTAAACCAATAGAGCGTGCTATCGATGAGCTTGAACATAGCCATCACGGGGCTTTCAGATTGTGAAAGCATAGAGAAAACTAGGGCCATGGCTGCGGATAGAATGACCAGCGTGACAATAGGTGACCACTTGATGAATTCTCGCCTAAGCAACTGAGGTCTTGAGATTGTAGAAATCGCAATGCCCAATAGCCGTTTCCCGGGGGTTTGTCCCCCATGGTTTGACGCCCACCAAGCGCTTCCTGCGATAATCAGGGCAAAGGCAATAAAAACGTCAGGAGTGTTGTGCTCAACTGGGTTGCCCTCTGCGTCAATCTGGACACTAGCACCCCTTCTTTTAGTAACATTACCTGTTCGCTCTTCCGATAGGACGACATTCGCAGTCCAACCATTATCGATAAAGAAAAATGCTTTGTGTTGGCAGTATCTAACTCCGACAACCCGGTCTTGACCCAAGTAATTTGCAAGCTCCTTCGACATGCTGGTGCCTGGAACGCACGAGTGGAGGCTTATTGACGTCAAACCTAGCCGCACGTTGTCAGTGCCTCGCAGCAGCAAAGATGGTAGCGTGAGAATTGCCGCTAGAAACGCTACAATAATCCAGTCGATGGCGAATGCAAAAAGACGGCGAAAGAAATAGAACTTGGGCAATTTGGTGGATAACTCAGTTTGGAAATTAAGAAGTGGTGTCACAAATTGTCTGGCTGCGGCATGCCCAGAACGTGGAAGCCGCTGTCGACGGTGATGATCTCGCCGGTGGTGCAATTGCCGTAATCGCTTGCCAGATAAACAGCGGTACCGCCCACGGCTTCCAGCGTGGCGTTCTGGCGCAAAGGTGCGTTTTGTTCCGTATGGCGGAAGGTCTTGCGCGCGCCGCCGATGGCCGCGCCGGCCAGCGTTTTCATGGGGCCGGGCGAAATGGCGTTCACGCGGATGCCGTCCGGGCCAAGGTCGTTGGCCAGATAGCGCACCGAGGATTCCAACGCGGCCTTGGCCACGCCCATGACGTTATAAAACGGCGTTACGCGGTTTGATCCGCCATAGGTCAGGGTCAGGATCGTGCCGCCATCCGTCATTTTCGGGGCCACCCGGCGGGCCACTTCGATCAGGGAATAACAGCTGATGTCCATCGAATGCTTGAAGTTCGCGCGTGACGTGTCGACGAAGCGACCGGTCAGCTCGTTCTTGTCGGAATAGGCAATCGCGTGGACCAAAAAATCGATCGAGTCCCATTTGGACCACAGATCATCGAACCCTTTGTCCAGGGCTGCGTCATCCGTCACGTCCATATCGACCAGAATGTCCGACCCGACAGATTCAGCCAGCGGAGCAACCCGCCCGCCAAAGGCTTCACCCTGATACGAGAACGCGAGTTCTGCACCTTCGTTTGCCATTGCCTGCGCAATGCCCCAAGCGATCGAGCGCTGGTTTGCGACCCCCATGATGAGGCCGCGTTTGCCTTGCATAAGACCTGCCATATCAGTTCCTCGTATCAGTTGGTGTCAAATCAGTCTTGGTATTTGCTCAGGATCATCGACCCGTTTGTGCCGCCAAAGCCAAAGCTGTTGGTCATCACGGAATCCAGCCCGGCATTTTCAACCAAAGAGGTGGCGATCTCGCCTTCATTGATGCCGGGGTCCAAATTTTCCACGTTAATCGACGGCGCGATGAAGTCATTGTCCAGCATCAAAAGGCAATAGACGGCTTCTTGCGCGCCGGTCGCGCCCTGACTGTGGCCGGTCATCGACTTGGTCGAGCTGATCGGGGGCGTCGCGCCCTCGCCAAAGACGCGGCGCACGGCTTCCACTTCGCCCACGTCACCGACCGGGGTCGATGTGCCATGCGCGTTGATATACCCGACCTTGCGGCCCTCGGGCAGCATATCCATGGCCAGACGCATGGCGCGTTCGCCGCCTTCGCCGGAGGGGGCGACCATGTCGTGACCGTCCGAGGTTGCGCCATAGCCCGTGACTTCGGCATAGATCTTGGCGCCGCGCGCTTTGGCGTGCTCCAGATCCTCAAGCACCAAAATGGCGCCGCCGCCGCCGATCACGAACCCGTCGCGGTCCGCGTCAAAAGCGCGGGAGGCTTTTTCGGGAGTGTTGTTGTATTTCGAGGACATCGCCCCCATCGCGTCAAAGAGGCACGACAGCGTCCAGTCCAGCTCCTCGCCGCCGCCTGCAAACATCACGTCCTGCTTGCCCATCATGATCTGTTCGGCCGCATTGCCGATACAGTGCAGGCTGGTCGAACAGGCCGAGGTGATCGAATAGTTGATGCCCTTGATTTTGAACGCGGTTGCAAGGTTCGCAGAAATGGTCGAGCCCATGCATTTCGGGACCGCAAACGGCCCAATCCGCTTGGTCGCGCCCGATTTCAGCGCGGTCTGGTGTGCCGCAAACATCGCGCTGGTCGACGGACCACCCGAGCCAGCCACAAGACCCGTGCGCGGGTTCACCACGTCGTCTTCGCCAAGGCCCGCGTCTTCGATGGCCTGGCTCATGGCGATATGCGCATAAGCCGCGCCGGGCCCCATGAAGCGCAAGGAGCGTTTGTCGACATGCTCTTTGATGTCGATATCCGGCATGCCCGCGATCTGGCTGCGGAAGCCGTGATCAACCATGTCCTGATTGGCGGAAATGCCGGACTTGCCAGCCTTGAGCGAGGCCAGAACCTCGTCCTTGTTGTTCCCGATGGCCGAGACAATGCCCAGACCGGTAACGACGACACGACGCATGCGCGCACTCCTCCGTAGCGGGTGCCACCAAAGGCACCGATGTAAGTCGGGTCAGCTCTCGGACAGAGCGACCTTCATGTCCTTGACCTGATAGATAACCTCTCCATCAGCTTCCACAATACCGTCCGCCACGCCCATTGTCAGGCGGCGGGTCTGGATCGCCTTGGTGAAGTCAATCTTATAAGTCAGCATCTTGCGGTCCGGGCGTACCATACCGGTCAGCTTTACCTCGCCTACGCCCAGCGCATAGCCACGTCCCTGCCAGCCGCGCCAGCCAAGGTTGAAGCCGGTCAGCTGCCACAGGCCATCAAGGCCAAGACAGCCGGGCATGATCGGGTTGCCGGGGAAGTGGCAATCAAAGAACCACAGGTCGGGCGTGATGTCGAACTCGGCCAGAACGTGACCCTTACCATGCGCCCCGCCGTCACCCGAAATCTCGGTGATGCGGTCCATCATCAACATGGGGGGGGCAGGAAGCTGCGCATTGCCGGGGCCAAACAACTCGCCTGCCGCGCATTTCAGAAGGTCATCCTTGTCAAAGCTCGTCGGAAAATCCGCCATTCACTCCGCCCCATATCTTGTGTGTTCCGTTCCCTCACCCTCTAGCACCCGGGCAAAGCCGGACGCAAGGGCAGCAGGCGCGCACCAACGGCAAGATTTGCGTGTCTTTCCAGTTTTTGTTGGCGCTTTGGCGCAACAACACCTATATTTAACACGATGACAAAGTGATCAGGGGTGACCGACAAAGGGATGGCCGAGAACAGATCAGATATCGAAGCGACTTGGCTGGCCAGCGCAGGACTGCGCCCGACCCGTCAACGCTTGTCCCTTGCCAGCCTGTTGATCGGGGATGGCGAGCATCGCCATGTGACCGCGGAAAGCCTTTATGAAGCGTCGCGCGACAGCGACGAACGCGTATCCCTCGCGACCGTCTACAATACGCTTCGGGTCTTCTCCGAGGCCGGGCTGCTGCGCGAAATTACGGTAAACGGCGCGCGCAGCTATTTTGATACCAATGTCACAAACCATCCTCATTTCTACTGGGAAGACACCGAAGAGCTGATGGATGCACCAGACAAAGATCTGAAAATCGCGCAGCTTCCGAATGCGCCAGACGGGGCAGAAATCGCCAAGGTCGATGTGGTGATCCGCCTGCGCCGCAAGTAAGTCGCGTGCGGGCTTCCTGAATCACGTGGTTATTTTCTTGTCATAAATACCTTGGGGTGAAGGCCTCGCCATCGGCGAGGGCGAGGGGCAAAGCCCCTACGCGCGCAGCGCGCCCAGTTTTCGCTGTTTTCCGAAGAAAACAGTCCCGCGAGGTTGGAGACCGACCTGCTATAGCAGGTCGGCCTTGGCATGTTGACTTTGTTGGCGTCAGTCGATGCCAACAACTTCGAAATCAAAAATCAACGTCTTGCCCGCCAGCGCGTGATTGGCGTCCAGCGTGACGGTTTCGTCCGTCACCGTTGTGACTGTCACCGGAACCGGTTGTCCCTGAGGGCCGGACATTTGCAGTTGAATGCCAACCTCCAACGGGATTTCGGCCGGAATATCTGTGCGCGGCACTTCCAGAACGGCTTCGTCATGACGTGGGCCATAGGCCTCTTCAGGCGCGATCGTGACTTTCTTTTTCTCGCCAACGGCCATGCCGGGCAGAGCTTTGTCCAGCCCCGGAATGATCATGCCGGACCCGACTTCAAACTCCAGCGGGTCACGCCCTTCAGAGCTGTCAAAGACGCTGCCGTCTTCCAGTGTGCCAGTATAGTGGATGCGCACCTTTGCGCCTTTGGTGACCTCGGACATGTTGACCTCATTATGTCAGGGAAGGATACGAGGCCGGGCACGGTGGCAGCGGGTGCTCGTGGGATGAGGGCGGCAGTTTAGCCAAAACCACAAGATTGTAAACGCAGCCGGCCTACGCCTTTCAGAACCACTGCCCCGGTTCCATCAATCCCAGATCCAGAAGCTGTTTCGAGGACCAGTCAAATTCGGTCGAGTTGTACCATTTGAAGGTATGAATATCGAACGTGGACCCCGCGTTCGACTTCAGGGCCTTCGCGGTGCGGAAGCTGACAATCGCGACGGTGATGTTGTTGTGCCACGGGCAGGCGTAGGTGTTGTATTCTTCGTCATTGAATCGGTGATCGGGCAGAAGCTGCAGCCCTTTTTTTGCCCGAAACAATGCGATCCGGTCGATCTTGCGCTTTGGGGCGGGGATATGTTCTTCGAACCGCCACCTAAGCCCGCCAAAGAAATCAAGCTGCCGTTCATGCACATGCCCATCGGCATCTTTGCGGCCCAAGGCGTAATAGCCGGATTTGTCCATCCACGCATTGTCCAGCGACACGGCATTGGGATGTTGGTCCAGATCATCGGCATAAAGATCGACCACATAGGTCAAGACAGCATCGCGGCGTTCTTCGGTGTGGAAGGCCAACAGCTCTCCGATCGAGCGGGATTCGCAAAACGGATGGAACAGGTATTCGGCATTGTAACAGTAATAGAGCCAAAGGCCCGGGGCGGCATCAATCACCCGGTTGACCGCATGTTCCAGCGCCCCGTCGCGTGACAGGTCATAGCGAATGCGATGCACGTCCTGTTCCAGCCCTTTGGGCAACTCCAACGCATCTGGTGCAAAGACAAGAAGCTCGCGAAATCCGGCATTCTGATGGTGGCGAATGGTGGTGTCGACCTCGACCAGATCTTCGACAAAGATCATGCCAACAGGCCCCTTGGCCAAAGCCTCGGGGGCGGATTTCAGAAACTCTGTCAGACCGGTGTAACGCATGCGATGTCCTTTGAAGGGATCTTACCCTCAAGGATGTGAATATTCTCGAAAAGCCCGTGGCACAACAGATTGTTACGTCGCACAGGCGCGGTTCAGTCGACCGGTTTGCGTCCATCGATGGCGATGCTGTCGCGGGTTTTGCCCATGCGCACCTCGTCAAAGAAGGCAACTTGCGTGGGCATCGGCCCGCCGTGACGACTGACAAAGGACCGGTATATCCCGTATTTCACGTAAAACTCCTTGGGCACAAAACGCAGGAACTGATTGCTTTGCAGCTTACGCGCGCCGTTTACATAGACCTCGAGCAATGGGTTGCCGGGTGTGGCGCGAATGTGGATTTCCACATCGGTCCAACGGCCGCGCATCTGGTTGAGGCTGGCCAGATTGTAGTGCGCACAGACGTCACGCACATTGCTTGCCGACCCGGAAAGGACGTGCACACAGGCCTGCCACTGATTGCCAATCGCATCCATTTGCAGAAGCGGCGGGAAAGAGGGCAGCCCCCCGGCCGAGCCTGTCGGGCCGCCGCGCTGGTGGATTTGCCCGAGCGAGGTCTTAACTCGCGGGCTGGATTGAAAGTCTTTCGGCAGGTAGATGCTGAAGCCGATCCACCATTCTGATCCGACCCGGATGTTTTTCTTCAGTTTAACCTCTGACCGTTCGCGATTGTTGTCGCAATCGCTCCAGCCCGGATCACGCCCGCAATCGCCCGGCCGGACCTCGAACCTTTGTGACCGTTTACCAGCCCGCGCGTGGCCTTTCACGATCTGATACCCGTGTTTCGTTTTGCTTAGGCTGCGTTCGGTCGACAAGCGGCCCGCCGCAGCGCTGTCTGGAAAGGCAAAGCCAATTGCAAGGGCGGCCATGGTGATCACGGCCCATGTGCTGAACCTTCGGTCGGGGCGCTTTGTGAAAACGGTCATGGCTGTGCTCCTTTCAAATCAAATAAGGCGGGTCTCGACATCTTTGGGTGTTTCGCGTGGTCAAAATGAACGACTCATCGATGGCTCGACGCTAGCACAGCAAGGGGGTTTGGCAAAAAAACGGGTGACCCCGATGTTGCGCCCGCTGTTGCTCAGGTGATTGCGCCGCGCTTTGATGCACGGTATGAGGCGGCTTGATCCAATGCAGGACCGCGCGATGACTGACCAGAAAGCTGATCCGAAGAAACTCTTCATCCGCACCTATGGGTGCCAGATGAACGTCTATGACAGTGAACGCATGGCCGAGGCGCTGGGCGCGGATGGGTATGTGCAGACGGACACGCCTGATGACGCGGATATGATCCTTCTGAATACCTGTCACATCCGCGAAAAGGCGGCTGAGAAGGTCTATTCGGAACTGGGGCGTTTCAAAGGGTTAAAGGCCGAAAAGCCGGACCTGAAGATCGGGGTTGCAGGCTGTGTGGCCCAGGCCGAGGGCGAAGAGATCATGCGCCGCCAGCCCATGGTGGACCTTGTGGTCGGTCCGCAGACCTATCACCGGCTGCCTGCGATGATGGAGCAGGTGAAACAGGGCGAAAAGGCGCTGGACACCGAGTTCCCCGAGGAAGACAAGTTTGAGCATCTGCCCAAATTGCGCGGCCAGAAGGCCAAGCGGAACCCGGCTGCGTTCCTGACAGTGCAGGAAGGCTGCGACAAGTTCTGTGCGTTCTGCGTGGTGCCCTATACCCGCGGCGCCGAGGTCAGCCGCCCGGTGGAACGCATCCTGCGTGAAGCCAATGAACTGGTGGAACGCGGGGTCAGGGAAATCACGCTGTTGGGTCAGAATGTAAACGCCTATCATGGCGCCGGGCCTGATGGGGACTGGTCGTTGGCTCAACTGATCTGGGCGCTGGACAAGGTGGATGGGCTGGAACGTATCCGTTTCACCACCTCGCACCCCAACGACATGTCTGATGACCTGATCGACGCACATGGCACCTGCAAAAAGCTGATGCCCTATCTGCATCTGCCGGTGCAGTCGGGCTCTGACAAAATTTTGAAACGCATGAACCGGTCACATACGGCCGACAGCTATCTTCGCCTGATCGAACGCATCCGCGCGGCCCGCCCGGATATCCTGATTTCGGGTGATTTTATCGTCGGCTTCCCGGAAGAAGATGATCAGGATTTTGAGGACACGATGGATCTGATCCGCGCGGTGAACTACGGGCAGGCCTTCAGTTTCAAATACTCGACCCGCCCCGGCACCCCGGCGGCTGAGCGGGCTTTGGTGGATGACGCGGTTGCCTCTGAGCGGCTTTATCGATTGCAGGCCTTGATCACCGAACAGCAGCGCGCCATTCAAAACGCGATGGTTGGGCAGGAAGTCGGCGTTCTTTTTGAGAAAAAAGGCCGCTTTGACGGGCAGATGGTGGGCAAATCCGACCACTTGCACGCGGTGCATGTGGACGGGCCTGAACTGCAGCCCGGCGACCTGAAACGGGTGAGAATCATCGAAAGTGGCCCGAATTCGCTGGCTGGCAAACTGATCGAATAATTCAGCCGGAAACAATGCGTTTCCCGGAAAGTCGCAACAATACCCCTGTCCATGGTGTATTGTCGCAGCCATGTTCACAATATCTTGTGAAAACATCTTCCCAATTCCGTGGATTTTGATAGTTTGAGCAAAAGCTTCGTCAAATGCCCCGCATCTGGCGGCTCAAGTTCATTAAGGTGCACATACCGCTCAGGTTTTTGCGGGCGTGCCGGAAAGAAATGGGGGAAACGGTGATTACCACGCTCAAGAAATCCCTGGGTTCGGGACTGGCGGTTGCAGCCGCTCTGGTTTTGACGCTCGGCACGGCTTCAGGCCCGCTTCATGCACAACAATACGTTACCGGCGAACGCTATGTCCCCGGCATCTGGGTCGACCCGGACGGGTGTGAACACTGGGTGATGGATGATGGTGTCGAAGGCTATATGACCCCGCATGTCACCCCCGATGGTCGCCCGGTCTGCCGCCGTGGCAATATCTGCGCGGTGATGAATTCGGATCAGCTTTTCGCCACTGACAAGCATGCGATCAGCGCGGCAGGTCGTGCAAAGCTGGAAAACTTCTTTCAGCAGGCTGGCGCAAGCGCCTATGTGATCTCGGGTCACACGGACAGCCGCGCATCCGATGCCTATAACATTCGCCTGTCAGAGCGTCGCGCAAATGCCGTCGCGCGTGTTGCGCAAAGCGTTGGCGCGCGGGTTGCTTCGGTGCGGGCCTATGGCGAACGTCATCCGATTGCGACCAACAGCACGGCGTCTGGCATGGCCAAGAACCGCCGCGTCGAAATCATCTGCCTGCGCTGAGGAGAGAGCATATGAAACTGATCAAACCCCTCGCTGTTCTGGGCATGACCGTGGCTTTGGCCGGGTGTGTGGATGAATTGGGCGACAAGAAAGACAAGACCATCGACCGTGGTTTTGACACCAAAAGCGTCAGCCAGTTGATCGCGGGCATCTGGGTTGACCCCAATGGCTGCCAGCACTGGATCATTGACGATGGCGTCGAAGGTTACCTGTCGGCCCGTATGGACAAATACGGCAAGCCGATCTGCAACAGCATCTACCCGAAAGGCTACGCGGTCGGGAATTACAAAAAGGGTTCGCCCTTCGCGGACACAATTTGATTGTGCCAACGGCATATCGCTTGACCGAAGGGGCTGCCGGATTACCGGCGGCCCTTTTTCGTGACAGACATGTGAAGTTTGCCGACGCCCCCTTGCGCCCGCGCGCTCCTCTTGGCACCATCAAGACAGGAACCTGAAACGGAGACCCCTTTGGGATTTGAAGAACCGACCGCAGCCCCTGACGCACAAACGGCTCATGAAGCGCTGCTGGAATTCCCCGACAACCGCCTTCTTATTGATTTGTGCGGTGAGTTTGATCGCAACCTGACACATATCGAAAGCCATCTGGGCGTTCAGATCATCCGGCGTGGCAATCAACTGGCCGTGATGGGCGAGGCCGACGCCCGCGAGAAAGCCTGCGAGGTGCTGCGCGCGCTCTATATCCGGCTCGAGGCCGGCAAGGCGGTCGAGCCGGGCGATATCGATGGTGAGATTCGCATGGGTGGCTCGGGCGATGGCACCGGCACCCGCGATGGTGACCAGATGGAGATGTTCAAAGGCGCGGCGGTCGAGATCAAGACCCGCAAGAAGACCATTGAACCGCGCACGGATGCCCAGAAGGCTTACGTGCAGAGCCTGTTTGAAAATGAACTGGCCTTCGGCATTGGTCCGGCGGGTACGGGCAAGACCTATCTGGCGGTGGCCGTTGGGGTGAATATGTTCCTGGGCGGGCATGTGGATCGCCTGATCCTGTCGCGCCCGGCGGTGGAAGCGGGCGAAAAGCTTGGTTATCTGCCCGGCGACATGAAAGACAAGGTCGACCCTTACATGCAGCCGCTTTATGACGCGCTGAATGACTTTTTGCCGGGCAAGCAGGTCACCAAGCTGATCGAAGAAAAGAAGATCGAGATCGCGCCTCTGGCCTTCATGCGCGGGCGCACGCTGGCCAACGCCTTTGTGGTGTTGGACGAGGCGCAGAACGCCACCACCATGCAGATGAAGATGTTTCTGACCCGTCTGGGTGAAGGCTCGCGCATGGTGATCACCGGGGACCGCAGCCAGGTCGACCTGCCGCGGGGCGTGGATAGCGGGTTGCGCGACGCCGAGGGGCTGTTGAAGGGGATCAACCAGATCAGCTTCAACTACTTCACCTCGAAAGATGTTGTGCGTCATCCGTTGGTTGCCAAGATCATCGAGGCCTATGACGATGCCGCGCAAAAGGCGATGGTGCGCAAGGCGGAGAAGAAGGGCGGGGGCTCTGCCCCGTCCGCTCGTTGAGCGGCCTCCCCCCGCCGCTCGTTGAGCGGCCTCCCCGAGGTATTTTTTGACAAGAAAATGAGATGAGCGTCGACATAGTATTCGAAGACCCACGCTGGGAAGGGGTGGGGTTGGCTGCAATTGCCGAGGCCGCGTTTGACGAAGTTCAGGCGCGGTTTGGTCTTGCAGGGTCTGAAGTTGCGGTTCTGGCCTGCGATGACGCGCGCATTGCAGAGCTGAACGGAGACTTCCGTGAAAAGCCGCAACCGACCAATGTGTTGTCGTGGCCTTCGCAAGAGCGGGGCGCGCAAGTGCCGGGGGGCACGCCGCTGGCGCCGGACGACCTGGAGCTTGGGGATATTGCCATCGCGTACGAGACCTGCCTGCGCGAGGCCGAGGCGCAGGCCAAGCCAATATCAGACCATGTGACCCATTTGATGGTGCATGGGCTGCTGCATTTGTTGGGTTATGATCACATAAATGACAAAGATGCGGGTCTGATGGAGGGTTTGGAGGTTGAAATCCTTGGCAAGATGGGCATTTCCAACCCATATGAAGAGTAGACGCGCGTTTGCGCAGGAATGGAAAAGGAACAATGGGCGATACAGCGGACGGATCTTCTGCGGCGGCGCAACGCGCGCAGGACGACAATGACAGTAGCAATTCCGGCTTTTTCAGCCGTATCATCGGTGCGCTGAGCCCCTCGGACAGCGAGGCGGCGATCCCGGTGCATGAGCCCACCCCTGAAAACGGTATGCCGCAGCCTGTTTCGCCGGGCATGGTCAATCTGCGCAGGCTTCGGGTCGAAGATGTGATGATCCCGAAATCCGAGATTGTGTCCGTGCCGCTGGGCATTCGCAAAGACGAGCTGGTCACCCTGTTTCGCGACAGTGGCCTGAGCCGTCTGCCGGTGTTCAAAGACACGCTCGACAATCCAGTGGGGCTGATCCACCTGAAAGATTTTGCGCTCAATCACGGGTTCAACGGCAAGCAGACCGCGCGGTTTGCGCTGCGCAAACTGACACGCCCGTTATTGTTCGCGCCACCCTCCATGCCCATTGGTGTGCTGCTTCAGAAGATGCAGACCGAACGCATTCATATGGCGCTGGTGATCGATGAATATGGCGGTGTTGACGGGCTGGTGACCATCGAAGACCTGATCGAACAGGTGATCGGCGAGATCGAGGACGAGCACGATCTTGAGGAAGGCGCGTTGTGGTTGCAGGAAGCTCCCGGCTGTTATCTGGTCGAGGCGAAGGCGCCGCTGGATGAGTTCGAGGCCGAGATCGGGTTGCGTCTGCATGGCGATGATGCGGATGATGACGAGATTGATACGTTGGGCGGTCTGGTCTTTGTGCTCTCAGGGCAGGTGCCTGCGCGTGGCGAAATGATCCCACATCCCGCGGGGGCGGAGTTTGAAGTGGTCGATGCAGACCCGCGCCGTATCAAACGCCTGCGCGTACGCGTACCGACACGCATGCACAAGAATGCTCCGCCCAGCGGCGAGGCGCCGTCAGACGACGTGCCGGGCGATGACTGACATCAGGCCTGCCGGGCTGGATGCCTCTGGGCGTCGGCTGCAGTTGGCAGGCGCGTTTCTGGCCGGGCTATTGGCGGCATTGGGGCAGGCGCCATTTGGCCTTTGGCCTGCCACGGTGGCGGGCTTGGCGTTGGGCCATGCGATCTGGCAGCAAAACGCCACACCCGGCAAAGCGTTCTTACCCGGATTGGCCCTTGGGGCAGGGTATTTCATCCTGACCCTGAGTTGGCTGGTAAACCCGTTCTTCGTCGAGCCGTGGCGCCACGGTTGGATGGCGCCATTCGCCCTTGCCGGAATGGCCGTGGGGCTGGGGTTGTTCTGGGCCGTCGCGGGCAGTCTGGCGCGCAGCCTTACCCCGGCAACAAGGGGCGCTGGGCGGGGATTTGGCTGGCTGTCATGGGCCATGTGTTTGTCCGCCGCCGAGATGGCACGCGGATGGCTTTTCACCGGGTTTCCATGGGGCGGGCCGGGCCTGACATGGCTGGATACGCCGATCGCTCAACTGGCAGCCTATGTGGGGGTGACCGGCTTGTCCGCGTTGACATTCTCGCTGGCCGCAGCCCTGGCCACCCTGCCGCGCAGCACCGCGCGGTTGCGCAATACCGGATTGGTGCTGATCGCGATGGCGCTGGTTTTGTTTGCAAGCCTGCCGATGCATCGCCCTGATGTGCCTGCTGACCGGCCGGAGCGTATCCGGCTCGTACAGCCAAACGCCCCGCAGCATTTGAAATGGGACCCGCGCCATGCGCCGCTTTTCTTAGAGCGTCAGATCGATCTGACCGCCGCTTCGCCCACCTCTGCTGACCCCGCGCCGGAGCTGACGATCTGGCCCGAAACCTCTGTGCCGTATTTGATGGATTTGGATAGCGGATTGTTTGCCAAAATTGCAAAGGCGGCCTCGGGCAGGCCTGTGGCGCTGGGTATCCAACGCGGCGAGGGGCTTCGGTTTTATAACAGCCTCGTGGTGCTGGACGGTCAGGGGCAGGTGACCGGGCTTTATGACAAGCATCATCTGGTGCCCTTTGGCGAATACATTCCTTTTGGTGACATGTTGCAATCCGTTGGCATCCGCGCCTTTGCCGCTCAACTGGGGCGGGGGTATTCGGCGGGGCCGGGCGCGCAGATGATTGATATGGGGGCGCTTGGTACGGTGCTGCCGCTGATCTGCTACGAAGCGATCTTTCCGCGTGACATCCGTGCAGCCGCCTCACGTCCCGATTGGTTGTTGCAGGTGACAAATGACGCATGGTTCGGCGGCTTTTCGGGGCCGCAGCAGCATCTTGCACAAGCCAGATTCCGTGCCATCGAGTTTGGTCTTCCCATGGTGCGCGTGGCCAATACTGGCATCAGCGCCGTCATCGACGCGCGGGGGAATATGCGTGCCTCGATCCCGCTGGGGCAGCATGGGTGGGTCGATCACCATCTGCCCGGCGCATTGCCGCAAACAGCCTATGCACGCTTTGGTGACCTTCCGTTAACCCTGTTTCTGATATCTGCAGCCATGGCCCTTCTGTCACACAGGTCGCGCGGGGTGCGCGTTTCGCATTGACCTTCCCTGCAAAGGGCTGATACGCGAAGCAAGCACCGCCACAACGGCTTCCTGACGTGGTGGGTCGATATGAACGGAGCAGCCCCATGACACGCAAGAACTATGTTTTCACTTCGGAAAGCGTATCCGAAGGACATCCCGATAAGGTCTGTGACCGCATTTCGGATGCCGTGCTTGATGCCTTTCTGGCCGAAGAGCCCAACGCGCGTGTCGCGTGCGAGACCTTTGCCACCAGCGGAATGGTTGTGATCGGCGGAGAGGTCGGCCTGTCCGATCAGGAACGCCTCAAGGTGATGATGGGGTCTATTGGGCAGATCGCCCGCGATTGCATTCGTGACATCGGCTACGAACAGGAACAGTTCCACTGGAATACCTGCCGCGTTCTGAATTTCCTGCACGAACAATCCGCCCATATCGCCCAAGGCGTTGACCGTGATGGGGCCGGGGATCAGGGCATCATGTTTGGCTATGCGGTGAATGAAACGCCCGAGCTGATGCCGGCGCCGATCCAGTATTCTCATGCCATTTTGAAACGCCTTGCCGAGGTGCGCAAAAGCGGCGCTGAACCCAAGCTTGGCCCGGATGCCAAGTCGCAGATCTCGTTGCGTTACGAAGATGGAAAACCGGTCGAGATCACGTCGATTGTGCTGTCCACTCAGCACCTGGATGAAACCATGACCAGCGACGATGTGCGCGCGTTGGTCGAACCTTACATCCGAGAAATTGTGCCTTCTGACTGGATCAATGGCGGCACGGAGTGGCACGTGAACCCGACGGGCAAGTTCGTGATTGGCGGGCCGGATGGCGATGCAGGCCTGACCGGGCGCAAGATTATTGTGGACACCTACGGTGGCGCAGCCCCGCATGGTGGCGGCGCGTTCTCGGGCAAAGACCCCACCAAGGTGGACCGCTCGGCCGCTTACGCCGCGCGCTATCTTGCCAAGAACGTCGTGGCCGCTGGCCTGGCCGAACGCTGCACGCTTCAGCTGTCCTATGCCATCGGTGTGGCCAAGCCGCTGTCGATCTATGTCGACACGCACGGGACCGGCGTTGTGCCGGAAGCCCAGATTGAACGCGCCGTCGCGCAGGAAATGGACCTGACCCCGCGCGGTATTCGCGAGCATCTTGGGCTGACCAAACCGATCTTCCAGCGCACCGCGGCCTATGGCCATTTTGGCCGGGCACCCGAGGCCGATGGCGGCTTCAGTTGGGAAAAAACCGATCTGGTCGAGGCGCTGAAAAAAGCTGTCTGAACCAGATTGATGACCATAAAAAGGGCGGGCCGTCACTTGACGTGCCCGCCCTTTGCATTGCATAGGCGCGGCCATGACCCAAGATGACGCATCGCAAAACAAACACCGCTCGGGCGCGCCGTGGCGCAATTTCTATGGCCGTCTGAAAGGCAAAGGGCTGCGGGACAGCCAGAAAACCTATCTGGACGAGGATTTGGCCGCGCTCAGCCCCGGTGCCGTCGGCTGGGACGAAAATCCCGACCGCACTCCCTTGGACCTGAAGGCGCTGTTTGGCGATAAGCCTGTCTGGCTGGAAACCGGCTTTGGCGGGGGCGAGCATATGGTGCATCAGGCCGCGACCTACCCGGATATCGGCATCATCGGCTGCGAGCCCTATATCAACGGCGTCGCCATGCTGCTGGGCAAAATCCGTGACGCGGGCTGCGAGAACGTCGCCGTGCATCCGGGCGACGTGCGCGACCTGTTTGATGTTTTGCCAGCGGAAAGCATCGACAAAGCCTTTCTGCTTTACCCCGACCCGTGGCCAAAGAAGCGCCACCATCGACGCCGCTTTGTGACGCCGGAATACCTTGAACCCTTTCACCGTGTTCTGAAACCCGGCGCCGAGTTCCGCGTGGCCACCGATATTCCCGACTATGTCCGCCAAACGCTGGAAGAAGTCCCGCGCGCGGGCTTTGAATGGCTGGGAGAACGTGCCGAGGATTGGCGCAGGCCATGGAGCGACTGGATTTCAACGCGCTATGAGCAAAAAGCCCTGCGCGAAGGCCGCACGCCACACTATCTGACCTTCCGCCGGATCTGACCTCTGAAGAGCAGGGGTGGGTTCGACTTGCGCCCGGACCCGTGCCGCAGGCACGGGCCACCCCCAAGCCGAAGGTCTCATCTGTGATGAGACCGGGGCGCGGGAGGCTTTGGCTCTGGCCTCATATGAGTGTCTGCGCTATCAGAAGCCGAAGACCATAGGAGAACACCCATGTCCGGACACGGCCCCGCCATTCCCATGACCGCCCGCAAATCTGGCCCGCTCACGGGCGAGGCGCTTGTTCCCGGTGACAAATCGATCAGCCACCGGTCGTTGATCCTGGGCGCCATGGCGGTGGGCGAAACCCGCATCACCGGACTTTTGGAAGGCGAGGATGTGCTGGGCACGGCAGACGCCATGCGCGCGTTTGGCGCAGATGTGGAACGTCTGGGCGAGGGCGAATGGCGCGTAAACGGCGTTGGCGTCGGTGGTTTTGCCGAACCTGAAGACGTGATTGATTGCGGCAATGCGGGCACCGGCGTGCGGCTGATCATGGGGGCGATGGCGACCTCTCCGATCACGGCGACCTTCACCGGCGACGCTTCGCTGCGGTCCCGCCCGATGGGCCGTGTGACCGACCCGATCGCGCTCTTTGGCGCCGAAAGCTATGGCCGCGAGGGTGGGCGCATCCCGATGACCATCGTCGGCGCGCGTGAACCTGTTGCCGTCACCTACACCACACCCATGGCCTCGGCGCAGGTGAAATCTGCGGTGCTTCTGGCGGGCCTCAATGTGCCCGGCAAAACCGTGGTGATCGAGAAAGAAGCCACCCGCGACCATACCGAGCGTATGCTGGCCGGGTTTGGCGCAGAGATTACGGTTGAAGACACCGATGAAGGTCACAAGATCACCCTGACCGGACAGCCCGAACTGAAGCCGCAAACCATCGCGGTGCCGCGTGACCCGAGCTCGGCCGCTTTCCCGGTTTGTGCCGCGTTGATCGTGCCCGGATCGGAGGTATTGGTGCCCAATATCGGCCTGAACCCGACCCGCGCGGGTTTGTTCTATACCCTGCAAGACATGGGCGCGGATCTGACGTTTGAAAATGAACGCCTTGAGGGGGGCGAGCCCGTCGCAGACCTGCGCGCGAAGTATTCGCCCAACATGAAGGGCATTGTCGTGCCAGCCGAACGCGCGGCCAGCATGATCGACGAATACCCCATTCTGTCCGTCGTTGCGTCCTTCGCCACGGGCAAGACCGAGATGCCTGGCGTGCACGAGCTGCGCGTGAAGGAAAGTGACCGGATTGACGCGATGGCCAAAGGCCTGCGCGCCGCGGGTGTCACCGTGGACGAGGGCGAAGACTGGTGGTCGGTCGAAGGCCTTGGTCCCGACGGCGTGCCCGGCGGCTGCACCGTCGCCACCGTTTTGGACCACCGCATCGCGATGAGCTTTGCTTGCTTGGGCTTTGCCGCGCAAAACCCTGTTGATCTGGACGATGGCAACCCAATCGCGACGAGTTTCCCGGTGTTTGAACCGCTGATGACGGGGTTGGGTGCACAGCTTGCCCGGTCAAACACATGACCCGTTTCACAGTTGCCATTGACGGCCCAGCCGCAGCTGGCAAAGGGACAATTTCGAAAGCCGTTGCGGCGCATTTCGGCTTTGCCCATCTGGACACGGGGCTTCTGTATCGGGCTGTTGGAGCCAAAACCCTGGCGGGCGCTGATCCCATCGCCGCCGCCCGTTCCCTGACCCCCGCCGACATGCAGGGCAACCTGCGTACCCCCGATGTGGCGCAGGCAGCCTCCAAGGTGGCCGTGATCGCCGAGGTGCGCGCGGCACTTGTGGACTTCCAGCGCAACTTCGCGGCCCGCGATGGCGGTGCCGTGCTTGATGGGCGCGACATCGGCACGGTTATTTGCCCCGATGCAGATGTGAAACTGTTCGTCACCGCCAGCGCCGAAGTGCGGGCTGAACGCCGTTTCTTAGAGCTTTCCGCCAAAGACCATGAGGTCTCCCGCGGCCAAGTTCTGGCCGACGTGATTGCCCGCGACAAGCGCGACAGCGAACGGGAAGAGGCGCCATTGAAACCCGCCGTGGATGCGGTGATCATTGACACGTCCGACCTGTCGATCGAGGACGCCGTGGCGCAGGCCATCGCTCGTATCAATGCGGCCCGCTGACAGGCTGTTCACCGGATAGTGCATCGTATGTGACCCTCCGCCCCGCTAACATCGGGGGAAAGGAGACTGAACATGCGCTTTCTCGCGACACTTGGCATCTTCTTGCTGTGCCTGACCCCGGCCCGCGCGCAGCAGGCTCCCGTGTCCGAACCGCCGATGACCATCGAGCGGATGGTGCGCATTTTCACTGCCATTGACCCGCAATTGCAGTTGATCGGCCCCCGCGTCCAGCTTTTGGTGAATGACACACCTGTGCTGGTCATTGCCGACCCGTTGGCTGATCGCATGCGCGCGATGGTGCGGATCGGTCCGGCAGAGGCGTTGGACGCCGACCTGTCGATGCGCCTGCTACAGGCCAATTTCGACGCGGTGCTGGATGCGCGCTATGCCATCGCGCAGGGGCAGGTCTGGTCGGTCTTCATCCACCCGCTATCGCCGCTGGAAACCCGGGAGTTGGTTTCAGGGCTCGCGCAGGTGGTGAACGCAGCGCAAAGCTTCGGCATAGCCTTCTCAGGCGGCGGCGTTCAGTTTGGCGGCGGTGATAGCAACGCGCTGCATCAGGAGCTTCTGGAGCAGCTGCAGAAGAAGGGGCTACCCCTCTGATCCCCCTTGATTTCCTGACAGAATCCGCGTAATCCCCGCCCTGTCGACAAGGTGCAAATGCCGCGACACAGGGAAAGACAGGCAGGGTCGGTGCTCCGGCCCTCTTTGTTTTGCGGCTAACCTGTTGACCAAATTGGACAAATCCAAGACCGGCGGAGACAACCGCTCGGCCCGATAAAATGACTGTAAAGGAATGAAACGCCACATGGCTAACGCAACTATGGAGGAATTCGAAGCCCTCCTTAACGAAAGCTTCGAAATGGACACGCCCGAAGAGGGGTCTGTTGTCAAAGGTAAAGTCATCGCTGTTGAAGCTGGCCAAGCCATCATCGACGTCGGCTACAAAATGGAAGGCCGCGTTGATCTGAAAGAATTCGCAAACCCGGGTGAAGCCCCTGAAATCGCCGTTGGCGACGAAGTGGAAGTCTACCTGCGCGCGGCTGAAAACGCCCGCGGCGAAGCTGTCATCTCGCGCGAGATGGCCCGCCGTGAAGAAGCATGGGACCGCCTGGAAAAAGCATACGCAGACGATGCACGCGTCGAAGGCGCGATCTTCGGACGCGTCAAAGGCGGCTTCACTGTCGACCTTGGCGGCGCTGTGGCCTTCCTGCCCGGCAGCCAAGTTGACGTGCGCCCCGTGCGTGACGCAGGCCCGCTGATGGGTCTGAAGCAGCCGTTCCAGATTCTGAAAATGGACCGTCGCCGTGGCAACATCGTTGTGTCGCGCCGCGCCATCCTGGAAGAGAGCCGTGCCGAACAGCGTGCTGAAGTCATTGGCAACCTGACCGAAGGCCAGGCTGTTGACGGTGTGGTCAAGAACATCACCGAATACGGTGCGTTTGTTGACCTGGGCGGCGTAGACGGCCTGCTGCACGTCACCGACATGGCATGGCGCCGTGTGAACCACCCGTCGGAAATCCTGTCGATCGGCGAGACCATCAAAGTTCAGGTCATCAAGATCAACAAAGAAACCCACCGCATCTCGCTGGGCATGAAGCAGCTGCAGGACGATCCGTGGGATCTGGTTGCTGCGAAGTACCCGCTGGAATCGACCCACACCGGTCGCGTGACGAACATCACCGACTACGGTGCGTTCGTCGAGCTGGAGCCGGGCGTCGAAGGTCTGGTGCACGTGTCGGAAATGTCGTGGACGAAGAAGAACGTTCACCCCGGCAAGATCGTGTCGACCTCGCAGGAAGTCGAAGTCATGGTGCTGGAAATCGACTCGGCCAAGCGCCGCGTGTCGCTGGGTCTCAAGCAGACCATGCGCAACCCGTGGGAAGTCTTTGCAGAAACCCACCCCGAGGGCACCGAGGTCGAAGGCGAAGTCAAGAACATCACCGAGTTTGGTCTGTTCATTGGCCTCGACGGCGAAATCGACGGCATGGTTCACCTGTCGGACATCTCGTGGGACCAGCGTGGCGAAGAAGCCATTCAGGACTTCAAGAAGGGCGACGTTGTCAAAGCGGTTGTGTCGGAAGTTGACACCGACAAAGAGCGTATCTCGCTGTCGATCAAAGCGCTGGACGGCGATCCCTTCGCTGAAGCTGTTGGCGGCGTGAAGCGCGGCTCGATCATCACTGTTGAAGTGACCTCGATCGAAGATGGCGGTATCGAGGTTGAGTATGAAGGCATGAAATCCTTCATCCGTCGTTCGGACCTGTCGCGTGACCGTGCTGAACAGCGCCCCGAACGCTTCGGCGTTGGCGACAAGGTTGACGTGCGCGTGACCAACGTGGATTCGAAATCGCGTCGTCTGGGCCTGTCGATCAAAGCCCGCGAAATCGCAGAAGAGAAAGAGGCCGTGGAACAGTATGGTTCGTCGGACTCGGGTGCGTCGCTTGGCGACATTCTGGGCGCTGCCCTGAAGCAGGACGACTAAGTCCCGCACCAGAAATTTTGAAACGGCCCCGTGGGAAACTGCGGGGCCGTTTTCTTTTTCGGACTGACGAATCAATCCAGATCAAACAGCGCTTGACCCAACCCGACTCAGCCGGGATGTCATGTGCGCCTGCAGCATCCGGGGAAATCGGGTGAAAAAGCAGGCTATTTCCTGCGAATTTGTACTTTCCGTCGCGCAAGACTTGTATCCTGCGCGTCTGTTTGATCCTATAATCAGACGGAATAAGGATGAAAAATCCATTAGATAGCCAATTTGGGGGGACAAGGATGATCCGGTCGGAACTGATCCAGAAGCTTGCGGACGAGAACCCGCACCTCTATCAGCGCGACGTTGAACGCATCGTCAACACCATCTTCGAAGAGATCATCGAGGCCATGGCCCGTGGTGATCGGGTCGAGCTGCGCGGCTTTGGCGCATTTTCGGTGAAGAAAAGAGATGCTCGTATCGGGCGCAACCCGCGCACGGGTGAGTCTGTCAAAGTCGAAGAAAAGCATGTGCCGTTCTTCAAGACAGGGAAACTTTTGCGCGATCGTCTGAACGGTAAGTAAGAGGTCTTTATGCGGTATATCCGTTACGCGTTTTTGGCGGCTCTTGGGGCTGTCCTGATCACGGTTGCTCTGGCCAATCGCGCCAGTGTGACCCTGAATCTTCTGCCTGGTGAACTGTCAGGCTTTCTGGGGTGGAGCTGGTCCATCACCCTGCCGCTCTTCGTCGTCATTTTTGGCGGCGTGATCGCGGGTATCCTGATCGGCTTCGTCTGGGAATGGCTGCGTGAACACAAGCTGCGCGCCGAAGGTGCACGTCACCGCCGCGAACGTGATGAATTGGCGCGCGAGGTGAAATCCCTGCGCGAACCAAAGGCGCAGACGGGGGATGATGTTCTGGCGCTGATCGACGATCCCCGCTGAACCAAGATGTCCATATCGGTCAAGATTTGCGGTCTGAAGGACCCGCGCCACATTGCGGCGGCGGCCAATGCTGGCGCGCGCTATATCGGGTTCAATTTCTTTCCTAAAAGCCCGCGTTCGGTGACTGTTGATGAAGCGGCAGAGCTGATGCTCGACGTCCCGGTTGGGGTCGCCAAGGTCGCCTTGGTGGTCAACATGGACGATGCGGGGATCGACAAGATCCTGTCGCGCACAACCACGGATATGATCCAGCTGCACGGTTCGGAAACCCCCGAACGTGTGGCAGAGGTGAAGGCGCGGTTTGGCCTGCCGGTCATCAAGGCCATCGGCATTGCCGGGCCCGACGATGTGTCTCAGATCGAGGATTTCGCGGGCGCGGCCGATCAGTTGCTGATTGATGCCAAAGCGCCAAAGGGCGCTGACCTGCCCGGCGGCAACGGCATCAGCTTTGACTGGCGGTTGGTGCAGCGCAAATACTGGCCTTGCCCGTGGATGCTGGCCGGTGGACTGACCCCCGAGAATGTCGCCGAAGCCATCCGCCTGACCGGCGCAAAGCAGGTCGATGTCTCGTCAGGGGTTGAAACCGCGCCCGGGATCAAGGATGACAGGCTGATCGCGGCCTTTTGCGCCGCTGCGCAATCCGGCGTCTGAGCCACGAGGGGAGTGAACCCATGTCCAACGATCTGTTCAACAGCTTCATGAACGGTCCCGACGAAAAAGGCCGCTTTGGCGATTTCGGCGGGCGGTTCGTGTCGGAAACGCTGATGCCGCTGATCCTTGATCTGCAGGCTGAATATGAAAAGGCCAAAACCGACGACAGCTTCTGGGCCGAGATGAACGACCTGTGGACCCACTATGTTGGCCGCCCCAGCCCGCTCTATTTTGCTGAAGGCCTGACCAAGCATTTGGGCGGCGCCAAGGTCTATATGAAACGTGACGAGCTGAACCACACCGGCGCGCATAAGATCAACAATGTGCTGGGGCAAATCCTTCTGGCCCGCCGCATGGGCAAGACCCGCATCATCGCTGAAACGGGCGCGGGGCAGCACGGCGTGGCCACCGCCACGGTCTGTGCGAAGTTCGGCCTGAAATGCATCGTCTATATGGGCGCGCATGACGTACAGCGACAGGCGCCGAATGTGTTCCGCATGCGCCTTCTGGGCGCCGAGGTGATCGCGGTGGAAAGTGGTCGTGGCACGTTGAAAGACGCGATGAACGACGCGCTGCGCGACTGGGTTACCAATGTGGCCGACACCTTCTATTGCATCGGTACGGCCGCGGGCCCGCATCCCTATCCGGCCATGGTGCGCGACTTTCAGTCGATCATCGGCAAGGAAGCAAAAGAGCAGATGCAAAAGGCCGAGGGCCGTCTGCCCGACACTTTGATTGCCGCGATCGGAGGCGGGTCGAATGCAATCGGCCTGTTCTATCCGTTCCTGGATGACGCCTCGGTCAATATCATCGGCGTTGAAGCGGGCGGCAAAGGCGTGAATGACAAGATGGAGCATTGCGCTTCGCTGACCGGGGGGCGTCCCGGCGTGCTGCACGGCAACCGCACCTTCCTGTTGCAGGATGACGACGGGCAAATTCTTGACGGCTATTCGATCTCGGCCGGGCTGGACTATCCAGGCATTGGGCCGGAACACAGCTGGCTGCACGATATTGGGCGTGCCGAATATGTGGCGATCACCGACAAGGAAGCGCTTGAAGCGTTCCAGCTGTGTTGCGCGACTGAGGGCATCATCCCCGCGCTGGAACCCTGCCATGCGCTGGCCCATGTGATGAAGATCGCACCAACCCTGTCTGAGGATCACATCATCTGCATGAACATGTGCGGGCGCGGTGACAAAGACATCTTCACCGTCGCCAAATACCTTGGTTTTGACATGTCGGACACCGAAGGTCGCACCGCAGACTGACGTTATTCCAGAGATGCAGCGAGGGTGCGAAACATGGCCAGGTTCTGGTCATGCGCCCCGTCTTCTCTGAACCCGCGATCCGCGCCATTGGCGGCAATCACGACCCCGCGTGCCTCGTCAATATAGATGTATTGGCCATAGATGCCGCGTGCGAAATACTCGCCCTCCGGCGCGTCGCTGGGGATCCACCATTGATAGCCATATTGCACTTCGCCGGCGGCTGTCGGGGCCGACGGGCGGGTGGAAGCGGTGACCCATCGCGCAGGCACAATCTGCCGGTCCCCCCACAGGCCCTTTTGCAAAAACATCTGACCAAAACGCGCATAGTCCCGCGTGCGCAGGTTTAATCCGCCTAAGACAAAGGCCACCCCGTATCCGTCGGTCAGATAATAGGGCGCGGCTTCGAACCCCATCGGGTCGACGATATACTCTTCCATAAGATCATGGATCGAACGCCCGGTTGCCCCCCGGATCACCATGCCAATCACATGTGTGTCGATCGAAACATATTGCCACTGGGCGCCGGGAGAGGTGAACCGCGCTTCAAGATCCGCCGCGAACCCATCCATGGATCGCCCCAGCGCAAGAACCCGCCCCATCTTGTTGATGTCCGAGCTTTGATCCAGATAGTCTTCGTCGAAAGTGACCCCGGAGGCCATGTTCAGCACATTGCGCACCGTCGCCCCCTCATAGGCCCCGCCGATCAGGCTGGGGGCGTAGATCTCGACCGGGTCATCCAGAGAAGCGATGGCGCCTTGTTCGACGATCACCCCCATCAAAGCGGACAGAAAGCTTTTCGCCACCGACCAGCTGATGCGCCGATCTTCGTCCCCGGTGCCCTTGTGATAGCTTTCATGGCGGATTTTTCCGTCTTTCATAACCACAAGAGCGGTGACGGCGCGTTCAGAAAGCCAGGTGTCGAAACTGCCGGGCAAATCCATCGGGTCGCCTTGGGGCAGGTCGCTGACTGGGCCGGTTCCGCGGTCCAGCTCCTGGCTCAGAAAAGCGCTGTCCATATGCGAGAAGTTGGCGACGATCTTTTCTTCGGAGAACAGCGTGCTGACTGCCAGCAGCCGGGATATTTCTTCCCGCTTCCAAAACCCGACCACAGCCGCAACAACGACAAGAATGACGGCCGCTCTGAGCGAGAACTTCAGGATCGTTCGCATGCTACCCTCCCATTTTCTGGTCAGGGTGCCGTCCAATCTACCCAACGTCCATGAAAATCGACACGACCAAGGGTCAACTTGCGCCCCTCGGGCCACAGCGCCAACTGCATGCCAGCGCCTTGCCCTTCCAACTCGTCGGCTTCCATCGAGAAATGCGCAACCGGCCCGCGCTGTGCGGCGGCCTCGATGGCCGCGGCGCAGCGGGCTTGTGTCTCGGGCGGGAAATACTGCCACGCAATTGTGTGATAGACCAAGGTCAGGTGGTCTGGGCCGACTTGTGCAAGCTGTGTGTCTAACCAGTCGGCAGCATCCCCGGCGTCCACCTTCGCGTCCAGCATAGCCGCGGCAGCCCGGCTGCGCGCAAGCCGTTCGGGCTGGTCGGCCCAAAGATATGACGACATGCGCAGGAGATCATCGGGGTTTTTCATATCCATCGGCATCAGATCAACCCCTTGGCGGGACAATACCGTTGGGGTCGTGCCCGTCGGAACATCCCCGCGCCAATCGGGCGACAGCGTCACGGGGGTATCTTTTGGTCCCAACCGAGCGTTGCCTGCCTTCAAGGCAAACTGGTCCCACATGAGGTTCAGCCCGGCACTCGCACCAAGCTCTAGCACGCGCATGGGAAGCTTGTAATGCTGTGCCAGCCAATGCCCTGCGGCGATCAGAACAGCTGCGCGGCGCACCTCGTTCGTCTGCGGTGGATTGTCCAGCCAACGGTCAAGCACGGTGGCGTGGTGGGTCAGGGCGGCGTCTATTGCGGTCCCGATTTCCGTGTCGGTCGGGGTCGGATTGGGCGGGTATACCGCCACCAGCTCGGGGCAATTCCCCGTCAGGACAAGCGCGTGCAAGCCTGCCAGAAAACGCAGCGGAAGGGAGTGGCCCGAGGCGCCGATATCCCCGCCCCACGTAAACATGCGGTCGGTCAACGGGGTGCCGGGATGCAGCTTCTGTCCTGCGATCCGCAACACCCGCGCAGTGAAAGGACTTTCCAGCCGTTCGTTGTGCTGCGCCTGAACCTCGAAGGCATCGCGCAAGCTCAAGAAAACTTGTCCATCAGCTTTTGAAGCGGGCTGCGCTTGTCTTGCGGAGCGTCAGCGGGTGCCGGATCAGGTTTTGTCGGGCGCGGCTCTGGCGGGGCCTTTTTCTTTGCTGGCCCTTCCGTGCCACCAGAGGACCGGGGCGGGTTCACCCGCCGCCCGATTGCATTCATGAACTTGCCGCTGTCGCCCGCCAGCAAATCCGCCGCACCATCCGAACAGCCGCGCAACACGTCGTCCAGCCAGTCCTGATCGGCCTTGGCAAAGTCTCGCAACACATATCCGGCCACGGCGTTCTTGTTGCCCGGATGGCCGATGCCCATGCGCACGCGTTGATAGTCGGCCCCGATATGGGCATGGACCGAGCGCAGCCCGTTGTGCCCCGCGTGTCCGCCACCCGTTTTCACCCGGCATTTCCCCGGGGCCAAATCCAGTTCATCATGGAACACCACCACATCCGCGGGGGTAAGCTTGTAAAACCGCATCGCCTCGCCGACCGATTGCCCGGACAGGTTCATGAAGGTTTCGGGCTTTAAAAGCACCAGCTTGTCGGACCCGAACCGCCCTTCACTTACGCTGCCCTGAAACTTGCCGCGCCATGGGGAAAACCCGTGATCCTCTGCGATCCGGTCCAGCGCCATGAAGCCGATATTGTGCCGATTTCCCGCGTATTTAGGACCGGGATTGCCCAGTCCGACAAAGAGTTTCATATGACTTCCATTCCAACTGGACTTCGCGCCCTGCGCGCGTGAAGATTGCAGGGATAAAATACTGTCGTGTACCAGTTCTGGCAATCGCTCAGGCGCGCGGCGCATATTTGGAGGCTTTGGTGCCACGTTTTAAAATTGGAGGGATCAAGCTTCAGATCCCGGAAAATGCCCTGAATGACAATATTCGCGCTGCCCTGAACAGCGGAGCTTACGAGTATAAAGAGTTCTTCGCGCTGCAAAAGAACCTGCGCGAAACCGATCGCGTGTTGGAGCTTGGCGGCGGGGCAGGGTACCTTGGGGTCTTCGCGGCGCAAACTGTCGGGCCGGAAAATGTCGCGATTGTCGAGGCCAGCCCGATCATGGCCCGCACCATTGAAAAGAATCTTCAAATCAATGAGTGCGATACTGCAAGGGTGCTTCAAGGTGCGGTGGTCGGACAAGCATTCAAGGACGAAACGATCACGTTTGAGGTCTCTCCGGGGTTTTGGGCGTCTTCGATCGCCGGCGAAAAGCAGAAGAACAAGCGCTCGAAACTGGTTGAGGTGCCGGCGCTGAAGTTTTCAGATCTGCAAGAGGCGTTCGACCCAACGGTGGTGGTCATGGACATCGAAGGGGCCGAACTGGACATTATAGAAGACCCTTGGCGTGATAACGTTCGGCTGGTCATCATGGAAACACATCCAGATTTTTATGGCATCCCAAAGCTCAGCCATGTCATGCGCACCATGTTCGATGCAGGGTTTCACTATATGCCTTGGGGTAGCCGCGGTAATGTCATCGTGTTCGAACGCGAAACGACCTGACCTACCCAAATGAAAACGGGGCCCCGATTGGGACCCCGTTTTGTCGTGGAAAGTTCCGCGACTTATTCTTCGGCTGCAGCGGCCTCGCCGTCTTCAACGGCTTCGCCTTCTTCTTCGCCTTCATCCGAAGACCGCAGCGAGCTGGGTGCCGAGATGTTCGCGATGACGAAGTCACGGTCGATGGTCGGCTTGGCGCCTTCCGGCAGCGTCACGTCCGAGATGTGGATGACGTCGCCCACATCGCGACCAGCCAGGTCGACAACGATCTTCTCAGGGATTTCACCTGCCAGAACGTTCAGTTCAACTTCCGGACGCACAACGGTCAGAACGCCGCCGCGCTTCAGGCCGGGCGCTTCTTCTTCGTTCTCGAATTCCACGTGGATGAACAGGCTGATGCGGGTCGTGCGGTGCAGACGCATCAGGTCCAGGTGGGTCGGCAGGTCCTTTACCACGTCGCGCTGAACGTTGCGGCAGATCACGCGCACGTCTTCCTGGCCCTCGATTTTGAGGTTCCAGAGCGTCGACAGGAAACGGCCAGCTTTCAGGCGTTTGAACAGAACGTTGAAGGGGATGTTGATCGGCTGCGGCTCTGCGCTGCCGCCATATACGATACCCGGTACCATGCCTTCGCGGCGAGCTTGACGAGCGGCCCCCTTGCCTGTCCCCGTACGTACCGTGGCTTCAAGATTAGGAATCTCACGTGCCATTGGTTTTCTCCATAGTCAGTGGTGCGGGGATCCTCCAAGGGTGTAAGCCCCGCGATGAAGCCGTGTCATTATCGTTGATTGGGTCGTTTGGAAAGGGAAATAATGGCATAATTGGGCGAATTCCTTCCTTATTGCGCTTGGTTTTGCGCCTCCAGCCGTTTGGCGGCTCTTTCTCTCTGATCTGACCGGGTTTTATCGAGAATCGCAGCGGCGGCAGTTTTGCGTCCAAAGGCTAGGCGCGTACGCGCCATTTCTTCCTCCCGCGCGGCGCGCGCACGTGCCAGCTCCATGTTGAGAGATTTCAGTTCCGCGTCGCTCCACGCCTGCCATTTGTGATAATAGCCGCTGTGGTAAGCAAGGCTGTCACCATCCGCTTGACAGGCATCACGTTGTGCGCGCAGCGCCGCGATCCGGGCCTCGATTTCTGCGACACGTTGGTTGAAAGGGGCCAAAGCCGCCATTGCTTTGTCAAAACCAAGCTCCGCCAGCTGATAGAGGCTTTGTTCTTGAGAAATCATGTTGTGTCACCGATCGAACGGCGCGCTTTTTCCCGCATATTCTCAGAGAAACGGATGGCAGCCGCGACCGCCTGATACTGGTCGGGCGGGATTTCCTGCCCGATTTCCACTGTCGCATGCAAGGCTCGTGCGGTTGGGGGATCGCGGTGGATCGGCACACCGCTTTCATTTGCCACTTCGCGTATGCGGGCCGCGATCTCATCCACACCTTTTGCTACACAAATTGGGGCTTCGCCCGGCAGCCGCGACCATTTTAGGGCAATGGCATAATGTGTCGGGTTCACGACCACCACATCGGCATCCGGCACATCCGCGAGCATTTGATTCATAGCGATGTCATACCCTTTTTGACGCCGCTGGTTCTTCATATGGGGGTCGCCCTCATTTTGCTTGATCTCATCCATCAGCTCTTTGTGGGACATCCGGTTCTTGCGCAGATGTTCCTGATGCTGCCAAAGGTAATCAATGCCGCCGATGGTGAAGGCGACCAGCAAAACGATGCCGAAAAACTCAACGGACAAAGTCAGAAGTGTCACAGTGACCATGGCGGGTGACAGGGAGAGCGTGGCCAGCATTTCCGGCAGTTTTACCCAGATGAACATGCCCAGAATGATCGCGTAGATGCTGAGTTTGGAGAAGCTTTTGGCGAACTCGAACAGGCCAGAGCGTCCGAACTTGTTCTTGGCGTTTGACAATGGGGAAATACGGTTGAGTTTTGGGGCTATTTTTTCGCCGGAAACCACAAATGTTTTTGTGGCGACGCTCAGGGCGATGACCGCGATGGCCGGACCAAGCATCCACGGCGAGATAAGCGCACCGATCTTCATCATAAGGCCACCTGTCAAAGGCGCAGAGCGCCCGTTGAAAACCTGTGTGGCAAGGCTGTCAGAATTGGCGATCAATGAAGCCAGCAATGATCCGATCCCTTTCAACGTGGTGGCTCCGAACCCCACCGCAACGAGCAATAGCATCATATAGGACATGGCTGTGTTCAGATCGGCGGATCGGGCTACCTCGCCACGTTTTCGCGCATCATCCAGCTTCTTTTGTGTTGGCTCGTGTTGTTTGCTGTCGTCGTCATCCGTGCCCGCCATCACCAGCCTCCAAACGGGTCGTGTAGCGTGGCTTCGAAGGCTGATTTCCAGATCGGCAAAAGGATCGGCGTCGTCAGGAGTAAAAGGATCAGGCCGCCTGCCGTGATGGCGGGTGCGCCCACGAAAGCAACCATCAGCTGGGGCATGGCGCGGTTGATCACACCAAGCGCCACATTATAAAGCAGCGACACGATCACAAATGGCGCGGCCAGCGTGAAGGCGAAGGAAAACGCCTGTGCGACCCGGGATATTCCCCATTCAGAATAGGCGTCAGCTTCTGGCCGCGTTCCGACGGGGAAAACCTCATATGACATGATCAGCCCTTCGGCTACACGCACATGCAGCCCGGCCATGACGGCAAGCGCAAGTCCAGAAATCATCAACACATGTCCGATCGCGGGTTGCGGATCGGTGCCTGCTGCACCGAAAATCTGTGCAAGTGAGGTTGCTTGGGCGGCAATGCTGCCGGCCATTTGCAGCACCATGATCATCAGCCTGAGCACGATGCCGAACCCCAAGCCAATTACAGGCTCGGTCCAGACAAGATGACCCAGACTGTTTTGCAACTGGTTCAGAGAGATTGTGTTTGCCATTGACGGTGCGACAATGGCAGTGAACCCAAGCGCCAGAAACAGCCTCACACGGGCTGGCACAGACTGCTCACCGAGTGCTGGTAACAAAGCCATGGTGCCACCGACACGTAAAAACACGATGAATCCGATGGTCAGGAACTCGACGGTTAGACCGGACAGGGCGGCGAGATCTTCGATCATGCGGGCACCATGCCAACCAACGAGGGGCGTGCTTCGGTGCCAATTTCCTCGAAGGAAAGAACCGGATTTGCGATCCCTTTGGCTGAAAGAACGGTTTTCAGAAAACGGCGCCTGCGCGAAGAAGTCACGATGGCTGGGTAGACACCATTTTCGCCAGCACGCGCGATCTTGTCCGCCACTGAATTGGCGAGAGCATTGAACTGATCTGGAGGAAGCGCGACATCGCCCGGGCGGTCCCCGTCGATTTGGTGGCGTTGGAAGCGGCTTTCCCATTCCGGCGCAAGCTGGACAAGCGGCACCGTTCCGTCATCGCGTTTCAATTCCGACACCAGCTGAAACCCCAACCGCTGGCGAACATGTTCGCAAAGGCCTTCAACGGATCCATAGATCGCGCGCCCTTCAGCGACGCTTTCCAGGATTAACGGCAAGTTCCGGATTGAAACACGCTCTTCAAGAAGCAGACGCAAAACGGAATGCAAAACATCCATCGGAACCTTGTCGGGCACCAGCTCGTCCAATAGGCGTTTGTTCGCTTCTGACCTGTGCGGGTCGCTCAGATTGGTGAATTCATCAAGCAACCGTCGCAGGGCTTTCAGGCCAAGCAGACGTGGGAAGTTCACCTTCATCACCTCAAGTAGATGCGTGGCCAGAACTTCGGTCGCCGAAACCACGGCGCAACCCGCGAGTGCGGCTTCTTCTTGCCGGTCGTTTGCGATCCAGCGGGCCGGCGCGCCGTAGACAGGCTCTTTGACATCCTCACCTTCGGGCACGACATCAGCATTGCCCGACAGAATGGCAAGCGCGCGATCCGGGATCAATCGGCTGCGCGCTTGTTCGACCCCTTGGATCTTGATTGTATAGGTGCCCGTTGGCAGGCTTGCGTCATCCGTCAACCGTATCTCGGGCAGAATGAGCCCAAACGCCGACGCGACATGATTTCGAATGCTGGCAATTCGGGCATCAAGCCCCGTGGCTGGATCGAGTACCATTGCAACCAGATCCGGTGAGAATTCTACATGGATATCGTCCAGATCAAGAACATCACCAATGCTTTCTTTTGAGGGGATGTCTTCGGGCGCAATTGTCTCGACAGCGGCAGCTTTGGCCTCTTCTTTTTCGCGCTGAAATCCAAACCAAGCGGCGGTGCCGAGCGCGCCTGCCCCGGCAATGAACGGGAGAAACGGAAGCCCTGGCACGAGACTAAAGAGCCCCATCAAAACAGCCACGGTTGCCAGAGCAGAGGGGTATTTGCCAAGCTGAGAGAACAGGGCAAGGTCGGTTGAACCAGACGTGCCGCCACGCGCAAGAAGAAGTGCGGATGCGATCGAAATGACAACTGCTGGAATTTGGGTCACCAGCCCGTCACCTACGGTCAGAATGGCATAGGTTTGAAAAGCGCGTGCGATCTCCATGTCGTGAACGATCACGCCGATCAGAAGGCCAACGAGAAGGTTTAGAAAAGTGATCAGCAGGCCTGCAACGGCATCACCTTTGACGAATTTGGAAGCGCCGTCGAGAGACCCGAAAAACGTTGTCTCGGCCTGTTCGCGTTCGCGCCGTGCCTTGGCTTCCGCATGATCGATGGCACCAGCCGACATGTCACTGTCGATTGCCAATTGTTTGCCCGGCATTCCATCAAGTGCAAATCGAGCGCCAACCTCGGCCATACGCGCTGCGCCTTTTGTGATCACTATGAAATTCACGATCATCAGAACGCCAAACACAACAAGGCCCAGCAGAACGCTGCCCCCCATGACGAAATTTGCAAAGCCTTCGATGACGCTTCCAGCGGCGCTGGTGCCTGTATGTCCTTGCCCAATAATGAGCTTTGTCGACGAGACGTTTAGTGAAAGGCGCAGCATCAGCGATGCGAGCAAGACAGTGGGGAATGCTGAAAAATCGAGCGGACGTTCGATGAACAATGTAACTGTGAACATCAAAATGGCGAGCGCGAACGAGGCTGAAAGACCCACATCCAGGACCCATGCAGGCATGGGCAAAATCATCATGACGATGATCGCCATGAGCGCAAGCGCAAGAAGGATTGTCGGTCGGAAGATGTCTCGGATCGATAACGTCATCTTACTCACCTTTGCCAGCCGTCATAGAAGGCAAACCGCGGGTTTCCCGCGTTGCGGTGAGTGGACACGCCTTGTGGCGCAATTTTAGTTCAAGTTGTTGATACATGGCGCAATTCTTGCTGCTTCCTTGCATCATTAATATGAGAGAAAGCTTAACAACCTGTAACGTTTCTGAAGCTAAGGCTTTGGAACTTCGTCCAGCAATGACTCGATCTGTGTTCTCAATGACGTGCTGCTTTGGATCAGTGATTGGTGATCGGAAATTGACGTTGCAGGGGTAGCAGCATCTGTTGGTGTCTCATGCTTCAACACCACTGGGAGGCTCTCGAATGGCGCAGTTTGTGACTCCCTTAGAACGGCCCAATCTCCGCCAAGCCAGTTTGCCCGATCAAACTGTTCAATGTCTCCGATCTCAGCATAGATCTGCGCAGCCTTTTGGCGTTCTCCAACTGCTTCCAAGGATTGTGCGCGAAGGCGTTGAGCGACGTCATCCGTAAGCCCAGTTAAATAGATCAGGGCTTGATTTGGTTCGTTTTCGGCCAGCGCGCCTTCGGCAAGAAGAAGCCGCGAATTGCGGTTGGGGGGGGTGCCTGATTTGTCGAGCAGATTTCGAACCTTCTCGACGAGACCAAGTGCTAACAATCGTCTCGCGATGCGAATCCGTGTCTCTTCAGGCAAGTCGCCCCAGTCTGTGCGCCCATATAGGGTCTTAAGAAACTGCTCTGAACTGGAACGGGCGACCAAACGATGTGCTGCTTCTTGTGCAATATTGGCTTTCAGCATTTTTCCTTCATCGCCACTCGGGGCGATCTGGTCCAGTTTTTCGTATCCCCTCGCGAAGTCCAGCGCGTGAAACAAGGCGCGTGCTGTTGCGACATCAAGAGCATCCCCAGTCTGTGTGCCGGAATGTTCAAAAGCCATGGCCTCCAGGAGATCAATTGTGGTTTGAGGAATTCCGGCGTCTCTTTTGATATGAGAGTTGATCAATAGGATCAGCGCGTCCGGTGAAGAAGAATCATCCTTCGACACGATTTCTGTGAGCATGTTCTCAGCTGGTTGTATGTTGCCTGCGCGGGTTTCCAACTTCGCGTTCAACAATGCACCTTCCGGGCTGTTTTCGCCTCCTGCACGTTCCACAATTTTGTAAATTTCATTCGCTGTCGCGTCATCATCGCTTTGAATAAAGCGATCAGCCAGAAATGGTCCGATACGTTTCCGTAGGTGCGGCGGCAAAGCAGAAAGAGTGGCAAGGACAGCCGACTTGTCAATGTCTGGAGACAGGTCCTTTGCTGCTAGGGTTGCCCACAGCGACACTGGGCTGGGGCAATGAAGGAAATTGTCGAGCCCGTTTTGTGTATTTGTTTCACCGTGCTCAACGATATCGGCCAATGAAACCAATGATGACAGCTCGATCCCCTTTATGTCGAAGCTGCGCGCCACCGCGATAGCTTCTGCTCCGAACGTCAGAAAGATCAAGTGTCGAATATGAGAGAGAACTGCTTCTTCATTAGGTTTGTCAAACTCGAGGTACAAGTCAGCTCGGAACGCCGAGAGACTGAGAGGCTCTTGTTCCGCCTCCCCCCAAGAAGCGACATCGAACAGAGCAGCATCCGGGCAGCCGCCAACGGAGGTACCGGTCAGAGTCTGCACGTGCTGTTGAAATGCTCTTTCAATAGAGGTTTGAATTTCAACATGGGTGTTGTTGGTGTTCGATGCTGCTGGCTTTGGTGCAATGGCGGGCAGGGGTTCTTTCTCGGTCTCGACACTGTTGTGAACTGGTGGGGGGAGGCTAACAGAAAGCGGGCTCTCTGTTGTCTTTGGCGTAAGCAGACCTTGCGATGCGGCGCGTGCAAGAGAGCCAACAAGAGCATCCTCCGACAAGATCATTCTGGGAGGAGCCTCCGCCATTGGCGTTGCTTTTGTTTTTGGCAGGCTTGGCGTGTCGTTTTTTGGTGGAGCGCTATCTTCCGGAGGCGTCAGTCCGGCTGCAATCGGGAGGCCAAGCCTGGCGGCCTGAGCGTCGATTTTTTCTTCAGTTTTGTTCTTCAGCGGCGGTTCAACAGGCAGGTCCACTAGGGTTGCGGTTTCAATTGGGTTGGATGATCCGGGCGATATAATATCCAGGACGAGCACACCAGAGCGAAGCCTTGTGTATGCGGCAGAGCAATCACATGCCAACGTCAATAGCAATTCTTCATCGTTCAATTGGTTGATCGCCGCGATCCGGGTTCGCGGAATAAAATCGAATACCTGGTCAATGGAGAGCTTCAACTCTTCAGAGGCGCGAATACGCAGAACACGTGCCTCAGGTCGGTCAAAGATCAGGTCTTCCTGAGGTTTGACGTAAAATACCAAGCGGCTGAAGGTCGGGTGTTCTCCAGATTTTACAGAGATGACCTGTGAAAATGCCGGAAAACTGATCAGCAATGATTGGAATGCAATCAAGATGATGGTGAATGCGGATTTCATGCCGCAGCCTGCTTTACTTCTTTGAGAGCTTCTTCCAGATCAGAGTAGCTGGGGCGATGGGGGCCAGGCGTGTTTTGGCGGCCCACCTCGATGCAGATATTCACGGAGTGATTATAGAGGTTTGCGACCAGAACTTCCCGAATAAGCTGGTAAAAATGTGCGTCCTCTTCAATTACCGTTTTCACTTTGGCGGAAAACGGGGCGACAAGGCCATAGGCCAAGAAGACTCCCAAAAATGTCCCTACCAGGGCTCCGCCGATCATTTTGCCAAGAATTTCAGGTGGTTGGTCAATGGATCCCATTGTCTTGATAACGCCCAGAACGGCGGCCACAATACCCAAGGCAGGCAAACCATCTGCAACAGCCTGCAGTGCATGGCTCGAATGAAGGGCGTGATGCAGGTTGGCCTCCATCCGCTTCTCCAGAACCTCTTCGACTTGATGTGGATCGTCGTAGTTCATCGACGCAGAACGCAATGTGTCGCAGATCAGTTCGATGGATTCTTTGTCCGCAAGAATGGTGGGGTATTTTGAGAAGATTGAGCTTTCTTCCGGGTTTTCAATGTGCTCCTCAAGAGCAACGGCATTCTGGCGAGCTTGTCTGATCAACTCAAAAAGCAAGCATAGCAGGTCTTTATAGTCCTCGTGCTTCCATTTTGGCCCCTTAAACACCTTGCCTACATCTTTTAGCGTGTGCTTGATCGCCGCCATGTCGTTGGAGATAACAAATGCCCCTGCGGCGGCACCGCCAATCATTGTGAACTCGAATGGAAGGGATTTCAGGATGATGCCCATTTTGCCGCCGGCAGCAAGGTAGCCGCCAAACACCATGACAAAAATTAGGGCAATGCCGACGAAGCCAATCATGAGACACCTGTTTTTCGAAGATTTCGTTCCTGCAATCGTGGCGGAAACAGATTAAGAATGCGTGTGTTTCACTCGGTGGGTGCTCTGGAATTTCGCCCCGCAAGCACTACGCTGATGGCATAGGCGGTCTGCGGTTGAAGCCCCGCCATGATCTGTGCAGCAGCTGCGGGTTTCATCCGTGCGAGAAATCCCGCGGCAAAGTCTGGAGCCATCTCTTCAAACAAGGGCACCGCTTGCTTTGGTTTCATATTCTCATAAAGACTGGTCAGACGCGTCAGGTCGTCCGAAGCCGCTGTTTTTGCCGTCGCAATTGTACTTGCCAGACGGCTTTCAGCCTCTACCAAAGCAGCAGTTTGCTTGCTGAGTTGTTCTTCGGCCAACGACAGGGCCTGAAGGCGATCTTCGAGCAGGCGTTCGCGTTCCGCCAAACCTTCTTGTCTTTTTTGTAGATCGTTCAGGATTTGTGAAATATCAGGGTCTTGGTTTTGTGCTGCCTCACCCGTTCCGTTCTGTGTGACGCTCTCCTCAACATCCTTGGCAATCGCAAATCCCACACCGCCCAGGCGAATCCCGGCAGACGTTGCCAGTACAATCGAAGTAGACAACAGAATGCTTCGCCCCAACATGCGACGACGGTGCAAAGCACCTTGTTTGCGTGGCGGTTGGTTTTGTTGATCTGATTTCTTGATCGAGGGCATTACTCTGCGGCCTCCAAGCGTCGGTTACTTGAGAACATTGGGATGGATTTGGGTGCTTCATCAGAGGGGGGCAAATCTGGTTCTTTGTCTTCGGAGACCGGCTCACTGGCTTGCTCGACTGCTGCTTCGCCTTCTGGCGGTTCGCCAGGTTCTGGAAGGTCATGCAAACTGGCCATGAGCAGTTCCAGTTTGCGACTGGACTGCTCGGCGCGCTCGGTCAAGTCAGACAGGATTGATGCGCTTTGACCAGCCGCACCACGCGCCTTTTCAAGCGTTTTGGTCATGTCGTCCACTTGGGCGGAAAGGACCGCTACGGCCCCGCCCATTCCGCTTTGAAGATTGTTGAAACGGCGCAACCTGCGCGACAGGACCAGGCAATAGATCGCGGCGGCCAGCGCGCCCAAGCCCAGAAGAACATCCGAAATGATATCCATGCGTGTTCCCCTTTTCTAGTTTAGTACGAATTCGATGATCAGAAGGTCGCGAACGCGCCCTTCGCCAGTTACCAGTTTGATTCGCCGCAGCATCTGGGCGCGCAGTTGCACCAATGATTTTGGATCGCTCAGCATTTTCATGTCGACTGCGCGCAGATAGGAATTCAGGACGTCAAGTACACGCGGTGTGAGCTGCGCGACATCCGCCTCGTATTGCGGTGCGACTTCAAGTGTTGACCGAAAGCGAAGATGGCGGCTGCTGCCGCCGTCCCCCAGCGAAATGACCATGGGGTCAAGGTCGATGAACGCCACGGCAGGTAAATCAAGCACGGGCGTCTCCTCTTCGACATCCGCGCTTTCGGTGGTCGGGGCAGCGCCGCCAACCAAGCCGGAATAGGCGGCAAAGAACCCCCCTCCGCCCAAAGCCAATGCAAGGATCAAGCCGATCAGAAGCCCTTTTTTGGACTTCTTCTTTGGCGGCTCTTCAGTGCCTTCTTCGGTGATTTCCTCTTCGGCCATCCTCGTCTCCGAAAACTTTTTGCTCGAATCGTTATAAACCGCTGGGCACTAACCAATTGTTAAGGGCGATCGGGGAAAACTCACTGCATGGACGGGGGCAGAAGCCCACTCGTAACAAGGAGTTTCGTCGTGCAGCAGCTCACATCGGTTTGGGCCGGATTGGACATGAGAAAGCGTATGGTTGCCGGGCTTGCAGCCCTTGCCATGTTCATTGCGGTCATCGGGTTGTCTCGAATGGCCACCAATACATCGATGTCCTTGCTCTATTCCGGTCTGGAAAGCGGTGCGGCGGGCGATGTGGTGAAGGCATTGGAAGGCCGGGGGGTCGTCTACGAGATTCGCGGCGGCGCAATTTTCGTCGACAGTTCCAAGCGAGATTCCCTGCGCATGACCCTCGCCAGCGAAGGTCTTCCTGCGAACTCTGGCAAAGGTTACGAGCTGCTTGACGGACTAAGTGGATTCGGCACGACTTCGCAGATGTTTGACGCGGCCTATTGGCGCGCAAAAGAAGGTGAGCTTGCACGGACCATCGTCGCCAGCCCTCTCATACAAAACGCTCGCGTGCATATTGGCAATGTGTCCTCGCAGCGGTTTCGGCAACGCAATACGCCGACAGCGTCGGTGACTGTAACGACCGCCAATGGGGCTTTGCCAACGGCGCAGGCGCGTGCTTTGAAATTCCTGATTGCCTCGGCCGTACCCGGCCTTGTGCCCGAGCAAGTGTCGGTGATTGACAGTCGCGGTGGATTGGTCGCAAGCGGTGACGAGGCGGGGGACCTGCCGTCGGTTGCTGCGGATCGCGCGGAACAGATGAAGTTAAATATCGAGCGTTTGCTTGAGGCGCGGGTTGGCTTTGGAAACGCAGTGGTTGAGCTGAACCTTGAAACCGCCACTGAACAAGAGAGCATTCGGGAAAGGCGCTTCGATCCTGAAAGCCGAGTGGCCGTTTCGACGGATACACAGGAAACCAACAACACGGCCTCGGACCAAAGCAGCGGCGGTGTGACCGTGGCCTCAAACTTGCCTGAAGGCGATGGTGCTGCGGGCGGCGGGGCGTCCAATTCAAATGCGTCCGAAACACGTGAAAGGGTCAACTATGAGGTGTCGGAAACCACGCGTGAAGTCGTGCGTGCGCCAGGCGCCACAAAGCGCGTGACCGTAGCTGTCTTGGTGGACGGCATTCGCAGCGTTTCGGATACGGGTGAGGAGACTTGGCAACCGCGCAGCGATGAAGAGATCGCCGCGCTGACGGAGTTGGTTGCTGGCGCCATTGGGTTTGATGAAGCGCGGGGAGACGTCATTACGATCAAGACCCTGGAGTTTGAACCGGTTGAGACCTCAGGCAGCGCTCCGGGATCAAGCCTGTTTGGAAACCTCGGGCTGGATGTCATGGCGCTCATTCAAATGGCAATTCTGGCCGTCGTCACTCTTGTGCTGGGACTGTTTGTTCTGCGCCCGATCTTTGCATCGGCATCGCCGACAGCCTCTTTGGATCAATCACAAGCGGACGGGGTGCCCGTGTTGGCGTCTGCTGAAGGTATCGCGGGGCCCGCTGGCGCGGCACCTAGCGAAGGTTTCCCGTCGGCAGACAGTGTACCGGATTTGCCTGCGCTGAGTGGCGAAGTCGCTGACGGTGACTTCCTGCCGCCGCAAATGGCCGTTGTCGGAGATATAAGTTTTGATGATGAAGATCCGGCAGGTGATGCAGAGGATCCGGTTCAGCGTCTGAGAGATCTTATCGCAGAGCGGCAAGCGGAAACCGTCGACATCCTGCGTGGTTGGATGGAAGATGAAGAGGAGGCGGTGTGATGAGCGCGCGCCTTACGCTTGAAGATTTTGGCACAACACCCGCAGAACCTCAGCAAACTGAACTTGGGCAACCGGTTCAATCCATTGACCCGGCTGAACTCGAGGGAAAACGGCTGGAAGGCTATGAGGCCGGCTACAAAGCCGGATGGGACGATGCAACGCGCTCTATGACGCAAGAAGCCGAACGGGTCGAAGCGGAATTTGCGCGCAACCTCGAGGATTTGGGCTTCACCTTCCAAGAGGCTCGCAGCCATGTTCTTTCATCTTTGGAACCGCTTTTGAACGCGATGGTCAATGTTGTTTTGCCCAATGTCGTTCAGGATGCCATCGCACAAGTGGTCGCCGAAGAGATCGTTCCAATGGCGGCGACTGCGGCTGACAATCCGATTCAAGTGCTCGTTGCGCCCGGTATTCGTGGCGCGTTGGAGCAGCTCTTGGAAAGCTCGACCAATGTCCCGTTCGAGCTGATTGAACAGGCAACCTTGCCGGAAGGGCAAATCTATCTGCGGTCTCCGGTTTCGGAAAAGCAAATCGACATGTCCGGCGTGCTTGATCGCATGCGAGACGCGGTGGGGGCCCTTTATGACATCAACGAGAAGGCTTTCAACCATGGCTGAACAACAAGACGAGATGAACGCGGGTGCCGCCAATCCATTTGTGCAGGTGCCGATTGAAGTGCTGATTTCGGTGGGGCATGCGAGGCCGACGGTCAAAGAGCTTCTGCAGCTGAAACGGGATTCAGTTTTGCCCTTGGACAAGCGTATTGAAGACCCTGTGGAACTCTATGTCGGCGACAAACTGATCGCCCGTGGCGAGCTGCAGGAAATCGAAGGCGATGAAAGCGGTCAACTTGCCGTGCGCCTGACCGAAGTTGCGGATCTGAAGGCGGGGCTCTGACATCGGATGCGACAGGTGTTTGCACCATATATCCCCATCGCCTTGGTGATTTTGCTTGCATCAACCGCTCCGGTTGTCGGCCAGGATATCTCGATTTCTGTCGGCGAAGGTGGGGAGTTGGCAACGCGAACTGTTCAGCTGTTCGTTCTACTGACACTGCTAAGCCTCGTTCCGGGGCTGGCTGTCATGGTCACCTGCTTTCCATTTATCGTGACCGTGCTGTCGATCCTGCGCCAGGCCATTGGCTTACAGCAATCTCCGCCCAATATGTTGATCGTAAGCCTGGCGCTGTTTTTGACCTATTTTGTGATGGAACCAGTATTCACCGAAGCTTGGACGCGTGGCGGACAGCCTTTTAGTGAAGGCGTGATGGATCTGGAGCCTGCTTTCATGGCGTCTCTTGAGCCATTTCGGATTTTCATGGCAAACCGCATCGAGCCTGAGACATTTACACATCTGGCGGCCCTACGCGAGCAAACCTCAGGGGTGGAGCTGGGCAACGACGCGCCACTGTCGATCCTTGTGCCGTCCTTCCTTCTGTCTGAAATCGAACGCGCCTTTCAGATCGGGTTCCTCGTGTTTCTGCCGTTTCTGGTGATCGACCTTGTTGTTGCAGCGATCCTGATGTCGATGGGCATGATGATGGTACCACCCGCAATCGTCTCTTTGCCATTCAAACTGGCGTTTTTCGTTGTTGCGGATGGTTGGACCCTGATCTCGGGCGCGTTGGTGCGTAGCTATTTCTAGCCTTATTCCCAATCGCCCGAAAATCCACGCGGAATGCGCAGGATGGACCGGTCTACAGTTTGAATGTCCCTATGACCGCAAAATGCCATCGAGATATCCAGTTCCTTGTGAAGAACCTCAAGCGCACTTGTGACACCTTCCTCTCCCATGGCGCCCAGCCCATAGGTGAAGGCGCGGCCAACATATGTGCCTTTGGCCCCCATGGCGACGGCTTTCAACACGTCCTGACCAGAGCGAATGCCGCTATCAAGATGGACTTCGACCTTGTCTCCGACCGCATCCAGGATTTCGGGCAGGGCGCGAATGGAGCTCAATGCGCCGTCAAGTTGCCGACCGCCATGATTGGAGACGATGATGGCATCCGCGCCCGCCTCGACAGCGCGACGGGCGTCTTCGGCTTCCATGATGCCCTTAACAATCATCGGGCCGTTCCACATCTTCTTAAACTGCTTGATCCGCTCCCAATCCAGCGACGGATCGAAGGCCTCGGCCGTCCATGTGTGCAACGATGACGGATCCTTAACACCCTTGGCGTGACCAACAATATTTCCGAAAAACCGCCGCTTTGTGCCAAGCATGCCAAGGCCCCATTGCACCTTGGTCATCATATTGGCGACCGACTTCGCCGTCAGCTTGGGCGGGGCAGATAGGCCGTTTTTCAGATCTTTATGCCTTTGCCCGAGTACTTGCAGGTCTACGGTCACGACGATCGCAGGGCAGTTCGCGGCGCGCGCGCGATCAAAAAGCCGCTGCATGAAGTCATCGTCTTTCAGCGTGTAGACTTGAAACCAGAATGGGGCGGTTGTGTTTTCGGCCACATCCTCGATCGAGCAGATCGACATGGTCGACAATGTGAAGGGCACGCCGAACTTCTCGGCCGCGCGGGCAGCTTTGATTTCGCCATCGGCGCATTGCATACCGGTCAACCCCACGGGTGCCAGCGCCACCGGCATCGCCACATCCTGCCCAAGCATCGTCGACCGGGTCGAGCGGTTGTCCATATCCACCGCCACCCGCTGACGTAGGTAGATTTTGTCGAAATCCGAGCTGTTTTCGCGGAAGGTTTGTTCGCTCCAGCTGCCGCTTTCCGCATAGTCATAGAACATTTTCGGCACCCGACGCTTATAGATCCGGCGCAGGTCTTCGATTTCGGTAATGACGGGCATGCGGGGCTCCTCGGAGAATTGGTAAAGAAAACTTACCAGTTGAGTTCGGGCGATGCAATTGGAATTCTGACGCCTAAAAAACCGCAAAAAATTGAAACTGTTGCATCTGTGCCGGACGGATATTCGCAAATCGCAATAATGTCTTAACAACCCGAATCACTCGTGCTAGCGTTCCGTTAATAAAAAAACAAAAAGGCAGGTTCACAGGCATGGAAACGGGCTCGAGCAGCACGTTTGTCATCTCTTGGGCGCAGACAGAAGTAGACGGATTGCCGGGCGCACCGGTGACCGCGTTGGGTGTTGGGGCAAGTTGGCGCTGGACTGGGCGCCCGCTAAGGCTTGACGGTCCACAAGAGCTTTTGCTGCTCAAAGAGGCGAGCGGAGAAGAAGATTTGCGGCGTCGCGCCGCGAAAATGGTTCACAAGCTGGTGGGTGCAGCGATGCAACCGGGCAGCGCGCCTCAGGCGCATGAGCCGGACGATACCTATCTGAATATGGGGTTCGAAGTGACAGATGGCCATGCGAGCTATCTGGTGTCACTGATCGAAACACCCGGTGGCGGGCAGCCGCTTTTGGTGTTCTCGGGCGAAGCCCCACCTGCAAATGAAGACCTGTGGGTTGTGCGGGCTGCGCTGAAGCCTGCCCAGGTTAACAAGCTGACAGACCAGCCGACGGGTGTGATTTGCTTCACGCCCGGCACGCGGTTGCGCACGCCGCATGGTGAAATACCCGTCGACGAGCTGGGCGAGGGCGACGAACTTCAGACGCGCGACAATGGCGTGCAGAAAGTGCTTTGGGTTGGTCATCGCCGCATCACGGGAGCACGGCTTTTTGCGATGCCCGAGCTTCGGCCCATTCGTCTGCGCGCAGGATCGATTTGTGCGGGGCAACCGGATGAAGACCTGATCGTGTCGCCACAGCACCAGATTTTGATACAGGGCCCGCGGGCTCGCGAGCTGTTCAATTCTGACGAGGTTCTGGTGTCCGCAAGCGATCTGGTGGACGAGCGTCGCATCGTGGTCGATACCCGCGCACGCGAGGTGTCTTACTATCACGTACTGCTTGAGAACCACGAAATCGTTTGGGCGAACGGCGTGCCGGCGGAAAGCTTTCACCCGGCCAACACGGATCTGGCCACGGTCGAAGACAGCCAGCGTGCGCGCCTTTTCGAGATGTTTCCGGACCTCAACTATGATCCGCGGGCCTATGGCGGGTTCGCCCGGCGCAGCCTGAATGCCGGCGAAGCCGCAATTCTGCGCGGAGATGTGGCCTGAAGTGTTTCGACTTAGTGTTGAGACACGGCAATATGTCGAAACACGCGGAACCCATCAATGTCGTGGGCGTTTCCAGTTGTTGCTGTGATCGGGCGATCACTGGAAACGCTTTAATCTCGAAACGCTTTAGGGCGTTGACTCCCGCAGCCACAGGCGTATAAGCCCCAAATCCGGTCCCGCAAGGGGCCGGTTTTCATTGGTGTTGGTGGCCCCCGCAAGGGGATCCCTGTCAGGCGAAAGCCAGAGGACAACGCCCTTCGAAGCTTACAGAAGGAGATCAGCAGATGACCAAAAGAACTGCTGCCAAGTACAAAATTGACCGCCGTATGGGCGAAAACATCTGGGGACGTCCGAAGTCGCCGGTGAACCGCCGCGAATACGGCCCCGGCCAGCACGGCCAGCGCCGCAAGGGTAAACTGTCGGACTTCGGTCTGCAGCTGCGCGCCAAACAGAAGCTGAAAGGCTACTATGGCGACCTGACTGAAAAACAGTTCCGCCGCATCTATGGCGAAGCCGAACGTGTTAAAGGCGATACTGGTGAAAACCTGATCGGCCTGCTGGAGCGCCGCCTGGACGCTGTTGTGTACCGCGCCAAATTCGTGGCCACCGTATTCGCAGCACGTCAGTTCGTGAACCACGGTCACGTCACCGTGAACGGCAAGAAAGTGAACATCCCCTCCTATCGCGTTCAAGAAGGCGACGTGATCGAGGTGCGTGACCGCTCGAAGCAGTTGGCCGTTGTTCTGGAAGCCGTTCAGCTGGCTGAACGCGATGTGCCGGATTACATCGAAGCCGACCATTCGAAAATGACCGCCACCTTCACGCGCACCCCGGGTCTGTCGGACGTGCCGTATCCGGTGATGATGGAACCGAACCTGGTCGTCGAATTCTACGCGAAGAACTAAACAGTTCACATATCGCTAAGATTTGGAACCCGCCCAGGTTTTGGGCGGGTTTCTTTTTGCCCGCCTGATGCCATCTCCGCCCGGCTCAAACCCCGATGCAGGGCTGCCGCAGCGGAGGTAGAAATACCCGCCGTGACGCTTTGACCCTTTCACAGGTCGCGGCGCGGTTGTAATCACGGCGCAAAGGAGACGCCCGATGTCAAAGCTTGAACCCCAACCTGGGATACTTGAGATCACACCCTATGTGGGCGGGGCCTCCAGCGTCGCGGGCATGTCGAATGTGATCAAGCTCAGCTCGAACGAAAACCCGTTCGGCCCCAGCCCGCATGCGGTAGAGGCCTTCAAGAAGGCCGGGCATGAGCTGCATCGTTATCCATCTACCGACCATGCCAGCCTGCGTGCAGCCATTGCGGCGCAACACGGGTTGGATGCGGAACGGATCATCTGCGGCGTCGGTTCGGACGAGGTGATCACCTTTTTGTGCCAGTGTTATTCCGGCCCGGGCACCGAGGTGATCTACACCGAACACGGGTTCTCGATGTACAAGATCTCGGCCCATGCTGCCGGTGCAACCCCCGTGATGGTGCCTGAACGTGAACGCATGGTGGATGTGGATGAAATCCTGAAGGCGGTGACGAAGAAAACCTCACTGGTTTTCGTGACGAACCCCGGCAACCCCACCGGTACGATGGTCAGCTCGGCAGAGCTGTCGCGGCTTGCCCGTGAACTGCCCGACACTGTGCTGTTGGTCATTGATGGCGCCTATGCGGAATATGTGGAGGGGTTCGACGGCGGTGCCTCGCTGGTTGAAAAACACGACAATGTGGTGATGACGCGGACCTTTTCGAAGATGTATGGCCTTGGTGGGTTACGCATCGGGTGGGGCTATGGCTCGGCGGAGGTCATCGGCATGCTGAACCGCGTGCGCGGCCCGTTCAACCTGTCCATGCCCCAACTTGCCGCCGCAGAAGCCGCATTGAAGGACCGCGAACATGTCGAGCGGTGCCTGTCTGAAAACACCCGTTTGCGCGCGTGGTTGGCCGAAGCTCTGGCTGAACTTGGCGTGCCTTCAGACACGTCTTGCGCCAATTTCATCCTTGCGCGTTTCGCCAGCAAGGAAGAAGCCGTGTCTTGCAATAAATTCCTGCTTGAACAAGGTATTATCGTCAGACTGGTTGCCGGATATGGTTTGCCCAACTGCCTTCGGATCACCGTCGGGGATGAAGCGTCCTGCCGTCGCGTGGCCCATATGATCGGGCGGTTTAAGGGCGTTGTGCCAGATCCGGCGGCGGAGAAAACGGAAGGGGGCAAGGCATGAGTGTGGTCTATGACCGCGTCGCCTTGATTGGCCTGGGCTTGATTGCGTCGTCCATGGCACATGCGATGCGGCGCAGCGGGCTGGCGGGTGAAATCGTCGGCACGGCGCGTTCGACCGAAACGCGCGACATCGCCCGCGAGCTTGGGTTTTGCGATCGCGTTGTCGACAGTGCAGCCGAGGCCGTGAAGGGCGCTGATCTGGTTGTTCTGGCCGTACCCGTGGGCGCCATGGGCGCCGTGGCTGCCGAGATTGCACCGGAGCTTGCCCAAGGCGCAACGGTGACGGATGTGGGGTCGGTCAAGCAAGCGGTCATCGAAGCGGTTGGCCCGCATCTGCCCGAACATGTGCATTTCATTCCCGGCCACCCGTTGGCGGGCACCGAACATAGCGGTCCCCGGTCTGGGTTCGCCGAGTTGTTTGACAACCGGTGGTGCATTCTTGTTCCCAATGGCAGTGATGCCAAGGCAACGGCGCGGCTGACCAGGCTTTGGGAAGGCATGGGGGCACATGTCGACGTGATGGACGCCCCGCATCATGACCTTGTGCTGGCGGTGACCAGCCATGCACCGCACCTGATTGCCTATACGATGGTTGGCGTGGCCGATGACCTGAGCCGGGTCACCGATAGCGAAGTCATCAAGTTCTCGGCGGCGGGTTTCCGCGACTTTACGCGGATTGCGGCCTCGGATCCGACCATGTGGCGCGATGTGTTTTTAACCAACAAAGACGCAACCTTAGAGATTTTGGGGCGCTTCACCGAGGAGCTGTTTGCACTGCAGCGGGCGATCCGGACCGGCGATGGTGACCACCTGCATGACTATTTCACTCGAACCCGCGCAATCCGTCGTGGTATCATCGAGGCAGGACAGGATACGGATGCGCCGGATTTCGGGCGCAGCGGTCAGCACGACAAAGCTTAGGTCTTAGGGCCAACGCAGGCAGGAGCGCGGCATGAAGTATGAGTTGATGGCGAGGTTTGCCATGCGGATGAAAAACTGGCGCATGCGTGTTGCAGCGGCGGCAGCCATTGTGATTGTTGGCAGTGTTTCGGCGACATCTGCGCCCGACCAGTCAATGCGCCCAGCCCCGCGCCCCGGCCCGGCAAAGCTGGTGAGCACGACCGCAAAACCCTCGCTTCTGCGCCCGACGCCCCGCCCGCGTGTGGCCGCTATCCCGTCAAACGATGCGCAATCTGCACCCGCTGAGATGCCCCGTCGAAGCAAATTGGCCGTCGCGCGGTCACGCCACCCGGAATACCGGCCCCGTGGCTTTGCGACCAAAGTGGCCAAAGCCAAGTTGAAACCGGCAAAGGCCGGCCGGCGCGGAAGGGTTTGCGGTGTGAATGAAATCAAGGGGCAGGCCATCCCGGACGTGCCGGGCAAAATCCGCGGTTGCGGCGTGACCAACCCGGTGCGCATCACCGAGGTTTCGGGGGTCAAATTGAGCCAAGCCGCCGTTATGGATTGCACCACGGCGAAGGCGTTGAACGCCTGGGTGCGCAATGGCGTGTTCCCGGCGGTTGGCCGTCTGGGCGGCGGGCCGGCCTCTTTGCGGGTCGCGGCGCATTACGCCTGTCGCACACGCAACAACAAACCGGGCGCGAAGATCAGCGAACATGGGCGCGGACGCGCCATCGACATTTCTGCGATCCGGTTGAAAAATGGAGCCCAGATCACCGTGCTGAAGGGCTGGCGTGATCCGGTGCAGGGCAAGGTCCTGAAAGCGATGCACAAGAAAGCCTGCGGCCCTTTCGGCACCGTTCTTGGGCCGAATGCAGACCGCTATCATCAGGATCACTTCCATTTCGACACTGCGCGCTATCGCAGCGGAAGTTATTGTCGGTAAAAGATTTTTAAAGCGTTTCGGTTTTAACCTAAGACAGGGAAAAACCGAAACGCGGTAAGAGATATCAACGTCGTGGGCGTTTCGGAATAAACATGCGCCTCAAGTTTATCCCGAAACGCTTTAGCGGATTACAATTCGTGGCGCCTTGCCCACAGGGATCGGGCCAAGGAAGACGGCGCCGCCCGACAGGTTCAGCGTCACGTCAAGCGTTTCGGCTTTGCCAGACAGCCCCGCGATGAATTCCAGTGCGCGTGTGACCGTGCCAACCAGTTCCGGTGCAATGGCGCCACTGGCTTGGGCAACCTTGATCATCTGCCGCCAGTTGGTGGCGCGAATGGACAGCTCTCCGGCTGGGGTGCCGTTCTGGTCCACATCCACTACCCCTGACGCGCGCAGCCCCAGCGTGCCCCATTTTGCATCGAAATCCGCCAGATCAATGCGCGTGATTTGCGGCCGCGCGTTCTCGATCGCGCTGCGGTCCCATGGTTTCGTGAAGTCGAGGTTGGCCTTCAGCGTGGCGCGCTCAAAGGCCGGGGGCAGAACATTCCCTTCGCCAAAGCTCTGAATAAAGGACGATGCGGGCATCAGGCCCGTTGCGTCCATATGCAGGTCATAGCGGTTTGGCGCTGCCGATGATTTGCGTGTGGCGATCTGCCCGCTGTCCAAAGCTGCGGTCCAACCCGCGCTTGAGGTCATGGCAAGCTTGCCTACGACAATCGAGCTGCGATCCAGCGGCAACGAGGGCAGGGGGTCAAACACCAGCGAGCCTTCGAAAGCTTCGGCCTGCATGGTGATATTCTGTTCAGGCGAGGACAGAACGTGTTCCCCCGGCCAGACCGCGATCACGTGATGCGGTTGATATGACAGCGCCAGAACCTGAAACTCGGGGGCCCGCCAGGCAAGCCCTGTTGCAGGGTCGGCCAGTTCCAGCCCGGTAAAGATCGTGTCGAAGCGATTTGGAAAGCCCTGCGTGGAAATGTCCTGAGCCTGCGCCACCCACCCGGCGGCGCGCCGGTCTTCGATCCATCCTTTGAAGGCCGCTTCAACCCCGCGCGCACCATAGACCCAATATCCCGCCCACAGGCTGGCCAGAACCACCGCAATCACCACAAGTTTCCGCATGACCTCTCCTTGCCCGCCTATGTGTCTTTTCGTCTTCGGCAAAACGCTTTAAGGCGTGTTTACAGCGCGATGAAGGGAAGGGCGAGTGAAATGAGCGACGGTGATCTGTGGGTCTTTGGCTATGGTTCGTTGATGTGGAACCCCGGGTTTGACCACGACGAGGCGGTGGTGGCATCGCTGCCGGATTATCATCGCAGCTTCTGCATGCGTTCCATCCATCATCGCGGGACCGAAGAAAAACCGGGCCTTGTACTTGCGCTGGACGAACAGACAGGGGCGCAGTGTCAGGGCTTGGCGTTTCGGGCAAAGGCCGGCACATATGATCAGACCATGGCGGACCTGCGCGCGCGCGAGCTGGTCTCGTCGGCCTATCTGGAAAAGCGTTTGTGGATCGACCTGATTGACGGGCGCCGGGTTGATGCGGTGACCTATGTTATTGACCCGCACCACGTTCAGTATTGCCAAATCGACCTTGCAGAGCAGGCGCATATCATCGCCGCCGCGGTCGGCGGGCGGGGGCCGAATACGGAGTATCTTTACAACACGGCGTCGCATCTGACTGAACTCGGGATCGAGGATGATGACCTCAGCTGGCTTTCCAATGAAGTGCGCAGGCTGGAGCATCAGGCGCGTTGACGCACACAAAGCTTGGCAGCCGCCAAATTCGCGCCTATCCTGAGGCCAATAATATTGGCGACAAGGAACTCCCCGCATGGATCAACCCGATCGCGGGACGCTGACTGCGCCCAAAAGAAAAGGGGTCGAGCCGTCCTTCACCCACCCGATCCGCCAGATCTTCCTGATGCTGGTGGCCTTGGGATTGGTGGGGTTTGGTACATTTGTCGCGCTGCCCCGCGTCATGCCGGTGTTTCTGGCCAACCTTTACCTCAACGGCTTCATCCTGTTTGTGTTCCTGATCGGGCTGTTAGCCTGTTTCTGGCAGGTCTGGCAGGTTTTTGCCTCGGTCAGTTGGATTGAAGGCTACGTTGAAAAACGCGACACCCATGATCCTGACCGCGCCCCGCGTATTCTGGCGTCGCTGGCGGCGCTGATCCGGTCCAATAAAAGCACACAGATGCAGATCGGCTCTGCCTCGTCACGCTCCATCCTCGACAGTATCGCCACGCGCATTGATGAAGCGCGGGATATCACGCGCTACATTGTTAACCTGCTGATTTTCCTAGGCCTTCTGGGAACGTTTTTCGGGTTGGCCACAACCGTTCCCGCCGTGGTCGAAACCATTCGATCCTTGGCACCGGGCGAGGGCGAGGGCGGGGTCGAGGTGTTCAATCGGCTCATGACCGGGCTCGAGGCGCAACTGGGCGGCATGGGCACGGCGTTTTCGTCGTCGCTGCTGGGTCTGGCTGGGTCACTGGTCGTGGGGCTGATGGAACTTTTCGCCGGCCACGGTCAAAACCGGTTTTATCGTGAACTGGAAGAATGGCTTTCGACCATCACCAAGCTCAGTTTCGCACCTGCCGACAATGATGGCGAAGCCAGCCAGGATGCCGGGGTCTATCTGGGTGTGCTGGCCGAGCAGGTCGAGGCGATGCGATCGCTTTTCACCCAAACAGACGTGCAGCGTGCCATGCTGGACGAAAGGCTTGGCGCACTGGCACAGAATATCGAGGCCATGACCGCGCGTATGGAACGAGACACCGGTCAGACCGATGCGCTGATGCGACTGGCCGATGGGCAAGATGCTATCCGCGCCGCGTTGGAAAAACAGTCTGACGCCGGCGAGGAGACGGTTGATGCCGAAAGCCGTATGCGCCTTCGCTCCATCGACGTGCAGCTTTTGCGTATTTTGGAAGAGATGCAGGCGGGTCGACAGGAAAGCCTGTCTGATCTGCGCGGTGATCTGGCGACCCTGACCCATGCAATTCGCGTGGCGTCCGGTCAGGAACAGGGCTGACCCATGGCGCTGACCCGGCGATCCGTGCAGCGTATGTCAGGCTCGATCTGGCCGGGTTTTGTTGACGCGATGACCGCGCTTTTGCTGGTGTTGATGTTCGTTCTGACCATCTTCATGATCGTGCAGTTCATCCTGCGCGAGACGATTTCAGGTCAGGCAGATGAACTGGACAGCCTCTCCGCTCAGGTGGCGGAACTGGCGGATGCGCTGGGGCTGGAACGCAGTCAGGCAGAAGGTCTGCGCAACGAGCTCGGTGCCCTGAACGCCACATTGACCGAGACGCGTGCAGTGTCTGAAGCGCAGGTTGCTTTGATCGCGCAGCTTACCGCGCAAACCGAAGCGCAGGCGGCCGAATTGGCTGGGCAGGCGGCCCGCATCACCAGTTTCGAAGCACAGGTTGCGTCGCTTTTGGCGCAACGTGATCAGGCCGTCTCCGAGAATGCGACACTTTCGGCCAGTCTTGAGGAGCTTGAAGCCGCCCGTGCGCGCATGATCTCTGAACAGGAGGCTCTGACGCTGGCCTTGGCCAAGGCGCGCGATGAAGTGGATGCCGGTGCCGAAGCCGCGCGACTTGCTGCAGCCAAACGTGAGGCGCTTGAGGCTTTGGTTGCGGAGCTTGAAGGAAAGGTTGCGGAAGGACAGGCCGCGTTGACCGCCGAAGAAGAAAGCCGACTTGTCGAAGCCGCAGCGGCGCAGGCTTTGCGTGATCGGCTGGAAACGGCAGATACCGAACTGACGGCGATGACTTTGGCGCTGGAAGCCGAACGCAAACGCGCCGAAGAAACGCTGACGCTTTTGGCAGCAGCCAAGGCCGCCGGTGTGGATTTGGATCAGCGCCTGTCCGCGGCATTATTGAAAATCGAAGAGCAGACGGGGGCAGGGATTGAAACCGCCCAATTGCGTGATCAGTTGGAAGCGGAACTGGCTGCGCGACTTGCTGCGGAAGGTCGCGTGCAAGAGGCTCTGACGGAAAGCGAAACCCGCGCAAAACTGTTGGCAGCGGCCAATCTGGCACTGGCTCAGGAAGAAGCCGAAAGCGCCGAAAGCCAGAGAAAGATTGCGCTTTTGAACGAACAAGTGGCCGCGCTCAGGGCGCAGCTTGGCAGCTTGCAGGCCATCCTGGATGAAAGTGCGGCTGAAGACAGCGCAGCGCAGGTGCAGATACAGAAGCTTGGGTCTGAGCTGAACGCCGCCCTTGCGCGGGTCGCGGCAGAAGAACGCCGCCGCGCCGAATTGGAAGAAGCCGAACGCAAGCGGCTTGAAGACGAGGCGAAGGAGCTGTCAGCCTACCGTTCTGAATTTTTTGGGAAATTGCGTGATGTGCTTGGCAATCGGGAAGGCGTGAAAATTGTCGGCGACCGTTTTGTCTTTTCCTCTGAAGTGCTGTTTACCAGCGCGGATGCAGCTTTGCAGCCCGAAGGAAAGGCGCAGGTCGCCCGGGTTGCCCGGCTGCTGACGGAAGTTGCCGGGGATATCCCGGACGAGGTTGATTGGATCATCCGTGTGGACGGGCATACCGACAACGTGCCGTTGTTGGGCACGGGGACGTTTCGCAACAATTGGGAACTTAGTCAGGCACGCGCCTTGTCCGTTGTGGAATACATGATCGATGATCTGGGCTTCCCGCCCACGCGCCTCGCAGCAACAGGATTTGGCGAATATCGGCCTGTGAACCGCGCGGACACGCCACAGGCGCGTGCACAAAATCGCCGGATCGAGCTGAAGCTCACCGAGCGCTGAGGCTTTATTAAAGCGTTTCGACTTATTGTTGAGGCACGACAATAAGTCGAAACGCGCGGGACCTGTTGATGGTGTGGGCGTTTCGAAATCAAGTTGTGATCGGGCTTAATCTCGAAAGCTTTATGGGGTGACCAAGACGTCGCTTATGTGGGCGTCAAGCACCTGTCCGTCCCGTATCAGCCATGTCGAAATGGAATAGCGACCGGGGGGCCATGGTGTGCGTGTTTTGCGACCGATGGATCGGGATGCCAGCACCTGTGTTTTGGTCAGCTCAAGGTCTTTCTCGATGACCACACCGTCAGGGCCTTCCAGGCGCATGCGCAGGATGTCGCCTTTTCGAGGGCCGTAAATAAAGCTCCAGCCCACAAGCGCGGGCGCATCCGGGCGGATCTGGGGATAGGTGACACTGCCCTGTTTGATGGCCTCGTATTCAGGCAGTTCAGGCGCGAAGCCAGAGGTCACGATACCGCCATCCGCATAGGGGATCGGCACCTGCCAAAGTTGCTCGTCCAGAGGTGGTCGCGTGCCGCATGTGGTGATCCCGTCCGGGTCAAAAGGGTCGACACGCTGGCCGTCCTTGCGCACCGAGATATGCAGGTGCGGGTATTGCGTGCGGCCGGAAAGTCCAATCTTGCCGAGCACTTGCCCCATGCGCACGGCTTGACCGGGTTTGACGGTCACACTGCCCTGTTTCAGGTGGCAATACTGGGTTTCCCAACCGCCTCCGTGATCCACAACCATCCCGTTTCCGCAATCACGCCCGCCAAGTGCGGCTTTGTCTTCGGGCTTGTAGGTTTTGTCGACCATCCCGTCGCGCACGCCGCGCACGCGCCCTGGTGCGGCGGCAACGACATCCACGCCGTCCCGCATGGATTGATATGACAGCAAGGCGAAATCGGTCCCCTTGTGGCCGTCATAGCTGCGTGGACCACAGGTGAAATCAGCGGCCCCTTTGCCGGGGTCAGCATCCACCAGGTTCAGGACAAAACAATCCTCGCCCAAAGTGCAATCAACGGGGAAGCCCATGATCAGGTCACGTGCAAAAACGGGCGCGGAGAAGACCGCGCCCGTCACGATGAGTGCAACCAAGCGACGCATCATTTAGTCAGCCGTCAGAAGCGGAGGCTTCTTGCGCGAGCTGATGCGGGGCTTTTCAAGGCGCAGATCCAGCTCTCCACCTTTCACGCCAACTTTGACCAGCCCACCTTTGGCCAGCTTGCCAAAGAGCAGCTCCTCGGCCAGCGGCTTTTTGATGTGTTCCTGGATGACACGGCCAAGGGGGCGGGCGCCCATGCGATCATCATAGCCTTTTTCGGCCACCCATTCCGCAGCGGCGCGGGTCAGTTCGATGGTCACACCGCGGTCCATCAACTGGGCTTCCAGTTGCAGCACAAACTTCTCGACCACTTGCAAGATCACCTCTTTACCCAAGGGGGCAAAGCTGATCACGGCGTCCAAACGGTTGCGGAATTCCGGCGTGAAGGTGCGTTCAATCGCGGCCGTGTCTTCGCCTTCGCGACGGTCGCGACCAAAGCCGATGGCGGCTTTCGCCTGTTCGGCGGCCCCGGCGTTCGAGGTCATGATCAGCACCACGTTGCGGAAGCTGACAGTGCGCCCGTTATGGTCGGTCAATTCGCCGTTATCCATCACCTGCAGCAGAATGTTGTACACATCCGGGTGCGCTTTTTCCATTTCGTCCAGAAGCAGGACGCAATGGGGGTGTTGGTCAACGCCATCGGTCAAAAGCCCGCCCTGATCAAAGCCGACATAGCCGGGAGGCGCCCCGATCAGGCGCGAGACCGCGTGTTTCTCCATGTATTCCGACATGTCAAAGCGCAGCAGTTCCACACCAAGATTGTCAGCGAGCTGTTTTGCAACTTCGGTCTTGCCGACGCCGGTGGGGCCAGCAAACAGATAGTTGCCGATGGGCTTTTCAGGCTCGCGCAGACCGGCACGGGCCAGTTTGATCGCCGAGGCCAGCGCCTCGATCGCGTTGTCCTGTCCGAACACCACGCGCTTGAGCGATTTCTCCAGATCCCGCAGCGTTTCCGCGTCGTCTTTCGACACGCTTTTCGGTGGAATGCGGGCAATCTTGGCCACAACCGCTTCGATTTCCTTCGTGCCAATGGTCTTCTTGCGCTTTGAAGCAACCAGCAAATGTTGCGCCGCACCGGCCTCGTCGATCACGTCGATGGCCTTGTCGGGCAGTTTGCGGTCATTCACATAGCGGTCTGACAATTCCACTGCGGATTTGATCGCATCTGCGGTGTATTTCACGCCGTGATGATCTTCGAAATAGGGTTTCAGACCTTTGAGAATCTTCACCGCATCATCGACGCTGGGTTCATTTACGTCGATCTTCTGGAACCGGCGGCTCAACGCGCGGTCCTTTTCGAAATGCTGGCGGAACTCTTTATACGTGGTCGATCCCATGCAGCGCAGCTTGCCGCCCTGCAAAGCAGGTTTCAGCAGGTTCGAGGCATCCATCGCCCCGCCCGATGTCGCGCCCGCGCCGATCACCGTGTGAATTTCGTCAATGAACAAGACCGCATCGGGGTGATCTTCCAGCTCTTTCATCACCGCTTTCAGGCGTTCCTCGAAATCGCCGCGATAGCGTGTGCCTGCCAGAAGCGCGCCCATGTCGAGCGAATAGATCGTCGTTTCCGACAGAATCTCGGGTGTTTCACCGCCGACGATCTTGGTGGCCAGACCTTCCGCGATGGCGGTTTTGCCCACACCGGGATCGCCCACCAGAAGCGGGTTGTTTTTACGGCGGCGGCACAGAACCTGAATGGCGCGCTCGACCTCGTGGTCGCGACCAATCAGCGGGTCAATGTCGCCTTCGCGCGCTTTGGCGTTCAGGTCGACGCAGTATTTGCCAAGCGCGCTGTCGTTTTCCTCGGCCGGCTGGGCATCCTGCACCTCGTCCTCGTCAAAGTCAGAGCTGCCGGAAATGGGGCGGCTTTCGCCAAATTCGGGGTCTTTGGCGACCCCATGGGCGATGTAGTTGACCGCGTCATAGCGCGTCATGTCCTGTTCTTGCAGGAAGAAGGCCGCATTTGATTCGCGTTCGGCGAAAATTGCGACCAGCACGTTGGCGCCCGTCACCTCGGTCCGGCCAGAGCTTTGAACATGGATCGCGGCGCGCTGGATCACGCGTTGGAAGGCGGCCGTGGGCACGGCTTCGCTGCCCTCCAGATCGGTGATCAGCGTGGTCAGTTCTTCTTCGATAAATTCGTTCAGGACCTTGCGCAGAACGGTCAGATCGACCGAACAGGCCTTCATCACCCGCGCGGCATCCGGTTCATCCAGAAGCGCCAGCAGCAGGTGTTCCAGCGTGGCCAATTCGTGGCGCCGTTCATTCGCCAGCGCAAGCGCGTGGTGAATGGCTTCCTCGAGGGGTTTTGAAAAAGATGGCATGTCGAACACTCCTCGTGATTGCGCGGGATTTTCCCGCCCGGCGGTTTCTCCGCCTTTACCGTCGCCTCATATGTTTAAGGTTCGGTTGTCCTAGCGCATTCTACAAGCCCTTTTTGGTCACTTTCTGCTCTCACAGGTGTGATTTCAGGGAAAAACCGGGTCAGAAATTGTCTTTTCGGGACCGAATTTCGGTGAAGACCTCGGCATCTGTTGCGCCCTGCATATGTAGGGCGGCTTTCACCGAGGGCAAGTGGGCCCGCAGAAACGGGTTGGTGTCCAGCTCTTCGCGAAGGGACGACGGCACGGTGGGTTCCCCTTTGGCGCGGGCGGCCTCGATGGCTGCGCGGCGGGTGTGCAGGGCGGTGTTTTCGGGTTCAATGGTGACCGCGAAGGCCGCATTCGCGGCGGTATACTCATGGCCCGAACAAATCAGCGTTTCCGGGGGCAGGGCGGCAAGGCGCGACAGGCTCTCCCACATTTGCGGGGCGGTGCCTTCAAACAGTCGGCCGCAGCCCATGGCCATCAGGCTGTCGCCGGTGAAGGCCATGCCGGCCGAGGCAATATGAAACGCAACATGCCCGATTGTATGGCCGGAGACGTCGATCACATCGACCCGGTGGCCTGCGAAGTCAAAGCTTTCACCGGGGGTCACGGTCCGATCCAACGCGGGCAGGCGATGGGCATCGGCGCTGGCACCCGTCACCTTGGCCCCCGTGCTGGCCACAAGATCCGCAACCCCGTCCACATGGTCCCAGTGGTGGTGGGTCAGCCAAATCTCGGTCAGGGTCCAGCCCCGATCCTCCAGCGCGCCTTCGATCGGCAGCGGGTCCGGCGCGTCCACAAGGACGGTTTGTCCGCTGGCATCGTCATGCAGCAGAAAGGCGTAATTGTCGGACAGGCAGGGGATGGTGACGAGGGTAAGCATGTGGATCTCCGCATTTGGATGGCCAGTCTTGCCCAAACGCGCGCAAGGCTCAATACTGGTCACGTGGGAGAGGAAGATGGCCGGCGAAAAACCTCATTCGGTTGCACATAGTCTTGATGACGGGCGTTTGCGCGCGCCGTCTGCAGCGCGCAACATGGCCCCCATTCTCGAAGCCATCGCTCCTTTCGTGCCCAAGCGCGGTGTCGCGCTGGAGCTGGCCTCGGGCTCTGGTGAGCATATAGTCGCCCTGGCCGAGGCGCATCCGGATGTGGTGTGGCAGCCATCGGATATCGCGCCAGACCGGCTGGTCAGCATAGATGCATGGCGCGCCGAACGCGGGGTGCGCAACATGCGGCTTGCGCAGTTCCTGGATGCCAGCGCGCCAACCTGGCAGTCCGGCCCGATGGCCTTGATTGTTACTGTGAACCTTCTGCATCTGGTGGACGAGCGCACCGCACATGCGGTGATCAACGGGGTCGCGCGCAATCTTGCGCCCGGTGCGCATTGGTTCCTCTACGGTCCGTTTCGGTCGGGTGGGGCGTTCAGGTCCGATGGGGATAAGCGGTTTCATCGTGCGCTCACCACGCATGATCCCGCGATTGGGTATAAGGACATCGAGGCGGTGCAGGGCTGGGCGTCCGAGGCGGGGTTGTCGCGGGCCGACCTGATTGAAATGCCCGCGAACAATCTGGCGCTGGTGTTGCGCAAAGGGGCAGGCGGGTGACAGCTCTGCGATGGCTGGTCGCAACGCGTGCCCTTTTGCTGGCCCTTTCGCGCGAATGCGCTAATCTCGCGATCAAACGACATTTGGTCAGGGACGGGTAAGCCGGGCATGCATCTGGACGTGCAGGATCTTCGCAACTTTTACTATCGCAGCATGTTGGGGCGGGCGGCGCAAAAGGCGATCCGTGACAAGGTGCTGGCGATGTGGCCGGTCGACCGCAGCAAGGGGCAGACCGTGGCCGGCTATGGGTTTGCGGTGCCGCTTTTGCGCCCCTATCTGAAAAACGCGCGCCGGGTGATCGGCATGATGCCGGCACCGCAGGGGGTGATGCCCTGGCCTGCGGGGATGCCCAATGTCTCGGTTCTGGTTGAGGATACGATCTGGCCGTTGGACACCGGGGTTGTGGACCGGCTGGTGGTCATGCACGGGCTGGAGGCGACCGAAACGCCCAGCCTGCTTCTGGACGAGGCTTACCGCGTGCTTGGCCCCGGTGGGCGGGCGCTGTTCATTGCGCCCAATCGTGCCGGGCTTTGGGCGCGGTCGGATGCGACGCCGTTTGGCTATGGGCGGCCCTATTCGATCGGCCAGTTGGAGGCGCAGCTCAAAGAGCATGGGTTCCGGGTCGAACGCCACCTGTCGGCGCTATACCAACCGCCCTCGTCCAAACGGTTCTGGTTGAAAACCGGCGCGTTTTGGGAACGTGCGGGGCATCAGTTGCCGGTGATCATGGCGGGTGGGGTGTTGATGGTCGAAGTGTCCAAGCAAATCCCCGCGCCCACCCGGCCCGGACTGGCGCAGGCTGTGCGCCGCCCTCTGAAAGTGCTCGAAGGCATGGGGGTGCCCGAACCCAGCGCATCGAAGCTTCCCGGTCGCTAGCGCCCGGTGACCACGGCGTGTGATCCATGGGGTCACGCAGAAGAATCAGCGCGATTCCGGCCGGTATTTTCGTTGCGAATGCGATGAAATATCGAAAGAACTGCATGAATATGGCTCGTTTGTATACCACGGCATTCATTTACTCATGTGATTTTCCCGACCGCCAGGACAGCAATTTTTCCCTAAGCTCAAAGGGCATGGCTGCATCTGCGGCAAAGGTGGTGGGAAATGGGTGCATCAATGTTGGCGATAAACCCGTGCATGGCTGTTGCGAGGTGGGGTTTTCCCTGCTAAACGCATCGACGATTTAGATGACACGCGCAAAAACGCGGCATCTGTAGGCCGCCCCGATCTGTCTGACTGGCAGATCACGATGGGGCTCAATACATCGGAAGGGTGGACGTGTCCGAACCAGTCTCGATCTCAACCGGCATTGCCCAACGTTATGCCACGGCCATCTTTGACCTGGCCAAAGAGGGCAAGAAACTGAAAGCAGTCGAGGCGGATGTTGCCGCCATTGACGCTGCTCTCGCCGATAGCGGCGATCTTGTGAACCTGATCAACTCGCCGGTCTATACCCGCGACGAACAGGGCGCAGCGATTGCCGCCATCGCCAAGAAAATGAAACTTTCGCCGATGGTCGCGAACGCGTTGGGGCTGATGGCCCAGAAACGACGCCTGTTCGTGCTGCCTCAGCTGATGGCTGCCCTGCGTGGCCTGATCGCCGAGGACAAGGGCGAGGTCACCGCAGAGGTGACCGCCGCCAAAGCCATGACCAAGGCGCAACAAGACAAACTTGCCAAGGCTCTCAAGGCCACCATTGGCAAGGATGTGAACATCAACATGGCCGTGGATGAGAACCTCATCGGCGGTCTTGTCGTTAAAGTGGGCTCGCGCATGATCGATACTTCGGTCCGCTCGAAGCTCGATGCACTTCAGAATTCCATGAAAGAGGTCGGATAATGGGTATCCAAGCAGCAGAAATTTCTGCGATCCTGAAGGACCAGATCAAAAACTTCGGCCAGGAAGCCGAAGTGGCCGAAGTTGGCCGTGTTCTGTCCGTCGGTGATGGTATCGCACGCGTATACGGTCTGGACAATGTTCAGGCTGGTGAGATGGTTGAATTCCCCGGTGGTATCCGCGGGATGGCTCTGAACCTTGAAGCCGACAACGTTGGTGTTGTTATCTTCGGTTCCGACCGCGACATTAAAGAAGGCGACACCGTTAAGCGCACGAACTCCATCGTGGACGTTCCCGCCGGTGACGAACTGCTGGGTCGCGTTGTTGACGGTCTGGGCAACCCGATCGACGGCAAAGGCCCGATCAAAACCAAAAAGCGCAACGTCGCTGACGTGAAAGCACCGGGCATCATCCCGCGTAAATCGGTTCACGAACCGATGGCAACCGGCCTGAAGTCGGTTGACGCGATGATCCCGATCGGCCGTGGCCAGCGCGAGCTGATCATTGGTGACCGTCAGACCGGTAAAACCGCTGTGGCTCTGGACGCGATCCTGAACCAGAAATCGTATAACGAAGCTGCTGGCGACGACGAGAGCAAAAAGCTCTACTGCGTTTACGTGGCTGTTGGCCAGAAGCGCTCGACCGTTGCGCAGCTGGTGAAGAAGCTGGAAGAAACCGGCGCGATTGAATACTCGATCGTTGTTGCTGCAACCGCTTCGGACCCCGCGCCGATGCAGTTCCTGGCACCCTATGCCGCAACCGCTATGGCCGAGCACTTCCGTGACAACGGACGCCACGCCCTGATCATCTATGATGACCTGTCGAAACAGGCTGTGTCCTATCGTCAGATGTCGCTGCTTCTGCGTCGCCCGCCGGGCCGTGAAGCTTATCCGGGTGACGTTTTCTATCTTCACTCGCGCCTGCTGGAACGTTCGGCCAAGCTGAACGAAGACTACGGCTCGGGCTCGCTGACCGCTCTGCCGGTCATTGAAACCCAGGGTGGCGACGTGTCGGCCTTTATTCCGACCAACGTGATCTCGATCACCGACGGCCAGATCTTCCTGGAAACCGAGCTGTTCTACCAGGGTATCCGTCCTGCTGTGAACACCGGTCTGTCGGTGTCGCGTGTTGGCTCGTCGGCTCAGACCAAGGCGATGTCTTCGGTTGCTGGTCCGGTGAAATTGTCGCTGGCTCAGTATCGCGAGATGGCAGCCTTCGCTCAGTTTGGTTCCGACCTTGACGCCTCGACCCAGCAGCTGCTGAACCGTGGCGCACGCCTGACCGAACTGATGAAGCAGGCGCAGTATTCGCCCCTGACCAACGCCGAGATCGTCTGCGTGATCTACGCTGGTACCAACGGCTACCTCGACAAGATCGACGTATCTGAAGTTGGTCGCTTCGAGCAGGGTCTTCTGAACCACCTGCGTCAGAACAACGCCGATCTTCTGGACGACATCACCAACAACGACCGTAAGGTTAAAGGTGAGCTTGAGGACAAGGTCAAAGCAGCGCTGGACGCGTTCGCCGCTGACTTCGCTTAAGGGGGCTCAGACAGATGCCCAACCTTAAGGACCTCAAAAATCGGATCGAAAGCGTCAAGTCGACGCGGAAGATCACGAAGGCCATGCAGATGGTGGCCGCCGCAAAACTGCGGCGGGCACAGGAAGCGGCCGAAGCAGGTCGTCCCTACGCAGAACGGTTCAACGCCGTTCTGGGTGGGCTGGCTGCTTCGTCGGGGGGCGATAGCGCTCCGAAACTGCTTTCGGGTACGGGTTCGGATCAGGTCCACATGCTTGTGGTCATGACCGCCGAGCGCGGCCTTTGTGGTGGCTTCAACTCGTCGATCGCCAAACTGGCGCGCGCCCGTGCCGAGGAGCTGATGGCTGCTGGCAAGACGGTCAAGATCCTGACCGTTGGCAAGAAGGGCCGTGAGCAACTGAAGCGTGAATTCGAAGACCAGATGGTTGACCATGTGGATCTGTCGGGTGTGCGCAACGTTGGTTACGACAATGCCCAGGCCATCGCGGGCGACCTTATCCATCGTTTCAACGAGGGTGAGTTCGACGTCGCGACGATCTTCTACAACAAGTTCGAAAGCGTGATCAGCCAGATCCCGACTGCCCAGCAGGTCATCCCGGCCAGCTTTGAAGCCCCCGAAGAGGGTGCTGAAGAAGCCTCGACCGTTTATGACTACGAGCCGTCGGAAGAAGGCATTCTTGCAACGCTGCTGCCTTCGGGCGTGGCCACGCAGGTCTTCACTGCGCTGTTGGAAAACGGTGCCTCGGAGCAGGGCGCGCGGATGTCCGCCATGGACAACGCAACCCGCAACGCAGGCGACATGATCGACAAACTGACCATTCAGTTCAACCGTTCGCGTCAGGCCGTGATCACCAACGAACTTATCGAAATCATTTCGGGCGCCGAGGCGCTCTAAGGAACCGGAGAAACAACAATGGCTAACGCTAAAGGTAAGATCACCCAGGTGATTGGCGCCGTTGTCGACGTTCAATTCGAGGATGCCCTTCCCGAAATTCTGAACGCGCTCAACACCGACAACAACGGTAACAAACTTGTCCTCGAAGTGGCACAGCACCTTGGTGAAAACACCGTGCGCTGTATTGCTATGGACGCGTCCGAAGGTCTGGTCCGCGGCCAGGAAGTCACCGATACCGGTGCTCCGATCGCTGTGCCGGTTGGCAACGCAACCCTGGGCCGCATCCTGAACGTCATCGGCGACCCCGTTGACGAAAAGGGCCCGGTCAAATCGAAAGACAGCCGCCCGATCCACGGTGACGCGCCTGCTTTTGAAGAGCAGTCGACCGAGACCGAAATCCTGACCACCGGCATCAAGGTCATCGACCTGCTGGCCCCCTACACCAAGGGTGGTAAAATTGGTCTGTTCGGCGGCGCCGGCGTGGGCAAAACCGTTCTGATCATGGAACTGATCAACAACATCGCAAAAGTGCACTCGGGTGTGTCCGTGTTCGCGGGTGTTGGTGAACGGACCCGTGAAGGTAACGACCTGTACCACGAGATGATCGAATCGGGCGTTATCGTTCCCGACGATCTGGAGAAGTCGAAAATTGCGCTGGTTTACGGCCAGATGAACGAGCCTCCCGGAGCACGTATGCGTGTTGCTCTGTCGGGTCTGACCCTGGCAGAACAGTTCCGTGACGACACCGGTTCGGACGTTCTGTTCTTCGTGGATAACATCTTCCGCTTCACGCAGGCCGGTTCCGAGGTGTCCGCACTTCTGGGTCGTATCCCCTCTGCTGTGGGTTACCAGCCGACGCTGGCCACCGACATGGGTGCCATGCAGGAACGCATTTCGTCGACCAAATCGGGTTCGATTACGTCCGTACAGGCCGTATATGTTCCCGCGGATGACTTGACCGACCCTGCACCCGCAACCTCGTTTGCCCACCTTGACGCCACGACCGTTCTGGATCGTGCGATCTCGGAAAAAGGCATCTACCCGGCTGTGGACCCGCTCGGCTCGACCTCGCGTCTGCTGGATCCGCTGGTTATCGGTGAAGAGCACTACAAAGTGGCCACCGACGTTCAGGAAATCCTTCAGCGCTACAAGTCGCTGCAGGACATCATCGCCATCCTTGGCATGGACGAACTGTCGGAAGAAGATAAGCTGACCGTTGCGCGCGCTCGTAAGATCGAACGCTTCCTGTCGCAGCCCTTCGACGTGGCAAAAGTGTTCACCGGCTCGGACGGTGTTCAGGTTCCGCTGGAAGACACCATTGCTTCGTTCAAAGCAGTTGTGGCCGGCGAATATGACCACCTGCCCGAAGGTGCCTTCTACATGGTTGGCGGCATCGACGAAGTGATCGCCAAAGCCGAAAAAATGGCGGCTGACGCTGCTTAATCGGGATCGGGATGGAAGGGTGCGACCCCTTCCTGACCACCTCTGAAGGAGACCCAAATGGCTGATACGATGCAATTCGACCTGGTGTCGCCCGAGCGTAGCCTGGCTTCGCTTCAGGCAACTTCCGTTCAGCTGCCGGGCGCCGATGGCGACCTGACCGCCATGCCGAACCATGCGCCGACGATTACGACGCTGCGTCCGGGTATCGTGCGCGTGTCCTCGCCGGAAGGTGATGCGGAATTCGCCGTGACCGGCGGTTTCGCTGAAGTGAGCGCCAATGGCACCTCGGTGCTGGCTGAACGCGCGCTTCCGACCTCGGAAGTGACACAGGATGTTCTGGACAGCTTCGTTTCTGATGCCGCTGCGGCATCCGAGAATGCGACTGCCGAGAACCTCGACGAGCTGGCCAAACGCACGGTGGATATCGCCGCAATGGCTGCTGATCTGGGCTTGTCCGTCAAAGGCTGACATCAAGTCTAACGAAGTTTCAAAACGCCCCGCCAGAAATGGCGGGGCGTTTTGCGTTTGCGCTTTCCCCCGCTTCACGGCACTGATGGGCGCGAAGGAGCAGACATATGCAAAATCGCGGCGCGCTTTGGTTTATTCTGGCCACCATCCTGTTGGATGCGGTGGGGATCGGGATTGTGTTTCCGATCATGCCCGACCTGATGGAGCGTGTTGGGGCAGAGGGCACCGCTGACGGCGCGTTTCTGGGGGGCATATTGATGGCCTCCTATGCCGCCATGCAGTTCCTGTTTGCCCCGATTATCGGGGGTGTTTCGGACAGTCTGGGGCGCCGTCCGGTTTTGTTGCTGGCCCTTGTGACACTGGCCGTCGACTATGTGATCATGGCTTTGGCGACCACTTTTGCGTGGCTTCTGGTCGGGCGGGTGCTTGCGGGGATTGCCGGTGCCACCTACATCACCGCCACCGCCTATCTTGCCGATATCTCGAAACCCGAGGAACGGGCGGCGAATTTTGGCCTGATCGGGGCGGCTTTTGGCGTCGGTTTCGTGATGGGGCCGGCGATTGGCGGTCTGGTTGCCAGCATACATATCACCGCACCGTTCTGGCTGGCTGCAGCTCTTGCCGCCGCAAATGTGGCCTTTGGCCTTTTCCTGTTGCCAGAAAGCCTTGCGCCAGAGAAACGGCGGCGGTTCAAACGACGTGACCTGAACCCATTTGGCTCGATTTTGGATGCGTTTCGCCTGCCGGGTTTGGCCCTGCCACTGGTGCTTATCTTTCTGTTCGAGTTCGCCAACATGGTCTACCCGACGCTCTGGGCTTTCTGGACGCGCGAGGTATTTGGCTGGGGCACGGCGCTGATCGGACTGACGCTGGCGTCTTACGGGATGGCCGTGGCCTTCACGCAGGGCGTCGTCATGCGCTTCCTGATCCCGAAATGGGGGGAATATAAGACGCTCATCTTCTCGGTCCTTTGTGCCATTGCGGCCTTTGTGGCTTTTGGCCTGACCGGCAGCATGTATGTGATGTTCGCGTTCATCATCGTGGCCGCTCTGGCCGATATGTCGCCGCCCACCATGACCGCCATGATGGCCAATATGGTCGCCGAGGACCGGCAGGGGTTGCTGCAGGGGGTGATTGCCAGCCTTGGGTCCATCGCTGCGGTGATCGGACCCATGGCGATGACGGGTATCTTCCACAGATTTGCCGCTGATGGCGCCCGGTTCTATCTGCCCGGCGCCCCCTTCCTGGTGTCCGGTGTTTTGGTGATCCTGCTCTTGCCATTTTTCCTAAGGCTTAAACCGCGCCCATAGCTTGCCTTGTGGTTGTGTTTTCGGCATTTTGGGGGAAGGGGAAACAAAGGTATTCAACACATGCGCAGGATCAGGTCGCATCTATTGGGTGTGGATCGGGGCAGTCAGGTTCTGTTCTCGGATTTCGAACATGACGGAGAGATGTGGACCGGCAGCGGTCCGCGGGAGTTTCGCTGCGCTGTCGCTTTTTCGGAGGCGTTCCTGACCCCGCCCGAAGTGACGGTCAGCATGTCGATGTGGGATCTGGACCAACAGACCAATCAACGTGTGGACCTGTCTGCCGAAGAGATCAGCGAAACCGGTTTTGACATTGTTTTCCGCACTTGGGGCGACACGCGCGTGGCGCGGGTGCGTTCGGACTGGATTGCCATCGGTGAAGTGTCGGACGAAGACAGCTGGGACGTCTGACCACCACACGATCCGGACATGAAAAAGGGCCCCGCGGAGCCCTTTGTGATTTCGGAGTGTGATTTCGAAGCGGTCCGCGTTTACGAATACATGCCTTCGTAAAGCGGCTCCAGCGTGTCGTGATCAAACAGCGACGAGACGGATGTGCCGCCCCAGATGTTCAGGATCGCCTGTGCAAACATCGGCGCGGTGGGCACCACGCGGATGTTCTTGGCGTCAAGCACCGGCTGGGTCGGCTCGATCGAATCGGTGATCACCAGCGATTTCATGACCGAGTTCTGAACCCGTTCCACCGCCGGGCCGGACATGACGCCATGGGTGATATAGGAATGCACTTCCTGTGCGCCCTGTTCCATCAGCACTTCCGCGGCCTTGCACAATGTGCCGGCCGTGTCGCAGATGTCATCCACGATGATGCAGCGCTTGCCTTCGACATTGCCGATCACGGTCATCTCTGCCACTTCGCCTGCTTTTTCGCGACGCTTGTCGACGATTGCCAGCGGGGCGCCGATGCGCTTTGCCAGCTCGCGCGCACGCGCCACACCGCCCACGTCGGGCGAGATCACCATCACCTCGTCGAGGCAATCCTTGAAGTGGTGCTTCACATCCAGCGCAAAGATCGGGCTGGCATAAAGGTTGTCCACCGGGATGTCGAAAAAGCCCTGAATCTGGGCCGCGTGCAGGTCCATGGTCAGAACCCGCTCGATGCCCGACTGGGCGATCAGATTGGCCACCAGCTTGGCCGAAATGGGCGTGCGTGCCTTGGTGCGGCGATCCTGACGGGCATAGCCGAAATAGGGGATCACGGCGGTTGCCGACCGCGCTGACGACCGGCGCAGCGTGTCCGACATGATCAGAAGCTCCATCAGGTTGTCATTGGCCGGGTTCGAGGTCGACTGGATGATGAACATATCCTCGCCGCGCACATTCTCGTAGATCTCGACAAAGACCTCTTGGTCGTTGAAGCGTTCGACGCGGGCATCAACCAGCCCGACATTGGAGCCGCGATGCATCGACATGCGCTTGGCGACGGCTTCGGCCAGCGGGCGGTTGGCATTGCCCGAGATAAGTTTCGGTTCGGTGATGGAAGGCATGGCAGCAGTTCCCGGAATTGTTCTGTATGACAGAATCGTGACGTTGACACCCCATAGCATCGGGATAGATTCCTTGAAACAGTTCAGGTGCCGCGGAGAAAAAAAATGAGCCATATCGACTATTATTTCACAGTGCTGTCGCCCTGGGCCTTTCTGGCTGGCGCGCGGCTGGAAGAGATGGCCGCCAAACACGGGGCCACAATCACCTATAAACCCATCGACATTGGCCAGTTGTTTGCGCGCACCGGGGGCACGTTGCCCAAGGATCGTCATCCGTCACGCATGGAGTATCGCATGCAAGAGCTGAAACGCTGGTCGCGTGTGCTGGGTGTCGAGATGAATTTCAACCCGGCCCATTGGCCCACCAATGGCGCGCCGGCGTCTTATGCGATCATCGCCGCGCAGAAAGAGGGCGGCGGTGATTTGGGGGCCTTGGTGCAGGGCATCATGCGCGCCATCTGGGTCGAGGAAAAAGACATCGCGCAGGATCAGGTGGTGCAGGATTGCCTCTCGGCCGCCGGGTTCAGCCCCTCGCTTGCCATGAGCGGTCTTTTGGTCGGCGCCGAAGTCTATCCGGCAAATCTGGAAGATGCAGTGAATGCGGGCGTGTTCGGATCCCCATTCTATGTCTGCGATGATGGCGAGAAGTTCTGGGGACAGGACCGGCTGGACCTTCTGGACGCGCATCTGGCGACAAAGGGCTGATCATGATCGAAAATCTGGCTGGTCGTCCGACCTATTGGGATCGGGCGGGACATGGTGCGCGCGTTGCCCTGATGATCCATTGCTCGCTCGCGCATTCAGGCGCTTGGCGCGGGCTGCGCGGCGCGCTGGCCGATGATGTCACCACATTGGCCTATGACCTTCCGGGGCACGGAAAATCGGGGGCTTGGGACGGGCAGGGGGACTATCAGGATGCCTGTCTGCACGCGGGTTTGGCGCTTTTGGAGCGCGAGGCGAATGGCCCGGTTGACGTGGTCGGCCACAGTTTCGGCGCAACGGTTGCGCTGCGTCTGGCGCAGGAAGTGCCTGAACGGGTTCGGTCGCTGACCCTTTATGAACCTGTCCTGTTCGCGGCGGCCAAGGATCACCCGGCATTTGCACGGAATGCCGACTATATGAATGGCGTGTTTGCCGATGCGATGCGCGCTGGCGACCTGTTAGAAGCCGCCCGGCTGTTCAATGCGCAATGGGGCAGTGATGCCGGTTGGGAGGCTTTGCCTAAGCGTATGAAACAAGACATGGCGGATCGCATTCATCTGATCCCGGCAGCCCGTAATGTGACCCATGAGGACGCGCATGGTCAGGTTGCGCCCGGCGCGTTGGAGGCGCTCAGTTGCCCGGTGATGTTGATGGAGGGGGAACGCTCACCTGACCTTGTGCGCGCCGTGCATGATGAACTGGCGCAGCGCATACCCGGTGCCACGCGGCAGGTGATTGCCAATGCAGGCCATATGGGGCCAATCAGCCACCCGCAGGATATGGCTGCGGGTCTGCGTGCTTTCCTGCCAGAGGATGCGCGAGTTTAAACCCTAACCGATTGCGACCGCTGCCCTCGCGCCGCTTACCCGCGGGCCAGCGCCACGAAACGGTCGATGTTCTCGTCACTCATCGACCAGTCAGCCACCATGCGGGCGGTCAGGATTTCTGACGGATCATCTCCGTCCAACTGACCTTCCCAGACATAATAGGCGGCCCCTGCATCATGCAGGCGTTGATGGCCCGCCCGCGACCAGCCAGCAAAGCTCATATTGGCCTGTGGCTCATGCAGAAAGGTGATGCCATCGATCTGTTTCAGCCCACGCACAAGCCGCGCGTTGGCCGCATTGGCGCGGGTGGCGAGGTCCAACCACAACTCGCCCTCCAGATAGGCCAGCATCTGGGCTGCCAAGAAGCGGTTCTTCGAGAAAAGATGCGCGCCACGTTTGCGGCGCAGCTCAAACTCCCATGCGTGTTTGGGGTCAAAGAAGATCACCGCCTCGACACCCATGCAGCCGTTCTTGGTGCCGCCGAAGCTGACCACATCGACGCCCGCTTTCCATGTCATCTCGGCGGGTGTGCAACCAAGCGCGACCAGCGCATTGGCAAAGCGCGCGCCGTCCAGATGCACCGGCAGGTCGAAGCCCTTTGCCACGTCGCACAAAGCGGTCAGTTCATCCACGGAATAGACCGTACCGCGTTCGGTCACATTGGTGATCGACACCGGCCCGCGCTGGGGGCCGTGCACGCCGCGGCTTTCTTCGCCCTGAATGCTGGCTGACAGCGCGGCAGGCGACATTTTCGCATGCTCTGTGGGCACAAGCGTCAGCTTGGCACCGCCCGAATAGAACTCGGGCGCATTGCATTCATCTTCGTGGATATGCGCCTCGGTGGCACAGAAAACCGTCTCGAACGGCTGTGTCAGCGTGGCCAGCGAGATCGCGTTTGCTGCCGTGCCGGTGGCCACCAGATAGACCGCCGCCTCGGGCGCTTCAAAGACCTCGCGGATGCGGGCTGTGACCGCCCCCATCAGGTCATCGGCGCCGTAGGGCATGGCGTAGCCATCATTGGCGCGGGTCAGCGCCGCCATCACATTGGGATGTACGGGGCCGGTATTGTCAGAGGCGAAAAACATCAGTGTGGCTCCTCGATCAGGTGGTTTTCCCATTCGTCTTCGGGCACTTCAAATTCCGGCACGGTCCAGCCCTGTACGCTGCGGCCCGCCTTGTGCACGCTGTCCGGATCACCCGACACCAAAGGGTGCCAGTCGTAAAGCGGTTTGCCCTCGTGGCGCAGGCGATAGGCACAGGAGGCCGGCATGAAATAGGCGGTTTCGCCAATGTTTTCAGGTGTCAGGTGGATGCATTCAGGGACGAATTGCAGCCGGATATCATACTGAGAGCACTGGCAGGTTTCGCCATCCAGAAGCCGGCAGGCCACGCGGGTAAAGACGACCTCGCCGCTGTCTTCATCTTCCAGTTTGTTTAGGCAGCATTTGCCGCAGCCATCACACAGCGCTTCCCATTCTGCGGGGCGCAAATCCCCCAAGGGGCGCTCCCAAAACCGTTTGCGCAGGGCTTCAGGCATCAATCTGCCACGAAATCGGCGGCGATGCGCATGTCGCGCAGGGGCCGCACACGGGCGATGGATTGCTGATAAAGCGGATGCGCCTTATAGGCGGCAAGCTGCGCTTCATCCTGGAACTCGCCATAGACAATCACATCGGGCGAGGGGCCGGGGATCGGATCGTCAAACCGGTTTTCGGCAATCTCAAGGCGCAGGCAATCGGGAATGCCCTTAAGAAGCTCCAGCCCTTCGCGCACGGCGTCGCGGTCCTTGGGGTCTTTGGCGGTGAAAAAGACGATGTGACGGATCATGGTCAGCTCTTGAGATTGGATAGGATGTCACGGGCGCGGGCACAGTCCGCGTCCATCTGAGATATCAGTGCGTCGAGGCCGTCAAAAACTGCTTCTGGCCGCAGATATTCAACCAAAGCGACCGAGATCTGTTCACCGTAGATATCCCCTTTGAAGTCGAAAATGTAGCTTTCGAGGTTTGGAAGGTTCTCGCCAAACATGGGCCGCGTGCCCATCGAGGCCGCGCCACCATAGCTGCCCGCATGTGGGCCGGTCAAAATGTCGACTTCAACGGCGTAGACGCCAAACTTGGGCGGGTGCAGCCCGGCGATGGACATGTTGGCGGTGGGAAAGCCAAGGTCGCGGCCGCGCTGGTCGCCGCGGATGACCTCTCCGTCGATGCGGTGCCAGTGGCCCAGCATGCGCGCCGCGTCGCGGGGGCGGCCCTCGGTCAGGGCGGTGCGGATCGCGGTCGAGCTGACCTCGCCCACATCATCAGACATAAGCGGTGCGACGGTCACGCCGAAGCCAAGCTCTGCGCCCAGTTTTTCAAGGTCCAGAGGCGTGCCGGCGCGCCCTTTGCCGAAATGAAAGTCAGCACCGACAAAAACATGGGTCAGCCCCAGCCCGTCGACGATCACGTCGCGGGCAAACTCTTCGGGGGTCAGGGCCGAAAGCGTGTCGTTGAAGCTCAGCTCGAACAGGGTTTCAATGCCCAGCTTTTCCAGACGGTGCGCGCGTGTGTCGGCGTTCATCAGGCGAAACGGTGCGGCTTTGGGGGCGAAGTATTCGCGCGGATGCGGTTCGAACGTCATGACACCCAACGGGGCACCCAGTTCAGCCGCTTTCGCACGCGCGATGTCGATCACATATTGATGGCCCAGATGCACGCCATCGAAATTGCCGATGACAGCCGTGGCGCCTCGGGCAGATGGGTCGACAAACTGATAGTCACGAATGATCCGCATATGCTGGCATTATCGTGCGGCGCAACGGGGTGCAAGCCCGCGCGAAAATCGCGGGCAATCGCACGGGCCAAAACACGGGATGAAATCCGGTGGATCAGTCGAATTTGGCTGAGGGTGCCAGCACTTTGGCTTCGCCCTTCAGAACCGGTTTGCCGTTCACAAGGCATTCGGTTTTCAGGGTCACGCGGCGCTTGGCATGGTCGATATCCATCACGGTCACTTCGGCACGTACGACATCTCCGGGGCGCACGGGCGCCAGAAACGTCAGGCTTTGACCCATATAGATGGTGCCGTGACCGGGCAGTTGTTCGCCGATCACCGCCGAGATCAGGCCAGCGCTGAGCATCCCGTGGGCGATGCGGCCCTGAAAGATCGTGTCTTTGGCAAACTCATCATCCAGATGCACCGGGTTGCGGTCGGTTGAAACCTCCGCAAACAGCTCGATATCGCGGTCGGTCACCTCTTTGGTGATGTGACGCGACATGCCGATTTCAAGCTCTTCAATGCAGATCGTTCCGCGCGGGAAATTGTCCAACATTTTGCCCTCCGAGTGATAGGCTGGGTAACAAATGGACGATTATTCGCCCGTATTGGTAATAACGTTACTTTGCAACTGCAGAAAAATAAAGGGGGAAATTGCGTGGAAATACGGCATGACCTCCGCGTCATGCAGCCGCAGCCAGCGGATGCGCCACATGGGCGACCCGCTAGTCTGGCTTTAAAAAAAGGGTTTTTAGCGCAGAAAGCCGATGGCGAAGGTCGGTGTGATCTGCTCTGACTGGATATAGCGATCCAAGGCGTCTGGATCGGGCTGGGTGCGGGTTTGCGTTTCTTCGCGGGCCAGCCCCCCTGTGATGAACAGAGAATCAATATCCTCGCCCAAGGCCCCTTTGATATCCGTCGCAATGCCGTCGCCAATTGCCAAAATCCGGCCCTCAGGCGTTGACCGGCCTTCCGCCTGCATACGGCGGCGGGCCAGATCGTAGATCGGCGGGTGTGGCTTGCCGAAATAAAGGCTCTCGCCGCCCATTTCGGTGTACATCCGCGCCACGGCCCCCGCGCACCATTCGCGTGTTTCACCACGGTCCACGATGATGTCCGGGTTGGCGCAGAGCAGCTTCAACCCTTTTTGCTTGGCCATCAGAAGGTCCGCACGCCATGTTTCGGGGTCCGCCATCGGATCAAAAGGGCCGCAGCAGACAATGCCCTCGGCCTCGGCCACGGGTGCGCGGGTGATGTCGACCGGCGCGTCGATCACGCTCATCGGTTCGAAAAAGCCTTCATCGCGATGCCATTCGCCCATGAAAAACACCTTGGACCCGACGGCACCGGTGAACATTGCCGCGCGCGCGCTGTCACCAGAGCTGGCGATGGTGTCATAGCAATCCGAAGGCACGTCAAATTGCGGCAGCTGCTCGGCCACGCCTGCGCGCGGTTTGGGAGAGTTGGTGACCAGCACCACCAGCCCGCCACCGGCGCGGTAGGCGCGAAGTGCGGCGACCGCCTCGTCAAACGCCGTGATCCCGTTATGCACGCAGCCCCAAAGGTCGACAAAGAGCGTGTCGTAATTGGCAGAAATCTCCGAGAGGCTGTTGATGATACGGGTCATGGCGCGGTCTCCTTGGGTGTTGCCCGAGGTATGGCAGAGGGGAGGCGGGGTTGCTAGAGCACATATGTGCATCGGCAAGATCAGATGATCGAAGGCGCGTGCACGCGCTAGCTGTCTCGTGTCTCTGGCAGGTGCTCAAAACTGATCGCCAAGCGGTTCCAAGCGTTCATCTGGGCGATAATGAGCGTTAGGTCAACGATCTGGCGGTCTGAGTAGTGGGCTGAAAGAGCATCGTATTCCGGGGAGGTCGTATGGGTGCCTGCAATCAATGTTATGGTTTCAGCCCAAGCCAACGCAGCTTTTTCGCCAGTGTCAAAGAAAGCGACTTCGCGCCAAACTGTCAGGCAATCAAGCCGTTGCTGGGTCTCACCAGCGCGTCGTGCCTCAGTGGTGTGCAGGTCTACACAATAGGCGCATCCATTGATTTGTGACACGCGCAACTCAATCAAAGCACGAAGCTTCGCGTCGATCGAGCTCATGCAGTCCTTCGCCTGTGCCATCCGGGCGATGGCTTGGCCATTGATAGAAGTGTAGTCGAGGCGTTTGATCATCTGGAGCTCCTGTGTTTTCGGAAGCTTTGCATGATGTGACAATTGTTGCCAGCCTGACAAATCTTTGGGCCGCGGAAACAAAAAACCCGCGCAATTGCGCGGGTTTTCAGGTCTCGTCTTCCAGCTTGGCTTACACAGCCAGGTTCGGAATGATCTGCTTTTTGCGGCTCATGATGCCGGGCAGGACAACGGCGTCGCCCTCGACGGTGGCGCCAAAGCTCTTTTCTGCGACGCCTTTTACAACGTCGTTCGGGATCAGAAGCGTGGCTTCTTCTTTCAGAATGTCCACGACAAAGAGCAGAACCTCGTCCACGCCGTCTTCAGCAGCAACGGTTTTGAAGGTCTCGATCAGGCTTTCCTTCCGGCCCAGCGGGATTTCCGGGGCGGTGGTTTCTAGAACCGAAACACGGAACTTGGTGCCCGAGACTTCGTATTCTTTCGAGTCCATGCGGATCAGCTCGGCGTCCGAGAACTCGGACACGTCCGACTTGGCGGCAAACATCTCGGCTGCGTATTCAGACACGTTCACGCCCAGATCAGCGGCCAGAGCGGCCACCACTTCGCGGTCGCGATCCGTGGTGGTGGGCGAGCGGAATTCCAGCGTGTCCGACAGGATGCAGGTCAGGGCCGCGCCCTTGATGGCTTCCGGCATCTTGGCCGCGTCGTCGCCCATCAGGTCATACATGATGGTCGCGGTGCAGGCCAGCGGACGGATGGTGATGTCGATCGGGCCTTTGGTTTCCAGACCGCCTACCAGCTTGTGGTGGTCGATGATCGCCTGAACGTCTGCGCCGTTGATGTTGGCGGGCAGCTCGGCCGGGTTGTTGGTGTCGACGATAACGCAAGCCTGATCGTCGGCCACGTCTTCGATGATGTCCAGCATGTCAAAACCCCAGCGCTTCAACATGAAAGCGGCTTCGGTGTTGGGCTGGCCCAAAAGAACCGGTTTGGCGTCGACGCCTTTCACTTCGTTCAGATACCAGGCCCAGATCAGGGGCGAGCCGGTGGAGTCGGTGTCAGGCGATTTGTGGCCGAAAACGAGGGTTGTCATATGCGTCATCCGTCTTTGCTTGTTCGTGTTTACGCGCCTTATAGGTAGGCGGATGCGCCTTGTCATCCCTGATAGGGCCAACATCTGTGCAGTTGCAGAAACCCCGTCATGTTTCAGACGCAAGCCCCTTGCGATCATCAAGGCGTTTGGCGAAACTGTCCTGATCTTCGTTTGAAAGAATATCCGTGTGACCAAACCCGCCGAAACCGAACTATACGCGCCCGTAAAATCCTGGCTTGAGGATATGGGCTATGAGGTGAAGTCCGAGATCGGGCCGGCTGATGTGGTGGCGATGCGTGCAGGTCAGGACGCGCCTGTGATTGTTGAACTGAAGGCGGGGTTTTCGCTGACATTGCTGCAACAGGCGGTGGCGCGGCAGGCGGTCACGGATTTGGTCTATGTGGCCGTGCCGCGTTGGTCTGGAAAGCCCGGCTGGCGGGCCTTCAAGGGCAATGTTGGTCTGTGCAAGCGGCTGGGGCTTGGGGTTTTGTCGGTGCGCTTGAAGGACGGGCATGTGCAGCTGCATGCCGATCCCGGCCCGTTCCAGCCACGAAAGTCCAAGGTGAAGACCGCGCGGCTGTTGTCGGAATTTGCCCGACGCGAGGGGGATCCGAACACCGGCGGGACGCGCGGCAAGCTGATCACGGCGTACCGGCAGGATGCCGACAAATTGCGCGCCTATCTGGAGGCAAACGGGCCATCACGCGGGGCAGAGGTTGCGCGCGCCACCGGGGTTTCGCGGGCGACCAATATCATGGCGATGAATCACTATGGGTGGTTTCAGCGTGTCGCGCGTGGCGTCTATGGTCTGAGCGAGGCAGAAGATTAATTTCCGACTGTTTTGATAAGGATCAAGTTGCGCATCCTGAAAATTGGAGTAAAGGAAGCTGTAGGCATAAGGAATATCGACATGCGCCCGCTTCTGACCGCAGCTTTTCTGGCTGCAACCACCGGCCCCGTTTTCGCGACAGACACGTTGGAGGCGCTGGGCGAGGCGTTGTTTTTCGATGTGAACCTGTCAAAAAACCGCACTCAATCCTGTGCAACCTGCCACGATCCTGAAGTTGGTTTTGTTGATCCGCGTGAAACCGAGGCTGGGCGTGCTGTGTCGTTGGGCGATGACGGGGAAAGCCTTGGGGATCGCACCGCACCCACGGCGGCCTATGCGATGTTCACGCCCAGCTTCGAACAGCTCGACAAAACGGCATGGCGAGGCGGCATGTTCTGGGATGGGCGCGCGGCAGGGCTGGCGGGGCAGGCGGGTGGCCCGCCTTTGAACCCGATCGAGATGGGCATGCCGGACAAAGCGTCGGTTGTGGCGCGATTGGCTGAAAATGACGCCTATGTGGCCAGCTTCAAAGCGCTGTTTGGTGACGCGATATGGGACGATGACACAGCCGCTTACGATGCGATGACCCAAGCCATCGCGGCCTTTGAACGCACGCCGTTCTTTGCGCCGTTCGACAGCAAATACGACCGGTTTCTGCGCGGCGAGGTTGATCTGTCTCCCCAGGAAGAGCTGGGTCGCGTGCTGTTCACCTCCGAGCAGTTCACCAATTGCAACCTTTGCCACCAGCTGCGCATGTCTCCTATCGCGCAGGACGAGCCCTTCACCAACTATGAATACCACAATATTGGCACGCCCGTGAACAAGGCGGTGCGCGCGGCAAATGGTGTGAAGGGGCCGGATCTGGGCCTGTTGGCAAACCCGGATGTCGACACGGCCTCAGCGGGCGGTCGGTTCAAGGTGCCCACGTTGCGCAACGTGGCGGTGACGGGCCCCTATATGCACAATGGCGTGTTCGAAGATCTTCGAACCGTGGTGTTGTTTTACAATAAATACAACACTTTGGACAAAGCCCGCCAAATCAATCCCGAAACGAACAAGCCTTGGGCCATGCCCGAAATACCGCAAAACCTCGCGGTCGACGAACTGACCCACGGGCCCGCGCTGGATGACAAGCGCGTTGACGCTTTGGTGGCGTTCATGAAGACGCTCACCGATCAGCGATACGAGCATTTGCTGGAAGACTGATCTTTGCAGGGCTGTTTGTGCTGCGGTGCGGCGACGAAAGTTGCCGCCCGTTTGTTGACTCCCCCCAAAGCCACCCCTAACTATGCGCCGTTAGCACTCGCAACAGATGAGTGCTAATGGAACGTTAACTGAGCTTAGGGAGCTTAGAAATATGGCTTTTACCCCGCTGCATGACCGCGTGCTTGTTCGCCGCGTAGAGAGCGACGAAAAAACCGCTGGCGGTCTGATCATTCCGGAAAGCGCCAAGGAAAAACCCGCTGAAGGTCTGGTTGTGGCCGTGGGCGCTGGCGCCAAGGACGACGACGGCGATCGCATCGCAATGGACGTCAAAGAAGGCGACAAGATCCTTTTCGGCAAATGGTCGGGCACTGAAATCACCATCGACGGTGAAGAGCTGCTGATCATGAAAGAATCTGACATCATGGGCGTCCTGTCCTGATCGTCTGACACGATTTACACGAATATTCTGGAGTAAGCTAAATGGCTGCTAAGGACGTAAAGTTCGACACCGATGCCCGCAATGCAATGCTGCGTGGCGTGAATATCCTTGCTGACGCTGTCAAAGTGACCCTGGGCCCCAAGGGCCGCAACGTGGTTCTGGACAAGTCGTTCGGCGCACCCCGCATCACCAAAGATGGTGTGTCGGTTGCCAAAGAGATCGAGCTGGAAGACAAGTTCGAAAACATGGGCGCGCAGATGGTCAAAGAAGTCGCCTCGCGCACCAATGACGAAGCTGGCGACGGCACCACCACTGCCACCGTTCTGGCCCAGGCGATTGTTCGCGAAGGTCTGAAGCAGGTTGCAGCTGGCCTGAACCCGATGGACCTGAAGCGCGGCATCGACCTGGCAACCGCCAAAGTTGTCGAAGGCATCAAAGCTTCGGCCCGTGACGTGAAAGACAGCGACGAAGTTGCGCAGGTTGGCACCATCTCGGCCAACGGTGAAGCCGAAATCGGCCAGCAGATCGCAGACGCGATGCAGAAAGTTGGCAACGAAGGCGTCATCACTGTTGAAGAGAACAAGGGTCTGGAAACCGAGACCACTGTTGTTGAAGGCATGCAGTTCGACCGCGGCTACCTGTCGCCCTACTTCGTGACCAACCCTGACAAAATGATTGCTGATCTGGACGACTGTCTGGTTCTGTTGCACGAGAAGAAGCTTTCGTCGCTGCAGCCGATGGTTCCGCTGCTTGAGCAGGTGATCCAGTCGCAAAAGCCGCTTCTGATCATTGCTGAAGACGTCGAAGGCGAAGCGCTGGCAACTCTGGTTGTCAACAAACTGCGCGGCGGCCTGAAAATCGCGGCCGTTAAGGCTCCGGGCTTCGGCGATCGTCGTAAAGCCATGCTGCAGGACATCGCGATCCTGACCGGCGGTCAGGTCATCTCGGAAGATCTGGGCATGAAGCTTGAATCGGTCACCATGGACATGCTGGGTTCGGCCAAGAAAATCGAAATCACCAAAGACGAAACCACCATCGTCGACGGTGCTGGCGAGAAAGCCGAGATCGAAGCACGTGTTGCTCAGATCCGTACTCAAGCCGAAGAAACCACCTCGGATTACGACCGTGAGAAACTGCAAGAGCGTGTTGCCAAACTGGCAGGCGGTGTTGCTGTGATCCGAGTTGGCGGCATGACCGAAGTTGAAGTGAAAGAGCGCAAGGACCGTGTGGACGATGCTCTGAACGCGACCCGCGCTGCTGTGCAGGAAGGCGTCATCGTCGGTGGCGGTGTTGCTCTGGTTCAGGCCGGCAAAGCGCTGGAAGGTCTGGAAGGTGCAAACTCTGACCAGAACGCTGGCATCGTGATCGTGCGTAAAGCCATCGAAGCGCCGCTGCGCCAGATCGCTGAAAACGCAGGCGTCGACGGCGCTGTTGTGGCTGGCAAAGTACGCGAGTCGGACGACACGGCTTTCGGCTTCAACGCGCAGACCGAAGAATATGGCGACATGTTCGGCTTTGGTGTGATCGATCCGGCCAAAGTGACCCGGACCGCTCTGGAAGATGCAGCTTCGGTTGCAGGCCTTCTGATCACCACGGAAGCCATGGTTGCCGACAAGCCGTCGAAAGATGCGCCTGCTGGTGGCGGCATGCCCGACATGGGCGGCATGGGCGGCATGGGCGGCATGATGTAAACTGAATTCCGCCAGGAATTCAGTTGCGACAGGCGATTGGCCTTAAGGCCAATCTGCCGAGAGCCATTGAGCGCCAGGTGAATTCCTGCAAAGGAAATCACCGAGAGCCGTTGAGCGTCAGGTGAAGTCCTGCAAGGGAATTCATCGAAAGCCTGATTTAAAGGCGCCCCGACAGGGGCGCCTTTTCCGTTTAGGTGCGATGCAAAAGCGTTTCGGAATAAAGAATAAACATGGCCTTGGTTTATCCCGAAGCGCTTTGGTCAATTTGCATAAGTAATTTGCCCAAGCTGTCTTACAATCGGTTCAGATTTGCCTATGTTAAGGCCAGTAACATCAACTTAATGGCAGGGGACAGCCATGCTACGCACACTCGTTTTGTTTTTTGTAACCCTTTTGGCGCTTCCGGCTGCTGCGCAAGAGGAATACCGCTTTGGCGGTGACGCCTATATCGCCGGAGACAACGTGACGCTTTCGGGCGATGCGGTGGATGATGCCTTTGTGGTCGGCAACACCGTTGTGCTTTCTGCGCCGATCGAGGGCAGCGCACATGTTGGCGGTCGGTCTGTTTCGATCTCGGCGTCGGTGGGGCAAAGCCTCTATGCCGCAGGTATGAACGTGAATGTCTCGGCCGCAATCGGTGGGGACGCCCAGCTTCTGGGCGACACGGTTTTGGTCACCGATGCCATCGGGGGCGATTTGCGTGTGGCCGCCCAACGCGCTGAAATCACGGCTCCGGTAGGCGATAGCGCGTTGATTGCTGCGGAACATGTGCTGTTGACCGAGGCCATCGCCGGGGATCTGAGCCTGTCCACCAAATCGGTCAGTTTTGGCGAAAATGCGCGTGTTGATGGCACGCTCTACATCTATGCCGATGACCCTGAGGGCATTGTCGTGCCGGAACATGTGGTGCCTGCCGACCGGATCGAGCGTCACGATGCAGACGCGTTTGATGCCTCGGCTGATCCTGACGGTGGCGCGACACAAGACACATCTGGCACAGGTCTGACCAGCTGGATTGGCGGCAAAATCAGCTCGATCCTTGTTCTGACGGCGATGGCGGCACTTTTGGCGGCCCTTGCCCCGGAGTTTCTGATGGCGCTGCGCGTGCGTACGCTGGAAAGCCCGGTGCGCGCGTTGTGGATGGGTTTCCTGACCATTTCGGCGCTGGCTGGGTCCTTGTTCCTGTTCGCCCTGACCGGAGTTGGCATTCTGTTGGTGCCTGCGTCGATCGTTCTGGCGGCACTTCTGGGGATCGCGGGTTTCGTGATCGGTACCTATGTGCTTGGCGTTGGGCTCTTGGGGGTGATGAGCCGCCCATTGCCTGAAACGCTTGCCGAGCGAGCCATTGCGGCATTGGTGGGCGCGGTTGCCATTACGGTGTTGGCAATGGTTCCGATCATCGGATGGATCGCATCGCTTGGGGTGGCTGTCGCGGGCGCGGGTGCGTTGATCATCCGCTGGTTCGCGCCGGGGTTCTTTACCGAGGTGCGCTGATCACAGCCCCCCTTGCACCCCATGAACCTGAACATCACCGCTCCAACCCATCGGTTGGGGCGGTTTTCGTTTGGGTCAGATGTGTGTCTGATGGGCCTACGGGCCAAACTTCGCGCAAACCCGCGAAACGCTTGCTGCTCACTCGCAATTGCGCGGCGCAGGGCTTATCTAAACAGTATGTTACGCCGCTTTGTCATAGCCGCCTTGATGCTTGTCTCTGGCCTGTCCACCGCACGGGCGGATTGCGTTGTGTTGCTTCATGGGCTTGCGCGCTCTCCGTCATCCCTTTGGGTGATGGAGGAAGCGTTGGAGGCGGAAGGCTACGATGTCGTCAATCTGGGCTACCCATCCACCAAAGCGCGGATTGGCGTGCTGGTCGAAGCTGCCATTCCGCCAGCCATCCGGGCGTGCGGCGATCAGAAAACGCATTTCGTGACCCATTCCATGGGGGGCATTCTGGCGCGTGTGTGGCTGAAAGATCATCGACCGGCACAGATGGGGCGCGTGGTGATGCTTGCGCCGCCCAACAAAGGCTCTGAACTGGTGGATGAATTGCGTGATCTCGAGCCGTTTGAATGGATCAACGGGCCAGCTGGAATGCAGCTGGGGACCGGGGAAGACTCGCTGCCAAACCAGCTGGGACTACCGAAATTTGAACTTGGTGTGGTGGCTGGAACCCTGTCCCTGAACCCGATTTATTCGGCCCTGATCGAGGGCAAAGATGATGGCAAAGTGTCTGTGGAAAGCACGCGAGTTGAGGGTATGACGGATCATATCACCCTGCCGGTGACCCATACGTTCATGATGGTAAACCCGCTGGTCATCGCACAGGTGAAAAGCTTCCTAAAAACCGGGGCGTTTGAACACGGCCTGACTTTGGCGAAGGTTTTGGACCGGATTGCGACTGAAGCCGGATATCGGAAGAAAGACTAAAGCGTTTCGACTTATTGTTGAGGCACGACAATATGTCGAAACGCGCGGAACCTATCGATGATGTGGGCGTTTCGAAATCAAGTTGTGATCCAACTTAATCTCGAAACACTTTAAAGCGTTTCGGTTTTAACCTGAGCCAGTTCTGCGAATTGCCTGCCGCAAAACGCGATGGGTCACATGCGCGCGACCGACCACCCGCCCCGCAGGGGCGGGCCACCCCCAAGCCTGAAGACCGTCAGGGATGCAAGGCGCGGGAGCACTCTTTTGATCTGCAATCAGACCGCTTGGCTGTGGCCGCTTTCATTCATGTCATAGGCGTCGAAATGACGGGCGATCATGCGGGCCACAGGGCGGGCGCTGTCACGGATCGCCAGCACGTTGTCGATGAGCGTTGTGGTGTCGGGCATGGCTGCCTCCAACCCTTCCACCCAGCCCAAAAGCGTTTCAACGGGCAGGTTTTGTTCCTGCGCAATTGCCGCCAGATCGGCACGGAAATAGCACAGAAGCTCTTCGATCACGCGCCCGCGAGCGATGTCGTCGCCGCTGAACACATGGCCTTTCGCTGATGCCAGCGTTCCAGCGCGCGCAGCGGCCTGATACTTGGCCGTGGCGGGTTCGTTTTGCGCATAGCCCTGCGGGTAACGCGCAATCGAGCTGGCCCCCACTCCCATCAGCACCTTTGACGTGTCTTCCGTGTAGCCTTGGAAATTCCGCTTCATCGTGCCCGCTTTATGCGCCTTGGCCAGCCCATCTGTGGGCAGGGCGAAATGGTCAATGCCGATCTCGTCATAGCCATTGGCGATGAACAGGTCGCGGGCGGTGTTGTAAAGCTCCAGCCGTTCTTCGGCCGACGGCAGGGCTTCGGTCGGGATCAGGGTCTGGCGCCGCGCCATCCAGGGCACATGCGCATAGCCAAACAGCGCCACGCGGTCCGGACCAAGGCTGATCAGTTTTTCAACCGAATCCGTGATGCGCGCTGTGTTTTGATGCGGCAGACCGTAAAGGATATCCATATTCAGGCTGTCGATGCCCCGCGCGCGTAACCCATCAACCGTTTCCTTGGTGACTTCGTAGCTTTGCGGGCGTCCGATCACTTCCTGAATCATCGGATCGAAATCCTGCACCCCGATCGAGGCGCGATTCATGCCACCTGCGGCCAGCGCATCCATACGCGCGCCATCCACTTCCGAGGGGTCGATCTCGACCGAGAACTGGGCGTTATCGGCAAGCGGCATCGTGTCGAGGATCGCCGCGGTCAGATCAGTGATCATCTCGGGCTGCAGCAGCGTGGGCGTGCCACCGCCCCAATGGAGATGCTCCATCGAAATGCCGGGGGCGAGTAGACCTTTGATCGTCGAAAGTTCCTGTTTCAGGCTTTCCACATAGGCCGCCACGGGTTCGGCCGTCGATGTGCCCTGCGTGCGGCAGGCACAAAACCAACACAAGCGCCGGCAGAACGGGATGTGCACGTAAAGCGAGATTTTGTCGCCTTGTGGGATTGCTTTTATCCAATCGGCCAGCGTATCTGGCCCCAATCCCGGCTTGAAATGCGGGGCGGTGGGATAGCTGGTATAGCGGGGCACGCGCGCGTCAAAAAGACCAAGGCGTCTGAGTTGCGTAAGGGTCTGCATTCGAATAGGCTGTAGCAGGAATAGCGCGCAACACTTTGATCAGGATCAAAGCAAGATACTTCTCTTGTTCAGCAACTCATGAATGACATCAGCTTTAACACCCGTGATTGTGGCGCATGCCCTATTCGCCACCGGGCCGTGTGTTCACGGTGCGAGCCGGACGAGTTGGAGCATCTGGACGAGATAAAGTATTATCGCACCTACGAAGCGGGCCAGCCGGTGATCTGGGCTGGCGATCCGCTTGAGTTTGTCGCCAGCGTGGTTTCAGGCATCGCGACCCTGAGCCAGACGATGGAGGATGGGCGTACGCAGATGGTCGGTCTGTTGTTGCCGTCTGATTTCATCGGCCGTCCGGGGCGCAGCAATGCGCCGTTTGACGTGGTTGCCGTATCGGACCTGACATTGTGCTGTTTTCGCAAGAAACCCTTTGAAGATCTGATGGATTCGACCCCGTCGATTGGCGGGCGGCTTTTGCAGATGACACTGGACGAGCTGGACAGTGCGCGCGAATGGATGCTGGTTTTGGGGCGCAAAACAGCGCGCGAAAAGATTGCCAGCCTGTTGGCCATCGTGGCGCGCCGGGATGCGGCGCTTCATAAGCGTGCACCCAAAGATGGGATGAGCTTTGAGCTGCCCCTGACCCGCGAAGCGATGGCGGATTATCTGGGGCTGACGTTGGAAACGGTGTCACGCCAGATATCGGCGCTTAAAAAGGCGGGGATCATCGAGCTTGAAGGCAAGCGCCGGGTGATCATTCCCGACCTTGAGACCCTGATCAGCGAAACTGGCGATGACCTAGATGGTGGGCCGATCGCCTGATCCCTTTGCATTGTTCAGAACGAGAAAAGGGCGCTTTCCAGCGCCCTTCTTTGGTTGCAGAGTTTGCAGGCTCAATGAGCCAGCAAAATAGGCACTTCGGCCACTTCCAGCATATGACGTGTCGCGCCCCCCAGAATGGATTCGCGGAACCGTGAATGGCCATAGGCCCCCATCACGATCATATCCGCCCCCTTGTCGCCCGCGTGGCGGTTCAGGATATCCGCGATGCGCGGCATGGTGCGGGCCAGAACGGACACCTCGGCGCGCACACCATGGCGCGCCAGCATCTGGCTTAATGCGCCGCCGGGGTCAGACCGTTCGGGACCGTGTTGCGGCGGGTCAATCACGGTGATCGACACCGATTCGGCGCGTTTCAGGAAGGGCATGGCCTGTCGGATGGCGCGCAGCGCTTCGGGGCTTTCATTCCAAGCCACCACCACGGATTTCGGAGACTTCACCGGGCTATCCATATCGTCTGGCAACACCAGAACCGGGACATTGCCTTCAAAAAGGGCCGCTTCAGAGATGGCTTCGGCCTCGTGGCCGCGCCCCTCGCCATAGGGGCGGGGCAACACAACAAGGTCAGAGAATCGGGTGCGGTGCGCCACCAGCGCGTTCAGCGTGACAGACTGTGCAGACAGGGCCGTCGCGGACCATGGCAGCGGGTGGGCTGACAGGAGCTGACGCATCTCGGCTTCCAGCGCGTCGGCATCGCTTTTGGCCTGTGCCAGATTGTCTTGAATGACCATGGCCGAGGCGCCCGCATAGTAAAACCCCTGCTGAGACTGGTCCACGCCCAGACAGATCACGTCCAGATGGGCATCAGTTTCCTGCGCAAGAGACATGGCTGTTTCCAGTGCCGCACGCGCCCGCGTGTTGTCGGTCACGATGGTCGTGATTGTTTTGTAATCCATGGAAGGACCTCCAAAATGACGTCCTTCAAAGCCTGCCCCTGCCGCGGCTGCGACGCTTTGACATGGGTCAAGGGCTGTTTTCTGCGACAGATATGCACCTTTTGACATGGATCAAGGTGGTGGAATGGGGATAGGTCCAAACCGACGAAAGTCGAACAGTGCCCCGAGTCTGTCTTGGGCGGCGTGGGCATAGGACAAAGACGAAGGGACGCAAAATGTGGGATTACCTCAAATTGGTGATTTACGCGCTGATCGCAGTATTGGCCGCAATCGCCGCAAGCTATGCCCGCGACGTCGCATACCAGGTGCATGCCATCCTGGTGGTGCTGATCGCGGTTGGCCTGTTCATCTTCACGCTTCGGGGCGTGGGGAATGAGAAGGTCGTAGAAACCGGATATATGGACGGACCCGTTCGCGTGGGTGCCGCCTTGACCGCCTTCTGGGGCGTCGTGGGCTTTCTGGTGGGGACGTTCATCGCGTTCCAGCTGGCTTTCCCAAGCCTCAACTTCAGCTGGGCTGAAGGATATCTGAATTTTGGACGCCTGCGTCCGCTGCACACTTCGGCGGTTATTTTCGCCTTTGGTGGCACCGGCCTTCTGACGTCGTCCTTCTATGTTGTGCAGCGCACCACCGGCGCGCGTCTTTGGGGCGGCAACCTGGCGTGGTTCGTGTTCTGGGGCTACCAGATTATGATCCTTCTTGCCGCAACCGGCTATCTGCTGGGTGCGACGCACGGCAAGGAATATGCTGAACCCGAATGGTACATCGACCTGTGGCTGACCATTGTCTGGGTGGCTTACCTGCTTTTGTACATGGGCACGCTGATGAAGCGTAAAGAGCCGCACATCTATGTGGCAAACTGGTTCTTCCTGTCCTTCATCGTCACCGTTGCCATGCTGCACGTGGTCAACAACCTGGCCATCCCGGTTTCGCTCTTTGGGTCCAAATCGGTTCAGCTGTTCTCTGGTGTGCAAGATGCCATGACGCAGTGGTGGTACGGCCACAACGCCGTTGGCTTCTTCCTGACCGCTGGCTTCCTGGGTATGATGTACTACTTCGTGCCGAAGCAGGCTGAACGCCCGGTCTTCTCGTACAAGCTGTCGATCATCCACTTCTGGGCGCTGATCTTCCTGTATATCTGGGCTGGTCCGCACCACCTGCATTACACCGCGCTGCCGGATTGGGCTTCGACCCTTGGCATGGTGTTCTCGGTTGTTCTGTGGATGCCCAGCTGGGGCGGCATGATCAACGGTCTGATGACGCTGTCTGGCGCATGGGACAAACTGCGCACCGACCCGGTGATCCGTATGATGGTTGTGTCCATCGGCTTCTACGGCATGTCGACCTTCGAAGGTCCGATGATGTCGATCCGCGCCGTGAACTCGCTGTCGCACTACACGGACTGGACCATTGGTCACGTGCACTCGGGTGCGCTGGGCTGGAACGGCATGATCACCTTCGGGATGCTCTACTTCCTGGTCCCCAAACTGTGGAACCGTGCCGGTCTTTACAGCCTGAAACTGGTCAGCTGGCACTTCTGGCTCGCCACCATCGGTATCGTGCTTTACGCCGCGTCGATGTGGGTGACCGGTATCATGGAAGGCCTGATGTGGCGTGAAGTTGATGCACAAGGCTTCCTGGTGAACTCGTTCGCTGACACTGTTGCCGCCAAGTTCCCGATGTATGTGGTGCGCGGCATGGGTGGGGTCCTGTTCCTCGCTGGTGCAGTGATCATGTGCTACAACCTCTGGATGACCGTGAAGCGGGCTCCGGCTGCGGAAGCAGCAGGCGACGCAGCCGCGGCACCGGCAGAATAAGGAGGGAATGACTGATGGGAATTCTCGACAAACACGTTGTTCTTGAAAAGAACGCAACGCTTCTTCTGGTCGGTAGCCTTCTGGTTGTCACCGTGGGTGGTATCGTAGAGATCGCACCGCTCTTCTACCTCGAAAACACCATCGAGGACGTGGACGGCATGCGCCCCTACTCGCCGCTCGAGCTTGAGGGCCGGAACATCTATATTCGCGAGGGCTGCTATGTCTGCCACTCGCAGATGATCCGCCCGATGCGCGACGAGGTTGAGCGTTACGGCCACTACAGTCTTGCGGCTGAAAGCCAGTACGACCACCCGTTCCAGTGGGGCTCCAAGCGGACAGGGCCTGACCTTGCCCGCGTTGGCGGCCGCTACTCGGACGAATGGCATGTGGATCACCTGAAAGATCCGCAGTCGGTCGTGCCGGAATCGGTGATGCCGAAATATGCCTTCCTGGCAGAGAAGATGATCGAGCCGAAGTACATCGGCGATGTCATGAAAACGAACCGTCTGGTTGGTGTGCCTTACACCGACGAGCAGCTTGAAAATGCTGCGGCTGACTGGCTGAGCCAGGCAGACCCGGACGGCGAGAATTCAGACGTCGACGCACTCCAGGCCCGCTATCCGAAGGCGCAGGCGCGCAACTTCGATGGCAAGCCCGGCGTGTCCGAAATGGACGCTCTGATCGCCTACATGCAGATGTTGGGTACATTGGTCGACTTCTCGACCTTTACACCTGACGCAAGCCGGTAAGGAGTTGGGATGATGGACACTTATGGCATTATGCGCGCTTTCGCAGACAGCTGGTTCCTGATCGCGATGTTTGCCTTTTTCATCGGTGCGGCACTCTTCGTGTTCCGCCCCGGTGCAAACAAGGTGCACAAGGACATCGCGAACATCCCCTTCCGCCATGAAGACAAACCTGCCGGTGACCGGGACTGATAGTCCCGGGCGCTCAGCTCAAGAGGAGTTGCGGCAATGAGTAAAAAACCTGTTGAAAAGAAAGATCCGGGTACGACCGGTCACGAGTGGGACGGCATTCAGGAATTCAACAACCCGCTGCCCCGTTGGTGGGTCTGGGTATTCTACCTGACCATCGTCTGGGGCCTGTGGTATTCCATTGCTTACCCTGCATGGCCGTTGATCAAAGGGGCCACCGCTGGCTACCTTGGGTTCTCGACCCGTGCGGAAGTTGCTGAAGATATCGAACGCTTCAAAGGCATGAACGCCGAGTTGGAAACCCAACTGGCTTCCGCTGACCTGACTGCACTTGAACAAGGGTCGGACCTGCATAACTACGCCATTCAGTCTGGCCGCGCGACCTTCGCCACCTGGTGTTCGCAGTGTCACGGCTCGGGTGCTGCTGGCAACGTTGGCTATCCGAACTTGTTGGACAATGACTGGCTTTGGGGTGGGTCCGTTGAGGACATCCAGCTGACCGTGGCCCACGGCATCCGCTCGGACGAGGACGAAGACACCCGTTATTCCGAGATGCCGGCCTTTGGTGACGACTATCTGAGCGACGAAGAAATCGCACAGGTTGTGGCCTATGCCATGTCGCTGTCGCCGGTGACCAAGGATGCGGCGGATATGTCGCTGGTGGAAGCTGGTGCGGTTGTCTACGAGGACAATTGTTCGTCCTGCCACATGGAAGACGGCACCGGGGACCGTGCACAGGGTGCACCGAACCTGACCGACGCCATCTGGCTCTATGGTGACGACAAAGCCACCATCACGGACATCGTTGCAACCGGTCCTTACGGCGTGATGCCTGCCTGGAAAGGCAAGCTGACCGACGCTCAGGTCAACGCGGTTTCCGCCTATATTCACCAGTTGGGCGGCGGCGAATAAGCCACCGATTGGTACAAAACACGTTCGAGCGCTGCTGCGCTCGGACGACCCAGATCCGGGGCCTCACTCCCCGGTCAACGGCACCGACCTCTGATCCTGTTCGCGCGTTTCTCCGAGGTCGGTGCCAACTTTTTCAAGGCCCGGATGTGTCCCTGCATCCGGGCCTTTTGCCTGCTCGATGGCTGTGGCGCAAGAACACGAGTTTCGGGATAGAGATGTGCCTCAAGCCTACCCCGAAACGCCTCGGCATCGATAGGCTTTCGGTGCCAGATCAATTCGAAAAATGTGCAATTCAGCTGCGTCCTTTTGACCACCTGCGACCCGTTGGCGCTGCGACATTCTGCAAACTCGAAGAAAAACAAAGCCCTAGCTAGTAAATGACAAATGTTAAGCCGCTTTGGCTTTTGATTCACATCAAGGCCATAGGCTGGAATAATTCTTAATTGAAACTCCAAGCGAACACACAGGATCGGAAATAGTCATGTCTGACGCCCCCGAACAGCTATACGCCGCGCGCGAGCCAGTTTTCCCCAAGCGGGTGAAGGGGCTCTTTCGTTCATTGAAATGGTGGATCATGGGGATCACCCTGGGGATTTACTATCTTGCCCCCTGGATCCGTTGGGACCGTGGCCCCAACCTGCCAGATCAGGCGATCTTGGTCGACATGGCCAACCGCCGGTTCTTCTTCTTCTGGATCGAGATTTGGCCGCATGAGTTCTATTTCATCGCGGGCCTTCTGATCATGGCGGGGCTTGGCCTGTTTCTGTTTACTTCGGCCGCAGGGCGGGTGTGGTGTGGCTATGCCTGTCCGCAGACCGTCTGGACCGACCTGTTCATTCTTGTGGAGCGCTGGGTCGAAGGGGATCGCAACGCGCGCCTGCGCCTGCATCGCCAGAAATGGAACGGAGAGAAGGTCCGCAAGCGGATCACAAAGTTCATCTTGTGGATCGTTATCGCTGTCGCCACCGGGGGCGCTTGGGTGTTCTATTTTGCCGATGCGCCGACGCTTTTGATTGACCTTCTGACCGGGCAGGCCCATCCGCTGGCCTACTCCACGGTTCTGGTCCTGACGGCAACAACATTCTTCTTTGGCGGCATCGCGCGAGAGCAGATTTGTATCTATGCCTGCCCATGGCCGCGCATTCAGGCCGCGATGATGGATGAAGACACCATCACCATCGCCTATCGTGACTGGCGCGGAGAGCCGCGCGGGCGTGGCAAGCAACGTGACGATCTGGGTGACTGCATTGACTGTAATGCCTGTGTGAACGTTTGCCCGATGGGGATCGACATCCGCGATGGGCAACAGATGGAATGCATCACCTGTGGTCTGTGCATCGACGCCTGTGACGAGATGATGGACAAGGTTGGCAAAGAGCGCGGGCTGATCGATTACCTTGCGTGGAAAGACGAGGCGAACGAGCGCGCTGGCAACCAGAAAGTGCCGGTGGTGAAACACCTGCTGCGCCCGCGGACCATTCTGTATGTCACGCTTTGGACCCTTGTGGGGGTGGCGTTGACCGTGGCTTTGTTCGTGCGCCCGAAAGTCGATGTGACCATCCGCCCGGTGCGCAACCCGACCTATGTGACCCTGTCGGATGGCGCTATTCGCAACACCTATGATGTGGGCGTGCGCAACCGCCACGGCGAGGAATGGCCCTATTACTTCGCCCTGCCGCTGGACAGCGAGCTGTCGATTGAACTGGAAGGGTCAGACAAACTTGTGCTAGTTGCTCCCCCTGATACCGAAGCCAAACAGCGCGTCTATGTTGTGGCCCCTGTGGGCACGGACCCGGCCAAGCTGGACCGTTCGGAACTGCGCTTGTGGGTTGTCGACGGTGTGACGGGCGATCGTGCCCATCTGGATACCGTGTTCAACGGAAGGGGACGCTAAGAATGACCGATAAGTCTGAGAAGAAAGAGTTTGAACTGACGGGCAAGCATGTGCTGGCCATCGTGGTCACGGCTTTTTCGATCATCATCGGTGTGAATGTCTTCATGGCATATTCGGCCGTGGGAACCTTCCCCGGGCTCGAGACCAAGAACTCTTATGTTGCCAGTCAAAAGTTCGACACGCAAAAGGCGGCACAAGAAGCGCTTGGATGGGACGTCTCGGCCCGGGTGGAGGATGAAACCCTGATCCTCGACATCAAGGACATGGCCGGAGAGCCCGTAACGGTGAAATCCGTTTATGGCCTCTTCGGGCGTGCCACGCATGTCAAAGAAGATCAGGAGCCGGCGTTCAGCCAGGGGTCCAGCGGTGCCTATATGGCGCAGGTTGGTCCCTTGGGTGAAGGCAACTGGAACCTGCGTCTGAATGTCGTCGCCGAAGATGATACGACGTTCCAGCAACGCATCCCGATTTACATCAAAAGCAAATAAGCCCCTTTTTGCGCGAAGAAGGACACTACCATGGCTGCCCCGATCTCTGCCTGCCCCGCATGTGATGCTGCCCCTCTGGCCGAGGAACAGGCTGGCAAAGGGTATCGCGGCAATGGAATGGAAGCAAAACGCGTCATGCTTTCGCTGCCGCAGATTTATTGCGCGGCCTGTATTGCAGGTGTGGAACGCGGGCTGGCCAAGCAAGACGGCGTGCGCGCCGCCCGCGTGAACCTGACCCTGAAACGTGCGACGGTTGATGTGGACCCGGATATCGAGGCGCAAAGCCTTGCCGATTATCTGACCGGTATCGGCTTTGAAGCCTACGAGCTTGACCCGGGACAGCTGACCTCAACCGCCACGGACAAGCAGGGCAAGGACCTCTTGATGCGCCTTGGCGTTGCCGGGTTCGCGATGATGAACGTGATGCTGCTGAGCGTTGCGGTCTGGTCGGGCGCCACCGATGCCACGCGCGATATGTTCCACTGGATCAGCGCAGGCATCGCCATCCCGACCGTTGGCTTTTCAAGCCAGGTCTTCTTTCGGTCAGCATGGTCGGCGCTGCGCGTTGGGCGGCTGAACATGGATGTGCCCATTTCACTGGCGATCATTCTGGCGCTGGGCATGTCGATCTATGAAACCATGCATTCCGGTGCGCATGCCTATTTTGATGCGGCACTGTCGCTGACATTCTTCCTGTTGGCCGGGCGGTATCTGGATTACCGCACCCGCGCGGTTGCGCGATCAGCGGCCGAGGAATTGGCCGCGCTGGAAGTGCCCCGTGCACTTTTGGTGGTGGACGGTCAGGCGGACGAACAGGTGGCCGTGTCCGATCTGGAACCCGGTCAGATCGTGCGCGTGGTGCCCGGATCGCGTGTGCCGGTGGACGGAATTGTCATGTCAGGCGAAAGCGAATTGGACCGATCTATCCTGACCGGGGAAAGCCTGCCGGTTGCGGCGGCGCCTGACAGCATTGTTTCGGCGGGCGAGGTGAACCTGACCGGTCCGTTGACGGTGCGTGTGACCGCCGCCGGGCGTGACAGCTCGTTGCACCGCATGGCGGATCTGGTTGCCATCGCGGAAACCGCGCGCAATCGCTACACCTCGCTTGCTGACAAAGCGGCGGCTGTCTATGCGCCGGTTGTCCATCTTCTGGCCGCTGCAGCCTTCCTGTTTTGGTTCTGGTATTCCGGCGATTGGCGTATGGCGATGAATATCGCCGTGGCCACGCTGATCATCACTTGCCCCTGTGCGCTGGGTCTTGCCGTGCCTGCCGTGACCACCGCCGCCTCGGGTCGTCTGTTCAAACAGGGCATGCTTTTGAAATCCGCCACCGCCATGGAGCGTCTGGCCGAGGTCGATCACGTGGTCTTTGACAAGACCGGCACGCTGACCGAGGGCAAACCCGCGTTGGATGCGCTGGCCCGCCATAAGCCGCGTGATCTGGAGATTGCACTGGCCTTGGCCGAAGGCTCCAGCCACCCGCTGGCGCAATCCCTGACCCAGGCTGCGCGCGCCGCTGGTGTGCAGCCCGCCGAGATCAGTCAGGTTCATGAGGTTCCCGGCAAGGGCATCGAAGGGCTTTGGCAGGGCAAGACCGTACGCCTTGGCCGTGCCGAATGGCTGGGCGCTAATGCCGTGGGGCAAACCGCCACCTATCTGGCCGTCTCGGGCGCCAAACCCGTGGCGTTCACCTTCACCGACGCCCTGCGTGAAGGTGTCGAGGCCGCGATCACCGCGCTGAAAGCCAAGGGCATGGGCATCACGCTGATCTCTGGCGATGTGCCTGCCGCCGTGGCCGATATCGCCGGGCGTGTGGGAATCGAGGACTGGAAGGCCGACACGTTGCCCGAAGACAAAGCTGAGTTTGTGGCGCGTCTGGGCAAATCGGGCCGCAAGGTTCTGATGGTGGGCGACGGGTTGAATGACACGGCAGCACTGGCGGCTGCACATGTGTCCATTTCTCCGGCGTCTGCACTCGAAGCCGCCCGTGTGGTGTCGGATATCGTGCTCTTGGGCAAGTCGATGGAGCCCTTGTCATCTGCGATCGAGCTGTCCAAATCCGCGACAAGACGCATCAAGGAAAACTTTGCGATTGCAGCGGGTTACAATGCCATCGCCATCCCGGTTGCCCTGATCGGACTGGCCACGCCTCTGGCGGCTGCGCTTGCCATGTCGACCTCCTCTGTGTCAGTGTCGCTGAACGCATTGCGCCTTCGGAAAGGGTGATCCATGAACGTACTTGTCTATCTGATCCCGGCGTCTCTTTTGTTGGGCGGCCTGGGGCTGGCGGCCTTTTTCTGGACCCTAAAGAGCGAACAATACGAAGATCCGGATGGCGACAGCCACCGTATTCTAAGTGATCGTTGGGATGATGAGCCGCCGCAAGGCTAAAGCCGGTCAAAACGTGGGCAAGGGGACAGGCTTTGCGCTGTTCAGACCAACTCGTCGCGCGTGGCAATCATCGCCGCATGGGTGCGGTTGCGTGCCCCCAACTTACGGATGATCGCGCGCATGTGCATTTTCACCGTGACTTCCTGAATGCCAAAGGCGTGGGCGATTTCTTTGTTCTGCTGCCCATCACAGAGCAAAGCAAGGATCTGAAGCTCTCGTTTTGACAGGCGGGAAGAGGGATCGCGGCGCGCGGGACCCTGACCGTCATCAGGCAAAAGCTGCAGTTTGAACTTGCTTGCCATCAGGTTCAGGATCGCTGACAGCGCATCAGACGTGATGGATATTGGGGCCGTTGCGGTTGCGCCGATATCCAGCGCGTGTCGGCCCACCGACAGATCACTGTCGTTCAACAAGAGCAGGATTTTGCAGTCCTGCCGCCGGCGCGACAGCTTCTCGACCGCCTTCAACCCGTCAAACCCGTCCAGATCATGTTCGATAACAACCATGCACAAGTCGGTGTGACGTGAAAGTGCGTCATCTGCGGCTTCGAGACTGTCAAAATGATGCACTTCGTGGTCCGCACTGGTGCCCAGTGCAGACCTGACGCGATACTCCATCGCCGGGTCTTTTGTGATGACAAGAATAGTCACCCATGCTCTCCGCTTGTCAGCTTGGGGCCTTTCTGGCCTCTCGCGGTTGAGGCGCAAGATTGGCACAGGCCAAAGGCGCAGCATAGGTGTCACTAGGGATAGGTTCGCGATAAAAAACGTTTTAAAATCAGCTGTTGCACACGTTTGACCTGTGCTTTTGGATAGGCTGCTATTTCAAGGGGAATGCACAAGGCATCCCTATTGGATTCGCGCCATGATCACAGGTCCAAGGCCTTCCACAATCTTCAAGACACCGGCTTTGTTCGGGTGAAGCCCATCGTCTTGCAGAAACAACTGGCGGGCGGCTGCCATTGAGCCGGCCTCTGTCAGGGGGGCCAGGAAGTTGGGGTATAGCTGAACCTCATATGCGTCGGCCAACCTTGGGAAAATGGCATTGAACCGGGTGCGATAGTCTGCGCCGAAATTGCCGGGGCCGGGGATGCCGATCAAAACCACCTCGAGTTCCCGCTGTGTCAGCTCTGTCAGGATCTTCTCCAGATTTCGATAGGTTTCTTCCGGGGAAATACCGCGCAGCATGTCGTTTCCGCCCAGCGTCACCAGCACCATGTCGACCTCTTCGGTCAACGACCATGCAAGCCGGGCAGCCCCGCCCGCCGAGGTGTCCCCCGAGACCCCGCCGTTTTGCACCCTGACGTCGAGCCCCTGCGCCGTCAGCCAATCTTCCAACTGGGGCACGAATCCGTCACCCTGTTCCAGCCCGTAGCCCGCTGTCAGACTGTCACCAAGCGCCAGGATGGTCGTGGTCTGGGACAGCGCCGGGATCGCAGAGACACAGGTCAGAAACAGACCCGCTGCCACCCCCTTGAGAACCGCGCCCAAGCCCCCATATCCAGTTGAAATCATTTTGCCTCTCCATATGAAAGTCTGCCCATGACCCGCCCGGTTCTTTGCCTGAAAGACGCCCGATTGACCCTTGGCCATAATGCCGGTCGGACCGAGATCCTCAAGGGGATTGATATCGACGTGGCCCGCGGCGAAACGCTGGGGCTTACGGGGCCGTCCGGGTCGGGCAAATCCTCTCTCCTTATGTTGATGGGTGGGCTGGATCAGGCCACCGGAGGGTCAGTGCAGGCGCTGGGTCAGGACCTTGGCGCCATGGGCGAAGACGAGCTTGCGCGGTTTCGCAGGGATCATATGGGGGTGGTGTTCCAGTCTTTCCACCTGATCGCGACAATGACAGCGTTGGAAAATGTCGCAACACCTTTGGAACTGTCGGGTGCCAAAGATGCGTTCGAACGCGCCGAGGCAGAGCTTGAAGCCGTCGGGCTGGCGCATCGTTTGCATCATTATCCCAGCCAGATGTCAGGCGGCGAACAGCAGCGCGTGGCGTTGGCCCGGGCAGCGGCCCCACGGCCTGAAATCCTCTTGGCGGATGAGCCGACCGGCAACCTGGACGGCGCCACGGGCGCGGCAATCATGGATCTGCTTTTCGGGTTGAGGGACCGGCACGGATCAACCCTGATCCTCGTGACCCACGCGCCTGAACTGGCCAAGCGCTGCGACCGCGTCCTGCGCATTCAGGATGGGCGGTTGGTATGAAGCAAATGCTGACCATGGCATGGGTGCTGGCCCGGCGCGAAATGCGCGGTGGCCTGCGCGGTTTTCGCATCTTCCTTGCCTGTCTGGTGCTGGGGGTTGCGGCTATTGCCGCAATTGGCAGTGTGCGCGAGGGTTTGCGCGCCGGGCTGGCCTCGCAGGGCGCGGTTTTGCTGGGGGGGGACGCCTCGGTGTCCTTCACCTATCGGTTCGCCTCGGAGGGGGAACTGGCACGGTTGGCGGATGTTGCGCAATCTGTGTCGGTGGTCGCAGATTTCCGATCCATGATCGTGGTGAATGACGAGCGCGGGCTGACACAGGTCAAAGCTGTGGATGGCGCTTATCCGCTTTTTGGGCAGGTGGTTTTGGACCCGCCCATGCCATTGGATCTGGCGCTTGCCGGGCAGGATGGCGTGGCGGGGATCGTGATGGATGATCTGCTGATTGATCGGTTGGGTCTGGGCATCGGTGATCAGGTGGCCCTTGGCGATGCGGCGTTTATCTTGATGGCCGAGCTGGTGAAGGAACCGGATAACGCCACGGGCGGGTTCGGTCTTGGGCCGCGTTCTATCGTCGCGCGCACAGCGCTGGAGGGCTCGGGCCTGTTGTCTGAGGGCACGCTGTTTAACAGCCACTACAAACTGCGATTGGCGGATGGCGGGATCGAAGCTGCAAAGGCGGCCTTGATGCCGGAACTGGAACCGAAGGGGGCGCGCTGGCGCGATGCCCGAAATGGCGCCCCCGGCCTGAGCCGGTTGATCGACCGGTTGGGGGCTTTTCTGGTCCTTGTCGGGCTGGCCGGGCTGGCGGTTGGCGGGGTGGGGATCTCGGCCGCGGTGCGCAGCTATCTGGACAGCAAAACCAGCACGATTGCGACCCTGCGCGCATTGGGGGCCGAGCGGCGGGTGATCTTTCTGACCTATTTTCTGCAAATTGGCGTCCTGACGCTTCTGGGTCTGGCTGTTGGTTTGATCCTTGGGGCTTTGGTGCCTGTTGCGCTGGTGCCTGTGATCGCGCGCACTCTGCCGATCTCGGCTGAAGTAACGCTCTATCCCGCGCCTATGGCAGAAGCCGCGCTTTATGGGGGGCTGGCGGCGCTTTTGTTCACACTCTGGCCGTTGTCGCGCACCGAAGATGTCACGGCGGCGGGCTTGTTTCGCGATGCAGCCCTTGGGCGTTCCCGGCTGCCGCGCCCTGTGTTCATCGCGCTTTGTCTTGGCATTCTGGCCTTGTTGATCGGGCTGGCCGCATGGCTGTCGGGTTTGCCCAAATTGGCATTGTGGAGTTTCGCCGGACTGGGCATGGCCTTTGCGACGCTTGTTCTGACGGGCGGGGCCGTGAAGCGGGTTGCGCGCGCTTTGGGGCGTGCGGCGTGGCTGCGCGGTCGCCCGACCCTGCGCATTGCGCTGGGGGCTGTGGGCGGGCCAGGCGGCGAGGCGGGCGCGGTTGTCTTGTCACTGGGGCTTGGGCTGGCCGTGTTGGCGGCGGTGGGGCAGATCGATAACAACCTGCGCGGGGCAATCTCGCGTGATCTTCCGGATGTGGCGCCAAGTTTCTTTGTGGTCGATATCCAGCCAGACCAGATTGACGGGGTGCGCGCGCGGCTGGAGGGCGACCCGCTCGTCAGCCGGATTGATACCGCGCCAATGCTGCGCGGGGTGATCACGCAGATCAACGCAAAGCCCGCATCAGAGGTCGCTGGCGGGCACTGGGTGTTGCAGGGGGATCGCGGGTTGACTTACTCGGCCGCGCCCACGCGTACCACCGTGGTCGAAGGGGAATGGTGGTCCGAGGATTATGATGGTCCGCCCCAGATCAGCTTTGCCGCCGAAGAGGCGGCTGAAATGGGGTTGTCGCTGGGGGACAGTATGACGGTGAACATTCTGGGCCGCGACATCACCGGTGAAATCACCAGCTTTCGCGAGGTGGATTTCAGCCAGGCGGGCATGGGGTTTGTGTTGACGATGAACCCTGCGGCCCTGGCCGGGGCGCCGCACAGCTATATCGCCACGATCTATTCAGAAGAGGCCGGAGAGGCCGCGATTCTGCGCGATTTGGGTCGGGCCTTTCCCAACATCACGTTGATTTCGGTGCGTGACGCGATCACGCAGGTGACCGGGTTGATGGGGCAGATTGCGGCGGCAATCACCTATGGGGCCTTGGCCACACTGGTCACAGGCTTCGTGGTGTTGATGGGGGCGGCGGCGGCGGGCGAGCGGGCGCGGACCTATGAGGCAGCCGTGTTGAAAACGCTGGGCGCGACCCGCGCGGCGATCCTTGCAAACTTCGCGATCCGCTCGGCGGTTCTGGGCGCGGCAGCCGGGGGCGTGGCGGTGTTGGCAGGCGGTTTGGCAGGCTGGGCCGTGACGCATTACGTGATGGAGGAGCGGTTTGTGTTCGACATTTTATCTGCCCTGTCCATCGTAGCGGGGGGCATCGTGGCGACGATCCTGGCCGGGCTTGCCTTTGCCTGGCGACCCTTGTCGTCCAAACCCGCGCGGGTGTTGCGAGCGCGGGAGTGAGGGGCCAGCCCCTCACACTCCCCGAGGTATTTCGGACAAGAAAATGAGGCAGGTGCTGCCATGAAAAAGGGCGGCCCAGAGGCCGCCCGATTTCTGTGAATTGCGCTGCGCTTAAAGTGTGCGTTCGACCATCATCTTTTTGATCGAGGCGATGGCCTTGGCCGGGTTCAGGCCTTTCGGGCAGGTCTTGGCGCAGTTCATGATCGTGTGGCAGCGGTAAAGCTTGAACGGGTCCTCGAGGTAATCGAGGCGTTCACCCGTGGCTTCGTCGCGGCTGTCGATGATCCAGCGATAGGCATGCAAAAGCGCGGCCGGTCCAAGATATTTGTCGCCGTTCCACCAGTAGCTCGGGCACGAGGTCGAGCAGCTGGCGCACATCACGCATTCATAAAGACCATCGAGCTTCTTGCGGTCTTCGATGGACTGCTTCCACTCTTTCGCGGGGCGGTTGGTCTTGGTTTCCAGCCACGGCATGATCGAGGCATGCTGGGCATAGAAATGCGTGAGATCCGGGATCAGGTCTTTCACCACCGGCGTATGCGGCAGCGGATAGATTTTCACGTCGCCCTTGATCTCGTCCATGCCGTAGATACAGGCCAGCGTGTTGATCCCGTCGATGTTCATCGCACAGGAGCCACAGATGCCTTCGCGGCAAGACCGGCGGAAGGTCAGCGTCGGGTCAATCTCGTTCTTGATCTTGATCAGCGCATCCAGAACCATCGGGCCGCAGTTGTCCATATCGATGAAATAGGTGTCGACACGGGGGTTTTCGCCGTCATCCGGGTTCCAGCGGTAAATCTGGAACTTGCGGACATTCGCGCCATCAGGCTTCGGCCATGTTTTGCCGGTGCGAACGGTCGAGTTCTTGGGGAGCTTGAATTGTACCATCTGGCGTCCTCCTTAGAACGTCCGCGCTTTGGGCGCGATTTTCTTCAAGGCGATGCCGCCTTCTTTTTCGGTGGTCAGCGGATCGGTGATCACCGGGCGGTAGCTGAGGTCCACCTTGTTGCCATCGACGCGGCTGACGGTGTGGACACGCCACTTCTTGTCGTCACGCTCGGGGAAGTCCTCATGCGCATGCGCGCCGCGGCTTTCCTCGCGCGCTTCTGCGCCGTGGATGGTGGCCAGAGCATTGGGCATCAGGTTGGCCAGTTCCAGCGTCTCCATCAGGTCCGAGTTCCAGACCAGCGAGCGGTCGGTGACAGCAAGGTCGTCCATCTTGGCGGCCACGGCGGTCATCTTCTCGACGCCTTCTTTCATGGTCTTGGCGGTGCGGAAGACGGCGGCATCTGCCTGCATGGTCTTCTGCATCTCAAGACGCAGCTCGGCGGTTGGCACAGTGCCTTTTGCGTTGCGCAGACCGTCGAAACGATCAAAGGCCGCGTCAACCGAGGACTGGTTCAGCGCCGGGTTGGCGCTGTCTGCGTCCACGACCTTGCCGGCGCGGATCGCGGCGGCGCGGCCAAAGACCACAAGGTCAATCAGCGAGTTCGAACCCAGACGGTTCGCACCGTGCACGGACGCACAGCCCGCTTCACCAACAGCCATCAGGCCGGGCACAACAGCGGTCGGGTCCTTGGCGGTCGGGTTCAGCACTTCGCCCCAATAGTTCGTGGGGATGCCGCCCATGTTGTAGTGAACGGTGGGCAGAACCGGAATCGGTTCCTTGTTCACGTCAACACCGGCAAAAATCTTCGCGCTTTCCGAGATGCCGGGCAGGCGTTCGGCCAGAGCTTCGGCGGGCAGGTGGTCAAGGTGCAGGAAGATGTGATCTCCATCCTTGCCCACGCCGCGCCCTTCGCGGATTTCCATCGTCATCGAGCGGGACACGTAGTCACGCGGGGCGAGGTCTTTATACTGGGGCGCATAGCGCTCCATGAAGCGTTCGCCTTCCGAGTTCACCAGATAGCCGCCTTCGCCGCGTGCACCTTCGGTGATCAGGCAGCCCGAGCCATAGATGCCGGTCGGGTGGAACTGAACGAACTCCATATCCTGCAGAGCCAGACCCGCGCGCGCCACCATGCCGCCACCGTCGCCGGTGCAGGTGTGGGCCGAGGTGGCTGAGAAATAGGCGCGGCCATAGCCGCCCGTCGCCAGCACAACCATCTTCGCGTTGAAGACATGCATGGTGCCGTCGTCAAGTTTCCAGCAGACCACACCCTGACATTCGCCGTCTTCCGACATGATCAGGTCGATGGCGAAGTATTCAACGTAGAATTCCGCATTGTTTTTCAGCGACTGGCCATAAAGCGTGTGCAAGATCGCGTGACCGGTCCGGTCAGCTGCGGCACAGGTCCGCTGCACGGCGGGGCCTTCGCCAAATTCGGTGGTGTGGCCGCCGAAGGGACGCTGGTAAATCTTGCCTTCTTCGGTGCGCGAGAAGGGCACGCCATAGTGCTCGAGCTCATAGACCGCTTTGGGTGCTTCGCGGGCCAGATATTCCATCGCATCCGTGTCGCCCAGCCAGTCCGAGCCCTTCACGGTGTCATACATGTGCCACTGCCAGTTGTCCGGGCCCATGTTGGACAGGGACGCGGCGATGCCGCCCTGTGCGGCCACGGTGTGCGAGCGGGTTGGGAAGACTTTGGTCACACAAGCGGTGCGCAGACCTTGTTCGGCCATGCCAAGCGTGGCCCTCAGACCGGCGCCACCGGCACCGACCACGACCACGTCATATTCGTGTGTTTCGTATTCGTAAGCTGCCATTTGGGGGCTCTCCGGTCTTAAAATGCGATGCGGGCAAGGCCATAAAGGCCGATTGCCAGAACGGTGTAGGAAAGGGCGGTGCAGACGATCACAAGGACCTTCTTGGTGACGCCGCGCGAATAATCCTCGATCACCACCTGAACGCCGTGACGGAAGTGCACCATGGCGGTCACAAGGGTCATGGCGGCGATGATGGCAGGGAAGGGACGCTGGTAATAGGCGATGGCCTCGTCATAAGGCATGCCCAGCGCGTGGCCGAAGGTCAGGGCAAAAAGCGGCATCAGGACCAACAGGCCAACAGCGGAAATCGCCTGACCCCAGAAATGTTCGGTGCCAGAGCCGGAAGACCCTTTGCCTACGGCGCGTTTGCGGTCGGTAAGATAGCTCATGTCTTCCCCCTTACACGATCACGGCGACAAGGATCGCCAGAATGACAGAGCCGAAGATAACCCCAAGGCCCATCTTTTCGGCGGTTTCGACGTCAAGGCCGATGCCAATGTCCCAGATCAGGTGACGCAGACCCGACAGCGCGTGGTAGCACAGCGCCCAGAGGGCGGCGAACATGATCACATCGCCAAAGAACGAGGTCATCAGACCATTCACCAGATCATAATATCCTTGCCCCAATGCCGCGGCAAAGAACCACCAGACCACAAGGATCGCAGCACCCAAAAGCGCCACCCCGGTGATCCGGGCGAAGATCGAGGTGATGGAGGTCAGCTGCGGGCGGTATACTTGCAGATGCGGGGAAAGAGGGCGGTTGCCTCTGTTCACGTCGGCCATGGCGGCCTCCTTCTGTCTATTTCGACTTTGCGACAGGAATAGCGCCTTTTGCGGCACGGAGTCACGCGGTAAGGCGGCGGTTTTCCGTGGAATTTGCGCTAACAAGGAGGGAATCTGGGGCTTGTGATCACATATTTCAAATTTGTGATCACGCTTTCTTGCCCATTTTATCCGACTGAATAAATCAGGTAATGTGCGCGATTGTATACCACAGGCAGAGCGCAAACAGCCTGCGCCCGCCCCATATCAGGGACGGGCGCAAAGGGTCATTTCGGCATCAAGGCCCAATAGTCGAGATCCAGCATGACCTCGGGCAGGTATTTGCCATCCTCGCCCTTCAGCGCAAATTCGGGCGCGCCGTGCTTCACGGCGACCAGACGCAGGCGAACGGCGCCCACGCCGGGGGCATCCGTATCGGCCTTGTCCAGCACCTCGGACCAGGCGCGGATCGTATCGCCCGAGAAGCAGGGGTTGGCATGGGCGCCCCCGTTCAGGCCGACAATCATCTGTGCGTTGGCCAAGCCGTTGAACGACAGGGCGCGGGCCATGGAAATCACATGCCCGCCATAGATCAACCGCTGCCCATCGGGGCGGAAGGTGGCATCGAAATGCACTTTTGCCGTGTTCTGCCACAGACGCGTGGCCATCATGTGTTCGGCTTCCTCGACGGTCACGCCATCCACATGGTCGATCTTCTCGCCCACCTCATAGTCGCCCCAGCGATGCGGTTCGCCGGCTTGCGTGAAATCGTAATCCGCAAAGGACAGACCTTCGGGAATCGACAGGTCGCTTGCCTCCAGCACGCCTTTCAGTTCGGGGATCACGGTTTCGGGCGCAGGGGCGTCCAGGTCGCCTTTGCGCACCATCACCCAGCGCACATATTCCATCACCGGCTCACCCACTTGGTTGAAGCCACGCGTGCGCACCCAAACCACACCGGATTTGCCGTTGGAGTTCTGTTTGAGGCCAATCACCTCGGATTGCGACCGCAGCGTATCGCCCGGATAGACCGGTTTCAGCCAGCGCCCCTCGGCATAGCCCAGATTGGCCACGGCATTCAGCGAAATGTCGGGCACGGTTTTGCCAAACACCACATGGAAGGCAATCAGATCATCGATCGGCGAGCCTTCCAACCCGCAAGCGCCGGCAAATTCATCCGAAGAGTAAAGCGCGTGACGGGCGGGATAGAGCGCATGATACAGGGCGCGTTCACCCTCGGCCACGGTACGCGGCACAGCGTGGTCGATCACGTCGCCCAGCTTGTAGTCTTCGAAAAAACGGCCCGGGTTGGTTTTGGCCATGTTGTGCTCCTTACAAAGTTCAGATCCGCGCAGCAAAACGCCACGCGGAATGTGTGTCTACGCGCCGAATGGCGACGGGCCGATCAGCCCGTGCACATATCCGATCACGACCAGCAGGACGACGGATGCCACGAAGAACATGCCATCTTTGGCAATCGCGCCTTTGGGGTTGGGCGTCCAGTTGGGTTCAGCCCGGTTGATCACCAGCATTTCAAGCGCGGCCCAGATGGTCAGGCCGGTGAACAACACCAACGACGCGATATCCGGGTTGACCATCAGATGCGCCAGCGCCCACAGGATGAAGCCAAACAGCATCGGGTGACGCAGCTTGTAAAACAGCGCGCCTTTCGACGGGCCGGGGCTGGTGAAGTAAAGCCCGATCAGGATCAAGAGGTTGTTGGCGTGTTTCAGGGCAGGGGGGTAGCTCCATAGGTCATAAGCTTCCACAGACCGATAGCCGATCACCATCGCCACAATCGAGGCAAGGATCACCAAAGCCGACACGGGCTTGGCGCGCGCGCCCATGCTGGCATGGGCTGCCGGCAGGGCGCGTTTCCAGAAATGTCCGGCATACCACAGGGCGAGACCGATGATCATCAAGGTCATGGCGAGGTTCCTTTGTAAGGGGCCTCAGCCTTGCATCTGGATGATGGCGTCGGCTTTGGCCAGAATGGATTTTGCCGTCACAACATGCAGGTTTTCGACGATTTTACCATCCACAACCGCCACGCCTTCGCCTGACGCTTCGGCAGCTTCAAAGGCGGCGATCTGGCGCTGCGCCAGATCAATTTCTGCTTCAGAGGGCGCGAAGGCGTCATTGGCAATGGCCAGCTGCGCGGGGTGGATCAGCGTCTTCCCGTCCATGCCCATATCGCGCCCCTGATCACATTCGGCCTTCAAGCCTTCGTCATCCTTGAACGCGTTGTAGACACCATCAACGATCACCACGTCATGTGCTTTCGCCGCGATCAGGCACATGTGAAGCCCGCCCATCATCGGCAGCCGGTCCGCGCGGAAACGGGTGTTGAGCTCTTTTGCAAGGTCGTTGGTGCCCATGACAAAGCCTTTCAGGCGCGGATGGGCTGCAATTTCTGCCGCGTTCAGCATGCCGATGGGGGTTTCCATCATGGCCCACAGGTCCACATCTGGGATCAGTGCGGCCAGTTCGTCCAGTTGCGCGGCCGATCCGACCTTGGGCATCAGGATCGCGTCGATATCTGCGCCGACGAATGCGGCCACATCATCTTTGCCCCATTCGGTGTCGAACCCGTTGATGCGCACGATCTTGGCGCGGTTGCCATAGCCGCCCTTGTCCAGCTCGGCCTTCAGAATGGCGCGGGCTTCCACCTTGGCGTCAGGCGCCACGGCATCCTCGAGGTCAAAGATGATCGCATCGGCGGCAAGGCCACGGGCCTTTTCCAAGGCGCGGGTTTTCGAGCCAGGGATGTAAAGGACGGAACGGTAAGGGCGAGTGGTCATGATTCTGTGTCTCCGCAATATTGTTGCGCAAGGGATCACATCTGCGCACCATTTCGCAAGCCAAACTTTGCCGCATTGCAGAAATTTTCCGCAACGTCCCGCGGATCTTCATGTTGCATTTACCAACACGGCACATGCCGGGCGGCGTGTTAACCACTTCTTCGGCTCTGAGGCGCAGGCTTAGGACACGCGCCGAGTGACGGGAGGGCCCACGGATGGCCACTGACACAAACGGGATGCAGCTCGGCACCTGATCGAACGAGGCCCCTTGCCGCCGGTGACCCCGGATGGCCCGGTAAAGCGGCTCATTGGAAAGGGAAGACCCATGAAGCAGGATATTCTTGCACTCGGACTGGGCATCGGCGCGATCCTATTGTCGGCCACTCAGCTCCACGCCCAAAGCGCAAATCGTTGCGGACAACGTGACGCGGTTGTTGAACGACTTGCCGAAACCTATGGCGAAACGCGCCAGTCGATTGGTCTGGCGTCAAACAGCCAGGTGATCGAGGTGTTTGCCTCGTCCGATACCGGCACCTGGACCATCACCATGACCACGCCGCAGGGGCTGACCTGCCTGGTTGCCGCAGGGCGTGGATTTGAACGGCTGGATGAAGAGCTGACGCCCGCCGCGCTGGGCGATCCGGTTTAAGACAGGCTGAACCCGGAACGTGACATGATATAACCCCGCCCCATTGGCGGGGTTTTTCATGTCAGCCCTTCCCAGATCAGTTTTGTTCCCGTCAGGATCAGGAATAGGTAGGTGAAGCCGAAAAACAGGCGTTCGGACATCTTGTGATGCAGATGCACCCCGATCCAGACACCCAATACGGCAAAGGGGATCAACAGAAGATCGGCCTTTGCCGTTTGCCACGTGAAGATCCCCAAGGCGAAATAGGGGATGAATTTCAAAAGGTTGATCGCCCAGAACACGATGACGGTCGTGGCTTGAAAGGTGGTTTTATCCAGCTTGCGTGACAACAGGAAAACGGCCGCCGGTGGGCCACCTGCATGGCTGATGAAGCTGGTGAACCCGGCGATGACGCCCCAAAAGGCCCCCAGCTTTCCTGACATCGGGCGCGGGGCCGGGGGGATCAGGCCGTTTGCGCGCGCCAGTTGAAATGCCACGAACCCGACGGCGATCAACCCAATGAGCAGGCGAAACACATCCGGATTGGCCATCGAATAGAGCGTTGCTCCCAGTGCCACACCCGGCACCGCCCCCAGCACCAACGCCCAGGCCGAGGGCGTATCCCATTTGCGCCAATAGGGTTTCAACGCGGTCACATCCATCAGCATCAGAAGCGGCAGCATCAACCCAATTGCGGCGCCCGGCTCCAGAATCAGCGCAAGCAACGGCGTTGCCGCAAAAGCCGCCCCTGACCCGAACCCGCCTTTGGAAATCCCGGCGAAGATCACCGCTGGGATCGCAAAGAGAAAGAAAGTGAGGTCCAGAACCTCGGGCATGTCTGATCCCTCAAAACGCTGGAAAACTGGCGCTTTAGCGCTATCGCCTGTCGCATTCGGTTGCAAGCCCGGTATGATGCCGCGCTGCAGCGCCCTTGCGCGAAAGGCACTTTCGGACTACGCATGCGCCCGAAAACAACTGATCGGAGATCACACTCATGGCCAGACCCAAGATTGCGCTTATCGGTAGCGGCATGATCGGTGGCACACTTGCTCACCTTGCTGCACTGAAAGAAATGGGCGACGTTGTCCTCTTTGATATTGCGGACGGTATCCCCCAGGGTAAAGCACTCGACATCGCAGAAAGCGGCCCCGTCGAGGGGTTCGACGCAGCCCTGTCGGGCACCACGTCTTACGAAGACATTGCCGGCGCCGACGTCTGCATCGTGACCGCTGGCGTGCCGCGCAAGCCGGGCATGAGCCGCGATGACCTCTTGGGCATCAACCTGAAGGTTATGAAGTCGGTTGGCGAAGGCATTAAAGAGCACGCGCCCAATGCGTTTGTGATCTGCATCACCAACCCGCTGGACGCCATGGTTTGGGCGCTGCGCGAGTTCTCGGGCCTGCCGCACGAGAAAGTTGTCGGCATGGCTGGCGTGCTGGATTCGGCCCGCTTCCGTCACTTCCTGTCGGTCGAATTTGACGTCTCCATGCGTGACGTCACCGCCTTTGTACTGGGCGGCCACGGCGACACCATGGTTCCGCTGACCCGTTATTCGACCGTTGGCGGCATCCCGCTGCCGGATCTGGTGAAAATGGGCTGGACCAGCCAGGAAAAACTGGACGCGATCGTTCAGCGCACCCGTGACGGTGGCGCCGAGATCGTTGGCCTGCTGAAAACCGGTTCGGCCTACTATGCCCCGGCCGCCTCGGCCATCGAGATGGCTCAGGCTTACCTGAACGACCAGAAACGTCTGCTGCCCTGCGCGGCTTATGTTGACGGCGCATATGGTCTTGACGGTTTCTATGTTGGCGTGCCGACCATCATCGGTGCCAACGGCATCGAGAAGGTGATCGACATCGAGCTGAACAAAGACGAACAAGCCATGTTCGACAAGTCGGTCGATGCGGTGAAGGGTCTTGTGGAAGCCTGTAAAGGCATCGACAGCTCGCTGGCCTAAACCCAGCCAGAAATTCAGCAAGGGCGTCCTTTACGGGCGCCCTTGTTGCTTCGTGCAGATCGTTACAAACGCGAATCTCTGCGATGCGCCAGCGACATTTGCTGATTTGTGATCACACTTTTTCAGCTGTGATCACAAATTTCAAAAAGTTAGCGCAAAAACCCCGATTTCCTTAAAAAGTTCTTCTGACTGGTGTTTCACCTGTGCATGTTGTCCCGGACCCAATGGACCAACTGGATAGGATGATTTCATGAACATTCATGAATACCAGGCGAAGGCCCTTCTGAAATCCTACGGCGCCCCCGTTTCGGACGGCCGCGTCGTATTGAAAGCAGAAGATGCCAAAACCGCCGCAGGTGAACTCGACGGACCGCTTTGGGTGGTCAAAGCCCAAATTCACGCAGGCGGCCGCGGCAAGGGTTCCTTCAAGGAAGCCGACGCTGGCGAAAAAGGCGGTGTGCGCCTGACCAAATCGGTGGAAGAAGCCGCTGAAGAAGCCAAGAAGATGCTGGGCCGCACCCTTGTGACCCACCAGACCGGCCCCGCTGGCAAACAGGTGAACCGCATCTACATCGAAGCCGGTTCCGGCATCGAGCGTGAGCTGTATCTGGCTCTGCTGGTAGATCGCCAAACTTCGCGCATTTCGTTCGTTTGCTCGACCGAAGGCGGCATGGACATCGAGGAAGTTGCGGAAGCGACCCCCGAAAAGATCCTGAGCTTCTCGGTTGATCCGGCAACGGGTTACCAAGGTTTCCACGGCCGCCGCATCGCATTTGCACTGGGCCTGGAAGGTGCACAAGTCAAACAGTGCGTTGCTCTGATGGGCAAGCTCTATAAAGCCTTCACCGAGAAGGACATGGAGATGCTTGAGATCAACCCGCTGATCATCTCGGACAGCGGCGACCTGAAAGTGCTGGACGCCAAGGTTGGCTTTGACGGCAACGCCATCTACCGCCACTCGGACATCGCTGAACTGCGCGACACCACCGAAGAGGACCCGAAAGAGCTGGAAGCGTCGAAATACGACCTGAACTACATCGCTCTGGACGGCGAGATCGGCTGCATGGTGAACGGCGCTGGCCTGGCAATGGCCACCATGGACATCATCAAACTCTACGGTGCTGAACCGGCGAACTTCCTGGACGTTGGTGGCGGTGCGACCAAAGAGAAAGTCACTGAGGCCTTCAAGATCATCACCTCGGACCCCAACGTGAAGGGCATCCTTGTGAACATCTTCGGCGGCATCATGCGCTGTGACGTCATCGCCGAAGGCGTGGTTGCAGCCGTGAAAGAAGTGGGCCTGCAGGTTCCGCTGGTCGTGCGTCTGGAAGGCACCAATGTGGAAGCCGGTAAAGACATCATCAACAACTCGGATGTTGATGTGATCGCTGCCGACAACCTGTCGGACGGTGCAGAGAAAATCGTGAAAGCGGTGAAGGGGTAAACCCAATGCGGGAGATCTTAGTGTCAGCGGCGCTACTTGCGACAGTTTCTGGATGCGTCAAGCAACCCGATGCTTCAACCGCAACGGCTGCTGAACGTCCTTCGATCACATTGTCGTGCCCCAGTGGGCCAGACATGGACGCACTTATGGCAGAAGCGCGAATGCGCAATGCACCTGTGGCCTGTGACGATGGCGCGAACACTTGGGTTGTGAGCCCGCAGAGTACCTAATCACTCGTTTGAACCTGCCTTTTCGGAGAGGCTCCGAAGCTGGCAAAACGAATTATTAAGGAGACTACCACATGGCAGTCCTTATCGACGAAAATACCAAGGTGATCTGTCAGGGCTTTACCGGCTCGCAGGGGACCTTTCACTCGGAACAAGCCATTGCGTATGGCACCAAAATGGTCGGCGGTGTGACGCCGGGCAAAGGTGGCCAGACGCATCTGGACCTTCCGGTCTTCAACTCGGTGCACGAGGCAAAGCACGTCACCGAAGCCAATGCTTCCGTGATCTACGTGCCGCCGCCCTTCGCAGCGGATTCGATCCTTGAAGCCATTGATGCCGAGATGGAACTGATCGTTTGCATCACCGAAGGCATTCCGGTGCTGGACATGATGCGCGTTCAGCGCGCGCTGGAAGGATCAAGCTCGCGTCTTGTGGGCCCGAACTGCCCCGGCGTGATCACCCCCGGCGCTTGTAAAATCGGCATCATGCCCGGCCACATCCACCAGCGCGGCAGCGTTGGCGTTGTGTCGCGCTCGGGTACGCTGACCTATGAGGCCGTGAAACAGACCACCGATATCGGTCTGGGCCAGTCGACAGCTGTCGGCATCGGCGGCGACCCCATCAAGGGCACCGAGCATATCGACGTCTTGGACATGTTCCTGGACGACGACGAAACTCAGTCGATCATCATGATCGGTGAAATCGGTGGTTCGGCAGAAGAAGAAGCTGCTGAATTCCTGGCCGAACAGAAGAAGAAAGGCCGCTGGAAGCCGGTCGCTGGCTTCATCGCTGGCCGTACGGCACCTCCGGGCCGTCGCATGGGCCACGCTGGTGCCATCGTTGCCGGTGGTAAAGGCGGTGCCGAAGACAAGATCGAAGCCATGCGCGCGGCTGGCATTGTGGTGGCAGACAGCCCCGCAACGCTGGGCGAGGCCGTGCTGGAAGCGATCGGCAAGTAAGACGACCCTCGCGCGCCCCTGAAACATGGGGCGCGCGTTTTCAAATCCTCAGGTGACCCCATGAACGACCAGAGCCCCAACGACATCTTCCATGCATCAAGCTTCATGCAAGGGCATAATGCCGAGTACCTCGAGCAGCTCTATGCCCAGTATGTGAAGGATCCCAACGCGGTCGACGCCGCGTGGCACGCGTTTTTCGCAGAGCTTGGGGATGACGCCCGTGACGTGACCGCCGAGGCCGCTGGCCCCAGCTGGGCGCGCGGTGACTGGCCTCCGATGCCGGAAGGCGAGCGGGTGCATGCTCTGGACGGTCAATGGCCTGAGGCCCCTGCCGAAGAAGGCAAGGCAGCGGCCAAGAAGATCGAAGCGAAGGCCGCCGAGAAGGGCGTTCAGCTTTCCGACGATCAGGTCAAACGCGCCGTTCTGGATTCGATCCGGGCTCTGATGATCATCCGGGCCTACCGTATTCGTGGCCACTTGGCTGCAGACCTTGATCCGCTGGGTATGCAGGAACCGACGCCGCATCCTGAGCTGGACCCAGCTTCGTACGGTTTTTCGGAAGCCGACATGGATCGTCCGATCTTTATCGACAATGTGTTGGGTCTTGAGGTTGCCTCGATCCGTCAGATCCTTGAGATCGTGAAGCGCACTTATTGCGGTACCTTTGCGCTGCAATACATGCACATCTCGAACCCGGAAGAAGCGGGTTGGCTGAAGGAACGCATCGAAGGGTTCGACAAGGAAATCCGCTTCACGCAGGAAGGTCGTAAGGCGATCCTGAACAAGCTGGTCGAGGCCGAGGGCTTCGAGAAATTCCTGCACGTGAAATACATGGGCACCAAGCGGTTCGGTCTTGATGGCGGCGAAGCGCTGATCCCTGCGATGGAGCAGATCATCAAGCGTGGCGGGCAGCTGGGCCTGAAGGATGTGGTGATCGGCATGCCGCACCGTGGCCGCCTGTCGGTTCTGGCCAACGTGATGCAGAAACCTTATCGCGCGATCTTCAACGAATTTCAGGGCGGCAGTTTCAAACCCGAAGAGGTCGACGGTTCGGGCGATGTGAAATACCACCTTGGCGCCTCGTCGGACCGCGAGTTTGATGACAACAAGGTCCACCTGTCGCTGACCGCGAACCCCTCGCACCTTGAGGCTGTGAACCCGGTGGTTCTGGGCAAGGTGCGCGCCAAGCAAGAACAGATGAACGACGTGAACCGCGATCAGGTTCTGCCGATCCTTCTGCACGGTGACGCGGCTTTTGCCGGTCAGGGCGTTGTGGCCGAAGGCTTCGGCTTGTCCGGCCTTGTGGGTCACAAAACCGGCGGCACGATGCATATCGTGGTGAACAACCAGATCGGTTTCACCACTGCACCGCATTTCTCGCGCTCGTCGCCCTATCCCACGGATATCGCGCTGATGGTGGAAGCCCCGATTTTCCACGTGAACGGCGATGACCCGGAAGCCGTGGTGCACGCCGCCCGCGTGGCCACCGAATTCCGTCAGAAGTTCCACAAAGACGTGGTTCTGGACATTTTCTGCTATCGCCGGTTTGGGCACAACGAAGGCGACGAGCCGATGTTCACCAACCCGTTGATGTATAAAAACATCAAGAAGCATAAGACGACGCTGCAGCTTTACACCGAACGTCTGGTCAAGGACGGGTTGATCCCGGAAGGCGAGATCGAGGACATGAAAGCGGCCTTCCAGGCGAAAATGAACGACGAGTTCGAAGCCGGCAAAGACTATAAGCCCAACAAGGCCGACTGGCTGGACGGGCGCTGGTCGCATCTGGACACCAACAGCGACGAATATCAGCGCGGCAAGACCGAGATATCGACCGAGACCTTCAACGAGGTTGGTAAGGCTCTGTCCACTGCACCGGACAACTTCCCGATGCACAAGACCGTTGGGCGTCTTCTGGACACCAAGGCCAAGATGTTTGACAGCGGCACCGGGTTTGACTGGGCGACCGCCGAGGCGCTGGCCTTTGGCTCGCTTCTGACCGAGGGCTTCCCAGTGCGTCTGGCCGGTCAGGACTGTACGCGCGGCACGTTCAGCCAGCGTCATTCGGGCCTGATCAATCAGGACACCGAAGAACGCTATTACCCGCTCAACAACATCCGCGAGGGTCAGGCCCACTACGAGGTCATCGACTCGATGCTGTCGGAATACGCGGTGCTTGGGTTCGAATATGGCTATTCGCTGGCCGAACCCAATGCGCTGGTGATGTGGGAAGCGCAATTTGGCGACTTCGCCAACGGCGCGCAGATCATGTTTGACCAGTTCATCTCGTCGGGTGAATCGAAATGGCTGCGCATGTCGGGCCTGACCGTCCTTCTGCCGCATGGCTTCGAAGGGCAGGGGCCGGAACACAGCTCGGCCCGTCTGGAACGCTTCCTGCAGATGTGTGGGGGCGATAACTGGATCGTGGCGAACTGCTCGACCCCGGCCAACTACTTCCACATCCTGCGTCGCCAGCTGCACCGCGGCTACCGCAAGCCGCTGATCCTGATGACGCCGAAATCGCTTCTGCGCCACAAGCTGTGCGTGTCGGATGCCAAAGACTTCACCGAAGGGTCCAGCTTCCACCGCGTCTTGTGGGATGATGGCGATCGTGACAATGGCACGGGGCGCTCGGACGCCAAGCTGGTGAAAGACGACAAGATCAAGCGCGTCGTTATGTGTTCTGGCAAGGTTTACTATGACCTGCTGGAAGAGCGTGACAAACGCGGCATCGAAGACATTTATATCTTGCGCCTTGAACAGTTCTATCCGTTCCCGGCCATGTCCTGCGTGAAAGAGCTGGAGCGCTTCAAACAGGCCGAGATTGTCTGGTGTCAGGAAGAGCCGAAAAACCAGGGATCGTGGTTCTTTGTCGAACCGAATATCGAATGGGTTCTGACCCGCATTGGCGCGAAACACACGCGCCCGGTCTATGCCGGTCGCCCGGCGGCGGCATCGCCCGCCACGGGTCTGGCATCCACCCACAAAGCACAACAAGAAGCGCTGGTGGACGCCGCGCTGACGATGGAAGGGAAATAAACCATGAGCATTGAAGTACGTGTCCCCACGCTGGGCGAAAGCGTGACCGAAGCCACGGTCGCAACATGGTTCAAGAAACCCGGCGACGCCGTTGCCGTTGACGAGATGCTGTGCGAGCTGGAAACCGACAAGGTCACCGTCGAAGTGCCGTCGCCCGCCGCTGGTGTGATGGGCGAGATCGTCGCCGCCGAAGGCGAAACCGTGGGCGTTGACGCCCTCTTGGCGATGATTGGCGAAGGCGAAGGGGCTGCACCTGCACCCGCTGCTGCCGAAGCCGCTCCGGCCGCCGCCGACCCGGCTGGTGACGCCGGTCAGGCCGTTGACGTGATGGTGCCTTCCTTGGGCGAAAGCGTGTCGGAAGCCACTGTTTCAAGCTGGTTCAAACAGGTGGGCGACACGGTCGCTCAGGACGAAATGCTCTGCGAGTTGGAAACCGACAAGGTTTCGGTTGAAGTGCCCGCGCCCGCCGCTGGCGTTCTGGCAGAAATTCTTGCCCCTGAAGGCACCACCGTGGACGCCACGGCCAAATTGGCTGTTCTGTCGGCTGGCGGCGCTGTTGTCGCTGCTCCTGCTGCGGCCCCCGCCGCTGCGGCTGCGCCTGCGGCGGCTGGCAAGGATGTGGAAGACGCACCCTCGGCCAAGAAAGCCATGGCCGAAGCTGGCCTGAACCCCGCTGACGTTCAGGGCACCGGCCGCGATGGCCGCGTGATGAAGCACGACGTTGCCGCTGCTCTGGCCGCACCGAAAGCCGCTGCCCCCGCGCCGGCCCCGGCCGCCCCGCGCGCGGCTGGTGATGCGTCGCGCGAGGAACGTGTGAAGATGACGCGCCTGCGTCAGACCATCGCGCGCCGTCTGAAAGACAGCCAGAACACCGCCGCCATGCTGACCACCTATAACGAGGTGGACATGACGGAAACCATGGCTCTGCGCAAAGAGTACAAGGACCTGTTTGAGAAGAAACATGGCGTGCGTCTGGGCTTCATGTCCTTCTTCACCAAGGCCTGCTGCCACGCGTTGAAAGAAGTGCCGGAAGTGAACGCTGAAATCGACGGTACCGACATCGTCTACAAGAACTATGTGAACATGGGCATCGCCGCTGGCACGCCCACCGGTCTTGTGGTTCCGGTGATCAACGATGCCGACAGCATGTCGTTTGCCCAGATCGAGAAAGCGATCGCCGAGAAAGGCCGCCGTGCCCGTGACGGCAAACTTTCGATGGAAGAAATGCAGGGCGGCACCTTCACCATCTCGAACGGTGGTGTCTATGGCTCGCTGATGTCCTCGCCCATTCTGAACCCGCCGCAGTCGGGCATCCTTGGCATGCACAAAATCCAGGACCGCCCGATGGCGATCAACGGCCAGGTGGTGATCCGCCCGATGATGTATCTGGCGCTGAGCTACGACCACCGCATCGTTGACGGCAAGGGCGCCGTGACCTTCCTTGTGCGCGTGAAAGAAGCGCTGGAAGATCCCCGTCGCTTGTTGATGGACCTGTAATCAAGACAAGGCGCTGCAACCAATGCGGCGCCTTATTTTTTCTTGCCAAAAACATCCCGGGATGGCGATAAATCGCAGATTTGGCACAGGAGGTAGAACCCCTGACCCCCGGTAAGACAAAGGAAAGACCATGGCAGACTATGACGTAATCGTAATCGGTGGTGGCCCGGGCGGCTATGTTTGTGCCATCCGCTGCGCCCAGCTGGGCCTGAAAACCGCTTGTGTCGAAGGGCGCGAGACCCTGGGCGGCACCTGCCTGAACGTGGGCTGTATCCCCTCGAAGGCGCTTTTGCATGCCTCCCACAGCCTGCATGAGGCCGAGCATAACTTCGCCAAGATGGGCCTGAAGGGCAAAAGCCCGTCGGTCGATTGGAAAGAGATGCTGGCCTACAAAGACGACGTGATTGGCCAGAACACCAAGGGCATCGAGTTCCTGTTCAAAAAGAACAAGGTCGATTGGCTGAAAGGCTGGGGGTCGATCCCTGCCGCCGGTCAGGTCAAGGTGGGTGACGAGGTGCACACTGCGAAAAACATCGTGATTGCGTCCGGGTCGGAGCCTTCGAGCCTGCCGGGTGTCGAGGTGGACGAGAAGGTCGTTGTGACCTCGACCGGCGCGCTTGAGCTGCCGAAGATCCCCAAGAAGATGGTTGTCATCGGCGCCGGTGTGATCGGCCTTGAAATGGGTTCGGTCTATGCACGTCTGGGCACGGAAGTAACTGTGGTCGAGTTCTTGAACGAGATCACCCCGGGCATGGACAAGGACATCCAGAAGACCTTCCAGCGCACGCTGAAAAAACAGGGTCTGACCTTCGTCATGGGCGCGGCAGTCCAGAACGTCGAGGCCAAAAAGACCAAAGCGACCGTGAACTACAAGCGCCTCAAGGATGACAGCGAACACGCGATCGAGGCCGATGTGGTGCTGGTTGCCACCGGTCGCCGTCCTTTCGTGGACGGTCTGGGTCTGGAAGCGGTTGGCGTGAAGATGACCGAACGCGGCCAGATTGCCACCGACCACTGGAAAACATCCGTGCCGGGCATCTGGGCGATTGGCGACGTGACCGAAGGCCCGATGCTGGCGCACAAGGCCGAGGACGAGGGCATGGCGGCGGCCGAGAGCATCGCCGGTCAGGCCGGACATGTGAACTACGACGTGATCCCCGGCGTGATCTACACCTCGCCCGAAGTGGCGTCTGTGGGCAAGACCGAGCAGGAGCTGAAAGAGGCTGGCGTTGACTACAAGGTCGGCAAGTTCAGCTTCATGGGCAATGGCCGTGCGAAGGCTGTGTTCATGGGCGATGGCTTCGTGAAAATTCTGGCCGACAAAGCCACCGACCGCGTGTTGGGCGTGCACATCATGGGGCCTGCCGCGGGCGAGCTGATCCATGAAGCCTGCGTGTTGATGGAATACGGAGGATCGGCAGAAGATCTGGCGCGCACCTGTCACGCCCACCCAACCTTCTCGGAAGCGGTGCGCGAGGCGGCGCTGGCTTGTGGGGATGGGCCGATTCACGCGTAAAAGCGCTCAGTTTGAACATCAAAGGGCACGCTTTCGGGCGTGCTCATTTTTTGGGAAGTTGATGTTTTCCCCAGATCGCAATTTGGCTTCCCAAGCGATGGCTGCATCGCTTGTTGCCAATAAGATAGACCAGCTTTCAAAGTGATTGGTATCACGATATCTCCAATCGCCAGAATTCCCTGTGTAGGAGAAACCAGTCAAGTAGTCGCCTCTACGTGACATGGCTCTCAACTTTCTACGATAGTCCGCGCCGTCGCACCCAAGGGGTGACAGAAACGTCTCTGCGTCAGTGCTAGAGACCTCGCTTCCGAGGGCGATGCGCCGATTGACACCCGCCGTTTCGGCTAAAGTTGCGAGCTGGCTTGCAAGATCATCGTCGGGCAGTGTCACTTCGCCAAATTGACTATTTGTGTCATCAATCTCGTCGTGGACTATATGCAAAAAAGTGTAGCGACCTGCTGGCAGTCTGGCGGTAACCAAGGGATCGCGAAGAAGAATCGATCTAAGGGTTCCTAGGTTAAACAACACTTTATTCCTTCGTCGTAAATCGGTGTGAGTTGCATTTATTTGGCGCTCAGATGAGCCGTGATCAACGGCGACATGCTACCCCACCAACATCTTCAAGCCTTGCGTGACATCCGTGCGCACGGCGAGCCTGAGCGCGGGCTCGTCGCCCGCTGCCAGCGCGGCAAGGATCATGCGGTGGTGGCGTTGCAGATCCGTGCGGTTCCGTTTGGCATAAAGCGCGCGCATGGTCGGGCCGAGTTGCAGCCACACCGTTTCCGCCATGGCAAGGATCGCGGGTGCCTGGGCGCGCAAATAGAGCGACCGGTGAAATTCTAGGTTTGTGCGCAGATAGCCAACGGCATCTTGTTTGGCGACATGCTCGGAAACGCGGGCGTTGATGGCGCGCAGCCGGTCAATCAGCGCAAGGTGCGCGCGGGGCAGGGCGCGGGCGGCCAGTTCGGGTTCCAGAAGGGCGCGCAGTGCGGCCAGCTCCTCGATCCGTTCCGGGGTCAGGTCCGGTGCCGTTACGCGTCCTGAGCTTGAGAGTGTCAGCGCCCCTTCGGCCGCCAGCCGCCTGACAGCCTCGCGCGCGGGGGTCATCGAGACGTCATAATCCTTGCCGATGCCGCGGATGGTCAGGCTTTCCCCCGGATCCAGTTCGCCATGCATGATGCGCGCGCGCAGGTGGCGATAGACACGTTCATGGGCGCTGGTGCTGTCGGGTTGGGGGCGGGTTTGACTTTGCATGGGCGAATTGTGATCACAAATCACCGCAAGGTCAATCCTGCATCGGATCAGTCGCGAAACCGAAAGCGGTGCAAAGCCGTTCCGTGATCACGAAGCCAGCGGCGGGGCGTGTCGTAACCGGGGCAGAGCGCCTCGACCTGCGACCAGAAGGCGGATGAATGATCCATGTGCCTGAGATGCGCGACCTCATGGGCGGCGACATAATCCAGCACCTCTGGCGGGGCCATGATCAACCGCCAGGAATAGCTCAGGTTGCCCCGCGCGCTGCACGAGCCCCAGCGCGAGCGTGTGTCGCGCAGGGTTACGCTTGCATAGGGCAGGCCAAGGGCGGCGCTGTAGTGGTCACTGGCGGCAACCAGCGCGGCGCGGGCCTGTTCTTTCAAAAAGCTCTCGATCCTGATCGCGTCACGAGATGCCTCGCCCGGAGGAAGCTCAAGGTGATGGCCGTTGAGCCGGACCGTGCGCGCCGTGCCGCGTGTGATCTCGACATCCGCGCCGCGAAACGGCAGCGTGCTGCCAATAGAAGGACGTTCAGGCGAGGCCGTGTCCGCAAGGTGGTTGCGAATCCAATCCGCCCGTTCGCGCGCAAACCCCTCTGCCTCGCGCCGACGGGTGCCGACGGGCACGGTCAGCGTGACCCGTCCATCCAGCCTGGAGACGCGCAGCGACAGCCGCCGCGCCCGTTTTGACACGCGCAGCGCAATCTTGATGGCCGGGTTGCCGGGCACGTCGAGCTGGCAATTTTCCATCAGGCGATCAGTGGCGGATTTAAAGAACATGCCTTTCATTGACGCGGGAACCCCGCGCGCGTCAACCCTTCGCAGGAAAAGCCTTTGACACCCTTGCGCACTTGTGGCAGTTGGCCTCAAACTCGACAGATTGAACGAACGGAAAGGGTTTCAAATGCCCAAGGCTGAATGGGGCGTCAAACGTGTCTGCCCGACAACCGGAAAACGCTTTTACGATTTGAACGCCGACCCCGTGGTTAGCCCCTATACCGGCGAGGTGATCAACCTTGAGACCGGCAAAGGCTCGCGCACGATGGTGGCGGACAAAGAAGACAAGGCCGTCATGAAGGACGACCTGGTGGAAGACGCGGATGCGGTGTTGGAAGATGACGACGCAGCAGACGTGGATCTGGGCGATGATGTTCTGGATGACGACGACGACGAGGACGTGTCGCTGGACGAGATCGCAGACGTTCCTGCAAACGACGACGACTAACCGTCGAAGAATTTTTGCGAAGGCGTGTTTTTTGGGTTGAACCCCTGCGCGCCTTTGCATAAATACCGCGCACAGACGGCAGATACGCCGTCAAGGTTGGGGCCTTAGCTCAGTTGGTAGAGCGCTTGCATGGCATGCAAGAGGTCAGCGGTTCGACCCCGCTAGGCTCCACCATTATCTCATATCTTGTTGATATCGATGGAAGTTCTTGTGTATCAAGGGCTTATATCCGTGGTTGTTACAGCGAGGTGTTACAGTGGCGACTTTAGAAAGAATGCCCGGACACCCCAGATTATACCGTCGAAATGCTGTCTACTATCACCGTGCGGCTATCCCTAAAGACATCGCTGAGACGTATCCTAAGAGTGAAGAAACGTTCTCACTCAAGACAAAGGACCACGCTGAGGCTATTCGCCTAGTTAGGATCGCTGCGGCTGAAGTTGACCGGAAGTTCGACGTTCACAGACGACAATTAACACGCCCAGAGCAGGACGAGCTTACATCTGAACAGCTACAGCTTGCTTACGATGTCTACTATCAGCACCTGCTTGAGGAAGACGACGAGATACGCACGAGCGGTTTTTCTGGTTACACTGCAGCGAAGACCTTTGAAGACGCTAAGCAGATGACTTCTGACTTGGCTGGTGCCGTGCGCTCACAATACGCACGAGGTGAACTCGATACTTTCTTTGTTGACGAGGCAGAAGATGTCCTGACTTGGGACAATGCCGACATCTGGTTGTCTCCGACGTCGTCCTCGTGGAGAGCATTGGCTCGTAAGCTTCAGGAAGCCCATATACGGGCCTCAGAGGCCATTCAGAAGCGTTTCTCGGGTGAGGTGGTCGAGACGCCGCAAACAGCCTCTAGCACCCCTCATGAGTCCTCTGGCGGGCCTTTGTTGTCGGAGTTGTTTGAGAGCCGCAGGGAAGAAGCCAAACGTACACAGGAATGGTCGCCCAAGTTGATCGACGACTATCAAACATGGACCGATCTGTTCATCGAACTGCGTGGTTACCGTCCTGTACTTGATTAGCAAAAAGCGGACGCAAGAGCTTTCAAAGAGTTGTTAATCGGATTGCCAAGTAACAGGAACAAGTACGCGCTGACGAAAGGGCTTCCTTTGGCCGAAGCTGTGGCTGTGGCTGCTAAGCACGGCCTGCCTACGCTTTCGAACAGTACAATCAACAAGGCGCTAGGCAGATTACAGGCGACATGGAAGTGGGCAGATCGTCAACTTGATGAACATGTCCCCGATATCTTTGGTCCAATGAAGTTGAAGACCACGACAAACGCGCGAGATGACGCAGACCCCTTCAGTACCGCCCAGCTACAAACACTGTTCAACAGTCCGTTATTCGACGGTTGTAAATCAGAGCGTCGGCGTTCTGAACCCGGTAGCACCAACATGAGTTTGACGAGTTCGTACTGGCTACCGCTTCTCGGTCTATGGACGGGTGCACGATTAAACGAACTGTGTCAGCTCAGGCTTGATGACGTCCAAACAGAAGACGGCATACCATTCCTACTCTAACATGAGGGCGACGAAACCCAGCGCACCAAAGGACACGAGAAACGGGTTGTCCCTCTGCACCCTGAGCTAATCCGGCTTGGTTTTCTTCGATACGTGCAACACCAGAGAAAAACGGGAGAAGAGCGCGTGTTCCCAAGCCTCAAGTTAGGAGAAAAAGGGTACTACTCTGAGCAACCATCAAAGGATTTCAGAAGTTACATCACAAGGCTTGAGGTGAAAACGCCTAAGACTTCTTTCCATTCTTTTCGCCACAACTTCAAAGATGCTTGCCGACATGCGGGGGTAAGCCGCGATATTAACGATATCCTGTTAGGTCACGCATTGCCGGGAATGGCTGGAAGATACGGGGACGGTAAGATGCCGTTACCTACATTGTATGATGCTGTTTGCCAGATCGAGTATCCGGGTTTGGACTTAATGGGTATCAATAGATTTACAGAGTAATGCGGCTTTCGGGCTTGTGATGAATTGGATTGGGCGAGCTAAGCGTATCCGCTCAAAACAGTTGGGGCAGGATAGCAAACACAAACACGAACATCCCCAACGAGGCTGAGAGGTTTCGGAGGTTGCGTTGTTTGTCGACCGCTCGCTGCCAACGGAAATCCACCACTTCGGGATCAACTTTATTGTCTACCGGAAAGCTAAAGTACCTTTGAAGTGCCTTCAGTTTGCTGGTGTGTTCATTCGTGGCTAAGCGCTCAAGGTTACGTTTGGCTTCAGTCCAAACAACCCAACAAGTGACTATACATGCGAGTGTAAGCAACCGTCCCCACAAGATGTCTGGTTCAATCATATAAATCTCAATCTAGTCAGCGGGTTAACTGGGTAAATGGATACAGCCTTAAGTGGCTTTGTTCAAGTTTCCGCCAAATAGGGGCCACCATTAGGTACACTGATCCTTTCTTTGCTGGAACAGCTCATGCTCCCGGCTTGAAAGCGCGGTGTACTTTCTCCCCCAAAAGAAAACACATGTGGAACCCAAATGAACAACTTACCTCCGCACCGACTGTATGATGTCGACGAACAATACCCTCAGCCATTTACCGATATGTACGGAAACCTGCACCAGCCGGATGGAAGCATCAAAGTCGCAAAGCTTTCGCGGTCAGCGCATTTCAATCGCAAGCAGACACCCGAAACTGAACAAGCAATCGCGCAAGCTTATGCAGATGGTGACCTTAGGATTTCTGAAATTGCAGAAGAGTTCTCTGTCTCCGAAACGAGTGTACGCAGAATTGCACAAGTTCACGGTGTGCCACTGCGCGTAGAGCGTCTGTCAAAGCGAATTACCAAAGTGAATGTTGCAAAGGTTATCAAGCTAACGCGAAAAGGTATGACAGCTCGCGAGATCGCAACTGCACTTGGACAAACACGCAGTGCGATTACCAATGTACGTGCTCGCACCAGTCCAATCCATTTTGCTGATGAACAGACCACCTGCCCAAGTCAGCAGGGAGGCTGCTTGAATGTCTAATCTGCAGTTTGACGAAGATGGTATGCTGATTGTCCCTACGGCCAGCAAAGAAGCAACCAAGCCCAGCGCGGAACGCAAACCACGCAAGTCAGGACTACAGTTCGACGAAAACGGGATGCTCGTTGTCCCGTCTACAACTGGTGCTGAAGGGCAGGGGGCAACCCCCGCCCCAGAGCAACCGAAAGAACCCCTGAGTGTCGGTAAGGTGCTCAAGGAAACAGGCAAGGCCGTAGTCGGTGGTGTACGCGACGGCTTGCAAGAGATGGGTGAAACCATCCAATGGGCTGGCGAAGGTATTGGCAACGCTATCACAGGTGGCTCAGACATCTACTACACCGAAGAGGAAGGCTTTGAATGGCTCTCCCCTGAAGAGGTCAAGAGCGGTCAGTACACAATCCCCTCGTGGCAAACCAGTGGTCTCCTAGGTGAAGGCGGTTTTATCGACCTACCTGAAGTGGCTGAGAACGAAACGATGGTTGGCAACATGGGCCGTGGTATTGTCCAGTTCGTGTCTGCCTACGGTGCTGTCGGTAAAGCTGCTAATCTCGCTAAGGCCAAGACCACAGCTGGTGCTGCAGCTCAAGCTATGAGCCTAGGCGCGGCCACTGACTTCGCCGCCTTTGATGCACACGAAGATCGCTTCTCCGATTTCCTGCGGGATAACGTCGGATTGCAAGACCCTATCACTGAGTACCTGTCTGCGGACGGTGACGACAGTGTGTTCGAAGGGAAGCTCAAGAACGCGATTGAAGGGTTGGGCATGGGCCTAGCCACTGAAGGTGCGGTACGCCTGATCAAGCTCTTCAAGAAAGCGAAGAAGGTGCAGGGTGTCGAAGGTGATGAAGCTGCGGCTTCGATCATGAACGATGGTCTTGCTGAGATCGCTGAGAAAGAGCCTGAGCTGTTCGACCAGCTTGAGCTATTTGACGAAGTAAGTGACCCGAACCTAAAACACACAGGAGCTGGTCCAGAAAGGATTGAAGATGTTAGAGCTGCTGATGCCAATGCTCAAGCCGATGTTACTGTCGGTGCTGATGTACATGGCCCTGCTGTTCCTCGTTCTAGTGAACTTGAAGCAGTAACCACGGTAAACACTGACACGCTCACAGATGCTCTCACACAAGAGATGGCTATCCGTCGTGGTGGGTCTATGGCTGATCCTAACCGAGCGCTCGACGGTAAGCTGTTCAACTTCGACAACATGGACGCAGATGTGGACGTGAAGGAAGTCATGAACATGGCCGCTGATGACATTGTTGCAGCTGGTATCAAAGATCAGACTACCTTCGACGAGATCGTGAAAGACGCCAAGGGCTTCCTAACTGATGCTGTTGAGGTGTCCCCTGAGATCATTGATGCGTCACTTGCGCGTATGGCTAAGGATGCTGAGAAGCAGCAGGGTATCGTTATTGCTGGTAAAGCAATGGTTCAATCTCTGGCTCGTGAAGTGGAAACACTGGCTTCCAAGATTGATGCTGGGTCTGCGTCAAAGATGGACATGGAGAAGTTCATCCGCCTTGAACAACGCCTCGTGGAAACCTCAGCTAACCTGAAGTCGGTAATCACTGGCTCAGCTCAGACAACTGCAGCTGGCCGCATCCGTACCGCTGACTGGCTCGATGGACATGAGATCGCGACACAAGACCTTCTGGCGTCACGTCTGGGTAAGGATGGCGGTATCCAAGGCATCGAAGGGAGAGCTAAGGCTATCCTGTTGAACAAGGAAACCAAGGGTGGTGAGCGTGGGCTACTGCGTATCGTCGAGACTGACCCTTCAACGCCTATGCGTGTGGTCAACGAGATCTACATCAACTCGATCCTGTCTGGCCCCAAGACCCACATGGTCAACCTCATGTCCAACGCAATGAATACGCTCTTGCTACCAGCTGAGAAGATGGTGGGTGGGGCTATGCGTCTCGATGGGGCTACCATGCGTGAAGGGTTCGTCCAATATCAGGGTCTCTCTATGGCCCTGAAGGACAGCTTTAAGATGGCTGGTACCGCGTTGAAGCGTGGGCGTAACATCCTAGACCCTGAAGCTGCTATCCTTGAGGCCAACGGTGTGGATTACCACGCTATCAGGTCTCAATCAGAGAACCCTGTGATCCGTAACTTGGTGAACTACATGGGTGAAACCATCCGCCTGCCTTCGCGTGGGCTGTTGGCTGGTGACGAGCTGTTCAAGCAAATGAACTACCGCTCCAACCTTTATGCCCGTCTGTCCACTGAAGCTTCCGATCTGGTAGCTGCAGGGAAGATCACCAAAGAAGAGATGGGCCAGCACATCGCTGACCGCATGGCTACAGCATTTGACCGTAAAGGTTCTGCCCGTTCTCAGGTTGATCTCGACTATGCACGTGAAGCAACCTACACGCAGGACTTGCGTCAGGACTCGCCTTCGCGGCACGTCCAAGACTTCACAAACAGACACCCCGGTATGAAGCTGATCCTACCCTTCGTCCGTACCCCTACGAACATTCTGAAGGCTGGTGTTCAGCGTACCCCTGTGCTTCGTCGCCTGAGTAAATCGCTCATGGATGACATCAACAGTGGTGATCCACGTCGCATGGCTTCGGCCAACGGTAAGCTGGCTACAGGCTCGCTTATGTGGGGCATGGGTGTGACTTTGGCTATGGAGGGGCGTATCACTGGTTCTGGTCCAAAAGACCCTACACTTCGTGCGCGTCTGATGGAAACAGGCTGGCGGCCCTACAGCGTTGTCACTGATGACGGCAACGGCGGTAAGCGGTACGTGGAATACCGGCGTATGGACCCATATGCGATGTTTTTGGGTATCGCTGCTGATGTCGCTGAGATTGGTGGGCAAGTGGGTGAAGCTGAGATGTCAGAGTTGGCAACTTCAGCTATCATTGGCTTGGTCAACAACGTCGCTTCGAAGACATACCTGCAAGGTTTGATCGACGTGGTGGAAGGCGTCAGTGATCCTGAGCGTTTCCTGCCGGGTCTCATGCGTCAATACGCTTCGTCTATGGTTCCGTTCTCTGCAGCCCAACGTGAGATGCGTAAGCATGTGGACAACGAGATGCGGGAAGTCAGAAGTGTCGTGGATGCTGTGATGAACACAGTCCCCGGTTTCTCTGATGACCTACCCGCACGGCGTTCGTGGATCACTGGTGAAGCTATTCAGTACCCCAAAGGCTGGGGCGCTGATATGACCAGTCCTATTGGCGATGCGTTCGCTGCTGCCAACCCGATCATCGCTGGTGATTGGAAGCAGGACAAAGTGCTAGACGAGCTGGGCAATCTGGACTTCGGTTTCAGTGCACCTACGCGAAAGCTTGAAGGTGTGGAAATGACCACGGCTCAATACTCTCGCTTGCTTGAGCTACACGGTACTGTCCGTATCGGTAGGTACAACATGTATCAGGCGCTAGAGAAGGTCTTTGACAGTGCTCAGTACGACCTAGGCCGTGAACGTTTCCAAGACGCAGCTGACCCTCAGATGAACCCACGTGTTATGATGGTACAACGTGTTATCATGAACTTCCGAAAGGCAGCTCGTGCCAAGCTTCTGGAAGAAGATGCGGATCTGCGTAGTCAAGTTGAAGGCGTGAAGCGCGAAGCGTTCGGCCATGCGCGTTCTGTCTACTCTGGCGTGGCTGATCTAGCAGGTCAGTAAACTAATCTAACAACCAAACAAGGAGCCTACCCCTTTAGCGAGGGGTGGGCCTGTCACTTGACGTTTTCAGCTTGCTAGGCGCAATCTGTGGTATGTGTGGAAAGTTTGCAGCAGGTCATTTAACCCAGCGCCAGATGGCCGATCTTATGGACTATTTTCTCTATGGCACCCATTTGCCTGATGGGTCGATCCCAAGCGCTAACCCAAGCTATAACCTCAACCCAACGGATATGATAGACATCGCTTTCTCGGACGAAGGCGGGTTTCTGCTGACAAGTGCTACTTGGCAAATGACGCCGAAGGGGTCCAAGCGCAAGCTGATAAACTCGAAAATCGAAAATGCTGCGTTCTGGGAGCGCTATTGGACTTCAGGCAGATGCATCATTCCCGCGATTGGGTACTATGAGTGGCCAGAGGTTGACGGGCGCACAACACCTCATTTCGTAACGGTCAAACGAAACAATCCGCTCCTGTTCTTTGCTGGGTTCTATCAGCGCGAAGTCGATGGGGGAATTTCCTGCACCATCATTACGCGCAAACCTTCAGAGCAGATTGCGCACATTCACAGCCGTATGCCCGTGATAATGGCCCCTGAGCAAGTTCAGGACTGGCTGACTTACACGATGGGGCGAGAACAGGCTCAGACAGAGTTGGGGACAAACTGGAACGGGCGTTTTGAGTATCACGCAATCGCGCCGATCAAACCAAACAGCGACGGACCTGAGCTAATCGAGCCGTACGACCCGCCACAAGCAAGTTTTGATTTCTGAATGCCCCAGAACAAGCCATTGAGGCTATGAACCGTGGGGAAGGCTCAGGGTACACTTGGGTTTAGTTCGCTGAACGCTCTACGGCCCAAAGCTGAGCCTTGTAAGATATTGATAAAAAACGGCAATAATTAGGTTCCACCATTAGAATAATGCTATGGGCTGTTGCTATATACTATAGAGATAGGCACAGCCTGTAGCTTAAGCTTAGATTGTAGTTCACTGTTGGGTGTTGATGACTAGGACGATGGTAGCTGAAGCTAGTAAGCATCGTAGTTGTAAGACCATATGAGCATGTGAGCTGAAGGGTACCAAGTTAGGTGCCACCATTGGGGAAGCTTAAGCTAATCCCGATGGGTCTCCGTCCTCGTGGTCTAAAACAATGAACACAAAGCTTAAGCTACAGCTCTACTAGCTAATGCTTGTAAGGCTCGATCAGATTGTTGGGTGTATCGACTAGGACGTAGTGAGCCAGAGTGGATGGGCTTCATGGACTGGTAAGCTGAGTAACTGCGTCTTGTCAGTAATAGGGCCTGTTCTGGGGTCAAAAATCTGAGCGGCCAACCTATAAGGCGTTATCTTGGCGTTCCCCCCTATGGGGGTGGTCGGTCTGTACGTATCCGTGATTGTCGATGCAGTTGGATTGCATCTGAGCGTTTACTGTAGTTGGCTGGGATTTTCAGCTAATGCGTTGACATTAAAGGGTAATGACTGTCTTCTTGTCTCATTAAATCAAAGCACATTGCTAACATTTTGTTGGAGACACTTTCCCAATGTCGGATGATCTGAACCTTAGCCTAGACATTATCGCTCGCTTTAAGCAGCAGGGTCAGCACATGGATATAACCAAGCTGCAGGTCTTTCTTTGTATCGCTCGCAACCCACACTGTAATCGCCCAGTAATTGAAGCTGCCACGGGGCTTACACAATCTACCGTCAGTCGTGTCACGCAGTCTCTAGGGGCTGGTCAGGCGCGGTCTAAGGCGCAAGGTCTAGGGTTGGTGGTCGGATACCCAGACAGGGAAGACCCCCGACGCCTTTGTTATGTACTGAGCGCCGAGGGTCGAAAGCTGTTTAAGGAGTTTCAGCGGCCTTCAAGCAGGGCCTAGCTCGCAAACAGACGTTCATATGCTGATGCACTTGCGGCTCTTTCATTAGCTAGTGTTTTTGCCGAAGTGATGTAGGCACGAAGGCGTCCTAGGCAAATGAGATATTCACAGCCTGTTTCATCTACCAAAGCTTCGATTTCAATACGGCTAGGTGTGATGGTGTCCCATTGCGCATACAAGCGACCGAGATAAGGGATGTTGATGTGGAGAAGTTCTTTCATGTTGCGTGTCCTATCAGGTTTGAACGACGCAAGGTATTGATATCAATGCCAAATGGAGTTGATCGCCTTGCTTTATCTCCTACCGCTTTCGGACTGAGATGGCAAGTGGTCTGTACGCATCGAATTGGTGTGTACTTATGTTTTTGTCCGATAGGGTATACTTAAACGTACATTTTGCGATATATAGTTTTGTGCGTCCGTAAGGGTTGACTTTTAACAACGTACACTTAATTAAACGTACACAACCTAAACGGACACGTGAGGATCACATGAGCAAGACCATCTTGTACGCACGAGTTTCAACTACAGACCAAACCATCGACCACCAGAAGGATCAGGCTGAAGCTGCGGGCTTTGTGATCGACGAGGTTGTCGCTGACCACGGGGTCTCCGGTATCAGTACCGAGCTTAAAGAGCGGGAAGAGGGCAAGCGGCTTTACGACAAGTTACGCCACGGTGACACTCTGGTTGTCCGTTGGGTGGACCGCTTGGGACGCAACTACCAAGACGTTACCGATACGATCCGACACTTCATGAGACAGGGTGTTGTAATCAAGACAGTCATCAACGGACTGACATTCGACGGGTCAACTAAAGACCCTATGCAAGAGGCCGTCAGGGACGCTCTGATAGCCTTTATGGCCGCAAGTGCTCAGGCACAGGCAGAAGCCACCAAAGAGGCTCAGAGGGCTGGCATAGAGGCAGCACGACGCGATGGATCGAAGTATCGTGGGAAGAAGCCCAGCTATGACCGTGAAGCGCTGGGCGTTGTCGTGGACATGCTGGGGCAAGACAAGGGTGCTTCTGAGATTTCCAAGGCAACCGGGCTTACACGTCAGACTGTGCTGCGCATTAGGTCAGATCCTGCAGCGGCTGATGTGACATTGTCTCGTTGGGAAAGCTGAAACGTTCCTGAACAGATTTGACACCTCTGCATTCTTTAGTCGAGTTACCGTTGATTTATTTTTCAGCTGCTCGCTTGGTACTCTGTTTTGCAAGTTCTGCTACTCACAGGCAGTTCCCCTTCGAGAAGCGGTGCGCAAAACCTTTGTTTATCTGTGCAATACAGGTTTTCATTGGGGCAGAAAGCTGTAGGAGAACACGGCTGTTTAACTACGGGGAGTGGTGCAAACAGACGTGTGTAGACAATACCTTAGTCTTAAGGCAATTCTAGGTTGATTGTTGGCGAGAGAAATCTAATGCAGTGGTATTTCAAGGGGGTACTATGACTGGTGTGCGGGCATTCGTTGGTCACAGTTTTTCGGATAAAGACGAAGAGGTGGTTCGTAAGTTCACGGATTTCTTCGATACATTGAAAAATGGATCAAAAAACTTCGACTGGGTGCACGCAACTGAGTCCCGATCAGAGGATGTTTCGGAAAAGGTACTTGAGCTAATAAATGGGAAAAATCTCTTTATTGGAATTTGCACTCAGAACGAGGGAACGGTCAAAGAACATAATTTCAGGCGCTCTAAGCTCAGTGCGCGGATTGCGGTGCGAGAAGAAGATATTGAATGGAAAACTTCTGACTGGATCATCCAAGAAACTGGCCTAGCAATCGGTCGGGGGATGAAACTTATATTGCTTGTTGAAGACGGAGTGCGGACGCCGGGTGGTTTACAAGGAAACCTAGAGTACATTTCATTTAACAGAGCAATGCCGGAGAAAGCCTTTCCCAGCATTATGGAGATGGTTAATAACCTACACAGTCTTGGCGACGAGGATGATAGCTATGCCGCAAAGTCGGAACCAACCTCTCCGGTGTCGCAGGAGATAATAGAAGAAGACGCAACGCACTCGTTGACAGAACCTAATGATAGTTGGGAATTGAGCGATTATCGATTTGGGATCATTAAGGGCCTATTACGGGGTGATGAGGAGTACTGTCAGCGCGTGGAAAAGGCATATACCGCTTCACTAGGTCCACAAGATACTCGGTCGCGTGCAGAATGGAATGCAGCTGTTGAGTACTTGAAGCTTAAAGTGTCGGGCGAAGGTGATCCGCGGTCGCTTGAGAAACAAGCGCTTGCTCACGAAGATATTGCGCCCATTCAAGCTCATGCCGCTCGAGCTTTCTTACATTTTGACGATAAACAGAATGCTCAAAAGTTCTTCCGTCGAGCCATCGAAAAGGTTGAGGATGATAACGAGAAGATCGAGCTGCTCGGAGAGTTGGCGAACACGTATCCTGAAGACTGCGATGTAGGCGAAGTGATAAGCATCATCGACGAAATGCGGGCATTAGTGGGAGATCCCAAAACAGAAGAACTAGTCTTATCGAAACTTCGTAACCTCCGTAGCTGGTACAAGGATGATCTACTAAGGACAGCTTTACTGGAAAGGGAGATCTCAATTGATCCAACCAATTTGCAGAAAAGGTTCGATTTGGCCTACGCTCATTCGGAAAACGATGGCGATGTACTCTCAATGTACCACTATGAGAAGATACCAGAGAACAAGCGCAACGGAACCACGTGGAACAACCTAGGTGTCATCTATCAGCAATTAAACATGAGCGCCAAGTCAGTAGAAGCATACAAAAAGGCAGCTGATGAAAACGAAACAATCGCAATGGGCAATCTGGCACGTTTGCTTTTGAACGCAGGTTTCGTTGCGGAAGCAAGCGAGTATTTGCGGGCGGCTCAAGTATTGCCCGACTTTCACGACAACATCGCAACATCTTTAGTTAGATTGAAAGAGATACCCAACGAAGAAATCGAACTACACGACGAGAAACTCGAAGATGTAAATCTAGTTAGCGAGTTCTTGAGCCATGTTGGGAACCACGTTTGGAAAGCGACCCCTACTAGTCTACCCTCAACAATGATGGACCCGTCTTGCGAGCTTAGTATTTCGTTCGACAGTGGTACTTTCTCAGCAAAAGGCAGCTACGAGAACGACGCTAACTCCGGTGTTGCAAATGCCCTCACGGGCGTTAAAGGCACAAGCCAGAAGGAGCGGATTGAAGTAGCATATAATGGGCGATTTGTTGGGGGTGTGATTATCGGTGAAAGGACTGAGAGGAAAACGGTGGACGGATTGCGCCCGACTTCACTATTGGATCAGCTTTCAAAAAATAAAAAGTTCGTAATTGTCTTTGAGGAACCGGGGTTAGCCGTACGAGGGATGATCGGTAGAAAGCTAACAGAGTTCAGATTTAATGATAAAGGCTAATTGCCAGTCAAGATTTTAGAGCCACCGCGAGTTAGCGCATTTTCTCCATATTAACTGCCTGTTTAAGAATGATCCAACTTGTTCAGAACACAAAAGATAGGCTTGCTGAAATCACCAGCAAGCTTCCCGAAGATATTTACGCACTCATTCCAACTACGCGTGACTTGGAAGCAATCGTCGATGCAAAGTACTACGACCAATTGAGAGCTATTCGTTGGTTTGCACTGATCCGCCCACCGGCCTACGTTTACGCAGTAGCTGACTTTGAGGGGAAACGGATATCCCTACATCAATATGTTCTGTCTTTGGCTTCTCCCAACAAAGCGATTGAGGATATCAAGCATGTTACCTTTCACAACAGGTTCAGCTTAGATTGCCGCCTTGAGAACCTGACCACGACGTACGACCGCCAGTCTGTGACGAGAAACCGACGAGGCAAGCGCAATACATCATCTGAGTTTAAAGGCGTTAGAAAGGCATACCGAACAAACGGTGCGGTCTACTGGCGAGCTGAAATCTATGACGGAAAGGGTCGAGTTAGTTTAGGGAACTACGACGATGAAGAATGGGCCGCCAAAGTCTACGACGCTGCCGCTTATCTGATATTTGATGGGACTGCCTACTACAATTTTCCAGACTGTGTACCCAACGTTGAAGCTGTTAGAGAGGCTGCAGCGAGACTTGCTAGACACAAGGCAAAAAAGGCTCGAAGAGATGCCGTCTAAAATTGCGTTCGATCTAAGTCGTGCTGATTTAGCGTTGTCCAGGATTTAGTCAAAGTGTTACAGTGGAATGTACCATTTGCTCCAAGAGGGGCTTTGTAAGTGACTGAAATATAAGGACAGTCTCTACTGTTTCGCGCTCCCGCTAGGCTCCACCATTCTCTCATATCTTGTTGATATTGATGGACGTCCTTGTGTATCAAGGGCTTACATCCGTGGTTGTTACAGCGAGGTGTTACAGTGGCGACTTTAGAAAGAATGCCCGGACACCCCAGATTATATCGCCGAAACGTTGTCTATTATCACCGTGCGGCTATCCCTAGAGACATTGCTGAGACGTATCCTAAGAGTGAAGAAACGTTCTCACTCAAGACAAAGGACCACGCTGAGGCTATTCGCCTGGTTAGGATCGCTGCGGCTGAAGTTGACCGGAAGTTCGACGTTCACAGACGACAACTAACACGTCCAGCGCAGGACGAGCTTGCAGCTGAACAGCTACAGCTTGCCCATGACGTTTATTATTAGCACCTGCTTGACGAAGACGACGAGATACGCACGAGCGGTTTTTCTGGTTACACTGCAGCGAAGACCTTTGAAGACGCTAAGCAGATGACTTCTGACTTGGCTGGTGCCGTGCGCTCACAATACGCACGAGGTGAACTCGATACTTTCTTTGTTGACGAGGCAGAAGATGTCCTGACTTGGGACAATGCCGACATCTGGTTGTCTCCGACGTCGTCCTCGTGGAGAGCATTGGCTCGTAAGCTTCAGGAAGCCCATATACGGGCCTCAGAGGCCATTCAGAAGCGTTTCTCGGGTGAGGTGGTCGAGACGCCGCAAACAGCCTCTAGCACCCCTCATGAGTCCTCTGGCGGGCCTTTGTTGTCGGAGTTGTTTGAGAGCCGCAGGGAAGAAGCCAAACGTACACAGGAATGGTCGCCCAAGTTGATCGACGACTATCAAACATGGACCGATCTGTTCATCGAACTGCGTGGTTACCGTCCTGTACTTGATTAGCAAAAAGCGGACGCAAGAGCTTTCAAAGAGTTGTTAATCGGATTGCCAAGTAACAGGAACAAGTACGCGCTGACGAAAGGGCTTCCTTTGGCCGAAGCTGTGGCTGTGGCTGCTAAGCACGGCCTGCCTACGCTTTCGAACAGTACAATCAACAAGGCGCTAGGCAGATTACAGGCGACATGGAAGTGGGCAGATCGTCAACTTGATGAACATGTCCCCGATATCTTTGGTCCAATGAAGTTGAAGACCACGACAAACGCGCGAGATGACGCAGACCCCTTCAGTACCGCCCAGCTACAAACACTGTTCAACAGTCCGTTATTCGACGGTTGTAAATCAGAGCGTCGGCGTTCTGAACCCGGTAGCACCAACATGAGTTTGACGAGTTCGTACTGGCTACCGCTTCTCGGTCTATGGACGGGTGCACGATTAAACGAACTGTGTCAGCTCAGGCTTGATGACGTCCAAACAGAAGACGGCATACCATTCCTACTCTAACATGAGGGCGACGAAACCCAGCGCACCAAAGGACACGAGAAACGGGTTGTCCCTCTGCACCCTGAGCTAATCCGGCTTGGTTTTCTTCGATACGTGCAACACCAGAGAAAAACGGGAGAAGAGCGCGTGTTCCCAAGCCTCAAGTTAGGAGAAAAAGGGTACTACTCTGAGCAACCATCAAAGGATTTCAGAAGTTACATCACAAGGCTTGAGGTGAAAACGCCTAA
>NZ_JBNNXQ010000005.1:0-98239 GCF_050881025.1 Aliiroseovarius marinus
ACCAGAGAAAAACGGGAGAAGAGCGCGTGTTCCCAAGCCTCAAGTTAGGAGAAAAAGGGTACTACTCTGAGCAACCATCAAAGGATTTCAGAAGTTACATCACAAGGCTTGAGGTGAAAACGCCTAATACTTCTTTCCATTCTTTCCGTCATAATTTCAAAGATGCTTGCAGACATGCAGGGGTAAGTCGCGACATTAACGATACCCTATTGGGTCACGCATTGCCGGGAATGGCTGGACGGTAAGGGGACGGTAAGATGCCGCTACCAGCGTTGTATGATGCTGTTTGCCAGATCGAGTATCCGGGTTTGGGCTTAGTGGGCATCAACAGATTTACAGAGTAATGCGGCTAGCGCTTTCGGGATTCACGTTTTGTCCCTGATCCGCTATAGGGTCGGCGATGCCCAAGAACCTCGATATCACCCCGGATGACCCGGAAGAACTGCGGGCTGTGAACCGGTTGCTGGCTGATGAAGTTAAATCGCAAGCCCTGATGATCGAGAAGCTGAAGCACCAACTGGCGGGCCAGAGCCGTCATCGGTTTGGTGTGCGGGCCGAAAGCCTTGATCAGCTCAACCTGACCTTCGAGGAAGACGAGCAGATCGCCGAAGCGGCGGACGCGCAGGCCAAACCCGCGCAACCAGCTACTGAAGACAAGGCACCGCGCCAGCATAGCCGCAAGCCGCTGCCGGACCATCTGGACCGGCATGAAGAAGTGCTTTCGCCTGGCGAGGACTGCACCCGCTGCGGCGGCAAGCTGAAGACCCTCGGCGAGGATGTGACTGAAGAGCTTGAGTATGTGCCGGGACGCTTCATCGCGAACCGCGTCGTCCGCCCGCGCAAAGCCTGTGCAGGCTGTGAAGCGGTTGTCCAATCGCCCCTGCCGTCACGCCCCATCGAGCGCGGCAGGCCCGGCCCCGGCCTTTTGGCGCATGTCTTGGTCAGCAAATACGCCGATCATCTTCCACTGTATCGCCAGAGCCAAATCTATGCGCGCGAGGGGATTGATCTGGATCGTTCGACCATGGCCGACTGGGTTGGCCGGTCAACGGCGCTCCTGGAACCACTCGCCGATGAGATCGGGCGAATGGTCCGGCGTGGCGAAGCCCTCTCTGCCGACGACACACCCGTCAAGATGCAGGCGCCGGGGTAGAAGAAGACCAAAACGGCGCGGGTCTGGACCTATGTGCGTGATGAACGGCCGTGGTCCGGATCATCGCCGCCTTGCGCCTGGTACCAGTTCACCATTGATCGGAAAGGCGAGCATCCCGTCAGCCACCTCGCAGGCTACAAGGGCTGGGTGCATGCCGACGGCTATTCGGGCTTCAACGGGGTGTTCGGTGAGAGCAAAGCCGATGAGATGGTCTGCATGGCGCATGTCAGGCGCAAGTTCGTGGATGTCTTTGCCTCCCAGGGCAACGCCATTGCTGAGGAAGCCATCCGCCGGATTGCGGAACTCTACGCCGCGGAGAAAGGCGCGCGTGGCAAATCACCGGACGAACGGGTCGTGTTGCGGCAAGCGCAGGCCAAATTCGTCTTCGATGATCTGGAAGCATGGTTACACGCGCAACTGCCAAAGATCTCCGGCAAATCACCACTGGCCCAGGCCATTCGCTACGCCCTTGGCCGGATGCCAAAGGCGCGACCATACCTTGAGAACGGCCATCTGGAACTGGATAACAACACAGCCGGGCGCGCCGTCAAACCCGTCGCCATCGGCCGGAAAAACTGGTTGTTCGCAGGCTCCGAGGGCGGCGGTAAAGCCATGGCCATCGCCTTCACCCTCATCGAGACGGCCAAGCTCAACAACGTCGACCCACAAGCCTGGCTGACATGGGTCCTTGGCCAAATCGCCGACCACAAGACCACACGCCTCGATGAGCTCTTCCCCTGCCGTGTGGCGGCGGGGGGCGCGGGAAGGCCAAAACAACAAACCAAAACAGAGCGTTAATCGGACGGGCACCTCACAGATCCAAAATCGTGATGCTATCCGATGTGCCGTAGTCGATCTGGATGCCGCCAGAAACGTTGGTCAGCGTGTATCCCGCAGGCAAATTGTTGAGATCGATGGTATTCCCGTCGATGATCAATGTGTCCTCCACGGCATTGAAATCCGTGATGGTTGCGGTCGCGGCTTTGTTGCTATTGTCATACTTAAACTCGAACGTATCAGCGCCTTCACCACCAGTGAGCGTGTGACCCCCTGTATTTCCCATATGAGCGTAGAGATGATCATCCCCGGCACCACCATCTAGAAGAGAGCCATGTTTGCCGGAGTACAATTCATCATTTCCGGCTTCCCCGTAGAGGACGTCGCTTTGACTGTTGCCGTAGATAATGTCGTTACCTTCACCACCATAAATCGTATCAGCCCCTTTGCCGCCAGAGATCTTATCATCCCCACCATAGCCATAGATCACATCTTCGACGCTGGTGACGTCGGTGATCTCGTCACCTTCAGCATCTTCATATCCGATGTTCATGGTCTCACCGGCTTCAGTGCCATCAACGACACCAGGCGTGCCTCCGGGGGAGCCGACAGACACCCCTTCCAGCAAAATCGTGTTGCCGTCCCCGTAGGAGATTTGCGTCCCCCCATTGGCGGCTGAGACGATATACCCGCTCGCGGGGTTCGTCAGATCTATGAGCGTCTCATCGATGTACAACTTATCTTCTGCTGCGTCATAGTCGGTGATGGTTGCCGTTGCCAGTTTCGTGCCGTCATTCCGAAACTCGAACCTATCAGCGCCTTCACCACCAGTGAGCGTGTGACCCCCTGTATTTCCCATATGAGCATAGAGATGATCATCCCCGGCACCACCATCTAGAAGAGAGCCATGTTTGCCGGAGTACAATTCATCATTTCCGGCTTCCCCGTAGAGGGCGTCGCTTTGACTGTTGCCGTAGATAATGTCGTCACCTTCACCACCATAAATCGTATCAGCCCCTTTGCCGCCAGAGATCTTATCATCCCCACCATAGCCATAGATCACATCTTCGACGCTGGTGACGTCGGTGATCTTGTCACCTTCAGCATCTTCATATCCGATGTTCATGGTCTCACCGGCTTCAGTGCCATCAACAACATTGCTGGCGGGAGTAAGGTCTAAACCTTCCAGCAGAACCACATCGCTGTTCCCATAATGGATTTCCACCCCCTCAGAGGTTGAGATTGCAGAAACGCCATTGGGAAGCGCATCAAAACTTTGAATTTGGACATCATCAATGACCAGAATGTCTTCAGAGGGGTTGAAATCAGTTATTCGATCAAGCCCGTCACCTGAGGAGAACTTAAAGGTATCTGCGCCAGAACCGCCGGTCAGGATATCGTTGCCTGTGCCGCCATCAAGGCTGTCATTCCCTCCATTTGCCTCAAGCGTATCATTCCAATCTGACCCATCAAGCAAGTCATTCTTGTCATGGCCTGTAATTTCGACGCCTTCCGAAGCGCTCGTTGAAATAACGATTTGCATGATCTCATGGGCACCAAGCGAAAACCCCAGTTTCCAGTCGCCGTCTTGAAGGTCGCTCTTGGTCAGAAGGTCAACTTCACCGGTTGTTTTATATTGATCCGTCCCTCCCGTAGCGCCAAGCTTGCTTCCCCAGATATGCAGGTTCGCCAGGCCTTCGCCGAGCGTGTAGCCGGCCAACTGAATACCGTGATCGCCCAGCAAGCGGTTCAGCCCCTGCAACTCGATATCGCTGGAGCTGTCAGTGCGATTGGCGACATAGAGGATGACCTGCCCGTCTTTCTCGAAAATCCTTGTGATAGTCTCGGAATCGTCGAGCGAGCTTGTTTGAAGTTCAACGGCCTGCGCACCAACAAGGTTGTCACGCATCATGCGAAACAGCTCTCCACCAGGATTGACGAAGATCTCCCCGTCTTCTTCATAGCTCAACGAAGCTTCAACACTGTTTGTGGATGTCGCCAGCCAACTCATTGCTGCGGTGACATTCGATTTTGCCATTTCATGCATCTGCACGAACCCAATGGCAGCATTTTCAAGAGAGGCACCTGTCGCGGACGTTCCATCACCGTCATATGGATACTGCCACGCCAAGGACTGAATCTCGAGGCTAGATGCATCCCAATCAAGGCTTATACCGTCAAGACGTTCGTAGTCTTCGTATTTCTGATACAGTCCATCGGCTCCCGTTGCAGACCCATCCAGAATGGCAAGAATGTCAGTAAGCTGATCGGTAATCTCACTCAGCGTTTTATAGCCAATTTCATCCACTACTTCACCCAATACTTCGGCAACAGACTTGGGCACTAGAGTGGCTTGGTGAATATCTATTGCATCAAGATATTGATGGGCGTTGCCGGAATTGAACGCCTCCAGGATTTCAGCCAGATCCATCTTTCCATTTTTTCCCGGGAGGCCAGGTATTGCGGCATCGGGAAACGAAGAGTTCGTGTTGTAATCCGAACTGGTGATCGTGTTCCAAACATTTCCCGCTTGCAGCACAATTTTGGGGCCTAGGTCCAAATCCCCATCATAGTAATCGGCAACGGCGCTTCCAACATAGCCCGTCATCTGATTTGCACTCTGGCCGTATTCACTGGGGGTTAAGCCGTTGATGGTAGGTTCGTTTCCGATCGAGATCGAGGAAATCACGACTTCCTTGATTTCAGCATATGACAACATAGCATTTATGAAGCTGTCGACAGTGCTTTCTTCCGGAATGTCGTCTGAAACCGGCACGGTAAAGCTCAGCGTCAACCCATGATCGGAACAGTAGTCGATAACGCGCATCAAATCCGCGAAATTGTAGTCATCATCCGAGTAGTTTTCAGGATCTTGTTTGATTTCCCAATCCAGTGATCTCGGGGCGTCATCAGCATCAGGCACCAATCCCCGCTCGGCCTCTGTTCCACCAGGCCAGCGAATTGTCGTGACACCCAAGTAATCGATGATACTGGTGAAGTTCACTTCGTCCGCGTCACCGATAGTACCAGAGCCCGGCACCTGGATCGTCACATCACCCTTGTTTCCGCGTACCACTGATCCGAAGTGGTCTTCGGTGATCACATTGTCGGTCACATACCAATCGTCAAATTTCAGACTCACAACGCTCATAAGTATCTCCTACGCTTCAATATTACATCACCGTCACGAAGCCAGGCCCGAAAGCCCGGATCAAAGGTTCTCATTCTAGAACTATTTGTTCGAAGCCTCGCGACTATTCCGCTGAGGCTCCAAGGGCCGAAAACTGGACTTCCGGACCCCGACTTTGCGTTTTTTCTGAGAGAGTTCGGTATCGCAGCAAGCGCCGAACATGCACAATGATATTGTTTGGTTTTGGCGGCCAGGCAATCAGATCCAAATCCGGCACGTCGCATTGCTTAATTGCCCCTTCCACTCAAGAAATTCACAGAAAAAAATGAAGCAATTTTCGCCAATAGGTGGAGTATATCCTGGCATGCTTGTCAAGAGAAACAAACCGGAAGAGTTTTTACGAAGCTCCGGTAAGTTGAGGTGCTATGCGTCCTAAGGATGCCGCGTGTTGATGCAATCAGACAAGTGCAGAGTGAACGTTTGGTATGGGTGCTCTGGCGCAGATTGGGCGATCCCTGTTAAGCTGCTGTGGCGGCGCAACGCCACGGGAATAGTTCGTTCAACCGAGTGATGTTGTGAACAGCGATCTCGGCGAGAACCCAAGTAAGCCAGGCTTGTGGGTCGACGCGGTTGAGTTTGGCGGTTTCAATCAAGGTGTAAGCGATTGCCGCAGGCTCACCGCCTCCTTTTGAGCCAACGAAGGGGAAGCTTTTCCGGCCCAAAGTGAAACAGCGGATCGATCTTGCCGCAGAATTGTTGTCTAATTGCAGCAAGCCGTTTGCCAGATAGCCGCGCATTTTCTTCATACGGCCAAGGGCGTAACGGATTGCTTTGGCGAGATCGGATTTACTGGAAATACGGTTCAACTGGGCGTTCAACCAGATCTCCGGGTCATCGAAGTTCGGTTCGGCATCGCGCTGACGCACGTTGATCCGCTCTCCGGTGGTTTCCTGCGCACGGCCTTTTTGACTTCTGACCTGCCCCCCGAAACTTCCCTCAGTTTGATGTAGAGTTTGCTCAACCTTTCGAAGGAGCAAACAGATGCGAAAGAGCCGATTTAGCGAAGCCCAGATTATCGGGATGATCAAAGAGCAAGAAGCAGGGATGTCGACTGCGGATGTGTGCCGCAAACACGGTCTCAGCCAAGGGACGTTCTACAAGTTCAAGTCGCAGTATGGCGGCATGGAAGTATCGGATGGGGCGAAGTTGCGTGCGGTCACTGACGAGAATGCGAAGCTGAAGTGTTTGTTGGCCGATGCAATGCTGGACAACGTCGTGCTGAAAGACTTGCTGGGAAAGAACTGACGACACCGAACTTGCGACGGGCTGCGGCACGCAAAGCGATGCGGGCTCATGACATCTCGCAACGTCGGGCGTGCAGGCTTGTTGGTGTCGATCCCAAGACCGTCCGGCGCGACAAACCGCCAGATAATCCTGAAGTTCGCAAAGAGATGAAGGCGATTGCCAATAAACGCCTCCGGTTTGGCTATCGGCGGATCGGTGTGATGCTGGAACGCAAAGGCATGATCATGAACCACAAAAAGCTGTATCGGCTCTATACGGAAGAGAAGCCGGGCGTCCGGCGACGAAGGGGGCGGAAACGGGCACGTGGGTCACGCACGCCAATGCTCGCAGCGTTACGGCCAGGCGAGCGTTGGTCGTTGGACTTTCTGTCTGACACGTTTGGCGTCTCCCGCAAGTTCCGCATCTTGGCAGTGAACGATGATTGCTGTCGTGAAAACCTGTGCCTCATGGCCGACACAAGCATATCTGGCGCGGGTGTCGCCCGTGAGTTGGATGCGCTTGTTCGGATCTACGGCAAGCCCGCCTGCATTGTCAGCGATAATGGGACCGAGTTCACCAGTCGCGCGATCCTGAAATGGGCAAATGAAAGTGATGTCGAGTGGCACTATATCGATCCGGGAAAGCCGCAGCAGAACGGCTTCATTGAGTCATTCAACGGCAGCCTGCGCGACGAGCTGTTGAACGAAGAATGGTTCGACAGCTTGGACGACGACCGCCGCAAGCTGTCGCTTTGGCGATACGATTACAACAACGTCAGACCACATTCATCACTGGAGAACCAAACACCCGCTAAAGCGCGTCGTGCGCTTGAGCAATTTGAGGGCTCCGCGCATGACGCGCTTGCCCAAGCCGACAACGAGCAATATCAAAACTACACCCGCAAACTCTCGTTATGAATGAGGGAGCCTCGGGGGGCAGGTCATGTTCAGCGCGAAATCAGAGCGTAAATACGTACCGTGGCGCGCGCGCGTTTGTCACGCGGTTTGTAAGCATACTCAGTCCGAACGATCTGTTTGGCACGTGTGCTTACTTGGTTGGTTCAACGCCACAGAGATCTAGGAGTACACGTTACCTGAGCGATCTACGTCGCTGGTCTATCCAGGCCGACAGGTTTTCCTGTTCCTGGGCGGTGAGGCGCAGCCCGAGCTTTGAACGGCGCCACAAGATATCTTCCGCCGTCCGGGCGTATTCATGCGCCATCAGCCAGTTCACTTCGCGCTGGGTCAGCGTGGCGCCGAAATCCTGCCCAAGATCGTCTTGGGATGAAGCGCCATCAAGCATGTCGAACGCCTCTGTCCCATAGTTGCGCACAAGACGCGCGGCCCAATCGGCAGACAGAAAGGGAAACTGATTCACTAGGCGTTCGATCAAGGCTGCGACGCCATCGACGGGGAAATCGCCTCCGGGCAGGGGCGCGCCGGCGGTCCATGCCGGGGCGAGGCCCGGTAGATGAGGGGACAATTCATCCAGCACGGCTTCGGCCAGGCGCCGGTACGTGGTGATTTTGCCCCCAAAGATATTCATAACGGGTGCCCCCCCGCTATCGCGCAGGCGCAGCTCGTATTCGCGTGTGGCCGCCGTGCCGCTGGATGCGCCATCGTCATAAAGCGGGCGCACGCCTGCAAAGGACCAGACAACATCGCGCGCATGGATCTTGCGGCGCAGGTAGCGGTTGGCGAAGGCGATCAGGTAATCGCGTTCCTCGTCCGTGCAAACCGGGGTGGTGTCGGCATCGTCATGCGGGGCATCCGTCGTGCCGATCAGGGTGAAATCCTGCTCATAGGGCAGGGCGAAGATGATGCGGCCATCCGACCCTTGCAGGAAATAGGCCTTGTCGTGATCATATTGCCGCGGCACCACGATATGCGATCCACGCACAAGGCGTACGTGGGCGTGGCTGTTCAGGCCCAAGGCGCCCTCGATCACGTCATTCACCCATGGCCCGGCGGCATTCACCAAAATGCAGGCTTTGTGAAGTGTGACATCGCCGTGTTCGGTATTTTTCGTTTTAACCTCCCAATGGTCGGCATGACGCGTCGCAGAGATCACCTTGTGACGGGGAAGAATATGCGCGCCTTGGGCGGCGGCGTCGCGGGCGTTCAGGACAACAAGCCGAGCGTCCTGCACCCAGCAATCGGAATACTCATAGGCCTTTTTGAATTTTGGGTCGAGCGGCGCGCCCTCTGGGCTAGCAGAGAGGTCAAGCGTTGACGTGCCGGGCAAAAGCCGTCCGCCGCCCAGATGGTCATAAAGAAATAGCCCCAACCGGATCAGCCATGCGGGGCGGCGCCCTTTCATCCATGGCAGCAGCCCGCCCAGCAGGCGCGAGGTTGGCGTGCTGCCTTCGAACCTCATATCCCTATGATACGGTAGGATAAAACGCATCGGCCAGCTGATATGCGGCATGGCCTTAAGCAGGGTCTCACGCTCGGCCAAAGCTTCACGCACCAGACGCAACTCAAAATACTCCAGATACCGAAGCCCTCCATGGAACAGCTTGGTTGATGCCGACGAGGTCGCTCCGCCAAGATCCCCCATCTCAGTCAAAGTGACCGTTAAGCCGCGCCCGGCGGCGTCACGGGCAATCCCGCAGCCGTTCACGCCGCCGCCAATGATGAAGAGGTCGCTGGTATGATCTGCGGGTGACATCTGTCGGTGCCTCATTAAGGGGTGATGATGCCCATCATCGGACGATTCGCGCACAAAGGAAAGAAAAAGACTTTCGTAAATGTTCGTATTTCTGTTACGATCACGCGAAACATCAGGCTTACCCATGCAAACGCTGCGACATCGTCAAATTCTGGCCAAGGCCCGCGAAACAGAGCGCGTTACCGTCGACGGGCTGGCGGAGCATTTCGGGGTCACCTTGCAGACCATTCGCCGTGATCTGACAGAACTGGCTGAGGCTGGGTTTCTTGAGCGGGTGCATGGGGGCGCGGTTTTGCCGTCGGGTCTTGTCAATATTCGCTATGAAGCGCGCCGCGCGCTGAACGAGGCGGCAAAGCGATCGATTGCGCAAACCGCTGCCCGACGCGTGCCCAACGGCTCTGCCCTGTTTCTGAATATCGGCACCACGACAGAGGCCGTCGCGCGCGCATTGGTGCATCATCAGGGGCTTTTGGTGGTCACCAACAACATGAATGTGGCGCGCATTCTGTCCGCCAACCCGGATTGCGAGCTTGTCCTGTCCGGCGGTCGTATGAGGTCCGAAGATGAAGGTCTGGTTGGCGCAGCGGCGGCGGATATGGTGGCGCGCTACAGGTTCGATATGGCCATCATCGGCTGTTCGGGTCTGGATCCGGGCGGGGACGTTCTGGACTTTGACATGGACGAGGCCACGGTCACCCAAGCAGCGCTGTCCCATGCCCGTGACAGCCTTCTGGTTTGCGATCACTCCAAACTTGCGCGCCGCGCGCCCGTGCGCGTCACAACGGTTCAATCGCTGGGCGCGGTGGTCACGGATGCCCCCCTTCCTTCCGCCCTGTCTGGGGTCTGTGCGGATGCGGATGTGGAAATTCTTGTTGCACCGAGCTTGCAATCATGATCACTTCACATAAATGACCGACGGTCAGTATTGCGCTGGCGAGGACAGGAGTGATGCTTTGAAGATCAATGTAAACGGTGTCGATCACACGGTGGATGTAGAAGAAGACATGCCGCTTTTGTGGGTTCTGCGTGACGAATTGAGGCTCGATGGCCCGAAATACGGCTGTGGCGTCGCTGCTTGCGGGGCTTGCACGGTTCATGTTGACGGGGTGGCGGTGCGGTCGTGCCAGACGCTTTTGTCTGATGTGGACGGCCCGATCACCACGATCGAAGGGCTGGGCAATCCGGATGAAATGCATGCCGTTCAGGCCGCTTGGCTGACCCATCAGGTGGCGCAATGTGGCTACTGTCAGGGTGGGCAGATGATGCAGGCGGCTGATTTGCTGGCAAACACCCCAAACCCAACGGACGTGGATATTGACGAGGCCATGTCTGGCAACCTGTGCCGCTGCGGCACCTATCCGCGTATCCGCGCTGCGGTGAAAACCGCCGCCAAATCATTGCAGGAGGGCTGATCATGGGACGTATCGGAACCATTGCGCGTCGTACATTCCTTGTCGGATCCGCAGCACTTCTGGGTGGGGTTGCCTTTGGCTACTACAAGTACAAACAGCCCGAGGACAATCCGCTGGACGATGATCTGGCAGATGGCACTGCCGCCCTGACGCCATATGTCCTGATCAACGCAGATGGGGTGACCCTGATCACCCCGCGGGCCGACAAGGGGCAGGGGGCGTATTCGGTTCAGGCGGCATTGATCGCCGAAGAGCTGGATGTGGATTTGGATCAGATCAATGTCGATCCCGGCCCGCCTTCGGCTGCCTATTGGAACACGGCGATTGCCGCCGAAGGTGTGCCCTTCCCCTCGACCGACCGAGGGTTCGCAGCCGAAACCATGCGTGGCTTCATGGGCGCTGTGATCAAGCTGATGGGCATGCAGATCACCGGGGGCTCGACCACCGTGCCGGACGGGTTTGAAAAACTGCGAGTTGCCGGGGCTGTGGCGCGTGAGACGCTCAAAGCGGCTGCGGCGGAGATGTCTGGCCTTGCGGTCACGCAGCTGAAGACTGAAGCGGGCGCGGTTGTGCTGCCCGATGGCAAGCGCATTCCGTACGAGGCGCTGGCTGCCAAGGCTGCCGAGATTGAGCCGGTGACGGATGTGGCCCTGCGCCCCTCGACCCAGTGGAAGTTGGTGGGAAAACCCATGCAGCGCGTTGATATGGTGGCGAAATCCACGGGTACGCAAAGCTATGGGATCGACATGCGGATGGAAGGCATGGTGCATGCTGCCGTGCGTGTGAACCCCCGCAAAGGCGGCGAGGTGATCTCGTTCGACGCGACCCAAGCGGAAGGGATGCGCGGCGTTCAAAAGGTGATCCCGGTCACCGGCGGCGTGGGCGTGATTGCCGACAACACCTGGCGCGCGTTTCAGGCTGTCGATGCGATCGAGGTCGAATGGGGCGCGGCGCCCTATCCCGCTGAGCAATCCGAACATTGGCAGGCACTCGCGGACACGATTGATGCCGGCGATGTGGACGCAACGCCTCGTGATGACGGAGACGTTGACGGGGCAGGGACCACACTCGAGGCCGAATACCGCGCGCCCTATCTGGCCCACGCGCCGCTGGAGCCGATGAATGCCACGGTGCTGGTCACGGATGACCGCGTCGATGTCTGGACCGGCAACCAGATCCCGCGCATGACGCAGGCCAGTGTCGCCAAGATGACGGGCATGGATGCCGATAACGTGCATGTGCATATCCTGATGATGGGTGGCAGTTTCGGGCATCGTCTGGAAGACGAGGTGGTGAAACGCGCGACCGAACTGGCGATGGCGATGCCCGGCACGCCGGTCAAGCTGACCTATAAACGCGAGGAAGACACGCTTCAGGACTTCACCCGCCCCATCGCGATGATGCGCGGGCGCGGGGCCGTGGCGGATGGCAAGGTGACGGCGATGGAGATCAAGGTCGCCGCGCCCTCGATCATGGACAGCCAGATGGTGGAACGTCAGGGCTTTCCGGTGCCGGGGCCAGACACCACGATCACGCAGGGCCTTTGGGATCAGCCCTATGCGATCCCGAATTACCGCGTGACGGGCTATCGCGCGCCGAAGCTCGGCCCGGTTAGTTCGTGGCGCTCTGTTGGCGCGTCGCAAAACGGCTTCTTCCACGAAAACTTCCTGAATGCGCTCATTCATGAGGCCGGGGCCGACCCGGTCGAGGAACGCTTGCGCCTGATGACCGATGATCCGTCGCGCAAGACGTTGGAAGCCGTGGCCGAGATGTCGGGCTGGGGTGGCGAGCTGGCGGCAAACAAAGCCCGCGGCGTGGCCTTCTGCCTGTCCTTCGGCACGCCTTGTGCGCAGGTGATCGAGATCACCAATGGCGCGGATGGCATCAAACTCGATAAGGTTTGGGTCGCTGCCGAAGTGGGCAAAGTCGTCGACCCGGTGAATTTCGAAAACCTCGTCGCGGGTGGTGTGATCTGGGGGCTGGGTCATGCGATCAACAGCCAGATCACCTATGCCGACGGCATGGCCGAACAAGAGAACTTCTTTGACTTCGAAGGCCTGCGCAACAACCAAGCGCCCGAGATCATCGTGCGCGGCATGGAGAACCGGGACTATGTGACTGGTGTGGGCGAACCGCCCGTGCCGCCCGCCGCACCTGCTCTGGCCGAGGCGATTTTCCGGGCGACGGGGAAAAGGCCGGTTGAAATGCCGTTTGGCGAGAGGTTTGGGTTTGTGTGATGGGCGCGTTAGCCGACAACTAGTGGTGCGTTCCCAAAAAAGACAAGCGCATATTGAAACATGGTCCGCATATCTATATCTGGGGGCTGGCCGGTAGAGGTTCGCGATATTTGGTACTTCACTCTAGGTCTAGTATTTTTTTATAATCGTTCCTGTGGTAGCGTTAACTTGAGCAATAAAGAATCTCGCACCACGGGGACATGTTTTGAGAAAATATAGGCCGACGCTAAGCACGCGAAAAACTGCTGTGATATTTAAAGAAATGATTGAATTGCGTCGCCTTTTTTGCAGCGATGACAGTTACTTCCGGATGAGCCAAGTGTGGGATTGGCTTGTGGGAGACGATGAAGAGAACGTTGATGGCTACGAGACGACGACTGTTAAGTGGTACAAGACGCAAACAAGGGACCCTGTAAAGGATTCGGCAGGTGTGGTTGCCTTTGATGGTCGTTCCACATTGGTTGCGCCCGAGTGGATGCGGGAGGAGGCTGAAAATGGCGGAATGTTCGCGAACTTCACTCTCGCTCACGAGTTTGCACACTTGGCGCTAGATCACCATGCACGCGGTGCCGTTGTGAAGAACTTCCAATTGTTCTCTGGTGAATTTGGCAATGCGAATATTCCACCAACTGTTGAAGAACTTGAGGCAAACTATGCCGCTGTGTTCTTTCAGTGTGGAGTAGCTTTACTAGACCCAAATATTGAAGCAACCGAACTCGCTAAGCGCGCGTCATCTGACGACTATCTAGTAAAGAAGCTGAAAAAAATGTGTGCGCTAGAGATCTTTCAGACAGAGCTGAGTGCTTTGAATGGCCGGGTAGAGCGGGTGATCCTTTAAAAGGTATCTTATAACCTCCTCTTCCCACGCCCAGCCCGTTGTCCCGGCTTCCCAGCCGTTGAGCGCCCCTTGGTCTTCTGCGCCGCCTCCCCAGCCGCCTCAACCGCGGATTGCCGCGCCAATGGGTCGTCGGCGACGGCCAGTTCCACGGCCTCGAGCCGGTGCACCTCGTCGCGCAACCTAGCGGCTTCTTCGAACTCGAGGTTCTCGGCAGCTTTGCGCATCTGGGCTTTCAGGCCTTCCAGATGGGCCAGAAGGTTGTCGCCGACCATGGGTTTGTCGATGGTCGCCGTGACGCGGGACATGTCGGTGTCGCCGTCGTAGAGCCCGGCCAGAACGTCCTCGACATTCTTTTTCACCGTCTCGGGCGTGATGCCGTGTTCGACGTTATAGGCCTGCTGCTTTTCGCGCCGGCGTTCGGTTTCCTTCAGCGCACGCTCCATCGAACCGGTGATGCGGTCTGCATACATGATGACGCGGCCATCCGCGTTCCGGGCCGCGCGGCCGATGGTTTGCACCAGCGAGGTTTCCGAGCGCAGAAAGCCCTCTTTATCCGCGTCCAGGATGGCGACCAGCCCGCATTCGGGGATGTCCAGACCTTCGCGTAGAAGGTTGATGCCAACGAGCACGTCAAAGGCGCCCAGGCGCAGGTCGCGCAAAATCTCGATGCGTTCGATCGTGTCGATATCCGAGTGCATGTAGCGCACGCGGATGCCCTGTTCGTGCAGGTATTCGGTCAGATCCTCGGCCATGCGTTTGGTGAGCGTCGTGACCAGCGTGCGCATGTCATTGGCAGACACTTTGCGCACCTCGTCCAGCAGATCGTCCACCTGCATCTCGACCGGGCGGATTTCGACCTCGGGGTCCAAGAGCCCCGTTGGGCGGATCACCTGTTCGGCGAAGACGCCGCCGGTCTGTTCCAGCTCCCAGTTCGAGGGCGTGGCGGAGACGAAGACCGATTGCGGGCGCATAGCGTCCCATTCCTCGAACTTCAGGGGGCGGTTGTCCATGCAGCTGGGCAGGCGGAACCCGTGTTCGGCCAGGGTGAATTTGCGCCGGTAGTCGCCGCGATACATGCCGCCGATCTGAGGCACGGAGACATGGCTTTCATCGGCAAAGACAATCGTGTTGTCGGGGATGTATTCAAAGAGCGTGGGGGGCGGTTCGCCCGGCGCGCGGCCCGTCAGGTAGCGCGAGTAGTTTTCGATGCCGTTGCAGAACCCTGCGGCCTCAAGCATTTCCAGATCAAACTTGGTGCGCTGCTCAAGGCGCTGGGCTTCCAGCAGTTTGCCCTCGTCCTCGAACTGTTTCAGGCGCACGGCCAGCTCTTCGCGGATGCTCTGGATCGCCTGTTTCAGCGTGGGCGTCGGCGTCACATAGTGCGAGTTCGCATAGATGCGTACCTTTTCCAGCGCATCGGTCTTGGCGCCGGTGAGCGTGTCAAATTCAGTGATGCTTTCCAGTTCCTCGCCAAAGAAGGAAAACCGCCAGCCGCGGTCTTCAAGGTGGCTTGGCCAAACCTCGAGGCTATCGCCGCGCACGCGGAAGGACCCGCGCTGGAACGCGTTGTCGTTGCGCTTGTATTGCTGGGCGACGAGGTCACGCATCATGGCGCGCTGGTCGTATTCCTCGCCCACTGTGATGTCCTGGGTCATGGCGGTATAGGTCTCGGGGCTACCGATGCCGTAGATGCAGCTGACCGAGGCCACGATGATCACATCATCACGTTCCAGAAGCGCCCGCGTGGCCGAGTGGCGCATCCGGTCGATCTGTTCGTTGATCTGGCTTTCCTTCTCGATGAAGGTGTCGGACCGCGCGACATAGGCCTCGGGCTGGTAATAGTCATAATAGCTGACGAAATACTCGACAGCATTGTCCGGGAAAAACCCCTTCATCTCGCCATAAAGCTGGGCGGCGAGGGTTTTGTTCGGTGCCAGAATGATCGCGGGGCGCTGGGTTTCTTCGATGATCTTGGCCATGGTGAAGGTCTTGCCGGTGCCGGTGGCGCCCAACAGCACCTGATCGCGTTCGCCCCCGTCGATGCCGCTCACAAGTTCGGCAATCGCCGTCGGCTGGTCGCCGGCAGGCTGAAACGGGGTGTGCATCACAAAGCGCTTGCCGCCTTCAAGTTTCGGGCGGGCAACCGGGGCCATCGTGGGGTTGGTCAGCGGGCTGTGCGGGGTCTGGCTATGGGTCATGCGAATCTCTCCATGCCTCAAGAATGGTCACATTTTGTTCTTCTTCAAGAGCGAAGGCGCAAATCTGGTGCCCTTCCCCAATATTAGTGAGTTGTTGGCAAACCGGCTTTTGGAGAAAATTGGGGTCAGGACGCCCGTTATGTCGGAAGATGTGATTAAGAGGGCGCACAACCATAGATAGATAGTCGACTTGAGTTCGGATTTTCCGAAGCTCACGTTAACCTTGTGTTAATTTGTCTAACTATTAAGAAAACCTTACAAATAAATCGCGAATTTTTCGAAAGAAATGCAACTAAAAGTGTATTTAGTGCTTGTTTCGTTCCAAACTGCAGGCTAGGTTTCAAGGGCAAGCAGCAGAACGGACTGCCGGTGGCGGCGAAACACCCACCCCACCCCTCGCTCCCTCGCCGTTACCGGCAGCCACTCTGCGCTTTCCCCTAAAACCGCAAGACACGATCCCTCAACGGGTTTCTTCATTGGTTGCTTTATTGGCCGCCTCACCAGTCCCGCCAACGGCGCGCTTTCGTATCGGGTGGGAAAGACGCACGGGCGTATGTCTGAATCCACTTGAAAATCCGCCCCTGTTGCCGGATAAACTCCTCAGCTTATGCCTGCGCCCGGTAAACCGGGGGCTGATGCCAAACAGGAGATCCGCGATGCGCGCCCGTATCTATCAACCCGCTCGAAATGCCATGTCCTCTGGGTTGGGGAAAACGAAGGTCTGGGTGCTTGAATATGCGGCGGATGAAGCGCGCGAGATTGACCCGCTGATGGGCTGGACTGGATCATCGGACACGCAAAGTCAGGTACGCCTGAAGTTTGACAGCAAGGAAGCCGCGCTGGACTACGCCAAGGAAAACGGCATTGATGCGGCGGTCGCCGATCCGCACAAGCGCAAGCCCAACATTCGTCAGGGCGGTTATGGCGAAAACTTCGCCACGCAGCGCCGCGGTCCCTGGACCCACTAAGGCTTAGAATTGACCGTTACGATGGCCCCGCAAATTGCGGGGCTTTTTCGCATCAGGGGTCAGACGTTCAGAAAGGCGCGGGCGGCGGCTTCGAATTCGCGCGATTTTTCGGCGTGCAGCCAATGCCCGGCACCGGGGATCTTGGCTTGTTTTGCTTGGGGGAAAAGCGCTTTGATCAGAGGCCGATGATCGGGCAGCACGTAGTCTGACTTTGCGCCGGACAAGAATAGCGCCGGCCCGTCAAACTGCCCTGAAATCTCGGGAAAGCCGACGATCTTTCCCATGTCACGCTCCAACGTCTCAAGATTCAGCCGCCATTCACGGGCTTTCACATCCAAAGATTGCAGCAGGAAGGCGCGAGTCGAGGCATCCTCGACATGGGCTGACAGCTGCCGATCCGCATCGCCGCGTGTGTTCACCTGCGCCAGATCAATGCCGCGCATCGCGTCAATCATGACTTGTTGGCTGTGGGAATAGGCAACAGGGGCGATATCGGCCACCAGCAGGCGGCGAAGCTTCGCGGGATGTGCCAGCGCCAGAACCATGGCGGCTTTCCCACCCATCGAATGGCCAATCACGTCGGCCTGCCCGCCAAGGCCGTCGATGACCTCGGACAGGTCCCCGGCCAGCTCGGCATAGCTGTGACTGTCGGTTTTCGGGCTGGTGCCGTGGTTGCGCATATCTACCGTCACCACGCGGCGGATATCGGCCAGCCGGCGCGCAATCACACCCCAATTGCGACCGGAGCCGAAAAGCCCGTGCACGATTAGGATCGGGGGCAGCGTCGTGTCATCGCCGAATGTCTGGGTCGAAAGCATGAAAAGGTGATAACGCGCAGGGAGCAGGGATTGAAGGGGCGGGCGGTGACATGCTGGAATTTTGTACTGTCTGCGGTCTCTTTTTTGTTACGATGGGGCGAATGGGGAGCGAGGATTGCCGTGGATATCGAGGCACGCATGGACCGGTTGGCACAGCTATTGGAAGAGCGGCTGGACATTCGCGGTCGCGGTTTCAAGGTGAAACTGCGCCGCGCGGGGCGCCTGCTGCCCCGTCATCTACGGGCAAAGGGGCAGATGCTGATCGAGGCCGAGGCGCGTGCCGGTCATCCGCGATTGCTGCGGCAGATGGACGAGGCCGCTCTGGATCTGGCAGCGCATGAGATTGAAACCTATCTGTTGTCCATTGACCCATGGTCCCGGCGGCGCGCAATCGCCTTGGATTTCGGGGCCGGTCTAGGGTTCAAACTGCTGGCGGTCATGATGCTTTGTCTGGCTGTGCTGCTTTGGCGCGGCTATCTCTAAAGCGTCTCAGAGGCACAAAAAAAGCCCCGGTAAATTGCCGGGGCTTCTCTATTGTGCGGCGGCCCGCCCCCCCTGCGGGGCGCGGGTCCGGGCGTTTCGCTTACAGGTTCGGGTAAAGCGGGAAACGGGCGCAAAGTGCGGCCACTTTCTCGCGCACAGACGCTTCCACGTCGCCGTTGCCATCCGGGCCATTGGCAGCCAGACCGTCCACAACCTCGATGATCAGGTCAGCGATCTCGCGGAACTCGGCTTCGCCGAAGCCACGGGTCGTGCCCGCAGGCGTGCCAAGGCGGATGCCCGAGGTTACGGTGGGCTTTTCCGGGTCAAACGGGATGCCGTTTTTGTTGGTGGTGATATGGGCGCGGCCAAGGGCGGCGTCCACGATGTTGCCGGTCACGCCTTTGGGGCGCAGGTCGACCAGCAGAACATGGGTGTCGGTGCCGCCGGTCACGATGTCGAGCCCGCCTTTGACCAGCTGATCGGCCAGCGCAACAGCATTTGCGCGCACAGCTTTCTGATAGGTCTTGAACTCGGGGCGCAGCGCTTCGCCGAAGGCGGCGGCCTTACCGGCGATCACATGCATCAGCGGACCACCCTGAATGCCGGGGAAGATGGCCGAGTTCACCTTCTTGGCGATGTCAGCATCGTTGGTCACGATCATGCCGCCGCGCGGACCGCGCAGGGTCTTGTGGGTGGTGGTGGTGGCCACATGGGCGTGCGGGAAGGGCGAGGGGTGTTCGCCCGCCGCGATCAGGCCCGCGATATGGGCCATGTCGACCATCAGGTAAGCACCAACCGAATCTGCGATTTCGCGGAATTTGGCAAAGTCGATCTGACGCGGAATGGCCGAGCCACCGGCGATGATCAGCGCGGGTTTGTGCTCGCTCGCCAGTTCCTGGATTTGGTCATAGTCGATCAGGTTGTCTTGCTTGCGCACGCCATAGTGAATGGCGTTGAACCACTTGCCCGACTGGTTCGGGCGCGCGCCGTGGGTCAGGTGACCGCCTGCCGACAGGTCCATGCCCAGAATGGTGTCACCGGGTTTGATCAGCGCTTGAAACACACCCTGGTTGGCTTGGCTTCCCGAGTTCGGCTGAACGTTGGCAAAGTCGCAGCCAAACAGTTCCTTGGCGCGGTCGATGGCCAGATTTTCGGCCACGTCGACGTATTGGCACCCACCATAGTAGCGACGCCCCGGATAGCCTTCGGCGTATTTGTTGGTCAGAACCGAGCCCTGAGCCTCCATCACGGCGGCAGACACGATGTTTTCCGAGGCAATCAGCTCGATCTCGTCGCGCTGGCGGCCAAGTTCGTTGGTAATCGAGCCCCACAATTCGGGGTCACGGGTGGCGAGGCTTTCGGTGAAGAAACCTTGGTCACGGGTATCGGTCATGCGCGTTATCCTTGGATGAAGGGCCAAATGTCAGGATTTCCTATCGGAAACACTCCGGAGCGAAAAGACCGGAATGCGACGTGGCGGCGGAAAGACGCGGCAAATTCTGGCACTTTGTGGAAACATGTGATTGTTTCGGAAACAAAGCAGCAATCGGGAAACCCGTGATGAGCCAGAGAATCGCTTTTGTCGCCAGCGACACCCAAATCGCACAGGCGGCGTTGAAAGAGCTTGTGGACCTGTATGGCAACACCGCGCCCGAGAGCTCGGACGTGATTGTCGCCTTGGGCGGCGATGGGTTCATGCTGCAGACCCTGCATGACACCCGCAAACTGCCCGCGCCGGTTTACGGGATGAACTGCGGGACCGTTGGCTTTTTGATGAATGAATATACGCCTGACAATCTGGTCGAACGGCTGATCGCCGCAGAGGAAGAGGTGATCAATCCCCTGTCCATGCGCGCAGAAGGGGCGGATGGCACCATTCATGAGGCGCTGGCCATCAACGAAGTCAGCCTGCTGCGCGCAGGCCCACAAGCGGCCAAACTGCAGATCAGCGTCGATGGCCGGGTGCGGCTGGATGAGCTGGTTTGTGATGGCGCGCTTCTGTCCACGCCCGCCGGGTCGACGGCCTATAACTATTCTGCCCACGGGCCGATCCTGCCCATTGGATCGGATGTGCTGGCCCTGACCGCCATGGCCGCGTTCCGGCCACGCAGGTGGCGCGGCGCGTTGCTGCCAAAGGCGGCGGTGGTTCGGTTTGATGTGCTGCAACATGACAAACGCCCGGTCATGGCGGATGCAGACAGCCGGTCGGTGCCCAATGTCATCTCGGTCGAAATCCGGTCCTGTGACGAGGTTGCGCACCGCATCCTGTTTGATCCGGGCCATGGGCTGGAAGAGCGTCTGATCCGCGAGCAGTTCGTTTGAAGCGTTTCGAGATGAAGCTGTGAAGCACCTGGATTTCGAGACGCATTAGTGCGGCCGGGGCGTCAGTCGCGCCCCTGCCAGCTGTCGCGTTTGCGGTAAAGGGTCGATGGCGACACCCCCAACACCAGTGCTGCCCGGGGCAGTGACCCGCCTTCGGCCTCGATCGTGCGCTCGATCACCAAACGTTCGATATCGTTCAGGGATTGGCCGATCAAACTGTCAATGCGCGGGTTTTTGGGATCGTCATCCGCCTGTTGCGGGTCATCATGGCGCGCACGGGCCGGACCCTTTTCGTGCAGATCATCGGGTAGCATTTCTGGTGTGACCAGCGTGCCGTCATGCTGCAAGACAATGCGCCAGACCACGTTGATAAGCTCGCGGATATTGCCCGGCCAGTCATGGCGCGTCAGCTCTGCTGCGGCTTCGGTTGAAAAGCCCCGAAACGCGCGCCCTTTGTCGCGGCTCATCGTCAGCAGTTTGGCCTGTGCAATATGCATCAGGTCATCGCCGCGTTCTGAAAGAGGCGGCAGAGACAGGGGTAACACGTTCAGCCGGTAATACAGCTCTTTGAGCAGCCGGCCATTGGCCATGTCCTGCTTCGGGTCGGTGGTGGACGAAGCGATGAGCCTCACATCCAGCGGCTCTTCTGTGCTGTGACCTTTGCGTGCCGGCAGGTGGGCGTGTTCCAGCAAATGGACCAGCTTCCGCTGTACCTTCAGATCGGCGCTGGTGATCTGATCCAGAAACAACGTGCCGTGATGGGCGCGCGCCAGATGACCTTCCTGACCCTGTTCATGAGTGCCCAGAAAGGCCTCGGTCAATGTGTCTGCAGACAGATGCGCGCAGTCTACGGAAACGAACGCACCGCGTTTTGCGCGAAATCCCTGATGAAAGCTGCGCGCAAGGATTTCCTTTCCGGTGCCGGTGTCACCGTAGATGAATATGGGCGCCGTGTCGTCGGCCGCTGTGCCAAGGGCTTCAAGGATTGCCTTGACCGAGACATCCGACAAAACCATGCCGTGACGCAGGTTGGCATCCCCCAAGGCGCGTTGCGTGCCCGCAGGTTCGCGGTCTGTGCCCACCGAGGGCGGCATCATGGGCTGCGGGGATTGGGCTGCGGCGACCAGACGGTGCGGTGGCAAATTCAGCAAAGTGGCAACCGTTTTTTCCAGCCGCTCCTGCGTAAACGGGCGAAACACGCAATCCTGCGCGCCCAGTCGCATGGCTTTGGCGGCCTCGTTTATTTGCGAATTGGTCGAGATCACGATGACGCGCGGCGGGGCATCACGTTGCATGAGATTTTCCAGACACCCAAGTGTTGATCGCCCCGAAACACTCAGCGCCAAGATCAAAAGCGACGTATCTGGCCCGATGGATTTTGCCTTTGCATCGGGCGTCTGGGTCTGGATCGCGACATTGCAGCCCATGTTCTGGAACAGGCTTTGTGGAAAAAGCGCCCGGTCTTCTGCGTCGCAGATCACCATGACATTGGGCGCTGTTACGTCCGGTTCAGACGTGCTGCGGGCTTTGGTCGTATCGGAAAAGGTCATCAAAAAATCAATCAATCAATCAAAGGCGAGCGCGTCGGAGTGGTGCACGCGCTTGGGTTGTGTTGCCCTTTATGTTTAGACAGCTTTCAGAAAAATGTCACCCCCGCGCCGAAGCACAGGGGTGTGAATTTGTTGCCGTTTGCGACGTTGACGTCGGTTGTGGTCAGCCTGCGTAGCCAAGGCTTGCCAGCGCGTCCTTGATCTCGTCCAAAATGGCGGGATCGTCGATGGTGGCGGGCATCTTGTAATCCTTGCCATCCGCAATCGAGACCATGGTGGCGCGCAGAATTTTGCCCGACCGTGTTTTGGGCAGGCGGTCGACCACGATGCAAAGCTTGAAAGCGGCAACGGGTCCGATCTTTTCGCGCACCAGCTTCACGCATTCGGCGGTGACCTCCTCGTTTGAACGGTCGGTGCCCGCGTTCAGGCAGACCATGCCCAGCGGCAGCTGACCTTTCAACTGGTCGGTCACTCCGATCACCGCGCATTCGGCCACGTCGGGATGCGATGCCAGAACCTCTTCCATGCCGCCGGTGGACAGGCGGTGGCCGGCCACGTTGATCACGTCATCGGTGCGCGCCATGATGTAGACATAGCCGTCTTCGTCTTTGTAGCCCGCGTCGCCGGTCTCATAGTAACCGGGGAAGGTGTTGAGATAGCTCGACTTGTAACGCTCTTCCGCGTTCCACAAGGTCGGCAGCGTGCCCGGCGGCAGCGGCAGTTTGATGGCGATCGCGCCCAGCTCTCCGGCAGCCATCGGGTGGCCGCCTTCATCCAGAATTTGCACGTCAAAGCCCGGCATCGGCACGGACGGCGAGCCCAGTTTGATCGGCAGCTCTTCGATGCCAATGGGGTTGGCGGCGATGGCGAAGCCGGTTTCGGTCTGCCACCAGTGGTCCACCACCGGCACGTTCAGCTGTTCCTGCGCCCAGACGATCGTGTCAGGGTCGGCGCGTTCACCGGCCAGATAGACCTGTTTCAGGCAGGACAGGTCGTATTTCTTGACATACTCGCCCTTCGGATCTTCGCGTTTCACAGCGCGGAAAGCGGTGGGGGCGGTGAAGAAGCTCTTCACATTGTGCTCGCTGATCACGCGCCAGAAAGTGCCCGCATCCGGCGTGCCCACGGGCTTGCCTTCGAAAACGATGGTCGTGTTGCCGTGCACCAGCGGACCGTATGTGATGTAGGAGTGTCCAACGACCCAACCCACATCGGACGCGGCCCAGAACACATCGCCCGGATCAACGTTGTAGAGGTTCTTCATGGTCCAGTTCAGCGCGACCAGATGCCCGCCGGTGTGGCGGATGACGCCCTTTGGCTGGCCCGTTGTGCCCGAGGTGTAGAGGATATAGGCCGGGTGATTGCCTTCGACCGGGACGCAATCGGCAGGCGCGGCAGCGGCTTCTTCCGCAGCCCAGTCGAAATCACGACCGGGGGTCAGCTCGGCCGGGTTTTCTTCGCGTTGCAGGATCAGGGTGAACTCGGGTTTGTGATCGGACAGGTCGATGGCACCATCGAGCAGCGGCTTATAGGCCACGACGCGGCCCGGCTCCAAGCCGCAAGAGGCGGCGATGATCGCTTTCGGTTTGGCGTCGTCGATGCGCACGGCCAGTTCGTTCGAGGCAAAGCCACCGAAGACAACCGAGTGCACGGCGCCGATGCGGGTCACAGCCAACATGGCAATCAGTGCTTCGGTCACCATCGGCATATAGATGATCACGCGGTCACCCTTGGTCACGCCCTTGGCTTGCAAAGCGCCAGCCACTTTGGACACGCGGTCTTTCAGCTCGGCATAGGTGGTTTTAGACTGACGGCCGGTGATCGGGCTGTCATAGATGATCGCCACCTGGTCGGCGCGGCCATTTTCAACATGACGGTCCACGGCGTTGTAGCAGGTGTTGACCATACCGTCCGAGAACCATTCGTAGAGCGGTGCATTGTCGTCAAAGAGCGCTTTGGTCGGCGCCGTGTCCCAGCTGATTGCGTCGGCGGCCTCCATCCAGAATTTCTCTGGGTTTGCCTGCCAGGCGGCGTAAACGTCTTTGTATGCCATTGTGCACTTCCTCCAATTTCCCTTGAGGCCAAGTGTTACGCCCGTAGGTAGTGGTCGGGCAAGCATCGCTTTCGACGTTGCGTCACAAAATCGCGGAAACTTTGCAGGTCGGTGGAAAATCGCCTGCAAATTTTTGCAAACCCCCGTAAAATGGATGCGGATAGTTTGAAAAAGGCGGATTTTGCAAAACTGCAAACTCCGCCTTGCAAAGTTTTGTCAGAGATTCGCCTACCCGTAATGTGCAACCGGCGTGCCAGCGATGGCCGACATGTTCAAAAGTCCGCGTGCCGTAATCGAGGGGGTCACGATATGCGCTCTGTTGCCCATACCCATCAGAATGGGGCCAACCTCCAACCCGCCGCCTTTGACTTTCAGCGTGTTTCGCACGGCGCTCGCAGCATCGGCATTGGCAAAGACCAACACGTTGGCGGGCCCTTGGAAACGTGCGTTGGGAAACAGCCGGGATCGAACGTCGTCATCCAAGGCCGCATCGACGTGCATTTCTCCTTCATACAGGAAATCCCGTGGCGCACTGTCGAGGATGCCCAAAGCCCCCCGTGCCCGTGATCCGCTGTCGCCGCCGTGATTGCCGAATTGCGAATAGGAACAGACGGCAATTTTCGGTTCGACCCCAAACCGGCGCACGTGGCGGGCGGCCGCGCAGACCGTTTCGGCAAGCTGCTCTGCGCTGGGCGTGTTGTGCACATGCGTGTCTGCGATGAACAGGGGGCCGTCCTGCAGGATCATCAGGCTCAACGCGCCAACCGGGTGCAGGTCATCATTGCCAAGGATCTGCTGGATGTAATTCAGGTGCCACAAATACTGCCCAAACGTGCCCGCGATCAGGCTGTCTGCGTGCCCCAGATGCACCATGATGCCGCCAATGGCCGTCGTGTTGGTGCGCATGATCGCCTTGGCCAGATCGGGCGTGATGCCCTTGCGGGCCATAAGCTGGTGATAGGCGCCCCAATAGTCGCGATAGCGTTCGTCGCGTTCCGGGTTCACGATTTGGAAGTCGCGGCCGGGCTGCATGGACAGGCCCGCCTTTTCGCAGCGCCGTTCAATCACATCGGGGCGACCGATCAGGATCGGCGCATCGGTGGTTTCCTCGAGCATCGCATTGGCGGCGCGCAGAACCCGTTCATCCTCGCCCTCGGCGAAAACGATCCGGCGCGCGGCGGTGCCTGCGGCCTCAAATACCGGGCGCATGATCAGGGCGGATTTGAACACGGACCCGTCCAGCGCTTCTTTATAGGCGTCCAGATCCTCGACCGGGCGGGTGGCCACGCCGCTGTCCATGGCGGCTTTCGCCACGGCGCTGGCGACCACGCCCATCAGGCGCGGATCGAAGGGTTTCGGGATCAGGTAGTCTTCGCCAAAGGACAGCTGTTCGCCCTTGTAAGCCGCTGCCGCTTCGGCGGATGTGGTGGCGCGGGCCAGGGCTGCGATGCCCTCGATGCAGCCCAGTTGCATGGCGTCGTTGATCTCGGTCGCGCCGACGTCCAGCGCGCCACGGAAGATGAACGGAAAACACAGCACGTTGTTGACCTGATTGGGAAAATCCGAGCGCCCCGTGGCGATGATCGCGTCCGGGGCCACTTTGCGCACCTCGTCGGGCATAATCTCAGGCGTTGGATTGGCCAGGGCAAAGACAATTGGCCGCTCAGACATTTTCGCCACCATTTCAGGCTTCAAAACGCCAGGACCGGACAGGCCAAGGAACAAGTCGGCACCCTCGATCACCTCGTCCAATGTCGCTGGGCTGTCGCCTTGCGCATAGTCTGCCTTTTGCGGGGTCATGTCCTTTTCACGCCCCTCGTAGACCAGACCTTCGATGTCGCACAGCCAGACGTTTTCGCGTTTCACCCCCAGTTTCAAAAGCATGTTCAGGCAGGCAATGCCTGCGGCGCCACCTCCGGTCGACACCACTTTGATCTCGCTGAAATCCTTGCCGGCAACTTGCAGCGCGTTGGTGGCGGCTGCCCCAACAACGATGGCGGTTCCGTGCTGATCATCGTGGAAAACGGGAATGTTCATCCGCTCGCGGCAAATTTGTTCAACGATAAAACAATCGGGGGCTTTGATGTCTTCCAGGTTGATTGCCCCAAAGCTTGGTTCCATCGCGCAAACAATGTCGGCCAGCTTTTCGGGGTCGGTCTGATCCAGTTCGATATCAAAGCAATCAATATTGGCGAACTTCTTGAACAAGACCGCCTTGCCTTCCATCACAGGCTTGGAGGCCAGCGCGCCGATATTGCCAAGGCCCAACACGGCGGACCCGTTCGTGACCACCGCCACAAGGTTCCCGCGAGAGGTGTAACGGCTTGCTGCAGAAGGATCTTTCGAGATTTCAGTGCAGGCTTCCGCAACGCCGGGCGAATAGGCAAGGCTTAGATCACGCCCGTTGGCCATCGGCTTGGTGGCGCGAATTTCCAGCTTTCCGGGCTTTGGAAACTCATGATAATCCAAGGCGCGTTTGCGCAGGTAACTGTCTTCGGACATGTGATCCTCCCGGAGTTTTTCGAAAAAGGTTTAACCTTAAACTATCTACACATCTCGGCCCGGATACACGAATGACCCGGGGGCAATCAAGACTGCTTGCGCCATCATAGCACGTGGATGTCCGCCTGACATCAGGAACGCGCGCCGTTTGCGCTTGCATCCGGCCTTGGCTGGGGCCAGTCTTGCCGAAGATCAATTCAGGAGAAGTCATGTCCCTGCTGGAAGCTGCCAAGGCCGTGCGCGAACACGCCCATGCGCCTTATTCAAACTTCAAAGTCGGTGCGGCATTGCGCACCGCTGATGGGCACGTCTTTACCGGGTGCAACGTGGAAAACATCGCCTATCCGGAAGGCACATGTGCCGAGGCCGGCGCCATCGCCGCCATGTGTGCCGCGGGCGGGCGCGAGATCGTCGAGGCGCTTGTGATTGCCGATGCGCCACTGCCCGTGACGCCCTGTGGTGGGTGCCGGCAAAAGCTTGCTGAGTTTTCTGGTCCGGATGTGAAGATCACCATGATGACGACGCAGGGCGCCAGTCTGACCATGACCATGGCTGAACTGCTGCCCGGCGCATTTGCCGCCGCGCATATGGAGAACACATGACACGCGCCTTTCTGATCGTGCTGGACAGCGTTGGCTGCGGCGGGGCGCCTGACGCGGACCGGTTCTTCAACGATAAAACAGTGCCGGATACCGGATCGAACACTCTGGCCCATATTGCGCAGGCCTGTGCCGAGGGGCGCGCTGAAGAGGGGCGGACGGGGCCGCTGAACCTGCCGCATCTGGATGCGTTGGGGCTGGGGGCTGCGATCCGGCTGGCCTCGGGTGATGCGACGCCGGGACTGAATGCCGACCCTTCAGGTCTTTGGGGGGCGGCGCAAGAGGTGTCGCCCGGCAAGGACACGCCCACCGGGCATTGGGAAATCGCCGGTGTGCCGCTGCCGTGGGACTGGGGGTATTTCCCCGACACGCAACCGGCCTTTCCCGCCGAGATCACGGCGAAAATCTGCGCCGCGGCCGGGGTTGCGGGCATTCTTGGGGACAAACATGCCTCTGGCACGGCCGTATTGGACGAGCTGGGTGCCGAGCATATGCGCACCGGTTGGCCGATCGTTTACACATCTGTCGACAGCGTGATTCAGATCGCCGCGCATGAAGAGCATTTCGGGCTCGAGCGGCTCTATGATTTGTGTGAGGCCATTGCGCCCATGGTGCACGAGCGCCGCGTGGGCCGCGTCATTGCCCGGCCCTTTCTTGGGTCTGAAAAAGACGGGTTCACCCGCACGACCAACCGTCGCGATTTTGCCATGACCCCACCTCAGCCGACCCTGTGTGATTGGGTGACCGAGGCCGGGGGGAAGGTTCATGCCATTGGAAAGATTGGGGATATTTTCGCGCACCGTGGCATCTCGACCCTGAAAAAGGGGGCGGATGCCGCGCTGATGGAACATCTGGTGGACGCGTTCGATACTGCCCAAAACGGGGATCTTGTCTTTGCCAATTTTGTCGAGTTCGACAGCAAATACGGCCACCGGCGCGACATTTCCGGCTATGCGCGCGCGCTGGAATGGTTTGACAGCCAGATGCCGCGTCTTCTGTCCAAAATGCGGGACGGGGACCTTGTGCTTTTCACCGCTGATCACGGCAATGATCCCAGCTGGGTTGGCACGGATCACACCCGCGAACGGGTGCCGGTTGTGGCGGCGGGACTGGGCGCGCGCGCGGTCGGTCAGGTCGGGTTTTCAGATATTGGCGCTTCGGTCGCAGCCCATTTGGGGCTGGCGGCGCGCGGGGCCGGGAGGTCATTCCTATGAGTTTCAAATCACTGCCCAAGGCAGAGCTGCATCTGCATATCGAAGGCGCCGCGCCGCCTGATTTCATCCGCTCTTTGGCGCGTGAAAAATCCGTCGACCTGTCGAAGATATTCACCGAGGATGGCGGCTATGCCTATCGTGATTTCTGGCACTTCCTTGAGGTCTACGAGGCCGCGACCTCGGTTCTGACAGGGCCGGAAGAATTCGGGCGCCTGACCAAAGCGGTGCTGGAAGCCTGCGCAGAGCAGGGAGTGGTTTATGCCGAGACATTTCTGGCGCCGGATTTCTGCGGAAAGCGGGATGTCGAGGCGTGGAAGGACTATCTGGGCGCAATCGAACAGGCCGCGCAGGAAGCCGAACGTGACGCGGGTATCACCTTGCGTGGCATCGTCACCTGCGTGCGCCATTTTGGGGCGGATGCGGCGCGTGAAACCGCGAAATGTGCGCAGGAAACGGCTGGCGGCTTCGTCACCGGGTTTGGCATGGGCGGCGACGAGAAATCCGGCACGCAGGGCGATTTCGCTTATGCGTTCGACATGGCGCGCGAGGCCGGTTTGCAATTGACGACCCATGCGGGCGAATGGAACGGGCCCGACGAGGTGCGTGCCGCTCTGGACGATCTGAAGGTCGAACGGATTGGGCATGGGGTGCGGTCGATCGAAGATCTGGCCTTGGTGGATCGGCTGACTGATGACGGCATCACGCTGGAGGTCTGTCCCGGATCGAATGTCTTTCTGGGCGTTTATCCCGACCTGAAAAGCCACCCGATTGCCAAGCTGCGCGAACGCGGGGTGAAGGTCACAGTGTCGACCGATGACCCGCCGTTTTTCCGCACCACCATGACGCAGGAATACGAAAATCTTGCCCGCCAGTTCGGGTGGGATGAAAGCGATTTCCGCGCGCTCAATCTGGTTGCCATCGATGCGGCTTTCTGCGACGAGGCCACCCGAACCCGCATTCGCAAGATATTGGAGGCTCAAGATGTATGATCACCTGACGATCGTCGATCACCCGCTGGTGCAGCACAAACTGACGTTGATGCGCGACGAGGCGACGCCGACGAGCCTGTTTCGCCAGCTTTTGCGCGAAATTAGCCAGCTGCTGGCCTATGAGGTGACGCGCGAGCTTCCGATGACCACGCGCAGTGTGAAGACCCCGATGCAACAGATGGATGCGCCGGTTCTGGCTGGGCGTAAACTGGCTTTGGTGTCGATCCTCAGGGCAGGCAACGGGCTTTTGGATGGCGTGCTTGAGCTGATCCCCTCTGCACGGGTTGGGTTTGTCGGGCTTTATCGTGATGAGGAAACGCTGGAGCCGGTCGAGTATTATTTCAAAGTACCTGAGGCGATTGATCAGCGACTGGTGATTGCGGTGGACCCGATGCTGGCCACCGGCAACAGCTCTGTCGCCGCAATTGATATGCTGAAAAAACACGGCGCCAAAGATATCCGTTTTCTGTGCCTTCTGGCCTCGCCCGAGGGTGTCGCCCGCATGAAAGAAGCGCATCCGGATGTGCCGATTGTCACCGCGTCGCTTGACGAAAAGCTGAATGAAAAAGGCTATATCGTGCCGGGTTTGGGGGATGCGGGCGACCGTATGTTCGGCACCAAATAACGCGGCTTTGTGGCGTTAACTGTCTGCTGGTTTTTTCGGTGGATCGGCGTGCCTGATCGCTATTCGCCCTTTACTTTGGATGGGGTTGCCTTCATCTTGTTCCACAATATTTTGTGTGGGGGCACAGATGAAACTGATCAAAACTGCGGCCATTTTTGCCGCAGCCACAAGCCTTTCAAGCGTCTCGGCTGACGCGCTATCCCTTCGCAAGGGGGCGCAACCTGCCGAAATTCCACCAGCAAGCTACACGGCCGACACCTATGTCGACAGCCGCGGATGCGTCTATATTCGGGCGGGGTTCTCGGGGGCTGTGTCCTGGGTGCCGCGTGTGTCGCGCAGTCGCAAGGTCGTGTGCGGCGCCAAACCGTCCCTTGGCGCGTCTGCCCGTCAGGCGGCCGCACCCAAGCCAGAGCCGCGCACCGCACCGAAAGTGTCTGCGCCCAAAGCCAGCGCGCAGCGTGTTGTGGCTGCACCCAAGCCCGCAACGCGCCGGGTTGTGGAACCGGCGGCCCGCGTCGCGACGCCCGCCCCGCGGACAGGGTTTGTGCCCACGATCAGCCCGCGCAAGACCGTGACCCCGATCTTTGGCGGTAGGACTGTGGCAACCCCGTTTGTGCCCGCAGCCGTGGCCGCACCCGTGGCCCCGGTCGCGTCCGCAGCGGTGGCTCCGGCGCAGGCTGTCACCCGCACGGTGCGTGTGACCTGCCCGGCCAATGCGTCGGTTTCAAAGGTGAAGATGAAAAACGGCCAGAGCATCCCGGTGCGCTGTGGCCCGCAGCAGATCGAACCGGTGACCTATCTGGTCAACCATTCCAATGGCGACCAGACCCGCGTGATTGCGGCCCCGGCGGCCCGCATGGGATCTGTTGCTCAGATGACACCACAATATCAGGCAGCGCCGGCCGCGCAGGCGGCGGGGTCGTATAACCCGGTTCCGACCTATGGCAGCGCCGAGGCCGCCCGTGCGGCAGGTGGCGTGAAGATCAAAGGCTATCGTGGCGGCTATCCGGTGATTGCACGCGAGGATGTCGCAGCACTGCCTCCCGGCACGCGCGTTGCCCCACCAACCTATCCGGCGTCAAACATGAAGGTCGCGGTCCCGCAGGGCTATAAACCCGCGTGGAGCGATGATCGCCTGAACACCCAACGCGGTGTGCAGACGGTCGAGGGCATGGCCCAGGCGCGCATGGTCTGGACCGATACCGTTCCTCGTCGCCTGGTTGCCGCCACCACGCAACCCGTTGAGGCGGGCGGGCGGGTGACACCGGGCAATTACGTGCCGGTCCCGATCTATAACGCACCGCCGGCGGATTACGCGACGGGCTCGATTTCGACCCGTGTCAGCGGGACCGAGCATGTGTCGTCCCGCGCCGCACCCACCAAGCTGCGTCCGGTGACCAAGGTGAAACGGACGGCCGCTGCGCCGAAAGTCACAGCGGCAAGCCATCGCTATGTTCAGGTCGGGGCTTATGCCAACCCGGACAATGCACGCAAAGTGATCCGCAGCTTGCAGAACATGGGCTTCAAAGTGTCCAGCAGCACCAGAACACGCAATGGTCGCACGGTGAAAACCATCCTTGCGGGGCCGTTCAGCCAGCAATCCGCTTTGAACAAAGCCTTGTCGCGGATCCGGTCGGTCGGCTATTCGAAGGCGTTTCTGCGCCGCTAAAGCGTTTCGGTTTTGAACCCATCCGGGCCGAAAAAACTTCAAAACCCCGCGTCACCGGTGCGGGGTTTGTCTTTGGGGGGGTTATTCGCCGCAGATCCCCTGCAGGCGCACCCAGTCAGCATCGGTCAGAAGCGGGCTGGCTTGTGACAGGGGCACGGGGTCGGCTTCGATCAAACCCACGGTGCTTTCCCCGGTCAGATCCAGCGCATACGCGTAAGGAGAGCTGCGCAGCCCGGCCTGTTTGAACCGGTCCAGCAATTCAGGCTCGGACAAAGGCGCCGGCGGGGTGGTCAGCAGCCATTCGGCATAGGCGTCGATGACCTCTTTGGGCAGTTTCCCGGTGGTCAGAAGCTGCGCAGTGGCGCGCAGGCCTGCATGTTCCAGAAGTGGGCGCATCGGGTCGGTTTTGCCGCGTTGAATTTCCTCGACCAACAAGAACCCGGCCACCACGTCCGGTTCTTCGAAATCCTCGATCAGGGCGCGGTTTATCAAGGTGATGTGACCGGGCAGATGCGTGGCCGTCTGTACGCCGCTGGACAGGACAATCACGCGTGGGCCATCCTCGCCCAGCAAGCTTAGCCCCAAACGCTCCAGCGCCCCGCGCCCGTCGGCATCGGTGCATTGTTTGCCGGCCACCCGGCCAATGCGGTTCAGAATTGCCTGCCCAATTGCGACGCGAGTGGGTTGCGGCACCACGGACACCGTATAAGAGCGCAGCGCATCCGGCAGCCAGAACACCGTCAGCGCGGCCACGCTGCCCAAAACGATCCCGCTGATCCAAAGCCGTAACTTGCCCGGATGCGGCCGCCGTTTTTCGATGGTGCGGCGGACCTTTTCCACCGCATCGATCATCATGTCGTCGTCCAGCTCCAGCTCTTCATCCGCATCATCGCCGGGGGAAAACAGCGCAGGCCGCGTGCCGGGGTTCAACCGGTTCACAGCGGCCAGCGACCAATGGGTCAGCACATTGTCATGATTGTCTGAAATGGTCAGCGTTGCCTCGCCCAGAGACAAGACAACATTTTGCCGCTGCGCGTCCGGCGCGGGACGCCACAGGCCGGGGGCTTCCAGCCGTGCATATTGCGTGAGGGCCGTCATGGCGGGCCAGACCTCTGCTCTTGTTCGTTGAGGTCACGATAGCGCCTGTCGGCCCACCGAGCAATCATCGAGCGCAATATTCATGAGCAATCTCCATAAGCAACCGGCCCGCGCCCTCAGCCGTCTTTCAACTGCTTTCGAAGCTCGAATTTCTGGATTTTCCCGGTCGAGGTTTTGGGCAACTCGCAAAACTCGATGGCTTTGGGCGTTTTGAAGCCCGCAAGATGCTCGCGCGTGAAGCTCATCAACTCTGCTTCGCTGACATCCGCGCCGTCTTTCAACTCGACAAAGGCACAGGGCACCTCGCCCCATTTTTCGTCGGGTTTGGCGACCACGGCGCAGAGGCTGACCGCCGGGTGATGCATGAGCACGCCTTCGACCTCGACCGAGCTGATGTTTTCGCCGCCTGAGATGATGATGTCCTTGGACCGGTCGGTGATGCGGATGTAGCCGTCGGGTGTTTGGTGGGCCACGTCGCCCGAGTGGAAATAACCGCCCGCAAAGGCCTCTTCGGTGGCGTCGGGGTTTTTCAGATAGCCTTTCATGACCGAATTGCCGCGGATCATGATCTCGCCCGTGGTGTCGCCATCCATCGGCACCTGTTGCATCTGCTCATCCATCACGGTGATGTCTTCCATCTGCGGAAAGAGAACGCCGGTGCGCGCCTTGATATGGGCGCGCTCGGCCTGTTCCAGCCCGTCCCATTGGGGACCGTTCCACAGGCATTCTGTGACATGGCCATAGGTTTCGGTCAGCCCGTAGACCTGCGTGATGTTGAAACCCAGAGGCTCGATAGCGGCCAGCGTAGCAGCGGCGGGCGGGGCGCCTGCGGTGAAGACCTCGACCGTATGATCAAAGCTGCGCCGTTCAGCGTCCGAGGCGTTCACGATCATGTTCAGCACAATGGGTGCGCCGCCGAAATGGGTCACGCCTTCGTCGGCAATCGCATCATAGATCGCCTTGGCGGTGATGGTACGACAGCACACAACCGTGCCGCCCATCACCGGCATCATCCAGCTGTGGTTCCAGTTGTTGCAGTGAAACAGCGGCACGATGGTCAGGTAGCGCGGGTAGAGCTGCATGTTCCAGCTGATCGGCGTGCCCATGGTCATGAGATACGCGCCGCGGTGGTGATAGACCACGCCCTTGGGCCGCCCCGTGGTGCCAGACGTATAGTTCAGCGCGAGGCTTTCCCACTCGTCTTCCGGCATGATCCATGGGAACTCCGGGTCGCCGCCAGCCAGCAGGTCCTCGTATTCAGGATAGCGGCCGGTGGCGGGGTGGCCTGCATCGGGGGCGGCCACCTCGATGATCTCGGGCTGCGGGCCTTCCATCTGGGCAAGTGCGGCTTCGGCCAGCGGCAAAAGCTCGGTGTCGACCAGCACGACCTTGGCTTCGCCATGGCCAAAGATATAAGCGACCGTGTCCACATCAAGCCGCGTGTTGATCGTGTTCAGAACCGCACCTGCCGCTGGGATGCCAAAGCTGGCTTCCACATGGGGCAGGGTGTTGGGCAGAAGCGTGGCCACCACGTCGCCGGGCGTGACGCCGCGGGCGGCCAGCGCCGAGGCAAGGCGGCTGACGCGGGCATGATACTGCGCATAGGTGAAGCGGCGGTTGCCTTCGACCAGCGCCTCGCGGTCGGCAAAGACCGTCGCGGCCCGCGCAAGGTGCGACAGCGGCGTTAATGGCACAAAATTTGCCACGCGTTTCTCAAGCCCCGTTTCATCTGCCATCCAACCCATGCGCACTCCTCCCAAAGCGATGTGTTTTCTTTCCTCGTGTCGTTTTCCGAGTGGACCCCAGCAAGCCCCCCGTGGTCAATGGGCGCAAGAGGCTTTTGAGGCAAGGAAAACGACATGAGCGCAGACAGACCAATGGCAGCGGCGGGATTTGTCTTTGCAGCGATGTTCTTTTTGGGGTTTTTCGACAACCTCGTGCGCCAGATCGCACCTGAACTTGGGTTGTGGCAATTTCACTTGATGCGCTCGGTGATCGCGTTTGGGCTGTTTGGCCTGATTGCCCTGACAGGGCGGGCGCGGTTTCGCCCTCTGCGCCTTTGGGCGGTGATGGCGCGTGGCGGTCTGGCCGCACTTGCAATGCTGTTTTACTTCGGTGGGCTTGGGTTTTTGCCCCTTGGGCAGGTGGCGTCTGGGATGTTTTCGGCACCCATTTGGGTCATGCTGATTTCGGCCCTGTTTTTTGGCAAACCCATTGGCGCGATGCGCCTTGGCGCGGCATTGGTCGGCTTTATCGGTGTGCTGATCGTGCTGGACCCGTTCAGCGAGGGCCTTCGCCCGGCGGTGGTCGTGCCGGTTGCGGCGGGGTTCTTCTATGCGCTGGGGGCCATTGCCACCCGCCAATGGTGCGAAGGCGAAAGTGCCATGTCGATGCTTCTGGCGTTCTTTTTCTGGCTGGGCGTGTTTGGCGCATTGGGCACGGCGATCATGACCCTTTGGCCGCATCATGTGCCCGAAGGTGCTGATGGGTTTATCCTGCGCGGCGCGGTCTGGCCCAGTGGCTGGGCGCTGTTCATCACCTTTCTGCAGGCCGCCGGGTCGATCATGGGTGTGGGCCTGCTCTTTCGCGGCTATCAGCTGGGCGATGCCGCACAGGTGGCGATCTATGAGTATTCGCTTCTGGGCTTCGCCGCCATCTGGAGCTTTGTCCTTTACGGCGAGACGCTTGGATCAGGCGCGGTTCTGGGCATGGTGTTGATCACGGTTTCCGGTGTGGTGATCTCTCTGCGCTCGCAAGGGCGCGCGAATGCGGATAAGCTGCCTGCATGATCATTTCGCGCGGTCGTCGCTATATCTTTGTGCATGCGCCCAAGACCGGGGGCACGTCGCTTATGCTGGCGCTAGAGGCGCGGGCCATGGCCGATGACATCATGTTGGGCGACACGCCCAAGGCAAAGAAGCGCCGCCGCCGCGTTGAAGGGGTCAGGGCGGCCGGGCGGCTGTGGAAGCATTCCACCTTGCGCGATATTGTCGGGCTGGTGTCTGACGAGGAGATCGCCAGCTTTTTCACCTTCACCCTTGTGCGCAATCCATGGGATCGCATGGTCAGCTACTATCACTGGCTCAAGGACCAGCGCTTTGATCATCCGGCGATTGGGCTGGCGCAGTCCAAAAGCTTCTCTGAATTTCTGAACCATCCGCAGATACAGGCCAGCCTGCGCGCCGCGCCCTATACGTCTTATGTGACCACCACGGGCGGTCAGGAACGGTGTGACCTTTTCATCCGGCTGGAGCATCTGGCGCAAGATCTGCCCCGGCTTGAAGCGCATCTTGGGGTCTCTTTGGGGGATGTCCCGCATGAGAATGCCTCTGAGCGGGGGGAAGATTACAAAGAGTATTACACGCGTCAGGACGCGGCCCTGTTGGCAGATATCTGCGCCGCTGACATCGCGCGGTTTTCATATAAATTTTAAGGGCTTGCGCGTCCTAGATTCGCTGCGCTGCGGGTTTGCCGATAGATAAAACTCATGCTTTCCAGCTGGTAAACGATTGTTTCCACCACCACAGGAATGCCGCATTCATCATAAGATTGCCGCCTTTGCCGAACTGGTGCCACAAATTGGCCCGAAAACCGGCAGAATTACGGCGAAATTGCCATCTTTCCTGATCTCATCGCCGCGCTGATCCACTGGCTGACCAGCGGATTGCGGGGCAAAAAGCTCACCCCGGCACCTGTGAAAAGGTGACCGCCTGACCTTAGGAGAACGCTCATGTTCCTGAATACAGCCACCGATTTCGCCAATGCTCTTCCCGCTGATCTTGCCGATCTGATGGACCCCAAACGCACCGGGCAGGCCGGGATGGTCAGCGGCACCCGCGTCGAAACCGCTGCCGGGTGGCGCAATGTGGAACATGTGATGAAGGGCGACGCTGTATTCACGCTGGATGGGGGGCTGCGCGTGGTGCGCGGCGTGATGCGAAGCGCTTGCGCTGAAACGCGCGGGCTGCATGTGCCGGGGGGCGCTTTGGGAAATTGCGACGACATGTGGCTGATGCCCGGGCAAGAGGTTCTGATCGAAGCGCAATGGGCGCAGGAGGCTTTTGGCACACCGCTTGCCATGTTGCCGGCGACTGCGCTGGCTGGGTATCGTGGCATCAGCTGGGGGGCCATGCCATCGGGCGCCGAGGCCGTGTCACTGGTGTTTGACGAGGAAGAGGTGGTCTATGCCAATAGCGGTGTGTTGCTGGGCTGCGCGGGCGCGCGTTCGGATGCACAGGAATTTTTCCGTCGCCTGTCTGACGATGAAGCCCACGCAATGGTTGCCTTGATGATCCATGGCACCCCTTTTGAACGGGCTGCGTGATGTAAAACGGAGGAAGGGCTGTCCGGTTGAGCGGCCAGTTGTGAAACGGCCCGGTGCCTTGACCGGGCCGTTTCATGTTCGTTTCAGGCAGCGTTCGCGCTGCTGTCAAAGCGGCCATAGAAGGTCTCGCCTTTGTCAGCCAGTTCCCGCAAGAGCGCAGGCGTGGTGAACCGGGCACCATGGGCCTCGGTCAGGCCGTCGCAAATCTCGACCGCTTTGCCCGCGCCGATCATATCGAGCCAGCTGAACGGACCACCCGACCAGGGCGCAAAGCCCCAGGCGAGGATCGCGCCGACGTCACCTTCGCGGATGTCTTCCAGCACGCCCTCTTCCAGCGCACGGACCGCTTCCAGAACCTGACTCATCATCAGGCGATGCTTCACCTCGGTCAGGTCGGGCTGATCATCGGCCAGCGGGAACTTGTCGCCAAGCCCTTCCCACAGACCGGTTCGCTTGCCCTTCTCGTCATAGTCATAAAAGCCCGCGTTCGACTTGCGGCCCATGCGGCCTTCGTCTGCCATCCAGAAGATGATGTCATCGACTGCGCCGTCCGGGTAGTCGTCGCCCATGGCGGCTTTCGTGGCCTTGGCGATTTTTACACCCAGATCAATCGAGGTCTCATCGACCAGTTGCAGCGGCCCCACCGGGAAGCCCAGAAGTTTCGCAGCGCCTTCGACCAGCGCGGGCGAGACGCCCTCGCCAACCATGCGCATGCCTTCGTTGATGTAAGGGATGATGCAGCGGTTGCAGTAGAAGAAACGCGCGTCATTCACGACGATGGGCGTTTTGCGGATCTGGCGCACATAGTCGAGCGCCTTGGCGACCGCACGCGGACCGGTTTCTTTGCCCTTGATGATCTCGACCAGCATCATGCGTTCAACGGGCGAGAAGAAGTGGATGCCGATGAACTGATCGGGGCGGTCTGACGCCTTGGCGAGTTCCGTGATCGGCAGGGTCGAGGTGTTGGTGGCATAGATGCAATCGGGGCCGACCACGGCCTCGACCTTCTTGGTCATCTCGGCCTTGACGCCCACGTCTTCAAAAACCGCCTCGATGATCAAATCAGCACCCTTCAGCGCTTCCAGATCGGTGGTTGCGGTGATGGCCGACAGAACGGCATCTTTCTTCTCGGGCGTGGCTTTTTTGCGGGCGATGCCCTTGTCCAGATAGCCCTCGGAATAGGCTTTGCCGCGATCAGCCGCTTCTTGCGTCTGGTCGATCAAAACGACCTCCATGCCAGCCATGGCGGATACCAGCGCAATGCCAGCCCCCATCATGCCCGCGCCCAAAACGCCGACCTTCTTGACCGACTGATCATTCACATCTTTCGGACGCACGGCACCTTTTTCAAGCGCCTGCTTGTTGATGAAGAGCGAGCGGATCATGGCGCTGGAGGACGGGTTCATCAGCACGTTCACGAACCAGCGGCATTCCACACGCAGCGCGTCATCAAACGGCACCATCGCGCCTTCATAGACAGCCGCCAGCAGGGCTTTCGCTGCCGGATAAACGCCATTGGTTTTGCCGTGGATCATCGCGGCGGCCCCAACGAAGGTCTGGAAACCAGCCGGGTGATAGGGCGCACCACCGGGCATTTTATAGCCCTTTGCGTCCCACGGTTTCACGATGTCCGTGTCGGTGGCGTTCAGAACCCACTCTTTCGCGCGGGCTTGCAACTCGTCTGCAGGCACAACCTCGTCAATCAGGCCAGCGGCCTTGGCTTTCGCAGGCGCTACGGTCTTGCCTTCCAACAGGAACGGGGCCGCCGCCATGGCGCCCATCTTGCGCACAAGGCGGGTGGTGCCACCTGCGCCGGGGAAGATGCCGACCATGATCTCGGGCAGGCCAATCTTGGCCTTTGGGTTGTCAGCGGCAATGATGCGGTGACAGGCCAGCGGGATTTCCAGACCGATGCCAAGCGCGATGCCGGGCAGGGCGGCGACAATCGGCTTGCCGCCCTTGTTGGTCTTCGGGTCCATACCTGCACGTTCGATCTTACGCAGCGCGCCATGCATCGACATGATGCCGTCAAACAGACCCTTGGCGGGGTTGTCGCCCGCGTCCGACTTCATCTGAGCGATCACGTTCAGGTCCATTCCACCCGCGAAGTCCTTCTTCGCCGAGGTGATGATGGCACCCTTCACGTTGTCGTCGGACAGCACAGTTTCGATATGTGTGTTCAGCTCTCCGAGTGCGGCATAGGACAGCACGTTCATGGATTTGCCGGGCACATCCCAGGTGATGGTGGCGACGCCGTCGGCGTCCACGGAATAGTGAAAATCAGCCATTATACGTCTCCTTACACGCGTTCCAGAATGGTGGCGGCACCCATGCCCGAGCCGATGCAAAGCGTGGCCAGACCGGTCTCTTTGTCCGCGCGCTCCATTTCATCGAGCAGAGCGCCAAGGATCATCGCGCCAGTGCCGCCCAGCGGGTGGCCCATGGCGATCGCGCCGCCGTTCACGTTCACTTTGTTTGTGTCTGCATCGAAGGCTTGGATGAAACGCAAGACGACAGATGCAAAGGCTTCGTTCACCTCAAAGAGGTCAATGTCGCCAATGGACATGCCGGCGGCTTGCAACACACGCTCGGTCGCGGGGACCGGGCCGGTCAGCATGATCGTGGGATCAGTGCCGACTTTCGACGTGGCTTTGACACGCGCGCGCGGCTTCAGACCGTGACGCTCGCCAAATTCCTTGTTGCCGATCAGGATCGCGGCAGAACCATCCGCGATGCCCGACGAGTTACCGGCATGGTGCACGTGGTTGATGCGCTCAAGATGCGGGTATTTAAGCAGTGCGACCGCGTCGAACCCGGGCATCTGTTCGCCCATCATGGCGAAGGACGGGTTCAAGCCGCCAAGGGTTTGCATCGAGGTCTCGCGGATCATCTCGTCCTGTTCCATCACGGTCAGACCGTTCTGGTCGGTGACGGGCACGATCGACTTGAAGCGGCCATCCGCACGGGCGGCGGCGGCGCGTTTCTGGCTTTCCACCGCATAGGCGTCGCAGTCGTCGCGGCTGAAGCCATATTCTGTCGCGATGATGTCGGCGGAAATGCCCTGCGGCACAAAATAGGCTTTCATCGCCAGATGCGGGTCGGCGGCAATCGCGCCACCGTCCATGCCCATTGGCACGCGGCTCATGCTTTCCACACCACCGGCGATATAGGCGTCACCCGCCCCACCGCGCACCTGGTTGGCCGCCATGTTCACGGCTTCCAGACCGCTCGCACAGAAACGGTTGATCGACACGCCCGGAATACGCTCGTCCAGATCGGAATAAAGCACCGAGGACCGCGCCAGACAGGCGCCCTGTTCACCCACTTGGGTCACGTTGCCCCAGATCACATCCTCGACGGCGTGGCCGTCCAGGTTGTTACGCTCTTTCAGCGCGTTCAGCGCAACGGAAGACAGGCGCACAGCGGTTACTTCGTGCAGCGTGCCGTCTTTTTTGCCCTTGCCGCGCGGGGTGCGCACGGCGTCATAGATATAGGCGTCGGTCATCATTGATCCTTTCGAAATCACGCGCGGTCCGCGGGGGAACCGGGCATCAGGTCATAGGGGTGTTTCCAGCCGGGCGTGTCCGAAATACGGGTCAGCCAGGCGTCAATTGCGGGCCATTCGGCGCGGTCAAAGCCGAAGGGTTCGGGATAATAGAGGTAGCCACAGCACGAGATGTCGGCGATGGAGATCGCGTCACCCACCAGCCAATCACGGTCAGAAAGCTCGTTTTCCAACACTTTGTATGCGGATTTGAGGCGGCCCTGGTTGAAGGCGATCACCTCGGCGGGGCGTTTGTCTTCGGGCAGGAAATTCATCAAAAACCGGGTCATGCCAGCCATCGAGGACATTTTGTGATTGTCCCAAAACTGCCAGCGCAGGATCTCGCGCCGCTCAGCCGCGCTGCGCCCGCCCAGCTTGCCGGATTTCGACGAGATGTAGTCCTGCATGACGCCCGATTGGGTCAGCGTGATGTCACCATCAACCAAAACCGGCACTTCACCCATTGCGTTCAGGTCGCGAAATTCCGGGCTGCGGGTTTCGCCGCCGAAGAAATCCACAAAGACCGGTTCCCAGTCCAGGCCGGACAGTTCAAGCGCAAGCGCGGCCTTATAGGCGTTGCCGCTTTCTCCGAAACAGTAAAGTTTGATCGTCATGGTGTCCCCTCCCAAGGATAAAGTCTCAGCGTTTGCGCGCGTCCAGCTCTGCATTGAACAGGCGCAGGCGCGCGGTCAGGTTTTCCTGATCGGTGACACTGTCGAAATGCTCAAAAAGGAACGACAGGGCTTCGCCTTCATCAAGCCCTGCCTCACGCGCGAAACGTTTCAACCGGCGATACCCATCCTCTGTCATGGCGCAGGGGAAGCGGCGGGTCAGTTTGAAACGTTTCGGCATGGTTTTTCCTTTTGTATCAGGCTCAGAACGCGTCGGCGTGCAGCGCCATCACCGTGTCCGCGCCGCTTTCGATGCGCGCCAGATGCATCGATGTGGCGGGCAGGCGGCGTGCCATATAGTAGCGCGCGGTGGCCAGCTTGGTCTCGTAAAACGCTGCGTCGCCTTCGCCGGTCGCCAGCGCATCCAGCGCCGCGCGGGCCTGACGGGCCCACATGAAGCCAAGGCAGACATGGCCAAACAGGTGCATGAAGTCATAGCTGCCTGCCAGCGCGTCATTGGGGTTCTTCATGCCGTTTTGCATGAAGAACATCGCCGAGCTTTGCAGGTGCTTCGAGGCGGTTTTCAGCGGCTCGATGAAGTCCTTCATCTCGTCGCTATCCTGTTCTTTGCAATAGGATTTCACCATTTCAAAGAATGCCATGATCGGCTTGCCACCGTCCGCGGCCAGCTTGCGGCCCACAAGATCCAGCGCCTGAACGCCATTGGCACCTTCGTAGATCTGGGTGATGCGGGCATCGCGGGTGAACTGGCTCATGCCATGTTCTTCGATATAGCCGTGGCCGCCATAGACCTGCTGCGCCAGCACGGTCATGTCATAGCCCTGATCGGTCAGGAAACCTTTCAGGACCGGGGTCATCAGGCTGATCAACCCGTCGGCGTCTTTGTCCTCTGCACGGTGCGCCTGATCAATCAGTTGCGCCCCCCAGAACAAGAACGCGCGCGCGCCTTCGCAGAAGCTTTTCTGGTCCATCAGCGAGCGGCGGATATCCGGGTGCACGATCAACGGATCGGCGGGGCCGTCCGGGTTCTTCGCGCCGGTCACGTCGCGTCCTTGCAGGCGATCCTTGGCATAGATGACAGCGTTCTGATAGGCGGCCTCGGCCTGCGCCAGGCCTTGCATTGCCACGCCCAGACGGGCCTCGTTCATCATGGTGAACATGGCGCGCATGCCTTTGTGCAGGTCGCCCAGCAGGTAACCCGTGGCCTCGTCATAGTTCATCACACAGGTTGAATTGCCGTGGATGCCCATTTTCTTTTCAATATTGCCCACCGAGACACCGTTGCGCGCGCCGACCGAGCCGTCTTCGTTCACGTTGAACTTCGGCACGATGAACAGCGACACGCCTTTGATGCCCTCGGGCCCGCCGGGGATTTTCGCCAGCACAAGGTGGATGACGTTGTCCGACATGTCGTGGTCACCTGCCGAGATAAAGATTTTCTGACCCGAGACCTTGTACGAGCCATCATCCTGCGGTTCGGCCTTGGTGCGCATGAGCCCCAGATCGGTGCCGCAATGCGGTTCGGTCAGGTTCATGGTGCCGGTCCATTCGCAACTGACCATCTTGGGCAGATAGGTTGCTTTCTGCTCGTCCGTGCCGTGGGCCAAAATCGCCGAGGCCGCCCCGTGGGTCAGGCCCTGATACATGGTGAAGGCCTGGTTTGCGGCCGAAAACATCTCGCCTACCGCGGTGCCCAGAAGGACGGGCATATTCTGGCCGCCGAACTCTTCGGGCATGTCCAGACCGGTCCAGCCGCCTTCTTTCATCTGCTCAAACGCAGCCTTGAAGCCGGTGGGTGTGTAAACCACGCCGTTTTCCAGCCGGCAGCCTTCCTGATCGCCGACCACGTTCAGCGGGGTCAGAACCTCGCTGGCCATTTTGCCAGCTTCTTCCAGCACAGCGCTGGTGAAGTCACGTTCAAGTTCCCCATAGCCGGGGATGTCCGATTGATCAGCTTTCAGCACATCGTGCAGCAGAAAGGCCATATCTTTGGTGGGCGCGGTATAGCTGGGCATGTTTGGGCGTCCTTGTGGTTGCTTAACTGTTGGTCTTGAATTCGGCGATTTTGCGTTCGCCCCATTCAAGCTGGTCCGTCAGATCTGCTATGGCCTCTTCAAGCTCATCCCGCTGGCGCTTGAGGTCGTCCAGATGGCCGCGGGCCACCTCGACGGTGCGTTCAAGCTGCGTCTGCTGCTGATCCCCCATATCGTAGAGGTCCAGTAGCTGGCGGATTTCCTCCAGCGCAAAGCCAAAACGCTTGCCGCGCAGGATCAGCTTCAGGCGGGCGCGGTCGCGCTTGGTAAAGAGCCGTTTCTGGCCTTCCCGGATCGGTGACAGAAGCTCCTTCGCCTCATAGAAGCGAAGCGTGCGTGCGGTCACCTCGAAGGCGTCGCACATCTGCCGGATGGTCATCAACTCGTCGGTCATACCTTTCTCCATTACTTCGGCGTTTTTCAGGCCGCCCGTTCGGGTGGTCCAAACGCCCTTGCCGACACCGGTCACAGGATCTGACCGGTTCTTCCTACATATAGCTTGACGTTAACGTAAATGTAACGTCGCGTCAGAGCTTTTCTTGTCGTAACGTCACGTCGAAACGAAGGGTGCATGACCCAAGGGCATGTTTGGAAAGGGAAAATCCCCTTCCGTGGCGGAAAGCCGAAAGGGGAGTGATTTGACGGGAATGTGGGGGATCGGTCGGCGTGCGCCGAGAATCACCGGGTTTTCAGCCCGGTCACGCCATCACAGCCCGCGGGCCACGTCGTCGCGCAACTTCTGCAGATCGTCGATGCTGTCGGCCAGTTCGGCATATTGCGCGCGCAACGCACCCAGCTGGCGATCGGCCAGTTCAACCCAGGCGCGGCTTTGTGCCTCGGTGCCTTTTTCATCATAGATCAACAGCCACTGACGCAGCTCTTCCAGCGAAAACCCGAACCGACGGCCACGCAGAATCAACGTCATACGCGCGACTTCGCGCGGCGTATAATAGCGCGAGCGTCCTTCCTTTTCGGGCGAAAGCAGCTCGATATATTCGTAATATCTGAGCGTGCGCGGGGTCACATCAAACTTCGCGCACATTTCTTTGAATGTCAGGCGGTCCTCAGACATGCAGTTCCCCTTGCTTGATCTTTGGGCAATCGTAATGGACCGCACGGGTTCGTGCAATTCAGTAGAACCACGCAAACACCTTACAAATCCTGCACGACGCACCGTCAGTTCATAAAGCCGGGGGCAAAAAGGAAGAACGCGTAGGCCAGGATTGTTGCTGGGATGGTGGAATACACCGTTGCCACGATGGCGGCTTTCGGGTTCAGCGCGATGGCCGGGAAGAGCGCGTCCCCATCATTGGACACGGCGTTGCCCATCAGGGCGGCAAAAGGAATGATGCCGTTCAGGTAAAGCGTGGTCACCAGAACCTGCGGACCGCAGCCGGGAATAAGCCCCACAAGCACACCCATCAGCGGCAAAAGCGGCGCGATGGACTGGAACAGAAGTTCAAGGTCAAGACCCCCAAATTCGGCCACGTAGTCATAGGCCAGATAGGCACCGATCACCCAGACCGAGATAAAGCTGGTCTCTTCGGCCGTACGGGTCAGCGGGCTGTCTTTGGCGTTGGTCATGGCTGACACTTTAGAGGTCGCCCAGATGGTCAGGCCAAGAAACGTGCCCACAAGGGCAAGCCACTGGATGGGCAGGCCCGCGATATGGCTGATGTCAATCTGGCCCAGCTGGGCCGCGCCCACGTAAAAGCCGGGGATGGCCAGCAGCAGATAGGCCACATCCTGTGGGCGGGTCTTGCCAATAAGCGGTGCCAGTTCGCAGCTGGCAAGGGTCGAGGCGCGGTATTCCACCTTGTGCAGTCGGTCCACGATCCAGCCTGACAGGATGCCAACCACAAGGCTGAGCGGCAGCACCACGATGGCCGCATCCGGGCGGGTGGCGATCAACAGAAAAGCGGCGTCGCCCATGGTGGCGGTCAGTGTGGCCACCACGGCCCCAAAGCCCACATGGCCAGAGCTGTAGGCGGCCACCACCACCACGGCGCCGCCGCAGCCCGGCGTGGTGCCCAAAAGGGCCGCCAGCGGCACCTGCGCACCGCGGGCGTTGGACAGGACCTGTCCGATATCAAAGTTGAAAATCCGCTCAGCCCCGTAAAAGAGCAGCAAGGTCGCCGCAACAAAAACCGAGACCTGCACATAAGCATCGGTCATCAGCTCGCGTGTGAGCGAACCCAGATGCCCGGGCGCCAGTGCAAGAGCCGCGAAAATCGCCAGCACCAGCAGGCGTCTGGGCCGCAACTGGCCCATCGGGGCAGCAAAGCTTGTGGTCTCGCTCATCACGCACCTTTAATTGCGAATAATTCTTAATTGCGAAACTAGGGTCTGGACGCAGGGATTGCAAGCGCCAATAAATAGAGCTGTCAAAGCGATGGAAGGCAGGCCAATGATCAAGGGACTAACCCCCGAAAAGAAAGCGGAAATCGCGCGGAAATTCACCGAAGCGATCCCGCATTGCGCCGCACTTGGCATGACGCTTGATGATCTGGGGGATGGCGCGGCCGTGATGTCGATGCCCTATGACAAAAAGCTGATCGGTGATCCGCGCACGGGGGTGATCCATGGGGGCGCGGTGTCGGCCTTGTTGGACACTTGTTGTGGGTCGGCTGTCATGAGCCACCCCGACGCCCCCGCGGTCACCGCGACGATTGATCTGCGCATCGACTATATGCGCCCCGCCACGCCGGGCCAGAAAATCACCGCGCGCGCGACCTGTTACCACGTGACCCGGTCGGTGGCCTTTGTGCGCGCCGTTGCGCTGGACGAGGATGAAAACCGCCCGGTGGCCACGGCCACGGGGGCCTTCACGGCGGATGGCGACCCCAAGCGGCGTTCAACCGAGATTTCGAACGAAATCACAGGCGAGATCACAGACGAGGCCAGCGCATGAGCCAGAAACACAAACGCCCCGAACCTGTCGAAGTGGTCAAACAGCGCCGCGATCAGGCCCTTGCAGGTCTTGTTGATGGCATTCCCTACATGCAGTTCCTGGGCATTCAGATCGAACGTCACGGCGACGAGCTGACCGCCGTTTTGCCTTTTGACGACAAGCTCATTGGCAACCCGATGCTTCCGGCCATTCACGGTGGTGTCACGGCGGCTTTTCTGGAAACGGCAGCTGTCATTCAGCTCAGCTGGGCCACCTTGTGGGAAGACATGGAAAGCGGCGCGTTGGACCCGACGACGCTTGGCCCTGAGAACATGCCCTATCTGCCCAAGACGATTGATTTTTCGATCGACTATTTGCGCTCGGGCCTGCCACGTGATGCTTACGCGCGTGCGCGGGTGGTGCGGCAGGGGCGGCGCTATGCATCGGTGCATGTGGAGGCCTGGCAAGACCAGCGTGGCAAGCTTTACGCGCAGGCCACGGGCCATTTCCTGATGCCGAGCCCGTGATGCTCTGATGCCCACTGCATTGACCCATCGCCGCGTTCTGGCCGTGGCTGGCCCGATTGTGCTGTCCAATGTGACGGTGCCGATCCTTGGCCTTGTCGACACCGGCGTGATCGGCCAGATGGGCGATGCGGTTCCCATTGGGGCGGTGGGGATCGGTGCGGTGATCCTGTCGAGCCTTTACTGGATCTTTGGCTTTCTGCGCATGGGCACCACGGGTCTGACGGCACAGGCGCATGGGGCCGGGCGGTCGGGCGAGGTTGCGGCCATGTTGACCCGCGCGCTGATGATTGCGGGTCTCGGCGGGCTGGGGCTGATCCTGCTGCAGCTGCCGCTGTTCTGGGCGGCGTTTCAAGTGGCACCCGCCTCGGCGCCGGTCGAGGATTTGGCGCGCGATTATATGGCCATTCGCATCTGGGGTGCGCCATTTGCGATCTCGGTCTATGCATTCACCGGCTGGCTGATCGCGCTGGAACGTGCCCGCGCGGTCTTGGTGCTGCAGGTGGCGATGAACGGTGTGAATATCGCCCTGGACCTGTGGTTTGTGCTGGGCCTCGGCTGGGGGGTCGAAGGCGTGGCCATCGCGACGCTGATCGCCGAACTGACCGGCGGGGCGCTGGGGCTTTACCTTTGCCGTGATATCTTCCGCACCCCCGCATGGCGGGACCGGGCGCGGGTGCTGCACGCGGCCACCCTGAAAAACATGGCCGTGGTGAATGTGGATATCTTGATCCGGTCGCTTTTGCTGATGGCCGTCTTCACAAGCTTCATGTTTTACGGCGCGGGCCTGTCAGATGTCGAACTGGTGGCCAATCAGGTGCTCATGCAATTTCTGCACGTTACGGCCTATGCGATGGACGGGTTTGCCTTTGGGGCTGAAACCTTTGTGGGGCAGGCGTTGGGGGCCAAGAACCGTGCGGCGCTCAGGCGCGCGTCGGTGATGTCCAGCCTGTGGGGCGCGGGAATATCCTGTGTGCTTGCGCTGGGCTTTGTCGTGCTGGGCGGCTGGATGGTTGATGTCATGACCACCGCTGAAGATGTGCGCGCAGTGGCGCGTGACTTCCTGCCCTATATGGTGCTGGCCCCGCTGTTGGGGTGGCCTGCGTGGATGTTGGACGGGATTTTCATCGGGGCCACACGCACGTCTGATATGCGCAACATGATGGTGATCTCTGCAGCGATCTATTTCGCAGCCGTCTATGCGCTGATGCCGGGCCTTGGCAACCACGGGCTTTGGGTGGCGCTCTTGATATCCTTCATCGCGCGCGGGGCGACGTTGGGCTGGCGCTATCCGGCGTTGGAACGCTCTGCCACGTAGAAGGTCAGAGGAGAAGGCTAGAGGATTTCCAGCACGCTTTCGGGCGGGCGCCCCATGGCGGCTTTGCCATCCTTCAGCACGATGGGCCGTTCGATCAGGATCGGATGAGCGACCATGGCCGCGATCAGATCATCATCCGGCGTGTCTGCGGTCAGGCCCAATTCTTTGAAAATGGCTTCACCCTTGCGCATGATGGCGATGGGCGCCACGCCAAGGGCCTGAAGGGCGGCGCGGATTTCGGCCTCGATCGGCGCATCATCCAGATAGCGGCGCACGGTCAGCGCCTCGCCACGCTCTTCCAAAAGCGCCAATGTCTGACGCGATTTCGAGCAACGCGGGTTGTGCCAAATCTCGGTCATAGCCAGTCTCCTTTTCCGGTGCCGACAGCCTCGCCGACAGAGGCGAACCCATCGCGTTCCAGCCGCGCATCAATGCCGCGCGCGATCTCTTCCACAAGGCTGAGCCCGTGATAAGCCAACGAGGAATAAAGCTGCACCACCGAGGCACCTGCCCGGATTTTCTGATAGGCATCTTCCGCCGAGGCGATCCCGCCAACCCCCACAAGCGGCATATGACCGTCGGTCAGTTGTGACAGGCGCGCCAGCACGCGGGTGGATTTTTCGAACAAGGGCGGGCCGGAAAGACCGCCTGCTTCATCCTTATGAACACTTTTCAAACCTTCACGTGACAAGGTGGTGTTGGTTGCAATCACCGCGTCCACCTTGACCTCTTTCGCCACGCCAGCCACTTCGGCCAGCTCGTCATCAGTCAGGTCCGGGGCAATTTTCAGGAAAATCGGCGTGTATTTGTCATGGCCCCCACGCGCGTCCAAAACGCCCTGCAAAAGCCCGCGCAGCGCATCCGCGCCCTGCAGGTCGCGCAGTTTTTCCGTGTTGGGCGAGGACACATTCACCGTGACGAAATCCACGAACGGCCCGCAGCAGTTGAAAACCTTCACGTAATCCGCGGCACGGTCATCACTGTCTTTGTTGGCGCCAAGGTTCAACCCCACAGGCACCGGGCGACGGCGCGACCGGCGGGTCAGACGGGCGGCGGCGGCCTCCATGCCTTCGTTGTTGAAGCCAAAGCGGTTGATCACCGCCTGATCTTCCGACAGGCGAAAGAGCCGCGGTTTCGGGTTGCCGGGTTGCGGGCGGGGGGTGACCGCGCCCACCTCGACAAAACCGAAGCCCGCCTGCGTCAGCGCATCGACCACGGTGGCGTTCTTGTCATAGCCCGCTGCCAGACCCACGGGGTTGGTCATCTCCATCCCGCAGAAGGTGGTTTTCAACCGGTCCGAGGTCACAATGCCCGGCATCGGCACAACGCCCGCCTTCATCGCCATCAGCGCAAGGCTGTGCGAGCGTTCAGGGTCCACCTGATGCAGGGCTTTCAGGGCGATTTTCTCGATCAGGTTCATGCCAGGTCCTCGGGAAATTGGTGGCCGTCGGGGCCAAGGGGCAGCGTGCGATGCCATTGGGCCTCGGTCAGCATCAATTCGCGATACAGATGGGGAAACAGCGCGCCGCCACGCGACGGTTCCCACACCAGCTTGTCGCCCATGGCATCCGCGTCAAAGGCAACAAGCATAAGCCCCTCTTCTCCGGCAAAATGCTTGGCGGCGGTCTCGCGCACCTGCGCGTTGGTCGAGAAGTGAATATAGCCATCTGCCAGATCGACGGGGGCCCCAAGGGTTTTGCCCGCCTTCTGAAATGCCCGCCATTCCGGGTCACGAAGGATCTTGTATATCTGCATGCCCCCCATGTGCCGCGTTGCTTGGCTTGCGTCAAGTTATGAAGGCGCGGGCACGGGTTTGCCCGTCATGTTCTCGTTACGTCAAGCTGACAGCTGAAGAGAGGAGTTTTGACAAGATGGGCCGACTCACGTCACGCTCTTGGCAAAACAACAAGACATTAGGGAGACCCAAGAATGACCCGTTTTCTGACCTCGGTTGCCGCGCTGGCACTGACCACCGGCACAGCGATGGCCGATTTCACGCTGAATATTGTTCACATCAACGACCTGCACAGCCGGGTTGAGCCGATCAACAAATACGATTCAACCTGCAAAGCCGAAGACAATGCCGAGGGCAAATGCTTTGGCGGCTATGCCCGTGTGGCGACCAAAATCGCCGAGCTGCGTAAGGAACTGGACGGGCAGAACCTCTTGGTTCTGGATGCGGGCGACCAGTATCAGGGGTCGCTCATGTACACGACCTACAAGGGCGATGTCGAAATTGAGATGATGGAGAAGATCGGTTTTGACGCCATGGCCGTGGGCAACCACGAATTTGACGACGGGCCCGAGGGTCTGTTGAAGCTGGTTGATGGCGTGTCTTTCCCGGTGATTTCGGGCAATATCGACGTGTCGCAATCGAATGTTCTGAAGGGCAAGGTCAAGAACCATGTGGTGCTTGAGGTCGGCGGCCAGAAAATCGCGATCATCTCGGCGCTGGCGACGGATACATCCGAGACTTCCAGCCCCGGCGAAGCGGTGATTTTCCAAGACGAGATCGACAGCCTGAAGGCGGATGTGGCAGCACTTGAGGCCGAAGGCGTGGATAAGATCATCGCGCTGAACCATGTGGGCGTGAACAAGGATATGGCCATTGCCGAGGCCGTGCCGGGTCTGGACGCGGTGATTGGCGGGCATTCGCATACCAAGTTCTCAAACACCGAAGAAGGCGCGATGGCTTATCCCACGATGGTGGGCAATGTGCCGGTGGTGCAGGCCTATGCCTATTCGAAATATGTGGGCCATCTGGTGCTGACCTTTGATGATGCGGGCAATGTGACCGCGGCCACGGGGGACACGATCCTTTTGGATGCCTCGGTCGCCGAAGACCCCGCGATTGTCGCCCGCGTGGCCGAACTGGCCGGTCCCATCGAAGAGATGAAGACCCGCGTGGTGGCCAGCACCGCCGAAGCCATCGATGGCGAACGTGGATCGTGCCGGGCGATGGAATGCGCCATGGGCAATATCATCACTGACGCCATGCTGGACCGGGTCAAGGATCAGGGCATCGAGATCGCCATCCAGAACGGCGGCGGCATTCGCGCCTCGATCGGCGAGGGCGAGGTCACCATGGGCGATGTGCTGACGGTGCTGCCGTTCCAGAACACCCTGTCGACCTTCCAGGTGTCTGGCGCGACCATCGTGGCCGCTCTGGAAAATGGTGTCAGCCAGTATGAGGATGGCGCAGGCCGCTTCCCGCAAGTGGCGGGTATGACCTATGCGTTTGATGTCTCAAAAGAGGCTGGCAGCCGGGTGTCGGATGTGATGGTTGGCGGCGCGCCGATTGATCCGGCCAAGGTCTATGGCGTGGTGTCCAACAACTATGTGCGCAACGGCGGTGACGGCTACAAAATGTTCCGTGACGCTGAAAAGGCTTATGATTTTGGCCCTGATCTGGCAGATGTGACTGCCGAATACATGGCCAAGATGGGTCCGGTGAAACCCATGCTGGATGGGCGTATCACCAAGAAATAACCTGCGAATTTGTGGGTGAAGCCCCCGGTGCCTCGCGCGCCGGGGGCTTTTTTATGTGCGGCGGGTGGGATAGAATGATGGCATGGATCACCCCTTAAGCACCCTCATCGAACAGAAAATCCGCGAGGCGGAAGAGGCCGGAGATTTCGACAATCTCGAAGGGGCCGGCAAGCCTTTGCCCAAGGTGGACGACCCGGAAAACGCGGTGTTCAACCGGCTGGTGCAGGAAAGCGGTGCAGTGCCGGAATTTGTGCGTCTTTCGCGCGAGCTGAAACGGCTGCGCGACGAATTGGCTGAAACGGGCGATCGCACGCGGCGCACGGACATCATGAAGGAAATGTCGATGATGGACGCGCAGATCGAGCTGGCGCGCAAGGGCCGTTACTGAGCGTTCCAGCGTTGCGTGGCGGCCAAAACGCGGGCGGCGAAACGGCGCGCCGTCTCCAGATCCTCGTTCAAAAGATCGACCTCGGCGCCCATCTGTTCGGTCACCATCAGGCCCAGCCAGCTGCCATCACGGTTCAGGCCGGGGTGATCAGGTTTGACCGGCGCGCCGATATCACTGGGGCCGACCCAGATCATGCCCATCTGGGCGGCAAAGATCGACAGGCGCTGCAATGTCGCCAGCTTGTCGCCCGACGGGTGGATCGCGGTGGTGAAACCGGCAGCGATCTTGTCTTTCCACAACCCGTGTTCCCAGCGGGTATCGACCTCTTCCAGAAACTGGCTGAAGCGGGCCGCGGCGGACCCCATATAGGTTGGCGCGCCAAAAATGATGGCATGGGCACCGTCCAGCGCCTGCCAATCGGCTTGCGTGATGGTCTCGACGTCGATCAGACGCGCGCCGGACCCGATGGCCTGCGCCATCGTTTCAGCGATGCGTTTCGTATGTCCAAACCCAGAAAAATAGGGGATGCAGATGCTTGTGCTTTTCATGCCGCCAGTCTGGGCGCAAAGCGGTTTTGATCCAAGCGAAATCGCGGCTTTTCTCAACGCCGTCTCTGTGCTCATCTGGTTCGGGAAAAGGAGCCTGCCATGACCACATTCACCGGACCCGAGCTGTGCCAGATGGAGGCCCATCAGGTTGTGGCGCTGTTGCGCAAGGGCGATCTGTCACCGGATGATCTGATCGACGCGTCGCAGGCGCGATTGGAACAGGTGGAGCCCTTGGTGAATGCTGTGCCCGTCACCTGTTGGGATCGCGCGCGCTCGAAGGCGAAAACCCTGTCCGGCCCCACGGATCACCCCGGCTGGCTTGCGGGATTGCCCATTGGGATCAAGGACCTGACCCCTGTTGAGGGGGTGCGCTCGACCTTTGGCACCAAGGCGCTGTCGGACAATATCCCAAAGGCCAGCGACCCGATTGTCACCCGGTTGGAGACCCGCGGCGGCCTTGTCATGGGCAAGACCAACACGCCCGAATTTGGCGCGGGCGGGAACACGTTCAACGATGTGTTCGGCGCAACGCTGAACCCTTGGGACACGCGGCTCAATGCAGGTGGGTCGTCGGGCGGTGCTGCGGCGTCTCTGGCCAGTGGCGCGCTGTGGCTCAGTCACGGATCAGACCATGGCGGCAGCCTGCGCACGCCCGCGGCCTATTGCGGGATCGTGGGGCTCAGGCCCAGTCCGGGGCTTTGTGCCTCGGCCTCGGTCACCGGGTTTATCGGCGAAGGCGTGCAGGGACCGATGGCGCGATCTGTCGCCGATTGCGCCTTGTTTCTGGACGCGATGGCGGGGTTTGAACCTCGCGCGCCCCTGTCTTTTCCCGCCCCTGACCAGCCCTATCAACAGGCGGTGGTGCAGGCCGACCCGGCGCTGCGCATCGGTTTTGCGCCGGATCTTGGCGGGTTTGCCCCGGTGGATACAGACATGGCGCGCTATCTGGCGCGCGCGATGCAGGCGATGGAAGGCGCGGGCGCTACGGTCGAGGAAACCTGTCCTGACCTGCCAGACCTTGAACGCACCTATCACGTGATCCGGGGCGGGATGTGGGCGGCAAATTTCGTGTCGGCGCCCGAAAGCCTGACCCGGCATTTCAAGCCGACATTGGCCCAGAACTTGGCCTTTGGGCTGTCGCTCAGCGCCGAAGACATCGCGAAAGCGCAGCTGTCCCGCTCGCTCATCTATGACAATATGCGCGCCTTTCTGGAGCGTTTCGACGTGTTGGCCTGCCCGGTTGTCGGCAACATGCCCCATGCGCAATCCGAGGAATGGGTGCGCTTGGTGGGTGGTCAGGCGCTGACCGGCTACATGGACTGGTTGCGCTTTGCCTTTATGGCAACTGTGGCGGGGCTGCCTGCAATTTCGGTCCCCGTGGGGCTGTCGGATGACGGGGTGCCGGTCGGGCTACAACTGATCGGGCCGCCACGCGGCGAAGCCAAGCTATTGGCGGCGGCGCGCGCGGTCGAGATTGTCATGGGGGGACCCATTGGCCCAATTGACCCGGTCACGTCCAAAAGCTAAGCCCGACCCCAACGCAGGAGAGCCGACATGTATGAGCAAAACCACCTCGCCCACGCCATTTCGCGCGCCTCTGACGGGCGGCACGATGCGGTCTTTCTGACCGATGGGCGCACAGGCAAAGTGACCACATACGGCCAGTTCTGGGCCAATGCCGAACGCATGGCGGCAGCGCTGGTTGCGCTGGGCGTGACCCCGGGTGATCGCGTGGCGGTACAGGCCCCGAAAGAGCCCGCGATGCTGGAGCTTTACGTGGGCACGGTGCTGGCGGGGGCGGTGTTTTTGCCCCTGAACACAGCCTATACCCCGGATGAAGTAGCCTATTTCCTTGGGGATGCCACGCCGCATGTGTTTGTCTGTGAACCGGACAATCTGGCGGCGCTGATACCCGTGGCCGAAGATGCGCAGGTGGCCCATGTGCTGACGCTTGGCGCCGGTGAGGTGGGGACGCTGGTGCCCGCCCGTGACGCAGAAGAACCGGGGTTTCAGGCAGTGGCGCGCGCGCCGCTTGATCTGGCGGCGATCCTTTACACATCTGGCACCACGGGGCGATCAAAGGGGGCGATGCTGACCCATCGGGCGCTGGCATCTAACAGCGAAACCCTGCGTGATTATTGGCAGTTCACCGACACGGATGTGCTGATTCATGCGCTGCCAATCTTTCACACGCATGGGCTTTTCGTCGCGACCAATGTGACCCTGATGGCGGGCGGCGCGGCGGTGTTTTTGCCGGGTTTCGACGCGGGTGCCATCATCGAGGCGATGCCACGCGCCACCGCTCTGATGGGCGTCCCGACCTTCTACACGCGGCTGTTGAAAGATGATCGTCTGGCGGAGGCGTCCAAAGGCATGCGGCTGTTTGTCTCCGGTTCGGCCCCGCTCTTGGCGGAAACCCATGACCGCTGGCGCGAGGTGACGGGCCATGCGATCCTAGAACGCTATGGCATGACCGAAACCAACATGAACACGTCAAACCCTTATGAGGGCGAACGACGGGCGGGCACGGTGGGCTTCCCCTTGCCGGGGGTCGAGGTGAAGGTCTGCGATCCTGTGTCCGGCGCGACCTTGCCCGATGGCGAGATCGGCGTTCTGGAAGTGCGCGGCGACAATGTTTTTGCAGGCTATTGGCAGATGCCCGAGAAGACAGCAGAGGAGCTGCGTGAAGACGGCTGGTTCATCACCGGCGACTTGGCGATGATCGACCCGGATGGCTATGTGACCATCGTGGGGCGCGGCAAGGACCTGATCATCACCGGCGGGTTTAATGTCTATCCGAAAGAGGTCGAGGGCGTGATCGACGCGCTGCCCGGCGTATTGGAAAGTGCCGTCATCGCCGTGCCGCATGAAGATTTTGGCGAGGCGGTCGTGGCGGTCGTCGTGGCGCAGGATGGAGCAGCGCTGGGTGAAGAAACAGTGAAAGCGGGTGTCTCAGAGAGCCTTGCCAAGTTCAAGCAGCCCAAGCGGGTGGTCGTTGTGGACGAGCTTCCGCGCAACACCATGGGTAAGGTGCAAAAGAACGTGATGCGTCAGACCTATGCGGATCTGCTGAAGGGGTAGGGCGGGGCTGTCGGTGGCTCACTTCGTGAGCCTGAGGGGCGCTGCCCCCGCATGATTTTCCTGCGGAAACTCATGCTCACCCGAGGTACTTACGACAAGAAAATAAGAGGGTCAGCGCGGCGGTGGGCCGTCTTTCAGGCGGTAGCCCACGAAGGCCGCATGTAGATAGTTGCGCCTGAGCGATGGGAATGGGAAGCGGGGCAAAACCCGGGTATGCACGGGCAGGGACGTGAGTTTGCCAAGCGCCATATCGGCCAGTCTGGCCCCCGTCCATGTGCCCATGGCGACGCCATTGCCGTGATAGTTCAGCCCGGCCCATGTGTTGGCGCGGTCTGGCACCGGTCCCGCGTAAGGCAAAAGGTCGCGTGACAGGCTGATCAGCCCTGACCAGAAATGCGGGGTGTCGACATGGCGCCAGGCCGGGAACATGGCGGCGAGGTGCTGTTTCATCTTCACGCGCATGGCGTCTTGCCCTTTGGCACTGGCGCCCACATTCCCGCGCGCGCCAAAGAGGAACCGCCCATCAGGCAGCAGCCGGAAATAGTGCAGAAGATTGCGGCTGTCATAAGCCATCAGGTCGGTGTGCCACCCCTGCGCGGCGATTTCATCTGCCGTCAGTTTGCGGGTGACGAGGATGTTGGACTGAACGGGCAGATAGCGGCCCGAAAGCCAGCCCGGAAGCGCGTCGGAGGAATAGCCATTGGTGGCAATGATCAGCTTCTTTGCTGTGATGCGTGCAGTGGGGGTCGTCAGGACGTGGCGGTCACTTACGGTGTCGATATGCGTCACGGGGCTGTCGGGGGACAGCGAGGCACCTGCCTGGGACGCAGCCCGGGCCAGCCCGCTGACATAGCGCCCGGGATTGAGCGCAAATCCCAAAGGCAGGACCAAGCCGCCGTGAAAATCGCCATTCATGCCGCGTGATTTCAGGTCGGTGGCGTCGATCAGCTCGGCCGGATGGCCCAGTGCGGCCCATTCGGCTTCCTCGGTGCGCAGGTCAGCCATGGCGGCGGGGCGGTGGGCGAGCAGAAGCTCCCCGTCCGAGTGGGTGTCGGCGTCGATCTGATGTGTGTCCAGCAGTGCCGCCACCAATTCCACTGCCGCTTTCTGGGCGTCGAAATAGGCGCGGGTGGCGGTGTCTCCGAACCGTTTTCGGATCGCAGATAGCCCCAGCTTGTCACCGCCGATGGTGCAGAAGCCTCCATTGCGGCCCGAGGCCCCCCAGCCGATGTGGTTGGCCTCGACAAGCGTCACATCCGCGCCGTTTTGGGCCAGATGAAGAGCCGCTGACAGGCCGGTAAATCCGCCGCCAATCACCGCGATGTCGCAGCGGTGATCTCCTTGGATCGCCGCCCAATCCCCATCTGGGCGCGGCCAGATACAGTCTGCCCGCGCCGCATCGCCATAGGCGTAGTCTTCGTAGATGCGCCCGGGTATATGGGGCGGCATCCGAGGCGTCATCAGAGCCGACCCAGATAGGTGCGATATTCCACATGCGTGACCTCGTGGGTCAGCTGTGCAATCTCATCCCGGCGCATGGCGGTGTAGACGTCGACATAGCGCTGGCCGAAAATGTCGACGGCGACATCTGATGCTGCGAACCGTTCGACGGTCTGGAACCAATCGGCGGACAGGCGGTCTGCCGGTTCGGCATTTGCGTCATCCAGTGGCAGGGGCAGATCGGGTTTGGTGTTCAGACCGTGCAGCATGCCCCCCAGAATGGCAGAGATCGCCAGATAGGGGTTCACATCCGCGCCCGCGATCCGGTGTTCCAGCCGTGCGCCCGGCCCCTTGGTTTCGGGCAGGCGCACGCCAGCGGCGCGGTTGTCAAAGCCCCAATCCGGGGCCGAGGGGGCGAAGCTCATCGGTTTGAAGCGACGATACGAGTTCATATGCGGCGCAAAGATCGCCTGAAGATCCCGCATCGTGTCGAGCGTGCCGCCAACCGCGTGTTTCAGCGCGTCAGACGGCCCATCCGTGCCGTCGTCAAAGACGTTCTTGCCGGATTTGTCCACGACCGAGGCGTGCACATGCATGCCGTTGCCGGGGAAGTCGGCATAGGGTTTGGCCATGAAGGTGGCCTCCATCCCATGGGCCCGCGCCACCCCGCGCACAAGGCGCTTGAACAAAAGCGCTGTGTCGGCGGCCCACATGACATCATCGGTGTGGTGGAAGTTAATCTCGAACTGGCCCGGCCCGTATTCGGCAATCAGCGTGTCCGTGGCCAGACCCTGCAGCTCGGAGGCTTTCAGAATGTCGTCCAGAATGTCCTGCGTGCGCTCCAGCACCTCCAGATCATAGTTCTGCGCATCCGGGCTGCGGTCGGGCGGGGTGGGGGCGGCATCTTGCTCGATACGCGGCTTGAACAGGTAAAACTCAAGCTCGGTCGCCAGTACAGGGTGCAGGCCCGCCGCGTGCAGCTTGTCCACCATGCGCGCCAGTTGCTGGCGCGATGACAGCTCCGATATTTCGCCCGTGTCCGGGTCGATCATTTCAACCTGCACCTGCGCCACATTGCCCTTGGCCCATGGCACGGGTTTCAGCGATCCGGCCACCGGCACGATGCGCCCGTCGGGGTCGCCGACGATGATGCCCAGTCCGGTGGCTTCGACTTCTTCCCCCATGATATTGGGCGCATAGGTCGACAGCGGAAGGCGCACTGCGCCCTCTGTCAGTTTCTTTTCATCATCTCCCGGCAACCATTTGCCGCGCAGAACCGCGTTTGCATCGCACAGCATAAGCTCGACCCGGTCAGGGCGCCCGTGGGCTTTGCAATAGGTTGCGTATTCTTCCAGAAAATCGCTCACTGGATGGCCTCCTGTTCGTCCTTCGCGCGTTTCGCGATGGCCCGTTTTGAGCTGAGAGATGCCGCAATCACGCCCACTGCCACAAGGGTAATCATGATCGTGGACAGGGCGTTGATCTCGGGGCTGACACCAAGGCGCACAGCCGAGAAGATTTTGATCGGCAAGGTGGTCGAGCTGGGACCCGAGGTGAAGCTGGCAATCACAAGGTCATCAAGCGACAGGGTGAAGGCCAGAAGCCAGCCCGAGATCACCGCAGGCGCGATGATGGGCAGGGTGACCAGCCGGAAGGCTTCAAAACCGGTGCAACCCAGATCCAGCGCGGCCTCTTCCAGTGATTGGTCAAAGGTCACAAGACGCGAGGAGACCACCACGGATACGTAACACATCGAGAAGGTCGTATGCGCCAGCACGATGGTCAGCACGCCGCGGTCCAGACCAATGGCGATGAACAAAAGCAGAAGTGACAGGCCGGTGATTACTTCGGGCATCACCAGCGGGGCATAGATCATGCCCGAAAACAGCGTGCGGCCCCGAAAGCGCCCCGCCCGCACCATCACGTAGGCCGCCATTGTGCCAAGCACGGTTGCCACGGTTGATGACATGACGGCGACTTTCAGGGTCACCCACGCGGCGTCCAGAAAGGCTTCGTTGCGGAAAAGCTCGCCATACCATTTGGTTGAAAAGCCAGCCCAGACAGTCACCAGTTTGCCGCCGTTGAACGAATAGACGATCAGGATGATCATCGGGATGTAAAGGAAGGCGAACCCAAGGGTCAGCGATACGGTATTGAACCAGGACAGACGTCTCATTTGCCGGCCTCCCTTTGTTTTTCTTCGTTCTTTTGGAACAGAACGATCGGGATGATCAGGATCAGCAAGAGCACCACAGCCACCGCCGAGGCGACAGGCCAGTCGCGGTTCGAGAAGAACTCCTCCCACAGGACCTTACCGATCATCAGGGTTTTCGAGCCGCCCAGCAGTGACGGGATCACGAACTCGCCCATGGCCGGGATGAAGACAAGGAAACTGCCCGCGATTATGCCTTGTTTGGCAAGCGGCAGGGTGACCAGCCAGAAGGCGGTCATGCGCGAACAGCCAAGGTCCTCGGCCGCTTCAAGAAGGCTCTCATCCAGCCGTTCCAGTGCGGAGTAGATCGGCAGCACCATGAAGGGCAGATAGGTGTAAACGATGCCAATATAGACGGCGAGATTGGTGTTCAGGATGATCAGCGGGTCGCTGATCACACCAAGGCTCATCAGGAACTGATTGAGCAGTCCTTCTTGGCTCAGGATCGCCTTCCACGCGTAGACGCGGATCAGGAAAGAGGTCCAGAAGGGCAGGATGATCAGCATCATCAGGGTCGGGCGCCAGGCATCCGGCGCGCGGCTCATGCCATATGCAATCGGGAAACCCACCACAAGCGCCAGAAAAGTCGAAATGGTGGCGATCTTCAGGCTCGACAGATAGGCTTTCCAGTAAAGGTCGTCCTGCGTGAGCCATGTGAAGTTTTCGATGTCCAGCCCGGCCCACCATTCCCGAAAGCCCGCCCATCCCTGTGACAGGTCAAGCGTGGGCGTATAGGGCGGAATGGCCAGTGCCGTGTCCGACAGGCTGATCTTCAAGACGATCAGGAAGGGCACCAGAAACAGCGCCAGAAGCCAAGTATTCGGGAGGCCGATCAAAAGCCGTCTGGCCACTCCGTCACGGCGATCAACCGGAAGCAAGGACCAAATCAAAATGGCCGATGCCAACAATGGTAAGATGCGCCAAAGCAAGCTGTCTCCGAGCGCTTGACCAACCGGAGCCAATAACGAGAAGCTAACGTCACTAAAGTTCATCACCACAAGTATTAGGGATGAGATGATCACGCTCACGGCTTCCAGAACGAAGTAGCAAACACCTATGATCACGGGGATCAACAGGTATGTTGCGAATCTCTCTATTGCTGCGTTTTTCATGACGTCAGCACCACGCCGGCAGTATCGGTGAAGCTCAGCCAGACCTCCTGTTCCCAAGTGATCGCACGGCGGCGAATGCGGCGCGTGTTGGCGGCCTGCGCCTTGATATGCTGACCCGTTGGGGTTTCGATCACATAGGTGGACATGTTGCCCAGATAGGCGATGTCCAGCACCTTGCCATGCACCATATTGGTCACATCGGTGGGCTTTTCGGTCGAGATATTCACCTTCTCGGGGCGAATGGCAAGCGTGGCGCGTGTGCCCGCCGGGATCTCATCATGCGCGATGCCGATCAGGTCTTGCTGACCCTCGGCCCAGCTGATGGTGGCGTGATCGTCACCCGATTTGGTCACATTGCCCTCGATCAGGTTCACGTCGCCAATGAAGTCGGCCACATAGACTGATCCGGGCTCTTCGTAGATCTTGGCGGGCGTGTCGACCTGAATGATCTTGCCGTGATCCATCACGGCGATCCGGCTGGCCACCGTCATCGCTTCTTCCTGATCGTGGGTCACGATCACAAAGGTGGTGCCGGTCTGTTCCTGAATGTCCATCAGTTCGAACTGCGTGTCCTGACGCAGCTTTTTATCAAGCGCGCCAAGGGGTTCGTCCAGAAGCAAAAGCTTCGGCGCCTTGGCAAGCGAGCGCGCCAGCGCCACACGTTGGCGCTGGCCACCCGAAATCTGGTGCGGTTTTCGGTTGGCGAATTTGCCCAGCTGCACAAGGCTCAGCATCTCTTCGACGCGGGCCTCGATCTGATCCTTCGGCATCCTGTCGCGCTTCAGGCCAAAGGCGATGTTTTCCGCCACCGATAGGTGCGGGAACAGCGCATAGCTCTGGAACATCATGTTGACCGCGCGTTTGTTCGGCGGGATCGGGGCGACGTCCTGCCCGTCGATCAGAATTTGCCCCTCGGTCTGGGTCTCGAAACCTGCCAGCATGCGCATCATTGTGGTCTTGCCGCAGCCAGACGGGCCAAGCAGGGCAAAGAACTCTTTTTCAAAGATGTCGATGGTCAAATCATCAATCGCGGTAAAGTCTCCAAAACGTTTTGTGACGTTCTGAAAACGGATCAGTGGCGTCGCCTGGGGGTCGTTCCAGGGCGCAAACTCGGCAGGAGCCGATTGGGTGGCGGCGTCAGACATGAATACCTCGGGGAGTTTGAAAAGACCCCCCGCGCGGGCTGCGCAGGGGGGCGGAAGGCTTAGGTGCCCGATTTCACTTTGGTCCAGAGACGCGTCACAACGCGCTGAACTTTCGCCGGATAGGGCGTGGTGATGTAAAGCTTCTCAAGCGCTTCTTCGGTCGGATAGATCGCCGGGTCGCCGATGACGTCTTCCAGCAGGTGTTCCTGCGAGGCTTTGTTGCCGTTGGCGTAGTACACATAGTTCGACGCGGCGGCCATGTTCTGCGCATCCATGATGAAGTTCAGGAACTTATGCGCACCTTCAGGGTTCGGCGCATCTGCCGGGATCGCCATCTGGTCAAACCACATCAGCGAGCCTTCCTTGAAGGCGTTATAGGCAATCTCGACGCCATTTTCGGCTTCGTCTGCGCGGTCACGGGCCTGCAGAATGTCACCGGACCAACCGACGGCCACGCAGATGTCGCCATTGGCCAGGGCGTTGATGTATTCCGAGCTGTGGAATTTCTGCACATAGGGCGCGATGGCGGTCAGGACGGGCTCTGCCTTGGCGATCACGTCCGGGTCATGGCTGTCGGGGTTTTCACCCAGATAGGCCAGTGCTGCGGGGATAATCTCGGCCGGGGCGTCCAGAATGTGCACGCCGCAGGATGCCAGCTTTTCCATATTTGCCGGATCCATGACCAGCGCAAGGCTGTCGATCGGGGCGTCATCACCAAGGATTTCTTTGACTTTGGCGACATTCACGCCTGCGCCGGTCGATCCCCACATGTAGTTGATCGAATAGGCGTTGCCGGGATCATAGGTCGAGGTGCGCTCAGCAATCACGTCCCACATGTTGCCTTTGTTGGGCAGCTTGGCGGCGTCCAGAGGCTGGAACGCGCCCGCGGTGATCTGGCGTTGCAGGAATGTACCCGAGGGAACCACGACGTCATAGCCCGATCCGCCAGCCAGCATCTTGGTTTCCAGAACCTCATTCGAATCGAACACGTCATAGATGAGGTCAATTCCGGTTTCTTCCTGGAACTTGGTCAGAAGCTCCTCGTCGATATAGTCAGACCAGTTATAGACGCGCACTTCCTCGGCGGTGGCAGCGCTTGCTCCCATCACCACAGCGGCGCTCATCATCAGCCATGTTTTCTTCATTTGCAGTCTCTCCCTGTTTGGGGCCCGAAGGCCCATTTGCAATATTTGATCAAAAAAAGGCGAGTCGCGCAATATGGTAAAATTGCGCAAAGCGTAGTAGATTGCTTTCAAAGACTATCTTTGAGGCCGGAAATGGCAAAGTAATAGTGTCCAGGGGGATAACTTGTCAGATCAACATGCGAAACTTCCCGATCACCAGCGTGTTTACAGACAGCTGCGAGAGATGATTCTGTTTGGCGAACTGGCGCCCGGACAGCCGGTGACAATCCAGGGTCTGGTTTCGACGCTTGATGTGGGCATGACACCTGTGCGCGAAGCCATCCGGCGGCTGACTTCGGAAGGGGCGCTTGCGTTCAAGGGAAACCGGCGCGTGTCGGTGCCTCAGCCGGATCTGGAACAGTGGAAAGACATCGCCTTTGCACGTCTGGCGGTTGAACCGGAGCTTGCGCGCAAGGCTACAAAAAGGCTTGGTCCTGATGATCTTGATCGCCTGAGTGGCTATGATGACCAGCTGAATGCGGCGATCGATAAAGGGGATGTGCGCGGCTATCTGGAGCACAATTACCGGTTTCATGCCTACCTGTATGAACTGGCGGATTCAGAGGTTTTGTCCTCGATCGCGAATATGTTGTGGCTGCGCGCAGGTCCGTCCTTGCGAGTGGTGTTGGGGCGCTATGGCACCGCCAACCTGCCCGACAAACATGCCGAGGCCATGGAAGCGATGCGCGCGGGCGATGGCGAGGCCGTGGCCGCCGCGATTCACGGCGATATCGAGCAGGGAATCGCCCAGGTGCGCGAGACACTTCTGTCGGCCTGAATTTGATCAGATCGCAGGTCATGCGTTGACAGCCTAATTTTTGATCATATTGTGAACGCAGCTTCTGACGGGCCGCGTCGGGCAGGTGATTCTCTGCCACGTGGTCGCGTCTGACCCATGTTTTCGAGGAGATCCGGAATGAACAAGATCACCAATCATCTGCCCACCGCAGAGCTGCAGGCCATCGATGCCGCCCACCATATGCATCCGTTCACAAATGACGGCGAGCTTAAGCAGAAAGGCGCGCGGGTTATCACCTCGGCCAAGGGGATTTGGCTGCGCGACAGCGAGGGCGAAGAGGTGCTTGACGCGATGGCGGGGCTGTGGTGTGTGAATATCGGCTATGGCAATGAAAGCATTGCCGAAGTGGCCGCCCGCCAGATGCGCGAGCTGCCCTACTACAACACGTTTTTCCAGACCACCCACGTGCCGGCCATCGCGCTGGCCCAGAAGCTGGCACAGCTGGCGCCGGGCGACCTGAACCACGTCTTTTACGCCAATGGTGGCTCGGATGCGAATGACACCAATATTCGTATGGTGCGCACCTATTGGGCCGAAAAAGGCCAGCCCGAGCGCGATGTGATCATCTCGCGTTGGAACGCCTATCACGGGTCCACGATTGGCGGCACCAGCTTGGGCGGCATGAAGGGCATGCACGGGCAGGGCAGTCTGCCCATTCCCGGTATCGAGTTCATTGACCAGCCGCATTGGTATGCGGAAGGCGGCGACACCAGCCCCGAGGAATTTGGGCTGGAACGCGCACAGCAACTGGAAGCCAAGATCAAGGAAGTTGGACCAGAGAAAGTTGCGGCCTTCATTGGCGAACCGGTGCAGGGCGCGGGGGGTGTGATCGTTGCACCAGATGGCTACTGGGCTGAGATTCAGCGCATCTGCAAGAAATACGACATCCTGTTGATTGTTGATGAAGTGATCACCGGCTTTGGCCGCACAGGCAATTGGTTCGGCAGCCAGACCTTGGACCTGACGCCAGATATCATGACCGTCGCCAAGGGGCTCAGCTCGGGCTATGCGCCGATCGGGGCTTCGATTGTCTCGGACAAGGTGGCGGAAGTTCTGGCCGGCACCGAGTTCAACCACGGTTACACCTATTCCGGTCACCCGGTGGCCTGCGCTGTGGCGCTGGAAAACCTGCGCATCATGGAAGAAGAGGGCATCGTTGATCACGTGCGCGACGTGGCCGCGCCTTACCTGGCCGAGAAATGGCATTCCCTGGCGGATCACCCGATGGTGGGCGAAACCAAGATTGTGGGCCTGATGGCGTCGCTGGCGCTGACGCCGGACAAATCGACCCGCGCGCCCTTTGCGTCCGATCCCGGTACGGTGGGTTTCCTGACTCGCGAGCGTTGCTTTGCAAACAATCTGATCATGCGCCATGTGGGCGACCGGATGATCATCTCGCCGCCCTTGGTGATCACCACTGACGAGATCGACATTCTGATCGAACGCGCCCGCAAATCGCTGGACGAGGCCTATGAGGTCGTGAAGGAAAAAGGTCTGCTGGTCGCAGGCTGATCCGGTTGGGCCGGGCTTCGGTCCGGCCTTTTTTCTTTGGGGGGACGCATGGATCTTCTGACTGCAAATGATCGCCATGGGGAATACCCCCAATCCTGGTATGCCGCGACGGCGGAGGCGCCCGGTCCCTATCCGGCAGCGCAGGGGGATATTGCCTGTGATGTCTGCATCATCGGCGGTGGTTTTACCGGCCTGTCGGCTGCGCTGCATCTGGCTGAACGCGGCTATGATGTGGTGCTGCTCGAGGCGCAGCGCGTTGGCTTTGGCGCTTCGGGTCGCAATGGCGGGCAGGTGGGCACCGGGCAGCGGTTGGAACAGGATGATCTGGAAAAACTGGTCGGGCGTGATGATGCGCGCAAGCTGTGGGATATGGCGCTGGAAAGCGTGCAGCTGGTGCGCGCCATTGTGGCCAAACACGCCCCTGATGCCGGGTTCACCGATGGGATCATCCACGCGATGCATCGCGCGCGTTATGTGCCCGAGGATCACGCCTATGTGCGCAAGCTGAACGAAGACTATGACTATGACCTGATCCGCGCCGTGGACCGCGACGAGATGCGCGCGCTTTGTGGGTCACCCGCCTATCACGGAGGGTCGCTGGACATGGGCGGCGGGCATACGCACCCGCTTCGTCTGGCCTTTGGGATGGCGCGGGCCGCGGTTGCTGCAGGCGCGCGTATCTTTGAAACAAGCCGCGTGACCGGGGTGAAAGAAGGCTCGACCGTGACCGTGTCTACCGATGCGGGGCGGGTGCGCGCAGGCCATGTGGTCTGGGCGTGTAACGGCTATCTGGGCAACACGGAAAAACGCGTGGCGGCCCGCGTGATGCCCATCAACAACTACATTTTGGCAACAGAACCGCTGGACGCGGGATTTGCCAAGACGCTTATCCGCGACGGGCATGCGGTGGCAGACAGCAAGTTTGTCATCAACTATTTCCGCCTGTCCGATGACAATCGCATGCTCTTTGGAGGCGCCGAAAGCTATGGCTATCGTTTCCCGAAGGACATTGTGAAGCTGGTATCAAAACCGATGCTCGAGATCTATCCGCAGCTGAAAGACACGCGCATTGACTATGCATGGGGCGGCACGCTGGGGATCACGATGAACCGCATGCCGCATTTTGAACGGTTGCAGGGCAATATCCTGTCGGCCTCTGGTTATTCCGGGCATGGCGTGGCAATGGCAACGCTGGGTGGCAAGATGGCAGCTGATGCGATTGCCGGGCAGGCAGAGCAGTTTGACCTCATGTCCCAAGTGCCCACTCCGCGCTTTCCGGGGGGTGTTGCGTTGCGCTGGCCGCTTTTGGTGGCTGCCATGCTGTGGTTCAGCCTGCGCGACAAGCTTTAGGCCCGTCAGCCTTTCGGTCCGCCCACATCGCCGGGGGCGACCGCCACTGTCTTGATGATCGCGTGCACTGCCACGCCGGGCGCCAGCCCCAATGCCGCGACCGACCGTTTCGTCACCCGTGCAAGCACCCGCCCCGCCGCCGTATCAATCGACAGGACCGCGCCCGGACCGTCGCCCGTGTGAAGCTCGGCCACTTTGCCGGGCAGACAGTTCAGCGCGGACAGGCCTTCGGGCTTTTCGCGCGACAGGATGACGTCCTGGGCGGCAATGCGCACCCGAAGCTCTGTGCCCGGTGCGCGGGCGATGTGGGGCAGATGCAGGGGCAGGCCGCCGGCGGACAGCTCTGTCAGCCCGTCGGGATGATGGCATGTCACCTTGGCTTCGATCACCGCGCCGACGGCACGGATGTCGCCGGGGGTGAAATGCGGATCGCCCAACACCTCGGCCGCGCTGCCCTGCCGGATCACGCGCCCGTCTTCCAATGCGATGACCGTGGTGGCCAGTCGCGCCACTTCAGACGCGTCATGGGTGACGTAAAGAAGCGGCAGCTCCCCTTCGTCGCGCAACCGTTCGAAATAGGGCAGGATTTCCTCTTTTCGCGCGGCGTCCAGCGCAGCAAGCGGCTCATCGGCAAGGATCAGATCGGGGCGTGACAGCAGAGCGCGACCGATGGCGACGCGCTGTTTCTCGCCGCCGGACAGATGCGCGGTGCGGCGGGTCAGCAGGGGGCCAATGCCCAACATCTCGATGATCCGGTTCCAGCTGGCGGGGTCTTCGGGCGCGCCGGTCACGCGGCGGGCGTAGTCCAGATTGCGCCGCACGTTCAGATGCGGAAACAGGCGCGCGTCCTGGAAAATATAGCCGATGCGTCTTGTATGGGCGGGCAAAAAGACCCCGGTCGCGCTGTCCATCAAAACCCGACCGTTCAGGGCAATGCGCCCTTGGGCGGATGGGTCCAGCCCGGCCACGGCATTCACCACGCTGGTTTTGCCCGAGCCCGAGGCGCCGAACAAAACGGTCAGGCCAGCAGGGGCGTCAAAGCCCACATCCAACGCGAAACCGGCGCGGGGCATGGACAGCTGCACAGAGAGGGCTGCGTGGGTCATATGCCCTCCATGCGTCGAGCAATCCGGCGGGCCAGCAGCTCTGATGCGATCAGCGCGCCCATGGCGATGACGATCGAGACAATCACCAGCCTGGCCGCGGCACTTTCGCCGCCCGGCACCTGCAGGAAGCTGTAAATGGCCGAGGGCAGCGTGCGGGTCTGGCCCGGAATGTTCGAGACAAAGGTGATGGTGGCCCCGAACTCTCCCATCGCCTTGGCAAAGCCCAAAAGGCTGCCCGCGATGATACCGGGCAAGGCCAGCGGCAGGGTGAGGGTCGCGAAGATTTTCAGGCGAGAGGCGCCCAAGGTGGCGGCGGCCTCTTCCAGACGCGTGTCGGCGGCCTCGATCGACAGGCGAATGGCGCGCACCATCAGGGGAAAGCCCATGATTGCAGCGGCCAGCGCCGCCCCCGTCCAGCGAAAAGCAAGTGGCAGGCCCAGATGGGTCAGCACCGCACCCAAAGGTGCCGTGCCCGAGAAGGTTAAGAGCAACAGATAGCCCGTGACGACGGGCGGCAGGATCAGCGGCAGATGCACCAGACCGTTCACGATCTGCTTGCCGAAAAACTCTTTACGCGCAAGAAGATAGGCAATCCAGATGGCAAAGGGCAGGGACAGGGTTGTGGCCCAGAATGCCACTTTCAGAGACAGGGCAACCGCCTGCCATTCCTGCGGGCCAAGCCAGCTCATTGGGGCACCTCTGTGGCAGGCTCGAAGCCCTGCGCGGCAAAGATGGCCTGTGCGTCCGGGCTGGTCAGGAAGTGAAGAAAATCCTGTGCCAAGTTCTGCTGCCCCTGCCGGGTTACTGCGGCCGGGTAAAGGATCGGGGCGTGCAGCTCCGGTGGGAATGTTGCGGTGATATGAACGCGCGGCTCGGCCAGCGCATCGGTGGCATAGGTGATGCCAAACGGGGCCGCGCCAAGGGCAACCAGCGCCAGCGCTGCGCGCACGTTGTCGGCTTCGGCCACCTGCGGGGCAAGGCTTTCCCACAGGCCCAATGCGCTCAGGGCGGCGCGTCCATATTGCCCGGCCGGCACGGCCTCGGTCAGGGCCATGGACAGGCGACCGTCACCCAAGGCATCGGGCAGGCCGTCCGGGTCAGCAAGGTCAACGGTCGCATCGGGTTGCGCGCTGATCAACACCAGCTGATTGGTTGCGATGTTCTGGCGGGTCTCAGGCAGGATGGCATTTTTCTGCGCAAGATGGTCCATCCAATCCGTATTGGCCGAGATGAACAGGTCGGCCGGTGCGCCCTGCAATATCTGGCGTGCCAGAACCGATGATCCCGCGGGCGAGATCGTGACCTGATTCCCGCTTTGATCGGTGTAAGCTGCTGCGGTTTCTTCGAGCACATCCGAAAGGCTGGCGGCCGCAAAGACCAATAGCTGCCCCGCGCGGGCAGACCCGGAGCCGGTCATCACCACAAGGGCCAGCCCAAACAGAACGGGGCGGATGACATGGGGCAGGGTACGGTTGCGGCTCATAGGTCGAGATAACGCCAGCAAAGCGGGTGCGGCAAGGTCTTTTGGTGTGATCATGAAGCGATCAGGCGGGAACCCATGTTCCGGGCAGAGAGAATCTGTTCGCCCATGACGCGAAATTTGCAGCAAAACTGTGCTTGTGCAGCATTTGCGTCGGACCATGCGTAAAAAACCTGCATTTTGTTTACAGCCCCGTCGCAGCCTGCTTCACACGCAAATATATGCATTTGAGGTAAAAATACCAAATTCGGGCAAAAAATTTACACCCTAAACCCGGCGCAGTTAAAAAAATTAACAGAAAAACTGTTGTTTCTCCGGTGATTGTCCCCCTATTTTCACAATCAACGGGGGCGTGCTGTGAAATCCAAGCAGGACAAACCCATGTCTGACGTCATCGTGCGGCAGGCAGGAGGAGGATCCGCAGCGCCAGCTGTGGGAGGAAAAACTGGGAGGACCCGCATGTCGTCGCAAGCCACGACCGAAAAGACCTATGCTCCGTCACCGGAGTTCGTCTCGAACGCACATATTGATGCTGCCAAATATCAGGAAATGTATGCCGCGTCCGTGAACGACCCCGAGGGTTTCTGGTCTGAACAGATGAAACGTCTGACCTGGACGAAGACACCGACCAAGATCAAGAACACCACCTATGCCCACCCGGATGTGTCGATCAAATGGTTCGAAGATGGTGAGCTGAACGTTTCGGCCAACTGTATCGATCGTCATCTGGAAACCCGCGGTGATCAGGTTGCGATCATCTGGGAATCGGATGATCCGAACCTGGACAAGAAGATCACCTATAGCGAGCTGCACGAGAACGTCTCGAAGCTGGCCAATGTGATGAAAGGCATGGGCGTGGGCAAAGGCGACCGCGTGATCCTGTACCTCCCGATGATCCCGGAAGCGGCTTATGCGATGCTGGCCTGTGCCCGTATCGGCGCGATCCACTCGATTGTTTTTGCAGGCTTCTCGCCCGAAGCTCTGGCCGCCCGTGTTGAAGGCTGTGGCGCCTCGCTGGTGATCACCGCTGACGAAGCCCCCCGTGGTGGCCGCAACACGCCGCTGAAAACCAACGTGGATGCCGCTCTGGCCCATGGCGATCTGGGGTCGACCCCGGTTCTGGTGGTGGAACGCACTGGCGGCGACGTGCCGATGGTGGATGGTCGCGACCATTCCTATAGCGCTTTGATGGCCGATGCCTCGGCTGACTGCGCACCGGAAACCATGAACGCCGAAGACCCGCTGTTCATCCTTTACACCTCGGGCTCGACCGGCCAGCCGAAAGGCGTGCAGCACTGTAACGGTGGGTACCTGCTCTGGGCGGCGATGACCCACGAATACGTGTTCGACTATCATGAAGGCGACATCTACTGGTGTACCGCTGACGTGGGCTGGGTCACCGGTCACAGCTATATCGTCTATGGCCCGCTGGCCAATGGCGCGACCACCGTGATGTTCGAAGGTGTGCCGACCTACCCGGATGCGGGTCGTTTCTGGGCCGTGTGCGAAAAGCACAAGGTGAACCAGTTCTACACCGCACCCACCGCGATCCGTGCCCTGATGGCGCGCGGCGAAGAGTTCGTGACCAAATATGATCTGAGCGACCTGAAAGTGCTGGGCACCGTGGGCGAGCCGATCAACCCCGAAGCCTGGAACTGGTACAATGACGTGGTTGGCGGCGGCAAATGCCCGATCGTCGACACCTGGTGGCAGACGGAAACCGGTGGTCACCTCTTGACCCCGCTGCCCGGCGCGACCGCAACCAAGCCCGGTTCGGCCACCACGCCCTTCTTTGGCGTGCAGCCCGTGATCCTTGAGCCCACCACCGGCGAAGAGATCCACGAGACCGAAGCCGAGGGCGTTCTGTGCATGAAAGACAGCTGGCCAGGCCAGATGCGCACCGTCTATGGCGACCATGACCGCTTTGTGGCAACTTACTTTGCCGACTACAAAGGTTACTACTTCACCGGTGACGGCTGTCGCCGTGACGCGGATGGCTACTACTGGATCACCGGCCGTGTGGACGACGTGATCAACGTATCGGGTCACCGCATGGGCACCGCCGAGGTGGAAAGCGCTCTGGTCGCTCACGCCAAGGTTTCCGAGGCCGCCGTGGTTGGCTTCCCGCATGACATCAAAGGGCAGGGCATTTATTGCTACGTCACCCTGATGGACGGCGAAGAGTATACCGACGAGCTGAAAGTCGAGCTGCGCAACTGGGTGCGTCAGGAAATTGGCCCCATCGCCAGCCCCGACCACATCCAGTGGGCCCCGGGCCTGCCCAAGACCCGCTCGGGCAAGATCATGCGCCGTATCCTGCGCAAGATTGCCGAGGACGATTTTGGCTCGCTGGGTGACACCTCGACACTGGCCGATCCGTCGGTTGTGGATGACCTGATCGACAACCGCATGCAAAAGGCAGGCGCATAATGGACGGCGCGACCACAACTGCCGCCCCCGTTCTGATCCTTCTCGGCCCTCCGGGCGCCGGGAAGGGCACGCAGGCCCGTATGCTGGAAGACAAGTTCGGACTTGTGCAGCTTTCGACCGGTGACCTTCTGCGCGCCGCCGTGGCCGCGGGCACCGAAGCCGGTCTGGCCGCGAAAGCCGTGATGGAAGTGGGCGAGCTGGTGTCTGATGAGATCGTCATCAACATTCTGCGTGACCGCCTGCAGGATGCCGATTGCGCCAAGGGCGTGATCCTTGACGGCTTCCCGCGCACCACCGTGCAGGCCGAAGCTCTGGATGCGCTTCTGGCCGAGAGCGGTCAGAAGATCAACGCAGCTGTCAGCCTTGAAGTAGACGACGCCGCCATGGTGACCCGGATTTCCGGGCGCTACACCTGCGGCGGCTGCGGCGAGGGCTATCACGACAGCTTCAAGCAGCCCGCCAAGGATGGCGTCTGCGACAAATGCGGCGGCACGGAGATGAAACGCCGGGCCGACGATAATGCCGAAACCGTGGGAAGCCGCCTTGTGGCCTATCACGCTCAAACGGCGCCGCTCATTGCCTATTACGATGGCAAGGGCAGCCTGCAGAAGGTCGACGCGATGGGTGACATCGGCGCGATTGCAGGCGCATTGAATGGGATCGTGACACAAGCGATCACATAAGACCCCAGGACCACCACGCACCATCCGCGTGGTGACCCAGGGAAGGGAAGGGCGGGGTCGCGGTCGCGATCCCGTTGGAGGAACGATAGAGGGAGGAGGCTTTCATGGCCGATAACTCATCAAGCAACGCGTATTGGAAAGCCAATATTCGTATCATTCAGATCAGCCTCGTCATCTGGGCGCTGGTCTCTTTTGGATTCGGCATTCTGCTGCGTCCGATGCTGAGCGGCATTGCCGTCGGCGGAACTGATCTTGGCTTCTGGTTCGCCCAGCAAGGTTCGATCCTGGTGTTCCTGGCGCTGATCTTTTTCTACGCCTGGCGCATGAACAAACTCGACGCCGAACACGGCGTGGAAGAATAAGGGGAACAGGGACAGATGGATCAGTTTGTACTCAACTGGATCTTTATCGGTGCGAGCTTTGCGCTCTACATCGGTATTGCCGTATGGGCCCGCGCGGGCTCAACTTCTGAATTCTATGCCGCTGGCCAGGGTGTTCACCCGGTCGTCAACGGTATGGCAACTGGTGCTGACTGGATGTCGGCAGCGTCGTTCATCTCGATGGCCGGCCTGATCGCATTCACCGGCTATGACAACTCGTCGTTCCTGATGGGCTGGACCGGTGGTTACGTTCTGCTTGCTCTGATGCTGGCACCGTACCTGCGTAAGTTCGGCAAATACACCGTGTCAGAGTTCATCGGCGATCGCTTCTATTCGCCCACCGCACGTCTGGTGGCCGTTATCTGTCTGATCGTGGCTTCGACCACATACGTGATCGGCCAGATGACCGGCGTTGGCGTGGCCTTTGGCCGCTTCCTGGAAGTGGACAACACCACCGGCCTTCTGATCGGTGCAGCCGTTGTGTTCGCCTATGCTGTGTTTGGCGGCATGAAGGGTGTGACCTACACTCAGGTGGCTCAGTACTGCGTGCTGATCATCGCCTACACCATTCCGGCGATCTTCATCTCGCTGCAGCTGACTGGTAACCCGATCCCGGCCCTTGGCCTGTTCGGCGACCACGCAGCTTCGGGTGAGCCGCTTCTGATGAAGCTGGACCAGATCGTGACCGAGCTGGGCTTCAAAGAGTATACAGCACACCACGCTGACACGCTGAACATGGTTCTGTTCACCCTGTCGCTGATGATCGGTACGGCTGGTCTGCCGCACGTGATCATGCGCTTCTTCACCGTTCCCACCGTTGCTTCGGCACGTTGGTCGGCCGGTTGGACGCTGGTGTTCATCGCACTGCTGTACCTGACCGCTCCGGCTGTTGGTGCAATGGCTCGCCTGAACATCTCGGACATGATGTGGCCCAATGGCACCAAAGGTGACCCTGTCTCGGTCGAGATGATGGAAGCCGATGCGCGCTATGACTGGATGGCAACCTGGCAGAAAACCGGTCTTCTGAACTGGGAAGACAAAAACGGCGACGGCAAAATTGCCTACTTCAACGACAAGAACGCCGACAAGGTTGCCGAAATGGAAGCCGCTGGCTGGGGTAGCGAAAATGAACTGGTCAAGTTCAACCGCGATATCCTGGTTCTGGCCAACCCCGAGATCGCCAACCTGCCGGGTTGGGTGATCGCGCTGGTTGCTGCTGGTGGTCTGGCCGCCGCACTGTCGACCGCTGCTGGCCTTCTGCTGGCAATCTCGTCGGCTGTGTCGCATGACCTGATCAAGGGCGCCATCAGCCCGAACATCTCGGAAAAAGGCGAGCTGATGTCGGCGCGTATTGCCATGGCTGTTGCCATTGCCGTTGCGACCTACCTTGGTCTGAACCCTCCGGGCTTCGCTGCTCAAACCGTGGCTCTGGCCTTCGGTCTGGCCGCTGCGTCGATCTTCCCGGCTCTGATGATGGGCATCTTCACCAAGGTGAACAACAAAGGCGCCGTGGCTGGTATGCTGGCAGGTCTGATCGTGACTTTGGTCTACATCTTCCTGCACAAAGGCTGGTTCTTCATCCCGGGTACCAACTCGTTCTCGGATGCTGACCCGCTTCTGGGCACGATCAAGTCGACCTCGTTCGGTGCGATTGGTGCGATGATCAACTTCGCGGTTGCTTTCATCGTGTCGAAATCGACCGATCCGATCCCGGCAGAGATCGACGAGCTGGTAGAGAACGTCCGCATCCCCAAAGGTGCAGGCGCTGCTGCAGCCGGTCACTAAGACCATGACGGGCGGGCTGTTCTCCGCGACGGTCCGTCCTCTTTAATTCTGGTCCTGTCCGGTGCATATCGGGCAGGACTTTTCTTTTCAAAAGGGCGCATCCCATGCCGCTGACCCAGGACCAGATATTCCGCTTCCTGAAATCCGTTCACCCTTATGACGCGCTGGACGCCCAGGCGGTCGAGGCGTTGGTGCCCGCGCTTCAGGCGCAGGCGGTTTCCGCAGGCGACGCGATTTATGCACTGGGCGAAGATCTGCCCGGCATCTACATCATTCATGAAGGCGAGGTAGAGGTCTTTGACGAAAATGGCGTGATGGTCAGCCATCTTGGCCTGCGCAACTCTTTCGGGGAACGTGGACTGTTGCGAGAAGGCAAGGCCGTGACCAGTGCGACCGCGGCCACCGATGCCACGCTTCTGGTTCTGCCCGCCGAGCATTTCCACGCCCTTTTGCAGGCGCATGATCAGGTGCGCCGCTTCTTTGACCGCTCGCGCTCTGATCGCGCCTCGAAACAGGAACGCCAGGAACTGGCGACCACACAGGTCGACACTTTCATGGCCAGCAGCCCGGTGACCTGCCCGCCCGATACCACGGTGCAAGAGGCCGCAATTCGGATGCGTGACGCGCGCGTGTCGTCGATTTGCGTGACCGAAGGCGATGTGCTGACCGGCATCCTGACCACACGCGACATGTCCGGCAAAGTGCTGGCCGCGGCCCTGCCGATCGACACCAACGTGACCGAGATCATGACCCCCAACCCCATCACTCTTGCCCCCTCGGCCATCGGGTCGGATGTGCTTCATGTGATGATGGAACGTCGCATCGGCCATGTGCCGATTGTCGAAGCGGGCAAGCTGGTGGGCATCGTCAGCCAAACCGACCTGACCCGGTTCCAAGCGGTCAGTTCTGCTGAACTGGTGCGTGAGATCGCTCAAGCGAACACCCCCGAAGAGATGCGCGACGTGACCGAGCGTATCCCGCAGCTTTTGGTGCAGCTGGTGGCCGGAGGCAGCCCGCATCAGGTGGTGACCCGGCTGATCACCGACATCGCCGACACCTGCACGCGGCGGCTTCTGGCGCTGGGCGAGGCCAAGCTTGGCCCGGCCCCGGTGCCTTACCTTTGGGCGGCCTGCGGGTCACAGGGGCGGCAGGAACAGACCGGTGTGTCGGATCAGGACAACTGCCTGATCCTGTCGGATGATGTGAGTGATGACGACCGGGACGGCTATTTCACTGAGCTGGCGAAGTTTGTCTGCGATGGGCTGGATGTCTGCGGCTATTTCTATTGTCCGGGCGATATGATGGCCACCAACCCGCGTTGGTGCCAGCCGCTGTCGGTCTGGCGTGGCTATTTCGATCGCTGGGTTGCAAAGCCTGACCCCGAGGCACAGATGCTTGCCTCGGTCATGTTCGACCTGCGCGCGATCTCGGGCGATGAGAGCCTCTTTGCCGGCCTGCAGAAGGACACGCTGAAACTGGCCGCGAAAAACTCGATCTTCGTGGCGCATATGGTGTCGAACTCGCTGAAACACACGCCGCCTTTGGGGCTTTTGCGTGGTTTTGCCACGATCCGCTCGGGCGAACACAAGAACCAGCTCGATATGAAGCATAACGGTGTGGTGCCGATCGTAGACCTTGGACGCGTTTATGCGCTGCAGGGCCAGTTGACCGAGGCCAACACTCGCGCGCGCCTTGAGGCCGCGATCCATGCGGGCGGGCTGAGCCAGTCCGGTGGGCAAGACCTTTTGGATGCTTATGACCTGATTGCCGACACGCGGCTGGAACATCAGGCTGAACAGGTGAAGGCGGGCGCGAAGCCTGACAACTACCTGTCGCCATCTGATCTGTCGGAGTTTGAACGCAGCCACCTGCGCGACGCCTTCGTGGTGGTGAAATCCATGCAAAGCGCCATTGGACATGGGCGCGGGATGCTGGGGTAAGGCGCGCTTTAGGGGAGGAAAGACATGTTTTACGAAACGATTGCCACGCTGGTGGCCGGTTTTGCCGGTGGCGGGTTGGTCTTGCTGCTGAACAAGACCCTGCGCGGGCGTCTGCCCCGTTGGGCGGTGCCGGTGGGCGCCGGGATTGCGATGATCGCCGCCACGATGGCCAATGAATATGGCTGGTACGAGCGTACCAAATCGACCCTGCCCGAAGGCTTCACGGTTATCCAGACCGTTGAAAACAAGGTCTTCTATCGCCCCTGGACCTATGCTGTGCCCTTCGTTGAACGCTTTGTCGCGCTGGATGCGCCTTCGCTGCGCACCCATGACGCCAAACCCGCGCTGCGCATCGTTGACGCCTATCTGATGGGCCGTTGGTCCAAACCGGAAAAAATGGTGGTGCTGGCGGATTGCGATACGGGCAAACGCGCGCCTTTGCTGGACGGTGCGTCCTTTAGCGCTGCGGGGGATGTGACGGGGGTCAACTGGTTTGCGGCGGATGCAGGTGATCCGCTGGTCACCGGGATCTGCGCATTGGAGGCCACGTCATGAAAGTCCTGACGAAGCTCTCGCTGCGCCTGCGCGTCTTTTTGTTCTTTGCCTTTTTGGCAGGGGCCTCGGTCGGGCTGGTGCTGCTGGCGCTTTACGCCGGTGCGATGCGCGCCACGGCTGAAGACTACGTGTCCGGGTTTGTCTTTTCGGGTGTGATCGCGGGGTTTGGCCTGCTCGCACTTTCCGCCGGGGTCTGGTTCCTGTTTGACGAAAACGTTGCCCGCCCGATCGAACGTCTGGCCACGGGCCTGCGCTCGCGTGCGCATGCGGGCGCTGGCGGGGTGGACACCCATGCGGCGCGCTATCTGGGCGATCTTGCCCCAGCGGCCGAGGCCGTGTCCGAGCAACTCATGCAATCCACGATGGATCAGGCGTCGATTGTGGCGGCAGAAACCTCGCGCCTGTCGGCCGACAAGGCCCGTCTGACGGCGCTTTTGTCGGAAATTCCCGTGGCCATGGTGTTGATCAACCCAGCCCATCAGATTGTGCTTTATGATGCGCAGGCGGCGGGGGTTTTGTCACAGGTTTGTCCGGCGCGGCTGAACGCTTCGATCTTTGATTATTTCCAGAAGGGGCCGTTTATGGTCGCCTATGAGAAAATGATTTCGACCGGGCTGGAGCAGAGCTTCACCGATCTGTCTGCCGCCAATGGGCTGGAGTTTGACGCGCGCCTGAAACCGCTGGCACCCGGCGAGGGTTACCTTCTGATGATTGACGACGCCCATGCGATGCTGACCCCCGATGAAGGTCGCCCCGTGGTCTTCGATTTCGACCTGATGGAGGGGCAGGCCACCGACAATCTGATGGAGATGTCCCTGCGCGATCTGACCTATGTGGTCTTTGACACGGAAACCACCGGGCTTTTGCCCCATAAGGACGAGATCGTGCAGATCGGTGCGGTGCGCGTGGTGAAGGAAAAGATCGTGCCAGGCGAGGTGATCAACCAGCTTGTGGACCCGGAAATGCCGATCCCGGCGGCCTCGACCAAGGTGCACCATGTGTCCGACGCGATGGTGGCCGGTCAGCCGACCATTCAGGTGGCGGGTAAGTCCTTGCATGATTTTTCAAGGGGTGCGGTTCTGGTCGCGCATAATGCCCCGTTTGACATGGCGTTTTTGCGCCGCCACGCGGAAAGCTGCGGCGTCGACTGGACGCATCCGATCCTCGATACGGTGCTTTTGTCTGCGATGATCTACGGTACAACCGAGGTGCACACGCTGGATGCGCTGTGCGACCGGCTGGGCGTCGTGATCCCGCCCGAGCTGCGCCACACCGCGCTGGGCGACGCGCAGGCCACGGCAGAGGTGCTGTGCAAGATGCTGGCCATGCTGCATTCAAAAGGCATCGAAACCCTGTCGCAGGCCATCGCCGAGGCCAAGAAACACAAGCGACTCTTGGAAGACCTGAACTAGCCGCCGCTCTGGGGCAGGGCGCGCGTCTGGTAGAGCTTCACCTTGGTGCCGCCGTGATCCACCGGCGGGCCGGGTGGCAAAAGCGGCAGGCCCGTGGCCTTGGCCAGCCCACCATCCGAGGTGATGATCGCCACGCGCCAGCCGGAAAACCGCTGGCTCAGCACCTTGCCCATCGCGCCATAAAGCGAAAACAGAAGCTTCTTGTTGCCAATGCGCGCGCCATAGGGCGGGTTTACGATCACCAGACCGGGTTTTGTGTCGGGGCGCTGCAGATCGCTGATCGCGGCCTCGGTGAACTGGGTGGCCGATGCCACGCCCGCGCTTTCTGCGTTTTTCCGGCTGTTGGCGATGGCGCCGGCGTTGCGGTCTGATCCAAAGAAACGCGCAGTGTCAGCCACTTGCGGGGCGCTTGCCGTTTTCAGCTGGGCGAAAGCATCCGCGTCGAAGCTGGCCAGATGTTCAAACGCAAAACTGCGGCTGCGTCCGGGCAAAAGCCCCGCGGCCATTTCTGCCGCTTCCAGCACAAAGGTGCCGGACCCACACATGGGGTCAACCACGGCTTCCTGTCCATCGAAACCGGCCGCGCGCAAGAAAAGAGCCGCCAGGTTTTCGCGCATGGGCGCTTTGCCCGTGGCGGTCTTGTGGCCCCGTTTGTGCAGGCTTTCACCTGATGTGTCCAAGCTGATCGTGACCAGGTTGTCGTCGATCCGCACCTTGATGACGAGGTCGGCATCCTTGGAAATGGGTGCGCCCAGCGTTTCAGAAATGGCGCGTGCGACCCGCTCTGCCGCGCCCTTGTGGTGATAGATTTTTGACCGCTTGCAGACGGCTTCGACCCGCACGGGGGTATCGGTGCGCAAGCTGTCGGCCCATGGAAATTTCCGCGCGCGCTTGTCCAGCTGCGCCATGTGAAAAGCGCGAAATTCGCCTAATCGCACCAGCACCCGCGTGGCCCCACGCAAGGTCAGATTTGCACGCCAGACCTCGGACCATGTGCCTTTCGTGGTAACCCCACCGGGGCTGACGGTCGGCGCGTCAAAGCCTGCTGCGCGCGCCTCGTCAGCCAGATGCGTTTCAAGGCCGGGCGGGGCCACTAGGAAAATCTCGTAACGGGGGTCGTGGGTCATGCGGGCGTCATACCCGAGGTCGCGTCTGTCCGCGAGGGAAAAGACATTCCTCTTGCAAATTGGATACAATATGCAAAGCTGAACAGAATGAAAAGGGACAGGCCCATGCGCTCTAGCAAAACTATCCATGTGGTGTCCGCTCATGCCGAGGGTGAGGTGGGCGATGTGATCGTGGGCGGGGTTGTGCCACCGCCCGGTGACAGTCTGTGGGACCAGAGCCGTTTCATCGCGGCAGACGAGACCCTGCGCCAGTTTGTGCTGAACGAGCCGCGCGGGGGGGTGTTTCGTCATGTGAACCTGCTGGTGCCGCCCAAACATCCCGAGGCCGATATGGGTTTCATCATCATGGAGCCAGAGGACACGCCCCCCATGTCCGGCTCGAACTCGATCTGCGTCTCGACCGTGCTTTTGGACAGTGGCATCCTGCCGATGCACGAGCCCGAAACCCACCTGACGCTGGAGGCCCCCGGCGGGCTGGTTCGGGTACGGGCCGAGTGCAGGAACGGGAAGGCTGAACGCATCTTTGTCCAGAATGTCGCCAGTTTTGCGGATCGGCTGGACGCGATGGTCGAGGTCGAAGGCATCGGCAGCTTGCGTGTTGATACCGCCTTTGGCGGCGACAGTTTTGTCATCGTGGACGCGGCCGATCTGGGGTTTGCTCTGACGCCTGACGAGGCCGCCGATCTGGCCCGTACCGGCGCGCGCATCACCGATGCGGCGAATGAGCAGTTGGGGTTCAATCATCCGGTAACGGATTGGGGTCACATATCTTTTTGCCAGATTGCAGGAGAGTTGACCCGCGAAGGCGACGTGCTGTCCGGCAAGAACACCGTTGCGATCAAACCGGGCAAGCTGGATCGGTCGCCAACCGGCACCGGGGCCTCGGCACGTATGGCGGTGATGCTGGCCAAGGGACAGATGGGGCTGGGCGACCGCTACCACGCGCATTCGATTATCGACAGCGTGTTTCACTGTCGCATCGTTGAACAGTTTGACCTGGCTGGGCGGGCCGCGATCACCCCCGAGATATCGGGGCGCGCCTGGATCACCGGCACGCATCAGCACATGCTGGATCCCGCCGACCCCTGGCCCGGTGGCTATCGCCTGTCGGACACATGGGGGGCCAGCTGAAGGAGCCAGCTGAGCGGGGCTATAGATCAGCCGCGCGCATAAGGGGAAAAAACACGCCCGACGACCACAGGCCAAACCAGTCTTCGCCTGCGTGCTGTGCGGTGGTGCCATGTTCGATCAGCCTGTAAAAGCTTTTGCGGTCGATGCGCGCCTCGAGCCCGGCGCGTATGTCGACATAGGGGGTCGGGCCGGTGCTGTCGCCCGCCATGCGCAGCGGATTGTCCAGCCCGGCCGTGGCGGTGTCGCCCAAGCTGGTGGTGAAGGTGATTTGCTGTGTTTCGCCATGGCCGGACATGTTGACATCCACCGCCACGAATGGCGCGTCCTCGACGGTGATGGCCCATTTTTCCACCGGGGTTACCAGATAAAACCGGTCACCTTCGCGCTTCAGGATCGAAGCAAACAACTTCACCAGCCCCTCGCGCGCGATCTCACGCCCTTCATGCACCCATGTCCCGTCACCTGTGATGCGCAGGTCCATCTCGCCCGACAGGGGCGGGTTCCACAGATGTACCGGCGGCAATCCGCGGGCCGGCGTGCTGTCGGCCACGCGGGCCAGGGCGGTGCGTGTCGGGCCGTTTGTCCCGTTTTCTGCCGATTTTCCGTCACTTGCCGCTTTTGTCATTTGTCCCTCGCAAAAACATGGCCTTTAATGACCTTATGATCAGCACAAAGGAATGACCATGCACAGCGAAGACCTTGTGAAGGATGTCGAAGCCCTGTCTGCCAAACTGGCACAGGCGCGCGATATGGTGGGGCGGCGCATCATCGGTCAGGACGCAGTGGTGGACCTGACGCTTTCGGCGCTGCTGGCAGGCGGGCATGCGCTGTTGATTGGCCTTCCGGGGCTTGGCAAGACGCGGCTGGTCGAAACACTGGGCACCGTGATGGGGCTGCGCGATGGGCGGGTGCAGTTTACGCCTGACCTGATGCCGTCTGACATTCTGGGGGCCGAAGTGCTGGAGGAAGGCGCTGATGGCAGCCGGGCGTTTCGCTTTGTGAAAGGCCCGATCTTTTGCCAGCTACTTCTGGCGGACGAGATCAACCGCGCCAGCCCCCGCACGCAGTCCGCATTGTTGCAGGCGATGCAGGAACACGAGGTGTCGGTGGCAGGTCAGACCCATGCGCTGGGGCAGCTTTTTCATGTGCTGGCCACGCAAAACCCGCTGGAACAGGAAGGCACCTATCCGCTGCCCGAAGCCCAGCTGGACCGCTTCTTGGTGCAGATCGACGTGGACTATCCCTCACGCGCAGATGAGCGCGCGATCCTTCTGGCGACCACGGGCAACGAAGACGCGGCGATTGCGCCGGTCTTCAGCGCCGATGATCTGACCGCCGCGCAAAGGCTTTTGCGCCGTATCCCGGTGGGCGACGGCGTGGTCGAAGCTATTTTGGACCTTGTGCGCGCCTGCCGCCCGGATGACGAAAGTGCGTCTGATGACCTGCGCGAGGCGTTGATCTGGGGGCCGGGGCCACGCGCGGCACAGGCCCTGATGCTTTTGTCGCGGGCGCGGGCGCTGCTGGATGGGCGGCTTGCGCCGGGTATCGACGATGTGCGCGCCTTGGCGCTGCCGGTGTTGCAACATCGGATGGAGCTGAGCTATGCGGCCCGCGCCGAGGGACAGTCCCTTTCCGCGCTGATTGCGCGGATTTCTGACCGTGTGCTTGCGGGTCAGGCGGCGGCGTGACCTCGCGCGCCGCCTCTGACCTGCGCGCCCGCGCCGAGGCACTCTCTGCCCCGTTTGCGCCGCTTCTGGCCGCCGCAGACAGTCTGGCGCGTGCGGTTCAGCTGGGTGAGCATGGCCAACGGCGGGCGGGGCAGGGCGATGCGTTCTGGCAATATCGCCGCGCCCAGCCCGGCGACCCGGCCCATCGGATCGACTGGCGGCGCTCGGCCCGGGCGGACCGGCTTTATGTGCAGGAAAAAGAATGGCAAACGGCCAAAACCGTTCAGCTTTGGGCCGACGGGGGGGCCTCGATGGGCTTTGCCTCGCACCCGGATCTGCCGCGCAAATCGGACCGGGCTGCGTTGCTGATCACCGCGCTGTCGGTTCTGCTCTTGCGCGCAGGGGAACGGGTGGGCCTGAGCGGTGACAGCCAGCCCGCTGGGCAGGGCCGCGTCGTGGCAGAACGCGTGGCGGCGCGTCTGACGGCAGCCGATCCGCTGCCCGATCTGGATGCCGGGCTGCATAAACCGCATGCGCGCCACGTGATTGCATCAGATTTTCTGGGCCCGCTGGACGGGGTGGAACGTTATGTGACGCGCGCCGCAGCACAGGGCGCGCGCGGCGCGATCGTGCAGCTTCTTGACCCGGTCGAGGAACGTTTCCCCTTTCAGGGGCGTGTGGTGTTTGAAGATATGACCGGCCAGGTGGAATATGACACGCGTGAAGCGGCAGATTTGCGGGGGCGATATCTGCAAAGGCTTGCCGCGCGCAAAGCGAAGCTTCAGGATATTGCGCGCCGGGCCGGGTGGCGCTGTCTGACCCACCACACCGATGCCCCGGCCTTGCCCGCGCTCTTGTGGCTGACCCGCGCCGTTGGTGAACGCGCATGACCGCCGCGCTATCCTCTGTCTTGGCCCTTGGCTGGAGCGCCCCGTGGCTTTTGTCTGCGCTGGTGCTTCTGCCCGCGCTGTGGTGGCTTCTGCGCGCGGTTCCGCCGCGCCCGATCCGGCAGCGCTTCCCGGCGGTGGCGCTTCTTTTGGGGCTGGAGGATGAACATCAAGAGGCCGACAAAACCCCGTGGTGGCTTATGGTTCTGCGCCTGTTGGCCGTGGCGGCGCTGATCATTGGATTTGCCGGGCCGGTGCACGATCCCAACCCGGAAAAGGGCGGGCGCGGGCCGGTGCTCTTTTTTGTAGATGGCTGGTGGGCGGGGGCGCCGGATTGGTCTCAGCGCATGGCGCTTCTGGATGAAGAGCTTGCCAAGGTCGAAGCAGATGGCCGCCCCGCCGCCGTGGTCCTGTCGCCTCAGGCAGGTCAAACTCTGAAACCCGAAACAGGCGCGCCCTTACAGGATGCGGGCAATCAGCGCGCGCAGCTTGCAGGGCTTGCCCCTGTGGCATGGGATGGCAGCTACGCGTTGGCGCGCGATTGGGCCCAAGCCCTTCAAGACACCACCGCCCCACCGCAGGAAGTGGTCTGGCTGTCAGACGGTCTGGCGCGCGACGGACGTATGGAATTACTAAATGTTTTCGAGGGCTTGGGCGGTGTTCGGGTGCTGCAGTCCCCGACAGCCCGATTGGCGCTTGCCGCCCCTGAGATCGCGGATGGGCAAATCTCATTGACCGCGCATCGCGCGCCAGCGGGGGGAGAGGTGACCCATATTCTGCAGGGGATCGGACCGGATCCTGCGGGTGTCGAACGGGTGCTGATCGAAACTCCGGTTCTCTTTTCCACTGATGCGACAGAGGCCGAAGCGACGCTGGAGGCCCCCGCCGAGATTCGCAATCGCGTGACCCGATTTGCCTTGCGTGACACGCCAAGCGCGGGGGCTGTGGTGCTGGTTGACGATGGCCTGCGCCGGCGCCGCGTCGGGCTGATGGCCGGACGGGATGCCGAAGGCTTGGCGCTTTTGTCTCAACAGCATTATCTGCGTCAGGCGCTTGCCGACACCGTGGAACTGATCGAGGCCGACACCATTCCCGCCCTGATCCGCGCATCGGTTCAGATCATCATCCTGCCTGATCTGCCGGGGCTGTCACAACCTGATGCCAAAGCGCTGAAGGATTGGGTTCAGGAAGGTGGGCATCTGCTGCGGTTCGCCGGGCCGCGTATGGCCGCGCTTGGCGCAGGTGCGGTGCAAGGCGGCGCGGTTGGAGCGGGTAACGGCGTGGCCGGGCCTGATGGGGTCGACCCGCTTTTGCCGGTGCGACTGCGCGCGGGCGGGCGGATCACTGGTGGCGCAATGAGCTGGGCCAGCCCGCGCCGGATTGCGCCCTTTGACGAGGCGTCGCCCTTCTTTGGCCTGCCTGTGCCCGACGACATCCGGGTCGAAGCACAGGTTCTGGCCGAACCCGGCCCGGATCTTGCCGCGCGCACCATCGCCAGACTTGAAGACGGCACCCCCTTGGTGACCCGCAAGCCGCTGGGGGCGGGGCAGGTGGTGCTGTTCCATATCTCGGCCAATGCTGAATGGTCGTCCCTGTCGCTTTCTGGCTTGTTTGTGCAAATGCTGGAACGGCTCGCCGTGGTCTCGGCGCGTGCACAGGACGGGGCGGACATGCTGGCAGGGGGGCAGGCAGATGTGCAATGGAAGCTGTCTCAGACCCTGGGTGCGTTTGGCGCGTTGGATGCCCCCACCCAGACCCGCCTGATTGCAGGCGAGGTTCTGGCCCGCGGCGCTGGCCCTCAGGCGCCGCCGGGTCTTTACACGCATGAAGGTCGGCAGCGCGCGTTGAACATCTTGGCCCCCGGGCAAGGGATTGCACCGGCAAACTGGCCCGCACGGGTCGCACCGCAGTGGAAGACAGATAGGGTGCGGGTGCAGATCGGGCCGTGGTTTTTGGCGCTGGCTTTGGTGCTGGGCGCGCTTGATGTGATCGCAGCGCTTGTTCTTTCAGGTCGTTTGTCGCGCCCCCGCGCGCGCCGCACGCTGGCCCTTTTGGGGGCTGGCGCGATGCTTTGCACCACCGTCCTTGCTGTCGCGCCCAATCCCCTTTTGGCGCAAGATGCGGCCTCGCCTGTGCCGGAAGTGCCCCCCGACCAGATCGCCATCGCCGCCACGGTCAGCTTTGCCTTCATACCCACGGGCAACCCCGACGATGACACCATCGTTGCGGCCGGGTTGACCGGCCTGTCAGATGCGCTTTACGCCCGCAGCTCGGTCGAGCCAGCCGCGCCAGTTGCGGTGAACCCCGAAACCGACGCATTGTCGCTTTTCCCACTGATATATTGGGTGATCCGCCCAGATACCGCCCGCCCCAGCCCAGAGGCTTACCTTCGTCTCAGAGCGTATCTGGCTGCCGGAGGGCTGATCATTTTTGACACGCGGGATGGCGCGCTGGATCAGGGATCAGCGGCGACACGCCGCCTGAGAGAAATCGCGCTTCCGCTGAGTTTGCCCGCGTTGGAGCCTGTGCCCCATGACCATGTGCTGACCCGCGCGTTCTACCTTCTGGATCAGTTTCCGGGCCGGTATCAGGGGCCCGTCTGGGCCGAGGCCGCAAATGATGCAGGGCGCGCGCGTGAAGAAGGCGTGCCGTTTCGCCCGTTGAATGATGGTGTGACACCGGTGCTTTTGACCGGCAATGACTGGGTGGGCGCATGGGCCGTGCGCGCGGATGGCCGACCCTATCTGCCGGTCGGGCGTGGTTTTGCCGGGGAACGGCAGCGCGAAATTGCCACGCGGTTTGGCGTCAATCTGGTGATGCATGTGCTGACGGGGAACTACAAATCCGATCAGGTGCATGTGCCGGCGCTGTTGCAAAGGCTGGGCGAATGAATGTGACAAGCCTTGTATTCGACCCCGCGCTGCCCCTGACTGTTCTAGCTGGGTTGAGCGTTCTGTGCGGGGCGGTTCTGTTGCTGGCGCTTTGGCGTGGGCTGCGGGGCTGGGGCTTGCGCGCGGTTGCATCTTTGGCCGTTCTGACCGCGCTTGCGGGTCCCAAACTGGTCGAAGAAACCCGCCAGCCGCTGGGTGACATAATTGTGGTGATCGAAGATGACAGTGCCTCGTCCGGCCTGCCGGGGCGCGCGGCACAGATTGACGCCGCGCGGGCGCAGCTGGTGCAAGGTTTCGGAGCGCAGGCGGTCGGTCAATCCGGCGTCGATCTGGTGTATCACCGCCTGTCAGAGCTGATGCCGCCCGATCCCCCATCTGCGAGTAACGCGCGCTCGGATCCGGGCACCCGGCTGATCAGCGCCACCCGCAAAGCGCTTGGCCGTTTGCCTGCCGAACGGGTGGCGGGCGTGTTCTTGATGTCGGACGGCGTGGTGCATGATGCAGATCAGGCGCTGCCGCTTGAGGCCCCGCTGCATCTGATGATGACCGGGTCCGCGGCGGATTGGGACTATCGTCTTCACCTGATCGAAGCGCCCGCATTTGGCATCCTTGATGAAACCGTGACCCTGCGCGTGATGGTCGAGGCTTTGGGGCCGGTGCCTGATGCCCCGGCATTTGTTGACCTTACCTTGCGCGTTGATGGCGGCGCGCCACGGCGCATGGCCGTGCCCGTTGGTGTTGAAACGCCGCTATCCCTGCGCCTTGAACATGCGGGCCGCACGCTGGTGCATCTGTCGTTGCCGCCGAAACCCGAGGAACTGACCGCCCGCAACAATGACGCCGTGGCGCAGATCAATGGCGTTCGGGACCGGTTGCGTGTGCTTTTGGTCTCGGGCATGCCGCATCCGGGCACGCGGGGCTGGCGCAACCTTCTGAAATCGGACGGGGCGGTAGACCTTGTGCATTTCACCATCCTGCGCCCACCGGAAAAACAAGATGGAGTGCCGGTGAACGAGCTGAGCCTGATCGCCTTTCCCACGCAGGAGTTGTTCATCGACAAGATTGACGAATTTGACCTGATCATCTTTGACCGCTACCGGTTGCGTGGCATCTTGCCCGGTGTCTATCTGGACAATGTGCGCGCCTATGTGGAACGCGGTGGGGCCGTTTTGGTGGCGGCGGGGCCGGCGCTGGCCAGTGCCGACAGCATTGCCCGTTCTGACCTTGCCGCGATCCTGCCCGCCCGACCAACCGGTCGCCTGATCGAGGCGCCCTTCCGACCCGAAATTTCTGCGATCGGGCAGCGGCATCCGGTCACGCGTGCGTTGCGGGCCGATTGGCTGGCGGATCAGGGCAAAGATCCCAGCGCGCCGTGGGGGGCATGGATGCGCCGGGTCGAACTGTCCCCTTTGTCGGGTCATAAGGTGCTGCAGGCGCCGGATGGCGCGCCTCTTTTGTCGCTGGATCGGGTGGGCGAGGGGCGCGTGGCGTTGCTTGCATCTGATCAGGCGTGGCTCTGGGCGCGGGGCTTTGACGGCGGCGGGCCGCAAGCGCAGCTGATGCGTCGCTTGTCGCATTGGCTGATGCGCGAACCGGATCTGGAGGAGGACGCCCTGACAACGCGGGCCATTCCCGGCGGGTTCGAGGTGCTGCGCCAGAGCCTGGAAGATGATCCCGGCGTTCTGGACATCACCGCCCCCGATGGCACCCTGCGCCAGATCGAGCTGACCGAGACCGCACCGGGCCGTTTCAGCGCGCGTATAGACACTGACCAGCAGGGGTTGTTTCACCTGTCGCAGGGGGCGCTGAGCGCGGTTGCGATGCGCGGGCAGGCGACGCCGCGTGAATTTGAACGCCCGCTGGCCAGCGCCAACAGTCTTGCCCCGTATCTGGAACGCGGGGCGGACAGAACGGGCGGGCCGGGCGGCGGCGTGTGGTCTTTGGAGGCGGGTGTGCCGTCGTTGCGTGCGGTGCGAGCGGGGCGGGCAACCCATGGCAATGGGTGGTTGGGATACATGCCACGCGGTGCCTACCGCACGCTTGATGTGACCCGCGTGCCGCTGGCACCCGCATGGCTATATCTGTGCCTTGCCGGGTTGGCCCTGTGCTTGGCGTGGTGGCTGGAAGGGCGGGGCCGGCGGGGCGTCGCGCCTGAGGAGCGTGCCTGAGGACCCCGGTTTTCGGCGCGCAAGTTGTTTCCCGTGGCACGAAGGGCTTGCACAATTCAAAAATTGGTTATATTTTTTTACCAATTCATCTTGCGGAGGGATTCCATGCAGATGCCACCACCAGATCAGGCGCTGATTGATCGCAAGGCGCATATCGTTGCCCGGCTGCAATCGGTGCTGCCCGATGGGGCGGTTGTGCATGATCCGATCGCCACGCGTGCTTATGAATGTGACGCGCTCACCGCCTATAAGTGCCCGCCGCTTTGTGCCGTTCTACCAGCATCCACCGCCGAGGTCTCGGCCGTGATGTGCATCTGCCATGAAGAAGGCGTGCCGGTGGTGCCACGCGGCGCGGGCACCTCGCTTGCCGGTGGGGCGCTGCCCACGGCGGACAGTGTGATCCTGGGCGTGGCGCGGCTGTCTGATGTGTTGGAAACCGACTATGACAACCGGTTCATCCGGGTGCAGTCCGGGCGCACAAACCTGTCGGTGACCGGGGCCGTCGAAGAAGATGGGTTCTTCTATGCCCCCGATCCGTCCAGCCAGCTGGCCTGTGCCATCGCGGGCAATATTGCGATGAATTCAGGTGGTGCGCATTGTCTGAAATATGGCGTGACGACAAACAACCTGCTTGGTGTGAAGATGGTCATGGCCGATGGCGAGGTGGTCGAGATTGGTGGCGCGCATCTGGACCCGGCAGGGCTGGATTTGTTGGGCTTGATCTGCGGGTCCGAAGGGCAGTTGGGCATCGTGACCGAAGCCACCTTGCGCATACTGGCCAAGCCCGAAGGCGCGCGGCCTGTGTTGATCGGCTATGACAGCAACGAGGTGGCGGGGCATTGTGTGTCGGACATCATCAAGTCCGGCATTCTGCCCGTGGCCATCGAGTTCATGGACCGCCCCTGCATTCGTGCCACGGAAGCTTTTGCAGGCGCGGGCTATCCCGATTGCGAGGCGTTGCTGATCATCGAGGTCGAAGGCTCTGATGCCGAGATCGACGAACAGCTGTCGCGCATCATCGATATTGCGCGCCGCCACAACCCGGTTGAAATCCGCGAAAGCAACTCTGCTGAAGAAAGTGCGGCGATCTGGTTGGGGCGTAAATCAGCCTTTGGCGCCATGGGGCAGATCAATGACTATATGTGCCTTGATGGCACGATCCCCGTGTCCGAGCTGCCGCGCGTGTTGCGTCGGATCAGTGAAATGGGGGCGGAGTATGGGTTGGACGTGGGCAATGTGTTCCACGCGGGCGACGGCAATATGCATCCGCTTATTCTGTTTGATGCCAACAAGCCCGGCGATCTTGAGAAATGCGAAGCACTTGGTGCCGACATCCTGCGGCTTTGTGTCGAGGTGGGCGGCTGTCTGACCGGTGAACATGGCGTGGGGGTGGAAAAGCGTGACCTGATGGGTGCGCAATACGCCTCGGATGATTTGGATATTCAGCTGTCGGTGAAAGATGTGTTCGATCCGGGCTGGCTTTTGAACCCGGCCAAGGTGTTTCCGCTTGAAGTCAGTGAAACGCGGCGCGCGGGCTAGGGGCTCTGCCCCTCGCGCAAAATCTGCGATTTCGCGCTTCCCCGAGGTATTTGGAACAAGAAAATGAGCATGACACCCAGAAATGAAAACGAGCTGGCCGAGGTGATCCGCGCGGCGTCGGGGCCTTTGCGTGTTCAGGGCGGGGGCACGCGGGACGTGGGCGCGCCGGTTGACGGAGAGGTGCTTTCGACCGCTGGGCTGTCAGGGGTCACGCTTTATGAACCCGGCGCGATGACGCTTGTGGCAGGCGCGGGTACGCCCGTGGCTGAACTGGAGATGCTGCTGGCAGAGGAAGGGCAGCGGCTTGCCTTTGAACCGTCGGATCTGCGCGGTCTTCTGGGCACAAGCGGGGGATCGACCATTGGCGGTGTGGTGGCAACCGGCGCGTCTGGCCCGCGCCGTATTCAGGCAGGTGCTGTGCGCGATTTCTGTCTGGGCGTGCGCTTTGTTGACGGGGCCGGGCGGGTTTTGAAAAACGGTGGTCGGGTGATGAAGAATGTCACGGGCTATGATCTGGTGAAGCTGATGGCCGGCAGCTGGGGCACGTTGGGCGTTCTCAGCGAGGTGAGCCTGAAGGTGATGGCGATCCCGGAAACTGAAACCACTTTGGTAGGCGAGGGGTTGTCGCCCGCGGATGCCGTGGCGGCGATGTCGGCAGCACTTGGGTCGCCCTTTGACATCACCGGGGCGGCGCATCTGGAGGGCAAGACCTGCATTCGCATCGAAGGGCTGGAGGCGTCAGTAGCCTATCGCGCGCGCGCGTTGGCGGATGATGTATTGCCCGGTTTCCAGCCTGTGGAGGCGACCGCATCGGCCGCGCTTTGGGCTGGCATCCGGGATGTGCGGGTTTTTGCCGGTGCGGATGGTGCCGTGTGGCGTGTGTCGGTCAAGCCAACCGATGGCCCCAAGCTGGTTCACGCGTTGGGCGATCTGGCGCATGAGGCTGTGTTCGACTGGGGCGGTGGACTTGTCTGGCTGCGCGTGGATGAAACCCGCGACGGGGATGCCGGTGCAACTGCGATCCGTGCAGCCCTTGCCCCGCTTGGGGGGCATGCCACGTTGATGCGCGCCACTGCGCAGACCCGTGCCCGCGTGCCCGTCTTTCAGCCTGAACCGGCCCCCGTGGCCGCGCTGTCGCGCGGGCTTCGCAACAAGTTTGATCCGCGCGGCATTCTGAACCCCGGCCTGATGGGAGCCTGATCCATGCAAACCCATTTCACCCAAGACCAGTTGAAAGACCCGGCGATCAAACGCGCCAACGAAATCCTGCGATCCTGCGTGCATTGTGGGTTCTGCACGGCGACATGTCCCAGTTATCAGGTGCTGGGCGACGAGCTGGACAGCCCGCGGGGTCGCATCTATCTGATCAAGGATATGCTCGAGGCCGGGCGCCCGGCCGACAAGAAAACGGTCGAGCATGTGGACAAATGCCTGTCCTGTCTGGCCTGCATGTCGACCTGCCCGTCGGGCGTGCATTACATGCATCTGATCGACCATGCCCGCGCCCATATCGAAAAGACCTATAAGCGCCCGCTGTTTGATCGCGTGCTGCGTTGGACGCTGGCGCAGATCATCCCCTATCCGGGGCGGTTCCGGCTGGCGATGCGGGGCGCGCGCATTGCCCGGCCCTTGCGCAAGTTCATGCCCGATCCAAGGCTGGAAGCGATGCTGGAAATGGCGCCGCCCAAGCTGCCGCGCCCATCGCAAAATGACAAGCCACAGGTTTTCCCAGCCAAAGGCACACGTAAGAAACGCGTGGCGCTTTTGACAGGTTGTGCGCAAAAGGCGCTGGATACCGATATCAACGACGCGACGATCCGGCTTTTGACCCGCCTGGGCTGCGAGGTGGTGGTCGCCAAGGGCATGGGCTGTTGCGGAGCGCTGACCCATCACATGGGCAAAGAAGATGCAAGCCACGCGCAGGCTGCGGCCAATATCCGCGCCTGGATGTCGGAAAAGTCCAAGGCTGGTCTGGATGCGATCGTGATCAACACCTCGGGCTGCGGCACGACGGTGAAGGATTACGGCCATATGTTCCGCACTGACCCCACGATGGCTGATGATGCGGCAGAGGTGTCTCGTCTTGCCTGTGACGTCAGCGAGCTGTTGATGGAGTTGGATTTGCCGAAGGCGGATATGGGCCAGCGGGTGGCCTATCATTCGGCCTGTTCGCTGCAGCATGGGCAGCAGGTGAAAACCCATCCCAAAACGCTATTGAAACGCGCGGGCTTTGAGGTCGTGGAGCCTGCCGATCCGCATCTTTGCTGCGGGTCTGCCGGCACTTATAACCTGATGCAGCCCGAGATCTCGCAGGAGCTGAAACGCCGCAAGGTCGCCCATCTGGAAGCCAAAGCGCCGCAGATCATCGCGGCAGGCAATATCGGCTGCATGATGCAGATCGGGTCGGGCACGGGCATACCGGTTGTGCACACGGTCGAGCTGTTGGATTGGGCGACCGGAGGGCCACAGCCGCGTAAATTGACCTGAGCGCCGCATTTTTTCCTTTTTCCTGCACGGGTTTTGACCCTAAACATGTGTCAGAGGGTGGAGTAACCGCCCCGCTTGAGGCAGAGAAATATGAAGAAGCTTATTGCGTTGCTGGTCGCAGGCCTGTGGCTTGCCGGACCGCTTGGAGCGTCAGACCCGTCGCCGCTCAGATCCCTGATGACAGGGGATGACAGCCGTGGTTGGGAAGGCGTTGGACGCCTGAATATCGGAAATGGCAGTTTTTGTACCGGCGCTTTGATCGCCGACAATCTTGTGCTGACAGCGGCGCATTGTCTTTACGACAAAGACACCGGCGTGCGCATCATGCCTGACGAGATCGAATTTCTGGCCGGGTGGCGCAACGGGCGTGCCTCGGCCTATCGCGGGGTGCGCCGGGCGGTGACCCATCCGGATTACCTGTTTTCCGCCTCGGATAAATCTGCGCGCGTGTCCAATGACGTGGCGCTGCTGGAGCTGGATCAGCCGATCCGCAAAAGCTCGGTCAAACCATTTGGGACCTATACGCGCCCGCGCAAAGGTGCCGAGGTGGGTGTGGTGTCCTACGCTCATGATCGTTCCGAAAGCCCCGCGCTTCAGGAGATGTGCAAGGTCTTGGCGCGGCAGGGCGGCACGCTGGTCTTAAGCTGCACGGTGGACTTCGGGTCGTCAGGCGCGCCGGTCTTCGTGGTCGAAGATGGCGAGCCGAAAATTGTCTCGGTCATTTCTGCCAAGGCCATGGTGCGCGACATCCCTGTCTCTCTGGGCACAAATCTGGAAACGCCGCTGGCTGAGATGCAGGCCATGTTGGCCTCGGGCGACGGCGTGTTTACGGCTGTGCAACCTGTGGCGCGCCCCTCTGTGCGGCGCGTTGGGACCGGAGCAGCGGGGCCGGGGGGGGCGAAGTTCCTGCGCCCATGATCCGGTTTCGCTATCTTCTGATGCATATGGCGTCCATGGCGCTTTTGTCGGGCGGCGCCACGGCAGAGGGCAACCCCGCCCTGAAACGCCTGACCCTGCGCCATGACCTTTTGGGATACGAAGCCGTGGGCAAGCTGGATCTTGTCGGTGGCGGCTATTGTACCGGCGTTCTGATTGCCAGTGATCTTGTCCTGACCGCCGCGCATTGCCTGCGCAGTGCGGTGAAAGCGGGCCATGTGGACGGGCTGCGGTTTCGCGCGGGCCTGTCTGATGGCAAGGCCATTGCCGACCGCACGGCGAAAGCGGCGGTGATGCATCCGGGCTATGACCCGCGCCGGGGCATGTCGGCACGCAATATCGAAACGGATGTGGCGCTGGTGCAGCTGGCCCAGCCCATTCCCACCGCCACAGCCGCCCCTTTTGCGCCGTCTACGCTGCCTGCGCGCGGGCGCGAGGTATCGATTGTCAGCTATGCGCGCGGGCGCGATGCGGCCTTGTCACGTCAGGCCGTGTGCAAGGTGCTGGACCGCTATCAGGGGCTTTTGGCCTTTAACTGCGATGTGACCTTCGGGTCATCGGGTGCGCCGATCTTTGATGCATCGGGGCGGCGCCCGCGCATTGTCTCGCTTGTGTCAGGGGGGCGTCGGACCGCCAAAGGCGCGCTGGTCTATGGCACGGAACTTCAGGCCCGCGTGGCCGAGGTCAAACGGGCACTGCGCGCCGGACGCGGTGTGATCATGTCAACACAACGCGGGCCGGGGGCGCCTCCGCGCCTGATCAAACCGGGTCAATCCGGTGCGTTTGGCAATTCGGGCAACACGGGCGCGCGCTTCGTCAAACCCTAAAGCGTTTCGGCTTATTGTTGAGGCACAACAATGAGACGAAACGCGCGGAACCTACCCACGTTGTGGGCGTTTCGAAATCAACTTGTGTCTCAAGTTAATCTCGAAACGCTTTAACCCGCCACCGGACCACGACCCGCTCTTGAAGCGGTCAAAATACCCCCTATCTCTGATTTGTGGATGCCGCCGGGCGGGTCCGCACCCTGCCTGTCCCCGTTGGGAGGGCCAAAACAAACATGTCGCTTCAAGAAAGGACACATCATGCGTAATTTTGACCTGACACCGCTTTATCGCGCCACCGTTGGCTTTGACCAAATCGCCGACCTGATGGACCGGGTGCTTACCAATGACGGCAGCCGTGACAGCTATCCCCCCTATAATATCGAGAAGACCGGAGACGATGCCTGGCGCATTTCCGTCGCCGTTGCCGGGTTCTCGGATGACGAGCTTTCGGTCGAGGTGAAGGACAAGGCCTTGTTTGTCTCCGCGAAGAAAGCAGAGGAAGAAGACCGCACTTATCTGCATCGCGGCATTGCCACACGCGCCTTTGAACGCCGGTTCCATCTGGCCGATCACGTGCGCGTCACCGGGGCCACACATGAAAACGGCATGTTGCATATCGACCTGACCCGCGAAGTGCCCGAGGCGCTGAAACCGCGCCGGATCGAAATTGGCAGCACCAAAGCCGTTGAAGGTAAAGCTATCGAGGTCTGACAAGGCCACAGCTGAATGATTAAGGGCGCGGAGATTTCCGCGCCCTTTTGTGTTTCAGCCATTATTTTTGACCGTGGTCTAGGCTGTGGCCCGGCGTTCCTGTTCCAACAGGTAAAAGCTGGCGGCCAGAATGATGGCCGTGCCCACCCACATGGAGCCGGTTGGCAAAAAACCAAATACCACAAAGCCAAGCACCACGTTGAACACCAGCTTCAGGTGATCAAAGGGTTGCAGGAACCCGGCATCCGCCATGGAATAGGCGCGGGCCAGAACATGCTGTGCAAAAGCGGTCAGAAGTCCGGCCCCGACCACCAGCCAGATTGCAGAGGAGGGCAGGGCAAACCCAGTGCCAAGCGCCAGACCTGCGTTGATCGGGCTCAGAAGCAGCAGCAGGTAGATCGTGATCGTCTCGGCGCTGTCGCGGTGGGTCAGAAACTTGGTCACAACCGAGCTGGCAGCCCACAAGGCGGCGGCGCCCACCGGCAGCAGCGCGGCCAGTTCGAACCGGTCCGACCACGGCTCAAGGATGATTGCGCCCCCGATGATGCCCAGCACCACCGCGCCCCAGCGGTGCACGGACACATGTTCGCGCAAGACAAGCCCCGCGCCCAGCGTCACAAAGAACGGCGACAGAAGGATCAGCGCAATCGCCTGCCAGATCGGCACATGGGCCAACCCAAGCGTCCACAGCTGCACCCCGCCCGCGGCCAGGGCCACGCGCAGCACATGCAGCCAGACCTGAGAGGTTTTCATCACCGCCGCGCGGTGGCGAAACACCCATGGCAGGTAAAAGCCAAGGGCGATCAGATATTGCCAGAAGGTGACGGCAGGGGCTGACGCGCCCTTGCCCATGGTTGCCGATTGCAACCCGGTGTTGACCAGCGCAAATGTCGCGCCCGCCAAAACCATCAGCCCGGCGGCGCGCGCGGGCTGGGTCATATACGTTGTCTGAGCCATGCGGTTTGTCCTTTCGTCTTGTCGCAATGACCCAAGGCAGAAAGGACAGGGCACCCGGGGGACCCCGCGCACCTTACCCCATTCTCTTCCATCCGGACTGTAACCGTCGGCTCCGGAGTTGCACCGGATCTGCTGTCCCAAGTGCTTCGACAGAAACACGAGGCGCTCGCGGGCTTGAGACACAGCCGATGGCCGCACCCCTTTACCGCCGGTGGGGAATTTCACCCCGCCCTGAGAATGTCACCACCCCGGTTGGGGCAGCGATCGGGAAGGTAGGCGGGCAGAAACCCATGGTCAAGCATGTCACGACGCCAAGGTGCAAAATCAGTACGACGCATAAAGGACGCGCATGAAAAAAGAGGGGACCAAAGCCCCCTCTTGTGCGTCATAAAAAGGTTTGCTCAGTTCATAACGCCGTCTTCGATTTTGCCGATCGAGAAGAACATCGTCTCGCCCGAGTGGTCGTCCACACCGTCATTGTCGGTCGACACCCAAGCCGTGCCATCTGCGGCAATGGCCAAACCTTCGACCTTGTCCAGAATATAGCCCCCGGTGGCCGCCAGATCCGGCAGCAGGTCGCGGACCAGCTCTTTTGTCACAACCGGCAGGTCGCCACCCAGCGGGGCAGGGACCATATCGGCGGCGGGGATGCGGTAGATCTTTTTGGTGACGGCGCGGTGGTCATGTTGGTTGTCACGCTCGATCACATAGAAATAGTCCCCATGCGCCACGATCTCTGACAGGCCAACCCAGCCCGTGTCCGGTTCGGCCTTTGGATAAAGCACGGCGCCCCATTCCTTGGTCTCAAGGTTGTAGGCGACCAGTTTCACGTGGTTCTTGGGGTCATCTTTCCATTCGCGCTGAACGGCCATCCACAGGGTGTCGCCCACCTTGGTGATGCCCTCAAAGCCAAAGCGCTTCTCGACAGCGGCCAGTTCCGGCGGGATGCCGATCTCGCCCTTGCGGTCCCTGATCGAGCCGTCCGCTTGCACGTGATAGATCGCATGCGGGATCAGCCGTTCCGTGCGCCCCTCCGAGGCCACATAGAAGCCGCCCTCGCCATCCAGCGTGATGCCTTCCAGATCCAGCTTCTGCGCCGGCGCGCCATTGCGGGTGATGCGGATCACATCGGTGATGCGGGCAGGCGTGGTGTTGGTGTCGATCCGAAAGATCGAAGGCTGGAAGCCATAGAAACTGTCCGAAACGGCCCAGACGATGCCGCCTTCATCGGCAACCATGCCCGAGATCGCGCCCCATCCGATCAGCTCGTCTGCGCCTGCCGATGTCAGCATCGGATAGCTGGCGGCTGCCTCCTGCAGCTCATAGATCATGACATGGGCGCGGGCACCTTTGTCATCGACTAGGTCTTTCTCGTTGGCCGAGACCAGAAGGTTGCGCCCGGGGATCGTCACATAGCCTTCCGGGCCAACACCCGACGGCAGAAGCTGGCGCAGAACCGGGTTTGCCAGATCGGCCACATCATAGACGCCCACGACAGAGGCGCGCTCGGCGCCAATGAAGGCCAGTTTCATGTCACCATAGGTGGCGGCGGTCACGCTTTCAGGCTCGACCCCTTTGCTGTCAGAGCGTTTGTCGGGATAGTGACCAATCTCTACGATGGCCTTCTCTAGACCGGTGCCGTTCTCATACACAACCGTTCCGTCCTGATGAAAGATGGTCCAGCCGCGCGATCCGCCTTCGTAGTCCCCTTCATTGGCGGTGGCGAAATGATCCGCATCCAGCCATTTCACCGCATCCGGTTCGCGTTTGCGGCCCGCTTGGCTTTCCGTGAAGATCAAGGCGCCGCGTTCATCGGTGGCGTCGATGCCGTGAAGGTCGACGGAACCGGCCGGGAAGTGGCTCAGGATCTCGCCCTCTTTGGACACAACCGCGATGTGATTGTTTTCCTGCATCGTGACGACGATTTCGCCCTCGGCGTTGATGTCGACAAATTCAGGCTCCGGGTCCGAGGGGGCAATGTCGGCCAGCCCGGTCAGATCGACACGAAAGATGGCGTCGCATTCCAACATGCCGTCCTTCAGCGGGGCCAGCACCAGCTCACCTGCCGGTCCCTGCGGGATCACGCCCCCATTCAGATCCTCGTCCCGCTCGTTCTCTATCGCCACTGCGATGAAATTTGCATCGGGCGCCTTGGCCACGCTGTCAGGCTGTCCTCCCAGATCGCAGGAGGCCAGCTCTGCGCCGGTCACACTGTCGATCGCTTTCAGCAGGCCCGACGGCGCGGTGTAGCTTTCAGACGTATTCACACCAACAAAGGCGGTCTGGCCAATCACCGCAACCGAGGTCGGTTCGCCGGGCAGGGCGATGTTGCCCAAGGGCTTGGGATTGGCCGCATCAGTGATGTCGATGCGCCCCAAAGCGCCCAGCGGGCTGTCCGTATATATAAGTGTCATGCCATCGGCGGTGACGTCGATGATCTCGGGACTGGTTTCGCGGGTGCGATCCTCGCCCTTGGGCATGTTCATGACCACCGGGAAAGAGGCGATGCGGTTGAAGTTCATCTCTGCCTGAGCGGCGCCCGCCAGAACGGTCAGGGCGGTGGTCAGGGAAAGGGTGCGTGGCAGCATGGGAGTCTCCTCAAATTTCATCGCTGCCTTCTTGCCTGTGCTCTTAACAGGCGTGTGACGGGAAGATGTCAGCTCTGTAACGAGTCGGATTCTTTGCGAAACACCCTCAAAAGGGGGCGCCCCAAGCGACGAGTCGGTGACTGTATTGGTAAATCGTCTGCATATAGCTGCGATACGGCCCCAAAGGCCTCGGGTAAAGACAGGGGTGGTCGCGTTAAGCTATTGATTTATATGCATTTCATCATCATTTTTCGTTTTTTTGCATTTTTTGTCATTTTCCACTTGCGGGGTTCGGTGGTTAGGCCTAAAACCCCCCTCACCGGCGGCGCTGAGGCGCTAGTCGGGACGCCAGGCGGCGCTAGCGAGACGGTCGAGAGACGGGAACAACGGCAAAGTTTGGTTATAAATCAGGGGCTTAGTTGGCAGGTTGCGCTACAA
>NZ_JBNNXQ010000006.1:0-3997 GCF_050881025.1 Aliiroseovarius marinus
TCATGGCAAAGGAAAAGTTTGAACGCGGTAAGCCGCACGTAAACGTTGGCACGATCGGCCACGTTGACCACGGTAAAACCACACTGACGGCAGCGATCACCAAGTATTTTGGTGACTTCCAGGCATACGACCAGATTGATGGTGCGCCTGAAGAGAAAGCGCGCGGCATCACGATCTCGACCGCTCACGTGGAATACGAGACCGAGAACCGTCACTATGCGCACGTTGACTGCCCCGGTCACGCTGACTACGTGAAGAACATGATCACCGGTGCGGCCCAGATGGACGGCGGCATTCTGGTTGTGAACGCAGCTGATGGCCCCATGCCGCAGACCCGCGAGCACATTCTGCTGGCGCGTCAGGTTGGTGTGCCTGCTCTGGTTGTCTTCATGAACAAGGTTGACCAGGTTGACGACGAAGAGCTGCTTGAGCTGGTCGAGATGGAAATCCGTGAGCTTCTGAGCGAATACGACTTCCCGGGCGACGATATTCCGATCATCGCAGGTTCGGCTCTGGCTGCCATGGAAGGCAACAACCCGGAGATCGGCGAAGAGAAGATCAAAGAGCTGATGGCAGCTGTTGACGACTACATCCCGACCCCGGATCGTCCGGTTGACGGCGACTTCCTGCTGCCGATCGAAGACGTGTTCTCGATCTCGGGCCGCGGTACTGTTGTGACCGGTCGTGTTGAGCGTGGTGTTGTGAATGTTGGTGACGAGATCGAAATCGTCGGCATCAAAGACACCCAGAAAACCACCTGTACCGGTGTTGAAATGTTCCGCAAGCTGCTTGATCGCGGCGAAGCAGGCGACAACGTTGGCGTTCTGCTGCGCGGCATCGACCGTGAAGCTGTTGAGCGTGGCCAGGTTCTGTGTAAGCCGGGCTCGGTGAACCCGCACACGAAGTTCGAAGCCGAGGTCTATATTCTGACCAAGGAAGAAGGCGGCCGTCATACCCCGTTCTTCGCGAACTACCGTCCGCAGTTCTACTTCCGGACCACCGACGTGACCGGTACCGTCGAGCTGCCCTCGGGCACCGAGATGGTGATGCCGGGCGACAACCTGAAGTTCAACGTTGAACTGATCGCCCCGATCGCGATGGAAGAGAAGCTGCGCTTCGCCATCCGTGAAGGCGGCCGCACCGTTGGTTCGGGCGTTGTGTCGAAGATCATCGAGTAAGAACGCCCAGCGTTCTTACGGCGACAGGCGAATTGACAACGTCAAATCGCCGAGAGCCTAGAGATACAGAAGATAAGAAAAGGGCGCTCACAGGAGCGCCCTTTTTGCGTCAGTCCAAACGCATTGAGTGGGGACCAGAATTTGGCGCAGCCAAATTTAAGGCCCCACCCCTCGCACATCACAGAAGGGCCTCGCACCACGCGGGGCCCTTTTGCTTTGGCGACAGGCGAATTGGCACAGCCAAATCGCCGCGCGCCAGAGATACAGAAGATAAGAAAAGGGCGCTCACAGGAGCGCCCTTTTATCCATCGCGGTCATCGCGTTGCAGCAGTGGGCCTCGGAGCTTCGACATCTTTCATCTTCCACCCTGTGCGCACGCCGGGATTGGCTTGCATCACGCGGATCATCTTTCGGATGCGGAAGGCTTTGTGCCATGGAATGCCCCGTCCGTTCATCCGGCGCAGTGCAACCGCAATCTCCTGATCCGACAATGGACTGATCCGTCCGGCCGCCAAGGCCTCGTCGTCGATCTGACGGGTGTTCAGGAACACCACCGTATCGTTGGGGCAATAGGCCAGAGGTTTGAACCAGCGCCGCATGCGCTGCATCTGGGCGGTGATCCATGGCAGGCGCCAATGGTAGAAATCCTGCTGCACCAATAGAGATTTTCCGGGGATCAGATGCGGGAAAAATATTTCGGCCATCCGGTCCATATGCATGTCTTTTTTTGACGCGTCCATCACCAGAAGCTCGATGGGGCCGCCCTCCCAAACGCTCTGTTCAATTGGTCCGGGGCGCCAAACTATACGTTCTTGCCATTTGGAAAGCAGCGCTTTGGACAGAGGAAGGATGTCTTCCCCCTCAAAGGGTTTAATCCCTTGGCGATATAGCACCTGTGATTTGGTTCTTTCATCAGTTCTGAAGTGATCAAAGGCAAAGACGCGCGCCAGCTTTTTAGTATCGTGCAGTCCTGCGGCCAATCGTGCGGTGGACCCGCCAACATAGCTGCCCAGTTCCACCACTTCGCCACGGTCGCGGGTCCAGTGGGCCGTCAGCCAGTAATACAGCCGCTGTTCATCTGGCGACAGCATGGTCGGTACTGACTGCATCGGATGCAGCCGGGTATCGGGCACGCTATGCCACGGGGCGCATTGCAGAAATTGTTCTATGCCATCCATCTTCACGGGGTGTTGCTCCTGTGCTGCTGCGAAATCTTGCCGGAAAGGTGTTTCGATACGGTTTCTTTTTTCGCAATCGCGGTGAAAGCGCTTGAAAACCCCGGCGCGGGGCTGTAATCCCGGCCTCGGTCCTAGGGGTATAGCTCAGTTGGTAGAGCGACGGTCTCCAAAACCGTAGGTCGCGGGTTCGAACCCTGCTGCCCCTGCCACCACCATCCGGACAATCAAACCTTTCGGCGATGCGCTGCCAATGCTGCCGGGTATGCTTGTCACGCGGCCCACCGCGGGCTAGGTCGAAAGCATGAATAGATTTCGCGCTCTTTTATTGTCCCTGCCGATGGCGATTTTCGGGGCGGCCCCTTTGTCCAGCCATCCGCATGTGTTCATTGATGCTGGTGTGAACCTGTTGTTCGATGACCAGGGCGCGTTTGCAGGGGTGCGGGTTTTTTGGGCCTATGACGAGCTGTATTCCCTGCTGCTGATAGAAGACAATGGTCTGGATCAGGATGGGGACGGCACGCCAGAGGATGCCGCTTTGGCTGCGTTTGCCGGTCTGGATGTGGACTGGGCGGCGGGGTTTCCCGGTGACCTATATGTCACCCAGGGCGGGCAACCTGTAGATCTGGCGGGGCCTGTGGAGCATGGGTTGAGATATGAGGATGGGCGTCTGGTCACATGGCACATCCGCCCCCTTAAGACGCGTATCAACGTGGGCGCAACACCCGTTTCGGTTCAGGTTTATGATCCAAGCTTCTTTGTGGCTTATGACATGCGCCTGCCGATCAGTGTTGAGGGGCGCGAGGATTGCAAAATCGACCATCTGCCTGCTGATCTGGCCGCCGCATATGATAAGGTGGAAAGCTTGCTTTATGGACCCGACAGCCTTGAGTATGACGAAGACAGCTACCCGGAAGTCGGGGACCTGTTTGCGGATGAGTTGAGGCTGACATGCTCCGGCTGATTTCCGTCTTTTCGTTATTGATCTTGGTCGCCGGGTTGGGGCTTTGGGCCAGCGGCGCGCTGGATGGCGTTTCTGTCTGGGCCGCTCAGTGGCAACGCGAGGTGCAGACGTCGATGGCGCGCGGACTTCGGGCGCTCAGGGCCGGAGAGCCGGGTGCGCTGGCCGCCCTGCTGACCATCTGTTTTTCCTATGGGTTCTTCCACGCGGTCGGACCGGGGCACGGCAAGGTGCTGATCGGTGGCTACGCCATGGCCAGCCGCGCGACCTTGTGGCGTATGTCTGCTGTGGCGCTTTTGTCGTCCCTGGCGCAGGGGGCAAGTGCGGTGCTTTTGGTGCTGGTGGGTTTTCTGGCGCTGAACCTGACCCGGCAGCAGATGGTGGGGCTGGCAGAGGATTGGTTTGCAGATGCCAGCTATGTCGCCATTGCGTTGATTGGGCTGTGGCTTTTGGTCCGGGGTGTGCGCAAGCTGATGCGTTGGAGCGCAGGCCAGAAGGCTGAAACTGATCCGCATCATGGCCGCGCAGTTTATGATCACGATCACCACGGCCACGACCATCACGATCATGCGGATCATGTCTGCCCCAGCTGTGGGCACGCCCACGCGCCCGGATTGCACGAGGTTGAAGCAGCTGGCAGCTGGCGCGAACTGGCTGTGTTAATCGCCGGCATCGCCATTCGC
>NZ_JBNNXQ010000006.1:4007-24751 GCF_050881025.1 Aliiroseovarius marinus
GTACCGGCGCCTTGTTCCTGTTGGTGTTGACCTGGCAGATGGGCCTTGTCTGGCAGGGGGTGGCCGGCGTGCTGGCCATGTCACTGGGCACGGCCAGCGTGACCATTGCCACAGCCATGCTGTCTGTTGGCTTGCGTGGCGGCTTGATGGCGGGTCTTGTGGCGGGCAGCGGCGACCTTGCCGCGCGCGCCATTCCGATGATCGAGATCGCCGCCGGGGCGCTGGTGATGTTAATCGCTTTGGGCCTTTTGGGGCTGATCTGACCTTGAAGGCTTGAAAACCCCGCCCCGATTGCGTAATTGACCGCCTGATACATGAAAGGCTGAGAAACAGATGACCAATCCGCTGCAATTCATCCAGCAGGTGCGTGCTGAAGTGTCCAAAGTGACCTGGCCGACCCGCCGCGAGGTTATGCTGACCACCGGCATGGTATTCGTGCTGGCGGCGCTGACAGCGTTGTTTTTCTCGCTTGTTGATCTGGGGATCCGTGCGAGCCTTGAGGCCGTGCTGGGATACTTCGGCTGAACGCGCCCGTGACCCCTTGAAATGCGCGCGTTTCAGGGGTAGTTCGGGCAACACTTCGGGACGGGCGTGCGGCGAATCAAGTTGCACGCCGATTTTTTGTTCCTGAAAACGAAATTTGAAATGTCCCTTCGGGGCGCAGGAATGCAGAGGCTGACATGGCGAAACGGTGGTATTCGGTAAGCGTGCTGTCGAACTTCGAAAAGAAGATCGCAGAGGCAATCCGGGCCTCGGTCGAGGAAAAGGGTCTTGAGGACCAGATCGACGAAGTGCTGGTGCCGACCGAAGAGGTCATCGAAGTGCGCCGCGGCAAGAAGGTTCCGACCGAACGCCGCTTTATGCCGGGCTATGTGCTGGTCCACATGGAAATGTCGGATGAAGGCTATCACCTGATTACCTCGATCAACCGCGTGACCGGTTTCCTTGGCCCGCAAGGCCGCCCGATGCCGATGCGCGACGCCGAGGTGCAGGGTATCCTGGGCCGCGTCGAAGAAGGCGCCGAAGCTCCGAAACTTCTGATCAGCTTCGAAGTGGGCGAGAAGGTCAATGTGACTGACGGCCCGTTCGAAGGGTTCGACGGCATGGTCGAAGAGGTGGACGAAGACAACCAGCGCCTGAAGGTGACGGTGTCGATCTTTGGCCGGGCAACTCCGGTCGAACTGGAATACACACAGGTTACCAAACAGGCCTGATTGGCGCTTGTTTGAAGGTTTAAAGGCGCCCATGATTTGGGCGCCTTTTTTGTTTTACGAAAACTCGTATTTTGCTGCGACGGCCTCGCAGCTTGCGGCGGTTGCTTCTGCGGTGGAAGAAATCGGCGTGGTGGCCATGCCGAACTGGGTCAGCTCGCGGTTGCTCATATAGTGGATGTTTTCGGCATCTGCGGCGTCCAGCGTGTACCAATAGAAGTCTTGCGGGATGCCCATCTCGTCATAGTAGCTCAGATAAAGCTGGTGCTGCGGATCATCTTTGGGCACGTCCTTGCCCTCGGTGAAGCCGGTGATGCCGCCAGCGGCCCAGCTGTGCACGCCCAGACAGGCGCCCGGGCCAATTTCGCGGGTGACACCGGCCAGAAACAGGTCCGTCCCGCCCGACGCGACAAGCCCGCCCGAAGGGACGACGGTGTTCATGCCATTTGCGCGCAGCATGCGCGCCGCTTCAAGATTGGCCTCGTCGTCGGCAGATCCCGGTACATACTGCAAAACAACGGTTTTGATCTCGGGGTGGGTTTGAAGCGCGTTGCGCATGATATCTGGAGTGGTGCCATCAACCACGCCCTCGGCAATGAATGTGTCACCCTCGGGCGTTAGGGTCAGGGCTGTGTAGTCTCCAATACCCGAGCAGGCACTAAGCCCGAGGGTGGTGGCGAGCAAGCTGGCTGCAAGAGCTGTACGGTTCATTTGGATACCTTTGCGTTGCGTGCGTTTGTGCTTCATATAGGGCCGTGTGCCAGTAAGGCAAAAACCTACGCTTTTCCCTTGCCATCAAGACCTGCCCTGTGTATCTCGCGCAGGTCGCCAGGTGGGCTTTGTCCGCAGGGCGATTCCTTTGTGGGAGGCGCGGCCGTCGCGATGGCCAGACCAGACCACTAACCCCAAAGCATCGTCAACGCGTGACGATGTGGTGATAACAGGAGAAGCCACATGGCTAAGAAACTCGCTGGCACGATGAAACTGCAGGTTCCTGCAGGTCAAGCCAACCCCAGCCCGCCCGTCGGCCCCGCACTGGGTCAGCGCGGCATCAACATCATGGAATTCTGCAAGGCCTTCAACGCCAAGACGCAGGAACTGGAGCCCGGCGCGCCGTGCCCGACCGTGATCACCTATTACCAGGACAAGTCCTTCACCATGGACATCAAGACGCCGCCCGCGTCTTATTTCCTGCGCAAGGCTGCCAAGTTGAAATCCGGCGCCAACAACCCGGGTCGCGAGACCGTGGGTTCGGTGACCCCTGCTCAGGTGAAAGAAATCGCCGAAGCGAAAATGAAAGATCTGAACGCGAACGACATCGAAGCCGCGATGCAGATCATCCTGGGTTCGGCCCGCTCCATGGGCATCGAGGTGAAGTAAGATGGCAAAACTGGGTAAACGCACCGCTGCCGCACGCGAAGCTTTCGCCGGCAAAGAGAACCTGAGTGTTGAAGAGGCCGTGGCTCTGGTAAAGGGCAACGCAAAGGCCAAGTTCGACGAAACCATCGAGATCGCCATGGCTCTGGGCGTTGACACACGTCACGCAGACCAGATGGTCCGCGGCGTGATCGGCCTGCCCAACGGCACCGGCAAAACCATGCGCGTTGCTGTTTTCGCACGCGGCCCGAAAGCTGAAGAAGCTCAGGCCGCTGGCGCAGACATCGTGGGCGCAGAGGACCTGATGGAAACCATTCAGGGCGGCACCATCGAGTTTGATCGTTGCATCGCAACGCCGGACATGATGCCAATCGTTGGTCGTTTGGGTAAAGTTCTTGGCCCGCGCAACCTGATGCCGAACCCGAAGGTTGGCACCGTGACCATGGACGTCAAGGAAGCTGTTGAAGCGGCCAAAGGCGGCGAAGTTCAGTTCAAGGCTGAAAAAGGTGGCGTGGTTCACGCTGGCCTTGGCAAAGCCTCGTTCGACGAAGGCAAGCTTGTTGAAAACGTACGCGCCTTTGTGGACGCCGTTCAGAAAGCTAAGCCCTCGGGCGCCAAAGGCACCTACATGAAGAAAATCGCACTGAGCTCGACCATGGGCCCGGGTGTGACCATCGACGTGGACAATGCCACCGGCAACTGATCCGGTTTTGGTTTGAAACAAGGAAAGGCGCTCCAACGGGGCGCCTTTTTTCTTTGCACGTGGGTGGGGGACGCAAAAAAATGGTGCAGGCGCTTGTCGTGAAGGCCCAGCCGATGTAACTACCTCTGAATTTACGGGCCTGGATAGATTGACGATGAATTCGGAAAACACGCTGAAGTCGCGCGCGAAATCAATGGCGCGCAAGGCGGCACTTAAGGCGCAGACCCGCCTGCCATTCCTGAGACCCCTGGCGCATGCGGCGCTTGCGCTGAAGGGCCGGGTTATGCGTGGACCCTATCTGAAAGAGCTCGAAAAGCTGCACGCGCAGGCCAAGGCGCAGTTCCAAGCCCAAGACCGGACCTTTGATATCGAGCCTGCGCTGAAAGCGCTGGATCGTGTTGGCTATGCGGATCTGGGCCTGTCGCACGAGGCGCGGGTCATGCTCTGTCTGAGCGTGCTGACCAAGAATGGCCCGATGCGCCAGTCGATGAAGCTGTTGCAGGCCCATCGGGCGCAACAGGGCGACAGCGACGCATTCCAGGCCTTTGAAGATTATCTGTTGCAACATGTGCCGCAGGATCATCTGCTGGGCCATGGTTATGGCCGTAAAACTTTCAGCAACCGTGCGCATGGCGAAATCTGGACCAAGGTCGAGAACGTCCTGTCGGTCCTGTCGAAATACTCTGACAAGGTGTTCCTCAACTCGGGGACCTTGCTGGGCGTCGTTCGCGATGGCAAGCTGATCGACCATGATGATGATGTGGACCTGGCCGTTGTGCTGGAGGCCAGCAGTCAGGAAGAGGCCGGGCGGGCCTTCAATCAACTGCAGCAGGAGCTGATTGCCCACGGTTATGCCCGTCCTCACAAGCCCAAGCAGGGCGGCTATGACGCGATCATCAAGTTCGATGTGGGCGACGGCATGGTGTTTGACCTGTTCCCGGCCTGGATTGAGGGCGACAAGTTGAACGTCTATCCTTATCTTCTGGGCGAGGCCAAATCGAGCGATCTGCTGCCGCTGAAAACCTGCGAGATCACCGGCCTGCCGATCCCCTCCAATCCCGAACGCCTGCTCGAAGTGAACTATGGCGAAAACTGGCGCACCCCCGACCGCTATTGGCGGTTCGAGTGGCTGCGTGCCCAGAACCGGTTCCGCAAATTCCTGGCCTCGGTGAAGGAAACCCGCCCCAAACGGGTTATCACCTATGGCACCTTTGACTTGTTCCATTACGGTCATGTGCGGCTTTTGAAACGCTTGTCACGCCTTGCCGACGAGGTGATCGTTGCCTGCTCGACAGACGAGTTCAACGAGGTGAAAGGCAAGAAAACGGCCGTACCTTATGAGCAACGGGTCGAGATGCTGAAATCCTGCCGCTTCGTGACCAAAGTGATTGCCGAGAGAAGCTGGGATCAGAAGCGCGCTGACATTACCCGGCTGAAAGCGGATGTTTTTGCCATTGGCGACGATTGGGCCGGCGAATTTGACGACCTTTCGGATATCTGCAACGTGGTCTATCTGCCGCGCACGCAGAATATCTCGACCACCATGCTGAAAGATGACATTCGTAGTGGCGCGGGCAAGGCGGACGGGGCCCAGAAGGGGGTCGACGGCAAGGCGCGCTCGCCTGCCTGATCCTTTGCCGGGCTGTTTGCGTTGAGCGTTTGGAACGGATGACCGTGCCCGATCCTGGCGCACTGTGATTTAACCCTTGGAAAACCCGCACAAACACCCTAGATAGACCTTGCAGCTCAGCGTGCGATTCGTCGTGCGCTGTTTTGCGTTTCGTCCGAGACGGTGGGTGACGCCGGTGGGCCAAGCTGAAAAGCGGCCGCGCACAAGTGTCATAATTCCTGCCTGAGATGGGAAATGGACAAAAGAATTCCTGCGGCCGCTTGGCCTTGGGGCGATTTTGCGAAGGACCCTTATCGCGGACCCGATTGCCGGGGTTTCGTTGAAAACCCGGTAAAATATGAGCCGGAGGGGTCAAACCTTCCATACTTGGAGTGAAACTGTGGATAGAGCACAAAAAGAAAAAGTGGTCGAGGAACTCGGCCAGATCTTTGAAAGCTCTGGCGTCGTTGTGGTAGCCCACTACGCCGGTCTCACGGTTGCTGAAATGCAGGACCTGCGTTCGCAAATGCGCGAAGCTGGCGGGTCGGTGCGTGTTGCCAAGAACAGGCTCGCCAAAATCGCCCTCGAAGGTAAGCCGGTCGCTTCGATCGCTGACTATCTGACGGGCATGACCGTTCTTGCCTATTCCGAAGACCCCGTGGCTGCGGCCAAGGTCATGGATAAGTACGCCAAAGACAACGAAAAGCTCGTTATCCTTGGTGGTGCTATGGGCGAGGATGCTCTGGATCCGGCCGGTGTGAAAGCCGTCGCCGCTATGCCGTCGCGTGAAGAGCTTATTGCTTCGATCGCTGGCTGCATCGGCGCACCTGCTTCGAACATCGCTGGGGCCATTGGCGCACCTGCTTCGAACATCGCATCCGTTCTCTCGACCATCGAAGAGAAGGCTGCTTAAGCAATCTTATGAGACCAGCGTAGCGAGATATCGCCTCACGTTGGAACACATCTAAATACGGAAAGAAGTCAAATGGCTGATCTGAAAAAACTTGCTGAAGAGATCGTGGGTCTGACCCTGCTTGAAGCACAAGAACTGAAAACCATCCTGAAGGATGAGTATGGCATCGAGCCCGCAGCTGGCGGCGCCGTTGTTATGGCTGGTGCAGCTGGCGGCGACGCTGGCGGTGCAGCTGAAGAGAAAACCGAATTCGACGTCGTTCTGAAGAACGCCGGCGCTTCGAAAATCAACGTGATCAAAGAAGTTCGCGGCATCACCGGTCTTGGCCTGAAAGAAGCCAAAGAGCTGGTTGAAGGCGGCGGCAAGATCAAAGAAGGCGTCGACAAAGCCGAAGCAGAAGACATCAAAGGCAAGCTGGAAGCAGCTGGCGCCGAAGTCGAGCTGGCCTAAGCGTTACGCTTTTGGGCCCCAGATGGCCCGCAAAAACAAGGCTGGGCCCGGAGAAATCCGGGTCCAGCCGCACCTGTCTTGGAGAGGGCCTGCGATGTCGGGCCTTCTCCTGGGAAAGGTTCACAGGATCGGGAGGGAACCCTTGGGCGGGTTCCCGGGAATTGGTCCGAACTTCTTCTCCTCTCGGACGAGGTGTTGCCGGGGACCCGACGGTCGGCACCTCAGTTGAGAAATGAAAGGTAGTTACCTTATGGCGCAGACCTATCTTGGCCAGAAACGCTTGCGTAAATACTACGGTAAAATCCGTGAAGTACTGGAGATGCCGAACCTGATTGAGGTTCAGAAAAGCTCCTATGATTTGTTTTTGAATTCAGGCGATCAGCTGGAGCCGATGGACGGCGAAGGCATCAACGCTGTTTTCCAGTCGGTTTTCCCGATCAAGGATTTCAACGAGACCGCTATTCTTGAGTTCGTGAAATACGAACTGGAAGAGCCGAAGTTTGACGTTGAAGAATGCCAACAGCGCGACCTGACATATTCGGCGCCGCTGAAGGTGACCCTGCGTCTGATCGTCTTTGATGTGGACGAAGATACGGGTGCAAAATCCGTCAAGGACATCAAGGAACAAGACGTGTTCATGGGCGACATGCCCCTGATGACGCCGAACGGCACCTTTGTCGTGAACGGCACCGAGCGCGTGATCGTCTCGCAAATGCACCGCTCGCCCGGTGTGTTCTTTGATCACGACAAGGGTAAAACCCATTCGTCGGGTAAACTGCTTTTTGCTTGCCGCATCATTCCCTATCGCGGCTCGTGGCTGGATTTCGAGTTCGACGCCAAGGACATCGTCTTTGCCCGTATCGACCGTCGCCGCAAACTGCCTGTGACCACCCTGCTCTATGCGCTGGGTCTGGATCAGGAAGGTATCTGTGACGCCTATTACGACACCGTTCAGTTCAAGCTGAAGAAGAACAAAGGTTGGGTCACCAAGTTCTTCCCCGAACGTGTTGCGGGCACCCGCCCTGTGCAGGATCTGATCGACGCCAAAACCGGTGAAGTCATTGCCGAAGCCGGCAAGAAAATCACCCCGCGCGCCGTCAAGAAGCTGATGGAATCGGGCGAGGTCACCAACCTGTTGGTGCCGTTTGATGCGATCGTTGGCCGCTATGCTGCCAAAGACATCATCAACGAAGAAACCGGCGCGATCTATGTCGAAGCTGGTGACGAGCTGACGTTGGAGCACGACAAAGATGGCGAGCTGATCGGCGGTACCATCAAAGATCTGATGGACGCGGGCATCACCGATATTCCGGTTCTGGACATCGACAACGTGAACGTGGGTCCTTACATCCGCAACACGCTGGCAGCAGACAAGAACATGGGTCGCGACACCGCGCTTATGGACATCTACCGCGTGATGCGTCCGGGTGAACCGCCCACCGTCGAAGCCGCTTCGGCGCTGTTCGACACGCTGTTCTTCGATTCCGAGCGTTACGATCTGTCGGCTGTTGGTCGCGTGAAAATGAACATGCGCCTGGCTCTGGACGCTGAGGATACTCAGCGCACCTTGCGTCGCGAAGACATCATCGCCTGCATCAAGGCGCTGGTTGATCTGCGTGATGGCCGTGGCGACGTGGACGACATCGACCACCTTGGCAACCGTCGTGTGCGCTCGGTCGGCGAGCTGATGGAAAATCAGTACCGCGTTGGCCTGCTGCGCATGGAGCGCGCGATCAAGGAACGTATGTCCTCGGTCGAGATTGACACCGTGATGCCGCAGGATCTGATCAACGCGAAACCGGCTGCGGCCGCTGTTCGCGAGTTCTTCGGTTCCTCGCAGCTGTCGCAGTTCATGGACCAAACGAACCCGCTGTCGGAAGTCACCCATAAACGCCGCCTGTCGGCGCTTGGGCCGGGCGGTCTGACCCGCGAACGTGCTGGCTTCGAGGTGCGTGACGTTCACGCCACTCACTATGGCCGCATGTGTCCGATTGAAACGCCGGAAGGGCCGAACATTGGTCTGATCAACTCGCTGGCAACTTTTGCCCGCGTGAACAAATACGGCTTCATCGAGACCCCGTATCGCAAGGTTGTGGATGGCAAGGTCACCGACGAGGTGAACTATATGTCCGCCACCGAGGAAATGCGTCACACCGTGGCGCAGGCCAACGCGCATCTGGACGAAAATGGTCGGTTTGAAAACGATCTGGTGAACACCCGTCAGTCGGGCGAATACACCATGGCGCAGCGCGAAAGCGTTGACCTGATCGACGTGTCGCCCAAGCAGCTGGTATCTGTTGCAGCCTCGCTGATCCCGTTCCTTGAAAACGACGATGCTAACCGCGCCCTGATGGGGTCGAACATGCAACGTCAGGCCGTGCCGCTTCTGCGTGCCGAGGCGCCTTTCGTGGGCACCGGCATCGAAGGCAAGGTTGCGATCGACTCAGGCGCGGCCATTCAGGCCAAGCGCGGCGGTGTGATCGACCAAGTGGACGCCACCCGTATCGTGATCCGTGCCACCGAAGACCTTGGTCTGGGCGACGCGGGCGTGGACATCTACCGTCTGCGCAAGTTCCAGCGTTCGAACCAGAACACCTGCATCAACCAGCGTCCGCTGGTGAAAGTGGGTCAGAAGGTGTCGAAAGGCGAAGTGGTTGCCGATGGCCCGTCCACCGATATGGGCGAACTGGCTCTGGGTAAGAACGTGGTCGTCGCGTTCATGCCGTGGAATGGCTACAACTACGAAGACTCGATCCTGATTTCCGAGCGTATCGCGCGCGACGACGTCTTCACTTCGGTTCACATCGAAGAATTCGAAGTCGCTGCTCGTGACACCAAGCTTGGGCCGGAAGAAATCACCCGCGACATCCCGAATGTCGGTGAAGAAGCGCTGCGCAACCTCGACGAGGCTGGCATCGTTTACATCGGCGCGGATGTGGAACCGGGCGACATTCTGGTCGGTAAGATCACGCCGAAGGGTGAAAGCCCGATGACGCCGGAAGAAAAACTTCTGCGCGCCATCTTCGGCGAGAAGGCCTCGGACGTGCGCGACACCTCGCTGCGCGTGAAGCCGGGTGACTTCGGCACCGTTGTGGAAGTTCGCGTCTTCAACCGCCACGGCGTTGAAAAGGACGAACGCGCCCTTCAGATCGAGCGCGAAGAGGTCGAAAGCCTTGCCCGCGACCGTGATGACGAGCTGCACATTCTGGAGCGCAACATCTATGCCCGCCTGAAGGACATGATCCTTGGCAAGGTGGCCGTGAAAGGTCCGAAAGGCGTGAAGTCGGGGTCGAAGATCACCGATGAACTGCTGGAAGGTCTGAGCCGCGGTCAGTGGTGGCAGCTGGCGCTTGAGGACGAAGACGACGCGAAAATCGTCGAAGCCCTGAACGAACAGTTCGAAGCCCAGAAACGTGCTCTGGATGCGCGTTTTGAAGACAAGGTCGAAAAGGTCCGTCGTGGCGACGACCTGCCGCCGGGCGTGATGAAGATGGTCAAAGTCTTCGTTGCCGTGAAGCGCAAGCTTCAGCCGGGCGACAAGATGGCCGGTCGTCACGGGAACAAAGGTGTTATTTCCAAGGTTGTACCGATGGAAGACATGCCGTTCCTGGCCGATGGTACGCCGGTTGACTTCTGTCTGAACCCGCTGGGCGTGCCGTCACGTATGAACGTTGGTCAGATCCTTGAAACCCACATGGGTTGGGCCGCGCGCGGTCTGGGTCTGAACGTGGACGAAGCTCTGGGTGAATACCGCCGCTCTGGCGATCTGACCCCGGTTCGCGAAGCCATGCGCATCGCATATGGCGACGATGTCTATGAAGAAGGCATCGCTGGCATGGGCGAAGATGATCTGGTGGATGCAGCGTCCAACGTGACCAATGGTGTGCCGATCGCAACGCCGGTCTTCGACGGCGCCAAAGAGGCTGACGTAAACGACGCGCTGACACGTGCCGGTTTCGATACCTCGGGTCAGTCGGTTCTGTTTGACGGTCGTACCGGCGAACAGTTCTCGCGCGAAGTTACCGTTGGCGTGAAGTACCTGCTGAAACTGCACCACCTTGTGGACGACAAAATCCACGCGCGTTCGACCGGTCCATACTCGCTTGTTACTCAGCAGCCGCTGGGTGGTAAGGCGCAGTTCGGTGGTCAGCGCTTCGGTGAGATGGAGGTTTGGGCTCTGGAAGCATATGGCGCGGCGTACACGCTGCAAGAGATGCTTACCGTCAAGTCGGATGACGTTGCTGGCCGGACGAAAGTCTACGAAAGCATCGTCAAAGGCGAGGACAACTTCGAAGCCGGCGTGCCGGAATCGTTCAACGTTCTTGTCAAAGAAGTCCGCGGCCTCGGCCTCAACATGGAACTCCTGGATGCGGAGGGCGAGGAGTGAGACCTGTAGCAATGATCTCTAGTCTTTCCGTGATGGGCTTGGCTGCTTGCGGCGGTTCTGTCCGGATCGCTGAACTGAAAGAGGATGATCGAGGGTACACGCATTCTGCCTCAACAGAGGTAGGAGTTTTGGCCTGGAGTGATAGCTCTGCGGGCGAAAAGCGTGTGGCCGGTAGAGCCAAAGAATTCTGCGGACTACCCAAATCGACATCTGATGAAGATATCCGCCTCACCCGGGGCCTAAGCATCTACGGTCTAAGAAACTTTGTTTTCTCCTGCCCGGAACAGGGAAAGGACACACTATGAACCAGGAACTGACAACAAACCCGTTCAACCCTCTGGCAGCGCCCAAGACCTTTGACGAAATCAAAGTCTCGCTGGCCAGCCCGGAACGGATTCTTTCGTGGTCCTATGGCGAGATCAAAAAGCCCGAGACCATCAACTACCGGACGTTCAAACCCGAGCGTGACGGTCTGTTCTGTGCCCGTATCTTTGGCCCGGTCAAAGATTACGAATGCCTGTGCGGTAAATATAAGCGCATGAAGTATCGCGGCGTTGTCTGCGAGAAATGTGGTGTGGAAGTTACCCTTCAGAAAGTGCGCCGCGAGCGTATGGGCCATATCGAGCTGGCAGCCCCTGTCGCTCACATCTGGTTTTTGAAGTCGCTGCCCTCGCGCATCGGCCTCATGCTGGACATGACCCTGCGTGATCTGGAACGCATCCTGTACTTCGAGAACTACGTTGTGATCGAGCCGGGCCTGACGGACCTTCAGTATGGTCAGCTGATGACCGAAGAAGAGTTCATGGACGCCCAGGACACCTTCGGCATGGACGCCTTCACCGCCAATATCGGCGCTGAAGCGATCCGCGAAATGCTGGCGGCGATTGATCTGGAAGCGGAAGCCGAGCAGCTGCGCGCTGATCTGGCCGAAGCCACGGGCGAATTGAAGCCCAAGAAGATCATCAAGCGTCTGAAGATCGTTGAGTCGTTCATTGAATCGGGCAACCGCCCGGAATGGATGATCCTGACCGTGATCCCGGTCATCCCGCCAGAGCTGCGCCCGCTGGTGCCGCTGGATGGTGGCCGTTTCGCGACCTCGGATCTGAACGATCTGTATCGCCGCGTGATCAACCGGAACAACCGTCTGAAGCGCCTGATCGAGCTGCGCGCCCCTGACATCATCGTGCGCAACGAAAAGCGTATGCTGCAGGAATCCGTGGATGCTCTGTTTGACAACGGCCGTCGTGGCCGCGTGATCACCGGCGCCAACAAGCGTCCGCTGAAATCGCTCTCGGACATGTTGAAAGGTAAGCAGGGTCGCTTCCGTCAGAACCTTTTGGGTAAACGAGTCGACTTCTCGGGTCGTTCGGTCATTGTGACCGGGCCTGAGCTGAAGCTGCACCAATGTGGTCTGCCCAAGAAGATGGCCTTGGAACTGTTCAAGCCGTTCATCTATTCGCGTCTTGAAGCCAAGGGCCTGTCTTCCACTGTGAAGCAAGCCAAGAAACTGGTGGAAAAAGAGCGTCCCGAAGTTTGGGATATCTTGGACGAAGTGATCCGTGAACACCCGGTCATGCTGAACCGTGCACCCACGTTGCACCGTCTTGGCATTCAGGCGTTCGAGCCGGTTCTGATCGAAGGTAAAGCCATCCAGCTGCACCCGCTTGTCTGTTCGGCGTTCAACGCTGACTTCGACGGTGACCAGATGGCTGTGCACGTTCCGCTTTCGCTGGAAGCCCAGCTGGAAGCCCGCGTGTTGATGATGTCGACGAACAACGTTCTGTCGCCCGCCAACGGCGCGCCGATCATCGTGCCGTCGCAGGATATGATCCTTGGCCTCTACTACATCTCGATGGAGCGTGAAGGCATGAAGGGCGAGGGCATGGTGTTCTCGGATGTTGACGAAGTGATCCACGCTCTGGACGCTGGCGAAGTGCATCTGCACGCCAAAGTTCAGGCGCGTCTGCCGCAGGTGGACGAGGAAGGCAACACCGTCATGGTGCGCTTTGAAACCACGCCGGGCCGTGTCCGTCTGGGCGCGCTTCTGCCGCAGAACAACAAGGCACCGTTTAGCCTTGTGAACCGTCTTCTGCGCAAGAAAGAAGTGCAGCAGGTCATCGACACCGTCTACCGTTACTGCGGTCAGAAAGAGAGCGTGATCTTCTGTGACCAGATCATGTCGATGGGCTTCAAAGAAGCGTTCAAGGCTGGCATCTCGTTCGGTAAGGACGACATGGTTATTCCGGACACCAAATGGCCGATCGTGGATGAGACCCGCGATCAGGTGAAAGGGTTCGAACAGCAGTATATGGACGGCCTGATCACTCTGGGCGAGAAGTACAACAAAGTTGTCGACGCCTGGTCGAAGTGTAACGACAAAGTCACCGACGCCATGATGGACACGATCTCGTCCAACAAGCGCGATGAGAATGGCGCCGAAATGGAACCGAACTCGGTTTACATGATGGCCCACTCCGGTGCGCGTGGTTCTGTTACCCAGATGAAACAGCTGGGCGGCATGCGCGGCCTGATGGCCAAGCCTTCGGGCGAGATTATCGAAACGCCGATTATCTCGAACTTTAAAGAAGGTCTGACCGTGCTCGAGTACTTCAACTCGACCCACGGTGCCCGTAAGGGTCTGTCGGATACCGCTCTGAAAACTGCGAACTCGGGTTACCTGACCCGTCGTCTGGTTGACGTGGCTCAGGACTGCATCGTGCGCGAGCAGGATTGTGGCACCGAGAACTCGATCACTGCAGAAGCTGCTGTGAACGACGGCGAGGTTGTGGCAACTCTGGGCGAACGTGTTCTGGGTCGTGTCGTTGCTGAGGACGTTCTGGTTCCGGGCACCGAAGAGGTGCTTGTGGCCAAGGGCGAGCTGATCGACGAACGCAAGGCTGATGCGATCGAGGAAAGCGGCGTTGCCGCCGTCCGCATCCGCAGCCCGCTGACCTGTGAAAGCGAAGAAGGCGTTTGCGCGGCCTGTTACGGTCGTGACCTGGCGCGCGGCACCAAGGTGAACATCGGCGAAGCTGTCGGCATTATTGCTGCTCAGTCGATCGGTGAACCCGGCACCCAGCTGACCATGCGGACTTTCCACATTGGTGGTGTTGCCCAAGGTGGTCAGCAGTCGTTCCAGGAAGCCAACCAGGAAGGCAAGATCGAGTATCGCAACGCGTCGGTGCTTGAGAACCGTGATGGCGAGATTGTCGTCATGGGCCGCAACATGGTTATGGCGATCATGGACGAAAACGGTGAAGAGCGTGCTTCGTTCAAAATCGGTTACGGGTCGAAACTGTTCGTCAAGGATGGTGCGACCGTTGGCCGTGGCGACAAGCTGTTTGAATGGGACCCGTTCACCCTGCCGATCATCGCTGAGAAAGACGGGACCGCGAAGTTCGTTGACCTTGTCAGCGGCATCTCGGTGCGTGACGAAACCGATGACGCAACGGGCATGACACAGAAGATCGTGTCGGACTGGCGTTCGGCCCCGAAAGGGAACGAGCTGAAACCGGAAGTGATCCTTGTCGCTGAAGATGGCGAGCCGGTCCGCAACGATGCGGGCAATCCGGTGACCTATACCATGTCGGTTGACGCCATTCTGTCGGTCGAAGACGGGCAGGGCGTGAAAGCTGGTGACGTTGTGGCGCGTATCCCGCGTGAAGGTGCGAAGACGAAAGACATCACCGGTGGTCTGCCGCGTGTTGCTGAACTCTTTGAAGCGCGTCGTCCGAAAGATCACGCAATCATCGCCGAGATCGATGGTTACGTGCGCTTTGGCCGCGACTACAAGAACAAGCGTCGCATCTCGATCGAGCCTGCGGATGAGAACCTTGAGACCGTGGAATACATGGTGCCCAAAGGTAAGCACATCCCGGTTGCCGAAGGTGACTTCATCCAGAAGGGTGAATACATCATGGACGGCAACCCGGCGCCGCATGACATCCTGTCCATCATGGGTGTCGAGGCTCTGGCCGATTATATGATCGACGAAGTTCAGGACGTGTATCGTCTGCAGGGCGTGAAGATCAACGACAAGCACATCGAGGTGATCGTTCGCCAGATGCTGCAGAAGTGGGAGATCTTGGATTCGGGCGAGACCACACTGCTCAAAGGCGAGCATGTGGACAAAGCCGAATACGTGGCCGCAAACGAAAAAGCGGCTGCCGAAGGGCGTCGTCTGGCCTCGGCCGAGCCGATCCTTCTGGGGATCACCAAGGCTTCGCTGCAGACCCGTTCGTTCATCTCGGCCGCGTCGTTCCAGGAAACCACCCGCGTTCTTACCGAAGCCTCCGTGCAGGGTAAGAAGGACAAGCTGGTTGGCCTGAAAGAGAACGTGATCGTGGGTCGTCTGATCCCGGCAGGGACCGGTGGGGCCACGCAGAAAGTGCGCGCCATCGCTCAGAGCCGCGACATGAAAGTGATCGAAGAGGCCCGCGCCGAAGCCGAAGCCGCTGCGGCACTGGCTGCCCCGGCCGAAGACGTCTTTGGCGATGCGCCGGAAGACGATCTGGGTTTGGTGGAAACCCCGGAAGCGGGCTCCAGCGAACAGCCCTGATCGGTCTGCAAATGAAAACAGGAAGCCCCGCCAAACGGCGGGGCTTTTCTTTTGGGCTTGGCGTGGCGCTGAAAGATCGGTTAGCTGCATGGGTTCTGGTTTGAAAGACGCACCATGTCCTCTGACAACTTCAAAGCCGCGGCCCTGATGACAGGCTCTATGGCTGGCTATACGTTCAACGATGCCTGCATGAAGGTCTTGTCGATCTCGATGCCCTTGGAACAGGCCGTGTTTTTGCGCGGTGTTCTGACCTGCGTTCTGCTTTATGCATTGGGACGATATCTGGGTGCGCTACGCTTTGATCTGCCTGCACGCGACTGGAAACTAATCGCCCTGCGATGCGTCGGGGAAGCCGGGGCAACCTACTGTTTTCTCACGGCACTGTTTCACATGCCCATCGCCAATGTAACGGCAATTTTGCAGGTCTTGCCGTTGGCAATTGCACTGGCTGCCTGGGCATTTCTGTCCGAGCCGCTGGGCTGGCGAAGGCTGGGCGCCATCGGGATCGGATTTATCGGGGTGCTGTTGATCGTAAAACCCGGAGTGGGGTTTTCCGCGTGGTCGTTTTATGCGCTGGGGGCGGTCTGCTGTATTACCTTCCGCGACCTGATTGTCCGCAAACTGTCCCCGGAAACGCCGTCGATGACAGTGGCGATCATGGCCGCAGTTGCGATCACGGTTGGCTTTGGCGCAGCCTCGATCGGCGTTGAATGGGTGCCAATGGATGGCTGGTCGCTGTCCATTTTGGGGCTGGCCGCCATCTTCATTTTCCTTGGCTACCTCTTTTCCGTGATGGTTATGCGCGTGGGCGACATCGCCTTTGCAGCGCCCTTCCGCTACACAGGCTTGATCTGGGCACTTATACTTGGGCTGGTATTGTTCAACGAATGGCCTGACAGCCTGACCCTGACAGGCGCCGTGATTGTCGTCGCAACGGGGCTATTTACGTTGTTTCGCGAACGTAGGGCATAGGTGCGATTGACCTGTGTGGTTATCCCCTGTGGCTGGGTGATGTCCCGGCTGTCTCCATATGGTGCTGCCAACGAGGATCCCAGACCGGATCTTCGTTTTTTAGTGCCAATATGCGCGCAACCATGTCCGCACAGCATAGATGATGTAGCCGTTTGACACCGGGCACAGCCATAATCTCTGCATAGGCGCGGTCAAATTCCTGCTTGTAGGTGTCAACCGAGTTGTCTTCTTGCGAATTTTGGTCGAACCGTTCGAAAAACTCGTCCGTGTAACGCACCAGATTGGCAGCCGAGGACAGATGCTGGCGTTTTAGCCCGTATTTCTCTGCCGATTGCAGGGCATAGTGATTGAGCTGCGCCAGCCCGTGCGAAATGCGTTCATACTCCGTCCCATTGGGAGGATTGTTGTTCGCTGTGTAGGTTTCCAGGTGTTGACCGTCCGAGGTAACAAAGGTGCGTATGTCTTGGTTCCAATTGCCGCTGCCCAACCAGTCGGCTGGTCCATGTGACCGTATTGTGCCAAACAGATTGGGTTCGCGATAAAACACCTTGAAGCACTTGTTCTGAACCGTTTGGGTGGGCCCACATCGTCGGAACCGTCGATGCACCAGTTCGTCGGACCACTGGACTTGACCGTCAGTGCCAAAAACCTTCCAGTTGATCGCCATGCCCATATGATCAGGCCCGATACTATCGGCCAGGTCGGCGATCCCTCCGTCGCCCGTTTTGACCACAAGAAATTCGTCAACATCGCAGACCAGAGCCCAACTGGCCTTGCGCACCAATTTGTGCTGAGCCGCGATGCGATAGGCCTCTAGTTTCGGTGGTTCACCGTCCTTTGGTTGCTGGCTTTTCTGCGTCAGAAAGCCCGCGCGTTCCAACAGGCGCAGAAGTTGCGGCGAATGATCGGTGCAGTCATTGTGAAGCACAAGCACATTGTCAAACCCAAGCATCCTATGCCAGGCCAACCATTCGATAAGAAAGGGGCCTTCGTTCCGTATCGCGGTGACGACCACGCTGTGTTCAAGTTTGCGCAAGTGTATTCCTGCTGGGAATCATGTTTCTATAATCGACCCAACCAAAGCTGATCCCGGTGCCCTTCGCAAGTCTGCGCGACGGTTGACACAAGCGGCGCAACCTTCTATATGCGCGAACATCCAGCTGGGTTCGCCCCGGCTATCCAGTATTGAGGGATCAAGTTCAGCGCTACTTTGAAGCACTGATCCTCTGTGAACCAACCGCGACGTTTGCCTCGGAATGGAAACGCTCGCGGGTTTTCGTTTTGCGGGTTTTGGCGGGTTTCCTGTCACCGGCCCGTTACACGGAAAAGATTTAACCGCGTGGGGCTCTAGCCTTGCGTAGACGAAGTTGAGAAACGGGAAAAGAGCCCTATGCCAACGATCCAACAGCTGATCCGCAAGCCGCGTCAGCCCAAAGTCAAGCGTTCCAAGTCGCAGCACCTGGAATCTTGCCCCCAAAAGCGCGGTGTTTGCACCCGCGTTTACACCACGACCCCGAAGAAGCCGAACTCGGCTATGCGTAAAGTTGCGAAGGTTCGCCTGACCAACGGTTTCGAGGTCATCTCCTACATCCCGGGTGAAAGCCACAACCTTCAGGAACACTCTGTGGTTCTGATCCGTGGCGGTCGTGTGAAAGACCTTCCGGGTGTCCGTTACCACATCCTGCGTGGTGTGTTGGATACCCAAGGCGTCAAAGACCGTAAGCAACGTCGTTCGAAATACGGCGCGAAGCGTCCGAAGTAAGGAGAGTCAGATATGTCTCGTCGTCACGCCGCTGAGAAGCGCCAAGTTCTGCCCGACGCCAAATTTGGCGATGTAGTTCTTTCGAAATTCATGAACAACCTGATGATCGACGGCAAAAAGTCGGTCGCAGAAAAGATCGTCTACAATGCGCTGGATCGCATCGAAGACAAGATCAAACGCGCACCTGTGGAAGTTTTCCACGAAGCGCTGGACAACATCAAACCCTCGGTCGAAGTTCGTTCGCGCCGCGTGGGTGGTGCCACCTATCAGGTGCCCGTTGAAGTTCGTCCCGAGCGTCGCGAAGCGCTGGCCATCCGCTGGCTGATCACCGCCGCACGTAACCGCAACGAGAACACCATGGAAGAGCGTCTTGCCGGCGAACTTCTGGATGCTGTGAACTCGCGCGGGACTGCCGTTAAGAAACGCGAAGACACCCACAAAATGGCCGACGCCAACAAAGCGTTCAGCCATTACCGCTGGTAAAGCCAAGGAAGGAAGACAACCATGGCACGCGAATATCCGCTCGAGCTGTACCGTAACTTCGGCATCATGGCTCACATCGACGCAGGTAAAACCACCTGCTCCGAGCGTATCCTCTACTACACCGGCAAGTCCCACAACATTGGTGAGGTGCACGATGGTGCGGCCACCATGGACTGGATGGAGCAGGAGCAGGAACGCGGCATCACCATCACCTCGGCTGCGACCACCACTTTCTGGGAACGCACCGAAGACGGTGAAACCGCTCAGACGCCCAAGCACCGCATGAACATCATCGACACCCCCGGCCACGTTGACTTCACCATTGAAGTTGAACGTTCGCTGGCGGTTCTCGATGGTGCTGTCTGTGTTCTGGACGCCAACGCTGGTGTTGAACCCCAGACCGAAACCGTGTGGCGTCAGGCTGACCGCTACAAGGTTCCGCGTATGGTGTTCGTCAACAAGATGGACAAAATCGGCGCTGACTTCTTCAACTGTGTGAACATGATCGAAGACCGCACCGGCGCGCGCGCCGTTCCGGTTGGCATTCCGATCGGTGCAGAAACCGAGCTGGAAGGTCTGATCGATCTGGTCAACATGGAAGAGTGGCTGTGGCAGGGTGAAGACCTTGGCGCATCGTGGATCAAAGCACCGATCCGTGACAGCCTGTCGGACATGGCCAACGAGTGGCGCGAGAAGATGATCGAAGCCGCCGTCGAGCAAGACGACGACGCCATGGAAGCCTATCTGGAAGGCAATGAACCCGATGCCGACACCCTGCGCAAACTGCTGCGCAAAGGTACTCTGGCGCTGGACTTCGTTCCGGTTCTGGGTGGCTCGGCCTTCAAAAACAAAGGTGTCCAGCCGCTTCTGAACGCCGTTATCGACTATCTGCCCAGCCCGCTGGACGTTGTTGATTACATGGGCTTCAAACCCGGTGACGAAACCGAGACTCGTGACATCGCCCGCCGTGCGGACGACGACATGGCCTTCTCGGCTCTGGCGTTCAAAATCATGAACGACCCCTTCGTTGGCTCGCTGACCTTCACCCGCATCTACTCGGGCGTCCTGAACAAGGGCGACAGCATCCTGAACTCGACCAAAGGCAAAAAAGAACGCGTTGGTCGTATGATGATGATGCACTCGAACGATCGTGAAGAGATCGAAGAGGCATTTGCAGGCGACATCATCGCGCTGGCCGGTCTGAAAGACACGACCACGGGTGACACGCTGTGCGACGCCAAAGAGCCGGTGGTTCTGGAAACCATGACCTTCCCCGATCCGGTTATCGAGATCGCGGTTGAGCCGAAGACCAAAGGCGACCAAGAAAAAATGTCGCAAGGTCTGGCACGTCTGGCTGCAGAAGACCCCTCGTTCCGTGTGGAAACTGACCTGGAATCGGGTCAGACCATCATGAAGGGCATGGGCGAACTTCACCTGGACATCCTGGTGGACCGTCTGAAGCGCGAGTTCAAAGTGGAAGCCAACATCGGTGCCCCGCAGGTTGCTTACCGCGAGACCATCTCGAAGCCGGTCGAGCACACCTACACCCACAAGAAACAGTCGGGTGGTTCGGGTCAGTATGCTGAAGTCAAAATGGAAATCATGCCGACTGAAGCAGGCGAAGGCTATTCGTTCGAAAGCCGCATCGTTGGTGGTGCCGTGCCGAAGGAATACATCCCCGGCGTTGAAAAAGGCATCAACTCGGTTATGGACAGCGGCCCCTTGGCTGGCTTCCCCGTGATCGACTTCAAGGTTGCCCTGAACGACGGTAAGTTCCACGACGTTGACTCGTCGGTTCTGGCCTTCGAAATCGCTGCACGTATGTGTATGCGCGAAGGTATGCGTTTGGCTGGCGCCAAGCTGCTTGAGCCGATCATGAAAGTGGAAGTGATCACGCCCGAGGAATACACCGGTGGTATCATCGGCGATCTGACCTCGCGTCGCGGTCAGGTGTCGGGTCAAGAGCCGCGCGGCAACGCCGTGGCGATTGATGCGAACGTTCCGCTGGCAAACATGTTTGGCTACATCAACACCCTGCGCTCCATGTCTTCGGGCCGCGCGCAGTTCACGATGCAGTTCTCGCATTACGATCCGGTTCCGCAGAACATCTCGGACGAAATTCAGGCGAAATACGCCTAATCGAACAAGCCGGGCAGGGGAACCTGCCCGGCCCTCAGCTTAACAGGAGGCCATCATGGCAAAGGAAAAGTTTGAACGCGGTAAGCCGCACGTAAACGTTGGCACGATCGGCCACGTTGACCACGGTAAAACCACACTGACGGCAGCGATCACCAAGTATTTTGGTGACTTCCAGGCATA